>NZ_FTNQ01000002.1 GCF_900156455.1 Microbacterium sp. RURRCA19A
CGCGAACGACAAGCCAGGCCCAGACCAAGGGAGTCACGACAAAACCCCCGGCCAGCTTGCGCTTACCGGGGGTTCCAACGTGAACTACTTGGCGGTGACGGTGGGATTTGAACCCACGGTAGGGGGTTACCCTACACAACTTTTCGAGAGTTGCACCTTCGGCCGCTCGGACACGTCACCGCCGACCAGCTTACGACACTCGACGGGATGCCGCGAATCCGCGGAGCACCGCACCACGGCATCCACTCGTCCACCGTCGAGAAACCGCTCTGGCAGCGGTCCCACACGGATGCCAGGATCGAGCCATGAGCGTGATCGAGAACTCCAAACTGACCGTCGTCGGCGCGGGGAGCGTGGGGGCCAGCGTCGCGTACGCCGCCCTCATCCGCGGGTCGGCCCGGCACGTCGCCCTGTACGACATCGCCGAGGCGAAGGTCGAGGCCGAGGTGCTCGACCTCGCCCACGGCACGCAGTTCACCGGATCGAGCGACATCACCGGGGGCAGTGACGTGTCGGTCGCCGAGGGGTCGCACGTCGTGGTCATCACGGCCGGCGCGAAGCAGAACCCCGGGCAGACGCGCACCGAACTCGCGGCCACGAACGCCGGGATCATCCGGCGCATGATGCCCGACCTGCTCGAGGTGGCCCCGAACGCGATCTACGTCATCGTCACCAATCCGTGCGACGTGCTCACGGTCCTCGCGCAGCAGGCCACGGGGCTTCCCACGCAACGGATCTTCGCGTCGGGCACGGTGCTCGACACCTCGCGCCTGCGCTGGAAGATCGCGCAGCGCGCGGGGGTCGCCACCTCGAGCGTGCACGCCTGGATCGTCGGTGAGCACGGCGACACCGAGTTCCCGCTGTGGTCGACGGCGACGATCGGTTCGATCCCGATCACCGAGTACGACCTGCCCGACGGCACCCGCTTCGACGAGACCGAATTGGATGCCATCGCCGTCGACGTCCGCGACGCGGCGTACAAGGTCATCCGCGGCAAGGGCGCGACGAACTACGCCATCGGGCTGTCGAGCGCGCGCATCGTCGAGGCGATCCTGCGCGACGAGCACGCGATCCTCCCCGTGAGCACCGTGCTGGAGGACTTCCACGGCATCTCCGGAACCGCGCTGTCGGTGCCGTCGATCGTCAGCGCGCGGGGAGCGGTGCCGCTCACCGGTACGCCGTTCTCCGACCGTGAGCTCACGCTGCTGCGCCGCTCCGCCGATGCGCTGACGACGGTCGCGGACTCGCTGCGCGACTGAGGGGCGGGGCGGGTGCGCGCGCCCCGGCGATGCGCGGGCGTCGCGGCGCGGCGGCGCGGCGCCCTCTCGCGATAAACGCGATCCGCGACGAGAAACGCGTCGCCGTCACGTTTCTCACCGTGGATCGCGTTTATCGGGATGCCGGTGAGCCCGACGGCAGCGATGTCGGAGCCCCCGCGTAGCCTGGGCACCATGGCATCCCGTCGCCCCTCCCCCACGGCCGCTCCGTACCGGTGCACCGAGTGCGGGTGGACGACGCTGAAGTGGGTCGGCCGCTGCGGAGAGTGCCAGTCGTGGGGCACGGTCGTCGAGGCGGCGGAACAGACCGGCATCACGCGATCGGTCACCGCCGTCGCGCCCGCGGCGGCTCGCGCGGCCCGGCGCATCACCGAGATCGACACGCAGGACGCGCCGCGGCGCACCAGCGGGGTCGGCGAGTTCGATCGGGTGCTCGGCGGCGGGATCGTGCCCGGTGCGGCGATCCTGTTGAGCGGTGAGCCCGGCGTCGGCAAGTCGACACTGCTGCTCGAGGTCGCGGCGCAGAGCGCGCGGGCCGGACGGCGCGTGCTCTACGCGAGCGGCGAGGAGTCCGCGGCGCAGGTGCGCCTCCGCGCCGAGCGCACCGGCGCGCTCCACGACGAACTGTTCCTCGCTGCCGAGACCGACCTCGCCACGATCCTCGGCCACATCGACCAGGTCGAGCCCGAACTGCTCATCGTCGACTCGGTGCAGACGGTGTCGTCCGCGTTGAGCGACGGAGCAGCGGGACAGCCCGCGCAGGTGCGCGAGGTGGCATCCACACTCATCCGCGTCGCGAAGGACCGGGGATTGCCGGTCATCATCGTGGGGCACGTGACGAAAGACGGCACGATCGCGGGGCCGCGCGTGCTCGAGCACCTCGTCGACGTCGTGTGCCACTTCGAGGGTGACCGGCAGACGTCGCTGCGCTTCGTCCGGGCACTGAAGAACCGCTTCGGACCGACCGACGAGGTCGGATGCTTCGACATGACCGGCAGCGGCATCGCCGAGGTCAGCGACCCGAGCGCGCTGTTCCTCGGCCACGGCGATCCCGAACCCGGGACCTGCGTCACGATCGCGATGGAAGGGCGGCGCGCGCTGCCCGTCGAGATCCAGGCGTTGACCGTGAAGCAGACGGCCCCCAACCCGCGACGCATCGTCAACGGCGTCGACTCGTCACGCGTGGCGATGGTGCTCGCGGTGCTCGAGAGCCGCATGGGGGTCTCGCTCGCCGACAAAGACGTGTACGTCTCGACCGTCGGCGGAGTGCGTCTGGTCGAACCCGCGGCCGACCTGGCGATAGCCATCGCCGTGGCGAACGCCGTGCAGAACCGGAAGGTGTCGAAGCGGCTCGCGGCGATCGGCGAGCTGACGCTCACGGGTGAGATCCGCAACGTGACGCAGGCGGCGCAACGCGCGTCCGAGGCCGCGCGCCTGGGGTATCACACGGTCCTCGACTCGTCGTCGCGAAAGCTCGCGCAGGCGCTCAACGAGTTGAAGGTCCGCGGGATGCCACGCGAAGAGGCCGTGCCCGAGTTCTGACTCCGCGGCCGGGTCGGCTCAGCGACCGGGCGGCGCCGAGCGGCGACGGCGGTGCGGCGACGTGAAGCCGAGCACTGCGGGGATCACGAGTCCGGCGGCGCACACGGCGCCGGCGATCAGGTACTCCATGCCCCGAGTCTTACACGGGCGTCTCACCCGCGCGAGTCGGGTACTTCACCTGCGGAGTGTCGACGGCGAGCGGCGTCGCGGTAGTGGCATCCCCTCGGCCCGGACGCCCGCCCCGCCGCAGCGCGAAGCCGCCACTCAGGCGTCGAGGGCGGCGATCAGGTCGGCAGGTGAGGCTTGGATCGGGTGCGGACCCGCGATGTCGATGAACACGGTCGTGATCTCGTCGCGGTGCTGGTCGAGGAACGCCCGCAGCCATTGCGGAGACTGCAGGGCGACGTGCGGCGGCAGCGTCTCCGGCTTGTGCGCCGCGTCGCTGAACAGCAGCAGCGCGATCTGCCCGGTGTTGGGGTCGCGGTACGTCCACACCTCGCCCACGTCGAGCGGGTTGTCGGCGTCGCCGGCGCGCATGAGCGGCACGACGGTCGGCCCATGCCGCAGCGCGAACGCGATCGCGGCCATGTCCTGCGTCTGCAGGGCGTCGGTGAGGGCGGTGTTCTTGAACTCCACGTCGGGTCGCTTCCCCTTGCGCTTCTTGCCACCGGCCATCCTCCGAGCCTATCCGCGAGGGTGCACCCTCGTCGCGTCGGTGCAGATCGCCTGCGGCCCGGGCCCAGCGGAGGAGATTCGGGGAGCGGAGGACCCAATCCCGCGCGGGCATCCTCCCTCCGCCATATCCCCTCCCGCCGTCACCGAGGCAGCCGGGGCGGCAACGGCGCGCCACCCCGCCGCGCAGCCGCAGCCGCGGCGCACCTCGAAGCCCTATGCCAGGAACCCGCGCAGGAGAGCCTCGCTGCCGGCGAGGTGGTCGCGCATCGCCGCGTGCGCGGCATCCGGTCGCCCGGCGAGGATCGCCGAGACGATCGCCGCGTGCTGCGCCGTCGAGTGATCGATGTTGCGCGGCAGCAGCGGGAACGTGTCGAGCCACGCGTTCACCCGCGCGCGGTTGTCGGCGACGAGCGGGACGAGTGAGGGGATGCCGGCGAGTTCCGCGATCGTCAGGTGCAGGAGCGTGTCCAGCCGACGGTAGTCCTCACCGTCGGCGACGGCCGCGGCCTCGTGCCGAGCCCACAGCACGTCGCGTTCCTCCGGTGCCAGGGTGCGGCCCGCCGCCGCCCACGCGGCACCCGGTTCGAGCACGCCGCGCAGCGCGATCACGTCGTCGAGCTCGGCGGCGGACACCTCGGCCGGTCCCGCGGGCCGCGGGACCGGGTCGACCACGAACGTGCCGCCGTAGCGCCCGCGGCGGGTCTCGAGCCAGCCGGCATCCGAGAGCTCCCGGATCGCCTCGCGCACCGTGTCACGACTGACGCCGTACAGCGCGGCGAGCTCGCGCTCGGCGGGCAGCGACTCCCCCGGCGCGACGAGCCCGAGCCGCACCGTCTGCACGATGCGGGCGGTGGTGTCTTCGAGCGCGTTGCCACTGCGGACGGGCCGATACACGGCCCGGCGCAGATCGTCCAACGGCGCTTCGCTCATCCCGTCAGACTGTCATGCCGCGGGTCACAGGGGCGTCACGTAGGCGTTGGTGATACCGCCGTCGACGACGAAGGCCGTCGCGGTGATGAAGGACGCGTCGTCGGATGCCAGGAACGCGACGGCCGCGGCCATCTCCGCAGGATCCGCGAACCGGCCCATCGGCACGTGCACGAGACGACGTTGCGCGCGCTCGGGGTCCTTCGCGAACAGTTCCTGCAGGAGCGGCGTGTTCACGGGTCCCGGGCAGAGCGCGTTCACGCGGATCCCCTGCCGGGCGAACTGCACGCCGAGCTCGCGGGTCATCGCGAGCACGCCACCCTTGGACGCGGTGTACGAGATCTGCGAGGTCGCCGATCCGAGCAGCGCGACGAACGACGCCGTGTTGATGATCGAGCCCTTGCCCGCCGGCACCATGTGGCGCAGCGCGGCGCGCGAGCAGAGGTACACGCTCTTGAGGTTGACGTCCTGCACGCGGTCCCAGGCGGGCAGTTCCGTCGTCTCGATGGAGTCGTCGTCGGCGGGCGAGATGCCGGCGTTGTTGAACGCGATGTCGACGCTGCCGAGGTCGGCTGCGACGCCGTCGAAGAGGGCATCGACGGATGCCTCGTCGGCGACGTTCACCTGACGGAAGACGCCGTCGACCTCGGCGGCGGCAGCGAGCCCGGTGGTCTCGTCGAGGTCGGCGATGACGACGCGCGCGCCCTCGGCGGCGAAGCGGCGCGCGGTGGCGAGGCCGATGCCCGACGCGCCGCCGGTGACGATGGCGACACGGTCGCGGAGTCGCTGGGTGAGGTCGATGGTCATGTGCTGTGGTTCCTTTCGAGCTGAACCTCGTCCCACTTGTGGTTGGCTCAGGGCCTCTGAATCAGCCAGAAGTGGGACGAGGAGCGTCATAAGTGGGACGACGGGGCAGGGGTCACTCGGTGGCGTAGAAGACGTTCTTCGTCTCGGTGAAGTGCTCGGCGGCATCCGGGCCCAGTTCGCGACCGAGGCCCGAGGCCTTCATGCCGCCGAAGGGCGTGGAGTACCGCACGGACGAGTGCGAGTTCACCGACAGCACGCCGCTGCGCACTCCGCGGGAGACCCGGATGCCACGGCCGAGGTTCTCGGTCCAGATCGAGCCCGCGAGACCGTAGGCGGTGTCGTTGGCGAGGCGGATGGCATCCGCTTCGTCGTCGAACGGCAGCACGGCCAGCACGGGTCCGAACACCTCTTCGCGCGCGATGCGGTCGCCGGGCTGCGCGAGCACGACCGCGGGGGCGAACCAGAAGCCGTCGCCCGCGGGTGCCGAGCCGCGGAACGCGATGTCGGCCCCGTCGAGGAAACCCTCGACGGTGGAGCGGTGGGATGCCGAGATCAACGGCCCCATCTGGGTGGCTTCGTCGTGCGGGTCACCGACCTTCCACGCCGTGACGGCGGGTTCGAGCAGCTCGAGGAACCGGTCGTAGACGCTGCGCTCGACGAGGAGGCGGCTGCGCGCGCAGCAGTCCTGGCCGGCGTTGTCGAACACGGAACCCGGGACCCCGGCCGCGGCTTTCTCGAGGTCGGCATCCGCGAAGACGATGTTGGCGCTCTTGCCGCCGAGTTCCAGGGTCACGGGCTTGAGCAGCTGCGCGCACCCGGCCGCCACCTCGGTGCCGACCTCGGTCGACCCGGTGAAGACGACCTTGTGCACGTCGGGGTGCGAGACGAACCGCTGCCCGACGACCGAGCCAGACCCGACGATCACCTGGAACAGCCCCTCCGGCAGACCCGCCTCGAGCGCCAGCTCCCCGAGTCGCGCGGCGGTGAGCGGCGTCAGCTCGGCGGGCTTGAGCACGACGGCGTTCCCGGCGGCGAGCGCCGGGGCGAAGCCCCACGCGGCGATCGTCATGGGGAAGTTCCACGGCACGATGATCCCGACGACGCCGTACGGCTCGTGGTAGGTCACGTCGAGGCCGCCCGCGACGGGGATCTGTCGTCCGATCAGGCGTTCGGGCGATCCGGCGTAGTAGTTGAGCACCTGGGCGACGTGCTGCGCCTCCCACCGGGCGGAGCCGATCGGGTGCCCGGAGTTCTGCACCTCGAGCGCCGCGAGCTCGTCGACGTGCGCCTCGACGACCCGCGCGAAGGAGCGCAGGGCGTCGGCGCGGGCGACGGGGGCGAGTGCGGCCCACGCGCGCTGCGCGCGGACGGCGTCGGCGACGGCGGCATCCACCTCGGCCACCTCGGCGCGCTCGAGCGTCGTGATGGGTGCGCCGGTCGCAGGGTTGATGACGGTGAAGGTGCTCATGCGGGGACTCCCTGGTGCGCGGAACGAAGGGTCCGGCGTCGCGCCGCAGCGGCCACCAGCCCCAGGAACAGACGCCGGTCCTCGGCGTTCTCCTCGGGATGCCACTGCACCGCGACGAGGTACTCGTCACCGTCGACCTCGACGGCCTGCACGAGCCCGTCGTCGGTGCGCGCGGTGACGCGGAGTGCGTCGCCGACCCGGTCGACGCCCTGGTGGTGGTAGCTGTGAACGGTGAGCTCTCCGGCGCCGACGAGACCGGCGAGCCGGGTCCCGGCATCCACCTCGACGGTGTTCTCGGCGAACACGCCCCCGCCGATCCGGTACCGCTCGGTGCCGAGCGCCTCGGGCAGGTGCTGGTGGAGCGTGCCGCCGTACGCGACGTTGATGAGCTGCAACCCGCGGCAGATCCCGAACACCGGGATGCCACGCTCCCGCGCGCCGGCGAGCAGCGCGAGCTCCCACGCGTCGCGGTCGGCGCGCGCGGGGTCGGTGAGCGGGTGGCGCTCGGCGCCGTAGAGCTCGGGCTGCACGTCGAGCCCGCCGGTGAGGATGAGTCCGTCGAGGCCGTCGAGCACGGCGGCGGCCGCCTGCGCGGGCCGGGGCTGCGGCGGCAGCAGCACCGCGGTCGCGCCCGAGGCGGTCACGGCGTCGAAGTACTGCTGCGGAAGGAACGACGCCCGCACGTCCCACACGCCCTGCTTCGCGCGCTCGAGGTAGGTGGTCAGCCCGACGACGGGCGTCCGGGCCGGATCAGAGACGCTCGAAACCACGCACGCGCTCCCAGTCGGTCACGGCGGCGTCGAAGGCTTCCACCTCGATGCGCGCCTGGTTGAGGTAGTGCTCGACGACGTCGTCGCCGAAGGCGGCACGCGCCACGGACGACTCCGCGAACAGCTTCGCGGCCTCGCGGAGTGTCGTCGGCAACGTGTCGACGCCGGCGGCGTAGGCGTTGCCGGTCAGCGGCGCGGGCAAGGGCAGCTCGTTCTCGATGCCGTGCAGTCCGCCCGCGATGATCGCCGAGATCGCGAGATACGGGTTGACGTCGCCGCCGGGCACGCGATTCTCCACGCGCAAAGACGCGCCGTGGCCGACCACGCGCAGCGCGCACGTGCGGTTGTCGACGCCCCACGCGACGCCGGTGGGCGCGAAGGAGCCCTTGGCGTAGCGCTTGTAGGAGTTGATCGTGGGGGCGTACAGGAGCGTGAACTCCCGGAGCGTGGCCAGGATGCCGGCGATCCAGTGCTCCATGAGCGGGCTGAAGCCGTGCGGTCCGTCGCCGGCCATGACGGCCTCACCGTTCTCGCCCCGCACCGACAGGTGGATGTGGCAGCTGTTGCCCTCGCGCTGGTCGAACTTCGCCATGAAGGACAGCGACTTCCCGTGCCGGTCGGCGATCTCCTTCGCGCCGTTCTTGTAGATCGTGTGGTTGTCGGCGGTCTCGAGCGCCTCGGCGTAGCGGAACGCGATCTCCTGCTGCCCGTCGTTGCACTCGCCCTTGACGCCCTCGCAGTACATCCCGGCGCCGTCCATGCCGCGGCGGATGTCGCGCAGAAGCGGCTCCAGCCGCGTGGTGGCGAGCAGGTTGTAGTCCACGTTGTAGTCGGTGGAGGCCGTGAGCCCGGTGTAGCCCTTGGCCCAGGCATCCCGGAACGAGTCGTCGAAGACGATGAACTCCAGCTCCGTGCCGACGTACGGGGTGAGTCCGCGTTCGGCGAGCCGGGCGCGCTGGGCGTTCAGGATGCCACGCGGCGACTGCACCACCGCCGCGCGGTCCTCCCACGCGAGGTCGGCCATGACCAGCGCCGTGCCCTCCTGCCACGGGACGCGGCGGAGAGTGTCGAGGTCGGGCACGAGCAGCATGTCGCCGTAGCCCTTCTCCCAGCTCGACATCGCGTATCCGTCGACGGTGTTCATGTCGACGTCGACCGAGAGCAGGTAGTTGCACGCCTCCGCGCCGTGCGGCAGCACCTCGTCGCGCCAGAACCGCGCGGCGACGCGCTTGCCGACGAGGCGTCCCTGCGCGTCCGGGAAGGCGACGACGACGGTGTCGATCTCGCCGGAGTCGATCGCGGCATCCAATTCCGCGGTGGTGAGATTGCCCGCCATGGTCTCCCTCTCGCCTGCTCGAGGTCCCCACGATCGGAGGACGTAACGAGGAACTTACACGCCAAAGGTAGACAGGTCGACCAATAGAACGCCATGATTCTCCGCAAAGGCGCTCCCGAAGCCTGTCCGCATACGTCTGGAGGCTCCATGTCCACCTCGAGCAGTTCTCAGAAAAAGGTCGCCGGGGCCACCTATACGGCGACCGACTCCACCTACTTCGAGAAACGCACGCTGAAACGCTCCGCGGGAGTGTGGGGCCTGTGGGGTCTCGCCGTGGCCGCCGTCATCTCGGGCGACTTCTCGGGCTGGAACTTCGGCATCGGTTTCGCCGGCTTCGGCGGCATGCTGATCGCCTTCGTCGTGCTCGTGATCATGTACTACGGCCTCACCTTCTCCATCGGCGAGATGGCCGCGGCGATGCCGCACACCGGCGGCGCCTACTCGTTCGCCCGATCGGCGATGGGGCCGTGGGGAGGTCTGGCGACCGGCCTCGCCGAAACGATCGAGTACGTCGCGACGACCGCCGTCGTCGTGTACTTCTCGGGGCAGTACGCCGACTCGGCGCTGGAACTCCTCACCGGCGTGAGCCTTCCGCCGTTCGTCTGGTGGATCATCCTCTACGCCGTGTTCATCGCCCTCAACGCCGCCGGCGCCAACATCTCCTTCGTCTTCGCGATCGTCGTCTCGATCATCTCGATCGGCATCATCGTGGTCTTCGGCGTGATGGCGGTGGCATCCGGAGCCTTCGACTGGGGCTCGCTGTGGAACATCGCACCGGATGCAGGGCAATCCGAGTTCCTGCCGTTCGGCGTCGGGTCGATCCTGCTCGCCCTTCCCTTCGCGATGTGGTTCTTCCTCGGCATCGAAGAGCTCCCGCTCGCCGCCGAAGAGTCGCAC
Source organism: Microbacterium sp. RURRCA19A (assembly GCF_900156455.1). Taxonomy (GTDB): domain Bacteria; phylum Actinomycetota; class Actinomycetes; order Actinomycetales; family Microbacteriaceae; genus Microbacterium. The sequence goes on from NZ_FTNQ01000002.1 coordinate 9,700, forward strand.
AACCCGGCCCGGGACATCCCCCGCGCGGGTCTGTGGGCCCGCGGCACGCTCATCATCACCGGGCTCATCGTGCTGTTCCTCAACACCGGGGTCCTCGGAGCCGACGCCACGGGCAGTTCGCTCGAGCCGCTGCTCGACGGCTTCCGCGCGATGGTCGGCGACCAGGCCGCCGCACTGCTGTCGCTGCTCGCGCTCGTCGGACTCCTGGCCTCCCTGATGGGCATCATGTTCGCCTACGGGCGCAACATGTACTCGCTGTCGCGCGCCGGTTACTACCCGCGCTGGCTGTCGCTGACCGGTGCGCGAAAGACACCGTGGGTCGCGCTGGTCTTCGGCGCCGTGCTCGGATTCCTGGCGCTCGTGGTGGTCCAGGCGGCGGGCGGGGATGCCAGCCCCGCCGGCGCCATCGTGCTGAACATCGCCGTGTGGGGCGCGGTGGTGGCGTACTTCCTGCAGATGGTGTCGTTCATCGTGCTGCGGCGGAAGTTCCCGAACGCCGTGCGGCCCTACAAGAGCCCGTGGGGCCTGTTCGGCGCCTACTCGGCGGCGATCATCGCGGCGATCGTGTTCTTCGGACTGCTGCTGAACCCCGCGTACATGCTCGCGATCGTCGCGATCATCGCGGTGTACGCGGTCATCTTCATCGGCTTCGCGATCTACGGGCGCCACCGGCTCGTGCTCTCCCCCGAGGAGGAGTACGCGCTTTCGGGCGGCCTGCACCGCGACCCGCAGGAAGAGGGCTACGACGCGATGGAGGGCGAGGTCTTCGGCGAGAAGCGCTGACGAGAGAGGGGCGGATGCCGAGGGCATCCGCCCCTCTGGGCGTCCTCCCGGCAGTGCGAGCCCGGCGTCAGCATGAGCTCAGCGTCACCCCACGTTGAGTGTCCGAGACACGCGGATAGGCTCGCGCGGCATCCGCGTGTCTTGGACACTGAATCCGAGGCACTCGCGCTCAGCGCAGGATGAACGACACCGTGCCGGACGACGGGATGCCGCCGATCGACACGCTCAAGTGATACGTGGCACCGCCCCCGGGGGCGAACGGACGCTCGCCGCCGCACGACGACACCGACGACCGGGTGCGGTCCCAGGTCAAGGGCGCGGCACTGGTGACCTGCTGGCCGGCCGCGAGCGTGACCTCCATGTCGCTCGGCTCGGACTGGCAGTCCGTCGAGCGCCACCACACGTCGGACCCGCTCGTGACCGTGAACGACTGCGCGCTCGTGCCGACGTTCATCGTGCAGGCGTTCGCCGACGTGTTCGTCAGGCGGATCGACAGCTGCGGGTTCTCGCCCTGGCCGTACTCCTCCTTGTCCGTGAGCGCTTCGACCGTGATGTCGGCGGGACTGCACTCGACGGGGCCCGCAGGAGCGGTCGGCGTCGGCGTCGGCGTGGGCGTGGGGGACGCGACGGCGGCCGGAGCGGACGGTGCGGGTGCGACGGTGCTCGCCGCCGGCGCGGGGTCGGCGGTCGGCGCGGAGCGCCACGGAGGCGCCGCGACGAGCCACACGACGAGGCCGATCACGAGCAGCGCGAGGAGCGCGGCGGCGAGACGGCGACGACGGTAGACCGCCGGGGATTGCCGCCGCCTGCGGGGGGCATCGGTCATCGTTCCAGCGTAGGCCGCGCGGCTGTGGGCCCGCGCCATGCCGCGCTCACAGGTGCTTGAGCATCCGCGTGTTGCCGAGGGTGTTCGGCTTCACGTGCGCGAGGTCGAGGAACTCCGCGACACCCTCGTCGGGGCTGCGGACGAGCTGCGAGTAGACGTCGGGGTCGACGACCTGCTCGCCGATGGGCGAAAACCCGCGCCGAGTGAAGAAGTCGACCTCGAAGGTGAGGCAGAAGAGTCTCGTGACGCCGACGTCGCGCGCGTTCTGCTCCAGCGTCTCCACGATCGCCCGGCCCACGCCGTGATGCAGCCAGTCGTCGTGGACGATGAGCGTACGGATCTCGCCGAGATCCTCCCACATCACGTGCAGTGCGCCGCAGCCGACGACTTCACCGTCGACCTCCGCGACGACGAACTGCTGCACGGAACCGTAGAGCACGACCAGGTCCTTGCCGAGCAGGATGCGCTTCTGCACGAACGGCTCGAGCAACTCATGGATACGTCGAACGTCGCGTGTCCCGGCGGGGCGGACGACGAACGGCGCGGCGGAGGTCATCGTCCCAGGGTACGACGAGGGCCCGGATGCCATGGCATCCGGGCCCTGTTGTCGTGCGATCGTCAGCTGCCGGCGACGATGTCGGGCGTCGCCGAGATCTCTCCGGCGGTGCCGACACCGATCGCGACCTTGTCGCCGCGCGGAGCCGTGTCGAACGTGAACTGCCCGTTCTCGACGCCGACCTTGACGTGGTCGCCGGACTCGAGCTCGCCGTGCAGGATCTTCTCGCTCAGGCGGTCTTCGACCTCGCGCTGCATGGCGCGGCGGAGGGGACGGGCACCGAGCGTCGGGTCGAAGCCGATCTCGATCAGCTTGTCCTTCGCGTCGTCCGACAACTCCACCGTCATGTCGCGGTCGAGCAGCCGGTCGGCGAGGCGCTTCACGAACAGGCCGACGATCTGACGGAGCTCGTCCTTGTTCAGCTGCGGGAAGACGATGACGTCGTCGACGCGGTTGAGGAACTCGGGCTTGAAGTGGCGCTTGAGCTCCTCGTCGACCTTGCCCTTCATCCGCTCGTAGGACGTCTGCGCGCTTCCCTCGACCTGGAAGCCGACCGGACCACCGGCGATCGCCGACGAACCCAGGTTCGTCGTCATGATGATCACGGTGTTCTTGAAGTCGACGACGCGGCCCTGACCGTCGGTCAGACGCCCCTCTTCGAGGATCTGCAGCAGCGAGTTGAAGATGTCGGGGTGAGCCTTCTCGATCTCGTCGAACAGCACGACCGAGAACGGCTTGCGGCGCACCTTCTCGGTGAGCTGACCGCCCTCTTCGAATCCGACGAATCCGGGAGGGGCACCGAACAGACGCGAGACCGTGTGCTTCTCACCGAACTCCGACATGTCGAGCGAGATCAGCGCGCCCTCGTCGTCGAAGAGGAACTCGGCGAGCGCCTTGGCCAGCTCGGTCTTTCCCACGCCCGTGGGGCCGGCGAAGATGAAGGAGCCGCTGGGGCGCTTCGGGTCCTTGAGACCCGCACGCTGGCGACGGATCGTCCGCGACAGGGCCGCGATCGCCTCTTCCTGGCCGATGACCCGCTGATGCAGGGCCTTCTCCATGAACATGAGGCGGCTGGACTCCTCCTCGGTGAGCTTGAACACCGGGATGCCGGTCGCCTGGGCGAGCACCTCGGCGATCAGGCCCTCGTCGACCACCGCGTGGGAGGCGACGTCACCCGAGCGCCACTGCTTCTCCAGGCGCAGACGCTCGGCGAGGAGGGACTTCTCCTCATCGCGGAGCGCGGCGGCCTTCTCGAAGTCCTGCTCCTCGGAGGCCTGCTCCTTCTGCTCGCGGACCTTGGCGATCTTCTCGTCGAACTCACGGAGCTCCGGCGGCGACGACAGGATCGACAGGCGGAGGCGGGCGCCGGCCTCGTCGATCAGGTCGATGGCCTTGTCGGGCAGGAACCGGTCGCTGATGTACCGATCGGCGAGGTTCGCCGCGGCCACGATGGCACCGTCGGTGATCTGCACCTTGTGGTGTGCCTCGTAGCGGTCGCGCAACCCCTTCAGGATGTTGATCGCGTGGGGCAGGCTCGGCTCGGCGACCTGGATCGGCTGGAAGCGGCGCTCGAGCGCCGCATCCTTCTCGAAGTGCTTACGGTACTCGTCGAGCGTGGTGGCCCCGATGGTCTGGAGCTCGCCGCGCGCGAGGAGGGGCTTGAGGATGGATGCCGCGTCGATCGCGCCCTCGGCGGCACCGGCACCCACGAGCGTGTGGATCTCGTCGATGAAGACGATGATGTCGCCGCGCGTGCGGATCTCCTTGGTGACCTTCTTCAGGCGCTCCTCGAAGTCGCCGCGGTAACGGGACCCGGCGATGAGCGAACCCAGGTCGAGCGAGTAGACCTGCTTGTCCTTCAGCGTCTCGGGCACGTCGCCCTTGACGATGGCCTGCGCGAGACCCTCGACGACCGCCGTCTTTCCGACGCCGGGCTCACCGATGAGTACGGGGTTGTTCTTGGAGCGGCGCGAGAGGATCTGCATGACCCGCTCGATCTCCTTCTCGCGCCCGATGACGGGATCGAGCTTGTTGTCGCGGGCGGCCTGGGTGAGGTTGCGTCCGAACTGGTCGAGCACGGCCGACCCGCCCTGGGCGCCCTGCGAGGTCTGCTCGCCGGCGCCGGAGGCGACGCCCGCGGGCTCCTTGCCCTGGTAGCCCGAGAGCAGCTGGATCACCTGCTGGCGCACCTTGTTCAGGTCGGCGCCGAGCTTGACGAGCACCTGGGCGGCGACGCCCTCGCCCTCGCGGATCAGACCGAGCAGGATGTGTTCGGTGCCGATGTAGTTGTGGCCGAGCTGCAGCGCCTCGCGCAGGGACAGCTCCAGCACCTTCTTCGCCCGCGGCGTGAAGGGGATGTGGCCGGTGGGCTGCTGCTGGCCCTGACCGATGATGTCCTGGACCTGCTCGCGCACGGCGTCGAGCGAGATGCCGAGCGACTCGAGCGCCTTGGCGGCGACACCCTCGCCCTCGTGGATCAGGCCGAGCAGGATGTGCTCGGTACCGATGTAGTTGTGGTTGAGCATCTTCGCCTCTTCTTGGGCGAGGACGACCACACGACGGGCACGGTCGGTGAATCTCTCGAACATCTCTCAGTCCCTCCAGAAATGGGCTGACAGGCACGCCTCCGCGCGCCGTACATCGAGAGTAACCAGCGGCCGGATGCCGCGGACGCGTGTTCGCCGTGGGCATAGCCGTCGCGGCGCCGGGGTTGCGGAGCGCATCGACAGTCGATAATTTATCGACAACCGATAACAACGAATTTCGATAAGGAGTGGTCATGGCATCCCCCCGTCCGACCTCGCGCATCCTGTCCCGCGGCGACACCGTCGGGTTTCTCTTCTTCGTCGTGCTCGGCGTGGGCCTCGCCGTCTGGGCAGTCGTGCACAGCGCGATCCGCATCGTCGAGGCACTCCCCAACCGCGATGTGCGCGTGACCGTGCCGTTCCTCGACACCATCGCCCAGGCACCGCTCGGCCCGAGCGCCGCGCCCGTGCCGATCGAACTCGGCACGGGCGTCATCGTCGCCCCCGAACTGCCGATCGCCTCGCTGTGGGCGCTCCTGATCGCCGAGGTCCTGCTCGCGGCCGTCGTCGTCACCGTCGTCGTGCTGCTCCTCCTGCTCACCGCCGACATCCTGCGCGGGCGCATCTTCAGTCGCCGGAACACGGCCCTCGTCTCGGTGGCGGGCACCGTGACCCTCGTCGGGCTCGCGGGCGTCCCGTTCTTCCAGAACATGGTGGCCAACGGCGCGCTGGCCCGGATGTCGGACTACACCTTCGACCGCGGCGCGGTGCAGATCGTCGACCTGCCGGTGCTGTTCGGTACCGCATTCGTCGCCGCCCTGGCCGGCACCGTGTTCACCGTCGGCGACCGCCTCCAGCGCGACATGGACGGACTCGTGTGATGACGGACACGTCCCCGATGTCCCGGCGCATGGAGCGCGGCATCCTGATCCTGTTCGTCGCGGCCGGGCTCGTGATGGGCTTCGCACTGGCCCTCCCCGGCGTCCGCGCGGCGATCGGCATCGCCACGGGCACGGGCGGCTTCAGCCTCTTGACGGAGGCGGCCGTCTCGACGGACCCCGGCGCACCGATCGTGTCGGCTCACTACGAGTCCGCCTGGGTGATCTCCGACGGGCTGAGCGCCGGTGCGCGCGCGCTGCTCGTGCTCGGCGCCGCGGCCGGAACCGTCACGACCGTGCTCACGGTGGGCGCCGTGATGCTGTTCTTCCTGCTGCTGCTGTGGAGACGCCCATTCCATCGCGCGCTGGTCGTCGCGACACGCGTCGCGGGAGCCTCGCTGCTCATCGGCGGCATCCTGTCGGCCGGGCTCGGGGGCCTCGGCCGGATGATGGCGGCCGACGAGCTGAACCCCGCGGCGGGGGGCGTCTTCGTCGTCGGCTCCTCCTTCGACCCGGTGTGGGCACTCGTCGGGCTGAGCGTTCTGGCACTGTCGGTCGTGTTCACCTACGGCGTGCGTCTCCAACGCGATACGGAAGGACTCGTATGAGCCCCGCGATCGACGACGACGGACCCAGCGGCATCCACTGTCGGCTCGACGAGCTGCTCGCCGAACGGGGCATGACCCTCACCCGGCTGAGCGAGCTCGTCGGCGTGAGCATCGTCAATCTCTCGGTGCTCAAGAACGACCGCGCCCGCGCGATCCGCTACTCCACACTCGCCGCGATCTGCCGAGCCCTGGAGTGCGAGGTGGGCGACCTGCTCGTTGTGCAGGGGGAGGTCAGCGCTGCCCGATGACCGCAATCGGGCCGTCGGAAGCGACATTGCCACCGGACAGCGTGAGCTCGACGGGTCCTTCGACGACGATGCCCGTCAGGTCGGCCAGGGTCACCCGCGGCGCCATGTCGGCCGTGCAGACCTGATCGGCCGGCGGCTCGACGAACGTCACCCTCGCCCCTCCGGCGGTCGAACCCACGGCCTCGACCTGCGGGCGGCAGCTCGAGCTGCCCCACGTGAGGATCGCGACCTGATCGTTCCAGACCCAGCCGGCGCTGGGGAGGAACTCGTCGCCGGCGGCCGGCACCTCGACGAGGCCGGGGACCGACGTCGACCCCGCGGCGGCACCGGTGACGACGACCTCGAGATCCTGGGTCGGGTCGACGCCCGCGGGCAGACCCACGTACGTCGCGCGGGGAGCCAGGTCACGCGTGCACGGCCCGTCCGACGGCTCGACGAGCTCGACGGTGAGCGTCGTCCCGGCGAGCACGGGCTCGGTCGCGACCGGCACGCACGAGGAGCTGCCGAGCGTGATGACGGCGATTCCGCGACCCGCATCGAGCCAGCCCGCGCGCACCTCCGTCGGGGCGCCGGATGCCGTGGCATCCGCCGTGTCCTCCGGTGTCGGAGAGGAGGCGGTGCCCGTCGCGCAGCCGACCAGCGCGCCCATCGAAAGGATGCCGATGCTCAGGAGTGCGGCGAGGGAACGGCGGGTCATGTGTGCCTCCGAAGTCACTGCAGCGCCGAGGTGAGGCGCGCGAGGTTGTCGAGGATCGTCGAGCGCAGGGGCTGGCGCCGCCACTCCTCGACCGTGAGCTCGCGGCTGAGCGTGCGGTAGACGTCCTCGACGCGCTGCATGTCGCGGACGAATTCCTCGCCGCGCACGAGCATCGAGATCTCGAGGTTGAGACCGAAGGAGCGCATGTCCATGTTGCTCGACCCGATCACCGCGACCTCGTCGTCGATCGTGAGGCTCTTGCTGTGCAGGATGAAGGGCTTGCGGTACATCCAGATCTTCACACCCGCGGCCAGCAGAGCCTCGTAGTAACTGCGCTGGGCGTGGTAGACCATCGCTTGGTCGCCCTCTTCGGAGACGAACAATTCGACGTGGACGCCACGCTGGCACGCCGTCGTGATCGCGAGGAGCAGCGCCTCGTCGGGCACGAAGTACGGGCTCACGATGATGATGCGCTCGCGGGCGGCGAAGAGAAGCCCGAGGAACAGCTTCAGATTGTTCTGGAAGTCGAAGCCGGGGCCGGACGGCACGATCTGGCAGTCGAGGTCTCCGGGACCGGATTGCACGCTGAACAGGTCGATCTCGTCGGTGAGCGCCTCGTCGGTCTCGCTGTACCAGTCGCTGAGGAACACGGCGTTGATGCTCGCGACGACGGGACCCTCTACCCGGACCATCAGGTCGACCCAGTGGAGTCCTCGGCGGATGTTCTTGCGGAGGTTGTACGACGAATCGGTGACGTTCTGCGAGCCCATGAACGCCACGTCGCCGTCGACGACCAGGAGCTTGCGGTGATTGCGCAGATCGGGACGCTGATAGCGGCCCCGAAGGGGTTGGACCGGAAGCATCAGATGCCAGTGGGCGCCCATCTCGTCCAGCCGGCGGAGCGTCTGCCGGTAGTAGGGCTTGCCCCGGTTCGCCCAGTGGTCGAGCAGGACGCGCACCACCACACCCCGTGCGGCGACCTCTTCGAGCGCACGGAAGAAGTTGTCGGTCGAGGCGTCGCTCTGCAGGATGTAGAACTCGACGTGCACGTAGCGCTGAGCCCGCCGAATGGCATCCGCCATCGCGTCGAGGCTCTCCTGATAGTCGGCGATGAGGGTCGCGCCGTTGTCACCGGCGATGGGCATCGCGCCGAGATTGCGGTTCAGGCGGACCAGCGCACGGAACCAGTCGGGCGCGTTCGGGCGCAGGGTGCCGAACTCGAGCGATTCGCTCGTGTCGTGGATGTACCGGTTGATGTCGGCCTGCTTGCGGCGGCGCGTGCGCGGGAGCCGCGGATTCCCGATCAGGAGGAACAGGAGCACGCCGACGAAGGGGATGAAGTAGATCGCGAGCAGCCAGGCCATCGCGGCGGTCGGCCGTCGGTTGCGGGGCACGATGATGACCGCCGCGATGCGCACGACGAGATCGATCACGAACAACGCGATGACGAGCCAGCTCGCCTCGAACGTGGTGTCGATCACGGGACCTCCTGAACGGAATGTCTCCCCAGCGTAGTGACCGGTCCCGACACCCGAGAGAACCGACCGGTCAGGGGGTTGTGCTGTCGGAGGCGGGGAGACCGCGCTTGGCGCGCTCCTCGGCCTCGATGCGCGCGTAGGCCTTGCGCTCCGTGCGATCGATCCGGATCACGGATCGCAGGATGAAGAAGAAGATCACCGACACCGCGAGCGTCGGCAGAAGCGGCCACAGAACGGCGGCCCAGATGTCATCCACGAGTCAAGGATACGTGCAGCGCCTGAGCGTCAGGCGGGAGCACACCCCTCCTGCACAGGGTTCCGACCCGGTCGGCCCTCCCCGGATCACGGTTTCCGGCCCGCGCCCGTGGGCACTGCTGCGTCATCGTCGGGGCATGTCACCGATCGTCCGCGCCGGCGCCCCCGCCGAGTTCCTCGCCCTCGTCCCCCATCTGCTCGGCTGCACGCCCCGATCCAGCCTCGCCCTCGTCACCTTCGCGGCGGGGCGGTCGCTCGGCGCCCTCCGGATCGACCTGCCCGCCCCCGACTCCGACGCCGAGGTCGAGAACGTCGCCTCGACGGTCATCGGGATGGCCTGCAAGGTCTCGCGGACGGATGCCGTCGCCGCGGTCGTCTACACCGACCTCCCCCTCCGTGACGCCGGATCCGCTCCGCACCGCGCCCTCGTCGATGCGGTCGTCGCCCGCGCCGACATCTGCGGCCTCCGCGTGATCGACGCGTTCGCCGTGGGCCCGGACGGGTGGATCGGCTACCTCGCCGGAGCGGACGGCGAACCCCGGCCGTTGGAGGAGATCGCGGCCGACCCCGACCTCACGCGGACGCCGGAGCTGGACGGCGACCAGTACGCCGCGGCGACGCTTCCCCCGGTCCCCACCGCCGAACGGACGGCGGTGAACCGGCTTCTGACCGACGCCGGACACCTGGTGGCCCGCTCACGCGAGGCCAAACGTCTTCCGGCCGGACGACGCGCGGCCGCCAGACTCGTGCTCGACGACATCGCCGACCCGCCGGCGCTGTTCGAGGCGTTCGTCTCGCCCGACGAAGACCCCGACGATCGCGCCGTCGCGGCAGTGTCGTTCTGCCTGCAGCGGCCGCTCCTCCGCGACGTCGCGCTCATGCAGTGGATCGGCGACCTCACCACCGGTGACGCGACCTACCGCGCACAGACCGCTCACGCGGCCGGGCACCCGTTCCCCGCAGACCTCGCGCGCCCGATGTGGGGAGAGGGCGCCCGGCCCGATCCTCCGCGCCTGCTGCGGGCGCTCGACCGGTGCCGCCACCTGGCCGCGGCGACACCGCGCTCCCGTCGCGCCGGCCCACTGGCCGCGTGCGCCTGGCTCGCGTGGGCGACCGGCGGGTCGACGCACGCCGCCGCCTACGCCGCGGATGCGCTCGACATCGACCCCGACCACGGGCTCGCCGACATCGTGCGGATCATGTGCGCTCAGGGACGACTGCCCGAGTGGGTCTTCGAGCGCGAGGCGGTCACTTCACCAGGGGGAACAGAATCGTCTCGCGGATCCCGAGCCCGGTGATGGCCATGAGCAGGCGGTCGATGCCCATACCCATACCGCCCGTGGGCGGCATGCCGTGCTCGAGCGCGCGCAAGAACTCCTCGTCGATCGGCATCGCCTCGTCGTCACCGCGGGCCGCGAGCTTGGCCTGCTCCGTGAAGCGCTCGCGCTGGATGACGGGGTCGACGAGCTCGGAGTACCCGGTCGCCAGTTCGAAGCCGCGCACGTACAGGTCCCACTTCTCCACGACACCGGCGATCGAACGGTGCTCGCGCACGAGCGGGCTGGTGTCGACGGGGAAGTCCATGACGAACGTCGGCCGCGTGAGTCCGCCCTTGACGAAGTGCTCCCACAGCTCCTCGACCCACTTGCCGTGCGTCTCGTGAGCCGGGGCGTCGACACCGGCCTCGGCTCCGAAGGCCTTGAGGTCTTCCAGCGTGGTCTCGGGGGTGATGGTGCGGCCCGCGGCCTCCGACAGCGAGTCGTACATCGAGATGCGATCCCAGTCGCCACCGAGGTCGTACTCGGTGCCGTCGGCCCACGTGACCGTCGTCGAACCGGCCACGGCGACGGCCGCGTCCTGGATGAGGGTCTGCGTCAGGTCGGCGATGCCGTTGTAGTCGGTGTAGGCCTGGTAGGCCTCGAGCATCGCGAACTCCGGGCTGTGCGTGGAGTCCGCGCCCTCGTTGCGGAAGTTGCGGTTGATCTCGAACACCCGGTCGATGCCGCCCACGACCGCGCGCTTGAGGAACAGCTCCGGCGCGATGCGGAGGTACAGGTCGGCGTCGAACGCGTTGGAGTGCGTGATGAACGGGCGTGCGCTGGCCCCGCCGTGCTGCACCTGCAGCATCGGGGTCTCGACCTCGACGAAGGCGCGGTCGGCGAAGGTGCGTCGCAGGCTGGCGTTGACCTTGGCGCGCGCGAGCACCGTCTCACGCGCGCGATCGCGCACGATCAGATCGAGGAAGCGGCTGCGGACGCGGCTCTCCTCGTTCAGCTCGGAGTACATGTTCGGCAGCGGCAGCACGGCCTTGGCGGCGATGGCCCAGTCCGAGACCATGATCGACAGCTCGCCGCGGCGGCTGGAGATCACCTCACCCGTCACGAAGACGTGGTCGCCCAGGTCGACGAGTTCCTTCCACGCCTGGAGCGACTCGTCGCCGACGTTCGCGAGCGACACCATGGCCTGGATCCGGCTGCCGTCTCCCGACTGCAGCGACGCGAAGCACAGCTTGCCGGTGTTGCGGCTGAAGACGACGCGGCCCGCGACGCCCGCCGTCACGCCCGTCTCGGCTCCCGCTTCCAGATCGGCGAAGCGTTCGCGCAGCGAAGGGATCGTGTCCGTCACCGGGACCGTCACCGGGTAGGGCCCACCCGCGGCGTCCACCCGCTCCTCGAGCAGGCGTTCCCGCTTGGCGAGGCGGACCGCCTTCTGCTCGAAGACGTCGTCTTCGGTGGGTTCGGCGTCGTTCGCGGGCGCGTCGGTCATCGTGGAGGCTCCTCGGGGTCGCATCGAGTTTATCCGCGAGGTCCGCGACGTTTCCCCGCGCGATACCCCCCTCGACGATCTTCAGCGGAGCGAGATCTCCGCGTTGTCGATGAACCGATGCCCTCCGACGGTCGCGGCGATGAGCGCGATCGCCCGCCCACGGTGGCCGTCGTCCACCGGCAGGAACGTGTCGGGATCGACGACCGAGAGGTACTCCAGGTGGATTCGCGACTCCCCCATGAGCGACGACTGCGCCGCCGCGATGCAGGAGTCCACCCCCAGATCGGCATTGGATGCCGCCGCCTCCAACGCCACGGGAAGCTTGGCCGCGGCTCGACGATCAGCCTCATCGAGCAGCTCCACGCGGCTCGAGACGGGCAGACCGTCGTCGGCGCGCACGGTCGGGACGAGCACCGTCTCGATGCCGAAGTCGAGGTCGCGGATCATGCGCCGCACGAGGAACGCCCGCTGCAGATCCCGCTCGCCGTACACGGCGACGTCGGGCCGGATCAGATGGAACAGCTTCGCCTCGACGGTGAGCACACCATCGAAGTAGAACGGGCGGACCCGTCCTTCGTACCGCAGACCCAGATCTCCGGCCGACACCCGCGTGGTCGCCGTCCCCGCGGGGAGGAACTCGGCGGCGGTCGGCGCGAAGACGAGGTCGATGCCCAGGTCGTCGAGCAGATCGGCATCGGCGTCCGGCGTGCGCGGGTAGGCCGCGGTCTCCTCGGCCGCGCGGAACCGCAGCGGATTGACGAAGGTCGACACGACGACGAGGTCGGCGCGCTCTCGCGCCGCGCGGATCAGGTCGACATGGCCGTCGTGGAGGGCCCCGAGCGTCGAGACGAGCGCGACGCGCGCAGCACCGTCCGGGCGATCTGCGCCTCTGGCCTCGGCCAGTCGGGTGCGCAGATCCTCGATGGTGCGGATCATCCGTCGATCGTAGCGTCCGGCGGCGCACCGTCCGCACCGACCGCCCCGACGCCTTCCGCCAGCGCCTGGTCGACGCTCGATCGGACGAGCGCCGAGAGATACGCCCCGGCATTGTCGACGCCGACCCCGGCGAGAAGCGACGCGGACTGGCGGATGATCGACCGCGAGAACTGCGTCGCGGTGGCCACCGCCTCGGCATACGCCACGCGATCCGCCTCGGCGATCACCACCGGTTCGCATCCCAGCTCGACCGCGAGCGCCTGCGCGATCGGCAGCACCGGCCCCGGGGCGGTCACGGCGGCGTACGCCTGCGCGAGCTGGCGCAGATCGATCGACGACGCACCGGTGAACACGATCGCCGGGTGGATGGCGAGCGGGATCGCACCGCGCTGGAGCGCCGGGGTGAGGACGTCGACGCCGAACGCCGGGTCGGTGTGGAGCACCAGCTGCCCCGGCTGCCACGCGCCGAGATCGGCGAGCCCCGCGACGAGACCGGGGAGCTGATCGTGCGGCACCGCGATGACCACGAGCTCGCTCCGGCGGACGACCTCCTCGGGCGGCAGCACCGGCACGCCTGGAAGAATCGCCTCGACGCGGTCGTCGTCGGATCCCGAGGTGATGCCGGTCAGCGCGTGCCCCGCTCCGGCGAGCGCAGCTGCGAGCACGGGGCCGACGCGTCCCGCCCCGATGACGCCGACACCGAGCCGACCGTCGCGCCCCCCGCTCATCCGGCCCACCGATGGCTGCGGTCCTCGGCGGCGGCGGCGACCGTCGCGCGGGCGGTGTCGTCGAACAGGGTCAGCGCGGCATCGCGGTCGAGCGCGCCGACCGACGTCCGCACCGTCCCCGCGATCACGTGCGCGGCGAGGGTGGCCGTGCGCGTGGCGCGCCCCAGGGGGCCCTGACGGAGTCCCACGGACTGCAGTCGCGCCAACGGGACGATCACGAGCGTTCGCCGCACCCACCCGCGACGCAGGAAGAGCGCGTCGGGCGTGACCACCGCGCCGTTGCGACGCCACGACAAGGGTCGCAACAGTCGCACCCGCCGAGGCGTGACCACGTAGGGGTCGTCGTCGATCGGACCCAGGATGCCGTCCCGGAACACCAGGCTCCACTCCTCCGGCGGCAGCGCGGGGGCGAGGATGCGCAGCACCCTCTCCACGTCGTCACGTGTGCCGATGGGCAGGACCGCCGCGAACGGGTCGGTGGTCGAGTCGGTCGACCCCCGGCCGGTGAGCCGATTGACCGAGATGCTCCACCAGCCGAACGGACGCCACAGCAGCGGCTGGTGCACCTCGATCGCGTGCACACGCCCCGGCGGCACCACCTCGCTGATCGTCGTGAACAGCCCGAACGTCAGCCGGACGCCGTCCGGACTCGGAGCGATCGAGTAGCGCAGACCCCGTGCGATGGAGCGCACGTAGTAGGCCCCGAAGGCGAGGAACGCCGGGACGATCGTGAACAGGAACCACAACGTCGAAAGAGAGGCCCCGACGATGATCGCGATGATCAGCGCCACCAGCATGAGCGTCGACCCGCTCAGCAGGCGCGAAGCGACGAGCCGTCCGAACGGGATCCGCACGATGCTCTCGGGCTCGGCATCCGAGAAGTCCTCACCGTCGACGATGCCCTGGATGCCGGCAGCCACCGCGTCGGCGGCCTGCTGGACCGCAGAGCCCGCCGGAGAAGACACTCCGCGCTCGGCGAGGCGTCGCCCCGACGCGAGTCGCAGGATGTCACCGCGAACCGTCTCCGCGGCTTTGGCCGACAGGTACTCCAGCTTGACGTTGGAGTCGAGACCGGCGCCCACGACCTCGAGCTTCGCGAGCCCCAGGAGTCGCGCCACCATCGGACGCGTGAGATTGACCCCCTGCACCCGATCGAGCGGAGCCCGCCGATGGGTGCGGAAGAGAACACCCGAGCGCACCTCGACATCGTCGTCACTGATCCGGAAGGTGTGGAACCTCCACGACAGCCGGAAGATCACGAGCAGCACGATCAGCACCGCGAGGGCGCCGCCGGCGGCGATCAGGATGAGGTTGTTGGCGAGGATGAAATCGACCGGGTCGGGCGGGATGACCCCCGGCGGCAGATCCGTCACCGCGGGCAGGAACAGCTCGATCAACCGCTCGCGGAGGTTGGCGACGATGATGCCGATGATCACGAGCAGGAACAGCCCGCCCCGCAGCAGCGGTGTCAGCGGGTGCAGCCGCTGCCACTCGCCGTCGCTCAGCGGAGACCGGACGAGCGCACGCGGCGGCGCATCCCCCGGCGCGGCGCCCTCCGGCACCACGGCTTCGGCGGGCGGCGGGTCCCACCGGGGATCGGTGGGCCGGCCGTCAGAACCGGTGTGGTCGGTCACAGCCCGGTCCGGCGGGTCTCGGCGACGTCGATGAGGGTGTCGCGCAGCTCCTCGGCGGCGCGCTGCGTCAAGCCCGGGATCGTGACCCCCGACGACGCCGCCGCCGTGACGAGCTTGAGCTGAGCGATACCGAAGCCACGATCGAGAGGACCGTGGGTGATGTCGACGAGCTGCATGCGGCCGTAGGGAACGGCGACCACGCGCTGCCACAGGATGCCGCGGCGGAAGACGAGGTCGTCGCGGCGCAGCTGATAGCCGGTCGAACGCGCCTGGCGGGGGGTGATGATCATGCCGATCGCGGTGACCACGAGCACGACACCGACGGGGATCCACTGCCACAGGAACCCGGAGAAGGCCTGAGCGACGATCGCGGCGACGAGGACCAGGACGAAGACCGCGCCCTGCGAGATCAGCTGCACCCGCACGTACGCCCGGGCGAGCTGATGCCACGTGCCGTCGCCGAGCGGCAGCCTTCCCTCGGCGCGCGGTTCGAGGATCCGGTCGTAGGTGGCCTCGTCGAGGACGGACGCGGCCGGCTCAGCGGATCGAGGGTCCGGCGTCGGGGTGCGCTCCGGAAGGTCCGGGGTGTTCGTCATCGTCGTCCTTCCGGATGGTGCACAGCTGCTCGGCCACGAGTCCCGCGACGACGAGGACGGCACCGCACACCGCCGTCGCGATGACCGACCCCAACGAGCCTAGCGACGGAGTGAACGGACGGGTGAGAACGAACGCGAGGAGCCCCAGAGCGAAACCGGTCGCCGCCGCGCCGACGAGGGACGAGGCCTTGGCGAGCATCGCGACGCGCAGCGCCCGGAACGGGTCGATGCGCCGGGCGCTCCGCCCGCGGGACGCGCGGAAGATCGGTACCGCGACCCCCACCACGACCGCCGCCAGGAGGACGAGGATCGTCGGCAGGCTCGCCACGGGGACGAAGGTCGGGCGTGCGGCCGCCGTGAGCATGGCGTCGACGAGGAAGCCGACGACGAGCCCCGCGAGGGCGGCCACGATCAGGATCGTCGCGCCGGTCCGCTTCACGATGCCTCCTCGCGGACAGCGGCGAGCAGGGCGTCGACCCGTCCGCGCCCGGGGATCTCGGCATCCGGGTCGATGTCGTGCCACGGAGCGAGGACGAACTCGCGCTCGTGCGCGCGGGGATGCGGGACGGTCAGATGCGGCTCGTCGATGCGGGCCTCGCCGTAGGCGATGAGGTCGAGATCCAGCGTGCGATCGCCCCACTTCTCGCGACGCACACGCCCGTGGTCCGCCTCGATGCGGTGGAGTTCGCGCAGCAGCGTCGCCGGCGCCAACCGCGTCTGCAGCAGCGCGACGGCGTTGAGATAACGCGGCGCGTCGGCATCGGCTCCGGCGAGGGTGACGGCGACCGTCTCGATGGGGGCCGACACCCGGACGTCGGTCGTCAGCGGCAGGAGGCGCAGCTCCTCGACGGCCGCGGAGAGCGTCGCGGCGCGCGCGCCGAGGTTGGCCCCGAGGGCGACGACGGCCGCGACCGGCACCTCGGAGGGCGGGTCGCCGATCCCGTGCGCCAAGCGGACGCTCACACGCGCCCCCGGCGGATCGTCACCGACACGTCGGCGAACGGGACGGTGATCGGGGCGTGCGGTTTGTGCACGGTCACCGTGACGAGCAGGACGCGTTCGTCGGCGAGGACATCGTCGGCGATGCGCTGCGCGAGGGTCTCCAGCAGATCGACGCGATCGCCCTCGACGTGGGCGACGATGCGCTCGGCGAGTTCGCCGTAGTGCACGGTGTCGACGACGTCGTCCGACTCGGCGGCCGGTCGCAGCGAGAGCTGCAGCACCACGTCGACGACGAACTCCTGCCCTTCCCGCTTCTCGTCGGCGTAGACGCCGTGGAACCCGAAGGCGCGCACCCCCGTCAATGTGATCTCGTCGGCGAAGTCCATCAGGCCTCCCAGGCGCGGGCGACGGCGAGCGCGTCGCGAGTGGTCGGGATGTCGTGCACGCGCACGGCCCACGCGCCGGCGCGACCCGCCAGGGCGCTGGTGACCGCCGTCGCCAGGTCGCGGCGATCCAGGTCGGCGTCGGCGCCGATCGTCTCGGCGAGGAACCGCTTCCGGCTCGTGCCGACGAGCACACGGCATCCGAGGTCTCCCACGCGGGGCAGCGCGCGCAGCACCTGCCAGTTCTGATCTCCGCGCTTGCCGAAGCCGATGCCCGGGTCGACGATGAGGCGGGAACGCGGGATGCCGGCCGCCTCCGCCGCGTCCACTCGCTCGCCCAGCTCCGCGATCACCTCGGCGACCACGTCGTCGTACTCCGCCCGTGCGTACATCTCGGCCGACGGTCCGCGCCAGTGCCCGAGCGCGATCTCGGCGCCCGATTCGGCGACCGCGGCGAACATCTCGGGGTCGGCGAGACCACCCGACACGTCGTTGACCAATCGGGCGCCCGCGGCGACCGCGGCCCGCGCGGTCGTCGCGTTCATCGTGTCGACGCTCACGTACAGACCCTCGGATGCCAATGCCGCAACGACCGGGAGCACGCGCTGCTGCTCGATCCGAGGGGCGACCCGGTCGGCTCCCGGCCGCGTCGACTCACCGCCGACGTCGAGCAGGTCCGCGCCCTGGGCGTGGAGCGTGCGGGCGTGCGCGATCGCGACGTCGGGATCGAGGAACCGCCCGCCGTCGCTGAAGGAATCGGGGGTGACGTTGACGATCCCCATGACGAGGGTCATCCGCGCCCCCGACCGATCAACGCGATCAGCTCGGCGCGGGCCACGGGGTCGGTGTACGCACCGCGCGCGGCGATCGTCACGGTCGAGGCTTCGGGCTGGCGCCCCCCGCGCATCGTGACGCATTCGTGGGTGGCATCCAGCACGACGAGCACACCGCGGGCGTCCAGGGCCGCCGCGATCGTGTCGGCCACCTGCTCGCCGAGGCGCTCCTGCACCTGGGGTCGTGCGGCGAGGACGTCGATGACCCGGGGCAGCGCGCCGAGTCCGACGACCTCCTCCCCCGGGAGATACGCCACGTGCGCGCGTCCCCGGAACGGCAGCAGATGGTGCTCGCACATCGATCGGAACGCGATGTCGCGGAGCATCACCGCGCCGGACGGAAGGGTGTCGGGAGCGGGCCCGCGCGTCACCGAGATCGTGTGCTGCAGCGGAGCGCCGGCATCCTGCCCGACTCCCCCGAAGAACTCGCTCCACGAGTCCGCGACCCGGGCCGGGGTCTGCCGCAGGCCCGGGCGATCGGGGTCCTCACCGATCGCCTCGAGCAGCTCGCGTACGAGCGCGGACACGCGCTCCCGGTCGACGGCCACGGCGCCTTAGGCGGTGGCCGGACGCGTCTGTCCGCTCGGCCGGCGCTGCGGCTGGGTCGCGGGCTGCGCGTCGGCTTCGGTGGACGCGGCGACCCCCGCGGTAGCGGAGCGGCGCGGCACCTCGACGGGCGGCAGGCTCGACACCGGACGGTCGCCCGACGACAGCCACTGCGGGCGCGGGGGCAGACGCTTGACGTCCTTGAAGATCTCGGCCAGCTCGTTGTGGTCGAGGGTCTCCTTCTCGAGCAGGGCCAGCGCCAGGCGGTCGAGCACCTCGCGGTTGTCGTTGATCACCTGGTACGCCTCGTTGTGCGCCTGCTCGATCAGTCCACGCACCTGGGCGTCGACGCGTTCCGCGATGCGCTCCGAGAAGTCGCGGCCGTGACCCATGTCGCGGCCCATGAACACCTCGCCGGAGGACGAGCCGAGCTTGACCGGACCGACCTCGTTGGTCATGCCGTACTCGGTGACCATCTTCCGCGCGATGCTGGTGGCCTTCTCGATGTCGTTCGAGGCACCGGTGGTGGGGTCGTGGAACACGATCTCCTCGGCCACACGTCCGCCCATCGCGTACGTCAGCTGGTCCTGCAGCTCGTTGCGGGTCACGGAGTACTTGTCGTCCAGCGGCAGCACCATCGTGTAGCCCAGCGCCTTGCCGCGCGGCAGGATCGTGACCTTCGTCACGGGGTCGGTGTGGTTCATCGCCGCCGCCGCGAGCGCATGGCCGCCCTCGTGGTACGCCGTGATGAGCTTCTCTTTGTCCTTCATCACGCGCGTACGCCGCTGCGGGCCGGCGATGACGCGGTCGATCGCCTCGTCGAGGGCGCGGTTGTCGATGAGCTGCGCGTTCGAGCGCGCGGTCAGCAGCGCAGCCTCGTTCAGCACGTTCGCGAGATCGGCACCGGTGAAACCGGGCGTCTTGCGGGCGACGACCTCGAGGTCGACCGAGTCGGACAGGGGTTTGCCGCGGCCGTGCACCTCGAGGATCCGCTGCCGACCCTTGAGATCGGGGGCATCGACGCCGATCTGCCGGTCGAAACGGCCCGGGCGCAGCAGAGCGGGGTCGAGGATGTCGGGACGGTTGGTGGCCGCGATCACGATCACGTTGACCTTGGGGTCGAAGCCGTCCATCTCGACGAGCATCTGGTTCAGCGTCTGCTCGCGCTCGTCGTGACCGCCGCCCATACCGGCACCACGGTGGCGACCGACGGCGTCGATCTCGTCGATGAAGATGATCGCCGGCGAGTTCTCCTTCGCCTGGTTGAACAGGTCGCGGACGCGGCTCGCGCCGACACCCACGAACATCTCGACGAAGTCCGAACCCGAGATCGAGTAGAACGGAACGCCCGCCTCACCCGCGACGGCGCGGGCGAGCAGCGTCTTGCCGGTACCGGGAGGGCCGTACAGCAGCACACCCTTCGGGATGCGGGCGCCGACCTCCTCGAACTTCTTCGGGTCCTTCAGGAAGTCCTTGATCTCTTCGAGTTCCTCGATGGCCTCGTCGGATCCGGCGACGTCCTGGAAGGTGACGGTGGGCGTCTCCTTCGTCACGAGCTTCGCGCGCGACTTGCCGAACTGCATGACCTTGCTCCCGCCGCCCTGCGCGCTGGAGAGCAGCCACCAGAACAGCAGGCCCAGCAGCACGAGCGGCAGCATCAGAGAGATGAAACCGTCGAGGAACCCGGGGCGCGGCACGACGTCGTTGAAGCCGTCCTTGGGGGCGGCGTTGTCGATCGCCGTCGCCACCTCGGACGCACGCGCACCTCCGTAGTAGAACTGCACGGAGTCGGCGCCTTCGAAGGGCTGGGAGAGCTTGAGATCGACGCGCTGGTCGGTGTCATTGGTCGTCGCCGAGGTCACCGTGGTGCCCTTCAGCAGTTGCAGACCCTCCTGGGTCGAGATCTGCTTCGCCCCACTGAGGTTCGAGATCAGCGAGAAACCGATGACCAGAAGCAGACCGACCAACAGAACGTAGATGATCGGATTGCGCGTGATCTTCTTGAAATCCATGGTGGGCGAGCCCAGCCCTTTCGTGATCCGCTGCGGAAAAAGCGGTGAAGTCAGGGTAACGCCCGGCGACTATGCCGGGCCTGTGCGTTCGTCGTGGGCGTAGCGGGAGACGGATGCCGGGGCGCCGGCGCGCCGCATCCGGCGGGTGATCAGGAGTAGACGTGCGGCGCGAGGACGGCGACGTCGCGGAGGTTCCGGTACTTCTCGGCGTAGTCCAGGCCGTACCCGATGACGAAGTCGTTGGGGATGTCGAACCCGACGTAGCGGCAGTCGACCTCGACCTTCATGGCATCCGGCTTGCGCAGGAGCGCGAGCACCTCGACGGACGCGGCCCCGCGCGAGGCGAAGTTCTCCAGAAGCCAGCTGAGCGTCAGGCCGGAGTCGATGATGTCCTCGACGATCAGCACGTCTTTGCCGGTGATGTCGGTGTCGAGGTCCTTCCGGATCTGCACGACGCCGCTCGAGCGCGTGCTCGCGCCGTAGGACGACACGGCCATCCAGTCCATCGTGATGTGCATCGGCAGGTGGCGGGCGAAGTCGGCCATGACCATCACGGCGCCCTTGAGGACGCCCACCAGCACGACGTCGCGCCCGGCGTAGTCGGCCGCGACCTGTGCCGCGAGCTCGGCGAGCTTGTCGTGGATCTGCTCCTCGGTGAGGAGGACTTCACTGATGTCGTCGGAAATGTCGGCCGCGCGCATCCCTGAATCCTACGCGGGACGACTCAGGATGCCGCCCGCGCGACGATCTCGATCCGGCCCCCGACACGGCGGGCGAGGCAGCCGGGAAGGTCGATCGGCCCCTGTCCGCGCCAGTCGGTGGCGAGGCGGGCGACCTCCAGCGTCTGGGCGCGGGTGAGGGCGACGCCGAACTCGCTGTCGACGACGTACCGCACGATGCGGTTGCGCAGCGCGGCGGGGTTGGCCGCCAACGCCGCGACCGAGACCGATATCCCGGCCTCGGCATGCTCGACGATGTCCTCGATCGTCTCGTCGATCATGTCTTGGAAGGCCGCGGCGTCCTCGCGCAGCTGCTCCGCGGTGCGGGCGAGCGCCTCCGCGACACCGGGACCGAGCTCTCGCTCGAGCACCGGCAGCACGGTTTCCCGTACGCGCACGCGCGCGAACACGGGGTCGGCGTTGTGCGGGTCGGTCCACGGCTCGAGCCCCTCGGCCGCGCACGCCGCGACGGTCGTCTCGCGACGCACCCCCAGCATCGGGCGCAGCCACACCGGGCCCGTGGCATCCCGCCGCTCGGGCGCCATGCCCGACAGGCTCGTCGCCCCCGACCCCCGCGCGAGTCCGAGCAGCACCGTCTCGGCCTGATCGTCGAGGGTGTGGCCCAGCAGCACCGCGTCGGCGCCCGTCTCCGCCGCCACGCGGGTGAGAGCGGCGTACCGCGCTTCCCGCGCAGCGGCCTCGGGTCCGTTCGTCGAGCCGACCCGCACGGTCACGACGCGGGCGTCGAGCCCGAGAGCGCGCGCCTTCTCCGCGGCGGCGGCCGCCACGGCATCCGATCCGCCCTGGAGGCCGTGGTCGATCACGACGGCCTCCGCACGGATGCCGAGACGCGGCGCCTCGAACGCGGTCGCCGCCGCGAGCGCGAGGGAGTCCGCCCCGCCCGACAGCGCGACGATGACGACGCCGCGCCCGTCGAGGGCGGCACGGACGGCCCGCCGCACCTCGGCCACGGCGGGGTCGAGTCCGGGTCGCCGCTCGTGCATGGCATCCACGCTATCCGCCCTGGCGCGCAGGCCACGTCAGCGCGGACGCCCCGACTAGGCTGGGCGCGGAATTCCACCGATCTAAGGAGCACACGTATGGGCGCGTACGACGCCGTCATCGAGATCCCGCGCGGCAGCCGCGTGAAGTACGAGGTCGACCACGGCACGGGCCGGGTCTTCCTCGACCGCATCCTGTACACGGTGTTCGGCTACCCGGCCAACTACGGCTTCTTCGAGAACACCCTCGGCGAAGACGGCGACCCGCTCGACGTGCTGGTCCTCCTCGACCGCGACCTCTACCCCGGCATCCTCGCGAAGGTGCGCCCCGTGGGCGTGCTGAAGATGAGCGACGAGGCCGGCGGCGACGACAAGGTCGTCGCGGTGCTCGCGAAGGACCCGCGCTGGGACCACATCCAGGACGTCGGCGACATCGACGACTGGACGAAGAAGGAGATCTCGCACTTCTTCGAGCACTACAAGGACCTGGAGCCCCACAAGTGGGTCAAGGTCGACGAGTGGGCGGATGCCGCCGAGGCCGAGCGCCTGGTCGGCGAGGCGTTCGCGCGCTTCGAGGAGCACGACGCACAGACCAAGACGCAGGGTGAGGGCGAAGCGCCCAACACGCTCTGACCTCCCGGTCACGACGAAGCCCCCGGTCATCGACCGGGGGCTTTCGCGTTGCTCAGACCCAGACGCCGCGATCGCGCAGCCACGGCGCGGGGTCGGTCGTCCCGCCCCACGGCGGGTAGACCTCGAAGTGGAGGTGGCAGCCGAACGAGTTGCCCGTCTGCCCCGTCGCGGCGATCTGCTGGCCGGCCGACACGCGCTGTCCGTACGAGACGTAGATGCCGCCGTTGACGATGTGGGCGTACCCGGTGCCCGACCCGTCGTCGTGCTGGATGCGGATGTAGTTGCCGTAGCCGCTGTTCAGCCCGGCGTAGGTGACGCGTCCGCTCGCCGCAGCGTAGATCGGCGACCAGCAGCTCGCACCGAAGTCGAGACCGAGGTGCCAGGTGCTCGCGCAATAGCTCGCACCGCACTGGCCGGTGCGGGGTCCGTATCCCGACGTCGTTCCCGCCGAGGAGGGACGAGCCCATCCCGAGCTGACGACGTCTCCGCCACCGCTGCTGCTGCCGCCACCGCCGCCGCCACCGCCGCCGCCTCCGCCGCCGCCGTTGTTGGCAGCGGCCGCCGCGGCCGCCGCCGCCTCACGGGCGGCGCGGTCGCGCGCTTCGGCCTCTTCGCGGGCTTTGCGCTCGCGCTCTTCGCGCGCCTTGCGCTCGGCCTCGACGCCGGCCTGGTAGTCGGCGACCGTCTTCGCGGTCGTGTCCTGCAGTGCGGCGAGCTGGGCCTGCAGCACGACCTGATTCGCCTGCTGCGCGGCCAGAGCGGCTTGCGCGGCGTCCGCCGCCTGCTGCGCGGCGACCATCTTGTCTTCGGCGATCTTCTGCAGGCGGTCGCGTTCGGCCTTGGCGTCGTCGGCCTGGCTGCCGAGGTTCTTGGCGCTGTCGCGCGCGGCCACGGCAGCGGCGTAGACCGAGCGGTTGCGGTCGAGCAGCTTGTCCATCGTGCCGAGCTTGGCGAGGAGGTCATCGGCGCTGGCGGCGGAGCCCGAGAAGAAAAGGTCGAGCGACGTGTCGTCGCCTCCGCTGCGATAGAGCTGCGCCGCGACCTTGCCGGCCTTGGTCGCGGCATCCGTCGCCTTGGCGGTCTCGGCATCCGCCTGGGCGCGGATCTGCTGAGCGCGGTAGTCGGCGTCGAAGAACGCCTGCTGAGCGGCGTAGTACTCGTCGGAACGCGCCTGGACCTCGGCCTGCGTGCGCTCGACCTCGGACTGCAGGCCCGCGATCAGACCCTGGATGCGGGTGATCTCGGCGCCCTTGGCGGCCTCGTTGGCCCGCGCGGCCTCGACATCGGCCCACGAGGGGTAGTCGGCGGCGAAGGCGGGGGACGACGAGACGAGCGACGGCACCGTGGCCCCGATGGCACCGAGGGCGACGGCCCCGAACGCACCGAGCCTCAGTGCTCCGCGGCGGTCCAGCGACGGCCACAGACGCGCGCGCTCGGCGGGGCTGGGCGCGCAACCGCAGTCGTCGGCGCCGTCGAGGGGGTCAAGCGTCACGGGAATACCTCATCTCACCGGTTCGCAACTCGCACCACAGTAGCAACACGAATCACACGAACAACAGGGCGAGTTCCCGCTGCCGCGGCCCAGTCTGACCCCTCGACACGCCGGGGCGCCGGACCGCCACGCCCTCGATTGGCAATCTCGAGAATCATGAAGTAGGCTCGGTCGTCGGCAAGTGAGCACGGAATCGCAAGGTTTCGGGGTTCATCCGGCCCCATCGTTTAGCGGCCTAGGACGCCGCCCTTTCACGGCGGTAGCACGGGTTCGAATCCCGTTGGGGTCACTCGCCGAACACAAGTTAACAATCATGGCCCTGTAGCGCAGTTGGTTAGCGTGCCGCCCTGTCACGGCGGAGGTCGCGGGTTCAAGTCCCGTCAGGGTCGCTCCATAGCGACGGGCCTTCTTTCGAGGAGGCCTTTCGTCTAGGAAGCGGCAGACATGCCGCTCGGCTCTGTAGCTCAGTTGGTAGAGCGTTCGACTGAAAATCGAAAGGTCACCGGATCGATGCCGGTCGGAGCCACACGGGTGACCGTTACAGTCACCCCAGGAACCCTCGCGTAGCTTCTACATCGCGGGGGTTTCGTCTTGTCCGGCGCCCCCGCCTCCTCCGCCTGAGTGTCCCCGACACGCGGATGTGGCGCGCGGCAGCCCGCGTGTCCTGGACACTCAACGCGCGGCGCGGCGTCAGACCTCCCGCGCCCGCAGGTCCTTGCGCAGGATCTTCCCCGACGCGGACTTCGGGATCGCGTCGATGAACTCCACGCGCCGCACCTTCTTGTGCGGCGCGACCTCGGCCGCCACGAAGGCCATGACGTCGTCGGCCGTGAGCTCAGCGCCCGGTGCGGCGACGACGAACGCCTTCGGGATCTCCTGCTTGTCGTCGTCGAGGACGCCGATGACGGCGGCATCCTGGATCTTCGGATGCGACAGCAGCAGCGCCTCGAGCTCCGCGGGGGCGATCTGATACCCCTTGTACTTGATGAGTTCCTTGAGCCGATCGACGATCGTGAAGTACCCGTCGACGTGGTGCGTGGCGATGTCGCCCGTGTGGAGGAAGCCGTCGGCGTCGATCGTGTCGGCGGTGGCATCCGGCCGATGGAGATAGCCGAGCATCACGTTCGGACCACGCACCCACAGCTCCCCGGGAGCGGTCAGCCCGTCGGCCCCGTGCTCGTCGATCTCCGCACCGGTCTCGGTGTCGACGAGCTTCGCCTCGACGTTCGGGACGAGCACGCCGACCGAACTGACGGGCATGTCGTCGCGCTCGGGTGGGATCGCGTGCGAGACGGGACTGAGCTCGCTCATCCCGTACCCCTGGAAGAACCGCGCGTGGATGCGGCGACCCGCGGTCTCGGCGGTCTCACCGTCGAGGGGCGCCGCGCCCGAGAACACGGTGTGGACGCTCGAGATGTCGAAGTCGTCGACGACGGGGTGCTTCGCGAGGGCCACCGCGATCGGCGGCGCGATGAACAGGAACGTGCACCGATGCGCCTGGATGCAGCGGAGGAACGCCAGCAGATCGAACTTCGGCATCGTCACGAGCGTCGCGCGCTGGCGGAGCGCGAGGTTCAGGAGCACCGTCATCCCGTAGATGTGGAAGAACGGCAGCACGGCGAGGACGCGATCGTCGCTCCCGAGCCGGATGCTCACGCGGCATTGGTCGACATTGGCGACGAGGTTGCGGTGCGAGAGCATGACGCCCTTCGGCACGCCCGTCGTCCCGGAAGAGTACGGCAGGACCGCCACGTGCGTCTCCGGGTCGAAGTCGACCTCCGGCGGGGTGCGCTGCTCGGCGAGCAGGTACCGCAGGTCGAGGTGCCCCGGCGCGCCGTCCAGCACGATCACCCTGTCGTCGGGGATGCCGGCCGCGGCGGCGGCTTCGGCGGCGGGACCGAGCAGCGGGGAGACGGTGACGAGCCAGGTGGCCCCGGCATCCCTCAGCTGCGTCTCGATCTCGTGGGCGGTGTAGAGGGAGTTGACCGTCGTGACGACGGCACCCAGGCGCAGGATGCCATGGAACACCGTCGCGAACGCGGGGATGTTCGGGCAGAGCAGCGCGATCACCGTGTCGGTGCCGACGCCCCGGTGGGCCAGCGCCCCGGCGAACGCGTCCACCTGCGCCCGCAGGCGACCGTACGTCGTTTCGTCACCCGTGGCCGGATCGATCAGGGCCACACGTTCGAGATCGGATTCGTCGAGCGAGCCGAAGAGGTGGTCGTAGACACTGTGCGACGGAACGGCGATGCGCGGGTAGGGGCTCTGGAACACGGGATCTCCTTCGATACCGACGCGGCGACGATGCCGTGCGCTCATCCTGCCAAAGGCGGAACCCGGTGTCACTCCTCCCGACACGCAGGCTCAGCCGACTCTCAGAGCAGGGCGAGCAGGATCCCGCCGACCGCCCCGACGATCACGACGACCCACGCCGGGATGCGGAACGCCGTCAGGAGCACGAACCCCACCAGGGCGAGCACGAACGGCCCGGGGCCGGTGACCGCCGTGGTGAACACCGGGGTGTACAGCGCGGCCCCGAGGATGCCGACGACGGCCGCGTTCGCCCCCCGCATCGCCGCGCGGACGCGGCGTCGATCGCGCAACGCGTCCCAGAACGGGAGGACCCCGACGAGCACGAGGAACCCCGGGAGGAAGATCGCCGTGAGCGCGACCACCGCTCCCGCGACACCGCCGGGACCGACCGACGAGACGGCGCCGAGATACGCCCCGAACGTGAACAGCGGGCCGGGAACGGCCTGCGCGGCGCCGTAGCCCGCGAGGAACGCGTCGGGCGACACCCATCCGGTCTGCACGACCTCGGCCTGCAGGAGCGGCAGGACGACGTGGCCTCCCCCGAAGACGAGCGCGCCGGACCGGAAGAAGGCGTCGGCGAGCGCGATGAGCCCCGACCCAGTGGTCGCCGCGAGGAGCGGCAGACCGACGAGCGCGGCGCCCGCGACCACGAGGCATCCGACCGCGACGGCCCGGGGCACACCGAACGAGGGCAGCGACTCCCCCGATTGCTCCACGACCGCGCGCAGCAGCACGAGACCCGCGACGACGCCGATCGCCAGGGCCCCGAGCTGCCCGACCGCGCCCGGAACGGACAGCGCGAGCGCGGCAGCGACCACGGCGATCCCCGCGCGAGGAGCGTCGGGGGTGAGAGAGCGGGCCATCCCCCACACGGCCTGCGCGACGATCGCGACCGCGACGATCTTCAGACCCTCCAGGATGCCGCCGCCCACCGGGCCACCGAAGAGGGACGCCCCGGCGGCGAACGCCACGAGCAGCACGGCGGAGGGCAGCGTGAAGCCGAGGAACGCCGCGAGCGCGCCGAAGACGCCGGCGCGCTGCAGGCCCATCGCGAAGCCGACCTGGCTGGAGGCGGGTCCCGGCAGGAACTGGCACAGGGCGACGAGGTCGGCGTAGGCGCGGTCGTCCATCCAGCGCCGGCGGGTGACGAGGTCGTCGCGGAAGTAGCCGAGGTGGGCGATCGGTCCACCGAAGGACGTCACTCCCAGGCGCAGGAACGCGAGGAAGACCTCGGGAACGGTTCCGGCTCGTGTCATCCGCTCTTCCTACCGCGGGAGGGGAAACGGCGGGTGAATGCTCAGCGCAGGAGGGCGTCGACGAGACGCAGCGTGCGGGCGGTGCGGTCCTGGTCGACGGCGATGTCGGCCCCGCGCACCGCTTCGCGCAGACGCTCGACCTCCCCGACCATCGGGTTCTCGGCGGCGGTGACGTCGATGACCTCGGGCACACCGGCGCGCGGAGTGAGGACCAGCCGCCGGGGCGCATCGATGGCGTCGATCGCGAGCGAGCCGTCCTCCCCCTGGATCTCGCTCGGCAGGGACGTGTCGGTGATCTTCGACCAGGCCGCATCGGCGACGAAATCGTCGTATTCGGCGATCGCACTGCCGAGTCCGTCCGTGCCCGAGGCGATGCCCACGCGCGCTCCCGCGATGGTGCGTGGCGCACCGAACAGGAGGACGAGGGCGTGCAGGGGGTAGACGCCCAGGTCACGGAGGGCGCTCCCCCCGAGCGCGGGGTCGAAGATGTTCGTCCGCTCGCCTGCCAGCACATGGTCGTATCGGGCGGAGCGCTTCTCGTACCGGAACGAGACCCGGCGGACGCGGCCGAGTCGCGGCAGCACCTCCTGGATCGCGCGGATGCCGGGGTCGTAGGCCGTGCGCATGGCCTCGAGCAGCACGACACCGCGCCCGCGCGCGTGTGCGACGAGACCTTCCCACTCCTCGGCCGTGAGCGTCGCCGGCTTTTCGACGAGCACCGGGATGCCGGCATCCACCGCCGTCCGTATCTGCGCGGCGTGGACCGAGTTGGGGCTGGCGATGTACACGGCGTCGATGTCGCCGCCGTCGAGGAGCCCCTCGAGTCCGTCGGCCGCTCCCGGCGCTCCGATCCGTTCGGCGAACTCCCGTCCCCGGACCGCGTCGCGCGACGCCACCGGGCCGAGTCCGACGCCGTCCACGGTGCGCACGGCGTCCACCAGACGCTCGGAGATGGAACTGGTGCCGACGATGCCGATGCGGATCATCCCCTCATCATCCCGTGTCGTCCCGCACCCGCTGATCCGTGATCGAGAGAGACGTCCGGCTAGGATCGCCGTGATCGTGGGGACGATCGTCGCAACCCGGGGGGAAGATTCGATGGTCACGCGCGCGCAACGACGCCGCCTCACTTCGCGACGGGTTCGCCTGCGGCGCACGATCGTCGCAGTCGTCGCCGTCGCCCTCATCGCGGGCGGCGTGTCCCTGTTCGCGGTGCTGCGCGGGTCGGCCGGCCTGCCCGTGGCGGAGACCCCGCCGACGCCGAGCCCGACGTCCACTCCCACCCCGACGCCCCTCACGGCGGCGCAGACGCTGCTGTCGACGACCACGGATCCGAAGGCGTGCGCCGTATCGTTCGTGGGCGACGGCATCTCGCTCGCCCCTCAACTCCAGACGCAGGACCTGCGCTTCGACACGCTCCCGATCCCGCGGGCCGAGGGCCGCGTCTTCGCCGGCTGGTACGCCAGCCCCGGCGACGCCGCCGCCCTGTCGCTCCCCGCTCGCGTGAACGGGGCCGACCTCGTCTCGTGCACCGCGCGCGAGAAGACGTTGTACGCCGCCTGGACGACGCCCGAGGCGAACGCGGCGGAGGACGCCGGCATCCCGATCCTGATGTACCACCAGTTCACGCGGAATCCCGAGGGCGAGGACACCTGGCTGCGCGCGAACTACACCTACATCGGCGACTTCGACGCGCAGATGGCCTACATCCAGGAATCCGGCTTCTACCTGCCCACGTGGGACGAGCTGAGCGCCTTCATCGACGGGGCCGTGTTCCTTCCGAAGCGCTCGGTCATCATCACCGACGACGACGCCGACAGCACGTGGCTCGAGCAGGCGGCACCCGTCGTGGACGGGCGGAACCTCCTCACCACGTCGTTCGTCATCACCTCGGCGCGCACCGAGGGAACGCCCAACCGCTTCGTCCTGCAGCGCTCCCACACGCACGACATGCACCGCGCGGGGGCGAACGGCAAGGGGCGCATGGTCAACGAGGACGCCGACACCATCGCCGCCGACCTCCAGCAGTCCGCCGAGATCCTCGGGGCGAAAGAGGTCGTGGCCTACCCTTTCGGGCACTACGACGACACGACCAAGGAAGGCCTCCGCCGTGCGGGCTTCGAGCTCGGTCGCACCGTCGAACACGGGTACGTGCGGGTCGGAACCGACAAGCTCGCGCTCCCCGTCATCCGCATGAACTACGGCATGACCGTGGACGATCTGAAGGATGCCATCGGCTGATGGCCGCCCCATGGCACCGCTCCCGGGGGGTGAACGTCCCGCTAGCTCTCAGCCAAATGATGCACAATCCTCATTTGGGCACGCGTCGGCCGTTCTACGCTGTGTACTTCCGGCTTCACCGAAACGCGAGCATCCATGGACCTATCCGTCATCGTTCCGACCTTCAACGAGGGTCCGAACGTCGCCGAACTCGTCCGTCGAACGACGGCCGCGCTTCCCGGTCGCGACGTCGAGATCCTCTTCGTCGACGACTCCACGGATGACACACCCGACGTCATCCGTGCCGTCGCGGAACAGGCATCGATCCCCGTACGCCTCCTCCACCGCGACCAGCCCGTCGGCGGCCTCGGCGGCGCCGTGGTCGACGGCATCCGGGCCGCGGCATCCGACTTCTGCGTCGTCATGGACGGCGACCTGCAGCACCCGCCCGAGGTGATCGCGGAGCTGCTCGCCCGCGCCGAGATGGGCGACGCCGATGTGGTCGTGGCGTCGCGTTACATCGCCGGCGGCACGTCCGACGGCCTGGCCAATGCCGTGCGCACGATGGTCTCCCGCGCGTCGACCCTGCTGACCAAGGCGATGTTCCCGCGCAAGCTGCACAACTGCTCCGACCCGATGACGGGCTTCTTCCTCATCGACCGCCGTGCGCTCGACGTCGAGGACCTGCGTCCGCGCGGCTTCAAGATCCTTCTCGAGATCCTCGCCCGCAAGCAGATGCGCGTGGCCGAGGTGCCGTTCTCGTTCGCCCCGCGCTTCGCCGGCGAGTCGAAGGCCTCCTTCAGCCAGGGCATGCGCTTCCTGACCCAGCTCACGATGCTGCGCTTCGGCCGCATGTCGGCGTTCGCCGTCGTCGGCGGTCTCGGCGCGGTGGCGAACCTCCTCATCACGTGGGCGCTGACGGGCGTCGGCGTGCAGTACCTGATCGCTTCGGTGATCGCGAGCGTGCTGACCATCATCGGCAACTTCCTCGCGCTCGAGTACCTCGTCTTCGCCGACATGCGCGCCGAGTCCGGGCTGATGCGCCACCGGTTCCTGAAGTCGTTCACGTTCAACGGCATCGAGGCGCTCGTGCGCATCCCGCTGCTCTGGCTGCTCGTGAGCGAAGCGCACCTGCACGTCGTGATCGCGACCGCCCTCACGCTGATCGCGGCGTTCATCGTCCGCTTCATGTACCACGCCCTCGTCGTCTACGCCCCCAAGAAGAGCCGTCTCGCACAGCTCCCGCTGCCCGAGACGCTCGAGGACGAACTGGCCGCCTGAGGCGGCCCGAGGCCGGAGGCCGCGTCGGCGGCGTACCCTGGAAGCATGTCCGACGCATCCATCCGCATGTTCGGCGCCGACTGGTGCCGCGACTGCATCCGCACGAAGAAGCAGCTCGACGAACTCGGCGTCGCCTACGAGTACGTCGACCTGGTGGCCGACCCCGCGGCAGCCGACGTGGCCAAGGAGATCTCGGGCCGGACGAACATCCCCGTCGTCGTCTACCCCGACGCTTCGCACCACGTCGAGCCCTCCAACGCCGACGTCGAGGCCAAGCTCCGCGAGCTGTCGCTGATCTGAGCCCGCGCCCGATGCTCGCCGCCGCGTGGCCTGTCCGCCGACGCGCGACCGGTGAGACCGGAACGGCGCTTCCCGCGTTCGTCGACCACCACGTCCACGCCCACCTGGTCGACCTCTCCGCGCTGCCGGGGCGGGGGATCGCCGGTGTCCTCGACCTCGGGGGCGACCCGGCGGCACTCGCGCGCCTCGCGCCGGGTCTTCCGAGGGTGACCTTCGCCGGCGCCTTCCTCACCGCGCCGGGCGGGTACCCCGGTGGACGTTCCTGGGCTCCGGATGCGATCGTGCACACGGTCTCGAACGCCTCGCGGCATCCCGGCGAACCGGGCGGCGCCCGCACCGCGGTGGACGCGCAGGCCGATGCCGGCGCCTCCGTGATCAAGGTCGCCCTGAACGCCGACGCCGGCCCTGTGCCGTCGGACGAGGTCCTCACCGCGATCCTCGCCGCGGCGCGGGAACGCGGCCTGCCCGTCGTCGCGCACGCGCAGGGCACCGGGCAGGTCGAGCGGGCGATCGACGTCGGTGTGGAGGCGCTCGCCCACACGCCGTTCGACGGCGCCCCGTCCCGGCGGCTGACGGCGCGCGCCGCGGAGAGCGGACAGGTGTGGATCTCGACGCTCGACATCCACCGCGGCGCCGCCCGCACCCGCGCGGTGCATCACCTGGCCGGCTTCGCGGCGCGCGGGGGCCGCGTGCTCTACGGCACCGACCTCGGCAACGGCCCGCTCCCCCTCGGCGTCAACCGCCGCGAGCTCCTGGCGCTGCAGGACGCCGGCATCCGCGGCGATGCCCTCGTGGCATCCCTCACCGACCCCTGGCCCGCCCGCTCGGGCCCCGACGGTGTCCGCACGTTCGTGGCGGGCCCCGCACCCGCCGACCCCGACGACATCGCGACGTGGTTGTCGCACGCGGTCGTCGTCCCGACCGAGGAGCTCAGCCGTGTCGACTGAACCGTTCACCGCCGAGGCCCGCGCCCTGGACGCCGCGGATCCCCTGTCGACGCACCGCGCGGCGTTCGTCGGAGCCGAGACATCGCTGGTCTACTTCGACGGCAACTCGCTCGGACGGCCGCCGCGCGTCACGGCGGATCGACTCGCCGACTTCGTCACCACGGAGTGGGGTGGGCGCCTCATCCGCGGGTGGGACGAGTCCTGGATGGATCTGCCGTTCCACATCGGCGATCGGGTGGGACGACTGGCCCTGGGGGCCGCCGCGGGCCAGACCGTCATCGGCGACTCCACCACCGTCCTGCTGTACAAACTGCTGCGGGCGGCCCTCGCCGAACGCTCTTCGTCCGACCCGGACCGCGTGGAGATCGTCGTGGGCCGGGACGACTTCCCCACCGATCGGTATCTCGTCGAGGGCATCGCCGCGGAACGCGGTGCGCGCGTCGTGTGGATCGACGTCGACACCGCGCGCGGAGTGGATGCCGACCTGCTCCGCGCCGCGGTCGGCCCCCGCACCGCTGTCGTTCTGCTCAGCCACGTGTCCTACCGCTCGGGATATCTCGCGGATGCCGAACACCTCACCCGCATCGCGCACGACGCGGGCGCGCTCGTGCTGTGGGACCTCTGCCACTCGGCGGGTTCCGTCCCGATCGCGCTCGACGCGTGGGGGGTCGATCTCGCGGTCGGCTGCACGTACAAATACCTCAACGGCGGCCCCGGGGCGCCCGCGTTCGCCTACGTCGCCACGCGGCACCAGGGAGCGCTCGCTCAGCCGATCCAAGGCTGGATGGGCGCGGCCGACGTCTTCGCGATGGGACCGGAGTACCACCCGGCCGACGGCATGCGGCGTTTCCTGTCGGGAACGCCTCCGGTGCTCGCGATGCTCGCGATGCGCGACACGCTCGACCTGATCGAGGACGCCGGTATCGCCGCGATCCGCGCGAAGTCGGTGGCCCTGACCGAATTCGCGATACGAGTGGGGGATGGCATCCTGAGCCCGCTCGGTGTGACCCTGGCCTCGCCACGGGACCCCGCGGAACGCGGCGGACACGTGACACTGTCCCACCCGACGATGCGGGCGGTCACGGCGCGACTGTGGCAGCAGGACGTGATCCCCGACTACCGCGACCCCGACGGCCTGCGGATCGGACTGGCCCCGCTCTCGACCAGCTTCACCGAAACCCTCACGGGACTGGGGGCGGTCGCCGACGCCGTGCGCGCCGAGAGCTGACGCGCGCGTCGTCATCGGGACGGTCGCGGCGCTAGCCTCGGAGCGTGGTCGACCCCCTTCTCATCGTCGTCGGCGGGATCGTGGTGATCTCGCTCGTCACCGTGATCGCTCCGCGCTTCAACGTCGCCGGTCCGCTGGTCCTCATGGCCATCGGGCTCGGCGTGAGCCTGCTGCCGTTCGTCCCGGCGTTCGCCGTCCCGCCCGAGGTGATCCTCATCGGCGTGCTGCCCCCGCTGCTCTACTCGGCGGCGGTGCAGCTGCCGGCCATCGAGTTCCGCCGCGACTTCGCGCCGATCGCCGGCCTCTCGGTGCTGCTGGTCGTGCTGAGCGCGCTCGGGCTCGGCCTGTTCTTCACGGCGGTCATTCCCGGCATGGGGCTCGCGCTCGGCGTGGCATTGGGCGCGATCCTGAGTCCGACGGATGCCGTGGCCACCTCGATCGCGAAGCGTCTCGGAATCGCGCCCCGCGTGGTGACGCTGCTCGAGGGCGAGAGTCTGCTGAACGATGCGACCGCGCTCGTGCTCCTGCGCACGGCCGTGGCGGCCGTGGCATCCGGGTTCGCCTTCGGCGACGCCGTCGCCAACTTCGCCTGGGGTGTGCTGCTGGCGCTCGCGCTGGGCGCGCTCGTCGGATGGGGCAACCTGCGGGTCCGCGAGCGCGTGACCAACCCGGCGGCCAACACCGCGCTGAGCTTCACCGTTCCCTTCATCGCCTACCTCCCGACCGAGCATCTCGGCGGCTCGGGTCTCGTCGCCGCCGTGGTCGCGGGCATCGTGACGGGCCAGGGCGCCGCCCGGCGCTTCACCCCGGAACAGCGGGTCAGCGACCGGGTCAACTGGCGCACGATCGAGTTGATCCTCGAGGGCGGCGTCTTCCTGGTCTTCGGCCTCGAGCTGAAGGACATCGTCGGCGCGAACCTCAAGGAGCATGAGGGCCTCTGGTACGGCACGTGGCTCGCCCTCTCCGCGCTCGGCATCGCCCTCGGGGTTCGCGCCCTGTACGTCGCCGGTCTGATCTGGCTCCAGGGCCGGCGGAGTCGGCGGCACCCGCGGCACCGCGAACGCGCCGAACGCATCGGCGAACCCGTCGATCAGCTGGAGGAGGCGTACCGCGCCGATCCCGAAGCCTTCGCCGGACGCGTGTCCGATCCGGCGCGCACGAAGCGGCGATTCTCGTGGGTGCGCCGACGGGTCACGCGCACCGTCGCCGATCTCGACTACTACCGCGACAGTCCCCTCGGCTGGCGCCACGGCGTGATCATCGTGTGGGCGGGGATGCGCGGTGTGGTGACCCTCGCCGCCGCCCAGACGCTCCCGAGCGAGGGCGTCACGGACCGCCCGCTCCTCATCTTCGTCGCCTTCCTCGTGGCGCTGTTCAGCCTGCTCCTGCAGGGGCTGACCCTCGCGGCGGTGGTCCGCGGCGTCGGTCTCTCGGAGGAGGGAGGGGAGGGCCCCACGCGGGAGGAACAGCACTCCCTGGATGCCGAGCTGCGCCAGGCCGCGGTGGCCGCCGTCACGTCGGGCACGCTCGCGCGCCGCAACGGCGAGCCGTTCCCCGCGGATCTCGTCGAGCGCGCCGGCGCACGACTGACCCGCCCGCCGGACGACGACGTCACCGCGCGGGCGCGCGACCTGTTGGAGTTGCGGCTCGCCTCGATCGACGCGATGCGCCAGGAACTCAACCGCATCAGTCACGACGGGCGCTACAGCACCGCGGCGCTCCGTCACGCCCTCGCCGAGCTCGACGCCGACCAGCTGAGCCTCGAACTGCGCATCGACGGCGAAGACTAGGGCGGCACCCGCCTGCCGGCCGGGATCGTGCGGCCTCACCGGTGCGGGCTGCGACGTGCGGCAGAATGGAGGTGGAGGTGCCCATGAGCGATCCGATCCCGACGTCGACGTCATCGGCCGACGCCACGAGCGCCGCCGTCCCCGTCGCCCACACCGCGGCCGACTGCCCGCAGTGCTTCACCGAGATGCAGGGCGACGGCACGTGGTGGCGTGCACGTCCCGCCGGATCGCGCCTGGTCGGACTGGTCGTCTCGCGTGCCGGCCTTCCCTCCGTCGTGCAACAGCGCGACGACCTGACCCGGTTCGGCGTCCCCATCGAGGGATTCCGCCACCCGGCGCCCGAGACGCTCGAAGACTGGGCGGCCCGCCTCGACCGCTTCTTCCTCACGCTGACCCGCGGCGACGTCCTCGTCGTCACGACCGTCGAAGCGCTCGGGGTCTCGCGCACCGACGCGTCCCGCGCCGTGGCGGAGTTGCGTCAGCGCGGCGTCATCGTGAAGGTGCTCGCCCACGGCGACCGACACCTGCACACCGCGACGGTCGCTCCCCCGGCCTGAGCGCCGCAGCCCTCAGGCCCCGACGTAGCGCGCGAGGTGCTCGCCCGTGAGCGTCGAACGGGCGGCGACGAGGTCGGCCGGTGTCCCCTCGAACACGATGGACCCGCCGTCGCGTCCCGCGCCCGGGCCGATGTCGATGATCCAATCGGCGTGCGCCATGACGGCCTGATGGTGCTCGATCACGACGACGGTGTTGCCGGCATCCACGAGCGAATCGAGCAGCGCGAGAAGAGTGTCGACGTCGGTGAGGTGCAGACCGGTCGTCGGCTCGTCGAGCACGTACACTGCTCCCCTCTTGGCCATCGAGATCGCCAGTTTCAGGCGCTGGCGCTCCCCGCCCGACAGGGTGTTGAGCGACTGGCCGAGGGTGATGTACCCGAGGCCGACGTCGATCAGCCGCCCCAGCACCGCGACGGCCGCGCCCGTGGTGAGGAACGCCGACGCCTCGGCGATCGACATCTGCAGCACCTCGGCGATGTTCTTGCCGTGGAGGGTGTACTCGAGCACCTCGTCGGCGAAGCCCGTGCCCGCACAGAGTTCGCAGACGGTCTCGACCGTGGACTGGAAGCCGAGCTGCGTGACGATCACGCCCAGCCCGTTGCACGCGGCGCACGCCCCCTCGGAGTTCGCGCTGAAGAGCGCGGGCTTGACGCCGTTCGCCTTCGCGAACGCGGAGCGCACGGCATCCAGGATCCCGGTGTAGGTCGCGGGGCTGCTGCGTCGCGATCCCTTGATGGGCGACTGATCGACGACGACGACGTCGTCGAACACGGGGAGGTTGCCGTGGATCAGGGACGACTTGCCCGATCCCGCGACCCCGGTCACGACGGTCAGGATGCCGAGGGGGACGTCGACGTCGACGTTCTTCAGGTTGTGCTGCGACGCCCCGCGGACGGACATCGCGCCGGTCCTCGCGCGGACCGAGGGCTTGAGCCGCGCCCGATGGTCGAGGAACCGACCGGTCAGCGTGGCGGACGCGCGGAGCCCCGCGACGTCCCCCTCGTACTGGACCGTTCCACCGTCGCGTCCCGCGCGCGGACCCAGGTCGACCACGTGGTCGGCGATCTCGATGACCTCGGGCTTGTGCTCGACCACGAGGACGGTGTTGCCCTTGTCACGCAGCTGCCGGAGGGTGTCGTTCATCCGCTGGATGTCGTGCGGGTGCAGCCCCGCGGTCGGTTCGTCGAAGACGTAGGTGATGTCGGTCAGGCTCGACCCGAGATGACGGATCATCTTCGTGCGCTGCGCCTCGCCGCCCGAGAGCGTGCCACTCGCACGGTCGAGGGAGAGGTAGCCGAGGCCGATGTGCACGAAAGCGTCGAGGGTGTCACGGAGTCCGTCGACGATCGGGGCGACGGACGGATCGTCGACGGTGCGCACCCAGGCGGCGAGGTCGGTGATCTGCATCGCCGCGGCATCCGCGATGTTGACCCCGGCGATACGCGACGAACGCGCGCCCTCGTTGAGCCGCGTGCCGTCGCACGCGGGGCACGGCACGAACGTCACCGCGCGATCGACGAAGGCGCGGATGTGCGGCTGCAGACCGTCGCGGTCTTTCTGCAGCATGCTCTTCGTGATCTTCGGGACGAGACCCTCGTACGTCATGTTGGTGCTGGCGATCCGCACCTTCTGCTGCTCGCCGTACAGGAAGAGCCGTCGCTGCTCCGGGGTGAAGTCGCGCACCGGGGTGTCGCCGTCGAAGAAGCCCGCCTCGGCGAAGACGCGCACCATCCACCCGTCGGCGGTGTACCCGGGCACGAGGATCGCTCCGTCGTTGAGCGAGAGCGACTCGTCGACGATCTGCGTCAGATCGATGTCGCTCACCTGGCCGAGACCCTCGCAGTCGGGACACATCCCGCCCGTGATCTCGAACGACCGCCGCTCCCTCTGGCCCTTGCGCGCCCCCGTCGCGATCGTCACCGCTCCGGCGCCCGAGAGGGACGGGACGTTGAAGGAGAACGCCTGCGACGAACCGACGTGGGGCCGGCCGAGCCGACTGAACAGCACGCGCAGCATCGCGTGCACGTCCGTCGCCGTGCCGACGGTCGAACGGGAGTTGGGCGCCATGCGCTCCTGATCCACGCGGATCGTCGCGCTGAGGTTCTCGAGCGCATCGACCTCGGGACGCGAGGGCTGCCCCATGAACTGCTGGACGAACGTCGGATACGTGTCGTTGATCAACCGCTGCGACTCGGCGGCGATCGTGCCGAACACCAGAGACGACTTGCCCGACCCGCTCACGCCCGTGAACACCGTCAATCGCCGCTTGGGCACGTCGACATCGACGTTCTTGAGGTTGTTCTCACGCGCACCGCGCACGCGGATCACGTCATGGGCGTCGGCGGGGGCATCGGTCATGGCGGCCTCCTCGGCTGGGTCGCCCCTCAGTGTGCCCGAGACCTCCGACATGCGCGACCGGAACGGCGCCGGTGTCCGGCGTCCGTGGTCCCTCCTGCGGAGTTCGTACCGGACACGCCGAGGCACGGCATCCCGAACCGGCGTGTCGCCCACGAACTCCGCACGACGGCGGCGGCGGCCGCGCACGCGGGGAAAGCGCCGCAGAGACGACGTCGCCCCGCGGACGGATCCGCGGGGCGACGAGCAGCGGGGTCAGCCCTGGGCGCGACGGTTCGTGCGCGGGGCGCGGCCGACGACCATGCCCGTCGTGGGAGCACCGGATGCCGAGCGTCCGGCGCCCTGCGGACGGGCGGTGTTCGCGCCGCCACGGGCGTTGCCGCCGCCCTGACCGCGGCCCGAACCCGAGCGCTGGCCCTGACGTGCGGGCTGCGCCGCGTCGGCCGCGGGGGCGGACTGGCCGGCACCGCGACCGCGGCGACGGCGTCCCTCGCCGGGAGCGGACGTGCGGGGAGCGGCATCCGTGGATCCCTGGCCGCGGGCCGCGCGCTTGCGCTGCGCGTTGGCACCCTGCGAGCGCCCACCGCCCTGGGGCTGAGCGACGATCGGCTCGGGCTTGACGTACGGGGCGACCTCGCCGACGAGCGCGACGACCTCGGGCGAGGCCGAGGTGACGGGCTGCGGGGTGACGTCGATCTTCGCCTTGCGCAGGATGTCGAGGGTGTCGCGACGCTGCTCGGGCAGCATGATCGTGACGACGTCGCCGGCCGAACCCGCGCGCGCCGTGCGGCCCGAACGGTGCAGGTACGCCTTGTGCTCGACGGGCGGGTCGACGTGGACCACGAGCTCGACACCGTCGACGTGCACGCCACGGGCCGCGACGTCGGTCGCGACGAGCACCTTGGCGCGGCCCTCGCCGAACGCCGCGAGGTTGCGGTCGCGGGCCGGCTGCGACAGGTTGCCGTGCAGATCGACCGACGGGATGCCGGCGGCCGTCAGCGCCTTCGCGAGCTTCTTCGCCTGGTGCTTGGTGCGCATGAAGAGGATGCGGCGAGCGGTGCCCGAGGCGAGCGTCTCGACGAGCTGCTTCTTGGCATCCGCGTCCGCGGGGACGAAGACGTGGTGCGTCATCGCGGCGACGTGCGAGTGGGCCTCGTCGACGGAGTGCAGCACCTCGTTGCGGAGGAAGCGCTTCACGAGCTTGTCCACGCCGTTGTCGAGGGTCGCCGAGAAGAGCAGGCGCTGTCCGTCGGCGGGCGTCCGCGAGAGCAGACGGGTGACGCCCGGCAGGAAGCCCAGGTCGGCCATGTGGTCGGCCTCGTCGAGAACGGTGATCTCCACGGCATCGAGGCTCGCGAATCCCTGACCGATCAGGTCTTCCAGGCGGCCGGGGCACGCGACGAGGATGTCGACACCGGCGGCCAGCGCGTCGACCTGGCGCTTCTGGTTCACGCCGCCGTAGACGGTGGTCGTGGTCAGGTCGTAGGCGGCGGCGAGGGGCTTGATGACCTCGTCGATCTGGTTCGCGAGCTCACGCGTGGGGGCGAGCACGAGGGCGCGGGGCTTGCGGCCGCGGCGACGGTCGCTCTTCGCCGCGAGGCGCGCGACGAGCGGGAGCGAGAAGGCGAGGGTCTTGCCCGAGCCCGTCTTGCCGCGCCCGAGCACGTCGCGCCCGGCGAGGGTGTCGGGGAGGGTGTCGGCCTGGATCGGGAAGGGCTCGTTCTTGCCCTGCTCGGCGAGCACGGCGATGAGCGGCGCGGGCACGCCGAGGTCGGTGAAAGTCTGGGACGTCATGAAGTCTCCTGCCGGCGCGCACGCACGCACGGCGGTTCGGGATGCCGCGATACTGCGGCTGCAATGGGCGAAGGCGCCGGGTGGCGCATCCGTTCGCCGTGAAGGTCAAAGGCCCACGCTGGGGGGCAGGTGCGTTCGACGACGCGGGGAGCGAGAGCTCCGGACACCAGTCTAGCGGGTGCGGTCAGGCCACCGCTCGCCAGCACCCGGCGACGTGGTCGTCGACCATGCCCGAGGACTGCATGAGCGCGTACATGGTGGTGGGGCCGACGAAGCGGAATCCGCGGCGGCGGAGCTCCTTGCTCATCGCCTCGGACTCGGGCGTCACCGCCGGGACTCCCGCGAACGTCGACGGAGGCGTGTGCGCGGCGGGCGCGAACGACCACAGCAGCGCGTCGAGCTCCCCCTCGGCCATGCCGGCGACGATCGTGGCGTTGCCGATCACGGCCTCGATCTTCCCGCGGTGGCGGATGATCCCGGCATCCAGGAGCAGGCGCTCGACGTCGTCGGGCCCGAACGCCGCCACGACCGACGGCTCGAACCCGTGGAACACCTCGCGGAAGCGGGGCCGCTTGCGCAGGATCGTGATCCACGAGAGGCCCGCCTGGAAGCCCTCGAGGCTCATCTTCTCGAACAGCGGCCGATCGCCCCGCAGCTCGGTGCCCCACTCCTCGTCGTGGTACCGGCGGTACTCGGCGTCGTCACCGACCCACCCGCACCGGGTGACGCCGTCGGAAGCGGTGAGGAGGTCGATCATGCGCCCAGGGTAGACGGAACCCCGGACATGGCGGCGGGCGGCAGTCGTCGTGACCACCGCCCGCCGCCCGGGCCCTACTTGGCGGGCTTCTTCTCCGGAACCGGAGCGTTGCCCGCGGCGCGCAGCGCCGCGTAGTACGACGCCGCCTCGTTCTGCCGGTCGTCCTCGACGCCCGTCGCGATCGAGGCGCGGATGTGCTCGGGGCCGTAGCCGAAGGCATCCACCAGGTCCTGTGCGTGGGGACGCAGCCGCACGCACAGCCGGTCGATGTAGCTCGACACCGCCGCCGCGCGCTGCGTCGACAGACGTCCGTTGATCAGGTACCAGGCGAGGTGCTTCTCGATGAGCTGCAGGCCGAACAGGTCGCGCAGCCACGTCAGCACCTGGCGGGTGTCGTCGCCGCCGACACGGTTGATGGCGTCGGTGAACGCCTCCCACTGCAGCAGCTCGCCGTGCGCCCGCGCGGCCTCGATCAGCTCGGCCTGGTTCTCGTTGAAGAGCGCCGCCGCGTCTTCGCGGGACAGCTTGGATGCCGGACGCAGGCGCCCCGCGATGTCGGCGATCATCTGCTGCACGCGGTCGGCGAGCAGTTCGTGCTGCTGCTGAGCACGCAGACCGTTCTCGACCGACCGCGCGGTCGACCCGCGGTCGGCGACGGCCTGCCCGAGCTGACGGAGACCGGCGCCGTGGAACAGCTTCCCGGCGGTCTGCCCCACCGCGAACGCGGCGAGGGCCTTGGCATCCTTGCCCTTGAACTGTCGCGCGTAGTCGGCGAGAAGGCGCTTGCCGACGAGCTGGAGCAGGACGTTGTTGTCACCCTCGAACGTCACGTAGATGTCGAGGTCGGCGCGCAGGCCCACCAACCGGTTCTCGAAGAGGAAGCCCTGACCGCCGCACGCCTCACGCGACTCCTGCAAGGTGTCCAGCGCGTGCCACGTCGACAGGGGCTTCAGCGCGGCGGCGAGGGTCTCGAGGTCTTCGCGGTCGGCGTCCGTGTCGAGGCGACCGCTGAACACGCCGTCGAACTTCTGCAGGAACTCGTCGTGCGCGAAGATCTCGGCGTACGTGGTCGCCAGGCGCGGCAGGAGGCGACGCTGATGCTTGCCGTAGTCGAGGAGAGTGACCTCGGGGGTTCCGCTGCCCGAATCGAACTGGCGCCGCTGGTTGCCGTAGGTGATCGCGATGGTCAGGCCGATGGCCGACGCCCACGCGGCCGCGCCGTCGAGGGACACGCGCCCCTGGACCAGGGTGCCGAGCATCGTGAAGAACCGACGGCCGGGGCTCGCGATGTCGCTGGAGTACGTGCCGTCGGCGGCGACATCGCCGTAGCGGTTGAGCAGGTTCTCGCGGGGCACGCGGACCTGGTCGAAGTGCAGACGACCGTTGTCGATGCCGTTCAGGCCGCCCTTGAGACCGTCATCCTCGCCGCCGATGCCGGGGAGGAAGCGGCCCTCGTCGTCGCGGAGCGGAACGTAGAAGCAGTGCACGCCGTGGTTGACGCCGTTCGTGATGAGCTGCGCGAACACCGTCGCCGCCTTGCCGTGGAGGGCGGCGTTGCCGAGGTAGTCCTTCCACGCACCGCGGAACGGGGTGTGGATGACGAACTCTTCGGTGTCGGGGTCGTACGTCGCGGTCGTTCCGATGGCGGCCACATCGGAGCCGTGGCCGGTCTCGGTCATGGCGAAGGCGCCCGGGATCTCGAGACTCATGATGCCGGGCAGCCACTTCTCGTGGTGCTTCTCGGTGCCCAGCTGCAGCACGGCCGAACCGAATAGGCCCCACTGGACGCCCGACTTGATCTGCAGGCTAGGGTCGGCCGCGACGAGCTCTTCGAAGCCGGCGATGTTCGCGCCGTTGTTCTCTTCGCCCCCGAACCGCTTCGGGAAGGCACGGTGCACGGCCTTGCGCGCGACGAGCTCGTGCAGCTGGCCGAGGGTGCGCTCGCGGTGCGCGTCCATGCCGAGACTGTCGTCCCGCCAGAAGATCGGGTCCTTCAGCATCGCGCGCGCCTCGCGGCGCGTGTCGGCCCACGTCCCGAGCAGCAGGTCGGTGACCCGCTCGATGTCGATGCGGCTCTCCGCGGCCTCGGCGGCGGAGTGCGCGGCGGTGGGCGCACCCCCGACGGGAGTGCGCGTGCTCGTGGCGGGCGTGGTGGGACGGACGGCGGCGTCGGTCATTTCGGCACCTTTCGACGTTGCAAAGGGATGCCTCCACGGTAGGAGTCCCACAACATCCGATCAAACGTTGTGTGAGGTGTACACAACGAGATGCGGAGAGGGCGCCGCCGGTGGTTGTGGGGGGTCAACATCCCGGAGGTTCCGGAGATGCGTCAGTTCTGAGCGACGACGGTCAGGATGCCGTCACCGTAGGCCTCACGCTTCTTCGCACCGATACCGGTGATGCCGTCGAGATCGGACAGGGACGCCGGACGTGCCGCCGCGATCGCCCGCAGGGTCGCGTCACCGAACACGATGTAGGCCGGGACGCCCTGCTCGCGGGCCTGCTCCGCGCGCCACGCACGCAAGGCTTCGAAGAGGTCGCGGTCGCCGGGGGCGACGTCGTCCGCGCTCGACTTCCGTGGTCGGCTCGAGCCTCCGCCGGACCGCCCCAGCGCGTCGCGACGCAGCGGAACCGGTGTCTCTCCGCGGAGCACCCCGCCCGAGGCCTCGCTGAGCGCGAGCGTGCCGTAGTCGCCCTGGGCCACGATGATGCCGCGGGCGAGGAGCTGCCGGATGACGCTGCGCCAATCCTGGTCGGACAGGTCGGCCCCCAGCCCGTAGGTGCTGAGGCGATCATGCCCCTGCTGCGCGATCCGGTCGGTCTTCGCGCCGCGCAGGATGTCGATGAGATGACCGGCGCCGAAGGCCTGACCGCGCTCCCGCTGCAGGCGGACGATCGTCGAGAGCAGCTTCTGCGCCGCGATGAGGCCGTCCCACGTGTCGGGGGGCGTGAGACACGTGTCGCAGTTGCCGCACGGCTCGGACTGCTCGCCGAAGTAGGCGAGCAGGTTCTGCCGACGGCATCCGACCGTCTCGCACAGGGCGAGCATCGCGTCGAGGTGCTGACCGAGCCGCATCTTGTAGGAGCGGTCACCCGGGGATTGGTCGATCATGCGGCGCTGCTGGACCACGTCGCCCAGGCCGTACGCCATCCACACGACCGAGGGGTCGCCGTCTCGACCGGCGCGGCCGGTCTCCTGGTAGTAACCCTCGACGGACTTCGGCAGATCGATGTGGGCGACGAACCGGACGTCGGGCTTGTCGATGCCCATGCCGAAGGCGATCGTGGCGACCATGACGACGCCGTCGTCGCGGAGGAAGCGCGACTGGTTCGCCGCGCGGATCGAGGCATCCAGACCCGCATGGTACGGAAGGGCGTCGAGCCCCTGCGCGGCGAGGTAGGCCGCGGTCTGCTCCACGCTCTTGCGGCTCAGCGCGTAGACGATGCCCGCCGACCCCTCGGGCTGCGAGCGGATGAACGACACCAGCTGACGGCGCGGATCCACCTTGGCATCGATGCGGTACTGGATGTTCGGGCGATCGAAGCTCGCCACGAACGTGCGGGCGTCGCGGAGCCGGAGCCGCTCGACGATCTCGCGAGCGGTCTCGGGCGTCGCGGTGGCGGTGAGCGCCATGCGCGGGACGCCCGGGAAGCGATCGGCGAGGTCGCCGAGCGCGAGGTAGTCGGGACGGAAGTCGTGACCCCACTGCGACACGCAGTGCGCCTCGTCGATCGCGATGACGCTGAGCCGGCCGCGTGAGAGCAGGCCGAGCGTCTGCGCACCGTTCAGACGCTCGGGCGCGACGTACAGGAGGTCGAGGTCGCCGGCGAGGTACGCCTGCTCGACGGCCTGACGCTCGGCGGGGGCCTGCGTCGAGTTGAGGTAGGCCGCGCGGACACCGTTGGCGACGAGGGCATCGACCTGGTCGTGCATGAGCGCGATGAGCGGGCTCACCACGAGGCCCGTGCCGGGGCGCACGAGCGCGGG
The DNA here is from genome assembly GCF_900156455.1 of Microbacterium sp. RURRCA19A. GTDB lineage: Bacteria > Actinomycetota > Actinomycetes > Actinomycetales > Microbacteriaceae > Microbacterium. The sequence goes on from NZ_FTNQ01000002.1 coordinate 54,561, forward strand.
CACCTGGTAGGTGACGCTCTTGCCACCGCCGGTCGGCATGAGCACCACGGCGTCGCCGCCGTCGATGACCTGCTGCACGATCGCACCCTGATCGCCGCGGAAGGCGTCGTAACCGTAGACCTCGTGCAGGACCTCGCGCGGGTCGCGCCCGGTGAAGTCGCGCACGTCGGGGAGCTCGCGGGCGGTCCCGGTCGCGACCGCGGCGCGGGCGAACGGCGACATCGCGGCATCCATCGGCGGGGGCGGAGCGTCGGGGTCTTCGGGCGGGGCGAAGAGATCGGGGTCCCAGTCGGCACCCGCGTAGGGATCGTCGTACGCCTCGGGGGGCGCGTCGGCGTACGGCTCGGGGGCGGCGCCGGGGAATGTCACCTGACCACGGTAACCCGGGGCACCGACACCGATCCGACGCCCGTCGCACATCGGTGGAGAACGTCTCGCGTCTCCGCGAGCGCGAGCGGAGGAGATTCGGCGGAGGGAGGACGTTCCCCGGCCTTCGGGTCCTCCGCTCCCGGTATCCCCTCCCTCGCGCGAGATCGACGGCCGGTGTTCCCGCGCACGGGGATGGCGGAACAGCGCGCGCCCTGCGAACGTTGACGGAGGAACCGACGACCGGAGGCGACATGACCGACGAAGTGACCGTTAGCCGTAACGACGAGGCGCACCGCTACGAGGTGTTCGTGGACGGTGAACTGGGCGGCATCCTGCAGTTCCGACCCGCGGGCGAGGGGCGCGTCGTGCTGCCGCACACCGAGATCGACTCCGCATTCAAGGGCAAGGGGCTCGGTTCGACGCTCGCGAGCGAAGCACTCGCCGATCTCGCGCGCCGCGGAGACACGATCATCCCGACCTGCCCGTTCGTGGTGCACTACCTGCACGAGCACGACGTTCCCGGCCTCGTGATCGACTGGCCGGCCGACGAGGACGCGGCCGACTCCGCCGACCCGAGCGAACCGGCGTGACGAGGCTCGACGTCGCGCCGCCGGCATCCGAAGGTCCCGTCGACTGCGACGGCCCGCGCGCGCTCGTCGTCGAAGCGCGGGAAGTGCCCCTCGGAGGGGTCCGGGCGATGGAGGTGCACCGCACGCTCCCGCACCGGGCGCTGCCGATGGTCGGCGCGTGGTGCTTCCTCGACCGCTTCGGCCCGCAGGAGACGGTGATGCGCGTCGAACCGCACCCGCACATCGGCCTGCAGACGGTGACCTGGCCGATCATCGGAGAGGTGCGGCATCGGGATGCCGTCGGGAGCGACGTCGTCGTGCGTCCCGGCGCGCTCAACCTCATGACCAGCGGCGAGGGCATCGCGCACTCGGAGTACTCGGTCGGTGAGGAGCCGATCCCGCTCGACGCCCTGCAGCTCTGGGTCGCGCTCCCCGAGTCGCGCCGCCACGGCCCGCCGGCGTTCGAACGGCACGAGCACCTGCCGGTGCTCGACCTCGGAGACGGGGCGGACGCCGTCGTCGTGATGGGCGAACTCGGCGGTGTCTCCTCCCCCGCCACCGTCCACACCCCGATCGTGGGCGCCGAGCTGCGCCTGCCCCCGGGGGTCGTGGTGCGTGTACCGCTGCGGGCCGACTGGGAATACGCCCTCTCCGGAATGATCGGCTCCGCCGATGTGGAGACGGGGGTGTATGCCACCGACGCCGACGCCGCGCAACGCCCGGTGCCCCTCGCGCGCACCGGGGGCACGGCATCCGTCGACGGAACGCGACTGCTCTATCTCGGGACGGGCCGCGACCACGTGGACATCACGGCGCCGGAGGGCGCGCGGGTGTTCCTGCTCGGCGGCGAGCCGTTCGAGGCCGACATCGTGATGTGGTGGAACTTCGTCGGCCGCTCACACGACGAGATCGAGGAGGCGCGGGAGGCGTGGGAGGCGGGCGCTGCGCGCTTCGGCGCGGTCGTCGACCACGGCCCCGAGCGCGTCCCGGCCCCGCCGCTCCCCGCGGTGCGCCTGACGCCGCGCCGGCGTCGGGTGTAGCGCGGGTCGCGCGTCCCGCGAGACTGCGCCCGCCCGACATCTCCACTGCAGCGTGCAGTGGGTTCGTCGCGCGGATGCGGTCTCGGCGTCGATCGGCCCGCCCGAGCCCGGCCCGCACACGCGAACGCGGCGCCCGAGCCGGAGCCCGGACGCCGCGCGGGTGCTGCGGATCAGCGCAGCACGATGAACGCGCTGTGCGCGGTGGAGGCCTCGACCGTCTCACTGCCCGAGTACTTCACGGTCACCACGCGCAGGCCCCGCGTCTGCGGGTCGAGCGTGATGGTGGCGCGGCCGTCCTCGAGGGTCGCCGTGTAGGGCTTCCCGGCGACGGTCACCGTCACCTCTCCCGTCGGGGTGGGCCCGGCGAGCGGACGCACCTTCACGGTCAGGGTGTACGTGTCGGAGCTGCGCCCCACCCACGGGTTCACCGTGACGGTGGTGAACGAGGCGACGACGACGGGGACGCCCGCGCTGTCGGCCGTGCCGGTGAGACCGGTGGCCGTCGACGTCGCGGTCACCCGCACCGTCAGCACGGTGCCCAGATCGGCGCGCGTCACCCGGTAGGTCGACGACGTCGCCCCCGGGATCGGCTCGCCGCCGCGCAGCCACTGGAACGTCGTGGTGACCTCGGCCGGATCCCACGTCCCTGCCGTGGCGGTCAGGGTGCGGCCGAGCTTGGCCGTGCCCGACACCGTCGGCGCCTCCACGACGACCGGTGCCGCTTGGCCGGAGTCGACCGTCAGCACCGTCTGCACGCTGGACTCGCCGTACTGCACGACTCCGAGATACCGCGTCTGCGGCTGGAGTCCCTGCCACGACAGGGCGTACGAGGTGGCGACGCCCTGCTCGGCCGGGATCGGGTTCGGCGTGGCCGTCAGCTGACCCTCGCCGCCGGGCTGGACGTTCGCGTAGGACATGTCCCACGTGAACGGCGCGGTGAACGAGTAGATGTTCGCCTCGACGAGGTACGTGCCCGGGGTCGGGTTCGGCAGCGACACGCGCTCGTCCGCCGAACCGGTCGCCGAGGTGAACCGCTCGTAGTACCGGAGGTCGTCGGGGCTCACCACACGCGACACGAACAGGTCGAGATCGCTGCCGGTGTCGTCGGAGGAGTCGAGGTCGAAGCGCGAGAGGGTCGTCCCCTCGGGCACGTCCACGATCCACCGGACGTAACCGTCCGCGTCACCCGAGTCCTGGTTGCCGGAGTGTCCGTCGACCGGGTTGTCGGGATCGGTCAGCAGCGTGACGGCCGAGAGACCCGACACCGTCAGCGGCAGGTCGCCGCTGACGCCCGGGAGGATCTCGACGTTCGTCGAACCCGACAGCCCCGCGCCCGCGACCTCGGCCGGGGCCTCGGCGGTCGTGGGACGCACGGCGATGGGCGAACGCACATGGCTGTCGCCGCTCGTCCAGGTCAGGAACCCGGTCGTCCATTCCTCGGCCGGGGCCGTGGTGCGGGTGAACGTGACCGTGAAGTCCTGCGTCTCGCCCGCGGCGCCGAACGTCAGCGTCGACGGCTCGACCGTGGCATCCAGGCCGGGGACGTCGATGGATGCCGTGAACGTGCCCGCCTGCGTGGACGTCACCGTGCGGGTGACGGTCTGGGGCTTCGCGAGCGAACCGATCGAGATGGAGGCGAGGTTGAGGTCGCTGCCATCGATCGGCTCGACGCCGGAGTCCTCGAGGCCCTTGCCCTGCAGGAACGCCGCCCAGTCGGCGGGACCGTTGAGGTACAGCAGCCCCGGATCGAAGTACTTCGTGGGGTCGACGTGTCCGGCGCCCTGCGCGAACGGGTCCTGCGCCGGGGCGCCGTCGACGTCCACGGTGTCGTACGCGGTCGTCATCATGGCCGACTTCACCTCGGCGGGCGTGGCCAGCGGCCGCTCCCCGAGGTACAGCGCGGCGAGACCGGCGATGTGCGGCGACGACATCGACGTGCCGGAGAGGAACTCGAACGTGGGAGCCGCGCCCTCGGCGTTCGCGGCGGCGGCGAGGATCGCCACACCGGGAGCCGAGATGTCGGGCTTCAGCACGTCGCTGCCGTCGGCGAGCATCGGTCCGCGGCTCGAGAAGCCGGCGACCTGCGGCGTCGGCGTCTCGACACCCGTGACGTTCTCGCCGATCAGCGTGGCCGTGGCATCCGGGGTCCCCTGCACGTAGGCGAGCAGGTCGTCGCGGTACCGCGCGTCGATGTGCACGGTCGGCACGGAGTGGAAGTCGTTGTCGACCGAGGCGGGGGTGACGTTGACGAGGATCATGCCGATCCCGCCCGCCTCCTTCACGGCCTGCGACTTCTCGATGCGGGCGTTCTGCCCGCGGTCGCAGACGACGATCTTGCCCGCGGCCTGCGCCGCGTCGAGCGATCCGAGCAGGCACAGGGCCGCGTCGGCCGGGTCGGCTCCGGATGCCGCGATGTCACCCGCGTACACGACGGGCCCGGTGACGTCCTCGCCCGCGCGCACGGACACGGACGCGCCCGCGGCCTGGAAGCCGTTCGGGAGCTTCACGGTGCCCTCGTAGGTGGGGATCGTGGAGGCCGCGACGGTGGTGTACCAGGGCGACGCGTGGTCAGCGGTCGAGGCGTCGGGGCCGGAGTTGCCCGCCGAGACGGCGACGAAGACACCCGCGGCGGCGGCGTTGAAGAACGCCGCGTCCTCGAGGGCGAGGGTGGTCGTGGCCGCCCCACCGCCGATGGAGTAGTTGATCACGTCGACGCCGTCGGCCACGGCGGCGTTGATCGCCCCGAGCAGGTCGCTCAGCGCGCAGACGTCGTCGGTGGTGACCAGCGGGTCGGGGCCCGAGTAGCACGCCTTGTAGGCGGCGACCTTGGCCGCCGGGGCGACTCCCGAGATCGCGCCGAAGTCGATGCCCTCGACGCTGGCTTCGACGCCGTTGTTGCCGGCGGCGGTGCTCGCGGTGTGCGAACCGTGCGCGTCGCCGTCGCGCGGAGAGCGGTAGTCGGCCTCGAAGGTGAAACCGGTCGCGGCGGCACCCTGATCGAAGTAGCGCGCGCCCACGAGCTTCGTGGAGTAGTCGTCGACCGACCAGCCGTCGCCGGTCGCGACGCGCGGCGACCGGAAGTCGGTGCCGTCGGCCTTGCGGTACACGACGTCGTTGCCGTCGAGGTACGGCTCGTCGCCCGCGGTCGTACCGAGCGGGTCGCCCGCGAACGACGGGTTCTCGGGCGCGATGCCGGTGTCGATGACACCGACGACGACACCCTCGCCGGCCGCGTCGATCCCGCCGACCTTCTGCCACACGCCGCCGTCGCCCTCGAGACCGAGGAACTCGGTCGACGGCACGGCCGCCGGGTGGCGGATCTCGTCGGGGACGACCTTCTGCACGCCCTTCGTGGCCGCGAGCTTCGCCGCCTGGTTCGGGTCCATCGCCGCGCTGAAGCCGTTCACGGCCAGCGTGTAGGAATAGTCGGCATCCACTCCGGCCTCGGCGGCGACGTCCTGCTGACGCTGCTCGAGGAAGGCCGAGTACTCGCGGACCGCGTCCGAACCGGTGTCGAGACGCGCATCGTCGGACTTCGTGGCGCGAAGGCCGGCCTCGCCGCCGTCGTAGGTCGCGACCGGGGCCTCGTCGAGCACGACGATGTACCGGCCGGTGGCGGATTCGATGGGTGTGGGGGGTGTCACCCCCTCGTCCACGACGGCAGCCTGCACGGAGGTGACTCCGGCAGCGGTGAACAGCCCGGCCAATGCGATGACCGCGGCCGAACGCAGGGTACGACCCATAGTGCGCTCCAAACGGGGGGATGAATTGAGCGATGTGCGCGACATCTTCGGCGCGCGTCGCACAAACATAACTCACGGCAAATTCATCACCAACGTTTTCTTTTGGACCGCGTCCGAGAATCGGATGCCGTCGGGCCGATACGCTGACCCCGTGTCGTCGGCATCCCGTCTGTCCACCCGCGTGCTCCTCGTCTGCGCTGCGATCGGCGTGGGCACCGGCATCCTCGGCGGCGCCGCGGGCTGGCTGACGCTCGTCGTGCTGGCCACCGCGCCCTGGGCGTACGGTCTGGTGCTCGGGTCGCACGTCCTCCCCGGGATCATCGCGCAGCAGGTCGTCCGCCGGGCCTGGGTGGCGCTTCTCACGCACGTACTCGCGGCGCTCGTCGCCAGCGCCATGGCGCCGCAGTGGACCTTCCGCTTCCTCGGCACGGCGATCCTCTTCGGCGGCATCCAGGAGGCCGTCGCCGCCCTCACCCGCTACCGCGTGTGGGCCGCGGCCCGCTTCTTCGTGTCGGCCGTGATCATCGGTCTGCTCGTGGCCGCGGCCGTGTGGTTCGCCGCCGACATCGGCGCGCTCGCCCCGTGGGCGCAGATCACCTATCTCGTGATCGGTGTGCTCGGCCCCGTCGTCTGGACGGCCGTGGGCATCGCGATCGGCGCGGGCCTGCGCGGCGCGGGCGTCGCGCGGGGACTGTCGCGGCGCTAGACGGACCGACGCGGCCGCACCGCCAGCCGCGCCCATGCTCGCGCCAGGAGAGCGGCGAGTGCCCCGACGACGACCCACGTCAGGAACGACCCGAGCCCGCCGGTGACCAGGAACCCGAACAGCAGGGCGGCCACGACGAGCACCGCGATCGCCAGCGCGGTGAGCACCGCCAACAGCACCGCCCGGACCGGATGCCACGCGAACGCGCGCGGACCGCTCCACGCCGTGGCATCCGGGGTGCCGGCGGGGGAGGCGAAAACGAAAGCGACGAGGAGCGCGGGGAGGAGCGTCGTCGACGACACCACCGCGAGCGCACCGACGATCACGAGGGACAGCGCCACCGCGGCGAGCGCGCGCAGCCACCGTGCGCCGGGACCGCCCACGAGCGCGACGACCGCGGTCGCCGCGGCGCCGAGGGCCCCCACGGAGGCCGCGAGCAGGCCGAGGAAGCCGGGCGTGACCGCGGGCGTCGCCCCCGGCACGACGCACAGGGCTTGGACCACGGCGTTCACCACAACGACCGCGGCGACCAGGAACACGCGCTTCACGGGTCGACCCCCGCGGCCTGGTCGATCACAGCGCTGACGCTGCCGGTGAACACCGTGTCGGAGCCCACGGTGACGCGGAAGCTGTCGGGGTCGGTCGACGGCGAGGCGGCGGTGACGGCTTCGCCCGCGGCGGTCGTCCCGGTGCACGAGATCGCGCCGTCGTCCGAACGGGTGCAGGTGGGTACGGCTTCGAGCGCGATGCCCTTCTGCTGCAGGACGTCGATGGTCGCGAACCGCACCTCCGTCAGGTGATTCCCGCCGACGGGGGCGATCGCGGCGATCTGCGAGCAGCCGGTCAGGGTGAGAGCTGCGAGCAGAGGCAGGGCGAGGAGAGCGCGCCTCACAGCCCTCGCTCCTTCTCGTACGCGAGGATCCGGGCGCGCTCGGTGACGTGCTGCGCCTCGAGCTGAGCGTCGGTGATCACCGACAGGTCGAACGGAGCCGGCAGCAGGAGTTCGGTGTTGCGGTCCAGAGGCGAGCCGCGGCGCATGAGCGGCGTCTCGGCCCAGTCGTTGGCGGCGAGCTCCCGGCTGCGGCTCGCCAGGTCGGCGACCGAGCCCGAGTTCCCCGGCACGGCGGGTGAGGCGTGGTCGAGGACTGTCGTGAACAGCGAGAGCGTCCCGTCGCGGTTGTCGACGATCTCCACGACCTGCTGCTGCTGCGGGAAGTCGATGCACGACGCGGTCGTGATCTCCCAGAACCCGCTCTTCGCGTTCGTGTGGGCGAGGATCTGATTGAGGTGCGTATGGCCGTTCAGCCACCCCACGACGACCGGGAACTCCAGCAGCATCGCGACGAACTCCTCGGCGCCGTACAACTTCTCGTAGGCCCCCGGACGGGTGGCGCGGTTCTCGAGCGTGAGGCTGTTGTGGTGGCTGAAGATCAGCGCCAGCACCTGGTCGCGCTGCGCGATCTCGAGCTGCGCGCGCAGCCACTGCATCTGCGACTCGGGGACCGCGCCGTCGGGTCCCGCGACGGCGTTGCACGTGTCGAGCCCGAACGCCCGGATCCGCGGGCTGAGGTCGGCCTGCCACCACGTCTCTCCCGACGTCAGGTTGTGGGTCGTGAAACCGTGGCCGACGGGCCCGGGCGTCGACTCGGTACGGAAGTGCTCGGCCATGAAGTCGCGCTGCTCGAACAGGTACCGCTCGGGGTTGGCCGTGACCTCCTTGAACCCCGGCCCCCCGGATGCCAGCCCCAGAGCCCCCAGCACCTGTGCGAGGACGCTGGTGCCCGCGGCCCACCCTTCGAGGGCGGTGGATGCCGTGGCATCCAGGGTGTACGACTTCCGGGCGCCGACCGCGAGCGCTCGGAGCTGCGGGCTGATGTCGAAGGTTCCGAGGAGGAGCGTGTCGTGGTTGCCGTAGACGGCGTACCAGGGCGCGGGCAGGCCGACCGACTTCACGGGCTGCGCGATCGCCTGCGCGAGCATCTCGGGGAGGCGCGGGAAGCCGTAGTCGCCGAAGTCGCCGCCGCTCGGGTCTCCGGGACGGTACGCCCACGTCGCCTCGCTCCAGGCCTGCACGCCCTGCCACGTCGGTCCGCCGGTGGCCGGGTCGACCGCCCGGCCGTCCATGAGGTCGATGTACCAGCGCAGCTCGAGGTGCGAGTGCATGTCGGCACTGTCGCCGGTGACGATCGCCGCGCTCATCGGCGCCCCGGTGAGCGGGCTGTACCGGGCGTCCGAGAAGGCCTGCACCATCGCCGCCGTGGCGTGCGGGCTGAGCGGATCCTGCGGGTGGAAGGCCGACCCCCACGCCGCGTGGGCCTGCACGATCATCGGCTCGATGCGCCCCGGCGACTGCGCCTCGATGACGTGCAGGTCGGAGAGATGCCCGAGGTACAGCAGCGAGCGGCGGGCGGTCGCGCGCGCGGGCGACGGCGAGCGCCGCAGCACGTCGATGCGCGGCAGATACGGCTCGCCGGGGCCGGTGGTGAGCGTGCGGTAGTTCCCCGACAGGAGCGAGCCCTGCCGGATCGTCTGCAGGAGGGTCGAGGGGATGCCGGCCGGCGGCGTGGCCGCGCGCGCGAGCTGCGGCGCGAGGACGTCGAACCCGAGCCCCGTCGCGGCGGCAGCGGCGGCGGTGGCGTGCAGGAACTGACGGCGGGAGAGACCGGTCACGAGATCGTCCGTTCGGGCGGAGGAAGACCTCGAATGTACCGTTCGCGCAATCGGGGCGTCCAGAGCGCGCGGGATGCCGTCGCCTCGACGTCGAGACGCCGCCGACGCGGGTAAGGCGCACCTAACTAGACTGGAGGCCTCGCCGAAGGACACCCGTGACCACCCATCCGCACCCCACAGCCGCGGCGCCCCGCGCGGGCGTGCCCGCGCTGCTGCGCCTGCGGAACGTGGCCGTCACACATCTCGAGGCCGACCGCCCGACGCCCGCCGACGTGAGCTTCGAGGTGCATCCCGGCGAGGTGGTGCTTCTGCTGGGCCCGAGCGGGTCGGGGAAGTCGACGCTGGCACTCACCCTGAACGGACTGCTCCCGCACGCCGTCCCGGGCGAGGTCACGGGCACCGTGGCCGTGGGCGGAGCGGATGCCGCGACCACCCCGGTCGCCGAGCTCGCGCAGACCGTCGCGATGGTCTTCCAGGACCCCGACGCGCAGCTCATCACCGGCAGCGTGCTCGACGAGGTGTGCTTCGGGCCCGAGAACCTCCGGCTCCCCGTGCCCGAGGTCCTCGCCCGGGCCGAGGCCGCCCTCCGCCGTGTGGGGCTCTGGGAGCGGCGCGACGACTCCCCCGACGTGCTCTCCGGCGGGGGCCGGCAACGCCTCGCGATCGCGTGCGCGCTGGCGATGGCATCCCCCCTGCTCGTCCTCGACGAGCCCACCGCGAGCCTCGATCCGGCCGGTGTCGCGGAGGTCTACGCGGCGCTGCGCGAGGTCGTCGCCGAGGGGGACCGCGCGATCGTGCTGATCGAGCACGATCTGGATGCCGCGGTGGAACTGGTCGACCGGGTCGTCGCGCTCGACGGAGACGGGCGTGTCGTCGCGGACGGCGATGCGGACGAGGTCCTGCGCGATCGGGCGGCCGAACTCCACGACCTCGGCGTGTGGCTGCCGACCGCGACGCTCGCGGCCCTGCGCCTGCGTCGCGCGGGATACGCGCTCCCGCGGCTGCCGCTGACGCCCGAAGAACTGCGGGCGTCGCTGGAAGAGCTGCCCCCCGTCCCGGCATCCCTCCCCCGCCCGACCATGGAGCACCCGGTGGGTGAGCCGATCGTCGCGGTCCGGGGGCTCACGGTGACGCGGGCCCGCACGACCGTGCTGCACGACGTCGATCTCGACGTGCGGGCTGGCGAGTTCGTCGCCGTCGTCGGCCCCAACGGCGCCGGCAAGACGACCCTCGTCCAGGCGATCTCCGGCGTGCGGACGCCTCCACGGGGCACCGTGCGAGTGGACGGGCTCGACGTGCGGCGCCTGCCCCCGCGGCAGCTGTCGCGTCATGTCGGATTCGTGTTCCAGAACCCCGAGCACCAGTTCGTCACGACGACGGTGTTCGACGAGATCGCCCACGGCTTGCGGCGACGGCGGCTGCCCGAGGCCGAGGTGCGCGCCCGCGTCGACGAGATGCTCGACCGGTTCGGGCTCGCCGACCGCGCCGACACGCACCCGTTCCTGCTCTCCGGCGGCCAGAAGCGACGGCTCTCCGTGGGCACGGCGCTGGTCGGCGGAGCACGGCTCCTCGTCCTGGACGAACCGACGTACGGGCAGGACCGCGCGCGCGCCGACGAGATGATGGCGATGCTCGACGACCTCCGCGCCGAAGGGACGACCATCGTCGTGGTCACGCACGACCCGCAGCTCGTCGCCGAGCACGCGGATCGAGTGATCGTGATGGATGCCGGCCGGATCGCCTCCGACGCATCCGTCGACGCCGTGTTCGCCGACGCGGCACTGCTCGAGCGCACGGGCCTGGGCTTTCCGCCGCTGCGGCGCGCGTTCGCCGGGCTGGTGCGGCATCCGGAGCTGGCATCCCTCACGCGCCTTCGAGACCTTCCCGGAGGCGACCGGTGACCGCCGTCACACTCTCGCCCGCGCGGCCGGCGTTCTTGCTCGGGCTGAACCCGCTCGCGAAGATCGCGGCCGCGATCCCGGCGATGATCGCGCTGGTCTTCGTGCGCGATCTCGCGACCCCGGCGACGTTCCTCGTCGTCGCGTACGTCCTGCTCGTGTGCGGCGCGCCGCTCTCGGCACGGCTCTTCGTCCTGCTCGGCGCGGTGGTGCCGCTCGCCGTGGTCGTCGTCGGCCTGGGGTTCGCGGTGTGGGTCGATCCGTCGATCGGCGGCCATCCGGTGGTGCGCGTCGGCGACTGGGCGCTGACCGACGCGGCACTCTCCGTCGGGTTCGCGACCGGTCTGCGCCTCGCGGCGATCATGGCCCTCGCGTTCCTCGGCGGCCTCACCACCGGGGGCACCGATCTCGTCCGCGCGCTCGTCCAGCACCTGCGCGTGCCGTACCGGATCGGGTACGCCGCTCTCGCGGCGATCCGGTTCGTTCCGAGGTTCGGTCGAGAGCTCGAGGTCATCCGCCAGGCGCACCGCGTGCGGGGCGTCGGGGGTTTCGCGCCGACGCGGTGGATCCGCACGGTCGTCCCGCTCCTGGCGGGAGCGATCCGCCACGCGGAGCGGGTGGCCCTGGCGATGGATGCCCGCGCCTTCGGTGCCCACGCCGACCGCACCGAACGCCGTGTCGTCCCGTGGCGGCGGCGGGACACCGTCTTCGTGCTCGCGTTCTGGCTGCTGTCGGCGGCCGTGTTCGTGCTGGTGTGATGCGGATCAGTACGTCGGAGCCGCCGGGAGTCCGAAGAACTCCTCGAGTGTCGTGAAGCCGCCGTCGTGGTACGCCTTCGCCAGCTCCGGACCGATGTACCGCAGGTGCCACGCCTCGGGTTCGTAGCCGGTGACATCGATGCGCCCCACGTCGTACCGGGTGATGTAGCCGTACTCCCACGCGTGGTCGCGCACCCACGCGCCCTGACTCGATGCGGCGACATCGTCGAGCGTCCCGCAGGAACCGTCGCACGGCACGATGTCGACCGCCAGCCCCGACTGGTGCTCGCTGAACCCGGCACGCGCGCTCTCGCGGTCGGCCTCTTCCACCCCGCTGACCGACACGCGGTCCGCATACGTCGACTGCTGGTTCTCGTAGGAGCGGAAGGCGCTGAGATACCCGATCTCACCGGCCCCGGCATCCGCCGCTCCGCGCACGAGCGCCGTCAGAGCGTCCGCCGCGGTCCGGCGCAGACCCGACTCCTTGAGCGCCCGCACATCGTCGGGCATCACGATGTCGCCGGGCCGGTAGTCGGCGGGGTCGAAGGGACGCTTCTTGTTCACCACGACCCATTCGCGGTTCGGGTCCGACAGCGAGACGCACGGGGCGATCCCGGATGCCACGGCGGCCCGGAACGCCGCCGCCCCGCCGATCGCGGCGATCGTCGCGGTGTCGTCGCCCGTCGCGAGGACGGAGGTGAACGACGGGTCGTCGCACGGGCTCTTCGGCGCCGGCGCCTCGGCGAGCACCGGGACCGGCAGTCCCTCGGCCGGCACCGGCGGCGGCCCGACCCTCGCCGCCGCCTCCGGAGCAGCCAGCGGCGTCGAGGCGCCCCCCGCTGTCGCGATGCCGACGGCGAGCGCTCCCGCGACGACGACCGTCAGTCCCAGCGCGAGCGCCGCGAGCCGCCGACGGACCCGACGAGGGCGGGACGCCCAGCGCACCGGGCCGCGGCGCGGACTCGCCGTATCCTCCCGCCGAAGACGTCGTGTCGGCGACGGTTCGGTCGGAGGCACCACGGCGACCGCCGCCGTCGCCCGTCGCTCCGCTTCGGCGCGCGCGGCGCGGCGCGGCGAGAGCTCGGGATCGAAGGACGTCACTCGATCCATTCTGACTCGGTCGTCCGCCTCGGTCGAGGGGGCGCTCGGCGTCCGACGACATCCGCGGTTGCCTCTCCCCACCCGTGCGGGCAGGCTGGGGAGCGTTGTGATCGAACCGGGGGGGCATCCATGATCGACGACGAGGACCGCGACATCCTGCGCACCGCGCACCGCTACCTGGAGCACGTGCACCGGCTGGCCGCCGAGGACGCCGCGCATCGCCAGAGCGAGCTCGCCGAGGTCATCTCGGCCCACCTGGGCGTGGATGCCACGACGGTTCCGGTCACGACCGAGTCGCTCCCCCTGCACCGCTACGTCGACGCGGACATCGCGCTCGACGAGCTGAGCGCGCTCGGCGAGGGCCGGGTGATCGGTGTCACGGGCGGCGACCAGCGGTGGCACCTCTCGGCATCCGATCTCCTGTCCGCCTCCTACGCCCGCTTCGCGCCCGGCCCCATCTCGTACGAGACGCGCGCGGTCGGGCCCGGCGCGGAGCGGCGCGTCGTCGCGTTCGGGGTGCGCCTGTTCACGTTCGACGGTCATCCCCTCGCTGTCGTGCAGCGATCCAGCGCGAGGAACGTCATGCCTCCGACCGCGCAGCTCGAGCTCTTCGGAGCGGACCCGGATGCCATGGGTGCCGCCCTCGACGAGATCCGTCGCCTCATGGTCGAGCGGAGCGTCCTCCGCGGCCACGTGCTGTCGTTCGTGCCGACCGAATACGGGTCGGAGGCGGGGGCGACATTCCTCGCACGCCCGACCGTCGACGCCGAGGAGGTCGTGCTCGGCGACGGCGTGCTCCAGAGGATCGTCGATCACGTCGTGGGAATCGGCGACCATCGCGACGCGCTCCGCGCCGCCGGTCAGCATCTCAAGCGGGGCGTCCTCCTCTACGGGCCGCCCGGCACGGGCAAGACCCTGACGGTGCGCCACCTGCTGTCGCGCACCGCGGGCACCACGGCCGTGGTGCTGACCGGGTCGAGCGTGCGCTTCGTCACGGCCGCCGCGGAGATTGCGCGCACGTTCGCCCCCGCGCTGGTCGTGCTCGAAGACATCGACCTCGTCGCCGCCGATCGCGCCTACTCCCCGCAGCCGGTCCTGTTCGACGTCCTCGACGCCCTCGACGGCTTGGAGCCGGATGCCGACATCGCCTTCGTCATGACCACGAACCACGTGCAGATCCTCGAGGAGGCCCTGGCCGCCCGGCCCGGCCGCGTCGACCTCGGTGTCGAGATCCCCCTCCCGGACGTCGCCGCGCGGCGGCGCCTGTTCCAGCACTTCGGCGGCGGCCTCCGCTTCTCCCCCGAAGCCCTGGACGCCGCAGCCGAGCGAGCAGAAGGCACGACCGGCTCGTTCGCGAAGGAGGTGATGCGTCGTGCGGTCCTGCGTGCGGCGCTCCGCGGCGACGACGCTCCGACCGACGGCGATCTGGCCGCGTCCCTCGAGGAACTCCTGTCGTCGGGGGAGGCGCTGACCCGCATGCTGCTGGGCGCGAAGGAGTCTTTTTCTTCTATGTGAGGATGAATGAGCTTGCCCTTTCTTCGAACACATGTTCCCATAGTGCGATGAGATGGCAGGGACAGAAGCTCGGCGTCGACGACACGGCCGCGCTTCCCGGCATGGAACGGATGGACGGCCTGGTCCGGTCGGTGACGACACCCGAGTTCGCTGGCATGACGTTCCACGAAGTACTCGCCAAGACCGCGCTCAACCGTGTCCCCGGCGCCTCCGCCATGCCCTTCGACTGGACCGTGAACCCCTACCGGGGATGCAGTCATTCGTGTGCCTACTGCCTCTCTCCGGAAACGCTCATCATGATGGCGGACGGAAGGCACAAGCCTCTCGCCGAGGTGAAGGTCGGCGACGAGATCGTCGGGACCGAGCGACACGGCGCGTACCGCCGGTTCGTGCGCACGGTCGTCGAAGCGAAATGGCCGACGCGAAGGCGAGCCTTCCGGGTGGCGCTGGCAGACGGCACGGAGATCATCGCGAGCGCGGACCATCGATTCCTCACTGAGCGAGGGTGGAAGTTCGTCCGCGGCGCGATGCAGGGGGCGGAGCAGCGCCCCTACCTGACCCCGTCGAACCACCTGCAGGGTTTCGGGCTGGGCGCCCCTCTGACGGACGCCATGGAAAGCGAAGACCGCAAGCAGGGGTACCTCACAGGCATGGTCCGTGGCGATGGCATGATCTTCCATCGCACTTACGACGACGGGCAGCGGGTTCGCGACATCCACAGATTCCGTCTCGCGCTCGCGGACAGGGAGCCTTTGGCGCTGACACGCACGTATCTCGAGGACCGTGACATCCGAACCGATCAGCGCCCCTTCGCCGTGCCGATGGGCTATCGGCCGATGACGGCAATCCATACCGCCCGAGCTGCCGATATCGCGCGCCTCGAGGAGCACATCGCCGTCCCGAAGCACAGGTCGTCCGAGTGGTACGCGGGGTTTCTCGGCGGCATTTTCGACGCGGAGGGATCCTGCTCGCGCGGCATCCTTCGAATCTCGAACGCGAACAGGGAGTTGCTCGACCTCATCGAGGAAGGCTTCGCCCACTTCGGGTTCGACGCGGTGCGCGAAATCAGACCGAACACCGACGTCTGCGCGGTGCGCCTCCGAGGCGGCCTGGCTGCGCGTCAGCGGTTCTTCCGCATTGCGCGTCCCGCGCTGACACGCAAGCTCGACATCGTCGGAACGGCCGTGAAGACCGGTTCCGACCTCCGCGTCGTCGCGGTGGACGATCTGGGTTACGAGATCGACATGGTCGACATCACCACCGGCACGGGCGACTTCATCGCGAACGGCGTCATCAGTCACAACTGCTTCGCTCGCAAGACGCACGAGTACCTCGACCTCGACTCGGGAGCCGACTTCGATTCGCAGATCGTGGTGAAGGTCAACGTCGCCGACGTGCTGCGCGGCGAACTGCGCCGGGGGTCCTGGGCGAGGGAGCCCGTGATGCTCGGCACCAACACCGATCCGTACCAACGGGCCGAGGGGCGCTACCGGTTGATGCCCGACATCATCGGCGCCCTCACCGAGAACCGGACGCCGTTCTCGATCCTCACCAAGGGCACGCTGCTGCGCCGTGACCTGCCGATACTGACGGACGCGGCGAAAGAGGTGCGGGTCACGCTGGCGATGTCGATCGCGGTCTTCGACGACGCGACGCAGCGCTCGCTCGAACCCGGGACGCCCAGCGCGGAGGCCCGGCTCGACACCGTCCGCGCCGTCACCGAGGCGGGGTTCCGGGTGACCGTCTTCCTCATGCCGATCCTCCCGCACCTCACCGACTCGGTCGTCGCGCTCGACCACGCCCTGGGGAGGATCCAGGCGGCCGGCGCCGCACGGGTGGTCTACGGCGCGCTGCACCTTCGACCCGGCGCCAAGGAGTGGTTTCTGCAGTGGCTCGAACGCGAGCATCCCGAGCTCGTGTCGTCGTACCGCGGCCTCTACCCCGGGGTGTCGGCCCAGGCGCCCCAAGCGTACCGGCGCTGGCTGGGCAAACGTGTGCAGCCGCTGCTGCGGATGCACCACCTCGACGGGTGGGACGAAGACGACCACCCGCGCGGCAGACCGCAGCCCGGGCTCGCGGCCCGCACCGCGACGACACCGCGGCTCGGACCGGTGCGGACGACCGCGTCCGCGGCATCCGCTCGCCCCTCGGTCGCTCCGGCGAGCGAACCCACCCTGTTCTGAGAACGCGAGAGCCCCGCCCGCACACGGCGGACGGGGCTCTCGGGTCGAGGCTCAGGACGTGACGTCGGAGAGCTGACGACCCGCGAGCTCCTCGATGACGTCGTCACCGAGCTGCGTCTCCTCGAACGGCGCCTCGATCTCGGCGCGGTCCAGCAGCTCGGTCATGCGGCGGCGGCGCTGACGCGTGATGAGCGTCACCACCGTGCCCCGACGACCGGCGCGACCGGTGCGGCCCGAGCGGTGCAGGTACGTCTTGTACTCGTCGGGGGCGTCCGCCTGGATGACCAGATCGATGTCGTCGACATGGATGCCACGCGCGGCAACGTCGGTGGCGACGAGGACGTTCACGCGACCCGAGGTGAGCTTCTCGAGGTTGCGGGTGCGCTTCTGCTGGTTGAGGTCACCGTGCAGCGCGACCGCGGCGATACCGGCCTCATCGAACTGCTCGGCGAGCATCTCGGCGTACGCGCGAGTGCGGGCGAAGACGAGCGTCTTCCCCTCGCGGTCGACGAGCGAATCGAGGATCTGCGCCTTGTCGCGGTGCTCGATGACGAGGACGCGGTGCTCGATCGTGCTCGAGTCCTGGTCTTCGCCGGCGACCTCGTAGACGGCCGGCTCGACGAGGAACTCGTCGACGAGGGCCGCGACCTCACGGTCGAGCGTGGCCGAGAAGAGCAGCTTCTGGCTGCCGTCCGCGGTCGCGCGGAGGATGCGCTGCACCGGCTCGAGGAAACCGAGCTCGCACATGTGGTCGGCCTCGTCGAGCACCGCGATGCTCACGTCGGACAGATCGAGCTTGCCC
This sequence comes from Microbacterium sp. RURRCA19A, assembly GCF_900156455.1. Lineage (GTDB taxonomy): Bacteria > Actinomycetota > Actinomycetes > Actinomycetales > Microbacteriaceae > Microbacterium. The sequence continues at coordinate 71,915 of NZ_FTNQ01000002.1, forward strand.
TGATTGAGCAGGTCCTCGATGCGGCCCGGCGTGCCGATGACGATGTCGACGCCCTTCTTGAGCGCACCGACCTGACGAGCCTGCGGGACACCGCCGTACACCTGCGTGGTGAACAGGCCGACGCTGCGGGCGAGCTCCTGCACGGTGCGGTCGATCTGCAGCGCGAGCTCGCGCGTCGGGGCCATGATGAGCGCCTTCGGGGCGCGGCCGAATTCGCGGCGCTTGCCCGCCTGAGCGCGCAGGATGCTCTCGACGAGCGGGGCGCCGAACGCGATGGTCTTGCCCGAGCCGGTGCGGCCGCGGGCAAGGACGTCGCGGCCCTCGAGGATGGGGGCGACGGTGGCGGCCTGGATCGGGAACGGGCTGGCGGCGCCCAGACCGGCGAGGGCGCGGACGATGTTGTCGCCCAGCCCCAGGTCGGCGAAGCCGGCGCCGGTCACGGTCGCGGCGTCCACGGCCTCGGCCTGAAGACGCTCGTGCACGACGTCGACGCGCTGCTCGTGCTCTGCCGAGCGCTTCGGAGTCGCGTTCCAATCGCTCCGGCTCGGACCGTCGGTGCGACGCGGACGGTCGCTGCGCTCGAACGAACGCGCGGGGCGCTCGTCACGAGCGGGACGGTCACTGCGGTCGAACGAACGCGCGGGGCGGTCCTCGAACGAACGGCGGGGACGGTCGTCGCGGTCGAACGAACGAGCGGGCCGCTCGCTCCGATCGAACGAGCGAGCCGGGCGGTCGTCACGGGCCGGACGGTCGTCACGACGGTCGAAGGACCGCGCGGGGCGGTCGTCGAACGAACGCGCGGGGCGGTCCGAACGGTCGAACGAACGGGCCGTCCGGTCGTTCCGGTCGAACGAACGCGCAGGACGCTCGCTCCGGTCGAACGAACGCGCGGGACGGTCATCACGCGCCGGACGGTCCGAACGGTCGAACGAACGGGCCGGACGGTCGTTCCGGTCGAACGAACGCGCGGGACGGTCATCGCGCGCCGGACGGTCCGAACGGTCGAACGAACGCGCAGGACGATCGTTCCGGTCGAACGAACGCGCGGGACGGTCATCGCGCGCCGGACGGTCCGAACGGTCGAACGAACGGGCCGGCCGGTCGTTCCGGTCGAACGAACGCGCGGGACGATCGTTCCGGTCGAACGAACGGGCCGGACGGTCGTCGCGGGCCGGACGCTCGTCACGACGGTCGAACGAACGCGCGGGACGCTCGCTCCGGTCGAACGAACGGGCCGGACGGTCGTTGCGGTCGAACGAACGCGCGGGCCGATCGTTCCGGTCGAACGAACGCGCGGGACGCTCGTCGCCACGGGCCTGGTTCTGGATGCCACGGGCGTCGTCGCGGCCGACGCGGTCCTGCGCTGTCCACCGGCGCTTGGCCGGGGCGGCGTCCGCCTCGGGGGCACGGTAACCGCGGTGGCCGGGGCTCTTGCTGCCCGGCTTGGCGGGTGCTTCGCCGCCGGGGCGGCGCTTGCGGTCCTGGAACGAGGTCTGGGCGCCGTAGCGGGGCTCGAAGTTCTTCGCGGCGCGACCGCCGGCGGGCTTCTTGTTCTTGGGCATGAGTGACTTCCTGGGTTCTGTTCGCGCGAAACAGCGACACCGCGTGGCGGTGCGATTACCCGGACTGTCGTCGGCCGGGGGCCATTCACTGGAGATGGTCGAGGCCGCGATCGCGTCCTGTCCATCGGCCCCTGAGACTCACAAACCCATCCGCATACGATGCGGTGTCTAGAGCCGACCGCCCGACATTACCGGTCGCGCCTGGGAATGGCATCCATGTCTTTGCCGTCTGCCCTCGTCCCACTTATCGCTGTCTGCGGGGCGCGGAAACGACCACGAGTGGGACATCCACCGTCATAAGTGGGACGAGGTCGGCATGACCAGCGCGCAGTGCCCACCCCCGCTGCCCGAAGATGGAACCATGGCAGAAACCGACGCCCACCCCATCACGGTGGCGATCGAGCGGCGCATCGACCCGACGCGCATCGCCGAAGCGACCTCCTGGATGCAGGCCGGCACCGACCTCGCGACCGCCTTCCCGGGCTTCCTCGGCTCGGGGTGGGTGCGCGCGGGCGAAGACAGCGACCTCTGGTACATGCTGTACCGCTTCCGTGACATCACGACGCTCGAAGGGTGGGAGACCTCGTCGCAGCGGCAGTGGTGGCTCGACTCGGGCCGCCCCTTCGCGCGGGAGGAGCGCGTCGAACGCCGGACGGGCATCGAGGGATGGTTCGACGCTCCGTTCGGCTCGGTCCTGGATGCCGTGGATGCCACGACCTCGCCCGTGCAGCAGCCGGTGCCCGCCGCTCCCCCGCGGTGGAAGCAGGCCGTCACCATCTGGGTCGGCTTCTTCCCCACGAACCTGCTGGCCAGCTGGCTGCTCGGGTTCGTCCCGGGCTTCGCCGAGATCCCGCTGCCGCTGCGCGTGCTGTGCACGACGGTGCTGCTGACGCCGGTGATGACGTACGCGGTGCTTCCGTGGGTGACGCGACTCCTGCGACCCTGGTTGCAACGCCCGCCCCGTCCTCGAAAGGCCGCCCCATGACCGCCGACCCCACCGGCCACCGCTTCCGCCTCCGCGGCCCCCGCTCCTCCGCCGAGATCGCGCAGGTGGGCGCGGCGCTGCGCGCCCTCACCGTCGACGGCGTCGACCTCGTTCCGCGCTACGCCGACGACGTCCCGACGCCGGCGGCATCCGGGGTCGTCCTGGTCCCGTGGCCCAATCGCATCCGCGACGGCAAGTACACCTTCGGGGGCGTGGACCGGCAGCTCGCGATCAGCGAGCCGGCGTTCGGCAACGCCAGCCACGGTCTCCTCCGCTTCGGTTCCTACACCGCCGCCGAGCAGACCGACGAACGCCTCGTGCTCACCGCCGACGTCGTGCCGCAGACCGGCTACCCCTTCCACCTGCGCACGCGCGTCACCTACACCCTCCTTTCCGACGGCCTGCACGTGGAGCACCACATCGAGAACGTCGGTGCCGACACCGCTCCGGTGGCGCTCGGCATCCATCCGTACCTGCAGATCGGCGGGGTCCCCACCGAAGAGCTCGTCGTGCGATCGACGGGGACGACGACACTCGTCCTGGACGACCGCAAGCTCCCGATCGACGAGGTTCCGGTCGACGGGGCCACCGACCTCCGCGCGGGTCGCCGCCTCGGCGACGTCACCCTCGACAACGCTTATCGCGGCCTGGAACGGGATGCCGAGGGGCGGGCGCGCCACACCCTCACGGCGCCCGACGGGCGGGCGGTGGAACTCTGGCAGGACGCGGGCTTCGCGTGGGTGCAGGTCTTCACCACCGATCGCTACCCGGGGAACGCTCTGGCGGTCGCGATCGAACCGATGACCGCGCCGTCGAATTCTTTCGCGTCCGGAGTGGACCTCGTGTCCCTTCCGCCGGGCGGTGAAATGCGTCGCGAATGGGGCGTTTCTTACCGCGAATGAGGCTCTTGTCCCCCAAATGGGGGACAACGAATTTCGCATACGATCTGGGGAATTGGCAGGCAAGACCTTTCCTATGAGGCCGCGGGGAAAGTTACCATTCCCTTGACGGATTCCGTCGCCGCCGGGGAGACCGAGGACCATCGTTCCCTCGGCCGAATACCCGAATGAGCCGACGGGGGCTGGGGGTCTCGCGGTGTGGGGGGACACCCGATCCGTCCACGACGAAAGTGCCCGACATGAGCATCGCGGTCCGTCCCACCCCTTCTGTCACGATCCCCGTCTGGGCGCGGCGCCTGCCCCGTCGATTCGACGAGATCCCCACCATGCATCTCGCCGGGCTCGTGCTCGTCGTTCTCGTCGGCGGCATCCTGGCGTCGATCCTCACCACGAGCGACCCGCTCTGGTGGCAGCTGCACTTCAGCCAGCTCGGCACGTTCCACGACCTCTCGGCCGCCTTCTTCAACACGACCCTCAAGGTCGGCGGATCACTGGTCGTCGTCTACGCCGTCCGCGTCCGACGGGATCTCCGCCGGCTCGGCCGGCGTGCGGGGCGCCGCGGGGCACCCACGGCCGCGGCGTTCTTCCTCACCGTGATCGGTGTCAACCTCGCCCTCGTCGGATGCGTCCCGCTCAACACCGACAAAGACCTGCACGACAAGGTCGCCGGGATGATGGTCCTCGGCTTCGCGGCGCTCCTGCTCACCTCGCCGTTCCTGCTGCACCGACTCCCGAAGCGCCTCGTGATCTCGACGTCCGTGGTGTTCGTGTTCCTGTTCGCCGGCGCCTGGCTGTTCGTGACGGCGACGATCAACCTCGCCCTGTTCGAGGTCATCGCCTTCAGCGCCATGTTCGCGTGGTCGGGCGTGTTCACCCACTGCCTCAGCGGAGTCGCGGCGCGCAGCGCCGTCACGCCCGCCGCCGAGACGGCCGCCGCCGTCGCGCCGCGCCCCCTGCCGACGCGCACCGACGTCGCCGTGGCGACTCTCGCGTCGCGGCCGTCGCGTCGCACGCGCACGGCGCTCGCCGGCACCGGTCGGGCGCGTCCGAGCCTCGCCCGACGCCGTCCGGCGATCGTCAGTGGCCCTCGCGCAGCTGTCGCCGGCTCAGCGGGTGCTCGCCCGTCGGGTGCTCGCCCGTCGGGGGCTCCGCCGCGCCTGCGTCCGGCGTCGATGTCGCCGCGCGGCGCGCGACCCGCCGCTCCCGGGCTCCCTCGACGAGGTTGTACAGGGTCGGCAGCACGAGCAGCGTCAGGAACGTCGACGACACGAGTCCGCCGATCACCACGACGGCCAGCGGCTGCGAGATGAAGCCCCCGTGTCCGGTGATGCCCAACGCCATCGGCACGAGCGCGAAGATCGCCGCGAGCGCGGTCATCAGGATCGGACGCAGTCGGCGTGAGCCGCCCACGACGGTGGCCTCGAAGACGCTGAGTCCGCGCGCGCGATACTGATTCACCAGGTCGATGAGGACGATGGCATTCGTGACGACGATGCCGACGAGCATCAGGGCGCCGATCATGCCGGCCACCCCGAGCGGAACGCCCGTGATCGCCAGCATGAGGATCGCGCCCGTGGCGGCGAAGGGCACGGACACGAGCAGCTCGAGCGGCTGACGCAGCGACTTGAAGGTCGCGACCATGACGACGTAGACGATGAGGATCGCCGCCAGCAGCGCGAGACCGAGCTGCCCGAAGGCGTCCTGCTGGTTGGTCACGACACCGCCGAGCTTCGCGGTGGCGCCGTCGGGGAGCGACACGTCCGCCAGGGCGTCGCGCACGCTCGCCGAGGAGCTGCTGAGGTTGTCGGTCGTCGGGGTGACGGTCACCGTGGCCGTTCGCAGGCCCCGCGACGTGGTGATGGTCGGGGGCGTCTGGCTCGTCTCGACCGTCGCGATCTCGTCGAGTCGCACCGCACCGCGCGCGGTGGGGATCTTGAGCGCCTTGAGCGTGTCGATCGTGGTGGGCGGGTCGTCCGACGCGATGTACACGCTGAGGCCGCGCCCGTCGATCTCGACGGTGCCCGCCTGGCGCGGCTGCATCGCACCCGAGACGAGCGCCCCCACGGTGCGCTCCGAGAGTCCGCGCTCGGCGGCGGCATCCCGGTCCACGCGGACGGAGACGAACGGCAACGAGGCCGACAGGCTGCTGGACACCTGCCCGATGCCGTCGCGCCCCTGGAGCCCCGCGACCACCGCGTCGGTGGCCTGCTGGAGACCGTCAGCATCGGCGGCGGTCACGTCGACGGTGATGTCGGTCGAGCCGAAGCCGCTGCCCTGGGCGCTGACCTCGATGTCGCCCGCGTCGGCGATGTCGGACACGGCGGTGCGGACACGCTCACGGAGGTCGACCTGGTCGACCCCGGCCTCCGACGTGATCGAGTAGGTGATGCCCGATCCGCCGCCCGAGAAGGCGTCGCGCAGCGCGGAGCCGCTGGAGCCGATGGAGGTCTGCACGGTCTCGACGCCGGGGATGTCGCGCAGCACGGCCTCCACCTTCTGAGCGGCGGCGTCCTCGGCGGTGAGGCTCGGCGCCGAACCGATCTTCTGGGTCACCGTGAACGTGTTCTGTCCCGAGTCACCCAGGAAGTCGGTCTTGAGGAGGGGGACGGATGCCACGGTGCCGGCGAGCACGAGGACCGCGAGCCCGAGTGTGACCCAGGAGTGCCGGAGGGTCCAGCTGAGGATCGGGACGTACGCCTTCTGCAGACGCGAGGGCGGGGCCGTCGGCGACTCGGGATCGACCGGGTTGCCCTCGGCATCCCGGATCACCTTCCCCGGCTTGAGGAACCAGGAGGCGAGCACGGGCACGATCGTCAAGGACACCAGGAGCGACGCGGTCATCGCGATCGTCACGGTGAGCGCGAACGGCCGGAACAGTTCGCCGGTGACGTCACCGACGAACGCGATGGGGAGGAAGACGGCGACGGAGGTGATCGTGGACGCCGTGATGGCGGCCGCGACCTCGCGCACGGCGCGGATGATCGTGGGGATCTTCTCGGCGTCGCCGACGTAGTGCCGCTTGATGTTCTCGATGACGACGATGGAGTCGTCGACGACGCGCCCGATCGCGATCGTGAGGGCGCCGAGGGTGAGGACGTTGAGCGAATAGCCGAACGCCTGGAGCCCGACGAAGGTCACCAGGACGCTGGTGGGGATCGAGATGGCCGTGACGAGCGTCGAGCGCACCGACATCAGGAAGATGAGGATGATGATGACGGCGAAGACGAGTCCGAGCAGGCCCTCCTGCGCGAGCGCCTCGATCGACTGCTCCACGAACGGAGCCTGATCGAAGACGACCGTGAAGGTGGCGCCGTTGAGGGAGGATTCGAGGTCGGGGATCGCCGCCCGCACGGCCTTCGAGACGTCGACGGTGTTGGCCGCCGGGAGCTTCGTGACCGCGATCGTGAGCGCGGGCTCGCCGTTGACCCGCGACAGGGTCGTGACCGGGTCGGACTGCTGCGCGACGGTGGCGACGTCGCCGATCGTCGTCTGCCCGGCGGCCGCCTGGGCGGCGTCGGTGGGGACGAGCGGGAGCGCGGTGATCTCGTCGACGCTGGTGAGCTTCGCGCCGGTCTGGACCGTCAGGGTCTGGTCGCCCTCGCCGACGGATCCGCCGGGGAACAGCGCTCCGTTCGCCTCGAGTGCGTCGTTGATCGCCTGCTGGCTGAACCCGCGTTCGCCCAGGCGCGTCGGGTCGGGCGTGATCGTGACGCGCTGGCCGGTGCCGCCGACCACCTGCGCGGCGTTCACGCCCTTCACGTCCTCGAGCGCCGGCACTACGACCGATTCCAGCGTCGACTGGATGGTCTGCGCGTCGGAGTAGCCGGTGACGGCGAGTTGGATGACGGGGAAGTCGTCGATGCTCGCGGATGCCACGGTCGTGTCGGCCGAGTCGGGCAGCTGGTCCTTGATCCGGGCGATCGCCGCGAGGATCTTCTGCTGCGCGGCGGCCAGATCGGTGCCGTAGGTGAAGGATGCCGAGACGATCGAGGAGTTCGTCGTGCTCGTGGCCGTCGTGGATTCCAGGCCCTCGACGCCGCGGATCGCGCCTTCGATCGGGGTCGACACGTCGGCCTCGACGACCTCGGGCGAAGCACCCGGGTAGGTCGTGACGACCGCGAGCTGCGGGAACTCGATCGAGGGGATCAGCTCCTGCTTGAGGTTCGTCAGAGCGAGCCCGCCGAACACCGCGGCGACGATCGTGATGAGCGCGATGAGCGCTCTGTTGCGGAGGCTCAGGACGGCCAGATACGACACGCGGGGCCTTTCGGGTCGACCGACTCGATACAGGACTGTATCGAGGGCCAGTATCCCACGGCATCCGGCCGCCGAAGCCCGCTCAGAGGGCGTGACCGAGGGCGAGACCCAGCGCGGCGGCGAGGACCGATCCGGCGAAGGAGGCGACCGCGTACGTCGTGGCCGCGCGGGTGCGGCCTTCCTCCGCGAGGAGGGCCGTGGTCACCGCCACCGCACTGAACGTCGTGTAGCCGCCCAGGAATCCGGTGCCGACGATCCATCGCCACGCCTCGTCCACGACGAGCGGGGTGACGAGACCGAGCGCGAACGCTCCCGTGAGGTTCACCACCAGGATCCCCCAGGGGAACCGATCGCCGGTCCGGCGGCGCACGACGACATCGAGGACGAAGCGGGCGGCCGCACCGAGCCCACCGGCCACGACCACCGCCAGGAAGACCAGGGGCGTCACGCCCTCAATCTACGCGCTCCGGCGGCGTGCCGCCCCGGCCTCAGGCCTCGAGCGCCTCGACACGACGGCGCAGCTCCGCGGCCGTGTCGGCCCCGAGCTGCGCCGCCGCGAGCTGCAGAGCGGCGCTCGCCGTGAGCGTCCGCGCGACGAGGTAGGTCGGACTCTTCTTCAGGTCGGGGATGACATCGAGGATGATCGCCTCGGCCTCCGGGTCGGTCATCAGTTTTCCGAGCTTGACCTTGGCGAGGTCGTAGCGTGCGGCCATTTCTCCTCCTGAGCGGGACGTCGTCGTCCCCGGCGATTCTTGCACAAATGTACCGTCAGTCTCTGTGGGCCGCGGCGTCGTCGGCGAGCGCGTTCGTCGTCACGAGCCGCACGACAGCGGGGAGCCCCGCCGCGATCGACCGCCCGACGAGCGCCCCGAACACCCGCGCGAGCGGACCGGTGATCTCCACACCGTGGGTCACCGAGAGGCCGTGCGGCGTCGGCGTCATCCGGTGCGGGAACGACAGCGTCGCCCCCGGCAGTCCGATCCGGAAGTTCATCGCGACCCCGGGCTGGATGTCGGTGAACGTGATCCTCTGCGGCGGCGTGCCGTGGTTGACCACCCGACCGACCGTGCCGACGCGGACGGGCACGGGGAACGTCGCCGCCTTCAGGTCGGGGTCGTCGACCGCCCAGTCCTCGGGCGTGGTCCAGCGCTTCCACACCGCGTCGGCGGACGCGGTGGTGAGGTGGGTGTAGGTGCGGCGCCAGGTCATGGGGTGACTCCCGTCGTCGTGTGGTCGGGCGAAGCGGTGCGGAGCAGGGTGCGGGCCTGGAGGGCGGCGCGTTCGCCGGCGCGGACCGCGCCGTCCATGAAACCGGTCCAGCGGTCGGCGGTCTCGGTCCCGGCCCAGAGGATCCGGCCCACGGGAGCGGCGAGCGCACCCGCGTACGGCACGACGACGCCGGGGCCCGGGGCGGCGGTCGGGCCGCCCCCGACCCACGTCTCGGCGCCCCAGCGCTGGTCGATGTAGCCCACGGTATCCAGGGCCTTCGGTCCGAACAGATCGGCGAACGACGACAGCACACGCGCGCGCCGTTCCGGTTCGGGCAGGTCGTCCCATTCGCGGGCGTACACGCCGCCGACGAACCCGAGCAGCACGCCCGGACCGTCCGCGTCGGGCGGGCTCGCGTCGAAGGTGATGAACACCGGCCCGGTGTCGGAGAGCCCCTGCCCCGATAGCTGCCGATCCCGCCAGAACGGCCTCTCGTACACGGCGTAGGCCTTCGACAGGATGCCGGCGGGCCACCGCTGCGCCAGCTGGGCGTGACGCGGGGGCAGGGCGGGCGCGAAGGCGATGCGGTCCCGGAGCGCCGGCGGCACGGCGACGATGACGGACCCCGCGGTGACCGTCTCGTCGGCGGTGCTCACGAGCACCCGGTCGCCCCGGGCCTGGATCTGTTGGACCGGGGCGCCGAGGCGGACGGCATCCCCCAGCTCGCCCGCGATGCGGACGGCGATCGCGTGGGACCCCTCGACGAAATGCTCCTCCTGCGCGCCGCCCTCCGTGTCGAGCATCGAGGAGAGTCCCCCGGCCTGGTGGATGTAGTGCAGCGCGTGCAGGAGCGAGATCTCGTCGGGCTCGCAGCCCCACGTGGTGCGCGCAGCGATCGCGATGAGGTCGCGCGATGCCGAGGTCGCGTGCGAGCGCCGCAGCCACGAGCCGAGGCTCTCGGCGTCGAGCTGAGCGGCCTGCGGCGCGGCGGCCGGGGCTCCCCGCGGGATCGTGCGGGCGAGCCGGTCGATCATGAGCTGGATGCGGCCGACGTCGACGATCCCCGCGCCGATGGAGGGAACGGTTCCGCGATAGCGCTTGTGCTGCCCGCGCCAGCGGATGACGTTCTCGCCCGCGCCGTACGTGACGTAGCGCGACACCCCCATCTCCTCGGCGAGCGCGAGGATGCGATCCTGTCCCGGCCCGACGAACGTCCCGCCGAGGTCGACGTGGACGCCGTCGACCGACGCCGAAGCGACGCGCCCGCCCACGCGGGCCGAGGCCTCGAACACGGCGACCGTCAGGCCGTACTGCCGCAGCCGACGTGCGGCGGCGAGACCGGACAGTCCGGCGCCGACGACGACGACGTCGACGTCGGTCGCGTCCGAGGGAGTCGCGGGGGCGGTCATAGGCTTACTCCGTTCCTGGTGCGATGCCGACCGTGCGGGGCGGCGAGGAGGACTCTGTGAGCGAGACGGGGAATCGGTCGATGCGCGCGCGGGGCCGAGCGCGCCGCGAGCTGCTGTTGGACGCGACCCTGGCGATCATCGCCGAGCGCGGTATCGCCGGGGTGACGCACCGCTCCGTCGCCGCCGCCGCGGGCGTCCCCCACTCGTCGACGACGTACTTCTTCGACTCGCTCGACGACATGATCGGCGAGGCCGTGGCGCATGCCATGGCGGCCGAGTTCGAACGGCTGCAGCAGTTCCGGACGCTGCTGGAGAGCGGGGCGAGCGGCCCGGGTGCGGCGATCGACGAGTTCGTCGAGATCGTCCGTCAGCAGTCGGAGGACTACACGGTCGCCCAGTTCGAGATCTACCTGTTCGCTTCGCGGCATCCGGCGCTGCGCGTCCACGTCGAGCGGATGCTCGACGAGACGCGGGACCTGTCCGCGGGCGTGCTGCGCGCCAACGGCGTGACCGATCCGCACGCCGCGTCCGCGGTCGTCGCCCTGATCGACGGCTTCGCCCTGCATCGCATCGCCCGTTCCGAAGAAGTCCAGTACCAGTCGTTGGCGCACGCGCTGCGCGCGGCCCTGGTCGGTTTCGTGACCCTCGCCGCGACGTCCTCTCTCGGCGACGCGGGCAACGCGACCAACTAATTGGCACAAATGTACCGGTATGAGTGTGTGCTACCGCATCATCGCGGCGGAATTCACATTCTCGATACAGAAACCTGTACTCCTGTGCAATAAAGTGACCCGATAGTCGAACGCAGCGCCGCGCTCGACAGAAGGGTTCGCTCGATGATCCATCCACGCCCCCAGGACCATCTGCTCCGCATCGGGGCACGCGCGTGACCGCCGAGCCCCGCCCGCACGAGCTCAGCGCGTACGCCGAGCCGACACGGCCGGTCCGCGCCGGCTGGATCGCCGCCTTCGCCGGAGTGTGGCTGGGCCTGTGGATGGCGCAGCTCGTCCCCGTGCAGGTGCTCCTGCCGCTGCAGATCGCCGACCAGCACCGCACCGAGGACTGGCTGGCCTCGCTCGTGGCGTACGGCATCGTCAGCGCCGTGGCCGGCACGGTCGTGGTGGTGGCCTACCCGATCGTCGGCGCACTGAGCGACCGCACGCGCTCCCGTTTCGGGCGTCGACGCCCCTGGATCCTCGCCGGTGTGCTGTGCGTGGGGGTCGGCCTGAGCCTCCTCGGCATCCAGACCGAGACGATCGGCACCGTGGCGACGTGGACGCTTACGATGCTGGGCTTCTGCATGGCCTCCGCCGCGCTCACCGCCGTGATGGCCGACCGCGTGCCCGCCGGGCAGCGGGGCCTCGTGTCCGGGTGGATCTCGGCCCCGAACGCTCTCGGCATCCTGCTCGGGATGGTGCTCGTCACGGCCGTGTTCACGACCACCGCGTCCGGCTACCTGGCCCTCGCCGTGTGCGCGGTGGTGCTCGCCGTCCCGTTCCTGCTCCGACTGCGCGACATCCCGCTCACGCCCGCCGAGGCCGCGATGCTCGGCCCCCTCACGATCGGCGCCGTGCTGTCGTCGATCTGGGTCGACCCGCGACGCCACCCCGACTTCGCGTGGACGGTGGTCAGCCGCGTGCTGATCAACCTCAGCAACGCCATCGCGACGACGATGCTGCTGTACTTCTTCACGTTCGCGCTGCACCTGCCCGACCCGACGGAGTTCCTCGTCTTCACGACGGTGATCTACATGGTGGTCACGATCGCGGCATCCATCGGTTTCGGGAAGCTCAGCGACGTCCTCGGACGGCGGCGGGTGTTCGTCCTGGCCTCGGGGGCGGCGCAGGCCGTCGCCGCGCTGCTCCTCGCCGTGGCCCCCGCGGAGTCGACCGCGATCGTCGGCGCGGTGCTGCTCGGACTCGGTCAGGGCTGCTTCTTCGCGGTGGATCAGGCCCTCGCCACCCAGGTACTGCCCTCCGCGGAGACGCGCGGCAAGGACGTCGGCATCATGAACATCGCCCTCGCCGGCCCGCAGGCGTTCGGTCCGCTGCTCGGCGCCGGAGCGGTCGTGCTGTTCGGCGGCTTCGCGGGCCTGTTCCTCGCGAGCGGCGTCATCGGCCTGCTCGGCGCGGTGACGGTGATGCGGGTGCGCTCGGTCCGGTGAGCACGCGCCTCAGCCGTACAGCGCGCGGATGATCCGGCCCACCACCCCGTCGACCTTCGCGGTGCGGCGCATCGTCGTGAGCGTCAGCAGCGGGAACCGTTGCCGCGTGATCGACTTCGCGTAGGCGAACTCCCGGAGCCCGTCGGCACCGTGGATCCGCCCGAAACCGGAGTCGCCCACGCCCCCGAACGGCAGCGCCGGGACGGCGGCGAAGGCGATGACGGAGTTGATCGCGACCATCCCCCCGCGCAGTCGCGCAGCCAGCTCGCGCCCGCGGCGACGCGAGAACACCGAGCCGGACAGCCCGTAGCGCACCGCGTTGGCCCGGTCGACGGCCTCCTCCATGGATGCCACGCGGTTCACGACGAGGGTCGGCCCGAACGTCTCTTCCCGGACCGCGGTCGACTCCTCGCCGACGCCGACGAGCAGCACCGGCTGCAGCGTGGAGCCGCCGCCCGGGGCCGCGCCGACGCGGAGCGTCCCCCCGTGGGCGAGCGCATCGGCGACGTGCGCGCGGACGACGTCCCCCTGCCGCGGCATCGTCATCGGCCCGAGCCGCGCGGCGTCATCGGCCCCGGCCCGCAACTCCGCCGTCCGTTCCGCGACCTTCTCGACGAAGCGGTCATGGACGCGGGTGTGCGCGTAGACGCGCTCGATGCCGATGCACGTCTGCCCCGCGTTCGAGTACGCGCCCCAGACGGCCGCCTCGGCCGCGGCATCCAGGTCGGCGTCCTCGTCGACGAGGAGCGCGTCCTTGCCGCCGGCTTCGATCACGACCGGTGTGAGCGACTCGGCGCACGCGGCCATCACGGCTGTGCCGGTCGCCGTGGATCCGGTGAACGCGACCTTGTCGACGCCCGCGCGGCACAGGGCCGCCCCAGTGGCGCCGAGCCCGGTGACCACCTCGAAGACGCCGGCAGGGCCTCCCGCGCGCACGAACGAGTCCCGCAACCACGTGCCCACCGCGGGCGTGTACTCACTGGGCTTGAACACCACGGCGTTCCCCGCCGCCAGTGCGTAGGCGAGCGACCCCATCGGGGTGAAGACCGGGTAGTTCCACGGGCCGATCACCCCGATGACGCCGTACGGCACGTACCCGAGGCTCGCGGACTGGTTGAGCATGAGCGGCCCGGGGAACACCGCACGCCGGCGCAGCACCCGCCGCGCATGGGACGCCGCCCACGCCAGATGATCGAGCGCGAGCATGATCTCGAGCCGCGCGTCGCCGGCGGGCTTCCCGGTCTCGGCGCGCACGACGGCGATGAGGTCGTCGAGGTGCGCCACGATGTCGCGGCGCCACGCCGCGAGCGCGCGGCGGCGTCCGGCGAATCCGCGCGCACGCCAGTCCCGCGCCGCACGGCGGGCGCGGGCGACCGCCGCGGCCACGTCGTCGGCGTCGTGGACGGGGAACGTGCGGACGACGGTTCCGTCGAGCGGGCTGAGCGAGTCGAACGTCGCGGTGGTCATGGCATCCATCTCACACCGTCCGCTTCTGGCCGTACGCGGTCGCGACGGCGGTGGCCACCACATCGGCCTGCTGCGCGGGGCTGAGCTCGGCGGGGTCGCCGGCCGCGCGCGCTCGCAGGTAGATGTCGCACGCCCACTCGAGCAGCGTGGTGTTCGAGACGGCGTCGGCCAGGTCGCGGCCGGTCGTGGCGGCGCCGTGGTGGGCGAGGATCGCCGCGTTCGCACTAGCCAGCGCGGCGCCGGTGGTCTCGGCCAACTCCGCCGAACCGAAGACGGCGAAGGGGACGACCTCGATCTCGCCGCCCAGGGTCAGCTGCTGGTAGTGGATGCAGGGCAGGCGGTCGGACACGAGCGACACCGCGATCGCCCCGGGGGCGTGCGTGTGGACGACGGCTCCCACGGCCTCGTCGGCGTACGCCGCGAGGTGCAGCCCGAGCTCGGAGCTCGGGGCGAGCGAGCCGGCCACGACCCGCCCGCCGCCATCGACCACGGACACGTCGTCGATGGTCGCCTCGGCGAACACGACGCCGGTCGCGGTGATCGCGACCCCGCCGTCGACCCGCGCGCTGACGTTGCCCGCGGTCCCCTTCACCAGCCCGTCCGCGGCGAGTGCGCGGCAGGCGTCGGCGATCGCGGCGCGGACCGCGTCGGCATCCGTCATCGGGCCGCCTGCCCCAGAACCGCGTCGATGGATGCCGCGTCGTAGGTACCGTGGTCGGTGCCCACACCCGCCACCACCTGTGCCGCCACGGCCGAACCGAACCGCGCGGCCTCGACCGAGGTCTGGCCGCGCAGCTTCGCGAAGACGAATCCGGCCGAGAACGCGTCGCCGCCGCCGCTGGTGTCCACGGGTTCGGCGGGGACGATCGGGATCTCGTGCAGCTCCGCCCCGTCCACGACGACGATGTCGTCGCCGCCGTTGGTGATCGCGACGACTCCGGCGCCGGCTTCCGCCATCGCCCGGGCGGCCGCGTGCAGGTCGGCGGCGCCGGTCCAGCCCAGGGCCTGTTCGGCGTTCGGCAGCACGTAGTCGGTGTACGGGAGCAGCGGTTCGATCAGAGCGTAGAAGGCCTGCTCGCCGCCGATGAGGAAGTCGAGCGATGTCGTCGCGCCGTTCGCGCGCGCGTGGTCGAGGATCTCGATGACGTTCTCGGGCCCGAGGAGCTCGGGCGCCCCGACGTGCACGTGGTCGGCGGCGGTCAGCTCGTCCCAGGGCACGACGTCGGCGGCGAGCGCGTTGGCCCCGACGACGTGCAGCGCGGGTCGCGACCCGTCGGAGCGGATGGGGAGGACGGATGCCGAGGTCGGCAGGTCGTCGGTGCGCAGGTGGGTGACGTCGATCCCGGCATCCCGCAGCAGGCCGCGGAGGACCCGTCCCGCGACGTCGTCGCCGACGGCGCCGCTCGTGATCACGCGAGCGCCGAGCTTGGCGAGGACGAGGGCGGTCCCGCCGGCGGGGCCGGCGGCGGACATCACGATCTCGTCCACGAGCAGGGAGCCCTGCCCCGGAGGGATCTCGTCCACGGGCTGGACGATCGTGTCGAGCACGTGTGCTCCGAGCGTGACGATTCGGGGGGCGGCGGTCATCGTTGAGCCTCCGGGTCGAGGACGTGAAGCGGCGCGCCTCACTTAATGGCACATTTGTACCAAAATCGATGAAACCCCACAAGCGCGGGCGCGATGGCGTCAGACGCGGCGGCGTCCACCCCGCCCGATCAGCACGCCGACCCACGCGGCGAACGTCCCCACCACCACGGTCACCGCCCCCCACCACAGAAGCGACAGATCGGCGGACTCCACCGCGAGCGCGCTGTACGTCGTGAAGCCGCCGAGGACACCCGTCCCGAAGAACAGCTGTGCCCGCTGAGCGCGGGTGGACATCGGCATCCGGGCGCGGATCCCGAACAGGATGCCGATCGCGAACGCGCCCACGACGTTGATGAGCGGAACGAGTGCGGGGCCGAGGTCGGCCGAGAGCGCCAGGGTGAGGCCGGCGCGCACCGCGGTGCCGATCGCGCCGCCGACGGCCACCGAGACGAGATCACGCCAGGACACCACGGACGACACCCTACGCCCGCCGACGCACATCCCCGTGATGAATACCCCCGGGGGTATCTGTTAGGGTGGGGCGACGAGAGAAGGAGAACGACATGTGTCGAGCCGTCACCTGCCGCACCTGCGGAAAGACCACCTGGGCCGGATGCGGCCAGCACGTAGACATGGTCATGGCCGGGGTGCCCCGCTCCGACCGCTGCCCGGGCCATGAACGCGCGGAGAGCGGCGGGCTGTGGGCGCGTCTGTTCGGACGGTGACCGTGCCCCGCACCGTCATCGTCGGCGGCGTCGCGGGCGGGATGTCCGCCGCGACGCGCCTTCGCCGACTCGACGACGACCACGAGATCGTCGTCGTGGAGCGCGGCCCGTACGTGAGCTTCGCGAACTGCGGCCTGCCGTACTACGTCGGCGGCGAGATCGCCGATCGATCCGCACTCCTCGTGCAGACGCCCGACAGCCTGCGCAGCCGGTTCGCGCTCGACGTCCGCGTGCGACACGAGGTCGTCCGCATCGACGCGGCCGCCCACGCGGTACACGTGCGCGACCTCGACACCGACGTCGTCGAGACGCTCGTCTACGACCACCTCATCCTTTCGCCGGGGTCCGTGCCCGTCGATCCGCCGCCCGCCGACGACGACGCGGTCCCCGTCCTCACCCTCCGCACGGTCGACGACGTCGACCGCATCGTCTCCCGGCTCGACGCGGGCGCGACGCGCGCCGTGGTAGCCGGCGGTGGATTCATCGGCCTCGAAGCCGTCGAGAACCTCACGCGCCGCGGCATCCGGGTCTCGCTCGTGCACCGCGGAGCGCACCCCTTCCGTCCGCTGGACGCCGAGATGGCCGGGCCCCTGATCGAAGAGCTGCGGCAGCACGACGTCGACCTGCACCTCTCCGATGAGATCTCCCGCGTGACCTCCACCGGCGTCGCCCTGGCCTCCGGCGCGCGGATCGACGCCGAGGTGGTGATCGACGCGCGGGGAACCCGCCCCGACACGGCACTGGCCGCGGCCGCGGCCGCGGGGCTCACGCTCGGACCCACGGGCGGCATCGCCGTCGATCCGTGGCAGCGCACCTCCGACCCGCGGATCCTCGCCGTCGGCGACGCCGTGGAGAAGATCGATGCGGTCTCGGGCGAAGCGGGGCTGGTCACGATGGCGGGTCTCGCCAACCGTCACGGCCGCACCGCCGCCGACGTCATCGCGCTCGGGACGGATGCCGTCGATCCCGCCGACGCGGCAACCGGCGTGGCGATCCTCCGCGTGTTCGATCTCGTCATCGCCAGCGTGGGGGCCGGCGAGGCGCGCCTGCGAGCCGAGCACCGACCGCACCGCGTGCTGCACACGCACCCCACCGATCACGCCGGCTACTTCCCCGGCGCCGAACGCATGGCGATGAAGCTCCTCGTGGACCCGGCGGACGACGGCATCCTGGGCGCCCAGATCGTCGGCGGCCACGGCGTCGACCGTCGGATCGACGTGCTGTCCCTCGCGATGCAGACCGGCGTGCGCGCCTCACGGCTCGCCCGCCTCGAACTCGCCTACGCCCCGCCGTTCGGGTCGGCCAAGGACGCGGTCAACCAGATCG
Source organism: Microbacterium sp. RURRCA19A (assembly GCF_900156455.1). Classification (GTDB taxonomy): domain Bacteria; phylum Actinomycetota; class Actinomycetes; order Actinomycetales; family Microbacteriaceae; genus Microbacterium. The sequence continues at coordinate 89,505 of NZ_FTNQ01000002.1, forward strand.
GGTACGTCGCCGACAACGTCCGCAGCGGCCTGACCCGCACGATCCAGTGGCACGAACTCGACGCCGCGATCGCGGGCGGAGCGACCGTGATCGATGTCCGCACGCCGACCGAAGTCGCCGCGGGAGCCATCCCCGGCGCCCTCAGCATCCCGCTCGACTCCCTCCGCGCGGGCGACGTCGCACTCCCCGACGGGCCCCTCGTCGTACACTGCCAGGTCGGACAGCGTGGACACACGGCCGCACGGCTGCTCACCGCGGCCGGGCACGACGTCCGCAATCTCGACGGCGGGTACCTCACGTGGCTCGCCGGCCGCACCGCCACCGCCACCGCCACCGCCACCGCCACCGCCACCGAGGGGATCCGCTCGTGACCGAGACCGACGCCGAGACCATCCGCAGAACCGCCAACCGCCTCAAGCGCGCGCGCGGTCAGCTCACCGCCGTCATCGAGGCGATCGAGGCGGGGGGCGACTGCCGCGCCGTCGTGACGCAGCTGGCCGCGGTCAGCAAGGCGATCGACCGGGCGGGATTCGCGGTCGTGAGCACGGCGATGCGGACCTGCCTCACCGACGACGACGCCGCTGCGCAGGACGACGATCGCCTGTCCCTCGAGGACCTCGAGAAGCTCTTCCTGACCCTGGCCTGAGTCACTCCCCCAGGATGAGGCGCCGGATCGCGGCATCCTTCGATCCGCCGAGCTCCATCGTGCGGCCGCGCCGGTAGAGGGAGAACACCCGCGGATCGATGTAGCTGGAACGCGCGACGGCGGGGGTGTTGCCCAGCGCGTCCGCTGCGGCGCGGACCGCGGCGAGTTCGACCTTCTTGCGCTCGTTCTTCGTCGGGGCGACTCCCGTTTTCGCCAGCGCTTCCGCGGCCAGGATCGTGCCACGGAGCGTCCGGAAGTCCTTGGCGCTGAACGGACCGCCGGTCAACGCCCGCACGTACGCGTTCACATCTCCCGGCGTCAGGGGCACGCGACGGCGCCCGCGCCGGTAGCTGAGCAGGGCGGCCCGGGAACGCCCCGTCGCGAGCTCCGACATCAGGGCCGCGACCTCGGCGTCCTGCAGCGACAGCTCCGCGCGCTTGCCGCTCTTCGCGGGGAACGACAACCGGATGAGATCGCCCTCGACCGTGGCATCCCTCCGCTGGAGGGTCGTGAGTCCACGGCTGCCGTTCGTCACGAAGTACCGGGCGTTGCCCACACGCGGGGCGACCTGGTCGAGCAGACGGAACGACACCGCCAGCACGCGCTCGCGATCGACGTCCGACCGGCGCAGCGACTGAGTGACCCGGGCACGTGCCCGCGGCAGGGCCTCGGCGAGCTGCAGGGCACGGGCGAACTTGCCCTTGTCGCGCCCCTTCGACCAATCCGCGTGATACGTGTACTGCCGCCGCCCCGCCTCGTCGGTTCCGACCGCCTGGATGTGGGCGTTCGGCTCCTTCGCGATCCACACCTCGCGCCAGGCGGGCGGGATGACGAGCCCCCGGGCGCGCTCCGCCTCGCGCTCGGGGACGGCGGAACCGGTGTGATCGACGAAGCGGAATCCGGAGCCGGACCGGACACGACGGAACCCGGGGTCCTCGTAGGGCCGGACCCGGACGAGACGCGCCACCGTCAGTGGGAGCGGAGCATGTCGATCAGCTCCGCCTTCTTCTTGCCGGAGTACCCGGTGATGCCCAGTTCCTTCGCGCGCTTCTTCAGCTCGTCGACCGTGCGGTCCTCATAGTCCTCCGCATGTCCCCCGCGGGAGCCGACCGCGCTCCGCCCCTGCGCGGCGGCGGCGTTCGAGATGCGCGCGGCCTTCTCCTTCGAGTCACCCTGCTTCCGCAGCTCCTCGTAGAGATCGGGGTCTTTCAGGCTGCTCGATCCTCGCCCCTGGGGCATGGTCGTCTCCTTCCGTGGGATGCCCCGACGCTACGACCCGCCCACCCGGCCCCGGAGCAGGCTTGACAGAGCCGACCCTCCCGCTCCGCGTCGCCCCGCGGCCGCTAACAGCGAATTTCCAGAAACGTCAACCCCCCGGCCCGGATCGGCACGCGGTGGGAACGTGGAGGTCAACCACTCGCCGGTTGCCGCGTGAGCGGACACAGCAAGGAGTCCCCCATGAACATCTTCCTGATCATCATCATCGTCGCCGCGATCGTCATCGCGATCTTCAGCGGCCTGGGCCAGGCCGCGAGCTTCCTGCTCTGGGTCGCCATCATCGTCGGCCTCATCGCCCTGATCGTGCTGCTCTTCCGCCTGATCAGCGGCCGCAAGCCGGTTTAACCCCCGAGAGGAGCGCTCGCGTTTCGGGTGCACGAGCCTCCTCATCCCCCCGCGGGTTCGCCCGCCCCGGATGCCACGTCCTTCCCCCAGGACGTGGCATCCGTCGTTTGCGGGGCGGGCACGGGCGCGGGTCCGGGTCGCGTCCGGGCGTTGTGCCGCGTTCTGGGCGCCACTTCACGTGAACCGGCCGAGTACACGCGTCATGCCCGCCCAGAGCGTGTCCGCTCGACCAGATCACGTGAAGTGGATGCCAGGGACGCCGCCTCTTGACGAACTCGCGATATATCGTGATACTCGACTTAACGCGATATATCTTGAGTTAGGGGATCGCCATGGAGAAATGGATCGTCCACCCGGGCGAGACGCGCGTCATCGACGTCGACGGACTGCGGGAACTGAAGATCGGCCTCGTCGGGGGCCAGGTCGACGTCATCGCCCACGACGACCCCGGCGCCCGCATCGAGGTGCACGGTGTCACCGTCAAAGACCTGCGCATCGAGATGGTCGACGGCCGGCTCGAGATCGACCACCCGCAGCTGCGCTGGGACAACTTCCTCGAAGTGTTCCGCAACTTCGGCGCGGGCGGCCCGAAGGCCGAGGTGAGCGTCGCCGTACCGCGCACGGTCGCCCTGACGCTGGGCGTCGTCAGCGCCAGCGCGCTCGTGTCGGGCCTGCGGACGGATGCCAAGCTCAACACGGTCTCGGGCGACATCATGGTCGACGGGCTCGTGGGCGACGTCAGCCTCAACGCCGTCTCGGGCGACGTGCAGGTGCGCGAGCTCCAGGGCGCCCTCACCGCGAACAGCGTCTCCGGCGACATCGCCGCGACCGGCGCCGTCACGAAGGCCTCGATCGACACCGTCGCGGGCGCCCTGCTCGTGGACTCCACCGGGACGGTGCAGTCGATCAGCCTGAACTCCGTCAGCGGCTCGGCGACGATCCGCCTCGACCGCGGCCTCCCCGCGAACTACGTCGCGCGCTCCGTCAGCGGACGCGTGCAGATCGACGGCAGCGTGCGCTCGGGCTCGGGCCCCACCAACTACACGGGATCGACCGGCGCGCTCGCGGGGTCCTTCGTCGACGTGCGGGCGAACACCGTCTCGGGTGAGATCACTGTCCTCCGCCGCGGCGTGTCGGGGCTGCGTCCCGACGAACTCGCCGGAGAGGAGGAATGGTGATGAGCCCCGTCTTCTCCCACGGCGACCTGCGCCTGTACATCCTCAGCCTGCTCGCCGAAGCTCCGCGCCACGGCTACGACCTCATGCAGGCCCTGACCGAGCGCACCGGCGGCACCTACTCGCCCTCGGCCGGCACCATCTACCCGCGGCTCGCGAAGCTCGAGGAGGAAGGGCTCGTCACCAAGACGGTCGACGGCCGCAAGACCGTCTACGAGATCACCGACGCCGGCCGCGCGGAGGTCGCCGCGCGCGAAGGCGACCTCGAGGGCATCCAGGCGGGTCTGGCCGACAGCGTCCGCCTCATCGCCGACGAGGTCCGCGGGAGCGTCCGGGATGCCATGCGCAGCCTCCGCGCCGACCTCGCCGCCGCATCGCGCGACGAACGCGAGCAGGCCGACCGGACCCCCGCGCACGACCCGCGCGCCCTCAGCCGGGAGCAGCTGCATCGTGCGGATGCCGCGATCACCGAGTTCCGTGGTCGGGTCCGCTCCGAACTGCGGTCGCACGTCGCGCGCGGCGGCGAGCTCACGGCATCCGGTGTGGATGCCATCGAGTCCGCGCTGCAACAGGCCTCGGAGGCCGTCGCCCGCGCGGTGCGCGGCTGAGGATCACTCCCAGACGAGGTCCTCATCGGGCGCGAGCGGCTCACCCAACGGGACGACCAGCACCGGTCGTCGCTGTCGATGGGTGAGCCGCGCGGCGACCGACCCGGTGAGGAACTCGCGCAACGACTCGCCGAGTCCGCGCTTACGGGTACCCACCACCAGGAGCGACGCGTCCAGCTCGTCCGCGAGGTGGATGAGGGCGAGGGCGGGGTCGCCGATCACCTGTCGCACCGTCCACGACACCTGCGCGTCGGCCAGCGCGGAGTCCGCCGCAGCCTGCACGTCGGAGAGCGCAGCTGCGGCCGCCGCTCCCGCGACGTCGACCGTGGAGGGACTCACATAGCCGTCGGGATCCTCGAAGGCGACGAACCGCGTCGTGTCGACATGAGCGACCACGAGGTCGGTGCCGGCGAGTGCGGCCTGCCGGGCTGCGGCACGCAGAACCCGCGGCGACTGCCCGGGGACGACGCCCACGATCACCACTCCGGCCCGCTTCGGGACGGTGCTGTCGTCTGCCATCGTGGCTCCTCTGCTCAAGCGGTGCGGCCCCCGCGGACCGGCGGCAGGCGGGGGCGGAAAGCACCGTGATATCCTGGCTGTTACTCTTACCGGCTCGGTCCGGAACCGCAATACGCAGGGCCCACAGCATGGCCCTCGACGTCGATCGTGAGGGGGTCTCGCATGGGGCGTGGCCGTCAGAAGGCGAAGAACACCAAGATCGCCCGTGAGCTGAAGTACGACACCTATTCGGTGAACTACTCCGCTCTCGAGCGCGAACTCGGTGCACCCGAAACGGGTGAGGACGCGTACGTCGACAAGTGGGCCGACCAGTACGCCGACGAGTACGAAGACGAGAAGGCCTAGCCCTCGTCACCACGCTCGACCGTGGCGGCGTTCCCACGCCTCCTCGATCGTTTCCGAGCGCGCCACGACGATGGCCGCCGGAACGACGACCGCGATGACCCCGCCCAGGACGATCAGTCCCGCGGCCCATCCGCCGGTGAGTTCGTGGGTGACGCCGATCGCGAGCGGAACGAGCGCCGCCAAGGCGTAGCCGAGGCTCTGCACGAACCCGCTCAGCGCGACCGCCGTCTCGTGCGAACGGGTGCGCAGGCCGAACAGCACCAGCACCATCGGGAACATCAGCGGCGGCAGTCCGATCAGGACGACCCACAGCACCGTGGCGGCACCCGGAGCGAAGAGCAGCCCCGCGACCCCGACGAGACCGCTGGCGACGGCGACGACGTAGAACGGGGTGGTCCGGCGCAAGCGGGCGACGAGCAGCGGCACCACCAGTGATACCGGCAGCCCCATGAACGAGAACAGGGCGAGCAGACTACCGGCCGTGGCCGCGTCGACCCCGGCGGTGTCGATGAGGATCGTCGGCAGCCACGCGAACATGCCGTAGGCGACGGACGAGTTCACCGCGAACGTGATCACCAGCGCCCACGCCTGCGGTACCCGAACCACGCGCGAGAGCACCGAGGCACGCGGCTCCTCGACGATGTCGTCACGGCCGGCCCGAGCCCGCAGGCTCGTCACCACCCAGGGCACGACCGCCGCGACCGCCACGAAGGCCCACACCGCGAACGACCCGCGCCATCCGATCGCGCCCGCGAGCGGTACGGCCACCAGCGGCGGAGTGAAGGTGGCCACCGCCATCGTCGTCGTGTACACCGTGGTCATCAGCCCGACGCGGGCGGGGAAGTACTTCTTCACCACCGCCGGGATGAGCACGTTGGCGACACCGACCGCCGCGAACACCCCCGCGGTCGCGGCGAGGAGCGTCCAGGCATCCACCGCCACCGCCCGCAGGCCGAGCGCCGCCGCTGCGGCCACCGCCGCGATCAGGACGAGGCGCTCGAGTCCCACCCGACGTTCGATGACGGGCGTCACGACCGCCGACAGCGCGAAGGCCACCGGCGGCGCCATGCCGATGAGACCGACGACCGCCGCCGGCAGCGCGAAGTCGCGCGAGATCACGGTGAGCAGCGGCGACAGGGAAGCCACGGCGATCCGCAGCGTCAACGCGAGCAGCACGATCGCGGCCGCGGCCCACACGACCGTCCCGCGGCGGCGCGGGGTCAAGACTCCTGGCTGCCCTCGACCCAGGCGAGGTATTCATCCGACACCGTGCCGGTGACGTAGCGGCCGTCGAAGCAGCTCATGTCGAGGTCGACGAGGTCGGTGCCCTCCATGATCGCGGCCTTGAGATCGTCGACCTCCTGGTACACGAGGTAGTCGCAGCCGAGTTCCTCGGCGATCTGCGGGATCGTGCGGCCGTGCGCCACGAGCTCCTGCCGCGACGGCATGTTGATGCCGTACACGTGCGGGTACCGGACCGGCGGAGCCGCCGACGCGAACGTGACGCTCTTCGCACCGGCATCCCGCGCCATCTGGATGATCTCGCGGCTGGTCGTGCCGCGCACGATCGAGTCGTCGATGAGGAGGACGTTCTTGCCCTGGAACTCGGTCGACATCGCGTTGAGCTTCTGACGCACGCTCTTCTTGCGGATCGCCTGGCCGGGCATGATGAAGGTGCGGCCGACATAGCGGTTCTTGTAGAAGCCCTCGCGGTACTCGATGCCCAGCTTGCGCGCCACCTGCATCGCCGCCGGTCGCGACGAGTCGGGGATCGGCATGACGACGTCGATCGAGCCGTGCGGGGTGTACTTCGCGATCGTGTCGGCCAGGCGCTCGCCCATGCGCAGGCGCGCCTCGTACACCGAGATGCCGTTCATGACGGAGTCGGGGCGAGCGAGGTACACGTACTCGAACGAGCACGGCGCGAGCGTCGGGTTCTGCGCGCACTGCTGCGCGTGGAGGGTGCCGTCGAGCGTGACGAACACGGCCTCGCCGGGCTCGACGTCGCGGACGACCTCGAAGCCGGCGTTCTCGAGCACGAGCGACTCGGAGGCCACGACCCATTCCTCACGGCCGTCGTTCCCACCCGCCGGGCGCTTGCCGAGGATGAGGGGACGGATGCCGAACGGATCGCGGAACGCGAGGAGACCGTAGCCCGCGATCAGGGCGATCGTGGCGTACGAGCCCTCGACGCGCTCGTGCACCCGGGCGACGGCGCGGAACACCTGCGCCGGGTCGAGGTCGGGGCCGGAGATCTCGGACTGCAGTTCGGAGCCGAGGATGTTCACCAGGAGTTCGGTGTCGGAGCTGGTGTTCAGGTGCCGACGGTCCTTGTGGAACAGCTCGCTGGTCAGCTCGCGCGTGTTCGTGAGGTTGCCGTTGTGCACGAGGACGATGCCGTAGGGCGCGTTGACGTAGAAGGGCTGCGCCTCTTCTTCGCTGGAGGCCGTGCCCTTCGTGGCGTACCGCACGTGGCCGAGACCGATGTCGCCGAGCAGCGCGCGCATGTCGCGCGTGCGGAACGCCTCACGCACCTGGCCGCGGGCCTTGTGGATGTGGAACACCCCGCTGGACTCGGCGGTGGCCATGCCCGTGGAATCCTGCCCGCGGTGCTGGAGGAGCAGGAGCGCGTCGTAGATCTCCTGGTTGACCGGGCCCTGCCCGGCCATGCCGACGATGCCGCACATGGGGGGTTACTTCGCTCCGTTCGCCGGGTGACCGGCATCCGCGTACGAGCCGACCAGGCGCACGGCGCCTCCGTCGACGCCCTTCGCGCCCTGTTCGAACTCTCCGTCGGGGCGCGCGTCGTCACGCACCACACCGACCTGCCACGTGTCGATGCCGTCGGCCGACAGCGCCGCGATCGCGGCGTCGGCGACCTCGGGGGCGACGACCGCGAGGAAGCCGATGCCGAGGTTCCACGTCCCCTCGGTCGCGGTCAGCTCGAGCCCGCCGAGGTCGGCGAGCACCCGGAACACCGGCGACGGGCTCCAGGTCGAGCGATCGACGTCGACCCAGGTGTTCTGCGGCAGCACGCGCGCGAGGTTCGCGGCGATGCCTCCGCCCGTGACGTGGCTGAGCGAGTGGATGCCGGAGCCCACCGCCGCATCGCCGAGCAGACGCAGCAGCGGCGAGGTGTACAGACGCGTGGGTTCGAGCAGCGCCTCGCCCCACGTCCCGCCGAGTTCGGCGGAGGCGGAGCCGTACGTGATGCCACGGCCGGCGACGATGTGACGGACGAGCGAGTAACCGTTGGAGTGCAGGCCGCTCGAGGCGAGGGCCAGGACGACGTCGCCGCCCCGCACCCGATCGGCGCCGAGCACGCGGTCGGCCTCGACGACGCCCGTCGCCGCCCCCGCGACGTCGTAGTCGTCGATGCCGAGGAGACCGGGATGCTCGGCGGTCTCGCCGCCCACCAGAGCGGTGCCCGTGGCCGCGCAGCCGCGGGCGATCCCGGCGACGATGTCGGCGATGCGCGTCGGCACGACCTTGCCGCACGCGATGTAGTCGGTCATGAAGAGCGGACGCGCCCCCACCACGACGATGTCGTCGACGACCATGCCGACGAGGTCTTCGCCGATGGTGTCGTGCTTGTCGATGGCCTGCGCGATCGCGACCTTCGTGCCGACGCCGTCGGTGCTGGTCGCCAGCAGCGGGCGGGCGTAGTCGCGGAGCGCCGAGGCGTCGAAGAGGCCGGCGAAGCCGCCCACTCCGCCCAGCACCTCGGGGCCGTGCGTGCGCTTCACGGCCGACTTCATCAGTTCGACGGCGAGGTCGCCCGCGGCGGTGTCGACGCCGGCAGCGGAATAGGGGTTTTCGTGGGGAGCGGAGGCCACGGCAACAGACTACCCGCAGGATCCGACACGCTCCCCGCGTCGCCGTTCGACCGCGGGGTGGGGCGTGCGGGCCCGGGGAGGAGATTCGGGGAAGGGAGGACGGCCTCGACTTCTGGCATCCTCCCCTCGCCGAATCTCCTCCTCTGCGGGCCTCAGCGGGCTCGATGCAGCCCCTGGGCGATGGCGGACACGATGGCCCGCTGCACCGAAGGCCAATCGCCGACGAGCTGGTGGTACCCACCCGGATGACGTGGTAGCCGTTCAGCGCCAGAAGGGTGTCGTGCCGGACGTCGGCCTCGCGCTGGGCTCCGACGTGGTGACCTCCGTCGGCCTGGACGACGAGCCGCTCGCCGATCAGGAGGTCGACGCGGTGTTCGAGTATCCAGGCCTGGGCGGTCAGCCGCACGCCGAGCCATCGGAGACGCTCGATGAGGAACGTCTCGAGCCCCGAATCCGCGAGCGGAGTGGCTCGCGTCGCGAGGTCGAGTCCGCGGCTCGTCAGCGGGTACCGTCGCATCTCGTCGAGGGTGACCAGCTTCTTGTTCAGCGCCGAGTTCCAGATCGCGAGCGCCTGTTCGTCGGGGAGGCAGCCGCTCACGACGCCCAGCACGTTGACCACGTCGTCCACCAGATGCTCCGGATGCCGGGGGACGAGCGGCCGACACCGGTGGACCCGGGTCTCCGACGCGACGGAGATGCGGCCCGCGTGGGCGGGCGCCGCGACGTGGATCCCACCCGGGGACAAGACCCAGAGGCCGTGCCGGACGGCCGCGGTCGAGCACGCCAGCGTCACTCCCGCTCGCGCGGCGGCGGCGAGGAGGGGATCCGCGTCGGGGACGGCGACCCATCTCCGGCGAAGGCGGACCAGGGCACCCGCCGACACCGCCGCGGTGATCGTGCCCGCAGACACCCCGTCGCGGTGAAGTGCGGCGGAGGCGACGACACCGCCGCGACTGCGCACGCGGACGACGAGTTCGTCGATGCGGAGGGAGATGCGGGGGTTCACGGCGCCAGAGTGCCCGACCGATCGCATCCGGGAGGGGGCGCCGCGTCCGGAACCTGTGGATGACCGCTCTGGGGAGGAGGGGTAGGCGTTGCGTGACGGGAGGAGATTCGGGGAGCGGAGGATGCCGCGTCCGGTTGCCGTCCTCCCCTCGCCGAATCTCCTCCCCCGCGGGAGCGACGTCGGACGCAAGGCCCGCCCCGGCGGGTCGCCGCCGTCCCTACAATGGCGCCATGACGGGCGGCCAGCCGGAGTGGGTGATCCGCGAAGACGCGGCGATCCCGGTGCTCATCGCGCTCTACCTCCGTCAGGTGTGCGGCATCCGTTCCCCGGAGGAACTGCCCGCGCTGCGCCGGGTTCCGGGGTACGACGGCGCCGCACGTCCCGACCCCGAGCAGGCGCTCCTCGAGCGGGAGTGGCGGGAGTACTGGGCGATGAGCGTCGAGCCGCTGGCGCACCCCTCGCCCGTCCCGCTCGAACTGGTCGACGGGTTCGACGACCTGCTCGCCCTCCCGGTCGGTCGGGCCGAGGCGCTCCGCGCGGCGATCGCCCCGCACGCCGCCGACGCGCGGGAGTTCGCCCGGCTCGCGCACGCGCGCTACGGGGCCGAGGGAGCCGCGCGACCGGGCGTCTCGTACCGCGCGTACGCCAGTGCGATCGCGGTGCACGAACGCCGGGTCGGCCGACGTGCGCACTCGTTCGAGCTGAACGTGCAGGTGCTTCCGCTCGCGCAGCGGGGCGTGTGGTGGATCGGCTCACTCACCGTCGCGGTGACCGACGGCCTGCGCAGCGACGTCGTCGCCTTCGACGCCGCCATCCACCCGATCATCGCCGAATTGGCGTGACCGACCGGGATCAGTAGCGGTAGCGCTCGTGGTCGACGGCGACGTCGCGGACCTTCCGGCCCACGACCCGCTCGAAGATGAGCGCCGCGATCGCCCCGAGGGTCGCGCCGATGACGATGCAGATGAGCGCGGTGAATCCGAAGACCTGCAGCTGCGAGTAGACGACGTTCGTGTACGGGCTCAGATCGGAGCCGTCGATCGCGAACGTGAGGATGAGGGCAGCCAGGATGCCGAGCACCGCACCGGCGGCCAAGAACACGCCGTACTTCGGGGCGCGCCGCACACGCAGCGTGACGATCTCCTCGTGCACGAGGGGCTTGCGTTCGGGGGCGGGCTGCTCAGCCATGCTCACATTGTCCCACCGCCGCGGAGCCGCTGGGTCGCCGATGTGGCGATGTCGAGATCACCGGCGGCGCGGACCGCGGCGGCACGGCCGGATCACGGCCGCAGCGGCAGCAGCGCGCTGAGGTCGGCGCGGACGCCGGAGGCGACGATCCGGCCCGCGGCCGCGGCATCCGCCCAGCTCTCGGCGCCCGTGGCGACGGCGATCCAGGTGGCGGCGTCGGTCTCGACGACGTTGGGCGGTGTGCCCCGCGTGTGCCGGGGCCCTTCGATGACCTGGACGGCGCCGAACGGCGGCACGCGCATCTCCACCGAATTGCCCGGCGCCTTCTCGACCAGCAGCTGCAGCAGGTATCGGACCGCGGTGGCGGTCGCCGTTCGGGGCGCACCGCCCGCGGCCACGGCGGCGAGCGCGGCGCGGCCGTCTCCGGTCTCGATACGGCGGGGAGGCATGGCATCCACGGTACCCGCGGGGCGGATCGGCGAGGGCGTCGGTTGAGTGTCCAAGACACGCCGATGGGGCGGCGCGGCGTCCGCGTGTCTTGGACAACGAACGAGAGGGGCCGGACGCGGGGCGGGCGGTGTCCGGGGCGCTCGCTAGGCTGGCGGCGTGAGAATCCTGGTCCTCGGTTCGGGCGCGCGCGAGCACGCCATCATCCTCGCCCTGCGCTCCGAGGAGGTCTCGCACGCGATCTACGCCGCCCCGGGCAACGCCGGCATCGCCCGCGACGCCCACGTCGTCGACCTCGACGCGAATGATCCGGTCGCCGTCACCGAGTTCGCCAAGACCGAAGCCATCGACCTCGTCGTGATCGGCCCCGAGGCTCCGCTCGTCGCGGGCGTCGCCGACGCGCTCCGCGAGCGCGGCATCCCGGTGTTCGGTCCGGGCAAGGCCGCGGCGCAGCTGGAGGGGTCGAAGACCTACGCGAAGCGGATCATGGATGCCGCGGGCGTGCCGACCGGGCGAGCCGTACGAGCCCGTGATCTCGCGGGGGTCGAGGCGGCCCTCGACGAACTGGGCGCTCCCCACGTGGTCAAGGCCGACGGCCTGGCCGCGGGCAAGGGCGTCATCGTCACGTCCGACCGCGCCGCCGCCCTGGCCCACGCAGAGGCGTATCTGCCCACCGGTCCGGTGCTCATCGAGGAGTTCCTCGCCGGCCCCGAGGTCTCGCTCTTCTTCCTCAGCGACGGCGACCGGGTGCTCCCCCTCAGCCCCGCCCAGGACTTCAAGCGCCTCCGCGACGGCGACGAGGGACCCAACACCGGCGGGATGGGGGCGTACTCCCCCCTTCCGTGGCTGCTCGAACGCTTCGGCGGCGAGGAGGAGTTCGTCGATCAGGTCACGCGCGAGGTGGCCGAGCCCGTGATCCGGCAGATGGATGCCGAGGGCACGCCGTTCATCGGACTCCTGTATGCCGGGCTCATCCTCACCGAGGCGGGCGTGAAGGTCATCGAGTTCAACGCGCGTTTCGGCGACCCCGAGACGCAGGTCGTGCTTCCGCGCCTCCTCGACCCGCTGTCGACGCTGCTCATGGCCGCCGCGTCCGGCACCCTGGAAGATCAGCCGCGCCCCGCGTTCGCGGAGGCGACAGCCGTGACGGTCGTGCTCGCGAGCGAGGGCTACCCCGAGGCGCCGATCACCGGTCGTGTGCTCACCGGCATCGACGAGGCGGACGAGGTCGACGGTGTGCACGTCGCCCACGCCGCCACGGTCCTGCGCGACGGTCGGCTGCACGCCACCGGGGGCCGTGTCCTGAACGTCGTGGCCCTCGGCACGACGTTCCGCGAGGCCCGCTCCGCGGCCTACGAGGCGCTGGGCATGATCGGGCTCGAGGGCGGCCAGTACCGCACCGACATCGCCGCCGGCGTGATCGAGGACTGACACCGGAACCTTCCGCGGCCTCTCGCCGTGGCATCCGGTTCGGGGCTACGGTGTGCGCATGGTGGACCGGGATGCCATGGCGCGGGCGCACGCGATCTTCGACCCGATCGCGGAGCGCCTGTGTGCGTTGCCCGACGTCGACATGGGTCGGATGTTCGGCACCGAGGGCGTCCGCGTCCGCGGCAAGGTGTTCGCGTTCGTCGCCCACGAGGGGGCGCTGGTCGTGAAGCTTCCCCAGCAGCGCATCGGCGAACTCACCGCCGACGGCGTCGGGGCCCCGATGGTCATGCGGGGCCGCCCGCTCCGGGAATGGGCCGAGATCTCGCCCGACGCCGGGGAGACGTGGGCCGCGGTCATCGACGAGGCGCATCGCTTCGTCGACTCGATCACGCCCTGACGCCGCGCCGCGCGCGCTGCGCCCTCGCGAGATCGCCGAGACTGCATCTGCGTGACATCTCCACTGCAGTCCGCAGTGGGAATGTCAGGCGCGTGCAGTCTCGGCGATCGCCGGGGTGAACGCCGCGCGGCTACTCGCCGGCCGCGGCCGGGGCACCCTGCGTGGCCGGGGCACCCTGCGCGGCCGGGGCACCCTGCGCGGCCGGGGCACCCTGCGCGGACGGGGCACCCTGCGCGGACGCACCCGCGGCGGGCGCCGCGTCGCGCGGGGCGCCGTGGGGGCGGATCATCGAGGGACGCTGCATGAACAGCACGGCGACCAGGCCCACCGCGATGACGATGATCGGCAGCAGCAGCGACTGCCCCATCGCCTGCGAGAACGGGCCGACGACCTGCGGCGGCAGCGCCCCGGAACCGAAGCTCGCACCGGCATCCGCGGAGCCGGGCAGGTTCGCCTCGAGACGGGCCTGCATGAAAGCCGCGATGGATGCCGAGCCGATCACCGACCCGACGGTGCGGGTGGTGTTGTAGATGCCCGCACCGGCACCCGCCTGCCGTGGCGGCAGGTTGCGCGTCGCGGTCGTGGCGAGAGGACCCCACATACCGGCGTTTCCGATGCCCATGAGGGCCGAGGGGATGAGGAACGCCCAGATCGGGGCGTCGTTCAGGATGAGCGCGGTGTAGATGCCGAGCGATCCGCCGACCAGCAGCAGACCCGGGACGAGAAGGAAACGCGGGTCGGTGCGGTCGAGCAGCTTGCCGGCGAACGGGGCGAGCACGCCCGACAGGATCGCGAGCGGGACCAGCAGGAGCGCCGATTCGGTGGGGGTCAGACCGCGCGCGAGCTGCAGGTAGAACATCTGCGGCAGCGCCATGCTCGTGACGGTGAAGCCGACGGCGGCGATGGCGATGTTCGCGATCGAGAAGTTGCGGTCGCGGAACAGGTCGAGCGGCACGAGGGGCTCGCCCTTGCTGCGGGCCTGCGTCCACACGAACAGCGCCATGACGACGACGCCGGCGGCGACCATGACCCAGATCCAGGCAGCCCAGTCGAAGTGCTCGCCCTCCTGCAGGCCGAACACGATGAGGAACAGACCGACGGCGCTGAGGACGACCCCGAGGATGTCGAACTTGTGCGCGGTGCGCGGCAGCTGCGGCACGAGGATGAGCGCGGCGATGAAGCCGATCACGCCGACCGGGATGTTGATGAAGAAGATCCACTCCCAGCCCAGCCCGTCGACGAGCAGTCCGCCGGCGAGCGGGCCGACGAGGGTGGCGACGCCGGCCGTGGCGCCCCAGAGGCCCATCGCCGCGCCGCGGTTCTGCGGCGGGAAGGTGCGGGTGATCACGGCCATCGTCTGCGGGGTCATGAGCGCTGCGCCCAGGCCCTGCACCGCCCGGGCGATGATGAGCACCTCGAGGGTCGGAGCCAGACCGCAGGCGAGCGAGGCAAGGGTGAAGATCGCGAGACCCGTGAGGTAGACGTTCTTCGGCCCGAAGCGGTCGCCGAGGCGCCCGGTGATCAGCAGCGGCACCGCGTAGGTGAGCAGGTAGGCGCTGGTGACCCATACGACGTTGTCGAGGTTGTTGGTGCTCGGGTCGAGGGCCGCTTTGATGGCGGGGTTCGCGACCGAGACGATCGTGGTGTCGACGAGGATCATGAAGAAGCCGATGACCAGCGCCCAGAGGGCGGGCCACGGGCTGCGCGCGGGAGTGCCGTGCGCCCCGGTTCGGGGGGATGCCGCGGAGGCGGCGCGGGAGTCGGTCATGCGTGGGCTTCTTTCGCGAGGCGGTGCTTCGACGTGATGTGTTCGGGGATCTCGGCGACGCCCCAGGCGAGGGAGCGATCGGCGAGACGCGCATGCAGGGCGTCCTGCCATGCGAGTTCGGCGTCGAGCAGAGCGGACTGCCGCTGCAGCTCGACGAGGAATTGCTCGGGGGTGCCGCGCTCCGCGGAGTCCGCGAGGCCGGCGTGGTGCTCGTCGACGGAGGCGACGAGCAGGGCGCGACGCTGATCGAGCAGGGCGATGACCTCGTCGCGCTCGAGGTTGTGCGCCTCCGACAGGGCGACACGGAAGTCGCTCGAGCGTTCGATCTGGGGCAACTCGGCCCGCACCCACTCCTCGACCGCGAGGCGTCCCGCCTCGAGCAGCGTGTAGGTGGTGCGTTCGGGGCGGTTCCCGTCGCGGTCGACGCCCACCTCGGCGAGCAGACCATCCCGTTCGAGGCGCGCGACGGTGTGGTAGATCGTGCCCTTCTGCAACGGCACGAGACGGTCGTCCTTGCGCTCGCGCAGCAGACGCAGCAGCTCGTACGGGTGCATGTCGCCCTCGCGCAGGGTCGCGAGCAGCATGACCGCGAGCGGGGTGAGTCGCGTGATGTCCGGCATCCACCCTCCATGGTCCGTGTCGACTAGTCCACGTGGACTATATCGCACGAGCGGCACGAGTAGGCGCGCGAAGTGAGTGAACGTTCGGTGTCCAGGACACGCGGATGCGTTCGCCCGGTATCCGCGTGTCTTGGACACTCGAACCGGAGCGGGGCCTGGGACACGGGATGCCAGGAACCGGGGCGTCAGCCCACCGGCGCGTCAGCCGACCGGGGCGTCGGTGTCCGCCGGGCGGTGCCGTCGCCAACGGGCGGGGAGGCCGAAGATGCCGCGACGATTCTCTTCCTCGACCTCGAGGCCGTAGTGCTCGCCGATCTGGTCGCGCAACCGTGCCCGCTCGGCGCGATCCCGCGCCCGCAGTTCGCGCCGGAAGGCGACGACCGTCGCCCAGCAGATCGCGAGCAGCACGAGACTGAACGGCAGCGCGATACTGATGGCCGCCGCCTGCAGGGCGGTGAGTCCGCCCGCGATGAGCAGCGCGAAAGCGATCACCGAGGTCGCGAGGGTGAAGAACACGCGGGTCCACCGCGGGGGCTCTTCCTCGCCACCCGTGGCGATCATGCTCATGACGAGAGCGCCGGAGTCGGCGGACGTGATGAAGAAGATGCCGATCAGAAGCAGGAACCCTACGACGAGGAACACCGACCCCGGCACGGTCTCGAGCATCTGGAACAGCGCCGTCGACACGTCGACCGTGCCGTCCGGCCCGACGAAGGACGCCGAATCGGTGAGTTCCGCGTAGATCGCCGAGCCCCCGAGGACGGTGAACCACAGGATGCCGACGAGTGTGGGCACCAGGATCACGCCGGTGACGAACTCGCGCACGGTCCGTCCGCGCGAGATGCGGGCGATGAAGATGCCGACGAACGGCGCCCACGAGATCCACCAGCCCCAGTAGAAGGCGGTCCACGCGCCCTGCCATGCGACTCCCGCGTCGCCCGCGTAGGCGCTCGTGGTGAACGACAGGCCCACGAAGTTCTGGATGTAGTTGCCGATGGACTGCACGGCGTCGCGCAGCAGGAACTCCGTCGGACCGGCGAAGAGCAGGTACAGCATCAGCACGCCCGCGAGGACCAGGTTGATGTTCGACAGCCACTTCATCCCGCGGCCGACGCCCGAGAGCACCGAGAACAGGACGAAAGCCGTGATGACGCCGATGAGGATCGCCTGGCTGATGATCGACGGGGATGCCACGTCGAGGAACTCCAGACCGGCGCTGATCTGGATCACGCCGAGACCGAGCGACGTCGCCACACCGAACAGAGTGCCGACGAGCGCCGCGACGTCGACCGCGTTGCCCCATCCGCCCTGCACGAGCCGGGCGCCGAGGATCGGTTCGAGCGCCCACCGGATCGTGCGCGGACGCTGACGACGATGGAAGGCGTAGGCGAGCGCGAGGCCGATCACGACGTAGATCGACCAGGCGTGCACGCCCCAGTGCAGGAACGTCTGCGACATCGCCTGCTGCGCGAGCTGCGTGGGCGTGCCCTCCACCCCCGGACGCGGGGAGGTGAAGTGGCTGAGGGGTTCGCTCACGCCGTAGAACACCAACCCGATGCCCATGCCCGCGGCGAAGAGCAGCGAGAACCACGACAGCGTCGAGAACTCCGGTTCGTCGTCGTCGCGCCCGAGCTTGATACGGCCGAACCGGCTGAAGCCCATCGTCAGGGCGAAGACGACGAAGAACGCCGCGATCAGCACGTAGTACCAGTTGAATGCCGAGACGATCGCGGTCTGCAGGGTGCCGAACGCCGCTTCGGCCGCGGCCGGGAAGATCAGCGCGAACGAGATGAACGCCAGCGCGATGGCGGCGGCGGGCCAGAAGACCCACGCGCGCAGAGTGTGGCGGGAGCTTCCGTCGGAGGGATCCGTGGATGCCGCGGTGTCGGGGGTCGCCTCGGTCATCCCTCGACCGTAGCGAGGTGTCCCGGCAACGCAGGGGGGCAGGCGTTCCGGCCCGCCATATGGCAAAATCTCTGGTCACGCGGCCGTCGCGAGGCGGGCCGACCCGCGATAATGAGCGGGTGATCCCCGCTTCCCCCCTCGCTCTCGACGGCTGGCGCCACGTCTATTCGGGCAAGGTCCGCGACCTGTACGTCCCCACCGACACCGTCGAGGGGGCATCCCCCGCACATCTCCTCGTGGTGGCGAGCGACCGGGTCAGCGCCTTCGATCACGTGCTCAGCCCCGGCATCCCCGACAAGGGTGTGCTGCTGACGACGCTGAGCCTGTGGTGGTTCGACCTTCTCGCCGGCTCCGACGGGGGGCGTGGCATCCCGAATCACCTCGCCGCCGACCACGTGCTCCGGGGCGACGACAGCGTCGAGCTGATCCCGGATGCCGTCCGCGGACGCGCCATGCTCGTCCGGTCGCTCGACATGCAGCCGATCGAGTGCGTGGTCCGCGGCTACCTGACCGGGTCGGGCTGGGCCGAGTACCAGGCGTCGCGCACGGTGTGCGGCATCCCGCTCCCCGACGGCCTCACGGACGGCGACCGTCTTCCCGAGCCGCTCTACACCCCGGCGTACAAGGCGCCGATGGGCGAGCACGACGAGAACATCACGTACGAGCGCTCCGTCGAACTCGTCGGCGAAGAGACCGCGGCTGCGCTCCGCGACCTGTCGCTGGAGATCTACCGCCGCGCCGCCGCGGTCGCCGAGCGGCACGGACTGATCCTCGCCGACACGAAGTTCGAGTTCGGCTACGACGCCGAGGGCGTTCTCACTCTGGCCGACGAGGTGCTGACGTCGGACTCGTCGCGGTACTGGGATGCCGAGGCCTGGCGCACCGGCTCGACCCCCGCCGAGCGCATGGCAAGCTTCGACAAGCAGATCGTGCGCGACTGGCTCGCCGCGCACTGGGACAAGCAGGGCGAGCCGCCCGCGCTCCCCGACGACATCGTGACGCGCACCCGCGCCCGCTACGCCGAACTGCTGTCGCGCCTGACGTCCTGACGCCGGGCCGGCGCGGTCGTCCCGCCACCGCCACCGCCACCGCCACCGCCACCGGCACCCAGATCACGTGATCTGGACGAGATCACACGCCGCGCGACGCCATAGCCAGTGGTGTCGACCAGATCACGTGATCTCGGCATCCACCCCCCACCCCCGAGGAGACCACATGTTCCGCTGGAAGCTGCACGGGAACGGGCGCACGGTCGCGCCGGGCGCGGTCGTCGCCCCCGGTGAACGGCTCAACTGGGGCGCGACGATCGCGATCGGGCTGCAGCACGTCATCGCGATGTTCGGCGCGACGTTCCTGGTGCCGGTGCTCACCGGGTTCCCGGTGTCGACGACGCTGCTGTTCTCGGGCGTCGGGACGCTGCTGTTCCTCCTCGTCACCCGTAACCGGCTCCCCAGCTACCTCGGGTCGTCGTTCGCGTTCATCGCGCCCGTCACCGCGGCGACCGCGATCGGCGGCACCGGTTCCGCCCTCGCCGGTATCGTCGCCGTCGGCATCCTGCTCGCGCTCATCGGCGTGGTCGTGCAGTTCGTCGGTCTCGGCTGGGTCGACAAGGTCATGCCGCCGGTGGTCGCCGGCGCCATCGTCGCCCTGATCGGCTTCAACCTCGCGCCCGTCGCCTGGTCGAACTTCCAGAAGCAGCCGCTCCCCGGCACGATCACGCTCGTCGCGGTGATCCTGTTCAGCGTGCTGTTCCGCGGATTCCTCGGGCGCATCTCGATCTTCCTCGGCGTCATCGTCGGCTACGTCGCGACGGTCCTGATCCAGGCCGCGTCGGGCGAGACGCTCATCGACTTCGCGCCCGTCGAGGCCGCGCCGTGGATCGGCCTGCCGGAGTTCCACCTCGCCGATTTCACAACACCGCAGACCTGGTCGGTGATCGCGATGTTCCTCCCCGTCGTGCTGGTGCTCGTGGCCGAGAACGTCGGGCACGTGCGGGGCGTGGCGGCGATGACGGATGCCACGGCCAACCGCTCCACCGGACGCGCGCTCATCGCGGACGGCGTCGCCACGACGCTCGCGGGAACGTTCGGCGGCTCGGGCACGACGACGTACGGCGAGAACATCGGCGTCATGGCGGCGACCCGCGTGTACTCGACGGCGGTGTACTGGGTCGCCGGCCTCGCCGCGATCGTGCTGAGCCTGTCGCCGAAGGTCGGGGCGGTGTTCAACACGATCCCCGCGGGCGTTCTCGGCGGTGTCACCACCGCGCTGTACGGCCTCATCGGGATCATCGGCATCAAGATCTGGGTCGACAACCGCGTCGACTTCTCGCGCCCCGTGAACCAGTACACGGGTGCGGTCGCACTGGTGCTCGCGATCGCCGGGTTCACGATGCAGTGGGGCGACTTCCAGCTCGGCGCGATCGTGCTCGGCGCGGTCGCCGCGCTCGTGATCTACCACCTCGGCAACGCGATCGCCCGCGCCCGCAAGAC
Organism: Microbacterium sp. RURRCA19A; assembly: GCF_900156455.1. Lineage (GTDB taxonomy): Bacteria > Actinomycetota > Actinomycetes > Actinomycetales > Microbacteriaceae > Microbacterium. The sequence goes on from NZ_FTNQ01000002.1 coordinate 109,511, forward strand.
CGGCGCCGACGACGGCGGTCCGATCCCCGCGGTGGGTCCGCTGGGCGGTGACCCGTCCTGACGCGCGGGGCGGGTGGCATCCGCGCCCGTCGTCGTGCCACCGCCGCGCCGCGACCTCGCACCGCGGCATCCCTGTCCCGCCATTTCACGTGATCTGGCCGAACGTACCCGTCGTGGTCGACCACCTCGGGTGCGCTCGGCCACTTCACGTGATCTGGCGCCGCACACCCCCGGCGCCGGGCGTTCGCGCCGCACGGGTAAACTGGAGCCGGCGTGTCGGGAAGTCTGGTCGACGACTGTGTCGACGACCCCGAAATGGATGCCATGAACGAAACTTCCCTGCGCGCGCCGAGCTGGCCGGGCTACCGCGAAGTCCACCGCGTCACCACCGTGCTGCGACGCGAGTCGGTCGGCGGCATGCTGCTCGTCGTCGCCGCGATCGCCGCGATCATCTGGGCCAACTCCCCCGCCTCGGACGCGTACTTCGCGCTGCGCGACTTCCGCTTCGGGTACGAGCCGTGGCACCTGGAGCTGAGCGTCGGCGCGTGGGCCGCCGATGGGCTGCTCGCGATCTTCTTCTTCATGGTGGGCCTCGAGCTCAAGCGCGAGATCGTCGTGGGGAGCCTCCGGCGCTTCAGCACGGCGATCGTGCCGATCACGGCTGCCGCCGCCGGCGTCGCGATGCCCGCGCTGATCTACGTGCTGGTGACGTCTTCGCAGCCGAGCCTGCTGGCCGGCTGGGCGATCCCCGCCGCCACCGACATCGCGTTCGCCGTCGCGGTTCTCGCGCTCGTGGGCTCCCACCTGCCGGGGCCGCTGCGCATCTTCCTTCTGACACTCGCGGTGGTCGACGACCTCATCGCGATCGCGATCATCGCGCTGTTCTACACCAGTGACATCTCACTGGTCCCGCTGGCGGTCTTCGCGGTCCTCGTCGTGGTCTACGGCACCATCGCGCACCTCGGTCGTGCGTGGTTCGCACGGCACGCGTGGGCCGCGTGGGTGGTGCTGCTGCCGATCGGCTTCGCGGCGTGGGCGTTCCTGCACGCCTCGGGCGTCCACGCCACGATCGCGGGTGTCGCCCTGGCCTTCACGATCCCGGTCGCTCCGTCGAAGCGCAAGCCCGAGATCCGGGGCATGGACCTCGCCGAGCAGTTCGAACACCGGTTCCGTCCGCTCTCGGCCGGTATCGCGGTGCCGATCTTCGCGTTCTTCGCCGCGGGAGTCGCCGTGGGCGGCGGCGAGGGCCTGGCCCGCGCCATCATGGACCCCGTCACGATCGGCGTCGTCGCGGGTCTCGTGCTGGGCAAGCCGCTGGGTATCCTGCTCGGGGTCCGCATCCTCACGCTCGTGACGAAGGTACGTCTCGACCCGGCGCTGAAGTGGATCGACCTCGCGGGCGTCGGCCTCCTCGCGGGCATCGGCTTCACGGTGTCGCTGCTCATCGCGGAACTCAGCTTCCCCGCGGGTTCGGAGCACACCGACGACGCGAAGATCGCGATCATGGTCGCGTCGCTGCTGGCATCCGTGCTGGCGGCCAGCGTCCTGCTCGTCCGCAACCGTCGCTACAAGCAGCTCGCGGCGGAGGAAGAAGTGGATGCCGACGGCGACGACGTCCCCGACGTGTACCAGCAGCCGCTCCCCCGCGACCGCTGAGCCGCTGAGCCGCTGAGCCGGTGAGCCGGTGAGCCGGTGAGCGTCAGCCGTAGATCTGCGCGGCGATGTCAGACAACCAGGCCCGCGCGTTGACGTTCACGGTCTCGAGGTAGATCCAGACGTCGTCGCGCGCGACGATGACGTCTTCGCTGGTCGCCGCGTCGCCGGGGCGCATGCAGTACTGCGCGCCGAAGTCCTGCGCCGCCTGGCACTGGTACCCCTCGGACGCCAGCTGCTGGAGGCCCGTCGAGACGTCAACGTCGGTGGCGGTGCTGACGATGATGAGGACCGCTGCCGCTTCCTCTTGGATCCAGTTGCACGACAGCTTCGTGGTGGCGTTCGGAGGCGAGGGCCGGACGAATCCGTCGGCGTGCTGCGCCGTGAGCCCGCCGACGGTCTCGGCCCGGCTGCTCGCGGTGCCGAGCTCGTCGCACGACGCCGGGATGTTGGCGGCGGCGCTCGCCGGGGTCTCGGACGGGGTGGGGGTCGGCGTCGGCGTCGGTGTCTCGACGGTGACCGTGGGCGTCGCGGATTCCGACGCGACGGGGGTCGCCTGTTCGGGTACGCAGCCGGCCAGGCCTGCGATGGCCACCAGGGCGGCCGCGACGGCAACGCTTCTCCATCGACGCATCGTCGATCCTCTCGACACCGGCGCGGGTTCGGGTGCCCGCGCGCTCGATAGCGCTCACAGTATCGGCTGGCGGCGACGTTCGCCCGGTCGGTCCTGATCGGATCGACGGGGTCAGGCGGAAGCGCGCTCGATGATCTCCGTGGGCAGGATCGCGGTGTTCGCCGTCGCCCGACCCGCGAGCACGTCGAGCAGCATCGTCGCCATCTGGCGCCCCTGGTCGCGCGAGGGCTGCCGCACGGTGGTCAGCGCCGGAACGAGCGAGGTCGCGACGGCCGAGTCGTCGAACCCGATGATCGCGATGTCGCGCCCCGGCTCGTGCCCCTGCTCGCGCAGGGCGGTGTAGGCGCCCCGGGCCATGAGGTCGCTCGCGACGAACAGCGCCTCGGGAAGATCCCCGGATGCCAGGATCCTCCGCATCGCGGCGGCACCCCCGGCCTCGGTGAACTCGCCGTCCTCGACGGCTGCGGGCGCGAGGTCCGCTTCGGCGAGCACGTCACGGAAGCCCTGCAGCCGGTCGATGCCCGCGGGCATGTCGGCGGGACCGGCGACCGTCGCGATGCGGCGGTGGCCCCGTTCGAGCAGGTAGCGGGTGGCATCCCGCGCGCCCTGCACGTTGTCGACGTCGACGTAGTGGTCGGCGGGGCGCACGCGTGCGGGGCGTCCGCCGAAGACCACGGGCACGGTGTCGGCCAGGCGGTCCACGAACGTGTCGCTGGTGTGGTGCGAAGCGACGATGGCACCGTCGACGCTGCCCCCGCGGAGGTAGCCGAGCGCTTTGGCGCTGGCGTCGTCGGTGGCGATGAGCATGTTCATCACGTAGTCGGACTCGCCGATGACCTGCGAGATCCCGGCGACGATCGAACCGAAGAACGGGTCGCCGAAGAACCGATCGGTGTCTTCGGGGATGACGAGGGCGATCGCGCGCGTCTGACGGCTGGCGAGCGAGCGGGCAGCGCGGTTGGGGACGTACTGCAGCTCTTCGATCGCGCGGCGGACCGCTTCGAGCGCCGAGGGCGAGACGGAGGTCGAGCCGTTGACGACGCGGGACACGGTGGAGCGGGAGACCCCCGCCCGGGCGGCGACTTCTTCGATGGTGGCGGCACCGCGCACCGGGGTCAGTGACATCGGTCTCCTCCCGGAATCTGCGACGCGACGACGCGCCGGATCAGTCCCGGCGACGTTGCGAGCGTACTCCTCCGGACCCTCTCGGAACCCGCTCGCCGCGACAGAATGACGCGCCGAGCGGGTCGACGATGACAGGTGAAGAACCTCAGGCGGCAGGCAGCGCGTCGGCCGCGGCCGCCGGCGCCACCAGAGCCCGCTCCGCGATCACCCGCGCGTACGCCAGGCCCGAGTCCTTCACGGAACGTTCTTGCGTCGCGTAGTCGACGTGGACGATGCCGAAGCGCTTCTCGTAGCCCCAGGCCCACTCGAAGTTGTCGAGCAGCGACCAGTAGAAGTAGCCGCGGACGTCGATGCCTCGGTCGACGGCGTCCAGGACGGCGGCGAGATGCCCCTCCACGAACTCCACCCGCTCGATGTCGTGGACACGCGTCTCGCCGTCCTCGACCACCGGGACGTCGTCGTAGGCGGCGCCGTTCTCGGTGATGTACAGCGCGACGCCGGGTTCGGCGGAGTACTCGGTGCTCACGCGCTCGAGCAGATCGGTGAGCGCCTCGGGCTGCACCTCCCAGCCCATCGTTGTCCGCGGCAGGCCGCGCTCGTGCCAGTACAGGTTCTCGTGCGCGGGGAACGGCGACGCGATCGGGCGCACGGTGGGGGCGTCGCCCCCGGGCGGGTTCACCAGCGGCGGCGTGCCCCCGATGAACTCGCCGTGGTAGTAGTTCACGCCGAGAGTGTCGATCGGGGTCGCGATGACCTCGAGGTCGCCCGGCTGCACGGCATCCTGCCAGCGGAGGACCGCCTCGGCATCCGCGTTCCGGAAGTCCTGGATGATGTCGGCCGGGTAGCTGCCGCGGAACACCGGGTCGAGGAACCACCGGTTGAACTGGCCGTCGATGCGCCGCGCGGCGTCGAGGTCGGCCGGGTTCGTGGGGTCGACGGCATCCGCCACCGTCAGGTTCAGCGTAAGGCCGAGGTTGAGCGAGGCATCGCGGGCGCGCAGCTCGCGCACGGTCTGGCCGTGTCCCAGGAGCAGGTGGTGCGCGGCGAGCATGCCCTCGGCCTGCGAGTAGTGGCCGGGGGCGTGGGCCCCGGCCGTGTAGCTGAGGAACGACGAACACCACGGCTCGTTCAGCGTCGTCCACACGTTCACGCGGTCGCCGAGCGCATCATGCATGTCGAGCGCGTACTCGGTGAAGAGGTCGCTCGTCTCGCGGACGGTCCAGCCACCGCGGTCCTGCAGGGCCTGGGGAAGATCCCAGTGGTACAGGGTCAGCCACGGGAGGATGCCGGCATCCAGGAGTTCGTCGACGAGGCGCTTATAGAAGTCGACGCCTCTCGGATTGAGCGGGCCGCCGTCGGGACGCACGCGCGACCACGACGTGGAGAAGCGGTAGGTCTGCAGACCGAGGCTCTTCATCACCTGCACGTCGTCGGCGTACCGGTGGTAGTGGTCGCACGCGACATCGCCGTTGTCGGCGTTGATCACGGCATCCGGCACGCGGCTGAAGGTGTCCCAGATCGACGCCTTCCGGCCGTCCTCGAACGCCGCCCCCTCGATCTGATAGGCGGCGGTCGCCGCACCGAAGAGGAAGCCCTCGGGAAAGGCTCGGGTGTGGGACATGGATCGGGTTCCTTCCGTGGGCGCAAGCGTCATCCCTTGACCGCCCCTTGCATGATGCCACTGACCAGCTGCTTGCCCGCGAAGACGAACAGCAGCAGCAGCGGAATCGTCGACAGCAGCACGCCCGCGAGCACGATGGAGTAGTCGACGAAATAGTTGGACTGCAGCAGCGACAGCGCCACCGGCAGCGTCGGGTTCTGGCGGTCGAGCACGATGAACGGCCAGAAGAAGTTGTTCCACGCGGTCACGAAGGTGAAGAGGCCGAGCATCGCCGCGGCAGGCCGTGCCGCGGGGACGCCCACCGTGAGGAACGTGCGGAACGAGCTGGCACCGTCGACGCGCGCGGCCTCGATCAGCTCGTCCGGCACCGCCTGACGCAGGTACTGCGTCATCCAGAAGACACCGAACGCACTCGTCAGCGCCGGGACGATGATGGCGCCGATCTGCCCGGTCCAGCCGAGCTCGCTGAACAGGATGTACAGCGGCACGACGCCCAGCTGCGTCGGCACGGCCATCGTCGCCACGACGAACAGCAGCAGCCAGGGACCGCCGCGGAAGCGCAGCTTCGCGAATGCCCAGCCCGCGAGGGTGGAGAAGAAGACGACGGATGCCGCGATCAGAGTCGAGCTGAGGATGGAGTTCCACAGGCCCGTCCAGAAGTTGACGGCGGGGTTGTTCAGGACGGCGGCGGCGTTGGCGAAGAAGTTCCCGCCCGGGATCCACGACAGGTCGGTGTTGCGGATCGTGGACGAGTCGCCCGAGCCGATCAGCAGCGCCCAGTAGTACGGGACGATCGCGGCGAGGAGCACGACACCGAGGCTGGCGTAGACGAACCAGCCGGGTCGCGACCCCCGAACGGCGCGGGGCCGTCGGCGTGCGGGCTTCGCATCCGCCGCTCCGGTGAGGGGAGAGGTGTCGATGACGCTCATGGACGTGCGCCCTTTCCGGTGGATTCGGTGACGACCCGCTGCCGCGCGGCGCGCGCGGCGGCGCGGCGCTGAGCGCGGCTCAGGCCGTCGCGGGTGCCCTCGTCGCGGACGAGCGAGCGACTGATGAACAGGTTGACCGCCCCGATGACGAGGATGATGAGGAAGAGGATCCACGCGAGCGCGGCCGCGCGACCGAAGTTCCACTCGCCCCAGCCGAGGTTGTAGAGGTAGAGCGAGATGGTCAGCCACTGGTTGTTCGAGCCACCGGTGCCGCCCTGGTCGAACATGCGCGGCTCATCGAAGATCTGCAGGCCTCCGATGGTCGACGTGATGATCACGAAGATGAGGGTCGGCTTGAGGCTCGGCAGCGTGATCGAGAAGAACTGACGGACCTTGCCCGCACCGTCGACGGTCGCCGCTTCGTAGTATTCGCGCGGCACGGCCTGCATGGCCGCGAGCAGGATGAGGGTGTTGTAGCCGGTCCAGCGGAAGTTGACCATCGTGGCGATGGCGATGTGGCTGGCGAAGGCGTCGGAGTGCCAGCCCACTCCGGGCAGACCGATGCGGCCGAGCAGCGTGTTCACGACCCCGTACTGGTCGCCGAACATGTTGCTGAAGATGAGCGCGACGGCGACAGGGGCCATGACGTAGGGCACGAGCACACCCATGCGCCAGAGAGTCTTCGCCCGGATGTTCTGATCGAGCATCGCCGCGATGAAGATCGCGAGGAGCAGCTGCGGCACCGTCGAGAGCACGAAAATGCTGAAGGTGTTGCGCAGGGCGTCCCAGAAGGCGGGCTGCGAGAGCACGTACGCGTACTGGTCGAAGCCGACGAAGGTGCCCGAGCCACGGATCTGATCCCAGTCCATGAACGAGATCACGCCGGTGTAGAGGATCGGGAAGAGCCCCGTGATGAGGAAGAGGACGAAGAACGGGGAGATGTAGAGGTACGGGGAAAGCTTCAGATCCCAGGCGCTGAGCTTCGAGCCGAACCCGACGCGTCGGGGGGTGCGGGCGGGGGAATCGTCGGGGCCGGATGCCGCGGGGGCCGCGGGCGGCTGCAGTGTCGTGGTCATGAGTCTCCTTCCGGGGTGCGGGCCGGGCGCACGAGGCGCCCGGCCCGCGACGACCGAGGTCAGCCGATGGCTTCCACCTGGGAGACCCACTGGTCCCACGAGGTCTGGGCGTCCTGCGTGTTCTGATCGACCCGGAGCAGGGCCTTCGACATCGCGTCGTTCACCTGGAAGTAGTACTGACCCTTGAACGGCGTCACCGTCACGGCGTTGGCCCGGTTGGTGAAGATCTCACCGATCGGGGCGTCGTTGAAGAAGGCGTTCTTGGCGTTCAGGAGGTCGGGGGAGGTCAGCGCGTCGACCTGGCTGGGGAACGTCCCCGCCTGCTGGAAGAACTTCACCTGCTGCTCGGGCGAGGTCAGCCAGTCGGCGAGCGCCTGCGCCTCGGCCACGTGCGGACCGTTGGCCGGAACCGTCAGGTACGAGCCGCCCCAGTTGCCGCCGCCGTTGGGGAACACGTCGGCGATCTTCCAGCCGGAGACCTCGGGAGCGTTGCCCTCGATCTGCGTCAGCATCCAGCCGGGGCAGGAGAGCGTCGCGAACGCGCCGTTCGCCATGCCCGCGTACCAGTCGGGCTGCCACTGCTCGAGGTGCGCCGACTGCGTCTTGCTGGCATCGAGCGTCTCCGTGTAGATCTTCTTGACCTCGGGATTGGTCGTGGCCGTGATCTCGCCCGTGTCGGGGTTCTCGTAGGCCGCCTCGACCTGGTTGATCATGCCCTGGTAGACGCTGCTGGCGGAGTCGAAGAACGGCTTGCCGGTCGCGGCGACGTACTTGTCGCCCATCTCGAAGTACTTGGACCAGTCGCCCTCGAGCGCGGCGGCGACGTCGGCGGGCTCGGTGGGGAGGCCGGCCGCCTGGAAGAGGTCGGACCGGTAGCAGATCGCCTCCGGGCCGATGTCGGTGCCGTACCCGACGAGGTTGCCCGACGCGTCGGTGGCGGCCTTGACCTTCCAGTCCAGCCAGCGGCCCTTGAGATCGTCGGGCACGGGCGCGAGCAGGTCGGAGTACTTCATGACCTCGGGCAGCCAGTCGACCTCGATGCCCTCGATGTCGGCGAGGCCCGTCTTGCCGAGCTTCTGGAAGTAGTTGGCGCGCGCATCGTTCGACTTGGCCGCGCGGTTGTGGACGATCGTGATGTTCGGGTGCTCGGCCGTGTAGGCATCCAGCAGTTCCTGCGTGTATCCGAAGTCGTTGAAGGTGGCGACGGTCAGGGTGATCTTCTCGTCTCCTCCGCCGGAAGCGGAGTCGCCGCCGCCGGAACACCCGGCGAGGACGAGAGCTGTGGTGGAGGCGACGGCCGCGATGACGGCGGCCCGACGCAGGGCACGTGATTTCACTGGACACTCCTTCGTGGTGGTGGGTCGGTGTGCTCCTCTGCGCGACGCTCCCTCGACCTCTGAACCGTGGGAGCGCTCTCACCGATCCCGCACGACGCTATGGGATCGCTCCCAAGGTGTCAAGAGAGCGCTCCCATGAATCGCCGCGACGCGCAAGACCTTGTATCGACGGCGCAATCGGGGTGTCGGCGGCGGCACGGCACGGCTGCGTAGAATGGCATCCACTGCCCTTCCGACACCTGGAGCTGGAATGCCCACCATCGTCGTCGACGTCATGCCCAAGGCCGAGCTTCTCGACCCCCAGGGGAAGGCCGTCGCCGGCGCCCTGTCGCGACTGGGCGAGAACCGCTTCTCCGACGTGCGGATCGGCAAGCGCTTCGAGCTGACCGTCGAGGGCGAGGTCGACGACGCCACGCTGGCGCGCGCCCGCGAGCTCGCCGACGAGATGCTCTCGAACGCCGTCATCGAAGACGTCGTGAACATCGAGGTCGTGGAGTGACCGCTCGCATCGGGGTCATCACCTTCCCCGGTTCGCTCGACGACCGCGACGCGCAGCGCGCGATCCGTCTCGCGGGCGCCGAGCCCGTCGCCCTGTGGCATGGTGAGCACGACCTGCGCGGGGTCGACGCCCTCGTCCTCCCCGGCGGCTTCAGCTACGGCGACTACCTCCGCGCCGGCGCGATCGCCGCGTTCGCGCCGATCATGGCCGAGGTGAAGGATGCCGCGGCGAAGGGCATGCCGATCCTCGGCATCTGCAACGGCTTCCAGATGCTCGTCGAGGCGCACCTTCTGCCCGGCGGCCTGATCCGCAACGCCCACCAGCAGTTCATCCGCCGCGACCAGCGCCTGCGGGTCGAGAACGCCTCGACCGCGTGGACCAGCGCGTTCGACGAGGGCGACGAGATCGTCATCCCACTGAAGAACGCCGACGGCGGATACATCGCGGATGCCGAGACCCTGGCCCGCGTGAACGGTGAAGGCCTCGTCGCGTTCCGGTACCTGGGCGTCAACCCGAACGGCTCGCTCGACGACATCGCCGGCCTCACCAACGAGCGCGGCAACGTCGTCGGCCTCATGCCCCACCCCGAGCACGCCGTCGAACCGGGCTTCGGCCCCGGCACCGCCGCAGCCATGCGCTCCGGCGTCGACGGGCTCGGTTTCTTCACCTCCGCCATCTCCGCCGTGGTCGCCGCCGCCGCGTAGCTCCTCCTCTCCCCCGACGCGGAGGATTCCCCTCCCACTGTTTTCTGCGGTCACACCGCGGGCGTTAGTGGGACATTTGTCATATCCTCAGGGAAGAACCGCTCCCCGGGGGCTGGCGGTTCGAGCGGCCGCTCGCGAACCCGAATCCGTGTCCGACCGCCCGTCCTGGGTGCCTGTCTATCCATGACGCGACCGTGGCGCGCGCTGACGCGCGCACGGACGGTCGCGTTCGTGTCGCGGAGGTCACATGAGCGATTCCGATGGTCCCATCGGCCCGAGCGTCGCGCTGCGCGCGGCGGCGGCCCACACATTCGCGCGGTTGGAACCGGGGCACGGGCAACCGCTTCCGCGTCACCTCGCGCTCCTCGCCGAAGCGGAACCGGGCGCGACCCCGCTGGTCTGGACCGACACCCGCGCGATGGTCCTCACGTCGATGCTGGTGGCACGCGCGCGCCATGACGCGCTCGGCGACGGCATCGAACTCGTGTCGCGCTACTTCGACAGCGGGCGCCTGACGCGCCCCGCCGCCCTGTCGGGTCCGGCGCGCTCGGCGCTGTACGCGGGTGTCGCCGAGTACTGCGCCGCCGTCGGCTGGCCGCAGGTCGGGGGACATTACGCCGGCGAAGCGCTGCTCTTCGCCGAGACCCCGGCGCAGCGCTACCGCGCGCTGAGCGTGCAGGCGTTGAATCTGGGGCTGAACGCGGAGTACCCCGGCGCCGCACAGGCGATCGAGGAAGCGCGCCGACTGTACAGGGCCTGCGGGTGGGCCGCCGAGGACGTGTCCCACTGCCTCCTTCTCGGAGACGGATTCGTCGCCGCAAGCCGCGCGGACTCGGCGCGCATGCACGCCATCGCCGACGAACTCGAGCACGCTCAGCCCGAGGACCCCTACTGGATCTTCAGCGCCGAGATGACCCGGGTCGCGGCGATGTTCATCGGCCGTTCGGTCGCGGAGGCGCTCGCCAAGAGCTGGGAGCTCCTGCACTCGTCGGGCCGTACGCGAAGCTTCCGGATCGTCCGTGGCCTGCTCCTCGGTCTCCACGCCGACATGCTCACCGCGCTCGGCGAGTACGAAGAAGCCCTCGCCGTGCTCGACAACGCCGTCACCCATCCCGGCCACGCGGTCTGCTTCCCCATGCAGCGCTCGCGGACGCTGCTGCAGATGGGACGCGAGCGCGAGGTCATCGACAGCACCAACGCCTGCGTCGCGCTGCACGACGAGCACTGCCTGCGCACCCTCACCCAGGTCCTCACCGTCCGCGCCGTCGCCTTTCTGCGGCTGGGGGGCGAGAAGCGCGCGCTGCAGAGCATGGAGTCCGCGTTTCGGCTCATCCAACGCACGGGAGGTTCGATGATGCCGTTCCTGATGATCCCGTTCTCCGACACCGATCGCCTCCTGGATCGACTGTCGGCCACCATCCCCGACCTCGCCTCCGCGGCGGCGGCGACCCGGCAGATGCTGCCGAAGATCGCCGCGCCTTCCGCTCGCGACGGCGCCTTCTCGACCCTGACCGCCACCGAGCGGGAGCTCGCCTACCTTCTGACCTCGAGCCTCGGGATCCCCGAGATCGCGCGTGCGCGCAACGTGTCGGTGAACACCGTGAAGTCACAGGTCCGGTCGATCTACGGCAAGCTGGGGGTGTCGAGCCGAGAGGATGCGGTCGCGTTGCTACAGCGTCCGGACGAGTGACCGGGGAGCTCGGACCGAACGAGGAGCCCATGCGAGCGACAGACCAGGATGCCGTCATCGACCGGATCCTCGCACTGTGGAGCGGCGACCTCCAGACGCTGCCGTCCGAGCCGCGGCTCGCGGAGCTCACCGGGGCGAGCCGGGCCTCGGTCAGGGAGGCGCTCGTGCGGCTCGAGGAGCGCGGGTATGTGCATCGGACGCAGGGCACGCGCACGACCCCCAACCGCCGGCTGCCCGACGTCGGCCGTCGGATCGACGAGCAGTTCGATCACTCCCTCTCCATCCGTGCGGCCGGATACGAGCCGCGGCTCGAGGTCGTGGCATCCGGGGTCCGCATTCTGGCTGCGGACGACCCCGAACGGTTCGACGACCTGCCCGACGGCACGCGGGTGTTCCGCACCGTCAAGGTGTGGAGTGTCGACGGGGCGTCGTACGCGCTGGCGGAGGATCTCGTGCCCCTCGCCCGCGACGTCGACCTCGACCCGCACCGACCGGTGTTCGAGCTGGCGGAGGAGGCCAATGGCATCCGGGTCGCGTGGGAGACCCTGTGGGTCGACGCGGTGAGCCTGGATGGCGAGCGCGCCGCTCTGCTGTCCGCGACGGCGGGGGTTCCGGTCGTGGAGATGACGTACTGCGGGTACGGGACGGGCGACGACGTCGGGTACTGGTCGCGCGAGGTGCAGGTGTCCGCCCCCGCGGGGCTGCGGAACGCCCTCATCCGGCGCGTCCGTCACGATCGGGGCGTTTCGGGGGCGTAACGAGGTCGTGAACGTGTCAGACAAGTTGCCGATGCACTTGTCAGACAGGCGTATCTTCATGGCATGACCGAGCCGCTTCCCGCACACCCCCTCACCGCCACGACCGTCACCGCCGAGACGTTCGCGCCCTTCGGCGTCGTGCTCACCCCCATGGCCGACGGCACACCCTTCACCGCGGAAGAGGCCGTGCTCGACGTGTCGGGCGGCATCCCCCGCTTCTACCTGATGGCCCTGGACGACAAGAAGCCCGAGTTCGTCCGGGTCACCCGCCACCTCGAGACCACGCAGACCCTGATGGCCGTGGGCGACGTCGAGTGGACGATCGCCGTCGCACCCGCGGGCATCGACGAGCCCGCCCTCGACGACCTCCGCGCGTTCCGCATCCCGGCGCGCACCGCGATCACCATGCTCAAGGGCACCTGGCACGCGGGCCCGTTCTTCGACGAGCCGAGCATGGACTTCGTCAACCTCGAACTCGACGACACCAACGTCACCGACCACCACAACTTCCGCCTCGACGACACCTACGGCGTGCGCGTCGTCGTCGAGTGAGCATGCCCGAACCGCTCCCCGACGCCGCGGCACGCCTGGCCGCGCTCGAACGCGAGGCCGCGCATCAGGAGCACCTGAGCGCCGGCGACGGCCGCGCGTGGGTCGGCGAGCGCGACGGCGAGCATCCGGTCGTCATCGTCGGTGCCGGTCAAGCCGGCCTGGTGCTCGCCCGCGGCCTGCGCCGCCGCGGAATCGACGACGTGATCGTGCTCGACTCCGCCCCCGTGGATGCCACCGGCCCCTGGACCACCTACGCGCGCATGCACACGCTGCGCACACCGAAGGACATCGCCTGGCCCACCTGGGGCGTGCCCGCGGCGAGCCCGCGCGCCTGGTTCGAAGCGGTGTACGGGGCCGCCGCGTGGGAAGAGATCGCCTTCTTCCCCACCGTCGCCTGGCAGGGGTTCCTGCAGTGGTACCGGACCGTCGCGGGGATCGACGTGGTCGGCTCGACGACGGTCACGGCGATCACCCCGACGGATGCCGAGGGCCCGCTGCGCCTGCATCTCACCGGCGCCGACGGGTCATGGGTGCTGCTCGCCCGTCACGTCGTGCTCGCCACTGGGATCGAAGGCGCCGGCGGACGGCACGTTCCGGCGCTCCTCGACGCCCTCCCCGCCGAGCGCGTGCACCACACCCACGACGCGATCGACTTCCCCGCCCTCGCCGGGAAGCGCATCGGCATCCTGGGCGCCGGGACGGGCGCGTTCGACAATGCCGCGACCGCCCTCGAGCACGGTGCGGCATCCGTGGACGTGCACATGCGACGCCCCGCGATGCCGCAGGTCAGCCCCTACCGGTGGATGGAGTTCGCCGGCCTCATCGAGAACTACGGCGCGTTCTCCGACGCCCAGAAGTGGACGTTCAACGTGCACCTCTCGGCTGTCGACCAGCCCGCGACGCAGAACGCGATCTGGCGCGCGCACGCCTTCGACGGCTTCCGATTCCTGACCTCCTCGCCGTGGCGCTCCGTCGAGTGGGACGGCACCGACATCGTCGTGACGACGCCGCATGGCATCCATCGGTACGACGTCGTCATCGCCGCGACCGGAATCGTCGCGGACCTGTCACGCCGTCCGGAGCTCTCGGCGGTGGCAGCGGATGCCGCGATCTGGAGCGACCACCTCGCCCCGGCGCAGATCGCCGAGAACCCCGGGCTCGCGGCCTTCCCCTACCTCGACGACGACTTCGGGCTGATCAGCCGGAGCGCGCCCGAGGGGTCGGCGCTGTCGCGCATCCACATGTTCAACCACGGCGCCCGGATCAGCCAGGGGATGCTCAGCCACCAGATCCCGGGACTCGTCGGTGGCGCGACCGCGCTCGCCGCGGCCCTGTCGCGGCGGCTGTTCACCCGCGACGCGGGAGCCCTCATGGCCGAGTACCTGGCGTACGACGTCCCGGTGGGCGTGCACGTGGGGCGGCGGCCCGTGCCGGTGGACGCTCCCGCGTGACCCGCGCCGCGGCGGTCGACGGCGTGTGCGGTGCGGGCCGCGGGTAGCGTGGGACGGGTGACTTCCTCGCTGATCGTGTCCGTGCCCACCGCGCAGCTCCGCGACGATCTGCAGCCCCTCCCCGAGGGCGTGGAGGTGCTGGTCTGGGACATGACGGATGCCGCGCCCCGCCCGCACATCGACATCGTCGTGCCGCCGTACATGTCGATGGACGGCGTGATCGCGCGCCTGTCCGAGGCGACGACCCGGCTGGTGCAGGGCCAGTCCATCGGGTACGACAACGTGGAGGGACGCCTGCCCGCAGGCCTGGTGTTCGCCAACGCCACCACCGTGCACGAGACCGCCACCGCCGAGCTCGCCGTCGCCCTGGCGCTCGCTGCCCAACGCTCGCTGCCCGACTACGTCCGGGCTCAGGGGCGCGCCGAGTGGAAGGGCGGCTGGACGCCCGGACTGGCCGACGCGCGCGTGACCCTCCTGGGATTCGGCGGCGTCGGGCGCGCGATCGCCGCCCGCCTGAAGCCCTTCGAGGTCGAGCTGCGCGCGATTGCTTCGCACGGCCGCCTGCAGGACGACGTCGAGGTGCTCCCCCTCGGCGAGCTGTACGACGTCCTCGCCCGCACCGATGTGCTGATCGTGTCGCTGCCCGGCGGCGAGAAGACGCGACGCCTCGTCGACGACGCGGCCCTGTCGGCGCTGCCCGACGGCGCACTCGTCGTTAACGTCGGCCGCGGCCCCGTCATCGACACCGACGCGCTCGTCGATCACGTGCGGCGAGGACGCATCCGCGCCGCGCTCGACGTGACCGACCCCGAACCCCTCCCGAGCGACCACCCGCTGTGGTCGCTCGACGGCGTCCTCATCGCCCCACACGTCGGCGGGGCGACCGGCGCCATGCGTCCCCGCATCGCGCGGCTCGTGCGCCGCCAGATCGACCACCTCCTCGCGGGCGAGGAGCCCGAGAACGTGGTGCTGCGGGGCTGACCCCCGCGCGGGCTCCGCGTCGCGGCGGGCGCGAGACTGCATCCAGCCGACATCTCCATTGCAGGCTGCAGTGGAGATGTCGGGAGGATGCAGTCTCGGCGATCCGGAACTCGAACAGGATGCCAGTGCGGGCCGGCCCCGCTCAGCCGCCGGCGCGCGCGGCGTAGGCGTTCGCCGCGGCCGCGATGTCGTCGACGTAGCTGTCGAGGTGGTTGTACGAGAAGATCGCGCGCCGCCAGCCGGGGGCGCTCGTCATCTCCCCGGCGGCGCACAGGTAGCGCCCGGCCGCGAGCGCGGCGTCGTCGATCTGATCGGGATCGGCCACGCCGTCGCCGTTGCCGTCCGCGCCCCAGCGCTCCCACGTCGCCGGGATAAACTGCAACGGGCCCACGGCGCGGTCCCAGGTGGCATCCCCGTCCCAGGCTCCTCCGTCGGTATCCGCGATGGCGGCGCTCGCACTGCCGTCGAGGGGGATGCCACGGATCGCGGGCTCCGGGTACCCGGCGTCGTCCAGGTGCCCGCCGGAGTGCGTGCCGTGCGCGGACTCGATCGCCCCGAGACCCGCGAGGGTGTTCCAGCCCAGCCCGCAGCCCGGCTGCTCGACCTTCAGCGTGAGCGCCGCCGACGCATAGGCGTGCAGGGCCCGCTCCGGGATGCCGGTCGCCGCCGCGGTGCGCGCGGTCCAGGTCGGATCGGCGGGCACGATTCCCGCACGGGGCGGGGCCGGAGTCGGTGCGGGGGCAGAGGTCGGTGGGGCGGCGACCGGTGCGGCATCCGGCTCGACCGCGGGGGCGTACGCGCTCACCCGCTCGTCGAGCGGACGCTCGCGCCCGACCGCCTGCGACGACACGACGAGGGCGACCGCGATGACGACGAAGAGCACCGCCGCGACGGCAGCGGTGATCGAAGACCACGAGCGACCGCGGTCGGCGTCGAGATCCACGCGGATCCTCCCCTGGCATCCGCTCGGGCAGCGGGCGCCGCGCCGAGGATAGCCCGGCCAGTCGACGTGCGGGTGAACGGGGGCCGTCGCGCCGGAGTGCTGCGGCACCCTCACCCGGTCGAGTGTCCGAGACACGCCGTATGGCGTCGGGCGCGTGCGGCGCGTCTTGGACACTCACCGGTGGATGCCGGCTCCGGGGGGCACGTGCGCGGGCGCGGGAGCGCAGCGGCGCGTCAGCCGCGGAAGCCGGCGGGGTTCGCGAGGAGGTCGGCGAAGGCGAGCTCGGCGGGGCCGATGAGCATCAGGCGCGAGCGCAGGTGCGCGCGTTCGAGACGGATCGTGCGGCCCTCCGCACCCAACGGGTGCACGCGCACCGCCTCGGCGAGACGCTCGCGACTGACCGACAGGAGCGCACCGAGATACCCCGAGAGCACCACGGTCTCGGGGCTGAACGCGTTGACGAAGTTCGTCAGAGCGAGCGACAGCACCTCGACCTGGCGCGTCACCTCCGCCATCACCCGGGGGTCGCGGGCGACCCCGAGCTCCACGTCGAGTTCGTCCTCGTCGAGCTTCCGGCGTCCGAGCAGCGGCTCGAGGAGGTCGAGCCGGACCTCGGCTTCGAGGCATCCCTTGCGCCCGCACACGCACGTGCGGCCGCGCGGGTCGACGACGGTGTGGCCGAGTTCGCCGGCGTAGCCGGAGGTCCCGCGCAGGAGCGTCCCGTCGATGATGAGGCCGCCGCCGATGCTGTGCATCGCACCGCCGAGATAGAGCAGGTTGGAGACGCCGACACCGACGCCGAACCGCGACTCAGCGAGCGCGCCGATGCTCGCGTCGTTCCCGGCGGAGACCAGGATGCCGAGTTCGTCGCTCAACCGCGCGGCCACCGGATCGCGGCGCCAGCCGAGGGTCGGCGACACCAGCACGGAGCCGTTCGCGTTCACGAGCCCCGGGACGGCGAGTCCGGCGCCCACCACGCGGTAGTGGCGGTCGATGTCGGCGCGCATCGCCTCGACGCTCGACGCGACGATCTGCACGAAGCGACGCGGCGACGGCGCACTCGCGGTGTCGTGCCGCAGCCGCGCGTGGACGACGCCGCCCAGCCCGACCAACGCGACGGTCACGGCGTGGGGTTCCGCCCGGACGCTCAGCGCGGCGACGTGGTCGTCGGGCTCGATGTCGAGCGTGGGCCGCCCGACCTTCCCGGTGCGTTCACCGGCGGCGACCTCGCGCACGAGCCCCAGCTCGGTCAGCTCCATGACCAGGCCCGTGACGGTCGAGCGGTTCAGGCCGATGGTCGCCCCCAGCTGCGCCCGTGAGAGCGCTCCCCGGAGGTGCAGCATCGACAGCACGGACGCGAGGTTCTGCTGACGGATCAGGTCGTTCGTCGTACGACCTGGCGGTGGTGCGAGCGGCGTCGCGGGCTCGAACACGGCAGGGGTCATGAGGAGGGCACCTCTCCCATTGTCGCATCGGCGGCCCCCCTGTTACCGCCGGTGTGGGGAGCGCGGCGCACGGCCGCGCTCCCCACCCGATCAGACACCGCCGTTGCGTCGCTTGTTGAAGATGTCGAACGCGACGGCGAGCAGCAGAACGATGCCCTTGATCGCCATCTGCCAGGCCGCGTCGACGCTGAGGATGGACAGGCCCATGTTGAGCACGCCCATGACCAGTCCACCGACGACGGCGCCGACGACGGTACCGATACCGCCCTGGACGGCGGCGCCACCGATGAACACCGCCGCGATGGCATCCAGTTCGTAGTTCTGACCGGCGGATGCCACGGCACCACCGGCGCGCGCGGTGCTGACCACCGCGGCGAGACCGGCGAGCACACCCATGTTGACGAAGATGAAGAAGTTGACCCACTTCGTCTTCACACCGCTCATCACGGCGGCGAACAGGTTGCCGCCCATCGCGTAGATGTGGCGACCGAACGTCGTGCGGTTGAGCACGAACGTGTACGCCAGCACGAGCACGGCGAGGATGATGAGCACGATCGGCGTGCCGTTGTAGGCGGCGATCGTGAACGCGACGGCCATGATCGCGACGACCGCGATCGCGTTCTTCAGCCAGAACGACCATGCGACCTCGCGGGGGAGCTCGAGCCGGCGGAGCGTCGCCCGGGTGCGCAGCTGCTGCACGATGAGCAGGACGCCGGCGATCGCGCCGAGCACGAGGGTCAGGCTGTCCCAGTTGCCGACGTAGCCGAGCAGGGGCGGGAGCCATCCCGCACCGATCGCCGTGAAGCCGTCGGGCAGACCGCTGATCGTGCCGCCGGTGAGGAGTACGAGCGTGAGCCCGCGGAAGAGCAGCATGCCCGCGAGCGTGACGATGAACGCGGGTATCCCGACGAAGGCGACCCAGAAGCCCTGCCAGGCCCCGACGATCGCGCCGACGACGAGCGACAGGATGACCGCGAGGTACCAGGGCAGACCCCACTGGTTCATCGCGATCGCCGCGATCGCGCCGACCATCGCCACGACCGAGCCGACCGAGAGGTCGATGTGGCCGGCGATGATGACCATGACCATGCCGATCGCGAGGATCAGGACGTAGGCGTTCTGCTGGATGAGGTTGTTGACGTTGCCGGGCATCAGCAGGCGTCCGCCGGTGAGCACCTGGAACAGGACGATGATGATGACCAGGGCGGCGAGGATGCCGAACTGCCGGAAGTTGATGCGGGCGAGCAAACCGCGGCGGCGGGGCCCCGGTTGCGTCGGCGCTTCGACCGTCTGGGTGGATGCGGTGGCCATTGCTGTCAGTTCCTTCCGGCGGTCATGTGCCGCATGAGCGTCTCCTGCGTGGCGTCTTCACGGCTGACCTCGGCCGTGATGCGTCCCTCGGAGATGGTGTAGATGCGGTCGGAGAGGCCGATGACCTCGGGCAGCTCCGACGAGATGACGATGACGGCCTTCCCCTGGGCCGCGAGTTCGTTGATGATGCCGTAGATCTCGTACTTCGCTCCGACGTCGATGCCGCGGGTCGGCTCGTCGAGGATCAGTACGTCGGGTCCGGTGAACATCCACTTCGACAGGACCACTTTCTGCTGGTTCCCGCCGGAGAGGCGTCCGGTGATCGCGGCGACGCTGGGTGCCTTGATGTTCATCTTGTAGCGGTACGAATCGGCGACCTTGTACTCGCGGTACCGGTCGACGACGCCGAGGCGCGCGAGCCGCGACAGCGCGGAGGCCGAGACGTTGACCTGGATGTCGCCGATGAGATTGAGGCCGTACTTCTTGCGGTCCTCCGTGGCGTACGCGATGCCGTTCTTGATGGCCGCGTCCACGGTGCGGACGTCGATGGCCTGGCCGCTCTTGTACACCTCGCCCGAGATCCCGGTGCCGTACATGCGCCCGAAGATGCTCATCGCGAGCTCGGTGCGTCCGGCGCCCATGAGACCGGCGAAGCCGACGATCTCGCCCGCGCGCACCATGAAGGACGCGTCGTCGATCACCACGCGCTCCGTGTCGACGGGGTGGTGCACGGTCCAGTGCTCGACGCGGAACAGCTCTTCCCCGATGTCGGGTTCGCGCGGCGGGAAGAGGCTGTTGAGGTCGCGACCGACCATCGCGCGGATGATGCGGCCCTCGTCGGTGTCGGGATCGTCTCGGCGCATCGTCTCGATGGTCCGGCCGTCGCGGATGATCGTGATGCGGTCGGCGATGCGGAGCACCTCCTTCAGCTTGTGGCTGATGATGATGCAGGTGATCCCCTGGTCGCGCAGCTGGTCGATGAGATCCAGCAGGTGCGCGGAGTCGTCGTCGTTGAGGGCGGCGGTCGGCTCGTCGAGGATGAGGAGCTTGACCTCCTTGGCCAGAGCCTTCGCGATCTCGACGAGCTGCTGCTTGCCGACGCCCAGCTCGTAGATCTTGGTCGCGGGGTTCTCACGGAGCCCCACGCGCTTGAGGAGTTCTGCGGCGGCGGTGTTCGTGGCGTTCCAGTCGATGACGCCCCGCTTGGACTTCTCGTTGCCGAGGAAGATGTTCTCGGCGATCGAGAGATAGGGGCTGAGAGCCAGCTCCTGGTGGATGATGACGATGCCGGCGGCCTCGCTGTCGTTGATCGAGCGGAACGCGACCGGCTCCCCCTCGAGGGTGATCGTGCCGTCGAAGCTGCCCGCGGGGTACACCCCGCTGAGCACCTTCATCAGCGTCGACTTCCCGGCGCCGTTCTCGCCGCAGATCGCGTGCACCTCACCGCGGTGCACGTCGACCGAGACGTCGGCGAGGGCCGGGACGCCGTTGAACGACTTGGAGATCCCCGACATGCGCAGGATCGGTTCGGTCATGGTGTCTCCCTCCGTCGCCCGCGGGCGACAGGTAGCTCCGCCGCCGTACGGCGACGGAGAGAGCGGCGGGGCGGGCGAACCCGCCCCGCCGCTGAGTGGATCAGAGCCCGACGTCGGAGGCCTTGAGGAAGCCCGAGTCGATGAGCTTGGACTGCACGTCGTCCTTGACGACGACCTCAGGCGTCAGCAGGTACGACGGGACGACCTTCTTGCCGTTGTCGTAGGTCTTGGTGTCGTTCACCTCGACGGTCTTGCCGTCCTTGATCTCCTGGATCATGGTGAAGACGCGGTCACCCAGAGCGCGGGTGTCCTTCCAGACCGTCATGGCCTGCAGGCCCTCGAGGATCGCCTTGACGTTGGCCTTGTCGGCATCCTGACCCGTGATGATCGGGTAGTCCGCACCGGCGGTGTAGCCGGCCGACTTGAGGGATGCCTCGATGCCGATGGCGAGGCTGTCGTTGGGCGACAGGACGACGTTGACCTTCTTGCCGTCGCCGTAGAACGACGAGAGGCGGTTGTCCATCTCGGCCTGAGCCTTGTCGGACGCCCAGCCCTGGATGCCGATGCTGGCCCACGCGTCGTCGTTGGCGGGCGACTTGCCGCTGGGGACGACGAGCTGGCCCTTGTCGACGTACGGCTTGAGCACGTCCCAGGCCCCGGCGAAGAAGAACTTCGCGTTGTTGTCGTCGGGGCTGCCGGCGAAGGGCTCGAGGTTGAAGGGACCCTTGCCGTCCTTCAGGCCGAGCTGCTCCTCGATGAACTGACCCTGGAGCGTGCCGACCTTGTAGTTGTCGAACGTGGCGTAGTAGTCGACGTTCTCGCTGCCGTTGATGAGGCGGTCGTACGCGATGACCGTGGCGTTCTGCGCCTTGGCCTCCTGCAGCACCGGTCCGAGCGTCGATCCGTCGATGGCCGCGATCACGAGGATCTTGGCACCGCCCGAGATCTGGTTCTGGATCTGGCTGATCTGCTGGTCGGTCTTGTTGTCGGCGTACTGCAGGTCGACGGTGCAGCCGGCGTCCTGGAGCTTCTTCTGGAGCTGCTCACCATCGTTGATCCAGCGCTCGAGGCTGCGGGTCGGCATCGCGATGCCGACGTTGCAGTCGCCGCTGCCCCCGGCGGCGTCTCCGCCACCGTCGGCGGGGCGGGTGGAGCTACAGGCTCCGAGGCCGACCGCGAGTGCCGCGATTGCCGCACCGGTCAGGATTTTCTTCAGCATTGTGATCTGCGTTCCTCTCTGAACTGCAGGGACCCCCGTGGTCCGCACCCGTCGCCCTCCCCGGCGTCAGATCGGGTACGTCCTCGTCCCGGCTTCCTGGCTCCGTCGTTAATTATGACGGCTCCGTGAACATATCCCCGGGCATGCGCGTTTGTCCAGAGTCCCGGGAGCGACGAAATGCAACGAACGCGTAACGGAACGTCGGTTCGCGGCTCGACCGCGCAACGCGCGGGTGCCGGAGGACGCGGGATTCAGCGCACGTCGCGGTCGGCGCCCGACCACAGGTCGCCGCACTCGACGGCCTCGGCCCCGTGTGCGCGAAGATACGGTCGCGCGCCGATGTCGCCCGTCGCCGCGGCGGCCAGCGCGGACCAGTGCCCGCGCCCGATGAGCACGGGGTGGCCCGGTTCCCCGCGGTAGTCCGCGGAGGCGAGTGCGTCGGGAGCCGCCCGCTCGGCGAGCCGCGAGACCGCCGCGGCGGGAAGCTCAGGAGTGTCGACGGGAACGATCACGACGGCGGGGGCGGGGAGGGATGCCGCGGCCTCCAGCCCCGCACGGAGAGACGCAGCGACACCCTCGGACCAGCGGTCGGTCCGGACGATCCGCGCACCGGGAGGTACGAGCGGCGACGCCTCGTCCGCGCCCGCGCCGAGCACGACGATCACCGGCTCGCAGCCTCCGGAGCGGAGCGCCGCGACGGCCTTCGCGACCCACGGCGTGCCGTCGGCATCCCGGGCGAGGGCCTTCGGGCCGCCGAACCGGCGACCGGCTCCGGCAGCCAGGACGAGCCCCGCCGGACGGCCCGACGGGGTGTCGGACGGGGCCTCGGGACGCATGGTCACGACAGCGTAGCGTGCGCGAAACACGTCGCGGATACGGTCGCCCACATGCTCGAACTGGCCGCCGACCTGCTGCCCCTGCTGGAGGCGGGGGTCCCCGTGGCCGCGGTCACGATCACCCGGGTCGTGCGCAGCGCACCGCGCGGGGTGGGCGCGACGCTCGCGGTGACCCCGGACGCCCGCGTGATCGGTTCGCTCTCCGGCGGCTGTGTCGAGGGCGACGCCGTGATGCTCGGCCTCGACGCGCTCCGCTCGGCCGAGGTCCGTCGCGGCAGCTTCGGTTTCACCGGTCCGGACGACGCGATCGTCGCGGCGGGTCTGGCCTGCGGCGGAGCGATCGAGGTGGTCGCCTACCCCGTCGACGGCGCCGCCCCCGGCGTGCGCGACGCGTTGCGCCGCGCCGCGGCCGGACGCGAGAGCGCGATCGACCTCGACCTCGGCGACGGCACCGTCCTGGCACTGCGCCGGCGGCCGCGGCCCCGCCTCATCGTGCTCGGGGCCGGTGAGCACGCGGCCGCTCTGTGCCGCGTGGGAGCCGCCGCCGGATTCGCCGTGACCGTGTGCGATCCGTGGGCGCTGCTGGTGACGCGGGAGCGCTTCCCGGAGGCATCCGATCTGGTCGTCGCCGCCCCGCACGACTACCTCGCGTCCCTGGAGGCACCCGACGAGCGCACCGCGGTGTGCGTGCTGACCCACGACGAGCGCCTCGACGTCCCCGCCATCCGGACGGCGCTGCGTCTGCCCGTCGGCTTCGTCGGCGCGATGGGGTCGCGGGCGACCGTGGCGCGCCGGGCGGCGCTGCTGACCCAAGCGGGGGTGACGGATGCCGAGCTCGGCCGGCTGCACTCCCCGCTGGGCCTCGACCTCGGGGCGGAGACCCCGGAGGAGACCGCCCTGGCGGTGATCGCCGAGATCGTCGCGGCGCGACGCGGCGCGAGCGCTCTTCCCCTCCGGGCGACCGGCGGCCCCCTCCACGCGGACGCCGTGGCCGGCTGCACGGTCCCGACCCCGGTGACGGTCCGATGACGGCGCTCGTGATCCGCGACGCGGTCGCGGTCGTCGAGACCGAAGGACGCGTGCGCACCGGAGACGTCGTGACCGTGGACGGCGTCGTCGTCGACTCCCCCGCTCCGGCGGACGCGACGGTGATCGATGCGAGCGGTTGCGTCGTGACGCCCGGCCTCGTGAACGCCCACCACCACCTGCTGCAGACGGCGTTCCGGACGCTGCCGGGCACCCGTGGCATCCCGATGCGCGACTGGCTGCCCGCGATGGCGAGCGCCTACACCGCGGCCGGCGTCGATCCCGAGCTCACCGGCATCGCGGCGCGCGCGGGGCTCGCCGAAGCGCTGCTGAGCGGCGTCACGACGGTCGCCGACCACCACCTGACCTGGCCTTCCGGCGCCGACACGGTCGGGATGGCCCGCGCCGCGGCGGCGGCCGCCGCCGACCTCGGTGGGCGCCTCGCCTTCGTGCGGGGCGCCGCGCGCGACGATCCGCAGGAGGCCGCGCTCTCGGCCGAGGCGATCGCCGCGGCCCTGGTCGACGACTGCCCGGGCGGCGTCAGCGCGGACGGGATGCTGCAGGTCGCCGTCGGACCCGCGGGCGTGCACAGCGACCCGCGCGAGACGTTCACGCTGATGACCGAGGTCGCCGCGCGCCGCGGGCTCCGCCGGCGCACCCAGGCGAACGAGGTCGTCGACGTCGAGATCGCGCTCGACCGCTACGGCCGCCGCCCCCTCGACCTCCTCGAGGACTGGGGGTGGCTGGCCCCCGATGTCACCCTCGCGCACCTGTGCGCGGTCACCGACGACGAGATCGCCCGGATCGCCGCCGCGGGGGTCACGGCGACCCACGCCCCCGGATGCGACGTGCCGATGGGCTGGGGCGTCGCGCCGGTCGCGAAGCTCCGGGACGCCGGCATCCCGGTCGGCCTCGGAACCAGCGGCGGCGGCAGCAACGACGCCGGCCACCTGCTCGCCGACGCGCGTCTGGCGATGCAGGTCTCGGCTCTCGTGGGACCGCAGCTGGCGGCATCCACGGTCCTGGCGATGGCCACCGCCGGATCCGCCAACGGGCTCGGGCGCCCCGAACTCGGGCGGCTCACGCCGGGGTCGGCCGCCGACCTGTGCCTGTGGGACGTGTCGGGGGTCGCGGACGCCGGGGTCGCCGACCGCGTCGCGGGACTGCTCTGGGCCTCGCCCGGTCGCCGCCCGCGCACGGTCGTGGTCGCGGGCCGAGTCGTCGTGGACGAGGGATGCCTCGTCACCGTCGACGAGAGCGAGATCACCGCGCGATTGTTCGAGAGGGTGGGACGATGACCACCATGGCTCCCGCGATCCCCGCCGACGATCCCGCCACCGGTGACGAGCGCCTCGGGGCGCACCTGCGGGGCCTGCGCAAAGCGCGCGGGTTGACGCTGACGCAACTGGCCGAGGCGGCGGCGCTGTCGCATCCGTTCCTCAGCCAGCTCGAGCGCGGCCTCGCGCGCCCCAGCATGGCGAGCCTCGAGCGGCTGGCGCGGGCCCTCGGCACGAGCCGGGTCGAACTGATCGCCGCGTCCGAGCCTCCGCGCCCCGACGAGAGCGCCCACCCGACGTTCGTGCGGGCGAACGAGGGACTCGTCGGCCCGTACGCCGAGGGCAGCGCGCGGATGCTCGCCGAGGGCCCGCGCCGCTTCGAGCCCATGGAGTTCACCGGCGCGAACCCCGAGCCCGGCGACCACTACATCCACGAGGAGGACGAGTTCCTCACCGTGCTCGAGGGCTCGATCGTCATCTCGCTGGGGCCATTCGGCGAGACGACGCTCTCGGTCGGCGACTCGGTCTACTGCCGGTCGGGCACCCCCCACCGCTGGCATTCGCCCGGCGGGGCGCCCTACCGACTGCTGATCGTGAAGGAACTGGTGCACGGCGCCCCCGACCCCGGCGAAGGAGACACATGAGCGGCGGTCTGACATTCGAGGCGATCGTGCGCGAGCGGCGCGAGGCGGCGGACGGTGTCGTCGTCCTCGACCTCGAGCGGCCGGGCGGCGTGCTGCCGCACTGGTCGCCGGGTGCGCACATCGACGTCGTGCTGCCCGGCGGGGTCGAGCGCCAGTACTCGCTGTGCGGGTCGCCCAGCGAGCGCGGCACCTGGCGGATCGGCGTGCTGCGCGAGCGCGAGGGCTCCGTGTGGCTGCACGAGAACGCCCACCCCGGCACCGCGCTGCGTGTGCGCGGACCCGCGAACCATTTCCTCTTCGCGCCGACCGCCGGTCGCTCCTACGTCTTCGTCGCCGGCGGCATCGGCATCACGCCGATCGTCCCGATGATCGAGGCCGCCGAGACCGCGGGCGCCGCGTGGACACTGCTGTACGCCGGACGGTCGCGGAAGACCATGGCGTTCGCCACCGAACTGACCGAGCTCTACGGCGATCGCGTGGAGGTGTTCGCCGCCGACGAGGGCCGCCGCCTCGACCTGGACGCGCGCCTGGGCACCCCGGCATCCCGGACCGTCGTCTACGCGTGCGGGCCCGCCCGCCTGTTGGAATCCCTGGATGCCGCGATGTCGGGCTGGCCGCGCGGAAGCCTCCACGTCGAGCGGTTCGAGGCGAAGGTGCTCGGGCCGCCGGTGTGGGCCGAGCCGTTCGAGGTCGACCTCATGATGTCGGGGCTGACGGTCGTGGTCCCGCCGGAGAAGTCGATCCTCGAGGTCGTCGAGGAGTACGGCGCGGTCGTGCCCTCGAGTTGTCGCGTCGGCACCTGCGGCACGTGCGAGGTGCCGGTGATCGACGGCGACGTGGAGCATCGCGATTCGGTGCTCTCGCCCGAGGAGCAGGAAGCCAACCGCACCATGATGCTGTGCGTGTCGCGCGCGGCGTGCCCGCGCATCACGCTGGAGCTGTAGCCGCCTCGGCACGATCTCAGCGATTCGCGCAGCCTCAGTCCCGCACGGCTCCCTCGAACGAAGCCTGCGCGGATCGCGGAGGGGACGCGACGCGCGCCGCGAGCCGGGGCGCCGCCACCGCGGCGACGACGAGCGGAAGTGCCAGGAACGCTGCCGCCGCGGCCGGGACGGCCGGCCACGTCGACAGGGCCCCCGAGACGAGGTTGCCGCCGAGCACCGCGACTCCGCCGCACGTCGCGAGCAGCCCGAAGAATGAGCCGGTGGGGAGGGCGGCGGCGAACCGCGGGACGAGCGCGAGGGCGGTGGGATTCGCGAGCATGTGCCCCGCCGCGATCAGCCCCGCCGAGACGAAGACCGCCGAGACGACCGCGGCGTCACCGGTCGCCGCGGTCGCGCCCACGGCCAGGACGCCGAAACCCGTCGCCGACAGGGCGTACCCGGTGCGCAGCGCCACGGCCGCCCCCACGCGCCCGGCCCACCGCGACAGCGGCAACTGCAGCGCGAGGGTGAGCACCGACACGCTCGCGAACATCAGCGCCGTGGCGGCCGCGGCATCCGTCGTCCGGGCGAGGTGGAGCGGCAGGGCGAGGTAGAGCTGGTTGTAGGCGAGGAGGTCGGCGGCGTGGAGCACCGAGAATCCGACGAAGCGCCGGTCGCGGAGCGACCACCACGCTCCCCCGCGGGTCCGCGCGGTGCGCCGGCCGGGGTCGGGCGGAAGCGCCACCCGGAGGAAGAGCCCGATCGCCGTGAAGAACGCGGCGCCCGACAGCGCGACGACCACGAAGCCCGCCCCCAGGAGCGCGGCGCCGACGAGCGGACCGATCACGGCACCCAGCTCGCCCGTGACGCTCAGCCACGCGAACAGCGACGCCCGCGAACGGCCGCCGGCGTCGGGGCGGCGGGCCTCGGCATCCGCGATCAGGACGTTCAGGCCCGGCGAGAAGAGCGCGCCGCCGAGCCCCGTGAGCACGGTCCCCACGACGAACAGGGGCAGAGCCGGGGTCGGGGCGAGCAGAGCAGCGGCGAGGGTGGCGAACCCCGCGACGCGCACGGCGCAGCCGAGCAGGATGACGCGCCGCGCGCCGAATCGGTCGGCGAGCACCCCGCCCACGAGGAACAGACCCTGCTGCGCGAAGGTGCGGATGCCGAGCACCAGGCCGACCGCGAGGGCCGTGAGCCCGAAGTCGCGCGTCAGGACGAGCGCGAGGAACGGGACCACGGCGTAGAAGCCCACGTTGAACAGCAGCTGCGTCCCCAGCAGCACGGGGGTGCGGGTCGGGGGGATTCGCACAGGACTCCTTGGTTCTGATAATCATTATCAGTATGCCTGACCGTCCCCCGCTCCCCTCGGTGCCCGTCGACGCGCCCGTCGTCGCGCTCGCCGGTGCCGACGTACGGGGGCGGGACGGACGCGTGCTCCTGCGCATCGACGACCTCACCATCCGCGCCGGCGACCGGATCGCCGTGACCGGACCCTCGGGCGCGGGCAAGACCCTGCTGCTGCGGGCGCTCTCGGGAAGGCTCCCCGCCGGACTCACGCTCATTGGTCGGCGGGATGCCGTCGCCCCGCGCGTCGCGCTCGTCCCACAGCGCGGCCTCGACGCCCTGCACCCGCTCGCCCCTCTCGCGCGACAACTCCGCGCCGTCACCCGCGCCCCGCGGGAACGCATCGCCGCGGTGCTCGCGGCGGTCGGGCTCGGTGACACCGGGGCGGCGCGCCGACGCCCGGCCGAGCTGTCGGGCGGGCAGGCGCAGCGTGCGGCCCTCGCGCTGGCGGTGCTCTCGGACGCCCCGCTCGTGCTCGCGGACGAACCCACGAGCGCCCTCGACCACGAGACACGGGACCGCGTGCTCGACGTGCTCGCCGCGGTGATCGGTCCCGCGCAGGCGCTCGTGGTGACGACGCACGACGAGGCCGTGGCCGCGCGGCTCGGCGCCGGCCGCCTCCGTGTGGTCGACGGCACGGTGATCGCCTCGTGAGCACCCTCGTCGTCGACCGCGTCACCGCCGCCCACGGGCGCCGCGTCGCGCTCGCCCCCACGTCCTTCGCGGTCGCGAGCGGATCCTCGCTCGCGATCGTCGGACGCTCGGGGGCCGGGAAGACCACGCTCGCCGAAGTGGTCCTGGGCCTGCGGCGACCGGCATCCGGATCGATCACCGTCGCCGGCCGTCCCTGGCCCGCTGCCCGCGCCTCGCGCCACCTCGTGCAGGGTGTGCCGCAGGATGCCGCCGCGGCCTTCGTCCCGCGCTGGAGCCTGCGCCGCTCGATCGCCGACGCAGTGCAGCGCCTGACCGACGGCCGCGATCTCGACGCGCGGATCCGCCGCGCCGCCTCCCTCGCCGACCTCGATCCGGCGCTCCTCGACCGCCGGCCCGCGGAGGTCTCGGGCGGCCAGGCGCAGCGCGCCGCGATCGCGCGCGCCCTCGCCGTCGACCCCGTCGTCCTGATCGCCGACGAACCCACCAGCGCGCTCGACCCCGAACGCACGGCATCCGTGTCTCAGGCGCTCGTCGACCTCGCCCGCTCCACGGGCACCGCGCTGCTGCTCGTGACCCACGACCCCGCCGTCGCCGCACGCTGCGACGACAGCCTCGCCCTCGCCGCGCCGACGGCGTGACCGCGCTGCCCCCGCAGCGCCCCTCCCCAACAAAGTAAGGAACCACCATGACGGCTCTGTCACGCCGCCTCCTCGCGCTCGCGCTCGCCTCGGCCGCCGTGCCGCTGCTGAGCGGATGCTTCTCGCCCGGCACCACGGCCGCCCCCGACGGCGAAGACCAGCGCATCTCGGTCGCCATGATGCAGCCCCCCAGGTCGGGGCTGAACCCGCTCAGCGACGACGCGTTCAAGCTGTCGCGCTGGTCGACGGCCGAGACGCTCGTGACACTCGACTCCGACGGCACGCCCGAGCCCCTGCTCGCGACCGGATGGGAGCAGGTGGATGCCACCACCTGGCGTTTCGACGTGCGCCCCGGCGTCACGTTCCACAACGGCGACCCGCTGACCGCCGACGCCGTGGCGAACTCGCTGCAGCACGCGATCGACGCCACCCCGAAGCCGCGGATCCTCAACGGCGTCGACGTGCACGTCGTCGACGACGGCGACGCGGTCGTGGTGACCACGGGAGCGCCCGACCCGCTGCTGCCGAACCGCCTGTCGAGCCCGCAGCTGGCGGTGTTCGCCGACGACGCCTACACCGCGAACGGGGTCAGCCCCGTGGGCACGGGCACGGGACCTTTCGTGCTCACGGCGGTCGACGGGATCGTCGGCGCCACCCTCGACCGTTACGACGGCTACTGGGGAGAGAAGGCGCTCGCGGCGGGCATCGACGCCCGATTCGTGCCCGACGGCACGGCGCGGGCCGCGGCACTGCGCACCGGCGACGCCGACATCGTCGAGGCCATCCCCGCGGGTCAGACCGCGACGATCGACGCGAGCCTGCTGCACGAGGTCGCCATGCCGCGCACCAACACGCTGTACCTGAACACCGCGTCGGGGCCGTTCGCCGATCCCGCCGTCCGTGCCGCGGCGCGCGCCGCGGTGGACCGCGCCGCGATCGTCTCGTCGGTGTACGAGGGACGCGCCGACGTCGCCGAGGGACTGCTCGGTCCCGCGCTCCCCTGGGCCGCTGACCTGCGCGAGGACGCGGCCTACCGTGCGCTCGTCGACACGCGCCCGGCCGCGGCGGCGGTGTCCGGCATCCCGATCACGCTCGGCACCTTCACCGACCGCGCCGAGCTGCCCGAGGTCGCCGTCGTGCTGGAGCAGCAGCTCGAGGCCGCCGGGTTCGTCGTGCAGCAGGACGTGCGCGAGTACCAGTTCATCGAAGCCGACGCCCTCGACGGCAGGTTCGACGCGTTCATCCTGTCGCGGGCGACCGTCCTCGACTCCGGCGACCCGGCGGCCTACCTCGCCTCGGACTTCACCTGCGGCGGGGGATTCTCGATCGCACAGCTGTGCTCCCCCGACGTCGACGCGGCGGTCGCGCTCGCGTCGACCACCGCCGCCGGCGCCGACCGCCGCAGCGCCACGATGGCCGCCGAGGCACGGGTGCTCGCGACGGATGCCGCGGTGCCGCTGCTGCACGAGCGCGTGGTGCAGGGCGAGTCGACGTCGGTCGTCGACGCCGCCCGCGATCCGCGCGAGCGTCAGCTGGTGACCGCGAGAACCCGCATCGCGGACTGACGACCGTGCGCCACAGCCACGTCGCCGGGCTCGTCTCGCGGACGCTGAGCGGGATCGCGCTGCTGACGGTCGCCGGGGCACTGCCCTGGCTGTCGCAGCGCGACCCCGCGGCATCCATCCTGCGCGCCCGCTACGCCGAGCTCGAACCCACCCCCGAGGCGCTGGACGGCGTCCGCGCCGAGCTCGGACTCGAGGGCGGACCGCTCGCGACGAGCCTGCGCTGGTGGTCGCACGCCCTGCGGGGCGACCTCGGTCGCTCGTGGGTGAGCGGCGGCGAGGTCGGCCCCGGGGTCTGGCACGCCCTCGGGGTGTCGCTGACGCTCACCGGCTTCGCGATGGCGGTGGCGCTGGCCGTGGCGGCGGGGCTCGTCTCTCCCGCGGTGACCCGGATCGCGCGGGACCGTCCGCCCCGCGGCTCCGGCCCCGTGGGCGTGGCGCTCACGGCCCTGCCCGAGTTCCTGCTCGCCAGCGTCGTGCTGGTCGTGGTCGCCGTGCAGCTGCGATGGCTGCCGCCGTACGGCTGGAGCGGGCTGGACACCGCCGTGCTCCCGGCACTCGCGCTCGGCATCCCCGCGGGCGGTCTGCTCGGGCGGCTGTTCGCCGACGCGCTGGGCGGTGTCGGCGAGGAGCGGTGGGTGGAGGTCTGGCGGCTCGCGGGCGCGCGCCGCCGGGTGCTCGTCGGCGGCTTGCTCCGACGGGCGGGCGCGGCGGTGGTCGACCAGGCCGGGCTCGTCGTCATCGGGCTGCTGGGCGGCGCGGTCGCCGTCGAGCAGGTGTTCGCCATTCCGGGACTCGGTCGCTACCTGCTGGGCGCGGCGAACGCGCAGGATCTGCCCGCGCTGCAGGCCGGAGTGCTGCTGATGGCCCTCGCGGCGATCGTCGTGGGACTGCTCACCGGCGCCGCACGTCGAGCCCTCCGCGGCGGACCGCTCCCCGCGGGCGCGCTCCCGTCGCCGCCGGAGCCGCGCGGCGACGGCCGCGCCGCCCGGGTCACGGTGGCGGTGGCCCTCGGCATCCTGGCCCTGCTCTTCGCGACGGGATTGCCGCGCGATCCGTACGCACTCGCCTCCCCGCGACTGAGCCCGCCGAGCCTCGCGCTGCCGTTCGGGGCCGACGCCAGCGGCCGCGACCTGCTCGGACGCGTCGCCCACGGCACGGTCGGCACGCTGCTGCCGGCGTTCGGGATCGTCGCCCTCGCGATCGTCGTGGCCCTGCTGCTCGCGGTCGCCGGCGAGATCGCGCGGGGTCCGGCCGAGATCGCCAACGCCACGCCGCCGATCCTGGCGGGCGTGATCGTCGCGGCCCTGTGGGGTCCGTCCGTGGGAGGAGCCGCGCTCGCAGTGCTGTGGGTGACGTGGCCGCCGTTGACGACGCACGCCGCCGCGCTGATCGACGAAGCCCTCGCCGCCCCGCACGTGAAGTGGATGCCGCTGTCGGGCGCGTCCCGCGCGGAGATCTGGCTGCGGCACGTGCTTCCCGCGACGCTCGGCCCGCTCGTGCGCCACGGCATGCTGCGACTGCCCGGCGTCGCCCTCGCGCTGGCAGCCCTCGGGTTCCTCGGTCTCGGCGCGCAGCCGCCGCAGCCGGAGTGGGGCCTGCTGCTGTCGGAGGGCATCGACTACGTCGAACGCGCGCCCTGGACGACCCTCGCCCCGGCCCTCGCGCTCGTGACGACGTCGGTGCTCGCCGTGGCGGCGGCGGGGCTGCGCCCGCGGCGGCGGGTACGGGCACGGGCGGATGCCGACCGGGAGAACGCCGAGAGCCACGACCGGACGCTCACCGGCGTCGCGGGAGCGCCTCTAGATTGAGGCGCATGGGGATGCGACGGGGGTTCGTCCGCGCGGCCGGGATCACCGGGGGCGCCACGCTGACGCTGGCGCTCGCGTCGTGCTCGCTCGACACGATCATCTGGGGTCCGGACGGCGCCGCGGTCATCGACACGACCAACCGGGTGATCGCCGCGGCGAGCGCCGGTGACGCGACGGCCCTGGTCTGCGCGGGCGCCGCACCCGAGATGGGCGCCCCCGAGGACTGGACCGGCCTCGCCGCCGAGGAGCCGGAGCGGCTCGTCGGCGATCACTGGCCCGACCAGGCCGCTCTGGATGCCGCGTGGAGCATCAACGTGTCACTCCCGGTCGACCGCGTCGCCGGGGGCACGAACGCCCCCGGCGACCTGTTCTTCCGCGACACCGACGACGGGTTGTGCCTGGTCGACGTGGCCTGGTCGACGGTGGAGTTCGAGGGCTGACGCCGAGGACCCTGCCCGCGCAGGCTCAGCGATCCGCGCGGGCTCAGCCGGAGACGGCGCGAACGCACTGAGCGGGGGCGGATCGCGGAGGTCGCGCGACGCCCGCGCACCGCGGGCGCGGCTCGCCCGGCGGGCGCGGGGTCGTCCCGCCGCAGGTTTGTCACGAGGGTCACGAGCGGGAAATACGGCGGAAACGACCGGTTCCTAGCATCGGAAACAGCCCGGATGTTGGTCACACCAACACTGGAGAGCCGCTCCCGACGGCGCCCGCCTCGACGAAGTGGCATCCTCACCCTCATTCTCCGGAGGTCCTCGTGTCCGCCGCTCCACCCGTCTCGATCACCGCGATCCACAATGCGCGGCTGGCGTCCGGCGCGCTCGTGGACATCGCGATCGACGGCGAGACGGTCGTCGCGGTGGTCCCGGCGGGGACGCCGTTGCCCGAGACCGGCGGCGAGACCCTCGACCTCGCCGGCTACGTCGTCACGGCGGCCGGCGCCGAGCCCCACGGGCACCTCGACAAGTCGCAGTCCTGGGATGCCATCCAGCCCCCGTTCGGCGACCTCGTCCGCGCCATCGAGAGCTGGCAGGCCTTCGCCCAGACGCTCGACGAGGACGAGACGCTCGACCGGGCCCGCTCCACGGCGCTACGGATGCTGGCATCCGGGATCACCGCCGTCCGGACCCACGTCGACCTGCTGCACGGCGCCGACGCGCTGATCGGCGTCCGCGCCCTCGTCCGGCTGCGAGAGGAACTGCGCGGCCTCATGGACATCGAGCTCGTCGCGCTCGGCGGACCGACCGTCCCCGACGCGGTGTTCGACGCGGCCCTCGACGCGGGCGTCGACCTCGTCGGCGGAGCACCGCACCTCGCGGACGACCCGATCGCCGACCTCGACCGCCTCATCGCCATCGCCCGGCGCCGCGACGTCGGCCTCGACCTGCACACCGACGAGAGCCTCGCCGGTGCCGACACCCTCACCGCCTACGCCGCCGCCGTCACCGGCTGGCACCGCCCCCGCACCGCCGGGCACTGCGTACGCCTGAGCATGATGCCGACCGAAGACCTCGCTGCCCTCGCCGACGACGTGCGCGCCGCCGACATCGGCATCATCGCCCTCCCCATCACCAACCTGTACCTGCAGGGGTGGGATGCCGACCACGCGGTGCCCCGCGGGATCGCGCCGATCGGCCGCCTCAAGACCGCCGGCGTCCGCGTCGCCGCCGGCGCCGACAACGTGCGGGACCCCTTCAACCCCGTGGGCCGCTGCGACCACCTCGAGACCGCCTCCCTCCTCGTCGCCGCGGGGCACCTGGCCCCCGAGGACGCCGTTGACGCCGTCACGACGGGCGCCCGCGACGTCATGGGGTTGCCGTTCGCCGGTCCCGTCGCCGGGGCCCGCGCCGACCTCGTCGCCGTCCGCGCCGCCTCGCTCGGCGAGACCGTCGCGTTCGCCTCCGCAGACCGCGTGGTCCTCCACCGCGGCCGCGTCGTCGCCCGCACCACGGTCACGACGCGCATCGCCGCACCCTCCGCCCCCGCCCCGACAACCGCACCGCCCGCCGACGCACCCGCACCGGCGCTTCCGACCCTCGTCCCGACCGGAAAGTGAGCGCTCCGTGACCCTCGCCTCCCCTTCCCCGGCAGCGACCCTCGCGGGCCCGACCCCGCCGCTGCTGGACTTCCGGAACGTCGCCATGACGTTCCCCAACGGCACCACCGCCCTCTCGGGCGTCGACCTCGTCGTCGAGCGCGGCGAGTTCGTCAGCGTCGTCGGCCCCTCGGGCTGCGGCAAGTCGACGCTGCTGCGCATCGCCTCGGGCCTCGAGTCCGCGAGCGAAGGCACCGCGACGGTCAACACCGACCGGATCGGCTACGTCTTCCAGGACGCCACGCTCCTGCCCTGGCGCGACGTGCAGTCCAACGTGGAGCTCCTCGCCGAGCTGAACTGGCAGCCCAAGCGCGTCCGCACCCCGAAGGCGCAGTGGGCGATCGACCTCGTCGGGCTCAACGGCTTCGAGAAGCACCTGCCCAAGCAGATGTCGGGTGGCATGAAGATGCGCGCGTCCCTCGCCCGCTCCCTCACGCTCGACCCCGAACTGTTCCTCTTCGACGAGCCGTTCGGCGCACTCGACGAGATCACCCGCGAGCGCCTGAACGACGAGCTGCTGAAGATCTTCGTCGAGCAGAAGTTCGGTGGGCTCTTCATCACGCACTCGGTCTCCGAAGCGGTCTACCTCTCCACCAAGGTCGTCGTGATGTCGGGTCGCCCCGGCCACCTCGTCGACACCTTCGAGGTCCCCTTCGACATGCCGCGCGACCCCGAGATCCGCTACACGGGCGAGTTCGCGAAGCTCGTCGGCGAGGTCTCCCACGCCCTCCGGGAAGGACACTCATGAGCACCACGTCTGCAGAGCCGGTCGTCTCCGAGACGTCCGAGCCCACGGCATCCACCCCCGTTCCCCCCTCCTCCGACACGGCGCCCCGGGCTCCGCGCGGACGTGGGCCGATCGGTCGCTGGGTGCTCCTCGCCCTCCCGCCGCTCGGCGTCCTCGCCGTGCTCGTCGGCATCTGGTACGTCATCTCGGGCGTCCTCACCGCGACCGGCAAGGGCTTCCTGCTGCCCATGCCGCACGAGATGTTCACGAAGGGCTTCTTCGACCCGCAGGTCAGCGCCGACATCTGGACCGCTCTGTTCCGCACCACGGGCGTCGCCCTCACCGGCCTCGCGATCGCGATGGTGATCGGCATCGGCTGGGCCATCGCGATGTCGATGGCGCGCTGGGTCGAGCGCAGCACGTACGCCTACGCGGTGATCCTGCAGTGCATCCCGATCCTCGCCCTCGTGCCGCTCGTGGGCTTCTGGTTCGGATACGAGTTCCTCGCCCGCGTCATCGTCTGCGTCCTGATCGCGCTCTTCCCCATGGTCTCGAACACCCTGTTCGGGCTCCAGTCGGTCGACAAGTCGCAGCGCGAACTGTTCCGGCTGCAGAAGGCCAACAAGTGGACGGTGCTCACGAAGCTCACCCTCCCCGCCGCGCTCCCCTCGATCTTCGTCGGCATGCGCACCTCGGCCGGGCTCTCGGTCATCGGTGCGATCGTCGGCGACTACTTCTTCCGCCGCGGCGAGCCGGGCATCGGCTCCCTCATCTCCAACTACCAGTCGCGGCTGCAGAGCGCCGAGCTGTTCGCCGCGATCCTCGCGGCCTGCCTCCTCGGCGTCGCGATCTTCGCCCTCTTCGGCTGGCTGTCGAAGGTCGCCGTCGGCCGCTGGTACGAATCGGCACGCTGACCCCGCCCGTCCCGACCCGACTCTCCACCGCACACAGACACCGGATGCCACGGCACCGCGCCCTCGGGCGTGCCCGCGGCCGTGGCATCCGACCCCTCCTGCACCACCTTCCGTACCCGAGAGTTCCACCCGTCACAGAAAGCGAAACAGCATGAAGCGCAGCACCCTCCTTCGCGGCACCGCCGTCACCGGCGCGTTCGCGATCGCCCTCACGCTCACCTCGTGCGCCGGCAGCGCCGCGGAGTCGGCTCCCAGCAGCTCCGACCTCGCCATCGGCTCGGTCGACCTGTCGGCCGACTGCCCCGCGACGATCGTCGTCCAGACCGACTGGAACCCCGAGGCGGAGCACGGTCACCTCTACGAGATGATCAAGGACGACTACACGATCGACGCCAACACCAAGGCCGTCACCGGTCCCCTGAAGGTGGACGGCGAGTACACCGGCGTCAACCTCGAGATCCGCGCCGGCGGTCCCGCGATCGGCTTCCAGACGGTGTCGGCCCAGATGTACCAGGACGACAAGATCACCCTCGGCTACGTGAGCACCGACGAGGCCATCCAGCTCTCCGGCACGACGCCCACCAAGGCCGTCATGGCGCCGCTGGACATCAGCCCCACCATGGTCATGTGGGACCCCACCACCTACCCCGACGTCAAGACCATCCAGGACGTCAAGCCCGCCCTCGAGGCGAACAAGGGCGTGTGGCGCTACTTCGATGGTTCGGCCTACATCGAGTACCTCAAGAGCGCGGGCCTCGCCAGCGCCGACATCCTGGACGGTTCGTACGACGGCACCCCGTCGAACTTCGTCGCCGCCGGCGGCAAGGACATGCAGCAGGGCTTCGCGTCGGCTGAGCCGTACGTGTACCAGAACGAGGTCTCGGCCTGGGGCAAGCCGGTGAAGTTCGCCCTCATCCACGACTCGGGATGGCAGACCTACCAGTCGTCCATGTCGGTCAAGGCCGCGGACTTCGACAAGCTGAGCCCCTGCCTCACCAAGCTCGTCCCCGTGCTGCAGAAGGCGGGCGTGGCGTACTACAAGGACCCGAAGGCCGCCAACGACCTCATCCTGAAGCTCGTCGAGGAGTACAACACCGGCTGGACGTACACGCAGGGTGTGGCCGACTACTCGGTCAAGACGCAGGTCGACCTCGGCCTCGTCGGCGACGGCCCCGACTCCACCTACGGCAACTTCGACGACGCCCGCTTCGCGGACTTCTTCGAGAAGGCCAGCAAGGTCTACACCGACCTCGGCACCCCGCCGGCGGCCGGCTACACCGCCAAGGACCTGTACACGAACGAGTTCATCGACACCTCGATCTCGTTCTGACCGGCTCGGCCCGGCCCGCCTCGCGCGGGCCGGGCCGCGTCCCGCACGCTCCGCCCCACCCCGGCCGCCCTCCCCGCCGCGGCCCCGACATCTGGCATCCACCCCACCCGCGTCACCCGGAGACACCCATGAGCGACACCGCCACCCGCGTCCTCTCCCTCGAGGACGACCTGCTCGACCTGCTCGGCCCCGCCGCCGTCAGCACCGAACCGCGCGTGCGCGAGCGCGCCAGCGTCGACGGGTCGCCGATGTCGCCGATCATCGCCGCCAAGCTCCCCCTGGGCCTCGCCGACCTCGTCGTCTTCCCGACGGATGCCGAGCAGATCGCGATCGCGGTCGCCGCGGCCGCGCGGCACGGCGTCCCCGTGACCGTCCGCGGCAAAGGCACCGGCAACTACGGCCAGGCCATCCCGATGCAGGGCGGCCTCGTCATCGACACCACCCGCGCCAAGGCGATCGTCGAGGTCGGCGACGGGTTCATCACCGCCGAGGCCGGAACCCCCATGGTGCTGCTCGAGCAGGCCGCGTGGGCCGCCGGCCAGGCGCTCTGGATGTACCCGTCGACCGCGCAGTCCACCCTCGGCGGCTTCCTCTCCGGCGGCTCCGGCGGCACCGGCTCCATCGAGCACGGCTCGAACGACCGCGGCTTCGTCGCCGCGCTCGACGTCGTGCACGCCGACGGCAGCGCCGACATCATCCACGTCGAGGGCGACGAGGCCCAGAAGTACGTGCACAATTACGGAACCGTGGGCGTCATCGTGCGCGCCACCGTCCGGCTCGAGCCGCTGCGCGAGTGGCGGGGTCTTTGGGCCAGCTTCCCCGACTTCTCGGGCACCCTGGCGGTGCTGCAGACCATCGGCAACCTCGACCCCACCCCGCGCCTGGTCTCCGGCGACGGGCCCGAGATCTCGGCATCCCTCCCCGCCGACGAAGCCATTCCGGAAGGCCGGTCGAGCCTGCGCGCGATCATCGACGCGTCGCTCATCGACACCGTC
This sequence comes from Microbacterium sp. RURRCA19A, assembly GCF_900156455.1. Taxonomy (GTDB): domain Bacteria; phylum Actinomycetota; class Actinomycetes; order Actinomycetales; family Microbacteriaceae; genus Microbacterium. The sequence continues at coordinate 147,750 of NZ_FTNQ01000002.1, forward strand.
ACCGCGATCGTCGAGGGCGCGGGCGGCCGCGTGGAGGCGGTGCGCGAGGGGCCGCAGGCCAGCATCCGTCTGTCGATGCTCAGCTACAACCACCCGATCGAGTGGTACCAGAAGAGCCAGCCGCACGAGGTGTTCCACCTCGAGGTCGCGGGCAGCCCGCTGGCAGAGGACGTGGATGCCGTCGAGGCGGTCTTCGCCGGCGGAAAGCTCCACATCGAGTCGACCAAGCAGCACCCGATCGGCATGCTCGCCGCCCCCTACGTGAGCGAGGAGGACGTGTACCGCGGCATCGCCGAGCTCAACGCGATCGGCGTCGGCGTGCACAACCCGCACCAGTGGAACGTCGACTTCAACGTCGAGCAGACGGTCGAGACCGCGCGTTCGACCGACCCGCACGGGCTGCTGAACCCCGGCAAGCTCAACCCCGAGTACACCGGCGCACGCAAGGGAGCCATCCGATGAGCCGTCTTCTCGCCGAACTCAGCGGCCCCGCCGCCGCCGAGGCCCTCACCGACAAGTCGATCATCGTGCTGCCCACGGGCGCGATCGAGCACCACGGTCCGCACCTACCCCTGGCGACGGATGCCATCGTCGCCGAGGCCTCCGCCACGGCCGCCGTCGCGCGCGCCGCCGCGCAGGGCATCGACGTGTGGCAGCTGCCGACGCTGTCAATCACGAAGTCCGACGAGCACTCGTGGGCGCCGGGCACGCTGTGGCTCACGCCCGAGACGATGATGCAGACCATCGTCGACATCGGCCGCTCGCTGCTGACCACCCGCGCCCGCACCCTGGTGTTCCTCAACGGCCACGGCGGCAACGTCGCGCTGCTGAACGTCGCGAACCGGGAGCTCCGCCGACGCTTCGGGCTGCGCACGTTCTTCATGCCCGCCGCGCGCGTGCCCTCGTTCGACGGCACCGACGGCGGCCCCGACGAGCACGGCACCGGCATCCACGCGGGCCACGGCGAAACCAGCATGATCATGCACCTGCGCCCCGAGCTCGTGGACGCCACGAAATTCGAGGCCACGGTTCCGGCGCACATCGGCGACTTCCGGCACATCGGCTTCAACGGCAAGCCCGTGACCTTCGGCTGGCTGTCGAACGACTTCGGCCCCACCGGCGTGCTCGGCGACCCGACGGGCGCGAACGCCGCACACGGCGCGCAGCTGTTCGAGGACAGCGTGTCCTTCGTCGTCGAGGCGCTCGAGGAGATCAGCCGATTCGACTACACCGCGTGACGGCGTCGCGAGCTGCGGGCGGCGTCCGATGAGCGTCGCTTCGGAAGCCACCGGGGTCCGGGCGTACGGACAGGTGCTGCGCCTGCCCGGTGCGCGGACGTTCGTCGCGGCCGGCATCCTCGCCCGATTCCCCCGCGCGACCCTCTCGCTCGGCGTGATCCTGCTCGTCTCGGCCGCGACGGGCAGCTTCGGGTCGGCCGGGATCGTCGTCGCCCCGCTCGTGGGCGGCATGGCCGTCGCGGCTCCCCTCTGGTCGTCGCGCATGGACCGGCACGGCCAGGCGCGGGTCATCCTGATCTCGCTCGGATGCCTCGTGCTCGCGGCATCCGCCCTGCTCGCCCTCGTGCTGACGGCGGCGCCCTTCTGGACGTGGCTCGTCGCCGCGTTCGCGACCGGTGCGGCCACGCCCGACCTCACCTCGGCCGTGCGTGCGCGGTGGACGGTGCTCGCCCCTCCGTCGCAGCGGACGGCGGCGCTCGCGCTCGAGACGATCGGCGATCAGATGGTGTTCATCTCGGGGCCGCCGGTCATCACCGCGGTCGCCGCCGCCGTGAACCCGGCGGTCGCGATGCTCGGTTCGCTGACCCTCGGCGTCATCGGCGGGGTGTGGCTGGCATCGCAACGCGGCACCCAACCCGCGGCGACCGGGGCGACCGGCCGCGCCCGGTTCGCGTGGCCGCCCGCCGGAGTCGTGCCGGTCGCGCTCGCGTGCGTCGCGCTGGGCGGCGTGTTCGGCGCGTTCGACGTGACCCTCGTGGGGTGGGCAGAGCTGGGGGGACGTCCGTGGCTCGCCGGCCCCGCGTTCAGCGCGCTGGCCCTCGCGATCGCGGTCGGCTCGGTCATCACCGGAGCCCGGGCGTGGAAGCTCTCGCCGATCGCCCGGTTCATCGGGTTCGCCGCGGCGGCCGCGATCGCCGCCCTCGCTCTGCCCCTCACACAGGCCGTGACGCCCGTGCTGTTCCTCGCGATCCTGGTCCTCGGGCTGCTGCTGTCGCCCGTGATGATCTCCGGGATCCTCGTGGCCTCGGCCCGCGCCCCCGAGGGTCGCGTGACCGAGACCCTGGCCTACCCGACCGCGGCGATGTCGCTGGGCGTTCCGATCGGCGGCGTGATCGCGGGCTCGGCCCTGGATGCCACCGGCCCCGCGACCGCGCTCGTGAGCATCGCCGTGGCCCTGGCGTGTGCGGCGGTGATCGCCGTGGTGGGCGAGGGCCTGCTGCGGGTCGCGCGGCGCTGAGGTCACCCAGCGGCGCCATCGTCGAGCGCATCGCACCCGGGCTACAGCACGGTCGCGAGGTGCCGCAGCACCGAGACGTGTCCGTCGGCGGGGTGAAGCTCGAGCGTTCCGGTCGGGAGCGCCTCGGCGAGCAACTCCGCGTGTCGCGGCGGGATCACGCGGTCCCGTCGGCCCTGGACGAGCAGGACGGATGCCGTGACCTCCGCGAGCGCGAACCCCCAGGGCCGGACGAACGCGAGGTCGTCGTCGACGAGCCCGTCGTCGCCGTACTCGGCCGACGCCCCGACGTCGGCGCCGAGCGACGCCCACTCCCCCTGCAGCGCGGTGTAGTCGGCATCCACGAACGAGTCCGGGTCGAACTCGTCCATCTCGGCGAACCGGCGCCGCGCCTCTTCGCCCTCCGTCGCGGCGCGGAGCGCCTGCGGCGCCTGCATCCCGGCGAACCACTCGTCGCTGCCGTCGAACGGCGCAGGTGACGCGAACGTGACGACGCGGTGGACCAGATCCGGCATCACGACCGCGCACGCGAGCGCGTGCGGTCCGCCACCCGAGGCCCCCACCGAGACCACGGATGCCACGCCCAACGCCTCAAGCACGGGGCGCAGCCCCGCGGCCACATCGGCGACCGTGCGACCCGGCGCACGCGGCGAGAGCGCGTATGCGGGCCGCGCGACCGACACGACGACGAGCCCGCGAGCGTCGGCCGCGGCTCGGACGGGCGGAAGGATCGCCCCCGTCTGCGGCGATCCGTGGTGCCACAGCAGCACGTCGCGCCCCGCGATGTCGTCGTGCGAGACGTGGACGTCGAGACCCGCGATCACCGTGCGCATGCGCCCAGGCTCGCACGTTCCTCCCTCAGCGAGCGGGAACGCCGAGACTGCATTCGCCTGACATCTCCACTGCAATCTGCAATGGGGTCATCAGGAAGATGCAGTCTCGAGGCGCGTGGCGCTCGGAACCCGCGCGGGCGACCTACAGGATGACGCCGAACTCGTCGGCCAGCGCCGGGAGCTCGGTGTGCAGCACGTGCGACGCCTCCGCGGCCAGCGGGTTGGTCGAGACGCCGTCCTCGTTCACGAGCTTGCCGCCGACGTACACCTGCTTCAGGTTGCGCAGGCCGCACGCGAGCACGTAGCTGCGCACGGGGTTCCACAGCGGACCGACGTCCGGCAGCCGCGGGTCGACGACCACGAAGTCGGCGAACTTCCCCACCTCGAGGCTGCCGACACGGTCGTCGACGCCCATGATCTCGGCTCCGCCGAGGGTGTGCAGGCGCAGTACGCGCTCGGGCATCATCGACAGCGGGTCGTGGGTGCGGGCGCGCTGCATGAACATGCCCATGCGCATGTTCTGCCAGGGGTCGGCGACGTCGGTGCACGCCTGATCGTCCAGGCCCATGCCGACCTTCATGCCGAGGTCGAGCATCTCGGGCACGTGCGCGATCCCCGACGCGAGGCGTCCGTTGGACGCCGGCTGCCACGACATGCTGGCGCCGCCGGCGGCGGCATCCGCGATGATCTCCGGCGTCGTCTGGATGAAATGCCCGAACATCATGCCCGGGCGCAGTGCCCCGGCGTTCTTGTACAGCTGGAACTTCGTCTGCTGGTGCTCGATCGCCTCGTACGTCTCGAGGAAGTGCGCCTGGTTGGTGACACCGAAGCGGTCCATGACGGCGACCTCGATCTCGGCGGCATCCGGCCGGGTCGACCACTGCACCTGCCCCATGATCGACGCGCCGAGCGCGATGTCGGGGTCCATCGCGAGGACGTGATCCAGGGATGCCTCGAACCGGGCGAAGATCTCGTCGTCGGTGCCGACGGTCGCATCGAGCGCGATGGAGTCGACGAAGCGGAGGCCCGCGTCATGGCATCCGTCGGCCTGTCGGGTGTGCCATGCGTGATCGCGGAGCTGTCCGCCGCCGTCGGCGCGCTTGCCCTCGACCATCGGCTCCCACGGCAGGAGCGGGTCGGTGAAGTTGTACGCCGTGGTCACACCGTTGGCGAGGAAGTCGAGCGAACCGTGCAGCGTCGCCCAGTAGATCTGGTCGGGCGAGGCGTTGTTGAGGACGCTGAACATCGAGGTGCACCAGCCGTAGAGCGTCTGGTCGACGCCGAGGCCGCGCGAGCCGCTGGTGAACAGGTGGCTGTGCGAGGAGACGAACCCCGGGGCGACGAACTTGCCGTCGACGTCGAGGATCTCGTCGGCGGTGAGGCCCGGATCGGGGTCGCCCGCGCCGATCGCGGCGATGCGTCCGTCCTGGACGAGCATGTATCCGCGCTCGATGTAGCCGGGGTCGTCGGTGCCCGCGGGGACCGTGATGAGCCGTGCATTCGTGACCAGAAGCGACATGTTGATGACGGTAACAATGGCGTGTTTCCGCGGTGTTCCGAGTGTGCGGCGGGAGGTTTGCGGGGGTCCTCGTCCCACTTCTGGCGAACCGTGTCCCACTTATGGCTGGCTGCGAGCCGTCGAACCGGCCATAAGTGGGACGAGGTTCGCCGGCCTCAGGCGAACGCCGCGCGCACCGCCGGCGCGACGGCGGCCAGGACCTCGTCGCGGGCGGGCGTCGAGGGGAACACGAGGAACAGGTGCGGGACGCCCTCGCGCCGCACGAACTCGACGGGTGTTCCGGATGCCGCCAGCCGCCCGGCGTACTCCTCCGCCTCGTCGGAGAGCGGGTCGACGCCCGCCGCGACGATCACCGCCGGAGCCGAACCGGCGAGCCCCGGCACGCGCAGCGGCGCCGCCTCGACGGGCACCGGGACCGTGGCATCCGGGAGATACAGCCCCCAGTACCACTGCATGCCCTTCGCGGTCAGCGGAAGATTCTCGGTGTGGGCACGGTAGCTCGGCCGGCCGGGGTCGGGGGCGTCGAGCACGGGGCACAGCAGCACCTGGACCCGGATGCCAGGAGCCCGGCCCTCGCGAGATCGCAAGGCCAACGCGGCGGCGAGGTTGCCGCCGGCGCTGTGCCCCGCGACGCCGAGGAGCGTCGGGTCGACGAGGCCGCCGGCCCCGTCCGCGGCGAAGCGCAGGGCTCGGTCGAGGTCGTCGAGACCCGCGGGGAAGGGATGCTCGGGCGCGAGCCGGTAGTCGACGCTCAGCACCTGCGCGCCGGTGGCCGCGGCGAGCGCACGGCACAGGGCGTCGTTGTTGTCGAGGTCGCCGGCGACCCATCCGCCGCCGTGGGCGAACACGAGGGTTCCGCGGTGGCCGGCGCGCGGACGGTACAGGCGCAGCGCGATGTCGCCGTCGGCGGTGTCGATCGACTCGATCACGTCGTCGTCGGGCAGCCGCACCCACGACGGGTTGGCGCGCAGCTCGGCGATCCGTGCGGCGTCGTCGCCCTCGGCATCCGTGGCCCCCGACGGGATCGTGCCCGCCCGCGCCGCGAGCCGCGCGAGGTGCGCGCGGACGTCCGGGTCGGTGATCGCGGGGTGGACGGTGTCGCTCACGGTGCTCCTGTGTCGTTCGGCCGGGTGTGGCGGGCGGGTCGGGTCCCACCGTTGAGTGTCCAAGACACGCGGATGCCACGCGCCCACGTCCGCGTGTCTTGGACACTCAACACCCTGGAACGGCGGAACCGCGCGTGCCGCGGCTCGCCACCGCAGAAGCGTTACGGCGCGGAAACACCCGCGTCGCGCACACCCCCGACGATGGGCCGCATGACGTCTCCCGAGCAGCGCGCGGCCGCGATCCTGGCGACCCAGCGCTTCGTCGTGATCGGCACGGCGGACGCCGACGGACCCTGGACCGCGGCCGCGCAGTACCGGCTCCTCCCCCGAGGCATGTACGTCGAGTCCGACGTCTCGTCGCGGCACGCCCGGGCGATCGCGGCGTCGGGCGTGGCATCCGGTGTCGTGTTCGACTCGTCGGCCGCGCCCGCCGACGCCGACGGCGTGCAGCTCGCCTTCGCGGCGCGGGAGGTGGATGCCGACGCCTCGGCGATCCGCGACGTGCTGGCCGCGCGGCTCCCGCGCGACGCCGGCGATGACGATCCGGCGACGGTGCTCGCCGCGCCGACGAAACGGCTGTACGTGCTCGCGGTCGAGCGTGCGTTCGTGTTCGACCGTGACGCCTGGCGGTCCCACGGGACCGACGCGAGGCTCGAGGTGGACGTCACCGAGGTGTGGGCTCAGCTCGCGATCCTCCGTCGATAAACGCTGATCCCGGGCGACGCGCCGCGCGATAACCGCTGATCCCGGGCGACGCGCCGCGCGATAAACGCTGTCCAAGGCCCCCGCCACGCGCGATAAACGCTGTTCCCGGCGAAACACGGGACGAGCCGCCGTGTCTGGGCGTCGATGCCGTTTCTCGCGAGGAGGGGGCGCCAGGGAGGCGCCGCCGGGAAGAGGCGCCGCCAGGGAGGCGCCGCCGCCACCGCACCCCGTTACGCCGCCGAAACACCCGCGTCGCGGAGGCGTCGCGGCCCGGGCGTACGGTGACGCCGACGGGCGCTCCCGACGCCCGGGTGAGGAGTGCCATGTCCCAGCGCGTCATCGTGACCGGAGGTTCCGGCGGCATCGGTGCCGCCATCGTGGAACGGTTCGTGGCCGACGGCGCGGCGGTCGCGGTGCTCGACCGGCGCGCGCCCGCGGGTGAGTCGGCATCCTTCTTCCCGGTCGATCTGCTCGACCCGCTCGACACGCGCCGCGCGGTCGGCGAGGCCGTCGCAGCGCTCGGCGGCGTGGACGTGCTCGTCAACTGCGCCGGGATCTTCCAGCACGCCTCGCTGCTGGACATCACGGTCGACGACTGGGACCGCGTCCTCGACATCAACGCCCGCGCGACCCTCGTCACCATGCAGGCCGTCGCGCCCGTCATGCTCGAAGCCCGCCGCGGCTCGATCGTCAACATCGCGAGCATGGCCGCGAAGCACGGCGGCGGCGGCGAGGGGCATTACGCCGCGTCAAAGGCGGCGGTCGTGGCGCTCACGCGCGCCGGGGCGCAGGAGTGGGGATGCCACGGCGTCACCGTCAACGCCGTCTGCCCGGGGTACGTGCTCACCGATATGGGCGCCGACACCCGGTCGGAGGCCGACGTCGCCGCCTGGAGCGCGAAGTCGCCGCTGGGCCGCCTCGGCATCCCGGAGGACGTCGCGGGGGTGACCCACTTCCTCGCCTCCCCCGCCGGCGGGTACCTCACCGGACAGGCGATCAACGTCACCGGCGGCATGATCATGCACTGAGGCCCGGTACGTGTGTCCCTTCGTGACCGAGGGAGGCGACGGACATTCGGGCATGACTACCGTGGGCGGAGCATCCCTCACGCCGACCTGGAGCCGCATGTCCACCGACGATCGCGCCGTGTCCGACCTCGAGACCGAGGCGCTCGACTTCGTTCGCGCGCTGATCCGCATCGACAGCGTCAACACAGGCGATCCGGCCACCATCGGCGACGGTGAGACCCGCGCGGCACTGTTCGTCCAGGAGCGTCTGCGCGAGGTCGGGTACGAGACGCACTTCGTCGAGCCGTGGCCGGGACGCGCGAGCGTGGTCGCGCGCCTCCCGGGGTCGGATCCGGATGCCGGTGCCCTCGTCGCCCACGCTCACCTCGACGTCGTCCCGGTCGACGAGACCGACTGGACGCATCCGCCCTTCGGTGCGGAGATCCACGACGGGATGCTGTACGGCCGCGGCGCGGTCGACATGAAGAACTTCGCGGGGATGCTGCTCGCGATCGCGCGGGCGTTCCGCCGCGACGGGGTGACCCCGCGGCGCGACCTCATCTTCGCGTTCTTCGCCGACGAGGAGGCGGGGGGCGTCTGGGGCGCACGCTGGATCGTGCAGAACCGCCCCGAACTGTTCGCCGGCGCCACCGAAGCGATCAGCGAGGTCGGCGGCTTCTCGCTGCCCCTTCCGGACGACCGCCGCGCGTATCTCGTCGCCACGGCCGAGAAGGGCGTCACGACGGCGACACTGACGGCGAGAGGTCACGCCGCGCACGGCTCGCGGCCCACCGACGACAACGCGGTCGTGCGCCTCGCCCGCGCGGTCGTCGCGGTCGGAGCGCACCGGTTCCCGATCGTCCGCACGGCGACTCTGGAGCGGTTCCTCGAGGTCTACGGTCGCGCGAGCGGCCGGCCGTTCGACGGCGACGACCTCGACGTCGACCTGCAACGCCTCGGTTTCGCGGCATCGGTGATCGGCGCGGGGACGCGCAACACCGCCTCGCCGACCGTTCTCACCGCCGGCGGGAAGGCGAACGTCATCCCCGCGACGGCGAGCGCCACGCTCGACGTCCGGGTCCTGCCGGGCCAGGGCGAGGCGGTGCGCACCCAGCTGGCCGAGGTCGTCGGCGACGACATCGCGGTCGCCTGGGCCCGTGACATCCCGGCTATCGAGTCCCCCGTCGATGCGCGCCTGTTGGACGTCCTACAGGATGCCATCACCGCCGAGGACCCCGGCGCGACCGTCGTGCCGTTCCTGCTCCCGGCCAGCACCGACAACAAGCACCTCGCCCGCCTCGGCATCCGTGGCTACGGCTTCGTCCCGCTCCGCGTGCCGGCCGACTTCGACGTGTTCGGCCAGTTCCACGCCGCGGACGAGCGCGTGCCTGTGGATGCCGTGCACTTCGGCGCCCGCGTGACGGCGCGCATCCTTCGCGACGCCTGACCCGGGCCTCCCCCGGGCCGAACTCCGGAGAGATCGGATCCGCCCGTGCGCATTCGCCCCGGATGAGGGCCGACGAGCGCGATTCTCCGGAGTTCGGCACGGCCCTCCGGGCGCCCCCACCGGGCTCACACCGCATAGCGGCGCGCGCCCCGCGCGTCCAGCGTGTTACGGCCCGTTGCTTCCGGTTTCGGCGCATGGCGGACCGTGTCGACGCGTGAATGCGCGCCTCGCGGGGCGCTCACGGGCGGTCGTACCGTGACCCTCACCCAGCGACGCCCCGCGTCGTTCCGGAGTCCCGAGGAGCACACATGACCACCACCGCGCCGGCGCCCGCCGCCCGCACCGACACCGCACCCGCGACCGGCAGGATCGATCTCGGCACGGTCGCCGTGGTTCCCACGCGCCACTGGTGGCGGTGGATCCTCAGCGGCCTGCTGCTGTTCGTCGTCGCGCAGTTCGCCTGGAACCTCGTCACGAACGACCGCTTCATGTGGGACACGTTCGCGCAGTACTTCTTCTCGGAACCCGTCCTCATCGGTATCGGGTACACGCTCGAGCTGACGGCGATCTCGGCCGCGGTCGGCTTCCTGCTGGGGACGCTCATCGCCCTCGGGCGGCTGTCGCGGTCGCCGCTGGTCAGCTCGCTGGCGTGGGGCTACATCTGGTTCTTCCGTTCGGTGCCCCTCGTCGTGCAGATCATCGTCTGGTACAACCTCGGATACCTCTACCCGACGCTCGGGCTGGGAACGCCCTTCACCACCGACTTCTGGATCGTGGAGTTCCCCACGGTGCAGCTGATCAGCGCGTTCGCCGCGGCGATCCTGGGGCTGGGACTCCACCAGGCGGCCTACTCCGCTGAGATCATCCGCGGCGGACTCATCTCGGTCGACCCGGGCCAGTACGAGGCGGCCGCAGCGCTCGGCATCCCCGCTTCCCGCCGCCTGTTCCGCATCATCCTTCCCCAGGCGATGCGCTCGATCGTCCCGAACGCCACCAACGAGGTGATCGGGCTCGTCAAGGGTGCTTCGGTCGTGTTCGTCATCGCCATCCCCGAGCTGTTCTACGCCGCGCAGGTCATCTACAACCGGAACAGCCGCGTCATCCCGCTGCTGCTGGTCGCGGTGGTCTGGTACGCGATCATCACCACGATCCTGAGCGTCGGGCAGTACTACATCGAGCGGTACTACGCCCGGGGATCCGCGCGGGCACTGCCGCCGACGCCACTGCAGCGCGCCCGGAGCTGGATCGCGCTGCAGTGGGCGCGGCTCGGAGACGGGCCCGTCCCACCCCCGGGCGGATCGGATGCCGCACCCGTGGCATCCGTCCGGCCCACCTCGAACGGCAATGACACCACGTTCGGAGGAACGGGCGCATGAGCACCACGACGGAGGCCCCCACGCGCGGGCTCATCGAGATCCACAACGTCCACAAGAGCTTCCACGGCGTCGAGGTGCTCAAGGGCATCGACCTGACGATTCACCCGGGCGAGGTCGTGGCGCTCCTCGGCCCGAGCGGTTCGGGGAAGTCGACGCTGCTGCGCACGATCAACCACCTCGAGACGGTGGATGCCGGGTCGGTGACGGTGGACGACGAGTTCATCGGCTACGAGTTGCGGGGCGGCAAGCTGCACGAGCTGCGCGAGCGGGAGATCCTGCAGCGTCGCACGCAGGTGGGCATCGTGTTCCAGAACTTCCACCTGTTCCCCCACCTCACGGCCCTCGAGAACATCACCGAGGCGCCGCTCGCACTGAGGCGGCTCACCAAGGGCGACGCGCGGGATCTGGCGTTGAGCCTGCTCGATCGCGTGGGCCTCTCCGACAAGGCCGACGCCTACCCGCGGCAACTTTCCGGCGGTCAGCAGCAGCGCGTCGCGATCGCCCGCGCGCTCGCCCTGACGCCGAAGGTGCTGCTGTTCGACGAGCCGACGAGCGCGCTCGACCCCGAACTCGTCGGCGAAGTGCTCGACGTCATCCGCGATCTGGCGAAGTTCGGGACGACGCTCGTCATCGTCACGCACGAGATCGGCTTCGCCCGCGAGGTCGCCGACCGGGTCGTCTTCCTCGACCAGGGGCGGGTCGTCGAGCAGGGCACGCCCGCCGAAGTCCTGACTCACCCGAAGCACCCTCGCACGCGGGAGTTCCTCGCGAAGGTCCTGGGCTGAGCCGAACCCCGCCCGAGACGGCGCCGCCGTCGCCCCCGGTCACCCGTACGTCCTGGCGCCACCCGTCGCCGCGGCACCCCCACCCGCACCACAAGGAGTCACAGCATGGCACTCAGTAAGAAGCAGGGCATCGCGATCGGTGTGATCGCCGCGGCGGTCGTCGCCGTCGCCGGCGTCGGAATCGCGATCGGCCTCAACCGCCCGGCCGAGGCGGCCGCCGCACCCGAGCCCTCCGCATCGGCATCCGCGTCGACCGGCGAGATCGAATGGGTCCACACCGATCCCGTGCCCGCGGCCGTCGCGGCGCTCAAGGCGAGCGGCTTCACCCCCATCACCCCCGGCAAGCTGACCGTCGCCATCGGCGCGTTCGTCCCGCCGCTGAGCTACCAGCCCGACGGCACGACCGCGGCGAGCGACGTGGCCGGCACCGAGCCGAACATCGGCGCCCTCATCGCGGAAGGTCTGGGCCTGGAGTACAACCCCGTCGTCGTGGCGTGGGCGGACTGGCCGCTCGGCATCCAGTCCGGCAAGTACGACCTGATCACCTCGAACGTCACCGTGACGGAGGAGCGCAAGGAGCTGTACGACTTCGCGAGCTACCGCCAGGACGTGCTCGGGTTCTACGTGCGCTCGGACAGCAAGATCGCGAAGATCGAGACGTCCGCCGACATCTCGGGTCTGAAGGTCATCGTCGGCTCGGGCACCAACCAGGAGAAGGTCCTGCTCGCCTGGAACAAGGAGCTCACCGACGCCGGCAAGGCCCCGGCCGAGCTCCAGTATTACGACGACAACGCCGCCGCGACGCTGGCGCTGCAGTCCGGTCGTGCCGACGCCAACTTCGGCCCCAACGCCACCTCGGCGTGGGCCGCGAAGGAGACCGGTGAGACCAAGCTCGTCGGCCTCATCCCCGGCGGATGGCCGCTCCAGGCCGACATCGCCGCGGGCACGAAGAAAGGCAACGGCCTGATCGAGCCCGTGAACATCGTGCTCAACGCACTCATCGAGGACGGGAAGTACGCCGACCTCCTCAAGGTCTGGAACCTCGACTCCGAGGGGATCACGTCCTCCGAGATCAACCCGCCGGGACTCCCCAAGTCCTGAGCCCACGCGCGGCCCGGTCCCCACGGACCGGGCCGCGTCGCGTTCCCCCGCCGGAAGAATGGATGCCATGACCACCCCGCTCCCCGCCGATTCGGACGCACGTCCCGACGGTGCCCTGACGATCCGGCTCGTGACCCCGGGCGAGTACGCCGAGGCCGGTGGCGTCACGGCGGAGGCCTACCGCCACAGCTACGACGGTCTCACCGAGGCGTATCTCGCCTCTCTCGCCGATGTCGCGGGCCGTGTCGCCGAGGGGGACGTGTGGGTGGCCGTCGACCCCGACGGAACGATCCTCGGCACGGTGTGGGTGCCCCGGCCCGGCGAGCGGTTATCGGAGCTCGCGCAGGACGGCGAGCTCGACTTCCGGCAGCTCGCGGTCGCCCCCGCGGCGCGCGGACGCGGCGTCGGCGCAGCCCTCACCCGGCACGTCATCGACCTCGCCCGCGCACGCGGCGCGGGCCGCATCGTGATGAACAGCGGGCCGGAGATGACCGGTGCGCACGCGCTGTACCTGAAGCTCGGTTTCCGGCGACTGACCGAGCGCGAGCACCCGATCGAGGTGGAGCCGGGGCACTGGATCGACCTGCGCGCCTTCGGGCTGGATCTCTGACCCGCGTGTCGCCGAAGACGCGCGCGAGTCGCCCCGACGTGTCGCCTCGAACGACCTGCAGGCGACAAGCTATGGCGACGCGCGCGGCTACGACGCCAACGCCGCCAGCGTGCGACCGACCACCGGCGTGAACTTGAAGCCGTGTCCCGAGAACCCGGCGCCGATGACGATCGGCCCCACGCGTTCGAGCACGAATCGGGCGTCGACCGTCGAGGTGTAGGTGCACGTGATCTCGGCGAAGGCCTCGGCATCCACGCCCGGCAACCACTCGCGGGCGTACCGCACCAGCGCGCCGGTCAGCCGCGGGTCCGGGACGAAGCTGCGGTGATCCGGGTCGACCTCCGGACCCGCTGCATGCCACCCGGCCTTGACGCCCTCTCCCGGTGTCAGCATGCCGTAGACCGGCGCCGCGAACCACGATGTCGCGGGATCGTCGGCATCGCGGTGGTGGTTGAACCCCGGCCATGCCGCGGCGGGATCGTACGGTCGGAAGTGCGCCGGCTGCTCCTGGGTGACCCGCAGCGCGGGCAGGGTGACCCCCCGGACCCCCGCGAGCGTCTTGGCCGTCCACGCCCCCGCCGTGCTGACGAGGCGCCGGGCGCGCACGCGGCGCGGGCCCCCAGCATCCGTCACGGTGAAGCGGACGTCGTCGTCGCCATGCACGACCACGTCGGCCACGGCCGTGCGCCAGGACAGGTGCGCTCCGGATGCCACGGCCCCGGCGAGGAACGCGGACACCGCGGCGTCGGCATCCAGGCGTCCCGCACCGGGGGTGTGGAGGACGTCGGTCGCGAAGCGGAAGCCGGGCCACCGTGCGGCCGCCGACACCGGGTCGACGACGTCGGCGTCGAACCCGCCCGCCGCGATGGCCGCCGCAGCCGCCGCGGCGTCGAATGCCGGACCGTGCGTGACGATGCCCGTGGTCTCGAGGAGGCGCGTGCCCGACGCCCGCTCGAGCTCGCGCCAGAGCACGCGCGCGTCGCGCAGCCACGTGAGGTACTCGGGCTGGGGGTAGGCGACGTTGAAGTTGCGGGACGCTCCGTGCGAGGCACCGCGGACGTGCCCCGGTTCGAACTGCTCGAACACCGCCACGTCGCGTCCCGCACGGGCCAGATGCCACGCGGTCGCGGAACCCATGGCGCCGGCTCCGACCACGGCGATGTCGATCTTCTCCTCGCTCATGCGCGGACCCTCCGCGCCGCCGTCATCGGGACGGGATGCCGGTGCCACCGCGTCCATTCACGGAAGAAGGCGTCTCGGTCGGTCATCGGCGGGGCCTTCCGTCCAGGTCGATGGCGCCGCGCGGGCGGCATCCCTTCCAGGATGAGGCCGAGGCCGCGCGACGTGTCGCCGAGCGTCACAGACCGACGCCGGACTTCACGCATCGTCACATGAGCCCGCGCCGGTTGCGAACCGCGGCTCTCGGCTTGCACGCGCGGCACGAGCGGCGCACAGTGGGCCGGTGACCTCCTCCGCAACCGTCGACGTTCCCCACGCCGACGCCACCGTCCTCGACAACGCCGCCTGGCATTCGCTGGCCGGCCCGCACGCCTCTTTCGCGATCGGCGGCGACCTCGTGCGCCGCTATCCCGGCGACGTCGCCCCGTTCGTCGCGGTGCGCACGTGGGACGAGCCCGGAGTCTGGGATGCGTTGCGCGAGCTCGTCGGGCCGGGGGCCGAGGTGGGCCTGTCGGGATATGAGGGCGGATTCCCCGAGGGGTGGGAGTACCTCGGCGGCGGCGAGGGCGTGCAGCTGGTCGAGACCGACGCCCTGCGTCCTCGTCCCGACGAGGAGGCGATCGAGCTCGGGGCCGACGACGCGGCGGACATGCTCGCGATCGTCGACCGGAATCAACCCGGCCCCTTCCGGCCCCGCACGTACGAGCTCGGTCGGTACATCGGCATCCGTCGCGACGGGCGACTGATCGCGATGGCGGGGGAGCGCCTCCACCCCACCGGCTGGACCGAGATCAGCGCTGTCTCGGTGGATGCCGATCACCGCCGCCAGGGCCTCGCCTCGCGGCTGGTGCTCGACGTCGCCTTCCACATCCAGGCGCGCGGCGAGCGGGCGATGCTCCACGCGGCCGCCTCGAACGTCGGAGCGATCGCCGCCTACGAGCGCCTCGGATTCGCGCTGCGCCGCCGGAACCAGTTCAGCGCCGTCCGGACGCCGGCATGACGCGCGCGCTCCGCTCCCTCGGCTTCCTGACCATCGGGTTGTTCGACCGCGACGACCCGCGCGCGGGCCACGAGGCGACCCTCGCGATCATCGAGCGCGCCGAACGCCTCGGGTTCGACAGTGCGTGGCTGCGCGACCGGCACCTGCAGTACGGCATCTCGTCGCCCGTGGCCGTGCTCGCCGCGGCGTCGCAGCGGACGAGCCGCATCCGGCTGGGAACCGCCGTGATCCCGCTGGGCTACGAGAACCCGTTCCGCCTCGCGGAAGACCTCGCGACCGTTGACGTTCTCAGCGGTGGGCGGCTGGAGCCGGGCTTCTCGGTCGGCCCGCCGCGCCGTCTCGACGAGATCGCAGCGGCGTTGTACCCCGACACCGCCGCACACGAGGAGTTCGGCTACGAACGGCTCGCCCGCCTCCGCCGATTCCTGGCCGGGGAGCGCATCAGCCCCTTCGCCGGCTGCGAGGGCATCGAGGAGTACTCGGAGCGGATCGAACCGCACTCCCGGGGCCTCGCCGACCGGCTCTGGTACGGCGCCGGGAGCCCGGCATCCACCGTCTGGGCGGCCGAGAACGGCTTCCACCTGCTCACCAGCAGCGTGATCCAGTCCGTCGATACGACCGACTTCGACACCGAGCAGCACACGCAGATCCGGCTGTACCGCGACACGCATCCCGAGGGCGAGTCCGCCCGGGTGTCGCAGGGTCTCGTCGTCATCCCGACCGACTCCGCCACACGC
Organism: Microbacterium sp. RURRCA19A; assembly: GCF_900156455.1. GTDB lineage: Bacteria > Actinomycetota > Actinomycetes > Actinomycetales > Microbacteriaceae > Microbacterium. The sequence goes on from NZ_FTNQ01000002.1 coordinate 163,627, forward strand.
GAGCAACGCGCACGCTACGCGGCCTACGCGGAGGCGCGGAGCGCTCGCGTCGGCATCCCGCAGGGGCCGCGCGGGCTGCTCTTCGCCGCGGACATCGTGGGCACCTCCGACGAGATCGCCGACCGCCTGCGATCCTCGGCAGCCTTCCCCGAGGTCGACGAAGTCGCCTTCGCGCTGCCCTTCGACTTCGCACCCGACGACTACGCGCAGATCCTCGAAGACATCGCCGGGCGACTCGCGCCCCTGCTCGGGTGGAGCCCGGCACCGCATTCGGTCGTCACATGACGCCTCGCGGCGCTGCGTTACGGAACGTGTTGTGCCCCCACCGAGCCGACGGCACAGTGGGCCTCTCGGCGGGCCGTTCCCGCCCCGGAGGGAGAGCACGATGCCCGAACGAATCCACCTCGCCGTCGCCCTGGACGGCGCCGGATGGCACCCCGCCGCCTGGCGCGAGCCCACGGCACGGCCGACGGAGCTGACCTCCGCGCGCTACTGGCGCGACCTCGCGCGCGTCGCGGACAGCGGCGGCATCCTGTTCGCGACCTTCGAAGACGCGCTGAGCCTGGGCGGTCGTTCCTTCGATCCGGATGCCGAGACCCGGCGCGACCGCGTCCGCGGCCGGCTCGACGCGGTGCTCGTGGCCTCCTTCCTCGCCCCGACCACCGACCGCCTCGGACTGATCCCCACCGTCACCACCGCCCACCCCGAACCGTTCCACCTCGCAACCGGGCTGCAGACCCTCGACCACGTCAGCCGCGGCCGCGCGGGGGCGCGCATCGTCGCCGGATCGTCGCCGCAGGAACGGGCGAACTTCGGTCGCCGCGCCGACGGACCCGCCGGGCTTCCGGCATCCGGCCGTGTCGAGGACGACCCCGCGCTGCTTGCGGCCTTCCGCGAGGCGGGCGAGGTCGTCGAGGCCATCCGGCGGTTGGCCGACTCGTGGGAGGACGACGCGATCGTCCGCGACCTCGAGACCGGGAAGTTCCTGGACCGCGAGCGCGTCCACCGCGTCGACTTCGACGGGGAGTTCTTCTCCCTCACGGGTGCCTCGATCGTTCCCCGGTCGCCGCAAGGACAGCCGCTCATCACCGCCCTCGCGCACCAGACGGTGCCCTACCGCTTCGCCGCCGAGCACGCCGACGTCGCGTTCATCACGCCCGCCGACGCCTCCGCCGTCGGCGGCATCCTGGACGAGCTCGCGGATGCCGCGGCGTCCGTCCGCACCGACGAGCAGCGGCTGCGGGTGTTCGCCGACCTGCTCGTCCTCGTCGAGGACACACCCGCCGCGGCGGCGGCGGCCTGGCGGCGCCTCGAGGACGCCGACCCGCTCGCCACCGACGCCCGCGTCGTCGTCGGCACCGCGGACGACGTCGTCGAAGAGATCCGCGCCCTCCGCGACGCCGACGTCGACGGCGTGCGCCTGCGGCCCGCGCGCCTGCCCGCCGACCTCACAGTGATCGCGGACCGGGTGGTCCCCCGCGCGGCGGCCGCCGGCATCCTGTCACCCGACGATGGGGTGCCCACCCTACGGGAGCGCCTCGGACTCCCGCGGCTCGCCAGCCGCTTCGCCCGTCAGGAGGTCGGCGCATGACCCGCCGCCAGATCCACCTCGCCGCCCACTTCCCCGGCGTGAACAACACCACCGTGTGGACAGACCCCGAGTCCGGCAGCCAGATCGACTTCTCGTCGTTCGAGCACTTCGCCCGGAACGCCGAGCGCGGCTTCTTCGACTACATCTTCCTGGCCGAGGGGCTGCGGCTGCGCGAGCACCGCGGCCGCCTCCACGACCTCGACGTCGCGGGTCGGCCGAACACGCTCGCGATCCTCTCGGCCCTGGCGGCGGTGACGGAGCACGTCGGACTCGTCGGCACGCTCTCCACGACCTTCAACGAGCCGTACGAACTCGCCCGCCAGCTCGGCACGCTCGACCTGCTGTCGGGCGGGCGAGCCGGGTGGAACGCCGTGACCAGCTCGGATGCGTTCCACGGCGCGAACTTCCGCCGCGGCGGGTACCTCGACCACGCCGACCGCTACGCGCGGGCCTCGGAATTCGCGGCGCTGTCGAAGGCGCTGTGGTCGTCGTGGCATCCCGACGCGATCGTCGCGGATGCCGACGCGGGCGAGTTCCTCCGCGAGGACGCGATCGCCCGGGTACGGCACTCCTCGCGCCTGTTCGATGTCGACGCCGTCTTCGACGTCCCCCAGTCTCCGCAAGGACGCCCCGTCATCGTGCAGGCGGGGGACTCCGCCGACGGCCGCGACTTCGCGACCGCGCACGCCGACGTGATCTTCTCGCTGCACACCGAGTTCGAGGATGCGCAGCAGTTCTACCGCGACGTGAAGGGGCGGCTGGCGGCGCACGGCCGCACCGAGGACTCGCTGAAGATCCTGCCCGCGGCGACCTTCGTGCTCGGCGACACCGCCGACGAGGCGCGCGAGCGCTCGCGGGAGATCGCCCTCGCCCAGGTGCGGCCGCAGACCGCCATCACCTACCTCGAGCAGATCTGGAACCGCGACTTCAGCGACTACGACGCCGACGGCCCCCTGCCCGACGTCGAGCCCGACACCGGGACCGAGACGGCACAGGGCTTCGCCGGACGTCACGCCGCGATCCGCGCCCGCATCGACCAGCTCCGCGCGCTCGCGGCGGAGGAGAAGCTGAGCATCCGGGAGCTGGTGATCCGTCTGACCGCGAAGCACACCTTCGTCGGGACGCCGGAGCACGTGGCATCCGAGATCGATCGGTACGTCCAGGAGCGGGCGACCGACGGGTTCACGGTCGTGGGACACCTCACCCCGCACGGACTCGACGAGTTCACCGATCGGGTCGTGCCGCTCCTCCAGGAACGCGGGTCCTACCGCCGATCCTACGAAGACGGCGCGACCCTGCACGACCTTCTCGGCCTGCCTCCGGTGGCCGCCCCGATCGGCGCACGATGACCTCGCGCACCGTCCGCCTGGTGATCATCGGCGCCGGCCCCCGGGCCGTGATGCTCGTGGAACGCCTTCTCGCGCGGAGGACCCGCCAGGATCCGCCGCTGCAGGTCACCCTCGTCGACCCGTTTCCGCCCGGCGCCGGCCGCATCTGGCGGCGCGATCAGTCGCCGTTGCTGAAGCTCAACTCGATGGCGCGCGACGTCACCGTCTTCACCGACGAGACGTGCACGATCTCCGGACCCGTCCGCTCGGGGCCGTCCCTGATCGAGTGGGCGGAACGCGTCCGCGACGACACGCTACCCGACGTCGAGATCGACGATCCCGCACTGCTCGCCGAGGTCCGATCGCTCCGCGGCGACAGCTTCCCCACTCGTCGACTGCAGAGCCTGTACCTCGACTGGTTCTGGCGCCGCACCGTCGCCATCGCCCCGCCGGGTGTCGACGTGCACTGGCATCCCGGAAGCGTCCACTGGGTGGACGACACGCCCGACGGGTGGGACGTCGCGCTCGCCGACGGAACGCGTCTGGTCGCGGACACCGTCGTCTACGCGCTCGGCCACAACGGCCGCGAGCCCGACGGCGAAACCCTGGAGCTGCTCGACGCGGCCGCGCAGGCGGGCCTCTCGTACGTCGAGCCGACGTTCACCGCCGACGCCGACCTGAGCGCGCTCGCCCCCGGGCAGGACGTCATCGTGCGGGGCATGGGGCTGGCATCGGTGGATGCCGTTGTGCTGCTGGCCGAGGGCCGGGGCGGGCGCTTCGTGCGAGACGCGGACGGGCTGCTGCGCTACGTCGCCTCCGGTCGGGAGCCCCGCCTCCACCTCGGTTCCCGTCGCGGAGTGCCGTACCGCTCGAAGGTGTCGTCGCAGCTGCAGGGCGACCCGCCCGCGCTCGAGATCCTGACGCGTCCGACGGTCGCCGGGCTGCTGGCCCGCCCGGGCACGATCGACTTCCTCGACGACGTCTGGCCGCTCATCGCGCGCGAGCTCGTGTGGGGTCACTACCGTGAGCTGTTCACCGGGCACCCCGACCGGGTGACGACGACGTGGGAGGAGTTCCGCGAGACCCTCCGTCGCATCGACGGCGATGTCGCCGCCCTCCGGGCCGCCGTCGCCGAGGTCGTGCCCGACCCGCTCGACCGGTTCGACGTCGTCTCCCTCGACGTCCCGCTCGCCGGGGAGACGTTCCCCGACGCGCAGGCCGTGCACGACCGCGTCCGGCAGCACATCGTGGAAGACCTCCAGCTGCGGACGACGCAGGAGCGGAGCACCGCCCAGGCGCTGTTCCTGACGATCCTGGGATCGTTCCTCGCCCTCGCCGACATCCCGACTTCGCGGTGGAGCGCGCGCTCACGCGCGGTCGATCTGCCCGTGACGTGGCACACCTTCTTCAGCTATGTCGCGTCAGGGCCGCCGGCCCACCGTCTCGAGGAGCTGCTCGCGCTCGCCGACGCCGGCGTGGTGCGGTTCCTCGGTCCCGACGTCGCGGTGCACGTCGACCCGGCGCGTGGCTTCGTGGCATCCTCTCCGCACGTGGAGGTCGACGCGCGAGTGCTCCTCGACGCGTGGCTCCCCTCGCCGAGCGCGGCCTTCAGCGACAACCCCGCCCTGCGCGAGCTCGCATCGCGGCACGGGAGAGAGGTGCACGTCGCCGACGAGCGCTTCGCGGGCTCGCTCGGACGCATCGATGTCGACCCGGACGGCAGGGTCGTCTCCCGCGACGGGCACCCGCACGCCACCCTGTTCGCCCTCGGCCCCTTCACGGCGGGAACCGAGGCGGGCGCCTTCACGCGTCCGCGGTCGGATTCCCTGGCGCTGCGCCAGACCGACCGTGTGGCGGGAGCGCTGGCGCTTGCATTGTCCTCCGAGGTCGCCGCCGTCGCACGCTGAGCCGGGCGGGGTGCGGTCGGCCCGGCGCACCCCCGCGTCAGCGCAGCCGCCGGGCGATCTCCGCTTGCGCTTCGGCGAACGACTCCTCGCCGCCGTCGCGACCGCCCGACAGGTTCACGCCGACCACGCCCGGCAGCGCGAGCAGCTCTTCGGCGAGCGCCACGGCGAGCGCGATGCCCTCCGCGCGGGGGTCCCTCGCCGACCGCACCCGCTCCAGGAACCCGTCCGGCAGCACGAGCGTCGTGAACGACTCGAGCACGTCGGCCGAGGCGTGATCCACGACGACCGGCACGCACGGGATGTACGACACCGGCGCCGCGACGGCGTCGATGAACCGCCGCACGGGTTCCGCTCCCCCGGCGTGGTTCACGAAGCAGACGTCGGCGCCGGCGTGCAGCTTCTCGCGGAGCCGCGCGTCCCGTCGGTCCACCGGCGGCGCGGCGGGTGAGGCCGCCACCGACACGACGTGCCCCGCGGCACGGGCCAGGGCGGCGGCCTCGGTCGAGTCGAGGTCGAACACGGGTGCGGCATCGGGCCGGTCCCCCGTGCGGGTGTGGTCGCCGGTGACGCAGTGCACCCCGGCCACCCCCTCGACGGCCAGGGCCGCCAGCTCCCCCTCGATGGCCACGCGGTTGCGGTCGCGCATGTTGAGCCCGGTCCACACCCGCAGCCCCGCGCGCTGCAGCAGGTGGGCACGGTAGGCCGGGGGGAACTGCACCCGGGCGGTTCCCGCGTCGCCGGCGAGGACGGCATCCACCTCTCCCGCCAACACCGCGGCGCAGGAGTCGATGGATGCCACACTCAGCGCGCGCGCCGGGAGGTCGGCCACGACCCACGGGCGCGTGCCGAGCGAGGCCAGGGTCTCCGTCGCGGCGGCGGTGCGCGGGCCGGGGTCCACGAGGGTCGCCCGGTCGATGCCCGTCCAGGGCACCGTCCCCCGCGGGAGGAACGCGCAGGAGTGCGAAGCGTCGATCTCGCACGATCCGTCGAAGCCGACGCCTCCGCACGGGCCGTATTCCATGCGCTTGGGGCACGCGTCCAGCAGAGGGAGCACCGTCATGCCCGGAGTGTACGAATCCTGTGTTTCGGCGAATGTTCATGGCGGCAACATCTCCGAAACGCACGATGCCTACGCTCAGCGATGACACTGCAACCCGGAGGTGGCCATGATCACGGCAGGTACCACGTTCGGTTCCGACCTCGACGAGACCGACACCCTCGTCGCCGACCCGCTGGCGCTGATGGTGCGGTGGCTGCCGCCGCACGACAGCGAGCTGCGCCCGCTCGCCGCGCTGTCGACGATCGGGCGCGACGGACTGCCCTCCCTCCGTCACGTGCTCGTGAGCGATCGGGATGCCACGGGCCTCTACTTCCACACCGACGCCGCCAGCGCGAAGGTCACCGAGATCGCCGCCAACCCGGTCGCGGCGATGGCGGTCGCGTGGCCCGAGGTGGGTCGGCAGCTCGTCGTCCGTGGGATCGTCGAGCGCGTCAGCGCGCGCGAGGCCGCCGCCGTGTACGCGCAGCGGTCGCGCTATCTGCAGCTGCTCGCCTGGATGAACACGCTCGACAACGCGCAGCTCCCCGCCGACGAACGCCGGCGTGTGTGGGCCGAGTTCGACTCCACGCACCCGCTCCTCGACCCGCCGCAGCGCTGGGTCGGTTTCCGGCTGCGTCCGCTCACCCTGACGTTCTGGCGCGGCGACCCCGCCGGACAGAGCACGCGTCAGCACTACCGACTCGCCGACGGAGCGTGGTCGGGCGAGATCCTGGCGGGCTGACGCGTGGACATCACCACCGTCACCTCGTACCGCGCCGCCCGCACCCGGGCGGACCTCGCGCTCGCGCCCGGCGAGGTCGTCATGGCCGGGGGCACGTGGATCATGAGCGAACCGCAGCCGCACACCACGGGACTCGTCGATCTCACCACCCTCGGCTGGCCCGATGTCGAGGTCTCCGACGAGGGTCTCCGCATCGGCGCGACCTGCACCATCGCGCGGCTGCTGGCGTGGGCGGAGCGCGAGGCGCCCGCGGACTGGACGTCGCTCGCGCTCGCGCGTCCGTCCGCCGACGCGCTGCTGGCGTCGTTCAAGATCTGGAACACCGCCACGGTCGGCGGCAACGTGTGTCAGGCGTTCGCGGCGGGGGCGATGATCGCTTTCCTCTCGACCCTGGATGCCACGGCCCTGGTGTGGACGCCCGAGGGCGGCGAGCGACGAATCGCCGTCGCCGACCTCGTCATCGACAACGCCGAGACCTCGCTCGCGCCGGGCGAGGTGCTGCGCGCGCTGGACATCCCGCGGCGCGCGCTCACCTCGCGCGTCGGGCTGCAGAAGATCGCCCTGGCCGAGCTCGGCCGCTCCGGCGCGGTGGTCACGGCCCGCGTCGATCCGGACGGATCGTCCGTGTTCGTCGTCACCGCCGCGGTGCGTCGACCGCGCGTGCTGCGGTTCGCGCGGATCCCCGGGGCCGGAGAGCTGCGGGATGCCGTGGCATCCGCGACCGATTTCTACACCGATCCGCTCGGGAGCGCCGACTGGCGGCGCGGGGTGAGCGTGGTGCTCGCCGAGCGGTTGCGCGCAGGGTTCGTGCGCGAGGCCGCCGCATGAGCGACCGGTTCCTCGCGGTGGTCCCGCGCTCCGTCGTCCCGCGCGGGAGCGCCCCTGGGGCCACGGTCGCGCGGGCGGTGGTTCCGCGGGCCACGGTCGCGCGTGCGGCGGTCGCGCGGGCCGTCGTCCCGCGGGCCGTCGTCCCGGGCTCCGGAGGGTTCCGCGGCGCGGCGGACGCTGCGCTCCCCCACCCCGCACTTCGGGCCGAATTCTCCGGAGCGCGGCACGGGCGTCGCTCGCCACAGGTTCAGCAGGAGGACACCGAGTGAAGTTCCAGGTCAACGGGTCCGCCGTCGAGGCCGACCCGCGACCGGGTCAGTGCGCGCGCACGCTGCTGCGCGAGCACGGCCATGTCGAGGTGAAGAAGGGATGCGACGCGGGTGACTGCGGCGCGTGCTCTGTGCTCATCGACGGGCAGCCGACGCACTCGTGCATCGTTCCGGCCGTGCGGCTCGAGGGACGGTCGATCACGACCGCGGCCGGTCTCGCCCCGGGCGACGAGCTGCACCCGGTACAGGAGGCGCTGGCATCCGGGTTCGGGTTCCAGTGCGGTTTCTGCACCCCGGGGATGAGCGTCACGGCATCCACGCTGTGCGAGAGCGACCTCGACGACCTCGACCGCCGCATGAAGGGCAACCTGTGCCGGTGCACCGGGTATCGCCCGATCCGCGAGGCGATCCGGGAGTCCGTGCTCGGCCCCGTCCGCGAGACGGGACCGGCGACCGGCCGCGTCGGCACTTCGGTCGCCCCCGAGGCCGCCCGCCGCATCGTGCAGGGCAAGGAGCCCTTCACCTTCGACGAGCCCGTCCCGGGCGGCCCGCCCCTCGTGCTGCGCGTCGTGACCTCACCCCACGCGCACGCGCTGATCACCTCGATCGACACGGCCGCCGCGCTCGCCCTCCCCGGCGTCGTCGCGGTCTTCACCCACCTCGACGTGCCCGACACCCTCTACTCGACGGGCCGTCACGAACACCGCACCGACGATCCCGACGACACCCGGATGCTCGACGACGTCGTGCGCCACGTCGGCCAGCGGGTCGCGGCCGTGGTCGCCGAGACGGCGGAGGCGGCGGATGCCGGCTGCCGCGCGGTCCGCGTCGTCTACGACCTGCTCCCCGCGGTCTTCGACCCCGAGGAGGCGCGTCGGCCGGGCGCGCCCCTGCTGCACCCCGACCGCACGCCCGACGAGCGGGTGATGGATGCCGGACGCAACGTCGTCGCCGGCTTCCACACCGGCCACGGCGGCGACATCGACGCAGCCCTCGCCGCGAGCCACGTCACCGTCACGGGTGAATGGACCTCGTCGAGGGTCACCCATGCGGCCCTCGAGACGCACGGCGCGGTGGGATGGCTCGACGACGACGGGCGTCTCGTCATCCGCTCCTCGACCCAGGTGCCCTTCCTCGCGCGTAACGAGCTCGCCCACATCTTCGGCCTCGAGCGCGATCGCATCCGCGTGTTCGCGACCCGGGTCGGCGGCGGATTCGGCGGCAAGCAGGAGCTGTTCACGGAAGACCTCACGGCCCTGGCCGTGCTGAAGCTCGGCCGCCCGGTGGCGTACGAGTTCTCCCGCACCGACCAGTTCGTGCGGGCGTCGCTCCGGCATCCGATGCGCGTGCGCACCACCCTGGGAGCGGATGCCGAGGGCCGCCTGACCGCGATGAAGCTCGACGTGCTCAGCGACACCGGCGCGTACGGCAACCACGCGATCGGCGTGCTGTTCCACTCGTGCGCCGAGTCGACGACGCTGTACCGGGTGCCCACGAAATGGATCGACGCGGAGGCGGTCTACACGAACAACCCGCCGTCGGGGGCGTTCCGCGGGTACGGGCTGGGGCAGGTCGTGTTCGCGGTCGAATCGGCGATGGACGCCCTCGCCGAAGAACTCGACATCGACCCGTTCGACCTGCGACGCATCAACGCGGTGAAGGAGGGCGACCCCCTCCACCCCGATGAGGACGAGAAGTACGAGGAAGACCTGATCTGGGGCAGTTACGGCCTCGACCAGTGCCTCGATCTCGCGCAGGACGCACTGCGCCGCGGCAACGGCGTCGAGGCGCCGACGGGCTGGGCGGTCGGCGAGGGCATGGCCGCGGCGATGATCGCGACGATGGCCCCGCGCGGGCACATCGCGCACACGACCGCGACCCTGCGTCCGGACGGCACGTTCCTGCTGCGCGTAGGCACCGCCGAGTTCGGCAACGGCACCTCGACCGTGCACCGGCAGATCGCGGCGACAGTCCTCGACGTGCCGCAGGACCGGCTCGAACTGTGGGCCGCCGACACCGACGCCGTCCGTCACGACACCGGCGCGTTCGCCTCGGCGGGAACGACGGTCGCCGGCAAGGCGCTCCACGTCGCCTGCACCGTCCTGCGGCGGCGCATGGTCGAGATCGCCGTGCAGCTGGCCGGTGGCGATGTCGTGTCGGCGGAGGTCGTGGCATCCGGGGTCCTGGCCGGAGACGAGCTCGTCTCGTGGGATCGGATCGTGGATGCCGCGCCCGCCACGCTGCGCGACGAACACGGCCTCACCGCCGACGGCGCCGAGTTCGGCGACCTGCGCTCGCTCGCGTTCAACGTGCACGCCGTGCGGGTCGCCGTGGATCCCGAGACGGGGACCGTGAAGGTGCTGCAGTCGATCCAGACCGCTGATGCCGGCGTCGTCATCAACCCGGCGCAGTGCCGCGGGCAGATCGAGGGCGGGGCCGCGCAGGCCCTCGGCGGCGCGCTGTACGAAGAGGTGCTGCTCGAGGACGGCGTGGTGCAGAACCCGGTGTTCCGCACGTACCGCGTGCCGCAGTTCGCCGACGTGCCCGACACCGAGGTGTACTTCGCCGAGACCGACGATGCGCTGGGTCCGTTCGGTGCGAAGTCGATGAGCGAATCGCCGTACAACCCGGTGGGCGCGGCGATCGGCAACGCCGTCTCGCGCGCCCTCGGCCGCCGCGGCTACGCACTGCCGTTCTCGCGCGACCGCGTGTGGAGGCTCGCCGGCGGGGAGTGAGGCGCGGCGGTGCTCCCCTCGTCCCACTTCTGACGGTGCATGTCCCACTTATGGCTGCCTAGTCAGGCCGCAGCCAGCGAAAAGTGGGACATAGGTTGAGGGGCGCCGAGGCACCGCCCCCTTGTCCCACTTCTCGCGATGCATGTCCCACTTTTCGCCGCCGGAGAACAGTCCAGCCAGCCAAAGTTGGGACATACTGCGGCGGAAGCTACCCCTCCAGCGGCACGGCCGTGCCGGACACCCGGATGCCACCGACCGGCGGCGCGTCCACCTCGAGGATGCTCGGCCGACCGATGTGCCGCCCCTGGTGCACGGTGACGTGGAACGGCGTCGGCATGCCGAGCCGGTCGCGGAGGTACGCGCCGAGCGCGGCGGCCGCGGAGCCCGTGGCCGGATCTTCCGTGATGTCGCCGACAGGGAACAGGTTGCGGGCCTCGACGATCGCGCCGTCGGCGATGTCGCCCGCCGCGTGCACCACCGTGACGGTTCCCGTCCACCCGCGCTCGGCCATCAGCTCCCGCATCGCGTCCGGGTCGAACCCGAACCCGTCGAAGCGCTCGAGCGACCGGACGGCGACCACCGGATGCCAGTTCCCTGCGAACGCCTCGGCGAGCGGCATCCGCGGGTCGAGGTCGTCGGCGTCGAGCCCGAGCAGCGCGAGCAAGGGCGCCGGGTCGTCGAAGTCGCGGACCGTCGGCTCAACGCTCGTGAAGCCCGCCGCGATCCGGCCGCCCTCGTCGCGCGCCGAGACCTCGACGTCGCCCGCGGCGGTCTCGAACACGAACTCCCCCGGCCCCGCGGACTCAGCGAGGGCGACCGCCGTCGCGATCGTCGCGTGTCCGCAGAACGGCACCTCGGCCTCGGGCGAGAAGTACCGCACCCGCAGCCGCTCGCCGTCGCGCGCGGTGACGTACGCCGTCTCGGGATACCCCAGTTCAGCGGCGATCTGGAGCATGTCGGCATCGTCGAGGGTCGTGGCATCCAGGACCACTCCGGCGGGATTTCCGCCCCCGGGTTCCGCGGCGAAAGCGAGCAGGTGCAGGATGCCAGGGGCTTCGGTCATGCGTCGATTCTTCCGGCCGCGGTGCGGGGCGTCGCGGGCCAGTGCGGGATCTGTGGACCGCGGCGACGTTCCGAGTGACAGCCGTTAATCCTGGTTAGCGGCCATAACCTGGAATAGCGGCCGCGTTGGTCCCGATCGAGGGCCATCAATGGCGGGTGTCCCGCTCCCGCTTCGCCCGCAACAGCGCACGCGCGGACGGGAATCCCGACCGCCGCGCGATCTCGGGCGTCGGCAGCCCGGTCGCCGCCAGGGCGTCGGCGAGTTCGAGGCGCCGCGCCCGCAGCGCGGCGCTGGGCGTCCGACCCTGCCGCGCGAACACCCGGGCCAGGTACTGCCGCGACACCTGCAGCGCGTCGGCGAGCTCTTCGACGGTGAAGGCCGGATCCTCCGCGCGCACGGTGAGCAGCCGCATCGCGGCGGCGAACGTGGCCTGGGCCGAGCGGAAGCCCGCGGCCGTGGCATCCGGTCGTCCCGCGATGAGCGCGGCGCACAGGCTCTCGATCGCGTGTCCGAGCGCGGACTCGGCGGCGATGCTCAGCCGGTGGTCGCCGTTGAGGATCGCGTTCACGGTGGATGCCAGCGCCCGCCACGCCGGAGAATCGTCGGCGCCCGGCAACCCGGCGGGTTCGTCGAGCAGTCGCGCGGCACCGACCTCGATGCGCGCGGTGGGCTGACCGGACGCGGCGCGCACGAGAGCGGCATCCGGGTAGACGAGGGCATCTCCGGCGGCGAGGTCAGAGGCGGAGCCCGCGACGTCGATCACGAGCGACCCCTCGGCCTGCAGCACGAGCGTCGCCCCCGTCCGCGGCATTCCCGCCGGCACGATCGTCAGCGCGGTGTGCCACAGGCGCCGGATGACCACGCCGGCGACCTCGGCCTCGTCGACGATCAGCACGGTCGGGCTGCCGGTGGCGGGCGTGGCCACGAGGGAGCGCTGCGCGAACCAGTCGACGACCGCGGCCCCCTCGGCGCGCATGTTCCGGGTCATGCGGTTCCGTTCTCGGGAGGTGTCGCTCCAGCGTCGCGGCCCTTCGTCCGGGTTCTCACCGATCGCGGAATCAATCACCCGCAGGTTCATTCCTGTCGACTCCTGGATGCCACGTGGGCCAGCGCGTCCTCACCCGAAACGGCCAGGACAACCCCCGCTTGGCGCGCGCGGAGGTGCGCCCGAATGCTGGCGAGACCCGAACCCGAAAGGCCTCCCATGTCGCACGACATCGAGCAGCACACCCCCTCGCCCTCACCGACCCGGCGCACCGTCCTGACCGGCGCCGCGTGGTCAGTTCCCGTCATCGCCGCCGCGAGCCTCGCGCCCTTCGCCGCCGCCTCGGGCACTCCGGTGCTCGCGTTCAACCAGGCCTCGTACAGCGGCACCGCCTGCGGAACGATCACCGGCGCCTCGGTGTCGGTCACCACCAATGGCACCGCCACCGCGGGCGTCAGCGTGACGACGACGCTGAGCGGCGGGTACACGTTCGCCGGTGGGTCGGCCTCCTACACGGGGGTGAGCGATGGGAGTGGGAAGGTGGCGCTGCCGGCGATCAATGTGCCGAGCGTTGGGGGAAGCGGGACAGCAAGTGCCGTGAGTGGCGCGGCATCAGCGGGCTCAAGCCTGACTGCCCCCGCTCAGGAGAACGTGGTCTGGCAACAGCCCAATGGCACCCAGACCACTTACGCATTCCCCGCAGGAACGAAATCGGTCGGTGACCAGACATACCTCACCCCCACCGGCGAGCTCTACCTCGGCCAATCCGCACTGATCGCCTCCGACGTCACCTCCGCCAGTGCACAGGCCTCCCCCGGCGTCGGGTGGTACATCACCTACGTCCGCAGCGACGGCACGGCTGGCTGGCGGGAACCCGACGGTACCGTGCACAGCTACACCTTCCCCGCCGGGACGAAGACGGTCGGCGACGTCAACTACCTCACCCCCAGCGGCGAGCTCTACTTCGGCCAATCCACATTGATCGCCTCCAACGTCACCTCGGCCAGCGCACAAGCGGCACCCACCCTCGGCTGGTACATCACGTGGGTTCGCAGCGACGGTACCGCCGGCTGGCAACAGCCCAACGGAACTGTGCAAACCTTCACGTTCCCCGCCGGAACGAAAACGGTCGGCGATCAGACCTACCTCACCCCCACCGGCAACCTCTACCTCGGCCAATCTGCACTGATCGCCTCCACCGTCACCTCAGCCAGCGCACAAGCCGCACCCGGCCTCGGCTGGTACATCACGTGGGTTCGCAGCGACGGTACCGCTGGCTGGCAACACCCCGGCGGAGCACAGAACAACACCTTCCCCGCGGGAACGAAGACGGTCGGTGACCAGACTTACCTCACCCCCACCGGCGACCTCTACCTCGGCCAATCCGCACTGATCGCCTCGAACGTCACGTCCGCCAGCGCACAAGCCGCACCCAACCTCGGCTGGTACATCAACGCTGTGCGAAACCCCACCTGCTGAAAGCGGGGGAGCGACCCTCTAACCCCGCTCCGCCCCTAACCCCAGCACCGCCTCGGCGAGTGCCCGGATCCCCGCCGCGACATCGGCGGCGGAGACGGCCTCGTCGGGGTGGTGACTGATCCCCTCGGGGTTGCGGAGGAACAGCATCCCCACGGCGGTGATCGCCCCGATCGACATGGCATCGTGCCCCGCACGACTGAACAGGGTCGGGGCGTCACCGCCGATCCCGTCCCGCACCACGTCCTGCAGCAGCGGCGCACAGAACACGGCCGGCGCGGAGTGCACCTCACGCGCCCGCCACCGCAGACCGCGACGGCCCATGATGGCATCCAATTCCGCGGAGATCTGCGACCACGTGTGGTCGCGGGTCTCGTCGAACTCGCCGCGCAGGTCGAGCGAGAACACGGCCTCGCCGGGCACGACGTTGACCGCCCCCGGGAACGCCTCCAACTGACCCACCGTGCCGACGATGTGATGCTCGGCGCGGCAGATCCGCTCCACCGCGAGCGCCGCCTCGCTCGCACCGAGCAGCGCGTCGCGGCGCATGTCGTACGGGGTGCCGCCGGCGTGCCGGGCCTCGCCCTCGACGACCAGCGAGAAACGCCGGGCCGACGCGATCGACGACACCGCCGCGAGCGGGAGTCCCGCGCGGTCGAGCTCGGGACCCTGCTCGATGTGTGCCTCCAGATACCCGACCAGTTCGTCGGGCTTGCGCGCGGCCTCGCCGATGCGGCCCGGATCGAGGCCGAACTCGCGGAACGCCTGCCGCAGGGTCGAGCCGTCGGCATCCGTCAGGTCCCACCACGACGGATCCCACTGCCCGGCCACCGCCGACGACCCCAGCAGCGCCTTGCCGAAGCGGGTGCCTTCCTCGTCCGAGAACGCGATGACCTCGAGCGCGAACGGGAACGGACTGGATGCCACGCCCTCGTCGTCCACGCGACGCACCAGCCGGACGACCTCGAGCGCCATCAGCACACCCACGATGCCGTCGAAGCGCCCGGCATCCGGAACCGTGTCGAGGTGCGAACCGAGCATGAGGGCGGGGGCGTCGCGGTCGCCGCCGGGGGCGAGGCGACCGACCTGGTTACCGGCCGCGTCCTGGCGGGTCGACATGCCGAGCTCGCGCATCCACTCGGCGGCGAGGCGGTTTACCCGCGCGTGCTCGGGCGAGAGGTACACGCGCTCGATGCTGCCGGGGGTCGCGGTGACGCGGGCGAGCTCTTCGCAGCGCCCCATCACCCGGCGCGCGGCCGACGCGAGGCGCTCGGGCGCGACCTGGAGCCGGGTCTTCATCCCGCGGCCCCGGCCGGAACGGCGGCCCCGTACACGCCCTGCGCGGCCTCGACGCCACCGCCCGCGGCGACCGCCGCGCCGTGTCGGCGCAGCACCGTCTCGAGCGCGGCGAGCGTGGTGAGCACGGCATCCTTCCGGGCGTTGTAGCCCATCGTGCCGATGCGCCACACGCGTCCGTGCAGCGGGCCGAACGAGGTGCCGATCTCGATGCCGAAGTCGTTCAGCAGCTCGGCGCGCACCGCGTCGCCCACGACCGCGTCGGGGATCTCGACCGCGACGACGTTCGTCATCTTGTGCGCGACATCGCCGAAGACGGTGAGGCCGAGGCCCTCGACGCCGGCGAGCATCGCATCGCCGTGCAGCCGGTGCCGCGCGATCACGGCATCCCGGCCCTCGAGCAGCAGCACCCGCGCACACTCCCGCGCGCCGTAGAGCATCGTGGTCGCCTCGGTGTGGTGGTTGAGGCGCCGCGGGCCCCAGTAGTCCAGGATCATCGCGAGGTCGAAGTAGTTCGAGCGGATGAAGTCGGATGCCGAGGCATCCCCCTCCTCCCGGATCCCCGCCTCGACCCGGGCACGCGAGCGCACCACCTCGACGGCGCGGTCGGACAGGCTGATCGGCGCCGAGCCCGAGGGGCCGCCGAGGCACTTCTGCAGGCCCGCGGTCGCGGCATCCAGTCCCCAGGCATCCATCTCGAACGGGTTGCCGCCGAGCGAGGCCGTGGCGTCGGTGTAGAACAGGGCGCCGTGGGCGCGGCAGATCTCGCCGATCTCGTCAAGCGGCTGCAGCATCGTGGTCGACGTGTCGCCCTGCACGCACGCGACGAGGTGCGGCTTCACCCGCTCGATCGCCTCGCGGATCGTCGACACCGGGAACACCTGCCCCCACGGCACCTCGATCGTGTGGACCTCGGCGAGCGCGCGCTCCGCGATCTCGGCGAGGAGGTGGCCGAAACGGCCGAAGACGGGGACGAGGACGCGGTCGCCGGGGCGGATCAGCGACACCATCGCCGCTTCGATGCCCGCGCGGCTCGTGCCGTCGATGAGGAGGGTCGCGTCGTTCTCGGTGCCCCAGACCTGGCGATACAGCTCCTGCGTCTCGTTCATCGTGGCCGTCATGAACGGGTCATACTGCCCGACGAGCGGGGCCCCCATCGCGCGCAGCACGCTCGGGTACGCCGAAATGGGGCCGGGCCCCATCAGCAGACGGGCGGGCGGGTCGATCGGGCCGGGGAGGTGGGTCATCTTGGCTCCGTGGTGCGGGGGTGTGGCTTCGGGTGGGCGGGGGCGGTGCGACGCGGTGCGGACGCGCGGGCGTGCGAAACTCCTGAAACTCCGGCCGCGGATGCCGTTGACGCAGGCCCCGCGGCGAGATCGCGCCCGAATCTCAGAAGTTTCGCCCAGGACGACCGGCCGCCGTCGAGCGCGGACGCGCGACGGGCGTCGCACAGCGACCGGCGGGCGGGAGCGGGCGAAACTCCTGAGAAAAGGGCGGCGGATGCCACCCGGGGGCGGCCCGACGCCTTCTGGAGTCGGAAAGTCAGGAGTTTCGCGCGGCCGGGCGACGGGGCGACGCGGGTCATCGGCCCACCCCCGCCCCGACCAGCGCAGCGAGGCGGCGCGCCAAGCGGACCAGCGCGATGTCGGTACCGGCGCGCGACACCAGGCAGACGCCGACCGGCGCGCCGTTCACCGTGAGCAGGGGCACCGAGATCGCCGGAAGCCCCGCCGCCGCCGCGGGGGCGGTCATGCGCAGGGTCGCCGCGCGGACGGCATCCACATCCGCCGTGCGCAGCGGGGCGGGGCCGGGCACGGTCGGGAAGATCAGCACGGCGCCGTCGACGAGCTCGGCCAGGTGCGCCGCGATCGGCTCGAGGTCGTGGCGCGCCGCGGCTTCCTCGGCGGCGGTGATCTGCGACGCAGCGCGGAAGCGCTCCGCCACGGCGGGACCGACGGCCCCGGGGTGCGCGCGCAGCCACTCGCCGTCGTTGCGCCAGGCCTCCGCGCCCTGGACCGTGCGGAACGCCGTGAAGGTGGCATCCAGGTCTCCGGTGTGCACGGCGCGGAACGGCGGCGGATCATCGGATGCCGCGAGCGCGGCGAGCAACCGCGAGAAGGCGGTGCGGGTGTCGGTTTCGACGCAGTCGAGGATCTCCTCGGGCACGAGGAACCGCCACGGCAGGTCGTCGCCCGAGGCTCCGTACACGTTCTCGGTCGAGGCGGAGCCGTCATAGCTGAGGCACCAGTCGGCGACCCGCTGCAGCGTCTCGCCGTCGCGGGTGAGCCAGCCGACCGTGTCGAACGACTGCGCAAGCGGCAGCATGCCCTGCCGAGGGACGAGATCGTGCGTCGTGCGCAGACCCCAGAGCCCCTGATACGACGCGGGCACGCGGATCGAGCCGGCCGTGTCGGTGGCGAGACCGATGTCGGCGTGGCCGAGGGCGACGGCGGATGCCGGTCCGCTCGACGAGCCGCCGGGCAGGGCGCCGACGACGGCGCCGTTCGGCGGAGTGCCGTAGTGCACGTTGTCGCCCGCGATCGAGTACGCGAACTCGTCGGTGCGGGCGATGCCGCGCAGCGACGCTCCCGCACGGAGCAGGTCGGCGACGGCCGGGGCGGTGACCTTCTCGGGGCGCGCCTCCTCGAGGAACGTCGGGTTGCCCGCGCCGATGCGGAATCCCGCGATCGCGAAGAGGTCCTTGACCGCGACGGTGAGTCCCGCGAGCGGCCCCTCCCACGCGCCCTGCAGAAACGGATCGCCGACGCTGCGCCAGATCGTCCGGTCGAGCGCGGGCGTCCGCGGGGTCACGTGGGCCGCGACGATGCGCCACCGCCCGTCGATCCGCTGCCACACCTGCGTCTGCAGCCCGCGCCCGCCGCCGCGGAACGCCGAGACCGAGACGAGGAGAGCGACGTCGCCGTCGGTGCTGTCGGCCTCCGGGCCGAACTCCCCGCCGCGGGCGAGGGGGCGGTAGTGCACCTCGGCGATCTCGCGCGGAGGGACGCCGCCGCGGAGCGCACGGAAGCCGCTGATCGCGTCGTGTCCGACGAGGAGACCCGCGGTGTCGCCGCGGAGCGTGTCGTCGCCGGGGGCGAAGAACGCGTCGAGGGCGTCGAGGTCGTTCGCGACGATCGCCCGTTCGTACGCGTCGAAGGCCTCCCGCAGGTCGGCCGGGATCGTGGCATCCGTCATCGCTCGTCCCTCCCTTTGCGATCGAGTGTCCAGGACACGCCGTATGCGACCCGCGCGATGCGGCGTGTCTTGGACACTGGCGCGGGAACGGCGCGGCGCGGCGAGATGCCGGGCGCGACGCCGGCGGCATCCGCGGCATCGGCGCGGGCGAGCGCGGCAGCGAGAGCGGGACTCACCGGGTGTCTCCCTCGGTTTGGGGGCGTTCGAGACGTCCGTGAGGAGCGAGTGTCCAGGACACGCCGCGTGCGGCCCGGCCGATGCGGCGTGTCTTGGACACTGAACCGGCGGCGGCCTCGGCACGGGCGGCGGCGGTGATGGCGGCGCCGGCGGGACTCACGCGGCACCCCCGGGCTCGGCCACGCCACCCAGCGGCACCGGCTCCACTGCGGGAACCGCGGCGAAGTCGGCCTCGCGGATGCGGGCGTGGACGCCGGACACGATGTCGACGACCTGCGAGATGTCGAAGTCGGTCGCGGCGCTGAGGTACGCGTACGCGAGGTGCTCGTCCATGCCCCAGCGGCCCCCGAGGAGCGACAGCGACGCCCGGACGCAGGCGCGCATCGCGGCATCCAGGTCGGGGTCCATGCCGGTCGGCACGAGGTACTCGGGGGTGCGGGCGAGCGGGCCGGTCACGTCGCCGAACGCCGCGCGGGCGGCATCCGCCGGGATCACCTCGAAGCGCAGCGTCGCCCGGAGCGAGGCCTCGAGCGCGGTCAGCGCGACCTCGCCGTCGCCCTGCGCGAAGTGCGGATCGCCGACGTACGCCAGCGCCCCCTCGACCTGCACCGGGAGGAACAGCATCGTCCCCGCGACCAGCAGGTTGATGTCGATGTTTCCGCCGTGGGGTCCGGGCGGCACGGAGTGCGGCCGCTCGTCGCCGGCGACCGCGACGCCCATCGTGCCGAGGAACGGCGCGAGCGGGAACGCGACGACCGGCTCGCCGCCCTCGACGACGGGCAAGGTCCCGTGCAGAACGCCGTCGCGCTCCGCCACCGACGCGAAGACGCTGACGTTGTGCTCGCCGCGGGGCAGTTCGCCCACGAGCGCCCCCTTGCCGTGGCGGCTGGAGATCACGCCGTACGGCACGCGCGGCGCGAGCGCCTCGACCGTGATCTTCAGCAGATCGCCGGGGTGCGCGCCGCGCACGTGCACGGGCCCGACGACGACGTGCGGGCCGTCGGCCATCACGTCCCGGGGAACGGATGCCGCGATCTCGATCGCGTCATCGAGCACCTGCTCGGGCGGAACACCGTGTGACGCGAAGTACGCCGCCGGGTCCTTGCCCTGGTCGTCGAGGATGCCCTCGTGGCTCACGGTGTCGAATGTCACGGTCTCGCCCGACGCGATCTCGAGCACCGCCGCATCCGTCGCACAGGGGAGGCGTCCCCACAGCACGGTCTCGGGCGTCGCGCGGACGTAGTGGTCGCCGGGGATGGGTCCGACGCCGGGCTGAAGAATGATCATGCTCACGCCTCGACCACCGTGGTCACGAGCTCGCGCCCCGCGCGGAGCGTCACCGGTTCGCCGCGGCGGAACACCGACTCCCCGCGCAACCACGTCTCGCGCACGACGCCGGTGAGCGTCTGCCCGTGCCACGGCGAAACCGGGTTGCGGTATTCGAGGGCCGTGGCATCCACGGTGAATTCCTCATCGGGAGCGAACGCCACGAGGTGGGCCGGGGCACCGGGGGCGATGACGCCGAGGCCCGGGAGCCCGGCGATGCGCGCGGGTCCGGTGGTCAGGAGCGGGAGGAGATTCTCGAGCGGGATGCCACGCCCCCGCGCCGCGGTATGGACCGACGACAGGCCGGTCTGGAGTCCCGCGATTCCGCCCCAGGCCAGGCCGAAGTCGGGGTTGGACTTCAGCTCCACCGTCGCGGGCGAGTGGTCGCTGACGATGGCGTCGATGGTGCCGTCGGCCACCCCCGCCCACAGCAGGTCGCGGTTCGCAGCTCCCCGGATCGGCGGGCAGCACTTGAACGCTGCGGCACCGTCGGGCACCTCGGCGGCGTCCAGCGTGAGGTAGTGGGGGCACGTCTCGACGGTCAGCCGCACGCCCTCGGCCTTCGCGGCACGGACGTCGTCCAGCGCCTCACCGTCGGACACGTGCACGATGTGCGCCCGGGCACCGGTGCGGCGGGCCGCGTCGATCACCCGGCGGATCGCGGCCCGCTCGCTCGCGGGTGGGCGGCTGGCCTCGAAGTCGGCGTAGCGCGGACCGAGGGCGCCGTCGGCGTGCAGGTGCGCCGGATCCTCGGCGTGCACGATCAGCAGCCCGTCGAATTCGGCGAGCTCGGCGAGGCAGGCCTCGAGCTGCGCGGCATCCAGGTGTCCGAACTCGTCGATGCCGCTGGGCGAGAGGAAGCACTTCACCCCGACGACACCGGCGTCCGCCAGCGCGCGCAGCGACCCGAGGTTCTCGGGGACCGCCCCACCCCAGTACGCCACGTCGACCGCGAGCTTGCCGACGGCGGCGGCGCGCTTGGCATCCAGGGCTTCGGGAGTCGTCGTGACCGGCGAGCTGTTGAGGGGCATGTCGACGACGGTCGTCACGCCCCCGGCCGCTGCGGCGGCGGTGCCGGTGGCGAAGCCCTCCCACTCGGTGCGGCCCGGTTCGTCGAGGTGCACGTGCGAGTCGACGAGGCCCGGCAGCAGCACGGCGTCGTCGGGCAGCACGCGGTCGGCCATCGGATCGAAGACGGTCACGGCCGCGATGCGACCCTCGTCGATGACGACGGTCGCGGGGACGAAACGCCCGTCCACGAACGTGCGGCGGGCGGCGATCCTGGTGCTCATGCCGATCACGCTAAAGGCCCCGCGTTTCGCCGATGTAACCGTCATCAACATTTGTGGGAACACTCGGCCCGGGGATGAGGGGGCGGGGGCCGGCGGGGCAGCGGGGGCTGGCGGGGCAGCGGGGGCTGGCGGGGCAGCGGGGGCTGGCGGGGCAGCGGGGGCTGGCGGGGCAGCGGGGGCTGGCGGGGCAGCGGGGTCGAGTTGGGGCGTGGTTCGTGGCCCCGGGGCGCCAGACGTGGCCCCGGGGCCACGAAGCGGCGCTGCCGAAACCCCGTCCGCACCCCGCGCCCCGGCGGCGAAGCCCTCGATGGTGGCGACGGCAACCGACCCGGTGCCCGCGCGGCCCGTGCCGAACTCCGGAGTTTCGGCACCACCCGGCCCGCGAGGCCCCGGATTTCCGGCATCCCGCACGATTTCTCCGGAGTCCGGCACGCGGCGGGTCCCGTCGAGGGCGCGGGAGGGCGGGCGCATCACCCAAATGTTCCCCACAGCAACATCGCGGACACATCCCGCCACAGCCCCGTAACGCAGCACGCCTAGCGTGAGCAGCATGCACCTGAGCGCCTTCCACGCGGCCTCGCCCGCTGACGCGGCGGAGGTCGTGCGCGTCTGGGCCGACATCCCGGGGTGGGTCGACGCGGTCGTCGCCGGCCGCCCCTACGCCGACGTCAACGCCCTCGCCGCCTACGCCGGAGACCTCGCCGCCGCCTGGTCGCCGGCGGATCTCGCGCACGCCCTGCACGCCCACCCCCGCATCGGCGCGAGAGTGTCGGGCGAGAACGCCGAGGCCGCGGCATCCCGGCGCGAACAGGCCGCGATGAGCACCGCGGCCGACGACGACGTCGCCGCGATCGCCGCCGGCAACGCCGCGTACGAGGAGCGGTTCGGTCGTGTCTTCCTCATCCGCGCGGCGGGGCGCACGCCGGGTGAGATCCGCGCCGAGCTCGAGCGACGCCTCGGCAACACCCCCGACACGGAGACCATCGAGGCGACGCGGCAGCTCGCCGAGATCGCGCTGCTGCGCCTGCGCGGCAGCGTCACCGACGCCCCGGAGGGCACGGAATGACCCACCTCACCACCCACGTCCTGGATGCCGCGACCGGCACGCCCGCAGCCGGCGTCGCCGTGACGCTCGCCCACCTTGACGGCGCGACGATCGACTCCGCCGAGACCGACGCGGACGGGCGCCTCGCCCTCGGACCCGACCGGCTCGACGACGGCGACTACGCGCTGACGTTCGGTACAGGCGCGTACTTCCGCGCGCGGGGGGTCGCGTCGTTCCACCCCGTCGCGACCGTCGCGTTCACCGTGTCGGGCGACGCGCACCTGCACGTGCCGCTGCTGCTGAGCCCGTTCGCCTACTCGACCTACCGCGGCAGCTGAGGAGAGCCATGAAGGTCATCGTCATCGGCGCCGGGGTCGGCGGAACCTCCGCCGCCCTCGCGCTGCAGAAGCTCGGCCACGAGGTCGTCGTGTACGACCGCATGCGCGAGAACCGCCCCGTCGGCGCCGCGCTGTCGCTGTGGTCGAACGGCGTGAAGGTGCTCAACTGGCTCGGGCTCGGGCCCCAGGTCGCCGCGCTCGGCGGCCAGATGCACGACATGGCCTACTACGACGGCCACACCGGCGACGAGATGTGTCGGTTCTCCCTGGCATCCGTCACCGCCCAGACCGGGCAGCAGCCCTACCCGGTCGCCCGCGCCGACCTGCAGGCGCTGATGATGGATGCCGTCGGCTCGACCGACATCCATCTCGGCATGCAGCTGGTCGGCGTCTCCGACGACGGCGACACGGTCACCGCGACCTTCGCCGACGGCTCGATCGACACAGCGGATCTGCTCATCGGCGCCGACGGGGCCCGCTCGCTCGTACGCGACTACGTCACCGAGCCCACCGGCATCCGTCCCGAACGGCGCTACTCCGGATACGTCAACTACAACGGCCTGGTCCCCGCCGACCCGCGCATCGGACCGCCGCACCAGTGGACGACCTACGTCGGCGACGGCAAACGCTGCGCCGTGATGCCCGTCGCGGGCGACCGGTTCTACTTCTTCGTCGACGTTCCCGGACCCTCGGGCGAGACCCCCGACCATATGCAGGCCCTGGAGGATGCGTTCGGCTCGTGGGGCGCCCCGGGAGTGCGGGCGCTCCTGGATGCCATCGACCCCGACGCCTCGCTCAACCGCGTGGAGATCTGGGACATCGACCCCTTCGACACCTGGGTGCGCGGGCGCGTGGCGATCCTCGGGGATGCCGCGCACAACACCGCCCCCGACATCGGTCAGGGCGCGTGCTCGGCGCTGGAGGACAGCTTCGCCCTCGGCATCGTGTTCGCCACGACCACGCTCGGCGTCGAGGACTCGCTGAAGCGCTACGAGCGGATCCGCACCGAGCGGGCCGGTGACCTCGTGCTGCGCGCCCGAAAGCGGGCGCACGAGACGCACGCGTTCGACGTCGAGGCCACACAGGCCTGGTACGACGGTCTGCGCCGCGAGGACGGCACCGGCGTGATCCGCGGCATCGTCGGCAACATCGAGGGCAGCCCCGTGGAGCTCGGCGCGAGCGTCTTGGGCTGACGCGGGGGGCGGCGGCGCCGGCGATCCAGTGTCCAAGACACGCCGTATCGGGGGCCCGCGGAACGGCGTGTCTTGGACACTCGACGTTGTGCGGCGCCGGAGGGCGGCGCGCTCGGAACCGAAGCCGAAGGTTCAGTGTCCAAGACACGCGGATGCCACGACCCGCGGTCCGCGTGTCTTGGACACTCAACCGGATGTGCGCAGTACCGACGAGACCCGCGTGAGTCGGACGCCGCGCCGGGGTCAGACGTGGAAGATGCTGTGCACGTCGCCGCCGAGCACCTGGCGGCCGCCGAGGGCGTCGATCTCGAGCAGCACCGCGGTGCCGGTGACCTCGCCGCCGAGGCGGGCGACGAGCGCACGGCCGGCTTCGAGGGTGCCGCCGGTGGCGAGCACGTCGTCGAGCAGCAGCACCCGGGTGCCGTCGGCGATGTCGTCGTGCATCTCGATCTCTGCGGTGCCGTACTCGAGCGCGTACGAGACGGATGCCGCGGGCCGCGGCAGCTTGCCCGCCTTGCGGATGGGCACGAGCCCCACGCCCGCCGCGACGGCGGCGGCTCCGGCGAGCAGGAACCCGCGCGCCTCGATGCCCGCGACCACGTCGAAGCGGCCCGCGAACGGCTCGAGCAGCGCGTCGATCGTGGCGCGCAGGGCCGTGGCATCCGCCAGCAGGGGCGTGATGTCGCGGAACATCACCCCGGGCTCGGGGTAGTCGGGGATGCTGCCGATCAGCGATTCGGCACGGGCGAGGGCGGAGGCGTCGGGCACCCATCCACCCTAAACGCGCGGCACCGACCCCACCGAGTGTCCAGGACACGCCGTACGGCAGCGGGCGGATGCGGCGTGTCTTGGACACTCGGCAGGGAAACCGGCCCCTCGCCACGCTGCAAGCGCTTGCACTAGGTTGTACCGCATGACTTTCACGCAGCAGGACGCGCGCCCCGAACTCGAGTCCGCTCCCGTTTCCGAGTGGTGGCGGACCGCCGTCATCTACCAGATCTATCCGCGCTCGTTCGCCGATGCATCGGGCGACGGCCTGGGCGACCTGCCCGGCGTCACCGCGCACCTCGACGACCTGAAGGAGCTGGGGGTGGATGCCATCTGGCTCAGCCCCTTCCAGCGGTCGCCGCAGAAGGACGCAGGGTACGACGTCGCCGACTACCGCGACGTCGACCCGATCTTCGGCACGCTCGCCGACTTCGACGCGATGCTCGCGGGCGCGCACGAGCGTGGCATCCGGGTGATCGTCGACCTCGTGCCGAATCACTCCAGCGATCAGCACGTCTGGTTCCAGGAGGCGCTGAAGTCCGCCCCCGGAAGCCCCGAGCGCGCGCGGTACATCTTCCGCGACGGCGCGGGCGAGAACGGCGAACTTCCCCCGAACAACTGGGAGAGCGTGTTCGGCGGCGGCATGTGGAAGCGCGTGACCGAGGCCGACGGCACGCCGGGGCAGTGGTACCTGCACATCTTCGACGAGTCGCAGCCCGACTTCGACTGGACCAACCCCGAGGTGCGCGCGGAGTTCCGCGACATCCTGCGCTTCTGGCTCGACCGCGGCGTCGACGGCTTCCGCGTCGATGTGGCCCACGGCCTCATCAAGGCTGCGGGCCTGCCCGACTTCACGCCCGACCCCGAGGGCGGATCCATGGGCGGCGACGCCGCCGGCGTCCCGTACTGGGGCCAGCCGGGCGTGCACGAGGTGTGGCGCGAGTGGCACGAGGTGCTCGCCGAGTACGACGGCGACCGCGCCCTGTGCGCCGAGGCGTGGCTCCCCACCGTCGCGCAGACGGCGCTGTGGGTGCGCCCCGACGAGATGCACCAGGCCTTCAACTTCCACTACCTCGAGACGAAGTGGGATGCCGAGGCGCTGCGCGCCGTGATCACGGAATCACTGCACGAGTACGCGGCCGTCGGCGCACCGAGCACGTGGGTGCTGTCGAACCACGACGTCGTCCGCCACGCGTCGCGCCTGGCGCTCACGGCCGAGAACCCGCAGGGTGCGGGCATCGGACCGAAGTCCCCCGGCAAGCCCGACCCGGTGACGGGTCTGCAGCGCGCCCGCGCCGCGACCTCCCTGATGCTCGCGCTGCCCGGCTCGTCGTACCTGTACCAGGGCGAGGAGCTGGGCCTCCCCGAGGTCATCGACCTGCCCGACGACGCCCGCCAGGACCCCACCTGGTTCCGCACCGAGGGCGAGCGCTACGGCCGCGACGGTTGCCGCGTCCCGATCCCGTGGACCGCGGACGCCCCCGCCTACGGCTTCAACGACACCGGAGCGGCCTGGCTGCCGCAGCCCGCCGAGTGGGCGGAGCTCGCCCGTGACGTGCAGCGCGAGGACCCGGCATCCACCCTGTCGCTGTACCGCTCGCTGCTCGCCGAGCGCCGCGCGCACGGTCTCGGCGCCGGGTCGCTGGAGTGGCTCGACGGCTACGGCGACGACGTCGTGGCGTTCCGCAACGGCGCCGTCACCGTGATCGCCAACCTCGGCGACACGGCGGTCGAGCTGCCGGACGGCGACGTCGTCGTCGCCAGCGGACCGTGGGAGGGCGCCTCGCTCCCGACCGACACGACCGTCTGGATCGCCGCGGCCTGAGCCGTGGCATCCCGGATTCGCGAGACCGTGGTCGGCATCGACGAGGTCGCCCGCCGGGCGGGCGTGTCGACCGCCACGGTCTCGCGAGCCCTCAGCGGGCGCGGACCCGTGTCTCCCGTCACCCGGCAGCGCGTGCAGACCGCCGCGGACGAGCTGGGGTACGTCGTCTCGGCGGCGGCGTCGACGCTGGCGACCGGCCGCGCACGGGCGATCGGGGTCATCGTGCCGTTCCTGGACCGGTGGTTCTTCAGCACCGTGCTCGCGGGGATCTCGGACGCGCTCGTCCGGCGCGGCTTCGACATCACGCTCTACGGCGTGAGCGCGGCGGCCGAGGAACGGCACCGCGTGTTCTCCGACAACATGCGCCGGCGTCGCGTCGACGGCATCATCACGATCGCGCCGGAACTCGACGCGGAAGAGACCGAGCTGCTCCGCGGCCTCGGCGTGCCGATCGTCGCGATCGCCGGCCCCAACCCGCTGCTGACGACCCTCACCGTCGACGACCACGCCGTGGGTCGCCTCGCCACCCGGCACCTGCTCGAGCTCGGCCACCGCCGGATCGCCCACATCGGCTCGCACGGGACGAGCGGATCCTCAGTGCCGGCGCTCCGTCGCCGCGGTTTCGCCGAGGAGATGGATGCCGCGGGCGCGGCGCCCTCGTTCGCCGACGCCGACTTCACGATCGAGGGGGGATCGGCCGCGGCGCGGCGCCTTCTCGAGGGCGACGACCGTCCGACCGCGATCTTCGCGGCCTCGGACGAGATGGCGATCGGTGCCGTGCTCGCCGCCCGGGAGGCCGGGCTGCGTGTTCCCGAGGACGTCTCGATCATCGGCGTCGACGGCAACGACCTCGGCCGCTGGTTCGGACTCACGACCGTCGATCAGTTCGCCCGCGGCCAGGGCGAGCGGGCCGCCGAAGCGGTGCTCGCCGACCTCGACGGGGCCGCCCCCGCCCTCCGACGCGGCACGCTGCCGTTCGCGCTGCTTGAACGCGGGTCGACGGCGGCACCTTCGCACTGAGGCCGTGAGGCGGGCGCGGGGTCGGGGCCACGGCATCCCCGCACAACTCCGGCATGTCGCGATCCGCCCGACGGACCGACGCGCAGGGATGCCACAGCGCAGGGGTTCTGGGCGGCTCACACCGCGCGCGAGCGGAACGAGACGCGCGCGGTCAGCGCTGGGAGGCCGCCAGCGATCCCGTCGTCTCTCCGGCGGGATCGAAGATCAGGCAGAGGAGCTCGCGGTCGCCCTGCGCCCAGGTCTGCTCGGTCGGCGAGACGTACGAGTAGTCGAGGGTCGAATCCGCATAGGCGATGCCGACGAAGGCGTCGAACTGCGCGCCGCACCGGTCGAGGGCCTCGGTCTGCAGCGCCGCGTCACCGGGGAAGACGCCGTCGTCCAGCAGGAACGACTGGAACACCTCGTACGTGTGAGGCTGCGCGCAGTCGAGCACGTTGTCGCTGGTGATGAACCCGCTCGCCACGTCGTCGAGGCACGACCCCACCGGGAGCGCGAAGGACTCGTCCGGCTCGGCGGGCGCTTGCTCGCTCGGCGGTACGAACGGATCCATCGGTGAACCCGCGCCCGACGAGGATGCCGCGCCGAAGGCGAAGAGGGCGAAGAGGGCGATCGCGCCGAGGATCGAGAGCACCGACATGACCGCGCCCACGACGATGCCGCCGATCGCGAGGCCACGCCCCTTCTCGCCGGTCCGCTTGACCTGCGCGAGCGCCACGGAACCGGCCACGATGCCACCGATCGGGACGACGAAGCCGAGCACGAGGGCGATGATCGCGACCGTGTTCGTCCGCGGCCCGGCACCGGGGACCGGAGCGGGCGCGCCGTAGCGGACGCCCGGAGGGACCGCCGCGTAGTCCGCCGGGGGAGCGGTGGGGGCGGGATAGCCCTGTGCCCCGCCCTCGGCGAACGGTCCCGCGGGAATGGCATACGTCGCGTCCGCGTCGGGCGTGGGCGAGGGCGCCGGTGCGCCATCGGGCACCGCACCCTGCAGGACACCCTGCTGTGCGAGCCGCACACCCGACAGGTGCGCGGCTTCGCGGACGACGTCGCCCGCCTTGGCGGCACCGACGGCACCGCCCTTGAAGAACCCGCCGACCGTCGAGTGCTCGAACGCGGCCAGGGTGCTTCCGGCATCCTCCGTGAAGTGCACGTCGAAGCGCACATGCATGTCCTGACCCGCGAAGGCGCCCGCGACGATGGTCGTGCCCAGGCTCCCCCGCGTGACGTCGAGCGATCCGCTCGCCGTCGGCTGCACGCTGAAGCCCTGCTCGACCAGCGTCGAGGCGACGGCGTCGCGTGCGCGGTCGAGCGGAAGAAGAAGTCGCAGTTCTGCGGTCGCCACGGATACCCCCTGGTCTCGTCACCCTGAAGGTGAGCTGGCAGCGTCCAGGCTATCGCCCGGCTCTCATCGGATGCGCCCCACGAGATCGTCAGCGGTCAGCGAGTCGGCCTCGGCGAGCACGGCGCGGGCGGCGTCGCGGGCGTCCTCGACGTTCCACAGGAGGACGCCGACCACCCGATCGTCGTCGAGGTAGTAGACGACACCGCGGTCGGCGTCGATCCAGTCCTCCACCGTGTCGAGCGAGGAATCCAGCGTGCCGACCGCCTCGTACCGGATGCCGAAGACCGCCGAGTAGTAGTAGGGCGTGTGGGTGTAGGGCTCCCCGGCGCCGGCGAGGTTCCGCCCGACGGCGCCGCCCATCTCGTTCGCGTTGTCGACGTGCTCGACGCGCCGGCGGCCGAGCAGCCGGTCGGGGTAGCTGGCCACGTCGCCCGCGGCCCACACATCGTCGGCCGAGGTCCGCAGCTGCGCGTCGACCACGACCCCGTCGTCGACGGTGATCCCGGCGGCCTCGGCCAGGTCGGTCGCGACCTCGATGCCCAGGCCGCTGACCACGGCATCCGCGCGCACCTCGTCGCCGCCCTCGAGCGTCAACCGGATGCCATCGGCATCCGCCTCACCCCCCTCGACCTTCGATCCCGCGACGATCTCGACTCCAGCGTCGCGGAAAAGCTTCTCGAACCGCTCCGCCAGCGCGGGCGGGAACACGGCGTCGCCGAGAACCGCACCGGTGTGCACCAGGACCGTGTCGACCCCGTTCCGCACGAGGGCGGCCGCGAGTTCGGAGCCGATGTACCCGCCGCCCACGACCGCGATGCGTGCGACCTCCTCGGACAGGGCGCGCAGCCTCCGATAGTCCGCGGCCGTACGGAAGGTCAGCGCCCGCTCGCCGCCGGACCGGTCGTCGATCGGGAGCGGCACGGGGTGGCCGCCGGTGGCGAGGAGCAGCTTCCCGTACGAGAACGACTGGCCGTCGGCATCCACTTCGTGATCCTCGGGGCGGACCGCCGTCGCTCGCGTGCGCAGCCGGATGTCAGCGCCGGTGTCGTCGGCGGTGCCGAGCGGCACCTTCTCCCACGTGAACTCGTCGTCGGTCCACAGCTTCTTGCTGAGCGCGGGACGCGTGTAAGGCTCGTCCACATCGTCGCTCAGGATGCCGATGGACCCGTCGGCGTCGAGCTCGCGGATCCCGCGGGCGGCGGTGTCGGCGACCATCCCGCCGCCGATGATGAGGTAGTCGAAGTGTGTCGTGGCCATGCGGCCAGCCTCGCCGCCGCGGGACGCCGCCCGAGGCGGCTGGACAGGGGACGTGGCATCCGGTAGCGGGTCGCGTCGGCGTCGAGCGTCCAAGACACGTCGAGTGTCCAAGACACGCGGATGCCACTCGCCCGCGTCCGCGTGTCTTGGACGCTGAACCGCATCGAACGGCACTTCGCCCGCTCGAGCGTCTCGTGAGGAGATTCAGTGTCCAAGACACGCCGTATGGCGCGGGGCGGATGCGGCGTGTCTTGGACACTCGACCAGGGGACCGACGCCCAGCACGACGCCGAGACGCCGCACGGGACACCGCCACCCGCGACGCATAGGCTCGAAGGCATGAGCGTCGACCTCGAAAGCCTGTACACCGACCTTCACACCCACCCCGAGCTGTCGTTCCAGGAGACGCGGACCGCCGGTGTCATCGCACGGCACCTCGCGGGCCTCGGGCTCGAGGTCGAGGAGGGCGTCGGCCGTACCGGCGTCGTCACGCGGATCGACAACGGCCCCGGCCCGGTCGTGTGGCTGCGGGCCGACATGGACGGTCTGCCCGTCGAGGAGCAGACGGGCCTCGCCTACGCGAGCACCGCGCGCGGCACCGACCCGGCCGGCAACGCCGTCCCCGTGATGCACGCGTGCGGGCACGACATGCACGTCACGGCCCTGATCGGGGCTCTCGAACGCCTCGTCGCCACCACCGCGGAGTGGTCGGGCACCGTCGTGGCGGTGTTCCAGCCGGCCGAGGAGTACGGCGCCGGATCCCAGGCGATGATCGCCGACGGCGTGCTCGACCGGTACCCGCGCCCCGACATCGTCCTCGGTCAGCATGTGACCCCGCTCCCCGCCGGCACGATCGGCGTGCGCCCGGGTACCCAGATGGCGGCGTCCGACGGGCTCACCGTCGTGCTGCACGGCCGCGGCGGACACGGCTCGCGGCCCCACTCCACGATCGACCCCGTCGTCATGGCGGCGGCCACCGTCATGCGCCTGCAGACCGTCGTCTCGCGCGAGGTCGACCCGCGCGACGTCGCCGTCGTCACGGTCGGCTCGATCCACGCGGGGCTGAAGAACAACATCATCCCCGCCGAGGCGAAGCTCGAACTCAGCCTCCGCTACCCCGACGACGCGGCCCGCGCACGGGTGATGAGCAAGGTCGAGCGGATCATCCGCGCCGAGGCCGAGGCATCCGGAGCCGAGCAGACCCCGACCATCACGACGGATCACACCCTGCCGCCCACCATCAACGATCCGGATGCCACCTCCCGCCTGACCGCGGCCTTCCGTCGGGCGTTCGGCGAGGGCAGCGTCGTCGACCCGGGCATGTTCACCGGCAGCGAGGACGTGTCGTGGTTCGCGCGCGAGTCCGGCGTCCCGCTGGTGTTCTGGTTCTGGGGCGGCGTGGATCCGCAGACGTTCGCGGATGCCGTGGCCGGCGGCACGGTCGAGCGCGATATCCCGACCAACCACTCGCCGTTCTTCGCCCCCGTGATGCAGCCCACGATCGACCGCGGTGTCGAGAACCTCGTGGTCGCGGCCCGGGAGTTCCTGGACTGATCGCTGCGCCCGTGTGAGGGTGGAAGGAACCTCGGGGGGCCATCCATGACCATCACGCAGAACGAAACCGACGAGAACGCGCTGCTTCCGGGCGCCGAGATCGTCGTCGGCATCCGGTCGCTCCTGATCTGGGCGATCGTGGCGGCGACGATGCTGGCGGTGTTCCTGCGGGGCTCGATGGGCAGTTGCTCGGGCGGCATCACCGGCAGCGGCGGTTTCCTCGACGTCGACGGGCGGCCGACCGACGTCGCCCCGATGTGCGGGTCGGTCACGATGAGCGCGAACCCGCTCGTGTACGGCGCGATCGCCCTCATCGTCGTGCTGTCGCTCACCCGGATCCTGGGCCGCGCCGGCACCGTCGCGCAGGCGCTGCGCATCCTGAACAACGCCCGCATGGTGATCGTCGTGCTCACCCTCGTCACGTTCGTCGTGGGGTACTGGGCGATCACGACGCTCCGCGTGGAGGACTGGAACAACTACTCGATCCTCGCGCCTTTGCCGTTCGCGAGCTTCGACATCTCGACGCACCCGATGGGCTGACCGCCCCGTCGGCGCCGACGCTGGTCCGCGAGACCGGTGGGGGCGACCGGTAAGGCCGCCCCCACCGGGGCATCAGTCCTCGGTGCGACCGTCGCGCGAGGACTGCGCTCGACGGCGCAGGATCACTCCGGCGCCGATACCGGCGACGGCAAGGAACAGCGCCGCCAGCGGGAACACCGTGCCGGTGACCGCGAGCGCCCCTCCCGTGGCCGTCGTGGTCGTCGAACCGGTGCCGGCGCCCGAACCCGTGCCCGAGCCCGAACCGGACTCGGTGGGCGTCGGCGTGGGCGTGGGCGTGGGCTCACCGGGACCCGCCGCCTCGGCGATCACGAACGGCGCGGACGCCTCGGACGCCGGCGATGCCCCCACCGCGTTGATCGCGGTGACCCGCGCCGTCCACGTGCCCGGCGCGAGGTCGGCCACGGTCGCGGAGAGCGCCGCCTTCGCCGTCGGATCGCCCGTGGCGTCCACCGCGACCGACCGGGTCGCTCCGCCGTCGGAGACGAGGTCGAGCGTGTAGCCCGTGATCGCCGAGCCGTTGTCGGCCGGGGCCTGCCACGACACCGTCGCGGAGGTCCCGTCGACCCCGACGGACGGAGCCGCGGGAGCGGCGGGGACGCCGATCTCGACGCCGTCGGTCTCGAGCACGAACGGGGCGAACGCGATCCAGTCGACGTCGGGCGCGATCGCGTACCCGTCGAGGACGACCTGGTCCTGCTGGCTGGTGCGCTCATCGATGACGATCGTGTGCCTCGTGTTGCCGAACGTCACCGCACCGTCAGCGGTGGTGAGGTTCAGCGGCATCACGGCCTCCCAGAAGTTGGTCGCGGTGTAGGTGTAGCGGAACGTCGAGCGCCCCACCAACCCGTCGTGACCGGCTTCCTGCGCCTGCAGCCCCAGGTCGACGACCTGCGGGTTGTAGTCGTGGCGACCCTCGATGTCGTCGTTGGAGTAGTGCACGATCGCGTCGTACGCCCCGGCCGTGTCGAATCCGGCACCGCGGGGGATCGTCAGCGTCCCCTGGTTCGCCGCGATCGCGTCGGTGATGCCGAGCCCGCCGACGTAGCCGGTGCCGGTGCCGTTGGTGAGGTCCGAGCCGAAGCCCTTCACCGCGGCGGTTCCGCCGAGCGTGGCCTTCGTGGGGTCTTCGACCTCGACCTTGACGATGGCGGCGTCGCCCTCGACCGCACGGGTCGTGC
This sequence comes from Microbacterium sp. RURRCA19A, assembly GCF_900156455.1. Lineage (GTDB taxonomy): Bacteria > Actinomycetota > Actinomycetes > Actinomycetales > Microbacteriaceae > Microbacterium. Next base: position 196,957 of record NZ_FTNQ01000002.1, read on the forward strand.
TGACCGCGCTGACGCGCGCGCCGCCCGTGCTGCGCAGCTCGACCTCGCTGATGCCCTCGGGCAGGTGGATCCGCGCGCGCTTCTGACCCTCGGTGAAGGTCGTCGCGAGACGGCCGTTCACCGTCAGGCCCAGGTCGGCGCCCGTCCAATCGACGACCACGTCGTAGTAGCCCGACTCCTCGGCGGAGGGATAGACATCGACCCGGTCGCCGTCACCGATCGACACCGCGCCGGCGTCGAGCTTCGCGTCACCCGCGAGGCGCAGGGCCGTGGCGGGGTACACCGTGTGCTGCGTGTTGGTGTCGTCTCCCACGCGGGTGAGCTCGACGCGGTCCACGGTGACGCCGCCGTCCGCGCCCGCTCCCGGCAGCACGTTCTGCCCGTCGCGGCTGGTGCGCAGGCTCAGCGTGTGGGTCCCGGCATCCAGCTTCACGTACACCTCGGCGGTGCCGCGGGCCGTGCCGCGCACGTTGTCGGGCTTGATCGCGTTGGCGCCGTACTGCACGGTCGCGGAGTCGTTCCCGTCGACGAACAGCGCGTGCTGCGCGGCTCGTCCCGGGGTCGCGGCGAGCACCGTGTACCGGTACAGACCCGGCTGGGCCACGTCGACCTCCCAGTCCAGGCGGGCGTCGGCGCCCGTGAGGCCCGTGACGTCGTGGTCGCCCGAGAGGCGGTATCCACCGCCCGGCTGCGAACGCACGACGCCCCCGGTGATCGCAAGGTTCTCGGCCTCCGACCACTGGTGCGGAGCCTGCTGAGCGGCCTCGGCCGCGACGTCGCGATCGGTGGCCGGGGTGATGATCACCTGGTACGCCGCGCTGGCGTTGGCCGAGGGGATGCGCACCTGCACGGAGCCTCCCGAGACCGCGACGTCGTCGTAGGCGGCGACCACGCGCGGGGTGTCGGCGACGCCGTCGGTGCCCGAGATCAGGTCCTCGCGGACCTCGATGTCGACCTTCCCACCGAACGTGTCGTTCGAGAGTCCCTTCACCGTGAGCAGTCCGTCACGGCCCTGCTCCACACCGCCGACGAGCACCTGGGCGCGACGGTTCGCGTCGTCGATCGCGGCGATGGCCTTCTCACGGTTGGCGGTGACCTCGGCGGTCTGCGACCCCTGCAGGTCGCCGTACCACTTGAACATCCACCATCCGCCGTTGGCGGCGTTGACCTTGGCCTGGTTGTCGGAGAGGGTTCCGGATGCCGTCCAGTACGCGGTCTGCGCGTCGATCTTGGCCGCCTCGAAGCTGGAGAACCAGCGCAGGAGGTTGGCGGGCGAGCTCATGTCGTTGCTCGCGCCGTACTCGGTGATGTTGATCTGGGGGATCTTGTCCTCGGCGATGCCGAGATCCCGTGCGTACTGACGGAACGCGCTGGCACGGTCCGGCATCCACTGGTATCCGCGCAGCTCGTGCCACACGTAGACGTCGGGGACGGTGTTCGTGGCGATCGCCGCGCGCAGGAATGCCGTGATGTTGCCTTCACCGCGCCACGCGGCATCCCCGGGTCCGGCGATGCGCGGACGGCTGAGCCCGTGCTTGGCGTACACGTCGGTGATGACCTTCCAGGCCGCGGCCCAGTCGCTCGCCCCGCCCGGGGTGAAGCTGTCGGACTGCCCGCCCTGCAGCAGGTAGCGGTTGTACTTGTCGTCGGTGTTCAACCACTGCAGGTCGAGCTCGTTGAAGGGGATGAAGGTGTACTTCTCGGGGTCGTCCGCTCCGGTCGCGACGGCCTCCGTCACGATCTCGAGCACCTCGAGGTAGTCCCACACCCCGTCACCGCCGGGCGTCCACTCCGAGGTCAGCGTGCCGTTGGCGTCGCGTACGTAGGTGCGATCGTCGCCGGGACGGACGCCTCGGTTGTACGGCCAGTCGGGGTAGTAGTCCTGCGTGTAGATGTAGAGGTCTTCGCCGTGCTTGTCGAAGAACGTCTTCTCGATGTCGAAGGCGTCACCGCCCGGGTGCTGCGTTCCGAACGGCGGCTTCTGCGACACGTTCGTCATGGCCGCGCCGTTGACCAGAGCCTGCGTGGGCGACTGTTCGTCGCCGAGGCCGTACAGGGTGCCCGACGCACCCCCGCGGAAGTCGCCGGTGCGACGAGAGAGGTCCGCGACGATCTCCTCGGTGGGGCGCACACCCACGGTCACGGTCGCGGTGACGGTGCGGTCTGTGCCCTCGACGGCGCCGTTCACGACGAAGGTCGCGCCGGCCGTCGCGTACTGCGAAGCGGAGACCGCGTCCCAGCGGACGGCCGCGTCGGTCTTCAGACCGGACTCGCGCGTCACGCCGACCCGTGCCGGCAGCGCGGGCGCCTGGCCGGCCGTGGTCTGCACCTGCCACGCCGTCTGGTCGAGCGCCGTGACGGCGCCCGCGGTGGCGGCGAAGTCCTGGGCCACCTGGTCGGAGGTCAGGGCGACGTCGTAGATCGAGAAGTCGTCGAACTCGCCGCCGAAGAGCGCGGCCCACTGCGGCGCCCACGGCACCCGGCCGATGAGGCCGGAGCGGGTGCTCGACTCGGCGCCGAGCTTCGCAAAGTCGACTTCGGCGGCTTCGCGGCGGACGAGCTCGCCGTTGATGTAGTACGACAGCGTCTGCCCGTCGGCGACCGAGGTGATCTGCGCCCAGGCCCCGGCCGTGAGGGGTACGGGCGAGACGGCCTTCACCTCGGTGCCCGAGTTGGCGACGGCCTTGGACTGCCCGCCCTCGTTCGGCTGGAAGTACAGACCCCAGTTGTCGCTCGGCAACGCGTCGCTGCCGATGATGTAGGCCCAGGGGAGGTTGCCGGCGTTCTTGCCGTCCCACTTGATCCAGGTCGACACGGTCAACGCCGTCACACCGTCGAACAGCCCGGCGGGGATGTCGAGGTAGGGGGTCGCCGAGCTCGACGAGCCCTGTGCGGCGCCGGGGAACAGCCCCGAGGCGCCCGCGCCGGAGGTGGGTCCGGTACCGCGCGCGAGCGACGTCGCGTTGCGGACGCGTGCGTCGAAGGCGCTTCCCTTGGACCCTTCGTTGGCGATGACGGATGCCGAGGGATCCCCGTCGAAGGTGTACTCGACGATCGGGCGCGGCGGGGTGTCGTCGGGGGCGGCGAACGCGGCGGGCGCGCCGACGAGGCCGATCACCAGCGGCACGGTGACACAGGCGGCGACGGCCGCGGGAACGCGGCGCGGGGCAGGGGTGTGGGGTCTCATGTTTCCTCGGCGTTGAGTGACGGGACACGCGCATCAGATTCTGATAGCGCTTTCAGTCCGTGAGCATAAGGGGCCGGATCTCCCCGCACAAGGTTCGGCGCCGATTTCTGATATCGGTTTCATATCGTGCTTGATAACGCTTTCAGAATCGGTTAGCGTCCCTCTCGTTCGACACGACGGAGAGACGAATGACGACGATGCACCCCGCCCCCACCGACGCGGCCTCGACCCCGCGCCTCGAGTGGGGCACCGACCTGGTCGCACTGACGTTCCACTGGGACGACGACGCGCCCGTGGTCTGCAGCGCCGTGCGCGTCGCGGGACGGACGCTTCCGGTCCACCGCATCCCGTTCGTCGAGGTCCTCACCGCCGACGCGGGTCACCGCCCCGCCTCGGGGCGCCTCGCCCACACCGAGCTCGGACTGCGGATGCGGTACGTCGACCACACCGAGACCACGGGCGACGGCGTGCACACCCTCGTCATCCGGCAGCGCTCCGCCGACCTGGAGGCACGGCTCACCCTCGTCGTCCGTGACGGCGTCTCGGCCGTCTCCAGCACCGTCGCGCTCACCAACGTCGGTACCGGTCGTGTCGTCCTCCGGTCGGTCGCTTCCTGGGCCACCGGATTCACCGCCGCCGACGCGACCGGCGACGCGCTCTCGGACTGGCAGCGGGTGACCGGCGAGAGCGACTGGCTCGGCGAGGGGCGGTGGACGCGTACTCCTCTGCGCGGCCCGGAGTTCGTGCCCCTCGCCGAGCACCTCACGGGCCACAACCCGCGCGGCGCCTTCACGGCGGTGTCGACGGGGACGTGGTCGACGGCGCACGCTCTGCCCACCGGCATCCTGGAGTCCCGTGCCGCAGGGCTGGCCCTGGCCTGGCAGATCGAGCACAACGGCGCGTGGCGCTGGGAGATCGGGGAGGACACCGGCGGCGGCTACCTGGCCCTGTCCGGGCCGACCGACTCCGATGCAGCATGGACGCACGTCCTCTCCCCCGCCGAGACGTTCACGAGCGTGCCCGTGACGGTCGCCTTCGCCCCGGATGCCACCGGCGCAGTCTCGGCGTTGACCGATCATCGTCGCGCGACGCGGCGCCCGCACCCCGACAACGCCGCGATGCCGGTCGTCTTCAACGACTACATGAACACGCTCGACGGCGACCCCACCACGGAGAAGCTCCTCCCCCTCATCCGCGCGGCCGCAGACGTCGGCGCCGAGGTGTTCTGCATCGACGCCGGCTGGTACGACGACTCGGGGCACTGGTGGGACTCCGTCGGCGAATGGATGCCGTCGACCACCCGTTTCCCCGGGGGGCTGGGCGAGGTCATCGACGCCATCCACGCCGAGGGCATGGTGGCCGGGCTCTGGCTCGAGCCCGAGGTGATCGGCATCCGCAGCGCTCTCGCCGACCGCCTGCCCGCGGAGGCGTTCCTGCAACGCCACGGCGAGCGTGTCGTTGAGCACGACCGCTTCCACCTCGACCTCCGGCACCCCGCCGCCCGCGCGCACCTCGACGGTGTCGTCGACCGGCTCGTGACGGACTTCGGCCTCGGGTTCTTCAAGATGGACTACAACATCAACCCCGGCCCGGGGACGGACGTGGATGCCGACAGCGTCGGCGACGGACTCCTCGGGCACAACCGGGCGGTGCTGGAGTGGCTCGACGGCGTGCTGGACCGGCATCCGACCCTCGTCATCGAGAACTGCAGCTCGGGCGCGATGCGCATGGACTACGCCATGCTCTCCCGCCTGGCCATGCAGTCGACGTCCGACCAGCAGGACTTCGTCAAGTACCCGCCGATCGCGGCGGCGGCACCGATGGCGATCCTTCCCGAGCAGGCCGCGAGCTGGGCCTATCCCCAGCCCGAGATGGATGCCGAGGAGGCGTCGTTCTGCCTCGTCACAGGACTCCTCGGCCGCTTCTACGTGTCGGGCCACCTCAACCGCATGACGCCCGCTCAGCGCCACCGGGTCGCGGGCGCCATCGCCGTCGCGAAGGAACTGCGCGGCGAGATCGCCGCGGCCCACCCGCACTGGCCTCTGGATCTCCCGCGCTGGGACGACCCGTGGACCGCCCTGGGCCTGCGCTCGCCGGCCGGGGATCTCGTGTCGATCTGGCGACGCGGCGACGAGGCCTCCACGGCTCTCTCCTTCCCCCACCTCGTCGGCCGTGACGTCGAGGTGACCCCGGTCTTCCCCCTGGACCTCCCCACCTGGCACACCGAATGGGATGCCACGACGGGGACCCTGCACGTGCGCGCCGGCGATGCCCGTATCTCCGCGCGCACCCTCCGCCTCTCGGCCGGGCCGGTCCCGGTCGACGAAGGCGCTCGCACCGGATCAGACTGATCACACCAACAAGGAGCAATTCAATGAAGAAGCGGTTCTTCGCCGCCACGGCCCTCACCGCCGTGGCCGCCCTCGCCCTCGCCGGCTGCTCGGACCCCGGTGCCGGCGGCGGCGCCGCCGCGGGCCCCTCGGACTGGCCCGCCCAAGACACCAAGCTCGACGGCACGACCCTCACCATCTGGGCCGCGCAGAACTCGAACAAGGTCCCCGACAGCGTCGTCAAGGGATTCGAGGCCGCCACCGGCGCCAAGGTCGACGTCGTCACCATCCCCGACCCGTACGAGCAGAGCGTGCAGACCAAGGTCGCCACCGGCGACAAGCCCGACCTCGCGTTCTGGCAGCCCACGGCCTCGCAGCTGACGGCCCTCAACGCCACGACGAACCTGCAGCCTCTCGACGGCGCCCCCTTCATCGACGCCTACACGCCCGAGCTGAAGGACATCACCGGCATCCTGAACGGCACGCGGTACGCCGCGCTCATCACGACCCCGGCGGTCGAGGGCGTGTACTACAACAAGGAGGTGTTCGCGAAGGCGGGCATCACCCAGACGCCCGGCAACTGGGACGAGTTCCTCGCCGACGCGCGTCAGTTGAAGGCCGCCGGCGTCACCCCGTTCTTCGACTTCGGCGGCGGCACCCCGTGGGCCACGCAGTGGTGGGTGCAGGTGCAGCTCGCCGACGCCGCCAAGGACGGCCTGTGGGACCGCGTGAACGAGAACAAGGAGAAGTTCACCGACCCGACGATCCAGGGCGCGATCGACACCTACCAGGGCCTCATCCAGGAGGGGCTGTTCAACTCCGACCTGAAGACCGCGAAGTTCGAGGACCAGGGTCCGGCCCTGCTGTCGGGCGAGGCGGCCATGGCCGTGCAGGTGAACTCGTTCTTCGGTCAGCTGCAGTCCCTCGCCGACACCCAGGAACTGAACGAGAAGATCGGGTTCTTCCCGATCTCGCCCTCGGGCAACGTCGGCACCTTCATCCCCGACCAGTCCAACGCCCTCGTGGCGTTCAAGACGGGGGATGCCAAACGCGAGGCCGCGGCGCGCCAGCTGCTGTCGTACTGGCTCGGCGACGGCTACAGCGACTTCGTCCAGGCGCAGAAGACCGTCTCGCTGCAGTCGGATGTGAAGTCGTCCTCGGACGTCCCCGAAGCACTGCTGGACGTCAGCAAGTCGCTCGGCGACTCGGTCGGCTCGATGCAGGCGCTGGCCGTGGCCAACCCCGACCTGTACCTCAACCTCGGTGACATGATCCAGGGCACCAAGACCCCGGCCCAGGTCGCGGAGGCCACGCAGTCGCAGTTCGCCGAACTGGCCAAGGCCATCGGCGCCGCCGGCTTCTGATCCCCACGGGGCGCCGGGACCCGACCCGGCGCCCCCTTCCCCCGGGAGGAACACCCATGACTTCGACCCTCGAGCGTCCCCGCACGGTGACGCCGCCGCCGCGATCCGCGCGCCCCGCGTCGCGCGGTCGGCACGCGAAGGACCATCCGCTGTGGTTCCTGATCCCGGCGCTCGCCGTCCTGGTGGTGTTCTTCGCCGTCCCCACCGTCTTCAACTTCGTCTACGCGTTCACCAACTGGTCCAGCTTCAAGAGCTCGATCGACTTCATCGGCACCGACAACTTCGTGTCGCTGTTCTCCAACGGCTCCCTCGTGAACGCGCTGACGGTCACGCTGATCTACGCCGTGCTGGTGGCGATCTTCCAGAACCTCTTCGGCCTGGCCCTCGCCCTGCTGCTCGAGCGCGACACCCGCACGAACCGCGCGCTGCGCGTGGCGTTCTTCGTGCCCGTGATCATGTCGGCCCTGGCCGTCGGCTACATCTTCCAGGCCATGCTCAAGCCCGACGGTGCGCTCAACGGCATCCTGAGCGCCGTGACCGGGCAGAACATCGACATCGCCTGGCTCGGCAGCACCACCTGGACGATCGTCGTCGTCGCCCTCATCCACGCGTGGAAGTGGATGGGCCTGTCGATGCTCATCTACCTCGCAGGGCTCAAGACGATCAACGACGACATCCTCGAGGCTGCGCGCCTCGACGGCGCGGGGTGGTGGACCACCTTCCGCGCGATCCGGTTCCCCCTGCTCGCCCCCGCCGTCACCTTCAACGTCGCCACGGCGCTGCTCGGTTCGATGAACGGCTTCGACATCGTCCAGGCGACCACCGCCGGCGGCCCCGGCGGGACCACCGAACTGCTCAACATCTTCATCTTCCGGACGTTCGGCCAGGGCCTGTTCGCCCAGGCCACGACGATGAGCCTCGTGCTGTTCCTCGTGGTCGCGATCCTCGCCTTCCCCGTGATCCGTTTTCTGCGCAAGCGGGAGGACGTGCTGTGACCGAGACCATGACCCTCACGACGGGCCGCGCCCGTCGGCTCCCCCGGCGCCGTTCGCCGATCGGCCGCGTGATCCAGCCGATCGCGGCCGTCGTGGCGGCGGTGGCGCTCCTCGGCATCCCGTTCCTGCTCACGGTGCTGACGGCCGCCAAGACCCAGGCGGAGGCGTTCGTGCCCTCGCTCGCCCTCCCCACCGAATGGCACCTGTTCGACAACTTCGCGACCGTCATCTCGGACGGCCGGATGATCGCCGCGTTCGGCGGCAGCATCCTCGTGATGGTGCCGGCCGTGCTCGGCGTGCTGATCCTGGGGTCGATGGCGGCCTGGATCCTCGGGCGCCGCCGCTCCCGGGGCCTCGCGTTCGTCTACGCCGTCGCCATCAGCGGCATCGTCCTGCCCCCCGCCGTCGTCACGATCGTCCTCCTGCTGCGTCAGCTGGGTCTGGCCGGCACCCCCGTCGGCATGATCGGCGTCTACATGGGCATGTACATGTCGACCGTGATCTTCTTCGTCACCGGATTCGTGCGCACCATCCCCGTCGAACTCGAGGAAGCGGCGCGCGTGGACGGTGCTTCACCGGTGCGGGTGTTCGTGAAGATCATCCTGCCGCTGCTCATGCCGGTGCTCGCGACCGCGACGATCCTCATCTGCCTGTACATCTGGAACGACGTCTTCTACGCGCTGTTCGTGGTCGGCGGCCGACTCGACACCCTCCCGCTGAACCTGTACCAAGTGGCGAGCAGCGGTCTGTACCTTCAGAATTGGCATCTGATCTTCGCTTACATCATCCTGATGAGCCTTCCGCTGCTGATCACGTTCATGGTGGCCCAGCGCAAGATCATCTCGGGCATCACCAGCGGCGCCGTCAAGTGACGGCGGGCGCCGCGCACAGACGGAGCGCAATGGACCCCTCCCGCACGAAACCGGCGACGATCGCCGACGTGGCTGCGCGGGCCGGGGTATCGGTCCCGACGGTGTCACGCGTGCTGACCGGGGCCGCGAAGGTCAGCCCCGCGAAGCGCGAAGCGGTCGAGGCCGCGATCGCCGCGCTCGGCTTCCGCCCCAGCGCCGCCGCCCGCGTGCTGGCCTCGCGCAAAGCGCAGGTCATCGCCGTGATCGCCGGTGACACGTCGCAGTACGGCTACGCCGAGACGATCCGGGGGATCGAGGAAGCGGCACGCGCCGAGGACTACACCGTGATGATCACCGTCGTGGAGAGCACGGACGACGACGAGATCGACCGCGCGATCGCGGCGACGCTGTCGCAACCCTTGGCCGGGGTCTGCGTCCTGAAGTTCGATCCCCCGGGTGTCGCCGCCCTGCACCGCATCCCGTCGTCGCTCCCGGTGGTCGCTCTGTCCGGTGTCCGCGAGCCGGGACTCCGTCAGGCGGTACTGGACGAGTCCCGTGCCGCGGAAGAACTCACCGACCACCTCCTCGACCTGGGCCACGCGACCGTGCACCACGTGCGCGTTCCCCCGTCACGCCGCGAAGACGGCCGCACGACCGGCTGGCGGCGCGCGCTCAAACGCCGCGGCGCGGTCGTCCCGCCGCTCAGTGACGCGACCTGGGACCCGCGCTCGGGCATCGAGATCGGTCGCCGGTTGGCCGAAGATCCGTCGGTGACCGCCGTGTTCTGCGGCAACGATGAGATCGCGATGGGCGTGGTGCGGGGGATCACCGCATCCGGTCTGCGCGTTCCGGACGACATCTCGGTCGCCGGTTTCGACGACCACCCCCTCGCCGCCCTGTGGTCTCCCCCACTCACCACCGTCGACCAGGATTTCGCCGGACTCGGCCGCCGGGGCCTGCAGCTGCTCCTCAACGAGATCGCCGGCGAGACCGGCCGCCGGTTCTCGTCGGAACGGCCGCAGCTGATCGTGCGCGAGAGCACCGCTCCCCCGCGGCCGACCGCGTCGGTGCGGCGAATCGGCTGATCCCCGCGTTTCAACCCCCCTCCCGACGAGCCGCCTGCGCGCTACCGTCGCGGACGTGACGTTCAACGACAACGCCCGTGTCGGCGGAAACTCGGCGAAACGCCGCGGCGGCACGGTGGCCGCCGTCGGCGGCGGTGCGGTGGGCCTCGGCGCGGTGGTCTTCCTGCTCATCCAGCTGTTCACGGGCACCGACCTGAGCGGGATCGTCGGGGGCGGCGGCGTGGCGGGTCCGCAGACCGGCGGCGAGCGCATCGCGAACTGCGAGACCGGACAGGATGCCAACCGCAACGACGACTGCCGGCTCGCCGCCGCATCCCTGAACATCGACCAGTTCTGGGGCAAGACGGTCGAGGGGTATCGCGAACCGCAGCTGATCATCGTCGACGGCGCCACGTCCACCCAGTGCGGTACCGCCTCGAACGCGACCGGACCGTTCTACTGCCCGCCGGAAGAGACGGTGTACATCGACCCGACGTTCTTCGCGCTCCTCCGCGAGCAGTTCGACACGAACGCCGGACCGCTCGCTCAGCTGTACGTGCTCGCGCACGAATACGGCCACCACGTGCAGAACCTCATCGGCGTGATGGATCAGTACCCGAACGACGGCACCGGCCCGGCCAGCAACGGCGTGCGCACCGAACTCCAGGCCGACTGCTTCGCGGGCGCGTGGGTGGCCGACGCGGCCGACCAGGTCGACGAGAACGGCACGCCGTACCTGCAGCCGCCCACGACCGAACAGATCACGAACGCCCTGGCCGCCGCGGCCGCGGTGGGGGATGACCACATCCAGGCCGAGTCCGGCGGGGTGGTGAACCCCGAGAGCTGGACCCACGGGTCGAGCGAGCAGCGCCAGCGCTGGTTCGACGCCGGCCGCGCGGGTGGCGTGAACGCGTGCGACACGTTCTCCGTCGCCGCGGGGAGCCTTTAGCGCGTGACGGGCCGGAACCGGCGTACCGTCCCGCGGAGTCCGACACCGACACGCCGAACCCGGATGCCACCACCCGGCGCGCCACCGACGAACTCCGCCTGACGGGCCGCGCCTCACGACCGCGGCACCGGCGTACCGTCCCGCGGAGTCCCCGGCCGACACGCCGACCCCGGATGCCACCACCCCGGCGCGCCACCCACGACCTCCGCCTGACGGGCCACGCCTCACGACCGCGGCACCGGCGTACCCTCCCGCGGAGTCCCCGGCCGACACGCCGAACCCGGATGCCACCACCCGGCGTGCCACCGACGAACGCCGCAGGACGGGCCGGAGCCCGCGCAGAGCTACCCGCGCGACGCGACGGCGACCGGGCTCACGACGCCCTCGCGGTCATCCACGAGACGGCGCCGGCCGATCCAGCCGGTGAGCCCGCGGCCGTCCTTCCACCGGAAGAGGAGCACGACGGTCGCCGCGGCGAGCGCGAACGCCGACAACGACCACGGCGCGGGCAGATCGCTCAGGAGGGCGTACGCGCCGGCTCCCGTGAGGAACCGCAACGGACGCGCCACCCACGCGGGCAGCACACCGTCGGTGTACCGCACGCGCGTCGACAGGTCTCCGATCGACCGTCCCGTCGCGAGGATCACCCCGAGCCACACCGTCGCTGCCGCGAACGTCCCCACCTGTCCGGCGACGACACCGGTGCGGGCGGCGGGATCGACCACCAACGACAGAAGCGCCTGCACCGTGATCGACACGGCGAAAGCCAGGAGAGTGATGCCGATCACGTCGCACAGGATGCCGAGGACCCGACGCCGACGCGTGACGGGGCGCGGGTCTTCGGCATCCGGGGACCTCTCCGCCCCGCGATGCTTCTTCGGCACGGCGAACGCGAGCAGCGAGCCGAGCAGGGCGCCCGAGGCGTTGGCGATGAGGTCGTCGACGTCGAACACCCGGTAGGCACACGGGAAGATCCCCCACACGCCCGTGAGCTGCGTCGTCTCGATCACCCCGCTGATCGCGAGACCGACGAGGCCGGCGATCAGGATGCCACGCCCGCCGAGCACCCGCAGGAGAAAACCGAGCGGCACGAACAGCAGGACGTTCAGCGCGACCTGCAGCACGACCGGGTCGGTGAGGTAGCGGCCCGAGACGGCGACGGCATCCCGGATCTCGTCCACGAACTGGAACGGACGCAGGTTCGTGCCCGCACAGCGGTAGTCGTCACCGGCGGGAATCGGGACGAGGGTGTAGGTCCAGATCGCCCAGAAGTACACGGCCGCGCCCGCCCAGAGCACCGTGCGTCCGAAGCTCAGACCGCCGCGGCGGCGGTAGCTGACGGCGACGAACGGCACGAAGGCGAGGAACGCGACGATGCCTCCGAGGACGATCGCGAGGCTCCCCGACCCGATGATGTTGTGCACCCGGCGAGCCTAGGGAATACGGCCCGACGACGCCGGGTTTTCACCGTTGCAGCCGTTCGTACACCTCGCCGGACGACGACCAGCCGGTGAACGCCGAGCGCGTCAGATTGCGTATGCCCCCCAGTGCGCGTAATGTCGCGCGCCGTGACTGACGAAAGTCGCGAGCCCGGCGAACCGACGCCGATGGCCAAGCGCATCCTGATCGGCGAGCCTCTCACGTCGGAAAAACTCGACGAACAGCTCCTCCCCAAGAAGATGGCCCTCCCCATCTTCGCCTCCGACGCACTCTCCTCCGTGGCCTACGCCCCACAGGAGCTGCTGATGATCCTGCTCATCGGGGGCACGGCTCTGCTGACGCTCAGCCCCTGGGTCGCGGCGGCGGTCGTGGTGCTGCTGGTGGTCGTCGTCCTCAGCTATCGGCAGCTCATCAAGGCCTACCCCTCCGGTGGCGGCGACTACGAGGTCGCCAGCAAGAACCTCGGCGAGGTGCCCGGTGTCGTGGTCGCCGCCGCGTTGCTCGTGGACTACGTGCTCACGGTCGCCGTGTCGGTGGCATCCGGGGTCGACAACATCATCTCGGCTCTCCCGGAACTCAACCCGTTCCGCGTCGAGATCGCCGTCGGGTTCGTCATCCTCATCGTCATCGTCAACCTCCGCGGCGTGCGCGAGGCCTCGTCGGTGTTCGCCATCCCGACGTACCTGTTCATCGGGTCCGTCGGCATCATGATCGCCGTCGGCCTCGGGCGCGCCCTGCTGGGCGACGTGCCCCAGGCCTCCAGCGCCGGATACGCGGTGCAGGCGGAATCGCTCACGCAGGCGGCGCTCATCCTCCTCGTGCTGCGCGCGTTCTCGAGCGGCTGCTCGGCCCTGACCGGCGTCGAGGCCGTGTCCAACGGCGTGCCCGCGTTCCGCAAGCCCAAGATCCGCAACGCCCAGACGACGCTGACGCTCATGGGCGGCATCGCCATCGTGCTGTTCGTCGGCCTGACGCTGCTCGCCCTGCTCTCCGGCGTGCACTACGCCGAGAACCCCTGCAACCTCGTCGGCTTCGACTGCACGCTCCCGCAGCCGAGCCTCATGGCGCAGGTGGCCGCCGCCACGTTCGGCATGGGCAGCATCCCGTTCTTCATCATCCAGGCCGCGACCGCGTGCGTGCTGCTGCTCGCGGCGAACACCGCGTTCAACGGCTTCCCGCTGCTGGGTGCCGTGCTCGCGCGCGACGGTTACGCCCCGAAGGCGCTGAACACCCGCGGCGACCGCCTCGTGTACTCCAACGGCATGGTGATCCTCGGCATCGTCGCGATCGGCGTGCTGATCGTGTACCAGGCCAACCTCACGACCCTGATCCAGCTCTACATCATCGGCGTGTTCGTGTCGTTCTCGCTGGGGCAGATCGGCATGGTCCGCCACTGGCGCCGGGCGTTGGCCGGTCTCCGCGCGCTCACGCCCGAGGCGGCGCGCCAGCAGAGCGCCCGGTACGAACGCCGTTCGGCGATCACGGGCCTGTGGATCAACTCCCTCGGCGCCTCGCTCACCGTCCTCGTGCTCGTCATCGTCACGATCACGAAGTTCACGCACGGCGCGTGGCTGGTGTTCATCGCTATTCCGATCCTCGCGACGCTCATGCTCGGCGTGAACCGCTACTACCGCGACGTCGAGCATGAGATCCGCATGGACGACGAGGTGCACTTCGGCTCCTCGGGCGACGTCGCGATCATCCTCGTGAACCGTCTGCAGAAGCCCGTGATGAAGGCGATCGACTACGCCCTCGCCGCCAAGCACGACAAGACGCTCGCCGTGCACGTGGCGATCTCGGAAGAGGATGCCGCGGGCCTGCAGAAGGAGTGGGCGGCGCACGACATGCCCATCCCGCTCGTCATCATCGAGTCGCCGTACCGCACCTACACGTCACCGGTGACGACGTTCATCAAGAGCTACCGCGAGAAGCACGGCTCGGCCGTGGTGACCGTCTACCTCCCGCAGTTCATCGTGGGCCACTGGTGGGAGTCGATCCTCCACAACCGCCGGTCGCGCCGCCTCGCACAGCAGCTCATGCTCGTGCACGGTGTCTCCATCACCCTCGTCCCGTGGCTGCTCGACTCGTCGGAGCTCATCTACGGCCGTCGCTCGCGCCCGCTTCCGGGTCAGCAGCGCGGTGGTCAGCCGGTCGCCGAGGTCCTCGCGCACCCGGGACGCAAGGCCCCCGACTCCGGCGCCTGAGCCGCGACGCCCGGTCGCTCCTGCGGTTGCGGTCGGGATCCTCTGAACGAGCCCTGGTTGGATAGGGGGCGAAGAGGAGCACCGACACGATGGATGCCATGGCCCGGGCCCGCGCGATCGAGCTGCTGGGCCGATTCAACGACGACATGACGCGCGCCGTCGACGAGGTCTTCGGCACGCACTGGGCGGAGATCGAGGAGATCATCGCGCTGGCGCTCGTGGCATCCGAACGCGCCGTGACGACCCGCCGGATCGCCGACGTGAGCGGCCTCGGGCGACGCGCCGTCTCACGGCTGATCCTCCGACTGCAGGCGGAGGGCCTCGTCTCCACGAGACCCTCGGATGCCGACAAGCGTGCGGTCGAAGTCGTCCTCACCAATCGCGGCGAAGAGCTCTCGGATCGACTCCGTGTCGCGGTCACCGCCTTCCTCCGCGAGAGCCGCGGCATCGCCCGCGAGATCAGCGCCGGTCTGGGCGGCGACGCTCCGCTGCCGCCCCCGGGGCCGCCGGCCGATGCGCTCGAGCTGCTCCTTCGCGTCTGCGCGTCGGGTGCCGCGCTCGTGAGCTACATGCCCCCGGCCGCGACGCGGGGAAAGCTCGCCGCCCGTCAGCGGGCGGCCCTGGTGATGATCGGCATGGGCGGCGGCATCCGCCCGACCGACCTGTCGCAGCCCCTCGAGGTCTCGCCGGCGGGCGTGGTCTACATCGTCGACCAGCTCTGCGCGAAGGGGTTCGTCGAGCGCCGGCGTGGAACCGTGCCGGGCGATGGACGCGCCGTCGTTCTGGAAGCCACCCCCGAGGGCCTGCGGGCGATCGGGGCCGTGATGGACGGCGTCGAACAGGAGCGCGAGCGCCTCGTCGGCATCTTCGTCGATGTCGCGCACGGGGTTCCGCCCGCACGCCCGCACGACGCTTCCGCGACGCATACGCGCGCGACGACCTGAGCCCCCTTGCATCGTTCAGGGATGTCCTGAAAGGCTGTTGTTCAGTGATGTCCTAAAAGGACGGAAGGGGCCAGTCATGTCCAGAGAAGAGCACGCGCGCGAGGGCGCGCAGTCGGTCATCCCCGACGATCAGATCATCGACGTCGCCGTCGTCATGCCGCGGGGGTCGACGAAGTCCGGCCTCGTGGGCTCGATCATCGGCGTCAGCGCCGGAGGCAGCAACCAGACCGCGTGGGGCGTCGCGGGCGGCATGCTGGCACAGCGCGCCCACAGCGCGTCGCACGGGAGCTACCCCTCCATCGTCCTGGCGGTGTCCGAGTCAAAGCTCCACGTGCTCGGTCGGCAATCCACCGGCATCGTCGGCGGCTGGAAGAACCTGCACCCCGTCGCCCACATCGCGCGCGCCGACCTCGAGGTCCGCACGCGGCACAGCGGCACCGTCCGCGTGATCGAGCTCACGGACACGACCACCGGCACCACGCTCGAGTTCGAAGCCCAGACCATCGGCGGCCTCGGGCTCAACGAGCTCCTCGACGAACTCGGAAAGGACGCACACTGATGGCCTACAACGACCGCCCGGGCGGAGTGACCCTCGTCGCCGTCCTCGCCTGGATCACCGCCGTCCTCCAGATCGGCCTCTCGATCCTGATCCTGACCGGGGCCATCGCCCCGGCGGGCGTCTCCGTGCCGTCGGCATGGATCGGAATCGTCGTCGGGGTCATCACGCTCCTGGTGAGCTTCGGGCTCTTCGGCGCCAACCGGATCGCGCGCGTGATCGTCACGGCATCCCTCGGGCTCAGCATCCTGAGCTCCATCCTCCAAGCGGCGACCCACCAGGATGCGAACGTCCTCGTGGGCGCGATCATCACGATCGTCCTGGCCGGCATCGGCATCGCCCTGCTCTACACGGCTCGAGCGAACCGATTCTTCGCGTGAGCGCGACCCCGCCCGGCGATCGCGAGCCCCTCGGCACGAACGGCTGGCAGCGATTCTGGAACCGCGGCGGATGGTGGCGCGCCGTCCTGATGGCGGCGATCTACATCGCGCTGTACAACCTCGTCGGCCTCGCGTTGCGTCCGGTCCTCGGCGGCCTCGTGCAGGGTGACGACATTTTCGCCACGCCCTGGGGAGCCTTCATCTCCATCGGGGTGCAGCCGCTCTTCGGCTCGATCATCCTGGTGATCATCGCGGCCAGCATCGGGTGGCTTCCGCGCCCGCTGTTCGGACGTCAGCCGGTCGGACGCAAGTGGTGGTTCTGGCTCGGGCCGATCCTCATCCTCGTGCCGATCGTGTTCCACTTCTTCGGCATCGAGTACGGCCGGTACGGGGCGGCGGTCGTCGTCTCGGTCCTGATCGCCGGGCTGTTCGTCGGGTTCTCGGAGGAGATCCTCACCCGCGGCATGGGCGTCACGATGCTCCGACGCCACGGGTACCGCGAGTGGGCGGTCATGACCCTCTCCTCGCTCATCTTCGCGCTGCTGCACCTGTCGAACCTGTTCACGGGTCAGAGCTTCGCGATCGTGGGACCGACGGTCGTCTACACCTTCGCCTTCGGTATCTGCATGTACGCGACGCTGCGCGTCGGCGGTTCGCTCATCTGGCCGATCGTCCTGCACGCGCTGACCGACCCGACGACGATCCTGGCCTCGGGCGGCATCGACGACGGCACGAACGCCTCGGTCAACACCGCCAACCTGGTGGCCACCGCGGGCACGTTCGCCTACGTTGCGTGGGCCGTCGTCCTGCTCATCGTGACGCGGGGCGATGCCCACGGCCGCGCCGACGCCGACGAACCGGCCCGCATCCGCGTCGCCGACTGAACCGGCATCCGGGTCGAGGGCGCGGAGGGTGCGGGCCGCACCGGGACTCCCGGGATCACCGGGGCTGCATCTACCTGACGAGCCCACTGCACGCTGCAGTGGGGTCGTCATGCGGGTGCAGTCTCGGCATCCCGCGTTCTCGGCGGCGCGGGGCGGCTCACGCCACGGAAACCTTGCCGCCTGCCGATGCCTCCGGCAGGGTGGATGCCATGCCGATCCTCGCCGTACTCACCCTCGCCGTGATGGTGGTCGCGCTGATCGACGCCATCACCCGCCGCGACGACCAGGTCAAGCACCTGCCGAAGTTCGCGTGGGTGTTCTTCATCGTGCTGCTGCCGCTGATCGGGTCGATCCTGTGGTTCGCGATCGGTCGCGAGTGGGAGCAGCGGCGCGAGCCGCTGACGTTCGGCGACCCCCGGCAGTGGCAACGGGACGCCGAGCCGGCACCGGCCGCCCCGAGCGCGCGCACGACCGAGCAGCAGATCGCCGACCTCGAGCGCGAGATGTATCTGGCGGATCTCGAGGAGCAGGTGCGTCGCCGTCGCGCCGAGGGCGACGCGTCGAACTGACGGCGCGCCCGCTGACCGGTCGAGTGTCCAGAACACGCCGCCGGGAAGACCGCCCGTACGGCGTTTCTCGGACGCTCGTCGACGCGGTCGGCGTCAGTCGGCAGGCCGCTGCCGCAGGCGCTTCACGTCGGTCCGGCGCTGCTTCGCCTGCAGACGCCGCTCCTTCGATCCGCGGGTCGGCCGGGTCGCACGACGCGGGGGCGCGGGCGGACGCACGGCCTCGGCCACCAGCGCGGCGAGACGGGCGCGCGCGGCGTCGCGGTTGCGCAGCTGGTTGCGGTGCTCCGACGCGGCGATGGCCAACACCCCGTCGACGAGCCGGCTCTCCAGACGATCCATGACCCGCTCGCGCTGCACCCGCGACAGCACGGCCGAGCGCGCGGCATCCCAGATCAGCTCCACGCGGGAATCGGCGGTGTTCACGCCCTGACCGCCCGGGCCGGACGAGCGTGAGAACCGCCACGACAGTTCCGCCGCCGGGATCACCAGGCTCGCGCTGACGCGCACGTCGGATCCGGCGGAGGAAGGCATGGCTCCATCATGCGCGGTCTCCGCAGATTCAGGAGCGCCGGAACAGCGCCACCGCGGCCACCCACGCGACCGCGAGGATCCCCGCACACCAGGCCAGTGCGATCCACACGCTCGCGCCGACGGGCTGCTGCGCGAGCAGCGCGCGGATGGCATCCACGAGGGACGTCACGGGCTGGTTCTCGGCGAACCAGCGCACCGGACCCGGCATGGTGTCGGTCGGCGCGAACGCCGAACTGACGAACGGCAGGAAGATGAGCGGGTAGCTGAAGGCGCTCGCGCCGTCGATGGTCTTCGCCGCGAGCCCGGCGACGACCGCCACCCACGTGAGGGTGAGCGTGTAGGCCATCAGGATGCCGACCACGCCGAGCCACTCCCCGACCGAGGCGCCCGAGCGGAAGCCCACGAGCAGCGCCACCCCGACGACCAGCGCGAGCGACACCGCGTTGGCCAGCAGCGAAGTGAGGACGTGGCCCCACAGGACGCTCGCCGGCGCGATCGGCATCGACCGGAGGCGGTCCACGATCCCGCCGCGGACGTCCAGGAAGACCCGGTACGCGGTGTACGCGATTCCGGATGCCACGGTGATGAGCAGGATGCCGGGCAGCAGGAAGTCCACGTACGCGGTGCCGCCGGTGTCGACGGCACCGCCCAGGACGAAGACGAACAGCAGCATGATGGCCACCGGCATGACGGCGGTCGTGACGATCGTGTCGGGGCTGCGGAGGATGTGCCGCAGCGAGCGGCCGGTGAGGACCGCAGTGTCCGAAAGCGCGTGCGTGGTCATGATTCCTCCGTGTCGATCGGGTCGGTCGCGCCGACGATGGCGAGGAAGATCTCCTCGAGGGTCGGCTGCTTCTCCACGTACTCGACGGTCGTCGGCGGGAACAGGGCCCGGAGCTCGGCGAGCGTCCCCTCCGCGATGATGCGTCCACCGTGGAGGATCGCGATGCGGTCGGCCAGGTGCTCGGCTTCGTCGAGGTACTGGGTCGTGAGCAGCACGGTGGTGCCCGACGCGGCGAGCGAGCGCACGGCATCCCACACCTCCCGGCGGGCCTGCGGGTCGAGTCCCGTCGTCGGCTCGTCCAGGAAGATCACGGCGGGCTCGCCGACGAGGCTCATCGCGATGTCGAGGCGTCGGCGCATGCCGCCGGAATACGTGGATGCCGCGCGGCCGGCGGCATCCGTCAGCGAGAACCGCGCGAGGAGCTCGTCGGCGACACGCGTCGGGTCGGGCACGTGTCGCAGGCGGGCGACGAGCGTGAGGTTCTCGCGGCCGGTGAGGACCTCGTCGACGGCGGCGAACTGGCCCGTCAGACTGATGGACGCCCGGACGCGCGCGGCCTGGGTGGCCACGTCGGCTCCGTCGACCGTCGCAGTCCCGCGGTCGGCGCGCAGCAGGGTCGACAGGATGCGGACGGCGGTCGTCTTCCCGGCGCCGTTGGCGCCGAGGAGGGCGACGACGGTGCCGCGCTCGACGTCGAGGTCGAGGCCGTCGAGCACCTTGACGTCGCCGTAGGACTTGGTGAGGTTCCGGACGCGGACGGCGGGACCGGTATCGGTGATGGGCATGTTCTTCCTCTCGCGGTGGTCCGGCCGGAGGGCGCACGAAGCCATCGCCTCCGGCCAGCCGGGTCCGGAGGGCGTGTGCGAGCGGGATCAGCCCTGGGTGCGGGCCGCCTCGTCGATGGCGCGGGCGAGACGTGCGCGCTCGCGCCCGATCCAGCTGCCGTCGCCGTAGTTCGCCATGAACTCCTCGGCGAACGCCGACGGTTCGGTACCCGTCAGGTCGCGGATGGGCGTCCCCGCGGCGGCGGCCTGCTCGAGCAGATCGGCGAGGTCGGTCACCATGCGGATGAGGGCGTTGCTGTCGTCCGTCGGCCCGAGGTTGAGCACGTACCGCTCGAGGGCGCGGCCCGCCTGCCGGTAGGGGGCGGGGAGGGCGTCCAGGCGGCGCCGGTACTCGCGCCACTGCTTCTTGGCGCCCAGGTCGCCGATGATCTTCTCGTACCAGGCCATGTCATTTCCCTTCGTCGCGGAGATGCTCGAGCCGATCGGCGAGCACACCCCAGGTGGTCCAGAATTCGGCGAGCTGCGCCCGCCCCGTGTCGTTGAGGGTGAAGACCTTGCGCGGCGGCCCCTTCTCGGATGCCACCTTCTCGACGTCGACGAGGTCCCGCTGCTCGATGCGGACGAGGATCGCGTACACCGTGCCCTCCGCGAGGTCGGTGAAGCCGCGGTCGCGGAGGTCGGCGGTGATCTCGTACCCGTAGGCCGGTCGCCGCGCCAGGACGGCGAGGACGACGCCCTCGAGCACTCCCTTGAGCATCTCGGTGTCGTGTCTGCCCATGCGGTACTCCTCACCATTGACTACCGCTACAAAGTAACACTGAGTACTGGTACTTAGCAAGAGCGAGTAGCACCCGCGTAAGCGCCCCGTATGCGTCCGCGGACGGGCCGTAGGGAAAGCGTTAGGGCCGCACGAACGCGGCGCGGGGAGGAGTTGCATCGACACACGTGCCGCTGTGCGGTGCCCGCGCCACAGCAGTCGCGCGGAAGAACCCGAACCTGGAGTCATCGTGCTCGATGTCGTCTACCTCGTCGCGATCCTGGCGCTCTTCGCGCTGGTCGCGCTCATCGCGCAGGGGGTCGAGAAGCTGGGCCCGCAGCCCGGCGCTCCCTCCGCGCGCACCCCCGGACGCGGCGCACAGCCGCCGGCCGCCCCCGGACGAGGGGGCGACTCGGCATGAGCATCCTCGCCGCCGTCCTCGCGATCGCCGCCGTGGTCTACCTCGTGATCGCGCTCGTGCACCCGGAGAAGTTCTGATGGATGCCGGAATGATCTGGTCCATCGTCCTGACCAGCCTCACGCTCATCGTCGCCCTGGGCTTGGCCTACCGTCCCCTCGGCGACTACATCGCCCGCATCTACACCGGCCAGCGCGATCTGGCCGTCGAACGGGTCACCTACCGGGCCATCGGCGTCGACCCCCGCGGCGCGCAGACGTGGCAGGCCTACCTGCGGTCGGTGCTGCTGTTCTCGGCCGTCGGCGTGGTCTTCGTCTACGCGATCATGCGCCTACAGGCGGTGCTGCCGTTCTCGCTCGGCCTCGAATCCCCCGGGGAAGCCCTGTCGTTCAACACCGCGGTGTCGTTCGTGACCAACACGAACTGGCAGTCGTACTCGGGCGAGACGACGCTCGGCTACACGGTGCAGTTCGCCGCGCTCACGGTGCAGAACTTCGTCTCCGCCGCGGTCGGCATCGCCGTCGCGGTGACCCTGGTCCGCGGCTTCGCGTACCGCCGCAGCGGCGTCATCGGCAACTTCTGGGTCGACCTCGTCCGCGGCACCTACCGGCTGCTGCTGCCCTTCTCGATCGTGGCCGCGGTGGTCCTCCTCGCCGGCGGCGTGATCCAGAACCTGAGCGGATTCACGGATGCCACGACCCTCGCGGGCGCGGCCCAGTCGATCCCCGGCGGGCCGGTGGCATCCCAGGAGGCGATCAAGCTCCTCGGCACCAACGGCGGCGGGTTCTTCAACGTCAACTCGGCGCACCCGTTCGAGAACCCCGCGCCCTGGACGAACCTGTTCGAGATCTTCCTGATGCTCGTGATCCCCTTCTCGCTTCCCCGCGCGTTCGGCCGCATCGTCGGCGACGACCGCCAGGGCTACACGATCCTCGGGGTCATGGCCGCGATCTTCGTGGCATCCGCGGCCCTCCTCACGTGGGCCGAGCTCGCCGGTGCGGGCACCGCCCCGCAGCTCGCGGGCGGTGCAATGGAGGGCAAGGAGGTGCGATTCGGCATCTTCGGCTCGACTCTGTTCGGCACGACGAGCACGCTCACCTCCACCGGTGCGGTCAACTCGATGCACGACAGCTACACCGCGCTCGGCGGCATGATGCCGATGATCAACATGATGCTCGGCGAGATCGCGCCCGGCGGCGTCGGTTCGGGCCTGTACGGCATGCTGATCCTCGCCGTGATCGCGGTGTTCGTCGGCGGCCTGCTCATCGGCCGGACGCCCGAGTACCTCGGCAAGAAGATCGGGCCGCGCGAGATCAAGCTCGCGAGCCTGTACATCCTCGTCACGCCGACGCTCGTGCTGGCCGGCACCGCCCTGAGCTTCGCGATCCCCGGCATCCGCGACGATGTCGAGTCGACGTCGATCTGGAACCCGGGCGTCCACGGCCTGAGCGAAGTGCTCTACGCCTTCACGTCGGCGGCGAACAACAACGGTTCGGCGTTCGCGGGACTCACCGCGAACACCCCGTGGTTCAACACCGCGCTGGGCGTCGCGATGCTCCTCGGACGCTTCCTGCCGATCGTGTTCGTGCTGGCCCTGGCCGGTTCGCTCGCGGCCCAGGATGCCGTGCCCGCCACCGCCGGAACCCTGCCGACGCACCGCCCGCAGTTCGCCGGCCTCCTCGCCGGTGTCGCGGTGATCGTCACCGCCCTCACCTACTTC
Organism: Microbacterium sp. RURRCA19A; assembly: GCF_900156455.1. Lineage (GTDB taxonomy): Bacteria > Actinomycetota > Actinomycetes > Actinomycetales > Microbacteriaceae > Microbacterium. The sequence continues at coordinate 219,669 of NZ_FTNQ01000002.1, forward strand.
CCGGTCCTCACCTTGGGACCCCTGGCCGAAGGACTCGTCTGACCATGTCCACGCTCACGCACGCCCCGGCTCCCGCCGAGGCCCCGACTCCGGCACCGCGCCGCGCGTTCAGCGCCGCGCAGATCGTCGCCGCGCTCCCGGGAGCGGCGAAGAAGCTCAACCCCGCGTCGCAGTGGCGCAACCCCGTCATGTTCCTCGTGTGGGTGGGGGCGGCGCTGACGACCCTCATCGCGCTCACCGAGCCGTTCCTCGGCGGCGGTGACGCCTCCCTCCCGTTCGGCTTCACGTGGGGCATCGCGATCTGGCTGTGGCTCACGGTGTTCTTCGCGAACGTCGCGGAGTCCGTCGCCGAGGGCCGCGGCAAGGCGCAGGCCGCAACGCTGCGCAAGACCCGCACGACGACCACCGCCCGTCGCGTGGTCTCCTACGACGCGAAGGCGGACGCCCTGGCATCCACCGCCGCCGTCGAGGAGGTGCAGTCGGGCGACCTGAAGGTCGGAGATGTCGTGCTCGTCGAGGCGGGGCAGCTGATCCCCGGTGACGGCGACATCGTCGCGGGCATCGCGACCGTCGACGAGTCCGCGATCACGGGCGAGTCGGCACCGGTCGTGCGCGAGTCCGGCGGCGACCGCAGCGCCGTGACCGGCGGCACGCGCGTGCTGAGCGACCGCATCGTGGTGCGCATCACGTCCAAGCCGGGCGAGACGTTCGTGGATCGCATGATCGCGCTGGTCGAGGGAGCGTCGCGCCAGCGCACGCCCAACGAGATCGCGCTGAACATCCTGCTGGCGAGCCTGTCGATCGTGTTCGTCGTGGTCGTGCTCGTGCTGAACCCGATCGCCTCCTACGCGGCATCCCCCGTCTCGATCCCCGTGCTCGTCGCACTGCTGGTGTGCCTCATTCCGACGACCATCGGCGCGCTTCTCAGCGCCATCGGCATCGCGGGCATGGACCGTCTCGTGCAGCGCAACGTCCTGGCGATGTCGGGCCGGGCCGTCGAGGCCGCGGGCGACGTCACGACGCTGCTGCTCGACAAGACCGGAACCATCACCTACGGCAACCGCCGGGCTTCGGCGTTCGTGCCCATGAAGGGCGTCGGCGGCCCCGAGCTCGCCGAGTACGCCTCGATGTCGTCGCAGGCCGACCCGACGCCGGAGGGCGTCTCGGTCGTCGAGCTCGCCGCCGCGCAGGGAGTGGTGGCCGAGATGCCCCGCGGCGCCGAGCCCGTCCCGTTCACGGCCCAGACCCGCATGAGCGGCCTCGACCTCGCGGACGGGACCCAGGTGCGCAAGGGCGCCGGATCCGCCGTGATCGCCTGGCTCGCGGCATCCGGGAGCCCGGTCCCCGAAGACCTGCGCGCGCAGCTGCAGACCCAGACGGATGCCATCGCCCAGTCCGGCGGCACGCCGCTGGTGGTCGCGACACTGGCGGGCGGCGCGGGCCGCGTGCTCGGCGTCATCCACCTCAAGGACGTCGTGAAGGAAGGCCTCCGCGAGCGGTTCGGGGAGCTGCGGGCCATGGGCATCCGCACCGTCATGATCACGGGCGACAACCCGCTCACGGCCAAGGCGATCGCCGCCGAGGCCGGCGTGGACGACTACCTCGCCGAGGCCACGCCTGAGGACAAACTCGCCCTCATCCGCCGCGAACAGGAGGGCGGCAACCTCGTCGCCATGACCGGTGACGGCACCAATGACGCCCCGGCGCTCGCGCAGGCCGACGTCGGCGTCGCGATGAACACCGGCACGTCGGCCGCGAAGGAGGCCGGCAACATGGTCGACCTCGATTCCGACCCGACGAAGCTCATCGACATCGTGCGCATCGGCAAGCAGCTGCTCATCACCCGCGGCGCGCTCACGACGTTCTCCCTCGCCAACGACATCGCGAAGTACTTCGCGATCATCCCGGCGATGTTCATGGGCGTGTTCCCGGGCCTCGCCGTGCTGAACATCATGCAGCTGTCGTCGCCGGCCTCCGCGGTGCTCAGCGCGATCATCTTCAACGCGATCGTCATCATCGTGCTCATCCCCCTCGCCCTGCGCGGAGTGAAGTACCGCGCCGCGAGCGCGTCGAGCATCCTCAGCCGCAACCTGCTCGTGTACGGGCTCGGCGGCATCCTCGTCCCCTTCATCGGCATCAAGCTCATCGACCTCGTCGTGAGCCTGCTCCCGGGTTTCTGAAAGGCCCCGACATGCGCACCACCCTGCGTACCACCGGCGTCGCCGTCCGCGCGATGCTCGTCTTCACCGTTCTCCTGGGCATCGGCTACATGCTGCTGATCACCGGGATCGGCCAGCTCGCCCTCCCGGCGCAGGCCAACGGCTCGCTCGTCCGCTCCGCCGACGGCGGCGTGGTCGGCTCCTCGCTCATCGGGCAGTCGTTCCAGGATGCCGACGGCAACGCGCTGCCGGAGTACTTCCAGTCGCGTCCCTCGGCCGCCGGCGACGGCTACGACTCGGCCGCGTCCAGCGGGTCGAACTGGGGCCCGGAGAACGAGGACCTCATCGCCGCGATCGAGGAGCGCCGCACCGCCGCCGTCGAGCTCGACGGCGCGGGGACGGTCCCCGCCGACGCGCTCACCGCCTCGGCCTCGGGCCTCGACCCCGACATCTCGGTCGCCAACGCCGAACGCCAGGTCGCGCGGGTCGCCGAGGCCCGGGGCCTCCCGGTCGCCGACGTCCAGGCGCTCGTGGCGGCGAACACCCGCGGGCGCGACCTGGGCTTCCTCGGCGAGCCCCGGGTGAACGTGCTCGAGCTCAATCGTGCGCTGGACGCCCGATGACGCGCGAGAATCGCTGACATGCGCACGCGTCCTCCCGCCGCCGTCGCCCCTCGCGGGCGGCGGCGGTGCGGCGCGTCCGCGGCCGTGGCGGGGGCCGGTGCCGTAAGCGTGGCCGGTGCCGCACCCAGGTTGAGTGTCCAGAACACGCCGATCGCCCGCCGCCGCAACGGCGTGTCTTGGACACTGGGATCTGAGCAGCACAGCAACGCCGCTGCAGAGTCCGGCGCCGCACCCAGGTCGAGTGTCCGCAACACGCGGACAGCCGCACGGCGCGCCGGCGTGTCTTGGACACTGAAGCCACAGCACTCCGGGAGCCCCACGTGAAGCGCGGACACCTGCGCGTACTGCTCGGCGCGGCGCCGGGCGTCGGCAAGACGTACGAGATGCTCGAGGAGGGCCGCCGTCTCGCCGCGGAGGGACGCGACGTCGTCATCGCGATCGTCGAGACGCACGGCCGCGCCGCCACCGCCGCGCAGGCGGACGGCCTCGAGGTCGTCCCGCGCAGAGTCACCGCGCACCGGGGCGTGGACCTCGACGAGATGGACCTGGATGCCGTGCTCTCGCGGCATCCGCAGATCGCCCTCGTCGACGAGCTCGCGCACACCAATGCCCCCGGCTCCGCGAACGAGAAACGGTGGCAGGATGTCGAGGCACTGCTCGATGCCGGCATCGACGTGATCACCACGGTCAACGTGCAGCACATCGCTTCGCTCGGCGACGTCGTCGAGAAGATCACGGGCGTCGTGCAGCGCGAGACGGTGCCGGATGCCGTCGTCCGCTCAGCAGATCAGATCGAGGTCGTCGACCTCGCGCCCCAGTCGCTGCGCGACCGGCTGGCATCCGGGTTCGTCTATCCGGCCGAACGGATCGACGCGGCCCTGTCGAACTACTTCCGCCTCGGCAACCTCACCGCACTCCGCGAGCTCGCGCTGCTCTGGCTCGCCGACGAGGTCGACTCCGCGCTGCAGCGCTACCGCGTCGAGCAGGGCATCGAGGGCTCGTGGCAGGCGCGCGAACGCGTCGTCGTCGCCCTCACCGGTGGCGCCGAGGGCGAGACGCTGCTCCGCCGGGGCGCCCGCATCGCCGCGCGTTCGGCGGGCGGCGAGCTGCTCGCCGTGCACGTGTCGACACAGGACGGCCTGCGGGCCGAAGAACCCGGCGCCCTCGCCGTGCAGCGCGCGCTCGTCGAGTCGCTCGGCGGAACGTATCACCAGGTCGTGGGCGACGACGTCGCCGCCGCGCTCGTCGACTTCGCGCGTTCGGTGAACGCGTCGCAGCTCGTCATCGGCGTCAGCCGCCGCGGGCGCCTCGGTGCGGCCCTGACCGGCCCCGGCATCGGCGCGACCGTCATCCGCCTCTCCGGCGACATCGACGTGCACATCGTCAACCACGCCCGCGCGGGCGGGCGCTTCGCCCTCCCCCGCCTCACCGGTCCGGCGCTGAGCGCGAAGCGGCGCATCCTCGGCTTCGTCACGGCGCTCGCAGGCGGTCCGCTGCTGTCGTGGCTGCTGATCGCCACGGGCACCGACGAATCGATCACCACCGACGTGCTCGCCTACCAGTTGCTCGTGGTCGTCGTGGCCCTCATCGGCGGCATCTGGCCCGCCGTGTTCGCCGCGGTGCTGTCGGGCCTGACGCTGGACTTCCTGTTCATCCAGCCGCTGTACACGGTCACCATCGCCGACCCGATCCACGCGATCGCCCTGGTGCTGTACGTGGTCATCGCGATGCTCGTCAGCGTCGTCGTCGACCAGGCCGCCCGCCGCGCCCGTGCAGCGCGCCGGGCCGCCGCCGAATCCGAGATGCTCGCCACGGTGGCCGGCAGCGTCCTGCGCGGAGAGAGCGCGGTACCGGCGCTGGTCACCCGCGCCCGCGAGGCGTTCGGACTCGCGGGGGTGCGGCTCGTGGCATCCGACGGGTCCGTCCTCGCCACCGACGGAGAGCCGGTGCGTGACGGCCGGCTCATCGACGTGCCCGTGGGCGACGGGCGCGCGCGCCTCGAACTGCACGGCAGAGACCTGGATGCCACGGAGCGCCGCCTCCTCGACGTCATCGTCGCGCAGCTCGCCGCCGCCCTGGAACGCACCGATCTAGCCGAGACCGCGGCCGAGGCGGGTGTGCTCGCGGCGACCGATCAGGTGCGCAGCGCCCTGCTCTCGGCCGTGAGCCACGACCTGCGCCGGCCGCTCGCCGCCGCCGTCGCCGCCCTCGGGGGCCTGCGCGCCGCCGGCGACCACCTTTCGCCCGACGATCGCCGCGAGCTTCTGGAGACCGCGGACGAGAGCCTGGCCACCCTCTCGGTGCTCGTCACCGACCTGCTGGACGTCAGCCGCGTCCAGGCCGGAGTGCTCGCGGTATCGCTGGCGCCGGTGGATTCGGCGGGCGTCGTGCTCGCGGCGCTCGACGAGCTCGGCCTCGGTCCCGACGACGTCGAGCTGGCACTGGACCCCGACCTGCCGCTGTTGCGGGCCGACCCGGTGCTGCTGCAGCGGGTGATCGTGAACGTGCTGAGCAACGCCGTCCGGTTCACGCCTTCCGGAGGGCGCGCCCGCGTCGCGACGAGCCGGCTCGGTGGCGTCGCCGAGATCCGCGTGATCGATCACGGCCCCGGGGTCGCCCCCGAGCGTCGGGGCGACATGTTCGCGCCGTTCCAGCGGCTCGGCGACACCGACAACACGGTCGGCCTCGGACTCGGCCTGGCGCTCTCACGCGGCTTCGCGGAGGGCATGGGCGGAACCCTCACCCCCGAGGACACCCCGGGCGGCGGGCTGACGATGGTCGTCTCGCTTCCGGTGGTGCTGCCGTCCGCCGGCCCCGAGTCCCCGGCATCCCTCCCCCGAACGGAGAACCGATGAAGGTCCTCATCGCCGACGACGACCCGCAGCTCGTGCGGGCGCTGCGGATCACCCTCGCCGCGCACGGATACGACGTCGTCGCCGCGGCCGACGGGGCGGCGGCCATCACGCTCGCCGCCCAAGCGCACCCCGACATCGTGCTGCTCGACCTGGGGATGCCGCACCTCGACGGCGTGCAGGTGATCCAGGCGCTGCGCGGGTGGACGACCGCGCCGATCATCGTGGTGTCCGGCCGCACCGGTTCCGCAGACAAGGTCGAAGCACTGGATGCCGGAGCCGACGACTACGTCACGAAGCCGTTCCAGATCGACGAGCTGCTCGCTCGGCTGCGCGTGCACGCGCGGCGGTCGGTGCCGTCGAGCGGTGAGTCGGTGGTGCGGTTCGCCGACGTCGAGGTCGACCTCGCCGCGAAGGCCGTCACCCGCGCCGGCACCCGCGTGCATCTCACCCCGACGGAGTGGCGGATGCTGGAGTTCCTCGCCCGCAACCCCGGCTCGCTCGTGACGCGGCAGACGCTGCTGAAGGAGATCTGGGCCAGCGAGCAGGTCGCCGACAGCGGGTACCTCCGCCTGTACATGTCGCAACTGCGGAAGAAGCTCGAGGCCGAGCCCTCCGCGCCCGCGCACCTGCTGACCGAGCAGGGCATGGGGTACCGACTGGTGCTGTAGCCGCGGGGCGGTCCGCGGCGGGTCCCTCCCCCTCCCCCGCTGACTTGGCACAAACGCGCGCAAGACCAAGGGCCCGGCGTACACAAGCCCGAAGTCAGCGACCACACGCGGCACGCGGGGCCGCCCGCCGCGGCCGCTCCCCGCTGACTTGGCACAAACGCACGCAAAACCACGATCCCGGCGTACACAAGCCCGAAGTCAACGGTCGGAGACGACGCACGGGTCGGGATCCGCCGCCTCCGCGGCCTCGAACTCCGCCTGCACCCGGGCGCAGCGGCAGGCGTAGACGATCGAGTGGAGGAGCATCAGCGGACCTCGCCGACCGTGCGGCATCCGGGGCAGGGGAACGCGACGCGATCCCCCACGCGCATATCGCCCGGCAGCGTGACGCTCCCGACCGGACGCCCCGCCGCATCGACGACGGCGAACCGCTCGTCGTACGCGTGCGACACCCGCCCGAGCAGACGCGCCTCCTTCCACACCGCGTCGAGCCCTGCGGCACAGGCGTCGAGCCGGAGCGTTCCGGGCCCGGCATCCACGACGGTCGCCACCACGACGGTCGTCGACAGGACCGTGGATGCCACCCCTCCCGACGCCGGGATCACCGCCGGGCCCGTGCAGACGCACGGCGTGCCGCAGATGTCGGCGTACCGGGCGACGGACATGGCGCGGACGGTGACGTCGTCGAGCGTCGGTGCGGAACCGGCGGGCCACGCCGTCGCGTCGAACGGCGCGGGGATGCTCGCGCGGAGGGTGGGGAGGAGAGCGGTGAGGGTCATGGCATCCGGTCTACGCCGGGCACAGGGCCGCTTCCGCCCCGCTGACGTTTCCCGTGCGGGCCCGGGCCGGTTCCTCACGGTGCCGCGGCGGCGGAACCGGCCCCCGGCACCACGAGACTGCATCCGCCCGACATCCCCACTGCAGCCTGCGCCGGTTTCGTCCGCAGCGTGCAGTCTCGCGGCTCGCCCCGCCCACGCCCGCCGACGCCGGCGGCTCCGCCGGGCGGCCCAGCCCCCACCCACCCGCCGCCGCGTAGCCTAGAACCGTGACCCTCCCCTTCGACGTGGCCGCCGTGCGCGCCGAGTTCCCGATCCTCGGCACCGAGATCGACGGGCGGCCCCTCGTCTACCTCGACTCCGGCGCGACGAGCCAGAAGCCACGCGTCGTCCTGGATGCCGAGCGCTACTTCCTCGAGACCTCGAACTCCGCGGTCCACCGGGGCGCGCATACGCTCGCCGCCGAAGCGACGGAACTGTTCGAGGACGCCCGTGCCGCCGTCGCCGAGTTCGTCGGCGGGACGCCCGAGCAGCTCGTGTGGACCTCGGGCGCGACCGCGGGGCTCAACCTCGTGGCCGGCTCGCTCGGCTATGCGGGGCGCCTCCGCGAGGGCGACGAGATCGTGGTCACCGAGTCGGAGCACCACGCGAACCTCATCCCGTGGCAGGAGCTCGCGGCCCGCACCGGCGCGCGACTGCGCCCCATCCCGGTGCACGACGACGGAACGCTCGACATGGTCGCGGCCGCCGACCTCATCGGCGCCCGCACGAAGGTCGTCGCGTTCCCGCACGTCTCGAACGTCCTCGGCATCGTGAACCCGGTCGCCGAACTCGTCGCCCTCGCGAAGGGCGTCGGCGCGCTGACCGTGCTCGACGCGTGCCAGTCGGCGCCCCACCTCGTGCTGGACCTGCCCGCATCCGGCGTCGACCTGGCCGTCTTCTCCGGCCACAAGATCTTCGGCCCCTACGCGATCGGCGGACTGTGGGGCCGCGAGGACGTGCTCGAGTCGCTCCCGCCGTTCACGACCGGCGGTTCGATGATCACGACCGTGACGCTGGAGAAGGCCGAGTTCCTCCCGCCGCCGCAGCGGTTCGAGGCGGGGACGCAGCCGGTGTCGCAGGCGATCGGACTCGCCGCCGCCGTGCGCTGGTTCGGCGCGCTCGACCGCGACGCCGCGCACGCGCACGAGGCCGCCCTCGAGAAGCGCCTCCGCGAGGGACTGCGCTCGATCAATGGCATCCGTCTGCTCGGAGACACGGATGCCGCCGAGCGCGTCGCCCTGCAGGCCTTCGACGTCGAGGGGGTCCACGCGCACGACGTGGGGCAGTTCCTCGACAGCCGCGGCGTCGCCGTCCGCGTGGGACACCACTGCGCGCAGCCGCTGCACCGCCGTTTCGGCCTGACCGCGTCGGTGCGCGCGAGCGCTGCGGTCCACACCACGACCGACGAGGTCGACACGTTCCTGGATGCCGTGTCCGGCGTCCGCGGCTTCTTCGGGGTGAACGCATGAGCGGTCTGGAATCCCTCTACCAGGACCTGATCCTCGACCACTCGAAGAACCGTCGCGGTTTCGGACTGGCAGACCCCGGAGCGCACAGCGCCACCGTGCATCAGCGCAATCCGATCTGCGGCGACGAGATCACGCTGCGGGTCGACGTCGACGGCGACCGCGTGGCATCCATCAGCTGGCAAGGTGCGGGCTGCTCGATCTCGCAGGCCTCCGCGTCGATGCTGGTGGCGTTGCTCGAAGAGGACGGCGGGGACGACGGGATGCCGACGACCGACGCCGAGGCCCTGATCGCGAAGTTCCGCGAGGCCCTGCGTTCGCGCGGGCAGATCCCTCTCGACGAGGAGACGTTCGGCGATGCCGCGGCACTCTCCGGCGTCTCGAAGTACACCGCGCGCGTGAAGTGCGCGATGCTCGCGTGGGTGGCGCTCGAAGAGGGGCTGCGGCAGGCCTGAGCCGCCCGGCCGCCCGGCACAACCTCAGCGATCGGCACCAGCTCAGCGGCATCCCGACCCCGTGGACTGAGGTTGCGCGAATCGCTGAGCGAACGCGGCGGGCGGCGCTAGTCTGCGGGCAGACCCACGGAAGGACGGATGCCATGGCGGCAGGATTCAGCGACGAAGAACGCGCGGCGATGAAGCAGCGTGCCGAGGAGCTCAAGGCCATGAACGGTCTGAAGGGTGCGGCGAAACTCGAGAAGGAGAACGAGGCCTGCCTCGAGGCGATCGACAAGCTCGAGGACGTCGACCGCGCGGTCGCGGAGCGTCTCCACATGATCGTTCTCGAAGAGGCATCCCACCTCACCCCGAAGACCTACTACGGCTTCCCGGCCTACGCGAAGGAGGGCAAGGTCGTGGTGTTCTACCAGCCGGCCTCGAAGTTCAAGACGCGCTACGGCACGGTGAGCTTCGACGACTCCGCGCAGCTCGACGACGGCCCGATGTGGTCGGTGTCGTACGCGGTGATCGAGGTCACGCCCGAGGTGGAGCAGAAGATCCGCGAGCTGGTGCGGCGGGCGGCCCCGGCGCCGGCCTGACGCGGTCGGCCCGCGACGGACCCCACCCGACGCGGTGGGCTGCCCCGGGCGACGCCCCACCCTACGCCTCGGAGCGCGAACGCGCACCCGCCTTGCCCCTCCCCTCCCGTCGTCGTTTCGTGGAGGCATCCGCCGCGTCGGCACATCCCCACCGGATGCCGCGCGGCGGGGGGTCTACGGACCCTGCCTGCACGACACGATCGGTCGGGCGACCGGCCGGAGAGGACGAAGATGTCAGGGAACAGAGCAGTCGCATACAAGGAGCCCGGGGTCGTCGAGGTCGTCGACACCGACTATCCGGAGTTCGAGCTGAAGGACGGACCGGGGGTCAACCCGGCCAACGTCGGCCGCAAGGTGCCGCACGGCGCGATTCTGCGCACGGTGTCGACGAACATCTGCGGCTCCGACCAGCACATGGTGCGCGGTCGCACCACCGCACCCGCGGGGCTCGTGCTCGGGCACGAGATCACCGGCGAGGTCGTCGAGGTCGGACCCGATGTCGAGTTCGTCAAGGTCGGCGACATCGTCTCGGTCCCGTTCAACATCGCTTGCGGCCGCTGCCGGAACTGCAAGGAGGGCAAGACCGGCATCTGCCTGAACGTGAACCCCGACCGCCCCGGAAGCGCCTACGGCTACGTCGACATGGGCGGCTGGGTCGGTGGTCAGGCCGAGTACGTCCTCGTGCCGTACGCCGATTGGAACCTGCTGGTGTTCCCCGACCGCGACCAGGCGCTGGAGAAGATCCTGGACCTGACGATGCTGTCCGACATCTTCCCCACAGGCTTCCACGGCGCGTACACCGCGGGCGTCCGCCCCGGATCGACGGTGTACATCGCCGGTGCCGGACCGGTGGGCATCGCCGCGGCGGTCGGCGCGCAGCTGCTGGGTGCCGCGGCGGTGCTCGTCGGCGACCTCAACGCCGAGCGGCTCGCGCAGGTGCGGTCGCTGGGCTTCGAGAGCGTCGACGTGTCGAAGGGCGATCCGGGAGAGCAGATCGAGCAGATCCTCGGTGTGCCCGAAGTGGATGCCGCGGTGGACGCGGTCGGCTTCGAGGCCCGCGGCCACGGTGCCGATGCCGGACACGAGGCACCGGCGACGGTGCTGAACTCGCTGTTCCAGGTGACGGCGGCAGGTGGTGCCCTCGGCATCCCGGGTCTGTACGTCACCGGCGACCCGGGCGGTGTCGACGAGGCGGCCAAGGTCGGTTCGCTGTCGCTGCGGTTGGGTCTCGGCTGGGCCAAGTCGCTGTCGTTCACCACGGGCCAGTGCCCGGTGATGAAGTACAACCGGCAGCTGATGATGGCGATCTTGCACGACAAGGTGCAGATCGCGAAGGCGGTCAACGCGACGCCGATCAGCCTCGACGAGGCTCCCCAGGGCTACGCCGACTTCGACAAGGGCGCGCCGCGCAAGTACGTGCTGAACCCGAACGGGTACATCGCGGCCTGACCGACGAGGGGGATGCCGCGGCGTCGAGGCCGCGGCATCCCTTTGTCATCCGACGAGCTCGCGCTCCAGGCGCGCGTAGCTCGTCTCCATGCCGTCGACCATGCCGGTGGCGAGGACCATGTCGCGGGTCGCGGCATCCGGGTACTCGATCAGCAGCGTGAGGAGCGTCGCGCCGTCCTCTTCGTAGAGGGACAGATCGTTCGTCGTGGAGGGGAAGTCGGTGCCGGTCATGTGCTCGGTCTGCACGACGCGGCGCGGTGCCTCGATGTAGAGAACCTCGCCGTCGAAGCCGAACGCCTCGCCCTCGGTGCCGGGTTCGGGGGCCCACGCGGTGCGGTAGGCCGCGCCGACGGTGTCGCCGATCTCGCACTCCGTCATGCGCCACCCGTCGGGGCCGAGCAGCCAGCGCTTCATCAGCTCGGGGTCGGTGTGGGCGCGCCACACCAGGTCGCGCGGGCCGTCGATGAGCCGCGTGATGCGCACGTGCTGATCGCTCAGCACCTCGAGCTGCGTGCCCTTGCCCTGCGCGTAGGCGCGGAGGTCCTGCAACACGATGTCGAGCTGGTTCATCGCGAGGGTCGAGCCCTCGACGACACCCATCGCCACGACCTGCTCGAGCGCCTCGGCCGACGCGAAACGCGACACGCTGGTGAGCCGGGAGCCCTCGGGGGTCGCCGCGAACGTCAGCGCCATGCGCATCGCCGGCATCGTCTCGAGGGGTTCGCCGTCGTCGTCGGCGAAGGAGTCGATGACCTCGTACCCCCGCGGCGGGTCGATCGAGAGGAACTCCCAGGTGCCATTGGCGCTCTCGCCGGTCGGCGACGTCATGCGGTACTTCGCGCGACCGCCGGGGGCGAAGTCGAACGTGTCGAAGGTCGACGGCCACCCGGGAGGACCCCACACCCGCTCGAGCTGGCGCGGGTCGGTGAACACCGCCCACAGCCGTTCGGGCCCGACCGGGAAGTCGGCGACAAGGGTCAGGGTGAGCGCTTCGGCGTCGGTCTCGACGGAGGTGACGGGCATGAGGGACTCCTTCGTTTCTCAGTTCGGTCGGGGGGATGCCGTGGCATCCGGGTCTTCGGCGAGGAGGGCGTCGAGGCGGTCGATGCGTCCTCGCCAGAGGTCTTCGTACGAGCGGAGGAGCCGCTGCACGCGGGCGATGGCCTCGGGTTCGGCACTCACGAGACGCTCCCTCCCCTCGGCGCGCTTGCGGACGAGTCCGGCCTCGACGAGCACGCCGATGTGCTTCGAGACCGCCGCGAACGACATCGCGTATCCCGCGGCGAGCGCCGACACCGACTGCTCGGCGACGAGCGTGCGCCGGACGATGTCACGCCGAGTCGCATCGGCCAGCGCGTGGAACACGCGGTCGATGTCGGCGTCGGTGGGTGTGATTCGTTCAACCATTTGGTTGCAAGTTAGCGGTCACGGCGCTCCGGCGCAAGACAGAGATGTCAGGAACGCGTTCGGGTGACACAAACCGGCCATGTGTGACGTAGGCGGGCGGTCGAATGACATCGAGTGACACGACACGCCGAGTGTTGGGGCTCCGATCGGCCCATCGTCCTCCCAACGTCAGACAGCGACTTCGCTTGCGAGAGGTGATGCGAGTGCTCTCAGCAGCTGGACCTCGCAGATCGTCCCCCGACGCCGCACATCGTCGACTGAGCTTCATTGAATCTCGCGTCCGGACGACCGCGCGCATCAGAAGTCCGGCCACGGATGGGCTGTCGTCGGACGGGATCTCGGCGATCGACACTGGGTGACGATCGATCCTCAGCCCTTGCGTAAGTCGAAAGGCGTCCGCTTCAGATTCACGTCCAACCTATATTCCGGCAACCGGCCGGGACACACGTGTGGTACGAGTCTCAGGAAGAGCGCTGGGAGGTCCTCTGGTTGGAGTTCAGCGGACAGGTCGAAAAGCTGTGGGCGCAGCCGGTAGCGACCACCTTCGGGCACGGATCGGGTCTGCTGCACTGGTAGGTGACATCTGAGTTGGGTTGCCCGGGAGGGTGCCCTGGAAGGATGGCATTGTGCCCAAGCCCTATCCGAGCGAGTTCCGTGACGACGTTGTGCGTGTCGCCAGGAGTCGCTAGCCCGGTGTGACGCTCAAGCAGATCGCGGCTGGCTTCGGTGTCCATCCGATGACCCTCACGCAACGGATGCGACGTGCCGCGGTCGAGGAGGGCGCGAAGCCCGGTGTAACGCGGTCCGAGGGTGCCGAGCTGCGGGAGGCGCGGAAGCGGATCCGGTTACTGGAGCAAGAGGTCGAGGTGCTGCGGCGGGCGGCGGCGTATCTGTCTCAGACGAACCTGCCGGGAAAAGGCTCTACCCGCTCGTGACCGAGCTCGCCGCTGACGGTGTTCCCGTTGCGGTGACGTGCCGTGTGCTCAAGCTGACTCGCCAGCCCTACTACCGGTGGCTGGCGAACCCGATCACGGATGCCGAACTCGTCGGGGCTTATCGTGCGAACGCGCACTGCGACGATCCCGCGTTCGGCCACCGATTCCTTCTGGATGAGGCCCGCGACGCGGGTGAGGTCGTGGCGGAGCGGACGGCGTGGCGGATTTGTCGCGACAACGGCTGGTGGTCCGCATTCGGGAAGCGTCGCCGCGGGAAGGGGCGGCGTCCCGGCCCACCGGTTCACGATGATCTCGTGCGCCGGGAGTTCACCGCGGATGCGCCGAACCGGCTCTGGCTCAGCGACATCACGGAACACAGGACCGGTGAAGGCACGCTCTACCTTTGCGCGATCAAAGACGTGTTCTCGAACCGGATCGTAGGGTCTTCGATCAGCGACCGGATGAAAGCTCGTGTCGCGGTCGACGTGGTCGCGAACGCCGTCGCGCGGCGCGGGAACGTCGCTGGCTGCATGCTCCACACCGACAGAGGATCTCAGTTTCGTGCCCGGAAGCTCGTGCGAACTCTGCACCGCTACGGGATGCTCGGATCGATGGTTCGAGTCGGCGCGGCAGGCGATTTCGCCGCGATGGAATAGTTCTTCAGCCTGCTCCGGAAAGAACGTTCTCAACCGGCGGTCCTGGGATTCGAGGGAGCGAATCCGCATCGCGATCGTCACGTGAATCGAACGCACCTACCACCCACGCCACCGCCGCCAGAAACGACTCCACGGATTGACCCCCATCGAGTACGAAGCAATCATGAGCACCGACCTCGCCCTCGCGGCGTGACTACAAACCGTCACCTACCGGTGCAGCAGGCCCGCCTGTGACGTCGGCAGATCGGCTTGCCGAACCGACAGCGCCATTCCCGGCCGGACTCCGTGCGGCGGATCCCGGCAATGATGGCCGCCAAATTTTCAGCGGATATCGACCGAAGCTTCATGCCTGGCGGCGGAGGGACACACGCCGTCGTTCGCGTTCCGGCTTGTGGTCGCTGACGATGCCGGCCGCCTTCAGCCGGTCGAGCACTTTCCGGTGGGCTACGTCGTCCGGGACGAGCGGCCGCCCGGACCCCCGGTCGGCGATCGAAGGGTAAGGGTCGCCGAGCGCGCGCAGCTCCGCCCGCAGTTCGTCGAGAGTAACCGTGGTGGAAGCCGCGAGGAGTGCCACGACGCTCTCGTCCGGAGCGCCTGCGGCCCTGAGCTGATCGATCACGGCGAAGGGCGCGTCAGTGCCCGAGGCCGCCGCGGTCGAGCCGAGTGCGCGAATTGAGGTACGGCTCGCCCCGGGGATGAAGACCGCGAGATTCGACAGGACTGCGTCCTTCAGTCGTGTCGAGACGACGGTGCTCCGTAGGAAGGCCGGGATGTCGGCTTCCGGGAGGACAGCCGGGGAGATGAATACGGGCACGTCACTCGACCTGATCAGGGCCGCCTCACGAGTCGGCCAATCAGGAACAAGCGAGCTCGAGAAAGTCGCCTCCTCGTCCGCCAGCAGACCTGCCGCGATCATCAGCCCTACGATCTCACCTCTCTCGGGCGTCAGCGATGCCGGCGGGATCGGTTCCGCAAGTTCGAGGCTCGCGGCGAGCATCACACGGTGCACGGCGGAAGGGATCACCTGCCGTGCGCTGATGATCGCGACGGCGAGTCGGTTACGCTCCGCGTCCGCGACTTCGCCGGGCAGCTCAACCGCCTCAACGTCACCGAGGAGTAGGCCGATGCTCTCGTCGAGCGCGCCGACGCGGTCGAGATACGCCAGCAGATTCGCGGCGGAAACCGTGACCCGCCGGGTAGCCGCAAGAGCGCGCCACGCGCCCTCCGGGGCGTCGGCGATCGCATCCACGTGGCAGTGCGCGGACGCCGCTTCAACGATCCGCTGGAGGTCTTCGTCGGCGACCGCCGCATCATGTGCGCTGGCCAATACCGGGAGGAACTGGTGAGGATCATCGACCGTAACAGCACCCTGCTGGCCGGCGATAATCGCAAGATACTTGGTCATCCGCCCCAGCGCCGCGGCGTATACGGCCTCGCTGTTTGCGCGGATGGCGTCCAGAGCGAGCGATGGCTGCCCGGTCAGGTTCTCGATGTTGACCGCGTTGAGCTCGTACGCGCCCAGCTCGATGACGCGCGACCGGGCGATGCTGTTCAACGGCGCCGTCGCGGGCAGCTGGATCCCGAGCTTCGCGATCGCGTCCACGGCTGCTGGTTTCGGGACGACCATTACCTTCGTGCTGGTGGGCGCGGGTGTGCTGATCGAGGGGAACTTCGCGTAGTGCTCGATCACGAGATCGGCGAACTCGCCGGTCGACGGCTCGCCAATCTCTGCGCCCGCGGATGCGAGCGCGACGTCGATGAGCTCGCCAAGTACCTCGCCGGGGGCGCCAATGACGATGTCTGCGATCTTTGTCGGCAGGAGCCGCGCGAGGATGCGCACGAACCGCGCCCGCGAGGTGCCGGCCTGTAGATAAGCCTCCGCGAAGTCGCGGTCGTCCCGGCCCCAGGCGGCGACGTGCCGAACGATCATCTCCGCCTCACCAGGGCGGCTCACCAACAGATGATCGAGGACTCGAATGTTGTAGGCAGCGCGGTCCCGGAAGATGTCTGTGCCTTTGTCTCCGATGATCGCCTCGACATCCTCGGGGTCCAACTCCGCATGGATGTCAGCAGCGCCGCGGTCGAGAGCATGCACGATGTAGTTGAGGGCCCGCGGGCGCAAGTGCTGCCCGTAGTAGATAGAGACGTACAGTGCGAAGTACTCGTTGAGGTAGCCAGACGCCACGAGTGCGCGGGCTAGCCGCGACTTCAGTATCCGTGCCACCGCCTGTTCGAACGTCTCGGCCACCTTTCCGCCTTCAGCACTGGATTGGAACTCGCTCCGCTCACAGATCTCGCTCCACGCGTGGTGCCGGAGGAAGGCGATGTCAACCTGGGCCTGGCGCTGGACCTCGATCTGTGCCGCACGATCCACCTTCGCCCACTGCGCTGCGTCGATCGGGGTTCCCATTAGCGTCTGCAGCTGATCGGTGGACAGGCTCATATGATGACCGGTCTGACGGTTGGTGAAGGCTAGTGCCGGGCGCTCATTGGACAGCTGGGTCCAAAGCGCGGGTGATCGCAGTTGCGGGCCCTCGTGCGGAGTGTTCCCCACACGCAGTTGCACGTACTCGGAGTAGTGCTGGCCAACGGGCGTGGCCCTCATCACGAGCTCGAGGCGATCTCCGAGCTGTCTCGCCCGGTTGTCCAGCGTCCTCTCGATCGCCAACTGCTCGGCTGCCGCGCGCTCACGGGCCTGCGCTGTGACCACTGCCGCCTTCACGATGCCGCGCCACGCATCGTGGAGGCGGTCAAGGTCGCTGCTGCCGAAACGAATGGCTTCGAAGTCGGCCATGTGGACGCACTTATAGACGATCAACGCGAACAGCCGGTCGGCATCGATCCCAGGCATTTGGTTCGGCGTGCCAAGCAGCCGGTCGGCGTAGATGTCGTACTCGTTGCGCATGTCGGTGATGAGCCGCATGTCCGCGACAAACCGGGCGACCACATTGATGAGGTCGGGGGACACCTCGGTGCCGTCCATGGCGTCGAGCATCAGGTCACGAGCGTTGCGGTGGGTGATGAACGGCACGATCGGGATGACGATGTCGAAGAACTTGGTGCGGTTGGCTCGCCGTACCTCATCGTCGGCGGCGTCCGCTCGCGCGCCACTGCGCGCCGGCTCGGACGTATCCGAATCATCGGTTGCCGTGTCGTCGCCGAGCTTTTCGAAGACGCTGTCGCGCAGCGCATAGATGAACTTCACCTCCGGCAGCGAATCGCTCTTCCGAAACGCACGGTCGGCCTGAGCCTCCGTCATCGTCGTCTTCGTCACCGTGCGAATGCGTCGGCGCCCACGGACCTGCTCCGTCCCGTTCAGGAGGGTGTTCAGGGCGCGCAGCGTCTCGAAGATATGCGGGTCCTCGAAACGGTCGATGTCCTCGAAGATGACAATGTCGCGACCGCTCCGCTCGAAGAAGTACACGATCTCATCCATGTACTGGTCGAAGTAGCTGGACGATGTCGCAGCGAGCGAGACCGTCGCGGGCCCGGCGCTGAGCTTCTCCAAGAAGACCCGATTGTGCGTGAGCCACCGGATCGCGTAGATCACTCCCGACAGAATTGCCAGCAGGCCAAGTCCTGCCAGCACGACCCACCCCAACGCCGGGTCATCGCCGAGGAACGTCAAGAGCGGCGCTGCGAGGCCGGACAGCCACAGGACAGCCAGGACCAACACCCCCAGCCCCATCGCGACGCCCGCTTCCCGCCATACTCGGAACCGCGACAGCCGGCGGAACCGGGAACCGCGAGTACGCTCGGGCGCATCCCGATAGAGGATCTGCTTGACGATCTCCTTCTGGATCAGATTTGTCTTCGTCCACGCCGCCGGGTTCGTCTGCGTCGACCCATCGGGCTGCTCCTCCGCCACCCCAACTGTCGAGAGCGACAACTCCAGCACACGGTCCTTGAACTCGTCCAGCTCGCCGAGATGCTGTAGCACGCTGCTCTTGCCTGTGCCGTAGGCGCCGGTCAGTGCGATGTTCCGGACATCGTCCTGCTCACGGAGCGCACGCACGAGCGCGCGCAGGTACACGCCGTGTCGCTCCTCGTCGTAGCTCGGTGCGAGGCTCCTGAGCGAGATCGAGTCTTTGGCAGCGGGCTCGGGCGCATCGGGCATAGCGTGATGCTATTCGAGGAGGTAGACACGCCGGGATCGCGCGTGACTTGGATTGCCGGATCCCTGAGGTAGGCGCCAGCGCCGAGCGTCATAACGACCAATCCCCGTCTCATGGCGAGAACGCCGCCGGGACGGCGGGAAATGGTCACGACAAAGTGGTGCCGATCGCTCTGCTGAACGCCGCCAGGCGTGACATCAGGTGTCATCTCGCCGCGTTTCCGACAGCGGAGAGCAGGGAAGCTGTGGCCGGACCGCGGTCAGCCCAGCTCCTGCAACTCCGACGTCATCTCTCCACCCGCATCCCCCGTGTTGATCGTGCCCGTCGGCTCGAATAGCAGAGCCTGGACTTCGTCCGCGGCTTTCGGGCAGTGCTCGACGCCGCGGGGAACGACGAAGACGTCGTTCGGGCCGAGAACGACGTCGCGATCGCGGAGCTGGATGGTGAGCTCACCGGAGATGACCAGGAAGAGCTCGTCGGTGTCGGGGTGCGTGTGCCACACGAATTCCCCCTGCAGCTTGACGACCTTGACGTCGTAGTCGTTGACGCTGGTCAGACGGTGCGGCTGCCAGTGCTCCGAGATCGTCGACAGCGCGTCGTGGATGTTGCGAACGTCGTCAGCCATACCTCCGAGCGTAGCCACGCTCCCCACCAAGTTCATCGCGCGGGTCGCCGCATCCCGAATCGTCACGCGGCCGCGCGGCATCCGGTCCTGCCCCGCCGCGGGGCATTTTTGAACCCCGCCCAATATCCATTCACGCGCATCCATCACCCGCGCACGGGCGTAGGCTCGAAGCACAAGGACGGACCGTCCGAGAAGATCTCCCGGCACCGCGCCCGCCCGGGAAGAAGGCCACCCATGGCCCAGTACGACGTAGCGAACCGCTCGGCGATCGTGACGGGAGCGGGCAGCGGAATCGGCCGCTCGACCGCGCTCCTCCTGGCTCACAACGGCGCCGCCGTGGTCGTGAACGACCTCAACGCCGACAACGCGCACAAGGTCGTCGAAGAGATCCGCGCGGCCGGCGGCACGGCCGAGGCCTCGGTCGGCGACGCCACCGACAGCGCCTGGATCGCGTCGTCGGTCGAGCTCGCGAACACCCTCGCGCCCCTGCGCATCGGCGTCAACAACGCCGGCATCGGCGGCGCGGCCGCCCCGACCGCGGAGTACACCGACGAGGCCTGGGACAAGGTCATCGCGATCAACCTGAACGCGGTGTTCCGCAACATGAAGGCGCAGATCCCCTCGATCCTCGCGAACGGCGGCGGTTCGGTCGTCAACATCGCCTCGATCCTCGGCAGCGTCGGCTTCGCCACGTCGCCGGCGTACGTCGCCGCGAAGCACGCCGTCGTCGGCATGACGAAGACCGCCGCGCTGGAGTACTCGGCGCAGGGCGTCCGCGTGAACTCCGTCGGCCCCGGCTTCATCGACACCCCGCTTCTCGACGCCGTCGGTGACGACGTCAAGGAGTTCCTGGTCAGCAAGCACCCGATCGGCCGCCTCGGCAAGCCCGACGAGGTCGCGCACCTCATCGCCTTCCTCGCCAGCGACGCCGCGAGCTTCGTCACCGGCAGCTACCACCTCGTCGACGGCGGCTACACCGCCCTCTGACACGGGATGCCGCGCGGCCCGACCCTCGGGTGGGGTCAGGGCCGCGCGAGCTCCTCGAACTCCCCGTCGGGAAGCGCCACCCAGCCCTCACGGCGCGCGATCTCGAGATCCTCCGCCGTCGGCCGGGAAACGCGGCCGAGGGCCGCCGCCCGGGTCGCCAGTGCGGCGATCATCGCGTCGAACGCATCGGCGGATGCCACCGCGACCTCCGCGAACGGACCGGCGTCGAACCACGGCGCGCGCCGCTGGAGCGCGGCGAGCAGAACCGCCCGGCGGGTGGCATCCACGCGGTATTTCGCGGTGTCGAAACCCCAGATCCGGAGCGCGCCGCCGGGGTACACCTCGAACAGGCGCCCCTCCCCCGCACGGTCGACGGGGAAGCCGCCGACCGCGAGTCGGCGCAGCAGTCCCGCGCCGCGCAGCGCCGTCACGCCGAGGCGGTCGGTCGAGACGCTCAGCGGCCAGCGTCCGATCCGTTCGCGCACCACGACGTCGGTGCGCCGGTAGACCAGGCCGCGGCGCCAGTCGGCGCCCCCGTCGACGGGGCCGAGCTCGGGCTCGCCGGCGACGTGATGCGCGCGCACGAAGTCGACGAACGCGTCGGGCCAGCCGAGCGGACAGTCCAGCCCCAGCCACCCGTCGTCGCCGAGGGATGCCACGATCGTGACGTCGTCGACGCCCACCTCGAGCCGCGCGAGGCGGGCGCCGCCGCCCGACCAGACGATCTCGGCGAGGGCGGTGCCGGGCACCCCGGCGGCCAGGTCGACGCCGATCGTTCTCATCCCCGCAAGCTACGCGGGGCGCCCGACATCGTGGCCCCCGCCCCGCGAACCTGCGAGGATCGACCCATGCCGGCCGACGACGAACTCCCCGACTCCCTCGAGCCGGGGCTGAACGTGCCGCCGCGGGATCAGCCCCCCGCACCCCCGACGCCGAAGGGCGACCTGCGCGCCGTGTCGATCATCGCGATCGTCACGGGCGTGATCGTGGTCGGCTGGCACATCTTCCTGGTGTCGGTCAGCGCTGTCGCCGAACTCGACCAGTTCCTCTGGATCCAGCTGGGCATCTGGGTCCTGGCACTGGTGTCGTTCGTGCTCGGCATCCTGAGTCTGAACGCGCGCATGGCGCGTGAACTGGCCGCCGCCGGCTTCATCTCGGGCGTCGCGGCGTTCCTGCTGTCGATCTCGATCGGTCTGCTCGGCGGAGCGCTCTTCCTGAACTGACGTCGCGGCCGGCCGCGCCCGCGCCTCCTCCCCCCTCCGATCGAGTGTCCAAGACACGCCGCATGGCGCAGCGTCGATGCGGCGTGTCCTGGACACTCAACCGCCGGCACCCGCACGCCCGCGGAATGCGCGAGGGTGCGCGACGGTTCGGGAGAGCATGACCGACGCCCTCGAGCGCGCCCTCGCCTCCCTCGACGTGCGCACCGGCTCGACCCGGCGCCACACCCTCTCCGCGGGCGGCGACATCGTTCTGCCGACCGGTGCGGCGACGCTGGTCTATCTGGTGTCGGGAGAGATCACGGGCGATCTCTCCGGCGGGGCCGGCTGCGAAGTCGACGCCCCGACCGGCGACGGACGCCGCGTCCGCGGGCGACGCACGCTCCTCGCGGGTGATGCGGTGATGTCCCTCGGATGCCGCGCGCTCGTGCTCTCGTCGCAGTCCGGCGCCGAGGTGGTCGTCGTCACCGCCGAGATCACGCCGTCCGAGGTGGTGGCATCCCTCCCCGGTACCGTGCTGGTCACCGGATTCGCCGGCCTCGAACCCGCGGCCGCGGCGCTGGCCGGGAACCTCGGCCCTCACCCGGGCGCGCTGTCGTGCGAACGGCCCGGCGACTCGGTCGTCTGCCGGTCCATGATCCGCTCGGTGCTGCTGTCAGCCGTTCGGGCATGGGCCTCGTCGGGTACCTGGCCGGCACCGATCGCCGATCGGTTCCTCGCGCGCGTCGCTGCCGCAGTCGAAGCCGACCCGGGCCGCGACTGGACGATCGACCACCTGGCATCCCTGGCCGCGATGTCGCGGACCGTGTTTGCCGAGCGTTTCCGTGAAGCGATGGGAAGCTCACCCGCGGGGTACGTGACCGAAGTCCGCGTCCGCGAAGCCCAGCGGCGGCTCGAGGCGGGAGCCTCCGTGTCGGAGGTCTCGCGCGCCCTCGGTTACGCCAGCGACGAGGGGTTCCGCCGCGCGTTCCGCCGCCGCACCGGCGTCGCACCGTCGGCCTGGCGAGCGCACGCGGTCACGGCGTAGGCCCACCCGACGCGCCCGATTCGGTGTTCAGGACACGCGGACCGGGAACCGCCGCATCCGCGTGTCCTGGGCACTCAGCGAGGGATACCGGCGGCACCCCGGCGCCGCATCGACAGCCCGAACAGCGCGGCGCCGACGAGGAGCAGCAGGATGCCGATGGCATCCACCGTCTCGATCCCGGCCGTGTCGACGAGGAGCCCTCCGACGCCCGCGGCGATCGCGATCGCGAGCTGGAAACCCGTGACCACGAGGCTCCCGCCGGCCTCGAGACGGTCGGGCATGCGCTTGCCGACCCACGTGTTCACGATGATCAGCCACGAGGAGAAGAAGAAGCCCCAGATCACGACGGCGACGGCGACCGCCGCGAGCGTACCGGGCAGGAGAAGGACGACCGCGATCGCGGCGGCGATCACCACCGGACCGGCGACCGCGAGCCGCCCGAACGCCCGATCGACGACCATGCCGACCACGATGTTGCCGACGAACCCGCCGACACCGAAGGCGGCGAGGAGCAGCACGACGGTTCCGGGTTCGATGTCGGGCATCCGTTCGAGCGAGAGACGCACGTACGTGTAGGCGAGGAAGTGGCCGAGGACCACCAGCACGTGGCCGACCATCCCGACGAGAGTGCCGGGCCGGAGCAGGGTGTCGCCGAGGATCCGGAGGCTCGACACCGTCACCGCCGGTACCGGAGGCAGCACCGCGCGGACCGCGACGCCCACGACCGCGGTGGCGACGCCGACGACGAGGAACGTCACCCGCCAGTCGAGCAGCTCGCTGAGGGCGACGCCGAGCGGCACACCCGCGACCGTGGCCAGCGACAGACCCGCCGACGTGAACATCACGGCCCGGCCGATACGTCCCGGGGCGGCCAGCGTCGCCGCCGCGAGGATCGACATCGACCAGAACGTACTGATCGCCGCGCCGAGCAGGAACCGCGCCACGAGGATCGCGGCCAAGCTCGGCGCGAGGGCGACGACGACGCTGGAGACCGCGGCGGCCGCCGCCGCACCGGTCAGCAGCAGGCGCCGGTCGAGGCGGGGCACCAGGATGCCGATCGTCGGGGCGACCAGGAGCCCGGCCAACGCCGTGACGGTCACCGTCTGTCCCGCTTGGCCCGGGCTGATCCCGAGGCTCGCGGCCATCTCGGTGAGCACGCCGTTCGGCAGGAACTCGGCGGTGACGAGCAGGAAGCTCAGGAGCATGAGGACGACGAGTCCGCCGTACCTCGTGGGCGACGGTGCGGTCACGGGGACCGGGGCAGTGGTGGTCATGCTCCGATGCTCGCGGGCGGTGGGTTCCGGCGCCCGACCGATCGTCCGCGGCATCCCACCGATCGTCCGGGGGTTGCCGTCGCGCGCGGCGATTCTGCGGCTGCGCGAGCCGTCGAGTGTCCAAGACACGCCGTGTGGCGCGGTGCAGATACGGCGTGTCTTGGACACTCAATGTCATGGGGCGCGCGAACCGCACTCACCGCAGCGACCTACGCGAGCGGCCGCCCGACGTACCGCGCGGACGGGCGGATGATCTTCGGGTCGCGGGCCTGCTCGAGCACGTGCGCGGTCCAGCCCACGGTCCGGGCCAGGGCGAAGGTGGGCGTGAACATCTCGGGCGGGATGCCGCACTCCTCCATCACGACGGCGGCGTAGAACTCCACGTTGGCGTGCAGCGGGCGGTCGGGCTTGTGCCGGGCGAGGAGCCGTTCGGCCGTGCCCTGGAACGCCAGCGCCTGCGCGACCCGCGGGCCCCCGAAGCCCTCCGCGACCTCGCGAAGCAGCGCGGACCGCGGGTCGGTCGTGCGGTACACCGCGTGACCGAAACCCATCAGCCGACGGCCGGCGGTGAGCTCCGCGCCGATCCACGCCTCGGGGTCGTCGCCCGCGCGATCGAGGCTCTCCAGCGCCCGCGCGGGCGCTCCGCCGTGCAGCGGTCCGGACAGGGCGCCGAGCGCGCCGGTGAGGCACGCGGCCATGTCGGCACCGGTCGAGGCGATGACCCGCGCGGTGAACGTCGAGGCGTTGAAACCGTGGTCCATCGCGGCGATGAGGTACGCCGTGAGCGCCCGTTCGTGCGCGGGATCGGGATGGATGCCGGTGAGCGCGGCGAGGTAGCCGGACACGACCGGCCCCGTCGGCCCGGGATCCTCGCCGCGGGCGACGGCGGCGATCACGCGCGGTGCGACCGCCGCGAACGCGATCGCGTCGTCGAGGCGCGCGTCCTCATCGAGGTCGTACAGCGGACGCGTGCCCCGGGCGGATGCCAGCAGCGGCCACGCCGCGCGCAGCGCGGTGAGCGGATCGTCGGTGCGGGCCACGACGGCGTCGACGACGGCGTCGACCGCGGGATGCGCGGCGGCCGCGGCGACGCGGTCGAGGAAGGAGGCCCGGGTGGTGGCATCCGGAAGCTCCCCGACGACCAGCAGCTGCCAGACGTCTTCGAACGTGCGGTCGCGCGCGAGGTCGACCGCGGGGATTCCGCGGTAGTGGTACATCCCGGCCTCGCCGTCGACGTCGCCGATGGCGGTTTCGGCCGCGACGACCCCGGTCAGGCCGCGGGGGACATCGATCAGCTCGCTCATGCGCTCAGTGTGCGAACATGACGAACACACCGTCAACGTTGATCGGATCAATGTGCTTGCCTCCCTCCCCCGTCTCACCGCCGTCCAAGCCGCCGCGCGCCTCGGCGTCAAGCCGGCGACGCTGTACGCCTACGTCTCGCGGGGGCTGCTCGCGCGCACCCGCGACGCGAGCGGGTCGACGTTCGACGCGCTCGAGGTCGAGGCGTTCGCCGCCGCGCGTCGCCGCACGGCCGCACAGCCGACACGTCCGACGACCGGGATGCCGCTGGGCGTCATCCGCACCGACATCGCCGACATCGAGGACGACGAGCTGCTCTACCGGGGGCGGCGTGCGCGCGACCTGATCGACCGGCCGTTCGCCGAGGTCGTCGCGTGGCTGTGGGACGACGCGCGAGTCGACGCCCCCGACACCGCGATCGGCAGCGCCCGGGCGATGGTGCAGGCGCTCCCGCTGCACGCCGGGGCGATGGACCGTCTGCGTGCGGCGCTGACGGGGTTCGCCGCCGACGATCCGCTCCGCCGGGATGCGACCGCGGAGACCGCCCACCGCATCGGCTGGACGCTGCTCACCGGACTCCCCGTCGCCCTGGGTGGTCACCCCCACACCGATCTCGCCCGCGCGCTCGTCGGCGCCTGGACACCCGCTCCGACGGACGCCGTCGTCACGGCCGTCAACGCCGCGCTCGTGCTGCTCATCGACCATGATCTGGCGGTGTCGACGTTCGCGGCCCGAGCCGCGGCATCCGCCCGCGCGGACGCGTACGCCGCCGTCAGCGCCGCGCTCGGTGCGGCCGACTCCCCGCTGCACATCTCCGCGGCCACCCGCACGGCGCGCCTCCTCACCCGGGTGCGCCGGGGCATGGAACCCGAACGGGCACTGGCCGAGGCGCTGCAGGACGGCAGCGGCATCCCGGGCTTCGGTCACCCGCTTTACCGTGGCGTCGACGATCGCGCCGACGCCCTGTTCCCGCTCCTCACCGACCTGCCGGACGGGGAGGGGACGATGGATGCCGTGCGCCGGCTCCGCACGGCCGTCGCTGACCGTGCACGCCTCGCGCCGAACGTCGACTTCGCGCTGGCCGCCCTCGCCTCGGCCGCGCGGCTGCCCGAGGACGCCCCCGCCACCGTGTTCGTCGTGGGCCGGACGGCCGGGTGGATCGCGCACATCGCCGCCGAGTACGCCGAGCCCGCGATGCGGCTTCGACCCCGCGGCGAGTACGTCGGGCCGTGAAGTTCCGGCGGGTGCGGGTGAAAGCATCCACCTGAACCTCCGTCCTAGCCAGGAATCTGGCTAGCTTGCCCGCATGATGTACAACGTCCTGGAGGCACGAAACCGCCTCTCACAGCTCATCGCCGATGCCGAGTCCGGGATCGAAGTCACGATCGCGCGGCGCGGAACCCCCGTCGCCCGGATCGTGCGCATCGACGACGCGCCTTCGCGGGCGACGAACGCGTTCGCGCGGTGGCTGGAGGAGAACCCGCTGACACCCCAGCGAGCGCGGCCGGTCGACGAGATCGAGGCGCTCATCGCCGAGAACAGGGCGTGATCTACGTCGACAGCTGTCTCGTGATCTACGCCGTCGAACGCGACGACAGCATCGGCAGCCGTGCCCGCGACGCCCTCGCGGGCTCCGACCAGCCGCTCGCGACGAGTCCGCTGGTGATGCTCGAGGCCCTCGTCGGCCCGATGCGAGAGAGGGATGCGCTGTCGCAGTCGGACATGTGGAGCGCCCTCGATCGCTTCGAGCTCCTCCGCATCCACGATGACGACTATCTCGACGCCGCAAGGCTCCGGGCGCGGCACCGCGGGCTGCGGACGGCGGACGCGCTGCACCTCGCCGTCGCCCGGCGCGCAGGATGCACGGCGTTCTGGACGAACGATGCGCGCCTGACGGCTGCTTCGGGCGGAATGGCGGTCGACGTGATCGGCGCCGGATGACGGCGCCGGCCGTTCAGCCCGCGTTCCACCCCTTCGCGAGCTCCACGACCGCGGCGACCGCGGCCTCGGTGTCGGCGGGCGTCCCCCCGGCCCGCCCCGCGACGAGGCCGGCGACGAAGGCGCTGAGCGGAGCGGCGGGCCGGGCCACACCGTTCGCGACGTCGCGCGCGAGGTCCAGGATCAGCGCGATGGGCACATCGCCCTCGGCGAGGCCGAACCGTTCGGCCAGCGCCGCGCTCCACTCGTTCAACGCTTCGGGCGGCAGGGTGCGGGTCTCGGTCACGGCTCCTCCTCGGGGCTGCTCGCGGCCGAGCCCCCGGCCGCCGTCAGATCGTCCCACGTGTCGATGTCGCGCGACAGTGCCGCGGGCGCGTCGACGAACGCGACCCTCAAGGCCCCGAGCAGCGTCCGCATCGCGGCATCCCGTCCTCCGTCCGGAACTCCGGATGCCACCTCCCGCAGCGCCGCAGTCCGGTAGCGGCCGGTGAGCCACTGGGGTCGGCCGTTATCGGCGAGGCACACCCCGTGGACGTCGGCGGGGATCGGCGGCAACGTTGTGACCGCCGCGGCGGGATCGACGAGATCGCACGCGAGGAGAAGCACCGCGTCGGCGTCGACCGCGGCGAGCGCGGCGACGGTCGCGGCGACGGGTCCGCCGAACGGCGGCTCCTCGCGCACCCAGGTCACGTCGAGCCCGGGGTCGAGGATCGGGGCGGCCACGACGATCCGCGCCGCCCCCGCGCCGCGCGCGGCCTCGACCGCACGCCCGAGGAGCGTTTCCCCGGCGAGACGGAACAGCGGCTTGGACGCCCCGCCGACGCGGGCGGCGCGGCCTCCCGCGAGCAGGATCGCGTCGAGGCTCACGCGAGCCTCACCTCGACGAGGTCGCCGGGGTCGAGGTCGCGCTCGCCCGGCGGGATCACGGCGTAGCCGTCCGCGTCGCCGAGGCCGCGGGTGGAGCCGCGGGTTCCGGGCGCGGGCGGGACGGCGCGCCAGGCGGCGGGATCTGTCCGGTCGAGCCGCACGGGGACGTACTGCAGGCGGTCGGCGCGCACGCGCCATCCCTCGGCGAGCGGCACGCGGACGACCGTGCGATCGTCATCGGGCGCACCCTCCAGCGCCCGCAGCGCTGGGCGCACGAACACCTCGAACGACACCGCCGCGCTGACCGGATTGCCCGGCAGGCCGAACACCAGGGTTCCCGCCGGAGTCCGCCCGAAGCCCTGTGGCCGGGCGGGCTGCATCGCCACCTGCACGAACGACAGCAGATCGCCGAGGCTGTTCTTCACGACCTCGTACGCGCCCGCGCTCACACCACCCGAGAAGACGACGACGTCGGCACCGAGCCGCTCGGCCTCGGCGATCGAGGCACGCGGCCCGTCGCCTTCGTCGCCGACGCTCGCGCGGAGCACGACCTCGGCACCCGCCTCCTCGGCGAGCCCGGCGAGCAGGAAGCTGTTCGACTCGGGGATCTGCCCGTGCCGCAGCGGCACTCCGGGCGCGACGAGTTCGGACCCCGTCGAGATCACCGCCACCTTCGGCGCCCGGGCAACCACGACGGAGGCGACCCCGGATGCCGCGATCGCGGCGATCCGCGCCGCGTTCAGCCGCACCCCCGCGGGGACGACGAGCTCGCCCGCCGGCGTGTCCGACCCCCGGCGGCGGATGTGCGCCCCGGGCCCGCGGGGCGCGACGATCACGTCGGTCCCGGACAGCGACCCGTCGAGTCCGTCTCGGGTGTCCTCGAACGGAACGACCGCCGTGGCATCCGTGGGGACCGGCGCTCCGGTCATGATCCGGGCCGCTTCGCCCGGCTGGAGCACGGGATCCCGCGATGTTCCGGCCGGGAGGTCGGCGACGACCCGCAGCGTCGCGGGGACGGTCGCGACGTCGTCGACCCGCACGGCGAAGCCGTCCATCGCGGAGTTGTCGAAGCCGGGCACGTCGACCGCCGCGCGCACGGGATGCCGCAGCACCCGGCCACGGGCCCGATCGAGCGGACGGACCTCCGGCGCGAAGGGCTCCACGACCGACAGGATCGCGGCCAGGTGCGCGGACACCGCGATCACGGACGGGGGCATCCCCTCAGCGTAGGCGTCGGGTCTCGGCATCCGGTCCGGTCGTGTCGCCGTGGCGAGCGAGGGGTCCGGGACGGGCGGAGAATGCCCACGGCGGCGTCGGTGCTCCCCGACTCGACCGCGGCGCGAGTACCGTGTGCGGCATGAGCGACCTGACCTACCCCGAGATCGGGGCGACGGCAGGGCGGCTGCCGCCGGGGTACCACCACGTCCGCGCGGAACGCGTGATCGGGCGCGGGCGGGTCGCGTTCGAGCAGGCCGCCGACGCGCTGCTGTGCGGGAACGTGCAACGGCGGGCGGGCGCGACCGTGCGCCTGTCCGAGACGCCCCTACGCGTGGGGACCCGCATCGACATGCGGCTCGGGCCGTTCGGCATCCCGTGCCTGGTCGTGTGGGCGGAGCGCGACGAGGAGCACGCCGGATTCGCCTACGGATCGCTGCCCGGGCACCCCGAGAGCGGCGAGGAACGCTTCGAGCTGACGCTGGCGCCCTCGGGCGAGGTGACCTTCAGGATCACGGCGTTCTCGCGCCCCGGCCGCTGGTTCACGCGCCTCGCGTGGCCGGTGAACCGCGCGATCCAGCGCCGCATGACCCAGCGCTACCTCTGCACCTTGGATTCGCCGACGCGCTGACCCTCCGCGCCCGGGAACGGGCGGAGCCGCGCACAACTCCGGCACAACCACCCCCGGCCCGCGCCGATCCGCCGGAGTCGTGCACACCGGATGCCACGTCCCGACGGAAACGGGGAGGAGCCGCAGCCCCTCCCCGCCCGTGTCACTCGGAGTCCGACTCGCCTTTCCGGCGAGGCCGGACGAGCAGCACCACGACGACGCCCACGACGATGACCGCGACGCCGCCGACCGACAGGCCGATCACCAGGCCCGACGGCGCGGCCGCGGGGGCCGAGGCATCCGGGGCCGCCTCCTCCTGCTGCGACGCCACGTTCGCACACGGGGACGCGTCGGAGCCGGTGCCGACCGGCTCCCCCGCCGCGGGCGCGTACG
Source organism: Microbacterium sp. RURRCA19A (assembly GCF_900156455.1). Lineage (GTDB taxonomy): Bacteria > Actinomycetota > Actinomycetes > Actinomycetales > Microbacteriaceae > Microbacterium. The sequence goes on from NZ_FTNQ01000002.1 coordinate 249,314, forward strand.
AGAACGTGTAGGTGCCCGAGACGGGGTGGCCGTCGGACGACACCGCCCGCCACGTCACCTGATACTCGCCGGCATTCCCGAGCTCGACCGGGGTGGTGAGCGTCGGGCCGGCGAGCGCGGTGCAGTCGGTCTCGTAGTGCCGGGCGTCGGGCCCCACCACGATGACCTCGTTCCCGCCGTCGGCGCCGAGGAGGTTGGCGCTGAAGGTGAGCGTGACGTCCGCGGCGGTCGAGACCGTCGTGTCCGCCGCCGGCGTGGCCGAGACGAGGCTGTCGTGCGCCGACGCGGCCGGGGCTGCACCGAACGCGGCGCCCACGGCGGCCGCGGCGACGATGAGGCCGAGGACGCCGGCTCGACGCCGAGGCGCCGTGAGCGCGCGCACGATCAGGCCTTCTTCGAACGACGGGCGAACGCCACCGCGCCGAGCACCGCGCCACCGACGGCGATCACGAGCGCGGCGATGCTGAGCCCGAGCGCAGCGCCCGCGGAGCCGTCCGTGGACGCCGCCGCGGTCATGTCGTGGTCGTCGGCAGCGGGCGCGGCGGTCGCGGAGCCGTGGCTCGCCCCGTGACCCGTGGTCGGCGGCGTGTCGTTGATGTAGAGCACCGGAGCGGGCTCGAGCGTGTCGTCGGCGGCGACCTCGTCGGGCGTGGCCGACCAGTTCACGACCTCGCCGTCGGAGTACGTCTGCACCGCGGGGAGGACGACGTGTCCGGCGTCGGGCACGGGTCCGAGCACGGCCGAGAACATCTGGAACTGGTCCTGACCGATGCCCACGCCGGGGTCGGCCTGCCACACGATCTTCAGCGGGGCGTCGGTGACGGTGTTGCCGTCGATCTCGACGGGCGCCGGCAGGGCGCCCCTCTCGACGGTCGCGGTCCAGCCGGGAACGGGCTGCACGAGGACCGCCGTGAACGGGGTGTCGGTCGGGAGGGTGACCTCGACCTTGACGGTCGACGCCGTCTCCGACTCGGTCGGGACGCGGAAGTTCACCGTGGCGTAGCTGCCCGGCGTGGCGGTGTTCGGGTTGACGGTGACGTGTGCGGATGCCGCGAGGGGCACGCCCAGAGCGAGGGCGAGGCCGGCGGCCGCGCCCACGAGGGCGCGCGAAAGGGAACGGGACATGAAGGCTGCTTTCTGGATGTGCGCAGGCGTGATCGCACGCCGAAGCGCGAAGAGGTGAAGAGGAAGGGGGACTACGCCGCGAGCGGCGGACCCCGGTGCCTCATCACCGACAGCACGGTCATGCGGACCGTGAGCAGCGGCGCCTCCGGACGCATCCGCGGCGCGACGCGGGGGCGCGGCGCCGTGACGGGCGCGAGGGCGCGGAACGTGTCGGACAGAAGTCCGGCGACCGCGCGCAGCGCCCGCTCACCGGAGCCGAGCGCGACCACCGTGACGGCGGCGGCGAGCGCGTGCGCGACCCACATCCACGGCGATTCGGTGCCCGTGAGGCCGTGCGAGTGACCGGATGCCGCCACCTCGGCGAGCGCGGTCGCACCGGTGTGATGCCCGGTCGCGGCGATGCCCCCGCTGAGGTCGAGCGCCAGCAACGAATGGAACAGCAACTGGCTGGCGGCGATCGCGGCCGTCAACCGCCACCACGACACGGTGCGTCCGACGAGGGCGATGCACAGGGGCGACGCGAGGCTGAGGGCCAGGACGACGTTCAGGACGGCGGGCAGCTCACCGGCGGCGACGGTGTGCGACAGGGTCGCGACGAAGGTCGCGAGCACGGCGGCGGAGACCCCGCGTGCCGCGCGGCGTGCGCGCCCCGCTCTCGCCGACATGCCGATCCTCCGTCTCCGTTCCCTGCCATTCCACCACACGGGTCGGACACCGCGGCGCCCGGGAACCCGGCCCCGACGGCGCCCCACCCACCCGCCCCGATGTCGCACCCCGGGCGTACGCTCGACCCATGTCCCCCTCGTTGCACGGCCGGTCCTGAGATGGGACGCCTGACCGCCTCGCGTCGCGTCACCCGCATCACGCTCGACGGCGTGAACAGACAGCGGCCGGATGCCGTCGCCGTCGAGGAGCCGCTCGAGATCCGAGTCGCCGGGTCACCGCTGTCGGTGACGATGCGCACGCCCGGCCACGACGTCGAGCTCGCCGCCGGGTTCCTCGTGTCCGAGGGCGTCATCCACCGCGGAGACCAGTTCGCGCGGGCGATCCACTGCGGAGGGCCGGGCACCGGCGGCGCCGACGGCAACACCTACAACGTCCTCGATCTCACGCTGGCCCCCGGCGTGACGCTTCCCTCCCCCGACATCGCCCGCAACTTCTACACCACGAGTTCGTGCGGCGTGTGCGGCACGGCATCCATCGAGGCCGTCGAGAAGGTGTCGTCGTACGACGTGTCGGGGGATGGCATCCGGGTCGACGCCGTCGATCTGGCGGGCTTGCCCGATCGGCTCCGCGAGGGCCAGAAGGTGTTCGAGAAGACGGGCGGGCTGCACGCGGCGGCGCTCTTCGACGTCGCGTCCGGCGAACTGCTCGTGGTGCGGGAAGACGTCGGGCGGCACAACGCCGTCGACAAGGTCGTCGGGTGGGCGCTGCTCAACGACCGCCTGCCCCTGCGCGGGACCGTGCTGCAGGTGTCCGGCCGCGTGAGCTTCGAGCTCGTGCAGAAGGCCGTGATGGCCGGCATCCCGATCCTGTCCGCCGTCTCCGCACCGTCGTCGCTCGCGATCGAACTGGCCGAGCGCGCGGGACTCACCGTCGCAGGATTCGTCCGCGGCGGCAGCATGAACCTCTACACACGCCCGGATCGCATCATCGTTCCGTCCACAACCCCCGCACTCGCCGAGACCTCCGGCGTACGCTGACCGAAGGCGCACGGTGTGTGGATGCCACCGCTCCCGCGCCGAAACCATCGGAGGGTGAACATGGGTGACGCGTTCGGGCTGATGAAGGACGCACCGCGTCAGGGCGGGCTCGGACCCGCCGTCACGGGCGACTGGGCGAGTACCGGCGAGTACGAGCACCCGGCCGCCGGATGGGGTGCCGCGCTCACGGTCGGCAAGGTCCTGCTCGAGCAGCGTCAGCCGATCGCCGGCACCAAGGCGATGTTCACGATGAACCACCCGAAGAGCGGTTTCGACTGCCCCGGGTGCGCGTGGCCCGACGACAAGGGTGTGACCCTCGACATCTGCGAGAACGGCATCAAGCACGTCACGTGGGAGATGACCCACAAGCGCGTCGGCAAGGAGTTCTTCGCCGCGCACTCCGTCTCCGAGCTCGCCGAGTGGACCGATTTCGCCCTCGAGGATGCCGGGCGACTCGTCGGACCGATGGCGTACGACGCCGCGACCGATCACTACGTCCCCATCTCGTGGAACGACGCGTTCCGGTTGATCGCCGATCACCTGCGAGGGCTCGACAGCCCCGACCAGGCCGCGTTCTACACCTCGGGTCGCCTGAGCAACGAGGCGTCGTTCCTGTACCAGCTGTTCGCGCGCGAACTCGGCACGAACAACCTCCCCGACTGCTCGAACATGTGCCACGAGGGCTCGGGCCGGGGGCTCACGGCATCCCTCGCCACCGGCAAGGGCACCGCCGACCTCGAGGACTGGCAGAACTGCGACGCCCTGTTCGTGCTGGGGGTCAACGCAGCCTCGAACGCGCCGCGCATGCTCACGAGCCTCGCCGAAGCGGTCGAGCGCGGTGCGCAGGTCGTGCACGTGAACCCGCTCCGCGAGGTCGCCGCCACGCGCACGATCGTGCCGCACGAGATCGTCGACATGGCGACGTTCCACGACCACCCGACGAGCACGCTCAACCTGCAGGTGCGCCCGGGCGGCGACCTGGCGCTGATCCGCGGCATGGCGAAGGTCGTGTTCGAGGCCGCCGAGCGCGACCCCTCGGTGCTCGACCAGGCCTTCATCGACGGTTACACCCACGACTACGAGGCGTACCGCGCGCTCGTCGAGGCGACCCCGTGGGACGCCCTGGTCACGCAGGCGGGGCTGACCGAGACCGAGATCCGCGCCGCGGCCGACATCTACCTCGCGTCGGAGCGCACCGTGATCAGCTGGTGCCTCGGCGTCAGCCAGCACGAGCACGGCGTCGACACCGTGCGCGAGATCGTCAACCTGCTGCTCCTGCGCGGCAACGTCGGCCGGCTCGGCACGGGGCCGTCGCCGGTGCGCGGCCACAGCAACGTGCAGGGCAACCGCACGTGCGGCATCAACCACAAGCCGACGGAGGAGTGGCTCGCGAAGCTCGACGAGGTGTGCGGCATCCGCTCGCCCCGCGATCCCGGACTCGACACCGTGCACACAGTCGCCGCCCTCCACCGCGGCGACCTCAAGGTCTTCGTCGGGATGGGCGGCAACTTCGTGCGGGCCGCTCCCGACACGAAGCTCACGGCCGAGGGCATGAGCCGCTGCGAACTCACGGTGCACGTGAGCACGAAGCTCAACCGCAGCCACCTCACGCACGGCAAGGCGGCGCTGATCCTCCCGTGCCTCGGTCGCACCGAACGCGACGAGCAGGAATCCGGTCCGCAGTCGATCTCGACCGAGGATGCCATGAGCTCCGTCATGCTCTCGCTCGGGTCGCGCAAGCCCGCGTCGCCGCACCTGCTCAGCGAGCCGGCGATCATCGCCCGCATGGCGCGCGCGGCGATGCCCGAGTCGGCGACGCCGTGGGAGTGGTACGTCGGCGATTACGACCGCATCCGCGACACCATGGCGAAGGTGCTGCCCGGGTTCGAGGGCTTCAACGAACTCGTCCGACAGCACTGGGGCTTCCGCATCCCGCAGCCCGCGCGCGAGCGCGACTTCCGCACGCCTTCGGGCAAGGCGGAGTTCTCCACCGCCGAGCTGCCCGACGTGATCCCCGCCGACTCCGATGTGCTGGTGCTGCAGACCATGCGCTCGCACGACCAGTGGAACACCACGATCTACTCGGCCGACGACCGCTACCGCGGGGTCCGCAACATCCGCGAGCTCATCTTCATGAACCGCAAGGACATGCGCGACCGCGGCATCGCCGAGGGCGACCTCGTCGACATCGTGGCGACCTCGCGAGACGGGTCGGTGCGGAGCATCACGGCGTTCCGCGCGCTCGAGTACGACACCCCGCGCGGGAGCGCCGCCGGGTACTTCCCCGAGATGAACGTGCTGCTCGGCCCCGACGACTACAGCCGTCAGAGCGACCAGCCGCTGATGAAGAGCCTGCGCGTGCGGGTGGCGAAGACCGCCTGACCGGATGCCGCCGCGCGGCGCGAGCGCCGTCGCCGGTTCACGCCGTGGGTGCGGCCCCGAGCACCGCGCGCAGACCGGCGGAGTACTCCTCAAACGTCACTCTCACCCCGAACGCCCGCTGGACGATGTACCCCTGCGCGAGCGCGACCATGTGGAGGCTCAGGTCGGCGGCATCCGTGCCGGGATGCTCGGCCACCCACGGGCCGAGGGCCTCCTCGTAGGCACGGCGGATGCGTCCCACGATGTGGGTGATCAGCTGCCTCATCTCGGGGTCGATCGCGGCTTCCGCCCACATCTGCAGGACGACGGAGGCGGGGGTTCCGTCGTCGAATCCGCGGAGGAAGCCGGCCACGAGATCCAGCGGCGAGCGCGGCGCCGCATCGGAGGCGGCGATGTTCGCCTCCCGAGCCCCGATCACGGTGTTCGCGGCGTAGAGCGCGATCTGCGCCTTGCTCTCGAAGTGCGAGTAGATCGACCCCGTCGAGAGCCCGGACTCGGCGGAGATGTCGGCGATCGCCGTGCGCGTGAGTCCCTTGCGCTCCATCACCCGGATCGCGGCGGCGACGATCTCATCGCGGCGGGCCTGCGAGGACGCTTCGGTGAGTCTCGGCATGCAAACAGAGTACCCGTTCTGTATAGTCACACACAGAACGCGCATTCTTTTTGGAGGTCTTCGTGGCCACGCCCACCGATCCGCCCACCCACTGGGCCCGCTCCCTCGCCATCGCCGTCGGCGCGGCGGCCGTCGTCACGCTGATCGTCCTCGCCTTCCTGTGGCCGGTGGCCACGGCATCCGCGAAAGACATCCCGCTCGCCATCGTCGGCGATCCGATCGCGGTCGCGCAGGTCGAAACCGGGCTCACCGAGAAGGCCGACGGCGTGTTCGCCCCGACGACCTCCGACAGCCGGGACGCCGCGGTCGACGCGATCGAGCGACGAGAGGTCTACGGCGCCGTCGTCACCGGGCAGCAGCCCGAGGTCCTCCTCGCGACGGCGGCCAGCCCCGCGGTGGCGACGGCACTCCGGGGGGTGGCACAGGGTCTGCAGGCACAGGTGTCCGCGCGCCTCGCCTCGGCCGGCCAGAACCCCACGGCCGTCACGGTCACCGTCACCGACGTCGTGCCCCTGATCGACGCCGACCCCAACGGTGCAGGAATCGTCGCGATCGGCTTCCCTCTCGTCCTGGGGGGCCTCGCGGGTGGCATCCTGATCTCCATGCTCGTGACCGGGGTCGCCCGACGGATCACGGCGCTCGTCGTCTACGCGGCCGTCGCGGGAACCGCCGTCACCCTCATCGCGCACACGTGGTTCGGCATCCTGCCCGGCGATGCCCTCCCCCTCATCGCGGGCAACGCCCTCGCCATGCTCGGCACCGCGTCGTTCATCGTGGGTCTCAACGCGCTCATCGGCCCTCCCGGCATCGCGGTCGGCGCCGTGACGACGATGCTGATCGGCAACCCGCTGTCGGCGACCAGCATGCCCGTCCAGTTCCTCGCGGCGCCGTGGGGCGGAGTCGGACAGTTCTTCGTCCCGGGGGCCTCCGCGACGCTCATCCGCGGCCTCGGCTACTTCCCCGCGGCGGACACGACACAGCCCTGGCTCGTCCTGGCCGCGTGGGCGCTCGTCGGTGTCGTGCTGAGCGCGATCGGTCACTGGCGGAACCGGGAGGTCGTCCACCTCGCGGAGTGAGGGACGGGTCACAGCGAGCACTCCGCCATCCGCGCCGCGGACGTGGCCGGGCCGTGCAGCGGAGATCTCGCGAGACACGCCGCCCCACACCGCCCCACACCGGCGTGTCGTCCACCGACTCCGCACGACGGCACGCCACCCGGCGGTCACTCCGCACCCGAGCGCCCCGCCGCAGCCGGGGCCGCCGCTCCGCCCCGCCGCGCCCGGCGACACGCCCAACTAGACTGTCCCCGTCCGGCCCCTGCGATTCTTGGAGCTCAGCCGCGTGACCACCCCGAACCCCGCCGCCCGTACCGCTCTCGCCGACACCGTCGAGAACGCGATCGCGACCCCCGAGAAGGACCAGCCGTACGGCGCGCTCGGCCTCAAGGACGACGAGTACGCGAAGATCCGCGAGATCCTCGGCCGCCGCCCCACCAGCGGCGAGCTGGCGATGTACTCGGTCATGTGGAGCGAGCACTGCTCCTACAAGTCCAGCAAGATCTACCTGCGCCAGTTCGGCCAGAAGGTCAGCGACGAGATGAAGACCCGCCTCATGGTGGGCATGGGCCAGAACGCCGGCGTCGTCGACGTGGGCGACGGCTGGGCGGTCACGTTCAAGGTCGAGTCGCACAACCACCCGAGCTACATCGAGCCGTTCCAGGGTGCGGCCACCGGCGTCGGCGGCATCGTCCGCGACATCATCTCGATGGGCGCCCGCCCCGTCGCGGTGATGGACCAGCTGCGCTTCGGTGCCATCGACCACCCGGACACCCCGCGCGTCGTGCACGGCGTCACGAGCGGCATCTCGTTCTACGGCAACTGCCTGGGCCTGCCCAACATCGGCGGCGAGACGGTGTTCGACGCCGTCTACCAGGGCAACCCGCTCGTCAACGCCCTCGCGGTCGGCGTCATGCGCCACGAAGACATCAAGCTCGCCAACGCCACGGGCGTGGGCAACAAGGTCGTGCTGTTCGGCGCCCGCACGGGCGGCGACGGCATCGGCGGCGCGAGCATCCTGGCATCCGACACCTTCGCCGACGGCGGACCCACCAAGCGTCCCGCGGTGCAGGTGGGCGACCCCTTCGCCGAGAAGGTGCTCATCGAGTGCTGCCTCGAGCTGTACCGCGACGACCTGGTCGAGGCGATTCAAGACCTCGGGGCCGCGGGCATCTCGTGCGCCACGAGCGAGCTGGCCGCCAACGGCGACAGCGGCATGAAGGTCGAGCTGTCGAAGGTGCTGCTGCGCGACCCGTCGCTCACGCCCGAAGAGATCCTCATGTCGGAGTCGCAGGAGCGCATGATGGCGATCGTCGCGCCCGAGAAGCTCGACGCGTTCCTCGCCGTCGTCGGCAAGTGGGACGTCGAGACGAGCGTGCTCGGCGAGGTCACCGGCGACGGCCGGCTCGTCATCGACTGGTACGGCGAACGCATCGTCGACGTCGACCCCTCGACCGTCGCGGTCGACGGCCCGGTGTACGAGCGTCCCGTCGCGTACCCGACGTGGATCGACGCGCTGAACGAAGACTCGGCCGCGACGCTGCCCCGCGCGACCGACAACGACACGCTCCGCGAGCAGTTCACCACGCTGGTCGCGAGCCCCAACCTCGCCGACACCTCGTGGATCACGAACCAGTACGACTACTACGTGCTCGGCAACACGGCGCTGAGCTTCCCCGACGACGCCGGCATGATCCGCGTCGACGAGGAGACCGGGCTCGGCTTCGCGATCGCGACCGACTGCAACGGCCGCTACAACCAGCTCGACCCGTACAACGGCGCCAAGCTTGCCCTGGCCGAGGCGTACCGCAACGTCGCGGTCACCGGAGCGGTGCCCACCGCCGTCACCGACTGCCTCAACTTCGGCAGCCCCGAGAACCCCGAGGTCATGTGGCAGTTCAGCCAGGCCGTCGAGGGTCTCTCCGATGGATGCCTCGAGCTCGGCATCCCGGTCACGGGCGGCAACGTGTCGTTCTACAACCAGACCGGCGACCAGCCGATCCACCCGACCCCCGTCGTGGGTGTCCTGGGCATCATCGACGACGTCGCCGCGCGCATCCCCAGCGGGTGGCAGGATGCCGGCGAGAACCTGTATCTGCTGGGCGTCACCGCCGACGAGCTCGACGGCTCGCAGTGGGCCGGCACCATCCACGACCACCTCGGCGGTCGTCCGCCGAAGGTCGACCTCGCGCAGGAGCGCAAGCTCGCCGAACTGCTGCAGGCCGCGGGATCGCAGTCGCTCGTCTCGAGCGCGCACGACCTCTCGTCGGGCGGCCTCGCCCAGGCCCTCGCCGAAGGCGTGATGCGCTTCGGCGTCGGCGCGCGCGTGTGGCTGACCGAGCTCATGGAACGTGACGGAGTGGATGCCACCGCCGCCCTGTTCAGCGAGTCGACCGGTCGCGTGCTCGTGAGCGTGCCGCGCGAAGAGGACGTGAAGTTCCGCGGCCTCTGCGACGGTCGCGGCTACCCGGTGCTGCGCATCGGCGTGACCGACGTCGAGCCGGGCGCCGAGGCGACGCTGGAGATCCAGGACGTGTTCACCGTCCCCGTGTCGGAGCTGCGCCGCCTGTCGACCGAGACGCTTCCGGGCGTCTTCGGCCCGACGGTCACCGAGCCCGTCGCCTGAGCCGTTCCGGGTCACCCGCCCCACGAAAGGAGTCGCCGATGACCGATCACGACGATGACATGGCGGGCTTCGACGCGCGCCGACAGCGCCGCGTCAAGATCACCGCGTGGGTCGTGATCGGCGCCCTCGTCCTCACCGGCGGCGGCGCGACGGTGCTGTCGCTGATCTTCGGCTGACCCGTCCGAGGCGTCCGGGCCGCCGACGGCCCGCGCCGCCCGGCGTCGCCGATCAGACCAGGGCGGCGAAACGCTCGGTGCGTTCCACGGGTCCGATCACGATGAGCAGGTCGCCCGCGGCGATCACCGAATCCGCACCCGCCGGTCGCCACTCGCCATCGGCTCCCTTGATCTTCACGATCGTCACGCCGTGGCGGCGGCGCACCGCGGCCTGCTGCAGCGTCATCCCGACGAGCTCCTCCGGAGCGACGGTCTTCGCGACCACGAGGTCCTTGTCGAACTCGACGTAGTCGAGCATCGCCCCGCGCACGAGGTGCGCGATGCGACGCCCCATGTCGGCCTCGGGGTAGACCACGTGCTCGATGCCGAGCTGCTCGAGGATCAGGCCATGCTGCTCGCTGATCGCCTTCGCCCAGATCGATCGCACGCCCATGCGCTTCAGCAGCGAGGTCGTGAGGATGCTGGCCTGGATGTCGGTGCCGATGCCGACCACGACCCGGTCGAAGTCCAGGACGCCGAGCTGCTCCAGAGCCACCTGCTTGGTGGAGTCCGCCCGGACGACGTGGGTGAGCACGCCGTTCATCGACTGCACGATGTCCTCGTCGGTGTCGATACCGAGCACCTCGGTTCCCGAACGGGCCAGTTCGACGGCGAGGGAGCCGCCGAAGCGTCCGAGTCCGATGACGGCGATGGCGGACGCGTTCTCGCGCATCCTCCGACGACGGAAGAAGGGGGCTGCGTTATCCAATGATCGGACGCTCCTTCGGGAGTTCGTACATGCGTTTCTCTCGGGCCAGCGCCAGAGCGGTGCCGAGAAGGACGGGGCCGAGACGGCCGATGAACATCAAGAGGATGAGGAGGAGCTGCGCGGCCGCCGGGAGGTCGGCGGTGATCCCCGTCGACAGGCCGACCGTGGCGAATGCCGAGATCACCTCGAACAGGACCCGATCGAGGCCGAACGGACTCATCACCATGATCGCGAGGGTCGATCCCACCACCAGGGCCAGCGAGAGCAGCGCCACCGTGAGGGCCTCGCGGTGGGTCGAACGCGGAAGTCTCTTGCCGAACATGTTCACCGCGGTGTCGCCGCGGAGTTCGGCCACGATGATGAACAGCAGCACCGCGAACGTCGTGATCTTCAGCCCGCCGGCCGTTCCCGCGGGTCCGCCGCCGATGAACATGAGGATGTCGGTCACGTACCAGCTCGCCCCGTGCATCTGGGAGACGTCGATGGCGTTGAACCCGGCGGTGCGCGGCATCACCGACATCGAGAAGCCGGCGAGGAGACGGCCGGCCGGGTCCATCGATCCCAGGGTCGCCGGATTGGACCATTCCAGCACCGTCAGCACGACGGCGCCGGCCACGAGAAGGAAGAGCGTGCCGGAGACGACCGTCACGGTGTTCAGCGTCCACCGCCGCGGGAAACGGATGCGGCGACGCAGTTCCATGATCACGGGGAAGCCGAGGCCTCCGAGGATGATCGCGCCGCAGATCGGCAGGATGATCCAGGGGTCGGTCGCGAACGACATCAGGTTGTCGCTGAACAGGGCGAAGCCGGCGTTGTTGAACGCGGAGACGGCGTGGAACGCGCCGAGCCAGAGCGCCCGGGCGAACGGTTCGCCGTACGCCAGGCCGAACCGCGCCGCGAGCAGGAGCGCGACGCAGACCTCGATCACCACGGTGATCGCGGCGACGCCGAGCAGGACACGGCGCACGTCGCCGACGGCGACCGTGTGCGTCTCGCTGACCGCCGTCAGACGCGTGCGCAGGCCCAGTCGCCGTGCGACGAGCAGCCCGAGGAGGGTCGCGAGCGACATCACGCCGAAGCCGCCGATCTGGATGAGCACCATGATGACGACCTGACCGAAGGGCGACCAGAACGTCGGCGTGTCCACCACGACGTGCCCGGTCACGCACAGGGCGCTGGTGGCCGTGAACAGGGCCTCCAGGAACGTCGCACTGCGCCCCTGGGTCGCCATCGGAAGACTGAGCAGACCCGTCCCCACCGCGAGCACGGCACCGAACGCAAGGATGATCGCCCGTCCCGGGGTGAGCCTGAGCGATGTGCGAGGGCCGATGCCCCTTCGCATCGCGGATCGCCGGGTTCTCACCCCGCAACGATCTCACACCCCGCGCCACGACCCCCTCCCGGGCGCCCCGATGCGCGAGATCCCCACCGCACTCCCGGACGGCCGACGTAGCATGAAGGCGTGGAACCGCTCCTCGCGCTGATGGCCGAATGGTGGTGGATCGCTCCGGCCGCGGCCGGCGCCGGCACCGTCGGCTGGATCGGCGTGCGACGCACGCGCCACCGCGCGCTGCCCGCCGGCGCGTCGACCACCACCGAGCGCGCCGCTCGCACGTGGGCGAACCGACCGATGAGCAAGGCGGCCGCTCGTCGCCTGGAGCTGGATGCCGCGCTGCTCGACCAGCAGAACGCGCGACACGCGGTCACGCGCGGTCGTGCCGAGGTGAAGATCGCGGATGCCGAAGTGATGCGCGCTCAGGCGGAGCGGGCGGCATCCCGTGTCTCATCCGATGCCGTCTCGGCGGCACGGGCCCGCCTCACCGCGGCCCAGCGCGAACTGCGCGCGGCCTCGGCGGAGATCCGCGCCCGACGTGCCGCCGTGCGGGCGGCGAAGAGCATGCTGCCCGCCATTCGCGCCGGCAGCGCCCCGCTCCCCGTGGCCCGGTTGTTCGCCGAGCACGACGCGATCCTGCAGCGCTGGATGGCGTACGAGACCGACCCCGCGCTGCGCATCGACTACCCGGCCATGAGCGACCCGCGCTCGCCCCTACTGGCCGAGTTCCTCCGTGCGCAGGAGCGGGCGCAATGGCTGCGTCCCTCGTCGACGACCGCGCGACTCGAGCCCGCCGACTTCCTCGCGTATCGCGATGCCGTCCGCGCTCTGCACCACGCGTTCGAACGGGCCGAACGCGCCGCGCGCCACGGCCGCGACGATCGCACCGATACCGATCCGACCGACGCCTGGGGGCGGGTCGCGTCGGACTGGGCCGAGCAGGCGCAGCGTGCACTGGCCTGGTCCGTGGAGAACATGGGGCGGGCGGCATCCAAGTCGTGGACCGAGCGCCAGGCCAAGCGCGGGCGAAAGAGCGACCCGGGCGCGTAGCGTGTCCCCGTGAACAACATGATGGAGTTCGCCGGAAACTACTGGTGGCTCGTCTTCCCGCTCTTCGGCATGACGATGGCCGCGGTCGGCCGCATCTCGAAGCAGCGGGAGCTCACGGCCCGCCGGCGCCACCGCGAGCAGCTCGAACTGCTCCGCGTGCAGGGCGGCGGGGCCGTGGCATCCACCCCCGCCCCGGTCGCCGCGACGCCCGCCGCGGGCGACGACCTCGGGCGCGTGGAAGCCCGGCACGACGACATCACGCACCGTTGGCTGGACTACGAGCTCGATGTGTCGAAGCTCATCTCGTACCCGGCGATGAGCGACGGGCGGCAGCCTCTGACCGCCGCGTTCCTGCGCGCGAAGAAGGTCGCCGACACGCTGCGCCCGGCTGTGGGCGAGACTCCGACTCCCGAGCGCCTGAGGGAGTACCGCGACGCCGTGACCGACTACGAGGTCGCGTTCGAGCTCGCCGAACGCGACGCGCGCCGCGTCAAGGCGGCCGCGTTCACGCCCGAGGAGCGCAAGCGCCTCGAGACGGCGCAGCAGCTCCTCGGCGTCGCCGTCGACCAGGCCGCGACGCCGAACGAGCGGCAGGTCGCCTACCGCCGTGTGCGGCAGGAGCTCGACGGCCTCATCTGGTTGAGCGACGAGGCGGTCGAGAACCTCGAGAAGAAGGTCGCGCTCGAGTTGCCGTCTTCCACGCCGCCGGAGCCGGCCGCCTGACGCATCGCCTCAGCGCGCGCGGCGGATCCGCACGGGCCCCCGCGCGGTCGTCACGTCGACGGCCTCGCCGCGCTGCGTGACCTCGACCTCCCCCGCGTCGACGAGGTGTCGCGCGGCGTCCCGCGCCGGTTGCATGAGGTCGCGCCACTCGTCGCCGCCGACGGCGCGGGCGGCCTCGGAGGGGCAGATCGTCGCGCCCTCGGCCCGCTGCGCGAGGAGTTCGCGGATGGATGCCACGAGCCGGGGATCCGCAGCAGATGACGGGGGCATGTGTCCAGTGTCCCCCCGCACGACGGCGTCGGGGCGAGAATCGGGCCGTGCCCCTGGAACGTCACGCCCCCGCCCTCCCCGGCCGCGCCGTCATCCAGCAGCGGTGGAACCGCGCCGTGTTCGTGCACTGGCGCGTCGATCCCGACGAGGTCGCGCCGCTGCTCCCCGCCGGGACGCGTCCCGACGTGCACGACGGCGCGGCGTGGGTCGGGCTCGTGCCGTTCGTGCTGAGCGAGTTCCGCTTCCTCCCGCTGCCGCCGGTGCCGTTCGTCGGCACCTTCACCGAGATCAACGTCCGCACGTACGCCGTGGACGATGCCGGTCGCCGCGGGGTCGTCTTCCGGACGCTCGAGGCCGAACACCTCGCGCCGGTGCTCGCGGCGCGCGCGCTGTTCGGGCTGCCGTACCGCTGGGCGCGGGCGGGGGTGCGCACCGACGGGCCGCTCATCGAGTACCGGTCGCGGCGGCACGGCGGACGGCATGCCGGCACCCGCCTCCGGGCGCACCTCGGCACCGCCCCCGTCGACACCCCGCTGTCGCGGTTCCTCACCGCGCGCTGGGGGTTCCACGAACGGCACCTCGGTCGCACGATCTGGGCCGCGAACAGCCACGAGCCGTGGCCGCTGGTGACCGCCGAGCTCGAGACCCTCGACGACGACCTCGTCGTGGATGCCGGCTTCCCGCAGCTGCGCGGACGCACGCCCGACTCGGTGCTCGCGATGCCCGCGGGACATCCCGGGTTCCGCACCCGCTTCACCCCCGCACGCAGCATCGCGAAAGCCCCCTCCGCCTGACACGGAGGGGGCTCGCGGGTGCGGCGTCAGTCGCGCTGCGTCGGGAACGCGGTGGGGTTCTGCTCGAGCCACGCGTCGACGGCCTCGGCCTCACGGCCCTCGCCGTACTCGTTGACGACGAGGTCTTCGAGCGAGCCGTACTGCGCGTCGTCGAGCTGGATGCCGGCGATGAGCTCAGCGGCATCCGGATACTTGTCCGCGAAACCGGCCGTGCCCAGGAAGTGCAGCTTCTCGGGGTCGCCCATCAGGCCCTGCGGGTCGGCGAGGTCCTTCACGTCGTAAGCGTCGTTCGCCCAGAACGGACGCCACAGCGTCACCGCGATGTCCTTCTGCGCCGCGATGGCGTTGTCGAGCTCGGTGAGCATGGCCGCGGTCGACGAGGTCACCAGCTCGAAGCCGCCGTCGAGGCCGTAGCCGGGCATCGCGACCTCCTGCGTCTGCTTCGTCAGGCCCGCCCCGGGCTCGATGCCGTAGATCTTGCCGTCGAACCGGGCGGCGTTCGCCTGCAGCTGGTCGATCGAGTCGATGTCGACGTAGCTGGGCACGGCGATCGTGAGCTTGGCGTTGTCGTAGTACGCGCCGAGGTCTTCGATCGCGTCGCCGTAGGTGTCCATGTACGACTTGTGGGTCAGCTCGGGCCAGGCCGACGGGTAGATGTCGACGTCGCCCTGCGCGAGCCCGGCGTACAGCGGCCCCGCCTCGGTCAGCGTCTGCATCTTGACGGTGTAGCCGAGCTTGCCGAGCTGGTCCTCGAGGAGGTAGGCGGTGCTGAGGCCGTCGGTCCACGAGGGCAGGAAGCCCAGCGTGATCGTGCCCTTGTCGCCGCCGTCGCCGGCGCCGCCCTCGGCCTGGTTGCCGCTCGCGCATCCGGCGAGCCCGAGGGCCGCCACGGTGCCGAGGGCGAGTGCTGCGGTGAGGTGTCGCTTGTTCATGTGATCTTCCGTTCCGTATGTGATTTCCGTAGTGCAGGGGGGACGCAGCGGATTCAGGCGCCCGTCGTGATGGGGGCGCGGCGCGGGGAGGCGACCTGGCGCTCGGCCTCGCCTGCGGCATCGGCGGCCGGGCCGCCGGAGGCGGGGGCGCCGGGACCGCGGCGGCGGCCCAGCACCGCCAGCAGCGACGACGTGTTCGCGGCGCGGGTACCGAGGGCTGCGGTCAGGCGGTCGAGGTACACCGCGAGGATGACCACGCTGAGCCCCGCCTCGACGCCCTTGGGGAGGTTGACCGTCGAGATCGACTGCACGACCTCCTTGCCGAGACCGTCGGCACCGACCATGCCCGCCACGACCGCCATCGACAGCGCGAGCATGATGACCTGGTTGACGCCCGCCATGATCGTCGGCATCGCGAGCGGGAGCTGGATGCCACGGAGGATCTGCCCGGGCGTCGCGCCGAACGCGTGTCCGGCCTCGACGGTCTCGGCATCCACTCCCCGGATGCCGAGTTCGGTCAGGCGCACGCCCGGAGGCAGGGCGAAGATCACCGTCGCGACGACGCCGGGGACGACGCCGATGCTGAAGAAGGTGATCGCGGGGATGAGGTACACGAACGCCGGCATCGTCTGCATGAAGTCCAGGACCGGCTTCATCACGGCGCGGACCGCGGGGTTGCGCGCCGACCAGATGCCCAGCGGCACCGAGATCGCCACGGCGACGGCCGCCGCGACGACGACGAGCGCGAGCGTCTGCATCGCGGTCACCCACTGCCCCATGGCGAGGATCAGCGCGAAGCCGACGACGGTGCCGATCGCGAGCTTCCACGAACGCACGAGCCACGCCAGCAGGGCGGCGACGACGATCACGACGATGATCGGTGCGGCCAGCAGGACGTCGCTGAGTCCCCCGACGAGGAAGCGGACCACCACGGCGATCACGTCGAACAGGCCCGACAGGTTGTCGCGGAGCCAGTCCACGCCCGCGTCGACCCATGTCCCGACCGGAATACGGAACCCGTCCATCAGCGCACCCCCTCGATTCCGGATGCCACGGCTTCCGGCGCGTCACCCGCGTCCGCCAGCACGGCGTCGATCTCGGCCGAGGGCACGGGCTGCGGGAGCACGGTGATCTCCTCGGTGGCGGTGGGCCCGGGACCGAGCGCGGCGAGCAGAGTGACGCGCGGGATGACGCCGGTGAGGCGTCCCTCGGCATCCAGGACCGCCAGCGGCAGCGGCGACTCGACGGCGGGCACGAACAGGTTCATGAGCACCTCGTCCTCGCGGACGCTGTGCGGCACGGGCTTCAGCCGCCCGAGCAGCGAGCTCTCCCCCGCGCGGACGAGCTTCACGGCATCCCGGTCGGTGACGATCCCGAGGAGCTTGCGGTCGCGATCGGTGACGTACACGGCCGACATGTAGGCGTCGCGCATCTGGCGGAGGGCCGTGCGCGGGCCCGCGCCGGCATCCACGCGGGGGCGGGGACGTTCCATGACGTTCGCCGCCGTGAGCACCCGGGCGCGGTCGACGTCCTGCACGAACTGCTCGACGTAGTCGTTCGCGGGGTCGGTGAGGATGTCCTCCGGCGTTCCGATCTGGACGATACGGCCGTCGCGCATGACCGCGATGCGGTCACCGAGGAACATCGCCTCGTTGAGGTCGTGGGTGATGAACACGATCGTCTTCTTCAGCGTCCGCTGCAGTTCGAGCAGCTGCTCCTGCATTTCGCGGCGGATGAGCGGATCGAGCGCACTGAACGCCTCGTCCATGAGCAGGATGTCGGTGTCGGCGGCGAGGGCGCGGGCGATGCCGACGCGCTGCTGCATACCGCCGGAGAGGGCCGAGGGGAGCTTGTCGCCCCACCCCTCGAGGCCCACCAGGGCGAGGATCTCGTCCGCCTTCGCGAGGCGTTCGGCCTTGCCGACGCCGCGGATCTCGAGCGGGTACGCCACGTTCGCGGCAACCGTGCGGTGCGGCAGGAGGGCGAAGTGCTGGAACACCATCGCGATGCGCTCGCGGCGCAGGCTCCGCAGCCGCGCGGTGCTCACACCCGTGAGCGGGTCGCCCTGCACCTCGACGGTGCCGGCCGTGGCGTCGTGCAGGCCGTTGAGCATGCGGATGATGGTGGACTTGCCGGAGCCGGAGAGGCCCATGATGACGAAGATCTCGCCGGGTTCGACGTCGAAGCTCGCGTCGATGACGGCGGCGGTTCCGGCGTCGCCGAGCTGGTCGCGCCGGGCACCGGCGCGGAGCTTCTCGACGGCGGACTGCGGGGAGCGGCCGAAGACCTTGAAGAGGTTCCTGGCCGCGATGGCATGCGGAGTGGTCACTGTGTGCACCTGCGCGGCCTCGGGTGGCCGCATCGGTCACGCCCGGGTGGCAGCCGCTCGGCGTTCACCGGGGGTGCGAACGCTCCGACGCCGGATGTCGGATCCGGGTCCTGGCCGCCGACCGTACGCTCGCGGCGCGACTCCCCCGAGCCGGCACCGGCGACCGCGGACTGGTCGGGTGGGCGGCCCGCTGGGGGCCTCCTCTACCGTTTCACGCTGATGGATCGGCTGGCAAACCGACCGCCGGCTTGCGTTTCCGGGACGACCGTGGCACACGCGGGCGCGTAGCGGATGAGGTGCGCGGTCCCGTCGCCCGGGGCACGCCCGGGCGTGTCGGTCAGTCGTCCGCGGGGGCGCCGGCGGCCGACCGGTGGTGACGGATGACCTCGGCGACGACGAAGTTGAACCACTTCTCCGCGAACTCCGGATCGAGGTCGGCCTCGGCGGCCAGACGCTTCAACCGGGCGATCTGCTGCTCTTCACGAGAGGGGTCGGATGCCGGCATCCCGTGCTGCGCCTTGAGCACACCGACCTGCTTGGTGCAGCGGAATCGCTCGGCGAGCAGGAAGATGAGCGCGGCGTCGATGTTGTCGATGCTGCCGCGCAGGCCCTGCAGGATCGTCGTGGGGTCGGCGTCGGTCATGGGTCCTCCGGACCCGACCCTATCGCGCACCCGCGGTCCGCCGCGGCGAGCCCTACAGTGTGACCATGAGCCGATCGTCGCACCCCGATCCTTCCGCCGAGGGCGCCAACGCCGGGGAGGTCACCTCGCGCGACCGGCCCGTGTGGTCGGCGATCGCGCGGCCCTACGCCGCGGGCTTCTTCCTCACCCTGGGCGGGCTCACAGCGCTGCTCCTCGGCCTGTCGCTGTCGAACCTCTCCACGGTCCTCATCTACATCGCGATCGCCCTGTTCATCGCGCTCGCGCTCGATCCGCTCGTGCGGAGTCTGGTGCGCCGCGGCATCTCGCGGGCGTGGGCCATCGTCATCGTGTTCGGCGGACTCGCGGTCATCCTCGCCGCCGCCCTGTGGCTTCTGATCCCGCCGGTGGTGCGCCAGATCTCGCAGTTCATCGAGGACGTCCCGACCTTCGTCTCGGACCTCCGCACCAGCGATTTCGTGCTGTGGATCGAGTCGAACTTCGGCGACAGCGTGGGCGACATCTTCAACGAGGTGCAGAAGTTCTTCACGAACCCGGCGAACCTCACCGCCATCGGCGGCGGTCTGCTGCAGGCCGGCGTGACCATCGCCACCGGCATCTCCGGCGCGATCATCGTGCTCGTGCTGAGCCTGTACTTCCTGGCATCCCTCCCGTCGATGAAGAACTCGCTCGTGCGCCTCAGCCCGGCGCGCAACCGCGAGACGGTGTCGGAGATGACGGGCCAGATCACCGACTCGGTCGGTGGCTACCTGTCGGGCATGGTCGTGCTGGCGCTGATCAACGCGGTGTTCGCCTTCATCGTGCTGACGATCGTCGGGCAGCCTTTCGCGGCGCTGCTGGCGGCCTTCGCGTTCGGGATCACCCTCATCCCGCTCGTCGGGTCGGTGCTCTTCTGGGGCACCGCCACGGTGTTCACACTCATCGTGAATCCGACGGCCGGACTGATCTTCGCCGTGGTCTACCTCGTGTACATGCAGGTCGAGGCATATGTGCTGACGCCGCGCGTGATGAGCCGGACCATCTCGGTCCCGGGATCGCTCGTCGTCATCGGCGCGCTCGTCGGCGGCACGCTGCTCGGGCTGCTCGGCGCCCTGGTCGCGATCCCGGTCACCGCCTCGCTGCTGCTGATCGTCAAGCAGATCATCATTCCGCGCCAGGACGCGAAGAAGTAGCGCTCAGCGCCGAGCGCCTCGAGTTCTCCACAGAGGCCCGAGCCCCTCCTCACCCGCTCGTAGACTGCGCCGCATGCGAGAACCCGCGCGTCCGACCGCCATCGTCTACGTCGACGGGTTCAATCTCTATCGGCGCTGCCTCGAGCAGTACCCGGAGGCGAAAAGGCTCATGCCGAAGCATCCCGCCGAATTCGATGCCGACGGCTCCCTCGTTCGTGTCTCGGTGAGGAAGACCGAGGAGAAGGGATCGGACGTCAACCTCGCCGTTCGAATGCTGCTCGACGCTCACCGAGGTGAGGCCGACCTGTACTGCCTCCTGACCAACGACTCCGACCAGGTGACGACGATCCGCACGCTTCAGGCGGAAGTGGGCGTCTCGGTCGGCTGGATCAGCCCGATGCCGACTCTGCGTCAAAGCAAAGCGTTGAAGCAGACCGGGCCCGCGCTGGTCTGCTGTGTAACCCCCGAAGCTCTGATGGCGAGCCAACTGCCCGAAGAGGTCCGATCTGGGCGGCAGACCCTCCGTCGGCCCGAGCGATGGCGGCCGAAAACCGAAAGCCCCGCCGGAGCGGGGCTTTCTAACCGGTAGCCGAAGCGTCCGGGGGTGTCGCGTCAGTTTAGCAGCGCGACGCCGCAGCCGTCACTGCATTCACCAACTGCAGGGCCGCCCAAGGACGCGCCACGTAGTCAGCAGATGCGTCGGTGAGAGCCCCCGCACCGCCCCTCTACCGGCGATCCCGACGGGGGCGACGCGCCACCACCGTGCCGACGAAGAGCAGGACGACGGCGAGCGCGAGCGCGGAGAGCGGCCACACCGTGCCGGTGCGAGCAAGCGTCGCGGACCCCGTGACTCCGGCCGTCGTCGATCCGTCGACCGACGCGTTCGCCCCGGAGGAGGACGGCGAGGGAGTCGGCGTCGGAGTCGGCGTCGGGTCGACCGGTCCGGTCGTGCCCGTGTCGACCGTGACGGTCTGCGCGTCGGAGGTGTTTCCGGCGAGATCGGTCGCCCGCAGCACGACGGGAACCGTTCCTCCGCCCGAGGCGAGCGTCACCTGCCCATCGACCACGGCGATCCAGGTGCCGTCGACTCGGCGCTCGACCGTGCCGACACCCGACAGGGCATCCGAGGCGGTGACCTCGACCACGTGCTCCGAGGCCTCGTGCGTCACGGCCGTCGTCAGCGTCGGCGCGACGCCGTCGATCTTCACCGTCAGCGCGACGCGCGACGACACGTTGCCCGCGGCGTCGACCGCCTCGGCCTCGACGAGGTGCGTGCCGTCACCGGTGACCCGGAAGTCGTCGGTCAGTGCAGCCCACGCGCCACCGTCCACGCGCACGCGCACGGTCGGAGAGGGATCGGTGTCGTCGGTGACGGTCGCGGTGACCGGCACCGCGTCGCGGTACCAGCCCGAGGCGGGGACGGGCGATGCCGCCGGGAACTCCAGCGTCGGCGCCGTGGTGTCGACCGGCGGCTGATCTGCGGCGGCCCACACCTCGAACTCCGAGATGGCGGCCGACCCCTGACCCTCGGCGGCGCCCCACGACTGCATCAGCGCGCGCACCGCCGTGGTCTCGACCGCGGTGAAGTGCACCTCGTTCGCGGCATCCGACGACCGGCCGTACGTGTCCGAGGTCGCGACGTCCTCCCACGCGCCCGCGTCGTCGCGGTACTGCAGCACCCACGACCGTGGAGGGATCAGTCCGGCATCGGCCTCGTCGGCCGCGTCGCGCGCGAACAGCACGCTCGCACGGTCCACCGTCACCGGGCGATCCCAGGTCAGCTGCACCCACTGCTCGCCGACGCGCGGCCAGGTACCCCACGCGCTGCCCGTGACGCTGCCGTCGTTCACGCCGCCGACGGGCGCCCAGCCGGAGGCCGACGATGCCGTCGGGGTCGCGTACAGCGCGATGTTGCCGGTCAGCGGCGCATCGGGCGACCGTGGAACGGTCACCGCGGTCGCGGTCGAGACGTTGCCCGCGGCGTCCGTCGCGCGCACGTACATCACGTGCCGCTCCAGATCGGGCGCCGCGACGGCCGCCGTGTACGGCTTCCACGTGAGCGGGTCGTCCAGCGCGTACTCCATGCCGACCAGGCCCGAGCCGGCATCCGTCGCGGTCGCCGAGACCGACCGGGCGCCCGCGTCCAGCGTCGCCGTGACCGAAGGAGCGGTGGCGTCGATGCGGAAGGATGCCGTCGCCTCGGTCGAGACGTTGCCGGCGGCGTCCGTGGCGCGGGCGGTGACCGTGTGCGAGCCGTCCTCACGCACCAGGGTGTCGACGCGGCGCACGTCGGGAGTCGTCGTGGCCGCCGCGCCGTCCACCGCCACCGAGAGGGCGACGCGCACGTCGCGGTCGTCGGTCGCATCGGCACGCGCGGTCACCGGTCCGACGAACCATCCGTCGGCGCCCTGCGGGCCGCGCGCCTCGAGCGACACCTCGGGGGCCGTGGCATCCGCCGTCTGCCCGAGCACCTCGAGTTCGGAGACGCCGACGGCGGCGTTCGTGGTGCCGTCGGATTGCGCGTCGAGCACGGCACGGATGCCGGTGGTCGTCACGGGCGTGAACGACACGCGGCTGGGTGCCGACGCCTCGACCGGGTAGCCGCCGGCTCCCGCGACCTCGGTCCAGACGCCGTCGACGAGCGTCTCGACGTGCCACGAGGCCGGCACGGCGATGCCGTCGCCCGCGCCCGAGGCTCCCGCCACGTCGCTCCAGAAGTGCGCCGTGACCGCGTCGACGGTGACGGGCGTCTCCCACGTGTAGCCGACGTTCCGGCTCGCGGGGCGCACGCCGTCCCACGTGGCCCACGTCTGCGACGCCGACCCGCCCTGGTAGACGATGGTCCCGTCGTTGATCGAGGCGAGCGAGTTCCAGCCGGCGGTGAAGTCGGCGACCGGTGTGCCGGTCTTCGCCAGGTTGGTGCGCCAGGCGTCCGCGCCGATCACCGTGACGGTGGCCTGCACGCGACCGGCGGCGTATCCCTGTGCCGTTCCGCTCACCGTGAAGGTGCCGGGCGCCGCGTAGGAGGCCGGGTCGACGGCATCCCAGGTCACGGGCGCGGCCACGCGGTCGTCGCCGTACGCGAGCGCCACGGTGTCGGGGAGCTCGGGAACCTCTCCGACGAGCGTGCTGGTGGCGGCCGGTTCCACATCGGTCGGAGCGACGGCACCCGCGGTCCACTCCTCCACCGCGAGGGCCGAGTAGCTCGACGACGCCCCGGTGCCCGGGGAGGCGTTCAGCGTCGCCCGCAGCCGGGTCGTGGTCACGGGCGTGAACGACACCTCGTGCAGCTCGCGCGTCGAGGTCGGATACCCGCTCGGGTTCTCGACGTCGTTCCAGCGGCCGCCCGCCCAGTACTGCAGCTTCCACGACGACGGGGCCGAGACGCCGTCGCCGCTGCCCGGCTCGCGGTCGCTCCAGAACTGGATCGACGAGCGGTCGAGGCGCACGGGTTCGGGCCAGTCGTACTGGATCCACTGGGAGGCCGGTCGGTCGGCGCCGTAGGAGCCCCACATGTCCGGCGGAAGCGGGTTCGGGCGCACGATGCCGTCGTTCAGCGCCGCCTTCCAATACTGCACGGGCACAGGTTCGTTCGACGCCGAGACCGTGGCCCACGGAGCCACGTTCGCCGAGGGGGTCGTTCTGATGTCGTGCGCCGGGGTGGTGACCACGGGCTTCATGCGCGCCGGGGTCACGGAGTCGTCCCACTGCACCTCGTCCACGGCCACCGAGCGCCGAAAGTGGTTCCCGCCGACGGCATCCGCCGTGTGATACGCCATGTACCAGGCGCCGTGGTACTCGGTGATGGCGGGGTGGCTGGTGGTCGACGAGATGGGCGCGAGCACCCGGCCCTGCGAGGTCCACGGACCCATCGGGGTCGGCGCGGTCGAGTAGGCGATGCACGCGTGGTAGACCGCGGGGGTGCACCAGCTGTCGGGCCCGGCCGTGTTGGCGGCGTAGGCGAGGTAGTAGGTGCCCTTCCGCTCGAACAGCCACGCGGCCTCGAAGAAGCCGTCGACCCCGCTGCGGAACTCGGTGGGGGTGCCGATCATCGTCTTCATGTCGGATGCCAGCTCGACACCGAGCAGGCGACCGAAGCTGCCCCAGTACATCCACACGCGGCCGTCGTCGGTGACGTAGACGGTGGGATCGATGTTGTGGGCGTTGTTGCCCAGGATCTTCTGCGACACGATCGGACCGCCGGCGTAGTCCTTCCACGGGCCCAGCGGGGTGTCGGAGACCGCGACGCCGATGCCGAACGGATCGGGCGAACTGCTGCCGGCCTCGTGCACGGGCACGTACCAGTAGTAGCGGCCGTCGCCGCCCTGCACGACCTGACCGGCGTAGGCGCGGCCCGGCGTCGCCCAGGAGAAGACCTGCTCGGGGCGCATGAGCGACGGGTGGTGCTCCCAGGAGCCGCCCTGGACGTCGGTGGTCGAGAACGCCTGCCATTCGTTCATGACGAAGTCGTTCGTCGTCGCGTCGGCCTCGTCACGGCCCGCGTAGACGTACAGCGTGTCGTCGGCGACGAGGGTGGCCGGATCGGCGGAGTACACCGACCCGTCGCCGATCAGGGGGTTGGGGAGGGCAGCGGCGGGGCTCGCCGGCGTCAGCGCCAGCACTCCTCCCACGAGGCCCAGGACGGTCGCGGCGGCCCACAGGCGCCGCGGGGCAGGACGGATCACGGTGGTCTCCTTCGACCGGGGGGACGTGCGGAAGGGGCCGGGGGCGAAACGCCCCCGGCCCCGGTTCGTCAGGCCGAGCGGCGCCGACGGTGGTACGCGATCGCCAGGACGATCAGCCCGAGCAGCAGCACGCTCACGCCGATGCCGATCGCGACCTGCGTCGACGCGGCATCCTGTCCGGTGACCGCCAGCGGCGGCGTCTGCGACGACGTCGCGCCGGGAGCGACCACGGTCACCTGCGCGGTGAGCTCGCCGCCGGGCACCAGGAGGGCCACGGTGTGCACCCCCGACTCGGCGTACGCCGGGACGGTGAACACTCCGTTCGCGGTGCCGTCGGCCCCGACCGTCAGGGTGCCCAGGCGGGCCGGGGTGGAGCGGAACTCCACCGCGAACACCGTGCCCGGCGCTGCCCCGCTGACCGAGACGGGCAGCTGCCCGCCCGGCGCCACCTGCGCGACGCCGATCCGGATGACCTCGTTGCCGGTGAGCGAGCCGCTGGGCTCGGCGCCGGGATCGGTGCCACCCCCGCCGGGGTTCGTGCCCGGGTCGGTGCCCGGATCCGTGGTCTTCGCCGGCACGGCGACCTCCACGACATCCGACACGTTGCCCGCGACGTCGGTCACCCGCACGCGCACCGTCGTGGCGGCGTCGCCGACGGCGGTGACGCCGGTCGCGGCGGTCCACGCCCCGCCCCCGAGCTGGTACTCCACGACGGCCACGCCCGAACCGGCATCCGTACCGGCGGGGGTCACGGTGCGCGACGGGGCGTTCCAGCCCGCGTCGGCGACCGGCTTGGTGGCATCCCGCTTCACCTCGACGCCCGCGGGCTCGGAGGTGTTGCCGGCGGCATCCTTCGCCCGGAAGGAGACCGTGGTCGCACCGTCGGTCGTGACCTCGACCGGCGCGGTGTACCGCGACCACTCGCCGCCGCCCACGCGGACCTCGACGACGGGAGTGTCGTCACGGTCGTCGATGGCGGTCGCCGAGACCTTCACCGTGCCGGTGTACCAGCCGCTCGCGGGAGCGACCGGGTCGACCGAGGGGGTGACGACAGGCGCCTGCGTGTCGGGGACCGGCGTCTCCGGCTGCTCCCACACCTGCCATTCCTTGATGCCCACGCTGCCCTTGCCCTGCTCGGTCCCGACGGGGTCGAGCGTCAGGCGGAGCTTCGTCGTGGTCACCGGATCGAACGACACCGTGTTGTAGGTGTCCTTCGCCGTGCCGTACGCGCCGGCGTTCTTCACCGGCACCCACGCGCTGGTCGTGGCATCCCAGTACTCGGCCTCCCACTTCGCGGGGACGTCGATGCCGAGTCCCTGCGCATCGATGTTCGACACGAAGTACACGCCCAGTTCGCCGACCGTCACCGGCTCGGTCCAGTCGTACTGCACCCACTGGTCGGTCACCGCGGGCCAGACGCCCCACACGTTCGCGTTGTCGTTGGGGGCGACGTCGCCGGAGGACGTGGGCTGGACGTTGTCGTTCAGACCCGTGACCTTGTTCCAGGCGGCGGTTCCGGATGCCGTGGGCGTGGCGAGCAGGGCGACGTTGCGCTTCTGCGACCCGTCGGCCTTCGGCACCGTGCGCTCGACCACCGGCGAGACGTTGCCCGCCGTGTCCGTCGAGCGCACCTGCACCTTCGTCTCGTCGATTCCGACGAGCACGGAGCCCGTCAGCGCCTTCCACTCGCCGGAGTCGCCCAGGCGGTACTCGATCGCGGCCACGCCCGAGCCGGAGTCCGTCGCGGTGGCCTTGACCGTGCGCGAGACCGCGTCGGTGGTCACCTCGACGGCCGGAGCCGTCGTGTCGATGCGCACGGTCTGCTCGGCCACCGGCGACGTGTTGCCCGCCGCGTCGGTCGCCCGGGCCTGCACGACGTGGGCTCCGTCGCCGGTCACCGAGACGGTGCCGGTGTAGGCCGCCCAGGCGCCCGCATCCACGCGCACCTCGATGCGCGGGGCCGCGTCCTGATCGTCGCGCGCCGTCACGTCGACGGCGACCGCCTGCGTGTACCAGCCCGAGCCGGGAGCCGCCGGCGACACCTGGAAGGCCACCGTGGGCGCCTTCGTGTCGTCACCGCCGGACCCGACCGTCACCGCGGCCGACGCGGCCGTGGTGCCGGGCAGGTCGCTCTGCACCGTGCCCGCGACCGTGAACTGTCCCGGCGCGGCGTAGGAGTCCGCGGCGACCGCGTCCCAGGTGACCGGGAGGTCCTGGCGCGAGCCGTCGTTGAACAGCACGCCCACGGTCTTCGGCAGCACCGGCGCGACACCCGGCTGGGTGCGGCTGGTCACGGCATCCACCTGGTTGATCTGACCGGGAGCGGTCGCGCGGACCCACACGGTCGCCTTGGCCGAGACGGGCGAGCCGGGGACGATGCCCGACACGGGGAAGCTGCCCTCACCGGCAACCTGCGCGTCGGTGACCGCGGCCCACGTCACGGGGAGGTCGGCGTGGCTGCCGTCCGAGTACGTGGCATCCACCGTCGCGGGGAGCGTCGGCTTCGTGCCCACGGCCGTGCGCACGTCGATCGGCTCGATCGAGGTGGGCGCGTCGGCGAACACCTTCAGCTCGCTGACGGCGACGGCCGCGTACGGTCCGTTGCCCGCGGCCTGCAGCACGACGCGGAGCCGCGTGGTGGTCACGGCGTCGAAGGTGACGGAGTTGGTCGCGTCGCGCTTCACCGTGTAGTCCGACGGGTTTCCCACGTCGGCCCAGTCGGAACCGGTCCAGTACTGCGCCTTCCACCCCTTCGGGACGTTGACGCCGTTGCTGGAGTTCGGGTCGGTCTGGTCGCTCCAGAAGCCGATCTCGGCCCCCGCGATGCGCTGCGGCGTCTTCCACTCGTACTGGAGCCAGCGGGTCGCCGGGTGGTTGCCCGACCACGTGCCCCAGATGTCGCTCTGGCTGCCGCCGGTGAAGAACACCTTTCCGTCGTTGACCGCCTTGACGTTGTTCCAGCCCGCGGTGTACTCCGCGGTCGGGGTCGCCTCGGGGGCGACGTTGGTGCCGGCGGTGACCGGCTCGCCCTGCACGGTGACGTCGGTCTGCGACGTCTTCTCCCCGTCGTCGGCGGTCAGGCGCAGCACGTACTGCCCCTTGTCCGAGAAGCGGGCGGTGGTCGAGGCGGACGCGGCGTCGTCGAACAGCACCGTCGCCCCCTCGGGCGCGCTCACCACCGACCAGGTCGACGACACGGTGCCCGCGGGCAGCCCGTCGTCCTTGACCGTGCCGACGAGCGCGGCCGCGCCGCCGACCGACGCCGGGAGGTTCTGCCACGCCGTGACCAGAGGAGCCTGGTTCGTGGATGCCGGGGCGGCGACGCCCGTGTCGAACACCTGCAGTTCCTTGACACCGGTCTTCATGCCGCTGGCGTGGGTCACCGTCAGGCGCACGGCGTCACCGGTCACCTCGGGGAACTGGACGTGGTTGTAGTTCGCGCGGGGGTACGCGGGTGTGCGGGCCTGCTGCGGGATCACCGACCACTGCCCGCCCCGGCGCACCTCGAGCGTGTAGACCGACGGCTCGGCGTACCCCGGCGCGGTCGCCGACGACGAGCTGTCGTAGAAGTAGGGACGGATGTCGTCGAAGGTCTTCTCGCTGCCGAGCTCGACGGTGAGGGAGTCCTTGGCGTTCGGCGATCCGGCGGTCCCCCAGAAGGGCTCGTTGATGGTCGTGCCGTCGACCGCGCCCTTCGGGTCGCGGCCCGCGGCCGAGAACGTGGCCGTCGCCGAGGCGGCGAGGTTCGCACTGCCCGTGCTGGCGGTGCGGACGTCGGCACCGGCCTTGGCGAACAGGTCGACCACGCGGGCGTCGTCGGCGAAGCGCACGTCCTGCGGCGCCTGGACCGACGAGGTCGTCGCGGTGGTGACCTTCGCGTCGCCCTTGACGACCTGCACCGTTCCGGTGGCCGGGTCGTAGATGACGTGCGACAGCTTGTCGACGGTGAAGGCGAGCTTGCCGTCGAGGAACACCGAGTAGCCCTCGGGCACGTCATCGCCGTAGTACCGCGTCCCGCCCGGAGCGTCCCACGTGACGGTCAGGTCACGATCGCGGTACCGGATGTTGTTCGCGGTGAAGTGGTCCCACCCGATGTTGATCGGGTCGAGTTCGATCTTGGCGTCGTCGCGGGTGCGCACGCCCATCGCGTCCTCGATCATCGTGAAGTTCGTCGCGCCGAGGATCGTGTGGTGGATCCAGGAGCGGTAGTCGATCTTCTGCGGGTTCGCCGAGCCGTTGGCCCAGAACTCGTTCTGGTCGGGCAGACGGTTGTCGCCGCCGTTCTGATAGTGGGCCCACGCGTTCCAGTACAGGAGCTTCTTGTACGACTCCGCGGTGATGGCATCCGTCGGGTAGTCGCGCAGGACCTTCGACATCATCCGGAACATCACAGTGGAGTTGATGACCGAGAAGTTGTTGCTGCCCTGGCCGCCGGTGGCGTTGTACGCCGCCTGGTCGGCCTGGTTCGCGGTGTAGAAGGGGAAGATCGGGTACTGCTTGTCGTCCGCGAAGAGCCGCAGCGCCTGGACGTAGTCATCGTTGTAGTCGGCGTCGCCGGGCTTGGGCACGAGGCCGACGGAGAAGGGGTAGTAGTTGTTGATCTCCTTCCACGGCACGTGCTCGCCGTTGTTCGCCATGGCGTGCTCGAGGAGCTTGCGGTCGGGGTTCCACAGCACCTTCATGACCTGCGCCTTGATGTTCTGCGCGAACGCCTCCATCTCGGCGGCCTTCGCGGTGTCACCGGCGGTGCGGTAGGCCTCGGCCGAGGCGAGCGCGTTGGAGTACAGGTAGGCGTTCTCGGCGCGGTCCTGGTAGCCGGCCTTCCAGTGGAACGACACGGCATCGGCGTCGTTGCCCGTCATCGCGCCCCAGTTGTATTCGATGAGGCCGTTCTTGTTGAAGTCGTAGGCGTCCTGCAGGCCCTTGACGTCGTCCTCGGCGTACTTGGCGAGGTTCCCGGCGATGGCGCTGGGTCCGCCGTGCAGCTCGTAGGAGCGCCACGCGGCCTCGGAGATGTACTGGGTGTAGCTGTTCGACCAGTTGGCCGGGTCGCCCGGGTTGTCGACGAACTTGTAGCTCTTGCTCGTCTCCCCCGTCGACACCCAGGGGCCGTACGAGTAGATCGGGTCGCGGAAGTACTTCAGGTCGTCGATGAACATGCCCGTGGTGAGCACGATCGAGTTGTTGTACCCGAGCACGCCTTCCATGGCGACCGGGAACTGGTAGGTGTTGCCGGGCATGTCGGCGTCGAGGAAGTTGAACCGCATGAGCCACCACCGGTAGAACAACGACTTGTCGATGTTGTCCTCGGGGGTGTCCAGGTACGGCACGTTCTGGGCCCACCACCGGTTGTAGGCGGTGACGTGGCCGGTGTACGCCTCGGCGGGCGACTGCGCCCGCGTGGCGTCGTACTCGCTGCGGGACTCGGCGATCTCGTCGGTGACGAGGCCGAGCTGCACCTTGGCGGTCGCGCTGCCGCCGGCGGGCACCGACAGCGTGCGCGTGAGGGTCTGGCCCGCGGGCGCGAAGCCGTCTCCCGAGAAACGCGGCGAGATCTTGGTGAGGTTGTTGAGCGCCTCGACGTGACCGACCAGCTCGTCGCCCTCCGCGGACACCGCGTACGGGGAGGATGCCACGAGCTCGACGTCGACCGCACCGCCGGTGGAGCGCACGTCGAGGTTCGTCACCAGCACGTTGGCGTCGGTGATGAACTTCGTCTGCACGATCTCGAGCCCGCCGCCGCGGTGCACGCTGCGCCAGTAGCTCGGGGTCTGCTTGCGCTGGGCAATGTCTTCGGTCAGCGGCACGTCGGCGCCGTTCACGCGCGCCGCGATGGTGTAGCCGGAGCGGCCGTCGATCGATTCCCAGTAGGCGAGCTGCCCGCCGAAGCCGAGGGCGGACGGGTCGTGCTCCTTCATGAAGGCCGCCCGCCCGCGCGTGAACAGCCACTGGTTGTTGTCGCCGAAGCTGCCGGCGTCGCCCGTGCGGGCGAGCATCCGGTCCATCCAGAAGTCCTTGTCGACGCTGGTGCCCGCCCCGGCGGCCACGTCGGCGTCGAAGATCTTCTGGAGTTGGTTACCGGGGGTGTAGGTCACCCCCGTCGCGGGGACGGGGGTGGGGCTGCCCGAGAACGTCGGGTAGCCGATGTCGGTGTTGGCCGCCTGTGCGGGGGCCGCGGCGACCAGGGTCGCGACGACGGCTGCGGAAGCGATCGTCCCGATGGCCGTGCGGCAGGTGCGACGGCTCGTGCGGTGTGGGGAGTCCACGATGTCTCATCCTCTCGGTCTCTCTCCTCACCGAGAGAGACATGCGGGATGAAACGCTAAGGAAACGCTTACGTTTTCTCAATCCTTTTCGAAGATTTCGAAGGACGCGAAAACTCAGCGCCGCGCGATGGTCGATCCGCGGATGATCAACCGCACCGGCAACTGACTCGTCCCCGACTCCAGCCGCGCGCCGTCGATCGCCTCGAACACGCGCTGCGCGGCGAGCCGACCGAGACGCTGCAGGTTGGCATCCACCGTCGTGAGCGCCGGACGGGAGTTCGTCGCGAGGATCTCCCAGTTGTCGTAGCCGACCACGGCGAGGTCGTCGGGGACCGTCCGCCCGAGCTCGCGCGCCGTGTCGAGCACGCCGCGGGCGATCTGGTCGGAACCCGCGAAGATCCCGTCGATGTCGGGGTGCTGCGACAACAGCATCGCCGCCGCGTCGCGCCCCCAGTTCTCGGTCCACTCCGAGAACATCGGTTCGCCGACCAGCTCGAGGCCGGCCGCGGCGAGCCCCTCCCGGGCGCCGGCGAGGCGGTCCTTCGCGGCCGCGTACGTGGGGTCTCCGGACACGTGGGCGATGCGGGTGCGCCCGCACGAGACGAGGTGCTCGACGGCCAACCGGCCGCCCGCGCGGTTGTCCGGCACGAGGGACATGTCGCGCGGATCGTCGGACGGCGAGTACGCGTATACGACGGGCACGGGGATGTCGGGTCCGAGCGACGGCCGCGGATCCGTCGCGCGGCCGACCACGATGATCCCGTCGACGCGCCGACTCAGCAGCGCGCGCAGGTGATGCTGCTCGCGGATGGCGTCCCCGCGGGCGTCGCATAGGAAGACGTTGACCTGGCCCGCGCCGAACGCGTCCTCGGCGCCCATCAGGATCGGCAGGACGAAACGACCTTCGAGGTCGCTCGTGAGCAGGCCCACCGTCCCCGTCCGCCCGGCGACCAGCCCCCGCGCCATCGCGTTCGGGGTGAAGGACAGCTCGTCCGCGGCGAGGAGCACACGTCGCCGCGTCGCGTCGGCCACATCCTCTCGCCCGTTGAGCGCCTTGGACGCCGTCGCGATCGAGACCTGGGCGCGCTTGGCCACATCGCCGAGCGTCACCGCGCGGTTCGCCCCGTTGCCGTTCACGCTCGCCCCTTCCGAAAACCTTATCGAGATGTGTTGACCATAGCGCCTTCGCCGGATAGTGTCCCGAAATGGGTTTCGGCTTTTCGAACCCGACCCGATCACATGTGCGACAGCGGCGCCCGCCGCAGCGCTTACTCGATGAAGAGCAAGAGGAGAACCGATGAAGCTTTCCCGAAGCCGCACCGCGGTGCGGACGCTGACGGCCGCGCTCGCGGCCGGCGTCCTGGTGGGTTCGCTCGCCGCCTGTTCCGGGGGCGGCTCGACCGCAGCCCCGCAGGACATTCCGGCCACCGGCACGGATGACGGCGCGACGCTGACCCTGTGGACGCGCGCGCCCCTGGAGAAGCAGGCCAAGGACCTCGTGGCGGCCTACAACAGCACCCACAAGAACCAGGTCGAGCTCACCGTCGTCCCCAACGACGACTACGTCGCCAAGGTCGGCGCCGCCGCCGGCTCGGGCGGGCTCCCCGACCTCTTCGCCGCCGACATCGTCTACGTGCCCAACTGGGTGCAGCAAGGGCTGTTCCAGGACATCTCCACCCAGATCGACGGCCTCTCCTACAAGGACACGATCAACAAGGGCCACCTGGATGCCGGCACCCTCGACGGCAAGGAGTACGTCCTGCCGTTCGTGCTCGACCTGTCCGTGATGATGTGGAACAAGGACCTCGTGAAGGAGGCCGGTCTCGATCCCGAGAAGGCCCCCGCGACCATCGCCGACTTCGCCAAGACCGCCAAGGCCGTGCAGGCGCTGAACAAGCCCGGCGTGTCCGGCACGTCGACGGGCCTGAACTGCGGCGGCTGCCTCCTCTTCACCTGGTTCCCGTCGATCTGGGCCTCGGGCGAAGAGGTCCTCAACGCCGACGGCACGGCCTCGCTGCTGAACAACGACGCCGCCAAGGAGGTCTACTCCACCTGGAAGGACCTCGACGCCGCGGGCGCCGTCGCTCCCGGTTCGGCCGACGAGACCGGCGCCACCTGGGTCGCGGGCTTCCAGGAGGGCAAGGTCGGCATCATGCCCTTCCCCGCCACGCTCCTCTCGGGCCTGAAGTTCGACGCCGGCGTCTCGGGCATCCCGGGCGTCGAGGGCGGTGAGTCCACGTTCGTCGGCGGTGACGGCATCGGCATCTCCAAGGACTCGAAGCAGTCCGCACAGGCCTGGAACTTCCTGTCGTGGCTGACGTCCGAGGACGCTCAGGTCGGCGTCCTCGCCAAGGGCGGCAGCACGGTCGCACGCTCCGACCTCGCGAACAACGAGTACTCCGCGAAGGACCCGCGTCAGGTCGCGATCAACGAGGTCGCGGGCAAGGGCAAGACGCCCGTCGCGCTCAACTTCCAGCAGGCGTTCAACGCGCCCGGCAGCCCGTGGCTGACGCTGGTGCGCAACGCCGTGCTCAACGGCACGAACACCGTCGACGCCGACAACGACGAGATCACTGCGGTCCTGGCCCAGTGAGTCCCGGTGGGGCGTCGTCCACGCGGCGACGCCCCACACCCCCCTTCGGAAGGAATGACGTGGCCCTCTCCACACCCCTCCGGCGGAAGCGTTACGCACGCTCCGCCCTCGGCGGCCCGCTCCAGGGCTGGCTCTACGCCGCCCCGACGGCGCTGTTCGTCGTCGCGCTGTTCATCATCCCCCTGCTGCTGGTACTGCAGATGTCGGGCTCGGAGTGGCCGCTGCTGCGCGGGAACATGGGCCCGAACTTCCCCGAGAACTTCGTGGATGCCGTGAACCACCGACTCTTCTGGGAGTCGATCCGCTTCACGCTGCTGTACACGGTGATCACGACGGTCCTGTTGATCGGGCTCGGCCTGGGGCTTGCGCTGCTCGTCCAGGAATCCAGCCGCTGGAAGGGGTTCCTCCGCACCGCCTTCCTCCTCCCGAGCGCCCTCGGCCTGGCCTCGGCATCCCTGCTCTTCTACGTGCTCTACTCCCCCATCGCCGGCCCCTTCGCGGGTCTCATGCAGTCGTGGGGGATCACCTTCCTCGGCTCGCCCGAGGGCGCCCTGTGGTCGACGGTGTTCCTCATCGTGTGGCGCTTCGCCGGCTTCTACATGCTCCTGCTGCTCGTCGGCCTCCAGGGCATCCCGGAGGAGCTCTACGAGGCGGCGCGGATCGACGGAGCGTCGCGCGGACAGATCTTCCGCGACATCACGGTGCCGCTGCTGCGCCCCACCTTCGCCCTCACGACCGTCATGTGCGTGACCGGCTCGCTGCTGGCGTTCGACCAGTTCTACATCCTGACCAAGGGCGGACCCGACAACAGCACGATGACGGTCGTCCAGCTCATCTACAACATCGCCTTCCAGGGCCAGAACAGCCTCGGCATCGCCGCCGCGCTGTCGGTGATCATCCTGATCGCCCTGGTGGTCATCAACGTCGTGCAGCTGCGCGCGTTCCGTCGCCCCGAGGAGGCCTGACGTGGCTCTGACAGACACCCCGGCCCGCCCCGCGACCCTGAGCACCCGCGCGATCGTCGCGCCGGGATCCACCGGGCGTCGCCGCTCGCGGGGACCCCTGCTCTGGGGGCTGCCCTCGAAGATCTTCACCGGCGCGCTGGCCATCATCTTCCTGTACCCGCTCGTGTGGACGGGTGTGGCATCCGTCAGCCCCCAGGCGGGCACGAGCCAGAACGACGGCTGGGGCTTCGGCAACTACGCCACCCTCGCCAACTTCCAGTCCGGTATCTGGGTGTACCTCGGCAACTCGCTCTTCGTGTCCCTGCTGACGGTCGCGCTCACCCTGCTGGTCTCGTTCTTCGGCGGGTACGCGTTCGCGCGCTTCTCGTTCCCGGGCAAGAACCTGCTGTTCCTGCTGGTGCTGGCGATCCTGATGGTGCCGTACGCGACACTGCTCATCCCGCTCTACGTGATCCTGAACGCGGTGGGACTGCAGAACTCGCTCGTGGGCGTCGCGCTGGTGCTGACGATGTTCCAGCTCCCGTTCTCGATGTTCATGATGCGCATCTCGTTCGAGTCCGTTCCGCGCGAACTCGACGAGGCGGCCCTCGTCGACGGCTGCACGAGCTTCTCCGCCCTGCGCCGCGTGCTGCTCCCCGCGGTCAAGCCCGGCCTGATCACGGTGGGTCTGTTCGCCTTCCTCACCGCGTGGAACGACTTCATCGCCCCCCTGATCCTCATCAACGACCAGTCGAAGATCACGCTGCCGTTGGCGGTCGCCAACCTCCGCGGCCAGACGATGGGCGTCATCGACTACGGCGTCACCGAAGCCGGCGTCGTCGTCCTCGCGCTGCCGTGCATCGTCCTGTTCCTGATCCTCCAACGCCACTACGTGCGCGGCTTCATGTCCGGCGCCTTCAAGGGATGACCATGTCCACCACCCTCCCCTCCCGTCCGCTCGACGTCGCCCCGCCGTCCACCGTGATCGCCCCCGTCGTCCCTCCCCGCTCCGCCCTGCGTCCCCTCGGACTCGGCGAGGTCCGTATCACCGGCGGGTTCTGGGGTGAGCGCCAGCGCGTGAACGCCGCCCACACCCTCGCCCACATCCTCGACCGGCTCGAATCCGAGGGATGGCTGCCGAACTTCGACCTGGCCGCCGCGGGCGGCCTGCCGGAGGGGCGCCGCGGGCGCGAGTTCTCGGACTCCGAGATCTACAAGTTCCTCGAGGCCGCCGCGTGGGAGATCGGCCGCTCCGACGATGCCGACCTGGAGCGCACATTCCG
This sequence comes from Microbacterium sp. RURRCA19A, assembly GCF_900156455.1. Lineage (GTDB taxonomy): Bacteria > Actinomycetota > Actinomycetes > Actinomycetales > Microbacteriaceae > Microbacterium. Next base: position 284,777 of record NZ_FTNQ01000002.1, read on the forward strand.
CGCCGTCGTCGCCCGCGTGGCCGCCGCGCAGGAGGACGACGGGTACCTGAACACCGAGTTCGGCCGCCCCGGTCAGCAACCCCGTTGGTCCGACCTGGAATGGGGGCACGAGCTGTACTGCCTCGGGCATCTGTTCCAGGCGGCCGTGGCCCGCGAGCGGACACGGCCGGGCGCCGACGACGGGCTGCTGACGATCGCCCGCCGCGCCGCCGACCTCGTGTGCGACGTCTTCGGGCCCGACGGCATCCCGGCCTTCTGCGGCCACCCCGAGATCGAGACCGCCCTGGCCGAGCTCTCCCGCCTCACCGGCGAACCGCGCTACGGCCGGCAGGCGGCGCTGTTCGTCTCGCGCCGCGGTCACGAGACGCTCCGCGACATCGAGTGGGGTCGCACCTACTTCCAGGACGACGTGCCGGTGCGCGACGCCGAGGCGCTCAGCGGCCACGCGGTGCGGGCCAACTACCTCGCCGCGGGTGCCGTGGATGTCGCCGTCGACAGCGGCGACGACGCGCTGCTCGAGTCCCTCCGCCGTCAGTGGGGGCGGACGCGCGGCCGCCGGACGTACATCACGGGCGGTCAGGGCTCGCACCACCAGGACGAGGCGTTCGGCGTCGACTGGGAGCTGCCGCCGGACCGCGCCTACTCCGAGACCTGTGCGGGGATCGCCTCGGTGATGTTCTCGTGGCGCCTGCTGCTCAACGACGGCGACGCGTCGTACGCCGACCTCATCGAGCGCACCCTCTACAACGTGATCGCGACCTCGCCCGCCGCGGACGGGCGCAGCTTCTTCTACGCCAACACCCTGCACCAGCGGGTGCCCGGCGTGGTCGCCGACCCCGACGGCACCTCCCCGCGCGCGTCGTCGTCGCTGCGGGCGCCGTGGTTCGAGGTGTCGTGCTGCCCGCCGAACCTCGCGCGCACCCTCGCGAGCCTCGACGCGTACATCGCGACGGCGGATGCCGACGGCATCCAGCTCCACCAGTACGCGCCCGCGGAGATCCGGACGGTGCTCGACGACGGCAGGCCGGTCTCGCTCGACGTCGAGACCGTGTACCCCGCGGACGGCACGATCCGCGTCACGGTGAACGACGATTCGGCGGGCGAGTGGACGCTGTCGCTCCGTGTGCCGCAGTGGGCGGAGGGCGCGCACGTCGCCATCCGTTCGGGCGGAGAGCTGATCGACACGCATGCCGTGGCGCCGGGGATCGCCCGCGTGCGACGGGCGTTCCGGACGGGGGACGTCGTCGAACTGGAACTGCCCATGGCGCCGCGCGTCGTCGCCCCCGATCCGCGGATCGACGCGGTGCGCGGGTGCATCGCCGTCGAACGCGGCCCCGAGGTGCTGGCACTGGAGTCCGCGGACGTCTCGGGGATCGACGACGTCGGCGACGTGTGCCTCGTCGGGGAGCCCGCTCCGTTCGAGCGCGACGGGCGGGTGTGGATCCGTGTCGGCCATCGCGTCGTCCCGTCGGAGACCTGGCCCTACCGGGAGTCGACCGCACCCGAGGTCGCGGACGCCGATGCCGTCCCGCTCGTGGCCTATCACGACTGGGGCAACCGCGGCCCCTCCACGATGCGGGTGTGGATCCCCACGTCGTGACCCGCATGACGGCGCCTCACCTTCGGGTGGGGCGCCGTCGTCGGTCTCAGCGCATCGGCAGCAGGCGCGTCGGCGAAGGGGACGCCGTGCGGTGGCGCACGCGGCCCGGCACACCCGTGCGGGCGTCGAGCGGGAGCGACACGATCTCGTCGGCGAGCTGACCGGCCACCAGCAGCGTGTCGTTCACCACGACGTGGTGTCGCGGCCAATGCGTTCCGGCCTCGGCGAGCGCGGTCAGCTGCAGCGCCTCGCCCGCGCCACGGACCGACAGGACGCCGATCGTGTCGCTGCCGCGCACTCCGGCGTAGAGCGTCGCACCGTCACGACTCGTGCACAGTTCGGCGGCGGTGTCTCCGTCGAGGGTGCCGAGCAGAGGCTCGCCCGACAGGACACGCCACCGCCCCTCGGCATCCGGGGTGAGGACGAACACCTCGCGACTGAGCTCGGTCACGACGTAGAGGTGGCCGGACGGATGCCAGACCCCGTGCCGCGGGCCGCTGCCCTTCGGCAGCGCCACTTCCTGCACGAGGCGCAGACCGGCGCCGCTCGAACGCCAGAACCGCACGAGGTCCAGGCCCATGTCGGTCGTGGCGAGGAGCCCTCTCGGGAGGACGATCGTCTCGTGCGCGCGGGAGACGCGTGCCCCCGCGGCCGCCTCCTCGGACTCGGCGTCGGTATCGGGAACGGCGTCGTACTCGGGGACGAGGTGCCCGAACTCCTCGCCCACCGCCTCGCGCAACGCGCGGGCCGCGGCGGCGAGGTCGGGGACCACCGCGCCCGACACGGCGGCGCCGGTGTCGAGGGCGAAGGGGGCGTCGGTGGACCCGTACGGGTCGCCCGCCGCCGCGGCGATCACGGGCGAAGACGGTCGGCCCGCGGCATCCAACGAGATGCGCACCACGCGACCGTCGCCCCAGCAGCTGGCGACGAGGAACGATCCGTCGGGCGCGACCGCGACGTGGCACACGGCCTCGCCGGCGGGCACCGGCGCGCCGAGCGGAGCGAGGCTCGTCTCTCCGGTGCGGCGGTACGCCTGCACCGTGCCCTCCGCCTCGAGGGCGGCGTACAGCACGTCGAGCTGGGGGTGCACCGCGACCCACGACGGCGAACCCGGGGCGGCGGCGGCCGTCCCCACCATGCCGAGGGGCCCGGACGCCCACACCGAGTCGGCGTCACCGGCCTGCAGGATGCCGATTCCCTCGGCCGACCCGGCGTCGGGGGCGTAGGCGCCGACCCAGAACCGCACGTCAGTCGATCAGGTCGTGACGGACGATGACCTGGTCGCGTGCGGGCCCGACGCCGATGACCGAGATCCGCGTGCCGCTCATCTCCTCGAGCGCGAGGACGTAGTCCTGCGCCGTCTGCGGCAGCTCGTCGAACGTGCGCGCGGTGGAGATGTCTTCGCTCCACCCGGGCAGGTACTCGAGGATCGGCTTGGCGTGGTGGAAGTCGGTCTGGTTGACCGGCAGGTCGTCGTACCGCTCGCCGTCGACGTCGTAGGCGACGCAGACCGGGATCTGCTCGAGACCGCCGAGGATGTCGAGCTTCGTGAGCACCAGGTCGGTGATGCCGTTGATGCGCGTGGCGTAGCGCGTGATCGGAGCGTCGTACCAGCCCACGCGGCGGGGACGGCCCGTGGTGGTGCCGAACTCGAAGCCGCGCGAGCGCAGCCATTCGCCGCTCTCGTCGAACAGTTCGGTCGGGAAGGGACCGGAACCGACGCGGGTCGTGTACGCCTTCACGATGCCGACGATGCGGTCGAGGCGGTTGGGTCCGACGCCCGAACCGGTGGCCGCGCCCCCGGCCGTCGCCGACGACGACGTGACGAACGGGTAGGTGCCGTGATCGACGTCGAGCATCGTGGCCTGGCCGCCCTCGAAGACGACGACGTCACCGGCATCCAGCGCGTCGTTCAGGAGCAGCGAGGTGTCGCTGACCATGGGCGCCACGCGGTCCGCGTAGGAGAGGAGGTCTTCGACGACCTCGTCGGCGGTGATCGCCCGGCGGTTGAAGATCTTCACCAGCAGGTGGTTCTTCTGGTCGAGGGCGCCCTCGACCTTCTGCCGGAGGATGTTCTCGTCGAAGAGGTCCTGCACGCGGATGCCGACGCGGTTGATCTTGTCGGCGTACGCGGGACCGATGCCCCGGCCGGTCGTGCCGATCATCCGCTTGCCGAGGAAGCGCTCGGTGACCTTGTCGAGCGTGCGGTGGTACTGCGTGATGATGTGCGCGTTCGCGCTGATCTTGAGGCGACTGGTGTCGAGCCCGCGGGCGTTGAGCGCCTCGAGCTCGTTGAACAGCACCTCGAGGTCGACCACGACGCCGTTGCCGATGACGGGGGTGACGCCCGGCGAGAGGATGCCACTGGGCAGCAGGTGCAGGGCGTACTTCTCGTCGCCGATGACGACGGTGTGGCCGGCGTTGTTGCCGCCGTTGAACTTCACCACCCAGTCGGTGCGCTCACCGAGCAAGTCGGTGGCCTTGCCCTTGCCTTCGTCGCCCCACTGGACGCCGACGATCACGATTCCGGGCATGTGCGCTCCTCGCGTGTTATCCGGCGGTACACCCCATCCTATCGAGCGGTCCGACAGCACCCCGGCGGGGTTGTCCACAAGCCCACCCGGCGGCGTGGCGGCGTCACTACTCTGAGCGCATGTTCCGCTCCCGTTCCTGGGCGACCGGTTGGACCGCCCTCCGCCTCGCGATGGCCGCGCTCGTCGCCGCGGCGATCATCGCCCAGTTCGTGTCCTCCGTCGCCGGCGCCGTCGACAACGGGCGCGACGTGCTCACCATCGTGACCAACTTCTTCAGCTTCTTCACGATCCTCTCCAACACGGCGAGCGTGGGAGTGCTGGCGTGGGCCGGCATCCGGTTCCTCGCGCGCGGACGCCGCACCGAGCCCGACCCGCTCCCGCTGGCCGCGGCGCTGGCGTGGGTCTCGACGTACATGGTGATCACCGGCGTCGTGTACAACCTGCTCCTGCGCGGGCTTCCGCTGCAGCCCGAGACGGTGGCGTGGTCGAACGAGGTCATGCACGTCTGGGGTCCGCTGTTCCTCCTGCTCGACCTGTTCCTCGGACCGTGCCGCCGACGCCTGCCGTGGAGAGCAGCGCTCGGTGCGGCGATCTTCCCGATCGCGTGGATCGTCTACACGCTGCTGCGCGCGAACTTCATCACCAACCCGACGACCGGGCAGCCCTACTGGTACCCGTACCCCTTCCTCAACCCGTACGAGAGCAGCTGGGGCAGCGTCATCGGCTACATCATCGGCATCGCCGTGACGATCATCGTCGCCGCCGTCGGCGCCGTCGCGCTCGGACGCGCGCGGGGGTCGGCCGCCCCGACCGATCCCCGCGTTTCGAGGCCCGGCGCCCGTCACGAATAGAATCGAGCGCATGTCCAAGGTCCTGCAGTCCCTTCCCGTCGGCGAGCGCGTCGGCATCGCCTTCTCGGGTGGTCTCGACACCTCGGTGGCCGTCGCGTGGATGCGCGACAAGGGTGCCGTGCCCTGCACGTACACCGGCGACCTCGGCCAGTACGACGAAGACGACATCGCGTCGATCCCGGGCCGCGCCACGCAGTACGGCGCCGAGATCTCGCGCCTGGTCGACTGCAAGACGGCGCTCGTCGAAGAGGGCTTCGTCGCCCTCGCGTGCGGCGCGTTCCACATCCGCTCGGGCGGACGCACGTACTTCAACACCACGCCGCTCGGTCGCGCCGTCACCGGCACCCTCCTCGTCCGCGCGATGAAGGAGGACGGCGTCGACATCTGGGGCGACGGCTCCACCTACAAGGGCAACGACATCGAGCGGTTCTACCGCTACGGCCTGCTCGCCAACCCCGCGCTGCGCATCTACAAGCCGTGGCTCGACGCCGACTTCGTCACCGAGCTCGGCGGCCGCAAAGAGATGAGCGAATGGCTCGTCGCCCACGACTTCCCCTACCGCGACAGCGCCGAGAAGGCGTACTCGACGGATGCCAACATCTGGGGCGCCACGCACGAGGCCAAGACCCTCGAGCACCTCGACGTGTCGCTCGAGATCGTCGAGCCCATCATGGGTGTCCGCTTCTGGGACCCCGCGGTCGAGATCGAGACCGAAGACGTGACCGTCACCTTCGAGGCCGGTCGTCCCGTCGCCATCAACGGCACGCGCTTCGACGACCCGGTCGCGCTGGTCCGCGAGGCGAACACGATCGGCGGCCGCCACGGCCTCGGCATGAGCGATCAGATCGAGAACCGCATCATCGAGGCGAAGTCGCGCGGCATCTACGAGGCCCCGGGCATGGCGCTGCTGTTCCTCACGTACGAGCGCCTGGTCAACAGCATCCTCAACGAGGACACCCTCGCGACCTACCACGAGCAGGGTCGCCGCCTCGGCCGCCTCATGTACGAGGGTCGCTGGCTCGAGCCGCAGTCCCTCATGCTGCGCGAGTCGATCCAGAAGTGGGTCGGGTCCACGATCACCGGCTCGGTCACCGTGCGTCTGCGCCGCGGCGAGGACTACACGATCCTCGACACCGTGGCATCCGGAATGTCGTACTCGCCCGAGAAGCTGTCGATGGAGCGCGTCGGCGACGCCGCGTTCGGCCCCGTCGACCGCATCGGCCAGCTCACGATGCGCAACCTCGACATCGCCGACTCGCGCGCCCGTCTCGAGCAGTACGCGAGCCTCGGGCTGATCGGCGGGCCGACCGGCGAGCTCGTCGGCGACGTCGCCGCTGGCGGTGCCCGCGAGATCATCGAGCCCGCCGCTCCGCTGTCGGCCGAGGGCGAGCGCCTCGCCGACGCGACGGACGCCGCCGGCGAGTCCGCCGCGTTCGACTCCGGCACCGACTGACGCGGGCTCCCGCGCTCCCTCGACGCCGCCCCGCCGTTTCGGTCGGGCGGCGTCGTGCTGGGCGCGTGGGTCCCGTGCTGCGCGCCCGCCGCCGCGCACCGCGATGCCCTCGCCGCCGTGTGCCGTGCGCCGTGCGTCGTGCGTCGCGCGTCATTTCACGTGAACTGGTCGAGATCACCCGTCATGCCGCGCCACCGCGGGTGATCTCGGCCGTTTCGCGTGAAATGGGCCCCCGAACCAGGGCGCAGGCGGAGGAAGAAAGTGCACACGCAAGTGCAAGTTGTGGCGTACACTGAGGTTCCGTGTCCACACCCGCCCGCCGCCGTGACGCCGTCGAGAACCGCGCCGGCATCGTCGATGCCGCCACCGCGGCGATCGGCCACGACCCGCACGCCTCGATCGCCGCGATCGCCGCCCGCGCCGGGCTGTCCCGCCGCGCCCTGTACGGACACTTCGACGACCGCAACGCGATCGTCCGCGAGGTGATCGCGGCCGGAGCAGCGCGCTTCAACGCCATCGCCGACCGTATCGACGACTCCGACTCCCGCCTCGCGCTCGCCCGGCTCGCGTCCGAGCTGTGGCGCGAGGCCGCGCACGTTCAGGCCTCGGCAGCCCTCGCCCTCGACGACGCGCACCTGCCCGAGACGTCCGCCGCCCTGGCGCCGCTCCGCCGCCGCATCGATGCGATCGTCCGTCGCGGACAGGACTCCGGCGAACTGCGCACCGACCTCCCCGCCCCGACCCTGTCGCGCCTACTCGAAGAGACCGGTCGCATGGTGATCGCGCGAGTGGATGCCGAATCCACCAGCGCCCGCGCGATCGCGGTGACCGCCGTCCTCGGAATCGCCGGTCTTTCGTGGACCGAAGCGCGCGAACTGCTGGATCAGAACCCCGACCTGGAGACGCCATGAAGATCGTGCTCGACGCGGTCGCGAAAGGACGGGCGCAGCGCGCCCTCCCCGAGACCTCCACCTCGTACGAGACCGGACGGGCGACCCTCGCGGTCGCCGAGACCGAGCAGCGACCCACCGTTCTCGGGCTGGTCGCCTCCGCTCGGATGAAGATCGACAGCGGATCGGTCACGATCGACGGACGCGCCGACGCCGGTGCCATCCGCCGCCGCGTCGCCCTCGTCGACGCCCCCGTCGTCTCGGAGCCGGAGCCGAACGTCACCGTCACCGGTGTCGTCGCCGAAGAGCTCATGTTCGCCGGTCACGCGCCCACGCCGTTCGCCGCGCAGCGCTGGCTCGAAGGGCTGGGGCTCGAGTCATTGGCATCCCTGCCGATCGGCAACGTCGACGCCGCCGCGCGGATCCGGCTGCTGCTGGAACTCGCGGCGCTGCGGAAAGACGTCGAAGGGCTCGTGCTCGTCGCACCCGACCGGCACGGTGGCGAGCCGGCCGCCTGGTGGCGCATCGCGGAGGAGTTCGCCGAGCGCGGGTACGCCGTGCTCGTCATCGCGGGCCACGCCTCGCGCACGGCACTCGACGCCCTCGACACCGAGAAGGAGGAGGTCCGGTGAAGATCCCCCAGATGATCACGGCGGAGCTGCGCCGCCTCACCTCCACGCGCATGTCGGTCATCGCGCTCGTGGCGCTCCTGGCCGTGCCGATCCTCTACGGCGGCCTGTACCTCTGGGCCAACCAGGACCCCTACGGCAATCTCTCGCACGTCCCCGTGGCCCTCGTGGTCGACGACACGGGCGCCGAGATCAACGGCGAGCAGCGCAACCTCGGTGACGAGGCCGCCGATCAGCTCCTCGACAGTGACACGTTCGAGTGGCACCGGGTCGACGCCGACCAGGCCTCGACCGGACTCGAACGCGGCGACTTCGACTTCATCGTGACGCTCCCCGCCGACTTCAGCGACGCCGTCGCCTCGCTTTCGAGCGACTCCCCGCGGCAGGCGTCGATCGAGCTGCGCACGAACGACGCGAACAACTACCTCGCCTCCACGATCGGCTCGCAAGCCGTCGCGCGCATCCAGGCCTCGGTGGCGAAGAAGGTCACCGACGAGGCCGGTCTCACGCTCCTCGACGCGCTGCACACCATCCGGGTGAACCTGGTGGATGCCACGACCGGGGCGACACAGCTCGTCGACGGCCTCGGCACCGCGAAGTCGGGGTCGACGCAGCTGGCTTCCGGCTCGGCGCAGCTCGCCGACGGGACGGCGAAGCTCTCCGACGGTGCCGCACAGTTGCGCGACGGCACCGCGCAGCTGCGCGACGGCTCGGCGCAGGTCGCCGACGGTGCGCAGCAGGTGGCGGGTGGGGTCGACCGCATCGACTCCGCCGCGCGCCAGGTGGGCACGATCGCCGACGATGCCGCCGCCCAGCTGCCGCAGGCCCGCGCCGACATCGCGAAGGCCCTCGCCGACGCCGGTCTCGATCAGCAGCGGATCGACGAGATCCTCTCCCGCCTCGACCCGGTCGGCGACCGCCTCCAGGCCGCGAACACCCGGGTACAGGAGACCGTCCAGCAGATCAACACCCTCGACGACGGGGCGCGTCAGGTCGCCGCCGGCAGCGCCCAGGTGGCATCCGGAGCGTCCACCGCGGCCGATGGTGCGTCCGCCCTCGCCGACGGCGCCGCATCCGCCGCCACGGGCGCCGCCCAGCTGCGCGACGGCGCGGCACAGCTCGACAGCGGCCTCGGGCAGCTGTCGGACGGCGCGACGCAGCTGCGCGACGGCCTCGCGTCGGGCGTGCAGCAGATCCCCGACTCCGACGACCAGACGCGGCAGGCGCAGGCCGACACGATCTCCGATCCCGTGAGCGTCGGGTCGACGTCGGTCACCAAGGCGCAGAACTACGGCGCCGGCCTCGCCCCCTTCTTCGCGGCCCTGGCCGGCTGGATCGGCATCTACGCGCTGTTCCTCATCGTGAAGCCGGTCTCCAAGCGGGCGGTGACGGCGCTGCGTTCGCCGTTCCGCGTGACGCTCGCGGGCTGGCTGACCCCCGCCGGTCTCGGCGCGGTGCAGATGGTGGGACTGTTCACGGTGCTCGCCGTCGCTCTGCAGTTCTCGTTCGCGAACCCGTGGGCCGCCCTCGGCATCCTGCTGTTCGCCTCGGCGACGTACGCGGCGATCGTGCTCGCGTTGAACGTGTGGCTCGGGTCGGTGGGGCAGTTCCTGGGCCTCGTGCTGATGGTCTTGCAGTTGGTGACGGCCGGCGGCACGTTCCCGTGGCAGACCCTCCCCGGGCCGCTCGCGGCGCTTCACCACGTGCTGCCCATGGGGTACGTCGTGGATGCCATGCGCCAGGTGATGTACGGAGGCGACATCAGCCGCGTGGGGACGGACCTGCTGGTGCTCGGCGCGTGGATGGTCGGCGGGGTGCTGCTCGCGGCGATCGGCGTGACCCGGATGACGCACCACCGGACGCTCCGCGACCTGCAGCCGAGCCTGATCGGCTGAGTCAGCGGCGCCGGGGGCGCGGCGTGCGGCTCCCCCGCTGTGCCGCGGCGTGGCCGGGCGGGGCGGCGTGCGCGCGCTCGCGCGACCTCCCTCGCGATAAACGGCATCGGCGGCGAGAAACGGGACGTCCCGTCGTTTCTCGTGGCGGATGCCGTTTGTCGATGCTGCGGAGCGGTGGCCGTGCGCCGAGACGGGTCGCGACGTAGGGTCGGGGCACGACGATCACGGAGGGATGCCATGGCCGCCCGCAACACCCGCCTGATGCGCTGCACGCCCGACGACCTGTTCGCGGTGCTCGCGGACGGCTGGCTCTACCCGGTGTGGGTGGTCGGGGCGGCGCGCATGCGCGACGTCGACCGCGAATGGCCGCGGGAGGGTGCGCGCATCCACCACTCGCTCGGCGTCTGGCCGCTGATGATCCACGACACCACCGAGATGGTCGAGTGGGACCCGCCGCGGCGCGTTCGCCTGCGCCCGAAAGCCGGGCTGCTCGGTCGCGGCGTCATCCGGTTCGACGTACGCCCGCACGGGGACGGCATCGCCGTGACGATCGCCGAAGAGCCCGTCTCGGGGCTGCCGGCGGTGCTCCCCGGCATCCTGTGGCGACCGCTGCTGGTGCTCCGCAACCACGAGTGCCTCAACCGGCTCGCGTTCCTCGCCGAGGGCCGCCGCGAGGAGCGGGAAGCGGGCGAACTCGAGGCACGGCCGGCGACCCCCGACCCCGCCGAGGGCGCGGCGTCGCCCCAGGCCGAGAGCGACGCACGGGAATCGGATATCTGAACCTGCGGCAAACGGGAATGCGCAGCCGTTCGGCACCCTTATAGTTGACAAAACACAACTTCTTTCCGGTGCCGGCGACGCCCGTTCGCCCCGCCTTCCCCGCCGCGTATGACCCTTCACGCGGCACTTTCTGTTCGGCCCCTCTCTGTATCGAGGAAACGTGACCACTGCTGCCGTGTCGACCCCGACCACCCGAAGCACCCCGGTGATGACTCACCGCCAGATCCTGTTCGTCATCTTCGGGCTCATGGCGGGTATGTTCCTGTCCGCGCTCGACCAGACCGTCGTCGGCACCGCGATCCGCACGATCGGCGACGACCTCAACGGCCTCAGCCAGCAGGCGTGGGTGACCACCGCCTATCTGATCGTGTCCACCATCGCGACGCCCATCTACGGCAAGCTCTCCGACATCTTCGGTCGCCGTCCGCTCTTCATCATCGCCATCGTGATCTTCATCGTCGGATCGATCGCCGCGAGCTTCTCGACCTCGATGATCGAGCTCTCCGCGTTCCGCGCCATCCAGGGCCTCGGCGCCGGTGGCCTCATGTCGATGCCGCTCGCCATCATGGGCGACATCCTCGCCCCGCGCGAGCGCGCCAAGTATCAGGGCTACTTCCTCGCCGTCTTCGGTATCTCCTCGGTGATCGGCCCGCTCGTGGGTGGCCTGTTCGCCGGCGCACCGGAGATCCTCTTCCTGGCCGGCTGGCGCTGGGTGTTCCTCATCAACGTGCCGATCGGCCTCGTCGCGCTCGCGATCGTGCTGCGGTTCCTGCACATCCCTCGCCACCCGCACGGCGCCGTGCGCATCGACTGGTTCGGCGCGATGGCCGTCATCATCGCCCTCGTGCCCCTGCTGCTCGTCGCGGAGCAGGGCCGCGAATGGGGCTGGACCTCGCCCATCGCCATCGCGTGCTACATCATCGGCGGCCTCGGCATCCTCGCCTTCATCCTGATCGAGCGCAGCATGGGGGACGACGCGCTGATCCCGCTGAAGCTCTTCCGCTCCTCGACCTTCTCGATGGCGACGATCATCGGCGTGTTCGTCGGCTTCGCGATGTTCGGCGCCATGCTCACGCTGCCGCTGTACCTGCAGCTCGTGCTCGGCTCCTCGCCGACCGAGAGCGGTTTCCAGCTGCTGCCGATGATCCTGGGCCTCATGATCTCGTCGATCGTCAGCGGCCAGATCATCGCGCGCACCGGTCATTACCGCATCTTCCCGACCATCGGCACGGCGTTCATGGCGCTCGGCTTCTTCACGCTGACCTTCGTGCGCTACGACACGTCGTACTGGCAGATCGCGGGAGCGATGCTCCTGATCGGCCTCGGTCTCGGTCAGCTGATGCAGACGCTCACGATCGCGTCGCAGAACTCCGTCGGTCCGCGCGACATCGGCGTGGCCACCTCGGGATCGACGTTCTTCCGCCAGATCGGTGGAACGCTCGGAACCGCGGTGCTGCTGTCGCTGCTGTTCACGCTCGTGCCGCTGAACCTGCAGACGAACTTCAAGGATCAGGCCACGCTGTCCGACGCGCTGGACGCCGCCCTCGACCCGACCGTCGCAACCGCACCGGCCAACGCCGGCATCATGTCGAAGGTCTACGACCCGTTCGTCGCGAAGCTCACCGACGGTGCGCTCAGCGGCGCGCAGCAGGGCGTCGAGCAGGCCAAGACCGCCGCGGCCGACGCCGTGGCGCAGCAGGTCGCGGCCGGCACGATCCCCGCGGCAGCTCAAGCGCAGGTGACCGCGGCCGCACAGGAGCAGGCGATCCAGCAGGCGGCCGCCGCGATCCAGCAGCAGTTGCCCGTGGCGAAGGTCGCCTCCGATGGGACGGTCACCCTCGACTTCTCGGATGCCACGGCCCGCCGCGCGTTCGTCGACCAGGCCGTTCCGCAGATCATCGACGGCATGTCGAACTCGTCGGATACCTCGTTCGACAACAGCACGATGGACGACACGTCGTTCCTGAACGGCGCCGACCCGCGTCTGACGAAGCCGCTGCTGGTCTCCTTCAACCAGTCGAGCATCAGCGTGTACTGGGTCGCGATGGGCGTGGCGCTGATCGCGTTCGTGCTGACCCTCTTCTTCCGCACGCCGCCGCTGCGCCAGAAGTCGGCTCTGCAGGAATCGGCCGACGCCGCCCGCCACGCGGAGCCCATCGCGCTCGGCTGAGCCCGCGGCTGCGGCTGCGCGCGCTGCGAGGGGTGTGGATGCGGCTGCGGGGTTTGCGCGATAAACGCGATCGGCGGGGAGAAACGGTACGCGAAGCCGTTTCCACCCGCCGATCGCGTTTATCGGTGTGATGCAGCGCGATCTGCGGCGCGGCGCCGCGGTGCGGTGCGGTGCCGCAGAGCACCGCGGCCCGCACGGCGCGGCGCGGTCTCGGCCCCGGTCCCGTCTCGCGGGAAAGCGCCGCGATAAACGGCATCCACGGCGATAAACGGCGGGAGAAGCCGTGTCTGGGCGCGAATCGCGTTTATCGCCAAAGGTGGGGCACAACCCCCGACGCAGCCGCAACGCGCCCCGACGGCGGCCTCACCCGCCCCCGCGGACGCGGCGCTTCAGCTCTCGGGGCGTGAGGGGGCGGCGATCGAGCCGCCCTCTTCGGTGCGGTGCTGCAGGTCGTCGACGTAGAGGCCCGGCTCGTCCATCGTGCGGTTGCGGTACGCGGCGCGACCGACCATGTGGGCGGCGAGGGGCGCCGTCGCGAACTGGATGAGGACGATCGGGATGCCGAAGGCCAGCGCCTCCCACGTGCGCACCGACAGCACGACGGCGGTGACGATCAGCAGCACACCGAGCACTTGCGGCTTGGTCGCCGCGTGCAGGCGGGTGGGGACATCGGCCCAGCGGAGGAGGCCGATGGTCGCCGTGAGGCACAGCACCGCACCGATCAGCACCAGTACGAGTGCGACGACGTCGAGCACGGATTCCAGGGTCACCGCGGGTTCTCCTTCCGCGCGACGAAGCGGGCGACGGCGATGGAGCCGAACACACCCACCGCAGCGATGATGAGCATCGCGGGGAGCGACCGCGTGTGGTGATTGATCACCATGTCGGCACCCAGGATGCAGATCACCTCGGTCAGCAGCACATCGGCGGCGACCGCCCGGTCGAGGATCGACGGGCCGATGACGAGCCGGATGAGAGCCAGCACCGCAGCCACGGCGAAGACGACCAGGATCACGACGATGAGAGCGGTCATAGCGGGGTCCGTCCGTCGCGGGGCGTCTCGGCGCCGAGGTGCTCATGGTCCTCGGCATCCGCGATCTGCCGACGGAGGTCCACGAGCTGCGCGCGCGACCCGACCGCGCGCGTGATGCGCGCCTCCCACCCCAGCACGACGCGGCGCTGGTGTTCGGCGTCCGCATCGCTGCGAATCCCGATGGTGTGGAGGAACAGCGTGCGCCCCTCGCGGTCGACGTCGACGATCAGGGAACCGGGGATCAAGGATGCCGTGACCGCCGTGTGCGCCATGATCACGTCGTCGTCGACACGGAGGGGGACGGCGATGATGGCGGCGCCGGGCGCGCGACGGAAGTCGAGGACCTGCCACGCCACGACCAGCGAGCCGCGCACGACGGCGGCGAAGAACGTCACGACGAAGACGAGGCCGTACCAGAGGTTCAACCGCCCGGACAGGTCCACCGGCGGGAGGCGGAACACGCGGGTCACGAAGATCGCCGCGCCGACACCGGTCACGAAGGCGAGCCAGGTGAACTGCCCCCACAGCAGCATCCACAGGGCGACCAGCACGAGGAAGAACGGCAGCTGGTGCAGGAAGAAGCCGACCTGCGAACGACGCGAGGGGCTCATCGCTCCGCCCCCTGGTCCTGCAACTGGACGAGGGTGATGCCGTCGGTGATCCGTTCACCCGCGCGCAAGCAGACGTCGAGCAGGGGACCTGCGAAGACGGTCAGCGCGACGGTGACGGCCACCATCCCCGCCGTCGCCGCGGTCATGATGCGCGGGATCGTCCGGCGCTCGGTCGAGATCGCGGCCGCGGGGGCGTTGCCGAGGTAGGCGATGCGCTCGAGCGTCTCGGTGGAGTCGTTCTCCTCGCGCCAGAACGACAGGTTCCAGGCGCGCATCAGGGCGTACAGCGTCAGGATCGATGTGGCTATGCCGCCGACGATCAGCACCATCATCACGGGCGTGCCCACCTGGGCGGCGGCGTCGAACAGCGCGTACTTGCCGATGAATCCCGAGAACGGGGGCAGTCCGCCCAGGTTCACGGCCGGGATGAAGTACAGCACGGCGAGCAGCGGGGCCGCGCGCATGAGCCCCTTGACCTTGAGGATCGACGTGCTGCCCGCCCGACGTTCGATGAGGCCGACGGCGAGGAACAGCGTCGTCTGCACGATGATGTGGTGGACGATGTAGTAGATCGTCGCCCCCACGGCGAGCGGGGTGTTGATCGCGAGTCCGAAGATCATGTAGCCGATGTGGCTGACGAGCGTGAACGACAGGATGCGCTTGAGCTCGGCCTGTGCGACGGCGCCCAGGATGCCGACGATCATCGTCGCGAGGGCGACCATCATCAGCACGAAGTTCAGGTCGTTGTCGACGAACAGCTGCGTCTCGGTGCGGATGATCGCGTAGACGCCGACCTTGGTCAGCAGGCCCGCGAACACCGCCGTGACAGGGGCGGGGGCGGTCGGGTACGAGTCGGGCAGCCAGAACGACAGCGGGAAGACGGCCGCCTTGATCGCGAAAGCGAGCAGCAGCATGAGGTGCAGGATCGTCTGCACGTCCTGCGGGAGCTGCGCCATCCGTTCGCTGATCTGCACCATGTTGACCGTGCCGAGCGCGCCGTAGACCATCGCGATCGCGGCGAGGAACAGGATCGACGACACCAGCGACACGACGATGTACACGACGCCGGTACGGATCCGCGACTCCGTGCTGCCGAGCGTGATGAGCACGTAAGACGCGACGAGCAGGATCTCGAAGCCGACGTAGAGGTTGAACAGGTCGCCGGCGATGAAGGCGTTGAAGATCCCCGCGCCGAGGATCAGGTACGCCGGGTAGAAGATCGAGACGGGCGTGTCCTCGTCGTTGTCGGCAGCTCCCTGGCCGATCGAGAAGAGGAGGACCGCGAGCAGCACGATCGCCGTGACCACGACGAGCAGCGCCGCGAGCACGTCGACGTACAGGACGATGCCGAGGGGGATCTGCCACCCCGCGATCGCCACCGCGATCGGCCCGTTCGTGTCGACGGCGACGAGCAGGATCGCCCCGAGCACCAGCACGGTCGCGAGCGAGACGACCGAGACCGCGATCTGCGTCTTCTTACGCCGACCGAAGATGAGGTTGATCGCGGCACCGATGAGGGGGATGCCGACGAGCAGGGGGACCAGGGCGCTCACGAGCGATCACCGTCTTCCGGGTCGCGGGTGTCGTCGTCGGAGGGGTCGGAACCCTCGGGGTGCCGGGTGTCGCCCTGCGGCCGGTCGCGCCCGACCGCCACACGATCGACCGGGGCGTCGTCGATCAGCTGCGACAGGTCGCCCTGGTGCAGCACGCGGATCGGTGAGACCGCGTCGCCGACGAAGTCGGTCGTGACGTCTTCGTCGTCGGAGCGGGACTCCTCGTCCATGGCGTCCTCGGCCTCGGATGCCGTGCGCTCGCGCAGCGCGACGTCGTCGGCGTCGTCGATCACGGTGTCGGCCTGACCGAGCTGCCAGGAGCGGTAGATCAGTGCCAGCAGGAACGCGGAGATGCCGAAGGTGATGACGATCGCCGTGAGCGCGAGGGCCTGGGGCAGGGCGTCCGACATGTCCGCGGCATCCGTCGTCCCCCCGTCGTAGAACGGGGCGATCTTGGGCTGGCCCATGACGATCAGCAGAAGGAGGTTGGCCGCGTTCCCGAGCAGCAGGAAGCCGATGAGCACGCGCGTGAGGCTGCGTTCGAGCATCGCGTACACCCCGCACGCGAACAGCACCGCCATCACGACGATGAGGACGAACGACACGCTCACGGCACCGTCACCGCCTCGGTGTCGGCGGCGTCCTTGGACTGCCGGTCGACCTCGGCGCCGAGGCTGCGGAGCACGTCGAGCACGAGCCCGATCACCACCAGATACACGCCGATGTCGAAGATCGTGCTGGTGACGAACTCCCAGTGCCCGATGAGAGGAAGCTCCCCCTCGAACGTGAAGCTCTGCAGCGGCGCGAAGCCGAAGAACAGCGGCACGATCGCACACAGCACCGCGAGGGCCATCCCGGCTCCGAGCAGGCGCCCGGCGTCGGTGGGAGCTGCGGCGCCGAGCTCCCAACGGCCGCCGGCGATGTAGCGCATGACGAGACCCATGCCCGCGACGAGGCCGCCGGCGAAGCCGCCGCCGGGGAGGTTGTGCCCGGCGAAGAGCAGGTAGAGCGAGATGAGCATGATCGCGTGGAAGAGCACGCGGATGATGATCTCCATCAGGATCGAGCGGTTCTCGGGCTGCACCTTCGAACCCGAGATGAGCCAGGCACGTGGGGCGTCGGCCTCGCCGGCACGCTGGTCGCGGACGCCGCTGTCGGTCTCGATGAGCGGTCGGCGTCGGCCGAGGCCCACGCGGCTGCGCGCGGTTCCCGAGCGTCGGCGCGACAGGTTGTCGCTGCGGTCGGTGATGAACACGAGGGATGCCACGCCCGTGGCCGCGAGGATGAGCACGGACAGCTCGCCCATCGTGTCCCATCCGCGCAGGTCGACCAGCGCGACGTTGACGACGTTGCGCCCGTGGCCGATCTCGTACGCCAGCGCGGGCCACTCGAGGGAGATCGGGGCGTCCTGCCGGGCGCCGGTGGCGACGACGGCGACGAGCGCCATCGTCAGCCCGACGCCGACGCCGAGCGCGGCGCGCGCGAGCGGCGCCACCGAGGCGTTGTGCTCCCCCATGCGCGCGGGCAGGCGCCGCAGCACGAGCGCGAACACGACGAGGGTGATGGTCTCGATCAGCACCTGCGTGAGGGCGAGGTCGGGCGCGCCGCTCGTGGCGAAGAGCACCACCATGCCGAGACCGGTCACCGACACCAGCGCGACGCCCGTGAACCGCTTGGGGGCGCGGACCGCGAGGATCCCGGCCGCGATCATGACGGGCGCGGCCAGCAGCTGGGCCGGCGACTGCCACGCGTCGAGCTGCGCGCGCCACTCGTCGGATGCCAGGAGCGCGGTGCCCTCGGCCACCACGAGCACGACGAAGATCGTCCCGACGTAGAACGGGAGGGAGCCGCGCTGGAACCGCGCGGTCGTCCACTCGGACGAGCGGTCGATGCCGCGCAGGGCGAGGTTGTAGACGTCGTTCGCGGTGAAGGGGAGCATCCGCTTGCGGCGGTGCAGCTGCGTGCGACGCACCAGCCAGAAGATGCCGGCGCCGAGTGCGAGGGTGCCGAGCGAGAGGAACAGTGCGGGCTCGAGACCGTGCCAGAGCGCGAGGTGGTAGGGGTACTCCGGCGCCGGGACGCCGGCGGTCGCCTCGGGCACGGTGTCGGCGTAGGGCGCGAGCCAGCCGTCGACCACCGGGGCGAGGAAGCCGAGCGAGAGCGACGCCGCCGCCAGGAGCACAGGCGAGGCGAGGAAGCCGATGGGCGGGTCGGGCCACTCGGTGCGCGCGACGGAGCGCTTCGTCCAGAACGCCCCCCACAGGAACCGGATGCCGTACCCCGCCGTCAGCGCGGAACCGGCGACCACGCCCACGAGCGCGACGACACCCCAGGCGGCGCCCGAGGTGGCTTCGTGCCAGAGGGCCGTGAGCGCCGTCTCCTTCGCGACGAAGCCGAGGGTCGGGATCACACCCGCCATGGAGGCGATCGAGATGAACGCCGCGGTCGCCATGACCGGCGCCTGCCGCCCGAGACCGGAGAGCTCGCCGATGTCACGCGTGGAGAGCTGCCGGTCGATGACGCCGACGATGAGGAAGAGGCACGACTTGAACAGCGCGTGGCTCAGGAGCAGCGCGACACCGGCGAGGGCGGCATCCCGGGTTCCGTAGCCGAGCATGACCGTGAGGAAACCGAGCTGGCTCACCGTGCCGAAGGCGAGGATGCGCTTGAGGTCGCGTTCGCGCAGGGCCTGGAAGCCGCCGAGCAGCATCGTGAACACGCCGAGCGCGATGAGCGTGGGGCGCCAGAAGGGGGTGTCGGCGAAGCCGGGTGCCAGGCGCGCGATCAGGTAGATGCCCGCCTTCACCATCGCCGCGGCGTGGAGGTACGCGCTGACCGGGGTCGGCGCGGCCATGGCACCGGGGAGCCAGAAGTGGAACGGGAAGATCGCGGACTTGCTGAGGGCGCCGACCAGCAGCAGCAGCACCGCGACGTCGACCACCGGGCCCATCGGCGGCGCCGCGAGGATCGTCGACAGGCTCGTCGTACCGGACTGCACGACGAGGAGGACGACGCCGATCAGCATGACGAGCCCGCCGAGGGTCGTCACCAGGAGCGCCTGCAGCGCCGCGCGTCGGCTGGCCGCACGGCCGTGGTAGTAGCCGATGAGCAGGTACGACAGCACGCTGGTGATTTCCCACAGCATGATCAGCACGACGATGTCGTCGGTGAGCACGAGCCCGTACATCGCTCCGGCGAACGCGAGCAGGACGGCCGAGAACTGTCCGACGCCCTGCGTCTTGCCGCGGAAGTACCAGCGGCAGTAGAGCATCACGAGCGCGCCGACGCCGGTGACGACGAGCGTCAGGAGCCACCCCAGGACGTCCATCCGCATCGAGAGCGAGACGCCGAGACCGGGGATCCAGTTGTATTCCTCGAAGGGAATGCCGCCGGCCAGCACGGTCGGCGCGAGCGCGATCGCGTGAGCGAAGGCGAGGGCGGGGAGGACCGCGGCGACGTAGAAGGCGCGGGCGCCGATCTTCGCCACGAGGAAGGGCAGAAGGATCGGGACGAGGGCGAAGGCGCCGAGGAATGCCAGCACGAGAAGGCCTCCTCGGGGTCGACGGGCTGATGCCCGGGCTCTCGGGGTGTCGGATCTATTCTACCCGGAGCATTCGTCTCCCCGCGCGACAGACCTCACGTGATACGGGGTGGGGCGGTCGTCGTCCCCGCGCGGAACGCGCACGTGAGGTCGAGACCGGCGGGCGTCGCATCCTCGAGCATCGCCGCCACGGCCTCGCCCGCCGCCCGGCCTTTCGCCGTCGCCGGCTGCACGAGGGTGGTGAGGACGTGCGGCGCGAGCCCGTCGACGACGACACCGTCGAAGCCCGTGACGCTCACGTCGCGCGGCACGTGGAGACCCGCCTCCTCGGCGGCGCGGATCACGCCCGCCGCGAGCAGGTCGCTCTGGGCGATCACCGCGGTCGGGCGGCGGGACGGGTCCGAGAAGATGGTGCGACCGGCGATGGCTCCCTCATCGATCGAGCTGAAGGCCGCGGCGAGCGCGGGCGCGTGCGGGAAGACCTGGCGCGCGCCGGCCAGGCGGTCGGCGGTGACGTCGACGCGCGGCTCCGCGTCATCGGGGATCCAGCCCCGGCGCCGCTCGATGTCGATCGGCAGGGTGACGATGATGACGTCGGTGTGCCCGAGGTCGGCGAGGTGCTGCGCCGCCTGCCGTTGCGCCTCGACGTTGTCGAGCAGGACCCGGGGGACGCCGTCGCCCGCGTCGCCCTCGATGACGACGACCGGGATGCCGCGGGCTCGGACGATCTCGAGCGAATCGCGCATGCGCGGACTGCAGCCGATGAGCACCGCGGCGTCGATCGGCGCGGTGTGCAGCGACGGCTCGCTGACGGTGCGTCCGTCGTCGCGCAGGAGCAGGAGGGCGGCGCCGAGACGGGACACGCCGTCGGCGAGACCGTCCATCATGTGGGTCGCCACGGGGTCGAGGAAGGCCGTGCCCAGGTGCTCGTCGAAGACCACCCCGACGATGCCGGACCGTCCGCGGCGCAGCGAGGCGGCGCGGGGGTCGGGACCGGTGTAGCCGAGCTTCTCGGCGGCGGCGAGGACGCGCGCCCGGGTCGCCTCCGACGTCGGCGTCTTCCCGCTGAAGACGACGGATGCCGTCGACGCGGAGACGCCCGCTTCTCGGGCGACGTCGCTGATGGTCGCGCGGCGCGTGCTCACCGCCCGATCGTACCCCGCGTGGAACCGATCTCTCGAATCGATTCGATCCGAGCGGGAATCCTGGATACTGTTGCCGCATGGACTCCACGCTCACCCGTTCGCGCCTCGTGCGCTGGTACATCGCGATCTGCGCGATCTTCCTGGCGAGCGGACTGAGCATCTCGACCTGGGCCTCGCGCGTCCCCGCGATCCGCGAGGCGCTCGGCATCGAGAACTCCGGAGTGGGGCTGCTGCTGCTGGGGATGGGCGTGGCATCCATCATCGGTCTCACCGTCGCACCCGCCATCATGGCGCGGGTCGGGGCACGTCGGGGCATGCTCATCGCGCTGCTGCTCGTCACGGTCGGCGTGGCCATCATCGGGTTCGGGTCCGACACCCTGCAGCTGTTCGGCGTGGCCCTCGTCGGCCTCGCCCTCTTCGGCTTCGGCAACGGTTCGGTCGACGTCATGATGAACGTCGAGGGTGCGGCGCTCGAGAAGGCGACCGGCCGCACCGTCATGCCGCTGCTGCACGCGTTCTTCAGCTTCGGAACCGTCATCGGAGCCGGCATCGGCTTCCTCGCCGTCCGCGGCGGTGTCCCCGTGGTCGCGCACTGCGTGGCGATGGGTATCGTCATCGCGGTCGTCGCCTTCGCCGCGATCGCCAACGTCCCGAACCGCGAGATCGCCATGGACGCGCCGGCCGCGGAGGAGCGCGCGCACTGGCGGGAACGCCTGGCCGCCTCGATGTCGGCGTGGCGCGAGCCCCGCACCTACACGCTCGGCGTGATCATGCTCGGCATGGCGTTCGCGGAGGGCAGCGCGAACGACTGGCTGCCGTCCGCCGTGGTGTTCGGACACGGCGCCCCCGAAGAGGCCGGGCCCGCGGTGCTGGCCGTGTTCTCGGTCGCGATGACGGCGGGGCGCCTGCTCGGCGGCCCGGTCGTCGACCGGTTCGGACGCGTCTGGGTGCTGCGGATCCTCGCCGTCACCGCTGCCGCAGGCCTGCTGCTGTTCATCGTCGCGCCGTTCGGACCGCTCGTCTACATCGGGGCTGCGCTGTGGGGCCTCGGCGCCTCGCTCGGGTTCCCGATCGGCATGTCCGCCGCCGCCGACGACCCCGCCAAGGCCGCCTCGCGCGTCGCGGCCGCGGCCACGATCGGCTACGTCGCCTTCCTCTGCGGACCCCCGATCCTCGGCTGGATCGGCGACCACATCGGGCTGCTCAACACGCTGCTCATCGTCGTGGGCCTGATCGTGGCATCCGGGCTGTTCTCCGGGGCGGCCAAGCCCCTCGTCGTCACGGAGCCCGAGGCGGAGAAGGCCGGCCGCCGCGATTAGGCTCGTCGGGTGCGTCTCGTCATCGCCCGCTGCTCGGTCGACTACACCGGTCGGCTCAACGCCCACCTGCCCCTCGCCACGCGTCTGCTCGTGCACAAGGGGGACGGGTCGCTGCTCGTGCACTCGGACGGCGGGTCGTACAAGCCGCTGAACTGGATGAGCCCGCCGTGCACGCTGACGGTGGAGGAGCCCGAGGAAGAGGCGGCGAGCGTCGGCGTCACCGAACAGTGGCGCGTCACGCACAAGAAGACCGGCGACGCGCTCGTGGTGAAGATCTACGAGGTGCTGCACGACACCTCGCACGACCTCGGTGTCGACCCGGGTCTCATCAAGGACGGCGTCGAGGCCGACCTGCAGCGGCTGCTCGCCGAGCAGGTCTCGGTCGTCGGCGAGGGTCTGACGCTGGTCCGCCGGGAGTACCCGACGGCCATCGGCCCCGTCGATCTGCTGCTGCGCGACGACAACGGCGGCACGGTCGCGATCGAGGTCAAGCGTCGCGGTGACATCGACGGCGTGGAGCAGCTGACTCGCTACCTCGAGCTGCTCAATCGCGACCCGCTGCTGGCCCCCGTCAGCGGTATCTTCGCCGCGCAGGAGATCAAGCCGCAGGCTCGCGTGCTCGCCACCGATCGCGGCATCCGCTGCCTCACGCTCGACTACGACGAGATGAAGGGCATCGAGTCGGGGGCTCCGCGCCTGTTCTGAGCCGTCACCGCCGTCGCTCGGCGTGAGGAGCGGAGGAGAAACGGGGAACGGAGGACGCGCTGCCGCTTCCGGGTCCTCCCTTCGCCACCGTCACACCGACGCTCGGCCGGTAGCGTGGAGGCCATGCCCGTGCGCTCCCCCTGGTCGTGCGTCCTCTGGGACGTCGACGGAACCCTCGTCGACGCGTCCGAGGGGATCCTCCGCCGTCTCACCATCACCCTCGAGCACTTCGGACGGACGCCTCCGACGCGCGGCGAACTGTCGCGGTGGATCGGTCCGCCCATGTTCGAGTCGTTCCAGGTCAACGTCGGGATGACCCCCGAGCAGGCGACCGAGGCGGTCACGTACTACCGCACGCTCAACAAGAGCGAGGGCTACACCGGCAGTGCGCAGCTCTACCCGGGCGTCGCCGACATCGTGCACGAGCTCCACTCCGCCGGCATCCCGCAGTCGACCGCGAGTTCGAAGCCCGAGGTGCAGGTCGTGGCACTGATGGACCACTTCGGCCTGGCCCCCGACCTCGAGGCCATCGTCGGCGCGAGTCCCGACGAG
Organism: Microbacterium sp. RURRCA19A; assembly: GCF_900156455.1. Taxonomy (GTDB): domain Bacteria; phylum Actinomycetota; class Actinomycetes; order Actinomycetales; family Microbacteriaceae; genus Microbacterium. Next base: position 308,038 of record NZ_FTNQ01000002.1, read on the forward strand.
CGGACGCTCAGCGCGAAATCCGACATCGTGCGCGAGGCGCTCCGGCGCCTGGAGGTCCGCGGATACGACACCTCGCGCCCGGTCCTGATCGGCGATCGGCATCACGATGTCGAGGGCGGGGCGGATGCCGATGTGCCGGTGATCTTCGTCCGCTGGGGCTTCAGCTGGCCGCACGAGGCCGACGGGGCTCAGGCGGCCGTCGACACCGCGGACGAGCTGCGCGCCCTGCTTCTCGTCTCCGACGAGGATTCCGGTCCCACCGACGGTGTCTGACATCTCCTGGGCGCTGCCCGCGTCGATCGCCCTGCTCGCGGCCCTCCTCATCGCGGGCGGGGTCGTCATCGTGGTGCGTGCCCGGCGGAGGTCGCCGCGGGCGGCCACGGCGGCGGCCGCCGCACGCTCGGCCGCGGAGGCGGCGCTTCTCCGACTGGACGACGAGGCCACCGAGCTCGACGTGGCCTTCGAGGCCGCGGACGCCCTGACCGGTGACGACACCCCGACCGACCTGCGCCGGTCGCGCGCCGCCGTCCTCCGCGGACGCGATCGCGGCTTCGCCGAGGTGGCGGCCCTCGCGACCTCGACGCGGCTCCCCGCTCAGCGCCGCATCGATGCCGTGCATCTCCGCGACGATCTCGAACGCCGCATCGCCGCGACCGGAGACGCCCGCGACCGGCTGGCCGCGTGGGCGCGCACGCACGGGAGTGTCACGTCGCGCATCGTCGCCGCGCGCGCACGTCGCGCAGAGATCGCCCGCACGTCGGGCGACCCGGCGCGTCTCGTCGCCGAGGCGCGGTCGCGGTTCGACGAGACGGAGTGGGCGGATGCCGACCGGGCCGACCGCGAGGCGCGGGCGGCGCTCGCGCATGCCGACGCGGCGCTCGATGCCGCCGACGCCGTGATCGACGACCCGGCGACCGCGGACGCCCGCGTCCTCGAGGCATCCGTCGCCCTCCGCCGGGCCGCCCGGTTGCTGCGCGCGGTCGAGGATGCGCACCGGATCGTGCTGCAGGCGGCCGAGAACGCGGCGACCGAGGTCTCCGTCGCCGAGGGCGAGGTCGTCGCGGCTCTCGAACTCGCCGAGACGCGACCCGCCGACGGAGCGCCCGATGCCGCCGAACGTCTGCGCACCGCGGCCGCCGCACTCCGCGCCGCGTCCGAGGGGCTCCCTCGTCGCCCGCGCGCAGCGATCGAGACCGTGGCGCGCGTCCGCGAGGTCCGCGACGAGGCGGTGGGAGGCGCCCTGACCGCACGCCGACGCCTCGACGCTGCGCGGACCGCGCTGCCGGGAACCCTCGCCTGCGCGCGCGCGGCGGTCGCCGCGGCCGAGGCCTTCGCCGACGCCCCGTCGATCGAGGACCGGCTGCGCCTCGACGCCGCCCGCCGTGACCTGGCGGCCGCTCGGGCGGCGCAGGACGCGTTCGAGGCGCTCGCCTCCGCCCGGGCGGCCTGGCGCGCGGTCTCCCCCGGCTGAGACGCACCGCCCGATATCGTGGGCGGCATGGGGGAGCCCGTCACCGTCCAACGCGTCGTCACCGCCGCCCGCCGTCTCCCGGCGACCACGGTGCTCGCGCTCGTCCTGCTCGGGGTGGGCGTGGCATCCGCGGGTCTGTGGTCGCCGTTCGCCGCGTCACCGCTCCACGACACCGTGGCATACGGACTCCCGGCGCTCGAAGCCGGCCGCTGGTGGACCCCCGTCACGGGGACGTTCTTCGTGTCGGTGCCGTGGCTGTACGCACCGGTGATCGTCGGGCTCGTCGGGATGGGCTTCCTGGAGTTCCGCCGCGGGTCGCGCGTGGCCGCGTCCTACTTCGTCGGCGGACAGCTCGGTGCGGTCCTCGGGGCGTCGCTGGTGCTGTGGCTCGCGGCGCTGCTCCCCTGGACGTGGGCTCAGGAGCAGGCCGGGTCGCTCGATGTGGGTCCCTCCCCCGGGGTGATCGCGTGTCTCGCGGCGGCGGTGTCGCTGCTCCCGTCCCCCTGGCGACTCCGCGCGTGGACCGTGCTGATCGCGGTCCTGTCGGTCACGTTCCTCTACTGGGGATCGCTGAACGACCTCGAACACGTCCTCGCCGCAGCGCTCGTCCTCATCGTCGACCGGTCGCTGCGCCCGCAGCGGGTGCCGGTCCGGGAGCAGCGCCTCATCGCCTTCGTGGTGGTGTGCGGGCTCGGAGCGATCGATATCCTCACGTACCTCAGCCCGACCACGGGACCGTTCGGCAGCTCCGAGCCCGTGTCCGGTTCGTGGGTCGACGTGGCCGTGAACACCGTCGTGGTGCTGGTCGTCGCGAACGGCATCCGGCGGGGACGCCGGTGGGCATGGGTGCTTCTGGTGGCGTACGGCATCCTGAACGCCCTTCTCCTCGCGCTGGTGGCACTGCTGATCGTCGCGATCGGCACGGGGGCCGTCGAGGGCGCGGTCGACGTCGACCTCACCGTGACGCTCGCGTCGTCGGCGACGTGGACGATCGCCCTGGTCTATCTCGTCCTGGTGCGCGCCGCGTTCCGCGCACGCCCCAAGGCGGTCCTCGGCGACGCGCCTGCTCCGACCGTCGATGACGTGAAGGCGGAGCTTCGCGCCAGCGGCGGCGGGACCCTGTCGTGGATGACGACGTGGGACGGCATGGCCTACGCCCGGTTCGGGCGGGGGATCGTCGCCTTCCAGCGCCGGTCGGGGGTCGCGCTGGTGCTGGGTGACCCGCTCGGCCCCGAGGCGACCCGCGCGTCGACCGTGCGCGCGTTCGTCGAGCGCGCCGAGAACGCGGGGCTCGCCCCCTGCTTCTTCAGCGCCGGAGAGGCGACCCGGGCTGCGGTCCCCGAGGGATGGCGCAGCATCGTCGTCGCGGACGACACGATCGTCGACCTCCCGGGCCTGCAGTTCACGGGCAAAGCGTGGGGCGCGGTCCGCACGTCGCTGAACCGCGCCGAACGCGAGGGGATGACGTTCCGTCTGTCGCGTCTGGCCGACGAGACGTGGGGGGTGCGGCAGCAGCTGCGGGCCATCTCCGAGAGCTGGGTCGGCGACAAGGGGCTGCCGGAGATGGGGTTCACGCTCGGGACGCTCCACGAGGCCGGCGACCCCGAGGTGCGCGTCGCGCTGGCGGTCTCACCGGCCGGTGACGTGGATGGATTCCTGTCGTGGCTGCCGGTGTACGGCGAGGGCGGCGTGCGCGGGTGGACGCTGGATCTCATGCGCCGCCGCGACGGGGGATTCGGCCCGGTCATGGAGTATCTGATCGGATCCTCCGCGCAGCAGTTCTCGGCCGAGGGCGCGGAGGTGATGTCGCTGTCGGGGGCACCGCTCGCGCACGATTATCCGCCGGATGCCGGAGCGATCGCCGAGCTGCAGGAGCGCATGGCCTCGATGCTCGAGCCCGTCTACGGCTTCGCGTCGCTGCACCGGTTCAAGCAGAAGTTCCATCCTCGGTACGAGACGATGTACCTGCTGTATCGGGACGAAGCCGATCTCACCCGCATCGGTGCCGCCCTGACCCGCGCATTCCTGCCGCACGCGACGCTGCGGCAGTTCGCCGCCGCGGGCGTGGACCTCGTGCGGACCGAACGGTAGCGCCGGGCTCAGAGGGGGCGGATGTTCTCCGCCTGCAGGCCCTTCGGGCCCTGTGCCACGTCGAACTCGACGCGCTGGTTCTCTTCGAGCGAGCGGTAGCCGCCCGACTGGATGGCGCTGTAGTGGGCGAAGACGTCCTGGCCGCCCTCATCGGGCGCGATGAAGCCGAAACCCTTCTCCGAGTTGAACCACTTGACCGTGCCCTGCGTGCTCATCGACGTGCCGTTTCCCGTTTGCGCCGGCGCCCAGCGCGCCGATCAGTGCTCACGCTAACGGGTGGTGCCCGGACAGCGCACCGGCCCGTGACAGAAACGTTGCACGGCGTCACGGAGGTGATCTGGCCCTTAAGCCCATACGACGCCCGGGCTGAGCAGAAGCTCGAAGCCCGGGCGTCGACGGATCCCCCCGGATATGTCACGCGAGGCGTGACGGCGATAACTGTACCGCCGCGCACGCCCTTCGCGCGACACGAAAGCTGTGAATTCTTCACGTATGACGATGATCTGTGATAGTCGGTCGTCATAGAATCCGCGTGTGGACGAGCGGCGACAGCCTTCCGCCCTCGTCGACGAGGCATATGCGGCCCTCGGCGAGGCGATCGTCGACGGGCGCCTGCGGCCCGGAGACCGACTGCGTGACGTCGAACTCGCCGCCCGGATGGGAATCTCCCGAACCCCCGTGCGCGAGGCGTTGCAACGACTCGCGGCGATCCGTCTGGTCGAGATCGCCCCCCACCGTTTCACCCGCGTGACGTCGCCGAGCGACAAGGAGATCGCGGACATGCAGGACTACGCGGTCCACATGATCGCGATGACCATGCACCTGGCTCTTCCCCGTTGTTCCGATGACGACATCGCGGAGGGCGCCCGACTGCTCGGTGTCCTCGTGGACGCCGCGCGCGCAGACTCGTCTCCCGCGTACGTCGATGCGGGGTACGCGCTCCTCGCCCACTTCACGCGCGCCTCGGAGAACATCGTGCTGATCGAGACGTTGAAGCAGACCGCCTTCCTGCTGCGGCGGAACCTGCGCGGCTGGATGTGTGCGCACGTCGAGGGCTGCGAGGAGCTGTTCCTCCTCCTCGCGGACGGGATCCGGGAGCGTGACACGGCACGGTCGGCACACCTGTGGCTGCGGCTGCACGGCCTGTACTGAGTGCGCGGCCGCGAGCGCAAGGCATCCCGTCCCCCGGGCGGCCCCGCTACCGTGACGCCATGACCCGTATCGAGCTCCGAGATCTCCGTGACGACGACCGGGATGCCGTGTATGCGGTGCTGCGCGCGAGCGCGTCGACGTGGCCGCGCGGGCAGGTCGCCGATCGCGCGGCGTTCGACGCGTGGGTGGATGCCGACCGGGTCACGGCCCGCACGATCGTGGACGGCGACGAGGTGGTGGGGCTCGCCGTGACCCTCGACGTCGATGGGGAGCGCGAGGCCCTGCTCGCGGTGTCGCCCGAGACCTCCCGGGAGGCGGCGACCGAGGCGCTCCGGCTGCTCACGATCGCCGAGCCCGAGCGCCCGCTGTACGCGTGCGTCGCGGCCGACGACGACCCCTCGCACGACACGCTGGCCGGGCTGGGCTTCGTCGAGCACGGGCGCGACGGGGCGGACATCGTCTACGTGCTGCCGCCGACCCTGGAGTGATCCGCTGACCTCAGCGGCGTGACAGGACGGCGACGACGGGGCGGTGATCGCTGCCGGCGTCGTCGAAGTCGGTGCGCACCTCGAAGCCGCGCACGATCCACGCCGAGCCGACGAGGACGTGGTCGATCGGGGCGGCGAGCGCCGCGGGCATCGAGGTGGGCCACGTGCCGCGGGCGGCCGCGCCCGCCTGTTGGGCGGCATCCCGGCACTCGCCGACGGCAGCGCCGTCGCGCCCGAGACCCGACAGGTGATCGAGCGTGGAGTTGAGGTCGCCGGCGACGATGACGTCCGGCCCCGTGCACTGCGCGGCGACCCAGTTGATGCCGGTCGACCACTCGTCGATGATGAACGGCAGCGGAGGCAGCGGGTGAGCGGCGACGAGGGTCGGCCCCGTGCCGTCGACGGGTCGCCAGACGCCGCTCGGCGCACCCGGCGTCGATCCTGCGGCGGGGTCGAGGACGTACGGGCCGAGCGCGTCCGCGACCAGGAGCGAGGTCGGCACCGGGCGATCACCGGGTGCGGCGTCCACGGTCGCGGCCGTCATCCGGATCCCGTCGCGCTCCAGGATGCCGACGACCTCCGCCGCCGCGTCCGCATCGGTCTCCGGCAGGCTGACGACGTCGGCCCCGCTTTCGCGGACGAGCCGGGCGATGGCCTCCGGCGGTGCGCCGCCGCCGTAGGTGTTCCAGAGGGCGACGGTCAGGTCGCCCTCGGCCGTCGATCCGCCGAAGCCGCGCGCGAGGAGCACGGCGCCGTTGCCGAGCGCGGCCGCTCCGAGCGCGATCGCGAGACCGAGGGCGACGGCGGCCCGCCGACGCAGGAGAGCGACGATCCCGGCCACGACGGCGAGCGCGGCGCAGCCGATCGCCACCGGTGCACGGAAGGAGATCAGCAGGGCCATGCCCTGCCACCGTTCCGCACCGATGAGCTGCGGCCAGACGACGAGGGCGGCGAGGAGGCCCGCCACGAGGAGTGTGACCAGGAGCGGGAGGCGGCGGCGCGCGGCGGTCGGCATCCCCACAGTGAAGCGGAGTCCGATGAATGTTCGCCGGATCGGCCCCCCCGCATACCCTAGGGGGGTATGGTATCCAGCATGCACGGATACGACGGACACAAAGACGACCTGCAGAAGCGGCTGCGCCGTGTCGAAGGGCAGGTGCGCGGAATCGCGCGGATGGTCGACGAAGACAAGTACTGCATCGACATCCTCACGCAGGTGTCCGCCGCGACGAAGGCGCTCGAGACCGTCGCCCTGTCGCTCCTGTCCGACCACCTCAGCCACTGCGTCGCCGAGGCCAGCGCGGAGGGCGGCCAGGTCGCCGCCGAGAAGATCCGCGAAGCCAACGACGCCATCGCCCGGCTCGTCCGGTCCTGACCCCGAGGAGAACACCATGAACGACCGCATCGATCTCGGCCTCCGCGAGGCCGTGGCATCCACTCCCCTGCCGGAAGGCGCGGTGATCCAGGAGATCGGCGTGACCGGAATGACGTGCGCGCACTGCGTCCGCAGCGTCACCGAGGAGATCTCCGAGATCGCGGGGGTGCAGGGCGTGTCCGTCGACCTGCGCGTCGGCGACGTCTCGCGCGTCACGATCGCCAGCGAGACCCCGCTCGCCGCCGCCCTCGTGCGCGACGCCGTCGAGGAGGCCGGTTACACCCTGGCGGCCGATCCGGCATGAGCACCACCGACGTCGAGCTCGACATCACCGGGATGACGTGCGCCTCGTGCGCCACCCGGATCGAGCGGAAGCTCAACAAGCTCCCCGGCGTCGAGGCCTCCGTCAACTACGCCACCGAGAAGGCGCGCGTGCGCGGCGACGACCTCGACCCGGCGGACCTCATCGCGGTCGTCGAGGCCGCGGGATATGCGGCCGCCGTGCCCGCCCCGCCCGTGCCGGAAGAGGTCACGACCGACGCCGAGACCGACGCCCTCCGCCGGCGGCTGCTCATCAGCCTCGCTCTGGCCGCGCCGGTCGCGCTGCTGTCGATGATCCCCCCGCTGCAGTTCGAGAACTGGCAGTGGCTCGCGCTCACGCTCACCGCCCCCGTCGCGGTATGGGGCGCGTGGCCGTTCCACCGCGCGGCCGCGGTCAACGCCCGCCACGGCGCCGTCACGATGGACACGCTCATCAGCCTCGGCGTCATCGCCGCGTTCGGCTGGTCGCTGTACGCCCTGTTCTTCGGCGGGGCCGGCATGCCCGGGATGACGATGAGCTTCACGCTCTTCGGCGCACCCACCGCCGGCGCGCACGAGATCTACCTCGAGGTCGCCGCCCTCGTGACCGTGTTCCTCCTCGCCGGCCGCTACGCGGAAGCGCGAGCGCGCACGGCCTCGGCCAGCGCACTGAAGGCGCTGCTGAGCCTCGGCGCGACCTCTGCCACGAAGCTCGACGAGGGCCGCGAACGGACCGTCCCGGTCGCGAGCCTCGTCGTCGGCGATGTCGTCGTCGTGCGTCCGGGCGAGAAGATCCCGTCCGACGGCCTGGTCGTCGACGGAACCTCGGCGGTGGATGCCGGCATGCTCACGGGCGAATCCGTTCCGGTGGAGGTGGGCCCGGGTGCCCGCGTCGTCGGCGCCACGATCAACGTCGGGGGCCGCCTGGTCGTCGAGATCACGCGCGTCGGCGCCGACACCGAACTCGCCCGCATGGGTCGCCTGGTCGAGGACGCGCAGACCGGCAAGGCCGAGGTGCAGCGTCTGGCGGACCGCGTGTCCGCGGTGTTCGTCCCCGTCGTGATCCTTCTGGCGATCGCGGCGTTCGTCGGGTGGCTCGTCGCGGGCGCCCCGCTCGAGCTGGCGTTCACCGCCGCCGTGGCGACGCTCATCATCGCCTGCCCGTGCGCCCTGGGACTCGCGACCCCGACCGCGCTGCTCGTGGGCACGGGACGCGGTTCGCAACTCGGCATCCTGATCCGCGGTCCGCAGGTGCTCGAGCAGACGCGCCGTGTCGACACGATCGTGCTCGACAAGACCGGCACCGTCACCACCGGCCGCATGGCCGTGGCCGACGTGATGCCCGTCGCGGGCGTCGACCGCGCCGAGCTGCTCGCCGTCGCCGCGGCCGTCGAGAGCGGTTCCGAGCACCCGGTGGGTCGCGCGATCGCCGCGGCCGCGGGCGCTGCGGCCCCCGTGGAGTCGTTCGCCGCGCACGCGGGGTACGGCGTCCAGGGTGTCGTGGACGGTTCCGCCGTCGTGGCCGGCCGGCCGTCGTGGCTGCGCGAGCAATGGAGCGTGGGGGCGGTGGCATCCGAGGTCGACGCCCTGTCGGCGCGCGGAACGGTCGTCGCCGTCGCGCGCAACGGGGAGTATCTCGGTGCGATCGTCGTCGCCGACACGGTGAAGCCGACGAGCGCCGAGGCGATCGCGCGGTTCCGCCGCCTCGGCCTTCGACCGGTGCTCCTCACCGGCGACAACACGGCGACCGCCGCCCGCGTGGCATCCGAGGTCGGGATCGACGACGTCCGGGCCGAGGTGACGCCGGCCGAGAAACTCGAGGTCGTCCGCGCGCTCCAGGCCGAGGGCCGCGTCGTGGCGATGGTCGGCGACGGCGTCAACGACGCTGCGGCGCTCACCGCCGCGGACCTCGGTATCGCGATGGGCGGAGGGACGGATGCCGCGATCGCGGCGAGCGACGTCACGGTCGTCTCGGGCGATCTGCTCGTCGTCGCCGCCGCCGTGCGCCTCGCCCGCCGCACGCTCGGCACGATCAAGGGCAACCTGTTCTGGGCCTTCGCCTACAACGTCGCCGCGATCCCGGTGGCGATGGCCGGGCTGCTGAACCCGGTCGTCGCCGCCGCCGCGATGGCGCTGTCGTCGGTGTTCGTGGTCACCAACAGCCTGCGGCTGCGTCGGTTCCGCGCGGAACCGAGCGCGGCGCGCTGACGCGGATATGACGAGGGAGATCTGCTCCGACGGAGCCGCCGGTCACCGGCCGGCCCTGGCCGCGATGCCGGATCTCCTTCGTTGCGCCCACATGCCGATACTCGTCGACGCCGAACGCGGCGCCTTCGCGCCCAGTGCAACTTCGGCCATAAGGACGTGCGAAGTCTCGAAGAGGTCACAGCTCGGACCGGCCGCGGAGACCGAGCAGCCATGGCTTCCTGACCAAATACGTGTCAGAATAGAACCTGCCACCCGTTACGACGGGATCGGAAGAAGGCCTCAGAACCCCAGCCGGACGACTGGATCTGGGGCCCTTCGCTTTCTCAAGACTCCAACGAGTCCACTGTCCGGCGCCGAAGCATCAGGGTCTCCTGCAACGTCTCTAGGTGCGCCGGCTCGCCGAGCGCCGCAGAGTTGATCGCTCCCAAAAGAACATCGGCAATCCACAGAAGCGGTTCGTCGCCACCTCGCTGATGGGCAATCCGGACGCGGCTGTCGAGACCCTGGCCCTGCAATGCCACGATATGTTCGCGATCCCGGCTGTTCTGACTGGGGGAGCGGTCCTCGAGCAGGAGATCGAACACCTCCATGCCGACCATGTCGTGGTACAAGGCTTCGAGGCATTTGCGGCGGCAGCGCTCGTTCTTCTTCACCCGTTCGCTGAGGTGCGTAACCACGACGGTCATCGGGGCGAGCTCTGAGATGCGGGAGACGATGGCGCGACGCCGCGACTCGCTCTCGTTGGTCCAGTGCAACTTGACCTGACCAGGCAGGGCGAGGGAGCGAAGCTGCTCCCGGATCTCATCGCACGCCTCGAGCGGGATGAGGGCGGCGCCGATGAGGTACTCCTGCCGCGTGCCGGAACGAACCGCCGACGACTCGTCGACGAATGCCCGGAAGGAACTCAGCAACACCTTTCAACATTACGCTGGGGCACGGACACATCCCGGGGCTAGCGACCGTCGGAGCGAGCCTCAGATTCCCCTTCTTCCGCACTTTGCGCGAGGAGAACGTCATAAACGTCGTCCCGGTAGGCGGGCTTGACCCGGTGGCGTACCCCACGTCGGACTTCACTGACCAGTTCGGAAATCGTCGCAGCATGGCGGAACGAGCCCCCGACAGCGAAGTATGCGCGCGCCCACAGCTCGGGGTCTGCCGGGTGCCCGTGGGCCGCGAACGCGCGAACGAGCTGCACGATCGCGTCCTTCCCGCGTCCTGACTTGAGGCCGTTGTATTCCTCCCGCTGAATAGCCTCTGCGGCCGCCAGTAGAACCGGGTTCACACGTTCCGCAGCCACCCCGGCGTGAAGGTTGAGCGCGCCCATCGCATCGAGCCAGACTCGGATGGCGTACTTTTCGTGGTGCACCATCACGAACAGTTTCTGCAGCCGTCCATCGTGAACGAGTTCGGCGACGAGGTCACAGTCCTCCTCCTCATTCGGTCGGAGCACCGTGATGGCCCGCTGGAGCGCCACGTCATGAGGCAGCAGCTCATCGAGCCGTTGGATTTCTACGACGCTGAGCTTCGTGGGAGGCGCGGCGATGTGGTCAACGATCGAGCGGTCGAGGCTCGCACGGTCCTTGTACTGCTTCATGCTCGCCGTTGCGAACAGATACGGCTCCTCACCGAGCCACTCCCGGATGCGGGCGCTCTGCGGTGCCATCGCGGTCCCATGCTGGCCCCAGTCAGACAAGGTCATGCATGCGAGTGCTGTCACGACACTCATCGTGTCAGTGACCACCGACATGACCGTCTGTTCGCCCACATCTCGAGTACGGAGTCCATTAGCCGTGATGGTCGAGCTCCCGCCTCTGAGAAACGCGAAACCCGGGCCACACAATCAGCAGGAAGTCCCGGGTTCACTTCCTTCACCACCGCGATGGAGAGGCATCACCAACAGCCTGCGGCTGCGTCGGTTCCGCGCGGAACCGACGCCCTGACGGCCGGTCACGCCATCCGCAGGTCGGCCTCGATGTCGCGGGCCGCGGCGAGCAGCGCGGGGATCAGCCGGTCGGTGACCTCGGCTTCGGCGTAGCGGCCGCTCGACATCGACAGGTTGATGGCCGCGACCACGGCGCCGTCGCGGCCGCGGACGGGCGCCGCGAGCGACTGCAGCCCGGGCTCGAGCTCCCCGTCGACGCGGGCCCAGCCCTGCGCGCGCACCCGCTCGAGTTCCTGCCGCACGGCGACGGGATCGGTCAGCGTCCGGGGGGTCCGGGGCGTCAGGGGCGAGGCATCCAGGATCCGATCGCGTTCCTCGACGGATGCCGCGGCCACCAGCACGCGACCCATGCTCGTGACCGCGGCCGGGAACCGCGTGCCGACGGTGATGCCGACCGACATGATCCGGCGCACGGGCACGCGCGCGACGTAGACGATCTCGGTGCCGTCCAGGACCGCCGCCGACGCGCTCTCCCCGACCGTGCGGGAGAGCGCCTCGAGGTGCGGCTGCGCGACCTCGGGGAGCGACAGGGCCGAGAGGTAGCTGTAGCCCAGCTCCAGCACCCGCGGGGTGAGGGCGAACGAGCGTCCGTCGTTTCGCACGTACCCGAGGCTCTGCAGCGTGCGGAGGAACCGTCCGGCGGCCGCGCGCGTCACGCCGGCACGGCGCGCGACGTCGCTCAGCGTCAGCTCGGGGTTCTCGGCGTCGAACGCGCGGATGACCGCGAGCCCCCGCACGAACGCCTGGACGACCTCGCCGGGGCCGTCGACGTCGTCCGTGGGCGCTGCGTCGGTCACCGGCTCACCCTATCCGCCGAGCCGTGACCGACCTCACCGCTCCAGCACGACGGCGAGGCCCTGCCCCACGCCGATGCAGATCGCGACGACCGCGACGCCCGAGCCGCGGCGCCCCAGTTCGTGCGCGGCGCGGCCGATGATGCGACCGCCGGACGCGCCGAGCGGGTGACCGATCGCGAGCGCACCGCCGTGGACGTTGAGCTTCTCGGGGTCGAGGTCGGGCCACCCGGCCAGGCACGCGAGCGACTGCGACGCGAAGGCTTCGTTGAGCTCGACGAAATCGACGTCGGCCCACGTCTTGCCGGCGCGCGCGAGCGCCTTGTTCGCGGCCTCGATCGGCGCGATGGGGAACACGTCGGGGTCGACGCCGTGCGCCGCGCGCCCCGCGATGCGCGCCAGCGGCTCGGCATCCAGGGCTCCCTCACCGCCGATGAGCACGGCCGAGGCGCCGTCGTTGATAGGCGAGGAGTTGCCGGCCGTGACGCTCCCCTGCCCGTCGGCGGCGAAGAGCGCCCTCAGCCCCGCGAGCTTCTCGACCGACGTGTCGTCGCGGATCCCCTCGTCACGGGTCAGCGCGACGCCGGGCACCGCCACGATCTCGCCGTCGAAGACGCCGCCGGCCCACGCGGATGCCGCGCGCTGGTGCGACCGGACGGCGAAGGTATCCTGCGCCTCCCGCGTGATGCCCCACTCGCGCGCGATCTTCTCGGCGGATTCGCCGTTCGAGATCGTCCAGTTCTTCGGGAGGGCCGGGTTGGTCATGCGCCAGCCGATCGCGGTGTTCCACATCGTCGCGTTGCCGACGGCCGGAAACGGCTTCGCCGCCTTCTCCACGACGTAGGGGGCGCGGCTCATGGACTCGACGCCGCCGGCCAGCACGATGTCGGCGTCGCCGGACTCGATCGCGCGCGACCCCTGGATCACGGCTTCGAGCGACGATGCGCACAGGCGGTTGACGGTCGTGCCGGTCACGGTCGTCGGGAAGCCGGCGAGCAGCGCACCGAATCGCGCGACATTGCGGTTGTCCTCCCCGGCCTGGTTGGCATCCCCGAAGACCACGTCGTCGATGCGCGCGGGGTCGAGACCGGTGCGCTCGACGGCGGCCTTCATCACGAGCGCGGCGAGATCGTCGGGACGGACGGATGCCAGGGCTCCCCCGGCGCGACCGAAAGGCGTGCGGACGGCGTCGTAGACGTAGCTGGCGGTCATGTCAGGCTCCTCGGTCGATCAGCGTCAGACCGAGCAGTTGCTCGATCTCGGCGTGCGTGTTGTCGCCGAACAGTTCCCGCACGCGGAAGCCGTCGGGGGTGACGTCGAAGACGCCGTGGTCGGTGTAGACACGCGAGACGCAGCCGACGCCGGTGAGCGGGTAGGTGCACGCCTCGACGAGCTTCGGCGCCCCCTGCTTGGTGAGCAGGTCGGTCATCACGTAGACGTCCTTCGCGCCGATCGCGAGGTCCATCGCCCCGCCGACCGCCGGGATCGCCCCCGGCTCCCCGGTCGACCAGTTCGCCAGATCACCGGATGCCGACACCTGGAACGCCCCGAGCACGCACACGTCGAGGTGGCCGCCGCGCATCATCGCGAACGAATCGGCGTGGTGGAAGTAGGCTGCGCCGGCGAGGGCGGTGACCTGCTGCTTTCCAGCATTGATCAGGTCGGGATCGACCGAGCCCTCGATGGGCGCGGGACCCATTCCCAACATTCCGTTCTCGGTATGCAGCACGATCTCGAGCCCCTCGGGCAGGTAATCCGCCACGAGCGTGGGGGCGCCGATGCCGAGATTGACGACGGCCCCTTCGGGGATGTCGGATGCCACGCGCGCGGCGAGCGCGGTGCGGGAGACGCGGGTGCTCATGCGTCGACCCCTTCCCGGGCGAGCGGGCGCCCCTCGATGTCGACTCCGCCGGCGAAGACGCCGTCGCGCAGCCAGGGGCGTTCGCCCACGGCCACGACCCGGTCGACGTACAGGCCGGGCGTGATGACGGCCTCGGGATCGAGGTCGCCGAGGGCCACGATCTCGTCGACCTGCACGACCGTGGTCTTCGCCGCCGCCGCCATGATCGGTCCGAAGTTGCGCGCGGTCTCGCGGTAGACGAGGTTGCCCCAGCGGTCGGCGCGGAAGGCGCTGATGAGCGCGACGTCGGCGTGGATGGGGTACTCGAGGACGTAGTCGCGGCCGTCGATGCGCCGCGTCTCCTTGCCCTCGGCGAGCTGGGTGCGGTATCCGGTCGGCGTGAAGAAGCCGCCGATTCCGGCGCCGGCCGCGCGGATGCGTTCGGCGAGGTTCCCCTGGGGCACCAGTTCGAGTTCGACCTTCCCCTCCCGGTACAGCGCGTCGAAGACCCACGAGTCGCTCTGCCGCGGGAACGAGCAGATCATCTTGCGCACCTGCCCGGCCTTCAGCAGGGCGGCGAGACCCGTATCGCCGTTGCCGGCGTTGTTGTTGACGACGGTGAGGTCGCGGGCGCCGTGCGCGATGAGCGCGTCGATGAGTTCGACGGGCTGCCCGGCGCGGCCGAATCCGCCGATCATCACGGTCGCGCCGTCGGCGATGCCCGCCACGGCTACCGCGACGTCCGGCACGGTCTTGTCGATCATGGTTCCTCTGTTCGTTCAGCGAACGTCTGTTCGTTACGCGATCATACCTTCGGGTGCCCCGCCGCACCAGAGGCATCCCTTGCGCGCTCTCCACCTCCGTGTTCGGATGGGGCGATGGGGTGGCTCGTTCTGGTCGTCGTCGGTCTCGCGCTCTGGTGGTGGTCGCTGGGGCTCACCCTGAGGGCCTACCCGGGCGAACGGATGCCGGTGTGGGCGAACCCGGCGAAGGCCCCCCGCCGAGCGGTCGTCCTGCGCGCGGTCGCGACGGCGGCCATCGTCTTCGGGACAGGGATGTTCAGCGCCACCTGGGGCCGCCCCGGGTGGGTGGCGGCTGTCGCGGTAGGGGGCTCCCTGGCGCTCCTCCTCCTCGCACCGCACGTCGTCGTCGTCGCCCGGCACAACCGACGCACGAGCGCGACCTGACCCGCTCGACGTCGGTCCATCGAGGTCTCGACGCCCGTCGGATGGCGCCCCCGGCGGCCGCGAGTACGTTCGGCTGCACCGACGCGAGAACCGAGGAGCACCACGATGTCCGACACGCACGACCTCACCGAGAACCACCGCACGACCCTGTTCCACCTCGAGCAGCACCCCACCTCGCACAACCTCGAGTGGCACGACGTGCTCGGGTTGCTGCGCGAGGTCGGCGAGGTCGCCGAGGAGCACAACGGCAAGGTGAAGGTCCGCCTGGGCGACACCGTCCTCGTCCTCACTCCCCCGCGGCACAAGGACATCGACGAGCAGACGGTGCTGGACATCCGCCGCGCCCTCCGCGACGCCGGCTACACCACGGCGGAGAAGTGACATGGGCGACGACCGGGATGCCATCCGCCCCGAGGTCCCGCCGAGCGGCACGGGATGCGTCGAGTGCGAGGCCGAGGGCTCGTGGTGGCTGCATCTGCGCCGGTGCGCCGAATGCGGTCACATCGGGTGCTGCGACGACTCCCTGAACCGGCACGCGACGCGGCACGCCCACACGAGCGGGCATCCGGTGATCCAGAGCTTCGAGCCGGGCGAGGACTGGTTCTGGGACTACCGCACCGCGGCGTTCATCGACGGACCCCTGCTCGCCCCGCCGCGTAGTCATCCCGTGACCCAGCCCGTCCCCGGGCCGGCCGGGCGCGTCCCCGCCGACTGGCAACGGCTGCTCGACGACTGACCCTCATCCGATCGGATGACATTTCGGGTCGGTCTGTTCGCGACGGTGAGGCGCCGGACGGGCGGGATCCAGCGGAATTCCTCGGAATTCGGGTCGGCGAGGTGAATGTTCGGGCGCCGATGGGGTGAATCGCGGGGTTACCGTCGGCACGCAGGGACACTCCGCTCACGCGTCGATGGTCTCGATGCAGGCGGCATCCGTTCGGGTCGGATGCCGATGCGGGCGGGGGCCGGAGTTGGGGGCGGCCCTCGCCCCTCCCTGCCCCGCCGAAGACGAAAGATGCGGGCGACGGCGCCGTGGCCCCGTGCCCGCACCTTCGGTCTCGGTCTAGTGGCAGAGGCCGGTCGATGTGCTGCTGTAGCAGATCCCGGTGCTCCACGAGCTCGCGAAGACCTCGCTGCGCTCGGACTCAGCGCGCTCGAGCGTCTGCAGGGAGAGCAAATATCCCATCGGTGTCACCCCCTCTCCGATGTCATGACCGCGCGGGCGGCGTGGACCGGGGGGAGGTCGAGGAACGGCAGCGTGCGGCGCTGACCGTCGCGGACGGCGGCGAGCGCCCACAGCACGCCCGCCGATCCGGTTCCGAGGTCGCACGAGAGCCGAAGAAGCGCGCGACCGGGATACCCGGTGCCCACCGGCCGCGGGATCGCGTGGAGCGTGAGGGACCGTTCGTGGCGGACGCGAACGCGGGCGACGGCGGCATCCTCCGTGCCGTCCGCCGCGCGCGGCATCCCGGCAAGGAAGAGGAGGAGACCCGCGCGGCCCTGGAAGAGGCCGGGTTCGAGGACGAACTCGGGTTCAGCGGCACGCGCGAGCGAGCGGAGCTGCGAGGCGAGAGGTGTCGCCGGGTGTCGTTCGATCACTGCGGCGAGAGCATGCCCCACGCCGGCGGAACCGGAGCCCAGGTACGGCAGCAGACGCCAGCCCTCGTTCATCTGCAGGGAACCGTCGGACGCCCGCAGACAGCTCTCGAGATCCTGGCGGACGGCCGCCTCGGCCAGCGCCAGGAGTGCGGTGTCGGCCTGGCGGTCGTACAGGGACAGAGCCACGATCGCGGCGCCACTGGGTCCGCGGAGCAGCCCGCCGGCCCCGGTCGCCACCTTCCCTGGCCCGGCGCCGGCCCATCCGTCCGCGCGATCGGCCGCTTCGTCGAACATGTGGCGAGCGACATCGACGAGCTCCGGATGCCGCCCCGCTGAACGCAGCAACCCCAGTGCGGTGCCCAGCGGTCCGCCGTACAGACCCGGCGAGCTCCATCGGAGCGGCGCATCGAGGCAGCGCGCGATCGCTTCATCCGCGTGGGCTTCGTCGCCGAGCTCCTCCCACGCCGCCGCGGCGCCCGCCAGTCCGTCGAACAGACCGGACTGCGGCGGCGCGGTCCGCATGGCGCGGGCCGCCCACCCGGCCGCGTCTTCCGGGACGGTGCCGGTCGCGGCGTGCAGCGCGAGGAGGGGGCCGAGGGCCCCGTGCGCGACCGCGTACGCGGGCTCGTCGAACTGCGCGGGGTCGCCCGGCCACAGCCGGTCCTCCCGCTCGGGGGTGGCATCCGCGACGAGCTGTCGCGCGGCGGCCGCGATCCGGTCGTCCCGATCCACGGCCTCGGCCGGGAGGACCGGATCGGCGGCGAAGCCCAGCGCGTCCCGGTCGGCGGCGCCCAGCCCGAAGCGCTCGACGACCCACGCCCGCACCTCGCGCTCCTTCTCCACGTGCAGGTCGAGGACCGGCGTGAGCGGTGCGAACAGGAAGAGCAGGATCCGACGCAACGCGAACAGGTCGCCCGCCCGCCCGGCGCGGGCCTCGGGCTCGGCGAAGTCCGGGGCCACGAAACCGGGTGCCCCGATGGCGACCGGCGCGTTCTCGGCGGCGCTCCGCGCCATCTCGAAGTCGATGAGGGTGACGGCCCCGTCGTCGTCGACCAGGACGTTGCCCGGGTGCAGATCTCCGTGCGAGAAGCCGGCGGCGTGCACGTCGTCGACCACCCGGGCGATGCGGGCGGCCAGCGCCACGGCCCACCGCCGATACTCCGCGACGTCGGACGCGGTGCAGTCGGCGGAGACCAGCGGATGCCGAGCGACCACCGCCTGGTGCAGCGGCACGCCCCGCGCGCGGCCGAGCACGAGGTAGCGGTGCCCCAGCGCCTCGAACTCGCGGATCAGCTCGACCGTCCCCGGCGCCGCGATCGTGCGCAGGGCGTGGGCTTCGCGCGCGGCACGATCCACGGCGGTCAGGCCGTCGACCGTGACGCCGGCGAACGGCCGGGCCTCCTTCACCACGGCGTCACGCCCGCCCTCGACGGCCGTGTAGACGCCCCCGGCGTTCGAATGGTGGAGCACTCCCGTGATCTGCGGGAACCCGTCCGGGGGCCGGAGCTCGCCGAGTTCCCGTACCGCATCGCGCAGGAACGGCGGGATCTCGACCCAGGAGGGCGGCTCGAAGCCCGGGCTGCGGACGTCGGGCACGAGGTGCCCGTCGGGGTGTCTGACCGCGGGGGTCGGTACGCCGTCGACCTCGATCAGCATCCGAAGGAACCCGCCGTACCGCACGAACACGGGCCCGCGGGTCCATCGCAGATCGGACAGGATGTGCGGTCCGTCGAAATCGGCCGTCCGCCGTCCGAGTTCCCTCAGCGATCGCTCGAGCTCTCCGATGGTGGAGGGATAGATCGTGACGAACTTGCCCGACCCCTCGCGACCGGCATCCTTGCCGTTCGAGGCGGCGAGCACGCTCTCGCGGGACAGGTGCTTGAACGGGATACGCCCACGCACGCAGTGGTCGGAGACGATCCGCAGAATCGCCGGCGCCGCAGCCGGGGTCGTGCTGAGGTGGATCTTCCACCCCTGTTCGGGGAGGACCGCCCCGGCGGGCTCGTAGTACGTCCAGATGCCGTCATCCGCTCGACGCCACGACGCCGGCACCGTCGCGGCGAAAGCCGGGTCGTCGGCGGCGACGCGGGCGCGCCCGGGGTGCTCGTAGAAGATGCGGTCCGCGCGGGCGAACACCGGATAGATCGCGTCCATGCCCCGCCCACCGCCTCGCCCGCGCCGGAAGGCCACGGCGCGTGGACATGGTGTGCGGGTGCGCGGACGCGCGCTGCCGCGTCGGGGCCGACTCCGTGGTCGCCGAGGGCGCGGCGCGCCCAGAGGATTGGGCAGGTCAACCGATGAATCTCCGACATTCCGCCCCCACGCCGCCCCGCGGGGGACGGTCGGCGGAAATCATCCGATCGGATGAGCCGTGAGCACCGATCGGACGCGCACTCCCCAGAGCGCGAGCTGAGTGCGATCGGCGGCACCGACCTTGCGCATCGACGACTGGACGTGGCTGCGGACGGTGTTCACCGAGACGACGAGCTCCGCGGCGAGCTGCTCGTTGGAGGTGATGCCATCGCTGAGCAGGCTCACGACGCGCGCCTCGGACGGGCTGAGGGATGCCGCTCGCGCGCGGTCCTCCGCCGTGACCCGGCGGCGGGCGATGTCGGTGAGCACCGACCGTGTCACGCGCGACGACATCAGGGCATCGCCGCGGTGGGCGGCGCGGATCGCGTCGACGAGTTGAGAGCTGTCATGGGTCTTGAGGAGGTACCCCGATGCCCCGCTGTCCAGCGCGCTCATCACCAGGTGATCCTCTCCGTGGCTGGTCAGCGCGATCACGCGGGTGACGCCGTACGACTCCTCGACCACGGCGCGCGTGGCGTCGATGCCGTTCATCTCGGGCATCTCCAGATCCATCAGGACCACGTCCGCGTGCTCGGCGATCGCCGCCTTCACGGCATCCCGCCCCGTCCCGGCCTCGCCGACGACGACGATCCCGTCCGCGTGCTCCAGTCGCAGTCGGACGCCCCGACGGAAGGGTCGGTTGTCGTCGGCGATCAGCACGCGGATCGATCCGCTCTCGGTCACGTCATGCCTCCATCGTCCGGGGAAGCGGGATGTCCACCTCCACACGCCAGCCCCCCGCCCCGTCGGAACCCGCCTCGAGCGTCCCGTCGACCAGGGTGAGCTTCTGGCGCAGGCTATCCAACCCCCAGCCCAGTCCGAGACCGGGTTCGCCGTCGCGGAGGCGCCGGGGAGCATCGTTGTGCACCACCGTGACCAGGCGTTCCGGCGCGACGTGGATCCGGATGCGGACCGGTGCGCCGGCCGCGTGCTTGGCGGCGTTGGACAGCGCTTCCTGGATGGCGCGGTACGCCGTCGTCGAGACCACCGCCGGCAGCGTCTCCGGGTCGCCCTCGGTTTCGGCCGAGACGTCCTTGCCGCGTTCCCGCCAGAACTCGACGAGCCCGTCGATGTGGCGGAGATCAGGCGTCGGCGTATGCGCGGTGGCCTCGACCGCCCGGAGATCGCCGAGCGCGCCGTAGAGACTGGCCGCGGCGTAGCGCCCCTCGGCCCGCACCTCGTCGATGAGCTGGAGCGCCTGCTGGGGGTGCGCGGGCGCCAGGTCGGCGGACGCGTCGCACAGCGACACGAGCCCCGCGAGGTGCTGGCCGGCGACGTCGTGGAGCTCCTGCGCGATCCGACCCCGTTCCGCGGTCCTCGACGCCTCGATGGCCTCGGCCTGCTGCAGCTGGAGGTCGGCGGCCCGCCGACGCTCCCGCTCGGCCCGACGCTCGAGCACGGCGTAGAGGATGCCGAGCGCGACGCCCGCGAAGGAGACGGACGCCAGTGCGACGCCCTCCGTGAGCAGGAAGCTGACGACCGCTTCCGGCGGCGCGCCCACGCTCGCCGCCCATCCGCCCAGCGCCAGGCACGCGACGACGACGACGGAGGCCGCCCACGGCGCCGCCACCGCGACGGGCCGGGCGGCACCGAGCGCGAACATCGAGATCCCGACGACCAACTGCATCGGAGTCGCCCAGGTGGGCACGCCGAGCACCACGGCCACCAGCAGGTAGCACGCGGTCGTGCCGAGCATCGCGAGCTCGGGCCGCGATGCCGCACGCGACACGCAGATCGCCTGGACGAGACAGACGAGGGCGGTCAGCGCGATGACCACCTGCGGCGGGAGGGTGTGCGTCCACTGTCCGGTACCGCTCGAGATGGCCAGGATCGGATCGCTGCACACCTGCACCACCGTCGCCGCGAACACCACCGCGACGAAGACCGGAGACGTCATCGTGCGGGCGACACCGCTCGTCGACGGAGTCGACGGGTCGCCCTCGTCCGCCGCGGGCTCGGGAATCGCGCGCGTTTCCGTCGTGCGGGACGTCATCGAACGGCCGGTCGGCAGGGGGTGGACGGCGATCGGTGCGGGAGCCTCATATGCGGCATTCTCGCCTTCCCGCGGCGCGAGACGGACGGGGCGAGCCGATGAGGCCGTCATTTCCACTGCCCGCCGCCGTGAGGGTCGTGGAATCCGGAAGGTGGTGCACCTGCGCCAGAGTGGTACACTCACTCCATGCCGACGACTCGGATGCGCACGCAGGTCACTCACACGGCCGAGATCGAAGAGGCGCTGCGCATCGCACGACTTCGATGGCCCGGAGAAAGCCCCTCCGTCCTGCTGACTCACCTCGTACTGGAGGGCGCCCGGACGATCGAGGCGCTCGAGCCCGCAACGGTGGCGGCCCGGCGCCGGAGCATCGACGCACTCGTCGGAGAATTCGCCGGCATCTCCCCCAAGGGCTACCTCGAAGAGCTGAGGGCCGAGTGGCCCGAGTGATCGTCCTGGATGCCGGAGTGATCATCGCCCTGCTCTCCCCCGGCGACGCACATCACGAGCGTGCGAAGAGGCTGATCACCCTCGAACGCGGTCCCTTCCTGATGCACCCGCTCACGGCCGCCGAGACACTGGTCGGTGCCGCGAAGCAGGACAAAGACGCCGCATTGTGGTCTCGTCTGCAGAGCCTGGGCATCGAGGTGGCCGACATCGGTCCCACCGAGCCGCTGCTGCTCGCCCGCCTGCGAGCCGATCACGGGATGAAGATGCCGGATACGTGCGTTCTCGCGGTCGCGCACCACGCTCGGTTGCCGCTGGCCACTTTCGATGACCGCCTGGGTGCCGTCGCGGATACCGTCGGCCTCCGCCACCCGATCCCCGACGCGGCCTGACCGTCGCTCCCGTCGTTCGGGCTCCGTCGAGACAGACATCATCGCGTGGCGGAGCCGGAGTCCATGACCGCGTCGGACGGCGCCTCCTGCCCGGCATGATCGCTCGCGAGCCGCAGCGCCACGGCCGGCTCTCGCCCCTCCGCGATGAGACGCGCGACTGCGGCGATGCGCAGGCTGGCCGCGCCGTCGCCGTAGGGGGTGGGGACGGAGGGATCGGGACGATCGGAGCGGAGCAACCGCGCCACGGCGGTGGCGATGTCCGTCCCCGGACGAACCAAAGTCGCCCACCCCGCGTCGACGGCCTCAGGACGCTCCGTGCTCTTCCGGACGACCGCCACGGGCACCTTCAGGACGGTCGACTCTTCCTGGACGCCCCCCGAGTCGGATACCACGACCGTCGCGGCCGAGAGCACCTGCAGGAAGTCCGCTGACCCGGGTGACGGGTGCATGATCAGGCCGTTCGTCTCCCGCTGCAACCCGAAACGCTCGATCGCCGCGCGGGTACGCGGATGGACGAAGAAGAGCACCGGCATCGCCAGGCCCTGCAGACCCCGCAGGACGCGCGCGAGCGCCGGAGCGGAATCCGTGTTCTCCGGGCGGTGAATCGTCGCGACCGCGAAGGCCGGCGGGATCGACCCGTTCGGAAACCAGGATGCCACCGGGCGTGCGCTCTGACGGATGGCCCGGTGAGTGGCCTCCACGACCGTGTTCCCGGTCACCATGACGCGCTCGCGGTCGACACCCTCATTGATGAGATTGACGGCGCTGCGGCGAGTCGGAGCGAAGTGCACATCGGACAGTGCGCCCGCGACGAGGCGGTTGATCTCTTCCGGCATCGCCCGGTCGTAGGAGCGGAGTCCGGCTTCGACGTGACCGACGGGGATGCCGAGATAGTTCGCCGCCTGAGCCGCCGCGGAGACCGTGTTGGTGTCTCCTTGGACGAGCACGATCCCGGGCCGCTGCTCTTCGAAGACCCGGGTGAGGCCGACCAGCATGCGGGAGATCTGCTCGGCCCGCGACTTCCCCCCGACCCCGTCCAGGCGCACGTCGGGCTCACCGATGCCGAACACGGCCCGGTACTGACCGGAGAGCTCGTGGTCGTAGTGCTGACCGGAGTCGACCACGAACGCATCGTCGACCAGCTGCGTGATGACTGGCGCCAGCTTGATGATCTCCGGTCTGGTGCCGTAGACGACGGCGACCTTCCCGGCGAGACTCATCGCGCACCCCTGGGCTCGACTCTGACCATCTCGAATTCCTCGCATCCGCTCATTCCGATGCGCCCGACACGGGCGCTGAAGAGAGGAGCGCGCCGCGCATCGAAAATGACGCGGATCCGAGACGGCTCAGCGCAGATCGATCGACGCGATCTCGGCCACGTCGCCCTGCGCATCGAAGATCCGGGAGAGTTGCCGCACGTGATGGAGCACGACCATGCGGGCCACGATGCGGATTTCCGGGTCCGCCCGCTGGACGCTCGCCTCGAAGGGTTCCAGAGCCGCCAAATGGGGAAGGGCGACCTCCACGAAGAGGTTGTAGTCGCCCGCAACCAGACTCACCGAGATCACCCCGGCGAAGCGCGCGATGGTGCGCACCACCTCGGAGACACCGACCGGGGGGACCCGGACGCCCAGCCACACCAGAACCCCGCCCACCGATGCGGACGGGGCGAGAAGGGCACGCACGCGCAGCGCGCCTTCCGCGTCGAGTCGACGCAGTCGACGCGCGACGGTGGACGGCGGCGCGCCGGTCGTGCGAGAGAGCTGCGCGATCGATGCACGACCGTCGCGAGCGAGCTCGACACAGATTCGCCAATCGAGGTCGTCCACGGGCACTGCCGACGGGACGATGGTGCCCCGGCGCGGCTTCGGGAGGATCCGACGAGCGCTACGCGACAGAGCCCCGGCCGCCGCGAATCCCCCCTCCGCGTGGACAGCGACAACGGGATGCGCGACGACTCTCTCCACGTTCGGGATGCGCGGAAGGCGATCGAGAATGAAGGAGTTGAGGCCTGCAGCGCTCGTCGCCACAGTCACGACGAAGATCGAGCTTCGTCCGCTGACGATATCGACGCGCAGCGCATGCGAATCACGGGCCACCCTCGACGCGACGTCCCGAACGCGATCCGCACGGCATGCGATCTCGACGAACGCCCCGCGGCCTTCCCGAGTGAACAACGGATACGACGTGATGTACGCACGGTTCGCTGCTCGCATCGCCTCCCATCTCCGCGCAGCCGTGGCCGCGTCGATTCCGACTGCAGCGCCCACCGTCGTCCACGACGCGCGGGGAGCGAGCTCGAGCGCGTGGAAGATCGCCAGGTCGATTTCATCGGGGACGGTCGATTTCTGCATGGAGAGGGCCAATCAAGGGTAGTTCGTGCATTTTCACAAACGAGAAGAAGTCCTTGTGATCATTCGTTTGGTCGTTTACCCGAAACGACCGAAGGAGCTGCGCAGAATGACGCAAACCGCACAGTCCCCGGCAGAAGGTCATCTCCTCGATTCCGCCAGAGCCGGATCGTCCGAGGCGATGCGCGAATTGTGGCGACAGCACCACAGTGCGGCGCGGCGATATGCCGCCACTCTGACTCGTCGTTTCGACCCGGAGGACCTGGCATCCGAGGCATTCCTCCGGATCTTCTCGGCACTGCAGAAAGGCGGGGGCCCGACCGGGGCCTTCCGCCCCTATCTGTTCGTCACGATCCGCAACGTCGCGGCTCGATGGGCCAAGCTTCCCGGGGAACGGTCGCTCGATGACATCGAAGAGCCCGGTTATGACGCGGAGATGGGCGCTTCCCTCGTCGCGCTCGCCAACCGGGCCAAGCTGCAGGAGGCGTTGCGTTCCCTTCCCGATCAGTGGCAGCAGATTCTCTGGGCGACGGAGATCCAGGGGCAGCGACCCG
The DNA here is from genome assembly GCF_900156455.1 of Microbacterium sp. RURRCA19A. Lineage (GTDB taxonomy): Bacteria > Actinomycetota > Actinomycetes > Actinomycetales > Microbacteriaceae > Microbacterium. The sequence goes on from NZ_FTNQ01000002.1 coordinate 332,574, forward strand.
CCGAACTGGCGCAACGGTTCGGACTGCAGCCCAACAGCGTCGCGGCGCTCTCGTACCGTGCACGAGAAGCCTTGAAGCAGGCGTGGGTACAGGCCCACGTCGGGGAGGACCTGGGGACCGGCGAACACCGTTGGGTGCGAGAGCGCGTCGGGCGGTACGTCTGTCTCGCGCTGACACCGCGCCAGCGAGCGCGGTTCCAGGCTCATGTCGATGACTGCATCCCGTGCTCCGCGGTGATCCGCGACGCGGGCCACCTGGCGGTCCTGCCGATCGGGGTGAGCGTGATCGTCCTCCTGGCCGGCGTCACCGGACCCGTCTTCGTGGAACCCCCCAGCGCCAGCGCCGCACCACTGACAGCAACGACCGCTCGTCGACGACGCCCGTCGGTACGCACGCTGTCCCGCGCATCGCTCTCCGGGATCACGGCGGCGCTGACAGCAACCGGAATCGTCGCCGCAGCAGCGATCGCCTCGTTGGTCGCCTGGGGCGCCCTCTCGGCCCCCCTCCCCGAGCCGACCACCGCATCTGCTGCCGCGCCTGCCGCCGCGCCCGCGCCCACCAGCCTGGGTGCCCCTGCAATCCCCCCGACGGTCACCACCGCCGAGCCAGCCGGGCCGACGCCCCCCGCCGAGGCCGATCCCGTGTGGATCCCGGCACGCACGGAGCCCTCGACTTCGCCGTTGGCGAGCCGTGAGGCCGGCCGCGTCGAGAACGCCGAGCAGACGGCATCCCCGAGCTTGTCGAGCGTGTTCACGCTCTCGAGCATTCGAGCGGGTGGCCAGGGGATCGCCACCGTCGCGATCGAGAACGACGGTCCGCCTCTGACCCAGCGCACGGGCGGAGTCGCGGGCTCCTCCGCGATCTTCCAGGCACCCGCCGGCACGAGGTTCCTGCCCCAGGAGGTTCTCGTCAACGACTACGAATATGGCGGGGCGGGCAGATCGGCATCCGCGCTCGCATTCACCGGCTGCGTCGGTGACGCCGACGGCTCGGTTCTCCGATGCGACGTCACCGCCGTCAACGAGGATGCCACCGACCCTCGGGAATGGGTCTGGCGCACGGGTGACACGCGCCGGATCTACCTGCGACTCGCCGTTGCCGACGAAATCCCCTCGGGTTCCTTCGACGGCTCCGCCCATCTGGAACTGACGACCACGGCGGGCGAGCGAGCGTTCGACCGCGAGTGGACCGTCGACGTACCGCCCGCTCCCCCGGCGGGCGCCCCGGCGGTCGACACGATCGATCCGACCGGCGACGCGATCGCCGTCACCGGGCACACGGCGCCGGGACGCGCGGTGAAGGTCCGCGCGGCGTCCGCCGTCATCGGCACGGCCGTCGCCGATGCCGAGGGCCGGTGGGCGATGACCGTGCCCTGGGGCACCACGGGTGAGCTGACGGCGGAGGACGGCTGAGGCGACCGACCGCTCCGCCTCAGTGATCTGACGTCGCACCCTCGGCTGTGCTCCCCTCCTCGGCCGTGTCCTCGGCGAGCGCGGCGCCCCAGAAGAGCGTGATCGCGGCCAGGAGGATCGCCCCGGTGACCATCACCACGATCGATTCGATGATCCCGTCGGCCCACGCGTGCACGGGCGCGGTCGCGATGAGACCGACGACGCCCCCGAGCATGCCGACCAGTCGCTGGACCACGATCGACAGCGTCTGTTCGACGGCGAGGCACGACACGAGCATCCAGAAGTATCCGACAGCCATGACGGATGCCGCGAAGCAAACCACCCACCCGAGGAAGTAGCTGCTGGTCGAGGACCAGACGATCACTCCGGCCAGAAGTAGGGCCGCATGGGTCGCGAGCTGCACCGCGGTGGCGCGGAAGCGCGCGAGGTAGCGGGCGGTCAGTCGGCGCAGCAATGCGCGCTGAGCAACGGAGCGCACACCGAAGAGGACCGTCAGGAGAAGGAACACGCTCACTCGGAGCCAGAACGGACCATCGACCACGGTCGACCCCGCGAACTGCCACAGCAGCGCCGCCCCGGCGCCGACGATGGTCAGATCGACGATCAGGGTGAGCGCGTACAGGAGAGCGACGGCCGCACGGGGCGGCAGCCCGGACGAGCTCTTGCGTCGCTGCGGAGTCTTCTTCGACATGCGCGACGAGGAGGAGAGCGGGGCGGTGGCGGGATCGGACGTCTTCACGAGGGCTCCGTTTCGGATCATTGGTCTTTCGCCGTCGGTCCGACGACGTGGAGTTCAGCGTTGCGGCGGGTCTTGGCCCAGCCGTTCTTGCCGCGTACGACCCGCCAGAAGGCGCGCGCGGTCGACAGGAAGATGTAGAGCACGAAGATCCAGAGCCCGACACCGCGCGCGAGCGTCGTCGGCCAGCTCGAGCGTGGTTCGCACTGGACCTTGTAGAGCACCGCCCAGATGAAGAAGGGCGACAGGCCGAAGACGGCCCAGAGCACGATCGACAGGCCCAGGAAGGTCCAGTCGTCCGCGAGGCTCACGGGTGTCGCGATGAACGCGGCAGCGAGGAGTCCCCACAGCACGGCGAACACCACGGCGCCGATGAGCTGGATGAACGGGAGGAAGAGGTAGTAGACGCTCTCGAGAACCCCTCCGGAGTCGAAGTGCGACGAGCGGATGATCTCCGGCAGGTATTTGACGCACTGAATGTTGCCCTGCGACCACCGGGAGCGCTGCACGATGAGCCGCCGGAGGCTGGGGAGAGCCTCCTGGGCGACGTAGGTCGAGTGGACGTGGCGGTTCTCGTATCCCGCGAAGATGACGTGGAGCCCGAGTTCGTAGTCTTCCAACAGTGCGCCGTGCCACGGTCGTCCGAACTGTTCTGCGATGGCATCCAGGACGGACAAGCGCGTGAACTGGCCGTTCCCGCCCAGTCCGACCGTGCCGGTGCGCGAGCGTAGAGCCTGCATGGCCGGGATGATCGTGCGGAACTCCATGTCCTGCATGCGGATGAGGTACCGCGCCAGCATGTTCGCCGCGCGACCCTTGTGGGGGTACGGCTGCCGGTCGTCGCGGTTCTTCATCCAGACGGTGATCTGGGCGGCCCCCACCCGGGGGTCGCCGAAACAGGTGTCGGAGGCGACCGCGCTCAGGGCGGTGGATGCCATCTCCCCGTCGGCGTCGACCACGCAGACGATCACGCCCTCGCGGTCGGCATCCGAGCCCAGCCAGTCGTTCAGCGCGGCGTAGGCACTGTTGAGCGCGTCGCCCTTGCCGGTGCGCGCCTCGGGGCGGAATCGGCGGACGAGGTGCACATGATCGTCCGTGGCAGCGTGCGCGAGCACGATCGCGGCGGTTTCGTCGTCACTGTCGTCGTCGACGACCCACAGGTGCGCTCCGGGAAATCGCTCGCGCTGTCGGCGGATGGTCGTCGCGATCACCGCCTCTTCGTCGCGGCACGGCACGAAGATGTGCCACTGGAAGCGGTCAGGATCACCGGGGACCTCGGGCCTGCGTCGGATGAACGGGACGAGGATGAATGCCACGTACGTCAGGAACGAGACGGTCAGTACCAAGGAGATCGACGAGAAGAGCGACAGCATCAGACGGTGACGTTCCGTCGCGTTCGGCGTTGCCGGCTCGTCAGCAGGAACAGCAGGACGACACCCGCACAGAACCCGACGATGGCGAGGGCGGATCCCACGTACCGGTGTGAGATCTGGTATCCCACGTCCATTCCCCACGTCTGGCTCGCCCACCCGATCATTCCGAGCCGGAGCTGATTGGTCACGACGATGACCACGAACATGACCACGCCCGCCACGACCGCGCGAACGAGCGGTATCCGACGGACCAGCAGGATCACGCCGTAGACGACGAGAGCCGGGGCCAGCAGCACCGCCGCCGAACATCCCGGCGTGACGTGGAAGGCGATCGGCGTGCCGTCGACCTGGACGACGAAGTTGTCCCTCGCCGCGAGGACGCCCCCGGGCAAGAGCGGGTTCGTCCAGAATGCCGTCGCCAGGGCTTCGGCGGCGGTGATCCACTCGATGAAGACGAGGGATGCCGCAGCCGCGAGGATGGCGGCGAGAGCGAGGGCGCGCTGCCCCCACCCGGGTCGCGTCGCGCTGTCGTGCGTGCGGCTTCGACGCCGAAGCTGATCGGACGACATGGCGTCCTGCCTTTCTTCTTGCCGCCATGGGGTCCGATTCGTGCCTGAACGAATCGGACCCCATGGGTTCTAGGGGGTCGTGCGGTGGAGACGGTGCGTGCGGATCCGGAGCAGCACCCCGACGAAGAGCACCACCGCGGCGACCGCGAGGGCTGCCGTCGGTGAGACACCGCCGGTCGCGGCGAGGGTTCCACCGGTGATCAGCACGGGCTGCGCACCGGCGCCCGGGCTATACACGGCTGTTCCCTGCCGACTCTTTCCGCACGTCCATCAGACGCCCGCGGACTCGACGGAGCGCTTGCGACGGGTAGCCGCGAATCCGAGCGTCCCGAGAGCCAGCACGCCGGCCGCGGCGACACCGCCGCCCACCATCGGGTCGATCACCGGGCTGTCGGCCTGGGCGGGCGTCGAGAACCCGAAGGTCCCCTCACCCGAGGTCACGGACAGAGCGGTGGGAGCGTCCGTGCCGGTGCGGGTGACGACCATCCGGCCGTCGAACCGGGTGTTGAACGGAGCGTCCGCGTTCACCTGGATCGGCACCGTGTAGTACTGGTCAGGGGCGGAGGTGGCGTTGGCCGCCGCTGCGGGGATGGTCAGCCGGACGGTCGTCCAATCGCAGCTGATCTGAGTGGACGAGACGAGCGTGCAGTTGGCGGCCTTTCCCGTTGACACCACTGCACCACTCCCGTCGCGCTTGAAGTAGGTGACGTCGGCCGAGGGGAACGTCGATCCCTGCGGCGCGAAGAAGTCGAGCTTCGCGCCGTCGTTCGTGCCCGCGGCGGTCGATGAGACGACGGTCGGGGTGTACAGCGTGCCGGTCTGCCCGGGGCTCCGAACCTGGTTCGGATCCGCCGGGCCCACGGTCGTCGCCGCCGACGCACCCATCGCACTCCCCGACACGGCAGCGGCGACCAGAACCGCGACCGCGCCCGCCTTCCACGCTTTCGAAATGACGTTCATGTGATTTCTCCTCTGTCGGCCGATCTCTCGGTCGTGATCGATCGGCCCCGTACGGGGCCGACCGGGGCCGTGAATTACTGGGCCCCAGAGAGGGGATGTCGATCGCGCGACTCCATGACGCGATATTCGGGAATTGCCTGAACCTTCAACGGAATTCCCGGAGTCGCGTCATTTCCCGGCCGAATCGGTATCCCCCGTGCGGGCCCCACGAAGAACAGGTCCTGGAAGGAGAATCACGTGCTGAAGCACAACGCGCGATCGACGACGATCACGATGAGATCCGCCCTCGACGACCGCGCCACGGAGACCGAACGATCGTGGAACGTTCGGCATGCCCGCGGCTTCGTCATCGGTGTCGTCGTCGCGCTTGTCGGATTCTGGGTGCCGGTCGCGATCGCGATCAGCATCTGGCTTTCCGCGTCATGATGCGAGATGTGCCCGGAACGGGAGCCTCCCTTCCCGCACGCGGCTCCGCGATCGTCCGAGTCACCGTCGTCGACGAGAACGGCTTCACGCATCACTACGCCCCGATCGAGACGCGGCGAGACACCATCTCCGCGGCTCTCGCCCTGCTGTTCGGACTGTCACGGGTCGCCGGAGAGTGAGATGACTCCCGCCGAGCTCGACAGGTATGCGGAGGACACCGACAGAACCCGACCATGACGCGACTTCCCACACGGAAATGACGAAGGCCCCGGATGAATCCGGGGCCTTCGTCATTCTGTGCGCGAGGGGGGACTTGAACCCCCACGCCCTTGCGGGCACTGGCACCTGAAGCCAGCGCGTCTACCTATTCCGCCACTCGCGCGAGTCGTGGCATCCAGGGATGCCGCTCACTCAACTTCCCGAGAATATCACGGCCCCGGGCCCCCGACGAACCGTGTCCGGAGCCGGCATCCATGACCTGTCCAGCCGTGCTGACTACGATGTGCCTACTGGTCTGCCTGCCTGAAGGAGTCTCGTGGGACTACTCGACAGTTTCGAGAAGGGTCTCGAACGCGCCGTCAACGGTGCGTTCGCGAAGACCTTCCGCAGTGGCATCCAGCCGGTGGAGATCGCCTCCGCACTGCGGAGCGAGCTCGACAAGAACGCGGTCGTGGTCAGTCGTGAGCGCATCCTCGCGCCGAACGCCTTCACCGTGCGGCTGTCGCCCGCCGACGACGAGAAGATGAGCGCCCTCGGTTCGACCCTCGTGACCGAGCTCGACACCCTCGTGAAGAAGCACGCGCGCACGCAGGGCTACTCGTTCGCCGGTCCCGTCACGATCTCGATCGAGCGCGACACGTCGCTGTCGACGGGCACTCTGCGCGTCGATTCGCGCACCAGCGAGGGCCAGGTGTCGTGGCGCGGTGTCGTCGACATCAACGGCACGCGGCATCCGCTCGTGAAGGCCCGCACGGTCATCGGTCGGGGCAGCGACGCCGACATCACGATCCCCGACGCCGGTACCAGCCGCAAGCACGTCGAGATCCTGTGGGACGGCGAGCGCGCCATGGTCCGCGACCTCGGTTCCACCAACGGGACGACCCTCAACGGACGCAAGGTCTCCGAGGCCGCTCTCCCGCCGGACTCGACCATCTCGATCGGTCGCACCGATATCGTCTTCCGTGTGGTCGCGCAGGCACAGACCGCACGGCGAGCGGCGCCGTCCGATGCGACGCAGCTGTTCGACGTCCGCGACCGGGGGCCCCTGTCATGAGTCCACTGACTCTTCTTCTTCTTCAGGGCGGTTTCCTCGTCCTGCTGTGGTTCTTCGTGTTCGGCGTCGTCTATTCGCTGCGCGCCGACCTGTTCGGCGTGAAGGTCCGCAAGCTCCCCGAGCCCGCGGCATCCGCCGCTGCTCCGGCGGCACCGGCGCCCACGTCGTCACCGAACGCGGAGACCACGCAGGTCAAGCGTCCCGCCGCGCCGGTCGTCCCCCCGGTCGGCGGCCTCGCGACGACCGCGTCGGTGTCGCGCATCGTCATCACGAGCGGCCCCAAGGCCGGACTCGAGCTGCCGCTCGGCGCGGAACCCCTCACCATCGGCCGTTCGAGCGAGTCGGGTCTGGTCATCCGCGACGACTACACCTCCAGCCACCACGCGCGTCTCGTGCTGTGGGGAGACCAGTGGATGCTGCAGGACCTCGATTCCACCAACGGCACCACGCACGACGGCGCACGGGTGGCATCCCCGGTCCAGGTGAAGGTGGGCGCTCCGATCAAGGTGGGCGCCACGACCTTCGAGTTGCGGAAGTAACCCTCCTCCATGGTCTTCCAGGGCTCGAGCGCGGCCATCTCCCACACGGGCAAGGTGCGCTCCAACAACCAGGATTCCGGCTACGCCGGGTCCAACCTCTTCGTGGTCGCCGACGGCATGGGCGGTCACGCGGGAGGTGACGTCGCCTCGAGCCTGGCGATCGCGCGCCTGACCGAACTGGACCAGCCGTTCCCCAGCACCACGGCGGCCGAGCACGCGCTTCGCGACGCGCTCGCCGACACGGCGACGAACCTGATCGACACGGTCGCGCGGCGTCCGGAGCTGGCCGGCATGGGCACGACCGTCAGCGCGGTCATCATGGTCGACGACTACGCCGTCATCGGTCACATCGGCGACTCGCGGGTCTACCTGTACCGCGATGACACGCTCACCCAGATCACCACCGACCACACCTTCGTACAGCGTCTGGTCGACTCGGGCCGCATCACACCCGAAGAGGCGCGGTATCACCCCCGGCGTTCGGTGCTCATGCGCGTGCTGGGCGACATGGATCCCGACCCCGAGGTCGACACGTTCATCATGCCGACGCAGGACGGCGACCGGTGGCTGCTCTGCTCCGACGGTCTCTCGGGCGTCGTCGACGACGCACACACCACCAAGGCCCTCGCGCTGGGGATGCCGCCCGCCCGCACCGCGGACGCGCTGCTGAAGCAGGCGCTCGACGGCGGAGCCCCCGACAACGTGACGGTCGTGATCGTCGACGTGGGCGGCCAGCATCCGGTGTTCATCGGTACGCCGACGATCGTCGGTTCGGCCTCCAACCCCAGCGGAGTCGTCGTCTCGCCCGTGCGTCCGGCGCGATCGACGTGGCTGCACTCGGCCCGCCAGGCCGCGAACGAGCCGACGCACTTCGAGCCCGCCGCCGAGTTCCTGGAAGAGCTCATCGAAGAGGATCGCCGTCGCGCACGTCGCCGGCGACTGGGCTGGCTCGCCGCCCTCATCCTCGTGCTGGCGGCGATCGGGGCGGGCCTGTTCGCGGGCTACCAGTGGACGCAGACCCGCTACTACGTGGGGGCGGACGACAACTCGGTGGTCATCTATCGCGGCATCCAGCAGTCCATCGGTCCGCTGTCGTTGTCGACGGTGTACGAGGACACGAACATCGTGCTCGCCGACCTGTCGGACTTCGATCGGCAGACGGTGGAAGCGACGATCTCGGCGCGTTCCCTCTCGGACGCGGAGCTCATCGTGGATCGTCTGCGCCCGGAACCGGAGGCCACGGGATGACCGACCAGAAGCTGACGCGATCGGGAGAGGTGTCCACCGACACCGCCGTCATGCGCGCGTTGAAGAAGATCCGCACGCCCGCCAAGCAGCGCAACCGCGAGCTGGGTCTGCTGCTCTTCGCGATCGCGGTCTACGGCGCGGCGATCGTGCTGGTGCAGCTCGGAGTGAACGGGGCGGTCGAGTCCGGCTACCTTATGCTCGCCGGCATCCCCGCCCTGCTCGCCCTCGTGCTCCACGTGGTCCTGCGCCTGCGCGCCCGCGACGCCGACCCGTTCGTGCTTCCCATCGCGACCGTCCTGACGGGCCTCGGGATCGCGATGATCTACCGCATCGACCTCGCGGTGGGCCTGAAGGGGTGGGATGCCACGGCCATCCGCCAGATCGCCTGGGCGGCGATCGCGCTGGTGGCGGCCCTGCTCGTGGTGATCTTCGTCCGCAACTACCGCGTGCTGTTCCGCTACACGTACCTCTCGGGCCTCATCGGCATCCTGCTGCTCCTGCTCCCCTTCGTGCCGGGCCTGGGGACGGATCAGAACGCCGACGTGTGGGTGTCGCTCGGTTTCGTGTCGTTCCAGCCGGGAGAGCTCGCGAAGATCGCGCTCGCGATCTTCTTCGCCGGCTATCTGGTCCGCACCCGGGAGAGCCTCACGTCGACGGGAACCCGATTCCTCTTCATGACGTGGCCGCGCGCGCGGGAGCTCGGTCCGCTCCTGATCATCTGGCTCGTCTCGCTCGGGATCATCGTGCTCCAGCGCGACCTCGGCACGGGTCTGCTGATCTTCGGCATGTTCGTCGCGATGCTCTACGTCGCGACCGGCAAGACGAGCTGGGTGCTGATCGGCGTCGTGCTGGCCGCGACCGGGGCCTTCCTGGCATCCCGTGTCCTTCCGTACGTCAACGGCCGTTTCACCAACTGGCTCGACGCCTTCAACCCGGCGGTCGTCGACGCCGACGGCGGCAGCTACCAGCTGACCCAGGGCATCTTCGGGCTCGCGCACGGCGGACTCTTCGGTACCGGCCTCGGACAGGGGCGTCCGTACATCACTCCGCTGTCGCAGAGCGACTACATCGTCCCGAGCCTCGGCGAGGAGCTGGGTCTTGTCGGCCTGTTCGCGATCCTCGCCCTGTACATGGTCTTCGCCAGCCGCGGCATCCGCGTCGGTCTGGCCGGTCAGGACGACTTCGGCAAGCTCCTCGCGACCGGCTTCTCGTTCACGATCGCCCTGCAGGTGTTCATCATGGTCGGCGGTGTGACCCGGGTCATCCCGCTCACCGGCCTCACCACTCCGTTCCTCGCCGCCGGCGGATCATCGCTGGTGGCGAACTGGATCATCGTCGCGTTCCTCCTGCGCATCTCGGACGCCGTCCGCAGCCGCCCCCGGGTGGTGATCGGCTGATGAGCACCGTCCCGTCCGTCCGCACCCGAGCCCTGGAGGAGGCACCGTGACCAAAGAGCTCCGACGCCTCAGCATCGTCATGCTGGCGATGTTCCTCGCGCTGTTCGTGTCCACGAGCGTCATCCAGGTCGGTCAGGCCGCCAACCTCGCGAACACCCCCGGCAATCGGCGTGCGCTCTACGACTCCTACGAGGTCCAGCGCGGGTCGATCATCGCCAGCGGAACGGCGATCGCCTCGTCCGTCCCCTCCGAGGACGTCTACAGCTGGCAGCGCCAGTACGTGGATGCCGACATGTGGGCGCCCGTCACCGGCTACATGAATCCGGTGCTCGACGCGAAGACCCGGATCGAGTCCGCGGAGAACGCCGTGCTCAGCGGTTCCGACGAGAACGACTTCTTCAACCGGATCGAACGCACCGTCACGGGAGAAGTGCAGCGCGGGTCGAACGTGGAGCTCTCACTGGATGCCACGGTGCAGCGCGCCGCGTGGGACGCCCTCGGCGACCAGCAGGGCGCCGTCGTCGCGATCGAGCCGTCCACGGGGCGGATCCTCGCCATGGTGTCCAAGCCCAGCTTCGACACCAACACCCTCGCCGTGCACGACGCGGACGCGGTGAACGCCGCGTACGACCAGCTCACCGCCGACCCGTCGCAGCCTCTCGTGAACCGGGCCATCGAGGGCGACCTCAACCCGCCCGGCTCGACGTTCAAGCTCGTCGTGGCCTCGGCCGCGCTGGCATCCGGTCGGTACACGCCCGACTCGTCGTTCCCGAACGTCGCGTCGTACACGCTGCCGCAGTCCTCGAGTGTCGTGAGCAACGCCGGCGGCGGCACCTGCGGCGACGGCGACACCGTGACGATCGCGACGGCCCTGCGACTCAGCTGCAACATCCCGATGGCCGAGCTCGCGGTCGAGCTCGGCGATGACGCGATCCGCGCGGAGGCCGAGAAGTACGGCTTCAACTCCTCGTTCTCGATGGTCCCCGACTCGACCGCGTTCACCTCGACGCCCTCGACCTACCCCTCGACCCTCGACGCGCCCCAGACGGCGCTCAGCGGTTTCGGTCAGGGCCAGGTGCGCGCCACCCCGCTGCAGATGGCGATGGTGTCGGCCGGGATCGCGAACGGCGGCGTCGTGATGAACCCGCGCATGATCGACCGGGTGATCGGAACCGATCTGTCGGTGCGCAGCGAGGGCGCCAACAGCGAGTACGGCCGAGCGCTGGACACCAACCTCGCGGCGCAGATGGTCACGATGATGACGGCGAACGTCCAGGACGGCGCGGCGTCGAATGCAAGAATAGACGGGGTCCAGGTGGCGGGTAAGACCGGCACCGCAGAGAACGACACTCGTCCCTACACTCTCTGGTTCACCGGCTTCGCCCCGGCGGACGACCCGAAGGTCGCTGTCGCAGTCGTGGTGGAGAACGGTGGCGGCCAGGGTCAGAGCGGGAGCGGCAACGAGATCGCCGCCCCGATAGCGAAGAAGGTCATGGAGGCGGTGCTGGGCAAATGAGACCGACACAGGGAGTGACCTTCGGCGGGCGCTACGAGCTCGATTCGCGGATCGCCATCGGCGGCATGGGCGAGGTCTGGGAAGCGACCGACCACGTCATCGGACGCACGGTCGCGATCAAGATCCTCAAAGACGAGTACATGGGCGACCCCGGGTTCCTCGAGCGCTTCCGCGCCGAGGCCCGCCACGCCGCACTCGTCAACCACGAGGGCATCGCCAGCGTGTTCGACTACGGCGAGGAAGACGGCAGCGCCTTCCTCGTGATGGAGCTCGTGCCCGGTGAGGCGCTCTCCACGATCCTCGAGCGCGAGGGGTCGCTGTCGACCGACAAGACCCTCGACATCGTGGCTCAGACGGCCGCCGCTCTGCAGGCCGCGCATGCGGCCGGTCTCGTCCACCGCGACATCAAGCCGGGCAACCTGCTCATCACGCCCGACGGTCGTGTGAAGATCACCGACTTCGGCATCGCCCGCATCGCCGACCAGGTGCCGCTCACGGCGACCGGACAGGTGATGGGAACGGTGCAGTACCTGTCGCCGGAGCAGGCGTCGGGTCACCCGGCATCCCCCGCGACCGACATCTACTCGCTGGGCATCGTCGCGTACGAGTGCCTGGCGGGCAAGCGTCCGTTCACGGGCGAATCGCAGGTCGCCATCGCCATGGCGCAGATCAACGAGCAGCCCGCGCCGCTGCCCCCGACGGTCGCCGTCCCGGTGCAGAACCTCGTGATGGCGATGATCGCGAAGAAGCCCGACGACCGTCCGGCCTCCGCCGCAGCCGTCTCCCGCGCGGCCACCGCGCTGCGTCGCGGCGACCTCGCCGCGGCTGCCGGCGCCGTTCCCGCGATCGCCGCGGGTGTCGCCGTCGCCGATGAGGCGACTCAGCTGCTGACCGCGGGGCAGACCTCCGCCGCGACGCGTCTGCTGCCCGCGGCCGGCGCGACGTCGCTCCTGACCGAGCAGCACACCGAGGAAGACGCGCGCGCGCAGAAGAAGAAGCGCAGCCCGTGGACCTGGCCGCTGGTCGCGCTCATCGCGCTGCTGCTGCTGGTCCTGGGCGGCACGCTGTTCGCGGTCCTCAGCAACCAGAACTCCGCCGATCCCGCGCCGTCGGGCTCCGCGTCCGGCTCGTCGACTCCTTCCCGGAGCGCGTCGACGCCCTCGTCGACTCCGACGCCGTCCTCCCAGTTGATCGACGTGAACGCGCTCGGCCTGCCGGGCAAGACGTGCGACGAGGCCAGCAAGATCCTCGGTGACGCCGACCTCGGCGCCAACTGCGAGCCCGGCAACGCCGCGACCAACCCCGACCAGGTCGGCACGGTCGACACGGTGACGCCGACCGGTCGCGTCCCCGCGGGCACCGTCATCACGCTGCGCGTCTTCGGTGAGCAGACCCAGCTCCCCACCCCCGCGACCCCGACCATCCAGCCCAGCCAGGCCACGGCCGGCGGCACCGTCGAGGTCACCTGGCAGGCGTACACGTGCCCGTCCGGCACGGGGAACGTCGCGTCGTACAACTTCACCGCGACCCAGGGCACCTTCCAGAACGGTCAGTCGACCTCGTCGTTCGCTCCGGACGCCCGCAGCGCCCAGCTTCAGGTGAGCAACTCGCCCGGCCAGACGCTGAAGGTGACGTACACGGTGAGCTGCTCGGGCACGGACCGGACGGTCGAGTCCGGCGAGGCGACGGCGGCGATCACGGGCGGCAACACGCCCTCGCCCAACCCCAGCGCCTCCCGCTGACCCACCGAAGAACACGATCCCCCCACCACGCCAGGAGTTTCCCCGTGACCACTGAGACGCGCGTCCTCTCCGGACGCTACCGTGTCGACGACCTCATCGGTCGCGGCGGTATGGCCAGCGTCTACCGCGGCTACGACCAGACGCTCGGGCGGACGGTGGCGATCAAGATCCTCAAGGCCGACCTCGCCGGGGACGCCGCGTTCCGGACGCGGTTCCGTCTCGAGGCTCAGGCGGCCTCGCGCATGGCTCACCCGACCATCGTCCGGGTGTTCGACGCCGGCGAAGACGTCGAGGTGGGCGCCGACGGGCACGAACGTCCCGTGCCCTACATCGTCATGGAGCTGGTCCACGGGCGCCTGCTGAAGGATGTCGTCGCCACCGGTCCCGTCCCCCTTGACGACGCGCTGCGCTACGTCGACGGCATCCTCGAGGCCCTCGAGTACTCGCACCGCGCCGGTGTCGTGCATCGCGACATCAAGCCCGGCAATGTGATGATCACCGACTCGGGCCGCATCAAGGTGATGGACTTCGGTATCGCGCGCGCGGTGTCCGACTCGTCCTCGACCGTCGCGGAGACCACGGCGATCGTCGGCACGGCGGCGTACTTCTCGCCGGAGCAGGCCAAGGGCGAGTCCGTCGACGCGCGCGCCGACCTGTACTCCGCCGGCGTCGTGCTCTACGAACTGCTCACCGGGCGGCCGCCGTTCCGCGGCGACACCCCGGTCGCAGTGGCGTACCAGCACGTGAGTGAGGCCCCCCTCCCACCCAGCGAGATCAACGACGCGGTCCCGCGCGCGCTCGACGCGGTCGTCCTCCGCGCTCTCGCGAAGGACCCGTTCCAGCGTCCGCAGGACGCCGCCGCCTTCCGCGAAGACCTGGATGCCACGATCGAGGGCAAAGAGCCCACGAAACGCCAGATGTCGGCGCTGTCGAACGAGCTGTACGGCCCGAACCCGCGTCAGGCGGCCGAGACCGCGCGCTCGCTCCGCCAGCTGAGCACCGACACCACGATGCGCCGCACGCAGCCGGGTCCGCCGGTCGCGTGGATCTGGGCCGGTGTCGCGGTCCTGGCGGTTCTGCTGGTCTCCGTGCTCCTCTGGGTCATCCAGATCCAGCCGTCCACGGACGTGCCCTCGGCCGGCCGCACGGTCCCGAACGTGGTCGACATGACCTACGACGAGGCCGTCCAGTCGCTCGAGAAGGAAGACCTCACCGCGAAGCGCATCGACGTCGCGGATGCCACGATCGCGGCAGGCAACGTGGTGCGCACGACACCGGGTGCCGACACCTCGGTCGCCGCGGGGCAGGAGATCTCGCTCTACGTCTCCTCGGGGGCCGACACCGCGAAAGTGCCGACGCTCGAGGGGATCACCGAGTCCGAGGCCCGGGCCGCGCTGGAGTCCGCGGGCCTGTCGCTGGGTCTGGTGCAGCGCAAGCCCGACCCCGCCCTCGCCGCCGGTGTCGTGATGACGGCGAGCGTGGCGGCCGGAACCGAGGTCACCAAGGGCACGACCGTCAATCTCGTCGTCGCCAGCGGCACGGTGGTCATCGTCAACTACGAGGGGTACCCCGTCGACGTCGCGAAGCGCGAGCTCGAGTCGGACGAGAAGCAACTGACCGTGCAGACGCAAGAGGATGCCGGCTGCCCGGCGACGTCTCCGTCGCTGGTCAAGACGCAGTCCCTCGCGCCCGGCGAGGTGCCGGTGCACAGCGAGATCACTCTGACCTACTGCACCGGTCCCTGACCCCGTCGAGGGTGCAGGATCCGCCCGCGCACAGCCGCGCCTCGGAGTCCGGCATCCTCGAGCCAGCGGCCGAGCAGGGCGTGACCGCCCTCGGTGAGGACGCTCTCGGGGTGGAACTGCACGCCGGTCAGCGGAGCGTCACGATGGGCGAGGCCCATGATGACCCCCGTCTCGCTGCGGGCGGTCACCATGAGTTCGTCGGGCACCGTGGCCGGGTCGACGGCGAGTGAGTGGTAGCGGGTCGCGCGGAACCCGTCCGGAAGGTCCGCGAAGACACCGTGGCCATCGTGGTGGATGATGCTGGTGATCCCGTGCAGAAGTTCCGGGGCTCGGGTCACCGTTGCGCCGAACGCCGCCGCGAGGGCCTGGTGCCCCAGACACACCCCGAGGAGCGGGATGCCGTTCGCGTGGGCCGCGCGCACGACGTCGATGGACGCGCCGGCGTCCGCGGGGTGCCCGGGACCCGGGGAGACGAGCACGGCCCGGGCATCCTCGACGGAGCCGACGACGTCGGGGGCGGACGCGGCGATCATCGTCACATCGGCGCCGAGTTCCGCCACGTATCCGGCGAGTGTGTGCACGAAGCTGTCGCGGTTGTCCACGACGACGACGCGAAAGCTCACTCGACCGTGACCTCCTGTGGATAGAGGATGTCGCTCACCCACGGGAAGACGTAGAAGAACAGGCCGTAGAGCGCGGCGGCGACCAGCACGAGGACGATGAGCAGACGGACCCACCAGGGTCCGGGCAGCACTCGCCAGAGGGCTCCGTACATCAGGCGGCTCCGGAGGTCAGCGACGCGGGCGGTCCGTCGGCGCGGGGGGTGAACGACTCGAAGACGCCGTAGGCGATCGCGCGCTCCGCCGAGCCGTACCGCGGGCTGCACGTGGTCATCGTGATCAGCTTGTCGGTGGCCTGCACCTCCGGCTGCTGCGGGGTCGGGAGCAGGACCTGGACCCCGTCGGGGCGCACGTACTCGAGATTGCGGAAGCGGTAGGTGTACCAGCCGTCGGGTGTCTCCACGACGACCGCGTCACCGATGCGCAGCGAGGGCAGGTCGGCGAACGGGGCACCGTGGCTGCCGCGGTGGCCGGCGATGGCGAAGTTGCCCTGCTGACCCGGCATCGCGGTGTCGGGGTAATGCCCGATCCCGATGGGGTCGAGGGTGACGGAGGCGCTCACCCCGCCCGCGAGCTTGAACTGGTAATCGGGTCCGAGGCGAGGGACGCGGAGCACGCCGAACACCTCGCCGTTGCCGGGCTGCGCCAGGGCGGGCGGCTCCGTCGCCGCCGCGTCGCCCGGCGAGGTCGAGGGGGCCGGGCTCGTCGGTGCGGCCGCCCACTCGTCGGTGAGGGCACCGGCTTCGCTCTTGAACTGGGCTCCGATGATCGCGTCGCCGATCCACAGCTGCCAGCCCACGAACAGCAGCACGACCACACCGGCCGTCAGCAGCAGATCACCGAGCACGCCGAGGACGGTCACGCGGCGTCGGCGCGGCTTAGGGCGGCGGGCCGAGCGGCGAGTGGGGGGATACTCGACCGTGGACACGAGGCGAGTCTACTTCCGTGGGTGGAGAGTGCCCTGCCCGTTAGACTGGCCCGCATGGCACGTACTGGCAACGGCGAAGACCCGATCGCTGAGCGCAACGAGAACGGTTCCACGCCCAACCCGGTGTGGTTCCTGCCGATCATGATCGGTCTCATGCTCGTCGGCTTGGTATGGGTGCTCGTCTTCTACTTGAGCAACTCGCAGTTCCCCGTGCCCGGCATCGGCGCGTGGAATCTCGTGATCGGTTTCGGGATCGCCTTCGTCGGCTTCCTGATGACCACGCGCTGGCGATAAGCACTCCGACTTACACCCGTGTAATTCATCCCCACCTGTGGATGAGCCTGTGGATAACTTTCAGTAGTAGACCACGACAGGGATCACGAGCAGCGCGAACAGCGCGATCGTGAGCGCGACCAGCAGCCCGATCTGCACCGGACGCTGGCGCAGCAGACGTGTCCGCGCGTAGATCAATCCGACCAGGGCGCCGACGACGAGGCCTCCCAGGTGCGCCTGCCAGGAGATGCCCACGTTGGCGAGTGCGGTCGCGAAGTCACCCGTTCCCAGCGACGAGATGAGAGCGACGACGAACGGCCAGGCGAAGTTGATGCCGATGAGGACGGCGATGACGCGGATGTCGGCGCCGATGTGCCGTCCGATGACCAGCAGCGCACCGAACAGCGCGAAGATCGCTCCCGAGGCGCCGACGACGACCGTGGTGGGGGCGAGAAGCGCCACCGCGACCGACCCTCCGAGTGCACCCAGCAGATAGAGCACGACGAAGCGCCACCGTCCGAGCAGAGGCTCGAGATTGCGGCCGATGAACCACAGAGCCAACATGTTGAGGCCGATGTGGAAGAACCCGGAATGGACGAGAGCGGCGGTGAAGAGGCGCCAGGGCTCGATCGGTCCGAACTGCGGGACGAGGTACGGCGGGTAGAAGGCCAGGGCGTTGCCGATGATGCCGCCCACACCGGGAACGAGGCCGATGACGTAGGCGAGTCCGGTGATCGCGATGATCGTCAGCGTCGCGATCGGTCGACCGCCGGCCACCGCGGCCATCGGAGCCGAGCGCGACCAGCGGCGCTGCGCCTTCTTCTGCGCCGGGGTCGCGGTGGCCCGCTGCTGGGCCATGCATTCCGGGCAGATGACGCCGACGGCGGCGGGGGTCCGACACTCGGGGCATACCGTGCGCAGACACCGCTGGCAGAGCACGAAGCTCTGCCGGTCGGGATGCCGGTAGCAGAAGTTGTCGCTGTTGCGACGGAACTCCTCGGTCGTAGACACCCGCCGCCGCCGAGGGTCAGACGGCGACGACGTCGACCGACTCGAGCACGACGGGCTCGACGGGACGGTCGCCGGCGGCGGTGGGAACTGCGCTGATGGCGTCGACGACCTTCTTCGACGCATCGTCGGCCACCTCGCCGAAGATGGTGTGCTTGCCCTGGAGCCACGGCGTCGGGTCGGTGGTGATGAAGAACTGCGAGCCGTTCGTGCCCTCGGGCTGCCCCGTGATGGCGTTGCGGCGGAGACCCGCGTTGGCCATGGCGAGCTTGTACGGGGCCGAGAAGTCGAGCTCGGGGTGGATCTCGTCGTTGAACGTGTAGCCGGGACCGCCCACGCCCTGACCGAGCGGGTCGCCGCCCTGGATCATGAAGCCGGGGATGATGCGGTGGAACACGACGTTCGAGTAGAGCGGACCCTCGCCCTTGGCGCCCGTGGCCGGGTTGGTCCATTCCTGTGAGCCGTCGGCGAGGCCGACGAAGTTCCGGACGGTCCGGGGAGCGTGGTCTCCGAACAGGTTGACGACGATGTCGCCGTGGTTGGTGTGAAGGGTCGCAACGGCGGTGTGGGAAGCCATGGGTACATTCTCTCAGAGTTATCTGCAAGGGTTCGCGGACGGGGACCCCCGTTCTGGCAAGATGAAACGCGTACATCCCATCGACAGGGAGGATGAAGCCGTGGGCCTCAGCCGCAAGAGCAAGAAGGAACTGCGCAAGCTCCAGAAGCACGCCGCCAAGGTGTGGGAGTCTCAGCAGGTTCTGCTGGGCGAGAGCGGAAAGGTGGCCCGCGAAGCCGGTCGCCAGCTCGGTCGCTTCAGCCGCGAAGACCTCGTTCCCGCCGTGCGCGACGGTTACGACCAGTACGCCGCGCCGTACGTCGACAAGAGCGTGAAGTACACGAACCGCTTCCTCAGCGACAAGGTCATCCCGACGGCCGGTGCCGTCGTGGGTGGGGCGATGTCGGTGTGGGATGCCGCGGGCGACACCCGTGACCGCCTGGCCAAGGGTCGTGGTTTCGAGCTCGACACGCGCAAGTACGCCAAGCGTGCCGAGAAGTACGGCAAGAAGGCGAGCAAGCAGCTCGCCGCCAAGCTCCCGAAGCAGCACGACGGCATCGGAGCCGGTGGCGTCATCGCCATCCTGTTCGGTGTCGCCGCCGCCGTGGGGGTCGCCTACGCCGCGTGGCAGACCCTGCGCGCCGACGACGAGCTGTGGGTGGCCGACGACCCGCTCCGCGCCCCCGACGCGTGAGCGACCCCACCAGCAGAGTCAGAGAGGCCGCGCAGTTGCGCGGCCTCTCTGTCGATGTACGGGAACGGCCGGCGGCCCGCTCGCTCGACGAGGCGGCGGAGCTGCTCGGCATCCATCCGGATGACATCGTGAAGACGCTCGTCGTGAAGCGATCCGACGACACCTTCCTGTTCGCCCTGGTGCCCGGCGACCGGGTCATCTCCTGGCCGAAGCTGCGGGCGGTGGTCGGCGTGAACAAGCTGCGCCTGCCCGAGCCCGAGCTCGCCCTCGCCGCGACCGGGTATGAGCGGGGCACGATCGTGCCGATCGGCAGCTCGACCGACTGGCCGATCTATGCCGACGAGAGCATCGTGGGGCGCCGCATCGCGATGGGCGCGGGAGCGCACGGCTACAGCCTCTTCGTCGAAGCCGACGACCTGATCCGCGCCTACGGCGCCACGGTCGCCGACATCACCGCACCGCGCGACTGACCGGCGGTCACAGCTTCGCCATCCGAAACGCGATGTCGACCAGTTGCACCCGCCGGAGCTTGCGCGCTGCGGGAAGCGAGAACCACTGGGCGCGGTCGGTGGAGCCGCCGACCTCGTAGCTCAGGCGCCCGCCGACGATATGGGCTCGGTAGACGATCCGAAGGGCGTGGAGGGGTCCGTTGGCGTCGTCCGACAGGCGCCTCTCCGCCGCGATGACGCGGGAATGGATGCCGAGAAGCTCGTCGACCACGACGCGGAACCCGGTCTCCTCCCGCACCTCGCGGCGTACGGCGCGTTCGGGGTCCTCACCGTCCTCGAGACCGCCGCCGGGCAATGTCCACGCGGCGCGCCGTCCCTCGATCCAGTGCGCGAGCAGCACGCGGTCGTCGGCGTCGGTGATGACGGCGTACGCGGCGACTCGCATGTCCATTGCGATCACCCTAGCCGCGAGACACGACGACGGAGGGCGGGAAGACGAAGAGTCGGCCGCAGCCGACTCGACGGAGATGATGTGGAGCCTAGGAGATTCGAACTCCTGACATCCTGCTTGCAAAGCAGGCGCTCTACCAGCTGAGCTAAGGCCCCGGGAAGGGAACGGGTGGGGCTACCAGGACTTGAACCTGGGACCTCTTCATTATCAGTGAAGCGCTCTAACCGCCTGAGCTATAGCCCCGTCTCGCTGACGTAACGTCGTCAACCTCGAAGACTTTACCTGAATCCCGAGGTTTTTCCGAATCGGCGTCAGTTGGAGGTGAAGCCCACGAGCAGACCGCCCGTGACCTTGACGGCGAGGTTGTAGATGCCGGCCACGACCGCACCCATGACCGTCACGACGACCAGGTTGAGGATCGCGACGATCGCCGCGAACGCCATGACCTGCGGGAGGCCCACGTACTGCGACAGGGTGGCGCTTCCGTCGGTGAAGCTCGCGAAGAACTCATCCGCGCGACCGATGAGGCCGGTGGCGCTCACCACGAGGTACACGAGGAAGTACGAGACCACGGTGACGATCGCGATCGCCACGGCGGCCAGGAACGAGAGCTTGAGTGCCGACCAGAAGTCGATGTACACCAGGCGCAGACGCACCTGCTTGGCGGACGTCTTCTGGGTCGACTTCTTGGCGAGTTTGTCGGCTACCGTGCTCATGCGTCAGTACTTTCCTCAGGGGTCTCGGAAGAGGAGGCGGTCTCTGCCGCGTCGGGCGCGGCCGGATCGGTGGTCGTCTCCGTCGTCTCGGTCAGGTTCCGCTCGCTGTTCCGGGCGATCGCGATGATGCGATCATCGCCTCCGGCGCGGGCGAACACGACACCCATGGTGTCGCGACCCTTGGCAGGCACCTCGGCCACGGAGGAGCGTACCACCTTGCCGCTGGCAAGAACCACAAGGACCTCGTCGCCCTCCGAGACCATCAGACCGCCCGCCAGAACCCCGCGATCCTCGGTCAGACGGGCCACCTTGATGCCGAGTCCACCGCGGTTCTGCATGCGGTATTCGGTCACTGCCGTGCGCTTGGCGTACCCGCCCTCGGTGACGATGAACACGAACTCGTCATCCTTCGCGACGGATGCCGAGAGCAGGCTGTCGCCGGCGCGGAAGTCCATGCCCTTCACGCCCGACGTCGAGCGGCCCATCGGGCGCAGCGCCCCGTCCGTGGCGGAGAAGCGCAGCGACATCCCGAGTCGGCTGATGAGGAGGATGTCATCGCCCTCGTCGACGAGCAGTGCGCTGACGAGCTCGTCGGGGGTGCCCTGCTCGGCGTCGTCGGCATCGTCGGAGACCTGGCCGCGCAGCTTGATGGCGATCACGCCGCCCTGACGGTTGGTGTCGTACTCGTCGAGCCGGGTCTTCTTGACCAGGCCGTTGCGGGTCGCGAGCACCAGGTAGGTCGCGACCTTGTAATCGCGGATGTCGAGGATCTGCGCGATCTCCTCATCGGGCTGGAGCGCGAGGAGGTTCGCGACGTGCTGGCCCTTGGCATCCCGCCCCGCCTCGGGAACCTCGTACGCCTTCGAGCGGTAGACGCGGCCCTTGTTGGTGAAGAACAGCAGCCAATGGTGGGTCGTCGTGACGAAGAAGTGCTCGACCACGTCGTCGGCGCGCAGCTGCGCGCCCTTCACACCCTTGCCACCGCGGTGCTGCTGACGGTAATTGTCGCTGCGCGTGCGCTTGATGTAGCCGTCACGGGTGACCGTCACGACCATCTCTTCCTCGGCGATCAGGTCTTCGATCGACACGTCGCCGTCGAACCCGTGCAGGATCTCGGTGCGACGGTCGTCGCCGAAGCGGTCGACGATCGCCGTCAGTTCGTCGCGGATGATGGTGCGCTGGCGAGCGGGGGTGGCGAGGATGTCGTTGTAGTCGGCGATGCGCGCTTCGAGCTCCTGCGCCTCGTCGATGATCTTCTGGCGCTCGAGCGCCGCAAGGCGACGCAGCTGCATGTCGAGGATCGCCTGCGCCTGGATGTCGTCGATGTCGAGGAGCTTCTGCAGTCCCTCGTTGGCATCCTGGGCCGTCGGCGACCGGCGGATGAGCGCGATGACCTCGTCGAGCGCGTCGAGCGCCTTGAGGTAGCCGCGCAGGATGTGCATGCGCTCCTCGGCCTTGCGGAGGCGGTAGCACGTGCGGCGGACGATCACCTCGACCTGGTGGTCGATCCAGAGGCTGATGAAGCCGTCGAGCGACAGGGTGCGCGGCACGCCGTCGACGATGGCGAGCATGTTGGCGCCGAAGTTCTCCTGGAGCTGCGTGTGCTTGTAGAGGTTGTTCAGCACGACCTTCGCGACCGCGTCGCGCTTGAGCACGATGACGAGTCGCTGACCGGTGCGACCGGACGTCTCGTCGCGGATGTCGGCGATGCCCGTGATCTTGCCCTCGCGGGCGAGGTCGCCGATCTTGACCGCGACGTTGTCGGGGTTGACCTGGTACGGCAGCTCGGTGATGACCAGGCACGTGCGGCCCTGGATCTCTTCGATGTTGACGACGGCGCGCATCGTGATCGAGCCGCGGCCCGTGCGATACGCGTCCTTGATGCCGCGGGTGCCGAGGATCTGCGCGCGGGTGGGGAAGTCGGGCCCGGGGATGCGCTCCATGAGCGCCTCGAGCAGTTCCTCGCGGGTGGCATCCGGGTTCTCCAGAGCCCACAGGGCGCCGGCGGACACTTCGCGCAGGTTGTGCGGCGGGATGTTGGTCGCCATACCGACGGCGATACCGACCGAGCCGTTGACCAGGAGGTTCGGGAAGCGCGCCGGGAGGACCGTCGGCTCCTGCGTCTGGCCGTCGTAGTTGTCCTCGAAGTCGACGGTCTCCTCTTCGATGTCGCGCACCATCTCGAGCGCGAGCGGAGCCATCTTCGTCTCGGTGTATCGGGGAGCGGCCGCGCCCTGGTTGCCCGGCGAGCCGAAGTTGCCCTGGCCGAGGGCCAGCGGATAGCGCAGCGACCACGGCTGCACGAGACGCACGAGGGCGTCGTAGATGGGGGCGTCACCGTGGGGGTGGTAATGACCCATGACTTCACCGACGACGCGGGCGCACTTCGAGAACGACTTGTCAGGACGGAAACCACCGTCGTACATGCCGTAGATGACGCGGCGGTGCACGGGCTTGAGGCCGTCGCGGACGTCGGGCAGCGCACGACCGACGATGACGCTCATCGCGTAGTCGAGGTAGCTCCGCTGCATCTCGAGCTGGAGGTCGACCTGGTCGATCTTCCCGTGGTTGTGAGCGGCCTCTTCGGGCGCGCCGGCGGGCTCGGGAGTGATGTCGTCAGCCATGGATTCTCAGTTTCGTATCGAGTCGACCGGGATCAGATGTCGAGGAAGCGGACGTCTTTGGCGTTGCGCTGGATGAAGCTGCGCCGAGACTCGACGTCTTCTCCCATGAGCACCGAGAAGATCTCGTCCGCCGAGGCGGCGTCGTCGATCGTGACCTGCTTGAGGGTGCGGGTCTCGGGGTCCATCGTGGTCTCCCACAGCTCGTGGTCGTTCATCTCGCCGAGACCCTTGTAGCGCTGGATGCCGTTGTCCTTCGGGATGCGTCGTCCTGCGGCCTGACCCTCAACGAGCATCGCATCGCGCTCACGGTCGCTGTAGGCGTACTCGTGGGGATGGTTCGACCACTTGAGGCGGTACAGCGGGGGCTGAGCGAGGTAGACGAAGCCCGCCTCGATGAGACCGCGCATGTAGCGGAAGAGCAGGGTGAGCAGCAGCGTCGTGATGTGCTGGCCGTCGACGTCGGCATCCGCCATCAGGACGATCTTGTGGTACCGCGCCTTGGACATGTCGAAGTCTTCGCCGATGCCCGTGCCGAAGGCCTGGATCATCGCCTGGACTTCCTTGTTCCCGAGCGCCCGGTCGAGGCGCGCGCGCTCCACGTTCAGGATCTTGCCGCGCAGCGCCAGGATCGCTTGCGTGTGCGGGTCGCGACCCTGCACCGCGGAGCCGCCGGCGGAGTCACCCTCGACGAGGAAGATCTCGCTGATCGACGGATCTTTCGACGTGCAGTCCTTCAGCTTGTCGGGCATGGCTGCCGACTCGAAGACGCTCTTGCGGCGCGCGGTCTCGCGCGCCTTGCGGGCGGCGAGACGCGCGGTGGCGGCGTCGATCGCCTTGCGGATGATGTTCTTGGCCTGCGCGGGGTTGCGGTCGAACCAGTCGCCGAGCTTGTCACCGACGACCTTCTGCACGAACGCGCGCGCCTCGGTGTTGCCGAGCTTGGTCTTCGTCTGGCCCTCGAACTGCGGCTCGGACAGCTTCACCGAGATGACAGCCGTCAGTCCTTCGCGGATGTCCTCACCCGTGAGGTTGTCGTCTTTCTCCTTGAGGAGGTTGTTCGCCCGCGCGTAGCGGTTGACGAGGGTGGTGAGAGCCGCGCGGAACCCCTCCTCGTGCGTGCCGCCCTCGTGGGTGTTGATCGTGTTGGCGTAGGTGAAGACGTTCTCGGTGTACGCCGTCGTCCACTGCATCGCCAGCTCCAGGGCGATCTTGCGATCGGTGTCCTCGGACTCGACCTCGATGACCTCGTCGTTGACGACGTCCGCCTTGCGCACGCGGTTGAGATGCTCGACGTAGTCGACGAGGCCACGCTCGTAGAGGAACGAATCGTGACGAGCCTCGGTGGTCTCCTCACCCGGCTCGCCCTCGGTGACGACGGCCTGCGGACGCTCGTCGCGCAGGCTGATGCGCAATCCCTTGTTCAGGAACGCCATCTGCTGGAAGCGCGTGCGCAGCGTGTCGTAGTCGAAGTCGACGGTGTCGAAGATCGTGGCATCCGGCCAGAACGTGATCGTCGTGCCGGTCTCGTCGCTCTCCTCGCCCTGCGCGAGCGGGGCCTGGGGCACGCCGCCGTCACGGAACGACTGACGCCACACGTGACCCTGGCGCTTGACCTCGACCTCGAGGCGCGTGGAGAGCGCGTTGACGACGGACGAGCCGACGCCGTGCAGACCACCGGAGACCGCGTAGCCGCCGCCGCCGAACTTTCCGCCGGCGTGGAGCACGGTCAGGACGACCTCGACGGTCGACTTGCCCTCGGTCCGGTGCATGTCGACCGGGATGCCACGGCCGTTGTCGATCACCCGGACGGCGCCGTCGGAGAGGATCGTGACGTCGATCAGATCGCAGTAGCCGGCGAGGGCCTCGTCGACGGAGTTGTCGACGATCTCCTGCACGAGGTGGTGCAGGCCCCGCTCACCGGTCGACCCGATGTACATGCCGGGACGCTTGCGGACGGCCTCGAGACCCTCGAGCACCTGGATGGCGTCTGCCCCGTACTCGTTGGGAACCTTCGCGCTGGTCGTCGTTTCGGGTTCCGCGGAAACGTTGTCGGGGTTTTCGGACGTCATGACTTCGCGAGCTCCAGATCGATTCGTCGGAACCTCCATCCTACCGCGCGAGGCCGCCGAAAGCGGTGTGTACGCCCCTAGGAGGGGAGAAATCGGATCGAACCAGCCCCGACCATGGGCTAGCCGTAGGTATCGCGCGGACCGCGGCCTGGAACGGCTCTCGTCCCCCATTTCCAGGAGGGGACGTCCGGCCCGATGAAGCGGATCGACTCCACCCCCGCCTCGGGGAAGCGCCGGATGATCTCGGAGAGGATGTGCGCGCGCATCAACTGAAGCTGCTTCGCCCACGCCGTGGAGTCCGCCTGGACCGTCAGCGTTCCGGCATCCATGGCCACCGGACGTGTGTGCGCGGCGGTGTCGGCGCCGGCCACGTCGTGCCACGTGCGGACGAGGTCTTCGCGGGCGAGCTGCGGCTCCCAGCCCGCGGATTTCGTCAAGGTGGAGAGCACGTCGCCGAGACCACGGGGATCGCGACCGGGGGTAAAGGGCGCGTTCTCGCCGTCATCGGCCCGCCGACGACGCTTCTTCTTGCGGTACGGCGAGGGCTCGAGGCCGCGCAGCCGCAGGTACGTGGCGATCGTCTCGGGGAGGTCGGGCTCGTCAGTCATCGGCGCCCACGATCCGACCGGCCTCGACACGGACCACGTGCGCGCGCAGACCGTCGGGGACGTCTTCTTCCACGGCGGAGGTGACGATGACCTGCTCGTACCCCGCGACGAGGTCGGCGAGACGGATGCGGCGACCCGCGTCGAGCTCGGCGAACACGTCGTCGAGGATGAGCACCGGGTCTCCGAGGCGCGACTCCGCGCGCAGCAGCTCGGCGGATGCCAGGCGCAGGGCGAGCGCGACCGACCAGGACTCGCCGTGCGAGGCGTATCCCTTCACCGGCAGTCCGCGCACCTCGAGGACGAGGTCGTCGCGATGCGGACCCACGAGCGTCAGGCCCCGCTCGAGCTCCTGGGATCGACGAGCCGCGAGCGCCGCGCGGAACTGCTCTGCGAGCGAACCGGTCGCGCCGGTCTCGGCCGCGGCGTCCCCTTCCTCCGGGTCGCCACCGATGACCGACAGCGCCCAGCGCAGACGGGGGTCGTGGTCGGCGCCCGCGATCGCGGTGTACGCCTCGGCCACGGGAGCGGACAGATCGGATGCCAGGGCCAGCCGCGCCTCGATCACCTCGGTGCCGAGGGCGACCAGCTTGTCGTCCCAGACATCGAGCGTGCCGAGGGCATCGCCGCGGATCCCGCGCGCTCGCGCCGACTTCAGCAGCGCCGTGCGCTGCCGGAGGACACGGTCGTAGTCGGCCAGGACGCCGGCGAGACGCGGCGAACGCTGCACGATGAGCTGATCGGCGAAGCGGCGACGGGCGGACGGATCGCCGCGGACGATCTGCAGGTCTTCCGGGGCGAACAGGACCACCTGGGCGTACCGCGGCAACTCGGCGGTCCGGACGTTCACGCCGTTGACCCGGGCCTTGTTGGACCCCTGCCGATTGAGCTGGAGTTCGAGCAGGATGCTGCGATCACCGTGCGCCAGCCGCGCCCGGACGATCGCGGCATCCGCCCCGTGGCGCACCATGGGTGCGTCGCTCGACACCCGGTGCGACCCCAGTGTCGCGAGATAGGCGACGGCCTCGACCAGGTTGGTCTTGCCCTGACCGTTGCGGCCCACGAAAAGGTTCGCGCCCGCGGAGAGCGACACGTCGGCGGCCGCATAATTGCGGAAATCCGTCAGTCCGAGCTGCTCCACGATCACCGAGTCAGACTACCCGCCGGCCCCGACATGCACCGGGCCGCGTGTCGTTCAGCGCAGGAGCAGGTTGGGCTGCAGCAGGTACTTGAACGAGCCTTCGCCACCCTTGTCGACCGAGGTCTGGGGGGTGATCAGCACCGGGCTCAGCTTGTTCGCGTTGTCGCTCGAGGTGAACGTGATGCGCGTGAACTCGCTGCGGACGGCGCCGAGCGACTCGAGAAGGTACTGGGGGTTCAGACCCAGAGTAACCTCATCGCCGACCAGCGTCGCGTCGACGGATTCGGTCGCACGCGCCTGCTCGGTACCCGAGGCGTCCATCGACACGCCGTCGGGTCCGAACGTGAATCGCAGCGGCGCGGACCGGTCGAGCACGAGCGCGACACGACGCACGGCCTCGGCGAGCTCGGCGGTGTTCACGACGCTGTGGTGCTCGGTCTGGGCGGGGAAGAGCCGACGCACGGGCGGGAAGTTGCCCTTGATCAGCAGCGAGGTCACCGTCTTGTTGCCTGACGAGAAGGCGATGATCTCGCGGTCGCCCGAGCCGGAGAACGCGATCGAGATGTCGCCGCCGTGCGCGAAGGTCTTCCCGACCTCCTGCAGGGTGCGCGCCGGCACGAGGGCGGCGGTGGGCTCGTCGGACGCCGCAGCCCCGCCGTCCCACGGGATCTCCCGCAGCGCGACACGGTACCGGTCGGTCGCCACGAGGCTCAGCTGCGTGCCGGTCACCTCGAGCTGCACGCCCGTGAGGACCGGGGTGACGTCGTCTCGCGACGCGGCGAACGCCACCTGCGCGATCGCCGTCGCGAAGTCGTCGGCCGGAACGAGCCCGGACTCACCGGTGACCTCGGGGATCGCCGGGTACTCCTGCACGGGCATGGATGCGAGCGTGAACCGCGCGGATCCGCAGGTGAGGAGGATCCCGCCGTCGTCATCGACCGCGATCTGGATCGGCGCATTCGGGAGGCGGCTGGCGATGTCGGAGAGGAGACGTCCGTGGACCAGGATCGTGCCCGGCTCGTCGACGGTGGCCTCGATCGTGGTGCGTGCCGACGCTTCGTAGTCGAACGCCGCGAGGGTCAGACCCTGCTCGCCGGCTTCGATCAGGACGCCCGCCAGGATCGGCTGCGGGTTGCGCTGCGGCAGGAGCTTGACCACGAACGAAACGGCTTCGCTGAAGACATCGCGATTGACGTGAAACTTCACGGGCGCTCCCTTGACGGCGGTCTGGCTTACCCATGCTAGTGCCCGACCGCGTCGGCACACGTCGCCCCGCGTTCGCACGGCAAGGTCATCGAATCTCTGTTAACCGATCTATGGATTCTTCATCTTGTTAACAGCTGTGGAGAGTGTGGATAACTCTCGCGATGCGTGTGAACAGAAGGGAACTACACGGCTGTGACCTGTGGAAGCCCTGCGGACAGCCTGGGCAGTTAACACGATCGGCTCGTCGTCGGTTCGCCGGTTCCTCCACAGGTCTCCGCGTGTCGTTCACATGTCTTCCGCAGAGATTTGGAGTTATCCACAGGTTTTCCACACTGTGTAGAACCGACTGAAAGTACTTTGCGAGAGGCTCCCTGCGGCCCGTCGACGACCGAGAACGACGAAGGGGTTCGCCCGCGGATGCGGACGAACCCCTCGGTTCAGATGGGCGCTCAGCGCATGCGGCCCAACTGGGTGGTGATCTCGGAGACCTGGTTGTAGATCGAGCGACGCTCCTTCATGAGATCGCTGATCTTCTTGTAGGCGTACATCACCGTCGTGTGATCGCGGTTGCCGAACAGCTGACCGATCTTCGGCAAGGAGAGACTCGTCCGCTCGCGGCAGAGATACATGGCGATCTGCCGTGCCGTCGCCACGGCCTGAGACCGACTCGATCCGTACAGGTCGTCGACCGACAGCTTGAAGTACTGTGCGGTCGCGGTGATGATGTCGGTCGGTGAGACGACATTCGCGTCATCCTGATCGATGATGTCCCGCAGCACGGTCTGTGCCAGCGACATGTCGAGCGTCGAGCGGTTCAGGCTCGCGAAAGCGGACACGCGGATGAGCGCACCCTCAAGTTCACGGATGTTCGACGAGACGACGGTCGCGATGTACTCGAGGACGTCGTCGGGGATGAGCAGCCGTTCGCTCTGCGCCTTCTTGCGAAGGATCGCGATACGGGTCTCGAGGTCGGGTGCCTGGACGTCGGTGATGAGACCCCACTCGAAGCGACTGCGCATGCGGTCCTCGAAGCCGGTCAGCTGCTTCGGGGGCAGGTCGCTGGTGATCACGACCTGCTTGTCGTGGTCGTGCAGGGTGTTGAAGGTGTGGAAGAACGCTTCCTGCGTCTCGGCCCGTCCCTGCAGGAACTGGATGTCGTCGATCAACAGGATGTCGACGTCGCGATACCGGGCCTGGAAAGCCGAGCCGCGGTTGTTCGCGATCGAGTTGATGAAGTCGTTCGTGAACTCCTCGCTCGAGACGTACCGCACCCGGATGCCGGCGTACATGCTCGCCGCGTAGTCGCCGATCGCGTGGAGGAGGTGGGTCTTGCCGAGCCCCGAATCGCCGTAGATGAACAGCGGGTTGTAGGCCTTGGCCGGCGCCTCGGCGACGGCGACCGCGGCGGCGTGCGCGAAGCGGTTGGACTGGCCGATGACGAAATTGTCGAAGGTGTACTTCGGGTTCAGACGCGTGTCGTTGCGGGATGCCGGAACGATGGGGGCGGGGGCCTGCTCCGGCATGGGCGACGGATTGCCGGCCGCGGGGATCGGGTCGGGGCGATCTTCGACCGGGGGCGCGGAACGGTGGGACTCGATGAGGTCGGGGTTCACGACCACGCGGAAGTTGCTGACCTCCGGGTCGACGCCCTGCACCTGAGTGAGCGCCTCGAGGATCGGAGCGCGCATGCGCTTGTTCATCTGCGCGGCGGTCAGGTCGTTCGGCACGTCCAGGTAGAGGGTGCCGCCCATGACGCCCTGCGGCACGGCCAGGTTGAGGAAGCCGTGGAGCTGCGGCGTGACGCGGTCGTCGGTGAGGAGATGGTCGAGCACGGCGGACCAGACGGGAACATCCGGTACTTGGTGCAATGACATATCCCCTCCGGGATCTCGGCGCGCGACTGTCGACGTGCATCGCGCCGAACCTGTGGATAACTTCCGGGGACACGCTAGTTCGCGGTCCGCACGGAGCCAAATCAACTGTAGAACGCGCTCGCGTGTCTTTGCCACGGGTGTGGATGACGCTTGGGGATAATGAGCGGTCGGCCTCTCGGTTTGAGTTAACGTCGCGCGAGACGTAGCCTTAGTCGGTTGACTTATGCCTACACGGCAGTCCCGACCACGTCCCCCGGCAGAAGAGCATCGGGTGACATCACCTCCGGAGTGACCCATGAGCAAGCGCACCTTCCAGCCCAACAACCGCCGCCGCGCCAAGAAGCACGGCTTCCGCGCCCGCATGCGCACGCGCGCCGGCCGCAGCATCCTGGCGGCGCGTCGCGCCAAGGGCCGCACCGAGCTCTCGGCCTGACCCACCCAGTGCTCGCGAAGCCGAACCGACTCACCCGCGGATCGGATTACAAAGCCACCGTCCGTCGGGGCTCTCGGTGTGCCGGAACGCACACCGTGACCTACGTCGGCGGCGTGCCGGACGAAGGTCCCGCGCGGTTCGGCTTCATCGTGAGCCGTCAGGTCGGCTCCGCCGTCACACGCAACACCGTTCGCCGCCGTCTCAAGGCGGTGTGCGCCGAGGCGCTCCCGCACGTTCGCGGGGGCGCCTCGGTCGTCATCCGTGCGCTCCCCTCAGCGGCCACGGTCGACTACGCGGATCTCCGCGCCGATGTCGTCCGGTGCCTGCAACGCAAGGCTGCCGCATGAGCACGTCGACACTTCCCACGTCGTCCACCGGTGTCGGCCACCTCGAGTGGACCACGGTCGCGGCATCCGTTCCGCTCCTCCCCCGCAACGCCGGTCTCGCTCTTCTGCACGCCTACCGCGCGACGATCTCGCACGTCTACGGCGACGTGTGCAAGTACTACCCGTCCTGCTCCGCCTATTCGGTGGGCGCCGTGCAGCAGCACGGACTCGTGAAGGGCATCGCGTTCACCGCTGCCCGCCTCGCCCGGTGCCATCCCTGGGCACAGGGAGGCATCGACGACGTCCGTCCTCACCGCGCCTTCCGCCACGAACTCACTCCGCACGGCTTCGTCGTGCCCTCCCGAAAGGACTGATCCGTGCCGGATCTCATTGGAATCGTCCTCTGGCCCCTGAAATGGGCCGTCGAGCTCGTGCTGGTCGGCTGGCATGCGCTGTTCACCGCGATCGGGCTCGCTCCCGCCGCGGGTCTGACCTGGGTGCTGTCCATCATCGGGCTCGTCCTGATCGTCCGTGCTGCGCTGATCCCGCTCTTCGTGAAGCAGATCAAGAGCCAGCGCAAGATGATGGAGATCGCTCCGGAACTGCGCAAGGTGCAGGAGAAGTACCGGGGCAAGAAGGATCAGCTCTCCCGCGAGGCCATGAGTCGCGAGACCATGGCGCTGTACAAGAAGCACGGCACGACCCCGGTCTCCAGCTGCCTGCCGCTCCTCGTTCAGATGCCGATCTTCTTCGCGCTGTTCAGCGTACTGAACGACGTGTCCAAGCACGCGGCGCTCGGGCAGGGCGGTGTGGGTCTCCTCACCCCCGAGCTCACGACCGAGTTCTACGACGCGAAGCTCTTCGACGTGGCATCCATGCACGTCAACCTGGTCACCGCGTGGGGACAGCCCGACGGCCAGTTCACCGTCGCGATCCTGCTGACGCTCGTCGTCCTCATGATCGGCTCGCAGTTCTTCACGCAGCTGCAGATCATCTCGAAGAACCTGTCGCCCGAGGCCAAGACCGGTCAGGCGTACCAGATGCAGAAGATCATGCTCTACATCCTGCCGCTGGCCTTCATCTTCTCGGGTGTCTTCTTCCCGCTCGGTGTCGTCATCTACTGGTTCGTCAGCAACCTGTGGACGATGGTGCAGCAGTTCGTCGTGATCCGTGAGATGCCCACTCCGGGCTCGGATGCCGCGAAGGCCCGTGAGGAGCGACTGGCACGCAAGGGCAAGGCGATCGACTCGAGCGGCAAGGTCGTTCCGATCGAGAAGTACGAAGCCGAACAGCAGCGCCTGTTCGAGGAGGCCGAGCGCGCGCGTGCCGCCCAGCCCAAGCGTCAGCAGCCCGTCGGCAAGCAGCGCGCCAAGAAGCAGCAGTCCGCGAAGCCTTCCGGAACCCCGCCGCGGACGCCCGCGAAGCCCGGAACCGACTCCCCCTCCTGAGCACTTGGAGACCATGAGATGACGACGTCCGAGCAGATCGCGACCGAGCACACCACCGCCACCGAGGAGCAGCTGGAACAGGAAGGCGACGTCGCCGCCGACTTCCTCGAGGGTCTCCTCGACATCGCCGACATCGACGGTGATCTCGCCCTCGATGTCCGCGCCGGCCGCGCGTACGTCTCCGTCGAGGCCGAGGACGCCTCTGCGCTGTCGACGATCTCGCACCCCGACACCGTGCAGGCTCTGCAGGAACTGACCCGTCTGGCGGTGCAGAACTCGACCGGTCGGTTCTCGCGGCTGATCCTCGACATCGGCGGCTCCCGCGATGCGCGCCAGCGTCAGCTGGAGACCCTCGTCGACCGAGCCATCCAGCGCCTGGACGAGGGTGCCTCGCAGGCGTCATTGCCGGCGATGTCGAGCTACGAGCGCAAGCTTGTCCACGACATCGCCGCGGACCGCGGGTATTCGTCCGAATCGTTCGGTGAGGGCGCTGACCGGCACACCGTGCTGCGTCGCGGCTGATCCGCTCGACGTGGGCAACGAACTCGAAGCGGAACCGGATGCCGCTGTCGCGGTGTTCGGCGACCGCATCGATCTCGCACGTCGGTTCACGAGCGCTCTCGCCGCTCACGGTGAGGAGCGGGGGCTGATCGGGCCGCTCGAGGTGCCCCGACTCTGGACCCGGCACATCCTGAACAGCGCGGTGGCTGCGCCGTTCTTCACAGGACGTGTGGCGGACGTGGGGTCCGGAGCCGGGCTCCCCGGTCTCGTCCTCGCGATCGCACGCCCGGACGTGGATTTCACGCTGATCGAGCCCATGGAGCGACGCACGATCTGGCTCAGCGAGCAGGTTGCGGACCTCGGGCTCGAGAACGTCACCGTGGAGCGTCTCCGCGCCGAGGAGTGGGCGAAGGGGCGCGTCTTCGACGTCGTCACCGCCCGTGCCGTCAGCGCGCTGAAGACGCTCATCCCCTGGACCGCTCCTCTCGCGCGAGTCGGTGGAAGACTCGCCTACCTGAAGGGGGCGAACGTTGCCGCCGAAATCGACGCGGCCGCGAAGCAGGTTCGTCGGTTCGGTGTGACGGACATCGAGGTCCATGTCGTGGGTGAGGGTGTGGTCGACGAGCCGACGCGCGTATTGACCGCAACGGTGACACGCTAGTAATTCCCATTCAATGGGATTTCATGGACCACGCCTTCACGTGATGCACCGTCGCTGCTTTCGGGTACGTGCCGCTGCCGGATGACATCTCGAACACGTCGATCAGGAGCATCTGGGGATATGCCGGCGCCTGATCGAACTCGGCGACGACGCGACCTTCCAGCCCGATGATCGTCACTCCCCCACCCCATTCGACCGTCCAGGTGAGGGGGCGTCCGGCATCGTGCGGAACGGACGTCGTGATCACGTCGGTGCGCAGGCGGTCGTCGTGGTGGGCCTTGATGCCGCAGCGCACGTACGTGATATCGCCGATGGCATCCGCGTCGATCTCCGCGACGCAGATCTCGCCCGAGTCACGCGGGTCGTCGTGCTCGATGCCGACGAGCCAGATGGCCGTCATGCAGTCGGGATCCGTGCTCGCGCTCAGGGTGACATCGATCCGACCGGCTGTCGGCACGTAACGCAGGCTGAGCGGGGTCGGCGTGCGGACCTCCAGTCCGTCGGGACGGTGACGGTGTGTTCCGACGTGTGAGCCGAGCCCGCCCGAATAGGTCGCCGTCTGAAGGTTGGAGACGCGCAGTGGTGCGTCCTCAGGGCGCCAGTCGGGTTGGTCCTCCTCGATCCGGAGTTCGAGACCGTCCGGGACCGATCTCACTCGCGCCGCAGATCTCGCGGGTGTCGTCCAGTGGGGCAGGTAGTGCGGAACCCACACTTCGCCGAGTGTCTCGCTCGAGAAGTCGTCGTCGATGTCGGGTGTTTGCATCGGTTCCTGCGGCAGTGGGTCTCCGTACGTTCGCGGCATGAGGACAGTCTGCCGTGAGGCTCCGACAGCGGCCGCGTCGTGCGCTGCGCTCGTCAGATGTGTAGAGAGGGAGTGTCGGGTGCGGTTTCGCGCCACGGATGCCGGATCCGGACCGCGCGTCGCCGTCGGCAGGCGGTCCGGTGTCCCCGCGTGAGGGGTCGCCGCCGCCGGCTGGGATCACCGTGCGCACTCGCACGGCTCGCGTCTCCTGCGGCGAAGGCGGCGTGGCGCGCTGTGACCGATGAAGTGTCCCTGACTCCACGCCACGCCTCGATCACTTCACGCTGAGCGTGGTCGCCGATGTCGGGTCGGCGTCTCGGATAGAGGTCTTCGGTAACGGCGGTCGTCGGGCCGTCTGGTCAGTGCCCCACGTGCGGCTCGTTTCACGTGAAACATCACGGTATGACCGTGGCGTGTGGCGCGATGGGCCGCGAGACGAAGTCCCTGTGCGGATCCGGTCGACGTTCGTGCCGTCGAGGCGTCTCGACTCCACTCCCCCGGTCCGCATGGCGGCCCGCCATTGTGGCTCCCCGAGTGAGGTTCTTGCGACTGACTGGCGCCAGGTCGGCGGCAAGTGATCTATTGACGGTGCCCGAGTGGCGCTGGACGTCGGACGTCCCGAGTCGCTCTGTTTCACGTGAAACAGCGGTGTCGGAAGTGGCCCGTGTTCCCCTCGGCTATGGCCGGCCCGGATGCCGGCGAGGACCGGTGGATCGACTGGAGCCGATCCCCGATGCATAAGACGTGACACTGCGAGGCGAGACGGTGCGTGTCGACGTGTTGCGGCGGTGGAAGTGTCAACGGTCCTCGGGTTTGTGGCGCTGGAGACGGACGGAGGCGGGATCACGCCGCCTTGGTCGGCCACGGAAGAGGTGGGGCCGGCGTCGACGTGGCGGATGGTCCCCTACATGGTCCGTGTCTACGTGATCGGGTGTCGGACGCTGTGCTGTCCGTGCGTCGAGACTCGCTCCCGCCCGAGTGCCGCAGAAGCTGCTGCGGCATCGACGAGCACGAGTGGGGCACTCCGCCGCTCTCACCTGGGTTGTGGACCGGGCGTCTCTCGTCAGGCGTGCTGCGGGCCGTGAGATTCCGCTCGCAGGGCTGACGATGCGTGGGCCCGTGTCGCGAGTGTCCGCCGTGCGGGTCATGAACGCGCTGGACTGGAGGAATCCTCCGGTTGCGCTGCGACCGGTGCCTCATCCCATCGCGTCTGGGTTGTCGGGCAGCCACCGCGAATCGCGCGAAGGTCGCGTCCGTGTCGGTTGGCACAGCGCCTTGGAACCAGGATCCGAAGTGGTCGCCTTCTGGGAGCGCCCGCTCAGCCGGATGCGGAGTGCGGACGCGTTGACCGCGGCACTTCGTGTTGTGCGACGCTGCCGTCCGCGACCTCCGATGTCCTCAGTCATGGCGGGCATGTCGGTCGGAACAGCTCGGCGCTGAGAGGACGATTGACACCCGGCCTGCCGACATGGTCACGCTGCGAGCCCGCCGCCGACATGCGGATTGCGACGGTTCTGGTCCATGAACTTCGGGTTCCCTCGCCCAACGCGTCGACGGCTTGTCGCGCGCGCTCGACGTTGTACAGGCGTCGCAGGGCGGATGTAGACACAGTGATTCGGGTCTGGATTCCGCGCATTCAAACGGGGAGCCTACGTTCGAGTCCAACTGCAGGCTTGCATGTTTCACGTGAAACGTCGGCCACGTAGTCACTACGGCCGTACGTCATCCAAGTGGGGCGTATGTCGGGGCGGCTGGTTGCAGAGCCGAGCAAGGTGTCGGCTGGTGCGCTCGAAGCCAGACCGGCGAGTGTCACGCGCAGCGCGAAGTCCATGGCGCTGCCGGTGACGCTCGCGCACGAGCGGCCCCGATCAGCCGGGGACCGATCCAGTACATCGGACCCGTCCGTGTGCACCGTGTGCACAGTTGTAGCCACCTTCTGATGGTGTGCTTCACGTGAAACATGGCGGCTGCGCGCTGGTCTCGCCGGCGAGGCATACGGGTGGGGTTAGGTCGACAGTTCAGCGAGTACTCCCCAGTCCGACCCACTATTCCCCCACGGAGTACACACGCTCAGACGCACGCATTCTGCCACTCCCCTTCCGAAGTTCGGCTCGTCCTCCGGCCGCGCGTCTGGCTCCAGGTCACGGGGCGAGCACACATTCAGCTCCATGCGGCGCGCAACTCACCCGAGTCACGCGGACGCGACGGCGGTTGGGCCGTTCGTTTCACGTGAAACATCCTGTAACCGCGCTGCTCGCGTGCAGGGCAGCGAGAGCGGTCGCGTATGCCGCGATCAACCCTGGATCGCCGGCCCGAACGAGAGTTCGTCCCCCCCTGATGCTTGTGGGCCACACCGCCCACCTTAGGATGCGCATGTTTGTACCGATCTCGGAGCGTGTGAACCCAATGACGCCGCCCCATCGGTGTGTTCGGCGCCACGTCATCGAGATGCCCACCTCCCCCGCATGTGTCGACTCCGGCGGGATGCGGACAACGAAATCACGTGATGGGCGTCTTCGTCTCGTATCGAATGTACGGACGAACTGCGGCGCGGCGCGCGCTTCCGCAATGGAAGCCATAAGCGGTTGGTTCCACACCGCGACGGCCGTGAACACACGAGGTTCACCTGCGCCCCTCCCCTGTCATTGAGCGGAGCTCGAGTCCGTCTCCAGGGTGCGTCGTCGGGCCACGTCTGGACGCGACGAGCCGTGGTTCTCGCACTGACTCCGTCGTCGTGTCTCGACAACGCGCACGTCAACGCCGCCCCAATGGAACCGCTCGAGGTCTGACAACGCGTTTCACGTGAAACATTTCGAGACTGCGCGCTTGCGGGAGCACCGCGGAGCGGCGTGGCAGTGCTGCCAGAATCCGGCGATTCCGATACGTGCAACGACACTTCAGAACGTGGCGACCGGCGTTACGCGCAAACACATCTCCAGAACACGAGGATGACGCACCCGCAGGGCGTTGTTCCGAGGGTCCTCTGTCCGCACTGATCTCTGCGTGAGGGGCGAGCGGGGCTAGGCGCACGCACGCCCAACTCCACTGCGCTGCGCGCGGTGTCATCTCGTCAGAACGCGAACGTCGCCACGGCCTGGACGGGGGCGCAGCGCAGCCCCGCCACTTGGAGCGCCCAGCCGTGACCCCATTGCAGGCGGCGTCAGCTGTTCGTGTGCGGGGGCTCTCCTGGTCCTTCGCACCTCATCGATGTTCGTAACGCCGCCACGCGAAAGCATGCACGTTCCAGACTGGCGGCGTCGCCCGTGGACCGCAGGGGGCCGCTCGTGCTGGTGTCCAGGTCGCGCACTGCATCAGGAGAGATGCGCAGCTCACCGACGATCGCGCTCTCCCTGTCCGATGGAACGCCGGTGCCGGCTCAGCCTCACGGGACGCGGAATCTGCGGCGCCACAGCGGCAGGCGCCTCGGAACGTGAGGTGGCGGAATGGGTGATCCGGACGGCTGAGCTGGTCTGGTCTCCCACAATGTGAGCACCCTGGCATTCATCTCACCGTTGCCGTGTCCGCGTCGCCTGCATCACTGCCCGAGGTGGGCGCACGGGGCTGAGGGCTACGACATGTTTCACGTGAAACGCAACGTACTTCGAGAAGATGTGGACGGGACCGCTCTGTGAGTGTGCACCTTCCATCGTCCCGCCCGGCTGGACATCCGATTGCAAACGCTCGGGTCAAGGTGGAAGTGCTCCGCTTCGCGACGCCGCTGAGCCGACGAACCCGCCGTCGCCGCGAAGAATCGAGCCGCCCGGGGGGCTTCGCCGTCCGAGACGCGTCGGCGGTCCCAGGCCGATCTCGGATGTCGGCGCGCCCGCGCACGTGAGCGGACTGACCTTCAGCGCGCACCCACGCCAAGGCGAACTGGGGCGACCCTCCCGCCCGCGGGCCATCGTCCTGCCGCCACCGTCGACCCCTTGGTTGACCCACCGCCCGTCTCGCTCGCAATTCGACCGGTGATTGCAGCCCCGCGCCTACTCGAGACGCAGGAGCCCACGTAGACTGAGGATGTTGTCCCCGGAGATGAAGGAGCGCGTTTCACGTGAAACAATCCGGCGAGTCGTCCGGCTCGACCTCCTTCGAGGACTCCCCTATTGCACGTGAGATCGCGGATCTCTCGGCTCGACGCCGAGCGCTGGAGGCAGTCGAGGTGAAGTTGTCGGGGCGCACCCGTGTGTTCACGGTGTCGAACCAGAAGGGTGGCGTCGGCAAGACGACCACCGCTGTCAACGTCTCGGCGGCGCTGGCATCCCTCGGAGCCAAGGTGCTCGTGATCGACCTCGATCCCCAGGGCAACGCGTCCACCGCACTCGGAGTCCCTCATAACGCCGACACCGCCAGCATCTACGACGTTCTGATCGACGAGTTCCCACTGGCTGACATCATCCAGACGAGTCCTGAGTCGCCGAACCTCCTGTGTGCGCCGAGCACGATCCACCTTGCCGGGGCCGAGATCGAACTCGTGTCTCAAGTGGCGCGTGAGCACCGACTGCGGGGCGCGCTGCGGGACTACCTCGCGGACGCCGACAATCACCTCGACTTCGTCATCATCGACTGTCCGCCGTCGCTCGGTCTCCTGACGATCAACGCCTTCACTGCGGCGGACGAGGTGCTCATCCCGATTCAATGCGAGTACTACGCGCTCGAAGGGCTGAGCCAGCTCCTCGGTAGTGTGCAGATGATCCAGAAGCACCTGAATCCCGCACTCCACGTGTCCACGATCCTGCTGACCATGTACGACGGGCGTACTCGCCTGGCGCAGCAGGTCGCCGATGAGGTTCGGGAGCACTTCTCCAACGAGGTGCTCGACACCGTGATCCCCCGCTCGGTGCGCGTCTCGGAGGCGCCGAGTTTCGGTCAAACGGTCATCGCGTACGATGGCCACTCAGCGGGCGCGATCGCCTACCGCGAGGCTGCGGTCGAGATCGTCGCACGCGACACCACCACGAAGGAAGACTGATGGCCAAGAGAACCGGACTGGGCCGCGGTATCGGTGCCCTCATCCCCACGGCGGAGTCGTCGGAAGCGCGACCGGTCGATGTCTTCTTCCCCGGCGCATCCACGACCGAGGAGTCGAAGAAGACGACGTCCACCCCGACGGCGACGGAGCCCTCGGACGACGCGACCCCTGACCTCGTCACCGTTCCGGGCGCGCGCTTGGTCCACATCGACCCGCAGTCGATCGTGCCGAACCCCCGTCAGCCCCGTACGCACTTCGACCCGGACGACCTCGCCGAGCTCGTCCACTCCGTACGCGAGTTCGGCGTGCTGCAGCCGGTGGTCGTCCGCGACAAGGGCGATGGCACCTATGAGCTGATCATGGGTGAGCGCCGTACCCGTGCCTCGCGTGAAGCGGGGCTGTCGTCGATTCCCGCCGTGGTTCGCGAGACCGAGGATGAGTACCTCCTGCGGGACGCGCTTCTCGAGAACCTGCACCGGTCGCAGCTGAACCCGCTGGAAGAGGCCTCCGCGTACCAGCAGCTCCTCGAGGACTTCGGGATCACGCAGGAGGAGCTCGCGACCCGCATCGGTCGCTCGCGCCCGCAGATCAGCAACACCATCCGTCTGCTGAAGCTCCCCGTCCCCGTTCAGCAGCGGGTTGCTGCCGGCGTTCTGACCGCCGGCCACGCGCGCGCGATCCTCTCGCTCGACGACCAGCGTGAGATGCAGAAGCTCGCGGACAAGATCGTCAACGAAGATCTTTCGGTGCGCGCTGCAGAGGCTGCGGCGAAGATGCCGGGTGTGGCTCCGGTGCGGCAGAAGCCGAAGGCCGGCAGCCGCCGCTCGGGTCTGGATGACATCGCGGAGCGTCTGGGTGATCGCTTCGACACCAAGGTGAAGGTCTCGCTGACGGCGAGAAAAGGCCAGATCAGCATAGATTTCGCGAGCATCCAGGACCTCAATCGCATCCTCGCCGTTCTGGGTGAAGAGGGCTACACGGGCTGAGTAGGGGCTCATTCCCCACTTGGCATATGCCGAGAGCGGACGTCGAGCGGCTCCCCCGTCGGAGGCTCGACGTAGGCTGGAGAGGTGACCGCGAAAGACCAGAGCCCTCGCCGCCGCGCCAGTCTGGAACTACTGCGAGCTGAGGCCTCTGATGAACTCGCCGTCCTCATCCACGAGCGTCTCCGTGGCGGCGAAGACCCGTGGGACTTCATGGAAGACCTGCCGAGCGTCGACGAACTGGTCGTGCTGACCCTTCGCGCCGAGAACATCGCCGAGAACGGCGGCGTCCGACCCACACGGTCTCGCAACTATCGCGTCCTCCGGCAGATCGCGCTGGATTATCCGGCGCTCACGCGGGCCGTGTGGCGCATTCTCGGCGACGAGGAGCCGCACCGCCGCTGGGACGCCTCGGTGCGTCTCGACGCCTCCTAGGGCGCCACGGAGCCGCCGGCGGCCGATGGCGGCGGCCTGGCATCCCTCCGTAGACCAGAAGGACGAGAAAGGCCCCCGGCATCACGAGGATGCCGGGGGCCTTCGCTACGAGCGGGATCAGCCGATGTAGGCCTCGAGGTCCTTCTCGAGCGCGAACTTGGGCTTGGCGCCGATGATGGTCGTCTTGACCTCGCCGCCCTCGAACACCTTCATCGCGGGGATGGAGGTGATCTGATACTTCATCGCGAGGTCGGGGTTCTCGTCGACGTTGAGCTTCACGATGGTGATCTTGTCGGCGTTCTCGGACTGGATCTCATCGAGAACGGGGCTGACCATACGACACGGTCCGCACCACTCGG
The DNA here is from genome assembly GCF_900156455.1 of Microbacterium sp. RURRCA19A. GTDB lineage: Bacteria > Actinomycetota > Actinomycetes > Actinomycetales > Microbacteriaceae > Microbacterium. Next base: position 373,641 of record NZ_FTNQ01000002.1, read on the forward strand.
CCCAGAAGTCCACGAGAACGGGGCCCTCGGCCTGCAGGACGTCCTGCTCGAAGGTCGCGCTGGTCGTCGCCTTGGCGGTCATGTGCATTTCTCCTTAGATGGAAGCGTTACCGGATGAAACCCCGGTGAGAACGGATTTATTCCTCAGACGACGGCCGCGTCGGGGAGTCCTTCGAGAGGACTCTCGGCGACCGCGGGCTCACCGGCCTCACCGCGTGCGGCGAGGAAGTGCTCCACGTCGAGTGCGGCGACCGTGCCACTGCCGGCTGCCGTGATGGCCTGACGGTACGTCGGGTCGATCACGTCGCCCGCGGCGAAGACACCGTCGACCGACGTGCGCGACGAGCGACCGTCGACCCAGATCGTCCCCTCGGGGGTGAGCTGGAGCTTGTCGTGCACGAGGTGCGTGCGCGGGTCGTTTCCGATCGCGACGAACAGACCGTCGATCGGGAGGTCGCTCTCGCTGCCGTCGACCGTCGAACGCAGGCGGATGCCATCGACGGCCTCGTCCCCGAGGATTTCCGCGACTTCGCTGTTCCACACGAACTCGATCTTCGGGTTCGCGAAGGCGCGCTCCTGCATGATCTTCGAGGCGCGGAGGGTGTCCTTGCGGTGGACGATATAGACCTTCGACGCGAACTTCGTCAGGAAGTTGGCCTCTTCCATCGCGGAGTCTCCGCCGCCGACGACGGCGATCGTCCGCTCACGGAAGAAGAAGCCGTCGCAGGTGGCGCACCACGACACACCACGGCCGGAGAGACGCTCTTCACCCTCGAGGCCGAGCTTGCGGTACGCGGAGCCGGTCGCGTAGATGATCGAGGCGGCCTCGTGCACCTTCCCGCTGCCGAGGGTGACCTTCTTGACGGGGCCGTCGAGCTCGAGCGACACGACGTCGTCGTAGAGGACCTCCGCGCCGAAACGCTCGGCCTGGGCCTGCATCTTGGCCATGAGGTCGGGTCCGAGGATGCCGTCGGGGAAGCCGGGGAAGTTCTCGACGTCGGTGGTGGTCATGAGATCGCCACCCGCTTCGACGGAGCTCGCGACGACGAGGGGTTCGAGGTTGGCTCGGGCGGCGTAGATCGCGGCGGTGTATCCCGCCGGGCCCGACCCGATGATGATGACGTGACGCACGGTAGCGCGTTCCCTTCGTTGATTCCGCCGGATGAAACCCATGGTAGCCCCGCAGTATTCCTGGGGCCTGGGGCTGGCGCGGGTCGTGTGAGCCTCAGGAGTGACCGACGCGGTCGGCCTCGCGGGAGGCACCGTCGTCTTCCTCCGGCTGCTCCGGCGCGCGGGCGCGCCGGCGGCGGCTGACCGTGCGCAGTACCCCGATTCCGAGGAACGCGACCACGAGGACGATGAAGACGATGAGGCCGATGCTCTCCCACTCGGCGCGCACTTCGACCTGCACGTTCTGTCGGGCGCCGATGACCTCTCCGGTCGGGCTGTAGAGCTGCATCGAGACGTCGACCTCGCCGTTGGCGATGCGGGCCTCGACGGGAACCTCGACGCGGGTGTTCGCCGAGGCCTGGGCGTCGATGGGTGTGTCAGCCTGGACTCGGAGGCGTACGTCGTCGGGCTGGGTCCGCAGCACCACCGAGATGGGCCACGGCAGGTCGTTGCGCACCCACGGTCGCAGCGGTGCGCTGGAGCTGACCAGCCGGAAGTCCGATGACAGGATGCCGACGGAGTCCAGCGTGGTCTGCGTCGCGGAGCGGTGGTCGGCGACCGCGGTGCGGGCGGCATCCCCGGTCCAGGCGACGTTCAGCACCTGGAGGATCTCGGCACGTTCGCGTCCCGTGAGGAGCTCCGGCTGGTCGAGGATCGTCGCGAAACGGTCGATCGTGTCTTCGTCGGAGAGCAGGTCGGCGACGTCGGCCGCGCGGACGGCGTCAGGGGACGCCTCTCCGAGCGACACGTCCGTCCGCGGAGCGCCCATGATCGCGGCGAACGTGGTGGGAAGGTATCCGGGGGCGGATCCCAGGGCGCCGAGCGTCGCGCGAAGGCTCACGCGTGAGCGATCGGTGCCACGGTCGAGGACGGCCAGCACGGGGCGGTCGGCCGCACCCGTGCGGGCGAAGGCGAGATGCCCGGATGCGGCGGCCAGGGCGGAGCCGCGCAGGGCGGTGTCGTTCTCGGCGGCGGCCGTGGTCAGGGCACGCGACACTTCCGCGTCGTACACCGGGGTCGCCACCCCGTCCACGGCGGCGGTGGCGGTCGCGGTGCCTCCCGCGAGGTTGGTCGACGCGACGAGGATGCGGGCGGGGGCGGCGTCCGATCCGAGGGCGCCGAGAGCGCCGACCACGGAGGAGTCGACGGAGCCGGTCGCGGGCCAGAACACGTTCTGATCGGCGGATCCGATGTCGAGCAGGGCGGTGAGGTCGGGGAAGGGGGGCTGTCCGGGAGCCGTCGAGGCGGAGGGGCTCGGCGTCGTCACCGCCGAGACCGGCTGGGTGAAGTCCGCCGCCGTCATGTACGACTGCAGTGACGTCGGTGCCAGGGGGGTCGTGACACCGGCGCGGATCTGCGCCGACAGGTCGGCGTCGCCGAACTGCAGGGCGAAACGGTCGTTGGGGAGGGCGAGCAGGCGCTTCAGCCACGCGACCGCGGTAGGGGGTGCGGAAGAACCGAGCACCCGGATGGCGGCGGGGATCGCCGGGTCGACGGCCAGGGTCGCGACCGAGCCGTCGACGGCATCCAATTGCGCCGAGAGGGCCCCGTCGACCGCGGTGAGGTCGGCCAGTTCCTTCGCGGTGAGCAGGCCCCCGGTGCGGGGGGCCGCGGTGATCGGCACCACGACCGCCAGCGGGGTGCTCGCCCCCTCGGCGGGCACGACGACCACGGTGGGCGCCTGGAGCGAGGCTCCCCCGCTCGTCTGGGCCAGCACGGGGTACACCCCGGCGCCGCGCCCGAGGAGCGCCGGGTCGGTGCCCTGCACCGTGAACGACACCGAGTTCTGTGCCGACGGGGCCGTGGCATCCAAGGTTCCCGTCGCGATCTGCTGCAGCGTGACACCGGACGCGTCGCCGCTCAGCCACCGGGTGAGGGCGGCGTCGTCGGTCAGCGGCGCCGCACCGATCGACAGCGAGACGGAGGCCGCCGAGACCGTCGAGGTGCCGGGGTTGGCGAGCGTCGCCAGCACCGCGAGAGTCTCGCCCGGGCGCAGGATGCCGTTGCCGGCGGGCGCCGCGGCGAGTGTGGGCGACGCGGTACCCGCGGAGGGCGAGGGGGTCGGGGTCGCCGCGGTGGCGGCGAGCGGCGCCGCGAGTCCGAGCGCGAGGGCGGCCGCGGCGAGGGTCGCCAGGAATCGGCGCGTGAGAGAGCGCCGTGGCACGGGTGAGCCCGAGGGCAGGGAGGTCACGTTCATACGAGCGTCGGTGGGCGAGGGGGCCTCGCACCGCGACGAGTCTAGGTCCGCCGCCTCGGAACCCCCCGATAGCCTCGCGCAGACGGTTGAATGGACCGGTGCTCCCCGAACCCGATCCGACACTCTGCCGTGCCCTCGCCGACGATCTGCGGTCCGCGGGCTACGCGGGTGCGTCGCTGCGGGCCGCGTGGGGCGCCCTCGCCGACGACGCGCTCGCGCGGGGCCTGCGGCGACCGGCCGAACGCGAACTCGGCGACCGACGCGACCCGCTCGCGGTCCTCGGGCGTCTGTGGGGGCTCGGTGCGCCCGTCGCGCGCGAGGACGCCGCGGCGGCTCTTCCGGCGCTCGGTCTCGACGGGGCGGAGGCTCTCGGTCTCGTCTCGCTCGACGGCGACAGTGTCGCGCCCGAGGTCCTGATCCGTCCGCAGCCCTTCGCCGACCCCGACGGAGAAGTCGAGTGGTGGATCGCGAGCGATCTCGACGAGGCGGCCCTGGGGGGAGCCCTCCCCGAGAACCACGTCCTGGGGGTCGGCGGGGCATCGCAGACCCTCGCCAAGCTCCAGCTCACCTGGCGCGGCGGTACGGCCCTCGACCTCGGTACGGGCTGCGGCATCCAGGCTCTCCGCCTGCGGCGGCTCGTGCCGCGGGTGGTCGCGACGGACATCTCCGAGCGTGCGCTGCGCTTCACGCGTCTGAACGCACTGCTCAACGACGTCGACGGGATCGAGACGCGGCTCGGTTCGCTCTTCGACCCCGTCGAGGGGGAGACGTTCGACCGGGTGGCATCCAATCCCCCGTTCGTGATCACGCCGCGGGTCGCGGGTGTCCCGGCGTACGAGTACCGTGACGGCGGGCTCGAGGGCGATGCGCTCGTCGCCGCGGTGATCTCCTCGGTCGGTGCGCACCTCGCGCCGGGCGGCGTCGCACAGTCGCTCGGCAACTGGGAGTACCGCGAGGGGGAGTCGGGGCTGGACCGCGTGCGGGGCTGGGTCGATCCGTCGCTCGACGCCTGGATCGTCGAACGCGAGCTGCTCGACCCGCTCGCCTACGCCGAGCTGTGGGTGCGCGACGGCGGGACCGTTCCGGGCACGCCCGAGTACGCGCGCCTCATCGATGCGTGGCTCGACGACTTCGCGGCTCGCGGGGTGACGGGCATCGGCTTCGGGTACGTTCTGCTGCGCCGACCCCTCGCCGGTGCGCCGACGCTCGCCCGCTACGAGCGGGTCGCCGGCGGTGGGGAGTCCGTGTTCGGCCCGCACCTCGCGGAGTGCCTCGAGAACCACGACCGCGCCGCCCTCCTCGACGATGAGGGGCTGGCATCCGCTGTGCTGCGGTTCTCGCCGGACGTCACCGAAGCCCGGCACCACCGCCCGGGCGAGGAGTCGCCCTCGGTGATCGAGCTGCGCCAGGGCGGTGGGTTCGGCCGCACGATCGAGGTCGACTCGGCGCTCGCGGCGCTGGTGGGCGCGTGCGACGGCGATCTGGCGGTCGGTCCGCTCGTCGACGCGATCGCGCAGCTCTTGGAGGTGGATGCCGGGGAACTCCGCGCCGACGTCCTGCCGCGGGTGCGCGAGCTCATCGTCACGGGCTTCCTGGTGTTCGCCGACGCGTGAGGCGTGGGGCCGGCTCGAGTGTGCAGGACACGCGGGTGCGGCGCGGCGGTCGGGGGGTTCAGTGTCCAAGACACGCGGATGCCTCCGCGCGCTGTCCGCGTGTCTTGGACACCGAAGGGGGCGAAGCGCGAGACCTCGCCCGTCGGTTCAGGTCCTGCGTCGCTTTCGGAGGACGACGACTCCTCCGAGTGCCAGGAGAGCACCGATCGCTGCTGCCAGGACGAGCGGCAGGCCGGGGAGTCCCGTGACCGCGAGCGCGCTCGCCGTCGTGCCGTCATCGGGCCCGCGCCCCACGGGAGGCGCGGCCGCGGTCGCCGTCGGTGAGGGAGTCGCCGTGGGCGTGGGCGTGGGCGTTGCCGTGGGTGTCGACGACGCCGTCGGTGTGGGGGTCGGTGTCGGGGAGTCGATGTACGTGAACCCCGCGGGGAAGACGGTGGTCACGGCGATGCTGGTCGGCGTGGTGCCGGCGACGATGGCGGCCGTGGCGGAGACGTCGACGGGACCGCTCGCGTGCGGCGGAGTGACGACGGTGATCGGGCACGTGGAGGCGTCGAGGTCGGTGCCCGGGATGCCGTCGAACGTCACCGTGGTCACCGCGAAGCCCACGGCCAGACCGGGTCGCGTCCTCCCCTCGGACGCATTGCTCCCGAGCTGCGCGGGGTCCGACAGTCCACCCCAGCTGTAGAGCCGGCCGTCCGATCCCCACCCGTAAGAAGCACGAAGACCGACCTCGACGTCGCGGATCTTCACCCCCGCCGGGATGTCGGTGGTGTCGACGGCGACCGGGGCGTACGCCGTCGCAGTGGAGCCGTCGCCCAACTGCCCGTCGGCGTTGTTCCCCCAGGAGTACATCGATCCGTCGCTCGCGAGAGCTACGGTGTGGAACTCGTTCGCAACGATCTTGGTGATGGTCGTGCCCGCGGGGATCTGTCCTGTCGCGACGCGGACCGGGGTGGGCGCCGACGCCACGCCGGGGTCCCCGACGCCGAGCACGCCGTTGCCGTTGTACCCCCACGCGTAGATGTTGCCGTCCGTGGCGAGGCCATAACCGACCCCCGATCCGGACGCGACCTGCGTGAACGTGACCCCGGCGGGGACGGCGCCTTGCGCGACGCGCACGGGTCGGCGGGCATCCCCGGGGATGCCGTTGCCGTTGGATCCCTCGAAGCCGGTGCCCCAGGCATAGATCCACCCGTCGGTGCCCAGACCGTAGGTGTTGAAGTTCCCGTTGGCGATCTGGGTGAACGTCACCCCCGCGGGGACCTGTCCGCGGGCGACCGCGACCGGCGTGGAGCGCAGCGCCCCCGTCCCGTCGCCGACCAGGCTCTCACCCCACGCGTACACCCAGCCGTCGTCCGCGAGGACGGCGGCGCGGCCGGACCCGATGGCCAGCGACACCGGCTTCACGCCCGCGGGGATCGCTCCCCGGAACGCTTTCACCGGCGAGCTGAACTGATCGGGGAAGAACGTGCCGACACCGAGTTGACCCGACGAGTTCAGGCCCCAGCCGTAGACGTCACCGGTGGACGTCAGGACGTATCCGGCCCATAGGTCGTAATCGGCATCCACGATCTCGGTCCCGGGTGGGAGCTCCCCCGCGGAGATGGGTGCGGGCAGGGACGAGCCACCGCCGGCCGTCGCCCCCCATTGACCGTCACCCCACGTCAGCACCCGATTGTCCTTCGTTATGACCATGGCGTTGAGACCGCCCGCCGCGAAGGAGCGCAACGGGGAGATCTCCGCACAGTCGAGGGTGACGGTCGTTCCTCCGGCGACGGGTCCGGAATCCGGGGTGGGTGCGGCCCCGGCCGCGAGCGGCGCCAAGACCGCGATGCTCGTGCCCATCGCGACCGCGGCGGCCAGGCCGACCCATGATGGTGTGCTCTTCATGCTTCTTCTTTCCGGCTAGGTCCGCCCCCACGGCAATCCACGCCTTGAGGACTCCGCGAGGCGAGGATCATGACGCGAATCCGGGAGAATGGCGTCCGTGATCGGGTGCGACACGGATCCTTCCGCGTCGGTGCCCCCGGTTAGGCTCGAAGGCATGCTGAACATGGCCGACGGTGTCGCGCGCCTCGGTGAACTCGCCGAGCATCCGGTGGTCGCCACCCTCGCGCGGGTGTTCGCCGACGCCGGGCGCGATCTCGCCATCGTGGGCGGTCCCGTGCGCGACGCGCTCCTGGGTCGCACCACCCACGACTTCGACTTCACCACCGACGCACGCCCCGACGAGATCCTCGCCCTCGTGAAGCCCGTCTCGTCGGTGCAGTGGGACGTCGGGCGTGCGTTCGGCACCATCGGAGCCAGGGTGCAGGGCGAGCAGGTCGAGATCACGACCTACCGCGCCGACAGCTACGACGGCGTCACCCGCAAGCCCACGGTCGAGTTCGGCGACACGCTCGAGGCCGACCTCACCCGCCGCGACTTCACGGTCAACGCCATGGCGCTGCGGGTGCCCGCGCGCACGCTCGTCGACCCCACCGGCGGCGTGGAAGACCTCCTCGCCCAGCGCCTGCGCACCCCCATCGACCCCGCGGTCAGCTTCGGCGACGACCCGCTGCGCATGCTCCGCGCCGCCCGGTTCGCCTCGCAGCTCGAGTTCACAGTCGACCCCGAGACCCTGGATGCCATCGCCGAGCTGCGCGGAACTCTCGAGATCGTGAGTCCCGAGCGCGTGCAGGCCGAGCTCGTGCGGCTGCTCCAGACCGATGACCCGGTGCGTGGCATCCGGGTGCTCGTGGAGACCGGGCTGATCGAGGAGTTCCTCCCCGAGATCCCGGCTCTGCGCCTCGAGGTCGACGAACATCACCATCATAAAGACGTGTACGAGCACTCGCTCACGGTGCTGCGTCAGGCGATCGCGCTCGAGAAGCAGCGTCACCCCGGCGCCGCCCCCGACGTCCCGCTGCGCCTGGCGGCACTGCTGCACGACATCGGCAAGCCGGCGACGCGGCGCCTCGAACCGGGCGGCGGCGTGACGTTCCACCACCACGACATCAAGGGTGCGCGGATGGCGCGCAAGCGCCTCCAGGCGCTGCGCTTCGACGCCGCGACGACGACCGTGGTGTCGCGCCTCGTCGAGCTGCACCTGCGCTTCTTCGGGTACGCCGAGGGGGCGTGGACGGATGCCGCGGTCCGCCGCTACGTCCGCGACGCCGGCGACGAACTGGAGCGGCTGCACATCCTCACGCGGGCGGATGTGACGACACGCAACAAGCGGAAGGCCCAGCGCCTGGCATCCGCCTACGACGACATCGAGGCCCGCATCGTCGCGCTGCGCGAGCAGGAGGAGATCGACTCGATCCGTCCCGAGCTCGACGGCAACCGCATCCAGGAGGTGCTGGGGCTGAAGCCCGGCCGCGAAGTCGGCGAGGCGTACCGCTTCCTGCTCGACCTGCGGCTCGACGAGGGCGTGCTCGGCGAGGACGAGGCCGAGAAGCGGCTGCGCGAGTGGTGGGCCGCGCGAGCCTGAGGCCTGCGCACGCGTCTCGGGGGCCGTGCCGTGCCGCGCCCGCCGTAGTGGGCTGCTGTGCCGCAGCGCGGAGTTCTCGTGCGGCACGCCGATCGGGCGGTGCGCGGGGCGGCGTGTCGGCGACGGACTCCGCGTGACGGCACGGGGCGGCCGCCCCCCGAATGACATCGGGGCGTGATTCGTGCGCCCCCACTCGCCGAATCACGCCCCGAAGTTCGGGATGCCTAGTCCTCGTCGTCGCGCTCCTGCTGGAGCGCCGCGAGCACGAGGTGGGTGAGGTCGATGCTCACGATCCGCGGCTCGTCGGTCACGGCGCGGCCTCCGCGTCGGGACTGGGCGTCACGATGGGTGACGTCGGCGACGGTTCCGGTGAGGGGAGCGCTCCGGTCGGGATCGGTTGGACCCGAAGGAAGGGGAACGTCGTCGCCTTCGCCTTCGCGACGTCCTCCCAGGGATCCCACGACATGACTCCGGGCGGGATCTCCCGCAACGGGTAGATGTTCCACGCGTCGCTGACTCCGGGCGCGGTGTACGGCACCGGCACCGGGCCGCCCCCACCGTAGAAGTAGGAGTCGTACGGCGTCGGACCGATGTCGCGTCCGACGGTCGTGAGCGGGTTGCCGTCCTGGTCGAACAGCTGCACCATCGGGATCGCATTGCCCTCGGCGTCGAACGCGAAGATGTTCCGCACCCGCTGACCGTCGACCGAGAGGCCGGGCGTGTACGTCGGTGCCGCGCCCGTGTCTCGGTGGACCAGGTCCCACAGCGCGCCGGAGAAGACCCCGATCAGGATCGGGAGCGTGAGGACCACGGCGACGGTTGACAGCGTGCGGACCACGCGCAGCCATCGTGCGGGCAGCCATCGACCGCGACCCCACTGGATGCTGAGGAACACGCAGGCCAGCAGGAACACCCAGGCCGCGATGTTGCCGTCGAGGATGAGGAACGCCGACCAGAGACCGCGGTAGCCGATGCCGGGGGTGACGAACCACAGCGCGAAGAACGCGAGCAGGTACCAGCCGACGCCCCGCAGAATCCAGCCCACCGGTCGCAGCGACGAGAGCAGGTCGAGGATCCAGGCGCCCACCGGGTTCTTCCGCACGGCGGCGCCGGTCTCGTGCCAGCCGTCGCGGACGACCTGCAGGATCGACGCCTTCTTCACGCGGGCGGTGTCGCTGCGCTCGGGGAGCCCCGCGGCGGCGCGCAGTTCGGCGGCGTAGGTCGTGGCATCCGGGAGCGTGAAGTCGTCGCCGGCCTCGGCGGCCTGGTCGGACAGGTCGGCCTCGAGCCCGTCGAGCAGGTCGTCGACCTCGTCGGCCGGGAGGTCATCGAGGTGGGCACGGACGGCGGCGGCGAATTCGTGGATGTCGGAGCGGACGGGCGTGGTGATCATCGGGCGTCTCCGATCGTGCGCAGCTTCTTCGGGGTGGTCGTCTCGTCGAGAAGGCTCGTCATGGCCGACGAGAAGTGGGTCCAGCTGGCGCGCTGCGCGTCGAGCAGTTCCCGGCCCTGCGGGTTGATCGCGTAGTACTTGCGGTGCGGTCCGCCGTCGGACGGCACCACGTAGCTCGACAGTGCTCCCGCGGAGTACAGCCGGCGCAGGGTGCCGTAGACCGAGGCATCCCCCACCTCCCCGAGCCCCGCGTCGCGCAGGCGCCGAACGATGTCGTAGCCGTAGCCGTCGTCATGCTGGACGACCGCGAGCACCGCGGCATCCAGCACCCCCTTCAGTAGCTGCGTCGTATCCACGCGCCCCCCCTTACTCATCTGTGAGGGACAGTACCACGCGATGCGCAGTAGTGCGCAGTGCGGATTCCGCGCGTCGTGTCGGGGCCGGGGAACGCCGAGGGGGTGGCATCCCGGACCGGATGCCACCCCCTCGAGGTCGTTGCTTACGGAACGACGACCGCGCGCCCGCGCACCTCGCCGTGGTGGAGGCGCTGGTACGCCTCGACGGCCGTGTCGAAGCCGTACCGCTCGACGTGGACGCCGACGGCGCCGCTGCGCGCGAGGTCGAGCACCTCGATGAGCTCGCTGCGCGTGCCCCAGTACGGTGCGCGCACGGCCGCACCCATCGGCGTCGAGAAGAAGCCGGCGGGCAGGATGCCACCACCGATGCCGACGATGTGGATGAAGCTGTCGATCGCGGCGACCTGCCGGGCGAGGTCGATCGTGGGCTGCACGCCGACGAAGTCGAAGACGGCCGTGGCTCCGAGGCCGTTCGTGAGCTCGCGGATGCGCTCGGCGGCGTGCTCGTCGGAGGTCACGGTGTGGTGCGCGCCGACTTCGCGGGCGAGGGCGAGCTTGTCCTCGCCGAGGTCGACCGCGATGACGGTGGCCTGCGAGATGGCGCGGAGGATCTGCACGCCCACGTGCCCGAGTCCGCCGACGCCGATGACGACGGCGGTCGCGCCGGGGTACAGCTTCTCCTTCGCGGCGACGATCGCGTGGTACGGCGTGAGGCCGGCGTCGGTCAGTGACACGGTCTCGACGGGGTCGAGGTCGCCGAGCGGCACGAGGTGGCGGGGGTCGTCGACGATGACGTACTCGGCCATCGCGCCGGGGCTGCCGAGTCCGGGAGGGGTGATGCCGAGCTCTGCGGCGTAGGGGCAGTAGTTCTCGGCGCCCTGCGCGCACGCGTGGCAGCGACCGCAGCCCCAGGGGCCGTAGATGGCGTACGCCTCGCCGATGTTCACGCCCTCGACGCCGTCGCCGAGCTCGTCGACGATGCCGGCGCCCTCGTGGCCCAGGGTCAGGGGCAGGCCGTAGGTGTACTGCTCCTCCGGGAGGTCCATCACGAACCAGTCGGAGTGGCACAGACCCGCGGCCGTGACCTTGAGGCGCACCTGTCCCGGACCGGGGTGCGGTTCCTCGATCTCGACCACTTCGGGTCCTTTGCCGATCTCGCGGTACTGCACTGCCTTCATGGCGTTCCTTTCTCCGGAGCGACGGGGGATACCTCCACCGTGCGCGCGTCGGTGGTGCGTGTCGAGGGGGTCGACGGCGTTTTCCGGCGTTGGGAATGACTCTCATTAATGCGTGTGAATGGAATTCCGGATGCCGGGACCGACACGCCGCAGAGTCCTCACGCCCCGCCCCCTGGCATCCCGCTGGGAACCCTCCCACCCCCGCGCCCCGCGACCTACACTGGGGGCGACACCGTCACCGCCGATGGGAGTCCTGTGTCTTCGCCGTGGTCGCGACCCGCCGTCTCCCCCGAGAACTCGGGGCTGCTGATCGCGCGCGCCCACGACGAGCTGCTCGCCGGCAACGAGGATCGTCGGCTCGGCGACGTGCGCCCACTGGTGCGGGATTCGTGGCGGAGGTCGCTGGCATCCCTCGTCGGTCCTGAGGGTCTGCCGACGCTCGATCTCGCCTCCGCGGAGCTCGAGGCGTACCGCCGTGCTCATCCCCTCGCCGGGGTGATGGACATGATCCGCGCCCTGTTGCTGCCCGGCTCGGGGGAGGACTCCGGCGTCGTCGTCGCGGTCGGCGACGCCGCGGGACGCCTGCTGTGGGTCGAGGGCGACCGCCGTGTGCGCTCGCTCACCGGCGACATGGGTTTCGTCGCCGGCGCCAACTGGTCGGAGGAGGTCGTCGGCACGTCCGCTCCGGGGACGGCGCTGACCCTCGATCGGTCGGTGCAGATCCGCGGCGCCGAGCACTTCAACCGGCTCGTGCAACCGTGGTCGTGCACCGCGGCGCCGGTGCACGATCCCGAGACGCGGCGGCTGCTGGGCATGATCGACGTCACGGGAGGCCCCGAGGCCGTGACCCCACAGGCCCAGTTGCTCGTGGATGCCACGGCCCGGGCGATCGAGAGCGAGATCCTCGTCGGGCGGCTCCGGGCGCAGCAGGAACCTGCGCCGCGTCGACCGCGACGGTCGACCGGGACGCGCGCGCTGCTGCGGATCCTGGGGAGGGACAGGGCGCTGCTCGAGGTGTCCGGCGAGTCCGGGGAGACGGTGGTCGAGCTCGGCGCACGGCACGCCGAGATCCTGCTGCTGCTCGCCGTGCACCGAGAGGGCATGTCGGCCGAGGCGCTGAGCGAGGCCGTGTACGGCCACCCCGCGACCGAGACGCTGCGCCCCGAGATGGTGCGGCTGCGGAAGGTGCTCGAGCCTCTCGCGCCCGCGCTCGTCCCGGCATCCCGTCCGTACCGGCTGCCCGACGGCCTCGAGACCGACGCCCAGCAGGTGGTGTCGCTGCTCGATCGCGGGGCGCACCGCGTCGCGCTCGCCGCGTACCGCGGGCCGGTGCTGCCGGATTCGGTGGCGCCCGGGGTGGCCGAGGTGCGGGAGTCGGTGCGCCAGGCGCTGCGCGAGGCGCTGATCGAAGAGGCGGGGATCGACGTGCTGCTCGCGTACGCCGACACGTCGGACGGGCGCGACGACGTCGAGGTGCTGCGGTTGTGCCTGGGGATGCTGCCGGGTCGGTCGCCGAAACGCGCCGGGCTGGTCTCGCGGATCGAGCGCCTCGAACGGGACTGATGTCGGAGGCCCTGGTTACGCTGAATCCATGGACGAATCGACGCTCGACATCTTCTCGGCAGCTCGCGCCCGTCGCGATGTGGGGCGCATCCGCGAGGCCGTCGCCGAGGTGAAGGCGGGCGACATCGCCCGGGTCCTGGTGCGGTCGCCCCGCTACGGTCTGTACGCGATCGAGGGCGCCGTGCGCATCGGCGTGGGCGGGCAGCCGCTCGTCGGCGACGTGATCCTCGCCACGAGCGCTGAGATCCAGCGCATCGATCTCGGCATCGCGGCGCCGGAACCGGCGCTGTCGGCCGACGTCGTCGACCCCTCGACACTCCCCCACGGCACGCCCGTGCGCGTCACGTTCGTCACCCCGACCGCTGCGACGTTCGCGGTGACGGGGCCCATCACCGCCGGCAACGACCGCTTCCTCCTCGTGGGCAGCTGGATCGTGTCCGACGACCGCGCGATCGCTCCGCGCGTGGTGAGCATCGAGCGTCTCGACGACGTCGACCTGCACGAGGTGAACGTCCCGCCGCTGCGGTCGGTGCTCGTCGACGCCGACGCGTAGGCGCTGAACCGGACGGATGCCGCGGCCTCGGGGTCGCGGCATCCGTTCGTTCGTGAAGGGTGGTCAGGGGCGGATCAGCACCTTCAGCGCCTCGCGGGAGTCCATGAGACGGTAGGCCTCGGCGATGTCCGACAGGGGCAGTTCGCGGTCGAAGACGCGATCGGGGTCGATGCTGCCGTCGAGCACCTGCGGCAGCGCCGCCTCGATGTAGGCCCGGATGGTTGCGGGCCCTCCGGTGAGGGTGGCGTTCTTGCCGAACAGCGACGCGAAGCCGACGGGAGCGTCCTCGTACTGCGGTACGCCGACGCGCGAGATCGTTCCGCCGGGGCGGACGATCCGGTACGCCTGCTCGTAGGCGGGCATGTGTCCGACGGCTTCGAGTACGACGTGCGCGCCCTCGCCGCCGGTGAGGGCGCGCACGCGGGCCACACCGTCGTCGCCGCGCTCGGCGACCACGTGCGTGGCGCCGAAGTCGCGGCCCAGGTTCGTCCGAGCCTCGTGGCGCCCCATGAGGATGATGGTCTCGGCGCCCAGCTGGCGTGAGGCGAGGACCGCGGACAGGCCGACCGCGCCGTCGCCGATCACCACGACGGTCTTGCCCGGAGCGACGCCGCCGGTGTGGGCGGCGTGGTGTCCGGTCAGGTATACGTCCGAAAGAGTCAGGAGCGAAGGCATGAGCGCCTCGTCGGTGCCGGCCGGGACGACGACCGCGGTGCCGTCGGCCTGCGGGACGCGGAGACGCTCGGCCTGGGTCGCCGATGCGGCGCCGTCGAAGAAGCCGCCGTGCACGCACGACGTCGTGAGGCCGTCGCGGCAGAAGACGCACGTGTTGTCCGACCAGGCGAACGGAACGATGACCGTGTCGCCCACCGCGAGGGTCTGCACGGAGGCGCCGATCCCCTCGATGACGCCGATGGCCTCGTGGCCCATTCGGCGTCCCTCGGGGGTGTGTTCGAGGGAGTGGTACGGATGCAGGTCTGAGCCGCATACGCACGCGTGCGTCACCCGGATCACGGCATCCGTGGGTTCCTCGATGGTGGGGTCGGCGACCTCTTTGACGCGGACGTCGCCCGCGCCGTACATCAGCGTGGCTCTCATCGGTCGTTCCCCTCGGTGATCGGGGCGTTGTACTCGTCGTCGGTGACGTGCGAACCCCATGTCGCGCTCTCGCTGCCCTCGGGGGTCTCCCACAGGGCGAGGTGGGTCATGAAGCTGTCGGGTGCGGCACCGTGCCAGTGCTCCTCGCCGGGCGGGCACGAAACCGTCTGACCGGCCTGCACCTCGACGATGGCGCCACCGCGCGCCTGCACCCGCGCGGTGCCTTCGATGACGCGCAGAGTCTGGCCGAGAGGATGCGAATGCCATGCCGTGCGCGCGCCGGGGGCGAAGCGCACGAGACCGGCGTGGAGCCGCTGACCGTCGTGCTGCGGCGACACGACCGGGTCGAGCCAGACGTCGCCGGTGAACCATTCGGGCGGGTTCTTCACGGTGGGCGGGGTGGGGAGGATGCGCATGGTGTGCTCCGTTCGTCGGGGGCGGTACGCCCAGCACACTCCGTCGACAGCCTCCGCGGGAGGCCCTGACGGAGGGTGTACCACCAGGGCATCCCTTCCTCCGAGCGGCGGCTCTACCGTGGATGGCATGGACAACAAGGCGGAGGTACGCGAGTTCCTCACGACCCGCCGTGCGCGCGTCGCCCCCGAGCAGGTCGGGCTGGCGGCGGGCACCCATCGGCGCGTGCCCGGTCTGCGGCGCGCGGAGGTCGCGATGCTCGCCGACGTGAGCGTCGAGTACTACGCGAAGCTCGAGCGCGGGCACATCGCGGGAGCCTCCGCCGCGGTGCTCGAGTCGCTGTCTCGCGCCCTGCTGCTGGACGAGACCGAGCGGATGCATCTCCTCGACCTCGCTCGGGCGGCCGATGGCATCCCGACCTCCGGGCGACCGCGGCGACGTTCGAGCGCGACGGTGACGGCGCGTCCGGGTCTGCAGAGCACCTTGGATGCCATCACCGGCGGGCCCGCGTTCGTCCGCGACCGCCACCAAAACCTCGTCGCGACGAACGCGCTCGGGGCGGCGTTCTACTCCCCGGTCATCGGCACGAGTGGGCGGGTGCCGAATCTGGCGCGGTTCCAATTCCTCGACCCGGCGGCGCGCGACTTCTACCCGGATTGGGACCTGTTCGCGCAGATGTGCGTCGGGATCATGCGGGTCGAGGCGGGGCGCGATCCGCACGACCGCACGATGCAGGACCTCGTCGGCGAACTCACGACCCGCAGCGAGACCTTCGCCCGCCTGTGGTCGGCGCACGATGTGCGCACCCACGGGACGGGGACCAAGCGGTTCCATCATCCGGTGGTGGGCGAGCTCACGCTCGCGTACGAAGAACTCGCCGTGACCGCCGACGACGGCATGGCGCTGCTCGTCTACACCGCCGAGCCGGGATCGCCGTCGGCCGAGCGTCTGCAGATGCTCGCGAGTTGGTCGCTCAGCGAGGCCGGTCGATCATGACCGTCACCGATCTCCTCGAAGCCCTCGACCGCGGGGACACCATCGCCGGCGGGTCTCCCCTGCACGACGTCATGCACCGCGCGAGTCAGGAGGCCCTGCGGATCGCCGCCGAGCTGAACTCCGCGTACCGCGAGCCCGACGACGTCCGTGCCCTCCTCGCGCGGCTGACGGGGCGCGAGGTCGACGAGTCCGTCACGCTCTTCCCGCCCTTCACCAGCGACTTCGGTCGGAACATCCGGCTCGGCAAGCGGGTGTTCATCAACTCCGGATGCCGCTTCCAAGACCAGGGCGGCATCACGATCGGCGACGATTGCCTGATCGGCCACAACGTCGTGATTGCGACGCTGCAGCACGGCATCCACCCCGCCCGCCGCGCGGATCTGCTGCCGGCGCCGGTGGTCCTCGGACGCAACGTGTGGCTGGGAGCGAACGTCACGGTCCTACCGGGCGTGACGATCGGCGACGACGCGGTGGTCGGTGCAGGTTCGGTGGTCACGAAGGACGTTCCGGTGGGCACGATCGCGGTGGGCTCTCCCGCACGGGTGGTGCGCGGCATCCGCGGTCCGGCATAGGGGCGTGGGACGCCGAGACCGCGTCCGTTCGCCGAGACCGCATCCGCTGGTCGTCGATTCGATGCGGTTTCGCCGATCGGGTGCGGTCTCGTCCCGCACCCGTGCAACCGGATGCAACGTTGCCCGGCGTACCGTCGGCGCATCGCCGCCCGAAGCCGTCGCGGCGTCTCATGACCGTCGAAGGAGACACGCATGACCATCGTCGAAGAAGGCGTTTCCAGCGTCTACGCCGCCCCCGGTTCGCGCGGGGCCGTCGCCCAGTATCGCGAGCGGTACGGGCACTACATCGGCGGGGAGTGGGTCGAGCCGCACAGCGGCGAGTACTTCGAAGACATCACCCCCGTCACCGGCAAGCCCTTCTGCGAGATCGCCCGCGGAGACGCCGCCGACATCGACCGGGCAGTGGATGCCGCCTGGAAGGCATTCGCGTCGTGGAAGAAGACCACGCCCGCCGAGCGCAGCGTCATCCTGAACAAGATCGCCGACCGCATCGAGCAGAACCTCGAGATGATCGCCGTGGCCGAGACGTGGGAGAACGGCAAGCCGGTGCGCGAGACGCTCGCCGCCGACATTCCGCTGACCGTCGACCACTTCCGCTACTTCGCGGGTGTGCTGCGGGCCCAGGAGGGGTCGCTCAGCCAGCTCGACGAGAACACCGTCGCGTACCACTTCAACGAGCCGCTCGGTGTGGTGGCGCAGATCATCCCGTGGAACTTCCCGATCCTCATGGCCGCGTGGAAGCTCGCTCCGGCGCTCGCCGCGGGCAACTGCGTCGTGATCAAGCCGGCCGAGCAGACCCCGGCATCGCTGCTGTTCCTGTTCGACATCATCGGCGACCTGCTGCCGGACGGTGTCGTGAACATCGTCAACGGCTTCGGCATCGAGGCGGGGGCGCCGCTCGCGCAGCACAAGCGTGTGCGCAAGGTCGCCTTCACGGGTGAGACCACGACGGGCCGCCTGATCATGCAGTACGCGTCGCAGAACCTCATCCCGGTGACGCTCGAGCTCGGGGGCAAGAGCCCGAACCTCTTCTTCGAGGACGTGGCCCGCGCGACCGACGACGCCTACTACGACAAGGCGCTCGAGGGCTTCACGCTCTTCGCGCTGAACCAGGGTGAAGTCTGCACGTGCCCGTCGCGGGCGCTGATCCAGCGGTCGATCTACGACCAGTTCCTCGGTGACGGCCTCGCACGCGTCGGCAAGGTGAAGCAGGGCAACCCGCTCGACCCCGAGACGATGATCGGCGCGCAGGCCTCGAACGACCAGCTCGAGAAGATCCTGTCGTACATCGAGATCGGCAAGGCCGGCGGCGCGAAGCTGCTCACCGGTGGCGAGCGGGTCGACCTCGGCGGCGAGCTGTCGGGCGGCTACTACGTCGCACCGACGGTGTTCGAGGGCACGAACGACATGCGGATCTTCCAGGAGGAGATCTTCGGACCGGTGCTCTCGGTCACGTCGTTTGACAACTTCGACGACGCGATTTCGATCGCGAACGACACCCTCTACGGCCTCGGCGCCGGTGTGTGGAGCCGCAGCGGCGACACCGCCTACCGCGCCGGCCGCGCCATCGAGGCCGGTCGCGTCTGGACCAACACGTACCACCAGTACCCGGCGCACGCCGCGTTCGGCGGGTACAAGCAGTCGGGCATCGGCCGCGAGAACCACCTCAAGATGCTCGACCACTACCAGCAGACGAAGAACCTGCTCGTCTCGTACGCCGAAGGCGCGATGGGCTTCTTCTGAGCCGACGCGCTTGTGGACGGAGCGTCGGGGCGGCGGGTCGCCGGCGCTCGGTGACCCCCGGGTTCGTCCCGGGGGTCACACCCGTTTCCGGATTCGAAGGAGAAGAACGGATGCCAGACCTCTCACGCGTGGATGTGACGGATGCCGCGGCCGCGCTGCTGCGCGACCTGACGGCGAAGCACGGCCCGCTGATGTTCCACCAGTCGGGCGGTTGCTGCGACGGCAGCTCTCCCATGTGTTACCCGGTGGGGATGTTCCTCACCGGCCCCAGCGACGTGCACCTCGGTGACATCGACGTCGGTCTCGACGACCCGATCGAGGTCTACATGTCGGAGTCGCAGTTCGAGTACTGGAAGTTCACGCACCTCACGATCGACGTCGTGCCGGGCCGCGGCGCGGGGTTCTCGGTCGAAGGGCCGACGGGGATGCGGTTCCTGATCCGGTCGCGGATGCTGACGGCGGAGGAGGCGGCGGCGTTTGGGGTGGGAGTGTAGGCGGGAGGGGGTCGATGACCTCACGATTCTCAGTTGTACGCGCTGGGTTCGTGGGTGCCAGTTGGCCTTAGCTTGCCGCGTGATTCCGCGGACGTCCTGCTCATTCGTGATGGCTGATTCTCGATGGTCTGAAACGAGTCCCGGCCCGGGACCGGCCCCCAGCTATCCGCAGTGTAATTCGCGAACGCAGATCTACTTCCAGGGCCGGTTCCACGCGCGGGTGAGGGCGTCGTGGAGCATGAATCCGTGGCGTGTGGTGAAGCCGGCCCCGCCGACGCGCCGGTAAACGAAATCTGTGTATGACCCGTTGCGGATGCCAATGCCGCCGATCTCGAACATCTGCTTGAGGAGTTGCTTGACCTCGGTCTCATCGAGTTCGCCCTTCACCTCGGCGCAGACGTACTCGAAAGTAAAGAATCGACTGGGAGAGGTGCGCAGCGCGTCTTTGAATGCCCCCAAATGTCTCGCCCTGTTCTCGTCCAAGACGCCAGCGAGATTGTCGAAAATCTCTCCGACAAAGTACTCCTCGGAGTACGACCGCACTGCCGCCTTTGCATTCTCTTCGGGGATCTTTCCGTTTCCCCTGTAGGCTTTCTACAGATGCCTCATCAGAGCGACCGCGTCGCGGGGGAGGAGCCGCGTATGATCAAGCAGATACTCGGGAAGCTCCATGTGTGGACCGACCGCAACGCTCTTCGACAGGTACTGTCCGACGATGCTCGTGACCGCTGGTGCTCCAACCTGCGCTTTGTGGGTCAACAGCTTCCAAAGGTGGTTCTTGGATCCGATTCCGTTGGCGTGCCAGTCAAGGTAAACCGCATGGGACTTGAGCCGATTTATCTCGGGGCCAGGAAGCACGTCGAAAACGTCTGATCTTGCGGCGATGACGATCGAGGCTGGGAGCCCGAGCTCCTTCAAGAAGCGGTTCAGGCTCAAGCCCGCCTGCATGAGGCCGGCGAGGGATGTCCATTCGTCCTTCTGCTCGAAGAAAAACGAGTCCAACCCGTCCAGCGCGACCACATGCTTGCTGTCCGTTGAGCACCACCCAATCATTCTCTTGAGATAGGTGTTTGCTTCAAGTGGAGTGATGGTGGACGTGTCAACTCGTGTTTCGGTAGCGAAGATCTTTAGGTCCAATTTGAACGTGGAACTCGACCAAACTGCGACTGAAGCCGACCAATCGGATGCAAGCAAGCCGCGCGCTCGCAGATTCTTCACGATCGCGTAAAACTTGGCATCTACCTTTATTCCTTCGTCCGCTGCGAGGGATTCGACGAGCCTGAGAAGGAGCACGAACTCCCACGCAGCTTGGTTGCGAGAACCTCCGGGAGACTGCCCCATAGGGATGTTGGTCATGTCGTTCACTGGGAACCCGGCAAGGTTCCAACCAGTGTAGAAACGGTTCCAATGCCCGGCCCAGCGAAGCCGCAAATGTTCAAGTACAGCAGACTTTCCGGAACCTTTCGGTCCGAGAATGAGCCAGGTCCGCCCGTCCAAGACGTGCTGCACGGCTTGGTTGTAGTCGTAATATCCCTGCAGAAGCAGATCCGGCATTTCCAGGGCTTCAAGTGCGGCGTCTAGCTCACCGAAGTTGAGCAACTCGAATTTGGGAAGCGCGGCGTTACTCATGCGCTGAGCTTACACACCAGTCTAAAAGATGCGCGGTACTTTCGGACGTGGTAGTCATCGGTGGTTGCCGAGTCTGCGCCGCATGAGACGAGCCCCCGGTCGGGATCGCCCCACCTAGCTCGGCCCGGAGGTGAGAGCTTTCGGAGGGCTGCTTAGGGGGAAGTATCCGTAACGCCCGAACACAGACTTGGTGAACACCACATCGGTCGCCCCAACAGGGACCCCTTCCGGAGGGTCCGTGTTCTCCATGACGATGACCTGCACACCGACGGAGCTCTGGAGAGAATCATAGAAGCGCGATGCCAGGTCGGACGGCATCGAGTCAGCCTGCTCTGAAGTGGGGTCGAGCTCGTCCGGTGGTCGGTATGTAACCAGCGGGGAGTCGATAACCACGAAGCCTGGATGAGGGAGCCCATTGTTGACGCAGTACTGCCCTAGCGCCACCGTGAAAGCGGCGTGAAGAATTGCGCGTACGCCCTTGCCGTGCGCAGCCCGGGCCTGTCCACCGGCGATCACATCTTGATCAGCGCGGTCGTATCGCACGCTCGCGCTGTCGGGGAATCCCCACTTTTCAAGCAAGTCGGACATCTCGCGCGAGAACGCGTCGAGGAGCGTATAGCTGATCGAGCCAGCTGCGATTGCTACCTCCTTGGCGTTGTCAGCCATCACAGCTGTCAGCGCCTGACGCAGTTCCTCGAGTTGTTCGTAAAGCGCTAGTCCCTTCTCGACAGTCGCCTTGGCCTTCGTCAACTCCTGGAGCGTGGTCTTGCTGGGTTGAAGCTCCTCGTCGACGCCTGCGAGTTCCGATTCGAGTTTGCCAAGCGCGGCCTTGCCCGCCGCATGCTCTTCCCGAATGGTCTCGATCTCGGTATCGAGATCATTGAGAGTGGCTGACAAATCGACCCTGAGCGACCTCGTTTTCTCGATCTCAGCCGAGATGGATTCTGCAGCGTCGGCTCCTTCCGAGTGTTGCTCTCGGGCATGTTCCCCGCTGAGCGGCGAACCGCAGTACGTGCACACACCTGTTCCGAAGAAGCCAAGTAGGTCGCCTGCTTCAGAGATCATCTCGAGTCGCGCGAGATCCGATGCGTACTGAGTTTCAAGGAGCGCTAGACGTGATCGCAGAGCATTCACTTCCACGAAACGCCTTCGCAGCGAGATCTGCGAACCCTGGGCCTCCGACACTTTCTGCGCGGCTTCGGACTGCTTGTGGACTACAGCGCTTAGCGCGCCGGAGTGCGTATCTATTGAGGTGTTCAGTCGCGCGAGTTGGTCGAGGAGTTCGGGCCGATCAGCTGTCGTGTCAAGCCTCAACTCCAGGGAGGCAATGAGCGACTCGATGACCTCTGCCTTTGCTGCGCGCGTCCGCGTCCTTTCAGTCGTAGACAAGATCGGCTGCAACGCGGAGTCGTCCTCTCCTGACAGCATCAACTTGAAAGCAGAAACTTCCTTTGTTCCTGTTGTGTAGCTGCCCGTCAGCACAGGAGATATCTCGGACTGCATCTGGGTCTCATCTACGACCGTCAGGTGCGCGAGGTTCCGGAAGCTAAGCGAGTCGGTTTCGTTTCGGGCATTCTTGCGGATGCGCCTATCGTCGAGGCCTATCTCACCAAGCAGAAAACGCGAGAGGTTGTCTTCCGACGTCGCACTATGTTTCGATGCCAGCGTGAAGTCGGGGGGTGCAACTGTCCTCTCCGAGAGAAGTTCTTCGTACACGCCGATCCGACCGCCGCTGGTCGCTCGAACGAGTGTGAACACCTCGCCGGACCCGGCACGGACGCCTAGCTGAACTCTGTCGTAGCCCTCGCGTTCCGGAACGTCCTTCAAGGATGACCCGCCAAGCGCGAAGTCGATCGCGTCAACGATGAAGGACTTCCCGGTATCTGAGGGTCCGCGGACGAGCGTGAGATTCGGCCCGAAATGGACGGTCGCATCCGGGACGTTCTGCCCAGTCATCGTGATGTGCGTGATCGTGATCATCTACTAGATTCCGGGTCCGTGGTCGTCATTTAACTGGAACTCTTCGGCCCGGTGGCCGAAGACCTCGCTCATCTGCTGGCGTATGTTCTGATCGCTCAATTGACCGAGCGACTTGGATACCCAGGAAGCTCGATCCGTCAGCTTGAGGATGTACGGGGAGGTGAGCAGATCGATGAAACCGGGTGCACGCTCAGACGCAACGAGTGCGATGCCCGCGCTGTCGGCGACTACTTCGGCGAGTCCCACGCGGCAAGCGAGTTCAGCTCCAGCAGAAATTACAGTGCGTTTCATCCCGAGCTCCCCGCTTCTCAGTGGGAGCGCTGGGTGGATACTGGGAGGGCCGCCGAGGTCTCCGCTATGCAGGAGTGCGTGATCCAGGAGCACAAGCCTTCCGATGTCCAGCCCGCGCGGGAACACGGATGCGAGAAGCACACTGACTCGCAGCCCGACCTCGAGTTGACCGTTCAGGTGAGAGGTCATTTCTTACTCACCCACGTGAGTCGGTCGTCGTTCGCCAATTGATGGCAAAGTCCCTTGCGATCTTCCAGTCCGGTTACCGACACCAAGCGGTGGGAGTCGAGCTGCAGTTGAGTCGAGTGTGTCAGGACGGCCGTCAGTCGATCACGCCCAGAGGCATGTGAAACCTCCGCTATCTCTACGACTCCGGCATGGACATCGTCTAGAAGCGACTCGAAGGTACCGGGCGGGACCGAGTCTCGTGCATACACGCGTAGGGCCTCTGCGCTGTAGAAGGCTTGGCGTTGGCGTCGGAAGTGTGGTCCATGAACTGCGTCGCTCGCGATGCTCTGGGCGGACAACGTGCTTTCAGCTTCGGACTCGGAATAGACCTCGAGCAACTGGGCGATGTAGCGCGTTTCGTGGGGCTCAAGGTCGACCGGTGGTTGGTCGGGAGCGCCACGGGCGGGCAGCGAGGTGCCGAAACGGAAAGCGTGGTAATTGGTGCGCGCGTGTCCGTCGATCAGTTCGATCAACTGAACTCCGAGGAACATCTTGAAGTCCGTTTGCTCAGCCGCCGCCCGGATCGCGGCCACGTCCTCGGCGGTCAACTCTCGAGTCGCTGGCGACCCATCATCGAGGGTGGCGAGCACCTTCTCTTTCAGTTCGGACGGGTGGCTCAGTAACCGATTGAGGGTCGGGCCGCACCCCTTGGGCGCCACGAACGAATATCGCCGTGGCATCGTGTAGTCGCCGCGGACAACGTGCCCGAACACCTTGATGATCTCCGGGATGGCCGTCGACGGTGTGAGCGGGTCGGCGTAGTGCTTAGCTTGGTAGCAGTCCCACTCTCCCTCGAACCCGCGGTCCGTCAGCAGGCCTGCGACGTCGATCCCCTGATCCCCCCCCCGCCACCGATGCGTTTTACCTGAACGTAGGCGTCCGAGAGTGCCGTGGTCCACTCGAGAATGAACTCTTCCCAATCGCTTGGCGAATAGAAGTAGACCCTCTGTGCGGGCGGAACCGGAGATCCTGCGCCCGCGCCGAGAAGTTCAGCGCTCGGGTGCGCAAGGTCCAGCAGGGCTGAGCGGGGTGGGGTCTCGCCAACCAATGGTCCTCCTCGACGTCATCTCAAACGATGTCGGGGTCGAATCGCATGAGTCGTGCCTTGATCGTATCTAGAAGGTTCTCAACGCTCCCGCCGGCCCTCGAGCCCGACCTCCGGGGCTACATCGAGTGCAAAGTTCGAAAGCACGGCGGCAGAAGTTCCGATCACTTTGGTCAGCTGCACCGGGTTGGACTGAGGCCGGTGTGTGTCGCCAAATCACAGACATAGATCCACGCGGGCGGTCGTTCATCGAATGGCGCACCCAGTAGTCGCCATGTGCCGTCGTCGAGAGGAATCAGCTCGAGTTTCCCGAGAAATCTCTGCCGGCTATCCCAGACGGCCTTTGGGGTGGCCAAGACGCAGCCCGTGGACTTTCCATGAGCCCCGATCTGAAACTTGAACATCTGATCTCGCTCATGCGTTTCCGCCGTTCACCGCTCGTGGGGGTTTCTTGCCCCGGAAGTCGGATTCGTACAGGTCTGGCAGCGACAGGTCAGGGAGTTAGGGTGAGCGTAGAGCAATAACATGTATGCATGTTATGGTGCCTCACGTGATGAAGATGGAGGGCATCCAGGTGAAGATCCAACCCAAACGGCGTCTAGACATGCGCATCGCGACTCGCCGTGCACGCAACATGTACCCCGAGCTCTCCACCCGGAACGGGTTCACGGCCCGATGCGTGCGATAGCCCCTTCCCGGGACACCGGTCGCGTCTTCGTAGCCCTGTGCTCGTTGGTCATCGCGATCGGCGTCATCTTCATCGGAGCGTCGTTACTCGCGGTTGCCGCGTTCGTGAACGGCATCACGATCGACGTTCCTTTTGTGGCCACGTTCAGAGGGTTCGTCGACTCGACGGGATCGAACGAGGTGACGGTGGACGGGTCATGGATGGCGGTGCTGGTCCTGATTGTTCTTCTCGCCGCGCCCCTGCCGTTCGTCGCGATGACACGTCACCTCGACCGCCCGTGACTCACAGCCACCCCCGCTCCACCGCCACCCGCACGGCATCCGCGCGATTCCGCCCGCCGGTCTTCCCGATGGCGCTGGACAGGTGATTCTTCACCGTCCCCTCCGACAGGTGCACCATCCGTGCGATGTCCGCGATCGACCCTCCGGCGCGAGCTGCAGCCAACACGTCGGTCTCGCGCTCGGTCAGCGGTGAATCCCCCTGCGCCAGCGACTCGGCGGCCAGAACCGGATCGACGACCCGAAGCCCCTGCGAGACGCGCCGCACGGCATCCGCCAGCTCCGCCGCGGGCGTGTCCTTCACCACGAACCCCGACGCCCCGGCCTGCATGGCCCGCGCGAGGTATCCGGGCCGGCCGAAGGTCGTGACGATGAGGGCGCGGCATCCAGGAACCTGCGTGCGCAGAAGAGACGCGGCGGCGATGCCGTCGATGCCGGGCATTTCGATGTCGAGCAGCGCCACGGTCGCCTCGGACGCGCGGGCGGCCTCGACCACCTCGTCGCCGCGGCCGACCTGCGCGACGACTTCGATGTCGGGCTCGAGGCCGAGCAGGGCCGCGAGGGCGCCGCGGACGAGGGCCTGATCGTCGGCGATGAGGAGGCGGATCACCACGACACCTTCACACGGAATCCGCCGAGGTCGCTGCGACCCACGGTCATGCGCCCACCGGCAGTCTCGACGCGCTCGCGCAGACCGGCGAGTCCCGAGCCGGATGACGACGCGCCGGAAGGCCCGCGCCCGTCGTCCGCGACCTCCACCGACCGGGCATCCAGCGACACCCGACAGACGGATGCCTCGGCGTGCCGCACCACGTTCGTCACCGCTTCGCGCACCACCCACCCCGCGAGCTCGCGCCGATCCGAGGGCACCTGATCCGTCGACCCGGGCAGCTCGGCCGCGACCCCGGCGCTCTCCAGTGCTGCGCGTGCCGCGGCGAGCTCGCCGCTGATGCTCACTCCCCTATATCCGTGCACCGTTGCGCGCACGTCTGCCAGCGCACCGCGCGACAACTGCTCGATCTGCGCCACCTCGTCGCGGGCGGCCGGGGAGCCGGCATCCATCAGTCTTCCGGCCAGCTCGGCCTTCACCGTGATCACGGTCAGCGAGTGGCCGAGGATGTCGTGCACGTCGCGCGCGACCCGGCTGCGCTCGCGCTCGGCGGCGAGCTCGGCGACCTGCTCCTGCGCCGCCCGGAGTCGCTCGAGGGTGCGGATGTTCTGCATGAAGCTCAGCATCATGACTGAGACGGACAGGATGATCGCCGAGTTCAGGAAGCTCGTGAAGGTGTCGGCACCGGCCCACTCCCCCACCGCGAACGACAGGGCGCTCAACAGCAGCACGATGAGCCAGGTCAGCCGCCGGCCGACGATCGAGACGGCTGCCGCGACGCCGACGAAGGTCCACATCCAGCGGATGTCGGCACCGATCCACGGGCTCAGGGTCAGACTCAGCGCGAACAGCAGCGCCGCCGGCAGGATCCGCAGCCCGACGGAGCGGGTCCGCCGTGCGAACGGCACGGACGCGAGGAACACCGCGGCGAAAGCCATCACGACGACCGTGCCCACCAGGTGAGCCGCGATCGTGGGCGTCTCCCACAGAGCCAGGAGTGTCGGGTACGTCCAGATCAGCGACAGCCCCGCTCCGAAGAACCAGCCCCGCGTGAACGAGCGGCGGCCCGAAGCGCGCACGCGCCCCGGGCCGGTCGTCTCGCTCATGTCGTTCACGATAGAGCGGCTCACGAACGCCGCGTGTCCCGACGGAAGAAGTACACGGTGCCGGCGATGAACACCGCGAGCCACACCAGCGCGTTGATCAGGGCGCCGAGGTCGAAGGCATCCCCCGTCAGCGGCGCCCGCGCCAGCTCGGCGATGCCGTACACGGGCGTCAGCTTGCCGATCGTCTGCAGGAAGTCGGGCATCGACGAAAGCGGGTAGAACAGCCCGCCGAGGAACGACAGCAGCACCACCGCGAGGCTCGTGATCTGCGCGACGTTCTCGCCCGGCACCATGTACCCGACCATGAGCCCGAGCGTCGTGAACACCGCGCTCGCCAGCAGCCACGCGGCGACACCCGTGACGATCCACTGGACCGCCGACAGCTCGACCCCGACGAGGGATGCCACGACGTACGTCGCGACCACGGCGAGGAGTCCGAACACCATGCCGGCCAACAGCTTGATGATCACGTTGACCAAGGGATTCAGTGGCGTGAGGCGCAGCTGGCGCGTCCATCCCTGTGCGCGTTCGACGGCGACGGCCGCGCCGGTCTGCGTGGCCGACATCATCGCGCCGTACATCGCCATCGACACCATGATGTACGCGGCCACCGACACTCCCCCATCGGCGATCGGCACCTGCGTGAGCGGCGTATCGAGCATCTGGTAGCCGATGATGAAGAACATCAGCACCGGGAACGCCACCGTGAAGAACAGCGCGCGCGGGTTGCGGAGCTTCCGCACCAGCTCGATCCGCAGATACGTGAGCGTGAAGCCGCCCAGGACGGGGACGGGACGGTCGAGGCTGATGGTGGTCATCGGGTTGCTCCGTTCGAGGCGTCGGCGGATGCCGGGGAGTCGATGGTGAGAGCGACGAACACGCTCTCGAGGTTCTGCGCGGTGATCTGCAGATCCCGCGCGGCGGTGGTGGTCAGCAGGTGACGCGCGAGGGCGTCGGAGTCCCGCGTGTGCAGCGTCACGCGCTCGCCCGCGGCCTCGACCGAATCGACGCCGGGGAGCGACGCGAGCGCCGTGATGTCGGCATCCGGGATCGTCGCCTGCACCACCCGACCCGACACGAGGTTCTTGATCTCGGCGGTCGTGCCGTCGGCGACGATCTGCCCGCGGCTCATCAGCACGATGCGGTCGGCGTACTCGTCGGCCTCTTCGAGGTAGTGCGTCGCGAACATCACGGTGCGGCCGCGGGCGGCATCCGTCCGGATCGCGTTCCAGAACGAGCGGCGCGCCTCGACGTCCATGCCCGTGGTCGGCTCGTCGAGGATCAGCAGCGCCGGATCGCTCACGAGCGCCATCGCGAAACGCAGCCGCTGCTGCTCGCCGCCCGAGCAGAGGCCCACGCGGCGGTTCGCCAGATCCCGGATGCCAGCTCGCTCCAACGCCTCGTCCACGGGACGCTTCTCGGCGAACAGGGATGCCGTGAGCTCGACCGTCTCGCGGACCGTGAGGTCTTTCAGCAGGCCCCCGGTCTGCAGGACGGCGGAGACGAGGCCGCGCGAGACGGCGCCGCGCGGGGTGTGCCCGAAGACGCTGATGGAGCCCGCGTCCGGGTTCGTGAGGCCGAGGATCATGTCGATCGTCGTGGTCTTGCCGGCGCCGTTCGGGCCGAGGAACGCCACGATCTCGCCGGGCTGCACGCGCAGATCGACGCCGCGGACGGCGTGGACGGAGCCGAAGCTCTTGACGACGCCCCGCGCGTCGATCGCGGCGGGGGCGGGGGTGGAGGAGGTCATGTCCTCATGCTGGCGCGGCCGCGGGCCCCGTGCCCGGGGCGGGGGTCACCTTGTGGGGGTGACGTTCGTCATGGGTGCTACGGCGCTTCGGTCGCGGGAGGTTGCGCGCATCGTGAGGTCGACAGGAGATCGACGACGACTCGCTCTTCGCGAGTGAGCACGGAGACGTCGACAGTGCTGTTCGCGTAGCCCGTGCCGATGAAGCTGACCGCCGGGTAGCTCAGCTCGAGGCGTGTCTCCTCGACGCGGAAGTCCTCACCGAGGGCTTCGGGGAGTTCGTCGACGAACGCCTGACCGTCGAAGCCCTCGGGCGTCTCGATGGTCCACTGACCCGTATAGAAGACCCCGTCTCCCGAACATCCGAACGGCTTGTCGGAGGGATTCTTGTCGACCCTGAGGCCGGCCGGGAGTTCGTCGACGACGCGCTGCATCGCCGCCTGCGCTTCGCCGCGCACCGTGTCGTAGGTCGGCAGCGGGGTCGGTGTGCAGCCGGTGAGGGCCAGCGCGGCTGCCGTGAGGAGTGCGAGCGCGGGGCGGGTGGCATCCATGCGCTTCCGGGCGGTCGGGCGACTCGTTGCGCGGCGATCGAGGCAGTGCGTCAGGAACTCGGCGCTGGCGTGGGGATGTCGTCGTAGTAGTCGAACGGGTCGCCCGGCACGCACACTCCGCCGAGGCTGATCGTGTATCCCGGCGCAGTGCCGAAGGAGATGGCGTTGACGGGACCGCCCCGACCGAACACGGTGGGCGTGGGATCGTTGACGATTCGAGTCTCGATGCCGATCGAGGTCCAGTAGTCGGCAACGCGTTGCGCGTCGGCGCTGGGATCATCGCCGCTCACCCTTGCGTACGCGCCGTGCCCGAAGGTGACCCCTCCCGCGCCATCGACTGTGCACTCTTCGGGAATGGGGCTCCCATTTCGATCCCGGACCCAGTCGGCCGCCCCCGCGGCTGCAATCGTGCCATCCAGGACGCTATTTGTTTGATCACGGGCTTCGATGGGTGTCATGACGTCTCCTCCGGGCGCGCATGCCGACAATGCCAACGTGATGGCGACGGCAAGTAGGACAAGGACTTTCTTCACAGGCTGAACCCCGGGTTCTGGATGACCTCTTCCCAGTACGAGCGAAGAGGGTTTCCGTCAGATGTATGTTGAGGACGCGAAATTCCGCCTGTCTGAGTTGTGGCCCTCGCGATGTTCTGCAACGACTCAGTACCGCGGTCGAAATATCCCAATCCATCGCCGCTTTGCATCAGGGCGCTGTGATCGGTCACGGGGTACATGCCGTTATCTCCGTCGGTCCCAAAGACCTGAGCGCCGAATCCGGCTGTGCTCGGGTCCACGGGGTGACGGTCGCTCATTCGACCAGTCCAAGCCCACTGATCGCCCGCCTGCGGTGAGATCAGAGGGAGAGTATTCCGTGCCTGGCCTGCGTAGACACGCTCCGCGTTCAGATCCTCGGCAGCATCGATTGCGGGAGGCAGACCCGCCGACCCCACGCTGACGAACGTGTCGACGCGCGGCGTTTCCGGCAGAGTCAAGGCGAGCGATGCGGTTGTCGTGCCGTACGAATGACCGATGACATCCAAGCCCGCACTCGGGCTGACGGTGCTCTCGACCCCTGCCAAAGCCCGGCTGAGCTTCTGCGCGCCTACCTGAGCTCGCTCGTCGCCCATCACGTCAAAGCCGCCTTGCAGGACGGGCACGGGAGGTGTTTCGTACCCGATCCAGGCGATTGTGGCTCGTTTGCTGCCTGGGTCTTCCAAGTTCTGTTGGTCGTAGAGTCTCTGCGCGACGGTGGTCCAGCCAACCATGTCACTAGTGGTGGTGCCCATACCCGGAACGGCGAAAGAAACCTGATCGGCCGAATCTAGGTCGTCGATCGCTACCGCTGCGAGCGGTGGCCAGCTGTCGGACATCGACACAAGGCTGCGGCGCGGGGCGTCAGGGGGAGAGAGCAGAGCTTTCTCGATGTTGAGCAGGTTCTCGAGTCGGTGCATGACCACTTCGGTTTGGACGCGGCTACCTCCGCCCACACCGTAACCGGGCTCCCATGCGGATGCAGGTCTCTCCTCTATTGCTTTCAACTGCGCGCGCAGGTTCGCAATTTCTCGCTCGAGCGTTTTCCGGTTTGCCTGGTCACGGGAAACGTACGAGATGCCCTCCAGGTTGCCGATGAGGGGCGAAGCGCCCGAGATGAGCGCTGCAATGGTTGCGGCATCCAGGCCCTTCCACCACTCGACCACGACGTTCGGTGCGGGCGGATGGTCACGCACAAGCGCGCTCCAGTCGGGGTGCTCTGACAGAAGGTTTTCCACGTTGCCGGGTGGTGCGGATGCCAACCGGTGGAGGACGGACATCGACACGGTGTCCGCGAACGCCGTCGCACGCTCCTTCAGAGGGTCGGACGCGGCGGGTGCCGCCGCCGGCAGAGTGACGGCGGGATCGCCGATCCGCTTCAAGTCCTGCGATCATCTCGGCTGCGTGTGCGGTCAGGGATGGGCCGCTCTGTCGGCGAGAGGCGAACACCGCCTCGAGTGCGTCCCGGACCCCGGCTGCATCGTTCTTCAGAGCGGCGGTCGCATCATCGACGGCTGTGACAGCCTGTGCGGCGGCCGTCGTCGCGTCGTCCAGGCAGGACGCGACGTCGGTGACGAGCGCCGTCACAGCCGTGGCATCCACCGAGTACCGCATCGTCCCAACCTAACCGGGGTCGCCGCGCGCATTCGGAGGGTTGTGGACAATCTCATCCTGCTCTCATCTCCGACCGGGAGAAGTCCCGGTCAGGCCGGCTTCGACGCCCGAATTGTGTAGCTCAGCGGCATGACCGACGGCTGCTCGGTGAGGGCGTATTCGCCGTCGGGGCGCAGCGTCATGCGGCCGGGTAGCGCCTCCCACGGCACGCTGTCGTGCTCGATGAGCGCGTCGAGCCGCAGCCCACGGTCGAGCAGCGCCGTGACGATCTCGCCGAGGCTGCGGTTCCACTCGTACGTCCGGGTGGATTGCAGCGGCGCCGACACCTCGACGTAGGTGCTGTCGTCATCCCATTCCAGCGGTGCGGGTTGCTCGAAGTACGGGAACGTCAGCGTGAGTCCCGGGAGCGTCTCGTTCATCGACCACAGCACCGGGTGGCCCTCGCGGATGTGCAGCGTGCCGCCCGGAGCGAGCAGCTCCGCGACGACTCCGGCCCATTCCGTGATCGACGGCAGCCAGCAAAGGGCCCCGATACCCGTGTAGACGAGGTCGAACTCCGCCGCGGGCAAGACATCGGTGGCGTGAGAAACGTCCGATTGGACGAAATCGACGGCATCCCCGGTCTCGGCCACGAGCCGCCGAGCTTCGACGATGGCGTTCTCCGAGAAGTCCAGGCCCGTGACCCGGGCGCCGAGGCGCGCGAGCGACAGCGTGTCGGTGCCGATGTGGCATTGGAGGTGCACGGCGCGCTTGCCGGTCAGGTCGCCGAGGAGCGCTTGATCGAACCGCACGACATCGCTCAGCGCGTCTCGGTCCTCCACGTAGCGCAGCACGCCGTAGCCCGATCCGTCGCGGGCGGCGTGAAGGGTGGCGCGCTCGTTCCAGTTGGCGCGGTTCGCATCGAGGTACTCGGTGGTCATGGCATCCCTTCCGACGGCACAGCCTTGCGACGATACACATCCGGATGCCAGGTCACCAGGCCGAAGTGCCGGCCCAGGAGAAGGTGCTGGCGGCGGCAAACCCGAACGGCCACCGCCAGCACCGGGCGCCGACGATGCCGGAAAGTCCGTCGGCGCAATGCGGGAGGGCTCCGTGGCGATGACACCAGCGGAGTGGGGGACCTCCCTATAAACAGGACCCGATCGGGTTCGGATCATGACGGGACGACACGAAGAACTTGCGTGGCGCCGGATGACGACACCCGCCCGTCGTGTCCGGGGTCCGGGTTAGCCTGACGGGCATGTCGGGCAGTGTGTACGTGATCCATGAGAACCCCCAGTGGCTTCCGCCGTTCCAGGCGGCCTTCGAGGCGGAAGGGGTGCCGCTGGAGGAGTGGCTGCTGACCGATGGGTCCATCGATCTCTCCGTCGAGCCCCCCGAGGGCGTGTTCTGGTCGCGGCTGAGCGCGTCCGCCCACACCCGCGATCACGCGGCGAGCAAAGAGTACGGTCGCGCCGTGCTGCGGTGGCTCTCGTCGTGGGGCCGCACGGTCGTCAACGGCGCGGACGTGCTCGAGCTCGAGGTCAGCAAGGTCGCGCAGCACGCGGCGCTGCGCCACGCGGGTGTCGAGGTGCCGCGCACGTCGGCGGTGTTCGGGCGCGCTGGGCTGCCCGCGAAGGCCCGCGAGTTCGAGGCGCCGTTCATCAGCAAGCACAACCAGGGCGGCAAGGGCCTGGGCGTGCGCCGATGGGAGTCCCACGCCGAGTTCGCGGCGTGGGTCGACGGCCCCGACTTCGAGCCCTCGCCCGACGGCATCACCCTGCTGCAAGAGCTCCTCGTCGCCCGCGCGCCGTTCATCACGCGCGCCGAGTTCGTCGGGGGCGAGTTCGTCTACGCCGTGCGCGTGGACACGAGCGCGGGCAGCTTCGAGCTCTGCCCGGCCGAGGCGTGCGCGATCCCCGGTGCCGACGGCGTGGAGCCCGAGCCGCTGTTCCGTCTTCGCGACGACGTCGACCCCGCGCTCATCGACCGCTACCTGGCGTTCCTCGCGGCCGAGGGCATCGGCGTCGCCGGCATCGAGTTCATCGAGACGCGTGACGGACGCACCGTCACCTACGACGTGAACACCAACACGAACTACAACCCCGACGTCGAGGCATCCGCTCCGCGTTCCGGTCCGCGCCAGATCGCACGCTGGCTCGGCGCTCTGCTGCCGCACCAGGCGGTGGGTGTGCGTGGCTGAACCCCACCGCGACTGGGACGGCTTCGGGTTCGCGACCCGCCAGGTGCATGCCGGCGAGGTCGAAGACCTCACGCACGGTTCGCGCGTGACGCCCGTGCACCTCTCGGCGGGGTATCGCTTCGCGTCGTTCCAGGAGGCGACCGATCGCTTCGCCGGCACCGACCTGGGGCACCTGTACTCGCGCAACCTCAACCCGACGAACCAGGTCGCCGAGGCGCGTCTCGCGTCGCTCGAGGGCGGAACGGGTGCGCTCGTCGTCGGGTCGGGACAGGCCGCGATCACCGCCACCTTGCTCGGGCTCGCGGGCGCGGGCGAGCACATCGTGTCGACGGCCAGCATCTACAGCGGAACGCGCGTGCTCTTCGATCGCACGTTCGCGCGCCTGGGCGTCACGGTCGAGTATGTCTGGAACCCCGACGACGATGCCGAGTGGGATGCCCTGATCCGGCCCGAGACCAAGGCGATCTTCACCGAGACGCTCCCCAACCCGAAGAACGACGTCGTCGACATCGCGCGCGTGGCCCGGATCGCCGAGCGCCACGGTCTGCCGCTCGTCGTCGACAACACGATCGCGACGCCGTTCCTCCTCCGACCGATCGAGCACGGCGCGCACGTCGTCGTGCACTCGGCGACGAAGTTCCTGTCGGGTCACGGAGCGAACCTCGCCGGTGCCATCGTCGACGGCGGGACGTTCGACTGGGCCGGAGCCTCCCGGCCGTATCCCGGGATCACCGACACCGCGATCGCCGGCCATCCTTCGTACGTCGAGGCCTTCGGCCGTCGTGCGTTCGAGTTCTACCTGCGCTTCGGAATCGCCAACGACACCGGCCCCGCGCTCTCGCCGCTCAATGGCTTCCTGCTGCAGCAGGGCATGGAGACCCTGTCCGTGCGGATGCGTCAGCACCTGGCATCCGCCCGCGAGATCGCCGAGTGGCTCGACAGCCACGAACTCGTCGAGAGCGTCGACTTCGCGGGGCTCCCCTCGCACCCGCAGCACGCGCTCGCCGTGCGCGACTACGGCGGGCTCACCGGCTCGGTGTTCTCGTTCACCGTCCGGGGCGGGCGCGACGGCGCCGAGCGGTTCTTCGACGCGCTCCGCCTGTTCAGCCGCATGACGAATATCGGCGACACGCGCTCGATGGCGCTGCACCCCGCGACCACGACCCACCTCGGCTTCACTCAAGACGTGCGCGACCGCCTCGGCATCCACGACGGGCTCATCCGCCTGTCGATCGGACTCGAGGATGCCGCCGACCTCATCGCCGACCTCGACCAGGCGCTCCGCGCGGCGGCGTAGGTCTGCGGCTCCGCGCGGCGGGCGGCGGGGCGGCGCTCGGACGTTGAGTGTCCACGACACGCGGATGCCATTGCATCCGGTCCGCGTGTTCTGGACACTCAACCCCAGCGCACCCTGGGGAGCACCGCCTCAGGCGTCGCGCAGAGCCTCGAGCCGGCGCACGCGCGGGATGACCTCGGCGGCGAACCGCTGCAGCTCGGGCAGGTGCGGCGAGAACTGCAGCAGCAGCGTCGACACACCCACGTTCGCGAACGCGACGATGCGCTCGGCCACCTGGTCGGGCGTGCCGACGAGGTTCGGGCGCAGGCCTCGGTTCGAGACGGAGTACTCCTTGAGGTCGACCTGGGTGTCGAGCTTCGACTTGCTCACGAACTCCTGGTACGAGCCGTACGCCGCTCCCCCGCGCACATCGGTGATGCGGTCGACCTCAGCCTGCGCCTCTTCCTCGGTGTCGCGCACGATCCCGTACGCCGCCATGCCGAAGGCCTCGAACGGCGGGGCTCCGGCTTCCGCGCGGCGCCGCCGCATGTCGGCGACCTTCACCTCGAGCTCGTCGAGGGTGCCGCCGTGCGTGAGGTACGCGTCCGCGAAGCGCGTGATCGCGGTGCGTCCGGCCTCGCTCTCGCCACCGGCGTACAGCCGCGGGATCACGCGCGGCTTCGGCTCGAGGAACGTCCCCTCGGTGCGGTAGTACTCCCCCTCGTACGCGAACGGCGTCTGCGTCCACAGGCCGCGGAGCACCTCGACCCACTCGATCGTCCGCGCGTAGCGGTCGTCATGGGCGCTGAACAGCCCGTCGTACTGCTTCGCCTCCTCGGCCCACCAGGCCGACACGACGTTGAGGGTGAAGCGTCCCCCGCTGATCTCGTCGATGGTCGCGGCCTGCTTCGCCGTGTGGAACGGGTTGTGGAAGCCCGGGCGCACCGCCGCGAGCAGCTCCAGCTTCGACGTCACCGCCGCGAGACCCGCCGTCACCGCCCACGCGTCGAGCGACGGCGCGTCGACGCCCTTGATGTCGTTCAGGTTCAGCTCGGGGATGAGGGTCAGGTCGAAGCCCCCTTCTTCGGCGGCCCGCGCGATCTCCGCGATGTGCGCGAACGACACCGGCGTCCGCTCGTCGTCGACGTTGCGCAGCCAGCCGCCGAAGATCGGAGTCCAGTAGCCGAAACGCACGCGCTGGGGGGAGGTCATGGCATCCATCCTCACCCGGTTGAACGATGTGTGTCGTCACGCGAGGACACGGTCCGTCACACGCCGTTGACCCCCGCCGACGGGGGTGCGACCGTAGCCGGGTTCCGATCCGCGAGGAGAAGCCCATGACCGACATCGCCGCCACGCACGAGCCCCTGAAGTTCGCCTATTGGGTCCCCAATGTCAGCGGCGGCCTGGTGATCAGCTCCATCGAGCAGCGCACCGACTGGGGCCTCGACTACAACGTCGAACTCGCCCGCACGGCTGAGCGCGTCGGATTCGCGTACGCCCTGAGCCAGGTGCGGTACGCCTCCAGCTACGGCGCCGCGCAGCAGCACGAGTCGACGTCGATCAGCCTGGCGCTGCTGCTGGCCACCGAGAAGCTCAAGGTCATCTCGGCCATCCACCCCGGCATCTGGCATCCGGCCGTCCTCGCGAAGTTCATCAACACCGCCGACCAGTTCTCGCACGGCCGCGCCGCCGTGAACGTCGTCAGCGGCTGGTTCAAAGACGAGTACACCGACCTCGGACTCGAATGGCTCGAGCACGACGAGCGGTACGAACGCGCGGCGGAGTTCATCCAGGTCCTGCGCGGACTGTGGACGCAGGAGCAGTTCTCGTTCCACGGCAAGTACTACGACATCACCGACTTCACGCTGCGCCCGTTCCCGTACGAGGTGCCGGGCCGTGCGCATCCCGACATCTTCCAGGGCGGCAACTCCACCGCTGCGCGGTTCAACGGCGGCGCGTACGCCGACTGGTACTTCTCCAACGGCAAGGACTTCGACGGCTTCACCGAGCAGTATGACGAGGTCACCCGGATCGCGGCTGAACACGGCCGCCGCACGCGCTTCGGCCTCAACGGCTTCGTGATCCAGCGTGACAGCCGCGCCGAGGCGGAGGAGCAGCTCCGCGAGATCATCGCGCACGCCGACGACGGCGCGGTCGAGGGCTTCCGCAAGAGCGTGCAGGAGGCCGGTAACGCCACCGCCGACAAGAAGGGCATGTGGGCCGATTCGACCTTCGACGACCTCGTTCAGTACAACGACGGCTTCCGCACGCAGCTCTTCGGGGATGCCGAGCAGATCGCGGAACGCATCATCGAGTACAAGAAGCGCGGCGTCGACCTCTTCCTCCTGGGGTTCCTGCACTTCCAGGAGGAGCTGGAGCGGTTCGGCGAGACCGTCATCCCGATCGTGCGCGAACTCGAGGCCGACCTCGCCCGCACCGGCGACCCGATCGGCGTCGCGCGGGGCTGACGCTCCCCCGTCGCACGGGGCTGACGCTCTCCCGGTCGAGTGTCCAGAACACGCCGTATCGGCCCCGCGCCATACGGCGTGTCTTGGACACTCGGCCGTGAGCGAGGCGTCTATGCCCCGTCGAGCATGGACTGGGCGCGAGCGGTCTGGGCGCGCAGCGCCTCTGCCAACGCCGTCACCGCGGGGATCCGTAGGGAATCCGCGCGGACGATCATCCAGTACGAAAGCCTCTCCGCCACGAGCGAGGGCAGCAGGCGTACGAGATCCGGATGCCGGTCGGCGGCGAAACAGGGAAGCATGCCGATTCCGGCACCTACGCGTGTCGCCTCCACGTGGACGAACACGTTGGTCGAGGTGACGCCGTCGCGCATGCGCGGGACGAGCCGTCGGGGCAGGTCGAGCGCCTCCACCTGCAGCATCGAGTCGACGAAGTACACGAGCCGATGCTGCTCGAGTTCGGCGAGGTCGCGCGGGGTGCCCTCGCGCTCGAGGTACGCGCGGGAGGCGTACATGCCGAGCGTGTAGGTGCCGAGGCGGGTCGCGGTCCCGCGCGACGACGGCGGCTCCCCGACCACGACCTCGAGGTCGAGTCCCGGACGGTGCAGCGCCGCCCTCCGCTGCGTCGCCACGATCTCGACGGTGAGTTCCGGATGCCGCTGACGCAGCGCGGCGATCGCGGGAGCCGCGACGTAGGCGCTGAAGCCGTCGGTGGCCGACATGCGCACGACACCCGATACGGGATCCGGCTCCTCTCCCCCGCCGGAGAGCCGTGACATCGCCGCCTCGATGCGTCCGGCCGTCTCGACCGCGTGCTTTCCGAGCGCCGTGAGCTCCCACCCGCGGCCCGAGGCGGCCACGACTCTCCCGCCCAGCGCGTCCTCGAGCGCCGCGATGCGGCGGGCCACGGTGGTGTGGTCGACCCCGCGCACCTGCGCGGCAGCGGTGTAGCGGCCGGTGCGGGCGACTGCGAGCAGCATCAGCAGGTCGTCGGCGCGGACGTTCGTGGCATCCATGTGTGCAATTCTGCACACCCGACCCGCACGTCTGGGCATTGCCGCAAAACGGACCGCACCGCAGACTCGTTGCCGGATGTCACCGTCGACACCGAAGGAGCAGCATGGAATCCCCCGCCACCGCGCAACGCAGCGCCTCCCCCGAAATCTCCACGAGCAAGATCCGCCGCGTCGTCGCCGCCTCGATGGCCGGCACCGTCGTCGAGTGGTACGAGTTCTTCCTCTACGCCACGGCCGCGAGCCTGGTGTTCGGCACGTTCTTCTTCCCGTCGTCGGGTTCCCCCCTCGACGGGATCATCGCCGCGTTCGTCACCTACGCCGTCGGCTTCGTCGCCCGCCCCCTGGGCGGCATCGTCTTCGGCCAGATCGGCGACCGGTTCGGCCGCAAGCCCACCCTGCAGGCGACGATCATCATCGTCGGTGCCGCGACGTTCCTGATGGGATGCCTCCCCGGTTTCGCCTCCGTCGGCTACTGGGCGCCCGCGATGCTCGTGGCCCTCCGCTTCATCCAGGGCTTCGCGGTCGGCGGTGAGTGGGGCGGCGCCGTCCTGCTCGTCGCGGAGCAGAGCCCGAACCGCTCGCGCGCGTTCTGGGCGAGCTGGCCGCAGGCCGCCGTGCCCGTGGGCAACCTGCTGGCCACGACCGTCCTGCTGGTGATGTCGTTCGTCCTGTCCCCCGCCGCGTTCCTCGACTGGGGCTGGCGTGTCGCCTTCTGGCTCTCGGCCGTGATCGTGCTGGTCGGCTTCTACATCCGCACGCACGTCGAGGAGGCGCCGATCTTCCTCGAGGCGAAGAAGCAGGTCGAGCAGGAGAAGGCGACGTCGTTCGGGGTCGTCGAGGTGCTGCGCCGCTACCCGAAGGGCGTCGTCCAGGCGATGGGCGTCCGCTTTGCCGAGAACATCGTCTACTACATCGTCGTCAGCTTCTCGATCGTGTACCTCAAGGTGGTGCACTCGTACGACACGAGCCAGCTGCTCCTCGCGCTGCTGATCGCGCACATCATCCATTTCGCCGTGATCCCCCCGATCGGGCGCCTCGCCGACCGCATCGGCCGGAAGCCCGTCTACCTCACCGGCGCGATCCTCAGCGCGACCTGGGCGTTCTTCGCCTTCCCGATGTTCGACACGCTGAACCCCGTCGTCATCGTCGCCGCCGTGGCGCTGGGCCTCGTGTTCCACGCCGGCATGTACGCGCCGCAGCCGGCGGTCATGGCCGAGTTGTTCCCGACGCGCATGCGCTACTCGGGCGTCTCGCTCGGAGCCCAGGTCACCGCGATCCTCGCGGGTTCGCTCGCACCCATCCTGGCGACGCAGTGGCTGAAGGACTTCGGGTCGTGGCTGCCGATCGCGCTGTACATCGTCGCGGCCTGCGTGCTGACCTCGATCGCCGTACTGTCGCTCAAAGAGACGCGGGGCATCTCGCTCCGCGACATCGACGCCGCAGACGCAGAGCGCGCCGCGCGGGGGAAGTAGGAACCATGAGTATCGACCTCAGCGGGCGCCGCGCCCTCGTCACCGGCGGTGCCAGCGGCATCGGTGCGGCGATCGCGCGGGCGTTCGCCGAGGCCGGGGCCACGGTGACGGTCGCCGATCTCAACGCCGAGGGCGCGGACGCCCTCGCCGCCGAGATCGGCGGCCGCGCGTGGGCGGTCGATCTGTCCGACACCGCGGAACTGGCCGACCTGAGCCTCGACGTCGACATCCTCGTCAACAACGCCGGCATCCAGCACGTGAGCCCGATCGAGGAATTCGCTCCCGAGCGGTTCTCGTTCATGCTGCGGCTGATGCTCGAGGCCCCTTTCCTGCTCATCCGCGCGGCGCTGCCGGGGATGTACGAGCGTGGATTCGGCCGCGTGCTCAACGTGTCCAGCGTGCATGGTATACGCGCATCGGCATATAAGTCGGCGTATGTCACCGCGAAGCATGGACTCGAGGGTCTGTCGAAGACCACGGCGCTCGAGGGCGGCCCGCGTGGGGTGACGAGCGTGTGCATCGACCCCGGGTACGTGCGGTCGCCGCTCGTCGAGAAGCAGCTTGCGGACCAGGCGCGGGCGCATGGCATCCCGGAGTCCGAGGTGCTCGAGACGGTCCTGCTGAAGGATGCCGCGATCAAGCGGCTCGTCGAGCCGTCCGAGGTCGCGTCGCTCGCGCTGTGGCTCGCGGGTCCGGATGCCGCGATGGTCACCGGCACGAGCTACGTCATGGACGGCGGCTGGTCGGCGCACTGACCGAATCGGCCGGGGGCGTGTGCCGGGCTCCGGATGAACCACGCGGTCCGCGGCCAGCCGGTTCGTGCTTCTCGCGCGATCAGGTGGGGGCTCCGGAGCCCGGCACGACCCCGCCGCACACCCGGCCGCAACCCCCACCCGGCACCACCCCCGGACAACCCCGCCGGGAGCGCTCTCGCCCGGAACATATCCGACGTCGAATCACGCGGACCGGAGAATCTTCGAAGTTTCGTTATCGTAAAAAGACAGGCCAATAGTTGGCGACTGGCCTGCCGACGACAAAGATGTCCGAAGGACTGCGGCATCTGTCGCGATCGACACTTCACAGCAGAGGT
Organism: Microbacterium sp. RURRCA19A; assembly: GCF_900156455.1. Lineage (GTDB taxonomy): Bacteria > Actinomycetota > Actinomycetes > Actinomycetales > Microbacteriaceae > Microbacterium. The sequence goes on from NZ_FTNQ01000002.1 coordinate 414,254, forward strand.
AACTCAATGACACTGCACAACAGTGGTCGGGGCCGTCTGGGCCTCGCTCTCGGCGCCTTCGGCGTCTCGGCACTCGTCCTCACAGGCTGCTCGGCCGGCGGGGGAGACACCGGCTCGGACAGCGGCTCCGGCGACCCGCTGGTCGTCGGCACGACCGACAAGATCAGCTCCATCGACCCGGCCGGCTCGTACGACAACGGCTCGTTCGCCGTGATGAACCAGGTCTACCCGTTCCTCCTCAACAGCCAGTACGGCACGTCGGACGTCACGCCCGACATCGCCGAGTCGGCCGAGTTCACCTCGCCGACCGAGTACACGGTCAAGCTGAAGTCGGGCCTGAAGTTCGCCAACGGTCACGACCTCACCTCCTCGGACGTGAAGTTCTCGTTCGACCGCCAGGTGAAGATCGCCGACCCCAACGGCCCCTCGTCGCTGCTCGGCAACCTCGACAGCGTCGCGACGCCCGACGACACCACTGTCGTCTTCACGCTGAAGAACGGCAACGACCAGATCTGGCCGCAGATCCTGTCGAGCCCCGCAGCTCCCATCGTCGATGAAGAGGTCTTCTCGGCCGACGCCGTGACGCCCGACGACACGATCGTCGAGGGCAAGGCCTTCGCCGGTCAGTACACGATCGAGTCGTACAAGCTGAACGAGCTCATCTCGTACGCGCCCTACGCCGACTACCAGGGCTCGCTGCCCAAGCCCGAGAACAGCGGCATCTCGGCGAAGTACTACGCCGACGCCTCGAACCTCAAGCTCGACGTGCAGTCGGGTGCGATCGACGTCGCGTTCCGCAGCCTGAGCGCCACCGACATCGCCGACCTGTCGTCGAACGACGCGGTGAAGGTCGTCGACGGCCCCGGCGGCGAGATCCGCTACATCGTCTTCAACTTCGACACCATGCCCTTCGGCGCGAAGACCCCCGAGGCCGACGCCGCCAAGTCGCTCGCCGTGCGTCAGGCCGCGGCCGACCTCGTCGACCGCCAGGCGATCGCGACCGACGTGTACAAGGACACCTACTCGCCGCTGTACTCCTACGTTCCGCAGGGTCTCGCCGGCGCCAACGAGGCGCTGAAGGGTCTCTACGGCGACGGCAGCGGCAAGCCCGACGCGGCGAAGGCCAAGGCGACCCTCGAGGCCGCGGGCGTCCAGACGCCGGTCACGCTGAACCTGCAGTACAACGGCGACCACTACGGCCCCTCATCGGGTGACGAGTACGCCGCGGTGAAGGCGCAGCTCGAGAAGGACGGCCTGTTCACCGTCAACCTCGCGCAGACCGAGTGGGTGCAGTACACCAAGGACCGCGTCGCCGACGTGTACCCCGCCTACCAGCTCGGCTGGTTCCCGGACTACTCGGATGCCGACAACTACCTGACCCCGTTCTTCACGGCGGACAACTTCCTCGGCAACCACTACGACAACGCCGACGTCCAGAAGATGCTCGCCGACCAGGCCACGCAGACCGACAAGGCCACGCGTGAGCAGGAGATCGGCGACATCCAGGACGCGGTGGCGGCCGACCTGTCCACGCTGCCGCTGCTCCAGGGCAAGCAGGTCGCGGTCGTCGGCTCGAGCGTGGAGGGCGCCGTCCTCGACGGATCCTTCAAGTTCCGCTACGCCCCGCTGCACAAGTAATCGACGGGCGGGTGCCCGGTCCCTCGCGGGGCCGGGCACCCGCCGCGTTCCTCCTCGTTAGGTACCCATGGCCACCGCCGTCGACGCCCCCGTCATCGCCGCGCCCGTCGCCCCGAGGGGCGGCGGCCTCTGGCGCTACATCCTCATCCGACTCCTGCTGATCATCCCGACGGTCTTCATCCTCGTGACCGTCGTGTTCCTGCTCATGCGGGTCACGGGCGACCCGATCACCGCCGCCCTCGGCGGACGCCTCCCGCCCGAGCAGCTGGCGCAGCGCATCGCCGAGGCCGGTTACGACCGTCCGCTGTACATCCAGTACTTCGAGTACATCGGCGGCATCCTGCGCGGGGACTTCGGCACGACGATCACCGACAACCGTCCGGTTCTCGGCATCCTGCTGCAGTACGGCTCGGCCACCCTCGAGCTGGCGATCTACGCGCTGATCGTGGCCCTGCTGATCGGCATCCCGTTCGGTCTGCTCGCCGCCTACCGCCGCGACCGCTGGCCCGACGCGGTGCTGCGCATCGGCGCGATCCTCGGCTATGCCACCCCGATCTTCTTCGTCGGCCTCCTGCTCAAGCTCGTTTTCTCGGTGTGGCTGAGCGTGCTGCCCGTCGCCGGTCGCGCGAGCACGCGCACCGAGCTGAAGCTCCAGGCTCTCGACAACCCCAGCGGCATCTATCTCATGGATGCCATCCGCCTCGGCGACGGCGCCGCGGTGGGGGATGTGCTGACCCACGCGATCCTGCCGGGCCTGGCGCTCGGCATCCTGACCGCGGGGATCTTCCTGCGGCTCGTCCGCACCAACGTCATCGGCACGCTCGGCGCGCAGTACGTCACGTCGGCGCGGTCGCGCGGCGTGGGGGAGTACCGCCTGGTCACCAAGCACGCCTATCGCCCGGCGCTCATCCCGATCATCACGGTCATCGGTCTGCAGATCGCCCTGCTGCTCTCGGGCGCGGTGCTGACCGAGACCACGTTCGAGTGGAAGGGTCTCGGCTTCATGCTCAGCGAGTACCTGAAGGCGCGCGATTTCGTCGCCGTGCAGGGCATCGTCGTCATGATCGCCGTGCTGGTGGCCTTCACGAACTTCCTGGTCGACGTCATCGCGGCGATCATCGACCCGCGAGTGAGGTACTGACATGACGGATGCCACGGCCCCCGCGGCCCTGACCGCGCGCAAGGTTCCGCTGCGCGACCGCCTGCCGGTCATCTCGCACCTGCGCCGCAGCGTCGGCCTCCAGCGCACCATGCTCGTGATCGGTCTCGTGATCACCTCCGTGTTCGTGCTGACGGCCGTGCTCGCGCCGGTCCTCGCGCCCTACGGCTTCTCGCAGCAGGAGGCGGGCGGCACGAAGTTCGGCACGCAGCACGCTCCGAACGCCATGAACATCCTCGGCACGACGGTCGGCGGGTACGACGTGCTCTCCCGCGTGATCTGGGGTGCGCAGACGGCGCTGCTGGTGATCCTGTGCGCGATCGCGTTCTCGATCTTCCTCGGCATCTTCTTGGGGCTGGTCAGCGGCTACTTCGGCGGCTGGATCGACCGCGTCTTGGTGGTCCTCTGCGACGCGATCTACGCGTTCCCGTCGCTGCTGCTCGCCATCGTCATGTCGATCGCGATCACGAAGGGACAGTCGACGCTGTGGGGCGGCATCCTCGCCACCGCCATCTCGATCACGGTGGTGTTCGTGCCGCAGTACTTCCGCGTGATCCGCGCCGAGGTGGTGCGCGTGAAGGCCGAACCGTTCGTCGAGTCGGCCCGCGTGATCGGTGTGCCGACCGCGCGCATCCTGCTGCGTCACGTGCTGCGCAACTCCACGCGGTCGCTCCCGGTCGTCGTGACGCTCAACGCCTCGGAGGCGCTGCTGACCCTCGCGGGCCTCGGCTTCCTCGGCTTCGGCATCGAGGCCACCGCGGCGGCCGAGTGGGGCTACGACCTCAACCGCTCGGTCAGCGACGTCACCAGCGGCATCTGGTGGACCGCCATCCCACCGGGCGTCGCGATCGTGCTCGCCGTGCTCGGCATCACGCTGGTCGGCGAGAGCCTCAACGACCTCAGCGACCCGCGGTTGCGCACGCGCCGCCGGGCGCGAAACGCTCCCGCGCCGCTCGCACCCGCGGCCCCGGCGCCCGTCGCCCCCGCCGGGTCCCCGGCATCCACCCCTTCCGACGGGAGTCCCGCATGACCGGCACCGCCGAGTCCGTCGCCCGCATCGACGATCTCCGGGTCGCGTTCGCCACCGACGGCGAGCCCGTCGCCGCCATCAACGGCATCTCGCTCGAAGCCCACGCCGGCGAGGTCCTCGCCATCGTGGGCGAGTCTGGGTCGGGCAAGACCGTGACCGCCAACACGCTGCTGGGCCTGCTGCCCGAGACCGCGACCCTGTCGGGCGCCGTGATCGTCCGCGGCCGCGAGGGTGAGGAGACTGACATCGTGCACGCGACGCACGCGCAGCTGCGGGCGATGCGCGGTCGCGACGCGGCGATGGTGTTCCAGGAGCCGTCCACGGCGTTGAACCCCGTCTACACCGTCGGTTGGCAGATCGCCGAGGGCCTCCGCGCGCACGAGAAGCTGTCGAAGTCCGAGGCGAAGGCCAAGGCCGTCGACATCCTGCGTCGGGTCGGCATCCCCGATCCCGAGAGCCGCGTCGACGACTATCCGCACCAGTTCTCGGGCGGACAGAAGCAGCGCGTGGTGATCGCCATGGCGCTGGTGCTCGACGCCGGGCTCATCATCGCCGACGAGCCGACCACGGCGCTCGACGTCACCGTGCAGGCCGAGATCCTCGACCTGCTGCGCACGTGCCGCGACGAGTTCGGCGCGACGATCGTGCTCATCACCCACAACATGGGTGTGGTCGCCGACCTCGCCGACCGCGTCGTGGTGATGTACCGCGGCGACATCGTCGAGCAGGCGCCCGTGCGCGAGCTGTTCGCCGCTCCGCAGCAGCAGTACACGCGCGAGCTGCTCGCCGCCGTACCGCACGTCGGCCGCGGGAAGAGCGCGCAGCAGTCGCTCGACACCCCGGCCCCGACCGCGCCGCCCGAGGGCAGCCTGGTCGTCGCCGAGAAGGTCGAGATCGGATATCCGGGGCGCTTCGGGTCGCCCGGCGTCATCGCCGTGAAGGGCGTCGACTTCTGGATCGGCCCCGGCGAAGTGCTGGGCCTCGTGGGCGAGTCGGGGTCGGGCAAGACGACGATCGGCCGCGCGATGGTCGGTCTCACCTCGGTCGTCGGCGGGTCGCTGAAGGTGCTGGGCACCGAGATGCGCGGTGCGAAGCCCCGCACGCTGGCGAAGACCCGCCCCGACATCGGTTTCGTCTTCCAGGACCCGGCGACCAGCTTCAACCCGCTCCTCACCATCGCCGAGTGCATCGCCGAACCACTCCTCGTGCATCACCGGGCCGCCGGCGCGCGCGCCGCGCGGGCACGCGTGGACGAGCTCCTGGATGCCGTGCAGCTGCCGACCGCGTTCGGGGATCGCTACCCGCACGAGCTGTCGGGCGGTCAGCGCCAGCGTGCCTCGCTGGCCCGCGCGCTCGCGCTCGACCCGAAGCTGCTGATCGCGGACGAGCCGACCTCGGCGCTGGACGTGTCGGTGCAGGCGCGCGTGCTGCAGCTCTTCGCCGAGCTGCAGCGCGAGTTCGGCTTCGCGTGCCTCTTCATCAGCCACGACCTCGCGGTCGTCGACGAGGTGGCCGACCGCATCGTCGTGCTGCGGCAGGGCGTGATCCGCGAGCAGGGCACGACCGTGCAGGTGCTCACGGAGCCCCGCGACGACTACACGAAGCGGCTGCTGGCATCCCTCCCGGTGCCGGACCCGGTCGCGCAGGAGTCCCGCCGCGAGCTGTGGCGGTCGACGCGCGGGGTGTGACGCCTCGGTATTCCGGGCCGAACTCCTGAGTTTCGGCGGGTACGCCCGCGGTTCTGGGCGGTTCGGCGCGGTGCGGTGACGAAAGTCAGGAGTTTCGCGCGTCCCGCGCTCCGGACCGCTGGCCGCTGGGCGCCGCCGACCGGCGGCCACGGCGCCGATCACGGCCCGAAACTCCGGAGCGCGGAACCGCCGCTCAGCGCAGGAAGATGTCCGACACCACGGAGAACAGCCACCATCCGATCGCCAGCACGGCGATCACGCCGCCGATCCACGAGAAGCCACGGCGCAGCCGGCGGCCCTCGGGCGCGACGCCGGCGGGCGGGGGAGTGAGCAGCGGAACCCCGGATGCCACGGGGGCGGCGGCCGCGGGCAACCGTTCGTCGCGCCACCGCGCCCACTGGCCGAGCTTCTCGTCGATGGCATCCACCGTTCCGAAGATCCACTCCCACGTCGCCGGGTCGGTGGTCGACAGCTCGCGCCGCGCGTAGAGGAAGAGGCGGTCGTCGACGATCTCGACGTCGAGGGCCGCGGCGTTGTCGATGAACCGCGCCATCACGTCGGGCGTGAAGAGGTACAGGGCGTCGCGCTCGTAGCCCTTCGGGCAGTACAGCGCGAAGTGCTGGTCGAAGTCGCCCTCGAGGCTCAGGCGCTGGTCGCGGGAGAACACCGCCGGGAGGTTCGACACCCCGAACAGTCCGTTGTTGCCCACGGCATCCAGGACGATGTGGGGGAGCGGGGTGTCGAGCCGCAGCTCGACGTACGCCCACTTGTGCGTCTGCTCGTTCTTCCCCGACCCGGTCTTGTACGTGTAGTTGCCGACCTCGACCCAGCGAGGACGCGGGCCGTGGACCACGTCGGTGGCCTCGCGGGAGTGGCCCTCGCTGAAGATCATGCCGGGCAGGGCGGGGTTCGGGACGGTGGGGAACCACGTCATCCCGTTCGCCTGGGCGAAGTGCGCGATTCGGTAGCGGCGCGTCGCCCGCCCGCGGAACATCACGATCAGCGTGTACGCGATCAGCGCGATCACGGCGACGAAGAAGAGGAGGAAGCCGATGCCGATCGGGCTCGGACGCCCGTCGTCGGCGAACAGCCCGAAGCTCACGACGGCCGCCATGAGCGAGGCGGAGACGAGCAGGATGCCACCGACGACGACGAATCCGATGGTGGTGACGACCACGCTGGTGAGCTTCCCCTCGCGGCGCAGCTGCGCGGTGAACTGCCGCACCTCCGCGCGCGAGACCGGTTGCGTCAGGGCGGAGGTGTCCAGCGTCGTGCCGCTCATGGCCCCACGCTACCGAGCGCGGCGCCGAACCTCGATTCCCGCTGCGGGGTGGCATCCGTTAGACTACGAAGGTTGTCTGGCGACGCCCATGCGCGTGTAAGCCCGAGACGACGTGCACCACACCCTCCTGCTGCCGGGAAATGCCCGTCAGCCGTTCTAGTCCGAAGGAGGTGGGTTAGTGACGCACCAGTACGAACTCATGGTCATCTTCGACCCCGAGATCGACGAGCGCCAGGTCGCTCCGAAGCTCGACGGGTTCCTCAAGGTCATCACCAACGATGGGGGAACCATCGAGAAGGTGGATGTCTGGGGACGCCGCCGTCTGGCCTACGAGATCAAGAAGAAGAACGAGGGCATCTACGCCGTCGTCGACTTCACCGCCACGAGCGAGGCCACGCAGGAGCTCGACCGCCAGCTGAAGCTGAGCGAGCAGATCATGCGCACCAAGGTCCTCCGTGCGGAAGAGGCCATCGCGCAGGTCGCCGCCGAGGCGAAGCGCTCCGAGGAGAAGGCCGCTCGCAAGGCTGCCGCTCCCCGCAAGGTCGAGTCCGCCGAGAAGGCAGCGAAGTAACGACGATGGCCGGCGAAACCGTCATCACCGTCGTGGGGAACCTCACGGCCGACCCGGAGCTGCGGTACACGCAGAACGGTCTGCCCGTGGCGAACTTCACCATCGCGTCGACCCCCCGCACGTTCGACCGTCAGGCGAACGAGTGGAAGGACGGCGAGGCGCTCTTCCTGCGCGCCTCGGTGTGGCGCGAATTCGCCGAGCACGTCGCCGGATCGCTGACGAAGGGGTCCCGCGTCATCGCGACCGGTCGCCTGAAGCAGCGCTCGTACCAGGACCGCGAGGGCAACAACCGCACCTCGATCGAGCTGGAGGTCGACGAGATCGGCCCCTCGCTCCGCTACGCGACCGCTCAGGTCACCCGTGCTGCCTCTTCGGGCGGCGGCGGTGGCGGCGGCGGACGCCCGCAGGTGCAGCAGTCGAACGACGAGCCGTGGTCGACCCCCGGGTCGAACCAGGGCGGCGGCGCCGACGCGTGGAGCACTCCCGGTTCCTACGGAGACGACACCCCGTTCTGATCTCGCTACGCCTCACGGCGTGACGAACCCCAACATTCCGGATGCCGAGCCCGGGCGACGCGAAAGCCCCCGGCATCCGAATCCACACGAAAGAAGGAAGCATGGCTGGAAAGGCCACTGGCGACCGCCGCAAGCCGCGGAAGGGCGCGAAGAACGCCGCCCCCGCGAAGGCGATCCGCGTCGGCGTCATCGACTACAAGGACGTCGCAACCCTCCGCAAGTTCATCTCGGAGCGCGGGAAGATCCGCGCCCGTCGTATCACCGGTGTCTCCGTGCAGGAGCAGCGCCTGATCGCCCGCGCCATCAAGAACGCGCGCGAGATGGCTCTCCTGCCCTACGCCGGCGCCGGCCGCTAAGGAGCACCCGATGGCAAAGCTGATTCTCACGAATGAGGTCACCGGGCTCGGTAGCGCCGGTGACGTTGTCGAGGTCAAGAACGGGTACGCCCGCAACTACCTCATCCCGCAGGGCTTCGCCGTGGCTTGGAGCCGCGGTGGCGAGAAGCAGGTCGCGTCGATTCGCGCCGCTCGCGAGTCCCGCGCGATCCACGACCACGAAGAGGCCGTGGCCCTGAAGAACACGCTCGAGTCGAACACCGTCAAGCTGGCCGTCAAGGCCGGTGCCGAGGGTCGTCTCTTCGGTTCCGTCAAGACGGGCGACGTCGCCGACGCGGTCAAGGCCGCCGGTCTCGGTGAGCTCGACAAGCGCAAGATCCAGATCACCTCGGCGATCAAGTCGGTGGGCGAGCACGAGGCGACCGTTCGTCTCCGCGACGACCTCACCGCCGTGATCACCCTCCAGGTGGTCGCCGCGAAGTAATCCGCGTCTGAGAACGGCCCCGGTCCCGCTTCGGCGGACCGGGGCCGTTCTGCGTGCGCGGGCGGGGGCTGCGGTTCCGGTTCGGGGCGCGTTCTGTGCTGTGGGGCCTGAAGCTCGCGCCCCAGAGCACGGAATCCGCCTCAAACCGTCAGAGACCGGGGCATCGCCCGGGTCCTCACGACACGCGGCCGTCACACCGCGTCCCTAGGCTGAACGGTATGACCGTCGATCGCGCACCCGAGCGCCCGCGGGTCGTGCTGTATTCGGCATCCCTCGTCGTCCCGATCACCGCTCCGCCCATCGTCGACGGGGCGATCGCCGTCGCGGGCGGCCGCATCCGCCACGTCGGCGACCGCGAGTGGGTGCGGCACGAGCTGCGCCAGCGCGGCGTCGAGTTCGACGAGGTGCACTGGCCCGGCATCCTGACCCCGGGCCTCGTGAACGCGCACTCGCATCTCCAGTACACGGGCATGGCCGAGGTCGGGCGCGGGTCGTACGCCGGGTTCGAGGAGTGGGCCGCGGCGTTCGAGCCGGTCTACGAGTCGGGGTTGGATTGGGCCGCGGATGCCAGGGCGGGCGCGGCGCAGATGATCGCCGCCGGCACGACCGCGGTGGCCGACATCGTCACCGACGTCGAGGCCGCCTCGGCGCTGCACGACGCGCGGCTGCACGGCATCACCTATTGGGAGGTGATGAGCTGGACCAACGCCGCGTGGGCCGAGCGGGGGAGGGCCGAGGTCGAGGCGCGGCTGGATGCGCTGCCGTCGCCGCCGGGCACCGGCCTCTCGCCGCACGCCCCGTATTCGCTCGACGTCGAGCCGCTGCTGGAGATCCCCGACATCGTGCGGGAGCGGGGGAGTCGGCTGCACATCCACCTCGGCGAGGCGGCGTTCGAGCGCGAGCACGGCGAGGCGTTGCCGTGGCGGGAGCGGCGGCCCGCGAGCTTCCAGGCGCTGCGCGACGAGGGCTTCGGCACGGGGGCGACGGAGTTCGTCGACGAGCTCGGCGTGCTCGGACCCGACTGCCACATCGCCCACGGCGTGTACATGACGGCCCGCGACCGGTCGATCCTGCGGCAGCGGGGGACCACCGTGGCTCTGTGCCCGCGGTCGAACGCCGTGATCGGTCTCGACGAACCGCCCGTGGCCGCGTACCTCGTCGAGGGCAATGCGCTCGCCGTCGGCACCGACTCGCTGTCGTCGTCACCGTCGCTGGATCTGCTGTCCGATGTGGCGGCGCTGCACCGCCTCGCGCGGGCGCAGGGCTACGCCCACCGCGACCTGTCGGCGCTGCTGCTGCGCGCGGCGACGCTCGGGGGCGCCCACGCGATGGGGCTCGACACCGGGCCACAGCGCACGGGATACCTCGCCGTCGGCGCCGTGGCCGACCTCGCGTTCTTCGACATCGACGTGGCCGCGGCCGATGACATGATCGAGCACCTCGTGGTCGACGGCGCCGGGCGCGCGGCAGCGACCCTCATCGACGGCGAGGTGCGCTTCGCATCCGCCGTCTTCGCCCGAGAGACCGGAGTGTCCCGTGACTGACGACCGTCCCACCACCGCCCGACTGCTCGACCTCGAGCAGCACCCCGAGGGCGGCTGGTTCCGGCGCATGTGGACGGGGACGTACGCGGTCGACACCCCCGCGGGCGCGCGTCCCGCGGCGACGCTGATCCACTACCTGCTGACCCCCGGCGAGCACAGCGCGTGGCACGTCGTGACGAGCGACGAGGTGTGGCTGTGGCACGGTCCGGGCCGCCTCGCTCTGTCGTTCGGCGGCGACGGGCCTTCCCCCGAGCTGACGGAGACGGTGGTGCTCGGCACCGACCTGGCCGCGGGGGAGCGGCTGCAGGCCACCGTCCCCGCCGGCGTCTGGCAGTCGGCGCGTCTCGTCGACGGTGCCGAAGCGGTGGTGAGCTGCCTCGTGTCGCCCGGGTTCAGCTTCGAGGACTGGCGCCTGGCCGACTGAGGTCGACGCGCGGCGCTGCGGTGTCGGTTGCGCGCGGCGAGCGGCGGGCGGGCGGCGGTGGCGCGCGGCGCCCGGCGAGCGGAGGAGATTCGGCGGAGGGAGGACGCCGCGGGCACGTTCGGTCCTCCGCCGGCCGAATCTCCTCCCGCCGTGGTCGCGGCGGGGGGCAGTGAGGGCGACCGACCCCGGACATGCCGAACACCGGATGCCATGCCCCCAATGAGTCGCGGCATCCGGTGCCCCGTCGGGAGAGGCCGAAGCCCCTCCCGAACGGGTGTCAGACGGTGAGGCGGCGGCGGATGACCAGCGCCCCTCCGAGGGCGAGCAGGATCAGAGCTGCGTTGAGCAGGCCCCACATCATGCCGCCGCTGACTCCGGTGACGGCCAGCGCGCCCTGGGGCGCGGCCATCGACGACACCGCCGAAGCCGACACCGAGGCGACCGAGCCGGTCACGCCGGGGGTGCCGGGCGTGCCGGGGGTTCCGGGGGTGCCGGGGGTGCCGGGGGTGCCGGGCGTGCCCGGGGTGCCGGGGGTTCCGGGGGTTCCGGGGGTTCCGGGGGTTCCGGGGGTTCCCGGGGTTCCGGGCGTGCCCGGCGTGCCCGGGGTTCCCGGGGTTCCCGGGGTTCCGGTCTCCGAACCCGTCGTGGTGCTATCGCCGATGATCGACACGGCGTTGCCGCCGATGGTGACGGGGAGGCTGATCGGGAGGATCGCCTGGTTGCCGCCGAGGAGGCTGTCGGTGCCGTCTGTGGTGACGTCGCCGGTGCCGCTCGTGGTGGTGCCGCCGGTGGTGGTGGCGTCCTCGGTGTGGCTGTCTCCTATGCCGGACACGGCGTTCCCGCCGATGGTGACCGGCAGGCTGATCGGAGCGATCAGCTGGTTGCCGCCGCCGAGGCTGTCGGTGCCGTCCGTCTCGACGTCGCTGACGCTGCCCGAGGTGGAGCCGCCGGTGGTGGTGGCGTCCTCGGTGTGGCTGTCGCCGACGACCGAGACGGCGTTGCCGCCGATGGTCACAGGCACCGAGACGGGGAGGACGGCCTGGTTGCCGCCGCCGACGCTGTCGGTGCCGTCGGTCTCGACGACCGGAGCGGCAGCGGGTTCCTCCGCGGGCGGGGCGGTCTCTTCCGCGGGCGCCGAGGTCTCGGCATCCGAGGTGTGGCTGTCACCGATGACCGACACGGCGTTGCCGCCGATGGTCACGGGGACGTCCACCGAGATGAGGCCCTGGTTACCGCCGAGGAGGCTGTCGCTTCCGTCGGTGGTGGCCTCGGGCGCCGGCTGCGACGCGGGTGCCGAGGTGGTGGCATCCTCGCTGTGGCTGTCGCCGAGGACGGACACGGCGTTGCCGCCGATGGTGACGGGCAGGTCGACCGAGATGATCGCCTGGTCGCCCGAGAGGAGGCCGTCGGTGCCCGACGTCTCCGCGGCATTGGCCATGCCGGCTCCGACGACGGCCAGGCCGCCGCCGATCAGCGTGCCGAGGATGGCACGCGAGTAGATCTTGCGCATGAGAGTTCTCTCCTGAGTGGTGAATGAGGGTGCGCGGAAACGCGCGGGACCGTCTGTCGTGCCGGAGCACGACGCGGCCCGCCTCAGTCAGGGGAGACGTCGGTGGAGAAGACCGGGGCGCCGGGGAGATCGTCGTCGACGAGTGCGCTGCGGAAGAGAAGAACGAAGGTCGGCGCGCCGGCGCGGTCGTCGAGACGCGCGGCGACGGGTCCGCCGGCACCCGACGAGAGGGATGCCGAAGACGAACCCGGGATGCCATCACCCAGCCCGTAGCCGACGGGCGTCTCTGCGGGCGGGGTGGTGCCGTGGGCAGACGTGTGGCCCGGGGAGTCCGTCGCGGTGGCGGCGAACGCTTTCGCTGCGGCCTCCGCGCGCGCGGTGACGGCCGTGGGCACGGCGGCGCTCGCCGCAGCCGCGGGTGCGGCCGCGGGTGCCGCGGCATCCGTCGACTCCGCGCTCGCGGCCGGCCGGTCGGGCTGCGCGGGAGTCGTGGGGTCGACGCTGCCGCCGGGAAGCGTGCCGCCGCCCGGGAGGGTGGGGACGATCGGGTCGGTGGACGGCGCCGTTCCGACGACGGCGGGCAGAGTCTCGTCGACCGTGTCGACCACGCCGGTCACGACGTCGTCGAGGCCGATGCCCGAGACGATTCCGCCCACGACCGGGACCGACACGACGGTGTCGACCACGGGGGTGACGACGCTGCCGACGACCCCGGAGGAGGCGACGTCCGACACGGTGTCGGTGACGGTTTCGACGGTGCTCGTCGCGGTGTCGTTGACCGTGTCGACGACGGCGTTCACGGTGTCGACCGTGGTCTCGGTGACCGCGCGGACCGGCTCGCTCACGGGCGCGGGGACGACGGCTGCGACGGGAGCCGTCACGGGCTCGACCGTCTGGACCACGGATGCCACGGTGTCGCCGACCGCTCCGGTGGTGCTGTTCACGGTGTCGGTGACGAGACCGAGAAGACCCGAGCCGGAGTCGTCGTTTGCGGACGCCGACGACGACGAGAAAGTGAGGGAGAGGAAGACCCACGCCAGGGCCGCGACGAACGCCCACCCGAGCACGCGAAGCGCTGGGATCGCGCTTCGCCGGGTCGCGGCATCCATGTCTGACTCCCCAAAGTCGGTAGACACTCGCCTATGACGTGTCTATGGGCCGCGACTTTACGCCTCTCGCGCCGAGAAGGCCAGAGACTCAGGGAACGCCCAGTTACCACGCGGTGTCGGCGGGGGAACCGACCGACACGCCGCACGTGAACATAACTTGACAGCGGACGCGGTTGTCAGTAGCTGCTCGCTGGAGTTATCCCCCGTGTTGTCCACACACTTTTGTCAAGTCGAGCAACCTTCAACCCATGCTTCAACCAGGATTCCCACAGCTTTCCTGTGGACAGATAAAAACCAGATCAGATGGTACTTCGAGAAACTGTTTCCACATCATCCACCGAGTTCTCCACAGGAGTTGTGCACAGCAATCGCGGCGTTTCTCGCAAGCTGTCCACAGAGTTATCCACAGGCCTGTTTGCGTGGAGGAGGGGTCGTCCTTAGCGTGGGTGCATCCCATCGGGCACACCCCGTCACCACCCGCGCGTCCATGTCGGAGGTCGGTGATTCGATGCTGCTCGAGGGCGTCGCCTCGCCCCACCCGACGTGATCCGTTGCCGGACATCGTTGGTGGAGTGCGTGCGTCCGAAAACTGAGAAGGAGTGCCTGTGTCGATCACCGACATCGCCAACGAGCGTCTCGGAGGACCCCAGCGGCAGGAGCGCACTCCGCCGCACGACATTTTGGCCGAGCAGAGCGCACTGGGTGGCATGCTGCTGTCGAAAGACGCTGTCGCCGATGTGATCGAGACTCTGCGCGGCGGCGATTTCTACGTGCCGAAGCACGAGCTGATCTTCGAGGCGATCCTCACGCTGTACTCGCACGGTGAGCCGACCGACGTCGTCGCGGTCACCGACGAGCTGATCAAGACGGGTGAGCTGCAGCGCGCCGGCGGTGCCGACTACCTGCACACGCTCACCTCGATCGTGCCGACGGCTGCCAACGCGGGGTACTACGCGTCGATCGTCGCCGAGCGGGCTCTGCTGCGGCGCCTGGTCGAGGCCGGCACGCGCATCGTGCAGATGGGTTACGCGGGCGAGGGTGACCCGACAGAGCTCGTCAACAGCGCGCAGGCCGAGATTTACAACGTTTCGGGCGACGACAGCGCCGAAGACTACATCCCCCTGACCATGGCGGTGGATGCCGCGGTCGAAGAGATCGAGGCCGCTCGCGGTCGCGACGGGTCGATGACCGGCATCCCGACCGGGTTCGCCGGCCTCGACCAGCTGACGAACGGTCTGCACCCGGGTCAGATGATCGTGCTCGCCGCGCGTCCCGCGATGGGTAAGTCGACGCTCGCGCTCGACTTCGCCCGCGCCGCCGCGATCAAGTCGAACGCACCCTGCATCTTCTTCTCGCTCGAGATGGGGCGCAGCGAGATCGCGATGCGCCTGCTGAGCGCCGAGGGGTCGATCCCGCTGCAGAGCATGCGCAAGGGAACGCTCGACTCGCGCGACTGGACGACGGTGGCGTCCACCCGCGGTCGCATCAACGACGCCCCCCTCTACATCGACGACAGCCCCAACATGACGCTGGTCGAGATCCGCGCCAAGTGCCGTCGCCTGAAGCAGCGCGAGGGTCTGAAGATGGTCGTCATCGACTACCTGCAGCTGCTCACGAGCGGTAAGCGCGTCGAGTCGCGTCAGCAGGAGGTCAGTGAGTTCTCGCGTGCGCTGAAGCTGATGGCGAAGGAGCTGCAGGTTCCCGTCATCGCCCTGTCGCAGCTGAACCGTGGTGCCGAGCAGCGCGCCGACAAGAAGCCCGCCCTGTCCGACCTGCGTGAGTCGGGCTCGATCGAGCAGGATGCCGACATGGTCGTGCTCCTCCACCGAGAGGCCGCGTACGAGAAGGACAGCCCGCGTGCGGGTGAGGCGGATCTGATCGTGGCGAAGCACCGCAACGGGCCCACTGACACGATCACGGTGGCGTTCCAGGGGCATTATTCGCGGTTCGCCGACATGGCGCCGGGGATGTAGTGGGGGTGGGCGTGGCTGCACGAGCGTCTCTCAGAGGACGGATGGATGCCCGGACTTACCGCTGATCAAAGCCTCTTGGCAAAACTGTGTGCGGCACCGGCCGAGGCGCCTTGGCTTGAGTTCAAGGAGAACAAGGCCGAACCTCAGGAGGTCGGCGAGTACATCTCCGCACTCGCTAATTCTGCTGTCCTGGCCCACCGAACCCATGCATACATGGTCTGGGGTGTCCGGGATGCAGATCACGCTGTCGTCGGGACCACATTCGATCCTTGGTCCTCGAAGGGTGCTGGCAGTGAGGATCTCGTGCCGTGGCTTTCCCGGGGCCTGGATCCCCAGGTCTACTTCCAGTTCCGACGGATAGATACCGGTGGGAATATCGCGGCTGTCCTGCTCGAGATTGATGCAGCTCGCTCGCGACCCGTTGCCTTCCGCTCAGAGCGCTACGTTCGGATCGGTAGCTACAAGAAGAACCTTCGCGATTATCCAGAACATGAAGCGCGGTTGTGGGAAGCGTTCCGAGAGACCACCTTCGAGACGGGGTCCGCCAAGTCAGGGCTGAGTGACGAGGAGGCTATCGAGCTACTCGCCCATAGCGCCTACTTCGACCTCCTGCGTCTTCCTTTGCCTGAAACTCGACGACGGGTGGCTGATCAGCTTGGAGCTGAGGGCTTCTTGGTGCGATCTGAAGCGGGAACCTCGGTAACCAACCTCGGCGCGTTGCTCTTTGCTCGAGACCTCGGAGTGTTCTCTTCCGTGTCGAGGAAGGCGACACGGCTGACCCAGTATCGGACAGCCTCCCGTGCTGCGGCCGTGCGAAGCCAGGACGGCCAGCGGGGATATGCCGCAGGGTTCGAGGGGCTGATCGATTACATGTCGGCTCTGCTGCCTCGTGAGGAGATCACCGTTGGTGGGCTTCGACAGGAGATTCCTCGGTATCCGGATCTGGTGATCCGTGAGCTCGTAGTGAACATGCTCATCCACCAGGATTTGACGGTCACGGGTAGTGGCCCGATGATCGAGGTCTTCCCCAACCGAATAGAGTTCACAAATCCTGGCGAACCGCTCATCAGCGTCCGCAGGTTCCTCGGGGGGCGGCCCCCCTCTCGTAACGAAGCTCTCGCTTCATTCATGACCCGAGCGCGCATCTCAGAGGAGCGCGGTTCTGGTTGGGAGAAAATCGCCACCGAGGTCGAATTGCACCAGCTGCCCGCGCCGAAGATCACCGTCGAGGCTGGTCACACCAAGGTGACGGTGTTCGGCCCGCGAAGCTTCGCGGAAATGACGCGGGACGAGCGAGTAGATGCCATCTACCTGCACGCACAGCTTCGGCACGCGTCGGGCGAGCCCACCACTAACTCATCCGCTCGCGAGCGTTTCCGGATCCCGGATGCGAACAGTGCGCAGATCTCGCGGGTTCTACGTGACGCGCTCGCCGCCGGCCTCCTGGTGATCGAGGACCCGACGGTGGGTGCCAAGAGTCGACGCTACCTGCCGTTCTGGGCGCAGGAGGACACAGGCGGATAGCCGTTGTTTGATCCGCAACGGCGACTGAATGGCACGTTCGCCTCGATTCCATGCCAAAAATTCTCTTGATCAGGTATTTTTCCAGATCAGAGGGGGAGGTTTTTGTTTGACTCATGTTTGACTGCGCGCCATAGGTGGGCACGAGGTGGACTCCTCGATCACCTGTGCTCACGATCACCCTCGCGGAGGGCGAGGAGCGGGGCCGTGCGGTCGACCGCCTTGACCCCGCATCTAGTCTCTCGTGCAAGTGGTGCGCTGCACGTACGCGCACGACGGCGCATGGCCGTGTGCGCGAGGTGCGGTTTCCGGGTGCGTGGTGGGAAATCCTGGCATCTGGAAGGCTTCGCGGTGCCGCCCCGTCGATGGTTGAGCGCAGCACGTTCGACGAGTGGCTGCGCAATCGGTGCCATGTGACGAAGCCGCGCAATCGCCGTCGAGGTCTCTGACCTCCGCCACCCAGAAACCCCGCCGCGCACAGCAACTGCGTCTCGTCGTCGGCATCCGCCGACGCCTCGATCGTGGGCGGGATCGCCGCCCACTGTCGCCCGTCGTCAGCGCGCGGCACGACGTGTTCGTTGAGGCCGTCGATGAGTTCGGGGAATCGGTGGAAGGGGATGCCGAAGTGCTTCGCGATCGAGTACGCCTGGAACGCGCGGTACGTGGCCATGTGTGCGAAGCCCTCGGCCGCCGGGTAGTCGCCGTACGTGCTCGGCGACGACCCGATCGCCCTCGTGCGACGCACTCAACGACCGCGCAGCTTCGGCGATCCGGGCTGGCTCCACTCCTTCGGCGCGGCCGCCGAGAGTTCGGCGGGATCGATCTTGTCGATGACCTCGCGAACGGCGGCATCGGCGTGGACGAAGACCTCGTCCGGCTTCATGTCCCGCGGTCCTCCTCCTGCCCGCTCATCGTTCCGACGGCGTGTGCCGCGGCGCGGGTGGGGCAGTGGTGGCGCCCCAGCTGGCGAGCACGCGGAGCGCGTCGGCGGAGGGCGAACCGGGCTCGGCGGTGTACGTGGAGACCGTCAGGCCGGGATCGGCGGGGAGCTCGAACGCTTCGTAGGCGAGCTCGAGGTCGCCGACGACGGGGTGGTGGAGGCGCTTCACGCCGCTGCGGTGGTAGCGGACGTTGTGCGCTGCCCAGAGCGTGCGGAACCGTTCGGAGCGGGTGGACAACTCGCCGACCAGGTCGGTCAGGCGCTTGTCGTACGGGTTGCGTCCGGCTTCTCCGCGCATGGTGGCGACGAGCTCCTGGGTGTTCTTGTCCCAGTCGACGTAGAAGTCCGGCGCTGCGGGGTTGAGGAAGGCGAACCGGGCGCTGTTGGGGGCGGGTTCGGCGAAGAGGGGCGAGTACAGGGCGCGGGCGAGCGGGTTGGCGGCGACGTAGTCGAAGTAGTTGTTGCGGATCATCGCCGGAGCCTCTGTCATCGCATCCAGGATCCTGAGGATGCTGGGTCGCAGGCTGTCCGTTCGCTTGCGCGGCTTCTTCGCCCCGGGTGAGGCGTTGGCGGTGCGGGCGAGATCGAACAGGTGCGCGGTCTCGGCGTCGTCGAGCTGCAGGGCGCGGGCGAGTGACTCCAGGACACTGTCCGATGCGCCGGAGAGGTCGCCCCGCTCAAGGCGGGTGTAGTAGTCGACGCTGACGCCGGAGAGCAGCGCGACTTCCTCTCGGCGGAGGCCGGGCACGCGCCGGTTGCCGCCGTAGGCGGGGAGCCCGGCCTGGTCGGGGGTGATCCGGTCTCTGCGCGTGGAGAGGAACTCGCGCACTTCGCTGCGGTGGTCCATTCCCTCGACGGTACGCGCCGGCCCGCCGCTCTGGGAGGGTCTGTCAGTACCGGGGATGCCGGGAACTCCCGCCCCTTCGCCGATCGCGGTCTTATGGAGTCATCCCTCCTCGCGACGATCCAGAAGGAAGCACCGATGATCGATCTCACGCTCAACAACGGCGTCACCCTCCCCACCATCGGGCTCGGCGTCTTCCAGAGTCCGCCCGAGGAGACGGCCGCCGCCGTCGACTCCGCTCTCCGTGTCGGGTACCGCCACATCGACACCGCCGCCGCGTACGGCAACGAACGGGAGGTCGGCGAGGGCTTGCGCCGCTCGGGCGTCGACCGCGACGACGTGTTCCTCGAGACCAAGGTGTGGGTCACCGACTACGGCTACGACCAGACCCTGCACGCGTTCGACAAAGCCACCGGCAAGCTCGGTGTCTCCACCCTCGACCTGCTGATCCTGCACCAGCCCATCCCCAGCCGGTTCGAGACCACCATCGCGGCCTACAAGGCGCTGGAGACGCTCCTGTCCGACGGGAAGGTGCGCGCCATCGGCGTGAGCAACTTCCTGCCGCATCACCTCGACCGGCTGCTCCAGGAGACGGATGTGATCCCCGCCGTGAACCAGGTCGAACTGCACCCCTACTTCACGCAGCCCGAGGTGCGACGCGCGGATGCCGCGCATGGCATCCTCACCCAGGCGTGGTCGCCGATCGGCGGGATCACGTTCTATCCCGGCCCGTGGGGTGACGAGCGTCGCAGCGTCATGGACGACACCACCCTCACCGAGATCGCTCGGGCCCACGGGAAGACCCCCGCGCAGGTCATGCTCCGCTGGGGAATCCAAGCGGGTCGATCCGTGATCCCCAAGTCCACCAACCCGGCCCGCATCGCCGAGAACTTCGACGTCTTCGACTTCGAACTCGACGGCGAGCAGGTGGCTCGCATCGACGCTCTCGACACGGGCGTCCGTGGCGGTCCGGATCCGGATGAGCCGCGCGAGGCGTTCTTCGCCCGCGAGATCCCCGAAGCCTGATCCCCGAGACCGAGAGAGACCCTCTGATGGAACACCGTCCGCTCGGACGCACCGGCGTCCAGGTCAGCCCGCTGTGCCTCGGCACAATGATGTTCGGCCCGTGGGGGAACCAGGACGAAGCCGACAGCATCCGCATCATCCACCGCGCCCTCGACGCGGGTATCGACTTCGTCGACACCGCCGACGTCTACTCGGCCGGTGTCTCCGAAGAGATCACCGGCAAGGCGCTCGTCGGTCGCCGCGACGACGTGTTCCTGGCGACGAAGTTCTTCATGCCCATGGACGACAGTCCCCACCATCGCGGTGGGTCGCGCCGGTGGATCATCCAGGAGGTCGACAACTCGCTCCGCCGCCTCCGCACCGACTGGATCGACCTCTACCAGGTGCACCGCCCCGACCCGGCGGTCGACATCGAGGAGACGCTCGGCGCGCTCAGCGACCTCGTGCACCAGGGGAAGATCCGCTACATCGGCTCCTCGTCGTTCTCGGGATCGCAGATCGTCGAAGCGCAGTGGGCGTCCCGCGACCGCCGTCTCGAGCGTTTCGTGACGGAGCAGCCGCCGTACTCGATCCTCGTGCGCGGCATCGAAGAGGACGTCCTGCCCACGACCCGGCGATACGGGATGGGCACGCTGACCTACAGCCCCCTGTCCGGCGGGTGGTTGTCCGGGAAATGGCGAAAGGATGCCGCGGGCAGCCCGGCATCCTCGGCGCGCCCGAGCGCCCGCTTCGACATGAGCAGCCCGGCCAACCAGCGAAAGCTGGACATCGTCGAGAAGCTCGCCCAGCTCGCCGAGAAGAACGACATGACGTTGATCGAGATGGCCATCGCCTTCGCCATCACCCACCCCGGCGTCACCGCCGCGATCGTCGGCCCGCGCACGATGGAGCAGCTCGAGTCGTACCTTCCTGCCGCCGAGCTCACTCTGTCGACCGAGGTCCTCGACCAGATCGACGCACTCGTCGCCCCGGGCGTGACCCTCAACCCGGACGACAACAGCTACGGCGCCCATGAGCTGCAGCCCGCGGCGCGTCGCCGCTGAGCGGCGCCGTCCGGTTCGAGGAGGAGCAGCCCCGCAGTGAGCGGCGTCAGCCGGTGGATGCCGCTCACGCTCGGGCCCGCGCGATCAGGCGCGTTCCACGGGGAGCCACAGCTCGCAGGTGGCTGTACGGAAGTCGGCGGCGCGGTCGAGCACGGCGACGATGGACGGCCCCGGGCGGAGCCGCCAGGGGTTCGACGGGAACCAGTCCGTCGCTGTCGCCGCCCACGCCTCTTGCAGCGCAGCCGGGTACTCGCCGTCGGTGCGGAACACGGCCCACGTTCCGGCCGGGACCTCGATGGCATCCAGGTCGTCCGGGATCGGGGCCGTGACCGTGACGGCGACGCCGTGCAGGTAGGTCAGTTCGCTTCCCTCGGTGTAGTCCGGGTCGACGTCTGCGCTGACCTGGAGCAGGCCGGCCGGCTCGCTGTCGCTCAGCGCTTTGAGTCGTGCATGTTCTGCCGCCGGCAGAGAGGCGATGTGGGCCTGAATGTGCGGGTTGACTCCCTCGTGGATGAGGGGCACGCGGGTGGCGTGACCGACGAGGCGGAAGGCCGGTCGATCGCTGATGCGGGTGTCCATGGTGATGTTCCCTTCGACGGTCAGGCGGAACCTGAGTTGCGGTTGTGTTCGAAGGGGGCCGCCGTTTCGCTTGACGTCACCGACGCTGACGTTGTGCACCGATCGGAATGCTCGGCCGAAGGCCTCGGTCGATCCGTAGCCATAGCGCACCGCGATGCTCAGCAGGTCGTCGGTTCCGAGAACGTCGGCTGCCGCGACCGACATGCGTCGACGCCGGATGTACTCCGACAGCGGCATCCCGGCCAGCGACGAGAACATCCGACGGAGGTGGTACTCCGTCGTGCCGAGTTCCCTCGCCAACGATGCGACGTCGATGTCGTCGTCCAGACGAGCTTCGACCAGTTCAATCAGCCTGTTCAGCTCCGCGATCATGCCGCCTCCTTCTGCACCCACGTTTCCCGGTCGCCACGATCCGCACCCGACTATCGCGGTCCGATCGGATCGGAGATCGTCGAGAGTGGCGGCGCACCCGCTCTCGGGACGGTCTCGACCACGAAGTTCGGTGTCTGTTCTTGGGGCATTGATCCCCGGAAACTAGCCTTACTCGGACATCTACACGCGGAATGTATCCGCTCGTCGACCGAATCGAGTGAATCGTGAAGCTCCTCCTGACCTCCGGCGGGATCACGAACGACAGCATTCGTGCGGCACTCGTCGAGCTGCTCGGCAAGCCGATCGAGGACTCTCGCGCGCTCATCATTCCGACCGCGCAGTGGGGCCACCCGATGTGCACGCCCGAGAGCGTCTGGCGGACGGTCGCGGGTCAGTGGGGCGGGCAGGCCGGTCTCGTCAACCTGGGCTGGAAGTCGGTCGGCGTTCTCGAGCTCACGGCGCTGCCCACTATCGGTGAGGAGCGCTGGATGCCGTGGGTCCGCGAAGCCGACGTGCTGTTGGTCGACGGCGGCGAGGCGGTCTACCTGGCGCACTGGATGCGCGAGTCCGGCCTCGCGGCGCTCCTGCCGTCGCTGCGCGACACGGTCTGGGTCGGTGTGAGCGGCGGCAGCATGGTGCTGACGCCGTGCATCGGCCCGGAGTTCGTCGAGTGGCGACCGGACGGCACCGACGAGACCCTCGGCCTCGTCGACTTCTCGATCTTTCCGCACCTGGACTATCCGGGCTGGTCGTCGAACACGACGGAGAGTGCGCGGCGGTGGGCAGGGAGAATCGGCGGATCGGCCTACGCGATCGACGACCAGACGGCCCTCCTGGTCGACGGCGAGGCGGTGCGGGTGGTGTCTGAGGGGAAGTGGGAGTTCTTCGACTGAGCCCCACGCGGCGTCGCGCCACCGGCCGCTCGTGCGAGCGGTTACTCGTGCGCGGGCCGCGTGGGTTCCGCTTCCGCCCCCAGGCCCGCCCTATCGAGCAGATGGGCGAAGAGGTCGAGGGCTGCGGCGCGATCGGGATCGCCCGGTGCGGCGAGTGACGACAGGGTGAGGCCGTCCATGACGGCGACCGCCAGAGCGGCCAGGGCGGGGGCGCCGCCGGGAAGCGTCCGATCGGCCTGATCGGCCCACGGGGTGATGCCCTCGCGTGCCGCTTCGGTGTACGCGCGGTACTGGTCGCGGGCGAGGTTGTGCATGCCCTCGGTGCGGAGCGCGTGCGTCGTGATCTCGAACAGCGCGAGCTGGCGGCCGATCGACAGGGTCGTGTACCTCTCGTGGAGACGAGCGAGCAGTTCGCGCACCGAAGCGGTGTCGCGCTCCTCGGCCACGCCCGCGCGGACGTCCTCGAGGAGGAGGTCGATCACGCCCTCGAGCAGGTCCGACTTGTCGGCGAACCAGTAGTGCACGGTGCCGAGGGGGAGACCCGCTTCCTCGGCGATCCTTCGGGTGGTAGCGGCGGCGATTCCGTCACGCTCGACCACCGTCGTGGCGGCGCGCAGCAGAGCGGTGCGTGTCTCGGGGCCGCGCTGTCTCTTTCCTCGATCCGGCATGATCACGATCCTTTCACACATCTGGTCACTTGACTTGGACAGTTGACCAGATACAGTGTGTGACATCACAAGGAGGCCGCCCATGTCCGTTCCCCTGCTCGCTCCCACCGCTCAGCGCCCCGTCGTCGTCATCGGCGCCGGCCCCGCGGGTCTCGCCGCCGCCCGTGCCCTGTCGGCTCGTGGCATCCCGTACGTCCAGATCGAACGGCACTCCGACGTCGGCGGGATCTGGGACATGGACAACCCCGGCAGTCCCATGTACCGGTCGGCGCATTTCATCTCGTCGCGCGACAAGTCGGGGTTCTTCGACTACCCGATGCCGTCGCACTTCGCGGATTACCCGAGCCGCGAGCAGATCCTGACGTACACACGGTCCTTCGCCGAGCACTACGGGCTGCGCGATGGCATCCGGTTCGAGACCACCGTGCAGAGCGTGACGCAGGACGAGCGGTCGGGGGAGTGGACTGTCACGACGGATCGAGGGGAGATCGCGGCATCCGCGGTGATCTGCTGCACCGGCGTGACGTGGGATCCGCAGGTTCCCGAGGTCGAGGGGACGTTCGACGGCGAGATCCGGCACAGTGTGACCTACCGCGACGCCTCGGAGTTCCGCGGCAAGCGGGTGCTGATCGTGGGGCTCGGCAACTCCGGCGCCGACATCGCGTGCGACGCCGCGCAGAACGCCGACCGGGCGTTCATCAGCACGCGCCGCGGCTACCACTTCGTGCCGAAGCACCTGCTGGGCACCCCCTCGGATCAGACCGAGTGGCTGCCGATCTGGGGGGAGCGGCTGCTGTACTCGGCCCTGGCGCCGCTGGTGATCGGCGACGTGCGCCGGTGGGGGCTGCCCAAGCCCGACCACAAGCTGTTCGAGACGCACCCGCTCATCAACACCCAGCTCCTGCATCACCTGCAGCACGGTGACATCACCGCCAAGCCCGGCATCTCGCGCTTCGACGAGAACGGGGTGTTCTTCACCGACGGCAGCCACGAAGACCTCGATCTCGTGCTCTTCGCGACCGGCTACAACATGTCGATCCCGTACGTGCCCCAGGATTATCTGGAGTGGAAGGGCGGACGCCCCGCGATGTATCTCAACGCGATCGCCGCCCGGCCCGGCCTGTTCGGTATCAGCTACATCGAGGTGAACTCCAGCGCGTACACGCTCTTCGACCGCATCGCGCACCTGATCGCCTCGCACCTCGACGACGTGCGTCGGCGACCGTCGCGGGCTCGGCGCTTCCGGCGGATGGTCCGTACCGAGAAACCCGATCTGACCGGCGGCATCCGGTTCGTGGGCAGCGATCGGCACGCGACCTACGTGGAGGTCCGCGCGTACAAGCGCGAGCTGCGTCGCGTCGCCCGGCGGATGGGATGGGAGCAGCTGACCCCGGGGACGCTGGCGGAGTCGCCGGTGGCGACGGCGGGAGCACTCCGGTGACCGGGCAGCGACCGCTCGCCCTGGTCACGGGCGCCGGAGGCGGCATCGGTGCGGGCGTCTCGCGCATGCTCGAGCGTCGCGGCTACGACGTCATCGCCGTCGACCTCACCGCGCCGATCGTCGACCGGGTGACCGCGACCCTCGGGCCGGGCAGCATCGGCGTCGTCAGCGACGCCGCCGACCCCGAGGCGGTGTCGGCGCTGGCCGCCCGCATCCGGGGCGAGTGGGCGGAACGTCTCGAGGTGATCGTCTGCAACGCCGGCCTCATCTCCACCGACGAGGTGGCGGATGCCGCTCCCGCCGACCTGCGTGACCAGCTCGCCGTCATGCTCGACTCGCCGGTGCAGCTGATCGCGGCGGCGGCGTCGGTGATGGCCGCGCGCGGACGCGGGCGGATCCTCGCGACGGTGTCGATGGGTGGCATCCTGGCGCTTCCCGGGTCGGCGGTGTACTCGGCCGCGAAGGCGGGGTTGCGGGCGTTCTTGACCGCGCTGTCGGCCGAGATGCGGGGGACGGGGGTGACGGTGACAGGGATCTATCCAAGCGGCGTCGACACCGCGATGCTGCGTCACGAGGCGCGAGACGGCGGAAGCATGCTCAACTTCGTCGGGCGGATCTTCACGGTCGACGACGTCGTGCGCGCCTACGAACGGGCGATGTCGTCGCGCCGGCTGGAGATCTACCTGCCGTTCGCCGACAGCATCGGCGCGCGAGCCCTGGCCTTCGCCCCGCAGCTCGGCAACAGGTTGCTCCCCCTGCTGGATCGTCTCGGTCGTCGCGGTCACCGGGCGTATCTGGCACGGATCGACGGCGGCTCGTGAGCGGGCTCGCCGTACCGCGGCGTTTCTCGCCGGGCGATGTGGCGGTGACGGTGGTGGAGGCGGCGATCGTGGCGCTCGCTGTGGCGTACGCCATCACCGGCACTACGATCGCGCTCCTGGTGTGGGAGGGCGTCGCACTCACCTACCTCGTGGTGGGCTTCGTCGTCACCCGCTGCGCCTCGCTGCGCGAGCGCTCGCACTCGGGCCGCACCGGTCTGCTCGACACTCTGTCGTGGGTGCTGCCCCTGGTGTCGAGCGTGGTGGGTGTCAGCGCCGCGGTGTCGGTGCTCATCGCGCGCGAGAGCGGCGGTGCGGGGCTCTGGCAGGTCGCGGTCGGTGCCGTGGGCATCATCCTGTCGTGGGTGCTGCTGCAGACCGGATTCGCCCGGGTCTACGAGGCGACGCAGGCGCGACACGGCGACGGGTTGCGGTTCTCGCGCACCGGTGCCCCCGATTTCGGTGACTTCCTGTACTTCTCGTTCGGTCTGGGCACCTTCGCCCACTCGGATGCCGAGGTGCGCACGCGAGATGTCCGTTGGATCGTGCTGGTGCACTCGGTGGTGTCGTTCCTCTACAACGCGCTCGTCGTGGCCGTGGCGATCGAGGTGCTGCAGCAGATCGTCGTGCGGGACTGAGCCGAGAGAGGTTCGACTACCCGACCCTCGGGATGCCGGAAAGCCTCTCGCGAATCCGGGCCTCCGCGGCAGATGATCCGTCAGGCTGTATCCATGTCTTCCGCTTCGTCGTCGTCACCGCAGGGGCGCGGTGCCGGCGCCGTCATCGTCGCGCAACTCCTGCTGCGCACGGCGTCGGCCGCGGGAGCTCTCGTGCTGGGCGCGTACTTCGTCGACCTGGCGCGCGACGGTGCGCCGGTGGGTGCCCTCTTGCTCGGTGCGCTTTCGGGGCTGAGCTTCTTGGCCGAGCTGATCCTGGCACCGATTGCCGGCTCGGCCAGCGATCGGCGCGGGCGGCGCGTGTTCCTCATCGCCGCGCCCCTGCTGGCGGCAGCGGGCATCCTGATCACCCCGGGAGCGTCGCTGGTGGCGGCGGCACCCTCGATCGTTCTCGTCGTGGTCGTCGTCGGAACGTCGCGGTTGTTGGACGGAGCCGGCGCGGCGATCGCGGCTCCCGCGACGCTCGGTCTGCTCGCCGACGCGAGCGACGACGATCGGATGCGGCGGGGGCGGGTGACGAGTCTCTACGAGCTCTCGTCCTCCGGGGGTATCGCGCTCGGCGCGGTCGCCGGACCCCTGCTGTACGGGGCTTTGGGCCTGTGGTCTTTCGTCGCGCTCGCCGTCGTCTACGTCATCGCGGCGTTGATCGTGTTGCTGTTCGTGCGCTCGCCGAGGTCAGCGCCTGCGACTGTCGGCGCCCCGTCCGCCGCGCGCTCGGCTTCGGTGCGCGATCGCATTCGCGTGCTCACGCAACCGCGACTGTTGGCGTTCCTGCCGGCCTGGGTCGCGGTGAACGCGATCCTCGGCACGTGGGTCACGTCGCAGATCACCTTCGTGCTGGCCGGTGACCGGACCGATCCCGACCAGCTCTTCCCGGGTGCGTTCGCGGGCAACGAGGCGGGTCTCTCGGCCGTGCTCGGAATCTACGTGCTCGTCTTCAGCCTCTGCATCGTCGCCTGGGCGTTCTTCATCGGCAAGCTGCCGACCGTCCCCACGCTGTTCGTGACGGTGTTCGGCGCCGTCCTCGCCTCGGTCGGTTTGTTGCTGGCGAATCGTGGGCTGCCGCTCGGCGTCGCGATTCCCCTGGTGCTCGTCGGGGTGTTCCTCGAGGCGGGGTTCACCCCCGCCGCGCTCAGCCATCTCAGTGACATCTCGGCCGAGTATCGAGACAATCGCGGCCTCATCATGGGTGCGTACTCGGTCGTGGTCGGTGCGGGCTATCTGCTCGGCAACATCCTGGGCGGTGTCTTTGCCGAGTGGCGCCTGTTCGAGGGGCTGGCGATCCTGACGATGCTGCTCGCCGCCGTCGCACTGATCTCGATCGCGGTCATGTATCTGATCGAGAGACGGATGGCGGTGCAGCGCGCGACGGTGTGACGGAGAGGTTGCGCCTGTCACGTCGACCGCTCGCCGCTCCCGGTCGAGGCGGACCTACTTCACCCAGAACCCCGCCGCGCACAGCAGCCGCGTCTCGTCGTCGGCATCCGCCGGCGCCTCGATCGCGGGAGGGAACACGCCCCACTGCCGCCACTCGTCGGCGTGCGGCGTGACGTGCTCGTTCAGCCCGTCGATGAGTTCGGGGGAGAGGTGGAACGGGATGCCGAGATGCTTCGCGATCGAGTACGCCTGGAACGCGCGGTAGGTCGCCATGTGCGCGAAGCCCTCGGCCGCGGGGTAGTCGCCGTACGTGAACCGGAAGGTCTCGGCGAAATCGCCCGCGCGCACCGCGACCGTGGCCCTGTCGTTGAGCGCGTCGTACGAGGCGATCGGATCGTCGCCGAGGAGGTCGGCGTCGGCGTACTGGTCGCCGTCGGCGGCTGCGCGTCCGGCGATCACGTCGGGGATCCACGCTTCGTCGTACGCGTGCCGCCCGATGATGCCGAGCAGCGTCGGCGATTCGAGCTGGCTCCACTCCTTCGGCACGGGCGCCGAGAAGTCGGCGGGATCGATCTTGTCGATGACCTCGCGAATGGCGGCATCGGCGTGGAGGAAGAGCTCGTCTGCGTTCATGGCGCCGACCGTACTCCCGGGCGCCGACATCGAACATGCCCCCCCGGGGCACCGCATCTCCTGTGCTCCCCTTCCGCCGGGGCGGCTCACCGGAGCTGGAAGGTCGCCATCGCTTTGTCGAGGTAGCTGCCGAAAGGCTCGCTCTGGTCGGAGGCGAACCAGGCGTGCCGGGCTGCCTGCATGCACGCGAACGCGGCGCCGACGATGGCGGCCGCGGTGGGGTCTGATGGGTCGGCGTCTCGGCCGGCGATGCGGGTGGCGACTCGGCCGATGAGGAGCTCTTGAACGCGCTGCATCTTCTCGAGGTAGCGCGCCTTCAGCTGGGGGCTGCTCTGAACGATTTCGTCCATGGCGTCGTTTCGGGCGCGCTGGCGGTCGTCTTGGACGTAATCGAGCGTGATGTCGAACACGCGGCGCAGGGAGTCCCAGACCGGCTCGTCCATGGGTCGGTCATCAAGTGCCTCTGCCATGCGATCGGCGAAGAGGTCGTACTTGCCGATGACCAGGTCGTCTTTGGAGGGGAAGTACCGGAAGAACGTGCGTTTGGACATCCCCGCTGCCGCGGCGATCTGATCCACGGTCGTGTTCTCGTAGCCGTGGGCGACGAAGAGATCTTGAGCCACCGAGGTCAGCTCGGTCTGAACCAGGCGACGCGTGCGCTCTCTGATCGGCACCGGCATCGCTTCGCTCATGCGTCCATCATATGCCGAGCGTGCAAAAGGTGACACCGGGTGTCAGGTTAGGCATAAAGTTGCTGTCACGCCTGCGATAGGCGCACACTGATTCGAGGAGCATTCATGAGCAACGTTTGGTTCGTCACTGGTTCGTCCAAGGGCTTCGGCCGCGAGTTCGTCCTCGCCGCCCTCGAGCGCGGAGACAGAGTTGCGGCGACCGCTCGCAACATCGACACCCTGAGCGATCTGGTGGAGAAGTACGGCGACTCCGTCCTGCCGATCCAGCTCGACGTCACCGATCGCGACCAGGCGTTCGCGGCGGTCAAGACCGCGCACGAGTCGTTCGGTTCGTTGGATGTCGTGATCAACAACGCCGGCTATGGCCTGTTCGGCACCGTCGAGGAGATCACGGAGCAGCAGCTGCGCGACCAGCTCGAGACGAACCTGTTCGGCGTATTCCATGTCACGCAGGCGGCTCTGCCGATCATGCGTGAACAGGGCTCGGGCCACATCATTCAGATCTCCACCATCGGAGGCATCGCCGCGTTCCCGACCCTCGGCGGGTACCACGCCTCCAAGTGGGCGCTGGAGGGTCTCACCGAATCCCTGGCGCAGGAGGTCGCCGGCTTCGGAATCAAGGTCACCCTCGTCGAGCCCGGCGGGTTCGACACCGACTGGAGCTCGGCCTCGGCCGTGACGGCCGAGGCGCAGCCGCAGTACGCCGACCTGCACGACGCCATGAAGCAGCGCTCTGGCGGACCGCAGCCTTCGCCGACCGGCTTCGGATCCGCGATCCTCAAGGTCGTCGACGCCGAGAAGGCGCCGCTGCGTGTCTTCTTCGGTGAACTGCCCACGCAGATCGCCCCGCACATCTACCAGCAGCGCCTGGCCGAGTGGGCCGAGTGGGCGCCCGTCTCCCGCGAAGCCGAGGGCAAGTAGCCACTCTCCGGGGGTCGGGTCGCTGACCCGGCCCCCGCCCACGTGGGTGTTGGCATGCTTTGCGTCGATGCTGGCTTTCACTGCTCGGGCGGCGCAGTGCCGTGCTGGCGTGGAATCCGTTCGGGGGCGAGCTGGTGGCGGGGCCTCTGACGGCATCACCTCTCACACCCTGCTCGACGACGGCGTCCTTGAGTGCGAGTTCACGCTCGCCGGTTTCACCGACATTCTCTGGATGCCACCCACCGCCACCCCGTCCTCGTCGGTGCCGCTATCGCTCCTCAACCAACCCGGCGGCTTCGACACGCGCCGGATGTACCCGCGTCTCCTCGCCCGCGCGAGAGCCGCCGCGGCCGAGGGCTTCGCGTCGGTGACGATCGAGCTCCCCCGCACTGGCAGACGACGATGGATGCCGTGCTCGCGCTGCCTGATATAGGCGACCGCGTCGGCTTCTCCGGTGGGGTCATCGCCGTTGGCGTGCGGCTGGCGGGCGTCGATCCGCGGGTCGCGGCCGGGGGGCTCTTCGCCGGAAGCTACGTCCCCCGCTCAACGATGGACGAGGCGCGGCGGATCGGCATTCCGATCCATGTCCTTCCGCAGTGGGACGACGAGGGCAAGGATCGGCAAGCGGCCCTTGACCTGTTCGACGCGTTCGCCTCGACCGAGAAGACGCTCGTCGCCAACATGGGCGGGCACACGGGCGTTCCGGCGTTCGCGGGGGAGGATGCCGGGCCGGTCTTCGTGCGGCACCTACGGTTTTGAGTATGCGTGGGCCGTCGCGTCGCTGCCGAGAGTTAGGCAGATGGCAATGGCTGGCCGAACTAGGCGGCACCCGGCGCGGTGTAACGCGCCGGGTGCCGCGTGTTCGTGTCTGGTGATCTCTAACAGGCTGATGCGAGGGCGAACAGAACGCCGCCGCTGAAGGCGGTGCTGATGTGTGTGACTCCTGCGGGGGAGACTTTGGTCCAGGCGCCCATGTTGGTGGATTGGTAGAGGTAGCCGTCGCTTCCAAGGAAGTAGGCGTAGAGGGTGGGATCTTGGGCGCCGATGGTGACGTCGGTTGCGGTGACGCCGGCGGGGAGGGCGGGGAATGCGGTGTTGCCCCAGCTGGCGCCGACCGTGGTGCCGGTGCTGTAGAGCACTCCGCCTTCGAAGGCGGTGCTGATGTGGGTGACGCCGGCGGGGGAGACTTTGGTCCAGGCGCCCTTGTCCTTGGATTGGTAGAGGTAGCCGTCGCTTCCTACGAAGTAGCAGTAGAGGGTGGGGCCTTGGGCACCGATGGTGACCTCGCTTGCGGTGATGCCCGCGGGGAGGGCGGGGAGGGCAGTGTTGCCCCAGCTGGCGCCAACGAGCTTGCTCGAGGACGGTGCCGCACTCGTGGAAGCGGATGCGGTAGTCGCCGATGCTGTGCTCGCGGACAGAACCCCGCTGCCACCTTGCGACGGCACGTTCATCGCAGGCAGATTCACGCGCCCGCTGCCGTCGCTGACCTGAGTGTTCGTGGTCGTTCCATCCGCAAACGTGTACCCGTCGCTCAACGTCGTGGTGACGGAGCGGCCGGCGGCGGGCGTTCCGCCGACGGTGACGGTGACGTATGCGCCGGTGATGGTGCTGCAGGCGGTGCCGGAGTAGCTGGCCTGGTTGAAGGCGAGAACGGCGGTGGTGGAGGCGGATGCCGCGGGGGCGACGGTGGCGACCGCGATGGCGGGGATGGTCCAGGCGGCGCCCTGCAGGATCGTGCGGCGATTCAGATCAGGGGGGGGGTAAGGGCTGAGGTGTTGTCGGGTGTCTGAGACATGGCGGTGCCTTTCGGGTGAGGTCGTTGCTGAGATGACCGGTAACGGTCGATTCTCCGAATCACCCGATGAACGCCGGGCCGTGATCGCGAGTCCGGCCCTGGTGGTGAAGCTCGCACCGGCCAGTCCGACGAACTCCCACGCGCCGCATCTACGCGGGATCTCGCTAGCAATCTCTCGCCCCCGGGCTGGCCGACGGTTATGCCTGAGCGGGCCACCATTCTCGAAGCACCCTCGAACTCACCCCCTTCGGCTGTCAACTTCGCCATGCGCGACATGTGGTCGCGCCGAGCATTGCGGTCGCGTGCGTTGTCGCGACGTGGCGTCGAGATGGGGGATGCCGGTGGGGTAGGCGCTCAGCGTTGACGTGGGCTCTCGAACCGGGGCGACTGGCGGCTTCATCAGCGATGGTTATCGCAATCGTCGCTGGCTAAGCGGTCGTGCGTGTGCCAAGAGCTGGATGCGCGATGTGCCTGGCACGGTCCATCGCTAGGGTTCGAGGATGATGCCAGGGTTCTCGCCGTACACGGACGACGGGTTTGACGTGTGGCGGAATCGGCTGGCCTCCCTGCCACCAACTGGACTGCGTGTTCGCAGGGCTAAGCAGACGGACCGGGACGCGCAGATCATGCGGTGGATACAGGCAGAGTGCGAGGAGCTGTTCATTCAGTCGGTCACGGAGAATGCCCGGCAGATCGCGAACCGCCTCGTGTTCCTGGCAGAAGTAGATGACTGCCCTGTCGGGCTGTGCGTCTCCTCGGTAGGACGGTACAACTCGGAGCACCTGTTCATTCAGCGCGTCGGCGTCGTCCCGCCGGCCCGTCGTCGAGGAGCCGGAATCGCCTTGCTATCGGCAGCCGCCAACGAAGTGCCTGGCATGAACATCGCCGGCGCCACTGCCGCAGGGGACGAGCCAGCACACGCGTTGAACCGGAAACTTGCATTGCGTCTCAGCGGCAACATCAGCAACCTCCGTCGGGGGGCATTCGCGCCTACCGACCTGGGAATTGTGCGGGGGGAACCTCACATTCCATGGGTGATCGACCGATCTCCGAGAGAAGTCGACGGCAGGTCTGCTCGCTGACACGGTGGCAGCAGCCGCGGTCCGGATGCTCGTGGTGGCTGGTGTTCCTCGACCGGCACACGCGTGAGCTGCACCGCGACTGGGCGGACGAGGCGGCGGAGGCTGTCGCGTCGTTGCGGTATGTGGCGCGGCAGTATCCGGACGATCGCGCGCTCGCCGAGCTCGTGGGGAGGTGTCGATGAACAGTCGGGAGTTCGCGCGCCTGTGGGCGAAGGACGACGTGCGGTTGTGTTCGAGCGGAACGAAGCGGCTGCACCACCCGCAGGTGGGCGACCTCGACCTGCATGACGAGGCGCTGCACCTGCCCGACAGCAACGGTCAGCGGTTGCTGGCGCATACGGCGGCGGTCTGGAGCGCGGCGGCGGATGCGTTGGCGCTGTTGGGGTGAGTGCGGGCAATCTCGCGATCGTCAACGTCGAGAACAAGAATGTCGCAGGTGTCGCTCGGCTGGAATCGAACCAAAACTCCGACCCAGGCCAAACCTTGCGGTGGAACAGCGGTTACTGCTTGCGGGCGGCTTCCGTCGCTCGGTGCAGTTCTTCGCTTCGGCCTCGTCGTGAACGTGTGCGGTGACCAGACAACCGCCCGGTACGACTTGCGGCGCGTCGGCGGAATCTTCGGGTCTGTCGCTCTCGTCTCGATATCGTGAGGTGTGAACTCCTCCGTGGGCGACGGCGATAGTGATGCGTGCTTGGTTCTTGTGGACTATGACAATGCGTTCCCTCCGAGCAGCGCACTCTCGGACGAAGAGATCGCACTCGAGGTTTCGCGTTGGCTGCGGGACTTGTCGGCGCGACACGAAACAGTGGGCAGGTTCGATATCCGCCTCTACGGCGGGTGGTATGACGCGAGCGATCTGAGTCGGCATGGAAGCGAGGTAGCGCGCGTTATGACCGCGATGCCACAGTTTCCGACCGTGCTTCGCGACGGAAGGATTCTTCGCGGAGACATCACACTGGCAGTCAGCCCACTCGCTGCTGGACACACTTCGCCACTCCTGGGCACTTATCGACAGCGCGGATCACTCCCGCGGATTCGGTTGAGTCGTCAGCCATACCCTGACGCGTGCGCCAAGATCGATGCAACCTGCCCGGCGGCTATCCTCAAGTCGTTCACGAAGCACTCCGGCAGAGCGTGCCCGGTAGAGTCCTGCACACTGGTCGCAAGCGACGCGTTCGTCGTTCATGAGCAGAAGATGGTCGATACTTTGCTGGCAACTGACATCCTCACAGTTGGGCATCTCCCAACGGCCTACTCGGCCGTCGTCGTCGTCTCGGGAGACAGCGACTTCGTACCCCCGCTCCTCGCCGCGAAACTGACCAACGATGTGCGTTTCGTGCAGCTGGTGCCACGTGCGGAGGAGGCGTCTCAGTACGCGACCGGGGTCCTCTCTGCCGCCGGTATCGAGATCGTTGAGGTGAGCGCATGAGCGAGTTCGAAGAAGTGATCGAAGACCTGTCGGCGTTCGCGGACGACGAGTCGGGGGCTGCGGTCGATCCGGATGGAAGCTTCATTCTGCAACGGAACGGCGAGGAGCTCGTTGGCGTACTCACCCGGCGGGCGGACGGCCAGCTGCTCGTGAACGTCGATGAATCGCGGATTCCTTATCTCCGATTCCTCACGCACAATCTCGCGAGACTAGACGTCCTCGCCCAACGATTGGTCGAGCGACGACTTGCAGTCCCCGGCTTCGTGAATGCGGATGTCACCCTACAAAGGGCTGCCGAGGATGTGGTCCAGGGCGACGGCCTGACGCTTCTCGATGATCGGTGCGCGACAGCATCGCCCTTCTCCTCGCGGGTGCTGTTCGTGACCGCCGATGCTGGTCATGGGAAGACGGCACTTCTGCGCCAACATCAGATCCAGCAGGCGGGTCGGTTCATTCGTGGCGAATCCCCCTATCTCTTCTGGCATTTGGATCTGCAGGGGCGCCAACTGTTGCGGTTGTCAGAGGCGCTAATGGGTGACCTTGCTGATCTGCGTCTCTCCGGTCTCTGGATGCCCGCGGTGATTCGTCTCATGCGGCGCGGAGCGCTCGTCGTAGGCGTCGACGGCTTTGACGAACTTGCTGCGGAGCAAGGTGGCGCGGATGCGCTGGGAGCCCTTGCATCCCTCGTGTCACAGTTGGGCGGTCAAGGAGTGGTCGTTGCGGCATCCAGGCGGACATTCTTTAACACCGACGACTACCTTCGGCGCGGTGGCATGATTCGTCGCGGCGTCCCAGATCCCTGCCAGTTCGATCAGATGGAACTGAATGCGTGGACGGAGAGCGACGTACTCACCTACTTCGAGCGCGCCGAGTTCGAAGGGTCCCGCGTCGTAGCTCCGCGCGAGATGTACGACGAAATCGTCAGCGTTTTGGGCGGCGACAGGACGCACCCGCTAATTACCCGGCCTTACCTCGTCACCCAGATAGCTCGCGCTTCAGTCCTCTACGAGGCGGCGCCAAAGGACTTTCTCCGAGCTCCTGACGACCCATACAGCGGCGTCGCCTCCGTTGTCTCGGCTTTTGTGAAGCGCGAGGTCGCTGAGAAATGGAAGGTCCGAGAGACGGGAGAGCCCTACCTCACCGAAGACCAGCACCTCGCCTTCCTCGCAGACGTCGCCGAGGAGATGCACCGCAGCCAGAAGGATCGCCTGCACATCGAGATCATCGAGACGATCGCGACGCTGCTGCTCGATCAATGGTCCATAGACACCGGGCTCCGGCAACAGATTATAGAGATGGTGAGGATGCACGTCCTCTTGGTTGCCCCGCCTGGAAGCAACCAGACCCAACGGACGTTCGATCACCCGGAGTTTCGCGACTACTTTATCGCCTACGCCCTCAGGGAACGCATTGCCTCTGTAATGACCGGAGCGGGCCCAAATGAGCTTGTTCGATTCCTCAGCATCTCTCAATTGAGTGACTCAACTGCGCGCTACGTATGCTCGATGCTTGAGCGGAACGCGGGTGCGGTCGAAACCTTTCTCTCCACGATGGAACAGGCTCTCGTTGACGAATGGAAGCCCACCTTCCTTCAGCAAAACCTTGGGACACTCATCCCCTTCCTCGTTGATGGCGTGAGCTTCTCATCACCGGCCAGCTTCACGGGACGTGCCATCTACTCGAGCCTTGCATTCGAGAACTCGGCCGTCAGCGACTTCACCTTGCGGGATGGCACCTTCGTCAACGCGTCGCTCCGCGGCGTTGACTGGCGAGACGTCCTCCTCGAGAGCATGGCCATGGGCGAGTTGCTGCTCGACCAGGAGTCTAAGTTCACCAACGTTGCCATCTCGCGGTGCCGAATCGAAGGCGTGCGTATTGAGGGTGCGGATGGCGAAGAGACTCGGGAGTACGCACCAGCCAGAATCAAGCGCGCGCTGGAGGAGTTCGGCTTCAGTTTCGTCGAGGAAGAACTGCCGATCAATAATTCCGACGAAGTGAGTGACTCAAGTAACATCCGCCTGCTCCGAAAACTACTCCGCATGTTCCACCGCACGACGATCGTGTCCGATGAGAATCTCCGGTCACGATTCGGTGGGGACTTCACGGCAGTGGAGGGCCAACTCATGCCACTACTCGTCGAGCACGGCGTAGTCGAGAAGCGAAAGTGGCGTGGATCGGGAAATCACCAGGCGTGGACACTGGCTGTCAGCCTCGACGACTTCATCGCGGCCGAGGGAACAGCTGGCCAGCACGGGGACACGTGGAGGGCGCTACAGTTCGCGAAGTAGCGCAGCTTGCTGGAATGCTCGGGTGCGCCCCAACTCGGGGGAGCGCAGACACACTCTCAGACCCAAAGCGCCGTGCGCGAACGCGCCCGTGTCACTGCCCGCACGGGGCTCGCCGCGCCCGTGCTAACGGATCGCTACATCCGCGCTACCCGAAGCCCCGGCTAGTTCCTGCGCGCGATCGACGGCGAGCATCTGACCGCATGTGTGCAGCAACATCAATCGACCCTGCGACGCTCGCGTAGGGGACCGCTGCACGAGTAAGTGACAGCTAAACCTGGCCTCCACGCAGCGACCCGCTCAGCGGGCACAGCCCGAATTTGGATTCTCAAGCGACTACCCTGGGCGTGGAAGCTCGCCGCATCGGTCCGGAGTTCGTCGACTCGCAACCGGACGGCACCGACGAGACCCTCGACCTCGTCGACTTCTCGATCTTTCCGCACCTGGACTATCCGGGGTGGTCGTTCAACACGAGCGAGAACGCACGGCGGTGGGCGGCCGAGATCGCCGGGCCGGCGTACGCGATCGACGACCAGACGGCCCTCGCGGTGGTCGGCACCGACGTGCGGGTGGTCTCCGAGGGGAGCTGGGAGTTCTTCGACGGCGGTCCGGGCGACTGCGGACGGGCGTAGAAGCAGCGAGGGATGTTGGCACCTGGGGACATTGAAGAGCGGTTCGATTACCTGTTCCGAGTCGCCCAGATTAAGACCTGAACCCCTTGGCCGCCGTTGTTGTCTGCATGTGTGTTCGTTCCAGCAGCAGGTTGAAGCCAAGACAGGACGGCGTGTCAGCCCCTTTCTTGCCTTGGTAGGATCGCGCCTTCGGGTCAGGTGGTGGAGTCAACTGGCAGGCCCTCGATGATGATCGCGGCCTCGTCTGCCTGCAACCTCGCGGAGTGAGCATCAGGTTTCCGCAGGTCGAGAGGAGGCGTGAATGACTTCTCATAACGAAGAAGCGGGCGGCCAGCAAAAGTCGCCTGACCGTCACCGTTCGGAGGCCACAGGACGGAGAACGGCTCCGAGTTCAAGTGCCGATAGGTCTTTACAATTTGCGGGGCGCCGCCAACATCGTCGTACTCAGGCGCGTCGATAAACAACTGAAGGACCTCTACGGGCTCCATGCCAATTTCTCCACGAGGCCGGGACTCGAGAAGCTCGCGTAGTTTCTCTCGAGCTGGTCCAGACGGACCGCCGATGAACTTGCAAACCCTGTCTGCGCCAAGCTGTCTTGTGGGAAGGCAGCGGCGCTTGACATACCGCGACTCAGAATTCTTCCAGGCAAACCGCCACAATTTGAAGCGACCTAACTGCCAGGAGAATCCGCCTAGTAAGAATTCCGTTTGCCGGAGGCTGTCCAGAAGCGAATCGCGGGATCCGGTCTTCACGAGCTTGACCATCTGATTCAAGACGTCCTCGACGAGGCTCGACAGGGTGGTGATGTCGAACAGCCGGTTCACCAAGCCCGGATGCACCTCGATAGCGCGGGCCACCTGGAGCATCGCCGGGTACGCGAGCTCGGTGACCCCT
Organism: Microbacterium sp. RURRCA19A; assembly: GCF_900156455.1. Lineage (GTDB taxonomy): Bacteria > Actinomycetota > Actinomycetes > Actinomycetales > Microbacteriaceae > Microbacterium. Next base: position 452,078 of record NZ_FTNQ01000002.1, read on the forward strand.
GCAAACGAGATCAGCGCGTCAGACCGCGGAAGGGTGAGTATCTTTGGGCATGCATCCCAGCGTTCCGGAGAACCTCCGCTGAGACGGCTGTCCGATGCGAAAACCATCTCGCGGACGCCGCCAGTAGATCTGATCCACGCAACTCCGAGTGTCATGGCGCCCCCATCCGTCAAGGCCCACTCTATTGGCGCGCTTCCCCCGGCCGGGCGATCGAACGCCCTGTATTGGACCGCGCCGAGCATCAGCCGCAGGTCTTCGGAGGTGCCGGGCGCGCCGGTGCGGCCCGGAGCGGCGCCGAGCGTACGGGCAGATGACGCAGGCGGTTCGCGGTCGAACGGCTGGACATACTGGGTGAACGTCTGGACCCGTCGCCCTCGTCGGTAATGGACCGACCGGAACGCGGTGACGTCCGATGTCTGGGCCTGGCCATAGGCTGTCGCGGTACACGCTTCGTTAAGGAGAGCATTCATGCCGACGGACGGTAGACCTCAGCACACTGGTCGTCTCGAACTGACCTGGACCGACAAGGATCGCCGTCTGCTTTCGTTTGAGGACGGATCGTTTCAGTGGGCCGACCGCGGCGACTACCGGGTCAGCGAAGTCCGTCTCCTTCATGACGTCACCGCGGTCGGCGAAGTCGGAACTTCGAGGGCCCGCGACAACCTACTCATCAGAGGCGACGCCCTTCATGCCCTGACTTCGGTGGCGAAGATCCCGGAGTTTTCGGACGAGTACCTCGGAAAAGTGCGTCTCGCTTACATCGATCCCCCGTTCAACACCGGCCAGGCTTTCACGCAGTACGACGACAACCTAGAACACTCCATCTGGCTAACGATGATGCGTGATCGGTTGGAGCAGATCCGCGATCTGCTGGCCCCGGAAGGATCCGTATGGGTGCACCTAGATGATGTCGAAGTGCATCGGGCGCGGCTGGTCCTTGACGAGGTTTTCGGCCCTGCGTCCTTTGTCACGTCATTTGTGTGGCGAAAAGTGGACAGTCCTAACGACAACAAAGTCTCTGTTACACCCGACCACGAGACAATCCTGTGCTACACCAAGGCGCCCGGAGGAGGCGCAGCGTTCGCGCGCAAGCTGGACGAATCGATCCTGAACGCATATGGAAGCGCTGCGCCGGATGGCCGACGGTACCGCGATCGTCTTCTGAAAAAGAATGGAAAGAACAGTCTTCGTGCGGACCGTCCCACGATGTGGTACCCAATTTCTGGCCCGGACGGCGTCGAGATATGGCCCATTCACGACGACGGGCGCGAAGCCAACTGGTCGCTGGGCCGTCGACGGGTCGCTGAGCTCGAGCGTTCAGGCGAACTCATCTGGAAACAACGTCACGCTGGCACAACCGGTAGCAAATGGGTGCCTTACACGCGCGAGTGGGCTCCGATCAACCCCGTACGGCCCTGGCCCACCATTTGGACGGACTTGCCCACTACACGCCAGGCCAAGGCTCACCTCACGGCGCTCTTTCCCGGAGTGACTCCGTTCGCGACTCCAAAGCCGGAACAGCTTCTCGCGCGGATCATCGAGATGGCTTCGAGTCCGGGCGAGATTGTCCTTGATTGTTTCGTGGGATCGGGAACTACAGCGGCGGTGGCGCACAAGCTTGGTCGTCGGTGGCTGGCTGCCGAATGGTCGCGTGCGACGGTCGAGGCCTTCGTCCTCCCTCGACTTTGTCGTGTCGTTGAAGGTACTGACCCCGGCGGCGTTGGCGTCACAGAAGAGTCCGTTCCGGTGAGTGAGCTCCCGGGTCAAGCGACGATATCGGACGCAGCCGCGGCGGCGCGTCTCCTTTCAGCTTGGGCGGACGACGCACCCGAGGAACTCGGGATGTCTTCCGCTCAACTTGCAATCCTCGCGAAGGCCGCGAAACGCCTATCCCGAACATCGACCAGGACAACCTCACATTGGAAGGGCGGCGGAGGCTTCCGCGTGCTCGACGTTGGGCCATCGATGTTTGAGGAGGAGGACGGACAGATCTTCCTTGCCAGTTGGGCCGCAGGTGATCGCCTCGCTGAGGCTGTCGCCGCGCAGTACAACTTCGACTTTGCTTTGGACACTCCGTTCTGTGGCCGCCGAGGCGATGAGAGGCTCGCAGTGATTGACGGTCTGGTCAACGACGCCGTCGTCGATTTTCTTCTGGACTGGCTCCCGCAAGGCCAGCTTCTCGTCGTTTACGGAACGGGAATCGACCCCTACGCCCAGGAGCGTCTCGCCGAGATGCGCCGTGGCTCGTCGCTGGAGAAGATACCGGAGGCCATCATTTCCAACTATCGACAAGTCGGTCGGCGGTCGGCGGGTTTGAATTGGGCATCCGACTTTCTCGAGTCCAGTCAGGCAATAGCATGATCGGCATTTTTGACATTGACGATGCCCTGATCGAGCAGATCAGTAGGCGGATGGGTCTGCGTGAGCCAAACAAGCAAGCATTGGAGACGGTCGCAGCGTACGTCTCAGATCACTACGACGTGCGGGACGAACCCTCGCCATTCGAAGGAGTGGTCGTCTCGGCAACCGGTGTAGGGAAAACATACGTCATGGGCGCGGTTATCGACTATCTCGCGCAACATCGCGGCTGGACGGATTTTGTCGTAGTAGTGCCGGGGGCCACGATCCGGCAGAAGACGGTCGAGAACTTCACCCCCGGCGCAGCGAAATCGCTCACCAAGATGCTTGGCGTACGTACCGTTTTGATCACGGCCGACAACTACAACACACCCGCGATGGTGCAGGCTATCAACGACCCGAGTACGGTCAAGGTTTACGTGCTGACGGTTCAGGTGCTACTTCAGCCGAACGAGGGCATTGGTCGCCGCACGCATCAATACACCGAAGGGCTCGGCGGTCGATTGTATGGACTCTTGGCGGGTCGCCAGGACTTGGTCGTACTCGCGGATGAACATCACCTCTACTACGGTCCTCGGTTCTCGGAAGCAGTTAGAGGTTTGAATCCAAAGGTGCTGCTGGGTCTTACCGCGACGCCCCACCGCGCGACCAGAGAAGAAGACGTCATCTATCGCTACCCACTCGCAGCGGCGATCGGTGCGAAGCTCGTGAAGACCCCCGTCATCGTCGGTCGGAAAGACGACCGAAAGGACCTGCTCACCAAGCTGGTCGACGCCACGACCCTCCTCGAAGCAAAGGAGCGGGCCGTCGGAGCCTACCGCGCACGAGTACGCGACGCCGCGATCGTTAACCCGGTGATGCTCGTGTTGGCAAGAGACACCGGCGAAGCCGACAAGATCACGGGGCTGCTGCGCGACTCGTCTTTCAGGGGCGGGCTGTACTCTAACGCCGTCATTCAAGTCGACTCGTCGGTCACGGAGAAAAATGAGCCTGCAATGTGGGAACGACTTTCTCGGGTGGAGGAACCTAACTCGCCGATCCGCGTGATCGTTTCTGTTCGGATGTTGAAGGAGGGCTGGGATGTCAAGAACGTGTATGTGCTTCTATCCACGCAGCCTTCATTGTCTGATGTCCTGACTGAGCAGGTGCTGGGGCGCGGACTTCGACTAGCATTCGGAAAGTACACGGGGGTCCAAATGCTTGACACCCTCGAAGTGATTGCTCACGATCGGTTCCGTCAGTTGCTGGATCGTGCGGGAATCCTCAATGAGGAGCTAGTTTCCTACCGCACGCGGGCCACTATCCGCACTGACGAGCAAGGCCAGGACTACCTCTTTCGCGACGAAGAAGAGGTGAGTCAAAGCGTTCTCGAATCGGCTTCAACGCATATCGAAGGCTATGCGGATGATTCTGCCGCAATTCAAATTGGCGACGTCGATACTCGTATTGCTACGGGCGCCAGCACAACGGCGGCTTTCGAGCGACCTCCGGTCGAACTCCGTCATGACGCGCCGGCCGTAGAGCTTCCAATCTTGCGCGCCACAAAAGTCGGTGCGAGCTTCTCTCTACGAGATATCACTGACGAGTCGCCCTTCCGTGAGATGGGCCGCCGACTTAGAGTTAACCCGGACTCTGAGCTGCGCCGTATGATCGTGTCCGCGAAGAAGGTTCGTGGTATCGATGGGGTCGAGCGAATCCAACTCGTTCGAGCCACCGCTCAGGACCGCGTGGTCACTCAGACCGCGATTCACATGACCTCGTCTGAACTCCGCGGACAGTTGCTGCAGGCGATGCTCGCGGCGCCCGCGGTGAGCGCACGCAGAGAGCACCGTGACGCGGAACGACTTGCAGCCGAACCATTACTGGACGCCTTCTTCGATGGACTGAACGGCGGCGCAGAGGAGCTGTTGTCGGCGTATCTCGAGCGCGCTGCCGCGAGGCTTATCCGTCTTGTTAACGACGAACAACATCGACTGTCGACCGTTGCGGAAACTGAGCAGGTGGCGGTTGGTCGTCCGTTCAGGCCGCAGAGACAGAATACGCGCGCGCAGCAGAGCGACGACCCGCGAGGGGTGTTCGGTCGAGACACCGCGTACCGCGGCTTCCACAAATCGTTGATGACCGCGGACTGGTTCGATTCATCCCCAGAACGAGACGTAGCGCTATTACTGGAGGACGATGTCGCGGTCGACTGGTGGGTCCGACTGCAGACCGGAGATCTACCGATCAGTTGGCGTACAGGGGGAGGTTACAATCCTGACTTCCTGGTGAGCGTCGCACGTGACCAACGCTGGATCGTCGAAGTCAAAGCTGACAACCAGATGAAGTCCGCCGAGGTCAGTGGCAAACGGGTGGCCGCCAAACGGTGGGCCAACTACGTGAACACTTCGCCAGAATTCGCACATGGGCCACGCTGGTCATATCTACTGGTCTCGGAGTCTGATATCGAAGATGCGAAAGGATCTTGGGCTGCTTTGAAGGGCCTAGGCGGAGCTTAGCCGCCGACTCCCGCTCAACTCAAGGATCGCGAAAGGAATGGTAAGAGAAGCGCAGCCCGCATCGTTTTGCTGGCTATCGAGGTGCCCGCCGCCTCAAGCAACAGAAAAAAGTCGGGGTCCACGACAACCTCCTCGACGAGTCGAACAGCAGAGCCAAGCTCGTAACTCAAGAGCAACTCACGAGGCGCTCTCCATCGATGAGATCGACCTGCGTGGTCTGTCGCGTGGTGCTTCGGCCTTGGCGGCCGCGGTGAACGTGCCCGTTGTGATCAGCAGCCCCTTCTCGCCCCGTCCTTGAAGCGCGCCTCGAAAGTCTCTCACCTCTCCGGCGCCCACGCTGCCTTTGTATCTTTTGCATTAGAATTAAACCCGAAAGGAGAGGAGCCCCAGGCGGTAGTCGCCCATACCATCAATGCCCTGGTCGCCGGCGCGCCCCGTCATAGTTACGGAATCGAAGTCGGCCTCTCTCAAGAGCCGCTTCGCCAGTCTTTCAAACTGAGATGCGCTGAAAGAGTCGGCTGTCAAGGTGGCGATGATCCGCTCTTCCCACGTCGCGGAAGATACGGGCTGTAAGGATTCGTCGGGCTCGTCGCTGTCAAGCTCCTCGACCAACGCTGTTTGCGGCTCCGATGCGTCCTCACGCGCGGCACGTTCGGCGGCGGCTTTCCGCAAATTCTCTGCCTTCATTCGCATTAGTTCAGTCGTCTGCCGCGCCTCGGTCAGCATCGGGTCCTTTAAGAACTGATCGCCGGCTTCCGTGATTGCCCAAACTCCTCGCTGCGAGTTCGTGAGCAGCCCAAAGCACTTCAGATATGTCCGCGCCCATGCAACTCGGTACCCAATCTCCGTCTCCGGACCGCCGTTGTGCAGCATGTCTTGCTGCGCCTCAGTGAATTGCTCAATTGCAATAACAGAAGGTGACTTGGGCGACGCGAGTGATGCCGTCAGTCCGTACCGGAAGGACGCAATCGACGATCGGAGATCGTCGGGGGCCTGGTGACGCGCCGATCACACTCGGGCGAGCTACCGCGCACACGGTGAGGTGACGCGCTCTCGCACGGCACGGCGTCGGCGTCAACGCCCGGATGCGTGGAGATGTGAGCCAGCATTCGGACGTGACGGCGGGCAATCGCGGTGATAAGTGGGGGTGACTGATCACGTCGAGACCCAACCGGTCGTCGCTCAGGCGCCGCTCCCTTGCCTGGGGCGGCGCGAGCCTCACCCACTACTTTGCCTCGGAGCGGAGCGAGGGCCGGAAGGTCGGAGAATCTATGCTCACTCTGTGGAACTCTTCGATGCGGTCCAGCAACCGCGCTGCGAGTGTTGCGGCACCGTGATGCACGATGTTCGCGATGGATACGCGTGCCGAGGATGCGGCGGCTCCGTGTGCGACTCGCGCCATCATCAACGCGTGCCCTCAATCTTCCTCGGGCCGACTATGCCGGGGTGTTGACTTTACGAGCAGCCTCCGTCGGCCGCTCCTTATGGTCATGGTGTTGTGCGACGCCCAGCGGGATAGTGGCTATCGCCTAGCTCGCCACCGCAGCGCTGAGGCCAAGGCGTTCGCGGACGCGGCGGCGGCCGGCTCCTGAGAACGCGCGCCGAGAGTGTTGACACGGTCGCAACGAGGGGCAGTATTGTGCCGACGGTCTCGGCCCGAGACAGGTGGCCGAGTCGGTGGCTTCGCTCGCCGGTCGTCATCCCCTTGGGACTGGACAAGTAACGCGCGAACGCGGCGACGCCTCAATTCATCGGACGACAGCGCCACTAGCCTGGCAGTCTCGCCTGGGTCGAAGGAGACCGCCGTGATCCAACCCCTCCGCTACGGCATCAACGTCTCCCTCGACGGGTGCGTCCACCACGAGGCGGTCCTGCCGCCGGACGCCGAGTCGATGGCGTTCTGGACCGACGAGCTGCGCCGCTCTGACACGCTCCTCTACGGGCGCGTTACCTACGAGTTGATGGAGGGTGCGTGGCGTCGACCCGTATCGGGACCGTGGCCGGACTGGATGGATGCCAGTGAGGTCGCGTTCGTGGTGGTGATGGACCCGATGCGCAAGGTCGTGGCACCCACCACTCTCGACGCCGTGGACTGGAGCACCGAACTCCTCCGCGGGGATGTCGTCGCCTTGGCGCACCCGTAACGCCGGTTCCCCCTGACGCCCCCCCCCGCAGGGCGGGACGGCGCTCGGTGTCACGCCGGAACCTCCGCCCCGACCACCACCCGCGACGACCCGATCAACGCCTCACGCCCGGCCCGCGCCCGGCGGCGGCGCAGGCTGCACAGCGCGCTCACACCCCCGGCCAGCACTCCGCCGGCGAGCGGCGCCACGATCGACATCCACAGCTGGTCCAGGGCCACCGGTCCGCCGTAGATCGCGGTCGCGATCGAGCGGGCGGGGTTGAACGATCCGTTCGACACGGGGATCGCGACGATCCCGATGAGCGTGAGGGTGAAGCCGATCGCCAAGCCGGCGTGGCCGGGATCAGCGGAACGGGCGGTCGTGCCGAGTACGACGGCGACCAGGATCGCGGTCGCCACGATCTCGACGAGCATCGCCGAGGCGAGGTCGAATCCGCCGGGCGACAGTTCACCCCAGCCGGTCGAGGCGAATGTGCCCGCGCTGAGTCCGGCACCGCCGCGCAGCACCAGCCGCACGACCGACGCGCCGATGACACCGCCGACGATCTGCGCGACGACGTAGGGGAGCACGTCACGCCACGCGAAGCGTCCGGCGACGGCGAGCCCGACGGTCACGGCCGGGTTGAAGTGCCCACCGGAGTAGCGGCCGATGGCGTAGCTCGACACCAGCACGCTGAGACCGAGGGCGACAGCGACGGGGAAGGCTCCGGCATCCGCGCTTCCGGGAACGCCCGCCGACAGGGTCGCCGCGCCGGTCACGGCGAACACCAGCACCGCCGTCCCGAAGACTTCGGCGCCGAGGCGTGCGACCCAGCCGACGGGGATGGGCGTCGGACCCGTCACGGCGGCGGCCGCGGTGGGCGCGGGCGGGGTGATGGCGATGTTCACGGTGGGTCCTCCTCTTCGGCGGGGGTGTCGATGGGAAGGACTATAGGAAGACGCGTCGGCGTCGCTCTCCGTCCGCCGTCCGGAAGCGACTGGACGCGTGTCGAGGGAACGCTCCTGTCCATCGCGCGGGAGCGCGGGTAGCCTGACGCCACCGCCCCGGGTCGAAGGAGACCGCCGTGACCCAACCCCTCCGCTATGGCATCAACGTCTCCCTCGACGGGTGCGTCCACCACGAGGCGGGCCTGCCGCCGGATGCCGAGACCATGGCGTTCTGGACCGACGAACTGCGCCGCTCCGATACCCTCCTCTACGGGCGCGTCACGTACGAGCTGATGCAGGGCGCGTGGCGTCGACCCGTGTCGGGCCAGTGGCCGGACTGGATGGATGCCAGCGAAGTCGCGTTCGCGGAGGTGATGGATCCGATGCGCAAGGTCGTGGCATCCACCACTCTCGATGCCGTGGATTGGAACGCCGAGCTCCTTCAGGGCGATCTCGTCGACGCGGTGCGGCGACTCAAGGAGCAGCCGGGGCGGGGGATCTCGCTCGGCGGTGTGGTGCTTCCGGCGGCGCTCGCCGCGGCGGGGCTCATCGACGAGTACACGTTCGTCGTGCAGCCCGTCATCGCCGGGCGCGGGCCGCGACTGCTCGATGGCGTGGAGCTGAACCTCGAGCTCGTCGAGCGGCGGGAGTTCCGTTCGGGAGTCACGGTGCAGCGGTACCGGCCTGGTCACACTCCCGGGATCAGCACCTCGGCGAGGTAGCCGCGCAGCCGGGGAACGTCGACGGTCAGCGTCCGCCAGACGCGGTGCGGGTCGAGGTCGTCGAGTTGGCGTCTCGCGAGGTCACGCATGTCAAGGAGTAGCCGCCACGGTTGCTCGGCGAAGCGCTCGCGCACCGGCGCGGGGATCTTCGCGACCCCCTCGCCGATCCGGATCAGCCCCATCTCCGCCGCCCACTGGGCCTGGACGTCGGTGAGGAAAAAGTCCTTGCCGCCGGCCACGATCTGGGCGATCACGTCACACACCGCGATGACCCGGGTCGCGGCATCGCGAGCCTTCCGCGCCTCCGCGTTCACACCGGCACCGCTTCGCGCAGGATGCGGGCGCGCAGATCCCCTCGGAGGGTGTCGGATGCCACGACGTCGACCTCCGCGCGAAGGAGATCCGCAAGTGCGAGGCGCAGACCGATCTCGTCGAGAAGGCCGGCCTCCGGTGTGAAGTCGACCAAGAGATCGATGTCGGAGGACTCGGTGGCCTCGTCACGGGCCACGGATCCGAAAACGCGCGGATCGGAGGCGTGATACTCCGCGACGAGTCGGCGGATCTCGTCGCGGTGGCGGACGAGCCGCTCGCGGAGGTTGCCCGCGAGCGCTCGCCGAATGCGTTCGAGCACCTCGGGGCTCGGCTGGCGCCGGCCGTTCTCGTATGCCGAGACGTTCGGCTGCGGCACCTGAGCAGCGCGGGCGAGCTCGGCCTGGCTCAGGCCGGCCGCTCGTCGCTCCGCACGGATGTCCACATCGACAGGATATCGCGGGGGTTATCGAGGGCGATATGGCTGTGGTGTCCGTGACAGAGTGTGAGTCCGCGAGGAGGGGGGCGCCATGGGGAAGCTCATGAAGGTCGGCGTCTGGTTCCTGCCGCCGATCCTCGCCGCGACCTGGGTCGCGATCGTTTGCAGCGCGCTCTCGGTGATGGGAACGCTGCGGAACACCGGCCATCTCGTGGATGCCGCCAGCATCACGACCGTGTCGGCGTTCTTCGCGGTGCTCGTTCTCGCGATCCTGGCGGTCGTGTGGGACGCGCAGCGGATGCCGCGGCTCGCGATAGCGACGAGGGCCACGGCATTCGTTATGACGGCGGTGACTCTCGCTGTCGCTTGGGTGCTGATGTCCGTGGTGCTGAGTAGCTGAAGCACCGTGGCATCCGGGCTCGTCCGTTGCGCAGATCGGGGCCCGGCTACCGGTCGAGGGAACCGCGCGGACCACATCGTGAAAGGATCCGCGTAACCAATCTGTTCGAGGCGGAAACAGAGAGTACGTGGGCCCTGACATCGCGAACTCGCGCGCACCGCGTGCGCATGCGACGACCGTGGCGCGTTCATTCGAGGTCCTCTTTCGCGAGTATCACGCGGTGATCGTGACCGCCGCCTTCAACCGATTGAACGACATCGAGGATGCCGAGAACGTGACGGCCGAGGTGTTCACCGCGGCATGGCGTCACCGCGGTGAACACGAAGCCGTGTTCACGCTTCGCTGGTTGTACGCGACACTGCGGAACGTCGTGGGGAACGAGTACCGACGCCGGTCCCGGGCAACGCGGCGATACCAGCGACTCGTCGCGGAGACGTCGGTAACTCAACCGGCCCTCGCCGACGACGACGCCATCATGCTGCGGCACGTCGTGTCGAAGCTGCGCCTCGACGACCGTGAGTTGATCTGGATGGCCTATTGGGAGGAACTCTCTCGCGAAGAGATGGCGGAGATCCTCGGGTGCAGCGTGGCCGCCGTGAAAGTCCGACTGCTTCGTGCGCGTGAGCGCCTGAGAAAGCTGCTCGATTCCCATGCCAGTGCCGACGACGAGAGGGGGACGCGGTGAACGACGACGAACTCAGCGACCGTCTCCGGGCTGCGCGGCCCCGGACGCCTCGACGCGGCGAGACGCTCGGCGCCGCGTCGGAGACCGTGCTTCAGCGAATCGTTTCCGATGAGTCGGAGGCGAACGGCGTGCGTGACCTGGCCCCTGACCGTCGGCGGGCATGGCGTGGCCGACCCGCGTGGCTCGCTGCCGCGTCCGTTCTGCTGGTGATCGTGCTCGGCGCCGTGGGCTCGATCACGTTCCTCCAGCCGTCGTCGGCCGTGGCCGCGACCCCCCGACTTCTCACACCCGAGCCCATCCTGGGGACGGCGGGAGAAAACCTGATGAGCATCAGCGACGCGCGTCGTGCGGCCGGACAAGGGGGCGGGGGGACGATCCGGTTCCAGTCGTGGGCATTGGCCTTCGATCCCGACGCCGGCTCCTCCCCTCGCTTCATCGCCCCCGAGCAGCACCAGATCGAGCACCTCCCCGACGGAAGTGTGCGAGTGACGGTCCGGGCCGGGACCCCGTACGCACCCAGCGGCTCGCTGGTCTCGGATCCCACGCCGGCACCCGGCACCGTGCTCTGGTCCGACGTCCAGGCGGCGGCAGACGTGGTCACCGTGTTCGGCGCTCCACCGACGGTCGCGTCGCGGGTCGGTGAGTACCTGGAGGCGAGTGGCACCGTTCCTCACCGGACGAGCGGCGAGTACTTCTCCGCCATCCGCCTGCTGCTCTCCGAGAAGCAGCTGTCCAGCGAGGAAGAAGCTGCGCTCATCGCGTTCCTGGCGACCCTTCCCGACGTCGAAGTCGAGGGAAGCGTGACCGACCGACTGGGCCGACTGGGTGTGGCGTTCAGCACCGAGTCGCGCTCTCCCGGCGAGTACCGGGACACGCTCGTGCTCAGCGCGAGCGAGGGTGTGCTCTCGTACGAAGTCACCTACATCGGTTCCTCGCGCACGGATATCCAGGCTCCGGCGGTCATCGAGTACATCGCCTGGGAGTAGTCGGAGGAAATCCTCAATGAAATCGATTCGGCCGATCTTCGCCACGGTCGCCATCGCCGCCCTGTCCGTCTTCGCTTCCCCTGCGGCGCACGCCGCGGACGACCGACTGCAGGATCGCGTCGACCACGTCCTCGCCGAATACCCCGGCGGTACGCAGACGGGGGAGGGTCAGATCAGCTGGAACAACGGTGAAGTCATTCTGACGTTCAGCGGAGGTGTCTCGGCGCGGTCGGTGGGATCCTGTGCCACCGGGAGCTTCTGCGCATACACCGGCACATACCAGTCGGGAGCCCGCATCGCCTTCACGAACTGCGCCGGGACGAACTCCGTCGCTCCCTTGGGAAGCCCGGTGCGGAGCTTCGCCAACGCCCGCACCGCGGGCACCGTCTATGCGTTCAACGGCAGCACGGTCGTGGCATCCAGCGCGTCCGGCACGTACAAGAACACGACCGCGACCATTTCGCGCCTCGGGTGCTGAGGCTCCTTTCCCGTCCGTGCGAGGGATCGGGTCGGTGGGGAGGAGATTCCCGAATCTCCGTGTAACCGATTCCCGGCGTCAGGAAACAACCCAGACGACGGGTTCGGTGGGCGCGCAGCTTCTCGAACGCGGACACGACCCGGTGCCGGCACGAGCCGTCACCGACGACGCAAACGGGGGTAGTCATGCGCAGCACAGGTGAGAAGAATCGGTCGTTCCTCTGGCGGTCCGTGGCCGGCGGGGCGGTGGCCATGGCCTTGTTGGCGGGAAGTGTCCTGCCGGCGAACGCCGCGACGACGACGGTCGGGGGAGAGGTCAACTGCACCGGTTCATGGGTCAATTACACCAACGAACGCCGGACGACGAGCACCGGACCGACCCAGCTCTACCTGACGAATGGAGCGGGCAGCCAGTGGGGTGGCTGGCAGACCACCGTCGGAACCAAGATCACGGCGACCGGGGGAACCCACCAGGCCACCATGGTGACCGGATCTTCGCCGTGGGGCACGATCATCCCCTCCGGCGCCTACGTCGTCAACACGCGATTCACGATGCGGGCGCACATGCAGCCCTCGAGCGGCGCGTGCGACAACACCTGGGGCGGCGATCTCCACTACTGAACCGGCGTTCTCTTCGCGCGTTCAGCAGAAAGACCACAGAGGCAGGACATACATGACGAGTTGTCGGAAGCAGGGGGCGCTGTCGTTGATGGTCGTCCTGCCTCTGTTGTTCACGGGGTGCGCGAGTTCTTCCCCGGATCCGGTGGACCGTGAAGCCCACGACACGACGATCCTCGATTACGACGCCACGGTGGCGGAGTATGCGAAGACCGCGGCGACCCTCGCATTGCCCGAAGGCGCGGAGTATCCTCACGTGCCTTTCGACGGGACCGATGAGATGTACCAGCAGGGATTCGGGGCGAATCGAGCGGTGTATTTCTGGAACTGTGCGTGGGGCAGGGAGTGGCTCGCGGTCCGCGGTGTGGACGACGACGAGGCCGCGCGCGCTCTTGCGATCTACGCCTCCGTGAAAGATACGGAGACCTACCAGCAGTCGTGGGACCCCGCCAGCATGCAGGTTCCGTTCGAAGCAGCGCTGGAAGCGGCGGAACTCGGCGATGCCTCGCAGATCCAAGCCGATATCAGTGCCAATTGCCCGTCATGACGCGGGCTCGGTTCGGCTCCGCGCTCGTCGTCGCTGTCGTCATCGGGGGAGGCGGGACGGCATGCACCGCGCAACAGGCCGCGAGCCCTGAACGAAGTGCCGACGCACCGCCGGCCGTGGTCCAAGTGGAGAAGCGGTCGCTCACCTCGACGGTGGTTCTGAGCGGCACGGTCGTGCCGAGCCCCGGATTCCTGGTCGAGGCGCCCGTGGCGGGGCAGGTCGCTTACACGGACCGATCCGCGGCGGGGAGTTCCGTCGATGCGGATCACGCCATCGCACGGGTCGACGGACAGCCCGTCGTCTCGCCCGCACCCGGCACCATCGCGGAGATGCGTGCGGCGGATGCCACAGAAGTCGTTTCACGAATTCCGATCGCGGTCGTCTCCTATCGGGGGTTCGGCGTGGTGGTCGATGTTCCCGTCTCCGAGCAGTACAGGCTCTACGAGGGGGCGGTCACCGCGACCGTCAACGTCACGGGCGGTCCCTCCGGCATCGGCTGCCAGCTCGTTCCGCCGGCCCAAGCCCCCGACACGAAGGAAAGCGTCGGCGTTCTCTGCCTCCTCCCGCTGGACACCGCTGTGGCTTCGGGCCTGGAGACCAAGGTGGGATTGAACACCGGACGGAGAGACGATGTGCTCGCGCTTCCGCTGCAGGCGGTATCGGGAAGGGCGGGGCAAGGTCGGGTTTCACGGGTCAATCACGACGGCTCCCGCGAGACCGTCACCGTGGGGCTCGGACTCACCGATGGTGTCTACATCGAAATCGTCAGCGGGCTCGAAGCCGGAGACACTGTTGCGGGACTTCCGCCGGGGGTCGGCTAGGTGGTGGCTGACGTGGTCGTCGCGAACGATCTCACTGCCGCGGTCCGCCTCCCCAGCGGGAACCGATTGTCGATTCTGCGTGACGTCTCCTTCCGCGTCCGTGAAGGGACCTCGGCGGCGATCCTGGGTAGATCGGGCTCCGGGAAGAGCACGCTGCTCGCGATCCTGGGGTTGATGAATCGTCCGGACGGCGGCGAACTCACGATTGCAGGAACCGACGTGTCGAACCTCCGCGACAGGGAGGCCGCCCGGCTCCGCAACTCTCTGGTGGGTTTCGTCTTCCAGAACTATTCGCTCATCGAGCACCTCACCGTTCGGGAGAACGTGGAACTGCCCTTCTCGTTCGGCCCGAGTCCCCGGCCGCGCGAGATGAGGAGAGCGGTCGAGAGGGCTCTCGATCTCGTCGCCATGACGTCGTTCGCGGCGCGCAAACCGGCGCAGCTCTCCGGTGGGGAACAGCAACGTGTCGCCATCGCCCGAGCACTGGTACGGCATCCGCGGCTCATCCTCGCCGACGAACCCACTGGCGCCCTGGACGTCGATACGGGGCATCACGTGATGAGCGTCCTGCGTGATGCCACGGTCGGTTCCGGGAGCGGTCTCGTCATCGTGACCCACGATCCGGCGATAGCGGACTCCACCGAGAGCCAGTGGCACCTCCTCGACGGAGCGTTGCGCCCGCATCACTCCGCCCCCACTCCCGGCGGTCTGCGATGAGAGCACTCGTCGCGGCCCTCCGGGATCTTCGCCGCCATCGCCTCCGGAATCTCCTGTCGGCGGGCACCATGTTCATCGGCGTGCTCGCCCTGGTCGGGGTCTCGGCCGCCAGTTCGATCGCGAGCGACATGCTCGTCGCGTACGAGGAGCAGACCGGCGGGCGGGCCGTGACGATGACCGCTCAGGTCGACGTTCCCCCGCAGGACCTCGGCTCCGCCGGACGAGCGCTGGTGGGTGTCCTCCACACGCGGCTCGGGAACGTCGGCAATGCGGTCGTGAGTGCCCAATCGACCGTCTTCCTCCGGACTCCCGCGGAGCTTGCGAACAATGAAGCCGCGAGCGTCCTGGACATCGAATGGGATGCAGGCGACCTGACCTCCATACGGCGTCTCGCCGTGACGTACGGGCGTTTTCCCCTCTCCGACGAAGAACTCCCTCCCGCGATCGCGGTGAACGAGGTGGCTGCGCGCCAGCTCGGATTCCCTGAACGCGCGTCGTTCTTTCTGGGAACCTCGCCGGACGAGCGTGGAGCGCTCTTCACCGTGGCCGCCGTGATCGCCGACGGTGGCACCGACCCAAAGGCCTACGGAAATCTCAGCGCCTACGCTTCGCTCCTCGGTACCTCGGGTCTCGGGCCGCTCGCGATCCGGGTCACGAGCCCGCACATCTCGCAGCAGGTGAGCGCGGGGCTCGTCGCCGACGCGGCAGCGGACCTCGGCCTGGCCCTCTCGTCGCCGGCGGTGCGGACCGACACGACGTGGCGAGTTGCTGCCCAGATCGAAACCCTCAGCGTGATCTTCACGCTCTTCGCGGTTGTCATGCTGCTCGTCGCCGCGATCGGTCTGCTCAACGTCGGCCTGTCGTCGGTCGGTGAACGAGCACGGGAGCTCGTCATCCGGCGCGCGATCGGCGCGAATCGGTGGGACGTCTTCCTGCTCGTGATGGGCTCGTCACTGGCCATGGCCACCGTGGTTGCGCTTCTCGCGACGGGGGCCGCGGTGGTTCTCGTCTACGCCGTCGCGCCCTCTCTGGTTCCCGCGGGCTCGGTCGTGGGCGCTCCGCCGTTCCCCTGGGTGGCGTGTGCGGTCGGATGCGCCGCGGCGGCGCTGACGGCGATCGCGGGCGCGGCGATTCCCGCGATGAAGGCGGCCCGCCTGCCGGTTGCGCTGGCTCTGCGCGAGTGATCGAACCTCGCGTACCCCGACGGACCGGCGGGCGGACGGCATCACCCTCGTGAGACCGCCCGCCTTTGGCATCCGGGATCTCAGCCCTCCAGGAACGGGTAGTCCGTGTACCCGCGCTCGCCGTCGCCGTATACCGAAGCCTGATCGACCTCGTTCTCGTCGGCGCCCTGCTCCCAGCGCGTCACCAGGTCGGGGTTCGCGATCGCGGGGCGCCCCACGGCCACCAGGTCGGCGATGCCGTCCTCGACGGCGGACACGGCCTCGTCACGCGTGGTGACGCGCGAGAAGCCGGAGTTCACGATGACCGTGCCACCGAAGGCGCGGCGGAGGTCCTGGATCAGGTCGCCCGCGGGGTCGGCGTGCAGCACGCTCAGGTACGCCAGGCCCAGGGGCGCGAGGCCGGCGATGAGCGCCTCGTAGGTGGCGCGGGTCTCGGCGTCGTCCGTCTCCCAGACGTCCTGGATGTTGTGGGCGGGAGAGATCCGGATGCCGACACGACCGGCGCCGATCTCGGCCACCACGGCCTCGGCGACCTCGATGACGAACCGCGCCCGGGCCTCGGGCGAACCGCCGTAGCCGTCGGTGCGCTGGTTCGAGGCGGGGGAGAGGAACTCGTGCAGCAGGTAGCCGTTGGCGGCGTGCAGCTCGACGCCGTCGATACCGGCATCCACCGCGCGACGGGCGGCGGCGACGAACTCGTCGCGCACGGTCGCGAGCTCGGCGGTCTCGAGCGCGTGCGGCACGGGGAAGGCGACCTTCGTGCCGTCGGCGAGGCGGGTCTCGCCCTCGATCGCGATCGCCGAGGGGGCGACGATGCGGTCGGTGCCGGTGATGCCGGGGTGCGAGACGCGTCCGCCGTTCATCAGCTGCATGAAGACGGCTCCGCCTTCGGCGTGCACGGCATCCGCCACCTTCGCCCAGCCCGCCGCCTGCGCATCGGTGACGATGCCCGGCTGACCCGGGTACGCCCGCGACTCGGCGCTCGGGAAGACACCCTCGGTCACCAGCAGGCCGATGCCCGCGCGCTGCGCGTAATAGGTCGCGACGAGGTGTCCGGGAACACCGTCGGCGCCGGCGCGCAGGCGGGTCATGGGGGCGAGCGAGACGCGGTTGCGCACGGCGACGTCTCCGACGGTGGTGGGGCTGAACAGGCTCACGGGAGTCCTTTCGAGGGGGAACAGGGCCGGGTAGGGCCAACCCGTTGCGCATTGCGGATATTCCGCGGGAGCCCCGGGGCGAGCGGAGGAGAAACGGCGAGCGGAGGACGGATGCCGCGGGAATCGTCCTCCGCTCGGCCCATATCCTCCGCTCAGCCCGCTTCCACAGCCATACGATGGTGCTCCCGAGCCCCACCGGAGGACCCCGCGATGACCGAGAACCCCCTCGCCCACCGGCTCGACTACACGCTCGCCGAACTCGACGACGGCGCGCTCGCCGCCTCGCCGATCGACCTGTTCCAGCGGTGGCTCGCCGATGCCGCCGACCTTCCCGAACCCAACGCGATGGTCGTCTCGACCGTGGATGCCACCGGCGCGCCGACCTCGCGCACCGTGCTGCTGCGCGGCATCGACGACGACGGGGCGCTCTGGTTCTTCACCAACCGACAGTCGCGGAAGGGGCGCGCGCTGGCGGAGAATCCGGCGGTGTCGGTGCTCTTCCCCTGGTACGCGCTGCAGCGGCAGGTCATCGTGCTCGGCACAGCGACCCCGCTGCCGCCCGAGCGCGACGACGCGTACTTCGCGTCGCGTCCGCGCGGGTCGCAGCTGTCGGCCTGGGCGAGCCACCAGTCGGAGACCGTGGCATCCCGAGCCGCCCTCGAGGAGCAGATGGCGGCGGTCGAAGCGCGGTTCGCCGACGGGGTCCCCGTGCCGCGACCACCGCACTGGGGCGGCTACCGCATCGAACCGCGCGAGATCGAGTTCTGGCAGGGGCGCCCGTCGCGGCTGCACGACCGGATCGTGTTCACGCGCGCCGGCGACGCGTGGCAGGGAGTGCGGCGGCAGCCCTGAGCGGCAGCCCGCGGACTCAGTCGAGGCTCACGAGCCCCGCCTGCACCGCCCGGATCAAGACCTGGATCCGGTCGCGCACATTCCATTTCGCCATCACGTTGCTCAGATGCGACTTCACGGTGGCCTCGGTGACGCTCTGCTGCCGCGCGATCTCGGCGTTCGAGAGCCCCCGCGCGAGCAACTCGACCACCGCGGCCTCGCGGGGAGTGAGGCGCTCGGCGGCGGTGAGACGCACGGTCCGCCCCTCCGTCGCCGGGGTCAACGACGACACCAGCGCCCCCGCGACCGCGGGAGACAGCACGCGCAGGCCGCGGTGGACGTCGCGGATCCCCGCGATGATGTCATCCGGCTCCGAATCCTTCAGGAGATACCCCCCGGCCCCCGCCTGGAGCATCGGCACGATCGTGTCGAGCGACCCGAACGTCGTCAACGCCAACACCTGGATGCCGGGATGGTCGCGCGTGATCACCCCCGTCGCCGTGACGCCGTCCATCCGGGGCATCTGCGCGTCCATCATCACCACGTCCGGCGACATGGCCGCGATCTGAGCCAGCGCCTCCTCGCCATCCGCGGCGGTGCCGACGACCTCGATGTCGTCGGCCTCACTGACGAAGACGCTGAGCGCTCGGCGGAGCAGGGACTCGTCATCGACGACCAACACCCGTATCCGCCCCATGCGGCCACCTTACGGACTCTGCCCGCACCCGTCGAAAGTGGCAGAGCGGTTCCGACCTCCGCGGGAGGCGCGGGCCCTCGCCTCCGGCAAGAGTGGAACGTGACCGAAAGGGGAAGCCGTGTACGAAGCGAATGGAATCTGGACCGCCCTCTGCAAGTTCTTCGGCGTCTGCAGCTGAAAGCTGTGAGCCGGCGGTCTGCATAATGGTGCGATGACGTCGCGCCGAGGGACCTCGCGCCCGCGGATCGATTGGCTCGGCTCCCTCGGGGACTCGCTGCGAGAGCCGTCCGACCTGACGCGGACCGAATCCGCGGCCCTCCTGATCATGGTGGCGGTCGGCTTCGTCGGTCACCTCATCCTCAGCGCCGCGCAGGGAGCCGGGGTCGACGACGTCGTCTTCCAGGGCATCCTCACGCTCTGCTTCGCACTGCCCGTCTGGCGGTCGAGCATCTTCGTCGGCGCGATGCTGCTGCTCACGGCGGCCTCCGTCGCGCTCGACGCGGAGCAGGAGGCGATCCTCGCCCTCGCCCTGGGGTGCGTCATCGTCGTGCGGTGCTGTTCCGCGGTGTTCCAGGTCGTCTACTTCGTCGCCTTCGTCGGCTCCGCGGTCGGCATCCGCCTCGTCCTGCCGGCTCAGGAACCCGCTTCGGGCTTCGTCGCGGCCCTCGTCGTGGCCGTCGGCGCGAGCATCATCGGGCTCGTCCTGCGCGCCCTGGCGGCCCGCGACGTGCAGAGCCGACGTCGACTGCTCGTGGCCGAACAGGCACGCGGGGAGATCGCGATGGAGGAACGCCGCCGCATCGCCGACGACCTCCACGACGTCGTCGCCCACGACCTGACCGTCATCGCCATGCACGCCCGACTTCTCGGGTACACCACCGACGCCGACGAGCGCCGCATCTCGCAACAGGCCATCGTGGACTCCGCACGACAGGCCCTCGCAGACATCCGTCGCGTCGTGCTCCTCGTGGGCGACACCGACGAAGGCACCGGTCGGACGGTGTACCAGCACGGGATCGTCGCGGCGGTCGCGGACCTGCGCGACGAACTGACCGCCGCGGGCTACCGGGTGACCGTGGAGAGCACGATCGCCGACGAAACGGACGTCGACCGCCTCGTCAGCGGCACGCTCGCCCGGATCGTGCGGGAAGCGGGGACGAACGTCCTCAAGCACGCCTCCGGCTCGCAGACCGTGAACATCCGCGTCAGCGCCTCGACGACCGAGGCCCGCGTGAGCGTGTGGAACTCGCTGCCGGAACGGCCCGATCCGATCGATGCGACGCGCGGCGGGTACGGGCTGGTGCGCATGGGCGAGCGGGTGCTCCTCCTCGGCGGCACCTTCGACGCCGCCCCGCGCGATGACGGATGGCACGTCGAGGCCGCGCTCCCCGTCCGCTGACCGCTGCGCCCGTCATCTCCCCCCAAAGTCGCAGACCACCTGCACTTTGGGATGGATTCTCCCCGCATCGCTTGAGGACCGCGGCGCCGCGCGTCAGCCTGGGGGCCGTTCGTCCATTCGAGGAAAGGTCCAGATGATGACGATGACGATGATGTCCAGGGATGCCGCTCTGTCCGCTCGCGTGGGGGCCGCCGTCGCGGCGATCCCCGACGACGGTCCGTTCGGGAACGCCGTGTCGGCTCCCGTCCTGGGAACCCCCGCCACCGTGGCGGCGGCGCCGGCCGCCGTCGCGACATGGAAGCTCGCCGCCGCCGCCGTCGGCGGGGGAGTGAGCGTCGTGGGCGCCTACGTCGCCGGTCGCGCCGTGGGGACGTGGTGACCGTGGCGACGCTCGAAGCCCGGGTGGGCGACGCCGTCACGGTGTTCAGCTCGCGGCCCGCGATCGGTGAGGCCGTCCGCGTCCGATCGGATGCCGATGGCCCGGTGCTCGCAACCCCTCTCGCCCTCGCGGGCGCTTTCGCCGGCGGAGCAGCCATCGGTGGCGGCCTCGTGGCGGCCTTCGAGGCCGGCCGCGCCGTCGCCGGCGGGTGAGCGCAGCCACGGAACGTCCGGTCGGGAGGAGAGGGACATGAAGGTCTGGAAGCGGGTCGGTACGGCGACTCGGCGAGCCGCGGGATCGCGCGAGCGGGCTCTGCGCGCGAGTGAGTCGCTCGCCGCCGTCACCGCCGCGCTCGCGAGCCTCGAGGCCCTCTCCACCCGGCGGGACACCGGGGCGGGCGAACTCAACGACTGGCGGGTGCTGCGCGGAGGTCTCGCCGAGGACGCGCCCGTCGTCGCCCGCGTTCTCGACGCCCTCGACAGTGACCGCGCGGACAAGGTCTTCCACGCGGTGCGCTGCGCGCTGGGGATCGCCGTGCTGCTCCCCGGTCGCGGTCGGACGTGGGACGGCATCCGTCTGGGTGCCGACGCCGGGCTGAGCGTCCTGGGGATGATCAACCAGGCGCGCTCCCGGTACGGCGGCGACGGTTCCGACCAGGCCGCGCTGCAGGTCCACACGGCCGCCGCGCTCGCCCGCGCGGGCGGCGACGCGAAATCCGTCGACGCGGGCCTGTGGTACCTGTCGCTGCAGGGCGTCCTGTCGTACGGCGTGTCCGGCTGGGTCAAGCTCGCCGGCCGCCCGTGGCGCGAAGGCGTCGCCGTCTCGGGAGTCATGCGCACCCACACCTACGGGCACGAGGGGGTCTGGAAGGTCCTCCGCCGGCATCCGCGCCTCGAGAAGGCCGCGACCGCGAGCATGCTCGCCTTCGAGTCGTCGTATCCCCTGGTCTACGTCGCCGGCCCCGTCGTCAGCGCCGGATACTCCGCCGTCGCGATGGCCTTCCACGCCGCCAACGGCGTCATCATGGGTCTCGGCCGATTCGTCTGGGGGTTCGCCGCGTTCCACCCCGCCATCGCGTACACCACGTCGGGCTGGTCCCGCGGGCGCGACCGCTCCGACACCCTGCCCCTCGTCGCGGGAGCCGTCCTCGCGACCGCCGTCGCCGGGACCGCGGTCGACGCCGTGCGTCGCCGCATGCGCGTCCTCGACGGCCCCGCCTACCTCTCGCGGCTCACCACCCGACGGGGGAGCGTGCTCTCCTACGGGGGCAAGCAGCGGGGACATCGGACGATCGTCTTCCTGGTCAACGCCCTCTTCGCGACCCAGGACCACTTCGGGTGGATCACCGGCAACCTCGACCGATCCGAATCCGTCGACTTCATCACGTACGACCGTGCCGGCTACGGCGCCTCCCGCGAGGCGGAGGGCGACGCCTTCCGGATCGAGGATGCCGTGGCCGATCTGGTCGACCTCGTCACCGCCCTGACCGACCCCGGACAGCGGGTGATCCTCGCCGGACACTCGTACGGCGGAGAGGTCATCCGTCGCGCGGCCGAGACGCTTCCCGACGGCGCCGTCGCCGGGCTCGTCTTCCTGGATGCCACCCACCCCGCGCAGTTCGCCCAGTCCGCGTCGCAGCGGGAGGGGTTGAAGCTCGTGCGCGATGCGCAGCGTCAGATGGGCACGCTCGTGCGGGCCGGCCTCGGAGTCTTCCTGGATCACCCCGCCTGGGCGCGACGGCTGCCCACCCCGTTCCGCGTCAACGCCGAACGGAACTACCGCGACGGCCGGATGTGGCGCGCCGGTGCGCGCGAGCTGCGCGCGGTCGAGACCGAACTGGACGTCGCCGCTCCCCCCGAGATCCGACTCCTCCCCGGTGTCGAGGGCCTGGTGATCTCGGCATCCCGAACGATGGCGGACCCCGACTCGGCCCGATTCCAGGCCTCGCTCGCGAGCACCTTCGGCACGCAGAGCGACGGCGCTCCCGTCGTCTTCGACGCCACCCACGACACGCTGCTCACCGACGCCCTCATCGCCGGCGACGTCACCGACCGCATCCTCGAGTTCGTGCAGCGGACGGAGGCCGCGTGATGGAGATCCGCAGTCTCGTCCGGGGCGGCAGCATGCTGCTGTTCTCCGGAGCCCTGACGCTGACGGTGCTGTCGCAGCTCCCCAGCCACTCGTTCGACCGCATGCGGCGGCGCGACCTGTTCGGGCTGATCCCGAACTGGAAGTTCTTCGCGCCGGTGCCCGCCACCAGCGACCACGAGGTCTTCCACCGCCTGCGCAACCCCGACGGCACCTGGCAGGACTGGCAGCGGACCTCCCCGCCGGCGCCCCGCCGCTTCCTGCACCTCGTCTGGTTCCCCGGTCGCCGCGCCGACAAAGGGGTCTTCGACCACGCCTCGGAGCTGGCCCAGCTGGCGGTGACGGTCGACCCCGTCGAGCTCGTGCTGTCGTCGTCGTACCGCACCATCGCCGCCACCGTCGGACGTTCGGTCCGCGTCGAGGGGGAGACCCCCGTCCATCAGTTCGCGATCATCACCCACGCGGGATCCGACGACGCCGTGCTGCCCGAGGTCGTGCTGCTCTCGCCCGCCCTCGGAGCGCCGTCCGACGGTGCATCCGCCCCCTCCCCCCTGTCCCCGGTCGGTCCCTGAAGGAGTCCCCCATGACCTCGCTCATCATCCTCATCCTCGTCGGCGGTGCCGCCCTGGTCGTCGTGGCCGCCGGTCTGTGGCTCGCGCCCTCGACGCGCGCCTCCATCAAGCGCCTCTTCGGCGCGGGCGGCGGACGATGACGGCCGCGCCGTCCGCCGCGAAGGTCATCTCCGAGGAGTACGGTTCCGCCATCGTCGGCGTGTACGACGACATCTACGGCGAGCTCGACGAGGCCTCCGCCGAGATCACCGCGCTGCGCGAGTGGGTCCTGCGGGCCGGAGGGCGCGGAGCCGTGGTCGAGTTGGGCGTGGGAACGGCCCGCGTGCTGGGCCCGCTCGCGCGGTCGCTCGCCGGTGAGCCCGGGCTGCGTTTCGTCGGCATCGACGGCTCCGCCGCCCTGCTGGCGCAGGCGGCCGAGCGGTACCCGGACGTTCCGTTCGACCTGCACGAGAGCGACTTCAGCGGCGCAGGGCTCGACGCCATCGTCCCCTCGGGCTCGGCGGCCCTCGTCTTCTGCGTGTGCGCGTCGTTCTCGATGCTGCCCGACCCCGCGGCCCAGGTCGCCGCCCTCCGCAACATCGCGGCGATGCTCGCGCCCGACGGCGTGGCCGTCATCGAGACCCACTCCCCGGCGTTCGTGCTCGAGGTCATCGGATCGGCGCCGACCTCGATGTTCATCCCCTACGCGCGGCACGAGACGGGGCTGGCGTGCTTCTCGTCCGTCGAGGACGGGATCTGGCGGATGCGTCAGACCTGGATGGACGGGGATCGGACGACCTCGGTCCTGGAGCGGAGCGTCCTGACGGCGCCGTCCGACCTGCAGGCGCTCGCCGCCGACGCCGGTCTGTCGGTGACGGGTCTGACGGGCGGTCTCGCCGGTGGGGAGTTCGTCTCGCCGTCGTCGCCGCTCTACGCCGTGACCCTGCGCCGCGACGCGGCGGCCGGCACGTCGTGACCGCGCTCGAGCTCCGCGCGGTCGAGAAGCGGTACCGGAACACCGTGGCCCTCGCCGACTACTCGCTCACCGTGCCCTCGGGGAGGGTGACGGCGTTCGTCGGGCCGAACGGCGCGGGCAAATCGACGGCGATGCGGCTGCTGGGAGGGCTGCGCGAGCCGGACGGCGGGGAGGTCCTCGTCGACGGGCGCCGGATGTCCCCCGATGACCGCGTCCGCATCGGGCACATGCCGGAGGAGCGCGGACTCTACCTCGACGAGACGGTGCGCGCTCAGCTGCGCTACTTCGCCCGACTCGTCGGCATCCCGCCGCGTTCCGTCGGCGAGCACGTCGATCTGATCCTCGAACGCGTCGGCGTGGCCGAGTTGAGCGATCGCCGCTTCGCCGCGCTGAGCCTGGGCAATCGCCAGCGGGCGCAGCTGGCCCTCGCGCTCCTCGGCCACCCCCGGTACCTGCTGCTGGACGAGCCGTTCTCGGGACTCGACATCGACGGCCTCGCACAGGTCTCGGACGTCGTGCGCAGCCTGGCATCCGACGGTGTGGGCGTGCTCGTCTCGAGTCACCAGCTGGAGGTCGTGGCATCCATCTCCGATCGCGTCGCGGTCATCGCCCGGGGCAGGGCGGTCGCCGAAGGGCCGCTGTCGGACGTCGTGGGCACATCCGGGTCGTCCCTCCGAGAGCTGCTGGGGGAAGCGGCATGAACGCCGCCGCCGCGTGGCGCTCGTTCACGACCGTTCTGCGCCGGGATCTGTTTCGGCAGCTCTTCACCGCCGCGCAGCTGACCCTGTTCGCGCTGATGGCGGTCATCGTCGCGCTGCTCGTGCTGGCGCCGCAGCTGGTCGGCTCGTCCAGTGCACCGCCGCGCATCCACGCGGTCGCCTCCCCGGAGGTCATCGCGGCGGTCGAGGCCGCCGAACCCGGTTGGGACGTCGAGCCCGCCACCGCGATCCCCGCGGAACTGGGCGCGGACGTGGCGGTGGTCGTCACCGGGGGCGTCGTCGAGGTCCGCGTGGAGAAGGCGTCGCAGGCGGCCGGCGCGAGCGCGGTCGGTGACCGGTTCGCGACCGCCGCGCTCGCCGTCGCCGCCGCGCAACCCGCCCCCGCGATCGTCTACGGCTTCGACGTCGACGACGGCGACGCCGTCCTCACGCGCGTCCTCACCCTCGTCGCCACGCTGCTGACGTTCTCGGTCATCGCGGGCCGCGCGGCCTGGACCTTCGGCGCCCTGTCGCGCGACCTGACGCTGGGACTCTTCGACGGCGTGCTGTCGCGCACGTCGCCGCTCGGGGTCATCGGCGGGCGCCTCGTCGCCGCCGTCGTCGGCGGTGTGGTGCAGATCGGCGCCCTCGGCGCGCTCGCGGCATCGCTTCTCGTCGTCGTCGGAGAACGTGAGACGGCTCTCCGCGTGGCGCAGCTCGCGGTGCCGCTCGCGCTGTGGGCCGCGGCGGGCATCGCGATGCTGGTCGCGTTCGCCACGGTGCTCGTCCTGCTCTTCCGGGGCGGGGGGACCGCGTCGCTCGGGATCGTCGTGCAGCTCATCGGGTTCCTGGCGTTCGGTGTGCTGATCGTCGCGGTGCTCGACCCGGACGCGGCGTGGATCGGTGCGGCCAGCCTCATCCCGCCCGTCTCGATCGTGCTCCTGCCGGTCGGGGTGGCCGAGGGGCGCGTCGACGTAGGCGATGCCACGGTGGCCGGCCTGGCGATGGCGGCCACGATCGGCATCCTGCTGTGGCTCTCGCTGCGCGTCTGGCGTGCGGCGACCCGGACCGATGATGCGGCGGCGATGTGGCGCGAGGTCTTCCGACGTCGTCGGCCCGAGGCGCGAGTGTCCTCGTGAGCCCGCGTCCCTCGGGTCCGCGCACGGGCGGTCTGGCGTTGATCGCCGCGTACGCGCGTCCCCATCGTCTCGGCATCGGCATCGGTGTGCTCCTCGGCCTGTTCGCGAC
This sequence comes from Microbacterium sp. RURRCA19A, assembly GCF_900156455.1. Taxonomy (GTDB): domain Bacteria; phylum Actinomycetota; class Actinomycetes; order Actinomycetales; family Microbacteriaceae; genus Microbacterium. Next base: position 477,933 of record NZ_FTNQ01000002.1, read on the forward strand.
CGGGGTCACCCTGGCGACGCCGCTCGCGGCGAAGTGGGTGCTCGACGGCCTCGGTGCCGGGATCGACCTGGCCGGACCGGTCGGGGCACTCGTGCTCCTCCTGCTCGTCGGCACCTGCGCCGGGTTCGCGCAGACGGTCGTGCTGGGGCGTCTGGCGGAGCGCATCGTGCTGGATGCCCGACGCTCCCTCATCCAGCGGTTCTTCCGGGCCCGGCTCGAGCAGATCCAGCGCTTCCGGACCGGCGAACTGGTCACCCGGGTCACCAGCGACACCGTCCTGCTGCGCGCCGCCGCCACCAGCAGCGTCGTCCAGCTCATCAACGGCGCGGTCGCGTTGGTGGGAACGGTGATCCTGATGGCGTTCCTCGACGGGGTCCTGCTGCTGACGACCCTCGCCGCCCTCGTCCTGGTGGGCGGCCTGTTCGCGGTGTTCCTCCCGCGCATCGGTCGGGCCACCAAACGCGCGCAGGATGCCATGGGCGACCTGGGTTCGTCGCTCGAGGGGGGCATGCGTGCGCTGCGGACCATCAAGTCCAGCCGGGCCGAGGACCGGGAGATCGCCCGGGTCACGGCCAGCGCGGAGGACTCCGCGCGCCACTCGATCCGCTCGGTCTGGTTCTCCGCGCTCGTGTGGGCCGTCGCCGGCGGAGGGATGCAGCTGTCGCTCGTCGCGGTGCTCGGGCTCGGCGCGTGGCGGGTGTCGTCGGGCGAGCTCGCCGTCTCGAGTCTGGTGGCGTTCCTGTTGTACGCGGTCAACATCATCGACCCGATCACGACCCTCGCCGGGGCCTTCGCCTCGATCCAGGCGGGACTGGCGGCCGCCGCCCGCATCACCGAGACCTCGCATCTCGAGCTCGAAGACACCGCTCGTCGCCCGGTCGCCGAGTCGAGGCGCATCGACCGCGACGCCCCCGTCCTCTCCGTGCGTGCCGTCCGGGCCGCATACGGCGACGGCTCGAGGGATGTCCTCCGCGATGTCACCATCGACATCCCCCGCACCGGTCACGTCGCGCTCGTCGGACCGTCCGGGGCCGGGAAGACGACGGTCTTCTCGCTCCTGCTCCGCTTCCTGGACCCCCGAGAGGGTCACCTCGAGTTGGACGGCATCCCGTACGCCCACCTCAGCATCGACGACGTCCGATCCCGCATCGCCTACGTCGAGCAGGAGACGCCCGTCATCCCGGGCACCGTGCGCGACAACGTGCTCTTCCGGGTCGACGACGGCACCGACGACGAGGCGTGGTCGGCGTTGACGGCCGTGGGGCTGGACGAGCGGGTCCGATCGTTCCCGGACGGGCTCGACACGGCGGTGGTCGAGACGAGCCTGTCCGGCGGCGAGCGGCAGCGGCTGGCGGTCTCCCGTGCGCTGGTGCGGAGACCGTCCGTCCTCTTGCTGGACGAGGCGACCGCTCAGCTGGATGCCGGGGCGGAAGCGGCGATCCAGGAGATCATCGCGGAGACCGCGGCCACGGGTGCCGTCGTCACGATCGCGCACCGCCTGTCGACGATCCTCGAGGCCGATCAGATCGTCGTCCTGGACGCGGGCTCGGTGCGGGACGCCGGGACGCACGAAGAACTGCTGCGCCGCGACGACCTCTACCGCGGTCTGATCCAGGCACTCCGGATCGAGGCGCGGGCGGAGACCGTCGACCGTTTCGATGGAGCCGACGCGGCGACGCCCGTGCCCTCGTGAGCCGAGGGCCGGGCCGGGTCTACCGCCGCACGCCTGCGCGCGCGGTCAGCGCCGGGATCAGCACCGGGGTGCTGTCGCGGTACGCGCGGTAGTCGGCGCGGTCGCCCCACTTCTCGTCGGCGCGCTTCTCGAGCAGCGGGATGCCGCTGACCCGCGTGAGCAGCAGGATCACGAACAGCGGCGACAGCACCGCCACCCACTGCCAGCCCTGCAGCACCGGCGCGGCCACGACGAACACGCCGACCCAGACGAGGATCTCGCCGAAGTAGTTGGGGTGCCGCGAGCGCGACCACAGGCCCGTGCGGATGAACTCGCCCGTGTTCGCCGGGTCGGCGCGGAACGCCTGCTTCTGCAGGTCGGCGACGACCTCGACCACAAGGCCGACGATCCACACGACGATGCCGACGATCGCGAACACGTCGAGGGGTGCCCGGTGATCGGCATCCGCGCTCATCGCGATCCACGCGGCCGACGCGGTCAGCGAGACCCAGAGTCCCTGGATCGCCCACACCTGCAGGAACCGCAGCGGCTTCGTCTTGATCTCGTCGAAGCGGCCGTCCGATCCGGCGCGGTGCACGCGTGCGAACAGGAACGACCCCAGACGTGCGGCCCACACGACCACCATCGCCGCGAGGATCCAGCCGCGGGCGTCCTGGCCGGGGGCGAGCAGGGCCACCGCCACCGACACCGCGATGAACGTGAGGCTGCCGGTGAGGTCGAAGAAGCGCTCGGTGCGGCGCAGCGCCGAGGGGATGAACACCAGGAACTGGATCACGAACGCCGCCGCGACCGCGAGGGCGAACACCGGGATGCCGGCCACCCGCGCCCCCGAGAAGCTCCCGGCGACGGCGAGTCCCGCGCCGATCAGCACGGCGACGACCACCGCGATCAGCGCGGATCGGTTCTGCTTCGCGGGCGAGCCGATGGAGGTGGTGACGGGGGCGCTCATGACGGGGCTCCTCGGTACAGGGATGCGATGGTCTCGGCGGCGCGGTCGACCACCACGGTCCGCTTGATCTTCAGGGTCGGGGTCACCAGCTCGCGGTCGTCGAGGTCGGCGACGACCAGCTCGAACCGGCGCACCTGCTCGCTGCGCGACACCAGCGCGTTCGCGGCGTCCACGGTGCGCTGCAGGTGGGCGTGCAGTCGCGGTTCGTCCACGGCGCGCAGGCCCGCGGGCGTGCCGGCATCGAAGGGCAGACCCGCGGATGCCGCCCACGCGGCCGCCTGCTCGGCATCCAGGATCAGCAGCGCGCTGAGGTACGGCTTCCCCTCGCCGACCATGACGGCGTGCTGGACGAGCGGGTCGGCCTCGACCGCGGCCTCCCAGCGGACGGGGACGATCGTCTTGCCGTTGGAGGTGACGATGACGTCTTTCACGCGCCCCTCGAGGACCAGCCGTCCCGCGTCGTCGAGGCGACCCAGATCGCCGGTGCGGAAGAAGCCGTCGACGAAGGCCTCGGCGTCGTGACGCGGATCGCGGTAGCCCGCGAACACGCCTACGCCTTTCGCGAGCACCTCGCCCTCCTCGCTGATGCGCACGGTGGAACCCGGGAGCGGCAGACCGACGGTGCCGGATGCGATCCGGCCGGGGAGGTTGCCCGTCAGCGGCGCGGTGGTCTCGGTGAGTCCGTAGCCCTCGATGACCGGCACGCCGAGCCCCCGGAAGAACAGCGAGAGCTCGGCGTCGAGGCTCGCCCCGCCCGACAGCATGTAGTCGACCCGTCCGCCCATCACGGCCCGCAGGCGCCGGTAGAACAGGGCGTCGAAGACGGCGTGACGCACGCGATGCCCGAGCGGGATGCGGCGGGGGAGGCCGGCATCCTTCCGCTCGGCGAGTCGACCGGCGGCGACGGCCGTGGCGCGCGCCCGCGCCCACACGCCCGACAGCCCCTTCGCGGCGGCCTTCTCGCCCGCCGCGGCCTGGATCTTCTGCAGCACCCGCGGCACGACGACCAGGAACGTGGGGCGCAGCGTCGCGAGCGTCGGCACCACGGCGGCGGGATCCGCCAGGTGGGCGATGCGCATGCCGCTGGCGATGCAGATGAGCTGTAGGCCGCGGGCGAGCACGTGCGCCAGCGGCAGGAAGATGATCGTGTTGCCCTCCGGATGCACGACCTCGCGGTAGGCCGCCGCGATGTTCCGCACCTGGCCGAGGAAGTTCGCGTGGGTCAGGACGGCGCCCTTGGGCTCGCCGGTGGTGCCGGAGGTGTAGACGATCGTCGCGGGGTCGTCGTGTCCGGCGCGGGTGCGGCGGTGCTCGAGCTCGTCGTCCGAGACCCCGGCGCCCCGGGCGGAGAGGGCCGGGAGGTCGTCCATGCCCCACACGCCGATGGTGTCGTCGACGGATGCCAGGGCGTCGGTCAGCAGCGCGATGTGCGTGGGGCCCCCGCCGATGCCCACGCGCACACGCGCGTCGGACACGATCGCGGCCACCTGGGACGCCGAGGACGACTCGTACACGGGCACGACGACGCCGCCGGCGAACCACGTCGCGAGGTCGGCCACCGCCCACTCGTAGCGTGTGGGCGCCATGATGGCGACCGCGTCTCCCGGAGCCAGGCCGACGGCGATCAGGCCTTTCGCGAGGGAGCGCACCTCGGCGAGGAAGGCCGCCGTGGTGATCGGGCTCCAGGCGTCCGTGCCGGCTCCGGCGGGCGGCGGCACCTCGAAGGCCACGTGGTCGGGCGCCTCGGCGGCGCGACGGACCAGCAGATCGGTGACGTTGGCGTCGTCGTCAAGCGATGCCAACGCCCGCGTGTGCGATTCGCGCATCTCGTGCTCCCACGTCGGGTCGTGCAGGACGCGGTCGAAGACCGGGCTCTGCGGTGCGCGAAGTGCGTCACCATCTTTTGTCTTCGGAGAGGCCGAGCGATCGGATGGGTCGCGGCTCCGCCCGCGATGCCATCACCGGCCCGGCGCGGTCAGCGCAGGAGGCCGGGCGAGGCCATGACGGCACGCACGACGCCGTCGCGATTGGTTACGTTCAGCTTCCGGTAGATCGACGTGGTCTGCGTCTTGATGGTGTTCTGCGACAGGTTCTCGGCGTGCGCGATCTCGGCGCGCGATCGGCCCTGCACCAGATGACGCAGCACGATGATCTCTCGAGGAGTGAGTCGCGCGGCGGTCCGGCGGGGGCGGCGCACCCGGGGCGGACTCGACGCGAGCGCAGCCCGCGCTGCGGGCGGGATCGGCTGACCGGAGAGCTGCTCGAGTCGGTCGAGGTCATCGGGTGCGACCCTGTGCAACACGTCGAACAGACGCTCGTCCGACACGATCTTCCGGCAGGCGACGTACTGGGCGACCGCGTCGTCGCGCTGATCGTGGCGCAGGTGCACCACTGCCAGCACCGCGCGCAGCTCAGCCGCGACTCCGGGGCTCGCCGTTCCTTCGGACAGGGGTCCGGAGGCGATGACGAAGGCGGCCGAAAGGTCGTCGTCGGCTATCGCACGCCACGCGCGCAGCGGTTCGAGCACGCCCGGCGGAAGTGTGCTCGCGCGTGCCGCGAGATCGGCGAAGACGATGTCCGCCCGCGCCGGCTCGTTCGTCTGCAGTGCGGCTTCGGCCGCGGCGATCCTCAGCAGGATGTCATTCAGCCCCGATGCGCTGAGAGCGGCGGGGTGGGCGGCGCGAAGAGCGAAGAGCGTGGTCGCGAAGGTCTCGTTGCTTCCACGAATACTCTCGACCGACGACTCCGCGAAGAAGCGCATCGCCCAGGTCTCCGAGGAGACGGCGGGCGTGTCGGCGAGGATGCGTCCCGCCTCGTCGAGGTCGAGCTCGTGCGTGGCCAGCAGAGCCGCCGCGAGCGCCGCCATCTCGTGTACGGTGTCCGATCCGTCATGCACATAGACGGGCACGCGGGCGAGCCATTCCCGGGCCTGCGTAGGCATTCCCAGGATCGCGAAGTCGAAGGCGATGGTCCCGGCCGCTTCGACGGCGATCCTTGTGTTGTCGTGGCGGATCGCCTCGTCGTACGCCCGTTCGTACGCGCGGACGGCCTCGGACAGCCGGCCGCCGAGCTGCAGTGAGATCGCCCACTGGAGGCGCAGGTCGGGCAGCACGGGCCGGATGGCCTGGGTGGCGGCCGCCGGGCTCTGCCGGAGCACGCGGAGCGCCTCTTCTGCGGCCGCGACGGCGTCGTCGAACCGGCCGACCATGCGGGCACCGGCGCTCTGGCTCGTCAGCCGGGCGAGGGTGTCGAGCAGGCCCTCCTCCGCACCCGGCGCGTGCTGGTAGCGGGTCGGCCGCGCAGCGCCGCGTGCCGGAATGAAATTGGCGTACTCGTGTGCCGCGGCGAAGCGCGCATTCGATTTCCACAGCGCAGCGGGCATCGCGTTCAATGCGGAAACGAGCGACTCACGATGCGAATGCGTCAGCTCGACCCAGTGCTCTTCGATGTAGTTCGCAAGGTCGTCCCATTCTTCGCGTTGAATCAGCGAAGAAACCTCTGAATGCCCCAATGAAATGCAGCTCCTCACCCAGAGCGGATTCAGCCCCCGCCCCCATGCTAACCATTGCGGGTTCGGCCGACCTCCGAGCTGCGCCCCTCGCCCTTTTGTTGCCTGCGCCAACTTACCTCTTGCGCTCGCGCGCGATGTGGCCTAGCTTTGCCGTCGAAGCGCTTCCCGGAAGCGCTTAGACAGCAACGAAGGAGTCGCTATGGCAGGGATCGACGAGGTCGCCCGCGCTGCGGGTGTGTCGATCAGCACCGTCTCCTACGCGCTGAGCGGCAAGCGTCCGGTGTCAGTCGAGACGCGCCGCCGCATCCAGGCCGCGGTGCACGAGCTCGGGTACAGCCCCAACGCGGGTGCCCGCATGCTCGCCGGCAGCCAGACGAACATCTTCGCGCTGTCCGAGCCGCTGCGCGCCGACAGCCACGCCCCGAGCCACATGGCGTTCATGCACGCCATGACGGTGGCGGCGCGCCGCAAGGAGTACGACATGCTCCTGCTCACCGACGAAGACGCGTCGGCCGGCATGAAGCGCGTCGCCGCGAGCGGACTCGTGGACGCCATCCTCGTGCTCGACGTCGCCCCCGACGACCCCCGCGTGGAGATCGCGCGCTCCAGCGCCACCCCGACGCTGTTCGTCGGCATCCCGAACGACCACGACGATCTCGTGTGCGTCGACCTCGACTTCGAGCGCGCGGCCGTCGAGGCCGTCGACCGCCTCGCCGACGCGGGGCACCGCGAGGTCGGCCTGATCGGCGGGTCGCGGCGGGCGTACGAGAAGTCGAACTTCCCGCCCCGCGTGCGCGCCGCCGTCGTGTCGCGCGCCACCGAACGCGGGGGGAACGCCCGGGCCGTGGCATCCGGCGAGATCGTCACCGACCGCGCCCACGTGCGGGAGTCGGTGCGCGAGTTCGTCGCCGCCGGCGTCACCGGCATCGTGCTGCACGCCCCGGAAGAGGTGCTGCAGGTCGTCCTCGTCGAACTCGCCGCACTCGGCAAGAGCGTGCCGGGCGACGTCTCCATCGTGTCGGTCGGCAGCAGCTTCGACACCGACGCGCAGCCCACCCCGGTCGACTCGATCCCGCTGGTGCCCCAGAGCTCCTGCGAGCTCGCGGTCGACCTCGCGATCGAGCTGATCGCCGGACGTCCCGTGGCATCCGGTCTCCATCTCATCCCACCGACCTACCTGGACCGCGGCTCCGTCGCCGCGGCCCGCTCCGCCTGACCCCGCCCACCCCACAGCCTGTGTCGTTCGCCCGTCATCGAAACGCTTCGACACATCCGCCCCCGCTAGCGGACACCCACCAACCCAGCGGATCACAGTGAAAGGAGTGCCAACGATGGCACGCACCACCGCACAACGACGCGCGACCCGAACCGTCGCGGCCGTCGGCTCGATCGCCGTCGCCGCCCTCGCCCTCTCCGCCTGCAGCGGAGGAGGAGGCGACGCCGGTTCCACCGACGGCGCCGGCAAGACCCTCACGCTCTGGCACTACGAAGGCGCCGACAGCGCGATGGCCAAAGCCTGGAACGCCGCCATCCCGATCTTCGAGAAGCAGACCGGCGCCACGGTCAAGGTCGAGGAGAAGTCCTTCGAGCAGATCCAGAAGACCGCCAGCCAGGTGCTCGACACCGACGCCGCCCCCGACCTCCTCGAGTTCAACAAGGGCAACGCGACCGCGGGCTTCCTCGCCAGCACCGGCCTGATCGCCGACATCAGCGACGCCGTCACCCAGTACGGATGGGATGCCAAGCTCGCCCCGTCGCTGCAGACCACGGCGAAGTACAGCTCCGACGGCGTCATGGGCGGCGACACCTGGTACGGCGTGCCCAACTACGGCGAGTTCGTCGGCGTCTACTACAACCTCGACGCGTTCAAGGCAGCCGGCCTCGAGGTCCCGAAGACCTACGACGAGTTCACCAAGGTGCTCGACGCGTTCGTCGCGAAGGGCATCACCCCCCTCGCCGAGGCCGGTGCCGAATACCCCCTCGGACAGCTCTGGTACCAGCTGGCCCTGTCGAAGGCCGACCGCTCGTGGGTCGACGACTACCAGCTGTACAAGAACCCCGTCGACTGGAACGGCTCCGAGGTGACCTACGCCTCCGACACCCTCAAGCAGTACGTCGACAAGGGATACATCGCCAAGGACGTCTCGTCGGTCAAGGCCGAGGACGCCGGCGTCTCGTTCATCAACGGCACCTCGCCGATCTTCGTGTCCGGCTCGTGGTGGTACGGCCGCTTCGCCTCGGACGCAACCTTCGACTGGACCCTCTCGGCCTTCCCGGGGTCGAAGCTGTCGCTCGGATCGTCGGGCAACCTGTGGGTCGTGCCCGAGCGCTCGAAGCAGAAGGACCTCGCGTACCAGTTCATCGACATCACGATGAGCCCCGAGATCCAGGCCATCATCGGCAACAACGGCGGCGTTCCCGTCGCGGCCGACACCGCCGACATCACGGATGCCAAGAGCAAGGAGCTCATCGACACGTTCAACGGCATCCTGCAGGACGACGGTCTGTCGTTCTACCCCGACTGGCCCGCCCCCGGCTTCTACGACGTGCTCGTGCAGGAGCTGCAGGGCCTGGTGACCGGTTCGCAGGACCCGGCGACCACCAACGCCAACCTCGGCAAGAAGTACGACGAAGGCACGGCGGACTTCCGCTGATGGCCCTTCTCACCCGACCGGCTGCTCGGGTGGCGCTCCCGCCCGAGCAGCCGGCCATCCCCCAACGCCGCGGCGGCACCGCCGGGTACTGGCTCTACCTGCTGCCCGGCTTCGTGCTGCTGCTGGTGATCGTCATCGTCCCCCTGCTGTGGAACGTGCTGCTCACCTTCACGAAGTGGCGCGGTGTCGGCGACCCCGAGTTCATCGGCCTCGACAACTGGGTGAAGCTCCTCGGCGACGAGGACTTCTGGACCTCCTTCACCAACTCGGTGTGGATGGTCCTGGCGATGGTCGTCGTCCCCACCGTGATCGGCCTCGCCGTCGCCGCGCTGCTGTTCGACGTCGTCGGTCGGAAGTTCGGCGGCAAGGTCGGCAGCTTCCTCCGTGCCACCTACTACCTGCCGCAGATCCTCCCCATCGCCGTGGCCGGCATCGTCATCGGCTGGATCGTCCGGCCCGGCGAGACCGGCGCCCTCAACCAGATCCTGGGCAGCCTCGGCATCCCCTCGTACGACTGGCTCGGACAGATGCCGTCGGCGCTCATCGTGCTCATGGTCGTGCTGGTCTGGGTGCAGATCGGCTACCCGGTCGTGGTGTTCATGGCCGCCCTGCAGCGGGTCGACCCCGAGCTGTACGAAGCCGCCGAACTCGACGGGGCCAACTGGTTCCAGCGGTTCACCGCGATCACGGTCAGCATCATCCGCCCCGAGATCTTCGTCGTCACCCTCACCTGCACGATCGCGGCGCTGAAGGTATTCGGACCCGTGTACGTCATCACGCAGGGCGGGCCGGCCGGATCCACCATCGTCCCGGCGTACTACGCCTACCTCGAGTTCTTCACCAAGCGGAACGTCGGTTACGGCGCGACCATCGCGACGGTGCTGACGATCGTCGTCGTCATCGTGTCGATCGTGTTCATCCGCGTGCAGACCTCGCTCGAACGCAAGGAAAGGGCCGGACTGTGACCGCCACCGCCGTCATCACCACCGGACGCCCGCCGCGGCGCAGCGGCCGGGGTGGCATGACCCGTCGTCGTCCCGTCGACTGGCTGCTGCTCGCGCTCGTCGTCGTCGGCGCGCTGCTCGTGCTCGCGCCGTTCTACCTCGTGCTCGTGAACTCGTTCAAGTCGCCGGTCGACTACGCCACGTCGGGTCCGCTCGCGCTGCCGCAGCAGCTCGACTTCGGCGGGATCATCGACTTCTGGAACCGCGTCGACTTCCCCCGCAAGGTCGGCAACTCCATCCTCATCTCCGGAGTCGTCGCGGTGCTGGCCGTGGGCATCTCGATGCTCAACGCCTTCGCGATCGGCATCGGGCGCGTGCGGGGTCGCACGGGGATCGTGCTGCTGTTCCTGCTCGCGAACCTGCTGCCGCAGGAAGCGCTGCTGTACCCGCTGTACTACATGTTCAAATCTGTCGGCCTCTACGACAACCTGCTGTCGGTCATCATCGTGTTCACGGTGATCCAGGCGGCCTTCGGCACGTACCTGCTGTCGTCGGTGTACGGCACGTTCCCCCGTGAGATCCTCGAGGCCGCGTCGATCGACGGCGCGACCCGCTGGCAGATCCTGTGGCGCGTCGTCTTCCCCATCAGCCGCCCGACCCTGTCGGTGCTCGTCATCTTCTTCTTCATCTGGACGTGGAACGAGTTCCTGATCCCCCTGACGTTCCTGGCATCCAATGACAACCAGACCGTCCCCGTGGCCATCAGCGTGCTGCAGGGCGACCGGTTGATGGATGTCACCACGATCAGCGCCTCGGCCCTGCTGGGCATCATCCCGACCCTGATCTTCTTCCTGATCTTCCAGCGCACGCTCACGCGCGGCATCACGGCGGGGGCCGTGAAGTGAGGGTCTTCCCCTTTTCGTCTACGCCGACCCGCGGCATCACGGCAGGAGCAGTCACGCAATGAAGTTCACCGATGGTTTCTGGCTCATGCGGCCGGGTGTCACCGTCGACTACGCCGCCGAGGCGTACGACATCGCGCCCACCGACACCCCGGACGGGCCGGGGCTGATCGTGCACGCCCCGACGAAGGTCATCGCCAAACGCGGCGACGTGCTCAACCGCAGCGTCCTCACCGTGACGCTGTCGTCGCCGCTCGAGGGCGTCGTGCGCGTGCGGGTCGTCCACCACGACGGCGCCCGCCGACCGGTCGGTTTCGCCCTGCCGGGTGCGGTGGTGGGCGGGGGGTCGGCCTCCGTGACCGAGTTGGGCGGCACGCTCACCGCGGGGCGGCTCACCGCGCGGGTGGCACCGGAAGCGCCGTGGGACCTGTCGTTCGAAGTCGACGGGACGCGCGTCACGGGCAGTGGCATCCGATCGCTCGGTCGGGTCAGCCTCGCCGAGGGGGCCGATGTCGAGACCGGGGTGATCGGCAACGCCGGTGCCGACACGGGCGTGCCGTTCTCGCGGCACTTCGTCCACGAGCAGCTCGACCTGGGCGTCGGCGAGGCGATCTACGGCCTCGGCGAACGTTTCGGGCCCGTCGTGAAGAACGGGCAGACCGTCGACATCTGGAACGCCGACGGCGGCACCTCGAGCGAGCAGGCCTACAAGAGCGTGCCGTTCTACGTGTCGTCCGGCGGGTACGGGGTGCTCGTCAACGACCCCGGGCACGTGTCGTTCGAGATCGGCTCGGAGAACGTCGAGCGCGTGCAGTTCTCGGTCTCGGGCGAGGCGCTCGAGTACTTCGTGATCGCCGGCCCGACGCCGAAGGACGTGCTCGAGCGCTACACGGCCCTCACCGGGCGGCCGCCCGTCGTGCCGGCGTGGTCTTTCGGGACGTGGCTCACGACGTCGTTCACCACCGACTACGACGAAGCGACCGTGAACTCGTTCATCGACGGCATGGCCGAGCGCGACCTGCCGCTGTCGGTGTTCCACTTCGACTGCTTCTGGATGCGCGAGTTCAACTGGACCGATTTCACGTGGGACGAGCGGGTGTTCCCGGATCCGGATGCCATGCTCCGGCGCCTCCACGACCGTGACCTGCGCGTGTCGGTGTGGATCAACCCGTACATCGCGCAGCGCTCGCCGCTGTTCGCCGAGGGTGTCGAGCACGGCTACTTCGTGCGGCGTCCGGACGGGACGCCGTGGCAGTGGGACCTGTGGGTGCCCGGCATGGCGCTCGTCGACTTCACGAACCCGGATGCCGTGCGCTGGTACCAGTCGTACCTGCGGCGCCTCATCGCGCAGGGGGTGGACTGCTTCAAGACCGACTTCGGCGAGCGGATCCCCACCGACGTCGTGTACTTCGACGGCACCGACCCCGAGCGCATGCACAACCTCTACGCGCAGCTGTACAACCAGGCCGTGCACGAGGTGCTCGTCGAGGAGCGGGGCGTCGGCGAAGCCGTGCTGTTCGCGCGCTCGGCGACGGCCGGCGGGCAGACGATGCCCGTGCACTGGGGCGGCGACAACTCCTCGACGTTCGCGTCGATGGCCGAGACGCTGCGCGGCGGTCTGTCGCTCGCGTGGAGCGGCTTCTCGTTCTGGAGCCACGACATCGGCGGCTTCGAGGGCACGCCCGACCCGGCCGTGTTCAAGAGGTGGATCGCCTACGGGATGCTGTCGTCGCACAGCCGCTTCCACGGCTCGGACTCGTATCGGGTGCCGTGGGCGTTCGACGACGAAGCCGTCGACGTGACGCGGCAGTTCTCGCGCCTGAAGCTCCGGCTCATGCCGTACCTGTACGCCGCGGCGCGCGCGGCGGCGTCCACCGGCGTGCCGATGATGCGGCCGATGGCGCTCGAGTTCCCCGACGACCCGACGACGCTGCACCTCGACCGGCAGTACATGCTCGGACCCGATGTGCTCGTGGCGCCGGTGTTCTCGGCATCCGGGGACGTGACGTTCTACCTGCCGTCGGGGGAGTGGACGCACCTGCTCTCGGGGGAGCGGGTCACCGGCGGAGTGTGGCGTCGCGAGACGCACGGCTTCGACTCGCTGCCGCTGTACGTGCGGCCGGGCGCGGTGCTGCCCTGGGGGGCGCGCGAGGACCGGCCCGACTACGACTACCTGGACGGGTTGACGCTGCGGGTCTTCCCGGGAGGCTCGGGCGTGGCCGAGGTGACCGTGACGGCCCCCGACGGTCGGACGGAGACGTTCCGCGTGGACCGCGCGGAGGTGACGGAGTAGGGGCGCGGCCCGGGCGCCGGCCCCGCTGGGGAGGAGATTACGGGAGCGGAGGATGGATGCCGCGGCAGTCGTCCTCCCCTCCCCGTTTCTCCTCCGCTCGGCGAAGGTGTTGCGGGGTTCGTAGGCTGGCTGCATGCTCGCCCTTCACGAGGTCGCGCCCGGCGTGCTCGTCGCCACCAGCCGGGTCATGCAGACGACGTCGACCGTGGTCGTCGAGGCTGGTCGTGCTCTGCTGATCGATCCGGCGTGGATGCCGGACGAACTCGACGCGCTCGTCGCCTCGTTGCGGGAGCGGGGGCTGACGGTCGCCGAGGGATTCGCGACCCACGCGCATCACGATCACCTGCTGTGGCATCCGGAGTTCGGCTCGGTGCCGCGGTGGGCGTCGGCGCGGACGGCTGAGCTCGCGCGTCTCGAAAGAGATGCTCTGGTGGCGGCGCTCGGGGCGGGCTTCCCCGCCGAGTTGGTCGAGCTGATGGGGCGGGTGGATGCCGGCTCCCCGACGTTCGACGTGGAACTTGTCGTGCACGACGGGCATGCCCCCGGCCACACGGCGGTGTGGTTGCCGGAGCTGCGGGTGCTGGTCGCGGGCGACATGCTGAGCGATGTCGAGCTGCCGTTGCCGTTCTGGCCGGATGACGTGCCCGCGTACGAGCGGGCGCTCGACGTGCTGGAGCCGTACGCGCGGTCGGCTCGGGTGGTGATCCCGGGGCACGGCAACGTCGGCACGGATGCGCTCGCGCGGCTCGAGGCGGACCGGCGATATCTCGCCGACATGCGGCGGGTCGGCGAGTCGACTGACCCGCGCCGCGCGAACCCCGGCATGGCCCAAGAGTACGAGCGGCTTCGGGAGCTGCTGGCGTAGCTCCGGCACGGAACGGAATCGGCACGGACATGGTGGATGTCGTCTCGATGCCGAGTACGCGTGGCTGTGCGCACGCGAGTACCTCGCGTTCGCGCGGGAATGTCGGGGCCGGCGTCCTTCCGTGGACACCTCGACCCTCACGCTCCCGCGGGTAGCCGAGCCCAACGCTCGCCTCTCGCCTGCGTCTGTGGTCGCGCGGAGCCCCCGGGTGTCCGCGCCGCGCCAGTCCCGTGCGTCCGCGCCGCGCCAGTCCCGTGCGTCCGCGCGGGTGCGCTGGCGAACGACGTCAGAACGGCGCCGGTTCGCGGTCGTTGTCACGGTCGCTGGGTGGGCGTGGTGGCGGGGGTGGTGCGAGCTCGTCGGGCAGGAATCTGACTGCGGGTGCGTAGGGCTGTGGTTCGTCGGTGTAGACGCGTCCGGTGGGGGAGGTCCATTCGAGCACCCCGCCCGGAACCTGTCTCGCTTTCCAGCGGGTGAATTGCTTTTGGGTGTGGTGTCTCTGGCAGAGGTGGGCGAGGTTGCGGGTGTCGGTGGGGCCGCCGAGGGCGTGGTCGTGGGTGTGGTCGACCTCGCATCTCACGGCGGGGGTGGTGCAGCCGGGCCACCGGCAGTGGCGGTCGCGGGCTCTGAGGTGCCGGTCGATCGCGGCGGTGCGGTGGTAGGTGTCGGTTCGGAGCACCGCGCCCGAGACCGGGTGGGTGATGACGCGGTCCCAGGGGATGGGGGTGGCTTCGGCGAGGCCGCGGGCGGTGTCGGCGTCGATGGGGCCGTGGCCGACGAGGGCGGCGGGATCGGAGTTCTCGTCGCCGGGGCGGAGCATCGTCAACGCGGGGACGACGACCTGCACGCGCGCGCGGATCGCACCCAGGACACCGGGGCCGTCGTCCGCGCGGGTGGGGTCGGCGTCGGGTGCCGCGGTCAGGAGGAGGTCGGCGAGGATGTCGGCGCGGACCTGGTCGGCGGTGCGGGTGTCGGGGGCGGGTGCGGAAGTCGCCGTGCTGCCGTGCCCTGCAGCGGTGCCCTCCACCGGCTCGCCGCTGCCCACGGTCCGACCCTCGGCGCCGGGCGCGTCCACGGCGATCGCGGTGCCGGGCGCGTCCGCGGCGATCGCGGTGCCCGCGGGAGACCGCAGCCCCTCTCGCGGGGTGTCTCGTCGCATGTCGATGATCGCCGCGCTCTGCTGTACGAGTCGGTCGTAGATCCCCACCGCCAGCACCGTGGGAAGTGTCGCGATCAGGTCGGACATGCCGTCCTCCCCGGTCACGACCCGCACGCACCGGGTCTCCCGGCCCCGTCGGTGGCGTTCGGTGAGGGTGGTGGACTGCAGGGATTCGGCCAACGCCGCCAGGCGCGCCTTCAACCGCCCGGGGCTCAGTCCGTCGGCGGTGGCGACGGCGAGGACATCGAACTCGGCCCGACGCTCCTGGGGCAGGGGCAGCCCGGCATCCACGATCACCCGCACGTGCGCGCGCGTGAGCGCCCCTGCTTCCCACGCGTCGAGGGTCACGGGGAAATCGTCGGCGAGGGTCATCGCCCGCCCGATCTGCCCCTGCACAGCGCGATCGGACACGCACTCTGCGGCCGCGATCTCGGACGCGACCTCCCGCAGCGCCAGCTCCGCCGCCCGCGCCGACGCCCGCAGCCCCGCGGAAGCATCGAGGGCGAGGTGCCCCGCCCGAGCCAACGCCCGCACCCGCCGGGCCTCGGCGGAGGCGACCTCGGCATCCACTTCCCGCACCTCACTCAGCACCGCGGACAGGGCGGCAGCGCCGTCATCCGGTGGTGCGGGAGGTGGCTTTGAAGACATGTCTGCATGCTAGCGAGGGGGTCCGACATCAGAGCGGGCTCGAACGGGCGACGGGGGATGGATCCCTTCGTCTGTGCGTTGTGGAGGAGCCTTAGCCATCCCGGGAACAGCACATGACCTGGGAAAAGAGTGAATCGGGTGAAATCTCCCGCAGCTACTCGCCCGCCGCCAGGGGGCGCGACCAGGCGACCTCCCGTGCCAACTGGCCGGTCTGCCGGAAGAGTCGTACCTGGTGCGTGTCGGCCAGGACTTCGGCGAGCTCGCCGCGATCGGCGGGTTCGAACCCGAGGCTCTGCCAGAACGGACCCGACCGCCGGCTGAACAGCCACGCCCTGCGCGCGCCTTCCTCGGCCGCGCGCGCGAGCGCGAAGGTCGCGAGGGCACCCCCGCGACCGCGTGAGCGCCGGTCCGCACGCACCGCGACGCTGCGGATCAGCGCGTGGTCACCGTCGCCGCTGATCTCGTACCCGGTGCTGCCGACGATCACGCCCGCGCCGTCGTGCTCGAGCCAGAGCCGCACGCTCGCGGCATCCAGGCCGCTCCGCGTGAGATCCACCTCGCCGAGGAACGCCGTGAGTGCCTCGATATCGTCCGGCCCGCACCGCTCGAGATCCACCCCCTCAGTCAAGCACCCTGCCGTGGCGGACCTGTGACCGGGCCCGGCGCCCTCGCTCGTGCGGCGTCGGGTGTCCAGGACACGCGGATGCCATGGCATCCCGTCCGCGTGTCTTGGACACCGAGCCCGAGCCCGAGCCCGAGCCCGAGCCCGAGCCCGAGCCGAGCCCCGAGCCCGAGCCCGAGCCGAGCCGGGGCCCCGAGCCCCCGAGCCCGCCCGGCCCCGCCCCCCCTCGCCGCCGGGACACCGCCCGACCCCGCCGCCCCACCCCTCGCGCCCCGAGAACACCACCGCCCCGTGGCATCCACAGGACACCACGGGGCGGAAGTGTGCGCGTCAGAGCGTCGACGCGAAGGGGTCGAAGCCCTCGTCGAGCAGCGGCACGGGGGCCACGGTGCTGCCGATCTCGAGCGTCTGGCCGGTGGCGGACGACTCCTCGGCCGACAGCATGACGTCGAGCACGTGGAATCCGAGCTCGCCCGTGGCGATGTGCGGACGGTCGGCGGCGATCGAGCGGGCCATGTCGAGCACGCCCATGCCGCGGCCGACGACGGTGCCCTCGTTGGGGATCTCGACCCACTCCTGCTCGAAGCGCATGCCGTCGCGGATGACGCCCAGCGGCTTCACGTACGCGATGCGGCCGTCGAAGCGGTTGGGGTCCGGCAGCACGATCGAGCCCTCGGTGCCATGGATCTCGAGCACGCCGTGGCGCTCGAGCGCGGAGTCGAAGCTCATCAGGTGCGTGCCGTGCTGGCCGCCCGCGAACGACGACAGCACCTGGATGCTCGAGGGGACCTCCACCGGGAACGTCTCGCCCGCGCGGGGTCCGGCGTGGATCGTGCGCTCGAGGCGCGGGCGCGAGCCGCGCGCGGTCACCGCGGCGATCGGACCGAGCAGGCTCACCAGGGCCGAGAAGTAGTACGGACCCATGTCGAGCAGCGGACCCGCACCGCGGGCGAACAGGAACTCGGGATCCGGATGCCACAGGTCGGGGCCCTGCGTCTGGAACGACGTCTGCACGAACATCGGCTCGCCGATGACGCCCTTCTGGATCGCGCGCTTGGCGGACTGGAATCCCGGTCCGAGCAGGGTGTCGGGCGCGGAGCCGATGCGCAGGCCCGCGGCATCCGCCTGCGCGAGGAGGGCGCGGGTCGCGTCGCGGTCGAGGCCGATCGGCTTCTCGGTCCAGACGTGCTTGCCCGCGGCGATGGCGGCCGACGACACTTCGACGTGCACCTGCGGGATCGTGAGGTTCACGACCAGATCGACGTCGGGGTTCGCCAGGACGTCATCGGGCGTGCCGGCGGAGGGGACGCCGTGCTCCTCGGCCTTCGCCCGCGCGCGGTCGGGCAACAGGTCGCCCACGGCGACGACGTTCACGTCGGGGAACGACGTGAGGTTCTCGAGGTACGTCTGGCTGATGACGCCGGCGCCGATGACGCCGACTCCGAGAGGCCGGGTCATGCGACGAACCCGCCGTCCTTGAGGAACGCCAGGCTCGCGGCGATGTCGGCGAACACGTTGCCGGGGGCGCGGTCGTACTCGATCACGGCGTAGCGGATGCCGCTGCCCGCGCGGAGCGACTCGGCGAGCGGGACGTCGGCGGTGCCGGCGTGGCGCTGGTCGAGCGTCGCGGTCGACAGCTCGGCGGCGTCCGGACCCCAGGGGTTGGATGCCGGGACGACGCCGTCCTTGACGTGCACGGCCGTGAGGCGGTCGCCGAGCTTCGCGACGAGGGCGGGCACGTCCTGGCCGCCGGTGAGCGCCCAGAACAGGTCGAGCTCGAGCTGCACGCGCGCGTCGGTGAGCGACACGAAGCGGTCGTAGGCGGTCTGCCCGTCGAAGTCGGCCACGAACTCCTGCGCGTGGTTGTGGTAGCCGACGCTCAAGCCGAACGTCGCGGCGACGTCGGCGGCGCGGTTGAGGCGCTCGGCGATGTCGGCGACGCCGTCCTCGGTGAGCCAGCGGTCGGCCGAGACGAACGGGTCGATGACCGTCTGGATGCCGATCGTGGCTGCGGCCTCGAACACGACCTCGGGTGCGGGCGTGGGGATCGAGCCGTCGGGCGTCCACAGTTCGTCGCTGAGCAGCGGGGCGTGGCCGGTGGGGGAGGCCAGGCCGCTGGCATCCAGGGCCGCGCGGATCTCGGCGGGGCGGTCGACGAACGCGAACGCCTCGACGTTGCGGAGGCCGAGGGCGGCGAGCTTGTCGAGCGAGCCCGACATGTCGGCCGAGAACTCGGATGCCAGCGTGTACAGCTGCACCGAGGCTTCGGGGAGGGAGGTGGTCATCGGAGTCCTTCTACAGATCGTCGTTGAGGGCCGAAGGGGCCGTGCCGTCACTCTAACCTCCATGTGGAGGTTACGCTAGTCCCGACGGATGCGAGAAGGTGGGCGGATGAGCGAGGATGCCACGATCGGCCGCCCCGGGCAGCGGCGGCGAGGTGTCGAGCGACGTCAGGAGATCCTCGACCGGGCGATCGAGGTGTTCCGTCGCCGCGGCGCGGACGGGACGTCGCTGCGGCGCATCGCCGAGTCGATCGGCGTCTCGCACGCCGCGCTCCTGCACTACTTCGACTCGCGCGAGCAACTCCTCGTCGCGGTCTACGACCACGCCGCCGCGAAGCAGGCCGAGGCGGAGGCGGCGCATCCGGTGGACGGGGGCGTCGAAGGCATGATCGCCGCCGCGACCGCGAACGTCGAGGTTCCGGGGTTCGTGCAGCTCTACTCCACGCTCGTCGCCGCCGCGCTCGAGGTCGACAGCGGCGTCGGCAAGGACTACTTCACGACGCGATTCGAGCGGCTGCGCGCCGAACTCGGCGAGACGTTCCGCGCGCAGCAGGCCGAGGGGCGGATCCGCGACGACGTGTCGGCCGACCATCTGGCGGCGCTGCTCATCGCGGCATCCGACGGTCTGCAGATCCAGTGGCTGCTCGACGCGTCCGTCGGCCTCAGCGACACGCTGCGCACGTTCGGGATGCTGCTGCAGGCGCCGCGCGGGTGACGCGCACCGCCCCGGCGCAACCTGAGTGATTCGCGGTGCCTCTGTCATTGGCATCCGGATGCCGCTGAGGTCGTGCGGATCGCCGAGTGTGGGTGCAGTGCGTCCGGTGGGGGCGGATGGGTCGGGGTGGCGGCGGGCATCCGGCGTCCCACTTCGTACAGGTTCCGGGGCGGGTTCTTGCGCCAAGTGGGACCTGCCGCGTGCGGCGCGGGGAGGCGCGCTGCGGGTCCGACACCCCTTGTCCCACTTCTTGCTGCTTCAGAGGCTCTGGGGCAGCCGAAAGTGGGACATGCGTCGCCAGAAGTGGGACGAGGGAGGAGAGCGGATGCCACGGCCCGCGGTGCTCGTCAAGCCCGGCGTCTCTCAGGCTTCTCTACATCACGAACGGGTAACGTTCCCGGGTCTGCGCGGCCTTCGCGCCGCCGACGCGAGCGTTCCGGGAGGCGATGACCAGCATGACCACCACGACAGCTCCCCGTCCGGACGTCCGGGCGCTGGCATCCGGTCGTCCGCCGGCCGCGCGGCACCTTCCCTCGCTCACGGGACTCCGCTGGCTCACCGCGATGCTCATCTTCGGCCACCACCTCATGGCCGTCGAGTACTTCGGCGGGCGCGCGGGCGACCTGTGGGGATTCGTCTTCGAAGCCGGGAAGACCGGCGTCACGCTGTTCTTCATCCTGTCCGGGTTCGTGCTGGCGTGGGGGTACAAGCCCGCGCAGACGGCACGCTCGTTCTGGCTGCATCGCGCCGCCCGCATCTACCCGCTGCACGTCGTGGGCGTGATGCTGGCGGTGATCGCCGCCGCCACACTGATTCCCGAGATCCGCACCGACGGCGTCGCGCCGCTCGGTGCGAACGTGCTGTTGCTCAGCGGGTGGGTTCCCGACTGGTGGCAGGCGGGGAATCCCGCGAGCTGGTCGCTGGTCTGCGAGGCCTTCTTCTACCTGACCTTCCCGCTGGTGATCCGCCTGGTCGCCGGGCGTTCGGCCCGCGTCCTCGGGGGCGTCGCGGCCGGGGCGCTCGTGCTCGTCGCCCTCGCCCCCGCGATCGCCGCCGGCTCGCCCGTGCCGATGTCCGTGGCATCCACTCCTCTCCTTCGACTGCCCGAGTTCGTGCTCGGCGTCGTGCTGGCGCTGCTGATGAAGCAGACGGCGTGGCGTCCGGCGTCGCTCCGCTTCGCGGTGCCGCTCGCGGTGCTCGGGTACGCCGTTTCCGAGGCGCCGGCGCTCCCCGGCACCGACATCCACCCGGGCCTCGCGATCACGGTCGGCGGTTTCGCGCTGCTCGTCGCCGCGCTCGCGTCGGCCGACGCGCACCGTTCGTCGACGTTCCTCGCCGGCCCGGTGTGGCAGGAGCTCGGACGCCTGTCGTTCGCGTTCTACCTCGTGCACCTGCTCGTCATCGCGTCGGTCTCGTCGGCGTGGCCCGACGGACACCCGGAGTTGCACTGGCCCCGAGCCATCGGACTCGCCGCGGTGGCGTTCGCGATCTCGCTCGGCCTCGCCTGGGTGCTGCACCGGGGAGTCGAGGTCCGCATGCAGCGCGTGCTGCTGCGCTTCGACCCCGACCGGCGGGCAGCATCGGCTCCGCGCGCGGTGGATGCCGCGGCGGTGGCGGTGCGCTGAGAACAGGCGATTCGCCGAGAACAGGACGGGTGACGCCGCCGGCGTCCTGTTCCCGCGCGATCCCCTGTTCTCGTGGCATCCCCTGTTCTCGTGAGGGGATGCCAGGACGCTTGGCCTCGCCGATACCCGCGGCTAGAGTCGCCGGATGGTGGCAATGGGCGGGCTCCACGTGATCGTTCTCCTGCTGGCGTGGGCTGTCGGCCTCGCGGTGATCGGTGGGGCGGTGTACTTCGCGGTGCGACTCGCGGTGACGCACGCGCTCAAGTCGCACACGCGGTGGGTCGACAACGGCAAGCCTTCCCGGTGAAAGGCGGTCGCGCTGAAGAGCGTGACCACGTATCCCGGCTCCGCTCTGGGGGCGTTTCGCGCGGTCCCGGGCAATGGCGCGGCGATCGCGTCATCGGCGGTGCAGGTCTCCTCGGTATACGGGCCCAGAAGGGGGAAGATCATCCCCATGTGGGTACGACCGTTCCCAAATGGAGACAAACGTCCCCAAATGGGTACGAATGTGTCAAAATTGATACATGAACTTGTCCGAACCTCTCGAGGGCCTCATGCCACCGGTGGAAGCGGCGGTCATCCGGGTTCTCAGCCGGACCGATGCCGGAATGTCCGGCCGGCAGGTGCACGCAGTTGCCGGAGTCGGGTCGACCTCCGGTGTTCACCGGGCGCTCACGCGTCTGGTGCGGACGGGCCTCGTGCGCGTCGAATCGCGGCCTCCGGCGCTCATCTATCGAGCGAATCGAGCGCACGTTCTCTGGGAGGCGGTCGACTCTGCATTGAATGCCCGCGATGAAGCGATCAACAGGATCCGCCTGTTCTTCGTCGACGAGGCGCCGGAAGAGGTACCGGTCGATTGGCAGGTCACGGCGACCCTGTACGGTTCAGTCGCCCGCCGGACGTCGACGTCTCAATCGGACGTGGACGTGCTCGTGGTCTTCCCGGATCTGTTCGACGTCGAAGCTCGCGCAGATCTGCTCCTCACGCTCGCGGAGCGAATCGAAGAGCTCACCGGAAACGCCGCGCAAGTCAACGCCATGGATCGGAGCGAGTTCCTCGCGCGTGCCGCCGACGGCGATGTCTTTCTCGCGAACGTGCTCCGAGACGGTATCCACCTTTTCGGTCCTCAGCCCGATACGTGGGCAGCCGCATGAGCCCGCGGATGAGCTCACGCCGACATCAAATGGATGCCTCGGCGGTCGGTATCCGGATGAAGGATGCCCATACGCGTCTCGATTCGGCGGAGTTCCAGCTCGCCGGAGACAGCCCGCACGAGTGGAAGCACGCGGCGGAGATCGCGGTGAGCGCGGGGATCGCTGCGAGCGATGCCGTGTGCGGGCACGTCCTCGGCTACAAGATCGCCGCGGACTCTCATCGCGACGCCGTGACCGCGCTCCGCGAGGCCGCGACCTCCTCGGTGGCGAAACACTTGGAAGTTCTGGTCGCGGCGAAATCTACTCAGTCGTACGGAGATCGCCTCCCCACGCGTTCTGAGGCAGAGCGGTTGGTTCTGCACGCGCGCCGGCTGGTCGAAGCCGCGGCGAACATCTTGCGTTCCTGACGCCCGCCACGCGGTCGGGACGCCTCCCAGCCGCGCCTCGGTACACTCTTCCGTGCCCGAAACACTCCCGACACCCGATCGCGAGGCCGGCCGCGTGGCATCCATCGATCCCCACGAGCTCGAGATCGCGCTGCGCGTGCTCGACGCGGCCTCGGCCCTCGACCCCGAAGACCCGGCCTACATCGCGCTGCGCCGGCAGACCGGGAAGCTCTACAAAGACGTCAAGCGGCAGTCCCGCAAAGAGAAGCGGCAGCGGATCGCCGACGCCGACCGCGCGGTCGTCGCCGCCACCGCGACCGGCGCCCCCGACCGCATCGACGACGAGACGCGCGGTATCCCGCTCGCGACCCGCGTCGAGACGCCGTTCGCGGGCGAGCTCATCAAGGCCCGCGCCTGCTACATCTGCAAAGAGGACTACACCCTCGTCGACGCGTTCTATCACCAGCTGTGCCCCGACTGCGCGGCGATGAGCCACGCCAAGCGCGACGCGCGCACCGACCTCACCGGCAAGCGCGCGCTGCTCACCGGTGGCCGCGCGAAGATCGGCATGTACATCGCGCTGCGCCTGCTGCGCGACGGCGCCCACACGACGATCACGACCCGCTTCCCCCGCGACGCGGTGCGGCGCTTCTCGTCGCTGCCCGACAGCGCGGACTGGCTGCACCGGCTCAAGGTCGTCGGCATCGACCTGCGCGACCCCGCCCAGGTGATCGGGCTCGCCGAGTCGGTGGCATCCGATGGCCCGCTCGACATCCTCATCAACAACGCCGCGCAGACCGTGCGGCGCTCGCCGGGTGCGTACAAACCCCTGGTGGATGCCGAGCTCGCCCCGCTCCCGGACGGACCGCTGCCCGAGCTGGTCACGTTCGGCCACACCAACGACGCGCACCCGCTCGCGCTGGCGCAGTCGGTGTCGGCGCATCCGATCCTGGCGTCCGCGGCGCGCACGGCGGAGGAACTCACCGTCGAAGCGATGGCCGCCGGGTCGTCGTCGCTCGAGCGCCTCATGACGGGAACCGCCATCGACGCGGGCGGCCTCATCCCCGATGAGGACCGCATCAACAGCTGGACGCAGCACGTCGACCAGGTCGAGCCGCTCGAGATGCTCGAGGTGCAGCTGGCGAACATGACCGCGCCGTTCCTGTTGGTGAGCCGACTGCGGCCCGCGATGGCGGCGTCGACGGCGCGGCGGAAGTACATCGTCAACGTCTCGGCGATGGAGGGCGTGTTCGGCCGCGGGTACAAGGGTCCCGGTCATCCGCACACGAACATGGCCAAGGCTGCGCTGAACATGCTCACGCGCACGAGCGCCCGCGAGATGTTCGAGTCCGACGGCATCCTGATGACCGCCGTCGACACCGGCTGGATCACCGACGAGCGCCCGCACTTCACCAAGGTGCGTCTGGCCGAGGAGGGCTTCCACGCCCCGCTCGACCTCGTCGACGGCGCCGCCCGCGTGTACGACCCGATCGTGCGCGGCGAGGCCGGCGAAGACCTCTTCGGCATCTTCCTGAAGGACTACCGCAAGAGCTCCTGGTGAGGTGACGGCGCTCGGTCGCGCGGTGTCGCGCGGTACCTGCTGCCCAGTGTCCAAGACACGCCGTTGGCGGGGGGGCGCGATACGGCGTGTCTTGGACACTCGCCGGGTCGACGGCGTCGTTGGGTGCGCCCGTCGCCCGCGCCCTCGACACTTCGGTTATCGAGCAGTAACCTGAATTCAGTTACAGACCGATAACCCAACGGAGGGTCGTCATGGCGCAGGACTACCGCGCGCTCGTCGAGGAGCTGCGCGAGAGGCGCGAGGTCGTGGCCGAAGGCGGGCCCGAGAGGGCGCGCGAGCGCCACACCGGCCGCGGCAAGATGCTCGCCCGCGACCGGATCGACGCGCTGCTCGACCGCGGCAGCCCGTTCCTCGAGGTCGCGCCGCTCGCGGCGTTCGACATGTACGGCGGCGACTGTCCCGCCGGGGGAGTGATCGCCGGGATCGGCCTGGTCCACGGTCGGCACGTGATGGTCGTCGCCAACGACGCGACGGTGAAGGGCGGGACGTACTACCCGATCACGGTCAAGAAGCATCTCCGCGCGCAGGAGATCGCGGCGGAGAACCGCCTCCCCTGCGTGTACCTCGTCGACTCGGGCGGGGCGTTCCTGCCGATGCAGGACGAGGTCTTCCCCGACCGCGACCACTTCGGCCGCATCTTCTACAACCAGGCGCGGATGTCGCGCGACGGCATCCCGCAGATCGCCGCGGTGCTCGGCTCGTCGACCGCGGGCGGGGCGTACGTGCCGGCGATGAGCGACGAGACGGTGATCGTGCGGAACCAGGGCACGATCTTCCTCGGCGGGCCGCCGCTGGTGAAAGCCGCGACCGGCGAGGTCGTGAGCGCGGAAGACCTCGGCGGCGGAGTCGTCCACACCCGGGTCTCGGGCGTCGCCGACCACCTCGCCGAGAACGATGCGCACGCCCTCGAGATCGTGCGCGACATCGTCGCGACGCTGCCGCCCCCCGAACAGCGGATGCCAGAACCCGCCGCCGAACCCGAGAAGGACCCGCGAGAGCTCGAGGGCGTCGTGCCGGTCGAACTCACCACCCCCTACGACGCCCGCGAGATCCTCACGCGCATCGTCGACGCCGGCAGCATCCACGAGTTCAAACGCGAGTACGGCGAGACCCTCGTCACCGCCTTCGCCCGCATCGAGGGGCACCGCGTCGGGATCATCGCGAACAACGGCGTGCTGTTCGGCGAATCGGCGCTGAAGGGCGCGCACTTCATCGAGCTGTGCGACCAGCGCGGCATCCCGCTGGTGTTCCTGCAGAACATCACCGGTTTCATGGTGGGGCGCGAGTACGAGTCGGCGGGCATCGCGAAGCACGGCGCGAAGATGGTCAACGCCGTCGCGTGCGCCTCGGTCGCGAAGCTGACCGTCGTCGTCGGCGGATCGTTCGGCGCCGGCACCTACTCGATGTGCGGACGGGCCTACTCGCCGCGGTTCCTGTGGCTGTGGCCGGGCGCGCGGGTCTCGGTCATGGGCGGTCCGCAGGCGGCATCCGTTCTCTCCACGGTCCGTCGCGACCAGATCGAGGCCGGTGGCGGCGAATGGTCGGCCGACGATCAGGCGGTGTTCGAGGCGCCGATCCGGGCGCAGTACGAGGAACAGGGGAGCCCGTACTACTCCACCGCGCGGCTCTGGGACGACGGGATCATCGAACCCGCCCAGACCCGCGATGTGCTCGCCCTCGCGCTCGACGTCGTCTCTCGCACCCCCCTCGACGCGCCGGGTTACGGCGTCTTCCGGATGTGATCCGCATGTTCGACACCGTCCTCATCGCCAACCGGGGCGAGATCGCCTGCCGCATCATCGGCACCCTCCGCCGTCTCGGCATCCGCTCGGTCGCCGTGTACAGCGACGCCGATGCGGCCGCCCGTCATGTGC
Organism: Microbacterium sp. RURRCA19A; assembly: GCF_900156455.1. Classification (GTDB taxonomy): domain Bacteria; phylum Actinomycetota; class Actinomycetes; order Actinomycetales; family Microbacteriaceae; genus Microbacterium. The sequence continues at coordinate 503,791 of NZ_FTNQ01000002.1, forward strand.
ACCTCGCGGACGTCGCCGTACGCATCGGACCCGCCGCCGCCGCGCAGAGCTACCTCGACGTCGACGCGATCCTGCGGGCCGCGCGCGACACGGGGGCGCAGGCGATCCATCCCGGGTACGGCTTCCTCGCCGAGAACGCGGCATTCGCCCGCGCCTGCGCGGAGGCCGGGCTCGTGTTCATCGGTCCGACCCCGGATGCCATCTCGACGATGGGCGACAAGATCACCGCGAAGCACGCCGTCGAGGCCCGCGGCGTGCCGACCGTCCCCGGGATCGCGCGCGCCGGGATGACGGATGCCGACCTCATCGCCGCGGCGGACGGCATCGGGTACCCGCTCCTCATCAAGCCCTCCGCGGGCGGGGGCGGCAAGGGCATGCACGTCGTCGAGGATGCAGCCGACCTCGCCCCGGCGCTCGCCGCCGCGCGGCGCGAGGCGGCCGCGAGCTTCGGCGACGACACGCTGTTCCTCGAGCGATACCTGCACCGTCCGCGGCACATCGAGGTGCAGGTCCTCGCCGACGCCCACGGGGCGGTCGTGCACCTGGGCGAGCGCGAGTGCTCGCTGCAACGCCGGCACCAGAAGGTCATCGAGGAGGCGCCGTCCCCCCTGCTGGACGCCGCGACCCGCGCCCGCATCGGCGAGGCCGCGTGCGAGACCGCCCGCAGCGTCCGGTACCGCGGCGCCGGAACCGTCGAGTTCATCGTCTCGGCCGACGCCCCGGACGCCTTCTTCTTCATGGAGATGAACACGCGCCTGCAGGTCGAGCACCCCGTCACCGAGGAGATCACCGGGCTCGACCTCGTCGAGCAGCAGCTGCGGATCGCCGCCGGCGAGCCGCTGGACCTGACCCAGGATGCCGTGACCCTGACCGGGCACGCGTTCGAGGCGCGCGTGTACGCCGAGGACCCGGCATCCGGGTTCCTGCCGACGGGCGGACACGTCGCTCGCGTGGTGCACCCGGAGGGTGCGGGCATCCGCGTCGACACGGCGCTGGAGGATGGCCTCGACGTCTCGGTCGACTACGACCCGATGCTCGCGAAGATCATCGCGTGGGGGCCGGACCGGGAGAGCGCGCGGCGGAAACTCGTCGCCGCCCTGGGCGACACGGCGGTGTTCGGCTTCCCGACGAACGTCGAGTTCTTGCGGGCGCTGCTCGGGCTCCCCGACGTCGTGGCCGGCACCATGGACACGGGACTCATCGCCCGGGAGTCGGGCACGCCTTCGGCCACCTCCGTCGACGATCGGGTGTTCGCCGAGGCGGCGCTGCTGCTCGATCGTGCCGCGGCCGCCGTACCCGGACCGTGGGGGCGCGGCGACGGGTGGCGGCTCGGTCGGCCGGCGGCGCGCCGGTTTCCGCTGGTCGTGGCGGGCGAGGGGCGGACGGTCGAGGTGCGCGGGTCCGGCGACACGCTGTCGGTCGGCGGCCGGCCCGCGCGGGTGCGATCGCACGACGCGGGGACGGTGACGGTGGATGTCGGCGGGGCGGCGCGGACCTTCGCGGCCCTCGTCGACGGCGAGACCGTCTGGATCGCCGACCGCGGCGCGGTGCGGCGGGCGGAGCCCGCGCGCGCACATCACGGCACCGCGGCGGCGGCGGAGATCGACCCGGTCCTCGTGTCGCCGATGCCCGGCACGGTGGTGCTCGTGCGAGTCGCCGATGGCGACGCGATCGAGGTCGGCGACGCCGTGATGGCGGTCGAGGCGATGAAGATGGAACACGTCGTGCGATCGAGCGTGGCCGGGACGGTGGCGCTGCACGCCCGCGTCGGCGACACCGTGACCCGCGGGCAGACGCTCGCCGTGGTCACGCCCGCCGCGCCCACCCCGATCGAAGGAGCCCGCACATGAACGGACCCGCCCTGCTCTTCTGCCCGGCCGATCGGCCCGACCGCTACGCGAAGGCGGCGGCTGCGGCCGACACCGTCATCCTCGACCTGGAGGATGCCGTGGCCCCGGCCGACAAGGCGGGGGCGCGCGAGGCGCTCGCCGCGACGCCGCTGGACCCGGCGCGCACCATCGTGCGGGTGAATCCCGCCGGCACGGACGCGCACGCGCGCGATCTCGACGCGGTCCGCCGGGCCGGCTACACCCGCGTGATGCTCGCCAAGACCGAGTCGTCCGCCGACGTCGAGGCGACCGCGGCGTTCGAGGTCGTCGCGCTGTGCGAGACGGCCCGCGGCGTCGTCCATGCCGCCGAGATCGCGGCGCACCCCGCGACGGTGGGGCTCATGTGGGGCGCCGAAGACCTCATCGCGAGCATGAACGGGCGCTCCAGTCGCTTCGCCGACGGCCGCTACCGCGACGTGGCGCGCGCGGCGCGCTCGTCGGTGCTCCTCGCCGCCCACGCGTACGGTCGCGCCGCGATCGACGCCGTGCACCTGGACATCGCCGACATCGACGGCCTCCGCGCGGAATGCGAGGATGCCGCCGCCTCGGGCTTCACCGCCTCGGCCTGCATCCATCCGGGTCAGGTCGCCGTCATCCGGGCCGCGTACGCCGGCACGGACGCGGAGCGGGAGTGGGCCGCGGCCGTGCTCGCGGCGGCGGAGGGGCAGCACGGGGTGTTCCGCTTCCGCGGCCGGATGATCGACGAACCCGTGCTGCGGCAGGCGCGTGAGATGCTGCGCTGAGCAGATCCGTGAGAGGAGTGACGCCGTGACCGCGACGTGGAGGGCCACGCAGAAGGCCAACCGCCGCGCCTCGCTGATGAGGTCCGCGGCGCGGTTGTTCGCCGAGCGCGGGTTCGCCGCGGTGTCGACCGCCGACCTCGGCGACGCGGTCGGCATGAGCGGTCCGGCGCTGTACAACTACTTCCCGAGCAAAGAGGCGCTCCTCGCGGAGGTGCTGATCGACGCCAGCCGACGCCTGCTGGAGGGATGCCGCGCCCTCGTGGCCGAGCCCGGCACCCCTGATGAGGCGCTGTCGCGGCTCGTCCGCTTCCACCTCGATTTCGCCACGGCCGACCCGGACACGATCCGCATCCAGGACCGCGAACTCGCGCAGCTGCCCCTCGACGCGAACCAGCAGGTGCGGAGTCTGCAGCGGCAGTACGTGCAGGAGTGGGATGCCGTGTTGGCATCCGTCCGTCCCGAACTCGATGCCGCCGACCGGCAGACGCGCCTCCTCGGCACCTTCGGTCTGCTCAACTCCACCCCGCACAGTGCGGTCGCCGCGTCCGCGGCCGACGTCCTCGCCGCCATGGCCCTGCGGGCGCTGGTCGGTCGGGACGCCGGCTGACGCGGCCGCGCGTTCCGGCGCGTCCGGCTCAGGCCGGCAGGAAGTACTCCCGCGCGAGCGGGGCGATCTCGATCCCGGATGCCGTCGCGGCGGTCACCCAGCGGAGCTCGGCGATCTCGGCATCCGGGATCGGCTGCTGCTCGCCGATGTCGACGCGGAACACGTCGGCGACCACCGCGAAGCCGGGTTCGTTCGCCGCCGTGGCGGTGAACTCGCCGAGCGGCTCGAGGGCGTCGGGGTCGACTCGGAGCCCGACCTCTTCGGCGAGTTCGCGCGCGAGCGTCTCGGCCGGCGTCTCCCCGGGCTCGGGCTTGCCGCCGGGCTGCATGAAGGCGGTGGTGCCGGCCTTGCGGACGAGCAGCAGACGCCCGTCGGCGTCGGTGATCACCGCGGCCGAGACGTGGATGAGGCGGGGGGTCGTGGCATCCGGGGTCACCCCCGCACGCTAGCACCGGCGCGTCGCCCGCCCGTGTCGCGCCGACGCACCGCGCGCCCGCGCTGCGGCCCCGGCCGGGCCCGCCGCGGGCCGTCCCGCGGAGTCCGGTCGCGACACGCCGTGCCGGCCTCCAGGGAGACGGCGTGTCTCCGACGAGATCCGCACGACGGCGGGGTCCCGCCCCCGCTAGCGCGGCCGCGCGGTGCCGTCGTCGGGCGGCATCCCGTACGAGGCCACCACCCGTTCGAGGTACCGGGTGATCACGGCCTGGTCGTCGTCGCTGAAGTCGTCGAGCACGGCGTCCACGCCCGCGATCATCGGGGCGAGGCGGCTCATCGCCCGCTGCACCGACGCCTCGGTCGGCACGACGAGGAGGCTCCGGCGGTCGGTGGGGTGCGGGGCGCGGGTGACGTGCCCGAGGGCGACGAGCCGGTCGATGGCGGCGGTGGTCGCGGCGGTGGTGAGATCGAGGCGGCGCGAGAGCTCGCCGGGCGAGAGCGGACCCGACATCACCAGGTGCCCCATCGCGTCGAGGCCGGTGGGGTTGACCGCGAGTTCCTGCTGCAGCGACTTCTCGAACTCCGCTCCGGCCGTGAACAGCGCGCGCACCAGTGCCGTCGCGGGTCGCACGGGGGGAACGCCGGCGGCGGCGGGGGGAGCGGAAGATTCCATCGCTTCCATGACTGGCATCCTACGTCCGGATTACGCTACCTTTCTTGTATCTCGATATTCGAGATACTTCAGTATCTAGTGAAAGATGGCGATGAACGGCTTCCTACGTTTCCTCACCTCGGCCCGCACCTCGTGGATCGTGCTCGTCGTGGCGTTCGCCGGCGTCGCCGCGCTCTTCGCCCTCGGATCGGGGGCCTCGTCCGAGACCGCGCCGGGTTCGGGCCTTCCCGACTCCGCCGAGTCCGTCCAGGTCCAGAAGATCCTCGACACCTTCCCGGATGCCGACACCACGTCGGCCCTGCTCGTGTTCGCATCCGAGAACGGCGAGACCCTCCCCGCCGACACCGTCGCCGCGATCCAGCAGAAGGCCTTCGGCGACCTGGTGAAGCTCACGCCCGACGGCTTCATCCCGCCCGCGCAGGTGTCCGAGGACGGCACCGTCGCGCTCCTCGTCGTTCCGCTCACCCCCGAGACCGACGTCACCGCCCAGGCCGACCGTGCCGCCGAGATCCGCACCCTCGCCGCCGACGGTCTCGACGGCGTGACCACCTACCTCACCGGCCCCGAGGGCTTCGAGGTCGACATCGCCGCGGTGTTCGACGGCGCCGACTTCACGCTGCTCCTCACTACCGTCATCGTGGTCGCCGTTCTGCTGCTCATCACGTACCGCAGCCCGTGGCTGTGGCTCGTGCCGCTCATCGTGATCGGCACCGCCGACGCCTCCGCCGGCATCGTGGCCCGCCGTGTCGCCGCGCTCGCCGGAGTGGAATTGGATGCCTCGGTCACCGGCATCCTGTCCGTGCTCGTGTTCGGCGCGGGAACGAACTACGCCCTGCTGCTCATCGCGCGCTACCGCGACGAGCTGCGCCTCGCCGAAGATCGCCGCGAAGCGATGCGCCGTGCGGTGCGGGGCGCAGGCCCCGCGATCATCGCGAGCGGATCGACCGTCGCGCTGGCTCTGGCGACGCTGCTGCTCGGCGAGCTGTCCGGCAACCGCGCGCTGGGGCTCGCGTGCGCCGTCGGTGTCGTCGTGGCCATGGCGTTCGCCCTCCTCGTGCTGCCCGCCGCGCTCGTGCTCTTCGGCCGGTGGCTGTTCTGGCCGTACGTCCCGCGCTTCGGCTCGCCCGATGCGATCTCGCGCAGCCCCTGGGGCAAGCTCGGCCGTGGCGTGTCGAAGCGTCCCGTCGTCGTCGCCCTGACCGGCGCGGTCGTGCTCGGCGCGCTCGCGAGCGGCCTGTTCTTCGTGCAGACCGGCCTGTCGCAGAACGACCGGTTCCTGCAGAAGCCCGACGCCGTGAAGGGGCAGGAGGTGCTCGCCGAGGCGTTCTCGGCGGGGGCGACGTCGCCCGCGACGGTCATGGCGCCGGTCGACGACGCCCAGGCGGTCGTCGACGCGGCCGGGAAGATCGAGGGCGTCGACTCCGCCCGCGTCGTCGAGGAGACGACCGACTGGACCCGCATCGACGTCACCCTCAACGCGTCGGCCGAGACGCCGGAAGCGTTCGCCACGATCGAGCGGTTGCGCGCCGACCTCGACTCGATCGGCTCGGGTCAGACGCTCGTGGGCGGTCTCGACGCGCAGGCCCTCGACGTCGCCGGGGCACAGCAGCGCGATCAGGACCTGATCATCCCGCTGATCCTCGTGCTCGTGTTCCTCGTGCTCGTGATCCTGCTGCGGGCGCTGCTGGCGCCGATCCTGCTGCTGATCGCCGTGGTGGCCAGCTTCTTCTCGGCGGTCGGCGCCGCGTGGTGGCTGTTCCAGACGCCGCTGTTCGGGTTCCCCGCGATCGACACGAACGTGCTGCTGTTCAGCTTCCTGTTCCTCGTCGCCCTCGGCGTGGACTACAGCATCTTCCTCGTCACCCGCGCGCAGGAGGAGACCCGCACCCTCGGCACGACGAACGGCATGATCCGTGCGCTCGCCGCCACCGGCGCGGTCATCACCAGTGCCGGCATCCTGCTCGCCGCCGTGTTCGCGGTGCTGGGCGTGCTCCCCCTGATCACGCTCACCCAGATCGGCGTGATCGTCTGCATCGGCGTGCTCATCGACACGCTCCTCGTGCGCACCGTCATCGTCCCCGCGATGGCCTTCATCGCGGGCGACAGGTTCTGGTGGCCGCGCCGCCCGGCGGTGACGGATGCCGAGGCCGCCGCCCAGGCCGAGCCCGAGATCCCGCAGACCCGCGCCGCGCGCCGGAAGCGCGAGCCGGTCTCCTGAGACCTCCGGGCCGGGGGATGCCCCAGATACCTCCCGGCCCGGAGCCCGTCACAACCGCGACAGGTGCACCTGGGCGAGGATCTCCGCCTTGGGCCGTTCGTCCGCCGCCAGGGCGAGCCAGGTCTCGACGACCGTGTCGGGGTTCAGTGACAGCGACTGGATGCCACGGGCCACGAGCCACTGGGCGAAGTCGGGGTGGTCGCTGGGGCCCTGCCCGCAGATGCCGACGTACTTGCCCTGCCGCTGACACGCGTCGATGGCCAGGCCCAGCAGGTGCAGAACGGCGGGGTCGCGCTCGTCGAAGGCGGATGCCATGAGCGCGGAGTCGCGGTCCAGTCCCAGGGTCAACTGGGTCATGTCGTTCGAACCGATCGAGAAGCCGTCGAAGTGCTCGAGGAACCGCTCGGCGAGGATCGCGTTGGCCGGCAGCTCGCACATCATCACGACCTTGAGCCCGTTCTCGCCGCGACGCAGGCCGTTCTGCGCGAGCAGCTCGACGACGGCCGCGGCCTCGCCGACCGTGCGCACGAACGGCACCATGATCTGGACGTTCGTCAGCCCCATCTCGTCGCGCACACGCCGGAGCGCCTCGCACTCCATGTCGAAGCACGCGCGGAACTCGGGCGAGACGTACCGGGCGGCGCCGCGGTACCCGAGCATCGGGTTCTCCTCGTCGGGTTCGTAGAGCGTCCCCCCGATGAGGTTGGCGTATTCGTTCGACTTGAAGTCCGACAGTCGCACGATGACCGGTTCGGGTGCGAACGCCGCGGCGATCATCGACACCCCCTCGGCGACGCGCTGGATGAAGTACTCCTCCGCCGAGGGGTAGGCGGCGATGCGGGCGCGGATGTCGTCGGCGAGCTCGCCGTCGAGGCGGTCGAGTTCGAGCAGCGCGCGCGGGTGGATGCCGATCTGCCGGTTGATGATGAACTCCAGCCGTGCCAGGCCCACCCCGGCGTTCGGCAGGCGCGAGAACGCGAACGCCTGGTCGGGTGTGCCGACGTTCATCATCATCTTGACGGGGGCCTCCGGCATCCGGTCGAGCTCGGTGACCTCCTCGGCGAAGTCCAGGATGCCGTCGTACACGACGCCGTCGTCGCCCTCGGCGCACGAGACGGTCACCCCCTGTCCGTCGGTGAGGGCGTGGGTGGCGACGCCGGTGCCGACGACGGCGGGGATGCCCAGCTCGCGCGCGATGATCGCGGCGTGGCACGTGCGCCCGCCGCGGTCGGTGACGATCGCGGCGGCGCGCTTCATGATGGGCTCCCAGTCGGGGTCGGTCATGTCGGCCACGAGCACGTCGCCGGGCGCGAAGTCCGCCATCTGGTCGATCGAGCGCAGCACGCGGACGCGGCCGGCGCCGATGCGCTGCCCGATCGCGCGCCCCTCGACGAGGACGGCGCTGCGCTCGGCCAGCACGTACCGGCTCAGGACGTTCGCGGATCTGCGCGACACGACCGTCTCGGGGCGGGCCTGCAGCACGTACAGGTGCCCGTCGATGCCGTCCTTGCCCCACTCGATGTCCATCGGGCGGCCGTAGTGCTCCTCGATGACGAGCGCGATGCGGCCGAGTTCCTCGACCTCCGCGTCGGTGATCGAGAAGTGGCGGCGGTCGTCGGCATCCACTTCGACGAAGGCCGTGCTGCCGTCGACGTGCCGTCCGTCGGTGTACCGCATGGCGATGGCCTTCTCACCCACGGAGCGCTTGAGGATCGCGGGCCGGCCCGCGCGCAGGGCGGGCTTGTAGGTGTAGAACTCGTCGGGGTTCACCGCGCCCTGGACCACCGCTTCGCCCAGGCCGTACGAACTGGTGAGGAACACCGCCTCGTCGAAGCCCGACTCGGTGTCGAGTGTGAACATCACGCCGGAGGCTCCGACGTCCGAGCGGACCATGCGCTGCACGCCGGCGGAGAGGGCGACCTCGTGGTGGTCGAAGCCGTGGTGCGCGCGGTACGCGATCGCGCGGTCGTTGTAGAGCGACGCGAAGACGCGGCGGATCGCCTGCAGGATGTTCTCGATCCCGCCGATGTTGAGGAACGTCTCCTGCTGCCCGGCGAACGAGGCATCCGGGAGGTCTTCCGCGGTGGCGCTGGAGCGCACGGCCCAGGTGACCGTCTCGGGGTCGGTCTCGCCCGCCACGAGCACGGCGTACGCGTCGCGGATGTCGGCTTCGAGGTCGGCCGGGAAAGGCTGCTCCTCGATCCAGGCCCGCACGCGACCGCCGAGCTGGCTGAGGGCCGCGACGTCGTCGACGTCGATCCCCTCGACCGCGTCGCGGATGCGCGCGGCGAGATCGCCGTGCGAGAGGAAGCGCCCGAAGGCATCCGAGGTGGTTGCGAACCCCGGGGGGACGCGGATGCCGGCGGATGCCAGGTGCGACACAATCTCGCCGAGCGAGGCGTTCTTGCCGCCGACGCGAGCCAGGTCGCCCATGCCGATCTCGTCGAAGCGCAGGATGTTGGTCATGTGAGGGGCCTTTCGTGGGGTCGGTCGCGCAGGTTCATGGACTGCAGGATCACGGCGGACATCTCCTCGACGCTCCGGGTCGCGGAGCTGAGGAACGGGATGTGGGTGCGGCGGTACAGGTCTTCGGCTCGGCGGATCTCGAGGGTGCACTGCGCGAGGCTGGCGTACGTCGAATGCGGTCGGCGTTCGTGGCGCACCTGGCTGAGGCGCAGCGCGGTGGTGGTGAGTCCGAAGCAGCGGTCGGCGTGCGGCGCGACGATGCGCGGAAGGCCGTCGGTGGGGAAGTCGTCGTCGGTGAGCGGGTAGTTCGCCACCAGCAGCCCGTAGTGCAGGGCGAGGTACATCGTGGTGGGCGTCTTGCCGCAGCGGGACGGCGCGACGATGATGACGTCGGCGCTGGCGAGATCGCGCCCGCTCTGGCCGTCGTCGTGCTCGATGGCGAACTCCACGGCCCGCATGCGGCGGAAGTACTGCTCGAGGTCGCCCAGGCCGTGGTACTGACCGGCACGGGTCTCGGCGGTCGCGCCGAGTTCGGCCTCGAGCTCGGTGAGGTGTCCGGCCAGCAGGTCGATCACGACGGCCCCCGCCGCGACCAGCCGCGCGCGGACGCCGGCGTCCTTCAGCGTCGCGAACACGATGGGGGCGTGCCCGTCCGCGGCTGCGCGCTGCAGGGCGGCCACGACTCCGTCGACGGCCGTCGCGGACGAGACGAAGGGGATCGTGTGCCGCGTGAAGTGCGCGCCGGGGAAGTTGGCCAGCAGGGCACTGCCGAGGGTCTCCGCGGTGATCCCGGTGCTGTCGGACACGAAGAACACCGCACGAGCCGCAGTGGCGTGCGCGATCGACGCGTCGAAAGGAGGGGCCATGCGACGACGTTAGGGGCCTGATTCGCGATCTTCACGAACTCAATGAACGAAAGAAACGAAAATCTTGTCTCCGTGCTAAGGATCTCCGTTGTGGTCAGACCACAGCGCCGCCCGTTCGCCGTCGTGCGTTCTTCCCCCGGCGTTTCCCGCCCGGCCGAGCGCGAAGAGGTCGGCGTCCACCTGGGGGCGCCACGGTGGCGAGGGGAAGGAGTCCGACGTGCCCGTGATGCTCGTGCTCGCGCTGGTCTTCGCGACCGCGGTCTCGCCGCCGCCCGCGGCGGAGGTCGGCTCGACGCCGGACAGCCAGGTCATCGTCGTCGAGGTGCCCGCGAGCGCGCGTCAGACCCCGACCCCCTCCGCGGCGGCGCCCAGCCCGGCACCGTCCGCCGGCCCCCGGTCCGACCTCCCGGCGACGGGGTGGGACGCCGCTGCGTCAGTGGCCGCGGTGGTGCTCGGCGTCGCGGCGCTCGTGGCCGGCATCCTGGTCCGACGGCGTCGACGCCCCGCCGCGTGAGCGCTCAGTCCAGCCAGAGCACGATGCCGCGCTGGCCGGTCAGCACCGAGGCCACGCCGGCGCGCACGGCGGCCGCGGCGCGCTCGGGTGTGAACGACGCCGGGTCGTACGCGGAGGCTGTGCCGAGGCCCTCGCCGCGGTAGGCGGCGCCGGTCCAGTCGGCGGCGGTGACGTTCTCGGTCGGCTCGGCCAGCTCCGCGCCGATGATGAGGAACTGTCGGTCCAGGTGATTGGCGGTCACCGTCGCGAGCGGGTCGACGAGGGCGTCCCCGGCGCTGATGATGAGGTCGGGGTTCATCCGCATCGCCTCGACGGCGCCGTCGATCATGTCGGCATCCGCGTGCACCACGCGGAGGTCCGCGCCGGTCTCGGCAGCCCAGTCCTCCACGGCGGTGACGAGCGTGGCGGTGGGGGCATCGTCGCCGACCGTCAGCAGCACCACGCGGTACCCGGCGGGGGCCTTCACGGCATCCCACGACCCGGCCTCGGGCGCGTACGTCGCTTCGGGGGCGAGAGGTTCCTTCGGGGCGAACCCCGCGCCGGGGGTTCCGACCGCGGCCGGGTGCGCACGCATCTCGCTCCAGCCGGATGCCGAGGAGCAGCCCGTCAGCATCATCGCTGCCACGATCACGGCCACCATCGTCGTCCTGCGCATCACCGCTCCACCCTGCGCGATGCGGGTGGCGCGCGGGAGAACACGAGGCGCACGTTCCGTTTCCGTTCCCCACGTCGGGCACAAACGTTCACGCCCGCCGGGCACCCTCGACGCGGAAAGGCCTTCATGTCTGCAGTGATCCGGCGCGCGACGCGCGTCCTCCTCCTCGGCGCGGGAATCCTCGCGCTCCTCTTCTCGGCCACCCCGGCCCAGGCCCACGGGATGTCGTCGGTGGCCTACGCCGACCTGTCGAGCGGCGGGACGGGGGTCGTGCGGGCGAAGCTCCAGCTCGAGTACGACCTCCTCGTCGTCTCCGCTGCCGACGCCGCGCAGGACGACGCGTTCTTCCAGGCGGGGACGGCCGCGTTCGAAGAGAGGGACGCGGCGCAGCAGGCCGCCGCCCTGGAGCAGTACCGCGGCGACGTGACGGGGTACGTCGCGCAGCACTTCCGGATCGACGCGGGGGGCGCGGACTGCACCCCCACGCTCGCCGACCCGATCACGATGACGGCCCAGGACGGCGTCCCCTACGCAGTCCTGGAGTTCGACTACGCCTGCCCGCCGTCCGAGAACGGGCACGCCGTCGTCTCGACCCTCTTCCCCGACGACGAGGGCTTCGTCACCGGCACCAAGACGATCCTGACCTACGCCCTCGACATCCACGACGGAAGCACGGTCCTGGATGCCGAGCACCCGTCGTTCACCACGGCGCAGACGACCCTCGAACGGTTCTGGGAGTTCTTCCGCCTCGGCGCCGAGCACCTGCTCACCGGGATCGACCACATCCTGTTCCTCCTCGCACTGATCGTCGGCTCGCGTCGACTCCGCGAGGTCGTGATCGCCGCGACGACGTTCACCCTGGCGCACTCGGTGACCTTCATCCTGGCCGCGACGGGTCTCGTCGCCGCCCCCGCGGAGATCGTCGAACCCACGATCGCGTTGTCCATCGCCGTCGTCGGCGCCTGGTATCTGTGGCGCCTGTGGCGCGGCGGCAAGGTCGATCAGGACCTCTCCCACGCGCACGGGTTCCTCCGCCTCGACCGCGCGGGCTGGCTGCGGGTGGGCGTGGTGTTCCTGTTCGGCCTCGTGCACGGCTTGGGGTTCGCCTCGGCGCTCGGCATCGACGAGCCGTGGTCGTGGACGCTCCTGTGGTCGCTGCTGGTGTTCAACATCGGCATCGAAGCGGTGCAGATCGGCATCATCGTCGTCGTGTTCCCGCTGCTGGTCCTGCTGCGCCGCCGGTTCCCCCGCATCGGGATGTGGGCGAGCGGCCTGCTCGCCGTCGTCGTGACCGTCGCCGGCCTGATCTGGTTCGTGCAGCGCATCCTCGGGATCGAGTGACGTTGCCCTGATCGATAGATGTGCTCGGTCAACCATTCACGCGATGGTCACCGAGCGGGCAGAGCGTGGGAAGGCCCGCCCGACCGCGGGCCCCTCACCTACAGAAATGGACAGCCATGCTCCTCACAGCATCGACGTCGCACGGGGCGCGTACGCGTCGCCGTGTCTCGTGGATCGCAACGGCCGCCGTCGGCGCGTCGCTCGTGCTCTCGGGCGCCGCGACCGCTCCGGCCGCCCTGGCCGACACCACGGCCACCCTCTCCGGCGTCATCCTCGGCGTCGGAGCCGACGAGTCGCAGCGCAACGTCAGCTGGTACTCCTCGGCGGACACGGCGCAGACCGTTCAGGTCGCCCCGACGTCGACGCTCGTGAACGGGCAGTTCCCCGCCACGGCGACGACGTTCTCGGCATCCGGCGCCGCCAACACCTCGACGACCGGCTTCAACCGTCACACGACGATCACGGGCCTCGCCGAGAACACGGCCTACTCGTACCGCGTGGGCTCCGACGGCAACTGGTCGACCACGTACTCGTTCACGACGCAGTCGTTCGAGGGCGACTACGACTTCCTGTTCTTCGGTGACCCGCAGATCGGTTCGTCGGGCAACATCCCCAAGGACCAGGCCGGCTGGGTGGACACGATGAACGTCGCCCTGAACGCCAACCCGAACGCCGAACTGCTCGTCTCGGGCGGCGACCAGGTCGACGCCGCGAACAACGAGGACCAGTGGAACGCGTTCCTCGCTCCCGACCAGCTGCGCCAGTACCCCTGGGCCGCGACGATCGGCAACCACGACGTGGGCGGCACGTCGTACGAGCAGCACTTCTTCACCCCGAACACCGACCGCTCGGCCGCGTACTACCGCAAGGGCGCCTCGAGCATCGGCACCGAGTCCGGCGGTGACTACTGGTTCATCTACAAGGACACGCTGTTCATCGACCTCAACAGCAACAGCTACGCCACCTCGCAGGGCGGCGGCGGCGACGACGCGCACGTGGCGTACGTCACCGACGTCGTGAACAAGCACGGTGCGCAGGCGAAGTACACGGTGCTCGTCTACCACCACGCGATCTACTCGCCGGCCGACCACGCGAAGGACGGCGACAACAAGGTCCGTCGCGTCGACTTCCCGACGACGTTCTCGAAGCTCGGCGTCGACCTGGTCCTCCAGGGTCACGACCACAGCTACTCGCGTTCGTACGAGATCAAGAACGGCGCCAAGGCCAACGCGGACGAGCAGCCCGGCCAGGACGAGGTGTTCGAGGGTCCCGGCGGCGTGGTCTACGTCACGGCGAACTCGGCCTCGGGCTCGAAGTACTACGACATCACGACGCCGGACAACAGCGGCACGAGCGGTGCCGGAAACGGTGCCGACCCGCTGAACCCGGCGAACTACTGGTACAACTCCGTGCAGAACCAGGAGCACGTCCGCACGTACGTCAAGGTGCAGGTCCAGAAGGACCAGCTCGTCGTGCAGAACATCCGCTCCGGCGACTGCGCCGCCCCCAACGCGGCCGTCGAGCTCGGCAAGGTCCTGTGGTGCGGTCCGGAGAACGGCACCCAGCCGGCCGAGGCCATCGGTTCGATCCAGGACGAGGTGAAGATCCACCCGAACCACGGCGACGGCCAGGACATCCAGGTCGACGTCCCCACGACGGCTCCGGGTGAGTTCGGCTGGACGATCAACGGCCACAACGGTCTCGTCGACCTCGGCACGGCGGAGGAGAAGAACCTCCAGTACTTCGAGGCCACCGGTGAGATCAACCCGATCACGGTCACCGACACCCGCGCCAGCAAGGCCGCGTGGTCGATCTCCGCGTCGGTCGGCGACTTCGTCGACGGCCAGAAGACGTTCGAGGCCAAGTACCTCGGCTGGACGCCCAAGGTCGTCACGCCGGGTGCCGGTGCCGTCGCGGGTGCCGCGGTGGGCTCGGGCTACGACGGGGGTGACGGTCTGTCGACCTCGCGCTCGCTGAGCTCGGCGCCCCTGGGCCACGACCGTGGTGCCGGTGTCGTCGGTGCCGACCTCGACCTGAAGATCCCGAACACGATCGACAAGGGCAGCTACCGCGCGACCCTGACCCTCACCGCGCTGGCCGGCTGATCAGCGAACCGGACCGGCGGGGAGCGACCCTCCCCGCCGGTCCTTCTCGAAGGACCCTCATGAACATCTCTCCCCGCTTCCTCGCCGCGACCCTCGCGCCGCTCCTCGCCGCCGCCGCCGCTCTGGTCGGCGTCCCCGCGACGGCATCCGCGGCCACCGACGACGTCACGTGGACCGTGCGCACCGCGTCGAACTCGCTGGGTGCCGACCGCACGAACTTCTCGTACACGCTCAACCCGGGCGCGCACCTCGACGACGCCCTCGTGGTCGCCAATCGGGGCACCGAGCCCGTCGAGCTCGACGTCTACGCCGCCGACGGCTACACGACCTCGACCGGCGCCCTCGACCTCCGCCTCGCCGCCGAGGCGCCGGTCGGCGTCGGCAAGTGGATCGTCGTGCCGCAGCACCACGTCTCGGTGCCCGCGGGTCAGACCGTCGAGGTCCCCTTCGCCGTCGACATCCCGTCCGACGCGACCCCCGGTGACTATGCCGGTGGTGTCGTGACCTCGCTCACCGTCGCCGATCAGACCGCGAACGTCACCGTCGACCGTCGTCTCGGCATCCGTACCGGCATCCGGGTCGGGGGCGACCTCGCGCCCGCGCTGTCCGTCGAGGGAGTGAGCGTCGACTGGGACGGCGGCCTCGTGCCCTTCCTCTTCGGCGACGCGACGGTGCACTACAGCCTGCACAACACCGGCAACGTCTCGCTCTCGGCCGACGACACCGACGCCGTCGCGGGCCCGTTCGGGTGGGGAGAGGTTCAGGCCGCGCCCGGCGAGGCGGCTCCGGTGCTGCTCCCCGGGGAGTCGTGGCAACGGGACGTCCGCGTGCCCGCGGTCGCCGCGATGGGTCTGGTGTGGGCCTCGGTCACCGCCATCCCGACCGTGACGGATGCCTCCGGCTCGACGACCGACCTCGACACGGTGTCCGCGTCGGCGATGGGCTGGGCAGTGCCGTGGCCGATCCTCGTCGTCGTCCTGCTGCTCGTCGCGGCGGCGGTCTTCGGCCCGCGCTGGCTGCGCGCGCGCCGTCGCCGTCGTCAGGAGGCTGAGGACGCGCGCGTCGCCGCGGCCGTGGCCCGTTCCCTCGCCGAGAAGGAGGACGTCGCGACGCCCGCGGGCTGAGCGCGATATCTCGACGTCGGTGCACACGGAGGGCGCTCAGCCGGCGGGGAATAGACTGGATGCCATCGACTCCGTCTCACCGGGACCCTCCGTGACCACTCCTTCTCCTGTGCGCTCCTTCGATGTGCGCCACGTGCAGTTGGCGCGCGCGCTCTTCGCCGCCGTCGCCGCCGTCATGGTCACGTTCTCTTCGGATCATTCGGCCGCCGTCGGATCGAGCGTGTTCAGCGGTTTCGCGCTGGCCACGGCCCTCGTCCTCGCGCTGTCGGTCTGGCTCGTGTACCCGAACGGTCAGCGGATGACGCCCGTCCTGCTCGCGGCGGTCACCGGTCTCGCCGGGCTCGCTACCAGCATCGGCGCATGGCGGACGACGACCTTCTTCTTCGTCCTGGTGATCGTGTGGGCCGTCGTCTCCGGGGCGATCGAGATCATCGGCGCCCTGCGCGATCGCCGCGCGGGACGCCCCGACTCCCGCGACGGGCTCACGGTGGGGATCATCACGCTGATCCTGGCGGTCGGATTCCTCTTCACCAGCCCGGCGTTCTCCTACGACTACACGATCGAGGGCGCCGGCACCTTCACCCTCACGGGGATCACCATCGCGGTGGGCATCTTCGGCGGCTACGCGGCGATCATCGCCGTGTACCTGGCGATCGCCGGGTTCTCGCCGCGCCGCCCGGAGCCGGTTCCGGCCGTACCCGCCGAGGAGGCCGCATCATGACCGACCACAAGCCCACCCGCCGCGATCTCATGAAGCCCGTCCAGCTGCTCGGGCTGGCGTTCGGCGCGGCGATCTTCGCCGGTGTCGTGACCCTCGTGTCGATGGGAGCCTTCCAGGCCCGCCCCGCGGACGAGATCCAGCGCGCGCTCGTCGTCGGGGCCGTCGCCGCGGGCGTCACGTTCATCGTCGTGCTCGTCAGCGTCGCCCTGCTGCTGCTGGCCGTCGACCCGGCGCAGGTCACGAAGCAGGTCGATCGGCCGCTCCTCCTGCCCAAGGACGACGACAAGACCGCGGCTCCCGAGACGAACGACGGCCCCGAGGCCCCCCGGTCCTGATCCTCGAGCGCCCCCGTGGGGCGTCGGTGTGATGTGCCGTACGGCGGAGTCGATGGCCGACACACCGGTTGAGGATGCCATGGCTCGGCGTGTCTCCGACGTTCTCCGCGTGACGGCCCGGGCTAGGCGACCCCGAACGGGCCGAGCGGACGCTCAGGCCCGCCGGGGGTCGATCATCGTCATACCCGCGGGAGTCGCGGTGTCCATGCGCGGCAGCATCTCGGCGGCCTCGCCGAGCCCCACGACCCGTTCGATCAGGTCCTGCGGACGCAGCGCTCCGCGCGCGATGAGGTCGAGCATCTCGGGGTAGTCCGCGGCCGCCATGCCGTGGCTGCCGAGCAGGTCGAGCTCCCACGCGATGATGCGGGCCATCGGCATCGGCGTCTGGCCGTCGGCGGTGGGCAGCAGGCCGATCTGCACGTGCCGACCGCGCCGGCGCAGGCCCAGCACGGCATCGCGCGCGGTCTGCGCGCTGCCTACGGCGTCGATCGAGACGTGGCTCCCGCCGTCCGTGAGCGCGGACACGGATGCCGGGACATCGACGCCGTCGGCGAGGATCGTGTGCTCCGCGCCGAGACGCCGGGCCACCTCGAGCGCGGCGGGCGTCCGGTCGACGGCGATCACGCGGGCGCCCAGGGCGGCGCCGATCATCACGGCGCTCAACCCCACACCCCCGGCCCCGACGACGGTGACCCATTCGCCGGCCCGCACGCGCGCGCGGCCGGTGAGGGCCCGGAAGGCGGTGGCGAAGCGGCATCCCAGTGCCGCCGCGGCCTCGAAGGACACCCCGTCCGGAACGGCGACGAGGTTGGTGTCGGCCGCCCGCACGACCACGCGCTCGGCGAACGAGCCCCACTGCGTGAAGCCCGGCTGCTCCTGGCGCGGGCAGACCTGCGCGTTGCCGCCGCGGCACCACTCGCACTCGCCGCAGCCCATGACGAAGGGGACCGTGACCCGGTCGCCGAGGTTCCAGTCGTGAACGCCCTCGCCGAGCTCGACGACGACGCCCGCGAACTCGTGCCCGGGGACGTGGGGGAGGGTGACGTCGTCGTGCCCGACCCACGCGTGCCAGTCGCTCTTGCACAGCCCGGTCGCGTGCACCTCGACCACGACCCCGCCCGCCGGCGCGGCCGGTGCGGGCGCCTCCCGCACCTCGAGGGGCTGGGCCAGGGCATCCATGATCATCGCGCGCACGGCATCCATTCTCGCCCGCGCGCGCGGCGGCCTTCTGCTGCGCCCCTAGACTCGACGCGCCCGTGCCCCCGACGCCTTGGAGCTCCCATGAGCCGTTTCGTCATCGACGCCCGTGTCGCCCCGGGCGGACACCGGATCGCCGTCCGGGATGCCGTCGTCGTCGACGACGACGGAGAGGGCGAGGTCGTTCCCGCGGCTCGGGCCCTGCCGGGGTTCGTCGACCTCCACTGCCACGGCGCGCTCGGCTTCGACTTCGGCTCGTGCTCCGTCGACGAGGCGCGCGCCGCGGCCGACTTCCATCTCGAGCGGGGTGCGACCGCGGTCGTGGCGTCGGTGGCGACGGCGCCCCTCGCGGAGATGCGCGCCGCGATCGTGAGGTTGCGGGCTCTCGTCGCGGAGGGCGTGCTCGCCGGCATCCATCTCGAAGGTCCGTACCTGTCCGAGCGGCGTCGCGGGGCACACGCGCCGTCGCTGCTCCGCGTTCCCGAGCGAGCGGAGATCCGCGACCTCCTCGACGCGGGCGAGGGCGCGGTGCGCGTCGTCACGATCGCGCCCGAGCTGCCCGGGGCGATCGACGCGATCCCGGACATCGTCGCGGCGGGCGCGGTCGCCGCCGCCGGCCACACCGACGCCACCGCCGAGGAGATGCGCGCCGCCGTCGAGGCCGGGGTCCGGCTGGTCACGCACGCCTTCAACGGCATGCGGCCCCTGCACCACCGCGACCCGGGTCCCCTCGCCGTCGCGCTGGCCGACGAGCGGGTGGTGCTCGAGCTCATCCTCGACGGTCATCACGTCGCCGACGAGATCGTCGAGCTGGTCCGGCGCCTGGCCCCCGGCCGGCTCGCGCTGGTGTCGGACGCGATGTCGGCCACGGGATGCGCCGACGGCCGGTACGAGGTGGCCGGTTCCGAGGTCGAGGTGGCCGGCGGGATCGCGCGCGCCGTGACCGACGGCTCCCTCGCGGGCAGCACCACGCCGCTCGGCGACGCGGTCGACCGCTTCGTCTCGCTCTTCGCCCCGTCGATCGACGAGGTCGCGGCGGTCTCCTCGCGCACCGCGTCGCGGCTGCTGCGGCTCCCCGACCCGTTGACGCCGGGGGCGTCCGCGGACATCGTGCTCGATCTCGACGGGGGTGAGCGTCGGGTCGTGAAGAACGGGGAGTTTGCGAAATAATGATTGAGCGTGATTGAAAACCGCTTAAACGCGTCGTAAGGTGTCATCACCAGCTCACCCATCGCCGCGATCGCGGCTCGTGCTCACCGAGGAGTTCCCGTGACCTTCAGCCCCCGCGCGACACGCATCGCCGCCGTCGCCCTGACCGGCGTGGCGGCGCTCGCCCTCTCCGCCTGCGGATCGACCGGAACCCCCGCCGCGGGCGGCGACGGCGACGGCGTCGTGACGATCGACTACCTGCACCGGCTTCCCGACGGTGAGGGCATGACCCTCGTGAAGGACATCGTCGCCAAGTGGAACAGCGCTCACCCCGACATCCAGGTCAACGCCACGAAGTTCGACGGCAAATCCACCGAAATGATCCTGAAGCTCGAGACGGATGCCAAGGCGGGAACCGCGCCGTGCCTCGCGCAGGTCGGATACGGCGAGGTGCCGCAGCTCTACACGAAGGGGCTCCTCGCGGACGTCTCGAGCGAGGCCGCGGGCTACGCCGACCACTACTCCACCGGGGCGCTGGCCGGGATGAAGATCGGGAACGCGATCGTCGGCCTGCCGCAGGACGTGGGACCGCTCGTCTACTACTACAACGCCGCGGAATTCCAGCGGCTCGGCATCACCCCGCCGACCACCGCCGCCGACCTCGAGTCCGTCGCGGCCACGGCCACCGCGGCCGGCAAGTACGCCGTGGCGTTCACGCCCGACGAGGCGCAGAACTGGCTCACCGGCCAGGCGGCCGCCTCGGGCGACGTGTGGTTCCGTGCCGCCGATGACCAGTGGAACGTGGACACCACGGGCGCGGGCTCGAAGAAGGTCGCCGCCGTGTGGCAGGACATCCTCGACAAGAAAGAGGCCTTCGTCGGCGGCCGGTGGAGCGACGAGTTCACGAAGGCGCTCGTTGACGGCCAGCTCATCGGTCACATCGGTGCGGCCTGGGAGGCGGGCTTCCTGCTCGACCCGCTCGACGGCACCCCCGCGGCGGGCCAGTGGCGCGTCGCGCAGATCCCCGACTTCGGCGGTGGCGCGATGACCGGCCCCGACGGCGGTTCGGGCGTCGCCGTGATGAAGGGGTGCGCACACCCCGAGCAGGCGATGGAGTTCAACGACTGGCTGAACACCCAGATCGACGACCTCACGTCCCAGGGGCTCGTGGTCGCGGCGAAGGGAACGCCGAAGACCAGCGCGAAGGCCCTCGCGCAGTTCGGTGGCCAGGACGTCGCCGCCGAACTCTCGAAGGCGACCGAGAACCTGAACCCCGACTTCGCCTACATCCCCGGGTTCCCCGCGCTGTCGAGCATGAACGAGGTCGCGGCCGCGGCCGGAGACGGATCCGGCAAGGTGATCGACGTCTTCGACAACGCGCAGACCACGGCGGTGTCCACCCTCGAGGACCTCGGACTGCCCGTCGCGAAGTGATCCCGCCGTCGGCCGGGGGTGAACGCCCCCGGCCGACGGCCCGTTCCGGAAGAGATGTCGATGACCAGCACACTTCCCCGTACCTCCGCCGCCGGGCTCGCGCACCCCGGACCCGCCCCTGCCGCTCGCGTCGTGAAGCCGCGCCGCGGCCGCGCCGCGCGCCGGGCCGCCGTGACCGGATGGGGCTTCCTGGCACCGTTCGCGGTGCTCTTCGTGGCGGTGTTCGTGGTTCCGATCATCGTGTCGATCCGGTCGGCGTTCTTCGTCCAGGCCCCGGCGGAGTCGGGGCTGTACGGCGGCGGCGGCATGGTCGAGCGGTTCGCGGGCTTCGAGAACTTCGGCGCCGCGCTCGCGAACGAACGGTTCTGGGCGGGTCTCGGACGGGTCGTGCTGTACGCGGGTATCCAGATCCCGGTGATGATCGTGCTCGCCCTGGTCCTGGCGCTCCTCCTGGATGCCTTCCTCGTGCGTCGGATCGCGTTCTTCCGCCTGGCCTTCTTCCTCCCCTACGCGATCCCCGGGATCATCGCGGCGATGGTGTGGGTGTACCTGTACACCCCGGCGCTGTCGCCGTTCCTCCGCTACCTGCCGGAGGGCACCGACTTCATGGCGCCGGGGACGGTCCTGCTGTCGATGGCCAACATGACGACGTGGACGTACACCGGCTACAACATGCTGATCTTCCTCGCGGCGCTCTCGGCGATTCCGCGCGAGCTCTACGAGGCCGCGACGATCGACGGGGCGAGCGGCTTCCGCACGGCGTGGTCCATCAAGATCCCCATGGTGCGCGGAGCGGCCCTGCTGGCCGTCCTGCTCTCGATCATCGGCACCATCCAGCTCTTCAACGAGCCCGTGATCCTGGCGACGGTGAACCCCTGGATGGGGGCCGACTACACCCCCATGATGCTGACCTACAACTCTCTCGTCGGCGTGGTCTCGCCGTCCGGTGAGGGTCCGGCATCCGCTCTGTCTCTCCTCATGGCGATCGTCGCGGGCGTCCTCGCCGCGATCTACGCGCTCCTCCAGCGCGGGAAGGCCCAACGATGACCCTCACCTCCCCCCGCCCGGTCGTTGTGGCGGACACCGCGCGGCTCGTCCTTCCCCGGCGCCGACGGCCGCGTCGCGCCGCTGAAGCGGATGCCATCCCCGCGGCGCTGCGGCCCGGACGCACCGCGCGCACGCTCGGCGTGATCGCGCTCGTGGTCGGGTGTCTGTACTTCCTTGTGCCGGTCTTCTGGCTGCTCGTGGCCTCGACGAAGAGCAACGCCGACCTCACCTCGAGCTTCGGCTTCTGGTTCGCCGACTGGAATCTCGGCACCAACTACGACAGCTTGATGCAGTGGACCCAGGGCCTGTTCTGGCGATGGGTGCTCAACTCGGTCGTCTACTCGGCGGTGGCCGGTGCGGTCGGCACGCTTCTCTCCGTCATGGCCGGATACGCGATCGCCAAGTTCGACTTCCCCGGCAAGAAGGTCGCCGTGGGGATCATCCTCGCCGGGCTCCTGCTGCCCATCGCGCTGTTGACGGTGCCGCTGTACCTGGAATTCCACGCGCTCGGCCTGACGAACACCGTCTGGGCCGTCATCATCCCGTCGTCGGTGTCGCCCTTCGGCGTCTTCCTCGGCATCGTGTACGCCCAGAGCTCGGTGCCCGACGAGCTGCTCGAGGCCGCTCGCATCGACGGGGCCAGCGAGGTCCGCACGTTCTTCACGGTGGTCCTGCGCCTCCTCGCGCCGGCGATGGTGACGATCTTCCTCTTCATCTTCGTCGCGACCTGGAACAACTTCCTCCTGCCGCTGCTGATGATCTCGTCGCCCGAACTGAAGCCCGTCACCCTGGGCCTGTACGGGATGATGACCTACTTCGCGCCGGACAAGGGCGCGGTCATGCTCGGAGCCCTGCTCGGTGTGCTTCCGCTGATCGTGCTGTTCTTCGGCCTGCAGCGTTTCTGGCAGTCGGGGCTCGCGGCCGGCGCGGTCAAGGGCTGAGGCCCGCCTCGGGGCTCAGGATGCCGTGGTCCCGGCGCGCGTCACGTCCAGGCCCCGCTCGGCCAGGCGCGCGGCATCGGCGTCGCTGAGGCCGTCGTCGGTGATCAGGGCGTCCACGGCATCGAAACCGCAGATCCGCGCGAACGCGGTCGTCGCGAGTTTCGTGGAGTCGGCCACCACGACGACCCGGCGCGCGGCCTCGACGAGCGCGGCGTTGACCGCGGCCTCGCCCTCGTCGTGCGTGAACAGACCGCGGTCCAGATCGATCGCGCTGACGCCGAGGTAGAGGGTGTCGATCGAGATCGCGGGGAGGATCAGCGACGCCAGCGGGCCGATGAGCTCGTACGATCGCATGCGTGCGGCCCCGCCGAGGACGACGACGCGCAGCTGGGGGCGGACGATGAGGTCGTTGGCGATGTTGATCGCGTTCGTCACCACGGTCAGCGGGGCGTGGCTCAGGGCCTCGTCGGCCGAGGACCGCACGCCCACCTCGTAAGCGGCCATGGTGGTGGTCGTCCCGCCGTTGAAGGCGATGACGCTGCCCGGCTCGATGGAGTCGGCGACGGCGAGGCTGATCGCGCCCTTCTGCCGCCCCTGGCGGACGGTGCGATACCGCAGGGGCACGTCGCCCGACGAGCCGTTGGCGATCGCTCCGCCCCGGGTCCGGGTGACGAGCTGCTGGTCGGCGAGGGCGTCGAGGTCGCGTCGGGCCGTCGCCGGAGACACGTCGAAGCGCTCGAGGACTTCCTCGAGACGGACGCTCCCCCGTTCGACGATGTAGTCCACGAGGTCGGACAGTCGGCGCTCGCGCTCCATCGACATTCCCTCTCGCTGCGGCGGCCTGCGGGCGCGGGCCGTCCGGGTCGCTGGTCAGTCTAGGGGGGCGCCCGACAGCACGCGGAGAAGGCGAGCGGCCTCCACCGACATGGCATCCCGCGCCGGAGCGATGTACTTGCGCGAATCGACCAGCCGGACATCGGATGCCAGGGTCTCGCGCACGCGTCGCGTGAAGACGTTCGTGAGGTGGGTGGAGACGTTGACCTTGGCGATGCCGGAGGCGACCGCGATCTGCAGGTCGCGGTCGGAGACCCCGGACGAACCGTGCAGGACGAGAGGGACCGGGACGGCGTCCCGCAGCCGGGTGATCAACGCGAAATCGAGGGTCGCGCTGCGATCCGTCATGGCGTGCGACGAACCCACCGCGACGGCCAGGGCGTCGACACCCGTCTCGTCGACGAAGCGTTCCGCCTCGTCCGGGTCGGTGCGCACCCCGGGGGCGTGGGCGCCGTCCTTGCCGCCGATCTCCCCCAGCTCCGCCTCGACGATGGCGCCCGCGGCGTGCGCGTAGTCGACGACACGTCGGGTGTTCGCGACGTTCTCGGCATAGGGGAGCTTCGCACCGTCGTACATGACGGATCCGAAGCCGAGGTCCACCGCCTCGAGGGCGAGCTCGACGTCCTCCGCGTGGTCGAGGTGCAGCGCGAGGGGCGCCGAGGACCGCGCGGCGATGGCCGCGGTGGCGCGCGCCAGGGGCTCCAACCCGCCGTGGAACGCGACGCAGTTCTCGGAGATCTGGAGGATCAGCGGAGCGTCGGCCGCCTCGGCCGCGCGGGCGAGACCCTCGGCCGTCTCGAGGTGGACGATGTTGAACGCGCCGATGGCGCTTCGGGTCCGCGCCGCGTGGGAGAGCAGGGCGGCAGTGGGCTCGCAGGGCATTCGGGGTCCTTCAGCTGGAGCGGGTCATCGCACGCGGACGCGCGCGACGAGATCGGGGAGGCGGTCGTCGAGGGTGCCGGCGACGGGGGAGAGGACGGCGGCCGCCGACCACGCGACGGCGGCGGTGGCGACCGCGGTCGCGTCGAGCGGCTCGCCGCGATCGATCCGGGCGGCGACGGAGGCCACGGCCGCGTCGCCGGCGCCGGTCGGGTTGCCGCGCAGGGCGCGGTCCAGGGCGGCGTGGACGGGCGCGCCGGCGGGCGGGACCACGATGAGCCCCTCCTCGCCGAGCGAGACGATCACCATTCCGGCGCCGCTGTGCTGCAGCGCCCGGGCGCCGGCTTCGGGGTCGTCGTATCCGACCGTGCGCTGGAGTTCCGCGCGATTGGGCTTCACGACGTCGGCACCGGCCGCGGCCGCGGCCCACAGTGCGTCGCCGACGAGATCCGCGATCACGGGTACTCCCGCGGCTCGCGCCCCACCGACGAGCGCGCGGACGTGGGCCAGGTCCGCGTCCGGGGGCAGCGAACCCGACACGACGAGGCAGGAGGCCGTGTCGCGCGCCCGGGCCACGGCATCCACGAACGATTCCCATTCGCGGGGGAGGCGCGGGGCGCCCGTCTCGTTCAGCATCGTCACCGCGCCCGTCTCGGGTTCGGCGATGGCGTAGGTCGACCGGATGCCGGTCCGGGTGCGTACCACGACCAGCTCGACGCCGGGGATCCCCGCCGCGCGGAGGTCGTCCGGGACGCTCCCGAGGAGCACGGCCGTGACATCGATGCCCTGCTGCGCGGCCACCCGGGCGACGTTCACGGCCTTGCCGCCGAGTCGTCGCTGCGCCGGGGGGACGCTCTGCGACCCGCCGCGGTCGAGGTCGCGGACCGACAGGGTGAGATCGACCGCGGGATTCGGTGTCGCGGTGACGATCACGCCCGTTCTCCCGCGTCCCGCGCGGCCAGTGCCGCGCCGAGCACGCCCGCGTCCTCGCCGAGCCGGGCCGGGAGGAGGGGGACAGGGCGGAGCCGGTGGTAGTCGTCGAGCCGCTGCTGGAGTGGGACGAACAGGTCGTCTCCCGCCTGCGCGAGACCGCCGCCGACGATGATCGCCTCGGGGGCGAGGAGGGCCGCCACGTGGGACAGCCCGAGTCCCAGGGCGTCGACGGCGTCGTCCCACAACTCCCCCGCGACCGGGTCGCCCTGGCGCGCGCGGCGCAGCACGTCGGCCGAGCCGGAGACCGGGGTGCCCGTGCGGGCCGCGTACCGTCGCGCGAGGGCGGCGGACGAGGCGGTGGCCTCGAGGCATCCGCGGTTGCCGCACACGCACGGCTCGCCGCCGGGGCGGACGACCGCATGGCCGATCTCCCCGGCGTAGCCGCCGGCGGTGTGCGCGACACCCCCGACGAACACGGCCGAGGCGATGCCGGTGCCCACCGTGACGACGGCCACGTCCGTGAGCCCGCGTCCCGCACCCAGGCGCCGCTCGGCCTCGCCCGCGGCCCGGACGTCGTGCACCACCGTCACCGGAAGTGAGAGCTCGTCCGCGGCGAGCCGGGCGAGGGGCGCGTCGCGCCACCCGAGGTTCTCCGAGAACACCGCGTGCCCCGAATCGTCCACCAGTCCCGGGGCGCCGATCCCCACCGACGTCACGGTCGCGAAGCCGGAGAGGGTGCGTAGGCCGTCCGCGGCGGCGCGGAGCACCGCGAGCGCGATGTGCTCCGGCTCCGCCCGCGGCGTGGGGATGCGCAGCACCGGACCCGGCCGCCCCTCGGCGTCGACGAGGGCGAGCTTGATCGCCGTGCCGCCGATGTCGACCGCTGCGACGGCGGGGCCGGGCCCCAGGACGGACGCGGTCATTCCGCGGTGGCGAGGACGACCGAGCGGGTCAGCGATCGCGGGCGGTCGGGGTCCAGGCCCCGGCCGTGAGCGAGGGCGACCGCGAAGCGCTGCGCCACGACGAGCGCGGCGACCGGATCGAGCGGATGCCATACGAACGTCGCACCCGTGCCCGCGACCTCGTCCGCGAGGCCGACGGGCACGGCCCCGAAGGCCCACACCAGACGCCCCGGCTGAGCGATGGCGAGCGGACCGTGGCGGTAGTCCATCGCGGGGTACGACTCGGCCCAGAACTGCGCGGCCTCGCGGGTCTTGAGGGCCGCTTCGTCGGCGAGGCCGACCGTCCAGTCCTGACCCAGGAACGTGACCTGCTCCGCGCCGACGAGGGTGTCGAGGGGGAGGTCGAGGGCCGTCTCGGCATCCGCGATCGCCCGGGTGAGGTCCTCGCCCAGGTGCGCGCGCAGCAGCATCAGCACGGTGGTGGCGAAGCGGGTCTGCACGACGGAGCGCTCATCCGCGAATCCGAGGTCGATGGTCTGATCCGCCGCCTCGGCCCCCGGTGTGGCGGTGACGGCCGTGAGCAGGACCGTCGGCGTGGTCGTGCGCCGCAGGAGATCGATGACCTCGGTGGTGGTTCCCGAGCGCGAGATCGCGATGACGCGGTCGTAGGAGCGGTCGTCGGGGAACTCGGATGCCGCGAACGCATCGGTCCACCCGTGTCCGCCGGCTTCCCGCAGCCGCGCGTAGCTCTGGGCGATGAACCAGCTCGTTCCGCAGCCGACGACCGCGACGCGCTCGCCGCGCGCGGGCAGCGCGGAGGCGAAGCCGGGCGCGAGTTCGGCGACGTGGCGCCAGAGGCGGGGCTGCGAGGCGATCTCTTCTTCGACGAATGTGGCGGTCATGGTGTCCTTCCGATGGAGTGCGCGGGGCGGGTGCGAGCGGGCGTCAGAACGTCTCGATGTACTCCTCGGGCGGGCCGAGTTCGGCCTCCCGGGAGACGACGACCGTTTTCGGGCGACCGACGAGGTCCCACACCGCGACGGTGTTGCGGCCGGCGCGGAACGCCGGGGCGGGGACGTACAGGGTGTGTTGCGGGCCGCGCTCGTCGAGGCGGCCGAGGAAGAGGTCGTTGACCCACACGAGCGCGCGCCGCGCCCCGGGGATGCGCAGATGCGCGTCGGCCGGTGTCTCCACGTCGAGCGTGGCGACGGCCAGTCCCGACCGGTCGGGGCGTCCGTCGGACACGGATGCCAGGGTCTCGGCATCCGTCGCTTCGATGCGGACCTCGCGCAGATCCCAGCCCTGGACCTGTCGACGGTCCACCAGGACGGGGCCGAGCAGTCCCTTGGCCGCGCCGATCAGGGGGCCGTAGTTCACGCGGCCGACGTTCTCCACGAGGATGCTGAGGCGGTGCGTGCCCGGCGGGGTCGAGAGTGTCAGCGTTCCCTCGCCCTCGACGTCGCCGACGGGGATGCCGTCCAGGTAGACGGAGCCGCGATCCGCGACGCGCGTGACGGTGAGGGTCCAGGAATCCTCGCTTGTGCGCACGTCGGCTTCGTACAGGCCGAGCGCGCCCGGCATCCCGGCTTCGTCGAACGACAGCACCGCGCCGGCGGGCACGGCGTCGCCCGCGAGCGATCGGGCCGTGGCGAGGGTTCCGGCCGTGGGGGCGAGCGGCGACTCGCTCGGCGGGAGGAAGGTCGGGACGACCGACTCGATCGTGCGGTCCACGCCGAGCACCGCGCGCAGGGCATGGAACTTCGGGGTGAGCGTGCCGTCCTCCGCGATCGGGGCGTCGGAGTCGTAGCTCGTGACGGTGGGGGCGAGCACGCCGTCCACGACGTTCGCTCCGGCCCAGGTCCCGAAGTTCGTGCCTCCGTGGGCCATGTAGATGCTCACGCTGCCGTGGTCGGCGAGGATGTCCGCGAGCGTACCGGCGGCGCTCTCGGGGGAGCGGACGTGGTGGTTCTCGCCCCAGTGGTCGAACCATCCGCTCCAGTACTCGGCCGCGAAGAACGGCTCTTCCGGGCGGCGGGTCCGGGCGAGGGCGCGGGCGTCCGCGGCGCGGGAGCCGAGGGTGAGGGCGGTGAGGATGCCGTCGACGGCGCCGGCATCGAGCATTCCCGGCGTCGGTCCGTCGGCGGTGTAGATCAGCTCCGTGACCCCGCGCTCCCGCAGCAGGGTCGCGATCGCGGCGACCGCTCGCGGGTCGTCGCCGAAGCTGCCGAATTCGTTCTCCGCCTGGAAGGCGATGATCGGCCCGCCGTGCGCGGCCTGGAGGGGGACGAGTCGGGGCAGAAGCACGTCGAACCACCGTGCGACCTCATCGAGGTAGTCGGGTCGGCCGGTCCGCAGGCCGCGGGCGCCCGCGGTGAACCACACGGGGTAGCCGCCGTTGCTCCACTCGGCGCAGATGTACGGGCCCGGGCGCACGATCGCGTCCAGTCCCGCGGATGCCGCGAGTGACAGGAAGTGCTCGATGTCGCGCCACCCCGAGAAGTCGGGTTCCGCCGCGGCGGACGGCTGGTGGAAGTTCCACGCGACGTAGGTGTCGACCGAGGTCACGCCGAGATCCGCGAGACGCTGCAGGCGGTCCGCCCACTGCCCGGGATGCACCCGGAAGTAGTGCATCGACCCGGCGATCACCCGCGTCGGGAGGCCGTTCCGCCAGAAGCGGTTGCTCGACCAGTAGAGCGTGGGGGCGAGGGTCATGGGCGGTCCGCTTCGATGAGGAGTGATTGTTAGTGATCATTAAAGCCTAAAAAAATCACTTGCGCTAATACCCGGATGCTCAATACCGTGTCGCCATCCGCCATCGGGGCGGATCGGCGCCGTGTGTGCCGACCGAGCAAAGGAGCCGAAACGGTGCTTCATCCCCCTCGTAGGGTTTCCCTCATGGTCGCGACGACGGGCCTCGCCGCCATCGCCGTCGCCGCGCTTTCCGCCACCGGCGCCCAGGCGGCGCTCGTTGGCGGTCCCACCTTCTCCGTCACGGTCGGCACGCCCGCGTCCGGGCCCGCGGCGACGGACACGCCCGCCTATCCCTACATCGACAAGGACGGCACGTACTACCACCAGCAGTCCGCCGCCCTCTACGGCGCCGACGAAGTCCGCAAGTGGGACTTCTACAGCGGTACCAACCTCGAGACCGCGACGCGCTCCACCGCGATCAGCGATGCCGTCAACCCGGCGAACAGCCTCGATCGCAACAACGACACGACCTGGCGGTGCAACAACAGCCCGACAGGTCTCACGGCCACCGACGTCGCGGGTGACTCCTACTCCCAGAAGAACTTCTGCGACCTCGCCGGCGTCTGGGTCGACCCCGACAGCGGCGACTGGTACGGCCTCGTCCACAACGAGTTCACCGGGAGCCCGTTCGGCGACGGCTCGCACTTCGACGCGATCGACTACGCGGTGTCCTCCGACCAGGGCAAGACGTGGACGATCCGCGACCACGCGCTGACCTCGCCCTTCAGCACGACGCGGGGAGACTCCACCGCCTTCCCGAACCAGACGTATTACTACGGCGACGGCGACCAGCGCCTCTTCGTCGATGCCGCCAGCGGCTACTTCTACGTCTATTACGGCTCGCGCGTGATCAACAAGACCGGCGGATGGACGTCGTTCCAGTCGCACGTCGCGCGGGCTCCCATCGCCGACAAGATGGCACCGAGCTCGTGGCGCAAGTGGTACAACGGTGCCTGGACCGAGCCGGGCGTGGGGGGCCGCGAGAGCAGCCTGACCCCCGTGACGTCCTCGGACCAGACCGGCTACCTGCCCACGGCGCTGGAGTACAAGCCGAGCGCGACGGGGACGTCGGCACAGCAGATCGCCGCCGGCACGCTGGCCCCGACCTCGCCCCTGTTCGTGATGGACATCGCGTGGAACGCGTACCTCGGCATGTACATCGGCGAGCCGCAGGCGGTCGACCAGAGCGGGAACGCGCCGCAGCAGTTCTACGGCACCACCGACCTCACGACGCAGAAGTGGACTCTGCTCGGCGACACCGGCTCGTACACGACGTCGAGCTGGTACCGCTTCTTCCTCGATCCCGCGAACAAGACCAGCAACCTGATCGTCGGTAAGGACTTCCGCGCCTACTGCTACATCTCGTGCCAGAGCGGGAGCGGCAGCCAGTACGTACCGGTGTCGATCTCGCCGTCGGCGGGGGCGGATGCTCCGCTCGACGCGTCGAAGACCTATCGCATCGCGGGAGCGGGCGGACGCCTGCTGAGCCAGGATGCCGCGGGGACCACGGCCGTTTCGGTGGCGTCGGGGACGACGTCCGGCACCGAGTGGTACTTCACCCCGGTGGGCGACGGGTCGTACACGATCACCAACGCGACCAGCGGCACCCGCCTGGGGGTCTCGGCGGCGGCGACCTCCACGCGAGCCTGGGGGACCGTGCCCACGACGACGCTGCCCGTCGGTGCGTCCGGCGCGGTCGGCCAGCAGTGGTGGGTGGTGCGTGAGCGCTCGGCGAGCACCAACCAGCCCACCGGTGCCCTGCGCCTCATCAACCGCTACAGCGGCCTCGCGCTCAACCTCACGTCGACGGCCTCCCGCACCGCGGAGACCGCACCCGTGCGGGCCTGGACGGATGCCTCGGGCTCGACCGTCGGCGCCGGCCGCACCGCCGCGCAGCAGGCGTTGACGCTCACCGCGGTGGGGACCGCGCCGGTGTCCGCGGATCTCAGCGGCAACCGCACGATCACCTCCGGCGGCAAGGCCGTGGACGTCCCCGACCACAGCACGACGACCGGGAAGCAGCTCGCTCTGTGGAGCCCGTCCGGCGGCCTGAACCAGTCGTTCGCGTTCACCCGCAACGCAGACGGCAGCTACCAGATCAAGGGGCGCGAGTCGAACCTCTGCCTCGACGTCGCCGACAACTCGACGGCGGCCGGCGGCAAGATCATCCAATGGACCTGCTCCACCAGCGCGAACCAGCGCTGGATCGTCGAGACCGCGGGTGCGGGGTACACGATCCGGTCGGCGTCGTCCGGTCTCCTGCTCTCGGCTGCGAGCGCGACGAACGGAGCCCTGCTCGTGCAGCAGACCCCGGCCGGTGCGGCCGTGCAGGTGTGGTCCATCGGGTGACCGTCACCGAATGATCGAGAGGGGGTGTGCCACAGGACGGCACACCCCCTCTCGCGTTCGCGGATCAGGCCCGGCGTCGCCGCGCCGTCAGCAGTGCGCCCACGGCGAGGGCGAGCAGCCCCACCATCCCCAGCCCGATCGGAAGCTCCGTTCCGGTCGCGGCGAGACCGCCGGTGCGCGGGGTGGTCTCCGAGGTCACCGGGACCGTGCCCGATCCGTCGCCGTTCCCGGTGCCCGTTCCGGGATCCGTGCCGGGGTCCGTGCCCGGATCCGTTCCACCCTCGTCCCCTCGGAGGGTGACCGTCCGCGCGCCCTCGACGTTCCCGGCCACATCGACGGAGCGGTACTGCACGTCGTGGGAGCCGGCATCCGTCACCGTGACCGCCGCCCCGGTGAGCCAGGTCTGCCCGCCGTCCAGCGAGTACTCCGTGCGCTCGACGCCCGAGGTGGCATCCGTCGCCGTGAACGTCGCGGTCCCGGTGCTCGGTACGGTCGCGGCCACCGCGGGCACCGCCAGGGTGCGCAGCGCGTCGGAGGCGGAACCGGTGGTCGCCGTCGTGACCGGTGCGACCGTGTCGATGCGCACGGTCAGCGAGCCGGAGACGTCCTCCTGCTCGACCTCGTCGACGAGAGCGCGGTACGCGACCGTGTGCGCACCGTCGGTGTCGACGGGGAAATCGGTGCCGTCGACCCACTCGCCGTCGTCGATGCGGTGCTGCACGATGACGTCGGCGCCACCGTCGTGCGAGAGCTGGACCGTCACCGGGGCGTCGAACCACCCGGCCGAGTTGGGCTCGGCGCCCAGCATCGGCGTGATCGCGGCGATGCCGCCGGCCTCGGGAACCACGATCTCGGGGATCTTGAGGTACGAACCCGGCGTGGCGAAGGTGAGGCGGAGGCCCGTGGCGAGGACCTTCGTGAAGGACAGGGTCGTCTCGGTCCCGTTGGTCACCGTCGGGGCGCCTCCGGTGGGCTCCACCGGCTTCCATTCACCCGCCGGGGTGCGGTACTCCGCCGTGACGCCGGTCACCGTGCCCTCGGTGTTGGTGAACGACACGCTGTCGAGGCGGTGGATCTCCATCGTCTCGACAGTGAAGGTCGCGGTGTCCTGGAATCCCGCGTCCGTCCAGGTCGACCACTGCGTGTTCTGCTTGCCGTCGCACGCGTTCCCGGCGGGCATCGTGGCCCACTTCGTCTGGTGGAAGGATGCCGACACCATGGCGTCGCCCCCGCGGCAGACGTTCGGCACCGAGGCGTTCCCCCACACGTCGACCTCGGCGATCGACTGCCACGTGTTCGCCTCGCTGGTCAGCCGCAGCCGCAGTGCGCTGGAGGCCGGGAGCGAACGCGCGTCGAGGACGGCGACGGGCGCGGGGCTCGAGGCATCCTGAGCGAGTGTCGCGCCG
Organism: Microbacterium sp. RURRCA19A; assembly: GCF_900156455.1. GTDB lineage: Bacteria > Actinomycetota > Actinomycetes > Actinomycetales > Microbacteriaceae > Microbacterium. Next base: position 536,305 of record NZ_FTNQ01000002.1, read on the forward strand.
ACCTCGGTGTCGACCCACGCGCCGGACCCATCGCGGTACTGCGCCTGGATCCGCGAGGGCCAGGTCGCCGTGGGGCCGTCCTTATAGGTGTGCACGACGATCGAGTCGAACGTGCGGACCGTGCCCCAATCGAACGCGAGCCAGCTGTCACGCGGGTATCCGTTGCCGGTCCAGTCGTCCCATCCCTTGCCCGTGGGGTTGCCGTCGACGATCGTGCCGACGAGGGTGTTGCGGCTGGATGCCGTGACCGTCGCCTCGGGGGCGATGTCGGCGAGACCGGGAGAGGTCACGGTGATGGTGCGCTGGAAGGTGCGCCCGGCGGTGAAGTGGGCGTCGGCGGCCAGGGTGCCGGTCACGGTCTGCGGTCCGAGGACGCTCGTGTCCAGCGTCGACCAGGTCACGGCCACCGGTCCGACCGTGCCGTCCGAGTCGACGTTCACCGTCGCGGGTAGGTTCGGGGCGGTTCCGCGCCGGACGGTCTCGGGCACCGCGTTCGGGGTGAGCGACCAGGTGCCGTGGCCGAAGCCCTTGTCGTCCCAGTAGGAGGTGTCCCAGCCGTCGCCGTAGCGCGCGGGGTCCTCGGCGGCGGGGTTGTGCATCTCGAGACGACCGTTCTCGCCGATCGTCAGGGGCAGCCAGACGTAGGTCGAGTCCGACTGACCCTCGTTCCACCGGTCGCCCATGTAGACGAACTTGCCCGGCTCGATCTCGAACACGTTCGTCGTCTGCGAGCCGAAGGTCGACCGGTTCGTGTCGCCGACCGAGAGCAGCCCGTCGCCGCCGTCGGGGATGCTCGCGTAGTTCACGGTCTCGTTCGCGTCGCCCGCCTGGACACCGCGGACCCAGGTGCCCATCAGGCTCTTCGCGGTGTAGTAGGTCTGCGGGTTGGGGGCCCAGCCGGTCGCGCCCGAGGCGAGCACGGTGTACGTGCCGTCGCGTTCGAAGATGGCGGGCGCTTCGAGGTGGCCGCACTCCTTCACGATCTGGAAGTCCTCGCCGCGCACCGGGGCCCCGGCGCTGCCGTCGGCGAACACGTACGGGAATCGGCCGTCCTCCGAGTACTGGTGCACGTCGAGGGTGTCGCGATCGGTCGTGTGGGTGACGTTCGTGTACGTGTCGTCGAGCTCGGCGACGTACAGCGAGTAGTTCTCCTCCGACGAGTACGAGATGTAGGCCTTGCCGTCGTCGTCCTGGAACACGGTCATGTCGCGCGCCTGGCCCGGCACGGCGTAGGGGGTGCAGGCCTGATAGTCCGTCCGGTTCGGCATCCGGAACGCGCCGACCATGCGGAAGGGTCCGGCCGGCGAATCCGAGACGGCCACGGCCGCCATCGAACGCGCGTACGTGCTGCCGCCGGGCTCGGTACGGCCGTCGGCGTGCCACCACATGACCCACTGCCCGGTCTTGTCGTTGTGCAGCACCTTGGGGCGTTCGAAGATCGCGGTGTAGTCCGCCGACCGCTGCGAGTTCAGGTGGTACGCGAGGGCGTCGATCTTCTCGTTGCGAGGCTGACCGTTGTCGTCGACGGTGTCGTACAGGTTCTCGAAGTACGGCGTCAGCAGATCGTCACGGGTCGTGATGCTGCGGAGCGCGTCGCCGAGGTTGGTCCAGTTCATGGCATCCGTCGACCGGTAGACCGCGACCCCGGGGCTGTTCCAGTAGCCGTTCGTGCGGTCTTCGCCGTACCAGTAGTAGACGGTCTGCCCGTTCTCCTGGGTCGTGACGATCTGCCCGCCGTGCGCCTGGATGTGGCGCCCGTCGGTGTCGTACCACTTCGGCTGGAAGTAGTCGGCGGCGCCGAGCCCGGGGTCGGCGAGGGGCTCGAAGGACGTGTACGTGACCGGGGGATCCACCCGCGGCACCCCGTCATTCGGGTCGGTGTCGAGGGCGACGGCGGAGAGAGGGGATGCCAGCGCTCCGGCCAGCACGGCTACCGTGGCGGCCGCGAGGAGTCGGCGGGGGGAGAGGGCGCGTCGATGCGTCATCGCGTCGGTTCCGTTCCGCGTCGCGACGTCGCGACGCATGGGCGACCCAGGGTCGCGAGGGGATGTTGACGTCAACACCGTAGGGTGCGAGGCGCCCGCGCGTCCACTGTTCGATCACATGCCGTTTACGGAATGCAGTCGAGGCGGCGGCATCCACCCGCTCACCGCGGCTCGCCGCCGCCGCCGTCCCGTGCCGCTCCGTCGTGCGGAGTTCGTGGGGGACACGCCGATCGGGGATGCCGCCTGTCCGTGTGTCGCGGCCGTTCTCCGCGGGGCGGTACAGCCGCACCCGCCGCAGGACGGTGCAGCCGCACCCGACGCCGCAGGGCGAAGCGCCGGCGGGAACCCGCCCGGCCTCAGAGCGCGTCGACCACCCGTGACGCGAGACCCGCGTAGGTCGCCGGGGTGAGCGCGAGCAGGCGCTCCTTCGCGGCATCCCCGATGTCGAGACCGCGGACGAACTCGGCGAGCTCGGGGCCGCCGACCCGGCGTCCGCGCGTGAGGTCCTTCAGCAGCGCGTACGGGTCGGTGATCTTCGAGCGGCCCGCGGCGATCTCGGCGCGCACCACGGTCTGGATCGCCTCGGCGAGCACCTCCCAGTTCGCGTCGAGGTCGGCGAGGAGCACGTTCTCGGCGAGCGAGATCTCGGTGAGACCGCGCTGCAGGTTGTCGAGCGCGAGCAGCGAGTGGCCGAGGGCGACGCCGATGTTGCGCTGCGTCGTGGAGTCGGTGAGGTCGCGCTGCATCCGGCTCGTGACGAGCGTGGATGCCAGCGTGGAGAACAGTCCGCCGGCGATCTCGAGGTTCGCCTCGGCGTTCTCGAACCGGATCGGGTTGATCTTGTGCGGCATCGTCGACGAGCCGGTCGCCCCCGCGACGGGGATCTGCGTGAAGTACCCGAGCGAGATGTACGTCCAGATGTCGGTGGCGAGGTTGTGCAGGATGCCACCCGCGTGCCGCGCGCGGTCGTACAGCTCGACCTGCCAGTCGTGCGACTCGATCTGCGTCGTGACCGGGTTGAACTCCAGGCCCAGCGACTCGATGAACGTGCGCGTGAGCTCGGGCCAGTCGACGTCGGGCTCGGCGGCGACGTGCGCCGACCAGGTTCCCGTGGCACCGGAGAACTTCGCGAGGTACTCCCCGGCATCCAGCTGACGGATGACGCGCTCCAGGCGCCACGCGAAGACGCCGATCTCCTTGCCCATCGTGGTGGGCGTCGCGGGCTGGCCGTGCGTGCGGGAGAGCATCGCGGCATCCCGGTGCTCGACGGCCAGCTCGGCGAGGGCGGCGGTGACGGCACGGAGCTTCGGGAGCCACACGCGCTGCACCGCGCGCTGCACCGTGAGGGCGTAGGCAGTGGAGTTGATGTCCTCGCTCGTGCACGCGAAGTGCGTGAGCTCGGCGAGGGCGGTGAGGCCCAGGCTGTCGAGACGGTCGCGCACGAGGTACTCGACGGCCTTGACGTCGTGGCGGGTGACCGCCTCTTTCTCTTTCAGCCAGGCGATCTCGTCGGCGCCGAAGTCCTCGTACAGCGCGCGCAGACGCGCGCGGTCGGCGTCCGAGACGGGCGAGGTGCCGAAGAGCGACCGGTCGGTGAGGGCCAGGAGCCACTCGACCTCGACCTCGACGCGGGCGCGGTTCAGGCCCGCCTCCGACAGGTAGTCGCCGAGCTCCGAGACGGTGGCGAAATAGCGACCGTCGAGCGGGCTGAGGGGCTGCGGGGGCAGAGCGGACACGGGTCTCCCGGGGGTCGCGCGAAGAAGTCAGCCCGCGGAACGGATGGCGGGCTCGAGCTGCCGGAACAGGGCTCGGCTGGCGCGTTCGATCATACCGAGCACCTCGTCGAACATCGGAGGGCCGGCGTAGTAGGGGTCGGGGACGTCGAGGGTCTCGGCATCCGGGAGGAAGGACAGCAGCAGCGCGATCTTGTCGGCGTCGTCGTCGTGACGGGCCCAGCCGCGCAGTACGCGCTCGTGGCTGCGGTCGAGGGCGACGACGAGGTCGTTGTGCGCGAAGTCGGCGAACGTGAACTGTCGCGCGCGGTGCGCGGCACCGTCGTAGCCGAGACGTTCGAGGGCGGCGAGGGTCCGGTGGTCGGCGCGCTCGCCGACGTGCCAGTCTCCCGTGCCGGCCGAGGTCGAGACGACGCGGGAACCGAGGCCCGCCTCTTCCGCCATACGTCGGAACACCACGTCGGCCATCGGCGACCGGCAGATGTTGCCGCTGCAGACGAAGACGACGCGGAAGGGCGCGTCGGCACTCGCGGTCATCCCTCCATCATGGCGGGGACCGGGCGCGAGCGCATCAGCGGCGTGCGCGCTCCTCGTTCCGCGGACGCAGGAGGCCGCCGAGGATCGCGTTGATGATGCCGATCAGCAGCGCCGCGACGACGGTGAGCCAGAACTCGCCGGTGCGCAGCCCCCAGTCCCAGTTGGCGGTGATCACGGCGGTGAGCCACAGCAGGAAGCCGTTGATCACGAGCGAGATGAGCCCGAGCGTGAGGATGTAGAGGGGGAAGGCGACGATCTTCACGACCGTGCCGACGATGGTGTTGACCAGGGCGAAGATCAGCCCGACCAGCAGCAGGGTGAGCGCCACCTGCAGTCCCTCGCCGGGGGCGAAGGGGATGAGCGTCACCTGCAGGGCCGGGAGCAGGGTGACGATCCAGATGGCGAAGGCGTTGACGGCCACGCGGACGACGAAGCGCATGAGGCCATCGTGGCACGGGGGTCTGACATGCGCACGAGGGTCGCGGTTAGGCTCGCGATGTGAGTGAAGAGCCGGTCCTCCCCCGTATCCGTCCCGAGATCGCCGCGTTGCCCGCGTACCGGCAGGGCAAGCAGGCGAGCCCCGACGCGTTCAAGCTGTCGAGCAACGAGAACCCGTTCGGTCCTCTTCCGGGGGTGGTCGAGGCCGTTCAGGCCGCGACGTCGATCAATCGGTACCCGGATGCCACGGCCGCCCGGCTGCGTGCACGCCTCGGCGCGCGCTACGGGGTGTCGCCCGACGAGGTGCACATCGGCGCGGGCAGCGTGTCGCTGCTCGCGCAGCTGCTCTCGGCGGCGGCGGGCCCCGGTGACGAGGTCGTCTACGCGTGGCGCTCGTTCGAGGCGTACCCGTCGCTCGTCGCAGTCACCGGTGCGACCAGCGTGCAGGTGCCGCTCACGGCGGACGCGCGTCACGATCTTCCGGCGATGGCGGCCGCCGTCACCGACCGCACGCGCGTGATCGTGGTGTGCAGCCCCAACAATCCCACCGGTCCCACGGTCGGCTTCGATGAGTTCGCCGCTTTCGTCGAGGCGGTGCCCTCGGACGTGCTCGTGCTGCTTGACGAGGCGTACGCCGAGTTCGTCACCGACCCGGACGCTGTCGAGGGGCACCGCGTGCGCGCGCTGCTCGCACGTCCCAACATCGTCGTGCTGCGCACGTTCTCGAAGGCGTACGGCCTCGCGGGCCTGCGCGTCGGTTACGCGATCGGGCACACGCGCGTGCTCGATGCGGCCCGCAGCACCGCGATCCCGCTGGCCGTCACGGCGGCGGCCGAGGAGGCGGCCTTGGCGAGCCTGGATGCCGAGAGCGAGCTGCTGCACCGTGTCGCCGTCCTCGCCGAGCGGCGCGACCGCCTGGCCGCCGGCCTCCGCGCGAGCGGCTGGGACGTGCCCCAGGCGCAGGGCAACTTCGTGTGGCTCCCCGCGGGCGAGCGTGCGCTGGAGATCGCCGCGGTGTTCGAGGAGGCCGGGCTCATCGTGCGACCGTTCGCCGGCGACGGGGTCCGCATCTCGGTCGGCGAGGAGGAGTCGATCGACCGCGTGATCGAGGTCGCCGCCTCCGTCGTCCCGCGCTGAGACCGCCGGTGACCGAGTCGTCGGCCGTCGGCATCCGGGATGCCGCGACCACCCCCGTCATCCCCGGGTTCTTCCCCGACCCCTCGGTGTGCCGCGTGGGCGAGGACTATTACCTGGTCAACTCGTCGTTCGAGTACGCGCCCGGCATCCCGATCCACCTCAGTCGTGACCTGCGGACGTGGACGCAGCTCGGGAACGTGCTGACGCGCGAGAGCCAGTTCCCGGCCGGGGAGTCGGGGGCGAGTAGGGGGATCTACGCACCCACGATCCGCCACCTCGACGGCACGTTCTTCGTCGTCGGCACGAACGTCGAGCACGGCGGCGAGCAGTTCGTCGTCGCGGCCGCGGATCCCGCCGGGCCCTGGTCGGAGCCGATCGTGTTCCCGGGACTGGGCGGCATCGACCCCGACCTGACGTGGGACGAGGACGACCGATGCTTTCTCACCTACTGCGCCCTCGACGAGACGCTGCGGCCCGCGGGCGGCACACTGCCGGTGATCGCGCAGGTGCGCGTCGACCTCGAGCGCGGCATCCGTCTCGAAGAGCCGCGGGTGATCTGGCGGGGGAGCGGCCTCGCGCACCCCGAGGGCCCGCACCTGTACCGGCGCGGGGAGTGGTGGTACCTGCTCACCGCCGAAGGCGGCACCGAGCGCGGACACGCGGTGTGCGTGGCGCGGTCGCGGGCGATCGACGGTCCGTTCGAGCCGGCGCCGTCGAACCCGATCTTCAGCCGTCGCAGCACCGGCCACCCCGTGCAGAACACCGGGCACGCCGACCTCGTCGAGCGCCCCGACGGGGAGTGGGCGATGGTGTACCTCGGCGTCCGTCCGCGCGGTTTCACCCCGGGGTTCCACGTCGTGGGTCGCGAGACCTTCCTCGCCCGCATCGCCTGGGTCGACGACTGGCCGGTGGTGCACACCGACGTCGAGCTGCCCGCCCGGCCCGACATCGCGTTCGTCGATGACTTCTCCGCCCCGGTGCTGCACCCGCGGTGGGTGTCGCCCGGCGCGGCGCTCGCCGCGTTCGCGCGTCCCAATCCCGACGGCGGGCTCCAGCTCGATCGTCGGGATGCCGTGAACGGTGCGCCCGCAGCGCTGTCGGTGCGTGTGCGCGATCTGCGCTGGCGATACGAGGCGCGCGTCGACACCTCGGCGGGTGTGGCCCTGCGGGTCCGACTCGATGAGCGGCACTGGTGCGAGGTCGCGCTCGAGGGCGGCGCGGCCGAGGTGCGGGCGCGCATCGGTCCGCTCGAGGCATCCCCGGGTTCCGCCCGCGCGGTCGGCGACGCCGTGACGCTCGTCGTCGAGGCGACGGATGCCACCCACGACGGCCCCGACGACCTGCGGTTCGGCCTGGTCGACGCGGACGGCGAGCGGTGGATCGCATCGCTCGACGGCCGCTACCTCTCCACAGAGGTCGCGGGCGGGTTCACCGGCCGCACCCTCGGGCTGCGCGCCCTCGGGTCGACGCCGGCGCGGGTCGTGAGCGTGCGCTACGTGCCGCTCGGCGAGGAATGACCCCGCGCCTTGTCGGAATCCAACGCCGGATAGCGGCATCCGTTGTGCACCTCATGCGGTGCAGGGCATGACGCGACCGTTAGCGTAGGGACATGACCCCGCTCGACGACCCGGCTCTCGTGCGCGTTCTGGCGGCCGACGGCACGCTCGCGCCCACCCCTGAGGCCGAGCGCTATCTGCCGCTGATCGAAGCCCTCACCGACGCCGAACTCGAGACCTTCTACCGCGACATGGTCTCGATCCGCGCCTTCGACGTGCAGGCGACCAACCTGCAGCGGCAGGGGCAATTGGCTCTGTGGCCGCCGTCGTTCGGGCAGGAGGCCGCGCAGGTCGGCTCGGCCCGCGCCGCCCGCGCGCAGGACCACATCTTCCCCTCGTACCGCGAGCACGTGGTCACCCGCATCCGCGGTGTCGACCCGCTCGACATCATCCGGCTCATGCGCGGGCTCACGCACGGCGGATGGGACCCGTCCGACCCGAAGAACGGCAACACCCACATCTACACGCTCGTGCTCGGCGCGCAGACGCTGCACGCCACGGGCCTCGGCATGGGCCTGGTGTTCGACGGAAAGTGCGGCACCGGCGACCCCGAGCGCGACGAGGCGGTGATCGTCTACTACGGCGACGGTGCGTCCAGCCAGGGCGACGTGCACGAGGCGATGGTGTTCGCCGCGAGCTTCCAGACGCCCGAGGTGTTCTTCCTGCAGAACAACCAGTGGGCCATCTCCGTCCCGGTCGCCACCCAGTCGCGCACCCCGCTGTACCAGCGGGCGGCGGGGTATGGCATCCCGAGTGTCCAGGTCGACGGCAACGACGTGCTCGCCAGCTACGCGGTGTCGAAGCTCGCGCTCGACGAGGCCCGCGCGGGCGGTGGCCCCCGCGCGATCGAGGCGATGACCTACCGCCGTGGCGCGCACACCACGAGCGACGACCCGACGAAGTACCGCACCTCCGCCGAAGAAGAGTCGTGGGCCGGTCGTGACCCGATCGCCCGTATGCGCGCCTACCTCGAGGCCCGCGGCGCCTCGCAGCAGTTCTTCGACGACGCGGATGCCGAGGGTCGCGCGCTCGCCGACGACGTGCGCGTGCGCACGAACGAGCTCGGTACGATCCCGCGCGTCCACATGTTCGAGAGCGTCTACTCCGAGGTGCACGCGCTCGTGCAGGAAGAGCAGCGCTGGCTCGACGACTACGAGGCCGCGATGGACGGGGGAACGAAGTGACCGAGAACCTCCCGATCAGCCGCGCCCTCAACGCCGGTCTCCGCCGTGCGCTGGAGACCAACGACCGCGTCCTGCTCATGGGCGAGGACATCGGCCCGCTCGGCGGGGTCTTCCGCGTGACCGAGGGTCTGCAGAACGACTTCGGGCCGCGTCGCGTGATCGACTCCCCGCTGGCGGAGTCCGGCATCGTCGGCACTGCGATCGGCCTCGCGATGGGCGGTTTCCGCCCCGTGCTCGAGATCCAGTTCGACGGCTTCGTCTTCCCCGCGTTCGACCAGATCACCTCGCAGCTCGCGAAGATCACGAACCGCCACGAGGGCGGCGTGCAGATGCCCGTCGTCATCCGCATCCCGTACGGCGGGCACATCGGCGCGGTCGAGCACCACCAGGAGAGCCCCGAGGCGTACTTCACGCACACCGCGGGTCTGCGCGTGGTCAGCCCGTCGACGGCGAACGACGCGTACTGGATGATCCAGCAGGCGATCGAGTCGCCCGATCCCGTGATCTTCCTCGAGCCGAAGGCGAAGTACTGGCAGAAGGGCGAGGTCGACACCGAAGCCCCGGCGCTGCCGCTGCACGCGAGCCGCATCGTCCGTCGCGGCACCGACGTCACCCTCGTCGGACACGGCGCCATGGTCACGACCCTTCTGCAGGCCGCGGCGCTCGCCGAGAGCGAGGGCACGAGCTGCGAGGTCATCGACCTGCGTTCGCTCTCACCGGTCGACTACGGCCCGCTGCTGGACTCGATCCGCCGCACCGGCCGTATGGTCTACGCGCAGGAGGCGCCGGGCTTCACCTCCCTCGGTTCCGAGATCGCCGCCACCGTCATGGAGCGGGCGTTCTTCGCGCTCGAGGCGCCGGTGCTGCGCGTGTCGGGCTTCGACGTGCCATTCCCTCCCGCGAAGCTCGAGGGCACGTACCTCCCCGACGCCGACCGCATCCTCGAGGCCGTCGACCGGTCCCTCGCGTACTGACCCGCTCTTCCTCTCTCCGCCATGAACCGCGAGACTTCATCGCACCGGCGAGACCGCGACATCGCGCCGCAGCCTCGTCGGTGAGCTGAAGTCTCGCGAGCAAAGGACATCACCGTGACCGAGCAGACCTTCGTCCTCCCCGACGTCGGTGAAGGACTCACCGAGGCCGAGATCGTCCAGTGGCGCGTCGCGCCCGGCGACGAGGTGGCCGTCAACGACGTGCTCGTCGAGATCGAGACCGCCAAGTCGCTCGTCGAGCTGCCGTCGCCGTACTCCGGCACGGTCGGCGAGTTGCTGGCATCCGAAGGATCCACCGTCGAGGTCGGTGCGCCGATCATCACGATCGGATCGACGGATGCCGGTGGCCCGGCGCCCGCCGAACCGGTGAGCGTGCCCGAACCCGACGACGCCGGCGGCGCCGTCCTGGTCGGCTACGGCACGGGTGGCGCGGTGTCGTCGCGGCGTCGCAAGCCCGCGGAGCGGCCGGTCAAGGCATCCGTCGGGGTGGTTGCGAAGCCGCCGATCCGCAAGCTCGCCCGCGACCTGGGCGTCGACCTGTCGGCCGTGACGCCGAGCGGCCCCGCCGGTGAGGTCACGCGCGACGACGTCGTGAAGCACGCCGAGCAGGCGAGCGTCTTCCGCAACATCGAGACGCCCGAATGGGGCACCGTGCGCGAGGAGACCATCCCGGTCGCAGCCCCCGCCGCGCCCGCGCCGGTCGACGACGCGCGCGAGGAGTCGATCCCGGTGCGGGGCGTCCGCAAGGCCACCGCGAACGCGATGACCTCGAGCGCCTACTCCGCCCCGCACGTCTCCGTGTGGGTCGACGTCGACGCGTCGCGCACGATGGAGCTCGTCAAGCGCCTGAAGGCCTCGCCGGACTTCGCCGACGTGAAGATCTCGCCGCTGCTGATCATGGCGCGCGCCGTGATCTGGGCGCTGCGCCGCACCCCGATGATCAACGCCGCCTGGGTCGACACCGAGGACGGCGCGCAGATCCGTGTGCGCCACTACGTGAACCTCGGCATCGCCGCGGCGACCCCGCGGGGGCTGCTCGTGCCGAACATCAAGGACGCGCAGGCGATGAACACGCGCGAGCTGGCGAAGGCACTGGAGAACCTCACGCTCACCGCACGCGACGGCAAGACGAGCCCCGCCGATCAGGTCGGCGGCACGTTCACCATCACCAACATCGGCGTGTTCGGAGTGGATGCCGGTACCCCGATCATCAACCCCGGCGAGGCCGGCATCATCGCCCTCGGCGCGATCCGGCAGAAGCCGTGGGTCGTGGACGGCGAGGTGCGCCCCCGCTGGGTGACCACGGTGTCGGGTTCGTTCGATCACCGCGTGGTCGACGGCGACGGCATCTCGCGGTTCATCGCGGACGTGGCATCCGTTCTGGAAGAGCCGGCGCTGCTGCTGGACTGACGGGGCCTCACTGCGCCGCGGTGGGCGAGGGGCCGCTCGTGGCCCGCACGCGTAGTTCGGGCATGAACACCCTCCGCTCGACGGTCACCCGTCCGCGGATGCGTTCGAGCAGCAGGTCTGCGGCCGTCGCCCCCATCTCCTTCCCGTGCTGGTCGACCGTCGTCAGCCCGACCAGCGGGTGCGCGGCGATCGGTACGTCGTCGTAGCCGACCACGGCGACATCGGCGGAGCCGAGCCCCCGGTTCGCGACGACCTCCAGCGCTGCCAGCGCGAGCGAATCGTGCCCCGCGAAGACAGCCGTCGGACGCACCGCCCGATCGAGCAGACCCGCGACGGCGTCGCGCGCGTCACCCTCGGCGGGGTGGATGCGGATGACTTCGGGTGGGAGTCCGCGTTCCCGCATGAGCTGTTCGTACACCTGCAGGCGTCGGGGGTGCGGGTCGGTGCGGGGCTCGATGAGGACCCGTTCGTCGTTCGTGACGTGCGCGATCCGCGTATGACCGGCGGCGAAGAGGTGCTCCATCACCAGACGGGCCCCTTCGTCATCGTCTCCGACGACGACGTCGTAGTGGCGGGGGTGGTCGTGCTGGCCGACCTGGACGAGGGGCACGCGCTGCCCCAGGTCTTCGAGCCAGGCCTGCGGTATGCCGGGAGCCACGGCGATGATCCCGTCGACCTGTCGGTCGTACAGGCTCTCGAGTGCCGTCGTGCCGCTGACCGCATCGGTCATGGGGGCGATGATGAGCTGGTAGTCCGACTCGCGCAGGGAGTCCACGACGCCCGTCAGGATGCGCGTGAAGAAGCCGTTGTCCATGCGCGGCAGCTGAACACCGATCGTCGACGTGGACCCGCGCATGGCACGGGCGGCCACCCGCGGCCGATAGCCGAGGGCCTCGATCGAGGCGGTCACGCGTTCGCGCATCCGGTCGCTCACCCCGTAGGCGTCGCGGATGACCTTCGAGACGGCAGCCCGGGACACGCCTGCGTGGCGGGCGACGTCGTCGATGGTCGCCGCCCGGATCGCCGACGCAGGGGAGGGGGCGGGATCGCGCATCGATCTCCTTCCGTCTGTTCGCCCCCGGTGTAGATCGGTTGACGAAGCTCTTCTCCGTCGATTATCGTCTCCTCCACCCGGTTATGTAGATCGGTCTACACACGGCGACCCAGGGCTGACCCATGTTCACGATCTCTCGGCTGATCGCGCCGACCGCACCCGTCGACGGCGCTCCCACCCTCGTCGGCCGACTCACCCTCGACGAGGGCCACGGTCGTGTCGCCCGGGCCGCGCTCCGTTACTCCGCCCTCGGGATCGTGGATGCCGTGATGAACGGTTCCCGCGTGTCGGAGGACCTGCTCACCCCCGGATGGTCGAGCTATGAGTGGCGGGTGCGCGTCGCCGAGACCGACGTGACCCCGCTCGTGGAGCAGGAATCCACGCTCGAGCTGACCCTGGGGAACGGGTGGTACCGGGGAGCCCTGACCTGGATGGGGGCCACTGCCGTCTACGGCGAGGACCTGGCCGCGATCGCCGAGGTGCGCCTCGAGTTCGAGGACGGACATGTCCAGCTGTGGGGAACGGACGAGACGTGGACCGCCCGTGTCAGCGACACCGTCCGGGACGACCTCTACCACGGGCAGACCATCGACGCCCGGCGCCGGCAGGCGACATCGGACGAGGTCGATGTCCGGGTCGTCGAAGAGCCGCGCGAGCGATTCGAGGCGTACGTCGGCCCTCCCGTCGTGCCCCTCGAGACGCTTCCCGTGCGGGCCGCCTGGCTGTCGCCATCCGGCAAGGTCATCGTCGACTTCGGCGAGAACCTCGTCGGCTGGGTGCGCGCGCGGGTGTCGGGTGACTCGGGCGACATCGTGACGCTGCGTCACGCCGAGGTCCTCGAGGACGGGGAGATCGGCGTCCGTCCCCTCCGCTCGGCCCGCGCCACCGACCGGTTCATCCTGTCCGGCGGCGACGACGTGTTCGAGCCGCGATTCACGTTCCACGGGTTCCGCTACGTCGAGGTCGACGGGTGGCCCGGCGGGCTGGACGCCGTGCGCCGCGGCGGACTCGAGGCCGTGCGGATCGGGTCGCGGTTGCGGCGGACCGGGACGTTCTCCAGCTCGGAGCCGCTCCTGGACCGGCTGCACCAGAACGTCGTCAACAGCACGCTCGGCAACTTCGTCGACCTGCCCACGGACTGCCCGCAGCGCGACGAGCGACTGGGGTGGACGGGCGACATCGCCGTCTTCGCGGCGACGAGTGCCTACCTCTTCGACGTCCAGGACTTCCTCCGCGACTGGCTGCGTGATGTCGTCGTCGAGCAGGAGCACCAGGGCGGCGTCGTTCCGTACGTGGTGCCGGACGTCCTGAAGCACGTCGGCGTGCCCGCGGACATCGCCCCGGTCGATTCGACCGCCGTGTGGAGCGACGCCATCGTCTGGGTGCCGTGGGCGGTGTGGATGGCATCTGGAGACACTCGTGTGCTCGTCGAGAACTTCGAGGGGATGCTGGCACACCTGCGCCACGTCGACGCGTTGGTCTCGGCATCCGGTCTCTGGGACCGCGGATTCCAGTTCGGCGACTGGCTCGACCCCGACGCGCCCCCGGACGACCCGGCGGATGCCAAAGCCGACCGCGGCCTCGTCGCGACCGCCAGCCTCTACCGTTCTGCGGACCTGACGTTCCGCATCGCCGGTGTGCTCGGTCGCACGGAGGTGCGGGACGAGCTCGGCGTTCTGCGGGACCGCACCCGCGCGGCGTTCCGCGATGCCTACGTCGATCGCGGTGCACGCCGGTTGCGCAACCACTGCGAGACCTCCTACGCCCTCGCGATCGTCTTCGGGCTGCTCGACGACGACGAGCGGACGTGGGCCGGTGCGAATCTCGCCGACCTGGTCGTGGCATCCGGTCACCGCATCTCGACCGGCTTCGCCGGCACGCCGTACATCCTGGATGCCCTGAGCGGTACCGGACATGTCGACGTCGCCGGACGGCTGCTGCTCCAGCGGGAGTGCCCTTCGTGGCTCTACCCGGTCACGATGGGCGCGACGACGATCTGGGAACGGTGGGACTCGATGCTGCCCGACGGCAGCATCAACCCGGGCGAGATGACCTCGTTCAACCACTACGCGCTCGGCGCGGTGGCCGACTGGATGCACCGCGTCCTGGGAGGGCTGACGCCCGTGAAGCCCGGATACTCGCGCGTCCGGATCGCCCCTCACCCGATCGACGGCGTCGATCACGCGCAGACCGCGTTCGACAGCCGGCACGGGCGGGTGGCGGTGTCCTGGCATCGGGAGGGAACCGTCGTGCACCTCGTGGCCACCGTGCCCGAGGGCGTCGTGGCCGAGATCCGTGTCGGCGACATCGCCGAGGAAGTCGGAGCCGGCGACCACCGGTTCTCCGCGGAGGTCGCACCGGCCGCCACGGCGTGAGCGACAGGCGGGCCGGGCGCCGCCGGTACCGTGGCGACGAGCCCTCTCGCGAGCGAAGGATGCCGTGCCGGATCGGCATTGCCAGGTTTCTGCCAGGGTTTCCCGCGATCGCCGTCGTGACGCGGATCCCGTCGCGCCCGAACGCCGGAGGAAGGGCCTCCCGCCGGCATCCCGCCCATCCGATTCCGCATCGCCCCCGGATGACCCTTCGTGCGGCGGAAGCGCCGCAGACGGAAACGGAAAGGGAAACCTGATGCGTACGTACAACACGAAGACCCGAATCGGCATGATCGCTGCGGCCGGCACCGGAGCTGCGGCTCTCGCCGTCGCCGGACTCGCACTGCCGGCCTCGGCCGACGACAACGTCACCTCGACGGATGCCTCCACGACCGCGACGCAGTTCGTCGACGCGTCCGACCCGTTCTACACGTGGGTCAGTGACCTCATCGACAGCGGCGACTTCACCGCCAGCCCCCAGACCGCGGTGGGCGACATCGCGAAAATCGGACCGCTGGTGCAGGGTCCGCTCGTCAGCGACTCGCTCAACGGCGACGTCGCGTCGGGCAACCAGACCCCCGTCGTGTCGGGCAACGACACCACGGCCCCCGTGGGTTCGGGCAACGACACCACCGCACCGATCGGCTCGGGCAACGACCTCGGCTCCGGCAACGAGATCGGTTCGGGCAACGACGTCACCGCCCCGGTCGACGCCCCCGTCGGTTCGGGCAACGACACCGGCGTGTCCACCGGTGACGCCGGCGTCTCCACGGGCGACAACGGCGCGTCGGTCGGCGACATCTCCGGCTCGGTGAACGACGTCGTCGGTGGCGTCACCTCGGGCGTCGATGACGTGGTCGACGGTGCGCTCGACCTCGGCGGCATCCTCCGCTGACCTCTGCACCCGCTCAGTGGCGCCACCCTCCTGGGTGGACCCGCTCAGTGGCGCCACCCTCCGGGGTGGCGCCACTGTCATATGGGGGGGGAGCGGCCCGAGCGTGTCAGTGCCGTTCTGCCCGTGCGCCTGAGGCGGCGACGGCGGCGAGCAGGGAGACCCCCGCGGCGGCGAGGAAGAGCCAGGAGAACCCACCCGTCAACGCCTCCGGTCGAGCGGCGCCCGCGCCCAGCAGATCGGTCGTGCGGGCTGCGGCGAGCGTGGACAGGGCGGCGAGGCCGAGCGCACCGCCGATCTGCTGGCTGGTGTTCACGAGCCCTCCGGCGAGGCCCGACTCGCTCTCGGTGACGCCGTCGACCGCGAGGTGCGTCGCGGTGACGAACGCGCCGCCGAGGCCGACGCCGACGAGGAGTGTGGGGCCGAGCAGGTGGACGGCGAACGACGCGTCCGCCGGTGCGGCCGAGAGCCAGATCAGTCCGGATGCCAGCACGACGAGGGATCCGATCAGGGTGGGCCGCGCGCCGATCCGCGCCATGACGGTGGGTGCGATCCCCGCGACGACGACCAGGGCGCCCGCGAGCGGGAGCTGACTGATGCCCGTCACGAAGGCGTCATCCCCCAGAACCGCCTGCATGTACACCGACAGGGCGAAGAAGAGCGCGACGGTGGCTCCGCCCACGAGGAGCATCACGATGTTGCCCGCGCGGAGGGTGCGGCTGCGGAAGAAGGTCAGGGGTACGAGCGGCTCGGCGGTCCGGCGCTCGATGACCACGAACAGGATGCCGAGCGCCACCGCGACAGCCGCGAGGCCGAGGGCCAGCGGGTGGGCGAAGCCGAGGCGCTCCGCGGCGGAGAGCGCCCCCACGATGGAGACGAGGGCAGCGGTGATGGTCACCGCCCCCGGGACGTCCAGGCGAGTGGTGCTGCCCGCGGTGTCGCGGTCCACGAGCAGCGGAAGCGCGACGAGCACCAGCACTCCCACCGGCACGTTCACGAAGAACACCGACTGCCAGCCGAGCGTCGCGGTCAGCACACCGCCGAGCAGGACGCCCGCGGCCGACCCGATGCCGGCGACCGCGCCCCACACTCCGAGGGCGCGCGTGCGCTCGCCGCGGTCCGGGAAGACGTGGGTCAGGAGGGCGAGTGCAGCGGGCGCGAGCAGCGCCGCCGACGCGCCCTGGAGGGCCCGCGCCGTGAGCAGCATCCCGCTCGTGATCGACAGTCCGGCCAGGGTCGAGGATGCCACGAAACCGGCGATTCCGACGAGGAAGATCCGGCGATGACCGAAGCGGTCGGCGAGTCGTCCGCCGAGGAGGAGGAGCCCACCGAACGCGAGCACGTACGCGGTGATGACCCAGGCGAGGGCGGCGGTGTCCATGTGCATCTGCTCACCCAGGACGGGGAGTGCGATGTTGACGATCGAGGCGTCCAGGACCACGAGGAACTGAGCGAGCGCGAGGACCGTGAGGGCCCACCACGGGCGGGCGCTGCGCGCGCTCGCCGTCGAGGGGGAGGTGAGAGAGGGGGAGGGAGACATGGAGGCGACCTTTCGATGATGATGTGAGTGTGCAATCACTCACTAACGGAGAAATGAAAGTCCGAGATCGGCGGTCTGCGGCGATCAGGACGGGTGGCGGATGCCGGAACCCACGATCCGCGCCCATTCGGCGGTCTCGTCGTCGGAGTGGGTGGTCGCGATGAGGTGGCAGAGCTGCCCGAAGGCGATGAACCGCTGCACGTCGGCATCCGGGGCGTGCGAGCGGTCCTTGGCGAACATCGTCACCTTCGCGATGCCGGCGCGAAGGGCGGCGCCGATCTCCTCCACTTCGGCGACGGACAGGGCGTGGACCTGGAGCATCAGGAGGGCGCGGTCGCGGAGGAGTTCCGCGTAGGCGCCGCCCATGGCATCCAGGATTCCTGTCGGCGACTGGTCGTCCGACGCGTCCGCCCCCCGCGCCAGGGCTTTCGAGACCTGTGCGAAGCACGACTCGAGGGCGGAGGCGAAGAGGGTCTCCTTGCTGGGGAACAGCTTGAAGACGTAGGCGGGGGAGATCCCCGCCTCGCGTGCGACGTCCGCCACCGTGGTGCCGTGGAAGCCGCCTTTCGCGAAGGTCCGCAGTGCGGCCGCGGTGACGAGGGGGCGCCGCGCCTCGGCGGTGGAGAGAGTGGTGGTGGACATGTGAGTGACTGTACAGTCACTCATGGTCGGACGCAAGGGGAGCGCGGGCGGGCTACGTCACTCGGGAAGCGCGGGATGCCTCTCGCTCGGTGCCTGACGCGCCGGAATGAGCAGCGCCAGGACGAGCGCGACGATCGCCGCGCCGAGACCGAGGGCGAACGAGACGTCGAAGGCCTGGGCCGTCGGCACGCGGGCCTCGCCCTCGCCCGTCGACAGCGTGGCCAGGACGACACCGACCACGGCCGCCGACGTGCTCGTGCCCAGGGAGCGCGCGAGGGCGTTGAGGCCGTTCGACGCGCCCGTCTCGCTCGGCGGCACCGAACGCATGATGAGCATGGGCATCGCGGCGTAGCCGAAGCCGATCCCGAAGCCGATGAGGATGTTCGCCACGACGAAGTGCCACACCTCGGTCGCGAATAGCAGGCTGAAGCCGTAGGCGAGGATCAGCGACACCGAACCGGCGACGAGGAGCACCCGTGGACCGATGGTCCGGGCGAGGGCGCCCGACAGTGGCGAGAGCACCATCATCACCAGACCCGAGGGCATGACCACCAGGCTCGCGATGAACAGGGACAGGCCGAGACCGACCCCCGTGGCGGTCGGGAGCTCGAGGATCTGCGGGTGCGACACGTTCGAGGTGAACAGGGCGAAGCCCATCGCGATCGAGGCGAGGTTGGTGAGCAGCACGGGACGCCGGGCGGCGACGCGCAGGTCGAGGAGCGGCTCGTCGATGCGGAGTTCGTACCAGCCCCACGCCAGCAGGACCAGGATGCCGCCGGCGGCCAGGCCGAGGGTGAGCGGCGACGTCCACCCCCACGAGTTGCCGCGCGACACCGCGAGGAGCACGCCGATCAGGCCGACCGCGAGTCCCGCCGCTCCGACGTAGTCGAAGCGCCCGGCGGTGCGCAGCACGCTCACCGGCACGATCCACAGCACCAGGACGAACACGACGGCGCCGAGGGCGGCGGCGATCCAGAACAGCCAGTGCCAGTCCGTGCTCTCCGCGACGAGCGCGCTGATGGGGAGGCCCACGGCGCCGCCGACGCCGAGGGTGGCGCTCATGAGGGCGACCGCGCTGTCGACCCGGTTCTCGTGGAGGACATCGCGCATGATCGAGATGCCGAGGGGGACGACGCCGACCACCGCGCCCTGCAGGGCACGCCCCACGATCAACCCGACGATGCCGGGCGAGAGCGCCGCGATCACCGACCCGGCGATCATCACGGCCAGCAGAACGAGCACGATGCGTCGCTTGCCGTACATGTCGCCGAGGCGTCCGGCGATCGGCGTGATGACGGCGGCTGCGAGCAGCGTGGACGTCACGACCCAGGCGGTGTCGTCCCTCGAGGCGTTCAGGAGCTCGGGCAGCTTCGCCTGGATCGGCACCACGAGGGTGAACAGGAACGACGAGCACAGGCCCGCGACGGCCAGCACGGCGACCACCGCGCCGTTCGGGGTGCTCCGGGACAGTCTTCTGCGCGCGTTCTCGTCCCGTGACATCGGTTCCAGGCTATCCGTCCCGCCCGGTTCGAGGGCCGGCATCCCCGCTGGTCCGCCCGACATTGAAACGCATCAACCCCCTCCCCGGATCAGCTAGCATCCGAAGCAGACGGTCGAGGCGGACGAAGGGGGCGCGGGTGTCGAACGGGATGCGCACGCCGAGCATGGCGGACGTGGCGCGCGTCGCGGGGGTGGCCCTGGGCACCGTCTCGAACGTGCTGAACCACCCCGCCAAGGTCTCGCCGGCCACGCTCGCCAAAGTGCAAGGGGCGATCGCCGAGCTCGGCTTCGTCCGCAACTCCAACGCCCAGCAGCTCGCGGCGGGACGTTCGAGCAGCATCGGTCTGGTCGTCATCGACATCAGCAACTCGCTGTTCGTCGACATCGCGCGGGGTGCCCAGCGATTCGCGGCCGAGCTGGGGATGAACGTTCTCGTCGCCAACAGTGACAATCGCGCGGATCAGCAGCGCGCCGACCTGGACTTCTTCGACGAGGCCCGCGTGAGCGGCATCCTGTTGGCTCCGATGGAGGATGCCAGTGACGACGTCGCGCGCATCCGGAGCCACGGTCGACCGACCGTCGTCCTCAACTACGACTCGGGCAAGGCCGACTGCTGCCAGGTGCTGATCGACAACGAGGAGGTCGGGTACCTGGCCGCGCGCCACCTCATCGACATGGGACGCACCCGTCTGGCCTTCGTCGGCGGCCGCGACTACCTGCAGCCGGTGGCGCTGCGCCGGCGCGGCGTGCGGCGTGCGGTCGAGGAGGAGGGTGGGAGGGTCTCGTTGCAGGAGGTCCCGACGGAGAACCTCGACCCTCCCGGCGGTCTGCGGGCAGGGGAAGAGCTCGCGGGGGAGGTGCGCGCCGGGCGTCTCGACGGGGTCATCGCGGTCACCGACCTCCTCGGGATGGCGATCATCCAGGTGTTCAACGCGCACAGCATCGAGGTGCCGGGCGACGTGGCCGTGATGGGATGCGACCACAACTCGGCCGCATGGGGCGGCATGATCCCGCTGACATCGGTCCAGATGCAGGGTCTCGACATGGGCCGCGAAGCCGTCCGGCTGCTGATGGCCGAGATCGAGGACGGGGCGGATCACGTTCACGTCACCACGGTGCTCCAGCCCGAACTCGTCGTTCGGGAGAGCACGGTCGGTCGTCGGACCGCCGCGAACCCCGATCTCTGAAGCGTTTCAAAAAATCCTTGACTCACCTGCGAGGGGCTTGCATAATCCTCTTGAAGCGCTTCAATGACGGAGGCGCGTTTTCGAGGAGGAAAAGTGTCCACAGCATTCATGCGGTCGCGCCGGACGGTCGCCATCGTCGCGACAGGTGCCGCCGCGCTCCTGGCCCTCACCGCCTGCGCCGGTGGCGGCGGGAACGCCGCCGGAGGGTCGAAGTTCTCGTTCCTGGTGAACCAGGAGAACACCACGATCCCCGATCTCTTGACGAGCCTCAGCACCGATCAGTGCAAGGCCGAGAACGACGCGCAGCCGCTCGAGGTCGAGACGGTCCCCCAGACGCAGCTCGACCAGAAACTCCAGCTGCTCGCCGGCCAGAACGCGCTGCCCACGCAGTACGCGGCGGGCAACGCCCCGGCCCTCACGAAGGAGCTCGCCAAGGGCGGCCAGGTCCTCGATCTGAAGAAGACCCTCACGGATCTGGGCGTCATCGACAAGATCCAGCCCGCCGCCATCTCCACCATCGAGCAGCTCTACGGCGGCTTCAACGTCCTGCCGTACCAGTACAACATCGAGGGCATCTGGTACAACAAGAAGCTCCTCAGCGACAACGGCATCCAGGTTCCCGAGACGTGGGACCAGCTCACCGCAGCCGCCGCGAAGCTCCAGGGCGCGGGCGTCCAGCCGTTCTCCGCCTCGGGCGAGCAGGGCTGGCCGATCACCCGTCTGATCAGCGGCTACATCTTCCGCGACCTCGGTCCCGATGCGCTGCAGAAGGTCGCCGACGGCGAAGCCAAGCTCACCGACCCGGAGTACGTCGCCGCAGCCCAGGCCGTCGCCGACCTCGGCACCGCCGGCTACTTCGGTCAGGGCGTGGGCTCGATCGACTACGACACGGCGTTCAACACCTTCCTCACCGGTAAGGCCGCCTTCTTCTACATGGGCAGCTGGGCGCTGGCGAACTTCGCCGACGAGACGGCGAACCAGATCGGCTCGGACAACATCGGGTTCCTGCCCTTCCCCAGCGTCACCGGCGGCAAGGGCGACGCCAGCCAGACGCCGGCGAACGTGGGTCTGCCCATGGCGCTGTCGGCCAAGGCCTACAACGACAACACCGGCAAGTGGCTCACCTGCATCGCGAACAACTACGGCGCCGAGTCCCTGTCGAAGGCCGACACCATCTCAGGCTTCACCGTCGACGGTGACGTCCAGGTCGACGACCTGACCAAGCTCGTGCAGGACCAGATCTCCTCCACCAAGGAATCGGTGCTGTGGTTCGAGGCGCTGTTCAGCGCCAAGGCCACCGAGACGAGCCAGAAGAACGCGGCGCAGCTGCTCACCGGCGCGACCTCTCCCCAGGACTTCATGAGCCTGGTGCAGGCCGACCTGGGCTGACGTGTCCTCCGAGGCGGGGGCGACCAGCCTTGCCCCCGCCTCCCCTCCCCTCCGAAGGAATCCCCATGAACAAAGTCCTCGGCGACCGCCGCGCGATCGCGCTGCTGCTCGGGCCGGCGCTCCTCGTCTACACCCTCGTCATGCTCATCCCGGTGGTGTGGTCGCTCGGGTACACGCTCTTCGAGGGCAACGCGATCTCGGGATTCGAGTTCGTCGGCACCGACAACCTCGTGCGCCTGTTCACGGACCCGCGCGTCGCCGAGGCCCTGCGCTTCACGCTGCTCTACGCGGTGATCATCACCGCGGGGCAGGTGCTGCTCGGGTACCTGCTCGCGCTCTTCTACGTCTTCGTCCTCCGCAACCGCGGCAGCGTCGTCCGGACCCTGGTGTTCTTCCCCGTCATCATCCCCACCGTCGCCGTCGCCCTCATGTTCCAGAAGCTCTTCGAGGTGGCGCCGCAGACCGGCCCGGTGAACGCCCTGCTGAACGTCTTCGGGGTGGCATCCATCGACTGGTTCGGCAGCCCCGTCAGCGCGATCGTCGTCCTGGTGATCATGGATCTCTGGCGGTCGATGGGCTTCTACGCGGTCCTGCTCTACACGGGCCTGCTCGACATCCCCGACGACATCATGGAGTCCGCGCGCCTGGACGGCGCGAACGGCTGGCGCATGGTGCGCAGCATCGTGCTTCCGCTGTCGCTGCCGGTCCTGCTGTCGTCGATCATCTTCTCGATCAACGGCACCCTCAAGGTCTTCGACTCGATCGTGGCCCTGACCAACGGAGGCCCGGGAACGGCGACCACTCCGCTGACCCTCTACATGTTCCAGACCTCGTTCAGCTACGGCGAATACGGCTACGGCGCCTCGATCGCGCTGCTGCTGACGATCCTGTGCCTGATCGTGACCGTCTTCATCTTCCGGTCGTCTCGTCGCGACGTCACGAAGGGCTGATCCGCCATGTCCACCGCCACCCTTCCGACCTCCTCCGAACAGCTGCGTCCTCGACGCCGCCCGGCTTCGCGCGCGGGCTCGGTCCGCCGCATCCCCGGCACCGTCCTCATCGTCCTGCTGGTGGCGATCGAGGTGCTCCCGTTGCTCTGGCTGCTCATGAACTCCTTCAAGAGCCAAGACGAGTTCCTCAACGCCCCCACCTGGGCGCTCCCGCGCGAGCTGAACCTGCAGAACTACGTCGATGCCTGGGTCACCGGCAACATCGGCCAGTACCTCGGCAACAGCGTCGTCGCGGTGTTCCCCGCGCTGGCGCTCATGCTGCTGCTCGGCGTCGCCGCCGGGTTCGTGCTCGAGGTGATGGTGTTCCGCGGGCGGGGCGGCATCCTGCTGCTCTTCCTCGCGGGCATCATGGTGCCCGGCCAGATGATCCTGCTCCCGCTCTTCTCGGTGTACTTCCAGGCGGGCATCACCGGGTCACTGTGGCCGCTCATCATCACCTACACGGCGACGGGTCTGCCCCTCACGGTGTTCATGATGGCCACGTACTTCCGGGCGATCCCCCGGGAGGTGTTCGAGGCGTCGACGCTGGACGGGGCGTCGATCTTCCGGTCCTTCTTCTCGGTCGCGCTGCCCATGGCCCGCAACTCGATCGTCACCGTCGGTCTCGTGCAGTTCTTCTTCTTCTGGAACGACCTGCTCATCGCCCTGACGTTCACCAACTCGTCGCAGCTGCGGACGGTCCAGGTGGGACTGCTCAATTTCACCGGACAGTTCGGTGCGACGCAGTACGGCCCGCTGTTCGCGGCGATCTGCATCAACGTGTTCGGCATCCTGGCGATCTATCTCGTGCTCAACCAGCGCATCATGGCGGGCCTGGCCAGCGGCGCGGTGAAGGGATGACGGCCCCACCGTTCCTTCGCGCGGCAGTGATGACGGCGGTCGACACGACCGTCGTCGAGACCCGGCCCGTTCCCGCGCTCGCCCCGCACGAGGTGCTCGTCGAGGTCCGGTCCGTGGGCGTCTGCGGCTCGGACGTGCACTGGTACCGCGACGGACGCATCGGGTCGACACGGGTCGAGGATCCGCTCGTGCTCGGGCACGAGGCATCCGGGGTCATCGTCGCGGTCGGCGCCGAAGTGCGGGACTCCCGTGTGGGGCACCGTGTCGCGCTCGAGCCCGGCGTGCCGTGCGGGCGGTGCGGTCAGTGCCGATCGGGGCGTTACAACCTGTGCCCTGACGTGCGCTTCTTCGCGACCCCGCCCGTGGACGGGGCGTTCGCGACCCACGTCGCCCTCTCCTCGGACTTCGCCCACGACGTCCCCGATGCCCTCGACGACGACGAGGCGGCACTCATCGAGCCGCTCGCGGTCGCGCTGTGGGCCGCGCGGAAGGCGGGGATCGGGATCGGCGACCGCGTCCTCGTCAGTGGCGCGGGGCCCGTCGGTCTGCTCGTGCTGCAGGTGGCGCTCGCGGCGGGTGCCGAGGTGTGCGTGAGCGACGTGGCCGCGGAGCGTCTCGCAGTGGCCGCGGACCTGGGCGCGTCGACGACCGTCGACCCGCGTAGCGACCCGCTGCCCGCGGACCGCACGGTGCTCATCGAGTGCTCGGGAGTCGCCGCGGCCATCCGCGCCGGGATCGCGGCGCTGGCGCCGGCCGGTCGCGCCGTGCTGGTGGGCATGGCCGCGGACGGCGAGGTCACGCTCCCGCTCGATGTGCTCCAGTCGCGCGAGATCTCACTGACCGGCACGTTCCGCTACGCGAACCAGTACCCGGATGCCATCGCGCTCGCCGCGAGCGGACGGGTGGATCTGCGCCGCCTCGTGACGAGCGTGCACCCCCTCGGCGCCGTGCACGATGCCCTTCTTCTCCCCGGGCGCGATCGCGCCGCCCTCAAGCCCATGGTTCACCCGCAGCAGGATGAGATGACCACCGCATGACCGTAGACGTATCCCCCCTCACGTTCGAACACCTCCGCGATGCCCTCGGCATCGGCGTGGCTGCCCCGCGCGTGTCCTGGAAGACCACCGCCCCCGCCGGGTGGCGGCAGACCGGCTACGAGCTCGAGATCACGACCGCGCGCGGCGTCGAGACGTCCGGTCCCGTGCGCAGCGCCGAGTCGGTGCTGGTCGACTGGCCCTTCGCTCCGCTCGCCTCGCGCGAGGGCGCGATCCTCCGCGTGCGTCTCTTCGGCGACGACGACGTGGCGTCGGCGTGGTCTCCGCCGTCGCGGGTGGAGGCGGGACTGCTGGATGCCGCGGACTGGGTCGCCGGGGTCGTCGGGCCCGCGTGGGACGAGGATCCCGAGGAGCTGCGGCATCCGCCTCGCGTCCGTCGCGCGTTCGAGGTCGGGTCGGAGGTCCGGCGCGCGCGCCTGTACGTCTCGGCGCACGGTCTGTACGAGGTCGAGATCAACGGCCGCCGCGTGGGCGATGACGCGCTCTCCCCGGGCTGGACGGTCTACGGCGAGAGGCTCCGGTATTACACGTACGACGTGACCGAGCACCTCCGCGCGGGAGCGAACGCGATCGGCTCATGGCTTGCCGACGGCTGGTACCGCGGGCGCCTGGGGTTCCATGGCGGCTATCCGAACCTCTACGGCAGCGACATCGGTCTCATCGCGCAGCTCGAGATCGAGCACGTCGACGGCACACGGTCGGTCGTGGCGACGGATGCCGAATGGGAGGCGGCACCGAGCCCGATCGTGTCGACCGGCCTGTACGAGGGCGAGCACTTCGACGCGCGACGGGACGCCCCGGACTGGGCCACGGTCGAGGACCCGGCGTGGACGCCCGCGCGGCTCCTCCCGGTCGATCACGCGACGCTCGTGGCGCCCGAGGGCCCGCCCGTGCGGTGCACCGAGGAACTCGCTCCGGTCGAGGTGACGCGGTCGTCGACGGGGGCATGGGTCCTCGACTTCGGTCAGAACATCTCGGGACGCCTGCGCCTGTCGGTGGATGCCGAGCCGGGACACGTCATCACCCTCCGTCATGCCGAGGTGCTCCAGGATGGCGAGCTGTACACCCGGCCCCTCCGCGGGGCCGATGCCACCGACGTCCTCGTGCACGGTGGCGGGGCCCTGGAGTGGGAGCCGCGTTTCACGATCCACGGCTTCCGCTACGCCGAGGTCACGGGCTGGCCGGGCGACATCGCGCCCGGTGCGATCACCGCGCGGGTCTACCACACCGACATGGAGCGGACCGGATGGTTCTCGTCGTCGGATCCGCTGCTGAACCGCCTGCATGAGAACGTGCGGTGGTCGATGCGCGACAACTTCGTCGACATCCCCACCGACTGCCCGCAGCGCGACGAGCGACTGGGGTGGACCGGCGACCTCCAGGTGTTCGCGCCCGCGGCATCCTTCCTCTACGACTGTTCCGGAATGCTCCGCTCGTGGCTGCGCGACGTCGCCGTCGAGCAGCTGCCGGACGGCACCGTGCCCTGGTACGTGCCGGTCATCCCCGGCGGCGAGGAGTGGACGCCGATCCGCCCGGGCGCCGCGTGGGGCGACGTGGCGGTCCTGACTCCGTGGACGCTCTACCGGCAGTTCGGTGATGCGCGGATCCTCCGCGACCAGTACGACTCGGCGCGCAAGTGGGTCGATCTGGTCTCCCGGCTCGCGGGGCCCGCACGCCTGTGGAACACCGGCTTCCAGCTGGGTGACTGGCTCGACCCGGCGGCTCCGCCGCACGATCCCGCGGATGCCACGACCGATCGGTACCTCGTCGCGACGGCGTACTTCGCCTGGTCGAGCCGTCACCTCGCGAAGACGGCGGAGGTGCTCGGCCGCGCGGACGACGCGGCGATCTACGCACAGCTCGCGGACGAGGTGCGCGAGGCGTTCCGCCGCGAGTACGTGACGGCGTCGGGACTCCTCTCCAGCGACGCGCAGACCGCGTACGCCCTGGCCATCGAGTTCGAGCTGTACGCGGACACGGCGGAACGCGATGTCTGGGGTGCACGCCTGGCCGAGCTCGTCCGCGCCGGCGGCAACCGCATCGCGACGGGCTTCGCGGGGACCCCGCTGATCACCGACGCGCTCACGCGGTCGGGGCACGTCGACACCGCGTACGACCTCCTGCTCGAGAAGGAGTGCCCGTCGTGGATGTACACGGTGCTCTCGGGCGGCACGACCACGTGGGAACGCTGGGACAGCCTGCTCCCCGACGGCACGGTCAACCCCGGCGGCATGACGTCGTTCAATCATTTCGCGCTCGGCGCGGTGGCTGACTGGATCCACCGCACCGTCGGCGGACTGGCGCCGCTCGAGCCCGGATACCGGCGGATCGTCTTCGCGCCGCGTCCGGGGGGTGGGCTGACCCACGCGTCGGCGGAGCACGAGACGCCGTACGGACGCGCCGCGATCGCGTGGCGCGTCGCCGACGGTGAGCTGACGGTCGAGGTGCGCGTGCCGACGGGGGTGACCGGTGTGGTCGACCTTCCGGACGGCCGGCGATTCGAGGTGGCGTCGGGCCTGCACGAGTTCGCGGCGTCGGTGGGGGTCGTCGTCGGCGCGTGACGGAGAGAGCCGTCAGCTCCTGAGTTTGAGAACGGTTATCACTAACGATACAGTGGGGGTCATGACCCGACGCCTCCTCGCCCCTCTCGTCCTCGGCGCGGCCTCCGTGCTCGCCCTCGCCGGCTGCGCCGGCACCGCCCCGTCGGCCGGTGGCGCGACCGACGCATCCGGCAAGGTCTCTGTGGTGGCATCCACGGACGTCTACGGGTCGATCGCCGAGTCCATCGGAGGCGACTTCGTCGACGTGACGTCGATCATCACGTCGCCGACGCAGGACCCGCACGAGTACGAGGCGAGCGCGCAGGACCAGCTCACCCTCAAGGGGGCGCAGCTGGTCATCGAGAACGGCGCCGGCTACGACGCGTTCATGGAATCGCTCATCGACGCGAGCGGATCGTCCGCCGAGGTGCTCACCGCCGTGGAGTACAACCACGACTACCCCGGTGCCGAGTCGCACGACGATGCCAGCGCCGCGCCCAGCGAGAGCGCCGACGACCACGCCCACGCCGAGGGCGACGGTCACGACCACATCGAGGGCTTCAACGAGCACGTCTGGTACGACCCGCACACGGTCGAAGACCTCGCGAAGGCGATCGCCGAGCACCTCGGCGAGCTCGCGCCCGACCACGCGGCTGACTTCACCGCGAACGCCGACGCGTTCGTGCAGCAAGTGGCCGGCCTCGAGGACTCGCTCGGTCAGATCGAGGCCAAGGATGCCGGCGCGAAGGTCTTCGTCACCGAGCCCGTGCCCGTCTACCTCATCGAAGCCGCGGGCCTGGTGAACGCGACTCCCAACGAGTTCAGCGAGTCGGTCGAAGAGGGCCAGGACGTGCCGCCCGCGACCCTGCTGGAGTCGCTGCAGCTGATCGACTCCGGCCAGATCAAGGTCATGATCGTCAACCCGCAGACCGGTGGCGCCGAGACCACGCAGGTCATGGACGAGGCGAAGGCCAAGAGCATTCCGGTGCTGGAGTTCACCGAGACCCTCCCCGAGGGCCAGACTTACCTCTCGTGGATGCAGAGCAACATCACCGCGCTGTCGGACGCCCTGGCGGCGTGAGCGACACCGCCCCCCTGCGTATCCGCGGTGCCGCCCTCGAGCGGGGCGGGCGTGAGCTGTGGTCCGGGCTCGACCTCGAGGTCGGGCCCGGCGAGCTCGTTGCGGTGCTCGGGCCCAGCGGCTCGGGCAAGACGACGCTGCTGCGCGCCATCCTCGGGCTCGAGCGGCTGAGCGGCGGCACCATCGAGGCGCTCGGCTCGCCGGTCCGCCGCGCCGGCAACCGCCGCATCGGCTATGTCCCGCAGCAGCGGCCGTTGCCGCGCGAGACGCCGCTGCGCGGACGCGACATCGTCGGTCTCGGCGTCGACGGGCACCGATTCGGTCTGCCTCTCTCGCGGCGCAAGGACCGTGCGCGCATCGACGGACTGCTCGAGGCCGTCGGGGCGACCGCGTTCGCCGACCGTCCGGTCGGGCTGCTCTCCGGCGGGGAGCAGCAGCGGCTCCGCGTGGGGCAGGCCCTCGCCGACGACCCGCGGCTGCTGCTGTGCGACGAGCCGCTGACGAGCCTCGACCTGGCCAATCAGCAGGCCGTCGTGCGGCTGATCGACCGCCACCGTCGCGAGCGGGACGCGGCCGTCCTGCTGGTCACCCACGACGTCAATCCCGTGCTCGCCCACGTCGACCGCATCCTCTACATCGCTCACGGCCGCTTCACGCTCGGCACCCCCGAAGAGGTCCTGACATCCGAGACGTTGACCGCGCTGTACGGCGCGCCCGTCTTCGTGACCCGCGCCGGGGGACGACTCGTCGTCGTCGGAGCTCCGGACGCCGACGATGAGCACCACCATCACGACGAGGAAGACGCATGAACTGGTCCGACGTCGGAAACGCCCTGTTCGGCGGGGTGAGCCAGTACGGCGCGATCCTCGAACTGGTGCAGAACTCCGTCTACGCGGGCGCCGTGCTCGGCCTGGTCGGGGGACTCATCGGCGTGTTCGTGATGCAGCGCGACATGGCCTTCGCGGTGCACGGCATCAGCGAGCTCTCCTTCGCCGGCGCGGCGGTGGCGCTCCTCATCGGGGTCGACGTCGTCTCCGGCTCGATCGTGGGGTCGCTCATCGCGGCGGCGATCATCGGGCTGCTCGGAGCGCGCGCCCGCGACCGCAACTCGATCATCGGCGTGCTCATGCCGTTCGGTCTGGGTGTCGGCATCCTGTGCCTGTCGCTCTACAACGGCCGCAGCGCCACCCGGTTCAGCCTGCTCACCGGGCAGATCGTGTCGGTGCAGAGCGCCCAGCTCGGCTGGCTCGTCGTCATCGGGCTGATCGTGCTGCTGGCGCTGCTGATGATCTGGCGCCCGCTGCGCTTCGACTCGCTCGACCCGCAGTCCGCCGCCGCGCGCGGCGTCCCGACGACGGCCGTGTCGCTCGGGTTCATGCTGCTGCTCGGGCTCATCGTCGCCGTCGCGGTCCACATCATCGGCGCCCTGCTCGTGATGGCGTTGCTGGTCACGCCCGCCGCGGCGGCGATGCGGGTGGCATCCGGTCCCCTGTCGGTGCCGCTGCTGGCGGCGTCGTTCGGCTTCGTCTCCGCGGTCGGCGGCGTGCTCCTGGCCGTGGCGGGAACCCTTCCGGTGAGCCCGTACATCACCACGATCTCGTTCCTGATCTACCTCGTCTGCCGGGTGATCGGGGCGCGTCGCGACCGCACCACCCGGGCGGCGTAGTCCCCAGCCGATTCACCATCGGGCCTCGGTAGACTCGACCGCATGGTCCAGCGCAACACGTGGCAGCGCGAGCGCGTGCGCGAAGCGCTCGCGGGTGCGGGCGGCTTCGTCAGCGCCCAGTCGCTGCACGCGACCCTGCGCGACGAGAACACCGGCATCGGGCTGGCCACCGTGTACCGTGCGCTCGCGGGACTCGCGGCCCAGGGCGACGCCGATTCGCTGCAGAGCCCCGAGGGCGAGAACCTCTTCCGCGCGTGCGAGACCCGCGGACACCACCACCACCTGATCTGCCGCTCGTGCGGCGTCGCCGTCGAGATCGAGGCCGACGCCGTCGAGGAGTGGGCGCAGCGCACCGCCGCCCAGCACGGTTTCTCCCAGGCCGAGCACGTGGTCGACATCTTCGGTGTCTGCGCCGACTGCGCGCTCGCGCGCGCCCGTGAGCGTGGCGACGAGTAGTCGCATCGTCGCGTCGGCACCCCCGCGTTCCGGCGTCACGCGCACCCTCGTCGGCTTCGGCGTGGGCGCGGTCGTCGTTGCCGCGCTCTTCCTCATCGACGCGTTCGCCCCGACGTTCTTCACCGCCCCCCTGCCCACCCGCGCGCAAGACGGACTGACCCTCGCGCTCAGCGTCCTGATCGAGTCGTTGCCCTTCGTGGTGCTGGGCGTGCTGCTGTCGATCATCGTGCAGGTGTGGGTGCCGCCAGGGGCGATCGAACGGTGGATGCCACGCGCAGCGTGGGCGCGCCGGGCGGTGCTGTCGTTGCTCGGCATGCTCATCCCGGTGTGCGAGTGCGGCAACGTCCCGTTCGCGCGCGGGCTGCTCATGCGCGGCTTCCGGGTGTCGGACACGCTGACGTTCCTCGTGGCCGCGCCGATCGTGAACCCGATCGTCATCATCAGCACGCACGCCGCGTTCGGATTCAGCGACGGCATCCTCGTGGCACGCCTGGTCGGCGGGTTCCTCGTCGCGAACCTCATCGGCTGGCTGTACAGCCGGCATCCCGATCCCGACAAGCTCCTCACCGAGCGCTTCCTCGAGACGTGCGAGATCGTGGTCCAGGAGCGCGGCGGCCGGGGGCGCCGGTCGCTCGCGCAGCTCGTCGTCGAGCTCCGCTCGGTCATGCCGGCCCTCATCATCGGCTCGATGATCGCGGGCGCCGTGCAGGTGCTGATCCCGCGCAGCGCGCTGCTGGCGATCGGCTCCGACCCCGCCCTGTCGATCGCGGCGATGATGGTGCTGGCTGTCGTGGTGTCGCTGTGCTCGAACGTGGACGCGTTCTTCGCCCTGTCGTTCGCCTCGACCTTCACGCCGGGCTCGATCGTGGCGTTCCTGGTCGTCGGCCCGGTGGTCGACCTCAAGATGTACGCGCTGCTGCGCACGACCTTCACCACCCGCGTGCTCGTCGGGCTGACGGCGATCGTCGTGCTGTCGGCCTTCGCCCTGGGAACGGTGGTGAACCTCCTTGTCTAGAACGGGCGCTCTGGCCACCCGGTGGCTCGGCGTGGGGCTGACCGCGTGTCTCGCGGTCACCACGATCGCGCTGTGGATCACGGGTCGCATCTCGCTGTACGTCAACCCCGACTCGGCCTGGTTCGCCGTCGGGATGTCGGTCGTCGCCCTGCTCGGCGCGATCGCGACGTTCGCGCTCCCGCTCGGGGCGGAGGCCGACCACGGCCACGATCACGAGCACGGGCATTCCGTCGCGCCCGCCCGCGCGCGCCGCGAGGCCTTCGCGCACGCGGACCACGACCACGGCGATGCCCCCGACGCCCACGACGCCGCCGCCCACGATCACCTCGCCGCGCGGCCCCGCCTCACGGTGGCCGGTCTCGCGGCATTCAGCGGCGGCCTCATCGCGTCCGGAGTGGTGGTGGCCGTGCTGCTGACCCCGCCCGCCTCGCTGTCGGCCGAGCTCGCCGTCTCGCGCGACGTCGGGGCTCCGCCGCTGTTCGTCGGCTCGGACGTGGTGACCCTCGCCGCGTCGGGCGACACCTCGAAGTTCGGCATCGGCGACTGGTCGGCGGTCTTCGCGCACGCGACCAATCCCGAGACCTTCGACGGCAAGCCCGTGACCCTGACCGGGTTCATCACCCCCGGGCAGGACGGCGCGAGCTTCGACCTCACGCGCCTGGTCATCACGCACTGCGTCATCGACGCCCAGACGGCGCGGCTGCCGATCACCGCGACGGGGTCCGCTCCGTCGACCGGGCAGTGGGTGACGGTGACCGGAACCGTCCGGTCCACCGGCGACGGCGCGCTCGAGGTGCACGCCGACCAGGTCGCCGCGATCGACGAGCCGGCGGATCCGTATGAGTACTGACTCTCGTCGTGCCCGCACGCGCCGACGTCGCGGTCGCGGATACCTGCTCGCCTTCGCCGCGGTGATCGGCGCCCTCGTCCTCGTGGGCGGCGTGGGCGGCGTCGTCTCGGTGGCGCAGGGCCCGCGGGTGACGGACGTGCAGGTCGATCCCGCCGCCGCCGTCGCGGCATCCGGGGCCCGCGTCATCCTCACCACGACCCAGTCGCTCGAGAAGATCGACGTCTCCCAGGTCCAGGTCGAGCCGGCGACGCCGTTCACCGTCGACACGTCCGGCCGGAGCGTCGGGATCCGCTTCACGCTGCCCCTGCGTGACGACTCCGACTACACCGTGACCGTGAACGGCGTGAAGGGCCTCGGCGCGGGGCCCGCCTCGACGTTGACCGAGACCTTCCGCACTCCTCCGCTGTCGGCGTTCCTCATGCAGCGGGGCACGGCCGACGGCGACACGATCTTCCGCACCGACCTCCGGGGCGATGCCGGGTTGCCGGTGTTCACCCACGAGCACATCGAAGACTTCCGGGCCACCGCGAACCACCTCGTCATCTCGGTGCGCGAGGGCGACCGTGCGCGGGTCATCGTGACGGACCTCGACGGACAGAACGCCCGCGACATCGCCCTGCCGGGGCCCGGGTTCGTCTCGAACCTGCAGTCGGCCGACCGTGGCGAGCGCATCGGGTTCACCTTCTCGGATGCCACCCTGGGCACCGCCGGGGGGCGCGAGAGCAAGCTGTTCACGGCGTCGGCCGCGGACGATGCGCCGCCGGTGGAGATCGGTCTCAACGGCGGTGACGTGCGCGTGGGCGACTGGCGGTTCGTGCCCGACACCGACAGCATGCTCGTGCTGACGTTCGACTCGCGACTGCTGCTCACCGACGCGCAGGGCGGGAACGCCGCCCCGCTGGGGAGCGCCCTGTCGATCGACGGCATCGCGCGAGGATCCTCGGTCGCGATCGTCGAGCGGCTCGAGGGCATCCGCGAGATCAACCTGACCGACGGTTCCGAGCAGCCGCTCGAAGACCCCGTCGACCCGCCGGGGATGCCGGGTCGGGCGACGCCGGTCCCGGGGACGGGCGCTGGCACGATCCGGTCGTTCGCCGACATCGGCTCCGACGGCGCCTACCGCGCCACGACGATCGGGCACGTCGACACCGACGGCACCGTGCGACCGTTGCTCGAGGTTCCCGGCACCGACACGGTGCTGCAGACGTGCGTGTCGCCGAGCGGACGCTACGCCGCGGTGCTGGTCGCGCCGAAGGCCGTCGACAATCCCTTCGACCGCTATCAGCTGCCCCTGCCCGGGCGGCTGCAGACCCACCTGGTCGAGATCGACTCGGGTCAGGAGGTCGCGGCCCTGCAGGGGTTCGACCTGTCGTGGTGCCAGGTGCCGCCCGGATGACGCGACCCGCCACGCGCGACGATCTCGCGGGGCTTCCGGTCGAGGTCGCGCCGTCGCTGCTCGGCGCCCGTCTCGAGACCGTCGTCGACGGCGAGACCGTTCTGCTGCGCATCAGCGAGGTCGAGGCGTACCACGGGCTCGGGACGGGGGACCGCTCCGATCCCGGCTCGCACGCGCGCAGCGGTCCCACGGCGCGCAACGCGACGATGTGGGGCGAACCCGGTCACCTCTACGTGTACCTGAGCCATGGCATCCATTCCTGCGTCAACGTCGTGTGCGGCCCCGACGGCGTCGCCGGCGGTGTGCTGCTGCGCGGCGGCGAGGTGATCCAGGGCGTCGACGTCGCCGACCGACGTCGGCGTGAGCGCGGAGGCGTCGTCCGGACGCCGCGCGACCTCGCCCGCGGACCGGGACGCCTGGGGGATGCCGTGGGCCTGCGGCATCCGATCCACGACGGGATCGACGCCGTCACGGGCGCCGAACGGGCGGGTGCCCGCGCGCGGCTGTTCCTCCCCGACGAACCCGCGGCGCCGACGACGGGACCACGGGTGGGCGTGGCCGGGGTCGCGGGGACGGATGCCTTCCCGTGGCGGTTCTGGATCGGCGGCGACCCGACGGTGTCGACCTTCCGATGGGGGCGGGGAGCGGCGGAAGCCGCCGCCCGTCAAGGCGACACGCCGGGCGTGCTAGACTGAACGCTTGTCTGCGCGCACTCCAGCACGCAGTACGTACCCCTTCTTCCGATCCCGGCCTCGCGCTGTGCCCGGAACGGGGTGCAGACAAGGGATCTTGGGTGACACCGTCCGGTGTCACGGTACAGAAGGAGACATCACCATGGCAGCAGTGTGCCAGGTGACTGGAGCGGTTCCCGGCTTCGGTCACAACATCTCGCACTCGCACCGCCGGACGAAGCGCCGCTTCGACCCGAACGTGCAGAAGAAGACCTACTTCGTTCCGTCGCTGGGTCGCAACATCAAGCTCAACGTTTCGGCGAAGGGCATCAAGGTCATCGACGCCCGCGGTATCGAGGCCGTCGTCCGTGACCTGCAGGCGAAGGGCGTGAAGCTGTAATGGCGAAGAAGGCTCAGGACGTCCGTCCGATCATCAAGCTGCGTTCGACCGCCGGCACGGGGTACACCTACGTGACGCGCAAGAACCGCCGCAACAACCCCGACCGCATCGTGCTGAAGAAGTACGACCCCGTGGTCCGCAAGCACGTCGACTTCCGAGAGGAGCGCTAAGCACATGGCTAAGAAGAGCAAGATCGCGCGCAACGAGCAGCGCAAGGTCGTCGTCGAGCGCTACGCCGCGAAGCGCGCCGAGCTGAAGAAGACCCTGGTCGACCCCAACGCGACCGACGAGGCCCGCGAGGCCGCCCGCGTGGGCCTGCAGAAGCTGCCCCGCAACGCGTCGCCCGCCCGCGTGCGCAGCCGCGACGTCATCGACGGCCGCCCCCGTGGCGTCCTCACGAAGTTCGGCGTCTCGCGCGTCCGCTTCCGCGACATGGCCCACCGTGGCGAGCTGCCCGGCGTGACCAAGTCGAGCTGGTAAGCACCCGCACCACCGCGAAGGGCGGGGGTCCCGAGAGGGATTCCCGCCCTTCGTCGTTCTCCGGCCCGCTCCGCGGCGGACCGTCGAGCGGAGAACGTCGGGGACACCCCGGGCCGTGGCATCCTGAACCGACGTGTCGACCACGGACTCCGCTCGACGGCTCGCCCCCGCCGCGACCGCGCTCGCGGCTCCGCCACGGTGCGGCCTCGGCGGCGTCTCGCACGCCCCAGAGGGCACTCCGGCCCCACGCGGCGCGCGACACGCCGGTACGCAAAGGGCGAAATCGGTCAAAATCCGCGTAATTCCGCGGTTCGGTTGATACTGTCGAGGCGGTCTCCCGACCACCGAGGGGAATCTCTCCTCGTCCGATGTAACGAGAGGCGACCCGACCGTCGCCTGGAGGACAAACCACATGGCCGACAAGTCCATCACCAAGACCGAGCTCGTCGCGAGCATCGCCAGCGCGACCGGACAGAGCCAGTCCGCCGTGTCGAGCGTGCTCGACTCCCTCTTCTCCACCGTCTCCGAGGCGGTCGCCAAGGGCAGCAAGGTCTCGATCCCCGGCTGGATCGCGTTCGAGCAGGTCGCCACGTCGGCCCGCACCGGCCGCAACCCCCAGACGGGCGAGGAGATCTCGATCCCCGCGGGCAAGCGCGTCAAGGTCACCGCCGGCTCGAAGCTGAAGGCTGCCGTCAAGTAAGACGACGCGAGCTGTCGAGAGGGGGGATGCCGGTGGCATCCCCCCTCTTGTGTTCCCGCGCGACGTAGGCTTGGGGGGTGAATCCCCGAGCCCTGCGCGTGGCCGGACCCGTCTTCCTGGTCGTGGTCTCGGTGATCTGCGTCGTCGCAGGTCTCGCCTACGGCGGCGGCGCGGCGCCGACGCTCCTGGCCGATCCCGGCCCCTTCGTCCGGTGGGGCCTTCCCGTCGCCACGCTCGTGGTCAACCTGTCGGCGGCGACCATGGTCGGCGCGCTCGTGCTGGCGCTGTTCGCTCTGCCCGCGGGGGAGCGGCCGTTCGAGATCGCTCTGGACACGGCATCCATCGGCGCGGCGGTCTTCACCGTCTCGGCCGCGGCCACCGGGTTCCTGACGTTCCTGAACGTCATCAACGCGACCCCGACGCTCGACCCGCTCTTCGGCCAGCAGCTCGGGCGCTTCCTCGTCGAGACCGAGGTGGGCCCCGCGTGGCTGATCACGACGATCGCCGGCGCGGTCCTCACGGTGCTCACGTTCGCGGTGCGGACGTGGATTCCCACGCTGCTGGTCGCGCTCCTCGCCCTCGCCTCGCTGATCCCGATGGGCACGCAGGGCCACGCCGGCACCGAGGCCAGCCACACCGCCGCGGTCACGTCGCTGGTGCTGCACATCCTCGCCGCCGCCGTCTGGCTCGGCGGCCTCATCCTGCTGGTCGTCGTGCGTCCCGCGATGAGCCGTCCGCAGCTGCAGACGACGCTGCTGCGATACTCCTCGATCGCCCTGGTCGCGTTCCTCGTCGTGGCGATCTCGGGCACCGTGCGCGCCTCGATCGGCCTGGTCGGATGGCAGAACCTCCTGTCGCCGTACGGCATCCTGGTCCTGGTCAAAGTGACCGCGCTCGTGGCGATGGGCATCCTCGGTGCCTGGTACCGCCAGCGCCTCATCGCCCGGATGAGCGACGACGAGGGTTCGCGTCGCTTCTGGGGCGTCGTCCTGCTCGAGCTGGTGTTCATGGGCGTCGCGAGCGGAATCGCGGTCGCCCTTGCACGCACGCCCCCGCCCGCCGCCGACCTGCCGCTGATCGGGACGACTCCCGCGGAGGTGCTGACGGGGTCGCCCCTTCCGCCGGAGTTCACGCTCGACCGGTGGTTCACCGCGTGGGACATCGACCTGCTATGGGCGTTCGTCGCGGGCTTCGGCCTGTTCTTCTACCTCGCCGGCGTGTGGCGTCTCCGTCGTCGCGGCGATTCCTGGCCGGTCCACCGCACGATCCTGTGGTCGCTCGGCATGCTGGCGATCTTCTGGGTCACGTCGGGCCCGCTGAACGTGTACCAGGACTACCTGTTCAGCGTCCACATGATCGAGCACATGCTGCTGTCGATGGCGATCCCGCTCCTGCTGGTCGCCGGAGCCCCGGTGACGCTCGCCGCGCGGGCGATCCGCAAGCGCGACGACGGGTCGCGCGGTGGTCGCGAGTGGATCCTGTGGGCCGTGCACAACCCGGTCGCGAAGGTCCTCACGAACCCGTTCGTGGCGGCGGGGCTGTTCATCGTCTCGTTGTGGGCGTTCTACTACACCGACCTGTTCCGCTGGTCGCTGTACGACCACGTCGGCCACATCTGGATGGTCGCGCACTTCCTCATCACCGGGTACCTGTTCGTGCTGAGCCTCATCGGCATCGATCCGGTGCCCTACCGCCTGCCCTACCCGGGGCGTCTTCTCATCCTGATCGCGGTCATGGCGATGCACGCCTTCTTCGGCATCGCGATCATGATGAACTCCGGCCTCATGGCGGCCGAATGGTTCGGATCGATGGGGCGGACGTGGGGCGCCACCCCGCTGGAAGACCAGTACACCGGTGGCGGCGTCGCGTGGAGCGTCGGCGAGATCCCGACCCTGATCCTCGCGATCACCGTCGCGATCCAGTGGAGCCGCAGCGACGAGCGGCAGCAGCGACGCCGCGACCGGCACGTGGACCGGGTGGGCGACGTCGAGCTGGACGAGTACAACGCCGAGCTGCAGCGGCTGGCTCAGCGCGACGCCCGCGCGGCCGAACGCGCCGCGGCGAAGGGCCGCTGAGGCGGCAGCCGGCACAGTCGCCGAGGGGACGGCATCCGCGCCGTCGACGGAGACCGGGAAGCGGAATGCGTCGCGCCCGCTAGTCTCGACATGCCCGCCACCGGGGCGGTGGGGGCGTCATCGAGGAGGATGCCGTGAACTCGGTCCAGGGGCGGATCCATCCCGATTTCGCGTCCGTGAGCGAGCGTCTCGCGGAGTGGTCCTCCGCCGACCCGGACTACGGTGCGCAGGTGTGCGTCCTCGTCGGCGACGAGGTCGTGGTCGACCTGACCTGCGGGCCGGGTGCGGATGCCATCACCGGCGTGTATTCGGTGACCAAGGGCGTGGCGGGCACCGTGATCGCTCTGCTCCTCGGGGAGCGCGAGCTCCAGCTCGACCGTCCCGTCGCGCACTACTGGCCGGAGTTCGCCGCGGCGGGGAAGGCCGACATCACGGTCCGCGAGCTGTTGTCGCATCAAGCGGGCCTGCCCGCGACCGACGACGGAATCCGGCCCGAGGACGCGCTCGACTCGCGCACGGGAGCTGAGCGCCTCGCCCGACAGCGGCCCCTCTGGCGACCGGGGAGCGGATTCGGGTATCACGGCATCACGATCGGCATCCTGATGGAGGAGCTGGTGCGCCGGATCACCGGGCAGGAGCTGCAGGCGGTCTATGACGACCGCATCCGATCTCCGCGTGACATCGACTTCTATCTCGGCCTGCCCGACTCTCAGGCCGCGCGCTACGTCGACCCGCGACCGGCGCTCGTGGGCGATGCCCCCGATCCGGGCCCGCGCGACAACCTCTTCGCGGCCTCCTTCGGCCCGGTCGGCCAGGCGGGCGATGCGCTCCTGAACGGGTTCGGTCCGCACACCCCGGCGGTCCGTCGCCGGGGGACGGCGGCGGCGGGCGGGGTCGGATCCGCGCGCGGGCTCGCCCGGCTGTACGCGGCGACCCTCGGGTACATCGGTGATCCGATCGCCCCGCCGGACACGTTCGCCGACATGGGGCAGATGCACGTGCGCGGCCGGGATCTCGTGCTCGACATCCCGCTGAGTTTCGGCGTCGTCTTCATGAAGCCCCACGCGGACATGCCGTTCGGGAGCTTCCGCGCCTACGGTCACGACGGTGCGGGTGGGGCGATCGCCTTCGCCGACCCGGCGCACGGACTTTCGTTCGGCTACATCCCCACGCGGATGACGATTCCCGGCGGGGTCGACGCTCGCGCGATCGAGCTCTCGAGCCTCGCGCGCGTGGCCGTCGGACGAGCGCGGCGGCCACGCTGACTCAGCGGGGCGCGGCGAGGGTCTGCACGATGGCGACGGCCGCCAGCTGACCCGCCGCGATCGCGGCGGCGAGGGTGGCCATGGGGCCGGGGAAGTGGTCGGCGTGCGCCATGTCGCCGACGGCGAACACCCGCTCCACGCTCGTGCGCCCGAACGGGTCGACCCGGACGGCCCCCGACTCCTGCAGCGCCAGGCCGAGGTCCTCGGCGAACGGTGCCCGCTGACGGGGCGCGGGGCCGATGAATGCTCCGGCGACGGAGAGCGTCGAGGCGTCGTCGAGCACGAGGCGCAGCCCGTCGTCCGCTGTTTCCACGCGCGTCACCCGCGCGGGATCGAGCACGAACACCTCGGATGCCACGGGCGCCAGCATGCCCCGGAGCATCTGCGCGTGCGGGGAGGCGTTCAGGATCGCGACGGGGCGTCCTGCGAACTCGTGCCCGTGGCAGAACGGGCAGTTCGCGACGAGATCCCCCCAGTGCTCCGCGAGTCCCGGAACGGGCGGGAGCTCGTCGGCGAGGCCCGTCGCGAGTACGAGATGCCCGGCGCGCAGTGTCTCGCCCGCGACCTCCACCCGCACGCCGTGGGGGTCGGCCGCGACCGCGGTGGCGGTGGCATCCCGCACCTCCACCGACGCGTAGGCCGCGAGCTCGGCGCGGCCGCGGCGGCGCAGGTCGGCGGGGGACTCGCCGTCGTGGCCGAGGAGGTTGTGCGCGTGGGCGACCGTGGCGTTGCGGTACTCGCCGGAGTCCAGCAGCACGGTGCGCCGATGCATGCGGCCCAGGGTGAGCGCGGCCTGGAGCCCTGCCGGGCCGCCGCCGATGATGATGGCCTCGTACATGACGGGCTCCTTCCGTTTGCGTTCGCGACCATGGTGTGACTTCATGTCGACATGAAGTCAAGTGGCGAGAGCATCGGCGACGCGGCGGCGCGGTTCGGGCTGGACACCCACGTGCTCCGGCACTGGGAGGATGCCGGGCTCTTGCACCCCGCGCGCGACGACGCCGATCGACGCCGGTACGCGGATGCCGATCTGGTGCGGATCGCGGTGATCCTCCGCAACAAGGCCGCGGGGATGTCCCTCGACCAGATCCGTGTGCTCCTCGACGAGGACGCCCCCGATCGGCATCGCGTGCTCGAGGAGCACGTGGCCGAGCTCGACCGCCGCGCCGACGAGATCGCGCAGGCGCGGGCGATGACCGCGCACGCCCTCCGGTGTCGCTCGCACGACATCACGCAGTGCCCGCGTTTCCGCAGCCACGTCGAGGACGTCCTCGAGGGCACCGCGCGCTGGCGCGTCGTCAACACCGAGCCGCCGTCCTGAGCACGCCCCGCGGCGAAGGGTCGCTGAGGCGGAGCCCGGTCAGTCCAGGCTTCCGCCGATCGAGATGGATGCCGACCCGTCGGGCTGCACCGAGATCTGCCCGTCCACGGTGAAGGGCACGTCGTCCTCCACGGTACGGACGGACCCGTCGAAGATCGAGCGGATGTCGACCTCGATGTGCGCCGTAGCCTTCGCCGACGGGATGCGCCAGCCGGCCCCGTCGGGGACGACCGAGACCGTCGGCTGCTCGACGATCGTCCAGGTCGGCGCGCCGTCGATCCGATTGCGGACCGTGAATCCGAACGGACATCCCGTGGGCTGCAGGACCTTCTGCTCGGCGCAGCCCGTGAGGAAATCCTCGACGCGCTGCTGCACCACCGAGACGAACTCCTCCGTGGGCTCGGCCTGCACGTCGACGGGAACGCCGGTCAGCGGGGAGTCGGCGAGGATCGCGACACCCGGGGTGGCCGAGATCGGCGTGTCGACCGCGACCGAGTACAGCCCGGGCGAGAACACCAGCAGGGGCACGGCCGCCGAGGGATCGGCATCCACGCCGTCGACGGAGACCTGGCGTTTGTCCACGTCGAAGCCGTTGACCGAGAAGCGCATCGATCCGCGCACACTGAGGTCGACGACGGCGAGGGGACTCACGTCGAATCGCCAGCGCGGCACGACGCCCATCCAGCCGTCCTGACGGACCGCGAACGTCGTGCGGCCATCGTAGGAACCGGCGCGGTACTCGACGGTGACGCGGGTGACGTCGTCGACGACGGTCTCGGCGGTGACGTGCGCCGTGGTGATCGTCTGCAGGGCGTCGGTGCGGAGGAGGGCATCGGATGCCGTGGCGGGCAGCCCCGCGTTCTGGAGCTCGGTCGAGTCGACGGCGACGCCGGGAACGGCGAGAGCCTC
This sequence comes from Microbacterium sp. RURRCA19A, assembly GCF_900156455.1. Classification (GTDB taxonomy): domain Bacteria; phylum Actinomycetota; class Actinomycetes; order Actinomycetales; family Microbacteriaceae; genus Microbacterium. The sequence continues at coordinate 577,583 of NZ_FTNQ01000002.1, forward strand.
GGCGGCGTTCCGATCCTGCAGGAGCTCGAGGTAGTGCAGCACGAACGCGCGCGGGCTGTACAACTCGCGGTAGGCCGCCGCCGCCCCCGCCCCGAGTGCGGCGAGGAGCAGGACGCCGACGACGCCGAGGATCGTGAGGTCGCGCGCGAGGTGGCGCGGGCGCGCGACGACATCCTCGGATGCCGTCGGTGCCCCCGCCGCGCTGTTCACGGTCTCAGTCTAGGAAGGCCACCTGCACGGGAGCGGAATGCGTTGCTGCGGCCTCGGTCGTGCGGCCTATGGAGTCGGCCGGCACCCCGGCGAGCGGAGCCGCGACGCCCGTTCCGAGCAACGCGATCGAGCGGTGCTTGACCTCGAGCGGCAGTCCCCCGGTGTCCATGCCGAAGTCGATCCGATCGATCTCGAGCGTCCGCGCGAGATCCTCCACCCGCTCACGCACGGTGTCGGCAGCCCCGATGAGATTCAGGCTGTGGTCGATCGACTGCTCGAAGCTCGCGCGGGTCGGCACCGGGAAGCCGCGTTCGACGCTGAGCTTCGACATCCGCTCGAAGTAGGGACCCCATGCCTGGTCGCGGGCTTCGCGGTCGGTGTCGGCGAGGTGGCCCGTGAGGGAGAGGCCGATGAGCGGCCGCGGGTGCCCGAACTGCTCGAGCGCGCGATCGAACAGATCGATGTACTGCGCGATGCGCTGCGGCGTCATGCCGAGTCCGGCGAGCATCAGGTTGAAGCCGTAGGCCGCGGCGCGGACGACGGACTGAGGGTTGCCCCCCACGCCGACCCAGGTCGTCAGCCCTCCCGGGGTGTCCGAGTGGGGGAAGACCCGCGCATCTCGGGGGACGGCACCGGGTAGTCGACTCGGTGGTGTTCCCCGATCGTGAACGCGTGCAGTCCCACGCGCTCGGCGAGGACGGCGGCCTCCACCGTCTGACGGAGGGTCTCCCCGTGGGACTGCGGTACGCCGTCGCGGACGGGCACCTCGGCGAAGGTCTGCAGACCGATGAGCATCAGCTCGTTCCTCTCTCGTCTACGGATGCGGTGATCGGGTCAGGCGATCACGAGGAACCCGAGGACCGCGCTGACGGCGCTGAGCACCGCGAGCACGATGGGCGGGACGGGGTTCTCCTTGCGGCGCACGTGGACCACGACGGCGCCGACCATGACGATCAGCAGGCCGACCGCGGACAGGGGCGTCAGGACGGGGGCGATGCCCGTCAGGAGCGGGAGGATCAGGCCGATGGCGCCGATCGCTTCGACGGCACCGATGGCCTTGACGGATCCGGCCGAGAAGTCATCGGCCCATCCCATCCCGGACGAGACGAGAGCGGTGCGGGGCCGAGTGATCTTCATGAGCCCCGCGCCGAGGAAGGCGAGGGCGAGGAGGCCGTTGAGGATCCAGAGGGCGATGATCATGATGCTTCTCTTTCCGGTGTCACGCGGCGGCGCGGAGCGGGGCGAGAGCCGCGGCCCACGCCTCGACCTGGGCGAACTGGGTCTGCAGGTTGCCGAGGCTGTACTCGCTCGGAGTGAAGGTGACGTTCTCGGGGCCGCGCGACCAGTCGAACTCGGTCATGAGCGACAGCGTCACCTGCTGGCGCACGTCGGCGAGCTGCAGTTCGCCGGCGATCAGACGCAGGTGCTCGGCGGCGCGGACGCCGCCGGCGCCCCCGTAGCTGACGATGCCCAGCGCCTTGTTGTTCCACTCCTTGGCGAGGTAGTCGATGGCGTTCTTGAGCACGCCCGAGGTGGAGTGGTTGTACTCGGGGGTGACGAAGATGTAGCCGTCGAACTCGGCGATCTTCGCGGCCCACTGCCGGGTGTGCTCGTGCTGGTAGATGCCGAACGAGGCCGAGACGGGCTCGTCGAGGTGGGGCAGCGGGTAGTCCTTGAGGTCGACGAGTTCATAGGTCGCCTCGGTGCGGGCGGCCGCGTGCTCGAGCACCCAGTTCGCGACTGCTTCGCCGTTGCGGCCGGGGCGCGTGCTGCCGAGGATGACGCCGATCTTGATGGTCATGGGGGCTCCTTCTGAGGTCCGGCGGATGCCGGAAGTTGATGTGTCCATCATCTCGAAGGAAGTTGATGTATCAAATATTCCCCGCTCATCCGAAAAGAGTTCGCGCGCGTCACCGCTACGCTGGGCACGCGCGTCGCCCGAGGAGCAGTCCATGCCGAAACACCGTCTGAATCCCCGTGAAGAGGCAGCGTGGCGCGGATTCAACGAGATGCGCACGCTGCTGGTCGCCCGGGTCTCCCGCGACCTCCTGACCCAGTCCGGCCTCACCGAGGCCGACTACAGCGTGCTGCTCGCCGTCGTCGAATCGCCCGGCCGTGTCATCCACTCCAAGGCCCTCCTCCGCAGGCTGCAGTGGGAACCCAGCAGGCTCTCCCACCAGCTCACGCGGATGGAGTCGCGCGGGACGATCAGCCGCACGCGGTCCGAGGCGGACGCGCGCAGCTTCGAGGTCGCCCTGACCGACGCGGGACTACGCGCCATCCGCGAGGCCACCCCGGAGCACTTCGCGGCGGTGCGCCGCTGGTTCGTGGAGGTTCTCACCGACGCGCAGCTGGACTCTCTGGCCGAGATCGCCCAGGCCGTCGCCCGCCACGTCGCCGCCGTCGACGCGGAGGAGGCCTCCGCCTGCGACGGCGAGGAGGCCTCCGCCTGCGACAGCGAGGAGGCCTCCGCCTGCGACAGCGACTGATCCACAGGCTCCGCCCGCTCACGGCCCCGGCATCCCGCGCGAACTAGCATGAACCGGTGACCACGCCCCCTCTCTCGGCCGAGCAGCAGGCGCTGTTCCGCCTGATCGAGGACACGCGCGAGCACGTCTTCGTCACCGGGCGCGCGGGCACCGGCAAGTCCACGCTCCTGCAGCACCTGGCGTACAACACGAAGAAGCAGATCGCGGTGTGCGCGCCGACGGGCGTCGCCGCCCTCAACGTCGAGGGACAGACGATCCACTCGCTGTTCCGTCTGCCCATCGGGCTCATCGCGAACGGCGACATCGACCAGAACGACGCGACCCGCAAGCTCCTCAACGCGATCGACACCCTCGTGATCGACGAGATCTCGATGGTGAACGCCGACCTCATGGATGCCATCGACCGCTCGCTCCGCCAGGCCCGCGGTCGCCGCTCCGAGCCGTTCGGGGGGACGCAGATCGTGATGTTCGGCGATCCCTATCAGCTCGCGCCCGTTCCGCCGCGGGGCGACGAGGCGCGCTACATCCGCGATCACTACCGCTCGTTCTGGTTCTTCGACGCCAAGGTGTGGTCGGGTGAAGCGGCGACCGACGGCCTCATCGACATCGGTCGGCACGGCGCTGACCTGCACGTGAACGAGCTCGTCGAGATCCACCGGCAGTCCGACCCGGGCTTCAAGACGTTGCTGAATGCGGTGCGGTACGGGCGGGTCACGGCCGAGATGGCCGGCATCCTGAACACGGCCGGCGCGCGCACTCCGCCACACCCCGCCGACGGCGAGCACCCGATCATCACGCTGGCGACCCGCAACGACCGTGTCAACGAGATCAACCGACGGCACCTCGAAGAACTCGTCGGCCGAACGCAGACGGCGAACGCCGAGATCTCGGGCGACTTCGGACGCGGTGAGGGGAACTACCCGGCCGAGCCGGCGTTGACGCTCAAGATCGGCGCGCAGGTGATGTTCCTCCGCAACGACTCGGCCCAGTTCGGCGAGGCCTCGCGGTGGGTCAACGGCACGATCGGCACGGTCACCCGGATCGCGGGCGACAGTGTGCGCGTCGAGGTCGACGGGATCGAGCACGACGTCGAACCCGCCGTCTGGGAGCGATACCGCTACGCCTACGACCCCGGCACGAAGAACCTCTCGCGCGAGATCGTGGCGGAGTTCACGCAGTTCCCGCTCCGGTTGGCGTGGGCGGTGACGATCCACAAGTCGCAGGGCAAGACCTACGATCGCGCCGTCGTCGATCTCGGGGCCGGGGCCTTCGCGCCCGGACAGACCTACGTCGCCCTGAGCCGACTGACCTCGCTCGACGGCCTGTACCTCTCCCGACCGCTGCGCCCGAGTGACATCCGCGTCGACGAGGACGTCCGGCGGTTCATGAAGCAGGCGTGGCTCGGCCGGCAGTAGGCGGCGCAGGCCTGACGGTCGGCCGCGCGGGTGCGATGCCTGCGCGCCGGCGGAGGGGGCGGGGTCCCGGCAATCGAGATGCAGACGTGACTCCGCGACGGTGCAAGCCGACGCTCCGTGTGTTCGGCGTGTGTTTGAATTCTTCGAGCGCCGCTTCGTCGTGCGCGGAATCATCCGGGGGTGGACATGCGGGGTTGGCGCCGATCAGTGGCCGTCGTGGTCGCGGGAGCCAGCATCATCGCCGTCACCCTGACAGGGTGCACGCCCGACACGTCGGTGCCCGTCGACGTTCCCGAGCAGGCGCAGGGGGCGCTCCCCGACGACACCGTCACGCAGCTCCGGGATGCCGTGACCTCGGCGATGGCGATCACCGGCTCGACCGGCGCGATCGTGGGGGTCTGGGCGCCGTGGAGCGGTTCGTGGGTCTCGGGTCTCGGTACTCAGGGCCCGGGCGGAGCCGAGGTCACCGCCGACATGGGCTTCCGCGCGGCCGACGTGACGCGCGCGATGACGTGCGACATCGTCTACGAGCTCGCCGCCGACGGCACGCTCTCGCTCGACGACCCCGTGACGAAGTGGGTGAGCGGCCTCCCCGGGTTCGACGACATCACCCTCGGCCAGCTGTGCAACGGAACCTCGGGTCTCGGCGGCTACCAGTCGTACCTCTCGAACCAGGTGCTGAGCAATCCCGACCGAGCCTGGAACGCCCGTGAGCTCATGGCGTACGGCATCGCCAGCCCCCGTCAGAACGCTCCGGGCGCGGCGTACGCCAACGCCGACACGAACTACCTCCTCGCGGGCATGGCCGTCGAACGCGCCACGGGCGAGTCGCTCTCCCAGTTGATCGCCGAGCGCGTCGCGCGCCCGCTCGGACTCGACGCGACCTCGCTGCCGGGGGCCGCAGCCGCGGCGCCCTCCGACGATCCGCTCAACGGCTACTGGTCGCGGCCGGGGGCCGACGGTGCGTGGAACTGCACCGACCCCGGCGACTACACCGTCACCTCGGCGAGCTTCGGTGTGGGCGACTCGGGGATCGTGACCGACATCACCGACCTCGGCCGCTACGCGCAGGCCCTCGCCACCGGTGCGCTGCTGCCGCAGGACAACAACCGCTTCGCCTCCCCGTTGCCCGTGAGCGGCGACGCCCCGACCTGGTTCACCGCCACCGGCGCCGCGTACCAGGCCGGTTCGCTCATCGGGCAGTTCGGCTCCGTCCCCGGCTACATCGTGGGCGCGTTCGCCGACCCCTCGACGGGCATGTCGGTCGCCGTGGTGCTGAACAACTCGGGAGCGAACGAGAACGCCGGTGCGTGGCTCGCGTGGGAGCTCGCGGCGATCGCGTCGAAGGCCCCCGCCGCCGAAGGCCGCACGGTGCCCGAGGCGGGCCTGCCGTGGACGGCCCAGCAGATGCGCGACAACCTCGGCACCATCGCCATCTGCCCTCCCGCGCAGTGATCCGCCGCGTGGTCGCGCGATGACCGCGCGCACGGGTCGCGGATCCGCGGCGGCGCTGGTCCTCGTCGGTCTCGCCTGCCAGGAGGTCGGGGCCTCGTTCGCGGTCATGCTGTTCCCGGACACCGGGCCGCTCGGCATCGTCATGCTTCGTCTGGTCTTCTCGGCCCTGCTGCTGCTCGCGATCGCGCGGCCCCGGCTGCGCGGGCACACGGCGGGCGCGTGGCGTTCGGTCGTGTGGTTCGGTGTGGTGCTGGCATCCATGAACGGGCTGTTCTACCTCGCCCTGCAGCGACTTCCGCTCGGCGTCACCGTCACGATCGAGGTGCTGGGGCCCCTCACGCTCTCGATCCTCACCGCGACGGGCCTCGCTCGGTGGCTGTGGGCCGGTCTCGCGCTCGCGGGCGTCGTCGCACTCGGCGCGGGCGGGTGGGACCGTCTCGACGCGCTCGGCGTCGTGTTCGCCCTGGCCGCAGCCGTGAGTTGGGCGCTGTACATCCTCGCCTCGGCGCGGGTCGGGCGGGAGTTCCCGCGGCTGGACGGTCTCGCGCTGGCCATGACGGTCGGCGCCGTGATCGCCCTGCCCTTCGGGATCGCGCAGGCCGGCGCCGTGCTGCTCCAGCCGGGCATCCTGGCACTGGGGGCGGCGGTCGCCCTGCTGTCGTCGACCGTTCCCTACGCGCTCGAGCTCATCGCGTTGCGGCGCCTCCCGGCATCCGCCTTCGCGATCATGATGAGTCTCGGCCCCGCGACGGCGTCGCTCGCGGGCTTCCTCCTGCTCGGTCAGCACCTGTCGTGGCTCGAGATCGCGGGTATCGCCCTCGTCATCGCGGCGAGCATCGGCGCCGTGACCGCGGCATCCCGGCGCCCTGCCGTCGAACCCGTCGGCTGAGGAACGGATGCCAGGTCGCGGCGCCCCGCGCCAGCGGCATCCGCCGTCCATCTTCGGGAGGTAGAACGGACGCATGCCCATCATCGACAGCGCCGTGTACGTCGACGGCCACCGCATCGAGAACCCGTCGAGCCTGGACCAGACGTTCGAGTACATGGAGGCCCACGGCGGCATGGCCTGGATCGGTCTGCTGCGCCCGTCTCCCGAGGAGCTCGAGCGCGTCGCGGCCGAATTCTCGCTGCACCCGCTGGCGGTCGAGGACGCCCTCGCCGGGCACCAGCGGTCCAAGCTCGAACGCTACGGCGACAATCTCTTCGCCGTCCTGCGACCGGCGCGCTACGACGATGCGACCGAGACGGTGGACTTCGGTGAGCTGCACGTCTTCGTCGGCTCCGACTACGTCGTCACGGTGCGGCAGGCGGAGGTGCCCGACCTCTCGCGGGTGCGCCGGCGTCTCGAGGGGCAGCCGGAGCTGCTCGCGCGGGGTCCGGAGGCGGTGCTGTACGCCATCCTCGACGAGGTCGTCGACCAGTACGACCCCGTCGCGGCGGGGCTGCAGAACGACGTCGACGAGATCGAGGACCAGCTCTTCGGCGCCGGCGACGCCGAGCTGACGCAGCGCATCTACGAGCTCGCACGCGAGGTGATCCACTTCCAGCGGGCGACCGAGCCGTTGCGCGACATGCTGCAGGCGCTGCTGCGCGGGGCCGACAAGTACGGGGTCGAGATCGAGCTGCAGCGGTCGCTCCGCGATGTCCTCGACCACGTCCTGCGCCAGTGCGACAAGCTGGCATCCCTCCGAGCGATCCTCGACAACGCCCTCACCGTCAACGCCACTCTCGTCACGCAGCGGCAGACCGAGACGTCGCTCGAGCAGAACGAACAGGTCAAGAAGATCTCGGGCTGGGCGGCGATCCTCTTCGGCCCGTCGCTGGTGGGCGCGATCTACGGCATGAACTTCAAGAACATGCCCGAACTCGACTGGACTCTGGGCTACCCGATGGCCCTGGCATTGATGGCGGCGACGTCCTTCGGGCTGTGGCTGACCTTCAAACGCAAGCACTGGCTCTGAGAACGCACGGCGCGCTTCGCCTCGGAGCGGGCCGGGGTGCCGATGATGGACGGGTGACTGACACCACTCCTTCGGGCTCGGGCGGCGCTGCCGAGCCGATCACCACCTCGACCGTGCACCTCGAGGACGAGGGATACCACAAGCGATTGAGTTCGCGTCAGGTGCAGATGATCGCGATCGGCGGCGCGATCGGCACCGGTCTGTTCCTCGGCGCCGGTGGCCGCCTCGCACAGGCGGGTCCGGCGATCGTGCTGTCCTACGCCGTCTGCGGGCTCTTCGCGTTCTTCATCCTCCGCGCGCTCGGCGAGCTGGTGCTGCACCGCCCCACCTCGGGCTCGTTCGTCTCGTACGCGCGCGAGTTCTTCGGCGAGAAGGCCGCGTTCGTGTCCGGCTGGTTCTACTGGATCAACTGGGCCACGACGACGATGGTCGACATCACCGCGGCCGCGCTGTACATGAACTTCTTCGGCAAGTACGTTCCGTGGATCGGCGCCGTGCCGCAGTGGGTGTGGGCGCTCGCCGCCCTGGTCACCGTGCTCGCCGTCAACCTCGTGTCGGTGAAGGTCTTCGGCGAGCTGGAGTTCTGGTTCGCCCTCATCAAGGTCACGGCCCTGGTGGCGTTCCTGCTGGTGGGCATCTACTTCGTCGTCTTCGGCACGCCCACCGGAGCCCCCGTCGGGTTCTCGCTCATCGCCGACAACGGCGGCTTCTTCCCCAACGGCATCCTGCCCGCGATCATCCTCATGCAGGGCGTCGTGTTCGCGTACGCCTCGATCGAACTGATCGGCACGGCCGCCGGCGAGACGAAGAACCCCGAGAAGGTCATGCCGCGCGCGATCAACTCGGTCATCATCCGCGTCGCGGTGTTCTACGTCGGCTCGGTGCTGCTGCTCTCGCTGCTGCTGCCGTTCACGGCCTACTCGAAGGACGAGAGCCCGTTCGTCACATTCTTCGCGTCGATCGGCGTGCCGGGCGTCGACGTCATCATGAACCTCGTCGTGCTGACCGCCGCGCTGTCGTCGCTGAACGCGGGGCTCTACTCCACGGGGCGCATCCTGCGGTCGATGGCGGTCGCCGGCTCGGCGCCCAAGTTCGCGGCCCGCATGAACAAGGCGGGTGTGCCGTACGGCGGCATCGCGATCACCGCGTTCGTGGCCCTCTTCGGCGTCGTCATCAATTTCGTGGCTCCCAGCGACGCGTTCGAGACCGTCCTGAACGTCGCCGCCGTCGGCATCCTGGTCACGTGGGCGACCATCATGCTCTGCCAGATGAAGTTCCAGCGCCTCACCGACCGCGGCGAGCTGGAGCGCCCGAAATTCCGGCTGTTCTGGGCTCCGTACACGGGGTATCTGACGCTGGCGTTCCTGGCGATCGTGCTCGTGCTGGTGTTCGTGGACTCGCCCGCGACCGCGCTCGTCGCGCTGGTGGCATCCATCTGCATCGTGATCGGGTGGTTCGCGTGCCGCAAGCGCATCGCGGAGCTCGCCGAGGAGCGCGAGGGCTACACGGGTTCGGTGCCGGTGGTCCCCTCCCCGTTCTCGAAGGAGTAGGCCGCAGTCGCGCTCAGGACTGCGGCCAGCCGGTGTACGCCTCGGCCAGGTACGCGCGGCCGTGGTCCGACTCCACCACCGAGCGCAGCTCGCCGAGCTGGCGGCGGCGGTCGAAGTCGGTGGCATCCGGGGCGACGTGCAGCAGGCTCGTCATCCACCACGAGAAGTGCTGCGCCTTCCAGATGCGGTGCAGCGCCCGCTCGGGGTACGTCTCGAGCGGGCGCGCGTCGCCGTCGAGGAGCAGCGCGCCCAGCGCGTCGGCCAGCAGCCGTACGTCGGCGATCGCGAGATTCATGCCCTTCGCGCCGGTGGGCGGCACGGTGTGGGCGGCGTCGCCGACGAGCGCGACCCGGCCGCGGAGCAGTTCGTGCGCGACGAAGCTCCGGAACCGCAGCACGTCGCGTTGGAAGATCGGCCCTTCCTTCAGCGTCGTTCCCGGCACGCGCTTCTGCAGCTCGTCCCACAGCTGCGCCTCCGAGTACGCCGCGGTGTCGGTCTCGGGGTCGCACTGGAAGTACATCCGCTGCACGCTCGCCGACCGCTGGCTGATGAGCGCGAAGCCGTCGGGGGAGTTGCTGTAGATCAGCTCGTCCGAGCTCGGCGGCGCCTCGCACAGGATGCCGAACCACGCGAACGGGTACTCGCGGAAGTAGCCGCCGGTGCTCGAGCCCGTCACCGCGGCGCGGGCGACGCTGCGCGACCCGTCGGATCCGACGACGAACTCCGCCTCGATCTCGAACGGCTGCCCGTCGGCGTCCCGCGCGATGACGCGCGGGCGGTCGGTCTCGGCATCCTGGACGCTCTCCGCGGTGACGCCGAACCGCAGGTCCTGCCCGGCGGCGAGGCGCGCGGCGATGAGGTCTTTCAGCACCTCGTGCTGCGGGTACAGCCATACCGCGCGGCCGACGAGCGACGGGAAGTCGATGCGGTGCCCCTCGCCGGCGAAACGCAACTCGATGCCGTCGTGGCGGTTCCCCACGGTGCGCACGCGCGACGCGTCGCCGAGGGTGTCGAGAAGCTCGACCGTGCCCTGCTCCAGGATGCCGGCGCGGATCGTGCTCTCGATCTCGTCGCGCGAGCGCTGGTCGATGACGACCGAGGGGATGCCGACGGCATCCAGGAGGTGCGAGAGGAGGAGCCCGGCGGGGCCGGCGCCGACGATCGCGACACGGGTGCGGACGGTGGGGGTCATGGCGTCTCCTTCGACGGTGCTGTCGTCATGCTGCCCGCCGACGCGACCCTCCACCGCCCCTCTCTCATTGAACGGGATGCCATGCGGCATCCGCCCCGATGACTTCGGGGAACCGTTCGTCGGGGAGGCCCCCGCGCGTACATAAGGCCAAAGTCAGCGAGAGCGGGGCGGGGCGGGGTGGGGCCTGGGCGCGCGGCGCGGGAGATGTTGACTTGGCAGAAACGTACGCCGGGACGCGACGCCCGCGTACGTTTCCCCGAAGTCAACGAAACGTCGGGGCGAGGGGAGGAGGGGGCTCAGCGGCGGTAGCCGAGGGCGCGCTCGGTGTCGCGGGCGGCGCGGTGCAGCTCGCCGAGGGCGAACTGCGTCTCGGCGTCGCGCGGCAGCACCACTGAGAGCGCCGCGATCACGGCGCCCGTCTCATCGCGCACCGGCACCGCGACACCCGTGGACACCTCGTCGACGTAGCCGGGCGCGATGACGCGGCCGAGGCTGCGGATCTCCGCGAGCGTGCGCCGCAGCGCGGCCGGGTCGACGATCGTCGCGGGAGTGACGGCCGCGAGCGGGCCGGCGAGGACTCGCTCCTGCAAATCGTGCGGCGCGAACGCCAGCAGCACCAGGCCCGACGACGAGGCGTGCAGGGGTAGGCGCCCCGCGACGCGGGTGACGTTCGCCCCCGAGCCGGGTGCGCTCAGGCGCTCGAGGAACAGGGCCTCGTCCTGCTCGAGGATCGCCAGCTGCGTGTGCTCGCGCACGCGCACCTGCACGCGCTCCATGAACGGCAGGGCGGCCTGGCGCAACCGCAGCGCGTGCGAGGAGCGGGTCGCCAGCTCCCACAGGCGCATGCCCACCCGAACGCGTCGCTCCTCGTCGCGTTCGAGGAGGCCGGCATCCACCAGTTCGTTCACGATGCGGTGCGCGGACGAGCTCGGCAGGTCGGCGCGGCGGCCGATCTCCGCGGTCGTCTGCGCGGTGCGCGTGGGCGTGAACGTCTCGAGGATGCGTACCAGGCGGTCGGTCACCGAGTCGCCCGAGGGGGAGTTGGCCATGGACTGAGGATGCCACGACTCCCATTCAGCGGGAACGCACTGGCGCACGAATCGGGGCATGCCGGAACATGGACCGGTCGAAGGAGACCCGATGTCCCGCACCCCCGCCGCCGCCCCTGAATCGCTCCTCGCCGCCCCGGATCAGGCGACGCAGGCCGAGATCACCCGCGAGATCCAGGCCGCGCACGCCGCCCTCGACGCCCGCGAGGCCGCGGGCGAGACGGTGCCCGCGACCGCCTACGACTTCCCCGCGTACCGGTCGAGCGTGCTCCGCCATCCCACGAAGAACCCGAAGCTCGTCGACCCCGAGACCATCGAGCTGTTCTCGCCGGCGTTCGGCCAGCGCGACGTCGCCGCGATCGAGTCCGACCTCACGCTGCAGCACGCCGGAGAGCCGCTCGGCGAGCGCATGACGGTGCGGGGCCGCCTGCTCGACTCGTGGGGGCGGCCGCTCGCGAACCAGCTCATCGAGATCTGGCAGGCCAACTCCGCCGGGCGCTACATCCACCAGCGCGACCAGCACCCCGCCCCGCTCGACCCCAACTTCACCGGTGCCGGTCGCGCGGTCACGAACGACGCGGGCGAGTACGCGTTCACGACGATCAAGCCGGGTCCGTACCCGTGGAAGAACCACCGGAACGCCTGGCGTCCCGCCCACATCCATTTCTCGGTGTTCGGCACGTCGTTCACGCAGCGTCTCGTGACGCAGATGTACTTCCCCGGCGACCCGCTGTTCGCGCTCGATCCGATCTACAACAGCATCCACCGGCAGAAGGACCGGGACGCCCTCGTCGGCGTCTACGACCACGACCTCACCTCGCCCGAGTGGGCGACCGGCTACCGCTTCGACATCGTCGTCGACGGCCCCGACCAGACGTACTTCGAGCAGGAGGGCGACGAGTGATGAGCACCCCCGCCAAGACCCACCGCCCCACCCCCGGTCAGACGGTCGGGCCGTTCTTCGCGTACGGCCTGGAGTTCCCGAAGCAGCACGAGGTCGCCTTCCCGCACTCGCCCGGCGCGATCGTGCTCGGCGGCACGGTGTACGACGGGGCGGGCGCCCCGATCCCCGACGCGCTGGTGGAGATCTTCGGGGCGGATGCCGACGGCTCGGTGCCCCGCGCGCGCGGCGCGTTCCGCCGCGACGACCACACGTTCACCGGCTTCGGCCGCGCGTTCACGAACGACGAGGGGCATTTCGAGTTCTGGACGCGCGAGCCCGGCGGCATCCGTGGCTCGGCGGCGTTCTACGCGGCGATCGTGTTCGCGCGCGGCCTGCCGAACAAGCTGCACACGCGTATCTACGTGCCCGGCGACGACGCGGCGCTCGCGGCCGACCCGCTGCTGTCCTCGCTCGACGCGGAGGAGCGCGCTAGCCTCGTGGCGACGCGAACGCCCGACGGACACCTCCATCACGACATCCGGTTGCAGGGCGAGAAGGAGACGGTCTTCCTTGCCTTCTGACCCCCTCGACGCCGGTCTCCTCTCGCCGGCGACCGTCGGTCACGACAGCCTCGTCTCGGATCGGGCGTATCTCGACGCGCTCGTGCGCGCGGAGTGCGCGCTCGTCGCGGCCTACGCGGCGCGGGGGATCGCACCGCGCGAGGCGACCGTCGCTGTCGACCATGCGTTCGGCCTGGATGAGAAGTACGGGCGTCCTTCGCTGCGACTCGACCTCGACGCGCTCGCCGCGGCGGCGGTCGCCGGCGGCAATCCGGTCATCCCGCTCGTCGGCGCGCTGAAGGCCGAGGTGCCCGCGGAGCACGCCAACTGGATTCACCGAGGTGCGACCAGCCAGGACATCCTGGACACCGCCACGATGATCGTCGCCCGCGCCGCAGTCGCGCAGATGCGCGCGTCGCTCACGCACGCCGCCCAGTGGCTGCGCGCGCTCGCCGAGGCCCACGCCGACACCGTCGCCGCGGCCCGCACTCTGACGCAGCACGCCGTGCCGACGACGGTCGGTGCCCGGGCCGCGGCGTGGGAGCGCGGCATCCGTCGCGCGGTCGACCGGCTCGACGCGCTGGCCTTCCCCGCGCAGCTCGGCGGGGCGGCCGGCACGCTGGCGTCGTTCGTCGAGATCACGGGATCGGTGGATGCCGCTGCCGCCCTGCCCGCGGCCTACGCCGAGGCGGCGGGGCTCGACGTGCCCGACGCGCCGTGGCACGTCACGCGCTGGCCGGTGACCGAGCTGGGCGACGCACTGGCACAGGCGATCGACGCGCTCGGCGCGTTCGCCGCCGACGTCGCGACCCTCAGTCGCACCGAGATCGCGGAAGTGTCCGAGGGAACCGGCGGCGGCTCGTCCGCGATGCCGCAGAAGCAGAACCCGGCCGAGGCGGTGCTCATCCGTTCCGCTGCTCTTCGCGCGCCGCAGCTGGCCGCGACGCTGCACCTGGCATCCGCTCTCGCGGTCGACGAGCGCCCCGACGGCGCCTGGCACGCCGAGTGGCCGACGCTCCGCGAACTGCTGCGTCTCGCGCTGGGGGCGTCGTGGCACGCGTCGTCGCTCGCGGCGCACCTGCGCGTGGACACGGATGCCGTGGCCCGGAACCTCGCGCTCACCGGCGGCCGGATCGTCAGCGAACGTCTGCGGGGGATCCTCGTGCCGCTGATCGGCGCGGACCGCTTCGCGGCGCTCATCGGCGGCGACGGCGACCTCGGGGACGCGCTGCGCGCGCTTCCGGAGACCCGCGACCTCGACCTCGACGCCCTGCTCGACCCCGCGGCGTACGTCGGGCTCGCGCCGCGCCTGGCCCGGGGCGGGGCCGGCGCCGGCGCGGGGGCCGGGGACGGCGCCGAGACCGCACCCGATCGCCGAGACCGCACGGGATCGGATGCCAACGGATACGGGGTGGACGAATGAGTGCGGTTTCGCTGATCTCGCTGACGGCGCCCGTCGGTCCCGCCGACGCGCCGCTCGTCGTGCTGGGGCCGTCGCTCGGCACCTCGACGATCCTGTGGGAGGACGTCGTCCCGCTGCTGGCCGGCGACTACCGCGTCGCGGCGTGGGACCTCCCCGGGCACGGCGCGGGTCCGGTGGCGACCGGCCCGTTCACGGTCGCCGACCTCGCCGACGCCGTCGCCGCGGCCGTCCCCGACGAGACGTTCCTCTACGCCGGGGTCTCGCTCGGCGGGGCGACCGGCCTCGAGCTGGCGCTGCGCCACGGCCCCCGGCTGCGGGCCGCCGCGATCGTGGCATCCGGGGCGAAGCTCGGCGACCCGGAGTCGTGGACCGCCCGCGCCGCGCAGGCGCGCACGCAGAGCACCTCCAGCCTCATCATCGGCTCGGCGCAGCGGTGGTTCGCGCCCGACTCGATGGCCCGGCGTCCCGAGCTCAGCGGCGTCCTGCTGCACGTGCTGCAGGACGCCGACGACGAGAGCTACGCCCGCTGCTGCGAAGCGCTCGCGGCGTACGACGTGCGCTCCTCGCTCGGACGGATCGACGTGCCGGTGCTCGCCGCGTGGGGGCGGTTCGACGCCGTCGCGCCCGAGGAGAAGGCCGTCGAGATCGCCGGCGGCGTCGCGCGAGGGCGCGCGGTGCGCATCGACGACGCCGGCCACCTGCCGCCCGCCGAGCAGCCCGAGGCCGTCGCCGCGCTGCTGCGCGAGTTCTTCGCATCCGTCTCGGGAGAGGACGCCTGATGGCCACCGACCAGGAACGCTACGACCAGGGCATGACCGTGCGGCGCGAGGTGCTGTCGGACGCGCACGTGGACCGTGCGACGGCCGCCGCGACCGACCTCACCGCCGACTGGCAGGACTTCATCACGCGCGTGGCCTGGGGCGACGTGTGGTCACGGCCCGGGCTGGACCGCCGTTCGCGCTCGGTCGCCGTGCTGTCGTCGCTGATCGCCCACGGCCACCACGAGGAGCTGGCGATGCACCTGCGCGCGGCGATCCGCAACGGCCTGACGATCGACGAGATCCGCGAGGTCATCCTGCAGTCCGCGATCTACTCCGGCGTCCCCGCCGCGAACACCGCGTTCCGCATCGCGTCCGAGGTGTTCGCCGAAGACGCGTGAGCGGTCATTTAGCCTGTCTTCCGTTGAGGGCACTCCGCCGGTGATTCTCATAGGCTGTCGCTCATGTCGCAACAGGGTCCGAAACAGCGCCGGAAGGCGCTCGCGGACGCCAGGCGGGCGCTCGATGCGGAGCTCAGCCGGGAAGAGGGCGATTTTGAGCCACCCGACCGCGCCGAGTGCGACCAGAAGGAGTGGCATCAAGCTGTCGACGATAGTGCGACAGTTCGAGTATCGATATGGATATGGCGCCACGGGGGTAGGTTGGTCGACTTTGTCATGCGGGTCGAGTCGGGCCGGTGGGACCAACCAGATAGCTGGGTAGAGCGTGCTCGTGTCGACTGTCGGGGCGGGCGTTGTCATCTTCACCCACCGGGTGATCTTGACCGGCACGAGCCGATTCTGAGGCTTGATTCGATTGATGATGTCGAAAATGCTTACGCGCTGGCTAACAGCGTCGTGTCAGATGTTGCCGTTATGATTCGAGACAGGAGGTCGTGACCATGGCTGCCATGTCTGAACTCGATAAGTTCCGGAACTCGATCAACTTCAATCTCGCTCTGGGAGAGCTCTCCCACGAAGATCTGCCCGTTGTTGACAACGACGGCAAGCATCCTGTTGTTGCCGCTCTGGTCGGCGAAGATCTGCCAGTGCTTCTCCGGCGTGTGCGGAACGTCGGCGGCTACGCAAATGTGTTCGTATCTGACGGTGCGACGGTTCGCATGCTCGCATTTATCGACGCTTCCTGCGCCATTGGCGCTTCGGACGCCGAAGACCTGGCGACGGATGGCTCTCGTCCTAGTGCGGATGCAACGGTTGGCATGTTCTTGGAGTACCTCGCCCTCAAGCCCAATGGGGTTCGTCTGCCTGCTCAGCTCGAGGACGATCGCCCTTTCATCCCGGCGCCTAAGGAAATCCACTTCGCTCAGGTCTAAGGCGTGCAACTCCAGGTGAGATTGCGACAACCGCGGTGACGCCCGTCAGGGGTCACGCATCTGTGATGGGGCCCGTGCTGATGCTCTGATCGCGCGCCCGACGGCGGCTCGACGTTGCCAAGGCATCCCCGCCTGACGTGCGGTTGACGGCCTCTGCGTACAGCGCGAGGCGCCGCGGCAGGCGACTCACACGGCCTGATGCGGGGGATCAGGAACGCTTATGTCTGAATGAGGCATAAGCGGGTAGCGTCGAAAGCACACCACAGAGAGTGAGCGACGATGCTTCTCGAAAGAGACCTCATCCAGTCCGTCGGATTCCGCAACGTCCGAGAGGGCGACGAGATCACCGGCTTCCAGTTCCGCGTCCGGATGCCGTCGTACCGCGGCATGGCCGCCTCCCTCATCGACGGGATCGGCGTACGCATCCCCGGGCTCGTGGACGTCGCCCCCGACGTGCCGCTGTGGACGCTGCAGGGGACGCAGTACACGCTCGCCGAGCTGTGGGACGGCGACGGGGTGCGCTGGCCCCTCGAGGATGCCGCGGTCATCACGGTGCCGCTGGCCGGTGGCCTCCCCGACGGCGTGCACGAGCTCTCGATCGAGCTGCGCCTGCGCATGTCGTACATCCCGCAGGAGCACCAGCCGAGCACCTACCGCGTCACGAAGCACGTGACGCTCGCGCCCGAGGCATCCGGAGCTCCGTTCCGATACGGCGTCTCGCTGTACAGCTACATGAGCGACTTCGGCACCGTCATGGACCTCGAGACCGCGATGGCCTCGATCGCCGACCTCGGCGCGACGGGGATCGAGATCCTCGGCGAGGCGCACATCCCGAACTACCCGAACCCGTCCGACGAGTGGGTCGACCAGTGGTTCGCGCTGCTGCGGAAGTATGGCCTGGAGCCGACGAACTACGGATCGTGGATCGACACGCGCCTGCACTCCAGCGGCCCGAACGCCCGCGACATGACGGTCGAGGAGGGCGCGGCCGCCCTGCAGCGTGACCTGCGCCTCGCGAAGCGCCTCGGCTTCCGGTTCGTGCGGCCCAAGATCGGAGTCGTCTCCAGCGACCTCATCCCGCACCCGATCTGGACCGAGGCCGTCGAGGCCTCCCTCCCTCTCGCCGAAGAGCTCGACGTCATCATCTGCCCCGAGATCCACTCGCCGACCCCCATCAAGCACGAGGTCGTCGACGACTACATCGCGCTCATCCGTCGCACCGGCACGAAGCACTTCGGACTGCTGCTGGACACCGGGATCTTCCAGGATCGCCCGATCCCGCTGAAGCCCGGCGAGCTGCCGGGCCAGCGCCCGGCGTTCCTCGACGGCATCCACGTCGACCCCGCCGACGTGTTCGACGTGATCGAGAACGTCGTCTTCATCCAGGCGAAGTTCCACGACATCGACGAGGAGCTCGACGACAAGCAGATCCCCTGGGAGCCCGTGCTCCGCGCGCTGAAGGACGCCGGCTACACCGGGTACCTCTCGAGCGAGTACGAGGGCGAGCGCGAACCCTGGCGCTCGATCGAGCAGGTGCGTCGGCAGCACTCGCTCATCCGCCAGATCGCCGACCGCATCTAAGGACCACGACATGCCCAACGGACTGATCCACGACGACAGCCTCCGCCCGCACCCGGACGGGCTCGCGCTGCGCCTCACGATCCCCTGGTACCGCAGTCTGTGGCTGTCGTCGGTGACGACGCTCGCCCTCACCGTCGACGGGAAACAGGTGGATGCCGACGACCTCCGCGTCGAGTTCGGTGACACCGCGTTCCGCCTCGACGAGCTGCCCGAGCAGAGCGAGCGGCTGTGGTTCCTGCAGGAGCATCCGCTGCTCATCGCCCGGCGCCCCGCGCCCGTCGCCCTCGGCGAGACCCACGACGTCGTGCTGCACGGCGAGCTGCGCCTGCCGTACATGCAGATCGCGCCGGGGCAGGACGGCGGACCCGGGATGTACGTGCCGAACGTCGTGCACGACGTGAAGACGCTGACGGTCGTCGACGCGGATGCCGAGATCCCGGCGCTCGTGTCGGACGTCACGCCCCCGCCGCCCGCGGCCGAGGAGGACCCGTTCCAGCTCGGGCTCACGCTCTACTCCGCGAGCGCGGAGTTCCGCGCCGGATACTTCGACTTCGACGGCCTGCTCGACCGGGTCGCGGAGCTGGGGATCGGCCCGGGCATCGAGATCGTGGCATCCCAGATGGTCCCCACCTACCCCGTCGTCGGCGACGACTTCGTGCGGACCTGGCGTGCGGCGTTCGACCGGCACGGCTTCGTGGAGAGCTCGTTCGGGGCCAACCTCGACATGGGTCGCCGGCGCGACCGCGACATGACGCCCGACGAGGAGTTCGCGTTCTCGAAGCTCATGTTCGAGGGGGCGAAGAAGCTCGGGTTCCCGCTCGTGCGCATCCAGTCGGCCAAACCCGACCTGCTGCGTCGGCTCCTGCCGATCGCCGAGGACCTCGAGCTGAAGCTCGCGTACGAGATCCATGCGCCCATGGGCCCGAACGCCGAACCGATCCTGCGCGTGCGAGAGACCTACGCCGAACTCGACTCGCCGCTGCTCGGCTTCGTCGCCGACTTCTCCTCGACGATGCACGCGATGTCGCCGACGCTGCTGCGGGCCGTCCGCCGCGCGGGCCTCGACGACGAGGCGGTCCAGCGACTCCAGGACATCTGGGCGACGGATGCCACGATGCAGGCGCGCCAGCAGGAGTTCCTCGGCTACCTCCGCGGTCGTGACTTCGATCCCGGGCGCCTGGGATCGTTCGCGCACCTCGCTTTCAACATGCACGGACACGTCGACCCGCGCGAGTGGGCCGACATCATGCCGCAGATCCTGCACGTGCACGCGAAGTTCTACGACATCGACGACCAGGGCCAGGAACCCGCGATCGACTACCCCGAGCTCGTGCGCGTGTTCGTCGAGGGCGGCTACCGCGGCTTCTGGTCGAGCGAGTGGGAGGGCCACGCCTTCGCCGAGCTGGGCGAGGTCGACCCGCTGCTGCTCGTGCGGCGCCAGCACGACCTCATCCGCGCCTCGATGCGGGCGGTGCCGGTGGGTTGACCGGCACTACGCGCCGCGTAGTCCTTGTCGCAGCGGCGCGATCCTCTCAAGAATCTACTAAATGTCCTAATGTGGGATTGAAGTTAGTAAATTTAGTAGATTGAGGAGCAGGATGAGATCGTTCGTCGACCTCGACCGTTTCATCGGATCCGTGCCCTTCGACGTCGTCGCCTCGCTCCGAGCGGTCGACACCGGCCGGGGGAGTGAAGCGCTCTATCGTGACAAGCTCCCTGCTCTCCTCACCTCCCTCGCGGAGCGTGCCCGCGTGGCCAGCATCGAAGCATCGTCCGCGATAGAAGGCGTCGTGGTGTCGGACCGAGCGAGAGCGGACGCCATTCTCGGCGGTGAGGTCACCGGTTTGCGTGACCGCAGCGAGCAGGAGCTCGCCGGCTACCGGGAAGCGCTCGACTACCTGTACCAGGAGTCCTGGCGGCCGCTGAACATCGGCCTCCTCCTGCACCTCCACCGGCTGCTGTTCCGGTACACGGACATGCCGGGCGGGGTGCTCAAGACCACGGAGAACCTCGTCATCGACCGCCACGCGGACGGCAGCACGACCACCCGTTTCACCCCCGTCGCGCCGACCGAGACACCGTCCTACCTCGAAGAGCTGATCGCGCGGTACCGCGGCGCGATCGATGCCGACCGGCATCATCCGATACTGCTCATCGGCCTGTTCGTTCTCGATCTGCTCACCATTCACCCGTTCGGAGATGGCAACGGGCGCATCACGAGAGCCCTCACGAACGCCCTCCTCCAGGATGCGGGCTACGACGTCACGCGCTACGTCTCGCTCGAGGACCGCATCGCCCGGACTGCCGATGCCTATTACGCCGGCCTGTTGGCCTCGACCCACGGCTGGCACACCGGTGAGCACGACCCTTGGCCATGGCTGCGCTACTTCGTCATCGTCGTGCGCGACTCCTACGAACAGTTTGCCGCGATCACCGCCGCGAGCCGGTCGACGGGGAGCAAGCAGGACCGCGTCCGCGACTACGTCACCAACCATGCCGCCCCGACCTTCCGCATGGCGGACATCCGCGCGGCCTTGCCGGGCGTCAGCGATCAGACGATCCGTCTCGCTCTCGACCAGCTCCGAGTCGCGGGGAGCGTGCAATCGGACGGCGCCGGACGCTCCGCCACCTGGACTCGAATCGGCGGGTGACCCGTCGAGCAGCCCTGTGCGGGGCGCTGCTGCCGTCAGTCCGCCGCGATCGTCAGGTACACCGTGCGCGCGAGACGGTCGAGAAGGTCCGGCCAGGCATAGGTGTCGTGCGGGCTCGCGGTCGCCGTCACGCCGAGGCCGAGATAGCGCACGCACAGGCTGTAGAAGATCTCGAACGCCCAGGTGGCGCTCTGCGTCGACAGCGCGACGCCCTGTTCCGAGGCGGCCGCGAGCAGCGCGCGGACGAAGATCGCCTGCCCGCCATCACCGGACACGCGCCCACGCGCGAGGATCTCGGCATCCTCCACCCCCAGGAGGAAGAACGGGGAGAGCAGGTCGCGGTTCTCCCGTAGGACCTGCGCGTAGGCGGTGACGATCTCGGCCGTCGCGGTGGCGAGGGACGCGGCGCCCACGCCGGCGGCGCCCACGCGCTCCTCGGTCTCGGAGTCGAGGCGGTCGAATTCCTGAGCCTGGACGACCCGCAGCAGATCCGCTTTGCCGGAAACCCGACCGTAGATCGAGCCGATGGACACCTCGGCCCGGGCGCTGACCTCCGCGAGCGAGAACTGGCCCGTTCCACGTTCGTGGAGGAGATCGAGCACGGCGGCGCGCACCTTGGCGAAGGAGTCGCGGCTGCGCTGCTGCTTGGGTTCCGAAAGGCCGCTCATCGAGGGTCGTTCCTCCATCGCTCTCCGCTCTCGCTCACGTCGCTGCGTTCCGTGGGTCAGGCCGTGAGCTCCAGGAGGAAGACGGTCTGCGGGGCCAGAGCGATGTCCATGTGCACCGTACCCGCCCCGGACACCGCGACCGCGCGCGGACCGTCGACCACCCCGTCCAGGGATGTGATCGTGGCGTGCACCGTGGCATCCGTCCAGGGGAGGTTCTGCACCTCGATACGCACGGACTCCGCTCCGGCGGATGCCAGATCGGGGCGTTGCGGGGGCAGGGTCAGCCCCAGTTCGATCCGCTGCTCCCCGATCGGGATACGGAAGGCGAAGCGGTCCTCGTCGCGCGGGGCGAGCGCGCTGTCGGGGGCGACGTAGTTCGCCACCAGCACCCGCACGGTGTCGCCCTCGCGGCCGGCGGCGACAGCCAGACCCGACTCGTCCCCGCCCGAGACGGCGAGGCGCCGCCCGGTGAGCGCGCGTCCGGCCAGGGCCAGCGCGCGGGAACGCTCGTCCGGTCGCCCATCCACGTCGCCGACGCCCCCCGGATCGACGAAGCCGTAGTGCGGGTCGCGGCCGCTGTCGGCGCGGAAGAAGAACGCGTGGTCGATCACCGTGTCCTGCAGGTAGATCGCCGTCGCCGCCTGGAACGCGCCCTTCTCCGCGGCGGGGGCGGTGCTGCTGGGAACCGCGAGGTAGTTCCAGTACGACAGCGTCAGATCCGTGTCGGTGAACCCGTGCCGATCGAGCAGCGCGCGCAGCTCCCGGGCGACGTAGCGGTAGTCGAGGGGGTCGCGGCTGCCGTCGGTGAACCAGAGGAACGAGAAGAAGTCCAGGGGCAGGTCGTTCTCGCGCACGAACGCGAGGAATCCCTCGCGGTAGGGCGCGTCGGCCTCGAGGGGGAACGCGGTGGCCGGCCCGCCGACCGTCAACGTCGGGTCCACGCGCTGCACGGCGGCGCAGAATGCGCGGTACATCGCGTAGAACTCCTCGGGTCGCCCCGCGAAGTGCAGGGGCCCGAAGTCGGGTTGGTCGCCGAACTCGTAGATGCGGACGGGCTTCGCGGGTCCGCCGGCCCACCCCTGGGAGTAGTGGCGGACGATGTGCTCGACGACCCGGCCGTACACCTCGACGTCCTCGGCCGGAAGCTTGTTCTGCGGGATGGAGCTCGCCACCGTGAACATCACCTCGGCGCCGATCGCGTGCACGGCCTCGACCCACAGATCGGTGGCGGCGAAGTTGTAGCTCGCCGGGTCGTCGGGGTCGGCGCTCCACTCGGGGAAGAGGCTCGTGGGGTTGTCGCGGGTGTCGAGGCGCGAGACCCAGTCGAACGAGCGGACGACCGTCACCCCCGCTTCGCGCCACAACGGCGTCATGTCGGGGAATTGCGGATAGCCGTCGGCGGGGCCGGGGATGCCGCCGACGCCGTTCAGCGGGCGGAAGGAGCTCTCGCGGGCGGCATCCACGACAAGGGTGCGGGTGGGTGTGTGCGACACGTGCGTCTCCTCAGAGGGTCTCAGTAGGGCATCCGCAGGAGGCGGTTCGCGTACTCGTTGGCGATCGGCTCGTCGTGGCGGAGGTGGTCGATGCGGGCGCGGTAGGTCTCCTCGGTGACGGAGTCGAACTCCTCGAGCATCGACTCGATCGACCGCTCGTGGACGGCACGCACGCGCGGAAGCCGACGCTTCATGAAGTTCAGTTGAGCGTCGACCAGGGACTGGTCCTTCGCGAGCTCCTGCGCGAGCACGACGCCGTCCTCGATGCTCATGGCCGCGCCGGATCCGAGGTACGGCGTCATCGTGTGGGCCGCGTCGCCGAGGATCATCACGCGGCCGCGGAACCACGGGTAGGGCACCCACACGGTGGAGTAGGGCGTGTAGGCGACGTTCTCGGCGTGGCGCACGTCTTCAAGCGCATCGGCCAGGAACTCCGATCCGCGGGTGAGCGCGGCCGCGCGATCGTGCATGATCTCGGCCATCCTGCTCGTGTCGTAACGCGGGCGTCCCTCTTCCGCCACGGTGAGCACCATGTACATGAGGTCTTCCGACAGGGGCGTGAGCATGATCTTGCCGCCGTAGCCCTGGCAGATGATGGGCTGCATGATCTTGCGGCGGTTCGGCAGGCCCGCGCGCCACGCCACCCCGCCGACCGGTCGGGGCCCGTACTTTTCGCCGAAGTAGTCGCGGCGGATCTGCGAGTGGAGGCCGTCGAAGCCGAGCACGAGGTCGTAGTCGGCGCGGTCGCCCGTGCTGAACGTGACGGTGGCTTTGTCGGCATCCTGCTCGATGTCGGTCACGGTCGTGCTCATCCGGAACGTGCAGCCGTTGTCGCGGGCGTGCTTCGCGGCGAGCTCCAGGAAGGCGATCCGCGACATCGTCACGCAGCCGGGGAGCCCCTCGTCCTGCGAGCCGTAGCTCATGGTGCTGAGGAGCGTGCCGTCGGCGTCGTAGTTGTCGATTCCGGGCGCCGCGTGGCCGATGGCGAGGACGTCGTCCAGGAGGCCGATGTCGCGCACCGCCCGGAGGCCGTTGATGCGCAGCCCGAACCCGACGCCGGCGACGCTGATCTCGGGCTTGTCGTCGATGACATCGACGTGCGCGCCGATGCGGGCGAGGGCCGAGGCCGTGCTCAAGCCTCCGATCCCGGCACCGACGATCAGGATCCTCCACGGGTGTGCCAAGGCGTGCTCCTCTCTGAGCAGACAACGGGCGGTCGACGAACGTACGGTTTCAGAATCAGTACGCTGGTTCTGATTCTGAAAGTAGCCCTCCGACCCCGGGGACGGCCATCGATGGACGCGGTGGCATCCGGATGCGCTCCATCACTTCTCGTGATGCGGGCGCCCCGCGACGGAGCGTGGTCAGTGCGGCGCGTGCCCCGCGGCGATCCTGCGACCGGCCTCGGCGAAGAGTCCGCGCATCCACTCGTGCTCCGGGTCGCGGTTGTGCGAGGGATGCCACCACAGGGCGCTCACGATGGGCGTGGCGGCGAAGGGGAGCGGCACCACCCGGATGCCGCCGATGCGCAGCAGGTGCGGGGCGAGAGCCGACTGGACGAGGCCGACCCGACGTGTGCCGCTGACGAAATGCCCCACCGAGAGGAAGCTCTCCAGCACGACCTCGATGTGGGGCTCGACGCCGAGCTGCTGGATCTGGCGCGCGGCCGAGGTGAAGGCCGATCGCGACTGGAAGGTGAGCACCCACGGCATGTCCGCGAGGTTCTGCATCGTGAGCGCGTCGCCCACCTCGTCGTTGTCGTCGGCGACGACGGCGAGCCAGTCGTCCTGCCAGAGGTCGATGTAGGGCAGTTCCGACACCGGTCCATGCGGGATCACCATCGCGTCGGCCGAGCGCAGGCGGTTCGCGGCGTCCTCCACGATCCCGGGGTTGTGCAGCATGTAGCGGAACCGCACACCGGGGGCCTGTTCGGCCGCCAGTTGGGAGACCACGGTTCCGACGGTGACGAAGCCGTAGTCCGAGCCGTAGATGGAGAACTCGCGGGTCGATTCCGCCGGTGACCACGACGCCTGACTCTCGAACACCCGCCGCGCCGCCTCGAGCGCCGTGCTCGTGTGATCGGTGAGGCGCACCGCGAACGGGGTCAGTTCGTACGTGTTGCCGCGTCGGGCGAGGATCTGGTCGTTGAAGTGGGTGCGCAGCCGCGCGAGCGAGGCGCTCAGTGCCGGTTGGCTGAGGTGCAGACTCTCCGCCGCACGCGTCACGCTGCGCTCGGTCAACAGGGCGTCGAGCGCGATGAGGAGGTTGAGGTCGAGGCGCGACAGGGTCGCATGATCGGTCACCACGGTGTGATCCTTCGCTCGGATATGCGTCCGGCTCAGTGTATCCACGGGGTCTATGCGACGCACCCTCGGCATCGCGTGGGTGGATGCCATCCGCTCGTCGGGCCTTATGCGCTCCATCCGCAAGACTTATGTGCTTTTTCGGCGCATCGCCTCGATACTGAGGATCACAGCACAGGCGCTCCACCGAAGGGGCCGCCGACAACGTCGTCAGAAAGGCTGGCCATGACTCAACCCCGCCGTCGCGTCACGCGGCTCGTAAGTCTCCTTGCTCTCCCCGCCACCGCAGCCCTGGTCCTCGCCGGATGCTCCGGCTCGGGCGGCGGCGACGCCGGCTCGGGTGATGGGAAGTCGTTCACGTTCACGTTCGCCACCTCGAACAACCTGGAGAGCCCGTACCAGACCCTCGCCAACGAGTACCAGGAGCAGCACGAGGGCGTCACCATCACGACCAACCCCACCCCCAACGACAAGTACGGCGAGACCATCCGCACGCAGCTGCAGGCCGGCAACGCCTCCGACGTCATCCAGACCACCCCGGGTTCGGGCGACGCCCGGGGGATCATCCCGCTCGCCGAGGCCGGCTTCCTCGAGCCGCTCGGCGACACCGCCAAGAACCTCATCATCCCCGGCAGCGAGTCGGTGTACACCATCGACGACAAGGTCTACGGCCAGCCCCTGGACTTCACGATCGGCGCGGTCGTCGCGAGTCTCGGAACGGCCAAGATGAAGGGCCTCACCGAATTCCCGACCACCATGAGCGAGCTCACGTCGGCCTGCTCGTCGCTGCAGAGCCAGGGCGCGTCGCTCCTCGCCCTCGCCGGCGCCGCCGGTCCGAACGTCGGTCTCACCATCCAGGGCATCGCGGCGACCCGTGTCTACTCGTCGACGCCCGACTGGAACGCGCAGCGCGCGGACGGGAAGACCACCTTCGCCGACAGCCAGGGCTGGAAGGACGCCCTCCAGACCTTCATCGACCTGAAGGACGCCGGCTGCTTCCAGCCCGGCGCCGAGGGCGGCGGCTTCGACGCCATCACCAACGGTCTGGCGCAGGGCACCTCCGTCGGCAGCTTCATCCCGTCGGGTGCGGCGGTCGAGATCTCCAAGGCCGCGCCCGCCGAGGCCGAGTTCGCCGTCGAGCCCTTCCCCGCCAAGAGCGGCAAGCCGATGGTGCTCGGCAGCTCCAACTACACCCTGTCGATCAACGCCAAGGCCAAAAACAAGCAGGCCGCCCAGGACTTCCTCGCCTGGATGGCCGAGCCGGCGCAGCAGCAGCGCTACTACGAGCTCTCGGGCGAGCTGCCCGTGTCGGCCTTCGACACGCTCGACCTGACCGGCACCATCTACGCGCCGGTGGCTGATCTGCTGAAGAACAAGCAGTACACGCCGCTGCCGAACAACATCTGGCCCAACCCGTCGGTGTACGAGGCGCTGCAGGTCGGTGGTCAGGGGCTGCTCACCGGGCAGACCACCATCGACCAGGTGCTCCAGAGCATGGACGCCGCCTGGGGCAACTGACCTCCTCCGCCGCCCGGGACCCCGAGGGACCCGGGCGGCGGAGCCGCACCCTTCCCCACGGAGACGAGGACGTCATGAGCACAACCCTTCGATCGAGCGAGGCTGCTCGGACCGAGACCGAGCGGGTGGTCCTCCCGCGCCGAGGACGGCGCCGGGTACCGTCTCCCCGACGGTCGGGGCTGTTGAAGTTCGGCTATTGGTGGTGGGCCCTCCCCGGCATCGTCTTCGTCATCGGCATCCACTATGTCGCCACGAGCGTCGGCGGATTCTTCGCCTTCACGAACTGGACCGGCATCGGCGCCTTCCAGCTGATCGGGCTCGAGAACTTCGTCAAGATCTTCCAGGACCCCACCAAGCTCGGCGCCCTCTGGAACACCCTCTTCCTCGCATTCGGGTCGGTGATCCTCAGCAACGTCCTCGGCCTGGGGTTCGCGCTCGGGCTCAATCGCGGGCTGAAGTCGCGCTACATCCTGCGCACTCTCTTCTTCATGCCGGTCGTGCTGAGCCCGCTGGCCACGTCGTACATCTGGAAGTTCATCTTCGACTACAACGGTCCGCTGAACCTCGCGCTGCGCGGAGTCGGCCTCGGCGATCTCGCCCGCGCGTGGGTGGCCGACCCCACCTGGGCGATCTGGACGATCCTCATCGTTCTGGTCTGGCAGAACATCGGTTTCGCGATGGTGATCTACATGGCCGGACTCGCCGCTGTGCCCGTCGAGATCGAGGAGGCCGCCGCCATCGACGGGGCGAACCTCTGGCAGCGCTTCTGGCACGTGACGTTGCCGTCCATCCGCCCCGCCGTCGCGATCGCCACGACCCTCGGTCTCGTCAACGGCCTGCGCGTGTTCGACCAGATCATGGCCCTCACCGGTGGTGGCCCCGCCGCGGCGACCGAGACCCTGGCGACGCAGGTGTACAAGCAGTCGTTCGCCCTCGGCAATTTCGGGTACGGCGCGGCACTCGCCCTCCTGCTCACGCTCATCATCCTGGTCTTCGCCGTCGTGCAGCAGCGCGTGACCGCCGGCCGTTCCGAGGAGTCCTGACATGTTCCGCTACACCAAGCTCACCGCCCTCCGCGAGTTCGGTTTCTGGCTCCTCGCGCTGGTGTTCCTCCTGCCGTTCTACTTCCTCGTGACGACGGCGCTGAAGTCCGACCGCGAGGTCATCACCTCCTCGACGCTCGCGCCCCCGGCCGCTCCGGACTTCGGCAACTTCATCAAGGTGCTGACGGCCACCGGCAACTCGAACGTCGTGATGGGGCTCGTCAACAGCATCGTGATCACCGCGGGCAGCATCGTGCTGATGGTGCTGCTCGGGTCGCTCACCGGTTACGTGATCGCCCGCAGCACCCGCCGCTGGAGTCGTGCCGTCTACTACCTGTTCCTGGTGGCGATCGTGCTGCCGACGCAGCTGGGCACCGTGCCGTTGTACATCGGTGCGCGTTCGCTCGGGCTCACCGGTTCGGCCTGGGGCATGATCATCCTCTACACGGGGATGCTGCTGCCGCTGGCGATCTTCCTGTATGCCGGGTTCTTCCGGGGTCTGGGCACCGAGTACGAAGAGGCAGCCACCATCGACGGCGCCACCCGCACGCAGATCTTCTTCCGCATCGTCCTGCCGTTGATGTCGCCCGCCACGGGCACCGTCGCGATCCTCGCGGGCCTCATCGTGTGGAACGACTTCTTCACGTCGCTGATCTTCCTCGGCGGCTCCGCCAACCAGACCCTGCCGGTCGCCATGTACTACTACATCGGCTCGCTGGTGTCGGCCTGGAATCAGATCTTCGCGATCGTCATCGTCTCGATGGTGCCGATCCTCGCCTTCTACCTCTTCGCGCAGAAGCGCTTCATCCAGGGCTTCGCCGGCGGCCTCAAGGGCTAGGGCGCACCCCGATGGATGCCAGGACGACTGGCATCCATCGGTCGTCGCGCCCGCACAACGAAAGGAACCCCCATGTACCAGCTCGCCCCCAACATCGAACTGCTCTTCACCGAGGCCGGCGACTACCACGATCGTGTGCGCGCGGTGGCCGCGGCCGGCTTCGACGCCGTCGAGATGTGGGGTCCCACCGGTGTGGACGCCCCCGCGACGCCCAAGGACCTCCCGGCCCTCAAGGCCGCGCTGGAGGAGACCGGCACACGGCTCACCGCGCAGCTGGCCGAGCCGCGCACGCAGTTCATGATCCCGCCGTGGGACCACTCCGAGTTCTTCCGCAAGCTCGACGAGGGCGTCGCCATCGCCCGCGACCTCGGCTGCCCGCGCATGGTCGTCGGCAGCGGCACCGGGTTCGGCGGCTGGAAGCGGCAGGTCCAGCTCGACAAGCTCGTCGAGATCTATCGGAAGGCGATCGCGCAGATCGACGGGTCGGGGATCACGCTCGTGCTCGAGCCGGTGAACGTCCGTGTCGACCACCCGGGTTCGCTGCTCGACCGCACCGCGGAGGCCGTCTTCGTCGCCCGCGGTGTCGACTCGCCGTACTTCGGCGTGCTGTACGACATCTACCACTCGGCCGTGGAGGGCGAGGACATGGCGGCCGAGCTCGCGAACGCGGGCGACCTCATCCGGTACGTGCAGCTCGCCGACGCCCCGGGGCGCGGGGAGCCGGGCACGGGCGACCTCGACTGGGCCGAGCGCTTCCGCCTCCTGCGCGCGAGCGGCTACGACGGGCCGGTCGGGCTGGAGTACTACCCGACCACCGCGTCCGAGGCATCCGTCACCCACGTGGTCGAGATCGCGCGCGCGGCATGAACGCGCGCCGGTATCCCGCGGCCGTCGACGTCGTCATCGTGGGCAGCGGGCCCACCGGCGCCGCTTACGCCCGCATCCTGTCGGAGCGTGCGCCGAGCCTCTCGATCGCGATGTTCGAGGTGGGACCGACGCTGTCGGACCCGCCCGGTGCCCACGTGAAGAACATCGGCGATCCCGACACCCGTGCGCGCGCGCAGGCCGCCTCGGAAGGGCCGGGGGAGCGGGGGACGAAGGTCGCCAGCCCCGGCGCCGCCAAGGCGGGGGTGCGCGGGGCACGTCCCGGGACGTTCCTGCTCGACGACGGCTATGTCTTCGAGGGGGAGGACGGCCTGCCGGTCGCGGCGATGTCCAGCAACGTGGGCGGCATGGCCGCCCACTGGACCGGCGCGTGCCCGTGGCCGAACGAGAGCGAGCGCATCGCGTTCCTCCCCGACATGGATGAGCTCCTCGTCGAAGCGGAGCGTCTCCTCGGAGTCACGCGGAACGCCTTCGACTCCGCCCCGTTCGGCGAGATCGTGCGCGAGAGGTTGGCGGCCGCGGTCGACGCCGGTCGCGCGGAGGCGACCCGGGTGCAGCGGATGCCGCTCGCCGTGCACCGGCGCGACGACGGTCGCCTCGTCTGGTCGGGGTCGGACGTGGTACTGGGCGACGTGACGCGCGAGAACCCCGCGTTCTCGCTGTTCGACGAGTCGCTGGTGACCTCGGTGGTGCGCGCCGACGGACGCGCCGCGGGCGTCGTCGTCCGCGACCTGCGCTCGGGCGGGGAGCACGAGGTCGCGGCGCGCGCCGTGGTCGTGGCCGCCGATGCGCTGCGCACCCCTCAGCTGCTGTGGGCCTCGGGCATTCGACCGGCAGCGCTCGGACGCTACCTCAACGACCAGGCGCAGGTGGTGTTCGCCTCGCGGTTGCGCGATGTCGCCCCGCTCGGGGCCGATGCCCCGACCACCGGGCTCGCCGAGTACAGCGGGGTCAGCTGGGTGCCCTTCACGGACGCCCTGCCGTTCCACGGGCAGATCATGCAGCTCGACGCCTCGCCCATCGCGCTCGCCGAGGACGACCCGGTCGTCCCCGGTTCGATCGTCGGGCTGGGTCTGTTCTGCGCGAAGGATCTGCGGGCCGACGACCGCGTCGAGTTCGACGACGTCCATGTCGACGGATACGGGATGCCGGCTCCCCGCATCCACTACCTCCTCACCGATCGCGACCAGGAGGTGATCGGACGCGCCCGCGCGGAGATCGTGCGTCTGGCCGAGGCGATCGGCGATCCGGTCGGCGACCGGCCGTTCACCCTCCCGCTCGGGTCGTCGCTGCACTATCAGGGCTCGACGCGGATGGGCGTGGTCGACGACGGCACGAGCGTGTGCGATCCCGACAGCCAGGTGTGGAGCGTCCCTGGTCTGTTCGTTGCCGGCAACGGCGTCATCCCCACGGCGACGGCCTGCAACCCCACGGTGACGTCCGTGGCGCTAGCGGTCCGCGGAGCCCGCGCGATCGCGGCATCCCTCATCTGATCCTTGCTTATGCAGAAATCAGACAATAGAGTGTAGAAATCAAGACAAAGAGGTCTGCGGCTTCGGCCGCACCGACGAGGAGGTCCCGGTGATCCCGGATCGCATCATCGAACAGGGCACACTGCGTGCCCGCAACGGACGCGCGACGGTCGAAGTCCGCCTCCCCTGGTACCGCGCGCTGCCGGCATCCTGCATCTCCGCGGCGAAGCTCACAATCGACGGCGCCGAGGCGCCGGCCGAGACGCTCCGCTGGGAGATGAACGGCGAGGAATTCACCTTCGCCGAGATGAAGTCGAACACGCAGGAGTGGTGGTTCCCCACCGACTCGGCCGTGCTCTCGGGAGACCTGGCGGTGGATGCCGGCGCGCACGAGGTGCGCGTCGACCTCGAGCTCTACATCCCGTACATCATCATCGCCGACGACCAGGTGCTCCACATCGAAGAGCACGACACCAAGACGATGGAGGTCGCGGCATGACCGCTCTCGGCACGCCGATCCAGGGCGTCACGCTGTACAGCTTCACCCGCGCCTTCCACGGCCGCGAGTACGACCTCGACCAGCTCATCCGCAAGACCGCGGCGGAGGGCTTCGGGCCGGGCCTCGAGATCATCGGATTCTCGAGCTTCCGCGGGTTCCCCGAGATCGACGACCACTTCGCCGGGCGCTTCTCCGACCTGATCGACGAGGTCGGACTCGTCCGCACGTCGCTCGCGGTCAACGCCGACATCGGCCTGCGCCCCGACGCGCTCATGAACCAGGACGAGCTGCTGGCCTACATGCGCAAGCAGCTCGCCGCCGCAGCGAAGCTCGGCTTCCCGATCGCCCGGGTGCAGATCTCGATCGAGCCCGACTCGATGGAGGCCCTCGCCCCGATCGCCGAGGAGTACGGCGTCACCCTCGCGCTCGAGGTGCACGCCGACCAGTACGCCTCGCACCCGCGCATCCTGGCGCTCCGCGACCGCTACGAGAAGGTCGGCTCGCCCTTCCTCGGCTTCACGATGGACTGGGGCGCCACCGTCACCGGCTTCGCGCCCTCGCTGATCGAGGCGTACCGCCGCCGCGGCGCGTCGGAGGAGCTGCTCACCGCTGTCGTCTCCCTGTGGGACGAGTACTACGAGCAGGGGCCGCCCGCCGACCAGGCCGACCACGGTCAGCGCTTCGGCCGCTTCATCGGCCTCGGCCACCAGTACGGCCGCCCCGACCTCGGCATCGACATGGGCATCAACGGCACCGGGCTCTTCGGGCCGGCGCGCGTGGACGACTGGCTCGAGATCATGCCCTGGGTGCGGCACGTGCACGGCAAGTTCTTCGGCATCGACGAGAACGGTCAGGAGCCTTCGGTCCCCGTCGCCGACCTCATCACCCTGCTCGTCGACAACGGCTACAGCGGCGCCGTCTCGAGCGAGTACGAGGGCTGGCACTGGAACCACTGGCAGAGCCCGTTCGAGATCATCCGCGCCGAGCAGGCGATCCAGCGCACGGCGGCCGAGGCCGCCGGCTCCCGCATGATCACGGATGCCGCCGAGGCCCGGCGCGCCATCGACACCCACCTGTCGCACGCCGTGCGGGCCTGAAGGGACGAGCGTAATGAGTGACGGCATCGCCGGGACCGGCATCCAGCTCGGGACCACCCTCTACTCGATGACGAGCGAGTTCGCCGCGGGGCTGTACACCCCCGAGACGCTGATCCGCGAGGTCCACGACCAGGGCATCGGCCCCGGGGTGGAGTTCAACTTCGCCCAGCTGCTGCGGTCGTACCCCGATGTGGACGACGCCTTCGTGAAGCTGTGGTTCGACTCGCTCGAGAAGTACGGCCTCGAGGCCAGCGCGGTGGGCACGAACCTCGACATGGGCCGTCGCAAGGACCGCGACATGACCCCCGACGAGGAGCACGACTTCTTCGCGCGCCAACTGAAGTCGGCGCACACGCTCGGCTTCACGACGGTCGTCATCCGCTCGGCCGGTAAGGAGCTGCTCCGCCGCCTGCTGCCGCTGGCGGAGAAGTACGACCAGAGGCTCGGCTACGAGATCCACGCGCCCTCGGGGCCCAACGACCCGAAGGTGCTCGAGATCCGCGAAGTGTACGAGGAGCTCGGCAGCGACCGCCTCGGCTTCACCGCCGACTTCTCGTCGACCATGCACTCCCTGTCGCCGACCCTGCTGCGCACCCTCGGGCAGATGGGCATGGACGAGAAGCACTTCCCGGTCATGGACGAGATCTGGCATGAACCGGCACCCATGCACGTGCGCAACCAGAAGTTCGAGGACTACCTCTCGGGCGAGGGCGTCGACCCTCTGCGCTTCGGTCCGTTCACGCGCCTCGCGTTCAACATGCACGGTCTCGTCGCGCCGGAGGAATGGCTCGACATCATGCCGCAGATCTTCCACGTCCACGCGAAGTTCTACGACATCGGCGTCGACGGCGAAGAGCCGGCCATGGACATCCCGCGCATCGTGAAGCAGTTCGTGATCGGCGGGTACCGGGGCTACCTCTCCAGCGAGTGGGAGGGACACGCCTTCAGCGACCTCGGCGAGAGCGACCCGATCGACCTCGTGAAGAAGCAGCACGCGCTCATGCGCACCGCCATCGAAGAGACCGTCGCCGCGCGCCAGCCGGCCTGACACCCCCATCGCGTACGAAGGAGTACCCGTGTCGAACACCACCGCCGAAGCATCCGTCGCCGAACTCGTCGCCGAGGTCGCGCGTCTGCGCGAACAGGTCGAAGCCGCCCACGCCCTCGCGCAGCGCGCCGAGGACCGGGGGCAGGTCGAGAACCTGTTCAACCGCTACATGTACCTGCACAACGCGTTCGAGGACGAGCAGATCATCCCGCTCTGGGTGAAGGAGGGGACCGAGGGGATCCGCGCCCGCTACACCAACGCCGGCCAGTACACGACGTGGCAGAGCGTCACCGACTATCACCGCGGTCGCCCCCACCCCGAGGGCAAGCTCATCCTGCACGCCACCAACACCCCGGTGATCGAGGTCGCCGCCGACGGCGAGACCGCCAAGGGCGTCTGGATGATGGCCGGCACCGAGTCGGGGCTCACCGACCCGAAGGTCGCCGAAGCGTTCCCCGACATGTACTCGCCCGACGAGGTGCTCGGCAAGAAGGTCTGGGCGCACTGGGTGTGGTGCAAGTACGCCATCGACTTCCGCAAGCAGGACGGCGAGTGGAAGTTCTGGAAGTTCCGCTGCTACGAGCTGGCTCGCGCCCCGTTCGAGGAGAACTGGGTCAGCTTCGGCCTGAAGAACCAGGGGGCGTTCGACCTCGACCTGATGTACTTCGGCGACGACGGGAAGCCCGTCTTCATGCCCCCGGCCGACGAGCCGGTTCCGTCGAAGAACCACCCGTACAGCCCCGAGACGACGCAGAAGCTCGAGCCCGTGCCCCCGGTCGCGCACGAGCACTTCGTCGACACGTTCGCCTAGGAGCCCCCATGGCCACCCACAACTCGCTCTTCGCCGAGAAGGACGTCCGTCGCACCGACGACGGCCTCTCGGTCTCGGTGCAACTGCCCTGGTACCGCAGCCTCTGGCTGTCGGCCGTCGACGGCGTCGCCGCCACCGTGAACGGCGTCGCGGTTCCGACCGCGGACCTGCGCTTCTCGCTCGAGGGCCGCGAGTACCGGATCGAGGAGCTGCCGGAGCAGTCCGACGTCCTGTGGTTCGTCGCCGACCGTCCCGACGTGCTGATCCACCTCGACACGCCGCCCGCGGCGGGCGAGACGATCACCGTCGAGGTCGTGCTGACGATGCGTCTGCTCTACATGCAGATCATGCCGGGCGTCGACGGCGGCCCCGGTCGCTACGTCACGAACCGGGTTCCGGTCGAGCGCGAGCTGGTGCTGGCATGACTCGCCCCCTGCGCGTGGCGATGATCGGCTACGGCTTCATGGGCGCGGCGCACTCGGTCGGGTGGCGGCAGGCGCCGCACGTGTTCGACCTGGAGCGCCCGGTGGAGATGGCGGTGGTCGTCGGACGGAACGCGGATGCCGTGGCATCCGCCGCCGCGAAATGGGGCTGGGCCGAATCCGCGACGGACTGGCGCGAGGTCATCGCGCGCGCCGACATCGACATCGTCGACATCGTCACGCCGGGCGACTCGCACGCCGAGATCGCGATCGCGGCGCTCCAGGCCGGCAAGCACGTGCTGTGCGAGAAGCCGCTGGCGAACACCGTGACCGAGGCCGAGGCGATGGCCGAGGCGGCGGAGCGCGCGGCGGCGCGAGGCGTCCGCTCGATGGTGGGGTTCACCTACCGTCGCGTGCCGGCCGTGACGCTGCTGCGCGACATGATCGCCGAGGGCGCCGTGGGCACGGTGCAGCAGGTGCGCGCCGCGTACCGGCAGGACTGGCTCGTCGACCCCGGGATGCCGCTCGCCTGGCGCCTGCAGAAGGAGCACGCCGGCTCGGGGGCGCTCGGCGACATCGGCGCGCACATCATCGACATGACCCAGTTCGTCACCGGTCTCGGCGTCGACAGCGTCACCGGCACGCTCGAGACGATCGTGAAGCAGCGGCCGCTGCAGGCCGCCGGGTCGGGGCTGTCGGGCTCGGCCGGTGACGGGTTCGGCGAGGTCACCGTGGACGACGCCGCGATCTTCACCGGACGCCTGTCCAACGGGGCACTGGCGTCGTTCGAGGCGACGCGCTTCGCGACCGGCCGCAAGAACGCCCTCACCATCGAGGTGTCGGGCGACCGCGGGGCGCTCGCCTTCGACCTCGAGGATCTCAACAGTCTCCGGTTCTACGACCGCACGGCGCCCGAGGGACGTCAGGGCTTCACCCGGATCCTCGTCACCGAGGCCGTGCACCCCTACGTCGCCGCGTGGTGGCCCGCCGGGCACATGCTCGGCTACGAGCACGGCTTCACCCACCAGGTCGTCGACCTGGTCTCCGCGATCCACGCCGGCACCGACCCGCACCCCTCGTTCGCCGAGGGGCTCGCGGTACAGCGGGTCCTCGACGCCGTGGAGCGCAGCTCGTCCGCGGCCGCCGCGTGGACGAGCGTGGCATCCCCCGTTCCGGTTCCCTGAAAGGTTTGTCATGGCACGCCCGATCACCCTGTTCACCGGCCAGTGGGCCGACCTGCCCTTCGAAGAGGTCGCGCGGCTCGCGGGCGAGTGGGGTTACGACGGTCTTGAGATCGCCTGCTGGGGCGACCACATCGACGTCTCGCGCTGGGACGACGCCGACTACGTGCAGTCGCGCCTCGACATTCTCGAGCGCAACGGCCTGAAGGTCTGGACCATCGCGAACCACCTCGTCGGGCAGGCCGTGTGCGACGACCCCATCGACGAGCGGCACCGCGACATCGTGCCCTCGCGCGTGTGGGGAGACGGGGATGCCGAGGGCGTGCGGCAGCGCGCCGCGGAAGACCTCAAGAACACGGCGCGCTTCGCCGCGGCGCTGGGCGTGACCACGGTCACCGGGTTCACGGGATCCAGCATCTGGAAGTACGTGGCGATGTTCCCGCCGGCCTCCGACGCCATGATCGAGCGAGGGTACGCGGATTTCGCCGAGCGGTGGCATCCGATCCTCGACGTGTTCGAGGAGGTCGGGGTGCGCTTCGCGCTCGAAGTGCACCCGTCCGAGATCGCCTACGACTATTGGACCGCGAAGAGGACGCTGGAAGCGATCGGGCACCGCAAGAGTTTCGGGTTCAACTTCGACCCCTCGCACTTCGTCTGGCAGCAGCTGGACTCGGTCGCGTTCGTGCTCGACTACGCCGACCACATCTTCCATGTGCACTGCAAGGAGTCGGTGACCCATCTCGACGGACGCAACGGCGTGCTCGGGTCGCACCTGTCGTGGGACAACCCGCGGCGCGGCTGGACCTTCGTCTCGACCGGGCACGGTGCCGTGCCCTGGGAACCGATCTTCCGCGCGCTCAATGCGATCGGCTACGACGGTCCGACGAGCGTCGAGTGGGAGGACGCCGGCATGGACCGCCTCGTCGGGGGCCCCGAGGCGCTGGCCTTCGTCCGCAAGCTCGGCGAGATCACGCCGCCGCACCAGCTCTTCGACGCCGCGTTCTCGCGCAAGGACTGACCATGACCGACGTACTGAACGTGCTCATCCTCTCGGGGCACATGACCATCGAGCACGACAACGCGCACCGCAGCTTCCGCCTGCACAACCAGTGGATCACGACGCTGCTGGAGGACACGGGCCGCTTCAAGGTCCGCGTCGTCGAGGACCCGCGCGGGCTCCCGGCCGGCGTGATCGACAAGTACGACGTGCTCATCGTGATCTTCGAGGGGCGCGACGGCTACCACGACGTCGCGACGGGGTTCGGGGCGGAGACGGATGCCGCGATCCTGCGGTTCGTGCACGACGAGGGCAAGGGCATCGTCTGGTTCCACGGCTCCGCCGCCCAAGAGGACCGGTGGGGATACCCCGAGGAGTACAACGTCATGCGCGGCGCCAAGCTCAGCGCGTGGGAGACGGGCCTCCGCCCCCGCCCCTGGGGCGAGGCGCAGCTGCACACCGCCGAGCCCCGGCATCCGATCACCGAGGGCATCAACGCCACGTGGACCGTCACCGGTGACGACATCCTCGTCGGCGTGCAGATGTACGAGGGCGCCCAGGTGCTGCTGACGACGTTCGACGACCTCGAAGCGTACGAGAAGGCGCCCGTGTGGCCCATGTCGCACTACCCCGTCGACATCCCCGCGGAGGGCATCGCGGCGCTGCCGGGCATCAACACCGAGCAGCCGCTCGCGTGGATCAACGACTACGGCGCGGGCCGCTCGTTCACGATCACGATCGGGCACGACATCGACACGTTCCGGCGCATCGAGTTCATCCGCATGTTCCCGCGGGGCGTCGAGTGGGCCGCGACCGGCGAGGTCACGCTCACCGGCCCGGATCGCCGCGGCGACCGCCGCATCAACCCCTGGCCGTACTACAACGGCGAGGGCTGACCCGCGTCGCGGCGGAGTGGGGCGGCAAGCGCAGCGGCGGGCGGTGCCGCGGCGGGCGGTGCCCTGCAGCGATAAACGCGATTCACGGCGAGACACGTGACGACGTCTTGTTTCTCGCCGCGGATCGCGTTTCTCACCCAAAGGGACCAGGAGTGCGCGGCGCCCATACGGGCGAGCAGCGTCCATGAGGAACGGGAGACGGGCATGATCGGGATCGGCATCCTGGGTGCGGGCGGCATCGCCGAGCGCGCGATGGTCGAGCCGTCGCGGGCGGTCGACGTCGTGGCCATCGGCGCGCGGGATCCGGAACGGGCACGTGCCTTCGCCGACCGCCTCGACCTCCCCGCGTGGGGCGACTACGACGCGGTACTGTCCGATCCGCGGGTCGACCTCGTCTACCTCGCGCTGCCGCCGATCGTCCACGCCGAGTGGGCGATCCGGGCGCTCGAGGCCGGCAAGCACGTCCTGTGCGAGAAGCCCCTGTCGGCGAACGGCACCACCGCCGCAGTCATCGCGGAGACGGCGGATGCCACGGGCCGACGCGCGTTCGTCGGCTTCCGCTATCGACTGCATCCGTTCATCGCGGACCTCCTCGCCACGATCGCGTCGGGCGTCCTCGGCGACGTGCAGCGGGTCGAGGTGGACTTCAGCATCCCGCACTTCGTCGTGAAGCCCGGCAACATCCGCCTCGACGGCGACCTGGCCGGCGGGGCCGTGATGGACGTCGGCTGCTACACGGTCGATCTGCTCCGGGCGGCGTGGGGCGAACCCGAAGTGGCCTCGGCGTCGGCGCGGACGTACGACGCCGACCCCCGCATCGACCTGCGGACCGACGCCGAACTGCGGTTGCTCGGCGGCATCCCGGCCGCGGTACGCGCGTCGTTCCTCGGTGACGACGCCGGCGCGATGGAGGTCCGTGTCGCGCGCAGCGCGGCGGCGCTGCGCGCGACGAGCGTGATCGTGCCGCAGTGGGGAGCGACGCTCACCGTGACCTCGCCCGACGGCACGGTCTTGCGCGAGGTCGCGGTGGACCCGGCCGAGAACAGCTACGCCCGGCAGCTCGAGCACCTGCGCGACGTGCTCACCGCCGGCGCGGACAGCCCGCTCGACGCGCATCGCCGTGGGCACGATGCGCACGGTCGACGCGATCTACCGCGCGGCCGGGTTGCTGCCGCGCTGACCCATCCGTCACCCTCAGAACGGCGCGCGCTCGACCGGTGGCGGCACCGGCTGCGGCGGTGACTCCTCACTCGCCTCGGTGAAGCGGACACCCGGTGGGTACGGGTGAGGGGAGTCGGTGTAGACCCGGCCGGTGGGTGACGTGAACTCCATCACCCCGCCGTCGAGTTGTCGAACTTTCCATCTCGTGAACTGCTTCTGCGTATGGTGCCGCTGGCAGAAGCAGCACAGGTTGCAGACCTCGGTGCGTCCGCCCCGAGCCCAGTCGTGGTTGTGATCGATCTCGCAGCGCACGGCGGGAACGGTGCAGCCTGGCCAGCGACAATGCCGGTCGCGCGCGCGGAGATAGCGGTCGATCGCCGCGGTCCGCTGGTACGTATCCGTGTGCAGGACCGCGCCAGTGATGGGGTGAGTGATGACCCGGTCCCACGGGACACGGGTCGCGTCCGCGAGCCGGCCCGCGGTGTCGGCGTCGATGGGCCCGTGGCCGACCAGTTCCGCGGGGTTCGCGTTCTCCCGTCCGGGCCTCAGCATCGTCAGCGCGGGAACGACGACCTGGATCCGTGCGCGGATCGCGCCGAGCGTCCCCGCGCCGTCATCGGTGCGCGTGGGATCAGCGTCGGGAGCCGCGGTCAGAAGCAGGTCTGCCAGCACGTCGGCCCTTACGTGGTCCATCGTCCGTGTATCGGGTTCGCTCGGACCAGGGGGCGACGCGGAGGCGGGCCCGTCGACCGCCGGCGGACGGGGGCCGTCGGCGCCCGCGCGGACGCCGGGCCCGGCCGGTGCCGGCTGGTCTTGGCGGGCGTCGATGATCGCGCGAGCCTGCTGAGTGAGCCGATCGTGCACCGCGACCGCCAGCACGGTGGGGAGAGTGGCGATGAGGTCGGACATGCCGTTCTCGCCGGGAACCACGCGCACCCCGCGGGTCGCCCGACCCGCGCGGTGCCGCTCGGTCAGAGTCGTCGGCTGCACGCTCTCGGCGAGAATCGCGAGGCGAGAGCGCAATCGACCCGGGCTCAACCCCTCGGCGGTGGCGGCGGCGAGCCCGTCGAACTCCGCCCTCCGCTCCACCGGCACCGCCGACGCGGCATCCATGATCGCGTGCACATGCACGCGCGAGAGCCGCCCCGATTCCCAGGCATCGAGGGTCACTGGGAGGTGGTCGGTGAGGACCAAGGCGCGAGAGATCTGCGCCTGCACGGTGCGATCCGACAGGTGCTGCGCCGCGGCGAGCTCGGACGCCACCTCGCGCATCGCCAGCTCTGCCTCGCGAGACGACGCCCGTTGCCCCGCCATCTCTCGCAGAGCCAGGTGTCCTGCTCGGGCCAGCGCCCGGGTGCGGCGCGCTTCGGCGGCGGCGACGGCGGCGTCCGCCGCGAGCACCTCGATCACCACCGAGGACAGGGCATCGGCCCCGTCCTCCGGTGCGACAGAAGGCTCCGAAGAAGACATGTGTGCATGCTAGCGAGGACCTCCGACATTCCCGCCGGTTCTGAGGGCATCCCGGGGACAACTTGCGAAGAAGCCCCGCTGGGGAGGAAGGGAGCCGCCCCCCCGGGCCCGATACGCCACGCGACCCCCTCCCCGGCCATAGCCACGCGACCCGCCTGCCGACACACGCCCCCCGCCCGAGCCCCCACCTCACCCCAACAGCGGCTGCAGCACCTTCTGCACGTACCACCGCCACCATCGTGCTCTCGGCGGGGTGGGGGCTCTGGTCGGATTCGACGACGATCCAGCCGCGGTAGTCGTGCTCGGCGAGTGCGCCGACGAAGCCTTCGAAGTCGACCAGGGCGCGCTCGTCGCTCGGCTCGTAGAACCAGCGCAGGATCTTGCGCGCGCCGCCCTCGGTGCGGATGAACTGCTCGGCGGGGGCGCGGAGGCCTCGTGTCGTCGACCGTCTCGCGTGCGCCCATCAATTCTGCCGGGGAGGGCCGACATCGCTGGGCAGGGAGAGATCTGGCTGTATGGTCCCGTCATGGCCGCCAATCCGCGACTTCGCTTGACCCCGCTAAAGGTCTCGTCATCGAAGCGACAGACCCGCGAATCGGCCAGGAGGCTGAAAGGCGCACACGACAGCATCGATGGCCTATTCGGGACTTTGCATTCGGTCCGGGACGCGAAAGTCGTTGACGGTGTCTCGATCGCTCGTCTGTCGCACGCCGAGGTGGACCTGCTGCGCGCGGCTCTAGTCTTCGCGGGTGCAGGGCTGGACGCCGTATTGAAGCAACTCGTGCGAGACGCATTGCCGAAACTCTTGGACACCTACCCCGCCGCACAGGGCGCGTTGAAGGGCTACAGCGGACGGCTCACGTCGGAGCAACCCGCCAAGGCCAAGTCGATCTTGATGAGCCCCGACCCGACGAAGGCGCTCCGCAAGCAGTACATCGCAGACCTGACTAAAGGCAGCCTGCAGGGCCACAGTGAACTCATCGAGATTCGGAAGGCCCTCGGGCTCCCGGACACGGGCGCGCTGTCCGAGTCTTCACTTTTCAGATTCAGTGACTTCTTCATCGCTCGTAATCAGGTTGCTCACGAACTCGACCTACTGAAGCCGACAGGTCGGGGCACCTTCACCCGTCGTTACCGACGCATGGATGAGACAAGGGAGCGCGCTGACGCCGCAGTCATCCTCGGCGGAGAGTTCATCGTGGCTGTCGAGAGGTGGCTCTGACGACGCCTCGCCCGAGCCCCCCACCTCAGCCCAGCAGCGGCTGCAGCACCTTCTGCACGTACCAGCCGGCGACCATCGTGCTCTCGGCGGGGTGGGGGCTCTGGTCGGACTCCACGACGATCCAGCCGCGGTAGCCGTGCTCGGCGAGCGCGCCGACGAAGCCCTCGAAGTCCACCAGGGCGCGCTCGTCGCTCGGTTCGTAGAACCACCGCAGGATCCGGCGCGCGCCGCCCTCGGTGCGGATGAACTGCTCGGCGTGCGGCGTCGACGCCTCCGCGTCGTCCACGGTCTCGCGGGCGTCCTTCAGCTGCACGTGCACGACGCGGTCCGCGTACCGCCGGTACAGCGCGACGGGGTCGATCCCCGCGATCGCGTACTCCGCGGTGTCGATCGCGAGACCGACCTTCGCGGGGTCCGTGGCGGCGAGCAGGCGATGGATGCCATCCCCCAGGCGCAGCGCGGAGAGGAAGTCGACGTGCAGACCCAGCGCGATGCCGTCGGTCGCGATCGCCTCACCCACGGTGTTCCACAGGTTCGCCAGCACGCCGATCTGCTCGTCCGAGAGCGGCCCGGTCTGCCACGCCGACGGCGCAGCGCGCACCACCAGCACGTTGCCGCTCAGGCGGTGCACGGCATCCGCGAACCAGCGTGCGGTGCGGGTGATCTCGCCGACCGACGCCGGATCCAGGGGGTCGGGGCCGCGGCCCATCTCGACCTCGAAGCCGACGGAGGGGTCGTACACGTAGCTGCTGACGGCCTCGAGCGCGCACGCGGACAGCACCTCGCGGAACCCCTCGAGGGAGCCGTAGAGGTCGGCGATCTGCTGCGGTGTCCCGAGCGGCTCCCACGCGCCGAAGCTCACGGCCGTGAGCTCGACGCCCGAGAAGCCGCTGATCGACACGGTCTTGAACGCCCGCTCGTGCTCGCGTGTGCGGACGAAGGAGTCGATGTTCGTGTCCCACTGGTTGAGGGCGTAGGCCCAGCGCACGTCGCTCATCGCGCCGCCTCCTCGGTGTAGATGCCGTCCAGCACGTTCTTGGCGTACCAGCGCGAGATCGCGGTGCTCTCGGCGTAGTCGCCGCCGAGCTTGTCGGCTTTGTCGTGTTCGACGCTGATCCAGCCGGTGTACCCGTGGTCGCGGACCGAGCGCATCATCGCCTCGAAGTCGACGAGCCCTTCGTCGGTGCCCATCTCGTAGAACCACTTCTCGGTCGTCTTCGCCGAGACCTCGGCATCCGGGAACATCCGGTGGTCGTCGTTGACGTCCTTGTGGCGGGTGTCCTTGAAGTGGAAGCCCGTGACGCGCTCGTGGTGCTTCTCGTACACGGCGACCGGGTCGACGTCGGCGATGCAGTGCTGCGCGGTGTCGACGAAGAACTTCACATAGCGCGGGTCGGCGTAGGCGTAGAAGCGGTCGATCTGGTCGCGCGTGCGGATGCCGGCGTAGAACTCGTGGTGGCAGGTGAGGTTGACGCCGTACTGCTGCGTGAGCTCGCCGACCTTTCCCCAGATGTCGGCCGCGTGTTTGAGGCCGTCATCGGGCACGCCGGCCTCGTCGAAGTAGCGGGACCCGGGCATCACGATGATGTTGTCGAGTTGGATGCCGGACCACATGTCCAGCGTCCGCTGGAAGTCCTCGAGGATCGTGGCGTGGGTCG
Source organism: Microbacterium sp. RURRCA19A (assembly GCF_900156455.1). GTDB lineage: Bacteria > Actinomycetota > Actinomycetes > Actinomycetales > Microbacteriaceae > Microbacterium. The sequence continues at coordinate 620,775 of NZ_FTNQ01000002.1, forward strand.
CGGGCACCTCGGGCGCGTAGCGGTCGGGGGAGTAGTAGACGCCGTGGAACGTGTTGACGATGCGCTCGAGGCCCTGCTCCTGCACGAACTCCTGGTAGTTGGCCACGGATCCGTACTGCTCGAAGATCTGCCAGATCCGGAAGTCGAACGTGTCGATGGCGTCGAACCCGACCGCCGCGACCTGCTGCAGGAAGCGCTTCATCGCGAGTCGCGACTGCCACTGGTCGTAGGGTCCGGCGGGGCCTTGGGCCCGCCAATGGTCCATGTAACTCCACTTGATGGGGCGGTCGGTCATGGTGTGCTCGCTTCCTGCGGGGGTGCGGATGGGTGACGGTCGGAGAGGATGCCGGCGGCCAGCGCGAGATGACGCGAGGTCATCTCCCACGGGTCGTCGTCGAGCCACTCCTGGCCGCCCCACTCACTGCAGAGCGTGCCGGTGAAGCCCGTCGCGGCGAGGGCGGTGCCCACGTCGCGGATCGGGTCGGAAAGTCGGTGGTCGGCGTCGTCGAGGTCCCAGAACTTCAGGTGCACCCCGCCGAGAAGGGGCAGGACGGATGCCACGTCGGCGATGTCCGAGCGCCCGAACCGCACGAGGAGGTTCATGTACAGCGTGTGCACGGGCCCGGGGACGCGGCCCGACCGCAGGTGGTCGATCACCGCGGCGTGCGTCTCGGCCTCGCGCCAGTGGTCTCGCAGCACGGCGACGAGCGCCGGGTCGAGGCCGCTCCGGGAGAGCGCGTCGAGGTAGGTCACGGGGAGCGCCGGCATCAGCATGCTGATGTCGAGCAGGAGACGGACGTGGGGACTGTCGATCTCGGCGATCCGCGCGTAGTCCGCGGGCAGAGCCGCGGGGGTCTGATGCCCCTGCGCTTCTTCGTACAGCACGAGGTCGAGCTCCTCGAGCAGCGGAACGGTGCGCTCGAGGATGCCACCCGCCTGCCCGAGCGGCAGGCGCACGCCGCGCGCGCCGAGCGCGGCGGAGGTGCGCAGTTGCGGCTCGAGGAAGGCCAGGCGTTCGTCCTCCGTACGTCGCCGGTGCCCGTCCCACTCGTCGATGCTCACGCCGACGATGCTCACCCGCCCGCCGGCCGCGTGGAGGCGGTCGCGCAGGGTGCGGGCCTCGTCGACGGTGGCTGCCGGGTAGCCCCGCCACAGCTGCCCGAGCTCCACCTCGATCTCGGACGCGAGGCCCCGCTCGACGAGCGTGAGGGCGAGGTCGGGGGCCGCGTGCTCGGCGCGCACCACCTCGGGCGTGAGGTTGAACGCGCTCGCCGAGAGGGTCCAGCCGTCGGGTGGGGCGTTCATGCGAGGCTCCCGACGTCGCGCGAGACACCCGTGGTCGGGGTCTCGGTGTCCAGTCGGCGAGTGAAGAAGAAGGGCAGGCGTAAGGGTCCATCGGGTCCGCCTTCGAGGTACGGAACCTCCAGCCGGAACGAGACCGACACCTCGTGGATGCCGGGGCTCGCGGCGTCCGGCAGGTGGAGGACCACGCGATCCTGCAGATGCCACCAGCGCGTGTCGGCCGTGAGGTCGCCGGGGTCGACGCGGCGGTCGCCCAGCATCACGGTCGGGGGAAGGGATCGCCCGTCGACGCGGACCTCGGGGTCGACGAGGCCGGCGAGCGGAAGCGACCGGATCCAGGGCAGGGACAGGCGGAGGGCGTACCCGTCGGGACGGGTGTGCAGCGCATCGTCGCGCAGCGCGGACAGGACCATAAGTCCTGAACCTACCGACTAATGTCGCAAATAGAAAGAAGTGTCAGACCGGAGCGGCCTCGCCGCGGATCGCCGCCAGCGTGGGACGTCCTTCCGCGAACCATCGGGGGAACACCGCCTCGAACAGCTGCTCGCGCGCGAGGTCCACTCCTCCGCGCACGGGCTCGCGGGCGTCGTTGACGCTCGTCACGATCGAGAGGTCGCGCGTGGCGAGCGGGAGCGACAGCTCGTACACGCGGTGGCGGACCTCGGCGAGGAAGAGCTCGCCGGCGGCCGCCACGGCCCCGCCGACGACGATCACGCTCGGGTTGAACATGTTCACCAGCGCCGCGATCGCCTCGCCGATCTGCCGCGCCGAGGCCTGGACGAGCGAGATCGCCAGCGCGTCACCCCGTTCGGCGGAACGGGAGATGTCCTCGGGGGCGAGCTCTTCGCCGGATGCGAGGATGTCGGCGAGCGCGCCGGTACCGCCCGCCGCGACGGCTTCGCGGGCGTCGCGGACGAGGGCCCAGCCGCCGGCGACGGCTTCGAGGCATCCGATCTTCCCGCACCGGCACTGGTGCTCCGAGCCGGGGACCCGGACATGGCCCATGTCGCCCGCGGCGCCGTTCGCCCCGCGGTGCAGTCGTCCGTGCGACACGAGCCCCGCGCCGATCCCCGTTCCGACCTTGCAGTAGATGAGGTCGGGGGTGGCCTCACGGCGGCGCGCGCGCTCGCCGGCCGCGAGCAGGTTGACGTCGTTGTCCACCCAGACCGGAGCCGAATAGCGCTCTTCGAACCGGGAGCGGACGTCGAAGTTGTTCCAGCCAGGCATGATCGGCGGGGCGACCGGCCGACCGGTCTCGAAGTCGACCGGGCCCGGGAGGCCCACGACCACGGCCCAGACCGCGGGGTTCCCGTCGGACTCGAGCAGTTCGTCGACCATCGCCGTGGCGATCGCCAGCGTCTCGTCGGGGCCGGCGGCGATGTCCCACACGCGGTGGGCTTCGGCGCGGATCTCGCCGTCGAGGTCGGTGACGCCCACGTGGATGTGCAGTCCACCGAGGGCGCACACGACGATCCGGCCGCGTTCGGAACGGAAGCGGAGCGTCCGCGGAGCCCGTCCCCCCGACGAGGGGGCGTACTCGGCGTCCTCGAGGAAGCCCATCTCGACCGCACGATCGACGCGCTGCGTCACGACGCCACGACCCAGTCCGGTGACGCGTCCGATTTCGGGGCGCGTCACCGCTTCTCCGAGTCGCACCATGTTGACGATCCGCAGCAGGCTCGTGACCTCGTCGGTCTGTGCGCCGAAGCGGAGCGTGGAGTCGTTGGCCATGCTCGATCTTCACACAAGGGAGCGGTTCCGTTCCCGGTTTCGCCCCATCTATGGTTCATTAGTCTCGAACTTCGGCACTATTCGGTCTGAAGTGGCGCGAAGGAGCGACATGACCTGGGGTGTGGGCATCATCGGGGCCGGTCCCGGCGTCGCGGCGTTGCACGCCCCGACTCTGGCGCGCACGGCCGGCGACTTCCGCCTGGTGCACGTGAGCGACGGCGGCAGCGGGCGCGCCGCCCTCATCGCGGAACGCTTCGGCGCGCGCTCCTCGACGGGTGTCGATGCCCTGCTCGCCGACCCCGAGGTCGAGATCGTCGCGGTCTGCAGCCCGCCCGACCAGCACGCCGCGCACGTGCGCGCGAGCCTCGCCGCGGGGCGCCGGGCCATCTTCTGCGAGAAGCCCCTGGCCACCACACTCGAGGATGCCGAGCGGATCGTCGCCGAGTGCGGCGACGCCGGCGCCCTCCTGGTCGTGGGCACGAATCACCTGTTCGATCCGGCGTGGTCGCGGGCCACTCACCACCTGCACGCCACCCGTGATCGGGTGCGGTCGGTGGCGGTCACCCTCTCGCTCGCGCCGAACGGGCGGTACCACGAGCTGGTCACGGGAGCCCCTCTGCCCGGGGCGCCCGGCCCCGCCCGACCGCCGATCGACCCCGACGACCGCGAGCGGAGTGCGTGGATCGTGCGGCAGTTGGTCGTCGGGCTGGCGGTGCACGATCTTCCGCTCGTGCGCGACCTGGTTCCGGATGCGACCGAGGTCGCGTGGGCGCGGCCGGTCGCCCCGATCGGGTTCGACCTCGCCCTGCGCTCGCCCGACGCGATCGTGCGCTTCACGGCCGTCATGGGTTCCGACGGCGCGGACTCGCTGTGGTGCGTGAACGTCGCGACCGACGGCGCCCGCCTCGAGGTGGAGTTCCCGCCCCCGTTCGTGCACGCGGGCAGTGCCCGCACCACGGTGCGCGACGGGCGCGGCATCCAGACCGTGTATCCGATCGACCGGCGCGACGGGTACGACGCGGAGTGGCGTGCGCTGGCGGCGCTGCTCCGCGGCGAGACGGCGATGGAGTACGACGAGCTGCGCGCGGATGCCGCGTTCGTCATCGCCGTGGCCGACGGTGCGGCCGCCGCTGTCCGGGCGGGGGTGGCGGTATGACCGTGATGGGGGTGTGGACCGATCTCGCCGCCTACCGGGCGGCGGTCGCCGAGCTCGCACCCCTGATGCGTTCGGCGGATGCCGATGAGCCCGGCATCCTGCGGGTCGTCGACGGCCGCGGTGCGTGGTGGGACCGTCTGGAGCGGCTGACCGACACCGTCGGGGTCGTCGTGGATGAACCGCAGCCGGCTCCCGCCTCCGCGCACGAGCGGTTGCGCGCGCTGGGGATCCCCGTGGTCGTGGCCCGGCGCCGCCTGCGCGCGGATGTCGTGGCGACGGTCGTCTCGGTGACGGCAGCGCACGTCGTGGTCGATGCGTGGGGAGCCCCCGCGGAGGCGGCGACGCTGTTGCGGGACGCCGTGGGGTGGGGGCGCGTGCTCGCCGGCGGCCCGCTCGCCCGCGTCGCCCACGTGGCGACGCCGACGGCGGACACGCTCGCGCTCACCCGCGACGGGGTCGGCGTCAGCGTCACGCGGGCACGGGGTGGGGCGGGGGTGGGCGACGCGCTGACGGCCGTCGCGCTCGGACCGCGGCGCGTGGAGGTGCGGACCGACTCCGCCGCGGCGACGATCCATGTCGAGATCGCCGATGCCGAGGGTCGGCGGATCGCCGCTCCGCGACGGGAGGCGGCCGAGCGTGTGGCCCTCCGGCGGCTGCGGGATGCCGTCCACGCCGGTATGCGTCCGGGCGATCTCGACGAGCTGGCCCACGACGACGGCATCCTCGGGGTGGAATAAGCGACGTCGATGCTTGGCATCCACAGGATCGGCTTCCCTGATACCGACTTCGGTCGGATAGTGGAAGAAGAGTCGGAACGGCCCGATTCACCGAAAGGATCGAAGATGATCAAGCTTCTCTCGCACCTGTCCTTCGTTGCGATCACGACGCCCGATGTCGATGCCTCGGTGGACTTCTACGTCAACCAGGTGGGTCTGACCGAAGTCGCGCGCGAGGACGACCGCGTCTACCTGCGCTGCTGGGGCGACTACTACTCCTACTCCGTCGTGGTGGTCCGCGGCGACGAGCCGGCGCTGGAGACCATGGCATGGCGCACCTCGTCGGCCGAGGCGCTCGAGGTGGCCGCGAAGCGGGTCGAAGCGACCGGCATTCAGGGCGAGTGGTTCGAAGGCCGCGGCATCGGCCGCGCCTACCGCTTCACCGGGCCGTTCGGCCACAACATGACGCTGCACTGGGACGTCGAGCGCCACCGCGCCGAGCCCCACACCGCGTCGATCTTCCCCGACCGTCCCGAGAAGCGCAGCTCTGTCGCCGGCGCCCCGCGCCAGCTCGACCACGTCACCGTCGCCACGAAGGACGTGGACGCGTTCGTGCAGTGGTACGTCGACACGCTGGGCTTCCGCTTCATGGCCCGCACCGTGCTCGACGAGGCCCCGATCTCGGTGTTCTCGGTGCTGACCACGAACGAGAAGTCGCACGACCTCGGTGTCGTCCTCGACGGCTCGACCCGCGCCGGCCGCATCAACCACTACGCGTTCTGGGTCGACACCCGCGAAGAGCTGCTCATCGCCGCCGACACCCTCATGGAGAACGGCATCCCGATCGAGTACGGCCCGAACATCCACGGCATCGGCGAGCAGACGTTCCTCTACTACCGCGAGCCCTCGACGCTGCGCATCGAGCTGAACACCGGCGGCTACCGCAACTACGTCCCCGACTGGGAGGCGAACACCTGGAAGCCCTCACTCGGGTCGAACAACCTGTACCGCAACGGCGCCATGCCCATGTCGATGACCGAGTCCTTCCCGCCCGCCGACGGCCCCAGCGCCACGGAGGAGGGCGTGCCCGACGAGATCAAGGACGCCCTGCTGAACCCGTACGCCGTCCAGGGCCGGGGCTGAGCGTCGATCCCGGTCGGGGAGAGTGAGCACCACCATGACCACCGCACCTTTCGCCCTCGCGCGCTTCCGAGACGGGGATGCCGTGCACGTCGGCCTCGTGGCCGACGACCGCATCCGCGCGCTCTCCGACGACGAGCTGGGCGGTGGCCTGAACACGTTCCTCGCCGACCCCGACTGGGATCGCCTCGAAGCCCTGATCGCGGCGCCGGGGGAGTGGCATCCGCTCGCCGACGTCACACTCACCGCCCCCGTCGAGCCCCGTCAGGTGCTGCAGACCGGCGCCAACTATCGCCAGCACGTGATCGAGCTCGTCGCGGCGGGGCTGACGCAGAACACCGACCGCACGCCCGAGGAGGCGCGCGCCTTCGCCGCCGACATGATGGACGAGCGCGCGCGCAGCGGCGAGCCGTACTTCTTCATCGGCCTCACCGCGTGCGTGGTGGGCGACGACGTCCCGCTCGTGCTGCCGGGCTCCAGCGAGGTCCACGACTGGGAGCTCGAGCTCGCCGTCGTGATCGGTCGCGAGGCGTTCCGTGTCTCGCGCGAGGAGGCGCTCGACCACGTCGCCGGATACACCATCGTCAACGACATCACCACGCGCGACCTCGTGTTCCGCAAGGACATGAAGGAGATCGGCACCGACTGGTACCGCGCGAAGAACGCGCCCGGGTTCCTGCCGACAGGGCCCCTCCTCGTCCCCGCGCGGTTCGTCGACCCCGCCGACACCCCGGTGCGTCTCGAGCTCAACGGGCAGGTGATGCAGGATGCCTCGACCTCCGACCTCCTGTTCGACGTGCCGGCGCTCGTCTCCGCGGCATCCCAGACCCACCCGCTGCTTCCGGGCGACCTGCTGCTGACCGGCAGCCCCGCGGGCAACGGGCAGCACTGGAAGAGGTTCCTGCGGGACGGCGACGTCATGACGGGGACGATCGGCGCGCTCGGCACGCAGGTCGTGCGCTGCGTCGCGGAGGAGACGGCGTGAGCGCGCCGTCGGAGAACCCCGCCGACCTCGACCGGCAGAATCCCGAGGCCGAGATCGCCGCACGCGCCGAGGCCTACCGTAATTGGGGGCGGTGGGGCGACGACGACGTGCTCGGCACCCTCAACTTCATCGACGACGACATCCGTCGCGAAGCGGCCGCACTCGTGCGCGAGGGGCGTTCGATCTCCCTGTCGCAGCCGTTCGACACCGACGGGCCCCAGAAGGGGTGGCGCAGGCGCACCAACCCGGTGCACACGATGACCGACACGGGAACGGATGCCGAGCGCGGGAATCAGGGCTTCCCGCACGGCATCGGCGGCGCCGACGACGTCATCGCGATGCCCCTGCAGTGCTCGACCCAGTGGGACGGCCTCGGGCACATCTTCGACCACGGCTTCGCCTGGAACGGTCGCCGCGCGGGCGACGTCGTCACCAGCGACGGCGACCTCGTCACCGGTATCGAGCACGCGGCATCCGTGATCGTCTCGCGCGGCGTGCTGCTGGATGTGGGGCGTCACCTCGCCCCCGAGTCCGGTGAACTCGCCGACGGTCACGCGATCACCGTCGCCGACCTCGAGGCGTGCGCCACCGCCGAGGGAGTGCAGGTGCGCCGCGGCGACATCGTGCTGGTGCGCACCGGCCACTACACGCGCGCGCGCCGCGAGGGGTGGGGCGACTACGCGGGTGGTCCGGCTCCCGGTCTCTCCCTCACGACGGCCGGGTGGCTGCACCGCACCGAGATCGCCGCGATCGCCACCGACACCTGGGGATTCGAGGTGCGCCCCAACGAGTTCGACGTGCCCGCGTTCCAGCCGCTGCACCAGGTCGTCATCCCCAACATGGGCCTGACGATCGGCGAGATGTGGAATCTCGACGCGCTCGCCCAGGCCTGCGCGGATGCGCGACGCTGGGAGTTCCTGCTCGCAGCGCCGCCGCTGCCGATCACCGGGGCCGTCGGTTCGCCGGTGAACCCCCTGGCTCTTCTCTAGACCCCCGTCCCAGAACAGAGAGGTTCTGACATGACCGCCGTTCAGAAAGTCGCGATCGCCGGAGCCGGCGTCGCGGGCCTGGCCACCGCCATCTTCCTCGCGAAGGCCGGTGTCGAGGTCGATCTCTACGACGCCCAGCCCGCGCTCACGACGCGCGGCTCGGGCATCACGCTGCAGGGCAATGCGCTCCGCGTGTTCGACGAGCTCGGCGTGTGGGACGAGGTCGCCGCCGCCGGCAAGGCGTTCGAGGGTCTCAACCTCCGAGCCCCCGGCCCCGGTGCGCCGGTGGTCGCCGCGCTCCCCGACCTCAAGACCGGGGGCCCCGACTACCCGTCCACGATGGGCATGTCGCGCCCCGACCTGGCGCGGATCCTCCTCGCCGCGGCGGAGCGCCACGGCGCCCGCGTGCACTTCGGTCGGCGTGTGACCGGCCTGTCGCAGACCCACGACGGCGTCGCGGTCGAGGTCGACGGTGCTCCGGCGGGCACGTTCGATCTCCTCGTCGGTGCCGACGGTCTGCACTCCGCGGTGCGCGGGATGATCGGCATCCAGGTCTCTCCGGAGCAGACGGGTATGGGCATCTGGCGCACGTTCGTGTCGCTCCCGCCCGACGTCGACCGCAGCGAGCTGTACTACGGCGGGCCGATGTACATCGCCGGCTACACGCCCACGGGTGACGACACGATGTACGCGTTCCTCGTGGAGGCGGCGCAGGACCGCTCGCAGGTCTCTCCGGAAGAGGCCCGGCGCATCATGGTCGAGCAGTCGCGGGCCTACGACGGGCCGTGGAACCACATCCGCGCCGACATCGAGGCGGGAGCGGACGCCAACTACACCTGGTTCACGCGACACCTCGTCGAGGCGCCGTGGAACCGCGGCCGCGTCGTCGTCATCGGCGACGCCGCCCACAGCTGCCCTCCCACGATCGCGCAAGGAGCGGCCCAGGGGCTCGAGGACGCGGCCGTGCTGAGCGAGCTCCTCGTCGAGCGGGATGCCGTCGACGCGGCGCTGTGGGACGCCTTCCACGAGCGCCGCGTGGCGCGGGCGAAGGCGATCGTCGACGCGTCGGTGCAGCTCGGACAGTGGCAGCTCGACGGCGTCCGCGACGCCGACATGGGCGGCCTCATGTTCGGTGTGGCACAGCTCACGGCGGCCCGCGCGTGAGCGCCGTCCCGGGGCACGACGTCACCGACGTCCACGCCCACCTCCTCATGCCCGGGCTCCACGCCGAGGTCGAGCGGCGCGTGCCCGACGAGGTGCAGGCCGCGGCCGACCTCGAGCTGCGCCGCAACGGGCTCGCGAGCCTGCAGGCGTCGGGCCGCATGATCGGCGAGCGCTTCCCGCGGCTGACCTCGGTCGAGGCGCGCCTGGCCGCGATGGACGCGCAGGGCGTCGACCGTCAGTGGGTCAGCCCTTCGCCCAACCACTTCTACCCGTGGGCGGGTGAGGGGCTGGCGACGTGGGCGACCGGCGAGACCAACCGCCTCATCGCCGAGCACGTCGCCCTGGCGCCCGACCGCCTCGTGGGCCTCGGCACGGTGCCGCTCCAGCACCCGCACCTCGTGGTCGACGCGCTCGACGACGCGGTGCTCGGGCGCGGGCTCGCGGGCGTGGAGATCTCGTCGTTCGCGGGCGACGTCGAGCTCAGCGACGAACGGCTCGAGCCGTTCTGGGCGCGCGCCGCGGAACTGCGCGCCGTGGTGTTCCTGCACCCCTTCGGCTGCTCGCTCGACGAGCGTCTCGACCGGTTCTACCTGTCGAACACCGTCGGGCAGCCCACCGAGAACGCCGTCGCACTCTCGCACCTCATCTTCGCGGGCGTGCTGGACCGGCATCCGGGTCTGCGTCTCATCGCCGCGCACGGCGGCGGGTACCTCCCCACCGCCATCGGTCGCTCGGACCGCGCGTGGAGGGTGCGTCCCGAGGCGCACGGCTGCGCCACGGCGCCGTCGAGCTACCTGTCGAAGCTGTGGTTCGACACCGTCGTGCACGACGAGCGCGCCCTGCGGTGGCTCGTCGAGGTGGCGGGTGCCGACCGGGTGCTGCTGGGCAGCGACTTCCCGTTCGACATGGGACTCGACGACCCCGTGGGGTTCGTCCGCGGCGCGGGAATCGCCGAGGCCGACGCCGCCTCGATCCTGGGGGGCAACGCCGAGGCGCTGCTGCGCACGCGGGTGCACGCGTGAGGGTCGCGCGCTGGGTCGACGGCGCCGATGTGGGCGAAGGGTTCGTCGTCGGTTCCGAGGTCGTGCCGTTCCCCGATGGGCTGCGGGTGGCCGAGGTGCTCGCGCAGGGTCTCGCTGCTGCGTCGGCACTGTACGAGCGTCGGTATGCGGCCACGGCGCGGCCGCTGTCCGGCGTCCGCCTGCTCGCCCCGCTCGTGCCGGCCTCGATCCGTGACTTCGTCGCGTTCGAGGAGCACGTCGAAGGGGTGAGCGCATCGGTCGACGGCAAGAGCGAGGTCGTGCCCGAGTGGTACGAAGCCCCGACGTTCTACTTCACCAACCCGCACACGGTCCGCGCGACGGGCGACGTCGTGACGATCCCCGAGACTCAGCGCCTCGACGTCGAGCTGGAGCTGGCCGCGGTCATCGGCGGGGTGGCCGGGTCGGACGGGGAGAACCTGGATGCCACGGCCGCCGACGCCCACATCTTCGGCTACACCGTGATGAACGACTGGTCGGCGCGCGACCTGCAGTCGCGGGAGATGAAGGTGCGGCTCGGGCCCGCGAAGGGCAAGGACTTCGCGATGACGCTCGGACCGTGGATCGTCACGGCCGACGAGCTCGCACCGTTCGTGGACACCGACGGATTCCTCGCGGTGCGCGCCGAGCTGTACGTCAACGACGAGCTGATCGGCGAGGACCTCGTGTCGAACATGGGCTGGCCGTTCCCCGAGCTGGTGGCGTACGCCGCGCGGAACTCCATCGTCGTGCCGGGCGACGTGCTCGGCTCGGGCACGGTCGGCAACGGCGGGTGCCTCGGCGAGCTGTGGGGGCGTCGTGGATCGTTCGACCCGCGGCCGCTCGAGCCCGGCGACGAGGTGCGCATGGTGATCGAGGGCGTCGGCGAGATCGTCAACGTCGTCGGGGAACGCGTACCCGCCCCGGAGCTGCCGCGGGCGCGGGTGCGTTCGCGCGCGCGGCACCGCGCCGACGTCGCGGGATCCCCGGCCGGGCGATGACGGACCTGCGCCTGCCGGGCATCGAGGGTCACCTGTTCGTCGTGACGGGGGCCGGAGGCGGTCAGGGGGCGGAGGAGGCGCTGACGCTCGTCGCCGCCGGGGCCGACGTCATCGCCGTCGACCTGGCCGACGACGCTCCCGAGATGCGCGAGCGCGCGGCGCCTCTCGCGGGCTCGCTCGAGTACCGGCGCCTCGACGTCGCATCCGAGGGGGACTGGGCCGCGCTCGCTCACTCCCTCGACGGCCGGCGCGTGCGCGGTATCGTCAACAACGCCGGCATCACGCATCGCGCCCGCATCGGCGAGCTCGACCGCGCCGACTGGGACCGTGTGTTCGCCGTCAATGTCACGGGCGCGATGCTCGGCATCCAGGCTCTTCTTCCTCTCATGGATGCCGGCTCCTCGATCGTCAACATCGGATCGGTGGCGGGACTCACCGGGCATTACACGGCGGCGTACACGGCGAGCAAGTGGGCGCTGCGGGGACTCACGCACGCGAGTGTGACGGAACTCGGGCCCCGCGGCATCCGGGTGAATCTCGTGCATCCGGGCTTCATCCGCACCCCGATGACCGCGTCGGCATCGCCCGTGTTCGCGGAGGCGAACAGCGCGATCATTCCGCTGCACCGGGTCGGCGAGGCGACCGAGGTCGCCGACGTGGTCGCGTTCCTCCTCTCGGATGCCGCGGCGTTCCTCACCGGTGCGGAGATCGGCGTCGACGGCGGCCAGGCGCTGTCGGGGGCGGCGACCGTGCTCTCGGACGCCCTCCGCTAATGTTGAAAATCGACATAAGTCGGGTATGATCGTCGTGACGTCGGGGCCCATCGGGTCCGTTCGCCCGGTGAGGGAGCCGGAGCGGCACATACGGTCGCGTCGATCGCCCGGTCGTACGGGCGCCCCACGCATGACTCTCTCTCCCGCACGCGTCCGCATCCTCGTGGCCGCCCTCCTGGTGGTGTCGTTCCTCGGCGCCCTCGACCACACCGTGGTCTCGACCTCGCTCGCCACGATCGCCGGCGACCTCGGCGCGCTCGAGCACATGAGCTGGATCATGGTCGGCTACACCCTCGCCGCCACCGTGATGCTGCCGGTGCTCGGCAAGCTCGCCGACGTCATCGGACCGCGGAGCGTGTTCCTCGTGTCCCTCGGGCTGTTCCTCGTCGCCTCGCTGGGGTGCGGGTTCGCCCCCGACCTCGGCTGGCTGGTCGCCGCCCGAGTGGTGCAGGGTCTCGGTTCCGCGGGACTGCAGCTCATGTCGCAGACGATCATCGCCCGCGTCACGAGTCCCCGTCAGCGGCCGCGCTACATGTCGATCATCGGCGCCGCCTTCCCGATCGCGATCGTCGTGGGACCCGTGGTCGGCGGTCTCATCACCGACTTCTGGGGTTGGTCGTGGGTGTTCTGGATCAACATCCCGGTCGGTGTCGCCGCGCTCGCGCTCGCCCTCGTCGCCCTCCCGCGCCTCCCGGGCGGGGCCCGGCCGCGCTTCGACATCGCCGGCTCGACCGTCTTCACCGGGACCCTCGTCGCCCTCGTCCTCGCCGTCACCTGGATCGGCGACGACGCCCTGCGCCCCGCGGCGCTGGTCTGCGCCGCCGGGACGGCGGTCGGCATCCTCGCCCTCGTGGCGGTCGAGCGGCGTGCCGCCGAGCCGATCCTCCCCCCGCGCATCCTGCGACACCGCACGATCCTCGTGTGCCTCGGTCTGTCGCTGGTCGTGGGCGCGGGACTGTTCGCGATCGTGGCGTACGTGCCCACCTACATCCAGATGGCGTATCGCACGACCGCGACCGTCTCGGGGCTCGTGCCCATCGCGACCGTTCTCGGCATGCTCGTCAGCACCCTGCTCACCGGGTGGCTCGTGAGCCGGTCGGGACGCTACCGCGCGTACCCGGTGATCGGCACGGTCCTCGCCGCCGCCGGACTCACCGCCATGGCGGTGCTGCCGGTGGACGCACCCCTGTGGGCGCCGATGGTCGTCATGGCCGTCGTCGGCATCGGCACGGGTGCGTTCACGAACCTCATCTTCGCCGTCGTCCAGAGCGCCGCCGCCCCGTCCGACCTGGGCGCCGTCACGGCGACGACGAACCTCGTGCGCCAGATCGGCTCCGCCGTGGGAACCGCGATCGTCGGCGGCATCGTCGGCTTCGGTGTCGCGGCGAACCTCCCGATCGGCCTGGATGCCGACACCCTCACGCCCGCCGTGGCCCGGGCCGCGGCCGAGAGCGTGCGCGATGAGATCGCCGCCGTCTACCACGACGTCTTCGCCCCGGTGTTCCTCGGCCTCGCGGTCGTGTACGTGGGCGGGATCGTCCTCGCGCTGCTCCTGCCCGCGGGACGCCTCTCCGACGAGGCCCCCGCGTCCGCCCCCGCCCGGTCGGCCGCCGACCGCCAGCCCGCCTGATCTCGAAGGAGAGACCATGTCCGACACCCCCACGATCGCCGTCGTCGGCAGCGGGCCCATCGGTGCCGCGTACGCGCGGGTGCTGCTGGAGTCGCTTCCGCATGCGCGCGTCCTCATGTTCGAGGCCGGCCCCCAGGTGACCGAGCGCCCCGGAGAGAGCGTGCGCAACATCGCCGACCCCGATGAGAAGGCCCGCGCCCGCGAGAGGTCGCAAGGGCCGCAGGCGGGGGAGTACCGCGACTCGCTCGGGCTCCCTTCCGGGACCATCGTCGAGGGGATGTTCACGGCGCGTCAGGGCACGCACCTGCTCGACTTCGGTGGCGAGGGCTCCGCGCACGCCGCGGCGTTCCCCGCCGCCGCGGCCGCCACGAACGTCGGGGGTCAGGGCGCGCACTGGACCTGCGCGATCCCACGCCCGGCGTTCAGCGAGAAGCTCGACTTCATCGCCGATGACGAATGGGAGGAGCTCGTCTCGACCGCGGAGGACCTGCTGCACAAGCAGAGCGCGGCGTTCTCCGACTCGCCCGTCGGCGCGGCCATCCGTACGCTGCTCGACCACGAGTTCGGTGCCGAGCTCCCCGAGGGGTACGGCGTGAGCACGCTGCCCGTCGCCGGCGACCCGCAACCCGACGGCACGATGCGCTGGGCCGGCACCGACACGGTGCTGGGTCCGATCATCGAGGAGGGCACCGACACCGCGGCCCGCTTCGAACTGCGTGACCTCACTCTCGTCCGGCGCATCGAGCACGACGGCGCACGCGTGCGGGGCGTGGTCGTCGAAGACCTTCGCACGCGCGAAGAGTCGTTCGTCGCGGCCGATGCCGTCGTCGTCGCCGCGGACGCGTTCCGCTCGCCGCAGCTGCTCTGGGCCTCGGGCATCCGCCCGGCGCCCCTCGGCCGGTACCTCACCGAGCATCACGTCGTCATCGCCACCGTCGTGCTCGACGGCGAGCGCATGAGCGAGCTCGTCTCCGACGACGAGCTGCAGGCCGAGCTGGACCGGCGCGCGATGAACCCCGCCGATCCCGTCGCGGCGGTCAATCGCATCCCGTTCTCCGAGCCCGAGCACCCGTACTCGGCGCAGATCATGTACGCCGAGACCCCTCCGTTCCCGCTGGACCCCGACCACCCCGCCGCGGGCAACCGGTGGGGGTACATCAACATGGGCTTCGGCGTGCGGAAGTTCCCGCGCGTCGAGGACGGTGTGACGTTCAACGACGACGAGCTCGACTACCGCGGCCTCCCAAACTTCACGATCGAGTACGCCCTCACCGAGCGGGAGGATGCCGAGATCGCGCAGGCGACCGAGCGGCTGCGGCGCGCCGGCGCGGCGCTGGGCTCGTTCATCGCCGAGCCCCGGCTCCTCCCGAACGGCTCGAGCCTGCACTTCATGGGGACGATGCGCGCCGGCACCGACCCGGCCACCTCGGTCGCCGACCCGTACTCCCACGTGTGGGGGTTCGAGAACCTCGTGGTCGGCGGTAACGGCGTGATCCCCACCGCGAACACGATGAACCCGACGCTGACGAGCGTCGCGATCGCCGTCCGCGGTGCCCGCCGCCTCGCCGAGGAGCTCGCCGCATCCTGACGGGGGGCGTGAGTCGCCAGAATTTGTCGCTTCTCGGCCGGCCGAGGCGACACATCCCGGCGACTCACGCGCGGGGATAATGGGGCGGGTGGAGGCCTGGGAGACGCGCGAGTGGTTCCAGGAGTTCCTCGAGACGCTGAACCGCCATGACCCCGAGGCGGTGCGGGAGTTCCTCGCCCCCGACGTGCGCCGCGCGCATCTCCCCGCCGGTTCCGATGCCTGGCTCGATGACTACGCCGACCTCGTGCGCGGCTTCCCCGACTGGCAGTGGCGGCGCATCCAGATCGTGGTCGAAGAGGATCGTCTCGCCGTCCACCTGCGGGGGAGCGGCACGCACACCGGGATCTTCCGGCACCTGCCGCCGACGCGTCGCCGTGTCAGCATCGCCGCGTTCGCGATGTACCGGGTCACACGGGGCCGCATCGTCGAGGCATCCGGAACCGACGACGTCGAAGCGATCCGCGCCGCGGTGCTCTGACTCTCTCGCTGTCAAGCGGCTGGACCGCCTCTCGGGCATGTGTACTTTCGTAGGGGGCCCTGGCGGGGCGGAAGGGCACACGCATGACTGTTGACGATCGACCCGGTGCCGGTGTCGTGTGGGCGCGGGTGGAGGAGGGTTTCCACGTCGCCAGTGCGCGCGGGGTCTTCCTGGGCTATGTCGACCGCGAAGCCGATGGCAGCTATCTGGCCTACAACGGACGCTCGCGTCTCGTCGGACGCCTCCCCGGATTGGTCGCCGCGATGGCGGCCGTCGCCCACGCGCACGCGGATGCCACGAACACCGCGCCCGAGATCGAATTGCGCCAGGTCCCCGACGTCTTCCCCGGGGCGGTGATGCAGTGAAGACGGACGACCTGTTCTCGCTGACGTACTCGAGCACGGCGTCCGTGCCGTTCGGAGACGACGAGCTCGCCCGGCTGCTGGAGTCCAGCCGTGTCGCCAACGTCGGCACCGATCTGTCTGGCCTGCTCCTCTTCCGCGGCGGCCGATTCCTTCAGGTGCTCGAGGGTCCCGAGTCGGCGGTCCGCGATGCCCTCGACCGCATCGGCAACGATCCCCGGCACCGCGACGTGCGGGTTCTGGTGTCCGAGCCGATCGAGGAGCGCCGGTTCCCCGACTGGACGATGGGCTACGAACCGCTCGGAACGTCGACGTCGGCACCGCCGGAGGGTTTCCGCGACAGCTTCGACGACCTCGACTCCGGGGATGCCACGGTGACCGCGCGGGCGCTCGCCGAGCTGACGCTGTGGTTCCGCGTGCGATCGGGGCGGCGCGCGGCGTAGCCGTTCGTCCGTGACCTCACCCGAGCCGGGCTGCAGCCGCTTCGAGGCGAGTCTGCATGAGTCGGATGCTTCGCGCATCGGCGCCGTGGTCCTCGGCGAAGCGCGGCAGGGCACCCAGAAGAGGGAGGAGCGCGGCGAGGTGGGTTCGAGCCTCGGCGGCGCTCAGCCCGAACATCGAGAGGGCTTCCCTCGTGAGGAAGGAGCTGACATCCAGGGTCGTGGAGCCGAACAGCGCGAGTTCATGATCGTCGCCGTGGTCGCCGGGTTGGGGGTTCACGTCGAATGCGGGTGAGAGCGCCCAACCGCCTCCTCGCCGGAGGAAGCCGTGGTTGCGCAGGTGATCGTCGAGGTTGCCGACCAGGACGCCGAAGACCGCACGCCGCCACAACTGCGGGACGTCCGCGCCGTGGGCGCGCGCGAAATCGGTGAGGTCGAGCCAGTCACCCCCGTCGCCGTCCCGAGACTCGAGCGCCGTCATCGCCGAGATGTACGGGATCCGGACCCCGCCAGCCCCCCGATCGAACCGACGCAGGAACAGGATCGTCCGGACGGTGCCCTCCACCGTGATCTGTTTCGTTCTCCGAGCGGGAACGTCGATCCCCCAGTGGTCCATCGCATCGAGCATGGATGCCTCCCACGCCATGACGTTCCAGTCGTCGCCGCGAGGTGTGGGGAACTTCGCGAGCCACAATTCGTCGCCGAGTCGGACATTGGCCTTCGGCCGTGCCCCGCCCAGGGAGCCGGTCGCCCGGAACAAGCGCCGCAGCGCGACCTCGTCGATGTCGGGATCGTCGAGTTCGATCTGGTCGGCGACCTGGATGATCTCGGACAGGTCCGCCTCAGCGGGCACTCCATCGCCGTCGGCGATAGCTGTGCCGTCCCGCCAGAAGCGCGTCGCGCCCTGGCGTCCCTCGTCGTTCACTCCGAGCATGAGTGTGAGGTCGTCGAGGCGCCGGCCCGTGGCTCGATTCTGCACCTTTCGTCCCCAGGTGTCGGGTGCGGAGTCGCTGAACGGGTTCGGCGGCCCGAGGCTCTGCGGGCCGGGGAACAGCCCGAGAGCGGGAACGAGGGCGAAGGCGTCGCGGCGGCGCAGGTAGTCGATGTCGTAGACGAACGTCCCCGACGTGCGTGTCCGGTACAGGGTCCCGGCGACGACCTCCTCCCGTCCGAGCGTCGTCGTCACCGAGTAGCTGTCAGGCATCGCCGCGGACTCGCACCCGTTGCGGCAGCTTCTCGTCGGCCATCAGCCGCCCGCGCGGGGTCTGGAAGGGATCGGTCGCGGTGACGACGGCATCCAACAGGCCGAGGACGCGCAGCACGCGCAGAGCGATCTCCAGCGTCGTGCCCTCGCCGTTCTCGAGCTTGCTGATCGTCTGGGGATTGACCCCTGCCCGCTCGGCGACCATCTTTGCCGTGAGATTCATCAGCTTCCGTTGATCGGCCACGTTCTGTCCGATCGTCCGCAGGCCGCGTGTGACGGGGACCGGTGTAGGAGCAGCCATGCACTGATATTACTTCGGCATTGACAGATCAAAAAGTCTTTAAGAGTGATATTCGCAGATCGTAAACTAGGTCTGCGTGCCATGTCGCGACGTCGTCCGCTCCGCCGCTGACGGCTTCAGTCCCCGCCGCTCTCACGGAAGGCCACGTGTCGCGCCTGCATCCCGTTCGCGTCGAGGACATGCCCCGCTCGCTTGTAAACCCGAGGGACGACCCACACGTCCGTGAACGACAGCTGGGGGTAGACCTTGGCCACGCGCTGTTCGAGGTCGTCGAGGTCGGCCAAATCCCGCAGCCAGAGGGAGATCGCGAGGTTCGCCGGCCCGGTGACCGAAGCGATCAGGCGCGATTCCGGCAGGAGCCGGAAGGACGTGGCGATCTGCTCGAGATTCTCCTGGGGAGCGCGCAGCCAGAGCATCACGGCACATTCGTACCCGAGCGCGCGGTGCGCGACGTCGATGCGCCAATGCGCCCAGTCCGCGCCGAGCAGCGTCGTGACCCGTCGGGACACCGCCGCCAGTGAGCCGCCGGTACGTTCCCGGATCTGAGCGAGTGGACGGCGGACGTCGTCGGCCAGCGCTTCGAGCGCACTCCACTCCTCCGGGGTCGGTTCCGCAGCGAGGTCGGTCGCGGGCTGCGGTCGACGGGCGGCGATCGCCGCGGTTTGAGCATCGGTGAGCACGCCGAGGCGCCACTGCCCGCCTTCTTGAAAGACCCGCCGCACATAGTGCGCTCGTGTGGTCGTGACGCCAGGCACGGTGGCGATGCGCGTGCGTACGCACTGATCGATCTCCGCAAGGGAGGCCGCCCCCACGGTGACGTAGACCTGGCGGTCGCCCGAGGTGCCATGCACGCTGAACACCTCGGGGATCACCGCGAGGGCGTCGACGGTCTCGTCGAGCCCGGCGGGGTGGCAGAGCACCTCGACGAACGCGAGCGGCTGCCGCTTCCGGCGCTCGAGCGGCATGTAGAAGCAACTCGACCACACCGCTCCGCTATCGGTGAGGCGGCTCCAGCGGCGTGAGAGCGTGCTCGCATCCGACGACAGAACGCCCGACAACTCGGCCCACGAGGCACGCGGATGCAACTGGAGCGCGTTAACAATGCGGAAATCCAACGCGTCGAGCTCAGGGATATCCATGCGTTGGCAGCCTTCCGATCGAGCGATTCGTGCGGTCTTGGCCAGTGGAGTCGCCGATTCGCGCGAACACCGCATCATTGGAGAAAGTATCCCGAAAAGCAGTTCTTGTATCCAATTGGAGGAACCGTGGCGCGATCGCATCGTCTTCTCGCATCCACTCTGGCCGTGGTGGGCGTGCTCGCGACCGCCGGCTGCGCGGCGAGCGGGGAGGTGAACGGCGGCAGCGATGTGGAAACCATCCGCACCACGCTGCTCACCGATCCGAGCACCTTCGACCCGGCGCTCTCCCGCGCCACCGACGACTACACGACGGCGCGGCTGCTCTATGACACCCTGCTGCGCCGCGACGACGGCAACGAGCTCGTGGGCGGCCTCGCGAGTTCGTGGCAGGCCGTCGACGCGAGCAACTACGTCTTCACTCTGCGCGATGACGCGACCTGCTCCGACGGATCCCCCCTCACTCCCGACGCCGTCGCTGCGTCCCTCGCGCGTTTCATGGACCCGGAGACGGGTTCGTCGGCGCGCAGCCTGGCCATCGGCGCCGGGACCGCGACGGTCACCGCGGATGACGCGGCCCGTACGGTGACGGTGTCGCTGTCCGAGCCGTGGTCGGACCTCCCCGTGGGTGTCAGCCTGCCGCAGTCCGGCATCGTGTGCGCTCCCGGCCTGGCCGATCTCGACGGACTCGCCGCCGGGACGGTCGTCGGGGCGACCACCGGCCCGTACACCCTCGCCTCAGCGCAGCCCGCGGTGTCCTACACCTTCGCTCTGCGCGATGGCTACGACCAGTGGCCCGCATTCGCAACGCCTCTCGAGGGCCGCCCGGCCCGCACGGTCGTGCTCACCCCCATCGCAGACGACGCCACTGTGGCCACGCAGCTCATGGCGGGAGCGATCGACCTCGCCCCGGTCTTCGGAGACGCCGTGGATCGCATGGAGAGCGCGAGCGGCTTCCGTTCGGTCACTTACACCAACTCGACGAGCTACCTCGTCTTCAACGAGCGACCCGGCACGGTCTTCGCCGACAACCGCGATCTGCGCCTCGCCGTCGCCCGTGCCATCGACCCCAGCGCGGTCAACGACGTCGTGACGAACGGACGCGGCGAGGTGCTGCACACGCTCGCCTCGAACGCCCTGGCCTGTGTCGTCGACGACCCCGCCGACGCCATCGCGTACGACGCGGATGCCACGGACACCCTGTCGGGCGTCACCATCCGCCTCATCGGGACCACTGGATTCGGTGCCGCAAACGACTACATCGCCGAGGTTCTGCGCGCGCAGGGGGCAACCGTCGAGGTGAACGCGCTGGACAACGCCACCTGGTCTTCCACCACCGGTGCCGGCGGGTCGGATTGGGACATGACGCTGCAGGGCGACGTGAACATCATGGGCACGCTGCCGTCGTCACTGCTGCGGGCGATGGGTCCGGTGACGGAAGACGGCGGCCGTTCGAAGACGGGCGCGGCGAATGACGCGGGCTACGCCGCTCTGCTGCGGGCGATGAGCGTCACCGACGCCACCGAGAAGTGCGCCGCGCTGGGCGACGCTCAGGAGAGCATCCTCCAGCGCGTCGACGCCGTGCCGCTGGTGAGCACGCCCGGGATCGTCTTCATGGCCGACGGATTCAGCATCCGCGCCTTCGGCGACTACCTCGACGTGTCGACGATGCGCATCACCCGGTGACGGCGAGGAAGGACACCATGACACAGCTCGCGCACGCTCGGCCGGCCACAGCGCCGCCGCCACGTCGGACGGCGACCTCCCCCTGGATCGGGTTCGCCGTGCGCCGCGGGGCGGGCCTGGCGGCGACTATCGCGGTGCTGGTCGTGGTGTCCTTCCTCATCGTTCAGCTCATCCCGGGCGACCCCGCCGTTGCACTGGCCGGTCCCGATGCGACGACCGTGCAGATCGAGGCGCTGCGCTCGCGGCTGCGACTCGACCTCCCCGTGTGGGAGCAATTCGCCGTGTACGTCGGCGGACTCGTACAGGGCGATCTCGGACAGTCCTTCATGTACGGGCGCCCGGTCGCGGAGCTGATCGCTGCACGCCTGCCGTTCACCGCAGCGATCGCGCTGTCGAGCATCGTCCTCGTGCTGCTCGTCTCGATTCCCCTCGGTCTGACGATCGGTGTGCTCACCCGTGGCGGGCGACGTTCGTGGCTGGACACCGGCTTCGGCGCGGTCACGGGTCTCCTCGACTCGCTCCCCGGCTACATCTTCGCGACGATCCTCGTCGTGCTCCTCGGCACCGGTGTGGGCTTTCTGTGGCTTCTCCCGCCGGCCTACCTCGCTTCGGCCCCGGTCGCCTCGCTCGTTCTCCCCGTGATCGCGCTCTCGGTCGGGCCGATCTGCATGGTGTCGCGTCTCGTGCGCCGGGAGACGGCGGTGGTGCTGGCCGAGGACTACATACGCACGGCACGCGGGTGGCGCCTCGGTACCGCCGCCTTGTACATCCGCAACGCGCTCCCGAACCTCCTCACCTCGACCCTGACCCTGAGCGGCCTGATCCTGGGCGGCATGTTGGGGGGCGCCCTCGTCATCGAGAGCGTCTTCGCGCTTCCCGGCCTCGGCACCGGCATCATCCAGGCCATCCTGAACCGCGACTTCCCCGTCATCCAAGGGATGGTGCTCGTCATCGGCCTCGTCGCCGCTCTGGTCAACCTGCTCGTCGACATCCTGCTCGGCATCGTCGACCCGCGCACCCTCGGAGGACGTCATGCAGATCTCTGACCCTGTCGCATCCACGGCGCGCAGCGCCCCCGGGCGACGTGCCGGCGGCGCCGGACTCATCGCCGGGCTCGTGCTCGCCGCAATTCTGCTGATCACCGCCGTGGTCGCTCCCCTCGTGCTCCAGAGCCAGGCCGACGCCCTGGGCGCGCGGTCGCAACCGCCGAGCCCCGAGCACTGGCTGGGAACCGATGCGTTGGGGCACGACATGTTCGCCCGAAGCCTGGTGGCGACCCGTCTCACGCTGCTGATGACCGCGGGGGCGACCCTCATCGCCGTCATCGGGGGCGTGTTGCTCGGCGGAGTCGTGCAACTCCTGCCCGGGCGGCCGCGGGAGCTCGCCCTGCGCGCGATCGACAGCCTCGTCGCCTTCCCGGGCCTCCTGCTCGCTCTCGTCGTCGCTGCGATCCTCGGTGCGAGTGCGCCCTCGGCCGTCGTCGCGATCGGGGTGTCCGGCATCCCGTACTTCGCCAGGCTCGCCGCCAATCTCGCTGGATCCGTCCTGCATCGCGACTACGTCGAGACTGCACGGCTGCTCGGCGTGCCGCCGCTCGCCGTCCTGCGTCGGCACGTCCTGCCGAACATCGCGGAGCCGGTCCTGGTGCTGACGGCCTCCACCTTCGCCGCTTCTCTGACGGCTATCTCCGCGTTGTCCTTCGTCGGGCTCGGCGTTCAATCGCCCGCCTACGACTACGGCAAGCTTCTGAACGAGGCGCTTCCGTCGCTCCTGGCGGGTCGCGCGTATCAGGTGGTCGGTCCCGCCGCGCTCATCGTGCTCGCCGGTGTCGCGGCCATGCTCGTCGGCGACGGTCTCGCCGCTCGCGCCGATCCGCGTCGATCCGCGCCGGGTCGTGCCGCTCCCATGCGGCCGACCGAGTTGCACGCGCCCGGCGACGCGCTGCTGCACGCCGAGAACGTCGTGGTCTCGCGTGCCGACGGCGTCGCTCTGGTCAAGGGCGTCTCGTTCAGCATCGGGCGAGGCGAGATGCTCGGCATCGTCGGGGAGTCGGGGTCGGGCAAGTCGCTCACCGCCCTGACCGTGGCTCGCCTCCTTCCCGAGGGTCTGGAAGCGAGTGCTCGTCGGCTCACCCTGGGCGAGAAAGATCTGCTGCGGCGACAGCTGCCCGCGGTGATGGCCCGGGCGATCGCGCTCGTGTACCAGGATCCGGGAACGACGTTCAACCCGGCTCTGCGGATGGGCGCTCAGCTGGGTCAGGTTCTTCGCGCCCACTTCGGCCGGAGTCGCTCCGAGGCCGACTCCGCCGTCAAGGAAGCGCTCGAGGCGGTGCGGGTCTCCGACGCGCCGCGCCGCATGCGCCAACGTCCTCATGAGTGGTCCGGGGGGATGCGGCAGCGGGCGATGCTCTCGTCCGCCCTCACCGTCACGCCCGAACTGATCATCGCCGACGAGCCGACGACGGCCCTCGATGTGACCGTCCAGCGCGAGATCCTCCGGGAGCTCCGCCGTGTGAGCATCGAGAACGGATGCGCACTGTTGTTCATCTCGCACGACATCGCCGTGGTGCGCGCCCTCTGCCATCGCGTGCTCGTGATGAAGGACGGCGAGATCGTCGAGGAGCTGCCAGCCGCACATCTCGACCTCGAGCACGCCCGCCACCCCTACACGCGTAGCCTGCTCGAGGCCAACCCCGCGTTCGACGTCGCCCGCCCGGAGGTGTCCGCATGACGGATCTCGGCTCCATCGTCAGCGCGCGGGATCTTCGCGTCTCGTTCGGAAAGACCGAAGTGCTGCGCGGCGTCGATCTCGACGTTGCGTCCGGCTCCGCCGTCGGTCTCGTCGGCGAGTCCGGCTCGGGCAAATCGACGCTCGCCAAAGTGCTCGTCGGCTCCGTCGCCCCCACGTCGGGTGTCGTGGAGGTGGCGGACATCGATGTCGGCGATGCCGATCGCGCGGCGCGCAGAAAGCTGCACCGGAGCGTCCAGCTCATTCCGCAGGACCCCTACTCGTCGCTGAATCCCCGCCGAACGGTCGGCCAGGCGCTCGCTGAGGCCGTCGACCCCGTTCGTCCTTCGGTGCGAGGCTCCCGCGCGCGGATCGACGAACTGCTGGATCGCGTACGCATCCCGCGCGACGCCGTCGGGCGTTACCCCCACGAGTTCTCGGGGGGTCAGCGCCAGCGCATCGCCATCGCGCGCGGTCTCGCCGTTGAGCCCCGCGTCCTCATCGCGGACGAGGTCACTTCGGCGCTGGACGTCTCGGTGCAGGCCGAGGTGCTGCGGCTGCTCGCGGAACTCCGACGCGACCTGGGGCTGACGATGCTGTTCATCTCGCACAACCTCGCGGTGGTCAACGTCGTGTGCGACGAGGTCGCGGTCATGAGCGCCGGCGACATCGTCGAGTACGGATCCGTCCGTGACGTGTTCGCGGCACCGCAGCATCCCTACACCCGCGAGCTGCTGGCATCCGTGCCCGGCTCCCCCGGCTTCACGCTCGAGACCGCCCTCGAAAGGATCCACTGATGACGATCTCCCCCGTCTCCCTTCGCCTGACCGGCGCCCGGCTGATCGACGGCACCGGCGCGGCTCCCGTGCCGGATGCCGAATTGCATGTCGACGCGGAGGGGCGCATCCTCTTCGCGGGCCCCGCCGCCCGCGCGCCCGTCGTCGCGGCGGCGGTCACACGCGATCTCGGGGGACGCACGCTTCTCCCCGGCTTCATCGACGCGCACGTGCACCTCGGCTTCGACTCCGGCGACGGTCCCTTCCACGACCTCACCACTGACCCGGTGCAGGTGGTGTTCGAGACCGGGCGTCGACTCGAGCAGACCCTCCACGCGGGGGTGACGACGGCGCGCGACCTCGCCGGGTTGACTCTGGGGCACAAGGCCGCGGTCGAGCAGGGGCTCGTGATGGGGCCACGCCTGCACACGGCCGTGCGCATCATGAGTCACACGGGAGGGCACTCGGACTTCCACCTCCCCGGCGGTCATGTGAAGTACCACATTTCCGCGGCCGATGAGATCGCCGACACCGTCGACGAGGTGCGCACGGCCACGCGCCGCCTGCTGCGCGACGGTGCGGACGTGATCAAGGTCTGCACGACGGGTGGGATGTCCAGTCCCCACGACCAGCCGACCGACGAGGGGATCACGGCGGAAGAGATCCGAGCTATCCGCGACGAGGTCGACCGCCACGGCGGTCGACCCATCGCCGCCCACGCGCAGGGAACCGCCGGTATCATCGCGGCGTTGCGCGGCGGCGTCGACAGCGTCGAGCACGCCTACGGCATCGACGACGAGGGGATCGACCTGGCGGGGGAGAACGGCACGTTCCTCGTGCCGACGCTCTCCACGGTCTTCACGCCGCTCGTCAAGGAGCACATGCGGCCGTTCCACTACGAGAAGAAGGTGCGCTGGGTCGAGATCACACGGGTGAACATCGCTCGCGCCATCGAGCGGGGGGCGCGTTTCGCCATGGGCACCGACTCGGGGATCTGCCCGCACGGGCGCAACCTCGCCGAGCTCTCGCACCTCGTCGAGCTCGGCATGTCGCCGATGGACGCGCTGCGCGCGGGCACGGCGCACGCGGCCGAGCTCCTTCGCGTCGACGACCGACTGGGCACGCTCGAAGCCGGCAAGATCGCCGACTTCGTCGTTGCCGACGTCGACCCGCTGGCGGACATATCCGCTCTGGGATCTCCCGAGAATGTGGTCGTCGTGGCCAAGGCGGGCCGGATCGCCAAGGATCTCCTCGTTTCGGAGCGCGTGCCGGTCGTGGCAGGGGCCTGACGCCAGGCGCGCGCGGCGTAGCCGCGGCGGTGTCAGAGGCCGAGCGCTCGGAGCTCGGCATCCATTCGCTCGGCGATCCGGGCGTAGCCGACGTCGTCGGGGTGGAGTCCGTCGCCGGCCATCCAACTGTCGGCGTCGTCGGCGTAGTGGCCATCGAGCCAGTGGCTCGCGCCGGCGATGTGGTCGGCGCCGATCCGGTCGGCCGCGTCGCGCACCCAGCCGATGATGACGTCGACGGATGCCGGCCGGTCGGCGGTCCACCAGAACGGTTCGACCACGACGATCCGCGCGCGCGGGAGCCCCTGGCGCAGCCGGTCGAGGTCGCTGTCTATCGCCGCGTGGATCTCGGCGGCGGCGCTGTCGTAGCTGAAGTTGTCGTTCAGACCCATCGTGACGAAGACGATGTCGGGCTCGTCGCGGATGATCTGCGCGGGGATGTCGTCGAGCCCCGGCCCCATGCTCGCCCGGCGGTTCACGAAGCCGAGGCCGTTCTCGCTGCGGTTGATCTCGGTCCACCCGCGCTCGGCGCAGATGATCGTCGACCACCGCTTCTCGGACGAACTCGCGCCCGTGCCGCGCGTGTACGAGTCGCCGTAGAACGCGACGGTGGTCGCGCCGGGCGCTTTCGTGGGCTCCGGCTGCGTAGATGGCCCGCACGCCGTGAGGCCGAGCGCGAGGAGAGCGCCGATCAGGATGCCGAGCGCGCGATACATGTGGAGGGGCTGACGGGAATCGAACCCGCGCTGTCTGCTTGGGAAGCAGAAGTTCTGCCATTGAACTACAGCCCCGAGCGCCGTGAGGCACTCCCGCCAGCATAACAGCGTCTCCCGTGGCA
Organism: Microbacterium sp. RURRCA19A; assembly: GCF_900156455.1. GTDB lineage: Bacteria > Actinomycetota > Actinomycetes > Actinomycetales > Microbacteriaceae > Microbacterium. The sequence goes on from NZ_FTNQ01000002.1 coordinate 647,203, forward strand.
TCCGGGCCGCGGTTCGGCGTCATGAATGCCCAGATCACGTGATGTGGCCGAGATCACCCGCCGTGGCGCGGCATTGCGGGTGGGTTCGCCCAGATCACGTGATCTGGCGAACCCCGCGCCACCGGCGCAGGCCCCACGCCCTAGGCTGGGCGCGTGCTGCTCTCCGATCGCGACATCCGCGCCGAACTCGCCGACGGCCGCCTGGGGCTCGACCCCTTCGATCCGGCGATGGTGCAGCCGTCGAGCGTCGACGTGCGCCTCGACCGGTACTTCCGGCTGTTCGACAACCACAAGTACCCGTTCATCGATCCCGCCGAGGACCAGCCCGAGCTCACCCGCCTCATCGAGGTCGAGCCCGATGAGCCGTTCATCCTGCACCCGGGTGAATTCGCGCTCGGATCGACGTTCGAGCGCGTCACGCTGCCCGACGACGTCGCTGCGCGCCTCGAGGGCAAGTCGTCGCTCGGACGCCTCGGGCTGCTCACGCACTCGACCGCCGGCTTCATCGACCCGGGATTCTCGGGTCACGTCACCCTCGAGCTCTCGAACGTCGCGACGCTGCCGATCAAGCTCTGGCCCGGCATGAAGATCGGCCAGGTCTGCTACTTCCGTCTGACGTCTCCGGCCGAGAACCCGTATGGATCGGGGCCCTACGGCAACCGTTACCAGGGCCAGCGCGGCCCGACGGCGTCGCGTTCGGCGCTGAACTTCCATCGCACGAACGTCGGCTCGACCGACGCCGGCTCGCCCGGACGCTGACCCCACGCGAACAGCCCCGTCGCGTAGACGGGGCTGTTCGGTGCGGGCGCTCCGGGTGCGGCCGGCGTGCGGCGGGTGCGCTCCGGGTGCGGCCGGCGCCGCATCCGGGCGCGGCGCGTGTGCGGCGGGTGCTCCGGGTGTGGCGCGTGTGCGGCGTAGCGCTCCGGGTGTGGCCCGCGTGCGGCGGCGCCGCATCCGCTGATAAACGCGATTCCCGGCGAGAAACGCGGCGTCGTGCCGTGTCTCGTCGCGGATCGCGTTTATCGGGGATCACTCGGATGCCGCGGACTCACGGGTTGCGGAACCTTCGCGGCCCCGGCTGTACCCGGCATCGAAGCCGCGCTCGTACGCGCGCTGCTCGGCCCGGCGGTCGTGGCCGCGGCCGTCGTGCCCGTGTCGCCCGTGGTGCTGTCCGCCGTGCGGCGCGTGGCCGGCGTGGCGGGGGTCGCATCCGCGGCCGTGGGGGGTGCCGTCGTGCTCGACGGTGCGCTCACCGCGCATGCCGGGGCAGAAGCCGCGCATGCCGGGGCCGAACCCGGGGCCGAAACCCCGCGCGCCGGGGCCGAACCCGGGGCCGAACGGACCGAAGCCGCGCATGCCGGGTCCGCGGCCGGGGCCGAACGGCGCCGCGTCGGACTCGTCGATGCCGAGCGCCGCCGACACCGCGTCGAGCGCGGCGACGAGGCGTTCGAGCTCTTCGGCGGGGACGTCGGCGAGGAGCGCCGTGCGGTCGGCATCCACCCGGTCGAGGATCTCGCGACCCTCCGTGGTCAGCGCCCAGCCGTCGTCGGTGCGCTCGATCCATCCGCGTTCGGCGAGCGCAGTGACGCGCTTGCCGCCGCGGGCGAGGCGCTCGGCGATCCACGGGGCGTCGATGCGGCCGTCGATCGCGCGGAGCACGAGGACGGTCTTGGGGTGCAGGTCGCTGTCGCGCAGCTGCGCGAACAGGCGGTGGTGCAGCGCGTGCCCGACCGTGGTGAGGCGATGGGCGAGGCTGCGGGGGTCCAGAGGTGTGGAGGTGTTCATGGGGTGTTCCTTTCGTGTGGCGGAGGGCCCGCCGGTTACATGTCATGTGACAACGGATGTACTGTGACATGTATTCCGAATACTTGTCAAGAGACATGTAAAATCGGCGCCATGACCGCCGACCCCGCCGACGAGATCGCCGCCGCCCTCGCCAAGCTCCGCGGTCGGCGCCCGCGCCCGCCCTTCGGTCCGGGCGGGGGTCACGGCGGTCCGCACGGCTACGAACATCACGGTCGGCATCCGTTCCATGGCGGTCCGCCGTGGGCCGACCCCGGTCAAGGACGGTTCGCCGGCGTCGCGCGCCTGCGGATGCTCGACGCGCTCATCGCGGCACCCGGGTCACTGACCGTGAGCGAGATCGCCGACGCGGTCGGCGTCGACCAGCCCCGCGCGTCTCGCCTCGTGCAACAGGGCGTGCAGATGCGGCTGGTGGAGCGCGAGCCCGACCCCGACGACGCCCGGCGCACGCGCGTGCGGATCACCGCCGAGGGCGAACGGCTCGTCTCCAGCTTCCGGGGTCGGCGGAGGGATGCCGTGCGCTCCGCCCTGGAGTCCTTCACCGAGGCCGAGCGCGCCGACTTCGCCCGCCTCCTGGCGAAGTTCGCCGACGCCTGGCCGCAGGACTGAGTCCGCGGCATCCGGGCCGGCGTGCCGGAATCCGGGGTGGCCTGTCGGCATCCGGGCCGGAGTGCCGGGAGAGGCGTGTGCCGCGCTCCGGAGCAACCGACCCCGGCGGACGCTGGATCGCACGGTGAGAGCGGAAGCCGGTCGGAGTCTCCGGAGCCCGGCACGGCCCGAACCGCGTCAGCGGATCTCGGCGCCGCGGTTCTGCACGGGGATCATCAGCGCCAGGCCCACCGCGAGGATCAGCACGATCCCGACGATCCCGAGCCGGGTGTCGCCGGTCAGCGAGACGAACAGGGCGAAAAGTCCGGGAGCGAGGAACGAGACCGCGCGACCGGTCGTGGCGTAGAGCCCGAAGATTTCACCCTCGCGGCCCTCGGGAGTCGCCCGCGACAGGTAGGTGCGGCTGGCCGACTGCACGGGACCGACGAAGAGTCCGAGCCCGAGCCCGGCGACCCAAAACGCGGGCTGCGACGTGCCGATGAACAGGATCACGGTGCCCAGCACGATGAGGCCCGCGAGCGAGAAGACGATGACGCGCTTCGGGCCGAAGCGGTCGTCGAGGCGTCCGGCGAACATCGTGCTGATGCCGGCGACCACGTTCGCGGCGACCGCGAAGTACAGCACCTCGGTCGACGAGAACCCGAACACCTGCGCCGCGATGATCGCGCCGAAGGTGAAGACGCCGGTGAGGCCGTCGCGGAAGATGGCGCTGGCGACGAGGAACAGCAGCACCGGCCGGCTGTCGCGCCACAGCGAACGCAGCGTCCCCCACAGCAGCACGTACGACGCGAAGAAGCCCACGCGGACCCTCCGGCTCTGCGCCGGGATCTCGGGTACCCGCACGAGCACCGGGATGGCGAACACCGCGAACCAGACCGCGGATGCCAGGACCGCCAACCGCACGTTCAGACCGCCGTCCTTCGGGACGGCGAGGAGGCCGGCGGCATCCGGGTTGCCGAATCCCTGGATGAAGAGCACCAGGAGGAGCAGCAGCAGCACGATGCCGCCGACGTAGCCCATGCCCCAGCCGAACCCCGACACCCGTCCCACGTTCTCGCGGGTGGAGACCTGCGACAGCATCGCGTAGTAGTTCACGCTCGCGAACTCGAAGAAGACGTTTCCGACCGCCAGCAGCGTCGCGCCCAGCACGAGGTACTGGGGCGCGCCTTCGACGAACACCATCGCGGCCATGGCGAGCACGATGACGCCCGTGTTGATCGCGAGCCACAGCTTGCGGCGCCCGGAGCCGTCGCTGCGCTGGCCGAGCACGGGTGCCAGCAGTGCGACCGCGATCCCCGCGATCATCAGCGCGGTGCCGACGAGGCTCGCGTTCTCGGCCAGCGCCTTCACCAGCGCGGGGTTGCGGTCGTCGTCGCCGGCGGCCGCGACGATCGCGGGGTCCACGAACAGCGAACTCGACAGGTAGGTACTGAACACGAAGGTCGTGACGACCGCGTTGAACGCTGCCGAACCCCAGTCCCACAGCGCCCAGGCGAGGACGGGGCGCTTGCCGTCGACGGAGGGGAGGGATGCCGCGGACGCGGTGCCGGGAGAGGACATGTCGCTCACGCTAGAACCCTTCGGTGAACGCGCGGAGACCTCCGGCGCGGACGCACCACCGTCGGTGCGCCCGCTCAGGCTAGACCTCGCACGGCCTGGACAAGGGGATTCCCGGGGTGGCGGACTACCGTGGAGTCATGGCATCCGAAAACCCCGTCCCCTCCGCAGAGGCGGACACCGCCCCCGAGCAGCTCACCTTCGCCGACCTGGGACTGGATGCCGCTGTGCTCAAGGCCCTCAAGGACGTCGGCTACGAGACCCCGTCGGCCATCCAGGCCGCCACGATCCCCGTCCTCCTGCAGGGCCGCGACGTGGTCGGCCTCGCCCAGACCGGCACGGGGAAGACCGCCGCGTTCGCCCTCCCGGTGCTGTCGCAGATGGAGACCGGCCACAAGAATCCGCAGGCCCTCGTGCTGGCCCCGACCCGCGAACTCGCCCTGCAGGTGTGCGAGGCGTTCGAGAAGTACGCCGCCCACATCAAGGGCGTCTCGGTGCTCCCCGTCTACGGCGGGCAGGGCTACGGCCAGCAGCTGTCGGCGCTGCGCCGCGGCGTCGACATCGTCGTGGGCACGCCCGGTCGCATCATGGACCACCTCGACAAGGGGACGCTCGACCTCAGCGAGCTGAAGTACCTCGTGCTCGACGAGGCCGACGAGATGCTGAAGATGGGCTTCGCGGAGGACGTCGAGACGATCCTCGCCGACACCCCCTCCACCAAGCAGGTGGCGCTGTTCTCGGCGACGATGCCGGCGCAGATCCGCCGGATCTCGGCGCAGTACCTCAACGACCCCGAAGAGATCACGGTCAAGACCAAGACCGCGACCTCGACGAACATCACCCAGCGCTACCTGATCGTGTCGTACCAGCAGAAGATCGATGCGCTCACCCGCATCCTCGAGGTCGAGAACTTCGAGGGCATGATCGTCTTCACCCGCACGAAGAACGAGACCGAGACCGTCGCCGAGAAGTTGCGCGCCCGCGGCTACACCGCCGCCGCGATCAACGGAGACGTCGCCCAGGTGCAGCGCGAGCGCACGGTCAACCAACTGAAGTCCGGCAAGCTCGACATCCTCGTCGCCACCGACGTCGCGGCCCGCGGTCTGGACGTCGACCGCATCAGCCACGTCGTCAACTACGACCTGCCGATCGACACCGAGTCGTACGTGCATCGCATCGGCCGCACCGGCCGTGCCGGGCGCACCGGGGATGCCATCAGCTTCGTGACCCCGCGCGAGCGCCGCATGCTCACCGCGATCGAGAAGGCGACCCGCCAGCCGCTCACCGAGATGTCACTGCCCAGCGTCGACGACGTCAACGCGACGCGCCTGACCCGCTTCGACGACGCGATCACCGCCGCGCTCGAGGACACCGCCGCGATCGCGACGTTCCGCGACGTCGTCGCCCACTACGTCGCCCACCACGACGTGCCCGAGGCCGACGTCGCCGCGGCGCTCGCCGTGGTCGCGCAGGGTGACACTCCGCTGTTGATGGCGGAGGAGCCGATCTCGCAGCCCCGGTTCGACCGCGATCGCTCGGACCGCGACCGCGACCGCGCGCCGCGCGAGGGTGGGCGCGACGGCGGCGACCGCGGCGACCGACGCAGCAGCGACGGCCGCTTCGCGACGTACCGCATCGCGGTCGGACGTCGGCAGCGGGTCGAGCCGCGGCAGATCGTCGGCGCCCTCGCGAACGAGGGGGGCCTGCGTCGCAACGACTTCGGCGCGATCCAGATCCGCCAGGACTTCTCGCTCGTCGAGCTCCCCGCAGACCTGTCGCGCGACACCCTCAACCGCCTCACCGACACGCGCATCTCGGGCCAGCTCATCGACCTGCGCCTGGATCAGGGCGGTCGCTCCGCCAAGCGCAGCGACCGGCCACAGCGCCGCGATCGCGATCGCGACTGACTCCGCGGCATCCGTTCGACGCCCCCGTGACCTTCCGGTCGCGGGGGCGTCGACGTCGCGGCATCCGGAACGGGGTGGATGCCGGTGACGTGGGGCGTCCTTCGTGGCCCCGGGGCGTCGCATGTGGCCCCGGGGCCATAAACGTGCAGCAACAGAAGTTGAGCCAATCCATATCAAGTCTGCTTGACGCCCGGAACGGCCTGCGCTAGCCTTGAGTCATCGCGGCTCAACCCGCGCAGCAGACTTCACGAAACCCCGAGTCGTGGCATCCGCCCGGCTCATGATCAAGGAGACACATATGCCACGTGCAGTGGGAATCGACCTCGGGACGACCAACTCCGTCGTGAGCGTGCTCGAGGGTGGCGAGCCGAAGGTCATCGCCAACGCCGAAGGCTTCCGCACGACCCCGTCGGTCGTCGCGTACACCAAGGACGGCGAGGTGCTCGTCGGCGAGACCGCCAAGCGCCAGGCCGTCACCAACGTCGACCGCACAGTCTCGTCGGTCAAGCGCCACATGGGCACGACCTGGACGTTCGACGTCGACGGCAAGAAGTGGACGCCGCAGGAGATCTCCGCGCGCATCCTCCAGAAGCTCAAGCGCGACGCCGAGGAGTACCTGGGCGACAGCGTGACGGATGCCGTCATCACGGTGCCCGCGTACTTCAACGACGCCGAGCGTCAGGCCACCAAGGAGGCCGGCGAGATCTCGGGCCTCAACGTCCTGCGCATCATCAACGAGCCCACCGCCGCGGCCCTCGCGTACGGCCTCGACAAGGGCAAGGAGGACGAGCTGATCCTCGTCTTCGACCTCGGTGGCGGAACGTTCGACGTCTCGCTGCTCGAGGTGGGCAAGGACGACGACTTCTCCACGATCCAGGTGCGCGCCACCGCCGGCGACAACCGCCTCGGTGGAGACGACTGGGACCAGCGCGTCGTCGACTACCTCATCAAGCAGTTCAAGGACACCACCGGTGTCGACGTCTCGGGCGACAAGATCGCGCTGCAGCGCCTCAAGGAGGCCGCGGAGCAGGCGAAGAAGGAGCTGTCGAGCTCGACCTCGGCATCCATCAACCTGCCCTACCTCTCGCTGACCGACTCGGGCCCCGTGTCGCTGTCCGAGACGCTGACCCGCGCCAAGTTCGAGGACCTGACGAAGGACCTCCTCGACCGCACCCGCAAGCCCTTCTCGGATGTCATCCGCGAGGCCGGCGTCAAGGTCGACGACATCGCGCACGTGGTGCTCGTCGGCGGCTCGACCCGCATGCCCGCGGTCGCCGAGCTGGTGAAGAAGGAGACCGGTCGCGACGCGAACAAGGGCGTCAACCCCGACGAGGTCGTGGCCGTGGGCGCAGCCCTCCAGGCCGGTGTCCTCAAGGGCGAGCGCAAGGACGTCCTGCTCATCGACGTCACCCCCCTGAGCCTCGGTATCGAGACCAAGGGCGGCATCATGACCAAGCTCATCGAGCGCAACACGGCCATCCCGACCAAGCGCAGCGAGACCTTCACCACCGCCGACGACAACCAGCCGTCGGTCGCGATCCAGGTCTTCCAGGGCGAGCGCGAGTTCACGCGTGACAACAAGCCGCTGGGAACGTTCGAGCTCACCGGTATCGCCCCGGCTCCCCGTGGCATCCCCCAGGTCGAGGTCACTTTCGACATCGACGCCAACGGCATCGTGCACGTGTCCGCGAAGGACAAGGGCACGGGCAAGGAGCAGTCGATGACCATCACGGGCGGTTCGTCCCTCCCGAAGGAAGACATCGAGCGCATGGTCCGCGAGGCCGAGGAGAACGCGGCGGAAGACAAGAAGCGCCGCGAGTCCGCCGAGACCCGCAACCAGGCCGAGACCCTGTCCTACTCGATCGAGAAGCTGATCAAGGAGAACGAGGACAAGCTGCCCGAAGAGGTCAAGACCGAGGTCCAGGCCGACGTCGACGCTCTGAAGACGGCGCTCGCGGGCGACGACGACGACGCGGTCAAGACCGCGTTCGACAAGCTCAACGCCAGCCAGGGCAAGCTCGGCGAGGCGATCTACGCGTCGTCGCAGGCCGCCGGCGAGCAGGCCGACCCGAACGTCGGCCAGCCCGGCAACGGTGAGACGCCCAACCCCGAGGAAGACGTCATCGACGCCGAAGTGGTCGACGACGAGACCGACGAGAAGAAGTAAGCGACAGAACTGATGGCACACAAGGACGACGAACAGCCCCAGGGCTCGGGCGCCGGTCCTGACGAGACGGGGCCGGAGGAGAACACCTCCGGCCCCGCGCCGTCGGACCAGACCCCGGATGCCGAGGGCCTCACGATCGAGGACATCCTCGGCGCCGAGCAGACCCCCGAGGCCGCCGCCGAGGGGGCGGGCTCCGACAAGGAGGCCTCGCTGCTGATCGACCTCAAGCGCCTGCAGGCGGAGTACGCCAACTACCGTCGGCGCACCGAGGAGCAGCGCGAGCGCGAGATCGAGCGGGCGAAGGGCGAGGCCGTGAAGGGCCTGCTCCCCGTGATGGACGACCTCGACCGCGCCGAGAAGCACGGCGACCTCGTCGAGGGCACCCCGTTCGCCGCGATCGGCGAGAAGGTGCGCGCCGTGGCGGAGCGGCTCGGCGTGGTCTCGTACGGCACGGCCGGCGAGCCCTTCGACCCGCAGCAGCACGAGGCGATCTTCCAGGCGCCCACCCCGGGCGTGACCCAGGCCACGGTGCTCGAGGTCGTCGAGGTCGGTTACCGCCTCGGCTCCGTCGAGCTGCGCCCGGCCAAGGTCGTCGTCGCCGTGCCGGCCGAGTAGGAGGACACATGGCGAGTCAGGACTGGTTCGACAAGGACTTCTACAAGGTCCTCGGTGTCGACAAGGGCGTGAGCGCTGCCGATCTGAAGAAGACGTACCGCAAGCTCGCACGCCAATACCACCCCGACTCGAACCCGGGTGACGCCAAGGCCGAGGCGAAGTTCAAGGAGATCAGCGAGGCCTACGCGGTGCTCAACGACCCCGAGCAGCGCGAGGAGTACGACCAGATCCGTGCGATGGGCTCGGGGGCGCGGTTCTCCGCGCCCGGTGCCGGCGGAGGCGGCGGTTTCGACGACGTCTTCAGCCGGTTCGGGCAGCAGCGCGGGGGCGCGTCGGCTCCCGGCGGTTTCGAGGACTTCTTCTCGATGTTCGACCAGCAGGGCGGCGGCTTCGGCTCGGGCCGGTTCGGTCAGACCACGGGCGGATACCGCGGCTTCGGCGGTCCGCAGCGCGGCGCCGACGTCACGGCCCGGACGACGCTGGACTTCGTCACCGCCGCCAAGGGCGAGACGATCACGCTGCAGGGCGAGGACGGTGTGCCGTTCAAGGTGAAGATCCCCGCGGGCGTCGCCGACGGCCAGAAGATCCGACTCCGCGGTCGCGGCCGGCCGTCTCCGGACGGCGGGGAGACCGGCGACATCGTCGTGACGGTCGCGGTGCGCCCCCACCCGGTGTTCACCCGCGACGGCCTCAACCTTCGTCTGACGGTTCCCGTGACCTTCACCGAGGCGGCCCTCGGCGCCACGATCGAGGTCCCGACCCTCGGCGGCGAGCCCGTCCGGCTGCGCGTCGCGCCGGGCACCCCGTCCGGCCGCGTGCTGCGGGTCAAGGGACGAGGCATCCATTCGTCCAAGGGCACCGGTGACCTGCTCGCCGAGGTCCAGGTGGCCGTCCCCGGTCACCTCGACGAGGCTGCCCGCGAGGCGCTGGAGCGCTTCCACGAGCTCGAACCGAAAGAAAACCCCCGCGCCGACCTGATGGCCAAGGCGCGGCAGTGACGCCGGACTCCTGGCATCCGCCACAATCGGATGCCAGGAGCAGGCGATCGACGAGAGAGGAGAGGTCGTGTCCGACAAGGAACTCGATGAGGATGCGCCGATCTTCGCGATCGCCGTGGCCGCGGAGCTGTCGAACATGCACCCGCAGACGCTGCGGCAGTACGACCGACTCGGTCTGGTCGTCCCCGCCCGCACGCAGGGCGGATCGCGGCGGTACTCCAGCCGCCACGTGCAGCAGCTGCGCGAGGTCGCGCGCCTGTCGAGCGAGGGCATGAGCCTTCCCGCGATCGCGCGGCTCCTCGCGCTCGAAGAGCGGGTGCACGAGCTTGCGCGCCGCGTCACCGACCTCGAGCGGCAATTGATGGCCGAGCGTCAGTCGCGCCCCGGTGCCCGCGTGTTCGCGGCCGGCGCGACCGGCTCGGTCGTGACGCTCCGCCACGGCGCGCGCGTACGCCGTGCGACCGACGTCGTGCTGTGGCGCCCGCACGGTCTCCTCGACCGCGACGACGACGGACGCGCCCGCTGAGTTCGCCCGGTGCCCTGCGGCGCGGCGACGCCTCGTCGGTGCGCACCGACGGTTCTAGAGTGCGAGCATGACGCTCTCCTCCGTTCCCCCTCCGGTGCGCCAGCGCGGCGAGAGTGCCGCGACGAGGAGATGGGAGAGCTGGACCTACTGGCCGCTCACGGGCCTCGCCCTGGTGTGGGTGATCGTCTACACCGCGCAGGTCATCGGCGACGTCCGGGGGCGCTGGGAGGGAGTCGCCTTCACGTTCATGTTCGCGGTGCAGGTCGTCTTCGCCGGCGACTACGTCGTGCGACTGCTGTGGGCACGTCCGCGGGGAGTGTGGTTCCGGGCGCATCTGCTCGATCTCGCCGTGGTGTTCGTCCCGATCCTGCGGCCGCTGAGGCTGCTGGGCGCGTTGACGCGCCTGACGAGCTTCACCCGCACGGCGGGCAGCTCGGTGCGCGCACAACTGATCATCTACGGTCTCGGCAGCGTGTCGCTGCTCATCTGGCAGGTCGCGCTGGTCGTGCTGCAGGCCGAGAGGCATACCCCGGGGGCGAACATCCTGACCTTCGGCGATGCGATCTGGTGGGCCGTGTGCACCGTGACGACGGTGGGATACGGCGACTACGCGCCGGTCACGGTCACGGGTCGCCTCGCGGCCGTCGTGCTCATGGCCGGGGGTGTGGTGCTCGTCGGGCTCATCGTCGCGACGATCTCGTCGTGGGCGAGCGAGCGGGTCGCGCAGGCTCACGAACGGAAGCGGGCTCAGGCGTCCGACGCCGACCATCCGGGCGGCTGAGGCCCCGGCCGCGGCATCCGCTCCCGTCAGGGCGGGCCGAGCCGGAGCACCGTGGCCGACTCGCCCACGCGCAGGTCGTCGACGACGCGGAGGGAGCGGGCCACGTCGTCGACCGCGCCGATCACGGTGCCGAACCGCTCGCGGTCGGCGCACACGGCGGTGACGGTGACGAAGTGCGCCCCGGTGTCCCACGTGTAGGTCGCGAAGGGAGGCGTGCGCGCGTCGGCCGGAAGAGGCATGGCCAGCTTCTCGCCGACCCCCAGGTGAGGATTGCGGAACGACTCGGTGTCGTCGTACTCCATCGGCATCATCGCGCGGGCGGCACGCAGCTGCGAGGTCGCCTCCTGCAACTGCGCCATCACGACGAGCAGGTCGGGGTCGCTCTTCCACACCCACACCAGCACGCGGCCCCCGGCGCGGCGCATGAGCAGAGGCGCGGCCTGGCTCGCCACCCAGGCGAAGAGTCCGCTGCCGGGGCGTTCGGTCGCGCCGACCGCGCGATTGGCCTGCGTCAGGAGCATCCGGATCGCCGCCTTGCGGTGGCGCCTGCCGCGCAGCCCGAGCGAACCGGTGACGGGCACCCAGAGAGCGGCGGAAGCGTCGGCCTGGAGTCGGGGCATGGCCCCAGCCTACGAGCCCGGATGCCGGGATGCCGGGGCCGTGGTACGCCGTCGGCGGAAGCACTCCCGCGATGTCGGAGGTTCGTGCGACTCTTGTTCCGCGGTGGTCGCGCCGCCACGATCTGACATCCGGAGAACGTCGTGCTCGGAAAGCTCCTCATTCGGTACCTCTCGAAGTACCGCTGGCTCCTCGTCGCCATCCTGGCGTTCCAGGCTGCGTCCGCCGTCGCGACGCTGTTCCTGCCGCGCTTGAACGCCGACATCATCAACCTCGGCGTCGCCCGCGGCGACACCGGCTACATCTGGTCGCGCGGCGCGATCATGCTGGTCATCTCGCTCGGGCAGATCACGGCATCCGTCATCGCCACGTACTTCGCCGCGCGCGCGGCGATGGCCGCCGGGCGCGACATCCGACGCGATGTGTTCGAGCGGGTGAGCGGCTTCTCGGAACGGGAACTCTCGCAGTTCGGCGCCGGTTCGCTGATCACGCGCAACACCAACGACGTGCAGCAGGTCCAGATGCTCGCGATGATGGGCGCGACGATGCTCGTCAGCGCCCCGCTCCTGGCCATCGGCGGCATCATCATGGCGCTGCAGCAGGACGTGGGCCTGAGCTGGCTGATCGGCGTCGCGGTGCCCGTCCTGCTGGTCCTGGTCGCGCTGATCATCGCCCGGATGGTGCCGCTCTTCCGCAGCTACCAGGCCAAGCTCGACGCCGTGAACCGCATCATGCGCGAGCAGCTGACCGGCGTCCGCGTCGTGCGCGCGTTCGTGCGCGAGCGCATCGAAGAAGAGCGGTTCCGCGGCGCGAACACCGACATCCTCGTGGTGGGGCGCAAGGTGGGGTCCCTCTTCGTCCTGCTGTTCCCGCTCGCGATGCTCGTCCTGAACGTCACCGTGGTCGGAGTCATCTGGTTCGGCGGCATCCAGGTCGACGCCGGCGGGGTCGAGATCGGTACGCTCTTCGCCTTCATCCAGTACGTCGCGCAGATCCTCGGCGGCGTCCTCATGGCGAGCTTCATGACGGTGATGATCCCGCGGGCCGCCGTCTCGGCCGAACGCATCGGCGAGGTGCTCGACAGCACCTCCACCCTCGTCCGTCCCGAGAACCCGGTCGCCGCGTTCCCCGCGCCGGGCGAGGTCGTCTTCGACGACGTCGCGTTCGCCTACCCCGGCGCCGAGGCCCCCGTCGTCTCGGGCATCAGCTTCACCGCGGCTCCGGGGGAAACCGTCGCGATCGTCGGATCGACGGGATCCGGCAAGACGACGCTGGTCTCGCTCATCCCGCGCCTGTTCGACGTGACCGACGGCGCCGTGCGCGTCGGCGGCGTCGACGTGCGACAGGCCGATCTCGACGAGCTGTGGCGCGGGATCGGGCTCGTGCCCCAGCGTCCGTTCCTCTTCAGCGGCACCGTCGCCTCGAACCTGCGGTTCGGGCGTGAAGAGGCCACCGACGACGAGCTGTGGCGTGCGCTCGAGATCGCACAGGGTCGCGACTTCGTGCGAGAGATGGAGGGCGGCCTCGAGGCCCGCATCGCGCAGGGCGGCACGAACGTGTCCGGCGGGCAGCGCCAGCGCCTGGCCATCGCCCGCGCGATCGTGCACCGGCCGCGCGTCCTGGTCTTCGACGACTCGTTCTCGGCCCTCGACCTGACCACCGACGCGCGATTGCGCAGAGCCCTGTGGGAAGAGTTGCCGGAGGTCACGAAGATCGTCGTGGCGCAGCGCGTCTCGACGATCACCGGGGCCGACCGAATCGTGGTTCTGGAAGACGGCCGCATGGTCGGACTCGGCACCCACGACGACCTCCTGCAGTCCAGCGCCACGTATCGCGAGATCGTCGAGTCGCAGCTGGGGGTGGAAGCATGAGCACGCCCGACGCCCTCACCGAAGAAGACCGCGCGGAACTCGAGCTCGCCGAGCAGGCGCGGCAGAACTCCGGCGACTGGAACAGTGTCGCTCCGGGCAAGGCCGCAGCCTTCGGCCCGAGCTTCCGCCGACTCATCGGTCTGCTGCGCCCTCACGCCTGGGCGTTCGCGGTCGTCTCGTTCCTCGGGGCCGTCGGTGTGGTGCTCGCGGTGCTCGCGCCGCGGGTCCTCGGCAACGCCACCAACATCATCTTCGAGGGCGTCGTCTCGAAATCCCTCGCGCAGGGGTTCCCCGAGGGCACCCCGAAAGACACCGTCGTCGAGGCCCTCCGGTCGGCCGGTCAAGGCGACGTCGCCAACATCGTCTCGGCGATGGACAACTTCCAGGTCGGCGCCGGGGTCAACTTCGACGCGCTGCGCATCGTCATCGTCACGGTGCTCGCCATCTACGTCGGCTCGTCGCTGCTGTCGTGGATCCAGGGCTACGTCATCAACGTGATCATGGTGCGCACGATGTGGCGCCTGCGGGAAGACGTCGAGGCGAAGATCAACCGCCTGCCGCTGTCCTACTTCGACAAGGTGCAGCGCGGCGAGCTGATCTCGCGCGTGACCAACGACATCGACAACATCACGCAGACGATGCAGCAGTCGCTCTCCAGCGCCCTCACCTCGGTGCTGACGGTGCTCGGCGTGCTCATCATGATGTTCAGCATCTCGTGGCAGCTGGCTCTCGTCGCCCTCGTCTCCCTGCCGCTCATGGCGGTGATCTTCGGCGTGATCGGCCCCAAGTCGCAGAAGGCCTTCGGCGAGCAGTGGAAGAAGGTCGGTCGCCTCAACGCCCGCATCGAGGAGTCCTTCTCGGGCCACGCGCTCGTGAAGGTGTACGGCCGCGAGAAGGACGCGCGGGAGAAGTTCGAGGTCGAGAACGACGAGCTGTTCGAGGCGAGCTTCCGGGCCCAGTTCCTGTCCGGCATGATCATGCCCGGCATGATGTTCGTCGGGAACCTCACCTACGTCGGCATCGCGGTGCTGGGCGGCCTGATGGTCGCCGGCGGACAGATCCGTCTCGGTGACGTGCAGGCGTTCATCCAGTACTCGCAGCAGTTCACTCAGCCTCTGTCGCAGCTTGGTGGAATGGCCGCCGTCGTGCAGTCGGGCACCGCCTCCGCGGAGCGCGTGTTCGCGCTCCTCGACGCCGACGAGCAAGACCCGGATGCCGACGACGCCCCGGCCCACGTCGAGGGCCACGGCGTCATCGAGTTCGAGTCGGTCCGCTTCTCGTACACGCCGGAGCGGCCGCTCATCCGTGACCTGTCGTTCCGGGTCGAGCCCGGTCAGACCGTTGCGATCGTCGGTCCGACCGGGGCGGGGAAGACCACCCTCGTCAACCTCATCATGCGGTTCTACGAGCTCGACGGCGGCCGGATCCTCCTCGACGGGCAGGACATCGCCGACCTCCGTCGCGACGACGTGCGGTCGCGCACCGGCATGGTGCTGCAGGACCCGTGGCTGTTCGCCGGCACGATCCGCGACAACATCCGGTACGGTCGCGAGTCGGCCACCGACGAAGAGATCGTGGAGGCCGCCGTCGCGACGCGCGTCGACCAGTTCGTGCACTCTCTACCCGAGGGGTACGACACGGTCCTCGACGAGGATGCCGCGAACGTCTCGGCCGGTGAGAAGCAGCTCATCACGATCGCACGCGCGTTCGTCGCACGGCCGTCGGTGCTGATCCTCGACGAAGCCACGTCGTCGGTCGACACGCGCACGGAGCTGCTGTTGCAGCAGGCCATGGCGGCGCTCCGCGAGGGCCGCACCTCCTTCGTCATCGCGCACCGGCTGTCGACGATCCGCGACGCCGACCTCATCCTCGTGATGGAGCACGGCGACATCGTCGAGCAGGGTTCGCACGACGAACTGATCTCGGCGCACGGCGCGTACTGGCGCCTGTACCAGTCGCAGTTCGAGGCCGCGGCGGGCGACGAGGCGGCCACTCCCGAGTTGGATCCGACCGCGACGCGCACCTGACCCCACGACGGGGCACGATTCGTGCACCGGGGCGCGCAACGACCGCCCCGGTGCACGGATGCCGCCCCGGTCCGCCGCGCCCGAGGGAGTCCCGCGCACACGTCCGGCGCACGCGTCCGGCCCGCGAACGCCCGCGTCACGGGCCCCGCGCCCGGGCGGCATCCGGGGTCCTCCAAAAACCGCTCGGGTACAGTTGTGACGCGCATGCACCGCACAGTGCGACCCGTTCCGCCGCACAGATAGGCCTCACCACCCGTGACCACTCCTGCGACGCCCGCCCCTTCGTCCTCGGCCGACCGCCCGTTGAAGGTCCTGATCGGCGCCGACACCTTCCTGCCGCACGTCAACGGTGCCGCCCGCTTCGCCGAGCGGCTCGCCGCCGGTCTCGTGGCGCGCGGACACGACGTCCACGTCGCCGCCCCGAGCGTCGGACACGGCCACTCCGGCACGTTCACCGAGGTGATCGAGGGGGAGCCGATGACGATGCATCGCCTCCCCTCGTACCGTTTCCTTCCGCACGACTGGCTGACGTTCGTCCTGCCGTGGCGGTCGAAGCACTACGCCCGGCGGGTGCTCGATCAGGTGAAGCCCGACGTCGTGCACATCCAGTCGCACATCGTCATCGGTCGCGGTCTCGCGCGCGAGGCGCGGAAGCGGGGCATCCCGCTCATCGCCACGAATCACGTCATGGCCGAGAACATCCTCGACTTCACGACCCTGCCCGACTTCCTCGATCGCATCTTCGTCAAGCTCGCCTGGGCCGATGCGAAGCGCACGTTCGCCCTCACACGCGCGGTGACGACTCCCACCCGGCGGGCGGCGGACTTCCTCGAGGCGACCATCGACATCCGGGGCGTCATCCCCATCTCGTGCGGCATCGACCGCTCGAACTACACTGCCGATCTCGAGCCGCGCGAGGCGAACCGCATCCTGTTCGTCGGTCGCCTCACGACCGAGAAGGGCATCGACGTCGTCCTGCGCGCGCTCGCACAGCTCGACCCCGCTCTCGATGCGACGTTCGACATCGTCGGAGGCGGCGACCAGCGCCGCAACCTCGAGCAGCTCGCCGCCCAGCTGGGTGTCGCCGATCGTGTGACCTTCCACGGGCACGCGTCGGAGGAAGACCTGCGTGCCCTGTACACGCGCGCCACTGTCTTCGCGATCGCCTCGATCGCGGAGCTGCAGTCGATCGCCACCATGGAGGCCATGGCATCCGGTCTTCCCATCGTGGCCGCGGACGCCGTCGCGCTCCCGCATCTCGTGCACGACGGCGAGAACGGGTACCTCTTCGAACCGGGCAACGTCGCGGAGCTCACCGCGCGGCTGACCGACGTGCTCACCGCCGAGCCCGAGGAGCGCCGTCGCATGCAGCAGGCGTCGCTCGACGGCGTGCGGGTCCACGACATCGGTCGCACGCTCGACACGTTCGAGGCGCTCTACCGCGGTCGGCCGATCCCGGAGTGACCGCGTGCACGTGGTGATGTTCGCCGACCAGCACGTGGAGTCGCTGGGCGGTGCGCAGGTGTCGATGCGTCTGCAGCGCCGATTCCTGGAGCGCGCCGGGCACACCGTCACGGTCGTCGCCCCCCGGATGCACCGTCCGGCTCCCACCGATCCGGCGTACGTCGACCTCCCGTCGATCCCGGTCACCCCCGACCGGGAGTACGCGTTGTCGTGGCCCGGCATCCGCATCGATCGTTTCGTGGATGCCGCAATGGCGCGTCGCGCGCCGGTCGACGTCGTGCACGTGCAGGCGGATTTCTGGGGCGCGTTCATCGGCCACCGGTACGCCGCACGCCACGGTCTGCCGGTCGTGCACACCATGCACAACCGTGTCGACGTCGGCATCGAGGCGACGGCGCCGTTCCCCGCGCTGGTGCTGCGGGTGCTCAACGTGTGGGCGCGGCGCGCGCTGCGCCCGGCGCTGCGCGTCCGTGAGGCGCGGCGGGTGCCGGACGGCTGGGCCTACCTGCGTCGGCTCGCCGGGCTCTCGGCCGCGGTGACGGCCCCGTCGGCGCACTTCGCGCGACGACTCGAGGCGCACGGCGCGATGCCGGGGGCCTC
The DNA here is from genome assembly GCF_900156455.1 of Microbacterium sp. RURRCA19A. GTDB lineage: Bacteria > Actinomycetota > Actinomycetes > Actinomycetales > Microbacteriaceae > Microbacterium. Next base: position 664,746 of record NZ_FTNQ01000002.1, read on the forward strand.
CGGCGCCGCAGAGACCGCGGGAGTCGATGTGGTCTGGAACGGCATCGACGACGACATCCTGGATGCCGCGCTCGCGGCCGGGCCCGTCGAGCGGCGCCCCGGCCGCCCGCGGTTCGTCTGGATCGGTCGGATGAGTCCCGAGAAGCGCCTGCTGCCCTTCCTCGAGGCGGTGGCGGAGTCCGGGATCGACGCCGAGGTCGAGGTGATCGGCGGCGGAGCGCAGCTGCGCGCGGCCCGTCGCCTCGTGGAGCGCACGCGGCCGGTGGCATCCATCCGATTCGCGGGACGGATGCCGTACGCCCGGACGCTCGCCCGTCTCGCCGAGGCGGACGCGGTCGTGCAGACGTCGATCGGCTTCGAGACGCAGGGCATGACGGTGTTCGAGGCCGCGTCGCTCGGAACCCCCGCCGTCGTCAGCGACCCCGACATCGCCGCGGAGCTCGGCGGAGGCGTCTGGAGCGTCGCGGATGCCACGGTCCCGGCGCTCGCCGAGACCCTGCGCCGCGCGGCCGCGGACATCGCCGAGGGCTCCCCGGTCGCGGTGGATCCGTCGATCGAGGGGCGGTTCCGGCAGTCGTCGCGCACGGCGGCGATGGTCGAGGTCTACGCCCGCGCGGTCGCGCCGCGCTGAGCGCGCCGGATGCGGCCGGGGGCGGCGCGCCGCGGCGCCTCGATGCCCTCGGGCGCGGCCGCCGTCGCGTCGGCGCGGGGGGCGCGGAGCTCGGTGCCGCCGGGCAGACGGCGAGGGTCGGTGGGCACGCGACGGTGTCCGTCGGTGCGGACCAGCCACAGGGTGGAGCCGGTCCCGATCAGGGCGAGGATGCCGAGGGCGATGAAGTAAGCCATGGCAGATAAACTACGTCTGTACGAATCATGCCCACGAGTGGCATGATGGACGACGTTCGAAGTATTTCTGCCACCCGGAGGATCCATGCGTTCCGTCGCCGTCGTCGTCCAACCCGGCTTCGCCCCGTTCGAGTTCGGCCTCGCGTGCGAGGCGTTCGGGCTCGACCGCAGCGACGACGGCATCCCGAACTTCGACTTCCGCATCGTGAGTCCCGACCCGGGTGTCGTCCCGTCGAACATCGGGTTCTCGATCAACGTCGAGCACGGTCTCGAGGTCGCGGACGACGTCGACATCCTCGTGCTCGCCCCGATCCCCCGCGCGCAGTGGGAGGCCGTCGACGAACGCGTGCTCGACCTCGTCCGCCGCGCGGACGCGCGGGGCGCGTGGTTGCTCAGCGTGTGCAGCGGCTCCTTCGTGCTCGCCGCCGCGGGGGTGCTCGACGGACGTCGCGCCACCACGCACTGGCGGTACGCCGACACGATGGCGCGGATGTACCCCGCGATCGAGGTCGACCCCGACGTGCTGTACGTCCAGTCGGGCAACATCGTCACGAGCGCGGGCACCGCCGCCGGGCTCGACGCGTGCCTGCACCTTCTCCGGCAGGAACTGGGCGCCGAACTGGCCAACCGCATCGCCCGACGGATGGTCGTCGCTCCGCAGCGGGACGGCGGGCAGGCGCAGTTCATCGCGGCCCCGATCCCCGTCGACGCGTCGCTGTCGCTCGCGCCCGTCACCGAGTGGATGCTGCAGAACCTGCACGCCGACCTGCCGGTCGAGCGACTCGCGGCTCGCGCGCACATGTCGCCGCGGACGTTCGCGCGCAGGTTCAAAGCCGACTTCGGCGCCACGCCGGCCGCCTGGCTGGCGCGTCAGCGGATGCTGCACGCCCAGCGGCTCCTCGAAGAGACCGATCTCGGGCTCGACCGGATCGCGTCCGAGTGCGGCTTCGGCTCCGCGGCAGTGCTGCGGCAGAACTTCGCCCGCACGATGGGTCTCACGCCCACCGCGTACCGCGCGCGGTTCTCGTGCAGCGATGAGGCGGCCGCGTCCCGGGAAGCCGTGTCGGTCTGAGTCCGGCATGTCGCCGGGTCGTTGGCATCCATTGACCCGGGCCGTCGTGCGGAGATGGTGACGGTCGCGCCGGGTGGGCCGTGCTCGGGCTGGCGTGTCGCGGACGAACTCCGCGGGGCGGTGCGTCGCCGTGCCCCGGGGGCGTCAGGCGTGCGCGGCGACGAACGCGGCGTGGTCGGCGCGCGACAGGTCGGCGTACGCGAAGGCCCAGGATGCCAGGGCGTCGGTCAGGGCGCCACCGGACCCGACGTAGCCCGCCACGGCGGCGGCATCGGGGGACTGCGCGTGCGCGCGCGCGAGGGTGACGGCGCACGCCTGCGCGTACCGGCGGAACGGCTTGTCGGTCAACTCCACCATCTCGATGCCTCCCTTCATGTCGTGGAACTGGCGGACGTAGTAATCGGCGTCGGCGCCGCGGACGTGCCCGAGGAACGGGTCGGATACGCCCTGCAGCACCCGCTGCAGCGACACGACCCGGGCTCCTTCGCCGTCGGACGCGACGAGTGCGACCAGGGACTCCGGCTGACGGATGCCACCGAACTGCTGCAGCACACTGGCGCCGGCCTGCTTGCCCTGGAGGACGAAGGCGTGCGCGTCGCCGTCCTGCAGCAGCAGGAGGTAGCACCGCGTTCCGACGCTGCCCACCCCGACCACGCGTCGGGCGACGTCGGTGATGCTGTACTGCTCGAGGGTGAGACGCACGTCGACGTTCGCCGATGTCCGGTACGCGCCGTCGACGGCGAGGACGCGGGCGGCGAGCTCCGCGTCGACGGGGGTCATCAGCGGGGGGTGAGGAGTGAACGCGAGACGACCCGCACCGACGTCGGTGGTGAGCCGTCGGACGGCGCGGGCGCCGGTGCGACGTTCGGCGTCCGACATGGCGCGGCTGAGCACCGCCCGTGACGCGCGATCGAGCGAGTCGAGGACGTCCCGGGGGCCGAAGTGCTCGAAGTAGCGCTCGATCGGGTCGCGTCGGGTGAGGGTGCGGATCGCCCGGACATAGGAGCGGACGGTCGCCTCGACGGCATCCCGGACGATGGAGGGGTCGCGGTTCGTCTCCGCACCGGCCAGGACGACGCTGGTGAGGAGCCTCTTCACGTCCCATTCCCACGGGGCCCAGGCCGCCTCGTCGAAGTCGTTGAGGTCGAAGACGAGCGTGCGCTGCGGTGAGGCGTAGAAGCCGAAGTTCGCCACGTGCGCGTCGCCGCAGGAGGCGACGTGGAACGGGGTGGACGGGTCGCGCGCGAGGTCGGCGGCCATGACGGCCGCGGCGCCACGGTAGAAGGCGAAGGGGTTCGCCGACATCCGCTGGATGCGCAGCGGGACGAGTTCGGGGATCCGCGTCGCATTCTGCGCGGCCAGGATGCCGAGCGGGTCACGGCCCTCGACGGTCAGGCGGGCGAGATCGCGCCGCGGCACCCGCGCGCGCATCGCGCGACCCTGGGCGCGCCGCTCGGGCGACGAGGGCGGCGGGTTCCACGGGATGTCGGGGCGGGGCGCGGTGGCCGTACCGGTGCTCACGCGCTCACCATAGACCCGCTCCCGTCGGCGCCGTCAGGGGTATCTCGGCATCCATTGCCCTCCGGTTGTGCCGCTGCTAAACTTGAGTCAACGCAACTCAAGTTTGCGAAACGACTTCCCAGGAGAACGAAATGAACGCCACACAACAGCCGGGGCAGGAGGACGCGCGCAGCGCCCTCGAGCAGTTCGGCATCAACCTCACCGACCGGGCCCGCCAGGGCAAGCTCGACCCCGTCATCGGGCGTGACAGCGAGATCCGGCGCGTCAGCCAGGTGCTCACGCGCCGCACGAAGAACAACCCGGTCCTCATCGGCGAACCCGGCGTCGGCAAGACCGCCGTCGTCGAGGGACTCGCGCAGCGCATCGTCGCCGGAGACGTCGCCGAGAGCCTCAAGAACAAAGAGCTCGTGTCGCTCGACATCTCGGCCCTCGTGGCCGGTGCCATGTACCGCGGCCAGTTCGAGGAGCGGCTGAAGAGCGTCCTCAAGGAGATCACCGAGTCCGACGGCCGCATCATCACGTTCATCGACGAGCTTCACGTGCTCATGGGCGCGGGCGGCGGCGAGGGCTCGGTCGCGGCCTCCAACATGCTGAAGCCCATGCTTGCCCGCGGCGAGCTGCGCCTCATCGGCGCGACCACGCTCGACGAATACCGCGAGTTCATCGAGAAGGATGCCGCGCTCGAGCGCCGCTTCCAGCAGGTCTACGTCGGCGAGCCCACGGTCGAGGACACCATCGCGATCCTCCGCGGACTCAAGGAGCGGTACGAAGCGCACCACAAGGTCGCCATCGCCGACGCGGCGCTCGTCGCCGCGGCATCCCTCTCCCACCGGTACATCCCCTCGCGGCAACTGCCCGACAAGGCCATCGACCTGATCGACGAAGCTGCGTCCCGGCTGCGCATGGAGATCGACTCGGCTCCGCTCGAGATCGACGAGCTGCGCCGCCACGTCGACCGCCTGAAGCTCGAAGAGCTGGCGCTGAAGAAAGAGAAGGACGCCGCCTCGAAGGAGCGCCTGGCGACCCTGCGCGAAACCCTCGCCGCCGAGCAGTCCAAGCTCGACGAGCTGCAGGCCCGGTGGGAGCGCGAGCGCGCGTCGCTCAACCGCGTCGGCGACCTCAAGACGCGGCTCGACGCGGCCCGGGTGGATGCCGAGCGCGCCCAGCGCGAGGGCAACCTCGAGCGCGCGTCGCGCCTGCTGTACGCCGACATCCCGGCGCTCGAGCGCGAGCTGATGACCGCCGAGCGCGAGGAGCCCGCCGGCGACCGCATGGTCAACGACCAGGTCACCGACGAAGACATCGCCGCCGTCATCGCCGCGTGGACCGGCATCCCGGTCGGGCGTCTCCTGCAGGGCGAGACCGAGAAGCTCCTGCACCTGGAGCGCGAGCTCGGCAAGCGCCTGATCGGACAGAAGGACGCCGTGAAGGCGGTGTCCGATGCCGTGCGGCGCTCGCGGGCCGGCATCAGCGACCCGAATCGCCCGGTGGGGTCGTTCCTGTTCCTCGGCCCCACGGGTGTCGGAAAGACCGAGCTCGCGAAGGCGCTCGCCGACTTCCTGTTCGACGACGAGCGCGCCATGGTCCGCATCGACATGTCGGAGTACGGCGAGAAGCATTCCGTCGCGCGGCTCGTCGGTGCCCCTCCGGGATACATCGGCTACGAGCAGGGCGGGCAGCTCACCGAGGCCGTGCGTCGGCGCCCCTACAGCGTCGTACTGCTGGACGAGGTCGAGAAGGCGCACCCCGAGGTGTTCGACATCCTGCTGCAGGTGATGGACGACGGTCGGTTGACCGACGGCCAGGGCCGCACGGTCGACTTCACCAACGTCATCCTGATCCTGACGTCGAACCTCGGCTCGCCGATCCTCATCGACCCCACGCTGTCGATCGAGGTCAAGCGCGCGCAGGTGCAGGCGCTGGTGCGCCAGGCGTTCAAGCCCGAGTTCGTGAACCGTCTCGACGACATCGTGATCTTCCAGGCGCTGACCGAGGACGACCTCGCCCAGATCGTCGAGCTCGCGGTCGACGCGCTGCACAAGCGGCTGCGCGAGCGCCGGCTCACCCTCGCGGTGACGCCCGACGCCCGGTCGTGGCTCGCCGAGCGCGGGTACGACCCGGTGTACGGCGCGCGTCCGCTCCGTCGCCTGATCCAGTCCGAGGTGCAGGACCGCCTCGCGATGGCGATCCTCGCGGGCGGCGTGCGCGACGGCGACCTGGTGAAGGTCGACGTCGCGAGCGACGGGGAGTCGCTGGTGCTCACGAGCGCCGGCCCCGCCGCCGAGCCGGAGCCCGGCGACGACGACGTGATCGAGGCCGAGATCATTGAGTAGCCCCGCGCCCCGCCCCGTCCCGACTCCGCCTCTGGTGCCGATAAACGCGATTTGCGGCGAGAAACGCGCTCTCCCGCCGTGTCTCGCCGCCGATGGCGTTTATCGGCAAGGGGGGACGCCGGGGCGGGCCGCCGGGGTGGGGCGGGGGTGGGGCGCCGGGGCGCGTCGCTAGCCTGGCGGCATGACCATCGCTACGGCTGACCTCTACGACGAGCGCGGCGACGAGCTCGATTCGCTCTCCCTGCAGATGCTCGACCTCGGCGGACACGTCGCGTTCGACGGCCTCGTCCGTACCGTGCGGTGCCACCGCGACAACGCGCTCGTGAAGCGGGTGCTCGCCACGCCCGGAGCGGGCGCCGTGCTGGTCGTCGACGGTGGCGGCTCGCTCGAGTCCGCGCTCGTCGGCGACCTCATCGCCGCGTCGGCCGTCGAGAACGGGTGGGCGGGGATCATCGTGCACGGCGCGATCCGCGATCGGGCGGCGATGGCATCCCTGCCGTTGGGGGTCAAGGCGCTCGGCTCGAACCCGCGCAAGAGCGCGAAGGACGGCGTCGGCGAGGTCGATGTCGCCGTGACGATCGCGGGTGTGGTGTTCACGCCCGGGCGACACGTGTGGGCCGACGAGGACGGCGTGCTCGTCGAGCGCTGAGCCGGTTGCGGCACTCACCCGTGCGCGATGTCGCGCCGGTGCCCCGCCGCAGACGGGTCCGCCCCCGCACCGCGGGCGCGGATACGGGGGCGGATGGTGCCGGAGACCGGCGTCGTGTCAGGCGTCGAGCAGCAGGGACTCGGCGATGGGCCGGCGCGTGCGCGGTGCGGACTCGCGGGCGCGGACGGTCTCGTCGGCGGCATTCAGGTCGCCGAAGGCGCCCACGGCGATGACGGTCACCGGGGTGAAGCGGGGGTCGATCTCGAACGCGTGACGCAGGTCTTCGCCCGAGAAGCCGCCCATGGTGTGGGTGGCGAGGCCGCGGGCGTGGGCCTCGACGGTGAAGAACGCGGCGGACTGTCCGGCGTCGTAGGTCGCCCAGGGGCGGGCATTGCCCTCGTCGTCGACGGTCTCGGCCAGCACGACGAGCAGGGCCCCGGCGGCCGGCGCCCAGCCCTGGTTGAACCCGACGAGCGACGCGACGATCTTCGCGTGCGCGTCGGTTCCCCGGCGGGCGAGGAGGAAACGCCACGGCTGGGTGTTGTTGGCGGACGGCGACCAGCGGGCGGCCTCGAGGGCGGCGCGCAGGGCCTCTTCGTCGACGGGGGCGTCGGCGTCGAAGACGCGGGTGCTCCAGCGCTCGGCCAGGACGTCGAGGATCGGGACGTCGGTCTGGGCGGTGCGGTCGAGAACGTGGGACATGGGGTACTCCTGAGGGTGAGAACGTTGCCGGGGCGCCGTTGACCCGTTCCATCGAACGCCGTCGGACCCCCGGATGTTCCCGTGTGACGGAGAAAGTCACAGCCCCCAGGAGGTCGGACCGGCCGTCCCCGCCGGATACTCGTCGAGCGGCACCCGATCTTCCCGCCACGCGTCGATGACCGGCTGCACGATGCGCCAGCACTGCTCGGCGGCGTCGCCGCGGACAGCGAGCATCGCGTCGCCGTCCAGGATGCCGGAGAGCACCTCGCCATAGGCCTTCAGGCCACCCTCGCCGAGGTCGGCCGCGAGGGTCACGCGCTCCAGCTCGAGCGGGTCGTCGGCGCCGTTGACGTTCAGCCCGAGGCTCATGGTGTCGGGGCCGAGGGAGAACGTCAGTACCGAGGGGGCGCTCTCGCCGACGAAGCCGTCGGGCAGGTGCCGCACGGGCTTGAAGGTGACGGTGACGGCGGGGTCGCCGGCATCCGGGCCCAGCGCCTTGCCCGACCGCAGCACGATCGGCACGCCCTGCCAGCGAGCGGTGCGCACCTCGACCGTCATCTCGGCGAGCGTCTCGGTCTGGCGCGCGGGGTCGACGCCGGGCTCGTCGGCGTACGACGGGAAGTGCCGGTCGCCGATCGTGCCCTCGCTGTACCGGGCGCGGCGGGAGTTCTTCACGGCGTCGTCGCCCCACACGTGCGTCGCACGCAGCACCGCGGAGGTGGCATCCCGGAGATCGAGCTGGTCGAGAGAGGACGGCGGCTCCATCGTCACGAACGCCATGACCTGCAGCAGGTGGCTCTGGATCATGTCGACCAGGGCCCCGGCATGGTCGTAGTAGCCCGCGCGCCCCTCGAGTCCGAGCTTCTCGGGGAAGTCGACCGTGACACCGGCGATGTCGTCGGCCGACCACACGCTCTCGATGAGACGGTTGGCGAAGCGCACGCCGAGCAGGTTCAACACCGTCGAACGGCCGAGGAAGTGGTCGATCCGGAACACCTGGTTCTCGGGGACGAGCTTCGCGACCTGCTCGTTGAGAGCGTGGGCGCTGGCTTCGTCGGTGCCGAACGGCTTCTCGAGAGCCAGGATCGTGCCGTCGGGGAGGGTCGCGTCGGCCAGCGCGACGCACGCCTTCTCGGCGACCGCCGGGGGGACGGCGAAGTACAGCGCCGGCCGGCCCTCCGCGGCATCCAGGAGCTCTTGCAGGTCGGAGGTCTTCGTGATGTCGGCCTGACTGTACGTGGTGTCGGCCACCTTCTCGAAGGCCTTCTCGGCGCCCATCGTCGCGAAGGAGGCGCGCACGGTGTCGCGCCACTTCTCGTCGCTCCAGTCCTCCATGCCGGCGCCGTGCAGCCGGACCGAGCGGCTCGGCTCGCGCGTGAGCAGCTGCCCGAGGGCGGGCAGCAGGAGACGCGAGGTGAGGTCGCCCGAAGCGCCCAGGATGATCAGGGTGGTGTCCGCCGGCATGGGGCCACCGTAGCGTCCCCGTCCGACACCGCGTGGTCGCTTGCAGCGAGCCCACGGATGCCACTAGCGGGATGCACGGCCACGATGTCGGCATCCCCTGTCACAATCACGAGGGTGAGCACCGCGATCGAGGACTACGCCGTCCTCAGCAACTGCCGATCCGCCGCCCTGGTGTCCCGCTGGGGCAGCATCGACTGGCTCTGCCTGCCCCGGTACGACAGCGGGTCGATGTTCGGCGCGCTGCTCGGCGACGAGTCGCACGGGGCCTGGTCGCTGCGTCCGAGCGATCCGGATGCCACGGTCACCCGACACTACGACGCCGACACGTTCGTGCTGGTCACGCGCTGGCAGACGGCGACGGGGGTGGCCGAGGTGCACGACGCGATGCCGATCGACGAGGGCGTCGAGGCCGTGGTGCGGCGCGTGGTCGGGATCTCCGGCGAGGTCGACTTCGTCAGCGAGGTGCGGTTCCGGTTCGACTACGCCCGGGCGGTGCCGTGGGTGCGGCAGATCGGGAACGGCCACGCGCACGCGATCCTCGCGGTCGCCGGGCCGGATGCCGTGGTCCTCCGCGGTCCGCGCCTGATCGCGGTCGACACCGCGCACCGCGCGCGGTGGACGACCGTCGCGGGCGAGAGCGTCGATTCGGTGCTGCAGTGGGGGCCGTCGTGGCGCGAGGCGCCCGCCCCGATCGACGTGGATGCCACGCTCAAACGCACCATCGAGTGGTGGGCCTCGTGGGCGGAGCGCGTGCAGGCGGCGGGTGAGCACGCCGAGCTCGTCACCCGTTCGCTCCTGGTCCTGCGCGCGCTGACCCACGCGGAGACCGGCGGTATCGTGGCCGCGGCCACCACCTCGCTGCCCGAGGCGTTCGGCGGGGAACGGAACTGGGACTACCGCTACGTGTGGCTCCGCGACGCGGCGCTCACTCTCGTCGCGTACATCGACCACGGCTACCTCGACGCCGCGCATCGCTGGCGCACGTGGCTGCTGCGGGCGATCGCCGGCGATCCGGCCGACGTGCAGATCATGTACGGCATCGCGGGGGAGCGCGACCTGCCCGAGCGTGAGATCACGAGCCTGCCCGGCTACGAGGGGGCGCGGCCGGTCCGCATCGGGAACGGCGCGGTCGACCAGTACCAGGCCGATGTGATCGGCGAGGTCATGGTCGCCCTCGAGGCCGCCCGGAGGGCCGGCGTCGAGGAGACCACGTTCTCGTGGGCCTTGCAGCGCACGCTGCTCGATCAGCTCGTGCAGTGGGTCGATCGTCCCGACAACGGCATCTGGGAGATGCGCGGCGACCCCCACTTCTTCACGCACTCCCGGGCGATGGTGTGGGCGGCGTTCGATCGTGGCATCCGGGCCGTGGAAGAGAACGGGCTGGAGGGCGAGGTCGACACGTGGCGTGAGCTGCGCGATCGCGTTCGGGCCGACATCGACGCGCACGGCGTGCACCGCGGCGGCTGGTTCACGCAGCACGCCGATACCGACGAGGTCGACGCGTCGCTGCTGATCCTGCCGCAGGTGGGTTTCTGCGCGTACGACGACCCGCGCATGCTCGCCACCGTCGCGCGCATGGAGCAGACCCTCATGCCCGACGGGTGGCTGCTGCGCTATCGGACGACGGGCGTCGACGGGCTCGCGGGCGACGAGCACCCGTTCCTGGCGTGCTCGTTCTGGCTCGTCGGCCAGTACGCGCGCACGGGCCGACGCGACGACGCCGTCGCCCTCATGCGGCGGCTGACCGCGGTCGCGAACGACGTGGGGCTGCTGTCCGAGGAGTACGACCCGAAGGGCAAGCGGCAGGCCGGCAACACACCGCAGGCGCTGTCGCACCTCGCGCTCGTGGGAGCGGCGGACGCCCTGGGCGCCACGGCTCCCTGACTACCGCCCCACCCTGCCTCGGGCGGTTCTAGAGTCGGGGCATGACCGACGACGACGTCGAGCTGAACCACCTGCGCGAGCGCGTCTACGGCGCTGCCGCCCTCCCGGCGACACCGGACGAGATCGCACGCCTCACGGCCCTCGAAGAGGCCGCCCGTGCCCGCCGTGCCCCCAGCCCCGCCGCCGATCACGCTCCGGCCGCCGCTTCCGTGGCATCCGCCGAGCCCGTGGACCTGCCCGGCGACCCTGCCGACGAGGGGGCGCCGAGGGATGCCGCACCTCCGCGCCACCGCTCGCTCGCGGTGATCGCGGCGGTCGTCGCGGCGGGTGTCCTGCTCGGGGCGGGGTACGCCGCGGGCGTGGCCGCACCGTCCCTCGTCGCCGCTTCGGCCACCCCGTCTCCGACCCCGTCGGCGCGGTATCCCGAGCTGGCGTTCCCGCAGACCGACGACGACGTCATCTCGGCCAGCATCATCGACGACAGTGGGATCGACCCCGCCACCACACGGTACATCGCCGTGATGCGCGGCTTCCGCGTGTTCCTCGCCCAGCCGGAGCGGGGGGAGGGGGTGTGCGTGGTGACGTTCATCGTCGTCAACGATCAGCCGTGGTCCGCGGGATGCACGACCGGAGGACCCTTCGACGACGGTGCCGTGTTCGGCATCGACCGGCACCTGAGCGTCGCGCTCGGAGACACGTCCCGGATGTCGATCCGCGGAACGCCCGTGCGCCTGTCGGAGTCGGTCACGGCGTACGTCGTCGAGTGACGCGGGCGTGGGGCCGTGGCCACCTGTGGCACGCCTAGAGTCGTGGCATGAGCGACGTCGACGTCGAGCTGATCCGCCTCCGCGAGCGTGTGTACGGCGGGCGGGGGAGCGCGCCCACCGAGGCGGAGATCGCCCGGCTCGCCGACCTCGAGGAGCGCCTTCGCCTCGGCACCGATCCGGTCCCACCCGACGCCCCGCCGCCCGAGGCACCCGCCGACGACGCGCAGCCCGCTGACGCAGACGCGCCCGCGCCCGGCCGTCCTCTCGCCCGGCGCATCCTCACGGGTCTCGCCGGCGTCGCCCTCCTCGGACTCGGCATCGCGATCGGCTTCGCCGCGGCCACTCAGCCCGCCCCGACCGACGCCACGGCATCCGGCCTGCCCGAACTCGCCTTCGTGCAGACCTCCGAGGACGTGATCTCCGGCGACATCCTGTCCGACAGCGGCATCGACCCGGCGAGCATCCGCTACATCGCCACGATCCGCGACTTCCGCATCTACCTCGCCGTCCCCGACGACGGCGACGGCCGGTGCATCGCGGTCTTCACCTCCACCGACAACCGGCCGTGGTCGGCGGGGTGCGCGAGCGGCGCGCAGCCCGGCGCGGCGGTCTTCGGTGTCGACGAGAACCTCTCCGTCGCCATCGGCGACCCGGCCGACGACACCGTCGCGGGGACGCAGATCCGACTCTCCGACAGCGTCACGGCCTACGTGCGGCCGAACTAGAGAAAGGGGCACGACCATGTTCGATCCTGACGGGGCCTTCTCGGGCCTGGCCGTCGACGACCTCGACGCCGCCCACCGCTTCTACGCCGACACCCTCGGCATCCGGGTGGAGGTGCTCGAGGGATCCGGGTTCCTCGTCCTGCACCTCGGATCCGGTGGGCGCGTGCTCGTCTACGGCAAACCGCACCACGTGCCGGCGACGTTCACGGTGCTGAACTTCCCCGTCTCCGACGTCGAGGCGGCGGTCGACGATCTCCGCTCGCGCGGTGTCGAGACGAAGATCTACGACGACGCGGACATCCCCACGGACTCCCGCGGGATCATGCGCGAAGGAGGACCGTTGATCGCCTGGTTCCGCGACCCCGCGGGCAACGTCCTCGCCGTCCTCGAAGAGTGACCTCGCGACACGGAAAGCGGGATGGATGCCAGAAGCCGTGGCATCCATCCCGCCGGTGACCGGGCCCGAGCCGGTCAGCCCCGCAGCGCCTCCGCGAGCTTGACGCGCGCGCCCATGCGCAGCAGGGAGTTCTGGTAGATCCGCGCGGCGATTGCGATCGCGGCGATGCAGGAGGCGACGAGGATCACCAGCGACAGCACCGGCTCCCACCACTGCGCGTCGCCGAGGTACATCCGCAGCGGCATCCCCACCGGTGCCGAGAACGGCACGTACGACATGATCGTCAGCACGACGGGGTTGTCGTTGAAGAAGATCACGAGGAAGTACGGCGCCATCACGAGCATCGTGATCGGAGTCGTGGTCGCGCCGATGTCCTCCTGGCGCGACACCATCGCGGCGGCCGCGGCGAACAGCGAGGCCAGCAGTGTGAACCCGAAGAGGAAGAAGATCGCGAACCACGCGATCGGTGCGCCGAGAGCACCGAGCACCCCCACCTGGTCGGTCACCGCGAGCCCGATCACCGCCACCGCCGCGAGCAGCACGATCTGCGCCATCGCGAGGATGGTGTTGCCGAGAACCTTGCCCGCCAGCAGCGCCCGCACCGGGATCGCGGAGATCAGGATCTCGACGACGCGCGTCTGCTTCTCTTCCACCACGCTCTGGGCGATCGTCCCGCCGAAGGTGCTGGCCGCGATGAGGAACACGATGCCGAACCCGAGGGCGATGAAGTAGCGCAGCGCATCCGCCGCGCCCGCGCCGGGTTCCATCGTCTCCACCTCGGGAGTCTCGCTGAGCAGCTGCAGCAGCGCCCCCGGCACCTTGTCCTTCACCACGACCGTGTAGTCGAACGCGGGGTTCGACGATCCCGACACGAGGGCGGCATCCACCGTCCCGTCCTCGACGAGCGCGCGGGCGGTGGCGTCGGAATCGGCGACCGTCGCGTCTACGCCCGCGACCCCCGACAGCGCGGGCTGCGTCTGGTTCGTGACGGCGACGGGGATGCCACTGCCCCCGGCGTTCTGCGCGGCGAAACCGCCCCACAGCACCGACGCGAGGGCGGCGAGCACGAGGATCGCCGTCGAGATCACGAAGACCTTGCTCCGCAGCTTCGATCCGATCTCGCGCTCGGCCACGAGCCACACGCTCTGCAGTTCGCTGGGAGCGCCCGGCGCCGACCGGCGCGATGTGGGTGCGGTGCTCACTGGATGACCTCCTTGAAGATGTCGGCGAGGGTCGGGCGCTGAGGCGCGAAACTCGCCACGTCGCCGCGGGCGACCGCCGCCCGCAGCACGGCCTGAGCCGCGTCGTCGTCGGCCGCGTCGAAGACGGCGTACCCGCCGTCGAAGTCGAGGACCGTGATACCGGGCTGGTCGCGCAGCCAGCCCGCGTCACCGCCCGAGAGCAGCTCGTACCGGTGCGTCGCGTGCTGGGCGCGCAGCGCGTCGCGACTGCCGGCCGCACGGATCGTTCCGGCGGCGATGATCACGAGGTCGTCGCACAGCCGCTCGACCACGTCGAGCTGGTGCGACGAGAACAGCACGGCGGTGCCCGTGGCCGCCTTCTCCTGCAGCACGCCCGCGACGACGTCGACCGCGAGCGGGTCGAGGCCCGAGAACGGTTCGTCCAGGATCAGGACCTCCGGCTCGTGCACGAGCGACGCCGCGATCTGCGCGCGCTGCTGGTTGCCGAGCGACAGCGTCTCGACCAGGTCGTTCAGGCGCTCGCCGAGTCCGAGGCGTTCGAGCAGGGCGGTCGCCTTCGCGGTGGCCTCCGCCTTGCCGAAGCCGTGGAGGCGCGCGAGGTAGGCGATGTGCTCGACGACCTTCATCTTCGGGTACAGGCCGCGCTCCTCGGGCATGTAGCCGAAGCGGCGGCGGTCCCCGGCGGTGAGCTCGGCGCCGTCGATCGACACCGTGCCGGCATCCTTCCCGAGCACGCCGAGCGCGATCCGCATGGTCGTGGTCTTTCCCGCGCCGTTGCCGCCGACGAATCCCGTCAGACGTCCCGGGGCCACGGTGAAGGTCACGTCGTCGAGCACCCGGCGTCCGCCGTAGCTCTTGGTGATGCCGTTCAGTTCGAGCACGGTCCACCCCTTTCTGGTGATGGCATCCACGCTACGGACGGCCGTGCGGCGCGTCATCCGTCCGGGGGCGGGTTCCGTCCCTCCGTCGTGCGGGGGAGCGCTACGCCAGGCCGTGGCGGTGGGCCAGCACGACGGCCTGGACGCGGTCGCGCGCGCCGAGCTTCTGCAGCACGTTCGACACGTGCGTCTTCACGGTGGCTTCGCCGATGAACAGCCGCGCGGCGATCTCGGCGTTGCTCAGAGCCTCGGCGACGAGTTTCAGCACCTCGGTCTCGCGGTCGGTGAGCGGCTCGGCGAGGACGAGGGGCGGGGCGGCCGGACGCTGTGCGGGGGATGCCACGGCCTCGCCGCCCTGGCCCGCGAACCGCGCGATGACGCGGCGCGTGACCTCGGGGGCGAGCAGCGCGTCGCCCGCGCCCACCACGCGCACCGCGCCCACCAGCTCTTCCGGTCCCGCGTTCTTCAGCAGGAAGCCGCTCGCGCCCGCCGCGAGGGCGTCGAACAGGTAGTCGTCGCGGTCGAACGTCGTGACGATGAGGACGGCGGCGTCCGAGTCGGGGTCGGCGACGATGCGCCGCGTCGCCTCGAGCCCGTCCATGTCGGGCATCTGGACGTCCATGCAGATCACGTCGGGCTGCAGCGTCTCCGCCGCGGCGATCGCCTCGATCCCCGTGCGCGCTTCGCCGACGACCTCGATGTCGTCTTCGAGCGACAGGATCGTGCGGAACCCCGCCCGCATCATCGCGTGGTCGTCGACCAGCAGCACGCGCAGGTCAGACATGCGCGACCTCCGCCTCCGCCAGGGGCACACGCACCCGCACGAGATAGCCGCCGCGCGTGCGCGGCCCCATCTCGATGCTGCCGCCCGACACGGCCGCGCGTTCGCGCATTCCACGCTGCCCGAGGCCCGGGGCTCCGGACGCGCGGCGGCCCGTGTTGGTCACCTCGAGTTCGACGGTCGAGTCGTCGAACCGCACACGCACGTCGGCCGTGGCATCCGGCCCCGCATGCCGACGGGCGTTCGTCAACGCCTCCTGGGCGATGCGGAACAGGTTCACCTGCACCACCGGGGACGGCTCGGTCGCCGGTTCGCCGATGACCGCGAACGTCGTCGGCAGTCCCGCGGCACAGGCCGCCTCGACGAGGGAGGGGATGGATGCCAGCCCGTGGGTGGTCGGAGCGGTGTCGACATTCGGCTCGTCGTCGGCATCCGGGGTGCGGAGCGTCTCGAGCAGCTGGCGCAGCTCGCGCAGGGAAGTGCGCGCCGACTCCTCGATGCCGCTCAGCACCTCGCGCGATGTGTCCGGGTCGCGGTCCATGACCGAGCGGGCGACTCCGGCCTGCACGCCCATCAGCGAGACGTGGTGGGCGACGACATCGTGCAGTTCGCGCGCGATGCGCACCCGGTCGAGGGCGACGGCCTGGGCGGCGGTGATCTCGCGCTCGGCCTCGAGTTCGGCCGTGCGCTCCTCGAGGGCGAGGCGCTGCAGGCGCTGCTGATGCGAGCGCTCGCCGAAGAAGTACGCGCCGCCGAAGAAGAGGGCGTTGAGGGCGAGCCCCAGCAGTTGCGAGGCGACGAAGGGCGAGAAGGCGCCCGTGCGCGACGGGAATCCCTCGGGCACCTGGTCGACCGGCATGGTCGCATCTTGGAACATCACCACGAACAACCACGCGAACATGCCCAGGATGATGGCCGCCCGCACGATCGTGGCCCGGCGTCGGTTCGTCGACCACGCTCCGACCGTGTAGATCGCGATGAACATGGCGATGTTGCCCGCGTACACCTCGGGCACTCTCAGCGTCACGGCGAAGAAGTACGCCGCCGAGACGATCACGGCCACGATCGACGGCCAGCGTCGCCGGAAGGCGAGCGGAATCGACAGCACCGCGACGTACGCGACGGCGAGGACGAACTCGGCCTGCTGATCGCCGTAGATCCCCGCGACCGCGGAGAGCACGGCGCTGAGCAGCCCTCCGACGAACAGCACCGCCGCGAGCACGATGTCGCTGCGCCACTGCGCCCGGGTGAGGTTCGGCATCCCTCCACGGTAGAGGGGGCTTCCGACGTTCGGCATCCCCCTGGGGGCGGAGTCAAGCCCCGCGGGGAATAGTCCGAGAAACGAAAAGCTTGCACGTGAATGCATTCGGGCGCCCGCGCCCTCGTCATCCAGGAAGGATCATCGTGACCGACCACACCATCGGCTACATCGTCGGAAGCATCTCCAGCACCTCGATCAACCGCCGCCTGGCGAAGGCGCTCGAGAAGGTGGCGCCCGAGGGCGTGACCCTGAAGGAGATCCCGATCAAGGACCTCCCGTTCTACTCGCCCGACTACGACGGCGACTTCCCCCAGGTCGCGGTCGATTTCAAGAACGCGATCGAGGATGCCGACGCGGTGTTCATCGTGACCCCCGAGTACAGCCGCTCGATCCCCGGCGTGCTGAAGAACGCGCTGGACTGGTCGGCGCGTCCCTACGGTGAGGCGTCGTTCAACGACAAGCCCACCGCGGTCATCGGCACGTCGCAGGGCGGCATCGCCACGGCAGCCGGCCAGCAGCACCTGCGCTCGGTGCTCCTGCACTACAACGCCCTCGTCCTCGGCCAGCCCGAGGGTTACATCCAGTCCACGCCCGGCCTCTTCGAGGAGGACGGCACCGTCACCGACGAGGGCACGGCGGCGTTCCTGCGTTCGATCATCGAGGCGCTCGTGACGCTCGCCCAGCGGACGGCTCCCGCGCCGGTGCCGGCGGCCTGACGCACCACCTCTCGGTCTGGGGCGCGTTTGGCGCTTCGGGGCGTGAATTTCGCGCCCCAGAGTGAAGAACGCGCCCCAAACCCGCGCACCGGGCGCTCAAACTCGGATACCCGCGCAGCCTCAGCCGCCCAGCGCCTCCGCCTTCCTCCGCAGCAGTGCCGCCTCGCGGGCGTTGCGGGTGAGGTCGGCGGCCTCGAGCAGCGCGGCGCGCGCGTCTTCGACACGGCCCAGGCGCGCGAGCAGTTCGCCGCGCACCGAGGGCAGCAGATGCGAGCCGCGGAGGGGCGTGGCATCCATCCCGTCGACGATCGCGAGCCCCTCCTCGGGGCCGGATGCCATCGACACGGCGACGGCACGATTGAGCTCGACGACCGGGTTCGCGGTGATCCGGCCGAGCATCTCGTACAGCAGGACAATGCGGTCCCAGTCGGTCTCGTCGACGCTCGCGGCCTCTGCATGACACAGCGCGATCGCCGCCTGCAGTTGGTAGGGACCGCGACCCTTGCCCAGGGCATCGGCCCCGTCGAGCAGCGCGCGCCCGCGGGCGATCGCCGAGCGGTCCCAGCGGCGTCGATCCTGGTCGACCAGGAGGACGGCATCCCCGTTCCCGTCGACGCGGGCCGCGAACCGGGATGCCTGGAACTCCATGAGCGCGGACAGCCCGAGCACCTCCGGCTCGCGGGGGAGCAGTCGGTCGAGGACGCGGCCGAGGCGCAGGGCCTCGTGCGCCAGCTCGGTGCGGAGCACCGCGTCGCCCGTGCTCGCGACGTAGCCCTCGGTGAAGATCAGGTACACGACGGTGAGCACCGCCGTGCGTCGCGCGGGCCACTCCGCCGGTTCGGGCACCGCGAACGGCACGCGGGCGGCGCTGAGCGCTTTCTTCGCCCGGACGATCCGCTGCTGCATCGTCGGAACCGGCACGAGGAAGAGCCGCGCGATCGCCTCCGTGTCGAGGCCGGCCACGACCTTCAGCGTCAACGCCACCTGCGCCTCGCGCGAGAGCACCGGGTGACAGGCGGCGAACACGAGACGCAGCACGTCGTCGTCGATGGGCTCCCACACGTCGTCGGACACCTCGTCGAGGTCGCCGGCGAGGAGCCGGTACTTCTCGCCGAGGCGTTGCTCGCGCCGCCAGCCGTCGATCGCACGCCGCTTCGCCACCGCCGTCAGCCACGCCCCGGGGTTCCGGGGGACGCCGTCGCGCCCCCACTGCTCCACGGCCTCGACGAGCGCGTCCTGCGCGAGGTCCTCCGCGGTGCCGAGGTCGCCGACCACGCGGGCCAGCGCCGCGACGATCCGGGCGCCCTCGATGCGCCAGATCGCCGCGACGCGGCGCGCGACCTCGGGGTCGGGGGTCACCGGCCGGACAGCTCCTCGCGCCAGCCCTCCTCCTTCTGGATGTACTCGTTGTCGGCGAACGCGGCGAAGTCGGTCTCGTCGGTCACGCGGCGGACCTCGAGCTTGTTGCCGGCGATGAGCGGCGCGCGGCGCGCCCACTCGATCGCCTCGTCGCGCGAGGACACCTCGATGATCCAGAAGCCGTTGAACAGCTCGTGCGTCTCGCCGTAGGGACCGTCGGTGACAACGGGCTCCTCACCGCCGAACTCGACGACGAAGTTCTGGCTCATGTCCTCGGCGAGGCCGTCGCCGGCGACGAGCACGCCCGCGGTGATCATGGACTCGTTGTACGCACCCATGTCGTTGATGATCTGCTCGAACGGGATCTGCTTGTACGCCGCGTACGCCTCGTCGGTGCCGCGCATGATCAGCATGTACTTCGTCATGGTCTCTTCTCTTCCTCGCTGCCGTGGGTTCCGGGGGAGCGGATGCCTGCCCCTACTATCGCGTCGAACGGCGACGGGCGGAATCGACAGAGGGGCGAAAAAAGATCGCCGGATGCCGTCAGCCGAAGATCATCGGCAGATCGTCGTCGTCCTCACCGTGCGAGAAGTCGAGGTCGGCGACGACGGGCACGTGATCGCTGGGCACCTCGCCCTTGCGCTCGTTGCGGTGGATCTCGGCGCCCTGCACGGCGTCGGCGAACGCCGTCGAGCCGAGGATGAAGTCGATGCGCAGCCCCTCGTTGCGGGGGAAACGCAGCTGCTTGTAGTCCCAGTAGGTGTAGCCGGTGGGGATGAGCGGACGCACCACGTCGGTGAGTCCCGCGGACTCGAAGGCGGCGAACGCGGCGCGCTCGGGCGGCGAGACGTGCGTGGTCACGCCCTCGATCACGGTGGGGTCGCCGTTGTCGGCATCCGTGGGGGCGATGTTGAAGTCGCCGGTCAGGGCCAGCGGGAGACCGGGGTTCGCCGCGAGGGTGTCCTCGGTGTGGCGGCGGAGGGCCTCGAGCCAGTCGAGCTTGTAACGGTAGTGCGGATCGTCGAGACCGCGGCCGTTCGGCACGTACAGGCTCCACACGCGCACGCCGTCGATCGTGGCGCCGATCGCGCGCGCCTCTTTCGGCAGGTCGGGGCCTTCTTTGCCCTTCTCGAACCCGGGCATCCCGGGGAACCCGATCTCGACGTCCTCGATCGGCTCACGGCTCGCGATCGCGACACCGTTCCACTGGTTCAGCCCGTGCGCGACCACGTGGTACCCGGCCTCCTCGAACGCCGCGTACGGGAACTGCTCCGTCTTGCACTTGATCTCCTGCATCGCCAGAACGTCGATGTGCTCGCGCACGGCGAACTCGACGGTGCGGGCGACGCGGGCGCGGACGGAGTTGACGTTCCAGGTGGCCAGGCGCATGGCATCCAGCCTACTTTCGGGCGGCGACATCGCCGGGCGGTCGGCCGTGTCAGCCGCGCGGAGTTCGTCGGCGACACGCCGTTCTCGTCCGCGTCGGTGCCGCGTGTCGCGGAGGTACTCCGCGGGACGGATGACGCGGCCTCCGGGCCGCGTCCCTGGTCGCGCGTACCGTCCTGCGGAGCCGGCGGACGACACGCCGTCGGTGGCCGTTCGTGCCCGGTGTGTCGGTCACGAACTCCGCGGGACGGATGCCGCGAACCGCGGCGCAATAGACTCGACGCCGTGACTGCCGCCTCCACGCCCGAGCTCGAAGCCGACCGCCAGGCCCTCATCGGCCTCATCAACGCCGAGGCGGTGTTCCACGGCGACTTCACGCTCTCCAGCGGCAAGAAGGCGACCTACTACGTCGACATGCGCAAGCTCACGCTCGACCACCGTGCCGCCCCCGCGATCGGCCGTCTCGTGCTCGACCTCGTGAAGGACCTCGACGGTGTCGTCGCCGTCGGTGGGCTCACGCTCGGCGCCGACCCGATCGCCAACGCCGTGATGCACGAGTCGGTGCACGCGGGTCACCCGCTCGACGCGTTCGTCGTGCGCAAGGAGCCCAAGGACCACGGCCGCGGCCGTCAAATCGAGGGCGCCGACGTCAAGGGCAAGCGCGTCGTCGTGGTCGAGGACACCTCCACGACCGGCCAGTCGGCTCTCAAGGCCGTCGAAGCGCTGCGCCGCGAGGGCGCCGAGGTTGTCGCCGTCGCCGTCATCGTCGACCGCAAGACCGGCGCGCAGGCCGCGATCGAGGCCGAGGGCCTGCAGTGGCTGGCATCCATCGACCTCGACGACCTGGGCCTGCAGCCGCAGTAATCCGTCGACGCGCGCGAGAACAGGCGATTCGCCGAGCACAGGACCGTCTCGGCACGGACCGTCCTGTTACCGAACGATGGCCTGTTCCCGAACCGGATGCCACGCGCCGGCCGCGCGGATCAGTCGGTGCCGTCGCCCGGACCGTCGAACGGATCGCGATGGTCCCCGCGACGCGACCGCCGCCACTGCACGAGGAACGCGACCAACGTGCCCGCGGTGATCAGGAAAGCGGTGAGCAGCCAGAGCGTGCGGTCGTCCATGGGATCTCCTGGTCAGGCGGGGCGTGTACCCGCGGCGGCGTCGGCCACGATCTTGGCGATCCGCGTGGCACGGGTCTGCGGCCGGACGGCCATCGCGATCTGCGTGAGCCCGAACTTGCGGGCCGAGGGCGGGAACGCGTCCCAGTTCGCCCGGGCCGCGGGCACGGCGTCGAGAGCGGCCGTCAACTCGGGCGGCTCGATGCCCGCCTCGGGCCCGTCGAGGATCTCCCACGCGCCGTTCGCGCGCGCGACCTCCAGCGCGCGGAGTCCGGCCGGTCGCAGGCTCCCCTCGGCCTCGAGCCGGGCGATGCGGGCCTTGTTCGTCGCCGCCCACCCGCTGGTCGCGCGGCGGGGAGCGAACCACAGCCCCGAGCTCAGCTCGTCGAACACCCGCACGGGGCCGTCGATCCACCCGAAGCACAGCGCCTCGCAGATCGCCTCTTCGTACTCGACGTAGCGCCCCGCGTGGGCGCCCCGGCCGCGCAGCAGCCACGCGCCCTTCGACACGGTGTGGTTCTCTTCGAGCCAGCGGCCCCACTCGGCGGCGTCGAGCGCCGTGACCTTCACCCCGTCGTCGAGCGCGCCCACGTCACAGGCCTTCGGCCAGGCCCTCTTCGCCGTCGGCGAGGTCGGACTCGACCGGCTCGTCGCGAACCAGGTCGGCGACGGATGCCAGGATCTCGTCGGGGCGGAACGGGTACTTCTCGATCTCGCTCTGGTCGCTGATGCCCGTCATCACCAGGACGGTGTGCAGCCCCGCCTCGATGCCGGCCACGATGTCGGTGTCCATCCGGTCGCCGATCATGCCGGTGTTCTCGGAGTGCGCGCCGATCCGGTTGAGCGCCGAACGGAACATCATGGGGTTCGGCTTGCCGACGATGTACGGCTCTTTGCCGGTCGCCTTCGTGATCAGCGCGGCGATCGCCCCCGTCGCGGGGAGCACCCCCTCGGTCGAGGGGCCCGTGGCATCCGGGTTCGTGGCGATGAAACGGGCGCCGTCGCGGATGAAGCGGATGGCCTTCGTGATCGCCTCGAACGAGTAGTTGCGCGTCTCGCCGACCACCACGTAGTCGGGGTGGGTCTCGGTCATGATGAAACCGGCCTCGTGCAGCGCCGTGGTGAGTCCCGCCTCGCCGATGACGAAGGCGGAGCCGCCGGGCATCTGCGAGCGCAGGAAGTCGGCCGTGGCCAGCGCCGAGGTCCAGATCGAGGACTCGGGCACCACGAGACCCGATGACCGCAGCCGTGCGCTCAGGTCGCGCGGAGTGAAGATCGAGTTGTTGGTCAGCACCAGGAACGGGGTGCCTTCGGCGCGCCACTGCGCGAGCAGTTCGGACGCACCGGGGATCGGGGTGTTCTCGTGGACGAGCACGCCGTCCATGTCGGTCAGCCAGCACTCCACGTCGCCACGGGTTCGCATGCGATCAGCCTATCTCCGGGGTCCGACACGACCGTGGGGCAAAAGCTCGGGCCGCCGACGCGAGGTCGGCGGCCCGTTTGAACGCGGCGATTTACTTGAAGGCGTCCTTGACGTTCTCGCCGGCCTTCTTCGCGTCGGCCTTGACCTGGTCGGCCTTGCCCTCGGCGGCGAGCTTGTCGTTGTCGGTGGCGTTGCCGATGGCTTCCTTCGCCTTGCCCACGATGTCCTGAGCGGCGTTCTTGATCTTGTCGTCGAGACCCATGATCGGTTCCTTCCCTGGAATGACGTCGTCGCGCCGGGTGATGGCCGCGGCGGAGCCGGTGTGCTCACTCCTCAGACGCATCGACCAGGCCATTCGTCACACGACCGAGCGAAAAAGTTCACGAGATCGGTATTCCGCATCCGGAATGCACCCGTGACGGCGTCGAGAGAGATCGTTAGGGTCGAAGGGTGGCACGCGACGAGTGGGACCCCCGGAACCTTCCCGACCTCACGGGCCGCGCGTACCTCGTCACCGGGGCGACCCGCGGACTCGGCTACTTCGCGTGCGAGCAGCTGGCCGGCGCGGGCGCGCACGTGCTGCTGACCGGCCGGAACCCCAATCGGCTCATGCTCGCGAAAGAGGCGGTGCGCCGGACGCACCCGGATGCCTCCATCGAGACGCTCTTGCTCGACACGAGCAATCTCGGGTCGGTGCGCGCCGCCGCGGCGACGGTCCGGGCGCGGGGCCGTCTCGACGGGCTGCTGATGAACGCCGGCATCGTGCACCCGCCCAAGACCCGCGAGTTGTCGGGCGGACACGAGAAGGTCTTCGCCACGAACGTGCTCGGACATTTCGCGCTCGCGGGAGAACTGCTGACCCCGCTGGCCACCGCGCGCGGCCGGATGGTGTGGGTCGGCAGCATGTCCACCTCGCTCTGGAAGCACGTCCCCACCGACCCCGAGCTCGTCGACGGATACACGCCGTGGCGCGCGTACGTGCAGTCCAAAGCGGCGACGACGATGCTCGCGCTCGAGGCCGACCGGCGGCTGAAGGCGCACAGCGTGCCGGTCGAGAGCCTGGTCGCCCACCCGGGATACTCCACGAGCGGCCGGACCCGTGGCATCCGGGGCGTGAACGAACCCACGCGCCTCACGCGCTTCGTCGACAACCTGCAGGCCGCGTTCACGCAGAGCAAGGACGAGGGGGCGTGGGCGCTGGTGCGCGCGCTGGTCGATCCGCTCGCCGAGGGCGGCTCGATGTACGGACCGGCGCAGGTCGTGCGCGGTGCCCCGCGTCGGGCGACCCCCGCGCGGCTGACGCGTGACGGCTCCCTCAGCGCCGACCTGTGGCGGGCGTGCGAGACCGCGACGCACGTCCGGTGGCCGTTCGAGCGGGTGCGCCGCACGGCATCTTGAATCCGTCGCCGCGATGTCGGGACGTGCCTCTACAGTGATCGCATGGAGCCCCCCACCGTCGCCGAGACCCTGGCCGATGACCGCGGGCTGACCGCGGCCGGGGTCGCCGAGCGGGTCGCGGCCGGTCAGACGAACGCCTTCGTCGCCGACACCAGCCGCTCCGCGTGGAACATCGTCCGGGCCAATGTCTTCACGCTGTTCAACGGGATCGTGGGCGCGTGCTTCCTCGTGCTGCTCCTGCTCGGTCGCTGGCAGGACGCGCTCTTCGGCGTCGCGGCGCTCTCTAACGCCGTGATCGGCTGCGTGCAGGAGTTCCGCGCAAAGGCCGCCCTCGACCGACTCGCCCTGCTGAACGCGCCGCGCGCGCGGGTGCGCCGCGACGGCGTCGACGCGGAGATCGCCCCGGCCGAGGTGGTCCGCGACGACCTGCTCGTCGTCCGCGCGGGCGACCAGGTTCCCGCCGACGCCGTCGTCGTGGAGACGCGCGCCCTGCAGATCGACGAGTCGATGCTGACGGGCGAGTCGGATGCCGTCGACAAGCGGCCGGGCGATGAGGCGCTGTCGGGGTCGATCGTCGTGGCCGGTGAGGGCACGGCGCGCGTCACGCGCGTCGGTGCCGAGTCGTACGCCAACGCGTTCGCGTCCGAGGCCAAACGGTTCCAGCTCGTCTCGAGCGAGCTGCGGACGTCGATCGACCGCGTCCTCCGATGGGTCGGCTGGGGGATCGGGCCCATCGGGCTGCTCGTGCTGAACGCGCAGATGATGGTCGCCGGCGGCTGGGTGCAGGCGTGGCAGCAGGGCACGTGGTCGCAGGCCGTGGTCAACACGATCGCGGCGCTGACCGCGATGATCCCGCTCGGCTTCGTGCTCATGACCTCCATCGCGTTCGCCGTCGGGGCCGCGCGTCTGGCGGGCAAGAAGGTGCTGGTCAACGAATTGCCCGCGGTCGAGGGCCTCGCGCGGGTCGACATCATCTGCCTCGACAAGACGGGCACGCTCACGGCGGGCGAGATCCGCTTCGACGCCGCTCTCGAGATGCAGCCGGCCGACGGCTGGCGCGACGTGCTCGCCTGGTACGGCGCGGCCGACGACGCCAACGCCACCGCGCAGTGCCTTCGCGAACCCTTCGCGGTCGCGGTGCCGCTGACGGTGACGCAGAGGATCCCCTTCTCGTCGGCCCGCAAGTGGAGCGCCGTGTCGTTCGCGGGGGCCGCCGCCGGAACCTGGGTGCTCGGGGCGCCCGAGATGGTGTTCGGCGATACGGCCGCGGATGCCGCGAGCGAGCTCGGTGCGGCCGTGACCCGGCTCGCCTCCTCGGGGCGGCGCACGTTGGTGCTCGCCCACGCCGCGGACGCGCTCGACGACGCCGACGTCGCTGCGGAACGTCTCCCCGCGGGCGCCACGCCGGTGGCGGTCCTCACCTTCGTCGAAGCGGTGCGCCCCGACGCCGCCGAGGCGCTCGCCTACTTCCGTGAACAGGGCGTCGCCGTGCGGGTGATCTCGGGCGACAACCCTCGCACGGTCGCCGCGATCGCCCGCGAGGTCGGCCTGGAGGTCGACGAAGGGTACGACGCGCGCGCTCTCCCCGACGACGACGTCGAGCTCGGACGCATCCTGGAGGAGCACACGGTCTTCGGACGCGTCACGCCCGACCAGAAGCGGCGCATGGTGTCGGCCCTGCAGGCGCGCGGACACGTCGTCGCCATGACCGGCGACGGCGTCAACGACGCGCTGGCGATCAAGACCGCCGACATCGGCATCGCGATGAACTCGGGCGCCGCCGCGACCAAGGCGGTGGCTCGCCTGGTCCTGCTCGACGGACGCTTCTCTCACCTCCCGTCGGTCGTCGCCGAGGGGCGCCAGGTGATCGCCAACATCGAGCGGGTCTCGATGCTCTTCCTCACCAAGACCGTCTACGCCACGGGTCTCGCCGTTCTCTTCGGCGCCCTGGTGATGGAGTTCCCGTTCCTGCCCCGTCAGCTCTCGATCACCGACGGCTTGACCATCGGCATCCCGGCCTTCTTCCTCGCCCTGCTGCCGAACACGCAGCGCTACGTGCCGGGGTTCCTGCGTCGGTCGCTGAGCTTCGCGATCCCGGCGGGCCTGGTGATCGCCGTCGCGCTGACGCTCTACACGCGCGCCGCGATGGCGCTGGGGCTGAGCGTCGAGCAGCTGCGGACCGGAGCGACGATCATCCTCGCGATCGTGGCGATCTGGGTGCTCACGGTGCTCTCGCGGCCCGTGACCCGGGTGAAGGTGCTCGTCATCGGAGCGATGTTCATCGCGCTCACCGCGATCTTCACGATCCCGCCGCTCGGGCAGTTCTTCCAGCTGCAGGATCCGGGCGAAGACGGCGCGTGGCTCGTCACCGGGGTGGTCATCGTCGCCGTCGGAGCGATCGAGGTGGTGCGGTTCGCCCATCGACGCTTCGTGCGGCGGATGCTCGGGATGCCGGCCGCCACTGCCGGAGCGTCGGGTCAGAGCGTCGGCGACGGGGCGCCCGCGGAGGGCGTCGCGCGGCGGAAGTAACGTCGCGCCGCCGGCGGGATCCACACCGCGGCGAGCACCGCCACCGCCGCCAGCAGGGCGGCGATGATCGTCGGGTCGAGCTCGGTGAGGGCGAGTGCGAGAGCCTGCAGAACGACGAGCAGCGACAGGTACGCGGTCAACAGGTTCCGCGCCAGCCGGCTGCCGCGAGCGAGCGACGAGCCTCCGGCGACCGTGAGCAGGCCCAGCAGGATGGTCGCCGCGCCGACGAGCGACACGGGCAGCACGTCATCGGCATCCACCTGGTAGCGGGCCAGCAGGACGAGGATGCCGAGCGCGGTGTTCGCGAAACCGCCGACGTACACGAGCGCCACCGCCACGGTGACGGGGAGGGGGCGGCGGGCCGCGGTGGTGCTGGTCATGGATGCCTCCCTGGGGGCTCGGTGGGAGCCGGTGGGGTCAGCGTAACGGCGGTCACCGCCGCGCGAGGGAGAAGAGCGGTGCGGAGCGCGCGAGCGGACTCAGCGCGTGAGCCAGACCGACGCGCCGGCGCCTTCGGGCAGGGCGACCTCGACGCCGTCGGCGCGGACGACGTCGCCCGAGACGACCTCGAGTTCGTGGCCCACGTCGATCCGGCGTTCCACGAGCGCCCGGAGCAGCTCGGGGTCGCGGTCGCTCACGCGCAGCACGCGCCCCGAGTGACCGGATGCCGCGTCCTGCAGCAGCACGAAGGGCTCGCGGTGCACCGCGCCGGTGGCATCCGGGATCGCATCCCCGTGCGGGTCGAACCGCGGGCGCCCGAGCCGATCGTCGATGCCCTCGAGCAGGCGGTCGCTGAGCGAGTGCTCGAGCACCTCGGCCTCGTCGTGCACCTCGTCCCACGAGTAGCGGAACTCGCGGACGAGCCAGGTCTCGATCAGGCGGTGGCGGCGGATGACGGACGCCGCACGCCGTTCGCCGGCGGCCGTGAGCGAGACGGGGCCATAGGGCCGATGACTGACCAACCCCTGCGCGGCCAGCTTCTTCACCATCTCGGTGACGCTGGACGGGGCCAGGCCCAGCACTCCGGCGAGCTGCGAGGGCGTGATCGGGTCGTCCTGCCACTCGGTGTGGTGGTAGATGGCCTTGAGATAGTCGTCGGCCACGGGCGATTCCACGCCCTCAGCCTAACCGCCGCCGAACACCAGCCACAGGAGCACGGCGTTCAGCGCGACGAGGAACACCGACGCCGCGACGCCGGCCACCGTCGTGAGCGTGCGGTTGCGGTACTCGCCGAGCACCTCTCGGCGGGCGGTGAGCGCCACCAGCGGGATGAGGGCGAACGGGATGCCGAACGACAGGACGACCTGGCTGAGGACGAGGGCGAGCGTCGGGTCGATGCCGGCCCCGAGGATCAGGAGGGCGGGGATCAGCGTCACGAGGCGACGGGCGAGGAGCGGGACCCGGACGCGGAGCAGTCCGTGCATGATCTCGGCGCCGGCGTACGCGCCGACGGACGTCGAGGCGAGCCCACTCGCGAGCAGCCCGACCGCGAAGAACGTCGCGACGATCGGCCCGAGTCCGTCGCGCAGGGCCGCGTACGCGCCCTCGAGGCTGTCGGTGCCCTCGACGCCCGTGAGGTTCGCGGCGGCGAGCAGCAGGATGGCGAGGTTCACGGTGCCGGCGACGGCGAGGGCGATGGTCACGTCCCACCGCGTCGCGCGCAGCAGCCGCGGCGTCGACACGCCTCGCGCCGCTTCCAGGTCGGCCGCGCCGGTCGGCCCGGCGGGGGCGAACCGGTCGCGGCTCAGCGCCGAGTGCGCGTAGATCGCGTGCGGCATGATCGTCGCGCCCAGGATCGAGGCCGCCAAGAGCACCGACGTGGCCCCGTCGAACCGGGGCACCAACCCGCCGACGACGGCGGCAGGATCGGGGGGCGCGAAGAAGAGTCCCGCGGTGAAGCCGACGGCGATGATGATCAGGAGGCCGATCACGACCGTCTCGAACGCGCGGGCGCCGCGGCGCGATTGCACCATCAGCAGGGCGATCGACACGACTCCGGTGATCGCCCCACCCCACAGCAGAGGGATGCCGAAGAGCAGATCGAGCGCGACGGCGCCGCCGATGACCTCGGCGACGTCGGTGGCCATCGCCACGAGCTCGGCCTGCAACCAGTACGCCCGGCGAGCCCAGGGGCGGTGGATCCGGCGGCCGAGGAGCTGCGGCAGGCTCTCGCCCGTCACGATGCCGAGCTTCGCCGACAGGTATTGGATGAGCCACGCCATCACGTTGCCCAGCACCACCACCCACACGAGCAGGTACCCGAACACGGCTCCCGCCGTCATGTTGCTGGCCACGTTGCCGGGGTCGAGGTAGGCGACTCCCGCGACCATCGCCGGACCCAGGAGCCAGGTCGCGCGGCCGGGTGCGCGGCGCGGGATCGTGGCATCCGGATTTTTCGGCATGCCGAAACCCTAGCGATATTTCGGGTGCCCGAAAAAGCGACTGCTCGAGCGCGGACGGAGTTCGGCGGAGGCGTCCGGCGCGCGTGGGGGCGTCGCGTCCTGCACCTCGGCGCGACCGGGCGGACGCAGCCCGGCGGATAGCCTGGAGCCGTGACCCACGGCGACGCGACCCCCGAGCCCGCGGATGCCGCACCCGACGACGCGCCGCCCGCGCCGCTGCACGGCGTGGGGCCCTGGCCCGGCGGGCCCGACGCGTGGCCCGACGATCCGCGCTACGACCGGGAACTGCTCGCGGAGGGCGACAGGCGCAACGTGGTCGACCCCTACCGCTACTGGACGATGGAGTCGATCGTCGCCGACCTCGACGCCCGGCGGCATCCGTTCCACGTGGCGATCGAGAACTGGCAGCACGACCTCAACATCGGATCGATCGTCCGGAGCGCCAACGCCTTCCTCGCGGCGGAGGTGCACATCATCGGCAAGCGGCGCTGGAACCGCCGGGGCGCGATGGTGACGGACCGGTACCAGCACGTGCGGCACCACGAGGACGTCGCCGCGTTCACGGAGTGGGCGCGCGCGGAGGGGCTTCCCGTCCTCGCGATCGACAACGTCGACGGTTCGGTGCCCGTCGACCGCGCCGACCTGCCCGAGGCGTGCGTGCTGCTCTTCGGTCAGGAAGGCCCGGGGCTCTCGCCCGAGGCTCTCGATGCGGCGACGAGCGTGGTCGAGATCACGCAGTACGGCTCGACGCGGTCGATCAACGCATCCTCGGCCGCGGCCGTGGTCATGTACGAGTGGTGTCGCCGCTGGGCGTGAGACCCGCCGGCCGACCGGCCTGCGCGCGGTTCGGGCATTCGTCGAGAACCGGCTTCCCGTGGACCCGACCGGCCCGCCGCAGCAGCAGTGCGGCGGTGCAGAGCACGACGCCGCTGATCACCACCGAAACTCCGAGCACCGCGCCCGAGAACGGCCGGCCCCGGTACACGTACGTCGAGGTCGCGGAATCCCATACCTGGTACTCGACGTAGTAGAAGCCTCCCGCGCAGAAGATGGCCATGGCCACGATCAGCGCAATGGCCACGATCAGTGTTGCCCCCAGATGCCCCCGCATGCGACCCAGGATAGGGACGTCACCCGTCACATGCACGGGTTGGGGTCGATTTCACGTGCCGGCGCGCGGATGCACTTCGTAAACGAACACAGCCTCCTCGGTCGAATCCAATCGGAGGGTCGCCGCCGACGTGGCATCCCATCGGATCGTGGTCGGTGACGCACCGGACTCGCCGGGGATGCCGCACGCGACGTCGGTCGTCGTGCCGGTGTCGCCGTCGATCGCGACCGTGAGGGGGGCGCCCGTGGTGCTCTCGCACGCGACGACGACGTCCCACGATCCGCCGACGGGCTGGAGGGCCGCGCTCGCGCCGGTCGGCCCGACCTCGCCACTCCCGCGGGCGACGGCCGTGCTGCCGCCGAGGCCGTTCTCGGGCAGGGCCGTCGCCGCCCACTGCTCGAGCGTCGCGGGATCGCTCGGCAGCGCCGTGCCGGGGGAGGGCGCGGAGGGCGAGAGCGACGGGCTGGACGCAGAGGGGGCGGCCGAGGACGCGGAGGGCGCGGGCGACGCCGCATCGGTCGCCGTGCACGCCGCGAGCAGGAACAGCGCCGGGAAGAACAGAGCGGGGAGGGCCGCGAGGGCCGGGGGGTTCGACCTCATGGCGGCACGGTACGCGCGACTCCTGGGAGTCGCGTGGGCATCTCACGCGCCCGCGGTCATCCACGCCTTTCCGCGGACACGGAGCCCGAGGGTGGCCGCCCGGGCCAGCATGTAGACCCCGAAGAACGCCACCGCGAGCCAGGCCAGGCCCGCCGCGCCGCCGCCGGCGAACAGGGCCACGAGCACCAGCGCGGGAACGTAGGGGATGAGGTTGAGCAGTCCCGCGATCGCGAGATAGCGTGCGTCGCCCGCGCCGATGAGCACCCCGTCGAGCACGAAGACGAACGACGCCAGCGGTTGCGCGACGGCGAGCACGAGGAGCGCCGGCTGGATGAGGGCGGCGATGGCGGCATCCCCTGTGAACACGAGACCGAGCACCCCGGATGCCGCAGCCACGAGCGCCCCGACCACGACTCCGAACCACAGGCCCCAGGCGACCGTTCGTGAGAGCACGTGCCGCGCCCCCGTGACGTCGCCCGAGCCGAGCGACTTGCCGACGAGCGCCTGCGCCGCGATCGCGAGGGCGTCGAGCGCGAAGGCGGCGGTCGAGAAGATCGTGAAGGCGATCTGCCATCCCGCGAGTTCGGCCGACCCGAGGCCCGTGGCGACCGCCACGGTCGCCAGGAACGCCGCGCGCAGGCTCAGCGTGCGCAGGAACAGCCAACCACCGGAGCGTGCCGTGCCGCGGAGGCCGCCGGGCTCGGGGCGCAGCGACGCCGCGTGCGTGCGGGCCAGGCGCGTGGCGATGACCACGTAGGCGCCCACCATGCCCCACTGCGCGACGACGGTGCCGATCGCGGAGCCCGCGATCCCCCAGCCGAAGCCGTAGATGAACAGGAGGTTCAGCAGCGCGTTGGCGCCGAAGCCGAGTCCGGCGATCCACAGCGGGGTCACGGTGTCCTGCATTCCGCGCAGCAGCCCGGTCGCGGCGAACACGACCAGCATCGCGGGAAGGCCCCACATCGAGATCGACAGGTACACGCGGGCGTTCTCGGCGACGTCGGGCGCCGCGCCGAACACGTCGACGAGTGCCGGGGTGGCGAGGACGCCGGCGGCGGCGAGCACGGCCCCGATGGTCAGTGCGAACCACATGCCGTCGATGCCGACCGACACCGCGCGACCCAGCTCGCCCGCGCCGTAGCGTCGGGCGACCGCGGGCGTGGTCGCGTACGCGAGGAACACCATCAGTCCGACCACCGTCTGCAGGACCGCGCTCGCGATCCCCAGCCCCGCGAGCGGAGCCACGCCGAGGTGTCCCACCATGGCGCCGTCGACGATGAGGAACAGCGGCTCGGCGATCAGCGCGCCCAGCGCCGGGACGGCCAGTCGCACGATCGCGCGGTTCAGTGTCGCCGGCGCGGGGGTGGTCACCGTTCGAGCCTACGGCCGGCCGCCGACACGGGCCGGAGGCCGTGGCATCCGAGTGCCCACCGAGCCCGCGTGGAGCCGGGGGACTTATCCTGTTCTGCATGACCGAGACCCCCCGCTCCGGTCTCGCGCTCGAAGAACTGAGCGACGAGATCCGCCCCCAGGACGACCTGTTCCGTCACGTGAACGGCCGCTGGTTGGAGCGCACCGAGATCCCCGACGACAAAGCCCGATGGGGCAGCTTCCATCTCATCGCCGAGCAGGCCGAGAAGGACGTCCGCACCATCGTGGAGGAGTCGCAGCAGGCCGAGCCGGGCAGCGAGGCCCGCAAGATCGGCGACCTGTTCGCGAGCTTCCTGGACACCGCGCGCATCGAGGAGGCGGGGGCGGCGCCGCTGGCCGACCAGCTCGCCCGCGTCGATGCCGTGACCGACGTGCCCGGATTCCTGCACCTCGTCGGAGAGCTCGAGCGCGACGGCCTCAGCGGCCTCCTGACCCTCTTCGTCGAGCCCGACCCGGGCGACCCCACGCGCTACGTCCCGGTGGTGTACCAGGGTGGTCTGTCGCTCCCCGACGAGAGCTACTACCGGCTCGACAACTTCGCCGACACGCGCACCGCGTACCGCGCGCACATCGAGCGCATGTTCGAGCTGGCCGGGATCGCCGAGCCGGCGGCATCCGCCGATCGTGTCTTCGCCCTCGAGACCGAGCTCGCGACGCACCACTGGTCGCGCGAGGACAGCCGCGACGCCGTGAAGACCTACAACCTTCGCACGTGGGACGAGATGGTCGGCCTCGCCGGCCTCGACCTCGCCCCGTGGCGTGCGGGTGTCGCCCCGGGCCACGAGGACGCTTTCGCCGAGGTCGTCGTCTACCAGCCGAGCTTCGTGGAGTCCCTCGGCTCGCTCCTGGTCGAGGACCGACTCGAGGACTGGAAGGCGTGGCTGCGGTTCGCTGTCGTGCACTCCGCCGCGGCGTTCCTGTCGGAGGAGTTCGTGGCCGAGAACTTCGCGTTCTACGGCACGCAGCTCACGGGTGTGCCGGTGAACCGCGAGCGGTGGAAGCGCGGCGTGGGCCTCGTCGAGGCGGCGCTGGGCGAAGCCGTCGGCAAGGTGTACGTGGAGCGGCACTTCCCGCCCGCGGCGAAGGATGCCATGGACGTCCTGGTGAAGAACCTGATCGAGGCGTACCGCGAGTCGATCACGGCGCTGGAGTGGATGACGCCCGAGACCCGGGAGCGCGCCCTCGCCAAGCTCGACGCCTTCACCCCGAAGATCGGCTACCCGGTGCGCTGGAAGGACTACTCCGACCTCGAGATCGACGCCGCCGACCTCGTCGGGAACGTCCGCCGTGCCCATGTGTGGGAGCACGACAGGCAGTTGGCGAAGGTCGGCCAGCCGATCGACCGCGACGAGTGGTACATGACGCCGCAGACCGTCAACGCGTACTACAACCCGCTGATGAACGAGATCGTGTTCCCCGCGGCGATCCTGCAGTACCCGTTCTTCGACGCCGACCGCGACGCCGCCGCCAACTACGGCGGGATCGGTGCGGTCATCGGCCACGAGATCGGCCACGGGTTCGACGACCAGGGCAGCCGCTTCGACGGCGACGGGTCGCTGCGCGACTGGTGGACGGATGCCGACCGCTCGGCGTTCGAGGAGCGCACCAAAGCGCTCATCGCCCAGTACGAGGCGCTCGTCCCCGAGGGGCTGAGCGAAGAGCACCACGTCAACGGCGCGCTCACGATCGGCGAGAACATCGGCGACCTCGGAGGCCTGGGCATCGCGCTCCGCGCCTACCGGCTGTCGCTCGGTGAGGACGAGCCGGCGGACGGTCCCGTGGTCGACGGGTACAGCGGCATCCAGAGGCTTCTGCTCAGCTGGGCGCAGATCTGGCAGCAGAAGGGGCGGGATGCCGAGACCATCCGGCTCCTCACGATCGATCCGCATTCGCCGAACGAGTTCCGCTGCAACCAGATCGTGCGGAACATCGACGCGTTCTATTCGGCGTTCGACGTCACCGAGGGGGACGCCCTGTGGCTCGACGAAGACCAGCGCGTCACCATTTGGTGAGGCGGCGTTTGTTGCTCTTCTGACCCGGAAGGAGCCACGCTCGTGGGCATGCCACCGGTTCCCGAGCCTGCCGTACCCGAACCCGCCGGAGGGCCCGTGGAGTCATCGCGTCGCGATGCCCCGGCCCTCCGCGGCTCGGCGCGGAAGGGTCCTCGGCGGCTGCCCCGACGTGCGGCCGCCGGACGCCGGTCGTTCACGGCCTCGCTCCGGGCGCTCGACGAGCTGGCGGCATCCGGGGCGAAGGTGTCGGTGCGCATCGACGACCTCGACGGCGGCTCCGTTGTGCTCGAGGGCGACGACTTCGTCACGTTGCCCGTGGCGGGGCTGGGGCTCGTCCCGCTGCTGATCGAGGTGGCTGCCGCGATCGAGGCCGGCCGCGTCGACGCGCTCGAGATCATCGACCGGTCCTCCGTGCACGCGGCTTCGGCCGGGGGCGTGTGGCAGCACCTCAAGGCCCCGGCGCTGCCGCTGGTGGACGTCGCGGTGCTCGCCGCGTCGGCCGGTGACGCGCTGGCCGCCAACGCCCTGCTGCAGCGCGTCGGGCTGCCCGCGGTCCGCGCGCGCATCGAGCAGCTGGGATTGCGGCGCACCGCCCTCCTCGACCGCTTCCGCGATGACCGTGGCCCCGACGACGCCCCTCATGTCGCGCTGTCGACCGCGCGTGAGATGGCATCCGTGTTCGCGGGTCTCGTGAACTCCACGGTCGTGTCGCCGGGGGTCAGCGCCCAGGTCGCGGAATGGCTGAGCCTGAACCACGACCTGTCGCTGGTGGCATCCGCGACCGGTCTCGACCCGTTCGCCCACGAGAACGACCGCCACGGTCTGCTGTTCGTCAACAAGACCGGTCGATCCGAGGGCGTGCGCGCCGAAGCGGGCGTGCTCGGCGGACCGCGCGCGGGTGTGGCCTACGCGCTGATCGTGAACTTCGACGACCTGTCGATCGCGCACCGGCTCCGCGCTCACGACGCCTTCCGCGTCCTCGGCGTCGAGCTGATGGAGTACGTGTACTGACGGCCGGCGCGGGAGGTCCCCCGAGACTGCACGCGCCTGACATCTCCACTGCAGAGTGCAGGGGGTTCGTCAGGCCGATGCAGTCTCGCGGTGGGGAGGGGCGCGGTGCGCGGCGGGAAGTCGCGCCGCGCCGTCAGAGGTGCGCCCGCACCTCGTCGTCGGACGGCTCGACGAGCGCTGTGCCGTCGGGCAGCACGACCACCGGCACCTTCGTGCTGCCGCCGATCTCGGCCGCGCGGGCGGCGTCCGCCGCCGAGGCCTCGACGTCGACGAACGCGTGCGCGACGCCCAGGTCCGTCAGCAGCGCGCGGGTGCGGAGCGTGTCGGCGCACTCCTGCTTGCCGTAGACCACGATCTCGCTCATCGGGCCGTGTACCCGCCATCGACCGGCAGCGTGACGCCGGTGATCCAGTCGGCCTCGTCGGAGGCCAGGAACAGCACCGCGTACGCAACGTCGATCGGGCGGCCGAGCCGGCGGATCGACTGGTGCGCGGTCATCATCTCCTCGTACGCCGGCATCCCGCCGGGGTACTCGGCGGCGATGCCCTCGACGAGCGGGGTGAGCACGGTCGACGGGTTCACCGCGTTGACGCGGATCCGGTGCCGGCCGTAGCTGGCGGCATCCTGCTTGGTCTGCATGTTCACGGCGCCCTTGGCGACGTGGTACGGCGTGAACTCGTCGTTGCCGAGGATCCCGTAGATCGACGAGAAATTGACGATCGCGCCCTTCCCGGCCTCGAGGAAGTGCGGGACGGCGGCCTTGGTCGCGAAGAAGACGCCCTTCACGTCCACGGCGAAGACGGCATCCCACTCCTGCTCCGTGACCTCGTGCGTGGGCTTGTCGGCGCCGATGATCCCGGCGCAGTTGATCAGCACGTCGAGCCCGCCGAAGGCCGCCGCGGCGCCGTCGACGGCGGCGCGCACATCGGTCTCGCTCGTGACGTCGGCGCGCGTGAACAGCGCGTCGCCGCCCGAGTCCCGGATGCCGGCGGCCACCGCCTCGCCGGCGTCGGGCTGCGCGTCCAGGAGCGCGACGCGCGCCCCCTCCGCGGCGAAGAGTTCGGCCGTCGCGCGGCCCATTCCGGAGGCGGCGCCGGTGATCACCGCACGCTTTCCCTGCAGTCGTGCCATGGGGGAGTCCTTTCGTGACGGCGGGGACGCGTTCGCACGCGTCCCCGCCGGGGTGGGTCGGTCAGGCGTCGACGGGCTGCTTGGCGTCGGCGCGGTGGAGGAGCGAGGCGTAGCCCGACTCCTCGAGCTCGCGGCAGTACCGCTGGTAGACCTGCCCGCCGCCCATGTAGACCTGGAACTCCTCGGGCTTGCCGGGGATGTTCTCGCCCAGGAACCAGGCCTTGGCCTTCTTGCCCTCGGTGTACATGACGGTCTGGCGGCCGGTCTTCTCGGTCTCCTCGCGCCACCAGTCCTCGGACTCGGGTGTGGCCTCGAAGTACTCGACGCCGTTGTCCTCGGCCCACTTCAGCGCCCGCTGCAGCCACTGCGCGCCGAGCTGGATGGGGACGATGAGGTTCGAGTACGGCGTCTGCGGCCCGAGCGACATGAAGAAGTTCGGGAAGCCGTGCGCGTTGATGCCGAGGTTCGACTTCAGGCCGTCCTCGGCCCACTTCTCGCGGAGCGTCCGGCCGCCGCGACCGACGATGTCGATGTGGGTGAGCGTGCCGGTCATGGCGTCGAAGCCGGTGGCGAAGATCAGCACGTCGAGCTCGTACTCGGTGTCGCCGACCTTCACGCCCTTCTCGGTGATCGCCGTGATGGGGGTCTCGGCGGTGTCGATCAGGTGCACGTGGTCGTGGTTGAACGCGGCGTAGTAGCCGTGCCCCGTGGGGACGCGCTTGCCGTTGAACGAGTACGTGCGCGGCGAGAGCAGCTCCGCCGTGTCGGGGTCCTTCACGATCTCGGCGATCTTCGTGCGGATGAACTCGGATGCCAGTTCGCTGGCCTCGTGGTTGGTCGCGAGGTCGTTGAAGCACTCGTTGGCGAAGTGGAATCCGCCCTCGTTCCACTTGCTCTCGAAGATGCGGCGCCGCTCGTCCTCGGACACCTCGAGCGCGCTGTGCTCCGCGGGTTCCATCGCGACGCCGAACGGGTGGTTGGCGGCCTTCTCGTACACGAGGTCGTAGTTCTCGCGGAGCCACGCCATGTCCTCTTCCGAGACCTTGTCGTTGTTCGTCTCGACGATGAAGTTCGGCGTGCGCTGGAAGACGAAGAACTCGTCGACCTGACCGGCGATCACGGGGACGATCTGGATGCCGGAGGCGCCGAGGCCGATGAGCCCGACGCGCTTGCCCGACAGGTCGACTCCCTCCCGCGGCCACTGCGCCGTGTGGTACTTCTCGCCGCGGAACGTCTCGATGCCGGGGATCTCGGGGAAGATCGGCTGCGACAGCACGCCCATGCCGCTGACCAGGTACTTCGTGGTGAGCGTGTCGCCGCCCGCGAGATGGACCGTCCAGGTGTTGGCATCCTCGTCGTACGCGGCGGACTCGACCCGGGTGTTGAGCCGGATGTCGCGACGGAGGTCGAGTCGGTCGGCGACGAAGTTGAGGTACGACAGCACCTCTTCGCCGGAGGGGTAGCGCTCGGTCCAGGTCCACTCGTCGCGCACCTCCTTCGAGAACGAGAAGGAGTAGTACGAGTACTCGCTGTCGGTGCGGACGCCCGGGTAGCGGTTCACCCACCAGGTGCCGCCGATGCCGTCCTCGCCGTCGACGGCGATCGTGCGCAGGCCGATCTCGCGGAGGTGGTGCAGCATCGCCAGGCCGGAGAATCCGGCGCCGATGACGATGGCGTCGTAGTCGCGGTCGCTGCCGCGTGCAGGGGTGTCGCTCATGGCGGGGGTCCTTTCGGTGGAGGGGGTCATGCCGAGACGCGGGTCGAGCTGGTCGCCCGCACCCATTCGGCGATCAGGCGGATGGAGGTGTCGGCGGGCGCGTGGCGGCCCGCCTGCAGGGGCCAGACGTGCTGTTCGCCCGAGACGGTCTCGAAGGTCACGTCGACGCCGTCGCGTGCGGCGCGCTCGGCGAGACGCACCGCGTCGGCGTACAGGGACTCGGCGTCGCTGGCGGTGAGGAACAGCGGCGGGAAACCGGTGAAGTCCGCGTACAGCGGGTTCACGAGCGGGTCGGTGGGCGAGGCCCCGCCGGAGAGGTAGCGGTCGATGTTGCCCTGCAACCCCTCGCGGGCGATCAGGAAGTCGGTCGCGTCGTTGGTCTCGATCGTCTCGCCCGAGTTCTCCATGTCGACCCACGGCGAGATCGTCGCGACCCTGCCGGGGAGCGCCGCGCCGCGCTGCAGCCGACGCAGGACGGTCGCGATCGCGATGCTCGCCCCCGCGCTGTCGCCGACCGGGGTGATCGCCTCGGCGGCGATGCCGTCCGCGATGAGGGCGTCGATCACGGCGTCCGCGTCATCCAGCTGCGCGGGGTACGGGTGCTCGGGGGCGAGCCGGAAGTCGGCGACGAACGCCGACGAGCCGGCAGCCTTGGCGAGGTGCCCCGCCATCTTCCGGTGGCTCGCCGACGATCCGAGGGCGAACCCGCCGCCGTGGAGCACGAGCAGCACCCGGTCGCGGTCCGCCTCCAGCGGAGTGACGAGGATGCCGGGGACGCCCCCGATGCTCGTCGAACGGTAGGTCACGTCCTCCGGTTCGGCCGTCGCGCGCTGCCAGTCCTCGAAGACCCATCGGAGGACGGGGAGCGACATGTCGGGGGCGGCGGTGAACTCGACGGTCCACTCGGCGTAGATCTCCCCCAGGGGGTCGGTGGGCCTGTTCTCGGCCATTCGCGGATCCTCCTCATCGTGGATTCCAGGTCGTTCCGGGGCATCGGAGCGCCCCGGTGACCCCAGGATGAACCGCCCTCCGGCCGCCGCGACGGGGTGTCGCAGAATGAGTCACCCCCGTCTCACCGTGACGCGATCAGCCCCCCGCCCGCCGCAACAGACTGCTGGACACCACCACATCCGTGCCGGCATCCACAGCGGGGGACCCACCCTCCGGCCGGCTCTCAATGACGAGAAAGTTGGCACGCACATGCGACACAGCACCGCGCTGCGCACCGCGGCGGTCTTCGCCGCCGTCGGCGCACTCCTGCTCACCTCGGCCTGTTCCACCGGGTCGCTGTCCTCGGCCGGTTCGGGCGACGACGCGTCGGCGGGCGCGACCGACAGCCAGGTCACCACCGGCACCGTCGGCGTCCAGGGCGACATCCAGGACATCTCGAACTTCTGCGGCGACAAGGACATCACCGTCGCCCTCGCCGACGGCTTCGGCGGCAACTCCTGGCGCAAGATCACCCGCGCGATCTTCGAGGCCGAGGCCGCGAAGTGCCCGAACATCAAGAAGGTCCTCTACACCGACGCGCAGGGCGACACCCAGAAGGCGATCAGCGACATCAACTCGCTCGTCGCGCAGGGCGTGAACGTCATCGTCACGTTCGTCGACGGCGGAGAGGCGCTGCTGCCGACCATCCAGAAGGCCACCGCGGCGGGCGTGAAGGTCGTGCCCTTCGTCGGGTCGCCCGGCGGGACGCCCGGCAAGGACTACGTCGACTTCGTGTCCGAGGACATCACCACCTACGGCAAGAACCTCGCCGACTGGACCATCAAGACGATGGGCGGCAAGGGCAACCTGGTCATGCTGGGCGGCATCGCCGGCAACTCCTACTCGCAGGGTGTCTACGAGGGCGTCCTCGAAGCCGTCACGGAGAACCCCGGGGTGACGCTGCTCAACACCGACGGTCCCGTCGCGACCGACTGGGAGCCCGGGAAGACGCAGCAGGTCGTGGCCGGACTCATCACGAAGTACGGCGACATCAACGGGATCGTGGCCGACTACGGCGGCGGTTCGGTCGGTGGCATCCGTGCCTTCGAGGCCGCCGGCAAGCCGTTCCCGGTGTGGTCCGCCAACGACAGCAACGAGTTCGCCTGCCTCTGGTACGAGTACAAGGACACGCAGCCGACCTACCAGATCGCGACGGAGTCCTCCCGCAACTGGATCGTCACGGTGGCCCTGCACAAGGCGCTCGCGGCGGCCAACGGCCTGCCGAACGACGAGCCGTCCACCTACAACCTCGAGATCATCGAGGACTCCACGGATCAGTCGAAGCAGCCGAAGTGCGAGAGCAGCCTGCCCGCCGACGCGATCCTCTCCTCCGGCCTCTCGGTCGACCAGCTGAAGCAGCTGTTCCAGTGATCCCCCGCCGGGGCCGCGGGCGAACGTGCCGCGGCCCCGGCACCCCGTCCCACTCCCAGGAGGAGAACCCCCTCATGAACCGACTCACCGGAAAGGTCGCCGTCGTCACGGGCGCCGGCCGTGGCATCGGCCGCGCCATCGCCGAGGCGCTGCACGAAGAGGGGGCGACGACGATCGCCACCTCGCGTTCCTCGGCGGACCCCACCTTCGGTCCCATCGCGTACGCGCCGTTGGACGTGGCATCCGAGGACGACTGGCACCGCG
Source organism: Microbacterium sp. RURRCA19A (assembly GCF_900156455.1). GTDB lineage: Bacteria > Actinomycetota > Actinomycetes > Actinomycetales > Microbacteriaceae > Microbacterium. Next base: position 705,200 of record NZ_FTNQ01000002.1, read on the forward strand.
TCATCGGGGACGTGCTCGACGCCCACGGGCACATCGACGTGCTCGTCAACAACGCCGGCATCATCGCGTACGACCCGCTCCACGAGCTGTCCATGGACGACTGGCAGAGCGTCGTGGCCACCAATCAGACCGGCGTCTGGCTCGGCATGCGCGAGGTGATCCCGCACATGATCGCGCAGGGCGGCGGCTCGATCATCAACATCTCGTCGATCTGGGGTTCGGCCGCGGTCGGCGGCGCGCACGCCTACCACGCGACCAAGGGCGCGGTCCGGAACATGTCCAAGAACGCCGCGATCACCTACGCCACGCAGAACGTGCGCGTGAACTCCCTGCACCCGGGCTTCATCGAGACGCCCCTCACCGACGCGCAGGCCGCCGAGGTCAACGCCTACGTCGTGTCGCAGACCCCCATGGGCCGCGCCGGGCAGCCGCGCGAGATCGCCGCCGGCGTCGTGTTCCTCGCCAGCGACGAAGCCAGCTTCGTCACCGGTTCCGAGCTCGTCATCGACGGCGGCTACCTCGCCCAGTGATGCACCCCCACAGAACGGATTCGCCATGACTGACATCGACATCGGAACGGCCCCCGCGCCGCCGGGCGCGGGCACCGAGGTCTCGTCGCTCCTGCGGCTGGACGGCATCACGAAGACCTTCCCCGGCGTCCGGGCCCTCACCGACGTGCATCTGGATGTGCGTGCCGGTGAGATCCACGCCCTCGTCGGCGAGAACGGCGCCGGCAAGTCCACGCTGATGGCGGTCGCGTCCGGCGCGCTCGCCGCGGACGAGGGCTCCGTCTGGATCGCGGGGACCCTCCTCACCTCCGCCGATCCGCAGGAGGCCCGCCGCCTCGGCCTCGGCATCGTCCGCCAGGACCCCGCGCTGCTCCCCGACCTCACGGTCGCCGAGAACATGGCGGTGGGTGTCGGCATCCGCCGGGTCGGGGGACTCGGGCGCGCCGTCGCCTGGGCGACCGCGCAGCTCGCGCCGTGGGACATGGGCATCGACCCGCGCACCCGCGTCGCCGACCTGTCGGTGGAACAGCGCTTCGTCGTCGAGATCGCCAAGGCGCTCGCCCTCGACCCGCGCGTCCTGATCCTCGACGAGCCGACCGAGCACCTCAGCATCGAGGAGGTCCAGAAGCTGTTCGCCCGCGTGCGCGAGGTCGTCGCGGGCGGCGCCGCGGTGGTCTACATCTCGCACCGGATCCCCGAGGTCAAGCAGATCTCCGATCGCATCACGGTGCTGCGCGACGGCAAGGTGCGCGGCACGTTCCCCGCCGCCGAGGTCGACGAGGCGCAGATCATCGAACGCGCCATCGGGCGCAAGCTCGAGGCCGTGTTCCCCGAGAAAGGCAGCATCGCCGGCACGATCCGGGATGCCGACCGGCTGGCGGTTCGCGGTCTCCGGGGCGACCACTTCCACGACGTCTCCCTCACCGTCCGCTCGGGCGAGATCGTGGGGCTTGCCGGCGTTCAGGGCAACGGCCAGGCCGCGCTCATCCGCGCGCTCGCCGGGCTGGAGGCATCCACGGGGGAGGTGAGCGTCGACGGCCGTCGCGTGAACGGAGGATCCGCCGGAGCGGCAGCCGCGGGGGTCGTGTACGTCCCCGCCGACCGCCACCGCGAGGGCGTCTTCCTGCCGCTCTCCGTCGCCGAGAACGTCTCGGCCGGCACGCTGCCGCAGGCATCCGTCGCCGGGTTCGTCAGTGACCGTCGGATGATGGCGCGCGCGAAGGAGATGATCTCGCGCCTGTCGATCAAGACGCCCAGCCCCCGCACCGCCGTCGCGTCGCTGTCGGGCGGCAACCAGCAGAAGGTCGTGCTCGCGCGCACGCTCCTGGCCCGGCCGCGCGTGCTCCTGGCGGAGGAGCCGACGCAGGGCGTGGACGCCGGAGCGCGCGTGGACATCTACCGGATCCTGCGCGAGGCCGCCGACGACGGTGCCGCGGTGGTCGTGCTGTCATCCGACGGTGTCGAACTCGAGGGGCTGTGCGACCGGGTGCTGATCCTCTCGCGCGGCGAGGTCGTCCAGGAGCTGTCCGGGGCGGAGGTCACCGAGACCGCCATCGCGCGGGCGGCCCTGACGTCCACGACCGTGCGTGCGCGGGAGGAGACCGACGGCCGACGTCACCGGCTGCGGGCCTGGCTGCGCGGCGACCACGCCCCGGCCGTCGCGCTCGCGGCGGTGTTCGTGGCCCTCGCCGTCGCGGTCGCGACCACGAACGGCGCCTATTTCTCGCCGTTCAACCTCAACAACCTGCTCTTCATGATCGCGCCGCTGCTGTTCGTCGGTGCGGCGCAGCAGGTGGTCGTCCTGGGATCGGGGTTCGACCTGTCGGTCGGCCCGCTCATGGGGTTCCTCGTCGTGCTCTCGTCGTTCTGGATCGTCGACGGGGGCAACCTGTACGTCGGTCTCGCGCTCATGCTCGCCGGGGCCGTCGGCGTGGGGGTGATCAACGGGCTGCTCGTGACGAGGTTCGGGATCAGTCCGGTCGTCGCCACCCTCGCGATGTTCATGGCCCTGCAGGGCCTGTACCTGCTGCTGCGGTCCACGCCCGGAGGCGTCATCTTCGCGGGGGTCTCGGACATGATCCAGGCCCGGGTCGGCCTCGTGCCCATCGCGACGATCGCCGGCGTCGTGCTGCTCGTCCTGCTCGAGGTCGCCCTGCGCCGCACCCGCTGGGGCGTCCAGCTGCGGGCCGTGGGATCGCACGACGCGGCTGCGGCCCGCCTCGGCATCCGGGTCGGCTGGGTCCGCTTCCTCTCGTACGTGTTGTGCTCGCTGCTGGTGCTCCCCGCGGCCGTGATCCTCATGGCCCAGATCGGCATCGGCGACGGGCGGCCGTCGCTGTCGTACACGCTGGCATCCGTCACCGTCGTCGTCCTGGCGGGCACGAGCATCTTCGGTGGGCGCGGGTCGTTCCTCGCGGTCATCGCGGCGGCGTTCCTCGTGCAGCAGATCCTCAACGTCTCGCCGTTCCTCGGCCTGTCGCAGGCGTGGTCGTACTGGCTGCCCGGCCTCGTCACCCTCGCCGCCGCGGGCCTCTACGCCGCACTGCGCGGGAGCGGGCGCCGTCGACGTCGCCCGCGGGGCGCCGCCATCGCTTCTCCCGGAGGTGTCTCATGACTCAGCTCGATGCTCCGCGCTCCGCGCCGGAGACCACGACGACATCGCTCCCCGTCCCGCCGACCGGCCGCTCGGCCGAAGCGGTGTGGCGGAGGGCGCTCGCCGGCAGCTGGGTGCCGATCACGGTCGCGACCGCCGCCCTGTTCCTCGTGAGTCCGGTGATCGCGCCGGGAAGCCTGGATGCCGCGCCCCTGCTGTCGATGCTCCCCTTCGCGTCGGTCCTCGCGATCGCCGCCGCCGGGCAGACGCTGATCGTCCAGCAGCGCGGTCTCGACCTCTCGGTGCCGGGGATGATCGCGCTCGCCGCGGTGCTCGCCACGGCCCTGCCCCAGCAGTACGGGTGGGGCGTGTGGCCCGCGGTGGTCGCCGCGGTCGTGCTGCCGGGTGTCTTCGGGCTCTTCAACGGCGCGATCGTCGCGGGGCTGCGGATCATGCCGCTGGTCGCGACGCTCGGGATGAACGCGGTGCTGCTGGGCACGGTGTTCTCGATCGCGAACGGCACACCCTCGGGGGCAGCCGACGAGCTCAACCGCTTCGCCCTCGCGCGCACGCTCGGGGTGCCGAACACGGCGCTCATCGCGATCGTCGTCATCGCGGTGGCCGCGGTGGTCACGCAGCGTTCGATCATCGGGCGGCGTCTCACCTCCGTCGGGGTGAGCGAGCCCGCCGCGGCCGTGGTCGGCGTGCGGGTACGCGTCTACCAGGTCGCGGCCTACGGATTCGCGGGGCTCTGCTACGGCGCCGCGGGCGTGTTGCTCGCCGGGTACACGAAGACCCCGGCGCTGTTCCTCGGCGACCAGTACCTGCTGCCGACCGTGGCCGCGGTGGTTCTCGGCGGGACGGCGCTCACGGGCGGCATCGCGTCGATCGCCGCCACCGCGGTCGCCGCGCTGTTCCTGACGCAGCTCGGACAGTTGCTGCGGTCGGTCGGGTGGCCCGACGCGCTCCAGCTGCTGACGCAGGCGATCGTGCTCGTGCTGGTCGTGGTGATCCGTGAGCTCGTGCCAGTGCTCGTCCGGCGTCGGGCCGTGCGCCGCATGGCGCGGGAGTCCTGACCGCGGTCGGGTGCGGGGCGGGGCGGAGGCGCGTCGGGTGCCTCCGCCCTTCCGCGTTCCGTCAGACCGCGGCGGGGGTGCGGCCGGGGCGCGGATGCCGGATGCCGGATGCCGGATGCCGGATGCCGGATGCCGACGCCGGCGGGCTGATCCCGCGTCAGGCCGTCAGACGATACGTCTTCATCTTCCGGTAGACCGTGGCGCGGGACAGGCCGAGGATCTCGGCGGCCCGGGAGCGATTGCCGCCCGCCTCCTGCAGCGCGCGCTGGATGGCCTCCAGCTCGGCGCGTTCGATCATGGTCATGGCGCGCGCCCCGCGGACCGACATGGGCAGATCGGCCGCGCCGATCGCGCCGCGGCGACCGCTCAGCGCGAGCTGCTCGATCACATTGCGCAGCTCCACGATGTTGCCCGGCCACGCGTGCGCCTCCAGGGCGGAGAGCGCGTCGCGCGTGGGTTCGAGGTGTGCGGATGAGGCGGCGTGGTCGGCGAGCGCGCGCCAGAGCGGACCGACGTCACCGGAGCGTTCCCGCAGCGACGGCACCCACGTCGTGGGGTAGCCGACGCGGGTCGCGAAGGAACCCGCCTCGGCGCGATCCGCCGCCGAGAGCGTCAGCAGCACGGCGCCGCGCGACGGCGTCGAGTCGATGAGCGACACCATGCCCGAGAGCGACCCGGGTTCGAGGGTCTGGATGCCCTTGACCACGACCGGTGCTCCGGCGGCGAGCCGCTCGGACAGACGCTGCAACCACCGCCGCGCGCCCAGCACGTGACGCTCGGCCGCGTCGACCACGGTCGCGGCGCGGGCCGCGCCGGGGCGGTGCGGCAGCCCGAGGGCGAGCGAGGTCTTGCCCGTGCCCGGCTCGCCCGCGATCAGCAGCGGTGTGCGCGCCTCGCGGTGACGGGCGACGGTCTGCGCGACGGCGAGCCACTCCGTCGACCGCCCGGCGAGGGCGGGGCGGAGCGGGCCGAAGCCGCCGTGCGTCACGGGCCGCTCGCCGACGTTGACGACCGCGACGCTGCCGGCCCCGTCCTGCAGGCGGGTGACCTGCACGTCGGCGTATCCCGACGACAGTTCGACGTTGACGCGCCCCCCGCGCGACTCCTCGGCGCACAGGCGCTGGACGAGCGCCATGTCCGCGGTCGAGAGCCGGGATGCGCGCTGGTTCTGCATCAGCAGCCCGTCCGGCCCGAGCGCGACGACCGGCCCCTGCTGGACGCGCGAGGCGGCGAGGAACGCGGCGAGCATGCTGCGGGCCGCCGGGCGCTCGGCATCCATGACGTGCTGGCCGAGCTGCGTGGCGATCGAGTGGGTGAGGGGGCGGAGGAGCTCGGGGCGTTCGGTGATGTGCGTGGACAGCGTGATCACGGCGAGGAGTCGCCCGGTGAGCGGATGACGGACGGGGCTGCCCGTGCACACCGCCGAGCGGTAGAACTCGGCGAAGTGCTCGTTGCCGGTGATCTGGACGCTGCGTCCGGTCGCGGCGACCGTGCCGACGCCGTTCGTGCCGACGGTCTCTTCCGACAGCACGGCTCCCCGCACGGTGCCGAGCCGATCGAGGTGATCGGCGGCGGCGCGGTCGTGGGTCCAGCGCTGCAGGATGCGGCCCTCCGAATCGGCCAGCAGCAGACCCAGCCCCGTGCCGTCGAGTTCGTCGGAGACGCGGGCGAGCGGGGCCTGGAACATCTCCAACAGGTGACGGTCGAGGAGGTCGACGCCGACCTGCGGGACATCCCGGATGCGATCGGGTGAACCGAGGGCCTCTTTCGAGCGCTGCCACGAGGTCACGAGGTCGGGGCGGAGGGCGGCCGTCGCCGACGAGGCGGACAGGATCTCGCTCTTGGCCTGCTCGATGAGCCGTGCGGAGGTGGGGGTCATCTTCGACTCCTTCGTCGAGGACGGGCTCGCTCGCCCGTCGATGCGGATCAGGCGATCCGGATGCGAGGGGTGGGCTGTCGGGTGCGCTGAGAGTACCCCACCCGCGTGCGCGGGGGAATGGGGCGCGGGGTGCTCATACCGCGACCTCGTCGAGGTGCACGAGCCCGCCGTCGGGGGTCACGCGGCGCTCGTATTCGAGCACGGCGAGGCGTCCGGCGAGTTCGATGTGGTGCTCGCTCGTGGCGCGCGCGGCGACCGGGTCGCGGTCGACCGCGGTGGCCCGGACGATGGAGGTCAGCTCCTCGAACGACTGCGCGACGCGGTCGTCGTCGAGGAAGGCGTAGCGGCGGAACAGCCCGATCCGGGTGTGCACGCCGGACAGTTCGTCGGAGAGCACGTCGTTGTCGGCGCCGGCGAGCAGGATCCGGTAGAACTCCGACTTGCTCTCCTCCCGGCTGGCGAGGGTTCCGTGCAGGTATTCCGCGGTCATCGCGGCGTGATGGTCGATCAGCCGGGCGCAATCGGCGGGGCTCGCGCGTCGCGCGAACAGCGCCGCCGCGAGACCTTCGAGCGCCGCGCGCACCTCGTACAGCGACTCGATCTCGCGCTTGGTGAGGACCGCGACGATCGGACCGCGACCCGGGATCACCGAGATCAGGCTCTCGCTCTCGAGCTGGCGGAGCACCTCGCGGATGACCGTGCGGGAGACGCCGTACGCGGCGCACAGGTCGTTCTCGCGGAGGCGCTCGCCGGGTGCGCGGCGCCCCTCGAGGATCTCGTCGCGGAGCAGGAGGAGCACCTGCTGACGCAGGGGAGCGGCGTGCCGTTCGATGACGGGCATGGGGCCACCGGCCTTTCGGAAGCTGTCTCACATCGAGACACTCGCCGGTCCGCGGCGGGCGTCGCTATTACCGTAATACGAGATGACGATTCCGGAAAGGATCACCGATGACCACTCTCGCTCCGCCGTCGCGAACGGCGACTCTGCGCGGACACTCCGTGCCCCTGGATCTGTTCATCGACGGCGAATGGCGCGCCGGCGACGGTGACTTCGCCGTCTACGACCCGGCATCCGGGGTCGAGATCGCGCGCGTCGCCGACGGTACTGCGGCGGACGGGAAGGCGGCGCTGGATGCCGCGGCCGGCGCGCAGGCCGCGTGGGCGGCCATGCCTCCGCGCGACCGGGCCGACCTCTTCGCCCGCGCGCACCGACTGCTCCTCGAGCGGGGGGATGCCATCGCCGAGATCATGACGCTCGAGAGCGGCAAGCCCCTCGCCGAGTCGCGCGCGGAGTTCCAGCTCAGCGCCGACTTCTTCCTCTGGTACACCGAGCAGATCGCGCACCTGCACGGCTCGTTCGCCCACGGATCGCGCGGCGGATACCGCATCGTCACGACCCACCAGCCCGTGGGGCCGACGCTCCTCATCACGCCGTGGAACTTCCCGTTGCTGATGATCGCCCGCAAGGCCGGCGCCGCGCTCGCGGCCGGCTGCACCACCGTCGTGAAGACCGCGCGCGAGACGCCGCTCACCTGCGCGCTGTTCGTGTCGGTGCTGACCGACGCCGGGTTCCCGCCCGGCGTGGTGAACCTCGTCCACACCACGTCCTCGTCGGCGATCTCGGCCGAGGTCATGGCCGACCCGCGGCTGCGGAAGGTGAGCTTCACGGGCTCCACCGAGGTCGGCTCGACGCTGTTGCGGCAGGCGGCCCCCGGCATCGTCAACGCCTCCATGGAGCTCGGGGGTGACGGACCGTTCGTCGTGCTCGACGACGCCGACGTCGAAGCCGCCGCGGCCCAGGCGATCGTCGCGAAGTTCCGCAACGCCGGGCAGGCGTGCGTCGCCGCGAACCGCATCATCGTGCACGAGAAGGTCGCCGACGCGTTCATCGAGCGCTTCGTCGCGCTCGCGAAGGCACTGCGGGTCGGCAGCGGATTCGACGCGGGCACCGACGTCGGCCCCATCATCTCGGCCCGGCAGCGCGACGGCGTGGCCGACCTCGTCGCGGAGTTCGAGCGCATCGACGCGACGCTCCTCGCCGGCGGTCGCGCGATCGACGGCGACGGCTACTTCTTCGAGCCGACCGTCTTCGAGGTGCACGACCGCGAGAGCGACGTGTGCCACCGCGAGCTCTTCGCCCCCATCGCCGCGATCTACCGTGCCGACAGCACCGCGGATGCCATTCGCTTCGCCAACGACACCCGGTATGGTCTGGCCGCGTACGTGTTCACGCGCGACCTGTCCCGCGCGTTCGCCGTCGCCGAGCGACTCGACTTCGGCATGGTGGGCATCAACCGCGGGATCATGGCCGATCCCGCCGCCGCGTTCGGCGGTGTGAAGGCGTCGGGCCTCGGCCGCGAAGGCGGGCAGGACGGCATCTACGAATTCCTCGAGCCGAAGTACCTGGCCGTCACCGTCGACGAAGAAGGAGCCCTCTCGTGAGCGACACCACCGCCCTCCCCGCCCCGACCCGCACCGACAACGACCTCGCGCTCGGGCTGCTGCGGCAGCCGCGCTCGGTCCTGTTCGGTCCGGGGCAACGTCGCCAGCTGCCGCGCGTGGTCGCCGAGATCGGTCGCCACGCCCTCCTCGTCACCGACGAGCGGATGGCATCCAGTACCGAATTCCGCGAGATCGCGGACGGGCTCCGGGGCGCGGGCGTCGAGGTCGAGGTGTTCGACCGCACCGAGCCCGAACTGCCGCGCGAGAACGTCATGGAGGTCGCCGAGCGCTATCGCGACCTTCCGATCGACGTGATCGTCGGCGTGGGCGGCGGGTCGTGCCTCGACCTCGCCAAGGTGTCCGCGGTCGTGCTCGCCAACGGCGGCGACGTCCGCGACTACTACGGCGAGTTCCTCGTCCCGGGGCCCGGTGTCCCGGTCGTCACCGTGCCGACCACGGGCGGCACGGGCGCCGAGGTCACGTGCATCTCGGTCGTCTTCGACGGCGAGCGGGGCATGAAGGTCGGGGTCGCGAGTCCGCACCTCGAGGCCACCGTCGCCGTCATCGACCCCGAGCTGACGCTCACCTGCCCACCCGGACTCACCGCCGCCACCGGCGCCGACGCCCTGTCGCACCTCGTCGAGGCGTTCACGGGTCGTGCGAAGAACCCCACGCCGGAGGAACTCGCGACCAGACTCTATGCCGGGAAGAACCTCCTCACCGACGTCTACGCACGGCAGGGGCTCGCGCTCCTGGGTCGCTCGCTGCCGGCCGTCGCCGCCGACGGGTCCGACCTCGCCGCGCGCACCGACACGATGTTCGCGTCGTACTGCGCCGGCATGGCGATCAACACCGCGGGCACCGCGGGCGCGCACGCCATCCAGTCGCCGATCGGCAACCTGACCCACACCCCGCACGGGTTCGGGGTCGCCGCGCTGCTGCCCTGGGTCATGCGGTACAACCTGCCCGCCCGCGTCGCGGAGTTCGCCGAGATCGCGCGGCTGCTCGGCGCCGGGGATGCGTCGGCGAGCGAGGAGGAGCGGGCTCGGGACGGCATCCGGGCCGTGGAGGATCTGCTGCGGGCGCTCGGCGCCCCGACCGACCTCGCGACCCTCGGGCTGTCGCCCGACGACTTCGGCTTCGTCGCCGACCAGGCGATGCTGGCGACGCGGCTGACCGCGAACAACCCCCGCGAGCTGAGCCGCGACGCGGTGCTCGAGATCCTCCGTCGAGGCCACGCCGCCGATCGCGACTGGTGGGGCGAGTGACCGGCCGACCCGTCGCGATCGTCGGCTCGGGCGCGATCGGCGTCGCGTTCGCGGTGCTGTTCGCCCGGGCCGGGCGCACGGCCGCGGTGTTCGACATCGACGACGCCGCGCTGGACCGCGGCCGCGCGGACGTCGGGGCGCGGCTGCGGCTGCTCGCGGACGCCGGCCTCCTCGCCGAGGATCCTGCCGTCGTCGCGGCGCGGATCGGATGGCACACGGATGCCGCGGCGGCCGCGCACGACGCCGAGCTCGTGCAGGAGTGCGCCCCCGAACGCGCGGACCTCAAGCGCGAGATCCTCGCGCGGTTCGCGGCGGTCGCGCCCGAGGACGCCGTGCTCGCGAGCTCGACGTCGGCGATCCAGCCCTCCGTCCTGGCCGAAGGGCTCGCGCTCGAGGTCGCCGCTCGGCTGGTCGTCGGACACCCCGGCAACCCGCCGTATCTGCTACCGGTGATCGAGGTCGTGCCGTCGCCGGTCACGGCATCCGCGACCGTCGATCGCGCCGCCGGGATCTACCGCTCCGTGGGGCTGCGTCCGGTCGTGCTGCGTCGCGAGATCGAGGGCTTCGTCTTCAACCGGCTGCAGGGCGCGCTGCTCCGCGAGGCGTACTGCCTGGTGCGGGACGGGATCGTGGACGCCGCCGACGTCGACGAGGTCGTCCGCAGCGGCCTCGGCCGACGGTGGAGCATCATCGGCCCGTTCGAGACGAGCGACCTCAACGTGCGCGGCGGCATCGCCGCCCACGCCGAACGCATGGGGGAGTCGTACGCCCGCATGGGTGCCGAACGCGGTCAGCACGACCCCTGGACCCCCGAGCTCGTCGCCCGCGTCGCCGCGGAGCGCCGCGCGGCGCTGCCGCTCGGAGCCTGGGACGCGCGCGTGCGGTGGCGCGATGCCCGCCTCATGGCGCTGACCCCGCTCTGGGACTCGGCAGGCTGAGGCGGGTGGTTATCCCGCACATCGTCCGGGAACGCAATCCCTCCGTGCGCGAACCGGCCCGGTGGGAGCCTGGTGCCCCCGAACACCAGAAAGGACTGGGACGATGTCCGACACCACCGCATCCACCGACCCGTTCGCCAATTCCTCCGGCCCCGAGGGGCACTCGATCACCGACTGGACCGACCTCGGTCGCGAGATGTGGTCGTACCTCACCGGCCGCGGCGCCGCGGTCAACTACTCGTTCGTCGACATGACCATCGAGGTGCCGCGCGACATCGGCCCCGACGCGCCCCGGGCGACGTGGAAGCTCAACGGCACCCTGCGCGTCACCACCAGCGACGACACCGCGCCGGGCTCCGACCCGTACCGCGGCAACTGAGGGCGGGCGCCGTCATGGTGCGCCTCGACATCGACCTCGCCTTCTCGGAGGAGGAGGCGGGGGCGGATGCCACCCTCCCGCCGTTCGAGGGTACGATCACCGCCGCGGGCTCCGAGGTGCGGATCACCCTCAGCGATCCGTCGCGGCTGCCCGGCAACGGCCGTCGCACGCTCGCCGAGCTGTCGACGGTCGCCGACGCCCTGGCTGCGCGCGGGATCTCGGTGCGAGTGGAAGGACCGGACGGCCCGATCCTGCAGCTCGGTGACGTCAAGAGCAGCCTGCTGCAACGGGTCGTCACGGGTTCCCCGCACATCCGGCTCGGCTCCGTCGCCGCGCTCGCGCCCCTGCTCACGCGACGCAAGGACGGACAGGCGCTGGCATTCCCCGTCCCGCCGGGCACCCCGCTGCCGCTCGTGCCGACCGTCAACCGCTCCGTCCGGCGTCGCATCACCACGACGCACTACACACCGGGCTCCGGACGCCCGCGGCTGATCTTCGCGATCGGCGACGGCTCGTGGGACGGATCGCGTCCGCGCGAGTTCGACCTGCTGCCCACGAAGACCGTGATCGGGTCCGGCGACGAGGCCGACCTGCGGCTTCCCGGCCTCGCCCCCGTCCACGCCGAGATCCGGCACGAAGGCGACGACGAGTACGTCCTCTACGGGTTCGACGTCGTCGGCGGCGGCGGTGCCGCGCCGGAGGGACGTCGCGGAGACGGACGCATCCTGCGCACGGGCGCGCGGATCGAGCTGGGCGACTGGCGCCTGGCGTACTTCCGCGCCGAGTGGGCCGACCACGGCCGTCCCTACGGCGGTCGTGTGGGCGGCGAGCTCGCGCGTCAGCGCAAGCAACCGCCCCGCGGGGGCACGGGCCCGCTCGCCACGGCATCCGACCCCGACTGAGCCGCCCCGGAGCGCCGAGACTGCATCCGCCCGACAAACCCATTGCAGCCTGCGGGGGATTCGTCAGGCGCGTGCAGTCTCGGCGCTCTCGGGACACGGGCGCGACCCGTCCGGCCGCGACCCGCGCGCGGCCTCAGGGCGCCGTCACGCGCCACACGCTCCGCGTGGATGCGGCGGCCAGCGTCGCCACCACGATGAGCGCGGCGCAGGTCCAGAGCACGAGAGTCGTCCCGACCGCGTGGGCCACCGGGCCGACGACCGCTTCGCCCAGGGGCACGGCGACGAACGACCCGACCATGTCGTAGGAGTACACGCGCGAGAGCGCGTCGCGCGGGATGTGCGACTGCAGCGACTGGTCCCAGGCGATCGCGAAGAGCTCGGTCGCGAAGCCGCCGAGCGCGAACCCGATGATGAGCACCGCGACTACGGGTGCGGCCGCCAGCGTCGCGACCGGCACCGCCGCGAACGCCATCGCGGCGACGCCGATCCCGAGTGCGCGGTGGGGCCGCCAGCGCAGCGCGACCACCGCTCCCAGCGCGAAGCCCAGGGTCTGCGCCCCGATGACGAACCCCCACGCCGAGCGCCCCACCGTCTCGTCCGCGACCACCGGCCCGAGCACGGCGACGGCGCCGGTGAACGCCGCGTTCAGCACGGCGAACTGCAGCACGACGATCCACACCCAGGAACGACTCGTGAACTCGCGCCACCCCTCCCGCAGGTCGGCGATCACCGACGCACGCGGGGCCTTCGCCCGCTCCGGCAGGCGCAGCCGCGAGAAGAAGACAGCCGCGGCCGCGAAGGCGGCGGCATCCACGGCCAGACCCCAGCCCGGCCCGACCGCGGCGATCAGGATGCCACCCGCCGAGGCTCCGAGGATCGTGCCGGCGTTCAGCCCGAGGCGCAGCAGCGCGTTGGCCGGGCGCAGCTGCTCCGGGGGAACGGTGTCGGGCACGAGTGCGGCGGACGCGGGCAGGCTCACGCCGGCGACCGCGCCGTTCAGGATGCTCAACACGATCAGTGCCGGCACGGTCGCCGATCCGGTGACGACGAGGGCGGCGACGCCGCCTTGCGTGAGTGCCGCCGCGACCGACGTCCCGACCAGCAGGAGATTGCGGGGGAGGCGGTCGGCGAGGACGCCCCCGAAGAGGAGGACGGCGACGTTGGTGATCGAGCGCGCCGCGACGACGAGCCCCAGGTCGGCGGCGGAGCCCGTGAGGTCGAGCACGGCGAAGGCGAGGGCGATGGGGGCGACGGCGTTGCCGACGATGCTCGTCGTCCGCGCCGCGAGGAGCCACCGGAAGGCCGCATGGCGGAGCGGCCCCGGCCCGGTCACGGGCGCTCCAGGCGGAAGAGCGCGGCCGTCATCGAGACCGGCTGCGTCCCGGGGGTGCGCGGCGGCCGGGCGGCGGCGTGCAGCAGAGCCGACGCCTCGGCGACGTGGTGCACCACCCGCCGCCACACTTCGGGATCGACCCATAGCTCGGCGTCGGTCGTGACGCCGGGGCCGTCGGCGCGCCGCCGTTCGCGGCGCCGCAGCTCGTCGATGACGGCCTCGGTGTACGACGCCGCGTCTTCGGCGGGCACGCGCGCGGTCGGGGGAGCGTCGGGGTCGATCCGGCGCGAGGAGGACTCGTGGCGGTAGCGTTTGGCATCCCCGCCGCGCAACCGCACGGTCTCGACGACGCGGATGAGGCCCACCCGCTCCAGCACGCGGAGGTGGTAGCTGGCCGCGGCCTGGGAGACGCCGAGCTCTCGCCCGACCTCGGCGGCGCTCATGGCCGCTCCGGTCAGCAGCGACAGCATCCGGAGGCGGAGCGGGTGCGCGGTGGCGCGCAGCTCGTCGATGCGGGACATCCCCCGATGCTGGCGCGCTCGGGGCCGACCGTCAAATGTCTCTTTGGGGGTTATCGGGCCCGGAACCGCGAGACTGCATCTGCCTGACGAATCCACTGCAGGTTGCAGTGGAGTTGTCGGCTGCATGCGGTCTCGGCGCCGAGGCGCGCCGACACCGCGGCGACGATGTCGGGCCCGGCCCTTAGGACGTGAAGACGATCGTGTGGTTGCCGTGGCGGATGATGCGGTCTTCGGCGTGCCAGAGCACCGCGCGCGAGAGCACCTGGCGCTCGACGTCGGCGCCGCGGCGGGCGAGCTCGGCGGCGGAGTCGGCGTGGGTCACGCGGACGGTGTCCTGCTCGATGATCGGACCCTCGTCGAGGTCGCCGGTGACGTAGTGCGAGGTCGCGCCGATGAGCTTGACGCCGCGTTCCTTGGCCTTCTTGTAGGGCTCCGCGCCGATGAAGGCGGGCAGGAACGAGTGGTGGATGTTGATCACCGGCACCCCGATCTTCTCGAGGAACTCCGGCGAGAGGATCTGCATGTAGCGCGCGAGCACGACGAAGTCGACGTTGCCGACCAGGAGCTCGAGGATGCGCGCCTCGGAGGCGGACTTGTCGGGGCCGGGGGTCGAGGGCACGTGGAAGAACGGCACGCCGAACGACCGGACGTCGTCGGCAGAGGTCGTGTGGTTGGACACGACCATCGGGATGCTCACGGGCAGGTCGCCGCGGCGGTGGCGCCACAGCAGGTCGAGGAGGCAGTGGTCCTGCTTCGACGCGAGGATGGCCATGCGCTTGGGGGTGGCGAGGTCGGTGAGCTTCCACTCCAGCTCGAAACCGTCGCGGAGCGTCCGGTGGAGGTCGGCCTGGATCTCGGGCAGGGATGCCGCGAGGTCGGGGCGGTGGAACACCACGCGCTGGAAATACGCCCCGCCGCGCGTGCCGTCGGAGTACTGGTCGAAGGCGACGATGTTGCCGCCCTGGCGCGCGATGAGAGCCGAGACCGCGGCGATGATGCCGGGGGTGTCGCTGCCGTGGACGATGAGGCACGCGTGATCGGGCTGCAGGTGGGGGCTCGCGGAGACCATCGGACCATTCTGCCGTGCCCCGGTGACGGCGGTGACCACCGTCGCGTCGCTCCGACCCCGGCCGCGCGCATCGGCCCGTCGTGTCCGTGCCCACGACTAGCCTGATGGATGCCGCTCCCTGTGGCATCCATCCCCTTCCTCCGCCAGGACTCGACGTGATCAGCAGCCTCGAACGCCCCGGGTGGCGGACGTGGACGCTGTGGGGCGTGGGCGTTCTCGCGTACGTCGTCTCGATCGTCAACCGCACGTCCCTCTCGGCGGTGGGGGTGGATGCCGCGACCCGCTTCCACGCGGATGCCTCGGCGCTGTCGCTGTTCGCGGTGATCCAGCTGTTCGTCTACGGCGCGATGCAGATCCCCGTCGGTCTGCTGCTCGACCGCTACGGCGCGCGACCGATGATCGCCATCGGCATGCTGCTGATGGCGGCGGGCCAACTCGTGATGGCGTTCGCGGACGCGGTGGGGATCGGCATCCTGGCCCGCGTCCTGATCGGCGCGGGCGACGCGATGATCTTCCCCAGCGTCCTGCGCGTGATCGCGACGTGGTTCCCGGCGCAGCGGGCGCCGGTGCTCGTGCAGTTGACGGGGATCATCGGCCAGATGGGGCAGATCGTCGCGGTCGTCCCCCTCGCCGCTCTCCTGCACGCGACGAGTTGGAGCGTCGCGTTCGGCAGCGTCGCGGGGCTGGGCGTGCTGTTCGCGGTGCTGACGTACGCGATCATCCGCAACCGCCCGCCCGAGCGGCGGGATGACGCGGTCGACACGTCCGTCGACACAGAGACCGGCACGATCCGCGTCGTCACCTCGGCGGCCGATCTGCGGCAGGGCTTCCGCGAATCGTGGGCCCACCCAGGAACGCGTCTGGGGTTCTGGTCGCATTTCGCCACGCCGTTCGCCGGCACGGCGTTCATGCTGTTGTGGGGATTTCCCTTCCTGACCGCCGGGGAGGGGCTGCCGCCGGCGACCGCATCGGCGATCATGACGCTGTTCGTGTTCTTCGGCATCCTGTGCGGTCCGGTGATCGGTGCGATGTCGAGCCGGCATCCGCGCCGACGCTCGCGCTGGCTGGTGCTGCCCACGGTCGTGTTCCAGGCGCTCGCCTGGATCGCGGTGGCCGCGTGGCCGGGGCCCGCCCCGCTGTGGCTGCTGATCGTGCTCATGTTCGCGCTCGCGACCGGCGGACCGGCGTCGATGATCGCCTTCGACCACGCCCGCACGTTCACACCGAGCCATCGCCTGAGCACGGCGACCGGCATCGTGAACGGCGGCGGCTTCCTCGCGGCGCTGCTGGCGATCCTCTTCATCGGCATCGCGATGGACGTCCAGGGCGCAGGAACCCCCGACACCTACTCCCTGGATGCCTTCCGCCTGGCGTTCCTCACGCAGGTGCCGCTGTGGCTGGTCGGGGGCATCGCGATCGTCGTCGAGCGCGCCCGCACGATCCGTCACGTCGGCGGTGAGCTGCCGCGCTGATCGGGCGGTGCCGCGTCGTGGCGGCCGCGCGGGGCGGCCGGGATCAGCCCTGACCCGTGAGGCGGCCCCACAGGTCGCCGATGATCGGCGCGAGGTCGGATGCGCGGTCCGCCGAGCCGGTGACCACGGCGACGAGCGGGAACGCCGTCACGGCCAGCGCGACCACGACGGCCAGGACGGTCCATACGATCGCGGTCGCGGTGCGACGACGGGTGAGGGCCGCGAACAGCAGGCCGGCGCAGACGACGACCCCGAGCAGGCTCACCAGCGTCACACTCAGCCCGGGGAAGGGGATGAGGCCGACCGTGGATGCCGTGGCCCCGGCGAGGAACCCGACGAGCGGCAGGAACAGTCCCGCAACAACGAGTACGACGAGCACGACTCCGATCCCCGTCGTCACGAGGACACCGCGCGGTCGGCGGGCGGTCGTGATGCGTCCGGCTCTCATCGTCTCGTCCTCTCGTCCCGGCCCGGGCGATCCGGGCTTCACGGATAGGACGGTCCGTGGCGGCGCTTCGTCACGCCGCGGCGGGATCCCGCCGGGCTGGAGGTGCGGCGCGGGCGCGCGCGGCGGGTGCCAGACTCGACGCATGAGCACGACCGGCATCGACATCCGCCCGCTCGACACCCTCGAGGCCATCGTCGCCGGGGCGCAGCTGTTCGACGACGTGTGGGTGGGTGACCGCGCGACGATGCCGGCGAACATCCTGCGGGCGCTCGAACACGCCGGCAACTACGTCGTCGGGCTGTACGACGGCGACCGGATGATCGGGGCGTCCGCGGCGTTCTTCGGCCCGCCCGCGGACCGGACGATGCACTCGCACATCACCGGCATCCTGCCCGGATACCAGGGGCGCGGGCTCGGCCGCCAGCTCAAGGCGCACCAGCGCGAATGGGCGCTCGAGCGGGGGATCGGCCGCATCACGTGGACGTTCGACCCGCTGATCCGCCGCAACGCCCACTTCAACCTCGCCGTCCTCGGCGCGAGCGCCACCGAGTACCTGGTGAACCAGTACGGCGAGATGCCCGACGACGTGAACCGCGGCGACGAATCCGACCGGCTCATGGTCTCGTGGGCTGTGGCCGAGCCGCCCGCCCCCACGCCCGCCGACGAGGCCGTGCGCGCGGTCGTCGAGATCCCCGACGACGTCGAGGCGCTCCGCCGCACCGACCCGACGTCCGCCGCCGAGTGGCGGTACCGGGTGCGCGAAGAACTGCGGGGGCACCTGGCATCCGGTCTTCGTATCGGCGGTGTCGACGCGCGCGGCTACCTGCTCGTCTGAGTCAGTCGCCCGAGACGGGAACGTCCTTCTCGGCGGCGGGGTCGCCCTGCCCGGGACCCGGCCGCACAGCCGCGTCGTCGCGTACGTCGATGCGCGTCACGCCGTCGTGCTGCGTGACGTCGATGCGCGGAGCCGCGTCGGCCTCCGTCGCCTTCGGCGCGCTCGTCAGCTGGTCGTGCCGGTTCTCTTCGAAGCTCTTCTCTTCGCCCATCGTGTTCACTCCTCTCCGGCCGAACGCCACGCGTCCGACTCCATGTGGGAACCCGCCTGCGGGCCCATCTGCAGCATCCCGCCGTCGACGACCCAGCTCGCGCCCGTGACGTAGGAGCCCGACGGCGAAGCGAGGAAGCGGATCACATCGGCGACCTCGTCCGGCTTGCCGGGGCGGCCGAGGGGGATGCCCGGACGGTGGATGCGGTCGGCATCCTCAGGGTCCATGTCGTTGATGGGAGTCGCGATCTCCCCGGGGGCGACGGCGTTCGCGGTGATGCCGTACTGCCCGAGCTCGAGCGCCATGGTCTTGATGAGCCCGCCGAGACCGTGCTTCGCGGCGACGTACGGCGCGGAGCCGACGCGGGGCTGGTGCTCGTGCACGCTCGACACGGCGATGAGCCGTCCCCCGTTGCCGGCCGCCACCATGCGCTTCGCGGCGGTGTGCAGCGCGAGGAAGGCGCCGTCGAGGTTCAGCGCGACGTCGGTGCGCCACGTCTTCATGTCGAGGTCGAGGAAGCTCCCGCCGATTCCGCCGCCGGCGTTGTTGACGAACACGTCGAGGCCGCCGAGTTCGTCGGCGAGGGAGTTCACGGCATCCGGGATCGCGTCGAAGTCGGTGGCGTCGAACTGCGCCACGACCGCGCGGGCGCCGCGCTCGCGGACGGCGGCGGCCACCTTCTGCGCGCCGTCCTCGTCGCTGTTGTAGGTGATGGCGACGTCGATGCCGGCGGCGGCGAAGGCGAGCGCGGTGGCCGCGCCGATGCCGGAGTCCGAGCCGGTGACGATCGCGTGGCGGGGAGAGAAGTCGGTCATGCCGCGACGGTACGCGCGGGCACGGCGGCGGCGAGCGGCCTTGCCAGGCCCGTGCGGGCGCGTTACGGTCGCGCGCCGACGCGGCGGCCCGTGCCGAACTCCGGAGAAACGCGCGTGATCGGGGCGCTGGAGGACCGAGGTGCGGCCCGAACGTCGGATTCTCCGGAGTTCGGCACGCCGCGGGCGCACGCCGGGCACGCCGCGGGCGCACGCCGGGCACGCCGCGGGCGCGCGCCGGGGACGCCGCCGGATACCCTGCCGTCATGCCGCCCCGCACCCCCGCCGCCCCCGTGACCCTGGATGCCGTCGAGCTCCGCGTCCTGCAGATCCCGCTCGTCTCGCCGTTCACGACGTCGTTCGGCACCGAGACGGTGCGCGAGGTCATCGTCGTCACCGCCGAAACCTCCGACGGTGCCGGGTGGGGCGAGGTGGTGACGCAGGCCGAGCCGTTCTACTCCAGCGAGTACACGCAGGGCGCGTGGGACGTCCTCACCCGCTTCCTCGCGCCGGCCCTCCTCGAACGCCGCGCGGTCGCGCCCGAGGAGGTCGCCGGCATCCTGGCCCCGGTCGTCGGGCATCGCATGGCCAAGGCCGGTCTCGAGCTCGCCGTGATCGACGCCGCGCTCCGCGCCGACGGTCGCAGCTTCGGGCAGTACCTCGGCGCCGAGAAGGATCGCGTGCCCTCGGGCGTCTCGGTGGGGATCCAGCGCGATCCCGCCGCCCTCGTCGACACCGTCGGCGGCTACCTCGACGAGGGCTACGTCCGCATCAAGATCAAGATCAAGCCGGGGCGCGACATCGACGACACCGCCGCCGTGCGGGCGGCTTTCGGTGGCATCCCTCTTCAAGTGGATGCCAACTCCGCCTACACCCTCGCGGATGCCGACACGCTCCAGGGGCTCGACGCCTTCGACCTCCTCCTCATCGAGCAGCCGCTGCAGGAGGACGACCTCGTCGACCACGCGACGCTCGCCCGACGACTCACGACGCCGGTGTGCCTGGACGAGTCGATCGTGTCCGACAAGGCCGCGGCCGATGCCCTGCAGCTCGGTGCCGCGGCGATCATCAACATCAAGGCCGGCCGGGTCGGCGGCTATCTCGAGGCCCGGGCGATCCACGACCGGTGCCGGGCGGCCGGGATCCCCGTGTGGTGCGGCGGCATGCTCGAGACGGGCATCGGGCGGGCCGCCAACGCGGCGCTCGCGGCCCTCCCAGGGTTCCTGCTGCCCGGCGACATCTCGGCATCCGCCCGTTTCTACGACCGCGACATCGTGACAGCGCCCGCGGTGATCGAGGACGGCCACGTGTGGGTGCCCACCGGCCCGGGCCTCGGCGTCGAGGTCGACGAGACGGCCCTCGACGCCTTCACCGTGCACCGCGAGCGGATCACGCGATGAACGAGACGTCCGGCCGCGACGTCCCGTGGGGGCGTCCGCCCGTCGCCGGCATCCCCTTGCCGCCCTTCGCGGATGCCGCGGCCCACCGGTCGTACGTGCGGTCGCTGCAGACGTTCGTCCTGCTCCTCGACGGGACCGGACCCGCCGCGACGACCATCGCGCTCGCCGCCGCGCTCGACGCGGAGCTGCCTCGGCGCGGTGCCGAGACGTCGTCGGTCCTGTCGCCGCTCGCGCTCGGTGCGAGCCTGTCGACGTTCTTCCCGGCGCCGTGGACGCCGGAGGCCCTCGCCCTCGCGCTGAACGGTGGGGCCTACGGAACGCCCACCGGCGGTCGTGGCCGCTGGGCATGGGGCGGCGACCCCGACTACGCGGCGACCGAGACGCGCGGGGGATGGCAGATCCGTCGGCACGAACGCGGTGCGGTCGAGACCGCGACGCTGGCCCATCGCGACGACCTGGTGCTGCTGTGGATGGACATGTTCCGCAACCGCTTCCCGTACCCGATCGCGCACACGCCCGCCGCGGACGCCGCGACCCCCGGAGCCCTCGCGGAGGCTGCTCGCGCGACCGTCGCCGCGCACGCCGCGAATGTCGCCATGCCGTACCTCGAGAACTGGCGCACCGAGCGCGACAGGGCGATGTCGGGCGGTCAGGGTGAGGCCGGTCCGCTTCGATAAACTGGATGCCGCGCACTCGCGCTCGCACCCACAGCTTTCCCGACCATTGGAGCCACCGTGGCCGAACAGTCCCGCCTCGACAAGGTCATCTCGCTCGCCCGCCACCGCGGGTTCGTGTTCCAGGCCGGTGAGATCTACGGCGGCTCGCGGTCGGCGTGGGACTACGGCCCCCTCGGAACCGAGCTGAAGGAGAACATCCGTCGCCAGTGGTGGCAGACGTTCGTCCGCGGCCGCGGCGACATGGTGGGGCTGGATTCCAGCATCATCCTGCCCAAGCGCGTGTGGGAGGCGTCGGGGCACGTCGCGACCTTCACCGACCCGCTCGTGGAGTGCCTGCACTGCCACAAGCGCTTCCGTGCTGACAACCTCATCGAGGACTTCGAGGCGCGCAAGGGCCGCAAGGCCGAGAACGGCCTCGCCGACATCCCGTGCCCCAACTGCGGCACCAAGGGTCAGTACACCGAGCCGAAGGCGTTCTCCGGCCTGGTCAAGACGTATCTCGGCGTCGTCGACGACGAGTCGGGCCTGTACTTCCTGCGCCCCGAGACCGCGCAGGGCATCTTCGTCAACTTCTCGAACGTGCTCACGGCATCCCGTCGCAAGCCCCCGTTCGGCGTCGGCCAGGTGGGCAAGGCGTTCCGCAACGAGATCACCCCCGGAAACTTCATCTTCCGCACGCGCGAGTTCGAGCAGATGGAGATCGAGTACTTCACGCCTCCGGCCGAGGCGCAGGAGTGGTTCGAGCACTGGGTCGAAGCGTGCTGGAACTGGTTCGTCGACCTCGGCATCGACCCCGTCAACATGAAGCGATTCGACGTCCCCGAAGACGACCGCGCGCACTACTCCGCCGGGACGATCGACGTCGAGTACCGCTTCGGCTTCCCGGGCAAGGAGTGGGGCGAGCTCATGGGCGTCGCCAACCGCACCGACTACGACCTGAAGAGCCACTCGGATGCCTCGGGCTCGAGCCTGACGTACTTCGACCAGGCCTCGGGTGAGAAGTACACCCCGTACGTGATCGAGCCCTCGTTCGGTCTGACGCGCGCGATGATGGCGTTCCTCGTCGACGCGTACCGCGAGGAGGACGTGCCCAACGCCAAGGGCGGCACCGACACCCGCACGGTCCTGAAGCTCGACCCGCGCCTCGCGCCCGTGAAGGCCGCCGTTCTCCCGCTGTCGCGCAACGAGCGTCTGTCGCCGCTCGCCCGCGAGGTCGCCGACACGCTGCGCGCGGCCGGCTGGAACATCGACTTCGACGACGCCGGCGCGATCGGCCGCCGTTACCGCCGCCAGGACGAGATCGGCACGCCCTACTGCGTCACGATCGACTTCGACTCGCTCGACGACAACGCCGTGACCGTCCGCGACCGCGACACGATGGGCCAGGAGCGCATCCCTCTCGACGGCCTGCACGCCTACCTTTCCGAGCGCCTGCGCGGCGCCTGACCGGTCTGCAGCGACCCCGGACGCCGCGGCACGCGCGGTTTCCGGGGTCGCCGCGCGCCGCGGCACGCGCGGTTTCCGGGGTCGCCGCGCGCGCACGCAGGTGGCCCCGGGGCCACCTCTGTCGCCCCGGGGCCACCTGCGACCAGCCCCCACCCCACCCATGACAGCACCATGACAGCGCCACTGCCCTCGTGACAGCGGCACGACAGGGCGCCCGGCGCATCCTGTCGTCATGACCACCTCATCCACCCGCGTTCCCGCGGTGCGAGCCGAAGGGCTCGTCAAGACGTTCGGCTCGAACAGGGCCGTCGACGGCGTCGATCTCGTCGTCGAAGCCGGGACCGTCTACGGCGTTCTCGGCCCCAACGGTGCCGGCAAGACCACCACGATCAGCATGCTGACGACGCTGCTGCGTCCCGACGGCGGGCGGGCCGAGATCTTCGGCCACGACGTCGTGAAGGACGCGCACATCGTGCGGCAGCTCATCGGCCTCACCGGGCAGTTCGCCTCGGTCGACGAGAAGCTCTCGGCCACCGAGAACCTCATCATCTTCGCGCGCCTGCTCGGGCTCTCGAGGGCCGATGCCCGCCGCAAGTCCACCGAGCTCCTCGAGGAGTTCGGTCTGACCGAAGCCGCTTCCCGGCCGCTCGCGAAGTTCTCCGGCGGCATGCGCCGTCGCCTCGACCTCGCGGCATCCCTCATCGCCCAACCGCCGCTCATCTTCCTCGACGAGCCGACCACGGGCCTCGACCCCCGTACCCGCGGCCAGATGTGGGACACGATCCGCCGCCTGGTCGCGACCGGCTCCACGGTCGTGCTCACCACGCAGTACCTCGACGAGGCCGATCAGCTCGCCGACCGCATCGCGGTGATCGACCGCGGGCGTGTCGTCGCCGAGGGCACGGCGCTCGAGCTCAAGGCATCCGTCGGTCAGGCGTCGCTCGTGCTGCGCCTGCAGCCGGGCTCCGACCTCGAGGTCGCCCGCGCGACGATCGGAAGAGTCCTGGATGCCACGGCCATCGTGTCTCCGGAGGCGGCGCGCCTCACGGTGCCGATGTCCGACCCCGACGAGGTCACCGATCTGCTGGTGGCGTTCCGCGCCGCGGGTGTGCACCTGAGCGAGTTCAGCGTGCAGCAGCCCACCCTCGACGAGGTGTTCCTCACCCTCACCGGCAGCGGAGTGCCGGCCGACGACGACGCCGCGCGCGAGAGCGCCGCCGATCTGGAAGGAGTCCGCGCATGACCGCGATCACCGTTCCCCGCGACCTGCCTCGCACCGCGGGACTCGGTCAGACGTTCCGCAACACCCTGACGATGGCCTGGCGCGGTCTGTTGAAGATCCGCCGCACGCCCGAGCAGCTCATCGACGTCACGGTGCAGCCGATCCTCTTCACCCTGATGTTCACGTACATCTTCGGCGGCGCGATCGCCGGCGATGTCGCCAGCTATCTGCCGATCATCATCCCCGGCATCCTGGTGCAGACCGTGATCACGACTTCGGTCGTCACCGGTGTGCAGCTGCGCGAGGACATGGACAAGGGGGTGTTCGACCGGTTCCGGTCGCTGCCGATCGCGCGCATCGCGCCGCTGTCGGGGGCGCTCCTGGCCGACACCGTGCGGTACGCGATCGCGACGACGCTGACCTTCACGATGGGCTTCATCATGGGCTTCCGGCCCGAGGGCGGCCTCGGTGCGGTCGTGCTCGCGGGGCTGCTCGTGATCGTGTGCTCGTGGGCGATCAGCTGGATCTTCGCGTTCTTCGGCGTGATCGCCCGGACCGCGTCGAGCGTGCAGGGCGTCTCGATGCTCATCCTGTTCCCGTTGACGTTCCTGTCGAACGCCTTCGTGCCCGCGAACACCATGCCCTCGTGGCTGCAGTGGTTCGTCGACATCAACCCGGTCTCGCACATCGTCACGGCGGTCCGTGATCTCGTCAACGCGGGCACGGTCGGGTCGGACGCGATCATCTCCCTCGTCGGGGCGGCCGTCATCGTGGCGGTGTTCGCGCCGCTGACGGTCCGCGCTTACATGCGGAAGGCGTGATCCGATCCGATGATCGACCGCGGGGACGCACTCGGTGCGCCCCCGCGGTCGTCGCGTCGTGAGGATGTCGTAAGGATCGGACGGGACCGCCCCCGCACCCGTGTAAGGTTCCGGAGGGCCACCCGGCCCGGTGACACGGAGAGGACGGAGGCGACTGTGGACAGTGACAGTTGTTGCTCCTCGTTCCGCTCCGGTCCGCTCCGCCTCGGGTGAGGCCGGGCCACGGTCGAGGTGCATCACGACGCCCGGTGATACGCACGTGTCACCGGAATGCCCGCAGTCCGTCTTCGTCGATATCGACGGAGGAAACATGGCACTTGTCGACAACGCGATCTACGTCGGCGGACGGCGCACCGGCAACCCCACCACCCTGGACGAGACGTTCGAGCTGTTGCACGAACGCCGAGGGATGGCCTGGATCGGGTTGTACAGACCGGATGCCGAGGAAGTCCATGCCGTGGCCCGCGAGTTCGATCTGCATCCCCTCGCCGTGGAAGACGCGCTCAAGGGGCACCAGCGCGCCAAGCTCGAGCGTTTCGGCGACACCTTGTTCGTGGTTCTCCGCCCCGCCCGCTACATCGATGACCGCGAGGTGGTGGAGTTCGGTGAGGTCCATCTCTTCATCGGGCCGCGGTTCGTCGTGACCGTCCGTCACGCGGAGAACCCGAACCTCGGGCGGGTTCGGGCGCGGCTGGAGTCCACGCCCGAGCTCCTGGCGTGCGGGCCCGAGGCGGTCCTCTACGCCGTCCTGGACGAAGTCGTCGACGGGTACGCGCCCGTGACCGCCGGCCTCGAGAACGACATCGACGAGATCGAGGACCAGCTCTTCGCCGGTGATCCGGAGGTGTCGCGACGGATCTACGAACTGCTCGGCGAGGTGATCTCGTTCCAGCGGGCGACCCTTCCGCTGCGGGACATGCTCGATGCCCTGCAGCGGGGAGCGGACAAGTACGGCGTCGACATCGAACTGCAGCGCTCGTTGCGCGACGTCCTGGACCATGTCATCCGCATCACGGAGCGGGCGGACGGATTCCGCTCCCTTCTCGAGAACGCGCTGACGGTCCATTCGACCCTGGTCACCCAGCAGCAGAACGATGAGATGAGGCGGCTCTCGGAGGCGAGCCTCGCCCAGAACGAAGAGACCCGGCGACTCTCCGAGACCGGACTCGCGCAGAACGAGGAGATCAAGAAGATCTCCTCGTGGGCCGCGATCCTCTTCGCCCCGACGCTCATCGGAACGATCTACGGCATGAACTTCACCTACATGCCCGAGCTGGATTGGCCCCTCGGGTATCCCGCGGCGCTGCTGGGCATGGTCGTCGGCGGCATCGCCCTGTACGTCGTCTTCAAGCGCAAGAAATGGTTGTGACCCCGGTCGAGCCCCGCTGCGCGCCTTAGTCGAGCAGGGCCGCGAGCACGGTGGCATCCACTTCTCCGAGGGGGATGCCGGCCGCGGATGCCGGGACCTCCCCGGTGTCCGCGCCGAGGCGTTCGTCCACCCAGCGCCGGAAGGGGTCGCGTGCATCGGCGGCTCCGCGCACAGCCTCGGCGCGGGCGAGCGCCTCGCGGGCGACGCGGGGCCGGCCCGCGACGGCGTTCCACCCGGCGACGTGGACCAGGATGGACGCGACGACGGGGTGGTCGCGCGAGCGCACCGCCAGCGGCACGGCGTCCCGGAGCGCCGCGCGAGCCTCCTCCGGACGCTCCTGCAGCAGCAGCGCACCAGCGCGCAGCGCGTGCACCCACGCGGCGATCTGCTCCGGGAACCCCGGTTCGAGGGCGATCTCGTCGGCGTGACGCAGAGCGGTGGCGCCGTCGCCGGCGGCGAGGTCGACCTGCGTCGTCGCCATCCGCGCCTGCGAGAGCGCGCGCGCCGACCCGTCGGCGGCGGCGATCTCCTCCATGTCGATCGCGCGCGCCCGAGCTTCCGGGAGTCGGTCGAGGCGGAGGAGGATGCCGACGGCTTGGGACCGCTGCTGCAGCAGGTCCGACACGGAGGTGAGGCCCCGCACGACCTCGAGCGCCCCGTCGGTGACCTCGAGCGCCTCGTCGAGTCGCCCGGACAGCATGAGCCACTCGGCCCAGAGCTGGCTGGCGATGCCGATCCCCCAGGGGTCTCCGGCCTCGGTGAACATGCGGAGCGCCCGTTCGCTCTCGACGCCGAGGGTGGCGGTGTCGCCGCCGTTGACCGCGGCGCCGGCGCGCAGCATGTGCAGCGTCGCGCGCGACCACAGCGGGGCGGTGTCGATCTCGTCGTCGGCGACGTCGACGTGCCACGCGCGCTCGTACCCCTCTTCCGCGGCCGCCATCACGGTCGCGGCGAGGCGCAGGAGGGGGCCGGCCAGGACGGTGATCTCGGAGGGATGCCGGTGTGCAGCCTCCTCGATCGTCCGTCGTCGAGCGGCAAAGGTCGCCGGATCGGTCCGGGGCGCGGCACCGCGTTCCGGGAACGAGGACGAGAACAGGGCCAGCGCCTCGATCACGACGCTCGCTTCGTCGTCGAGCGGCGCGTCCGGGTCGGCGAAGGTCGTGAGTGCGGGACGCAACTCATCCACGCGCTCTCGCACGGCCCACGCCCAGAGCAGGGCGCGCAGCAGACGCCGACCGGCGCGCCGGTCGGCGCCGGCGGCACGTGTCCGCAGCGCGGAGGAGAGGTTCTCCTCGTTGGCGTCGAACCAGGCGAGACCGGTCCGGAGCCCTGGTCCCCGCATCGTGCTCTCGCGCGCGGTGGCGAGCTCGGTCAGGACGTCCGCTGCGCGCTCGCGGAATCCGGCCTCGTCTCCCTCGGTGCGCAGCCGGTCGAGCCCGTACTCGCGCACCGTTTCGAGCAGGCGGTACCGACTCTCGCGTCGCACGAGCAGCGAGCGATCGACGAGGGCGTCGAACACCGTGGCATCCACCTCGAAGGTCTCCGCGACGGCTCCCGCGTCATCGGTCCCGACGCCGTCGGGGAAGACGGATGCCACGCGCAACGCGACCCGTTCGGGTTCGGTGAGGGTGTCCCAGCTCCAGTCGATGAGCGCCCGCAGGGTGCGGTGCCGGTCGGGGCTCAAGCGCGGGCCGTGCGAGAGCAGGGCGAAGCGGTCGGCGAGTCCGCTGTCGATCTCGGCGAGGGTGAGCGTCCGTGCGCGCGCGGCGGCGAGCTCAATCGCGAGAGGCAGTCCGTCGAGACGTCGGACGATCCGCGCGGCGGTGTCGCGCTCCTCGGGCGACGGGGGTTTTCCGCGCGCCGAGCGCACCCGCCGCGCGAACAGTTCGTCGGCGTCGAGGGCGGGGAGGGGGCCCAGGTCGACGAAGGCCTCTCCGACGATTCCCAGCGGTTCGCGGCTGGTCGCGAGGATCCGCAGACCCGGTGTGCTCAGGAGCAGCGCCTGGGCGACCTCGGCGGCTTCGCGGATCACATGCTCGCAGTTGTCCAGCAGCACGACGACGTCGCGCCCGGCGACGGCGTCGAGGACGCGCTCGCGCGGGGTCAGCGGCACGGTCGCGGCGGTTTCGTTCAGACGGATGCCGTGCCCCACCGCACCCGACAGGGCCGACCAGACCTCACCGGCGGCAGCGGGCGCGAGCTCGACGATCAGGGCGTCGCGGGCGGTGCGCACGGTCTCGAGGGCGAGGGTGGTCTTGCCGGCGCCGCCCGGTCCGATGACGGTGACGAGCCGGTCGGTGTCCAATCGATCGCGGATGGCGTCCAGCTCGGCGGTGCGTCCGACGAGCCCCGCTATGGCGGCGGGGAACCTCGGCGCTTCGGGGGCCGGCGGGGGAGCCGTCGCGAGGCGCTCCGCGTGCCCGCGGTCCTGCCACAGGTCGCGCACGAGCCAGTCGAAGCCGTCGTGCGGCGTCCACGGGTCGCCCGTCCAGAGGGCGAGGGCCTCCCGCGCGAGGGCCACGTCACCGTCCCGGCGCGCGGCGACGACGAGGTCTTGGAACCGGGTGATGTCGACGGCGTCGCGCGAGAGGTCGAGCCGGTAGCCGCCGGGGACCGACGTCAGCACCCCGTCGGGGAGCGCCCGACGCAGCCGCGAGGCGAGAGACTGCAGGGCGGCGCGCGGGTCGTCCGGGGCGTCGGTCGGCCAGACGTCGTCGGCGAGGGCGCGGTATCCGACGGTGGTCCCGGCGTCGACGGCGAGACGCAGCAGCAGCGCCTGCTGCCCGCGTCCGGGGATCGCTCCCTCGTCCGCGCCCGACGACACGGAGAGGCCGCCGAAGAACCTCACCTGCACGGTGTTCACTCTAGGTCGCGCGGGATTGCGGCTGCGTTTCCCGCGGTGGGCGGGGGCGCCGGGTGGGTGGGGTGCCGGGTGGGTGGGTGCCGGAACCGCGAGACTGCATCCACGGCGGGAGCCAGGCAGTCATGGCGGGGGCAGGCAGTCCCGGCGATCCGGGGCGGGATGCCGGGATACCCCGCGCCGCCCGAGTTCAGCGCTCCCGCGCCGAGCTGCCGCGCACGACGAGTCGTGGCTGTGTGATCCGGACGCGGTCGGCGGGGCCGTCGGCATCCCCGGCCTCGACGAGCAGGGCCACGCAGGCGGCGCCGACGTCGCGCGGTTCCAGGTCGAACGAGGTCACGGTGGGGGTGAGCAGCGCGTGCGACGGCTCGTCGACGTAGGCGGCGAGCAGCAGGTCGTCGCCGACGCGGCGTCCGGCACGCGCGGCGGAGGCCAGGGCGGGCGCGGCCGATCCGCTCGGGAAGACGACGAGCGCGTCGACGTCCTCGTTCGCGAGCACGTCGTCGACGGCCGCGGTGACGTCGTCGGGGCGGGGGACGAAGGGGATTCGCCGCGTGATCGCGACGCCGTCGTGCCGGGCGATCCAGTCGGCGTAGCCGCGGGCGACCTCCTCGCTCCACGCGGCGCCGTCCGGGGGCAGCACCGCGGCGATGCGGCGCGCGCCGGCGGCGGCGAAGTGGTCGAGCAGCCGCGTGGTCGCGGAGATGTGGTCGTACACCACGCTTCCGCTGACCCGCTCGTCCGCGCCCACCACGTGCTCGCCGCTCACGACCGGACGTCCCGTGTCGAGGATGCCCCGGATGCCGGCATCCTCCGTCGTGGCGTCCACGACGACGTAGCCGTCGACGGACGCGGTGGGCGGGGAGGCGTCGGCGGGGTCGCGGTGCGGCAGCAGGATGACGGAGAGTCCGAGGCGGTCGGCGGCATCCACCGCTCCGAACGCGAACTCGGTGTAGTAGGGCAGGCGCGTCGTTCCCGGTGGGAGGTAGAGGCCGATCGCGCCGTACCGGGCGGTGCGGAGGCTGCGGGCGGGGAGGTTGACGGTGTAGCCGAGCTCGCGCGCGACGGCGAGCACGCGTTCCTTCGTCTCCGGTGAGACGCCCGGCTTGTCGCGCAGCGCGAACGACACGGCCGCGATCGACACGCCGGCCGCGGCGGCCACGTCGTGCAGTGTCGGTTTGCGGGGCGTCACGGGAGCCGACGCTACCCGAACCCCCGGGCGGGGCTTGCGCGAGCGCCTACTTAAACGTTTAATAATCTGGAAACACGACGGGCGAACGAACCGAAACACCCGGTCCGTAGCCTCGGTCCCTCCGGTGCGATCGACGACGATCCTCCCGGGACCCACCCTGTCCGCCGGTCCGCCGGCACCCCGAAAGGTTCTCGTGTCCTCCACCACCCGTGACAGCGCGACGGTCACCGTCGTCGGTGCAACCCGCGTCCCCCTCCGCCTGCCCACCGCCGGTGCCACCTTCGTCGTCGGTGTCGCCGGCTACCTCGGGGTCAACCTGTCGCCGTACCTGATCCTCGCCGTGCAGCAGGGCCTCGGCGCCGACGTGCTCACCGCCAGCTGGCTCGTCACCGGTGCCCTCCTCCTCACCGCCCTGACGGGGCTCGCGGTCGCTCCGCTGTGCGCCGGTCGCTCGCGCCGTGCCGTGGCCCGCGTCGGGCTCGGCCTCGCCGTCGTCGGCTTCGGCCTGGCCGCGGTGGCTCCGGTGCTGCTGCTCCCCGGCCTGCTGCTCGGCGGGGTCGGCGCGGGCGGGGCGGTCGCGACGTCCGGGGCGGCGATCGCCGCGTTCCGCAACCCCGACCGGGTCGCGGGCTTCTACGGCCTCGCCAATCGCGGCATCGTCACGATCGTGCTCGCGGTGGTGCCGCTCATCGGCCTCGCCCCGATCGACGTCTTCGGCTCGATGGCGGTGTTCTGCCTCGTCGCGCTCGTGCTGGCGACATGGCTGCCGGGTGCGCCCGCCGCCCCCGTGCACGCGGCCGCCGCCGCCGGTGCCGCCGTTCCGCTGGAGATCCCGCCCACCGGAACGCTCCGCGCGGCCGCGCGACCGTCGCGCGTGGTCACCGTCGCCGGGTTCACGCTGCTTCTCGTGTTCGCGCTGTGGGCGGCGAGCGAGGACTCGCTGTGGGCGATGGTCGGGGTCATGGGAGCCGACCGGACGGGTCTCGCCCCCGAAGGACTGGGCGTCGCGCTGTCCGGCGCCACCGCCGGCGGTCTCCTCGCCTCGATCGGGCTCATGATCGTCGGTGATCGCCTGGGTCGTGGCATCCCGCTCTTCGTCCTCCTGGTGCTCGGCGGCATCCTGAAGATCGTCCAGGGCACGATCACCGACCCGACCGCCTTCGTCGTGGTCTTCGTCCTGTGGAACACCGTCTACGCGCTCGCTTTCGCCTTCTTCATCGCGACGTCGGCGGCGCTCGACGCGGACGGCCGCTGGTCGGGTCCCCTTCTGGCGACCTACCTGGTCGGTTCGGCGCTGACTCCGGTCATCGGCGCGAACCTCGTGTCGGGTCTCGGCTACGGCGGCTTCACGGTGACGCTGGCGATCGCGAGCTTTGTGCTGGCCGTCCCGGCGGGCGTCATCGGGCTGGTGTCGCGGCGGCTCGAGCGCGACGCGGCGCAAGAGCGCCCGAACGAGGGGGCCTCGGCATGACACGGACGGTCTTCCGCAACGGCCGGATCTTCACCGCCGCCACCGATCTGGCCCGGCAGTGGACGCATTCCCTCGCGATCGAGGACGAGACCGTCGTCGCGATCGGTGACGCCGCCGAGGCGCGCGGGGGCGAGGTCGTCGACCTGGACGGAGCCCTGGTGCTGCCCGGATTCACCGACGCGCACACGCACCTGATCATGATGGGCCAGGCCCTCGGCCAGGTCGCGCTCACCGACGCGCGCACGCTCGACGACATCCGGGAGCTGCTCCGCGAAGCCCGCGCCGCCGATCCCGACGCCGTGGTGCTGCGGGGTCGCGGGTGGCTGTTCGATTCGGTGCCGGGCGGCGCGCCGACCGCGGCGATGATCGACGCCGTGGTGTCCGACGTGCCGGTGTACCTGGATGCCAACGACTACCACTCCTGCTGGGTGAACACCGCCGCGCTCGCCGAGCTCGGCATCACGCGCGACACCCCCGATCCGCTCGGTGGGGCGATCGGCCGCGACGCCGACGGCGAGCCGAACGGGATGCTGTTCGAGACCGCCGCCGTGCAGTACGCGTGGGGACGCCGCGACGCGGCGACGACGGATGCCGAGCGCGACGAGGCGGTCGAGCGGATGCTCGACGCCTACTCCCGCGCCGGCGTCACCGGCGTCGTCGACATGGCGTTCAACGAACATGCGCTCGCCGCGATCGAGCGGGCCGTCGAACGTCACGGCGGGCGCCTGCCGGTGCGGGTGTCGGCGCACTGGCTGGTCGAGAACACCGGCGACCTCAGCCGCAACCTCGCGCAGCTCGACCGCGTGGTCGAGCTCGCCCGACGCCCCGCGTCGCCGTGGCTGCGGGTCATCGGCATCAAGCTCATCCTCGACGGCACGATCGACGCGTGCACCGCGGCGATGGGCGCGCCGTACGCCGACGGCTCGAACGCCGAGCCGATCTGGCCGCTGCGTGATCTCGCGCCGGTGGTGGCCGCCGCCGACGCCGCGGGCCTGCAGATCGCGATGCACGCCATCGGCGACGCCGCGAGCGATGCCGCGCTCACCGCGATCGAACGCGCGATCGCGGCCAACGGCGACATCCCCCGCCGGCACCGCCTCGAGCACCTCGAGTACGCCGCTCCCGGCACGGCCGAGCGCATGGCACGGCTGGGGGTGACGGCCTCCCTCCAACCCGTCCACGCCGACCCTGCGATCTTCGCGAACTGGGCGGCGATGCTGGGCGACGAGCGTGTGGACCGGGCGTTCCCGTGGCCCGAGTACGAGAGGGCGGGCGCCCTTGTGGCGTTCTCGACCGATGCCCCCACCGCGCCGCACGACGCCCTGGCGAACATGTACGTCGCCGCGACGAGGGCGTCGGCCCTCGACCCGTCCGTGTCGGCCGTGCACCCGCAGTACGCGCTGCCGTTGGCCGACGCGATCGCACACGCGACCCGGGATGCCGCCGCCTCGATCGGCGACGCCGATTGGCGCGGACGTCTGGCGCCGGGCTTCGCCGCCGACCTCGTGGTGATCGACACCGACCCGTTCACCGCGGGCGCGGCATCCCTGCTCACCGCCCGACCCCTGATGACCATGGTGGCAGGACGCGAGACGTTCGCCGCCGCACGAGAGGACACCCCATGACCTGGCGCATGCCGTCCGAGACGGCCCCCCACACCCGCACGTGGATGGCGTTCCCGAGCGAGGGACCCACCCTCGGAGACACGGATGCCGAGCGCTCCGCCGGCTATGCGGCCTGGACCGCCGTCGCCCACGCGGTCGCCGAGTTCGAGCCGGTGACGATGCTCGTCGACCCGCGCGAGCTCGCCCGCGCCCGCCGCATGCTGTCGAGCGAGATCGAGGTCATCGAGGCCGGGGTCGACGAGTTCTGGCTGCGCGACTCCGGTCCGACGTTCGTGGTCGATCCCGAGCGCCCGGGCGTCCTCGGCGCGGTGGACTTCATCTTCAACGGCTGGGGCGATCACGACTGGTCGGTGTGGGCGAAGGCCGCGCACCACGGCCGGATCGTCGCCGAGGCCGCCGGGGCCGAGCTTGTCTCGTCGCTGCTCGTCAACGAGGGCGGTGGCATCCACGTCGACGGTGAGGGAACCGTCCTGCTGACCGAGACCGTCCAGCTCGACCCGCGCCGCAATCGGTACGCGACGCGCGAGCGGGTGGAGGCCGAGATGGCCCGCACGCTGGGCGCGACGCACGCGGTGTGGGTCCCGCGGGGTCTCACCCGCGACTACGAGGACTTCGGCACCAGCGGACACGTCGACATCGTCGCAACGATCCCTTCCCCCGGGGTCCTGCTCCTCCACGACCAGCGCAATGCCGCGCACCCTGACCACGCGGTCACGCGCGAGCTGCGGGAGTTCTTCGCGACGCAGACGGATGCCGCGGGCCGCCCGTTCGACATCCGCGACCTGCCCGCACCGGCCACCATCCGCGACGCCGACGGCGACACCGACTGGAGCTACGTGAACCACCTCGTCGTCAACGGTGGTGTGATCGCGTGCGGTTTCGGCGAGGAGGAAGCGGATACCACGGCCCGCGGCATCCTCGAAGACGTCTACCCGGGTCGCCGGGTCGTGACCGTCGACGCGCGCGAGCTGTTCGCGCGCGGGGGCGGCATCCACTGCATCACCCAGCAGCAGCCGGAGGTCTCCGCATGATCGACGTCGTCGAGGCATCCATCGCCGATCTCGCTGCCGCCCTTACCGAGGGGCGCACCACCGCCGTCGAGCTGGTCGAGGCGCATCTCGCGCGCATCGACGCGTACGACGGTCCCGACACCGCGACCAAGCTCAACGCCGTCGTGGTGCGCAACCCCGGCGCGCTCGCCGAGGCCGCGGCATCCGACGCCCGCCGCGCGGCGGGGGAGGCACGTGGGCTGCTCGACGGCATCCCGTACACGGCCAAGGACAGCTACATGGTGCGCGGCCTCACCGTCGCGGCCGGGAGCCCGGCGTTCGCCGACCTCGTCGCGGCGGACGACGCGTTCACGATCGCGCGGCTGCGCGAGGCCGGTGCCATCTGCCTGGGACTCACGAACATGCCCCCGATGGCCAACGGCGGCATGCAGCGCGGGCTGTACGGCCGCGCCGAGAGTCCGTACAACGCCGATTTCCTGACGTCGGCGTTCGCGTCGGGGTCGTCGAACGGCTCGGGCACGGCGACGGCCGCGTCGTTCGGCGTCTTCGGTCTGGGCGAGGAGACGTGGTCGAGCGGCCGTGCCCCCGCGGCCTGCAACGGCCTGTGCGCGTACACCCCGTCGCGCGGCATGATCTCGGTGCGCGGCAACTGGCCGCTGGTCCCGACGATGGACGTCGTCGTGCCGCACACCCGCTCGATGGCCGACCTGCTCGCGGTGCTCGACGTGATCGTCGCCGACGACCCCGAGACGCGCGGCGATTTCTGGCGCGCGCAGCCGTGGGTGCCGTTGCCCTCCGTGGAGGAGGTGCGACCGCCGTCGTTCGCCGCTCTGGCCGCGGGCTCGTCGCTGGCGGGAAAGCGCATCGGCATCCCGCGCATGTTCCTCGGCGACGACCCGCTCGTGGGCAGCGGCCCCCGTGGTGTCGGGGGACCGACCGGTGAGCCGATCGAGCTGCGGCCGTCGCTGCGCGCGCTGTTCGACGTGGCTCGCGCCGACCTCGAAGCCGCGGGCGCGATCGTGGTCGACTGCGACTTCCCGCTCGTGAGCAACTACGAGGGAGACCGGCCGGGTGCGCCGACGATCCGCGCGCGAGGTCTGGTGTCGGAGGAGTTCCTGCACCGCGAGATCGTCGACTTGTCGGCGTGGGCGTGGGACGACTTCCTCCGCGGCACCGGCCACCCCGGTCTGGCCACGGTGGACGGCGCGGCGATCTTCCCGCACCCCGCGGGCGCGCTGCCCGACCGCTACACGGGCTTCGACGACGACATCGCGTCGTACCCCGCGCACGTGAGCGCCCACCCGGTGTCGGCGTTCACCGAGATCCCGCATCTGGCCGAGGGGCTCGAGGGTCTGGAGGAGACCCGGCGCCGCGATCTGGAGGAGTGGATGGATGCCAACGGCTTCGCCGCCGTGGTCTTCCCGACGCTCAGCGACGTGGCGCCGGCCGACGCCGACGTGAACGAGGCGTCGGCCGACATCGCGTGGCGAAACGGCGTGTGGGTGGCGACGGGCAACCTCGCGATCCGGCACTGCGGCGTGCCGACGGTGACGGTGCCGCTCGGGACGATGCCGGACATCGGGATGCCATCCGGCCTGACGTTCGCGGGTCGCGCGTACGACGACGCGGCGCTGCTGGCGATGGCCGCGGCGTTCGAGGCGCTGCGCCCGCGACGGACTGTGCCGCCGCGGACGCCGGCGCTGGGGTAGGGCGCGGGGCGTCGGTGCTGCGGGCTGCGCTTCGAGCGGCGGTGCCGACCCGGTTTGGGGCGTGAAGGAATGCGCCCCGAACCGGACATCGTCCCGCCCGAAAGCCGCGAGTTGTCCTGTGCCGTGCTCAGCCGAGGGGTCGAGGCCCCGGTCTCCGCGGGTGAGCTTGGGGCCTCCACCGCGGGTGAATGCAGGCCGGGACCGGATGAGGTTCTCTAGTCCTCCCTTGCTTGCCAGGCAATGCCGGTCTTTTCTACTCTGGTGAGAGCCCAGAAGACACGCGACGTGCTGCAGCATCTGAGCAGCATCGGGTGGGTCCGCCTGCGCGATGGGCAGGGCAGCCATGAGCTGTGGGGGCTGCCCGATGGTTCGAAGAGAGCTGTGGTGCCGGCGGGGCATCGCGAGGTGTCCGCCGGAGTGCTTCGGCAATTGCAGAAGGCAGGGGTCGTACTCCCTGACTCGTGGAAGTGACGGGAGCAATCATGATCCGCACGTTCGACGTCGTCGTGGAGCGCGATGGTCGGTGGTGGGTGTTCGAGATCCCCGAGCTGGGGACGGGGGGTCAGGCGGTGTCCCTCAACGAGGTCGAGCACGAAGCGCAGGGCGTGGCGGCGATGTGGCTCGACGTCCCCGTCACCGATGTGGCCGTTTCGATCACCGTGGAAGGCGCTCAGGAACTCCTCGACGAGTGGGCTGCCGCCGGTCGTGAGGAAGCGGAGGCGCGACTCGCGCAAGCGCGCGCTGCGGAGCGCCGACGTGCTGTCGTGGAGCGACTGCGCGCGCAGAGGTACAGCGCTCCCGACGTCGGCCGGATTCTCGGCATCAGTCCGCAGCGCGTTTACCAGATCGAGAAGCGGAAGGCGTCCTGACGCCCGTGCCAAACCGGGCTCCCGCGCTCAGCACGCCCCGTCGACCCAGGTCACGACCGTGGCGTTGTTCTTGTCGGTTTCGGCGAAGGCAGAGGTGACGCCGGTCGCGACGGTGTCCGTGCCTCTCCGGAGGATGCCGTCCGCCCCGAGGGTCAGGAGGTTTCCCACGGCGGTGCTGTCGGTGGGGACGTCGGCATCCACGCTTCCGACGGAGGTGGCCGCACCGGCGGCGGTCCACCTGCGGCGGTGCATCCCGGTCGCGTCGACGAAGGTGGCCGAGGTCTCGTTGTTCCTGTCGAGTTCGGCGAACACCGAGGTGACGCCGGTCGCGACGCCGCCGGCGCCCTTCCGCAGCACACCGTCCGCGCTGAGGGTGAGCAGCGTCCCGACGGCGGTGCTGTCGGTCGGAACGGACTCGTCGATGTTGCTCGCCGGGTAGGGGGCTCCCCCGTCGGTCCAGACGCGCCGGTGCATCCCTGTCGCGTCGACCCACGTGACCGAGGTGTAGTTGTTCCGGTCGAACTCGGCGAAGGCCGAGGTCACCCCGGTCGCGATGGTGGTGCCCACGCGGCGGAGGACGCCGCCCGGGTCGAGGGTCACGAAGGTGCCCACGGCGATGCTGTTCGCCGGGACCGTGGCATCCACGTTGGCGCTGGGGTAGGCGGAGCCGGCGTCGGTCCAGAGGCGCCGGTGCATGCCGGTCGCGTCGACGAAGGTGACCGTGAGGTAGTTGTTCTTGTCCATCTCGGCGAACGCCGAGGTGACGCCGGTCCCGATGGTGGTCGTCCGTCGCCGCAGGATGCCGGTCGGGTCGAGGGTGACGAGCGTCCCCACGGCGCGGCTGCCGGTGGGCACCGCGAGATCGACGCTGCCGGTCGGGTCGTCTGCTCCGGTCTCCGTCCACACGCGGCGATGCAGCGTCTGTGTCGCGGTGCTCGCCAGAGAGGTGAGCGTGGCCGCGGTGGCGGCGCCAGAGGTTGTGGCGGCAAGTGTGCCCGCGGTCCCCCCGACCTGCACGCGGAGTGCCGGCAGGGCCACACGTCCGCTCGCGTCGGACAGGCCGGTGAACGTGCTCGCGCCGTTCTCGAAGCGGTACCCGGTGGAGGCCGCGACGGTCACGCCGACACCCGACACGGCCGTTCCGTCGACGGTCACGGTGACGGACACCCCCGTGATGTCGGCGCAGACGGTTCCGCTGTAGGTCGCGCGGTCGAATGTCAGCACCGTCGTCCCGGATGCCGCTGCGGTCGGTGCCACGGTGGCGACGGCGATCGCGGGGAGTGCCCACGCCGCTCCCGTCAAAACGGTGCGGCGGTTCGGGGCGAGTTCGGTGGATGCCGAGGCCTCGGGGGATCGGGGCATGGTGAGGTCCTTCGAGGTGGGGGAGATCGCGATTGTCCCGTGCGCCGCCGGGCGTTGTGCGCATGCCACTGGAGCGTGAGGCCGTGGTGAGCTTTGTCGTGGATCGGCAGGGCGGCGTTTGTATCCCGAACGGGTAACAAATGCTGCACGTCATTTGTGTTCGCGATCGCTCAGAGCCGGGGGTGCTGCCCAGCGGCGACGCGACCGCATCGCAACTGCTCCTCGTCACCTGCGACGCCCCAGCAGCGACTCCTCGATGCCGGGACACCCGCGCGATCACCCTCTTCGCTGATCGTGCTCGCCACGAACCCCGAGCCCGGCCACGGTCGCGGTGACGCATCCGGCGATGAGTTCGGCGAGCTGAAGGTGCGGATGACCGCCCCGAGCGTGATCAGCTGCCCCATGTCACGTCGTCCCCGACGTCAGACGGCGCAGGTCGGGCGAGCTCGCGGCCTGGTAGAGTTATCCGCGCAAGGCCCTATACGTCCTGTGTGGGCGTCCACGGGGTCTTGCACCCCGCGAACCCCCGGCATCCGCTGGGGGTTCTTGCGTTAGTCGAGCCAGATGATGCCATGGTCAGAGTCGGTCGGCCAGTGATTTGCCAGCTTCATGTACGCGACGATCGCGTCGGATGTCACTCGAGAACGGTTGCCCCAGATCTCCGGGTGATCCTGCTTGTGTCGGTGATAAGCCCCGTAGGCGATCAGGTCAGCAGCCTGGACGAGCTGGCTGTATCGGCTGTCTTGCATCACCGGGTCTTCGATCACGCGACGATTCTCGATCGGAAGGTCGCGGTGCACCGATCGGTAGGGCTTGGCGTCGCGGATGGCTCTTTCCCACAGCTCTCTGCTCCGGTCTGCCGTCACTTCTTCGTCAGGCCGGGCAAGCCCCTGCTGTCCGTCGTAGAACACGAGGAGGTAGGTGTCGTTCTCGGTCGCCCAGTCCTCCAAGCGCGCGATAGCCCGGGCATATGCTCGCGGCTTGGACACGTCGGCCGTTCCGAACGTGACGATGGCGAACTGCGCCCGCGCCATCCAGGTGAGCAGGATCCGAGCCGCGGCCGCTCTCTTGGCTGTTCCGAAGCCGCGATCCTCCTCCGCGCTCGCACAGTATCGACCGCGACCTTTGAAGAGTTCGTTCGCGTGAATCTCGCTGTGCTTCACGACGCCGAAATCCCGATGGATCGCTCGCCTCCCACCGAGCCACGCCTCCAGAACAGCCGCCCATTCGCGGTCCTCGATGAGCAGCGCAGTGATCGTGACACCGTTCTTCGAGTCCCCGGAGTCTTCCAAGTAGCACAGGTGCATACGCTCATCCTGGTCTTCAGCCTGCGAGCGCTCGGGCGCTTGTGGATGAGTAAATGGATGCGGGTTTCCTCAGTTCCGTGACCTTCGAGGCCCTCCAGGGCTCTGCCATGATTGCCGTCATGGGCATCTTGCAGCGGCTCTTCGGCGCGAAACCGCAACCCGCTGAGCGCGGAGAGGCCGCGACAATCGCCCTCCGGTCCGGTGCGACCCCGGATCTCGTCAAGCTCTCGGGGACGACCACGATCGGAAGCGAAGTGATCGCGGCGTTCGCGCAGCGAGCGGACCCCGACGACACCGGCTACATCGAGGTGAACGGCTCGATCCAGCGTGAGCCGAACAATCCGCTCGATCCCGACGCGGTAGCCGTGTTCGTGGAAGCAGAGCGCATCGGCTACCTTCCGGGATACGTCGCTCAGACCGTGGATCTTTCGGCGCAGGGGTCGCGCCCGGTGCGACTGCAGATCTTCACACAGCTGCTCGAGAAGGGGCTGCGTGCGGAGGCCTGGTGCTGGCTCGGCGAGCATGCTCCCCAGTGGAAATGGTCGGAACAGAACCGGCCGCCCCTCTCCGCCGGAGCCAAGCGTCGCGACGAGCATCGTCAGCGCGATCGGCTCATCCGTGAAGCGTTGGCGAGAGGCGGGGAGCGCGCCGCCGATTTCACGGCCGGGACCGTCGACGGTCTGCACTACCTGCAGACCGTCGAGCCCATCAAGCAGCTCAAACGAGAGGGCCGGCTCGATGAGGCGCTGGCGCTCTGCTATACCGCTATCGAGGGCGCGGAGAGGGCCGCGCGTCGGGAGGGCACCTCGCCCGCCCCGTTCTACACTGAGCAGGCGGCCATTGTGCATCGCAAGCTCGGCCAGCGCGACGAGGAAATTGCGGTGCTCCGTCGCTACGTGGATGCGTGCCCGCCGCGGTATCGGGAGAGTTCTCTCAAGGCGCGCCTGGACAAGCTGCTTGCGTAGCGCCTCGGAGCTGCCCAACGGCATAATCCTCACCGCGCCTGCTCAGGCGCCAGCCCGGAGGAGTCGGGGCCTGTGACGCCAAGGTCGGAAGGATGCCGAAGGCATCGACGCCGTAGCCTTCCCGACCCTCAGCGACGTGGTATCGGCCGACGCGGTCGTGAATCCCGCGTCGGCCGACACCACGTGGCGCAACGGCGTGTGCGTCGATACGTGCAACCTCGCGATCCGTCACCGCGCTGTACCGATGGTGACCGTGCCGCTGGGGACTATGCCGGGCATCCGGGGCGCCGCGGTTGCCACGTTCGCGCGCCGATGATCGTGTGGGGCTTTGGGCTCGAAAGGAAGCTAATCGTTTAGCAGGCCGATTGCAGCCTGTAGACGGCTCCGGAGTCGGTGGTGCTGACGCTGAAGCTGGTGACCCCGGCGGGGGAGGTCTTTGTCCAGGGGCCGCCTTGGTTACTGACGTACAGGTAGGTGTCGCTTCCGAGGATGTAGGCCTGATTCGAGTTGCTGGTGGTGCCGTATCCGATGGCGGTGGCTGTGACGCCGGCGGGAAGCGCGGGGAAGTAGCCGTTGTTCCAGCCGGCGCCTACTCCTGTGCCGTTGCCGGTGATGTAGACGGCTCCGGAGTCGGTGGTGCTGACGCTGAAGCTGGTGACCCCGGCGGGGGAGCACTTTGTCCACGCGCCACCTTGGATACTCATGTACAGGTAGGTGTCGCTTCCGAGGACGTAGCCCGCGTTGGAGTTGCTGGTGGTGCCGTATCCGA
This sequence comes from Microbacterium sp. RURRCA19A, assembly GCF_900156455.1. Classification (GTDB taxonomy): domain Bacteria; phylum Actinomycetota; class Actinomycetes; order Actinomycetales; family Microbacteriaceae; genus Microbacterium. The sequence continues at coordinate 745,961 of NZ_FTNQ01000002.1, forward strand.
TGGCGGTGGCTGTGACGCCGGCGGGAAGCGCGGGGAAGTAGCCGTTGTTCCAGCCGGCGCCTACTCCTGTGCCGTTGCCGGTGATGTAGACGGCTCCGGAGTCGGTGGTGCTGACGCTGAAGCTGGTGACCCCGGCGGGGGAGCACTTTGTCCACGCGCCACCTTGGATACTCATGTACAGGTAGGTGTCGCTTCCGAGGACGTAGCCCGCGTTGGAGTTGCTGGTGGTGCCGTATCCGATGGCGGTGGCTGTGACGCCGGCGGGGAGCGCGGGGAAGTAGCCGTTGTTCCAGCCGGCGCCTACTCCTGTGCCGTTGCCGGTGATGTAGACGGCTCCGGAGTCGGTGGTACTGACGCTGAAGCTGCTGACCCCGGCGGGGGAGGTCTTCGTCCAGGCTCCGTAGTTGTTGCTGACGTACAGGTAAGTGTCGCTGCCGAGGAAATAGGCCTGGTTGGCGCCGGGGATGGCGCCGTATCCGACGGCCGAGGCGGTCACGCCGGCGGGCAGGGCCGGGTAAGCGGTGTTGTTCCAGGCCGCACCAACCAGCTTGCTCGTGGCCCCGGGTGAAGTCACCGAGGCCGACGCAGGCGATGCGCCGGAAGTTGCCGCGCCGAGGGAACCGCTTCCCCCTTGTGACGGAACGCTGATCGCCGGCAAGTTCACACGCCCGTCGCTCCCGCTCACCTGCGTGTTCGAGGTGGTGCCGTCGGCGAAGGTGTAGCCGTTGCTGAGCGTGGTGGTGATGGTCTGGCCCGAGGCCGGGCTGCCGTTGACCGTGGCGGTGACGTAAGCCCCGGTGATGGTGCCACAGGCGACGCCCGAGTAGCTGGCCTGGTTGAACGTGAGCACGGCCGCGGTGGAGGCGGCGGCGGCGGGGGTGACGGTGGCGACGGCGATGGCGGGGATGGTCCACGCCGCGCCGGCGAGGATCGTGCGCCGATTTACATCATTCGCGGGGCGGGGGGGGGGGGGGTAATAGCGGAGTTCTGGTCGGGTGTCGTGGTCATGGTGATGCCCTTCGGGTGGTCGTGGCTGGAGTGACCGGGAGACCGCCGATTCTCCCGAGACCCGTGCGCCAAAATCCCGCCCGGGGTCGCGCCCGACCCGCTGGTGAACCTCAGCCGAGGTGCGCGGCCACCCCGCCGCGGGCGGCCGCGGCCGCCTCGAGCAACCGCACCCCGATCACGCCCTCCGGCTCCCACATCACGAAGCACTCCGTCGACCACCGCGCATCGGGCGCCACCTCGACGGCGCCGTAGACGCGCGCGAGTTCCGCGGCCGGAGGCGTGAGCCGGGGTCGGAGCGCGGTGAGGACGACGCGCTCGGCCACGAGCACCTGGGCGGCGGCACCCTCGTCGAGGGGCCGGATCTCGACCGCGGTCGCGGCGAGCTCCTCGGGCGTGAGTACCGACGAGACGGCCTCCGCCAGCGCCTCGATGTCGATCGGTTCGCGCGTGAACGCGACGCTGCTACGGGGCACGGTTGTCTCTCCTCCGCCGGGTCAGGGGCTGTTCCTCGCCGCCCGAAGGCGCGGCGGGGGGCGGTGCCGCGACCACCTCGCGCGTCACGTCGTCGACGTCGCCGTCCGACGGCGCGGGCGCGGGCTGCGGCGCGGCCGCGGGCTCCGGCGCCGCCGCCACAGGAGCCGGAGCCACCTCGCGCGTCGTCTCATCCGGAGCGTCCGCGGCATCCACGACCGGCACCGCCTCCGCCGGAGCGCCCCCCGTCGAAGCACCCTCTGCGTCACCCTCTCCGGCGACGAAGTTCGCCACCTGCATGAGGGTCGGACGCTCGCCGCGGCGCGCCAGTCGGCCGCGGCCGGCGATCATCGGCTCGGCGTACAGCTTCGGCAGCAGTGCACCTTCGGAGCGGTCTCCCGACATGATCAGCGTGGTGCCGCCGGTGTCGCGGATGCCCTGCAGCGCCACGTCGAACATCGCCCGCGACGCCCCCGCGACGGGGCGGCTCACCACCACGTTCAGTCGCAGGTCGCGCGCCGACGCGAGGTACGGCAGCAGCGGGCGGAGCGGCTCGGTGCCGCCGGCGGCGAGGATGTCGAAGTCGTCGGCGACGACGAGGATCCGCGGACCCGCGTCGCGATCGTTCGCGCGCTTCTCGAGCTCGACCGCGATGGATTCGGCCAGAAGCCGCGCCTGCCGGCCCGACGATGCGTGCCCGCCGAGGTAGGCATCCGGCACCTCCGACGCCAGCTCGCCGCGCGCGTCCATCAGGGCGACGACCAGCTCCTCCGCCGAGTGCCGGTCGATCGCGCCCTGCACGATGCCGCGCAGCAGCGTCGTCTTGCCGCAGCGGCTGTCGCCGAGCACCAGCAGGTGCGGGTCGCGCGTGACGAGGTCGAGCGCGACCGGCTGCATCGTGTCCTGGCGCAGGCCCAGGGGCACGGCATCCGGTTCGTCGATCGCGTCGGGCAGCTCGCCCGGCGACAGCACCTCGGGCAGCAGCCGGATGGGCGCCGCGCCCTGACCGCCCCAGCGGGCCGCGCTCTCGCGGGCGAGCTGTTCGAGCGCCTCGCCGGTGTCGCCGTCGTCGACCTCTTCGAGCAGCGGCAGCGCGATCTGCGCGAACAGCTTCTCGTCGGTCAGCACGCGCCCCGGCTCGTCGGCGCGGAGCGTCTGCGAGAGCTTCCGCGCGATCTGCGAGTCGGCGGGATCGTTGAGCTTCAGCTCCAAGCGCGTGCCGATGAGGCCCTGCAGGTTCATGCGCAGCTCGTTCCAGCGCGACAGGGCGACGACGACGTGGATGCCGAAGCTGCCACCGCGTTCGAGCAGTTGCGCGAGCGGGGTCTCGAGGTCTTCGAAGTCCTGCCGCAGCGCCCCGAGTCCGTCGACGAGCAGCACGACGTCGGCGCTGGGGAGGTCGGGGAGGCGCCCGTCGGCGTGCTGACGGCGCATGTCGGCGAGGGAGTCGAGGTTCTCGTCGCGGAACACGCGCTCGCGCACCGCGAGCATCCCGGTCAGCTCTTCGAGGAGACGCGTGAGCCGCTCGCGGCTCCCCCGGGTCGCGACACCACCGACGTGGGGGAACGGCTCGATGCGCGCGAGGCCCCCGCCGGTGAGGTCCATGCCGTAGATGCTCACCTGGCGCGGCGAATGCGTGAACGACAGCGACGCGGCGAGCGTCCGCAGGAACATCGAGCGCCCCGACTGCGGTGCGCCGGTGATCGAGACGTGTCCGCCCGAGCGTGTGAGATCGAGCATCCACGGCGACTGGGTCTGCTTCGACGGGTCGTCGACGAGGCCCATCGGGGCCCGGAGCGTTCCGGCGCCGTCGGCTTGCGGCAGCACTCCGCCGAGCGTCAGCACGGGCGGGAGCGGCGGCAGCCACACCGGCCTCGTGCGGGCGATGCCGCGCGCCAGGCGCGAGGTCGCGGCCTGCACGAGCGTGCGGCCGGTGGTCGGGGTCTCGGGTTCGGCGCTGTCGAGCTGCTCGGCCTCGGGCGTCTCGTCGGGCAGGTCGTACGCGGGCAGCCGCAGCACCGGCGGGGCGTCGTCGTGCCGCGGCCCCGACTCGACCGGGTCGGGCACGGGGCCCGACACGTATCCGGCGCGGAACCGCGTGTAGACGGACGTGTCGACTTTGAGGTACCCGAAGCCGGGGATCGCCGGCAGGTGGAACGCGTCGGGGGTGTCGAGCACCACGGCCGACTCCGACTCCGAGAACGTGCGCAGGCCGATCCGGTACGACAGGTACGTGTCGAGGCCGCGCAGGCGACCGCCCTCGATGCGCTGGCTCGACAGCAGCAGGTGCACGCCGATCGAGCGGCCGATGCGCCCGATCGTCAGCAGCAGCTCCACGAAATCGGGCTCGGCGGTGAGCAGCTCGCCGAACTCGTCGATCACCAGGAACAGGTGCGGGAGCGCCGGCAGCTCGGGACGGTCGCGTCGCATCTGCCGGTAGTGCCCGATGGATGCCGCGTTCCCGGCATCCTTCAACAGACGCTGCCGACGCACGACTTCGCCCTGGATGCTCGCGCGGGCGCGCTCGGTCAGCTGCGGGTCGTCGGCGAGGTTGTCGATGATGCCCGCGACGTGCGGGAGGCGGGAGAACGGCGCGAACGCCGCGCCGCCCTTGTAGTCGACGAGGATCATGCTGAGGTCGTCGGGGGAGTGCGTGAGCGCGAGCCCCAGGATGAGCGTCCGCAGCAGCTCGCTCTTGCCCGAACCGGTCGCACCGATGCAGATGCCGTGCGGGCCCATGCCGAGCTGCGCGGACTCCTTCAGGTCGAGCAGAACCGGGCCGCCCTGGTCGTCGACGCCGATCGGCACGCGCAGGAACTCCGCGGCGCTGCGGGTGCGCCACGCGGCCTTCGTGTCGATGGCATCCACGTCGGCGACGCCGAGGAGCTGCGTCACGTCGGGGGCGAGGGCGGTGCCGCTGTCCTGCGCGGACGTGCGTGTGAGGCGCAGCCCCGCGAGCGGACGGGCGACGATGTCGAGCGCGGCGGGGGTCACGGGATCGACCCGGATGCCACCGACCGCCGCCTCGCCCGTGCCCGGCGTCTCCACCGTTGCGATGCCGGCATCCACCGTCACCCGGACGGCGACGGTCGTGGGTTCCTTGAGGCGGTCGTCGACCAGGTGCACGACGGTGACGCCGAGCGCGGTCAGGTCCAGCGCGGCATCCAGGCGGGGGACGGGCGAGGCGGCGTGATCGGCCTCATCCACGAAGATCACCAGGCGCCCGGGCTTGGTCTTCCGGCCCGCGCGGCGCGAGGCGGCGGCGGTCGCGACCCGGTCGCGCAGCTCGTCGCGCAGGAGCGAGAGCAGCTCGGGGAGGCTCGGCGCCAGACGCCGCGCGGTGACCGCACCCGCGGGCGGGGTGTCGCTGGCGAGATGCGGCAGCAGGTCGAGGCCGTGCCAGTCGTCGCGCTGCGCGGGGGCGACGGCTGCGGCGATGTGCACGTCGTCGGGGGAGTGGAACGCCGCGATCTGCGCCGCCAGCGCCCGCGCGACGCGGAGCGTGTCGGGCCGCGCGCCCACGATCGACACCTGGCCGCCGCGTTCGAGATCGACGGTCGCGGGCATGCCCTGCGCGATTCCGGCCAGGCGCACCATGCGCTCGGCGGATTCGCGCATCACCGGGTCGAACGGCTGCACGGGGTTCTGCTCGGGCGGCAGGGCGACCTCGACGGCGCGCAGGTCGCCGGTGCCGATGCGCACGCGGAGGAAGTCGGCATCCCCCGGTCGACGTTCCCACCGGCGGGCCGGGTCGGCCGCGATCTCCACCAGCGTGCCCGGGGCGGGGTGCAGCGCCAACGCGGCGGAGCGCTGCGCGTCGGCGGTCTCACGGACGCTCTCGCGCGTCTCCTCCAGATAGTCGAGGTAGCGCTCGCGCTGCACGCGGCGCTGACGGGCCGCGTTGCCGCGCTGCGTGAGCGCCATTCCCAGGCCGCCGACGAGCGCGACCACCAGGATGACGGCACCCACCACGACCATGATCGGGTTGTTGCGCAGCAGCACGATCATCGTGATCGACGACAGGCTGCCCACGATCGGCAGCAGCGACTGCAGCGGGAATCCTGTGGCGCCCTCGCCTATCGGCGGCGGCGGAGCGAGGACCACGTCGGCGGCGGGCTCGACGGCCTCACTGATACGGGCGGGGCGGTGGACGATCCGGACGGTCATGCGATCCTCCCCGCGGCGGCGCTTCCCCCGGCGGCGACGAGCGCCGCGGCCAGCTCGACCACCGCGAGCCGCGTCACCGATCGACGCGCGTTGCCGCCGGCGGCCAGGCCCGCATCGAACGGCACCGCGATCACCGGATGGTCGGCGCCGGTCGCCAGGGCGCGGGCGACGCCGTCGCCCTCGCGCGCGTGATCCACCAGCACCAGGACGACCGACGGCGACTCGGGCAGCCCCGAGATCGCGTCGATCACCGACCTCGCGTGCTCGGCGGGGGAGCGGCGCGCATCGGCGACGAGACACACGACATCGCACAGGGCCGCGCACGCGGCGAGGTCGACCACCGGATGCCGTGCGCCGAAGTCCGTGACCGACACGTCGAAGAAGCGCGCGATGGGCGCTGCCTCGCTCAACCAGGCACCGACGGCATCCTCGGCGTCGCGCGGGCGCAGGGCGACGACGCCGTCGCGCAGGTCGAGGCCGCTCAGCGCCTCGGCCGTGGTTCGCGCCGATGCGCGGGTGTCGTCCGGCGGCACCGGCTCGGCCCCGAACCGCGCGGCGAGACCGGGTGTTCCGGGAGAGACGTCGACCGCGAGCACCGGCTCGCTGCGGCGCGCGGCGACCGCGCGGGCCACCTGGTGCGCCACCGTGCTCGTGCCCGCGCCCGGCGACAGCGACACCACGCCGACACGGCGGGTCGTGGACAGACCGCCGCGGATCGCGGCATCCCACGAGGTCAGTTCGGAGCGCGCGTTCGCGCCGCTGCCGAACACCGCGGTCGATAGCGCCCGCAGATCGAGAACGGTCACGACCGACCGCCGAACATGCCGAGCAGCTCGGCGTAGATGCCCAGGGTTCCGACGAGCAGCGGGATGAGCGCCACCACCGACAGCGTCTCGAGGACGTTGCCGAGACCCCTCAGCCGAGCGCGCACGTGCGGACGCGGCTGCACGAGCACCATCGTCGCGAGGAGGATCGCCACGACGACGGCGGCCCCCGCTCCGATCCAGCCCAGTCCCCCGACCAGCAGCACCGCGAGTCCGGCCGCGGCGATCGCGCCCGCGGCCGCCCACAGCAACCAGCCCTGCCAGCGCAGCGGGAACGCGCGGGTGCGCAGCGCCGCGATCAGGAAGAACGCCAGGGCGAGCAGCTCGGTCCAGATCGTGCCCGAGAGTGCGAGCACGACACCGGTCACACCCAGAACGGATGCCACGGCCCCCACGCTCCACGTCAGCGCCGCGTACGCCTCGTCGATCGCGGCGAACGCGCGCGGCCGGGCGGGCGGCGACCCCGCGGCCGCGCGCTGGTCGAGGTCGGTCAGCCCCGCCGAGGAGAGCGCGATCCAGGGCAGTGGGCCGGTGGCGAATGCGGCGACGACGCCGGCGACGGCCGACGCCGACACGGCATCCACCCCCGCCAGCAGGAGTCCGAGGAGGATCGACGCGAGCACGGCACCCAGCGCCCCACCCGCCGCGGCACCGCGGCGGCGGTGCGCCACCCCGACGCCGAGCAGGGCGACGGTGGCTCCGGTCGCCAGGGCTGCGGCGATACCGGTGAGGATCGCGGCGTCGACCGCGCGGCCGGTCGACGACAGCGCGCCGATCGTGGCGCTGCCGATCGGGAGCGCGAGACCGGCGGCCGCGGCCGACACACAGGTCGAAAGGCGCCGGAGACCGCCGAGGCCGAGTCCCGTGCCGATGACCGCGAGGACCACGGCGGTCGTGAGGAGCGCGAACGCCGAGAGCGTCGGCGACGACCAGGGCGACAGCCATCCCGCGAGCGCGAACGCCCCGGCGATGCCCGCCGCCCCGGCGACGGTGCGCGACCGCTCGTCCCAACGGTCGGGTCGGGCGTCGTGCGCGTCGGCGGCGGCGTCGGTGACGTCGATCACGACGGGCGGCGGGGGTGCGGCATCCAGACGGACCAGGCGCACGAGAGTGCCGTCGGGCAGGTCGAGCTGCTGCGGGGTGAGGGCGATGTCGATCTGCTCGCCGTCGGGGGCGATGACCGCGAGCGGCCGGGCGACGGTTCCGGCGGTCTCGCCGAGCAGGTCGAGCAGACGCGGGATCGCCGCGCCCACGGGCTCGCCGCTCGGGACGACGACCTCGGCCCGGCGTTCGGATCCCGCGACGGTCAGACGGGTGTAGATGCTCACGGGGTCACGGCTCCGGTGGGGGTCTGGACGGTCGAGGACGCCTGCTGGGCGCGCTCGGTCAGCAACTGCGAGACGAACGAGACGCCGACGCACGCGGCGCACGCGATCGCGGCCACCACGATCGATCCCATCAGGCGCTTCATGTGGTCGTTGACGGTGCGGCGTTCGCCGATGTGGCCGTAGACGAGGGCGGCACCCAGGCGCATGCGCTGGATCTTCGCCTGCTCGATGAGGACGGTGTCCCGCTGGTCGGGCATCAGCGCACTCCTTCCGATACGCGCAGCTGCGCGCGTACGTGCGGGGCGAGGTTCAGCAGCTCGCCGAGGCGTTCGGGGTCGAGGGACGAGAGGACGTCATTGAGCCGCCCCCACCCGCCGCCGTCCGTCGAACCGAGAGGAAGCAGAACCCCGGGGAGGCGCGGGCTGCCGACGGTGGTGCCGCCGACCGCGTCGATCCAGCGCTTCGCGTCGATGCCCAGAGCGCGGATGCCGACGGGCCCGATGAGCAGGGCGAGGGGTTCGGGCTGCGGGGATGCCGTCGCCCGACGCGCGAGATCGGGTGCGCCGATCGCGGCGAAGGAGATGCCGATGAGGGGGAGGCCGACGGTGGCGGCACGGGCCAGCAGCTCGCGCGCCTCCGCCGTCGCGGTCTGGCCGGTCTCGCGGCCTACGCCCGGAACCGCCGCCCAGACACGGGTCGTCTCTTCCAGACCCTCGCTCGTGCGGCCGACCTGCACGGTCGAGAGCACCGCGCGGTCACCGCTGCCGACCGCGACCCAGTGACTGTCGAGGGGGATGCGCCGCCGTGACCGCTCGGTCAGATCGTCGCGGTCCCACGAGGCGAGCAGCGGCTCCACCGCGCCCCACGCCGTCGGCTCGGCCCCGCTGAACAGGGCGACCGCCGCTTCGGCGACGCCGCCGAGACGGACCGGCCGCGAGACGCGATGCCGCGTCGACACCGTCGCCACGACCTGCAGAGTGGATGCCACCTGCGCGCGCACGAAGAGCGGATGGACGTTGTCGGTGGTCGGCGCACCGGCGGTCAGCACGCCGGCCGGTTCGGCGAGCCGGACTCCGCTGCGGGCGTCGTAGAACCCGTCGGTGCGCGTGCGGACGACCCAGTGCCCCTGGACGGCGGACAGCACCTGCGCGAGCGGTGGCGTCATGCGCGAGAACTCGCCCGACACGATGATCGGGCGCAGCCCCTGGCTCGCGGTCTTGTGCAGGAAGTCGCTCATGGCCGTCGTCAGGGCGACGATCGGCGCGCGCGTCTCGGTGCCGGCCCACCCGGGCCCGGCCGCATCGAGGAGAGGGTGGGCGACGGTGCTCATGCGGCATCCCGGACGGTCAGGGTGCGGTCACCGATCTCGAGGACGACATCGGCGGGCACGGGCGTGCGCTGGTGGGGGAGGAGAGGGGTCGACGCTCCCGCGCCGCGGACGAACGTGCCGTTGGTCGAACCGAGGTCGGTGACCCACATCTGGCGTCCATCCCACTCCAGGCGCACGTGCGACTTGGACAGCGTGCGCGACATGTCGGCCCAGCGGTACACCTCCGCCGGAGCGTCGGCGGGTGCCGAAGGGTCGCGGCCGAGGACCAGCGCGGTGTCGAGCGTGAGCCGCTCACCCGAATCGAGCAGCAGCGTCGGTACCGCGCCGCGACGGGCGCGGCCCGGCGCCGCGGGGACGGCCTCGGGGAACTGGAACGCCGCGATCGCCGGGGCGAACGGGTCGCGGCCCCGCCGGAGGTCGAACATCGCGAGCTTGCCGGATGCCAGTGCCCACAGGGCTGTGGTCCCTGCGGCAGCGCCGGTCGTACGGCGCACGATCCGCGCGTCCACGGTGGCGGCGCCGAGTGTGCGCCCCGTGCGGCCGAGGAGCCACACCGCGACGGCGAGCAGCGCCACCGCCGCGAGAACGAAGATCCAGCCGAGAGCGGGTTGGCCGGCCACCACGACGATGATTCCGGCCGTCAGCAGTGCGACAGGCATGACGACATCGAGCGCCACGGTCGCGACGATCTTGCCCCCACGGGCCCGCTCGGCGAACACGAGCGGATCGACGTCGGCCAGGCGCAGCGGATCGTGCGTGCTCGTCATCGGGCCCCCTCCCTCGACCTTCCACCCTATGCGGGACGCTTCCGCGGCGCCGAGAAGGGCCGTCCCTTGCGTGGATAACCCGCGGGGCGGCAGAATTACCGGCTCACCGGCTCACCGGCGCGTCAGCGGGACGTATTCGCGTCGCGCGACCATCGCGAAGACCTCCTGGGCCGCTTCCGGGGAGATCTCCTCGATGTCGGCATCCAGGGGAAATCGGACCGCGCGGTCGAGCACCCCTCTCGAATCGGGATGCCAGGTGTCGACGGCGACGAGCATCTCGTCGACCGGCCCGCTCCCGGTCTGCTGTCTCCGGAACAGTCGTGCCGGGACGAGTCGCCCGTCTACGCGGCGTTCCTGGACGAAGTAGCGGGGCGCCTCCTCGTGCCGGATCTTCTCGCGCCACGCCGCGATGCTGTTCATCGAGCGGAGTCGCGACAGGAAGTTCTCGAGCGCCGGACCTTCCTCCGTGAACTCGCGGCGGCCCTGCGGGGTGGCGCGCTCATCCGTCGCGAAGACGACCCAGCCGTCCGCGGTCCGCTGGATCGCCACGACGTCGGTCGCGTTCGTGGCGTCCTCGAACCACCGGTAGTCGCGGAGGCCCTCGGTGCGGATAGCCGCGAGTGTCTCTTCGGGGATCATGGGGCCTCCGGGGTCGACGACGGTTCAGTCATTCCCGCACCAGGGGGAGCTGTGTCGTTTCCACGCGCACGTTCTCGACCTCGTCCGGCGACACCAGTGCTGACCATCCGTCGTTCTGGTTGCCCCTGAGTCCCGCCGCGAGAGCGGTCGCAGGCTCGTCATCGTCATATCGGATCATGACCATTCCACGACGGGGGCCGCGCCCGACGCGGTCGTCGATGATGGAACGGTGATCGATACCGAGCTGCTCGACCAATGCGCCGCGCGTGCAGGCCTGGCCTCCCAACGGCGTCCAGAGGCTCAAATGGTCTGGGGCGACATCGAAGTCGCTTTCGGAATACGCGAAAAGGATGACCGCTTCGAGGTGATCTCCGCCAACCGCGGGCATTGGGTCGTGGACGGCGTCACGTCGTCGCGAGACTCCGCCGTCGCGGTGCTCCTCGTGCGATTCGGTCAGCTCTGGCGATCGTTCAATGGTTTGCATGATCCCTTCCCGGTGGGTCCTGCGGCCGGCTCGCGGGTCAGCCCCGTCGCCGACGGTCATCTCGCTGAGGTGAACGGGGAACGGGGGGTCTTCCGATGTGAAGACGATGCCCGCGTGTTCACGTACGTCGCCGATCGACCCCATGACGACATCGTTGCGCTGATGGCGACGCATTGACGCCCCGCTCAGTGCTCGCTCCGCGTCGGGTTGGGTCGTCGACGTTATGGACCGCAGTCGTTTCACAGCGGGCCTGTTCGTGCCGCGCGGCGACGCTGTTGCTCGAGCGGGCCGAATCGCGGTGAGCGCCTCTTCAGCGGTCACGGGACCTCCTCGCTCCGCTCCCTACCCTCTGTCGGCGCGGGTCCGCGATGTGATCGGAACGGCACGTACCGCCGCGCACGCGCCATGTCCTCGAATTCCGCAGCCTCATCGGCAGTCACCTGTTCGAGATCGGACTCGAGCGGGAAAGCGAGGGCGTTCGCGATCCCGCGACGCGAATCCGGCTGCCAATTGCCGACGTCCTTGAGGACCTCATCGACCGGCCGGCCGTCGACCGTGCGGCGTCGAAAGAGCGAGATCGGGGTCGGCGTTGCGCCTTCCCCGCCGTAGCGGACGAAGTAGCGCGGCACGTCGATGCCCGACTCGACGCCGAGCCACCTCAGATTGAAGAACCACCGGGATGCCAAGGCATCCACGGCATCCGGCGAAAGGTCGGGCCGGGCGGCCCGCAGACGTTGCTTGTAGAGCGCCGCTCCGCCGTCGTGACTCGCGGAGAGATCCGTGACTTCGAGCCGGTCGGAGGCGTCGATCGCCTCGTGGACCCCGCGGAGGAGAACGGCGGCGTCGGCATCCTCATGCTGTGCGAGGTTCACCACCGCACCCTCGTCTGCCTCGGGCATGTGTGCGCGGCTCCAACCCAGATACGCGACGACGGCCGCCGAGAGGAGATCGTCGAGGGGCGGGGGAAGAGTCACCGTCGAAACTCCGCGAGGTCCCGAAGGAATCGAAGGCCGTTCACTGCATCATCGAGAGCCTCTGGTTGAGCAGTGAAGGTTCTGCGGGTCGTGGTGATCACCGCAGCCCTCTCGTCGGTGTGCAAGGTCACCCAGCGCGGGCCGTCCTGGAACACGCAGACCTTCGAAGAAGTAGTGCCGAGGGGTGCACCTTCGTGGAGGAACCTGCGGAGACGCTCTTTCTCCAGGACGTCGTAGAAATCATCGATCTGCATCGTGCTTCATCCGCCGTATCTGAACATCGATGTCTTCCGAGGCGCTGAGCGCATACGGTGCGCCATGATCGCGGGGGACGACGATCGGCATGTTCCCCACGAGCATCTCGTCGAGATCGCCGTGCTCGACGTAGCCGCGGCCCTGGAAGTAGAAGACCCAGTTCGGCCCCGCTTCGACCGGCGGGCCGAGAATGACCCGGGGGATGCCATCGTGCTCGGTCGAGCGGGCGAGGAAACCGATCGCGATCTCTTCCGCCTCGTGTGCGCTGAGAGGTGGCGGCGACGGGTGGTTGTCGGGCATCATGCATCCTCCTCCGCCGAAGGGTCGGTCGGTGGCTGTTGAGCAGACCAGCCGTGAGCAGCCAGGAACTTGTCCGGGATCCGCAGACGAGCAGCGGCGAGAAGGTCGTCGACCGCCTTCGCAACCTGGACGCGGCCGTGGTCGAAGTGCTCGTCCGTGAGTTTGAGGAGCGAAACGCGGCGAGACCCGTAGTCGACGCTGAAGCCCGCTCGTCCACGGTCGTATACGAAGGCAATCGGCAGGAATTCGTAAAGCGTGAACTCGAACGTGAGCCACGGCGTCGGCCTGTCCCGAATCTCGGTTACCGCGGCGTCATCGGCTGCATCTCCTCGCGAACGCAGCTCGAAGGCGAGGCTGCGTGCCAATGGCTCCATCGAATCGACGGTCTGCCCTTCGTCCATGTTCCATCTTCTCTCCAATACGGACCGCCCTGTGGGTCGAACCACGGCGAGGACGCTCCGCGGCTGCAGGGATGATGGATCGATGGACGATGACAGCATCCTCGAGATGTGGGCGCAGCGGGCCGGATTCCCCAGTCCGCTGCGTCCCGGGGACGCCACCCGCGGGTGGTGGAACCCGGAGACCGCGTTGGCGGTTCGCCGAACCGCCGATTCCACGTGGCACGTGGACATCGAGAATCGCGGCTCTCGAACGACGGAGGCAGTCCTCGAAACGGAGGAGGACGCGAATCGTTTCCTCCTGACGCGGTTCGGGGTGCTCTGGCGGCTCGGCCAGGGACTCCAGGACTGTTTCCCTGTCGTAGCTGATCCCGGTGTCGTCGTCAGCGACGAAGGGTCCGTGTACTCGGTCCGGTGGAACGGTCGGAGTGCCGCAATCGCGGCTGAACGCCAGGCGATCCGATACAGCCATGTCGTCGACGAACCGCTCTCCCGCATCAGCGCACGCCTCATGGGCTAATCGGCTGCGGCGAGGCGAGCCATCTGCGCATCGACGGGTTCTGCGCTCGACAGCGTGAAAACGGCGTCGCCGTTCTTCGGGATCACATAAGGGCCGTTGCCGGCCAGCGCCTGGAAGACATCGCCGTGAACGGCGAATGCCTCGGACTGATACCCCTGCACCCACCACTTCCCGTAGTCGAGCGTCTCTCCCGCGAGGACACAGCGCACGCCGCCGTGGTTCTCCGCGCATCGAAGGGCTTCGCGAACGATCTGGCGAGCGGTATCTGCGTCGATCATTTCCCCCTTGCCGGCTGGCAGCTCTCCCGATGTTTGTGACCCGACAGGGCGATCGTCGTCTATCGACATGTCGGCCTCAGCGGCGCTGCAGCGGGACGTAGGTGCGGCGGGCGACCATGTCGAAGACGTCCTGCGCGGCCTCCGGAGAGATCTCCTCGATGTCGGCATCCAGGGGGAAGCGGATGGCCTCGTCGACCGTTCCGTGCCGGTCGTCGGTCCACGAGTCGACGTCCAGGAGGCGTTCGTCGACCGGTCCATCCGGCGTCGAGCGTCGGCGGAACACCGAGACCGGGACGACCTGGCCTTCCACCATCTGTTCACGGATGAAGTAGCGCGTGGTCGGTGTCGCGGACGCCTGGCGGAGGGCAGCCAGAGCCGACGGCGGGATCTCCATCGCTCCCGCCGACCCCGTGTTCAGGACGAGACCGACCTCGGGCGCTGCTCCGCCGACAAGGAGGCTGCCCGGCATGAGCAGCGCGCAGCGGCCCTCGCTGAACTCCGCCGGCACCTGGTCGGTCGCGGCGAAGACGGCGAGGAAGCTCGCGTCGTCGCGATGAACGACGAGGGGCTCGATCGCCGTCGGGCCGGGCGTTCCGTCGACGAGAACGACCAACTCGGATTCCAGCAGAACCGGTGCCAGCCGCTCCGACGGCAGCTCCCCGGACCGCACCGACCTCATGGTGACTTCGAGCTCGTTCTCTGCGCGAGGCACTGTCATGTGGGGCTCCTTCATCACCTAGTAGCTCCGCACGTACTCAACTCCGCGAGAGATCGCGATCCGGGCTCAGCCGACGAGCTGATTCGCGACGAGCTTCGTGTCGGAGAGATCGGCGCCCGGGATGCCCGACACCTCGAAGACGCCGTAGTCGACCATGACCGCCGACAGTCGCCCGGCGATCTCGGGGTCGTCGGTCAGGAGCTGCACGCGGACGACCCCGTTGTGCTCCTCGAGCACCCGGAGGGGAACGTCGCCGAGGGCGGCTGTGAAGTCGAGCTCGTATACCGTGCAAGCCGCGAGCGGAACTGTTCTCGTCCAGACCCCGAGACGCGCCTGTGCCCAGTCGGCAGACGCCGGCTCGACGTACGACGTGAGATCGACCTGGTCATCATGGACGTCCGCGGCGTATTCGGTCTCGTCGTAGACGGCCCGCGTGCCGAAGAAGCGACTCGAAGGATGCCATTCCTTTACCGGAGGTTGCCCTTGGAGTGCGGTCCACCCGTGAGCGGCACCCCGGTACACAGCCAGGATTTCCTGTTCTCCGGAGTCTGAGATCCGCCACAATTCGGCCCCCGGGGAATAGCGGGTCGTGGACATGTTCCACACCGGTATGATCTCGTCGCCGACGGGTCGGAGGAACCCGAGCGGGTACGACGGCCACGGCCGCTCGACCTGAGCCGGCACACTGAGCGTTGCGCACAGGGGGACCTCGAACCGCACGACATCGACGTGTCCGGCACCATCGGACGGCCACCCGTACGCCTCCCGGAGAGCGCCCGGCGTTCGCAGGTTCTTCGCGTCACCTGCTTGCACGACGGAGCCACCGACCTGCGAGTACCCGCGTTCACGGATGAGCTGGGACAGGCCGGGATGCAGCAGCTTCTGCAGAACAGTTCTCATGCGCTCACCATAGGAAGTCGTGTCGTCTCCACGTGTACATCCTCGATCTCATCCGGTGAAACCAGGGCAGACCACCCGTCGTTTTGGTTGCCGGACAATCCTGCGGACACAGCAGCATCCGGTTCCTTGCCGGCATACCAGACCATGACCATTCCGCGTTCGAGACCTCGCTTCACGCGCGACCCCACGTGTACGGGCACGCCGTGCCATGTTCCGCTCACCTCTTGCGAAAAGCGTGCGGTCACTGCACGACGGGGGAGTTTCACCCAAGGATCATGGGGATCCGCGTTCATCTCGGTCGCGTCGGGAAAGTCTTCGGCGGTGGGGGGCCGGTCTGTCTGCAGGCGCAGGTAGTCGTCCCCTCCGGAATGCCACGGATACCGTTTGCCTCGGTACTCGAACAGTGTCTCGCTCACTGGCAGCATTGATTTCTTCACCCCACCGGGATCCACTCACCGCGTCGCCAGACGGCGAAGAGTCTTTGCGTTCCGTCGTCCAACACTTCCCATATCTCCGCGCCGTCGCGCATATTCACGTCCTTCGCACGGTACTCGGGAATGATGTCCTCGCCGGTCTTGAGGAAGCCGTTGCCTGTGAACGGTGCGCTGTAATGGTCAACCGAGCGGTCACCGCCCATCGAACTGTGCAGCTGCGGGTTGACGGAACCCGGCGTATCGAAGTCCTGCTGGAATCGGAGGACGAACGCGGACTGATCGTCGCGGAGGAAGTTGGTTTTGGGATAGTCGAGCCGCAGCGATCGGAAGAAGTCCGCGGGCGTCGTCAGGTGCGCGGTGTCCTCGGCGACCGACACGGACCCTGTGATCATTCCGTCGTTACGCAGGACGATGTTCTCGCCCTGACCGAACACCAGCTTCCCCGAAGCGTCGAAGTGCGGCTGGTCGAGGACCTTCTGGAGGACCGTGTCCGGAGTCACCTGAGCCGTGAGATCGTTCCGCACTCCATTGACGATGGTCTTCTCCGACGGCGTCAAGGTGTCGATCGGGCGGTTGATCAGATCTTCGAAGTGCGATTTTGTCACCCCGTACTTGTCCAGAAGTGGAGTGGTCACACGGGTGTCGCCGAGCACCTCAGGAGCGAACGAGGTTGTGTGTTCGCTTCCGTCCATCAACGAGTACACGCGTCCAGGCGCCGCCGGTGTCGCTGAGCCTTCGCCGGACGAACCCCCGGGCTCGGGGCTGGTTGTATCTCCAGGACCCTCCTCGGTGCTGCCTCCGCCCCGCCCCGCGCTGCCGACCGGTGCGTCCCCGCCGCGCCCGTCGGGCGTAGCGTCGTCGCTCCGCCCTGGGCCGACCGTGGCGTCGTCACCGCGTCCTAGGCCGCCACCGCTGCCCGCGTCGGAGCCGCCACGTCCGCCGCTCTCGCCGCCCGCATGGCTAGCACCGCCGCCGGTCTCGGTCGAGGGCTCGCGCACGACCGTCGACTCGCCGGCGCGACCGGTCTCGGTGCGCACGGGGGCGTCCTCGACGATCGAGTTCACCGCGCCGGGGCCGGTCTCGCCGCGGACACCGCCGGCTGCGACCAGTTCGGGTTCGCGCACGGGCGCCACGACGCCGGCATCCGCTCCGCCGTCGGTGCGTACCGGGATGTCGCCGCCGCGTGCGGCGTCGAACGCTCCGGCGGGCATCTCGATGCGGCCCGAGGGGATGGCCTCGGTGGGCGGGAACTCGTACACCGGGATGCCATCGTCGACGCGTGCCGTGATGCTGTTGAGGTCGACTCCGGCGTCGTCGAGGGCGCGCATCGCGGAGGCGGGGTCGTCGGCGACGAACGGCATGTCGGGGGTGTTGAGGTGGAAGCCGTCGGTGGCATCCGAGCCGAGCCGTCCGATGATGCCGTCGAGGCCCTTGATCCCCGCCCCGCCGAGCTTCATCGCACCGTTCATCGCGTAGGCGGCCGGGTCGACGAAGTCGACGACCTTCGCCATCTTGGACACGGCGGACGCTGCTCCCGCCGCCGTCTTCACGCCCGACACCGCCGCTCCGGCGGGGATGATGATCGTGGCGACGTTGAACACCGACTCGCCGAGGGCGGTGCCGGGGTCGTCCTGCCACTTGTCCCACGCGATGATGGACTTGCCCACGTTGAGGAACGCCTCGTTGGTGGTGTCCTTGAAGTCTCGGAGTTGCTGCGGGACGAGCTGCCCGCCGAAGTTCTGCGCGACGTCGTCCGCCATCAGAAGAATGTTCAACGGCGGCGTGGAGTTCATGAGCGCGCCTGCGGCGAGCGTCCCCAGACCACCCCACGCTGCACCCCAGGCGTCGGTGGAGAAAAATGTCCACGTGGCGGGGTCGAAGCCCACCAAGAGGGATCCCAGACCCGACAGCGTGCCGCCGATGCCCCCGACGATGATGCCCTCCCACAGGAAGTCCTTGAAGATGAACTTCGCGGTCGCCTCGCCGCAGCCCTCGGTGCGCTCGACTTCGGCGCCCCAGGGCATCTCGGTGCCTTCGGGGATCTCGGAGATGCCGTAGCCGAGAGCGTCGTCCTCGGAGGTCGCGGCGTGCAGCGGCTGTGCGCCGTAGAGGGCGCGGATGCGGTTGGCGCAGGCGCGCTCGGCCTCCCACAGCTTGATCTGCTGCGCGTTGACCGCCGCGATCAGCTCGTTGTTGCGGTCGACGTGGTCCTGCGACTCGTGCCACTCCTTGGTGACCGTGCGGTATTTGTCCGGCGCCGCAGCGCTCGACGACCCCGTTGTCGACGAGCCCCACGAACCCTGGTAGGTCGGCATGGCGGTCGCTCCGCCGTACGGCGACTGCGCCGCGGTCCAGGCGGGGTTGATCTCGCGGACCTGCACGCCGCCCTGGATCGAGTCGACGAACGTCTGCGCCTGGACGCGCAGCGAGTCGAGTTCGGCCTTGATCGGACGCACGTCGGCGGCGAAGGCGATGAGGGCTGCCGACACCTCGGCCAGGTTGTCGCTGACCTGGGTGGCCTGCGAACTGACCGGGGCCATCAGCCCCAGCAGGGTGGGCGACTCCGGCGCCTCGTAGACCCCGGCCATGCCCTGCCACTTGAAGTGCACGTTCGAGCCGTGCTCCGACACCTGGCCGGAGATCGTCCCGATCGTGCGGGCGTTCTCGTCGATGGCATCCGGGTTTATATCGGCACCCGGGATCGCGTCGACCTTGATCGCGTCAGGCATCACATCACCCCGTGCGGGAGGTCGGGCGGATACACGGCGGAGACGGCCGCGGTCTGCGCGTTCGCCGCCATCTCCATGTCACCCGCGACGTAGGCTTCGGTGGCGCTCACGACGCCCTGCGCCGCCGCGCCGATACGGGCACTCATGCCCTGGATGCGCGGACCCTCTTCCTGCTGGAAGTACGCCTGCACCGCCTCCGAGATGGCGCCCGACTGCGTCGCGGTCACCGCGCCCTCGAGCGCGGGACTCAGCGAGTTCAGCGCGGCGCCGAGTGCTTCGGCATCCACGTTGACGTCCTGCAGCACGGCCACGACGCCCGATGGCTGAATGCTCCAGCTGGTCATCGCCCGTCCCCCTTCATGTCCTCAGATCCGCGCGGCCCCCACGCGCGGGCGCCACCGATGCCGGGTGCAGCGCGCACCCGGCATCCGACGGCATCCGTCAGCCGATCGACTCCACCGCCGCGCGAGCCTTGCTCAGCGCGGTCTGGGCGGACTCGTCGTTGCGCTCCAGCGACGAACGGAGCGTCTGGATGATGCCACGCACCTCGGCGGCGGCGTTCTTCCAGCGGGTCTCCTTGCCGCGGTAGTCCTCGGACACACCGTCGGCGGAGTAGTCGGCCATGGCGGCCTGCACGTCGCGGTCGCGCTGGTCGATCAGCGACTCCAGCTGCGCGGCGACGCGGTTGAAGTTGTCCTGAGCGTTCTGCGAGGCCGCGATCGAGTAGTCGCGACGGTCTCCCTGGTTCACCATGAGTCAGTCCCTTCCGATTCTCAGCGGCCGCCGAAGCGCGCGGCGTCGAACGACGACCCGGCTTCCAGGCTCGTGGTCTGGTCGACCATGGACGACTCGCCCTCCTGGAAGGAGCGGTCCATGCCCGAGATGCCGCCCAGCACGCCGTCGAGCGCGAGCTTCAGCTCGGCCGAGATGGCGTCGGTGCGCGACTTGAAACGGTCGAACGCGGCGCGACCGGCGCCCTGGAACTGCCCCTCGAGCGGCTCGGCCGCCTCGAGCAGCTGGCGCACCAGCAGCGACAGCTCATCACTCGACCCCGAGGTGGCCTTACCCAGCACACCCAGAGTGTCGGAACCCATTGCGAACTTCACGAGAGCCCACCCTTCGATCGCGAATCAACCTGCAACGAACTTTGAAACCCTAACCACCGGGTACCCGTCGCGGAACGAAGATGAGAGAACTCTCCTTTTTCTCCCCCATGGTGTAGGAGGGGTCAGCTGCCCGCTTTCGCCGCTGCTTTGGCCGCGCGCTTGTGCTCCCGCACCTTCGCCAAGGAGTCCGGGTTCGTGATGTCGGCGACGGACCGGAACGAGCCCTGCTCGCCGTACGGCGCCGACGCCTCGCGCCAGCCGTCGCCGTCGTATCCGTACTGCTTTCCGAGCAGCGCGAGGAAGATCTTCGCCTTCTGCTCGCCGAAGCCGGGCAGGGCCTTCAGCCGCTTCAACACCGTCGCGCCGTCGGGGTCGTCGCGCGTCCACAGCGCCGCGGCGTCCCCGCCCCACTCCTTGTCGAGCGCCGCGCACAGCGACTGCACGCGCGTGGCCATCGACCCGGGGAAGCGGTGCACCGCCGGGGACTGCGAGAACGCAGCCGCGAACGTCTCGGGATCCTCGTGGGCGAGGGTCGTGGCATCCATCGCTCCGACCCGTTCCTGGATCTTCAGCGGGCCCGCGAACGCCGTCTCCATCGCCACCTGCTGGTCGAGCAGCATGCCGATGAGGAGCGCGAGCGGGTTCGTCGAGAGCAGTTCGTCGGCGGCCGGGTCATCGGTGATGTGCAGACTCATCCGCCCATTCTCGCGCGGGTCACGCGCGCGCGGCGATCCATTTCTCGGCGAAGGGCACGGCATCCAGGGTGTGCAGGTCGTCCGTGATCTCGGTGAGCTGCCGTTCGAAGTCGTCGACGCTGCCGGGCTTCAGGCGCGTGACCACGGATCCGTCGACCCGCCGGATCACGACTTCGCTCGTCGACGGCGCATCGGAACCCGCGTCGAGCAGACCCATGACGACCGTGGCCGCCCAGCGCAGGCCGTTACGGCGACGATCCTCGCCCGCGACGCGGTACACCTCGGATGCGGGAGTGCTCATGCGCACATCCTGCCCGATGCGCGGTCGCCGAGGCTTCGGTTCGCCCGGTGGGGTGGGGGCGCCGGTCGGTGGCGACGGGAGGAGATTCGGCGGGGGGAGGAGGGATGCCGGGGTGTCGGTCCTCCGCTCCCGGTTTCTCCTCCGCCCACGCGGGATCGGCCCGAGAACGGAGCGTTTCAGCCGGCGTCGGCGATGCGCGACGCGGGCGTCTCGGCGTCGGCGACCTCGATGCCGAACAGTGCGGACAGCGCGGAGACGTACTCGTCGCCGCGGCCGGACTCCGCGAGCTCGTGCGCGCGGGTCGTGGGGGTGTGCAGCAGCACGCCGACGAGGTGCCTCAGCGCCTGCTCGGTCTGGCCGTCCTCGTCGCCGCGGGCGCGCACGCGCTCCACCTCGGCGTCGAGCACGCCGAAGACGTGGGCGCGCAGGGCCACGACCGCGGGGGTGATGTTCTTGCGCTCGCCGACCGAGGCGAAGCGGCGGGCGGCGTCGCGGACCAGGTCGCGCGCGGCATCCGTCGCCTGCAGCTCTTCGAGCGGGGCGTGGAGGCGGATGGTCTCGAGGTCGAGCAGGTCGACGCCCGGGACGGTGGCCACGTCGGGGTCCACGTTGCGCGGCAGACCGAGGTCGATGACCAGGCGCCGTCCGGAGTGGTCGACGGGGCAGCCGACCGAGGCGGGGGCAGCGGCTTCGGCGGCCGTGCGGCCGGCGGCGAAGGTCGCGGCGCTGACGACGTGGTGCTCGCTCGTGGTGCACGTGATCACGAGGTCGGCGTGGGCGACGGCGGCGGGGAAGGTCTCGGCCGAGACGGCGCGCAGGCCGTGCTTCGCCGCGAACTTGGCGGCACGCCCCGACGGGGAGTGGACCGAGATGTCTTCGGCTCCCTGGTCACGGAGGGCCGCGACCGTCGCCGCGGCGTAGGCGCCGGTACCGACGAGCAGCACGCGCTGGGTCGACCAGTCGGCGATGCGGCTGTCGGCCAGCTCCAGGCCGAGGCGCACGATGGAGCGTCCGGCGCGGCCGATCGCGGTGGAGTTCTTCACGCCGCGCTGCGCTTCGGACGCGCGCTGGAACAGACGCTCGAGCTCACCCGAGGTGGTGCCGAGCGTGCGCGACTCGGTGAGCGCACGGCGCACCTGACCGGCGATCTCGCCCTCGCCGACGACGACGGATTCGAGACCGGATGCCACCGAGAACAGATGCTCGGCGACGTCGCCGCCACCGAGCACGGTGTACGACCCGGCGAGCTCGCTCGCGGGCACGCCCGTGGCCGCCTCGATGGCGCTCAGCGTGGCTTCCACGCCCACCGCGACGGCGGCCGTGACGGGCTCGTCCATGTCGACGTAGGCCTCGAAGCGGTTGCAGGTGGCCACGACGACCGCTCCCTGCACGCACTCGTGGTGCGCGGCGATCAGGGGGGCGACGGGGGTGGTGGGTACGCTGAGCCGCTCGAGGAGATCGAAGGACGCGGTCTTGTGACTCGCGCTCACACAGAGCAGCACGCAGAGATTCTACGCCCGGCATCCTCGGGGTATTCCGGGTGGCCTCTCGACGTCAAGGCATCCCTCCTCCTCCCAGAAGGCGAATGGGAGGATGGATGCCATGGCTTCTCCCGACGCTCCCCTTCTTCGCGCCCTCCGAGGCGACCGCCCCGAGCGGCAGCCCGTGTGGTTCATGCGGCAGGCGGGGCGCTCGCTGCCGGAGTACCGCGAACTCCGGGTCGGTACGCGGATGCTCGACGCGTGCCTGACGCCCGATCTGGCGGCGGAGATCACGCTGCAGCCGGTCCGCCGGCACGACGTCGACGCCGCGATCTTCTTCAGCGACATCGTGGTTCCCCTGCGTCTGGCCGGTGTCGCGGTCGAGATCGAGCCCGGACGGGGCCCGGTGTTCGCCGAGCCGGTCCGCACGGCCGCCGACGTCGCGCGTGTGACCTCCATCGACCCGGCGGACGTCGCGGCCGCCGCCGAGCCGATCCGCGAGGCCGTGCGTCTGGTCGTCGCCGAGCTCGGCGATCAGGTGCCGCTCATCGGTTTCGCCGGAGCCCCCTTCACCCTCGCGGCCTATCTCGTCGAGGGCGGCCCGTCGAAGGAGCACCTCCGGGCGCGCGGGATGATGCACGCCGATCCCGAGTCGTGGCACCGTCTCGCCGGGTGGCTGGCCCAGGTCTCGCGCGCCTTCCTCGCGGCGCAGATCGACGGGGGCGCGCAGGCCGTGCAGCTGTTCGACTCGTGGGCCGGGTCGCTTTCGCGCGCCGCGTTCCTCGAGTACGTCGCGCCCCACTCGCGCGTCGCGCTCGAGGGCATCGACGTGCCACGCATCCACTTCGGCGTCGGCACCGGGCCGTTCCTCGCCGACATGCGCCTCGGTGGCATCGCCGACGCGGTGGGTGTCGATTGGCGGATGCCGCTCGACGAGGCGGCCGCGATCGTCGGCCCCGACACCACGCTGCAGGGCAACATCGACCCGGCTCTCCTCGGTGCGCCATGGCCGGTGCTCGCGGCCCACGTCGACGACGTCCTGGACCGCGGTCGCGCTGCACGCGCCCACGTGCTGAACCTCGGCCACGGCGTGCCGCCCGACACCGATCCGACGGTGCTCACGCGCATCGTCGCGCGGGCGCACGGGGACGTGGAATGAGCGAGCCGCTCGAACGTCTGGCGGAGCACGCGCACGAGAGTCACGTCGTCGTCGCCGGTGGCGGCGTCTCGGGACTCGTCGCGGCACTGGAGTGCGCCAAGGTCGGCATCCGGGTGACCGTGCTGGAGGCCTCGGACGCGTTCGGAGGCGTCGTGCGCTCCGCGGAGGTCGGCGGGCTGACCCTCGACGTCGGCGCGGAGAGCTTCGCGACGCGCGGGGGCATCGTCCGGGGGCTGCTCTCCGAACTCGGACTCGCCGACCAGGTCGTGGCACCGAACACCGCCGGCGCGTGGGTCGCGGGCGTGCCGGGAGTCGGGGCGGCGCCCCTCCCGAAAGGCGGGGTGCTCGGCATCCCGGACAATCCGTGGGCGCCCGACGTCCGTCGGGTCATCGGTTGGGCGGGGGCGTGGCGGGCCTACGTCGACCGTCTCCGACCGCCGTTGACGATCGGTCATCAGCACAGCCTCGGGGCCCTCGTCCGCTCCCGGATGGGCGCCCGCGTGCTCGACCGGCTCGTCGCGCCCGTCACGAGCGGCGTGTACTCCGCGCGGCCGGACGACATCGACGTCGACCTCGCCGCCCCGGGCTTGAACGCCGCCCTCACGCGCACGGGTTCTCTGAGCGGCGCCGTCGCGGAGCTGCGCGCGGCGCGCGCGACCCCTGCGCCGGCGGACGCTCCGGCGTCCGACGTCCCGATCGTCGCCGGTTCCGTTCCCCGCACGCCGGCCCCCGGCGGCGCGGTCGAGGGGATCGTCGGGGGGATGTCGCGACTCGTCGCCGCGCTCGTCGGTCGCCTCGACGAACTCGGGGCGGAACTGCGCACCGGGGTCTCGGTCGAAGGCCTCTCCCGCGACGGGAACGGCTGGGTCGTCGGGACCGAAGGCGACAGCGTCCACGCCGACGCCGTCATCGTCGCACTGCCCGAGAGAGCCGCGCGGGAACTGCTCGCCCCGGTCGTCCCGAACCTCGACCCGGCCGATCCGATCGCGCCGGTGGTCGAGGTCGTGACGCTCGTCCTGGACGCGCCCGCGTTGGACGCCGCGCCGCGCGGCACTGGTGTCCTGACCGTCCCGGGCAGTCACATCGCGAAGGCCCTGACCCATTCGACCGCCAAATGGGACTGGGTCCGGGATGCCACCGGGCCCGGCACCCACGTCGTGCGGGTGTCGTTCGGGGCGCAGGGTGAGGAACCCGCGACCGCCGACCTCGACGACGATGCCGCCGCGGCCCTGGCCTTGTCGGAGGCGGCGGCTCTGCTGGGAGTCGCACTTGCCCCCTCCGCCCTGCGTGCGTCGCACCGCGTGCGGTACGTGCAGTCGCAGCCCGGAGCCGCGATCGGACGCGCGGCGCAGACCGACGCCGCGCGCGCCGCGGTCCGCGCGGTCCCGGGGCTGGCGGCCACGGGCGCGTGGTTGTCGGGGACGGGCCTCGCCCAGGTGATCCCGGACGCCCGGGCCGAGGCGGACCGGGTGCGCAGCGCCGCCCTGTGGCGCCGCGACTGAGTCGCTCCGACCCGGATCGTCGGTGTCGAGCGCGATCCTGTCAAGGGTGGATGCCGGAACGGGAATACATCGCTATCGTGAGACTCGACCAGCACTGATCGAGCGTGAGGAGACCCCATGCGGGGCAAAGCAGCACTCGTCGTCGGACTCGTGGCGGGCTACGTGCTCGGAGCACGCGCGGGGCGCGAGCGGTACGAGCAGATCAAGGCCCAGGCCGAGAAGGTCTGGGAGCAGCCCGTCGTCCAGGGGCAGGTCGAGAAGGTGAAGGCGTTCGGCGTCTCCGCCCTGAAGTCCGTCCCCGGTGTGGTGTGGAAGGGCGCGAAGTCGGTCACCGGCGCCGCGTCGCAGTCCGGCACGGTCTCCGAGCGCGCCGAGCGCGCCGGCCGTGCCGCCAAGGTCTCCGCGCACGAGGTCGCCGACGCCGTCGAGGATTCCGTCGACGACGCCGAGCGCGCCGAGAAGCGCGCCACCACGCGGGCCAAGGCGAACAAGAGCAGCTCCACTCCGTCGGGGAGCTGACGCATGACCACTCCCCGCGGTTTCCGCGACCGCGCCGATGACAGCCTCTTCACCCTCATCGGTGACATCCCCGAGCTCGTCCGCAACCTCGTCGTCGCCGAGATCAACGGCGCGAAGGCGTGGGCGGCGCGAACGGCCAAGGACGCCGGCATCGGCGCGGGCTGGTTCGTCGGCGCACTGATCGTCGTCTTCTGGGCCGTCCCGGTGTTCTTCGCGTTCGTGATCGCCGGACTCTCGTCGTGGTGGCCCGTGTGGCTGTCGGCGCTCGTGGTCTTCGGAGTCATGATCGTGATCACCGCGATCCTGGCCCTCCTGGGCTACCTGCGTTTCAAGAAGCTGTCCAACCGCGAGAACCCGGGTCAGGCCATCGCGCAAGACGTCCGCATCGTGAAGGAGGCCGGCGATGAGTATTGAGCGTCCCGTTCCCGTGCCGAAGACGGCCGTGCCGCTCGGCATCGCCGACCCGGTCGAGCAGGCGCGCGCCGAGCTCAAGGCCGCCCTCGCCGCGATCGAGGTCAAGGCCAACGTTCCGCGCCGACTGAGCGCGGCGGTCGACGTCCGTGTCGCCGAGGTGCGGGAGTCCGCGCGCCGCAACCCGGCGGTCGCCGCGGCGGCCGTGGCCGGTGTCGCGGCGGCGGTCGGCCTCACGGTCTGGGCCCTGGTCCGCGCCTACACGCGCTGACCTCCGCCTTCGCCGCGGCGTCGCCGTCCCGGCATCCCTCCCCTCGAACGCCCGCGTTCCGTTCCCGGACCGCGGGCGTTCGCCGTGTCCTGGCCGCAGTCGCGTCCGGGTGCTGTCTGCGGCACCAGTTCACGTGATCTGGCCGAACGTACGGCTCCTGCGCCGCCACGGCGTGTGTACTCGGCCAGTTCACGTGAAATGGGCATCCCCGCCCCGGCTCACCCGTGCCCGCCGCGGCCCGCACGCGACCGAACACGTAACCGACTGGATGCCGGTGGTTCGGCGGCGAGTCAACGGGTTTGGAGCGGCGCGCCGCGAGGGCGAGGATTGACGCATGGCCGACGACTCCTCTTCCATCTACACCCTGTGGGCGGTCCTCCGCCGCGACCCCGAGAACCCCGTCACCGAGGCCGACGCCACCGAGCTGGCCGACCTGGTCGACCTGATCGAGGCGGACGGTATGACCGTCCGCGGGTTCTACGACGTCAGCGGCTTGCGCGCCGACGCCGACCTGATGGTGTGGCTGCACGGTGAAGACCCGCAGGCCCTGCAGCGCGACCTGCGGCGTCTGCGTCGCACCGAACTGCTGAAGAACCTGCTTCCGACGTGGAACGCCATGGGCGTGCACCGCGACGCCGAGTTCAACCGCTCGCACGTCCCCGGCTTCCTCCGCGGCATCGACGCGAAGGACTGGCTGTGCCTGTACCCGTTCGTCCGCAGCTATGAGTGGTACCTGCTGCCCGAGGCCGAGCGTCGCGAGATGCTCATCGAGCACGGCAAGAAGGGCTCCGAGTACAAGGGCGTCATCGCCAACACCGTGGCATCCTTCGCCCTGGGCGACTACGAGTGGCTGCTGCCGATGGAGGCGGACGACCTCACCGACCTCGTCGACATGATGCGCGACCTCCGCTACACCGAGGCCCGCCGTCACGTCCGCGAAGAGGTGCCGTTCTACACGGGACGCCGCGTCACCCTCGACGAGATCCCCGAGATCCTCCAGTGAGCGCCGCTCTGCGCCTGGGCACGCGGCGCAGCGCGCTGGCGATGGCGCAGTCGCAGATGGTCGCGGACGCCGTGGCCGCGGCATCCGGTCGTGATGTCGAACTCGTGCCGATCGTGTCGGAGGGCGACGTCAACCGCGCGTCGCTGTCGCAGCTCGGCGGGCGCGGCGTGTTCGCGAACGGGCTGCGCGAGGCGCTCGCCGCCGACCGCTGCGACTTCCTCGTCCACTCGCTGAAGGATCTGCCGACGCTGCAGCCCGAGGGGCTCGTGATCGCGGCCACGCCGCCGCGCGAGGACGCCCGCGACGTCGTCGTGACCCGCGACGGGACCGCGCTGTCCGAGCTGCCCGCCGGATCGCGCGTCGGCACCGGGTCTCCCCGGCGCATCGCGCAGGCCCTGCGCCACAACCCGGGGCTCGACATCCACGACATCCGCGGCAACGTCGATTCGCGTCTCGCGCGCGTCCGGGACGGAGAATTGGATGCCGTCATCCTCGCCGCCGCGGGCATCGCGCGCCTCGGCGGAGACCTGGGCGGTCTGGAGGCCGAGTATCTGGGCTTGGCGGAATGGCCCACCGCGCCCGGACAGGGGTCGCTCGCGATCGAGACGCGCACTGACATCGCGCCCGAGATCCTCGCCGCTCTCGCCACGCTCGACGACGTCGACACCCGGGTCGCGATCACGGCGGAGCGCACCGTCCTCTCGGTTCTGGATGCGGGATGCCACGCCCCCGTCGCCACGCACGCCGCCCTCGTCGACGGCGACCTGCGCCTGCGGGCCATCGTCTACGCGCTGGACGGCTCGCATCGGATCGGTATCGATCGGACCGTGCGCGTGGAGCCGGGGTATGGTGGGGAACCTGGCAGTGGCAACGGTGCGAATGCTGCCGACGACGGGGGACCCATCGCGCGTGCGACGCGTGCGGGCCAAGAAGCCGCGCGTCGGTTGCTCGAACGTGGGGCGGCCGACCTGGTACCACGAGAGTCGACCACATGAATGAAGGCCATCGGCACACGCCGACCCCAGACAAGCCGCTCGCCGGCCGGCGCGTCCTCGTGCCCCGCGGCGGCCCGTGGGGTGACGGTGTCGCCGCCAGCCTTCGTCAGCGCGGCGCCGTTCCGGTCATCGCGCCACTGATCAACTTCGCCCCCACGAACGACCAGGCGACCCTCGAGCAGGCGCTCGCCGATCTCGCCGACGGCGCGTTCGACTGGCTCACGCTCACGAGCGCGACCACCGTCGACGTGCTCTACGCGTACCGTGCCGTGATCCCCGCGACGACCAAGGTCGCCGCCGTCGGCGAGACGACCGCCGCGGCGATGCAGGCCGTGGGCTATCACGTCGATCTCGTTCCCGAGCGGGACAACTCCGCGCAGGGCATGGCCGAGCAGATGATCGACCTCGAGTGCGAGCCCCGCAACGTCCTGACGTTGCGCAGCGAGATCGCCAAGCCCGTCCTCACGCGTCTGCTGATCGAGGCCGGGCACCGCGTACGGAGCGTGGTGGCGTACCGCACGGTCGGCGTCCCGGTGACCGACAAGATCGCCACCGACGTCCACTCGGGTCGCATCAACGCCATCCTCGTCACGAGCGGGTCGGTCGCCGAACAGGTGGTCGAGCAGTTCCCCGAGATCCCGGCATCCACCGTGATCGCCGCGATCGGTCCGCGGACGGCGAAGGATGCCAAGCGCGCGGGCCTCACCGTCGACGTCGTCGCCGAGCGGCAGACCGTCGACTCCCTGATCGACGCCGTCGCCCGTTTCACCCTCCCCCCGGAGTCCGAGACCCCCGCATGAGCTTCCCCGAGTACCGCCCGCGGCGCCTGCGCCGCACTCCCGCCATCCGCCGTCTCGCGCGCGAGACGCATCTGGTCCCGTCACAGCTGGTGCTGCCGCTGTTCGTGCGGGAGGGCATCAGCCAGCAGGTGCCCATCGGCTCGATGCCCGGCGTCGTGCAGCACTCGCTCGACTCGTTGCGCCGCGTGGTCGCCGAAGCCGCGGCCGCCCGCATCGGCGGCGTGATGCTGTTCGGCGTGCCCGAGACCCGCGACGCGGTGGGCTCCGGCGCCGACGACCCGAACGGCATCCTGAACGTCGCGACCGAGACCGTGATCTCCGAGGTCGGCGACGCTCTCGTGGTCCAGACGGACCTGTGTCTCGACGAGTTCACCGACCACGGCCACTGCGGTGTGCTGAGCGCGGACGGCACCGTCGACAACGACGCGACCCTCGAGCGGTACACCGCCATGGGTCTCGCCCAGGCCCGGTCGGGGTCGGCGATGCTCGGCCTCTCCGGGATGATGGACGGCCAGGTCGGCGCGGTGCGCCAGGCGCTGGATGCCGAGGGCTTCACCGACACGCTGATCCTGGCGTACTCCGCGAAGTACGCGGGGGCCTTCTACGGTCCGTTCCGCGAGGCCGTGGACTCGCAGCTGAAGGGCGACCGCCGCACGTACCAGCTCGACCCCGGCAACGGCCGCGAGGGCGTGCGCGAGGCTCTGCTCGACGTCGAGGAGGGCGCCGACGTCGTGATGGTCAAGCCGGCGCTCCCGTACCTCGACGTGCTCGCCGACGTGCGCGCCGCCGTCGACGTGCCGGTGTGGGCGTATCAGGTGTCGGGCGAGTACGCGATGGTCGAGGCCGCCGCGGCCCACGGCTGGATCGACCGCCGCGGTGCGGTGCTGGAGAGCCTGCTCGGCATCCGTCGCGCCGGCGCCGACGCGATCCTCACGTACTGGGCCCTCGAGGCCGCGCACTGGCTGCGCGCCGACCTGTAACTCCGCTCCACGTTCTGCCCGCGTTCCCCGCGGGTGGGCCGACACGCGCGCACGCCCGGGAGAATGGAACCATGACAGACCTCAACGACCAGTGGTTCGCGCGCGCGAAGGACGTCATCCCGGGCGGTGTGAACTCGCCCGTGCGGGCGTACGGATCCGTCGGTGGGACGCCGCGGTTCGTGCAGTCCGCCGCGGGCGCCCGGATCACGGATGCCACGGGCCGGGAGTACGTCGACCTCGTCGCCTCGTGGGGGCCGGCACTCCTCGGCCACGCGCACCCCGAGGTGGTCGGGGCCGTGCAGTCGGCGGCATCCAAGGGTCTGTCCTTCGGCGCGCCGACGGGGGCCGAGGTCGAGCTCGCGGATCTGATCGCGCGTCGGGTCCAGGTGGGCGACCTGCGCCCCGTCGAGAAGGTGCGTCTGGTGTCCACGGGCACCGAGGCGACGATGACGGCGATCCGTCTCGCGCGCGGGGCGACCGGCCGTGACCTGTTGATCAAGTTCGCGGGGCACTACCACGGTCACTCCGACGGGCTGCTCGCCGCCGCCGGCTCGGGCGTCGCGACGCTCGCGCTCCCCGGCTCGGCGGGGGTGCCCGCGCCGATCGCCGCGCAGACGCTCGTGCTGCCCTACAACGACCTCGACGCGGTGCGCGAGGCGTTCGCGGTGCACGGCGAGAACATCGCCGCGATCATCGTCGAGGCGGCATCCGCGAACATGGGTGTCGTCCCGCCGCTGCCGGGCTTCAACGCCGCGCTCGCCGACATCGCGCACAGCCACGGCGCTCTGCTGATCATGGACGAGGTGCTCACCGGATTCCGCGTGCACCCCGCCGGCTTCTGGGGCTTGCAGGCGTCGCACGGCGAGACGTACCTGCCCGACATCCTTACGTTCGGCAAGGTCGTCGGCGGAGGGATGCCGCTGGCCGCCCTCGGCGGACGCGCCGACGTCATGGACCAGCTCGCGCCCCTCGGTCCCGTGTATCAGGCGGGCACGCTGTCGGGGAACCCGCTGTCGGTCGCCGCGGGCCTCGCGACGCTCCGGCTCGCGACCCCCGAGGTGTACGCCGCGGTCGACGCCTCGGCCGCGCGCGTCGCCGACGCCCTGGATGCCGCGCTGACGGCCGAGGGAGTGGTGCACGCCGTTCCACGCGCCGGGTCGCTGTTCGGCGTCGCGTTCCTCCCGGAGGTGCCGCGTGACTACGCCACGGCGTTGACGCAGCAGTCGTGGCGGTACGCCCCGTTCTTCCACGCGATGCTGGATGCCGGTGTGTCCCTGCCCCCGAGCGTCTTCGAGGCGTGGTTCCTCACCGCCGCCCACGACGACGTCGCCCTCGAGGGCGTGCTCGAGGCGCTGCCGGGGGCCGCGCGGGCCGCGGCCGGCGCGGCGGACCCGACGCTGCTGGCGCAGTAGGCGCGGCTTCGGACGGCGGCGCGTCGGCCGGTGATCCGGCGTATCCTCCCACGGCGGAAGGGCAGGATTACCTGCGTAGACCGGGATGCCGCGGGTGTGCTGTGATCGGCGCATGTGGCAGCTCGCGGGACTCCCGCTCCATCCCCTTCTCGTCCACGCCGTCGTCGTGCTGCTGCCGCTCGCGGCGCTCATGGTCGTCGTCGGCAGCGTCTGGCCGGCGGCGCGTCGGCGCCTCGGCATCCTGACCCCCATCGTCGCGATCGTCGGCGGCGGTTTCGCGCTGCTCGCGAAGCAGGCGGGCGAAGCGCTCGAACGTCAGGTGCCGGAGACGGCCCTCGTCGAGGCGCACACCGAGATGGGCAACGGTCCGGTGATCTGGGCGTTCTTCCTGATCGTGGTAGCGGTCGGGCAGTGGGCCTGGTTCTGGTGGCGTGCGCGGCGCGCGGACCGCCCGATCGGCGGTGCGCGTGTGATCACCGCCGTCATCGCCGTGGTCGCGATCGTCGTAGCCGTCGGCACGACGATCGATCTGGTGCTGGTCGGCGACAGTGGCGCGCGCGCCGTGTGGTCCGCCATCGGCGGCGCCTGACGCGTCACACCCGCGCGGCGCGGTGGAAGACTGGACGGATGCCGAATCCTCAGCCCCGCATCGTCGTGCTCGCCGGCGGTGTCGGCGGATCGAAGTTCACCCTGGGCGTCCGTGCCGCTCTGCGGCGCCTCGAGGCGCCCGAAGCGACCGTCGTGGTCAACACCGGTGACGACCTGTGGCTCTCGGGCGTGCGGCTGCAGCCCGACGTCGACTCGATCACGTACGCGCTCGCCGGAGTCAACGACACCGTGCGCGGCTGGGGCCGTGCGGGTGATACCGAGCGCGTCAACGAGGAACTGCAGGCGTGGGGCGCCGGGTGGCCGTGGTTCACGCTCGGCGACCTCGACCTGGGCACCCACCTGGCGCGCACCGGCTGGCTGCGCGAAGGCCTCACCCCGACCGAGGTCCTCGGTCGGATGGCGGAACGGTGGCCGCTCGGCATCCGGCTGCTTCCGATGACCGACAGCGAGGTCGACACGCACGTGCGCGTCGAGGACGGTCGGCGTCTGCACTTCCAGGAGTGGTGGACGCGCTATCGCGCGGCCCTGACTCCGACCCGGTTCGAGAACCCCGGAATCTCGGATGCCACGCCCGCCCCCGGCGTCGTCGAGGCGATCGCGGAGGCCGACGTGGTGCTCCTGGCGCCGTCGAACCCGGTGGTCTCGATCGGTCCGATCCTCGCGGTTCCCGGCATCCGGGAGGCGTTGCGGTCGACGTCGGCGCGGGTGGTCGGTGTCTCGCCGATCATCGGCGGGCGGGTCGTGCGCGGCATGGCCGATGTGTGTCTGCCGGCGATCGGTGTCGAGACCTCGGCGGCGGCCGTCGCGCGGCACTACGGCGCGCGGTCGGTCGACGGGGTGCTCGACGCGTGGCTGCTCGCCGAGGAGGACGCTGCGGCGGCGCCGGAAGTGGAGGCCGCAGGAATCCGTGCCGTCGTCGCGCCGCTGTGGATGCGCGACGAGGATGCCTCGGCCGCGATCGCCGAGGCGGCGCTCGGGGCGTAGCGTCCTGTCAGGCCGCCGCAGCCGCCAGTACCGCCGCGGTCCGCGGCCCCACGCCGAGCGCGACGGCCTCGGCGAGCTGAACCGCGGTGTCCACATCTCGGCGCAGCGACGACCCGCGCGGGACCGCCAGATCGGTGCACCCCAGCAGCCGGTGCCGGGCCGCGGAGTCGGCGCCGAAGGCCGACACCCACACGGCGCCCGGGCGGGCGGTGACGAGGGTGGAGCCGGTGCCCTCGGCATCCGGGACCAGGCCCCGCTCGACCTGTCCGGCGAGCTCCAACGCGGCATCGAGATCCTGCGGCGTGAGCGCGGGCACGTCGCCCAGCAGCGCCGCGCGCGGCGCGCCTTGACCTGCGGCAGCGGCTCCCAGGGCAACGGCCGCGTCGAGTCCACGGACGTCGCCCTCGGGGACGACGTCGACGGCGGGCCACTGCGCCACGGCGGCGGAGACCTCGAGATCGTCGGTCACCACCAGCACGTGCGACACCCGCGGGGTCGCCGCGGCGGCGGCGATGGTGTCGAGGGCGATCGCGCGCGCGAGCGCCTCGCGGTCGGCGGTCACGGTCGTCAGCCGCGTCTTGCCGAGCGCGGCCGGCTTCACGGGCACGACGATCGTCCAGCCATCGCGGATCTCAGGAATGCTCATCGGCTCCATTGTGTGCCGGACTCCGGACATTTCCGGACGGGGGTAGCGGTGCGCCCGCGAATCGTGCTGCGGAGGCGGGAAACCTCCGGAGCGCGGGACCGGCGCACCCCGCCCTCCGCCTCGCCTCAGGTGAACCGCGCCCGCAACCGCGGCAGGATCTCGGCGCCGTACGTGCGCAGGAACTCCTCCTGGTCGTGCCCCGGGTCGTGGAACACGAGGTGCCGGAACCCCAGGTCGACGTAGTGCGCGATGCGCTCGACGTGCTCGTCGGGGTCGGTCGACACGATGAACCGGGATGCCGCCCGCTCGATCGGGAGCTCGTCGGCCAGACGCGCCATCTCGATCGGGTCGTGCACGCTCATCTTCTCTTCGGCCGACAGCGCCAGCGGCGCCCAGAAGCGCGTCTTCTCGAGCGCGGTCTCGCGGTCGGGGTGGTATGAGACCTTGACCTCCATGAGGGTGTCGACGTCGTCGCGCGTGCGTCCGGCCTTCGCGAGCCCGTCGTCGAGCGCGGGCAGCAGCGTGTCCGTGTACAGCGACGGGTCCTTGCCGCTCGTGGTGATGTAGCCCTCGGCGATGCGTCCGGCGAGACGTGTCGCCGCGGGACCCGAGGCGCCGATGTAGATCGGCACCTTCTGCTCGGGGCGGTCGTAGATCGTGGCATCCTTCACCGAGTAGTACGTGCCCTCGAACGTGACCCGGTCTTCGGTCCAGAGCTTGTCGATGAGGGTGATCGCCTCTTTGAGGCGCTGGAAGCGCTCGGGCGGCTCGGGCCACTCGAGGCCGAGGGTCACTTCGTTCAGCGCCTCGCCCGTGCCGACGCCGAGCGCCACACGGCCGGGGAACATCACGCCGAGCGTCGCGAACACCTGCGCGATGACGCCCGGGTGGTAGCGGAACGTCGGGGTCAGCACCGAGGTGCCGAGCATCACGCGCTGCGTGCGCGCGCCGAGCGCGCCGAGCCACGGCAGGGCGTTGGGGGCGTGCCCGCCCTCGTGCCGCCACGGCTGCAGGTGATCGGAGAGGAAGACCGAGTCGAAGCCCATCTCTTCGGCGAGCACACCGAAGTCGAGCAGCTCGTTCGGCCCGAACTGCTCGCTCGAGGCCTTGTATCCGAATCGCAGCGGAACGACCATGATTCTCCTTCTTCGTGACCCGCCGATGCGGGCGATGCGTCAGCCGCGCACGGGGGTGTGCGCGGGTTCGAACTCCGAGCCGTCGGTACCGGTCAGTCTCTCGTGGAACGCCTGCACGGTGCCCGGCCACAGCAGCGTGAGCCGCCCCGACCTCTCGTCGACGTACCAGCTGCGGCATCCGCCGGTCATCCAGGGGGTGGATGCCGCGGCCGCGGCGATCTCGTCGGTGTAGGCCGCCTCGGCCTCGGGGCGGACGCGCAGAACGCGATCGGGACGACGGTCGCGCTCGGCGAGGGCACGGACGACGTACGCGGCCTGCTCTTCGATCATGAGCACCGCCGAGTTGTGGCCGAGGCTGGCGTTGGGGCCGTTGAGGACGAAGAGGTTCGGGAAGCCGGCGACCACGGTGGACCCGAACGACGTCATGCCCTCGCCCCAGTGCTCGGCGAGCGTCTCGTCTTCGCCCCGCACGAGATCGGCGTACGGCTGCTGCGTCGAGGCGAAGCCGGTGGCGAGCACGAGCACGTTGGACTCGTGCTGCCGCCCGCTCGCGGCGGTGAGCGTCGACCCGTCGACCCGGTCGAGGGCGCTGGGTTCGAGGGTCACCCGATCGGATGCCACGGCGGGATAGAACGCGTCGGAGAGCAGTACCCGCTTGCAGCCGAAGGCGTAGTCGGGGGTCAGGGCTGCGCGGAGCGCGGGGTCGGCGACCTGAGCGAGCAGGTGTGCGAGGGCTGCAGCACGGGCGGCCGCGGAGGCTGCGGCGTCGCCGGAGCGGGACGCGAAACGTGCCTCGCCCTCGGCGTACAGCTCGGCGCGGAGCCGTGCGAGGGCGCCGGGGTTCTCGGCGAGGCGAGCGCGCTCCGCGGCGGAGATCTCGCCGCCGCCGCGCGGGACGATCCACGCCGGGGTGCGCTGGAACAGCGTCACGTGGGCGGCGCGGCGGGCGAGCTCGGGCACGAGCTGCACCGCGCTCGCGCCGGTGCCGACGACGGCAACCCGCTTGCCTGTGAGGTCGACGTCGTGGTCCCAGCGCGCGGAGTGGAACAGCGGACCCGCGAACGACTCGAGGCCCTCGATCGCGGGGACGTGCGGTTCGGTGAGGCGTCCGCACGCGAGCACGAGCGAACGCGCGCGGAGCACCTCGGCGCCGGTGTCGATGTTCCACACCGAGGTCTCGGCATCCCACTCCGCCCCCACGAGCGGGGTGTGCAGCCGGATGCGCTCGCCGACGCCCGCGGCGACATCGCGCAGGTACTCCTGGATCTCGTGGCCCTCGGCGAACGTGCGCGACCAGCCCGCGTGCGGGTGCGCCACGTAGCTGTACAGGTGCGCGGGCACGTCGCACGCGACGCCCGGGTAGGTGTTGTCGCGCCACGTGCCGCCGACGTCTCCCGCCCGCTCGATGACGACGACGTCGTCGCGGCCCGCGCGGTGCAGCGCGCCGGCCATGCCGAGCCCGGCGAACCCGGCGCCCACGACGACGACGTCGACCACGCTCACGCGGCGACCACGCCGTAGTCGGTCGTGCGCAGGCGGAACGGCCGCATCAGGCTGCGGGCGAGGCGTTCGGCATCCGGGACCGGCAGCTCGAGCCCCTGCTCGATGCCCGTGTCGGGGAGCACGCGGCCGTCGTACAGCGTGCCGCCGAGGTCGTCGCCGCCCGAACGCAGGAGGACGGCCGCGTTCTCGCGCCCCACGCGGGTCCACGGGATCTGCACGTGCGCGATCGCGCCCGACAACAGCAGTCGCGACACCGCGACCATCGCGCGGTGCTCGTCGAGCGGGGAACGCCCCGCGACCAGCGGCACGTCGCCGCCGGGGAGGGGGATCGGCACGAACTCTGCGAAGCCTCGCGTCTCGGCCTGGATGCCGCGCAGCGTGCGCAGGTGCGCGATGCGCTCGGCCGCGGTCTCGACGTGTCCGTAGAACAGCACCGACGTCGAGCGGAATCCCGCGCGATGCGCAGCGGTGATGCCCTCGACCCAGCGGTCGATCTCGAGGTCGCCGGGCGCCACGAGCCCGCGCACGCGCTCGCTCAGCACCTTCACCCCGGTGCCCGGCACCGTGTCGACGCCGGCGTCGCGCATCGCCGCAAGGGCGCCCTCGAGCCCGAGCCCGCCGCGGTCGGCAAGATCGCGCACGTCGAGCGGACGGAACGCGTGAACGTGGGTGCCAGGAGCCCCGCGCTTCACGGCCCGCACGAGGTCGAGGTACCCCGAGGGGTCTTCGTCGGCGACGAGCGCGCCCTGGATGCAGATCTCGGTCGCGCCGAGGTCGGCGGCATCCGCGGCGATCGCCTCGGCATCCGCGAGGTCGAACTCACCCCCGCCCGTGCGGCCCGCGCGGCGGAACCCGGTCGAGGTGAGGTTGCGGTTGCGGACGAGGGTCACCGGCTCACCGACGGTGTAGCGGCGTGCGTCGTCGGCTGCGGAGGTGAGGGCGTCGAGCTCGGCGCCGGTCGCGTGGAGCAGCCGCGTCCAGTCGGCGTCGTCGAGCGCGAGCGGGTCGGCCGCGGCAGCCTCGGCGAGGCGGCGGACGCTGGGATCGGCGGTGCCGGCGCCGCGGGGAGCGGAGGGGATTCGGGGAGCGGAGGATGCCTCGGCCCCGGGTCGCCCTCCCGTCGCCGAATCTCCTCCCGTGGCGGGCCGTGCGGCCCCGGGGATCACGTCGGCCGCGAGGCCCGTGGCATCCGCCAACGCCCGGACGGGAGCATGGAGCTCGGGGGCGATCCACGTCGCCGCGTCGCGGACGTACTCGGGGTGCGCGGTCAGCCGCTCGCGCAGCGTGAAGCCGTGGGCCGCGGTCTGGGCGGCGAGGTCGTCGATGTGCGGCCAGGGACGCTCGGGGTTCACGTGGTCTGCCGTGAGCGGCGAAACCCCGCCCCAGTCGTCGATCCCGGCCTCGATCAGCAGCCCGAGCTCGCGCGGGTCGGAGAGGTTGGGCGGAACCTGGACGCGCATGTCGGGCCCGAAGACGAGTCGCGCGACGGCGACCGTGGCGAGGTACTCGTGCATGTCGGCATCCGGGGCTCCCTGCATGGCGGTGCGGGGCTTCGCGCGGAAGTTCTGCACGATGACCTCCTGCACGTGCCCGTGCCGGTCGTCGAGGTCGCGCAGGGCGACGAGCGACTCCGCGCGGTCACGGACGGTCTCGCCGATGCCGACCAGGATGCCGGTCGTGAACGGGATGCCGGCCGCCCCCGCGTCGTCGATGACGCGCAGGCGCAGGTCGGGGTCCTTGTCGGGCGACCCGAAATGCACCTGACCGGGCTCTTCGTAGAGGCGGCGCGAGGTCGTCTCGAGCATCATGCCCATCGACGGCGAGACGGGGCGCAGCGTCGCCAGCTCGTCGGAGTGCATCACGCCGGGATTGGCGTGGACGAGCATGCCGGTCTCGGCCGTGATGAGGCGCGCGACGTGCGCGACGTAGTCGATCGTCGAGGCGAAACCGTGCGCGTCGAGCCACGCGCGGGCCTCGGGCCACCGCTCTTCGGGGCGATCGCCGAGAGTCAGAAGCGCCTCTTTGCAGCCGAGCGCCTGCCCCTGTCGCACGACCGTGAGCACCTGCTCGGGGCTCATGTACGCGGGCTTGCGCAGCAGGTTCAGCTGCCCCGGCGTGTCGACGAAGATGCAGTAGTGGCAGCGGTCGCGGCACAGGGTCGTGAGCGGCACGAACACCTTGCGCGAGTACGTGATGACACCCGGACGCCCGGCGCGTTCGAGCCCCTCGTCGCGCAGGGCGGCGGCAGCGGCGGAGAGCACGTCGAGCGGGGCGTGCAGCAGCGCCTCGGTCTCATCGACATCGGGCCGGTGTCCGCCGCGCACGCGGTCGAGGAGGTCGTCGATCGAGTCGCCCCGGGCCGGTGCGGCCTGCGGCGCAGCGCTGCCCGTACTCATCGCTCCAGGCTATCCCTCCGCTCCGACACGCGGGCCGCGGCCCGCGCCCCCGGATCGTTGCGCTCTCGTGAGGCGCCGGGGCCGACGGCATCCACCGTCGCTGGCAGGATGGATGCCATGGTGACCCTGCTGCTCGATCAGGCGCAGCTCGAGGTCGTGCTCTCGCCGACCGAGCGTGCGCTGTCGTTCCGCAAGCGCAACATCGTCGTGCCGCGCGCGACGATCGAGCGCGTGCAACTGACCGACGACGCGTGGACGTGGCTGCGTGGCGTGCCGAACCCGGGCACCAATCTCCCCGTCGTCGTGGCCGCGGGTACGTGGAAGTCGGCCGGCGGCAACGACTTCGTCATCATCCGACGCCGCAAGTCCAGCGTCGTGATCGACCTCCGCGGGCACGAGGAGTTCGAGCGCCTGGTCCTGACGACCAAGCACGGTGTGGCGCTGCTGAAGGCGCTGCGTCTCGAGGGCGCACCCGAGCCCGAGGACGTCGCCGACCTCGTGTCCTGACGCCTGTCTGCGCCCAGATCACGTGATCTGGTCGAGCGCACGCGTCATTTGCGCGCCACAGCGGGTGCCCTCGGCCACATCACGTGATCTGGCGGAACGGATGCCGCGGAACGGATGCCGCGCCACCCCGCCCCGCGTCAGTCGACGTCGCGGCGCCAGGTCGTCGCGAGGCCGATGAGCACCAGCACCACGGCGTAGCCCAGCAGCACGAGGCCGCCGAGCCACCACACCAGCGGGTCGGCGCCGCCGGCGCCGACGGCGCCGAAGATCGTCTTGCCCACCAGGGCGTCGCTCGCCGCGCTCGGCAGCCACCGCGCGACCTGGTCGAGACCGTCGAGCACGCCGGCGATCGTGCGCACGATCGGTTCGATGAACAGCGTCACCGCCAGCACGATGACGATCGCGGCGACCTGGTTGCGCACCACCGTGCCCACGCCGATCCCGACGACCGCCCAGAGCGCGAACGCCAGGAGCATGCGGCCCACGAGCACCCAGGTGTCGGAGGAACCGAGCTCGGTGTCGAGTCCGAACGCCGCGAAGACGCCGGCCCCCGCACCGATCGCCGCGATCGACCCGAGGACGCCGTACAGCAGGCCCACCAGGATGCCGATCGCGAACTTGCCCACGAGCACCACGCCGCGGCGGGGGGTGGCCAGGAACGTCGGGGTCAGGGTCTTGTGCCGGAACTCGGTCGTGACCATGAGCGTCCCCGCCAGCAGCGGGAAGACGTATCCCACGGCGCTCGCCGAGCTGTACACGAGTCCCGCGAGACCGTCCGTCGAGGGCACAGGCCCCGAAGCGCCCGGAAGCTTGCCGGATGCCACACCCCCGAACGCCAGCGCGAGGACGCCCGCGGTGAAGGCGACGTAGACGACGAGCACGATGCCGAGCACCCACCATCCGGCGGTGCTGAACTGCTTCGTGTACTCGGAGCGAGTGGATGCCACCAGGCTCATCGCGGCACCTCCGTGTCTTCGGCGCGGGCGTCGTCGACCGGGACGATGTCGATCACTCCCGTCGAGGCCACCGCGTAGGAGCGGCGGGGTTCGGGTGCGACGGGAGGCGCGAAGCTCCGCGGGGCAGGCGCGACCGGGACGAGGTCGGTCGACGGTGCGGGATCCGCCACGACCGGCACCGGCTCGGGCGTCGCCGCCGCCGGCTCGGGCGCCGCGACAGTGGCATCCGGATTCGCCGTCACCCCCGCCGCGCTCGCGTGGGTGCGCACGCCGCTGACGAGCTCGAGGAAGATGTCCTCCAGGCTCGCGCCCTTGCTCTGCAGGTGCGACAGCACGATGCCCGCGCCGGCGGCGAGGGTGCCGATCTCGAGTGGTTCGACGTGCCGGATCGTGAAGCCGTTGCGCAGCAGCTGGAACGGGATGCCGCGCTCCTCGAGCAGCCGCGACAGCGCCTCGCGGTCGGGGGAGTCCACGACCGTGGAGTACTCGTCGGGGTCGGCGAGGTCTTCCGTGCCGCCCTGGAACACCAGCTTTCCGCGCGAGATGATCAGCAGCGCGTCGACGGTCTGCTGCACCTCGGCGAGCAGGTGCGAGGAGATGAGCACCGTGCGGCCCTCCTCCGCGAGGTGGCGCAGCAGCGAGCGCATCCAGCGGATGCCTTCGGGGTCGAGCCCGTTCGAGGGCTCGTCGAGCACCAGCACGCCGGGATCGCCGATCAGGGCCGTGGCCAGGCCCAGACGCTGGCGCATGCCGAGCGAGTAGCCGCCGACGCGGCGTCCCGCGACATCGGCCAGGCCCACGAGCCCGAGCACCTCGTCGACGCGCGACAGGGGCAGCCGCGCCGCCCGCGCATAGGCCTTGAGGTGGTTCGACGCCGAGCGTCCCGGGTGGAAGCTGGATGCCTCGAGCGCGGCGCCCACGGTCTGCAGCGGCCGGTCGATGTCGGAGTAGCGACGACCGCCGATGGTCGCCGATCCGGACGTGGGACGGACCAGTCCCAACAGCATGCGCAGCGACGTGGTCTTGCCCGCACCGTTGGGACCCAGGAATCCCGTCACCAGGCCCGGCTCCACGCGAGCGGTCAGGCCGTCGACGGCCGACACCGCGCCGAAGCGCTTGGTCAGCCCCGAGAATTCCAGCACCTGTCCTTGGGGCATCGGGGACCTCTCGTTCCGCGGGCGTTCTCCCCATCTTCCCCGATCCGAGGCCGAAAACACATCTCGCGCCCTGTGTAACGTGGCAGCGTGAACGCACAGCGATCCGACGACGCGGTCATCGCGCGAGCCTGGCGGGGCGTGGGGCACCTGACGCTCAACCGCCCCCGCGCGATCAACGCGCTCGACCTCGGCATGATCCGACTGCTCTCCGCCGCGCTCGACCGCTGGGAGCACGACACCGATGTCGATCTCGTCCTGCTCGACGGCGCGGGAGACCGCGGCTTCTGCGCGGGCGGCGATGTGCGGGCGCTCCACGGGTTCGTGGTCGACGGACGCGTCGACGAGGTGCACACGTTCTTCCGCGAGGAGTACGCGCTCAACCACCGCATCGCGACCTACCCCAAGCCGATCGTCGCGATCGCCGACGGGGTGACGATGGGCGGGGGGATCGGGCTCGCCGGACACGCGCGCATCCGCATCGTCACCGAGCGCTCGCAGCTCGCGATGCCCGAGACCCGCATCGGCTTCACCCCGGACGTGGGCGGGTCGTGGCTGCTCGGGCGCGCGCCCGGACGGCTGGGCGAGTACCTCGGGCTCACGGGAGCGACGATGGATGCCGCGGACGCCCTGTACGCGGGTTTCGCCGACCATCTCGTCCCCGTCGCGCACCTCTCCGCCCTGCACGAGGCGTTGGAGTACCGCGCCGACCCGTCGAGCCCGACCGAGCTGGTGCTGCTGTTCGACGAGAGCCCGGAGCGATCGAACCTCGAGACCTGGCGTCCGTGGATCGACGACGCCTTCTCGGCCGACGATCTCGACGGCATCCTGCACCGGCTCCGTCAGCGCTGGGAGCCCGAGGCGCACGCGACCGCCGACCTCCTCGAGGCATCGGCCCCGACCGCGGTGTCCGTGACGCTCGAGGCCGTGCGTCGGGCGCGGGCGCTGCCGTCGCTCCGGGCCGCCCTCGCGCAGGAGTACGGTCTGGTGATGTGGTTCGCGACCACGCAGCCCGACCTGGCCGAGGGCATCCGCGCGCAGCTCGTCGACAAGGACCGATCGCCGTCCTGGTCGCCCGCCCACCGGTTCGATCTGCCCCCGGGGCGCGTCGCCGAGGCGTTCGCCCACGACCCCGAACCGGCTCTCTGGTAGCGGCACCGTGAGCGGGCGGAG
Source organism: Microbacterium sp. RURRCA19A (assembly GCF_900156455.1). GTDB lineage: Bacteria > Actinomycetota > Actinomycetes > Actinomycetales > Microbacteriaceae > Microbacterium. Next base: position 788,184 of record NZ_FTNQ01000002.1, read on the forward strand.
ACGATGGTCGTTCGGGCGGCTGCTCGACGGGTTCTTCTTCGTGTTCGCCGGGCTCGCCGCCGTCTGGCTCGCCTACCTCAGCTTCACCCAGACCTTCACTCTCGGCTGGGCCGGGATCATCATGGCGATCGTCTTCTGGGGTCTGCTCGCCTACCTCGTGCTCCCGCGGCTGCATCGCATCCTCACCGCGATCTACGTGCCCGACTACTTCATGGGCCGTACCCGCACCTCGGACGGCCTGCTCGGCGACCCGGTGAACCTCGCCTTCCAGGGCGAGCGTGCGCAGATCGAGGCGGTGATGGCCGCGGCCGGGTGGATCCCCGCCGATCCGGTCGGCCTCGGCTCGTCCTGGCGCATCGTCACGTCGACCCTGCGTCGCCGCAGCTACCCGACCGCACCCGTCAGCCCCCTCTTCCTGTTCGGGCGGATGCAGGACCTCGCCTATCAGCAGGAGGTGGCCGGATCCCCGGCCCAGCGGCACCACGTCCGGCTCTGGCGGTGCCCCGACGGCTGGCTTCTCCCCGGCGGACGGCGCGTCGACTGGCTCGCGGCCGGAACGTTCGACCGCGCCGTCGGGCTGTCGTTGTTCACCCTCCAGGTCACGCACCGGATCGACGCCGACACCGACATCGAGCGCGACCACATCGTCGCCACCGTGCGCGACCTGCCCGGCGTCGAGGTCGACGTCATCCGCGATTTCTCGACCGGCTACCACGCGCGCAACGGGGGCGGCGACAGCATCACCACCGACGGCGACCTGCCCATCCTCGACGTGCGCGGGATCTCGGCGGCAGCGGAGGCCGGGGCCGGCGACGCCGGGACGGAGGGTCGACCGTGAGCGAGAGGCATCCCCGGAAGAGGGCGGCGTTCGAACCGGTCGCCGCGCCGGTCGCCCGGAACCCCGCGATGCGGCGCCCGGCTGCGACGGTCGCCGGCGGCGTGCTCGTGCTCCTGCGCGCCGCGTCCGGGATCGTGTGGGGCATCGCGGTCGCGTTCGATCTGCCGCCGTGGCTGCAGGCGATCGCCGGGGCGGCGGAAGGCTCCGGGGCGGACCCGACCCTGACGCTTCCCGAACTCGGCATCGGCGCGGGGCTGTTCTTCGGCATCCTGGGCGTGATCGCGCTCATCCAGGCGGTGTTCGGCATCCAGCTGCTGCGGGGGAGCAACGTCGCCCGGGTGATCGTGATGCTCGTGTCGACGCTCTCGATCATCACGGCGTTCGCCGGCTGGTGGGAGCTCGGGCAGGAGATCACCGTGGGTACGACCCTCGTCACGGTGAGCCTCGACATCCTCGTGCTCCTCGCCCTCTCGAGCCGGGATGCCGCCGCCTACGCCCGCCGCAACGAGAAGGTCTGACGCGGGAGTCGTGCAGCCGTCAGCGAAACTGGGGGTGGATCCCGGGGGTTGCACAGACGACGCCCGTTAGCCTGAAAGGTGCCGCACCCGAGCGGCGGAACGGATGACGGACGTGTTCGACAGCCCCATGTCGGTCTCGGCATACGAGGTTCTCCGCGTCGACGTCGACATCGACGACGAGGGACTCCGCCGTGCGTACCGCGTCCGACTGCGCGAAACGCACCCCGACACCGGCGGCGATGCCGCGCTGTTCGTCCAGGTGCAGCGCGCGTGGGAACTCGTCGGCACGCCCGAGGCCCGCGCCGCCTACGACCGCGGCCGCGGACACGCATCGGCCGAGTGGGGCGGTGGGGCCACGGCAGCCCCTCCTCCGCGTCCCGACACCCGACCCCGTGCACGCGCGTACGGCCAGCCCGGCGGCTGGCGTCGGGAGCGGTACCTGTCGCTGATCCGCGAGTGGGTGGGCCGCGGCGTCGACATCGCCGACCCGTACGATCCCGCGCTCGTGCGGTCGGCGCCGCCGGAGATCCGGCACATCCTCGCCGACGCGCTCGCCGAGGAGGAGACCGCACGCCTCGTCGCCGACCTCGGGATGGGATACACCGTGTGGCACGACGTCTTCGCCGACCGCGACGGCCTCGACCCGGAGCAGAAGATCGACCACCTCGTGCTCGGCCCCAGCGGGCTGTACGCGATGCTGAGCGAGGACTTCGGCGGTCCGGTCGGGGTGCGCCGGGGGGAGATCACCGGACCGAACGTCATCGGTTCGCCGGTGACGCAGCTCGTGTCGCGGGCCCGCGTGATCGCGCGGGCCGCGGGCGTCCGTTTCAGCGGCGCGATGGTCGTGCTGCCCGACGACGCGATCCTCGACGCGGTCACCGATCTCGGCAAGGTCCGCGGAACCCCCGTCGTGCTGGTGCAGCGGAGCGCCCTCACGACGTTGCTGCGGCGCGGCATCCCGGGGGCGCGTGAGGTCGGCGGCACCGAGCTTTTCGACGTCCGCACCCGGCTGCAGCAGCGCGTCCGGCACGTCTGAGGCGGGCGCCGGGAAACCCGGCGCGCCTAGGGTGGACCCATGAGTACCGACGAGACCCCGGATGCCACGGCATCCGACGACATGAAGCGCAAGTTCAAGGAAGCCCTGGCGAAGAAGAACGGGCAGCAGCGGTCGGGTCAGGCTCACCTCGACGGGCACTCCGCCGTCCAGGGGACGCACGGAGCCGTCACGAAGCGCGAGTTCCGCCGCAAGAGCGGCTGACCTCCGGGCCGGACTCCGGAGATTCGGGCCTTTCGCGGACTTCTCGCCGCGCGGAGAAGCCCACACGGCCGAATTCTCCGGAGCCCGGCACACGTCATCGCTGCAGCGGTGCCTCGAAGAACGCCAACTCCAGCCGCATCGACCGGGCGTACGCCCGGGCCATCGCGGCCCGGGTCGCGAGTGAGGCGTCGCGCGCGGCGGCATCCGCGATCCGCGACGCCTCCGCTGAGGAGGCGCCGAACGTCTCGTCGCCGTAGGCCGTGAGCCAGTCGGCGTACGCATGGTCGGGGGTGAACGTGCCGCGCCAGCGCGCACCGATGTCGGTGTACAGCACGAAGCACGGCAGAACAGCCGCGACCAGCACCGCGTACGAGCCGCCCGCCGACACGGCGTGCATGTGGTCGGTGTAGGCGGCGGTGGCGGGCGCGGGCGCGAGGTCGGTGGCATCCACGTGCGACTCGTGCAGTGTCGCCTCTTCCGCCAGGCACGACACCGACGCCGCCGCCCAGAACCGCTGCTCTTCGGTGCGGGGCGCGAGGGCCGCGGCGCGGGCCAGGACGCGGGCGTACTCCCGCAGGTACAGCAGGTCCTGCCCGAGGTAAAAGGTGAACGCGGCGCGGTCCAAATCGCCGGATGCCAGCCCCCGCACGAACGCGCAGTCGTCGACATCGGCGCGCACCGCCGCCGTGTCCTCCCACCGCGCGGCGCTCCACGACGGGGCGAGGTCGAGGTTCGGCCGCAGCTCGTGCAGGTGGTCGATCGGACCGTTTCCACGCCCGACGTGCAGCTCGGCGGCGTTCTCGAGAGCGCCGGTGAGCCAACGTTTCGCCCGCACGAGGGCGTCGGGCCAGGGCAGACCGTGCGCCGCGAGCGTCGCCATCGCAGACGACAGCGAGCATCCGGTGCCGTGGGTGTGCGGGGTGGCGACGCGACGGCCGGGCACCGGGTGGATGCCGGCCGCGTCGACGATGGCATCCGGACTCTCCTCGCCCGTGAGATGCCCGCCCTTGAGCAGAACGGCCGTGTCGGTGCGGGCCGCGAGGGCCTGTGCCTGCGCGACCGCGGTGTCCCAGTCGGCGGCGACGGGTTCGCCCACGAGCACGGCCAGCTCGGGCAGGTTCGGGGTGACGAGGTCGGCGAGCCGACACAGGTCGCGTACGGCCGCCTCGGCGTCGGCGTCGAGCAGCCGGTCGCCGCTGGTCGCGATCATCACGGGGTCGAGCACGATGACCGGTGGCCGCGTCGCGGTCAGCCACTGCGCGACGACGGCGACGACCTCGGCCGACCCCAGCATCCCGATCTTCACGGCGTCGATCTCGACGTCGTCGCTCACCGCCCGCAGCTGCGCCGTCAGGAAGTCCGTCGGCGGCACGTGCACCTCGCGCACACCGAGGGTGTTCTGCGCGACGAGCGCGGTCACCGCCGCCATTCCGTAGCCGCCGAACGCCGAGATGCTCTTCAGATCGGCCTGGACGCCGGCGCCCCCGGTCGGGTCGGTGCCGGCGATGCTCAGCACGCGGGGGATCATGCCCACGCCTCGCGGAGCTCGCGGGTGGCGGCGGCGGGGTCGTCGGCTCCGCTCACCGCCGAGACCACCGCGACGCCCGCGGCCCCGGCCCCGCGTAGCCCGCGGACATCGCCCACCTCGATGCCGCCGATCGCGACGCAGGGCAGAGGAGCGGATGCCGCGAGCGCGGCGAACCCGTCGACCCCCAGCGGCTGCGGGTGATCGGGCTTGGTCGCCGTCGCGCGGATCACGCCGACGCCGAGGTAATCGACGGTCCCGGTCGGTAGCCCGGCGGCCGCCGCGAAGTGCGCCGGGGTGTTCGCCGTCCACCCGATCAGGGCGTCGGGGCCGAGCAGCCAGCGCGCGGCGATCACCGGCAGGTCGCTCTGGCCGAGGTGGACGCCGTCGACGCGGGCTCCGGCGGCCCGGGCGGCGAGGGCCACATCCACGCGGTCGTCGACGACGAACGTCGCCCGTCCCGCGATGACGTCGGCCAGGGCCGTCACACGATCGAACAGATCGCGTCCGCACGCGTCCTTGTCGCGGAACTGCACGACGCTCGCCCCTGATCCGGCGGCGACGTCGACGACCTCGACGACGCGCGCGAACGGCATCCGGTGATCGGTCACGAGGTGCAGCGACAGGTCATGCGTGCTCACACCGTCACCCGCCCGTCGAGGTCGGCGGGCTCCACCGCGGCGAGGGCGTCGAGGAAAGCGACGGCGAACAACCCCGGTCCGGTCGAGGTCGCTTCTGCGCGCTCCGACGCCACGGCCCAGATCGCGCTCGCCGTCGTCGCGGCGGTGAAGCCGTCGGCGACCGCGAGCAGCGCCGCCATCGCCGCGCCGAGGGCGCAACCGCCGCCGGTGACGCGGGTGAGCTGGACGCTGCCGCCGTGCACGCGCGCCGTGCGCTCGGCATCCACGATCAGGTCGACCGGACCCGAAACGGCCACCGTCCCGCCGGTGCGCGTCGCGAGTGCGCGGGCCGCGTCGACCGCGGCCTCGGGGGAGTCCGTCGAGTCGACGCCGCGACCGCCCGCCCCGGCGCCGGCGAGGGCGAGGATCTCGGACGCGTTGCCCCGCACGATCGCGGGCCGCGCCGCGAGCAGGTCGTGGGCCAGGGCCGTGCGTACCGGCAGCACCCCCACGGCGACGGGGTCGAGCACCCACGGCGTTCCCGCTGCGACGGCTTCGCGGGCTGCGTCGCGCTGCTCGGCGGTCGGGGTGCCGAGGTTCACCAGGACGCCCCCGGCGACGCCGGCGAAGAGCCCCGCCTCACCGGGGATGTCGCACATGGCGGGTGAGGCGCCGAGGGCGAGGAGGGCGTTGGCGGTGAAGTTGGTCACCACCGCGTTGGTGATGCACTGCACGAGCGGCGGGCCGTCCCGCAGATCGGAGAGGGCGGTGGACGGAGACGACGACGTGCGAACGACCATTCGCGACATCCCTTCGCTAGTACGAACTAGATCAGGTTCGACGGGTGTGTTCTCAGCCCCGTGGGGCACCCCGTGTCACTGCGGCGAAGGTAGCACGGCGGACTCGCTCGCGTCGGACGCGGTCGTGCCGAACGCCGTCGCGCGGGACGCTCAGTAACGCGCGGAGAAGCCGCCGTCGGTGTGGAGGAGCTGTCCGCTGATCCACCGGCCCTCGGGCGAGAGCAGGAACGCCGTGATCCCGGCGATGTCGCGCGGAACGCCGAGTCGGCCGAGCGGCTGGTGGGCGGTCAGGGCGTCGCGGGTCTCGGCATCCATCCCTCCGGTGTCGATCGGACCCGGGTTCACGACGTTGGCCGAGATGCCGCGCGGACCGAGTTCCCGGGCGGCCGAGATCACGATGCGGTCGAGTGCGCCCTTGGAGGCGCCGTAGGGGAGGTTGCCCGTGGTGTGGTCGCTCGTGAACGCGACGATCGCGCCGCCGGTCTCGTCGACCTGGCGGGCGAAGGCCGCGATGAGAAGCAGGGTCGCGCGGGCGTTGACGGCGACGTGGCGGTCGAAGCTCTCGGCGGTGGTGTCCAGGACGAGGATGCCGGACTCCTCGTCGTGCGCGTGGCTCAGGACGAGCGCGTGGATCGGCCCGCGGTCGCGGGAGACGCGTTCGACCAGCTCGGTCGGGGCGGTGGGGCTCGCGAGGTCGCAGGGGGAGTCGCCCGAATCGAGGTCGCTGGTCACCACGTCCCAGCCGTCGGCTTCGAGCCGGGGGACGATCCCCGCGGCGATGCTGTTCGCGCGCGCGGCGCCGGTGACGAGGACGTGGGGCATGCGTCGAGGCTACGCGGGCGCGCGCGGGCACTCGGGACGGTGCACGCCGCACGCCGCGCACCGCACGGCGCTGTCGCGCTCTCGCGCTCTCGCACCGATGTGCATCCGCGTCGGCGGGCGTCCGCGCGGACGCGCTGGACGACGGCTTCAGAACGGCGCTGGTTCTCGGTCGTGGTCGGTGCGCGGCGGTGGCGGTGGGGTGGGGTCGTCGGGAAGGAATCTGACCGCGGGTGAGTAGGGCAGTGGTTCGTCGATATAGACGCGGCCGGTCGGGGAGGTCCATTCGAGGATTCCGCCAGGGAGTTGATGGACTTTCCAGCGGGTGAACTGCTTCTGGGTGTGGTGTCGCTGGCAGAGGTGGGCGAGGTTTCGGACGTCGGTGGGGCCGCCGAGGGCGTGGTCTCGGGTGTGGTCGACTTCGCATCTCACGGCGGGGGTGGTGCAGCCGGGCCAGCGGCAGTGGCGGTCGCGGGCGCGGAGGTGTCGGTCGATCGCGGCGGTGCGGTGGTAGGTGTCCGTGTGCAGCACCGCGCCGGTGACGGGGTGGGTGAGGACCCGGTCCCAGGGCAGCGGGGTGGCGTCGGCGAGGGCGCGGGCGGTGTCGGCGTCGATGGGTCCGTGTCCGACGAGGGCGGCGGGATCGGAGTTCTCGTCGCCGGGGTGCAGCATCGTCAGCGCGGGGACGACGACCTGCACGCGCGCGCGGATCGCCCCGAGTGTGCCGGGGCCGTCGTCGCCGCGGGTGGGGTCGGCGTCGGGCGCGGCGGTCAGGAGGAGGTCGGCGAGGATGTCCGCGCGCACCTGGTCGGCCGTGCGGGTGTCGGGGGTTCGCGTGTCGGGCGGGGCCGTCGCGGCCTCCCCGCGATCATCACGGTCGCCACCACTCCCGCGGCCGTCCACGGGTTCCGCCGCGGAGGCATCGCATGGTCCGGCGTCTCGTCGCATGTCGACGATCGCCGCGCTCTGTTGCACGAGGCGGTCGTAGATCCCCACCGCCAGCACCGTCGGGAGGGTCGCGATGAGGTCGGACATCCCGTCCTGCCCGGGAACGACGCGGACGCATCGGGTCTCCCGGCCGCGCTTGTGGCGTTCGGTGAGGGTGGTGGGCTGCAGCGCCTCCGCCAACGCCAGAAGACGGGTCTTCAACCTCCCGGGGCTCAGTCCGTCGGCGGTGGCGACGGCGAGGACGTCGAACTCGTGACGACGATCCTGGGGCAGCGGGGTCCCGGCATCCACGATCACCCGCACGTGCGCGCGGGACAGCGCCCCCGCCTCCCACGCGTCCAGGGTGACGGGGAAGTCATCGGCGAGGGTCATCGCCCGCCCGATCTGCCCCTGCACGGCGCGATCGGACAAGTGCGACGCGGCCGCGATCTCGGACGAGACCTCCCGCAGCGCCATCTCCGCCGCCCGCGACGACGCCTGCAGCCCCGCGGAAGCCTCGAGGGCGAGGTGCCCCGCCCGGGCCAACGTCCGCACCCGCCGGGCCTCGGCGGAGGCGACCTCGGCATCCACTCCCCGCACCTCGGCCAGCACCACCGACAGGGCGACAGCCCCGTCATCGGGGAGTGGCGGACGCGAATCGAAGGACATGTCTGCATGCTAGCGAGGGGGTCCGACATCACAGCGGCCCCGAGGCGGCACATCGGGACAGATCCGACATCGCGCCTGCTGGGGAGGAGGGGTGCGTGGCATCGCCGGCCGCAACAAACACGCGATGATCAGGTGTTTCCTCGCGGCGAGACGGCGCGGGTGAGGTTTCGCCGATCCCGTGGTGGGCGAGTGCGAGGCCACGGAAGCGGAATCGGGACGCCGCGGGCGAGCGCGCCCAGACGTCGCCGCCACACGGGTCGGCCGCCGCACGGCCCCGCCGTCGCGAGACGTCAGTCGTTGAGCCCGAAGAGGTCGAGCGGGTGCGTCAGCCGCCACCAGGGGCTCGGCGGCTCGATGTCGCTCTCCAGCTGGACGTCGACGGTGGCGGCATCCAGGGGGCCGGTGGCGATCAGCTCGCCGACGGTCGAGCCCGCGTCCCGCGCGTCGCCGAGCGTGAACGACGTGCCGGGAGTCGCGCTCGCGCCGTTCCACAGCACGTTCTGCGCGTCCGTCGCCGTGACGAGCGACACGTCCTCGCCCCACAGCGTCGAGACCTTGCCGACGACCGTTCCCGCCGGCACCGAGGTGCGCAGCTGCACCTCTTCGGCGAGGCGCGTGTACAGGTCGCGGCTGGCCTGATCGCGCTCGTCGGGGCCGGGTTGGCCGAGCACGGCCGCGTAGGTGCGCACCGTGATCCCGCCGACCGTCAGGTCTTTCGCCGACAGCAGGTTCCAGGCATCCAGGGTTCCGGTCTTGATCCCCACGACGCCGGCGTCGGCCAGAAGCGGGTTGCCGTTCTTGAACGTTCCGGCACCCGGCAGCGACATCTCGGGGGTGCGCACGATCTCGGCGATCACGGGGTTCTGCAACGCCTTCTCGGCGAGGGCGATGAGAGCCGCGGGCGTCGCGGTGTTGCCGGCCTCGATCCCGGTGGGGTTCACGATCGTGATGCCCGAGATTCCGCGCTCAGACAGGTAGCGGGCGGCGGCCGCGGCGAAATCGGCGTTCGAGGGCCAGAGATCGGATGCCAGTCGCTGAGCGTAGTTGTTGGCCGAGGCGATGAGCATGCCCTGGAGCATCTGCAGCTCGGTCAGGGTGCCGTCGACGGGGACGTCGAGGGAGGATTCGCCGCGGAAACGGTACTGCCAGTAGTCGTCGCTGTCGGCCTGCGTGAACCCGTACGTCGGTCCCTGTTCGCCCGGAGCCAGCGGAAGTCGTTCGAGCACGAGCAGCGCGGTCACGACCTTGGTGATGCTCGCGATCGACTGGGGGGCTTCCCCTGAGGACAGCACGTCGGGCATGCCCTGGACCGCTACCGCCGCCTCGCCCTGGGTCGGCCACGCCGGCGACGCGGCGGGGGCCGCGACGGACTGCACCACGAGCGGCGTGACGCGCGGCGCGACCGCGTTCAGCGGCCAGAGCAGCGTGACCGCGGCGTACACGGCGACGAGCAGCATCAGCAGCAGCGGCGGGATGACGGTGCCGGGACGCAGCGCACGCCGGCGGCGCCCCGCGAGCAGATCGGGCGGGCGGGGTCCTGCCGGGGTGAGCGCGAACTCCGGAGCCGGACGGGGGGAGTCCGCCGACGCCGGGTCCACCCACGTCAACGCGATGGGTCCGCCGATGAGGATGCGTTCCGGAGCGGACGGGGGAAGGCCGGGTGCCGGGTCTCCGTCGTGCGCGGGGGCGACGGATGCCGCGGGCGCGGGGGTGTCGTCAGCGGGGGCATCGGGCGCGGAATCGACCCGGTCACGCAGCTCGCGCCGTGTGGCCGGTGTCTGGTCGTGCACCCGCCCACGCTACCCCGGCCACCGGCCTATACTCGGGAACCACAACCACGGGAGTCCGGTGAGCCGGGCTGAGAGGAAGCGACCCACGCTTCGACCGTCGAACCTGATCCGGATCATGCCGGCGCAGGGAGGAGAAGAAATGCACACGTCCACGTCTGCCCGGACGGCCCCGGCCGTCGCCACTTCCGACCGCTTCCGCTGGCGCGTCGTCGACATCGTCGTCGCCGCGGTCCTCGGTGTCGCGATCGGCCTCGTCTTCTGGGGATGGAACACCGTCGGCGGCCTGTGGTTCGCCGCGATGGACGGGCTCACACCCGGCCTCGGCGGTATCGCCGTCGGCATCTGGCTGCTCGGCGGTGTGGTCGGCGGGCTCGTCATCCGCAAGCCCGGCGCGGCACTTCTCGTCGAGATCATCGCCGCGGTCGTGTCCGCCCTCATCGGCAACGTCTGGGGAATCAGCACGATCTACTCGGGACTCGCACAGGGCCTGGGCGCCGAGTTGATCTTCCTCGCGTTCCTCTACCTGCGCTTCTCGCTGCCGGTCGCGATGCTCGCCGGTGCGGGAGCCGGCGTCGGCGCGTGGGTGCTCGAGTTCTTCACCGGCAACATCGTCAAGACCGCCGAGTTCAACCTCCTCTACCTCGGCACGCTCATCGTCTCGGGAGCGGTGCTCGGCGGTGTCGTGGGGTGGCTCCTCGTCCGGGCGCTCGCTGCCAGCGGCGCACTCAGCCGGTTCGCCGCGGGACGCGAACGCCGCCGCGAGGTCTGATGCCGCATCCCGCGCGCGTCGAGGTCGACGGCTGGGGGTGGCGCTACGCCGGTCGCCGGCTACCCGCCACCCGCGATGTCGACCTCACGATCGAGCCGGGGGAGCGGGTGCTGCTCCTCGGGGCGTCCGGGGCGGGGAAGTCGACGCTCCTCGCGGGGCTCGCCGGACTCCTCGGGGGCAGCGACGAGGGCGAGGCCACGGGACGGATCCTGGTCGACGGGCAGCCGCCGGAGGGTCAGCGCGGCCGCATCGGCCTCGTCCTGCAGGACCCCGAGTCCGGCGTCGTCCTGTCCAAGGTCGGCGATGACGTCGCCTTCGGCTGCGAGAACCTCGGCCTGCCGGCGGATGCCATTCCCTCGCGCGTCGCGGAGGCACTGGCATCCGTGGGTCTGGACGTGCCGCTCGATCGTCCGACGAAGGCCCTGTCGGGCGGGCAGAAGCAGCGGCTCGCGCTCGCCGGGGTGCTGGCGATGCGTCCGGGGCTGCTGCTGCTCGACGAACCCACCGCCAACCTCGACCCGGACGGCGTACGCGAAGTGCGCGCCGCGGTGGAGCGGGTGGTCGCGCGCGACGAGACGACCCTCGTGCTCATCGAGCACCGCACGGCCGTGTGGGCCGACCTCGTGACGCGCGTGATCGTGCTGGCGCCCGGCGGCGGGCTGCTCGCCGACGGTCCGCCGGCGTGGGTGTTCGCCGAGCACGGGGAGGCGCTCGCCGCGGCGGGTGTGTGGGTGCCGGGACGTCCGGTCGACCTGCCCCTGCTCGCTCCCGCTTCGCCGTCGACGGATGCCGTGCTCTCGGCGTCCGCGCTCACGATCGGCCGGGACCGCCGGACGCCGGTCCTCGACGGTCTCGACGTCGTGGTTCCGGAGGGCGCGGGGACGGTCGTCACGGGCCCCAACGGCGCGGGCAAGTCGACGCTCGCTCTGACCCTCGCGGGTCTCCTGCCGGAGCTCGCGGGAGAGGTCGTCGCCACGCCCGGGCTCGCCGCCCGGGGCGTCCGCCGCCCGTCGCGGTGGCGATCCACCGAGCTGCTCACCCGCATCGGTACCGTGTTCCAGGAGCCCGAGCACCAGTTCCTCGCGTCGACCCTGCGAGAAGAGCTCGCCGTCGGACCGCGGGCACTCCGGATGCCGACGGCCGAGGTGGACGCGATCGTCGACGAACTGCTCGAGCGCCTCGACCTGGCATCCCTCGCCGAGGCCCACCCGTTCACCCTTTCGGGCGGGCAGAAGCGACGGCTGTCGGTCGCGACCGTCCTGGCGTCCGCTCCCGCCGTGATCGTGCTCGACGAACCGACGTTCGGTCAGGACCGCCGCGGCTGGAGCGAACTCGTCGCGCTCCTGCAGCGCGAGGTCACGCGCGGGCGGAGCGTCGTCGCCGTGACCCACGACGCCGACGTCATCCGTCACCTCGGCCAGCACCGTATCCGGTTGGAGGGCGCCGCATGACCGCGACGATCGCCGTGGCCGGGCGCACTGCGGCGTGGCTCGACGGGGTCAACCCGGTCACGAAGATCCTCATCGCGTTGGTGCTGTCCGTGCCGCTGTTCGCCACGCTCGACCCGGTGAGCGCGTCGGTGGCGATCGTGCTCGAACTCGCGTGCATCCCCCTGACCGGGCTCGCGATCGCGACGGTCCTGCGGCGACTCGTGCCCGTGGTCGTGTTCGCCCCGGTCGCCGGGGTCAGCATGCTCCTGTACGCGAAGCCGGGGGGAACCGTCTACGGTCAGTTCCTGTTCGCCACGGTGAGTGACGACTCGATCGCGCTGTCGCTCGCGGTCATGCTGCGCGTGCTCGCCCTGGGGCTCCCCACGATCCTGCTGTTCGGCCGCACCGATCCGACCGAGCTCGCCGACGCGCTCGCGCAGGTCGCCGGACTCCCCAGCCGGTTCGTGCTCGGCGTGCTCGCCGGCGCCCGCACCGTCGGGCTGTTCGTCGACGACTGGCGCACGATGACCCTCGCCCGACGCGCCCGCGGCCTCGGCGACCGGGGAGCCCTGCGGCGCTTCCTGGGCATGGCGTTCGTGCTCCTGGTCTTCGCCGTCCGTCGCGGCACGACGCTCGCGACCGCGATGGAGGCCCGCGGCTTCGGAGCGCCGGTCGACCGCACCTGGTCGCGGCCCTCTCGGCTGCACCCGCGCGACGGCATCGCGTTCACCGGGGCGATCGTGCTGATCGGCGTCGCGCTCGCGGCCGCCGTGACAACGGGCGCCTTCCGTTTCGTCGGCGGGTGACGGACGGCGTGTCGGCCGCTGCCGGGCGGATTGCCGGGTGACGCCGCGCCGGTCGGTGACCCTCGACGACTACGCTGATGTCTCCCCCGCGCGTGCCCGGGGGAAGCAGGGAGGCTGCCGTGGGTGTGTCGTTGCTCTCCATCGGCATCCCCGTCGTCGCCGCCGTGCTGCTCGTGGCGCTCCCCTATCTGGGCGGCCCGAGCACATGGCAGCTCTTCGTGCGCTTTGTCGCGGGGTTCGCGTTCTCGGCGATCGCGGCGACCGCTCTCTACGTGACGGCCCAGCTGAGCGGGAGGGCGTACCTCATCTCCATGGGCGACGCGGCGATGGCGCTCGGTCCCTCGCTGCTCTTCGTCGCGCTGTGCGCGTGGACGGGGCGGCGGGTGATCGAGGCGTCCGTCCTCGCTTTCGCCCTCACGCTGCTCGTGACGATCGTGTCGGCCGTGGTGCCGCAGCCTGTTCCGCTCGCGGTCAAGAGCGCGGCGGTCGTGGTGGTGTGCGGCGCGTGCGCGTGGGCGGCCACCCGATCCGGGGCGGAGCCGGCGCGGCCGTTGCGGCTCATCGCGCTCGTCAACGCCGTGTACGCCGTTTACACGTTGACGCGGATGCTCGTGGGTGTGGCCGCCGGATGGGACACCGCGACCGTGCTCGCCGGGGTCTTCTTCATCCCCGCGATGGTGAGCGGGGTCGCCGCCGTCGTCCTCGTGTGGGTCGCCGTCGCCTGTCTGTGGCGTGAGTACGACCGGGCGCAGGCGTCGCGGCGGCGTGCCGGCGCCAGTCTCGTCGTCGTCGGCGACTGGCGTCTGGCCTCCGCCGCCTACGGCCCGAACCGGGTCTACACCCTGGTCGCGGAGCTGCGGGCGGCGGCGCGCGACCTCGACCCGGCGGCGAGCGACGCCCCGCGGGGCGTCGAGGTGATGGTTCCGGGCGCTGTCGCGGCGCTCTCCGAGCGCGTCCGCAGCGCCTACGGATGGAACCCCGACGAAGTCGCCCTCCTGTCCGAGGGCATGTCGACCGGGGCGATCCCCCTCCGGCCCGCCCGGGGTCGTTCGCGGGGGCGGTCCGCGCGGTTCTGAGGGCGGGCCGGCATCGGGAGCCGATCCCGCGGAGCGATCGGATCGGTCGTCGGCGGGGGAGCGTCCTGCTCGACCGCCGGGTGCGGACCTGAGTCCCGGGTAGAGTGACACTGAGTTTCTGCTTCGAAGGAGAACGCATGGACATCGCGGGTGCATCAGCCCTCGTCACCGGAGGGGCCTCGGGGCTCGGCCTCGCCACCGCGCGGCGCCTCGCCGACGCGGGCGCCCACGTGACGATCATCGATCTGTCGTCCTCGGCCGGCGAGACCGTCGCCGCCGGGTTCGGGGGCGTGTTCGCGGCCGCGGACGTCACCGACGCCGAACAGGTCGCCGCCGCCGCGGCGCGCGCGGCGTCCGTCGCGCCGCTGAGGGTCGTCGTGAACTGCGCGGGGATCGCGCCGCCGGCGAAGGTGCTCGACCGCGACCTGAAGCCCACGCCGCTGGCGGATTTCGAACGGCTCGTCCGCATCAACCTCGTCGGCACGTACAACGTGATCGCCCAGACGTCGGCGCTGATGGCCGCCTCCGAGCCGACGGAGAGCGGGGATCGCGGCGTCATCGTCAACACCGCGAGCGTCGCGGCCTTCGACGGGCAGATCGGCCAGCCCGCGTACTCCGCCAGCAAGGGCGGCGTGCACGCGATGACGCTCCCCATCGCCCGCGAGCTCGCCCGCCACGGCATCCGGGTGGCGACCATCGCCCCCGGCATCATGGAGACCCCGATGCTCAAGGGCCTGCCGCAGGCCGCGCAGGACTCCCTGGGTCAGCAGGTGCCCTACCCCTCGCGCCTCGGCGCCCCCGACGAATACGCACGGCTCGTGCTCGCGATCGTCGACAACGGCTACCTCAACGGCGAGACGATCCGCCTCGACGGCGCGATCCGGATGGCGCCGAAATGACCGACGGCATCCTGCTCTCCATCGACGCGGGGCTCGCCCGCGTCACCTTCGACCGTCCCGCCTCGCTCAACGCGATGGACTTCCCGATGGCCCGCCGCTGGCGCGAGGTCGCGCACGAGGTCACCTCCGACACGACGGTGGGAGCGGTGATTCTGGATGCCACGGGCCCCGCGTTCTGCGCGGGCGGCGACGTCGTGGCGATGGCGACGACCGGAGCGTCCGGTGCCGAGGTGACCGAGACGGCCACGGCGATCCACGACGGCATCCGGACCTTCGCCGAAGCGCCGCTGCCGATGGTCGCCGCCGTGCACGGAGCGGTGGCCGGCGGGGGACTCGGACTGATGCTCACGGCCGACTACGTCGTCGCGAGCGAGAACGCGCGGTTCGTGTCCCGATACGCGAACATCGGGCTCACCCCGGATCTGGGTGTCTCGACGCTGCTCCCGGCGGCGATCGGACAGCGCCGGGCACTGCAGTTGCTGCTGCAGGACCGCATGCTCGACGCCGCCGAGGCCCTCGACTGGGGACTGGTGGCCGAGGTCGTGGCATCCACCGATCTTTCGGCGCGGGTCGAGGAGATCGCGCGCTTCTGGCTCGACGGGGCGACAGCGGCCTTCGGGCAGGCGACGAGGTTGGTGCGTGCGGGTGCCGGTCGCACGTTCGCCGACAACCTCGCCGACGAGGCTGCCACGATCGGCGCCGCTTTCGACACCCCCGAGGCGCGGGCGCGGGTCGCCGCGTTCGCCGCCGCCTCCGCGAAGGGACGCTCATGACGCTTTCCGGCAAGACCATCCTGATGTCGGGCGGGAGCCGCGGCATCGGCCTCGCGATCGCGCTGCGGGCCGCGCGCGACGGGGCGAACATCGCCCTGCTGGCCAAGACCGACACCCCGCACCCGAAGCTCGAGGGCACCATCCACACCGCGGCGGACGCCATTCGCGCCGCGGGCGGTCGGGCGTTGCCCATCGTCGGCGACGTGCGGGACGAGGCATCCATCACCGAAGCCGTCCTGCGGACGGTCGGGGAGTTCGGCGGCATCGACATCGTCGTGAACAACGCCAGCGTGATCGACCTGTCGGGCTCGCTCGATCTCACCACCAAGAAGTACGACCTCATGCAGGACGTCAACGTGCGCGGCACGTTCCTGCTCTCGCGGGCTGCGATCCCGCAGCTGCGCGAGGCGGCGAATCCGCACATCCTGTCGCTGTCGCCGCCGCTGAACGTCACGGCGAAGTGGCTCGGCGCGCACACCGGGTACAGCATGGCGAAGTTCGGCATGACGATGGCGACCCTCGGCCTCGCCTCGGAGTTCGCGAGCGGCGGGATCGCCGCCAACACCCTCTGGCCGCGCACGACGATCGCGACCGCGGCGGTGCAGAACGTCATCGGCGGCGACCGGCTCATGGCCGTGTCGCGGACGCCGGGGATCTACGCGGACGCCGCGTACGAGGTGCTGTGCGCTTCCTCACGGGAGCTCACCGGGCAGACGCTGATCGTCGAGGACGTGCTGGAGGCCGCGGGCGTCACCGACTTCTCGGGATACGCGGCCGTTCCCGGGACCCCCGACGCCGCGCTGTATCCCGACATCTTCCTGGACTGAGGGCTGCGCGGGCGCGCCGGCGTGCGCGGTGGTGCGCGGCGTGCGGCGTGCGGGCGCGGGGCGCGGGTGCCGTGTCAGATCAGGCCGAGCTCGGCGAAGGCGTTGTGCACGCCGTCCTCCAGCACCGCGGTGGTCACGCGGCCGGCGAGACGTTGCAGCTCGGGCACCGCGTTGCCCATCGCCACCGGGGTGCCGACGACCTCGAACATCTCGACGTCGTTCCAGCTGTCGCCGATGCCGATGGCATCCGCCGCATCAAGTCCGAGCATCGCGAGCACCTCGAGGATCGCGGAGCCCTTGGTGACCCCGGCGAGACCGATCTCGCCGTTGGAGCCGCCGGGCAGCGGGATCGAGCCCGGGATGACGTGGAAGCGCTCGCCCAGCTCGGCGGCGCCGTGCGCGACGGTGTCGGGCGCGGGGCTGATGAACACGGCCTTCGCGACGCGGTCGCGGTCTACCTCGGCGAGCGGCCGGGTGCGCGGGATCGGGCCCGCCGTGGGGGCGGGGTGCCCGAGGGCGGCGAGTTCGGCGGCCCGCTCGGCGAGGCGCTTCTGCACGTACTCGCGCATCACCGGCTCGATGCCCGGAGAGGCGAAGACCGCCTCGTGCGTCTGGAGGAAGTAGTGGATGCCATGGGCGGCGAAGTAGTCCTCGATCGCCGCCACGTCGTCGCGGCGCATCGGGTGGGAGACGATCGTCTCTCCGTTGCGCGTGGCGTACGCCCCGCCGTTGCTGATCGCGCCGTCGAAGCCGATGGCGATGACGTCGGGGTGGATGTCGCCTTCGGCGCGCCCCGTGCACAGCCACACGAGGTGGCCGTTCGCGCGGGCCTGGCGGATGGCGGTCACCGTCGAGGGGGCGATCGCCGAGCCGTGCTCGAGGATCGTGCCGTCGACGTCGAGGAAGGCGATGCGGGTCATGCGTTTCTCCGCGGGTCGGCCCCGGACCGCGAGGGTCCGGGGCCGACCCGATCGATGGGGATCAGCGGGTCAGGGACGCGCCGTTGGTCCGGATGACGTCGGCGTACCAGTGGAACGACTTCTTCCGGTACCGATCGAGGGTTCCGGAGCCGTCGTCGTTGCGGTCGACGTAGATGAAACCGTATCGCTTGCTCAGCTGTGCCGTGCTGGCGCTGACGATGTCGATGCAGCCCCACGAGGTGTACCCGAGCACGTCCACGCCGTCTTCGAGAGCCTCGCCCACCTGCACGAGGTGGTCGTTGAGGTATGCGATGCGGTAGTCGTCGACGACCGTCTTCTCGCCGTCGACCTCGACGAGCTGGTCGCGGGCGCCCAGCCCGTTCTCGACGATGAACAGCGGCTTCTGCCAGCGGTCCCAGAACTGGTTGAGCACCAGGCGCAGGCCCACCGGGTCGATCTGCCAGCCCCACTCGCTCGCCGGGAGGGTCGGGTTCGGCACGCCGCCCATGATGTTGCCCTCGCCGGCGGCGCGCAGCGAAGGGTCGGCGGTCTCGGCGATCGACATGTAGTAGCTGAACGAGACGAAGTCGACCGTGTTCTTCAGGTCGGCGCGGTCCTCGTCGGTGATCTCGAGCGCGATGCCCTCCTCGCGCAGACGGCGCAGGAAGTAGCCGGGGTATTCGCCGCGCGTGTGGACATCGCCGTAGACGAGGTTGCCGTGGTCGGCATCCATCACCGCGACCGCATCGGCCGGGGAGGGCGTCAACGGGTAGATCGGCATCGACAGCACCATGCAGCCGACCTGCGCCCGGGGGGCGACCTCGCGGGCGATGCGGGTGGCCCGGGCGGACGCCACGAGCTCGTGGTGCATCGCCTGGTACAGCTCGCTCTTCGATACGCCGCCCTCGGGGATCGGAATGCCGCCGCTCATGAACGGGGCGTGCAGCAGCGAGTTGATCTCGTTGAACGTCAGCCAGTGCTTCACGCGGGCGCCGAACCGCTCGAAGAGGGTCCGGGCGTAGCGCTCGTAGAAGCCGATGAGCGCGCGGTTCGTCCAACCGCCGTACTGCTCGGCCAGGTGCAGCGGCGTCTCGTAGTGCGAGATCGTCACGAGCGGCTCGATGCCGTGCTTCTCGAGCTCATCGAGCACCCGGTCGTAGAACGCCAGGCCCTCCTCGTTCGGCTCGGTCTCGTCGCCGTTCGGGAAGATCCGGCTCCACGCGATCGAGAAGCGGTAGACCGAGAAGCCCATCTCGGCGAAGAGCGCGATGTCCTCGGCGTAGCGGTGGTAGTGGTCGATGCCGACGAGCTTGAGGTTGTCGGGCGTCGGGCGCTCGGTGCGCGGACCCGAGATGCCGTTGGGCATCACGTCCTGCACCGAGAGACCCTTGCCGCCTTCGTCGTACGCGCCCTCGATCTGGTTGGCGGCGGTGGCGCCGCCCCAGAGGAAGCCGTCGGGGAAGGGGGTGTTGCTCATGCGTGGTTCTCCCAGGGGATCAACGGGTGGCGGAAAGAGAGTCGACCGACACGGCGCGGAAGAGCGTCTCGCCGTGCGAGAGCGGTCCGGATGCGACGTCGGCGACGTCGGGGTAGAGGTCGCCGTTGGTCACGATGACCGGGGTGATCAGGTCGTAGCCGGCGCGCTCGATCGCGTCGCCGTCGAACTCCACCAGGAGGTCGCCCGCTTTCACCTGCTGGCCCGACGAGACCTTCAGCGAGAAGTGCTCGCCGCCGAGCTTGACGGTGTCCAGGCCCACGTGGATCAGCAGTTCGACGCCGTCGACGCCGCGCAGACCGACCGCGTGACCGGTGGGGAACGCCGCGACGACGGTCGCGTCGAACGGGGCGTACACGGCGCCGGAGGTCGGGCGGACCGCGACGCCCTTGCCGAGCGAACCGTCCGCGAAGGCGGCATCCGGAACCTCGCTGAGGGCGACGACGGAGCCGTCGACCGGGTTGAGCACCACGGTGTCGGTCGCCGCGGCCGGCGCGGCCGGGGCGGTCTCGTCGACCGGGTCCTTGAAGCCGATGAGCACCGTGAGCAGGAACGGAACGACGACCGCGACCGCGAGGCCGATGGCGAGCATGACCATGTTGCCGTTTCCGAGCAGCGCCGGAAGCGCGAGGCCCGAGGGGACGACGAACGCCTTGGAGAAGACCCCGCCCATCGCGATGAGCGCGCCACCGAGGGCGCCGCCGACGACACCGAACGCGAAGGGGCGCTTCAGCGGCAGGTTGATGCCGTAGATCGCGGGCTCGGTGATGCCGGCGAGGAAACCGGACAGGGTGGCGGGCGCCGCGAGCGAGCGCAGGTTCTTGTTGCGCGAGCGCACCAGCACACCGGCGACGGCGGCGGCCTGGGCCAGCACCGCGGCGAACACCGGGCCGATGAGCAGGATCATGCCGGTGGTCTGGTACTCGAGCTGGAACAGCGGCACCAGGCCCCAGTGCAGACCGAAGATCACGAAGACCTGCCACAGACCGCCCATGATCGCGCCGCCGAGCCACGGCACGGTCTGGAACACCCAGCCGATGCCCGAGGCGAGGCCGCCACCCAGGAGCGCGGAGAGCGGTCCGATGACGACGAACACCAGCGGCACGGCCACCAGCACGACGAGCATGGGGGTGACGAAGCGGCGCACCGCCCCGGGCAGCACCTTCAGCAGGAAGCGCTCCGCGTAGCTCTGCAGCCACACGATGATGATGACCGGGATGACGCTGGAGACGTAGCTCACCATCGTCACCGGGATGCCGAAGAACGTCACGTCCGGGGCGCCGGTGAGCGCCGTGATCGACGGGTACACCAGCGCACCGGCGATCGCGAACGAGGTGAACTCCGACGCCTTGAAGTAGCGGGCCGCGGTGATCGCGAGCGCCAGCGGCAGGAAGTTGATCAGCGCGTCGGACAGCGCGTTGAGGATCGTGTAGGTGGTGGTCGTGGCATCCATCCAGCCGAAGGTCACGGCCGCGGCGAGGAACGCCTTCAGGAGCCCGGTGCCGGCCAGGGCCCACAGGATCGGCGTGAAGATCGCCGAGATCATCTTGATGAAACGGTTGAAGAGGTTGCCCTTCGGGCCCTCCTCCGCCCCGGCGTCGCCGCCGACCTTCGTCTGCGACTGGATCGCCGCGTACACGTCGGGCACGTCGTTGCCGATGACGACCTGGTACTGGCCGCCCGCCTGGGCCGTGGTGATGACGCCGGGCACGGCGCGGATCGCCGCGGCATCCGCCTTGCCCTCGTCCTTCAGGACGAACCGGAGCCTCGTCGCGCAGTGCACGAGGGATTGGACGTTGCTCTCTCCACCGACACCGGCGAGGACCCCCGCCGCCGTCTTCGCGTGATCCGCCATCGGAACCGCCTGCCTTCCACCGCATCGATGCGGCCTGTCGAATGTTCTGTGTCGACGTCTCCGGCCTGTTTCGGGCAATAAAAAAGACCCGAACCCGTTCATCGCTCGTCAGCGATGTGAGTTCAGGTCTTGCCCGCTCGCGCGGTAACAATCCAGATTCGTCGGCGGGCCGTGAGGCCTGCGGCAGCGACTATAGCACCGGCGCGGAGGGGTCGCCACCGTCGTCGCCGCGACCCATGCTCGTCGCGAGCCGCTCGACGTGGACGATCATGTACAGCACCTCCTCGTCGGTGAGGGCCGAGCCCGTCGCCGCGAGGACGTACGCCTTCACCGCCTCGGCGATGTCGTACGAGCGCGGATAGCGGTGCTTGGCGAACTCGAAGAACGACGAGTCGCCGCTGGCGAGCATCGTGCGATCCACCAGGCGCTGCAGCAGGAACCGCACGTGCAGGATGAACCGCGCGTAGTCGGCGCTGTCGGTGTCGAGCGCCGTGCCGAGCCCCGTCTCGACCGTGCGGACGACGTGCTGCACGCGCCGGAAGAGCAGCGCCGCGGTGCCGTTGGGCTCGTCGCGCGTCGCGTTCAGCAGGTGCATCGTCAGGAACACGCCCTCTTCGGGCGGCAGCTCGCGCTCGAGGGATGCCGCGATCGACGCGGCCATGTGGTCGGCGACGCGCGACTCGTCGGGGTGGAGGATGCGCAGCTCGGGCATCGAGGTGCCGGGGATGCGGATGCCCTGGTCGAGGCGCTCCACGACGTAGTGCACGTGGTCGATGACGGCGAGGGGGAATCGCCGGCCGAGGTCGCGGCCGAGTTCGCGCTCGGCCTCGTCGACCGCCCGCAGCACGGCCTGCACGAGCGTGTAGGGCGCGTCGGTGAGGAGCTTCCGCGCGTGCGCGGTGTCGCTCGCCTGGTCGAGCACGAACGTCTTCTCGACCTTCGCGGGGTCGATGCGCCCATCGTGCTTGAGCTGGAACCCGATGCCCCGGCCCATCAGCACCCGTTCGCGGCCGTCGGCGTCGACCGACACGACGACGTTGTTGTTCAGAAGCCTCTGGACGCCGCCGGGCGGGAGGGAGACGTCACCGGCACCGGGCATGGGATGCAGTTTAAGGCGGTGGCGTCTCGAGTGAGTTGCCGCACTTTGTCGCCTGGCTCGGCCCCGAGCGACCATGTGCCGCAACGGAAGGTGCCGTCGCGCGTGGGGGCTGAAGCGACCGCGCAGCGCCCAGCCTCGGCGCAGGCGCACCCCGGTACCCTGGAACCCATGACCGATCAGCCCCCCGTGCGCTCCACCACGCCCCGGCAGGCGCGCCCCGCGGGGGCCCCGGCCGACACCGCCGTCCGCGAGACGAAGCCGCGTCAGGTGCGTCCCGCCACGGAGGGCTGGCAGCAGGCCAAGGACGAGACCGGCCGTCCGCTGCTGCAGTTCGCCAGCCCCAAGCGCGGCAAGCCGCCCGTGCACCTCGCCGACCTCACCGCCGAGGAACGCGTGGCGAAGGTGAAGGAGCTGGGGCTCCCCGGGTTCCGGGCGAAGCAGCTCGAGAAGCACTACTTCACCCACTACACGTCCGACGCGGCCGCGATGACCGACCTGCCGGCATCCGGTCGCGACGAGCTGGTCGCGGGGATGCTTCCGCCCCTGCTGACCGAGGTGCGTCGCCTGGAGACCGACCGCGGCGACACCATCAAGTTCCTCTGGAAGCTGCACGACGGCGCGCTCGTCGAGTCGGTGCTCATGCGCTACCCCGGCCGCATCACGCTGTGCGTCTCGAGCCAGGCCGGGTGCGGCATGAACTGCCCGTTCTGCGCCACCGGCCAGGCGGGCCTCACCCGCAACATGTCGGCGGCCGAGATCATCGAGCAGATCGTGCGCGCCAATGCCCTCATCGCCGCGGGAGGCCTCGGCGGGAAGAAGCGTGACGACCACTCCCTCGACCGCGTCTCCAACATCGTCTTCATGGGCATGGGTGAGCCGCTCGCCAACTACGCCCGCGTGATGCAGGCCGTCCGCGTGATGGTCGACAAGGAGCACGGGCTGGGCATGAGCGCCCGCGGCATCACCGTCTCGACCGTGGGGCTCGTCCCGGCGATCAAGAAGCTCGCCGACGAGGACATCCCGGTGACCTTCGCCCTGTCGCTGCACGCGCCCGACGACCACCTGCGCGACGAGCTGATCCCGGTGAACTCCCGCTGGAAGGTCGACGAGGCCCTGGATGCCGCCCGCGCCTACTTCGACAAGACCGGGCGCCGCGTCTCGATCGAATACGCCCTGATCAAGGACATGAACGACCACGCGTGGCGCGCCGACCTGCTGGCCGAGAAGCTCAACGCCCGCGGTCGCGGCTGGGTGCACGTGAACCCCATTCCGCTGAACCCGACCCCGGGCTCGATCTGGACGGCCTCCGAGATCCCCGTGCAGAACGAGTTCGTGCGGCGTCTGAACGACGCCGGCATCCCGACGACCCTCCGCGACACCCGCGGCAAAGAGATCGACGGGGCGTGCGGTCAGCTCGTCGCGACCGAGGAGGACGAAGCCGCCGCCGCGGAGACGCCGGTCGGCTGAGGCCCTCGCGCCTACGCGGCCCCGGTGCGCAGCACATGCGTCCGGAGGTCGTCGAGCGTCTGCTGCATGTGCGCGTCCATCGCGCGGTGCGCGGCCTCGCCGTCCCCGCTGCGCAACGCCTCGAGCACGTGCGCGTGCTCCTCGATCGCGTGCGCCTGGATGACGCGCACCCGCGAGGTCTGCGCCCGCCGCTCCGACAGCACCTCGGTGAGCGGGGCGAACATGACCGTGAGGAACGGGTTCCGGGAGGCCGCGAGGATGCGGTCGTGGAACGACAGGTCGGCCGCGACGAACGCGGCCAGGTCATCGGTCTCGTGCGCGCCGCGCATGGCCGCGAGGTCGGCGGCGATGGCATCCACCTCGTCGGGCCGGATGCGTGCGGCGGCGAGCGCGGCCGCCCCCGTCTCGAAGATGCGCCGCAGCTCGATGAGCTGCTCGGCGGCGCTCGCGTCGTCGACCGCGGCCGTGGCGGCGAGGACCGCCGCGAGCGACGTCCACCGGGCGATCGGCTCGACGAAGGATCCGCGCCCGCTCTCGACGCGCACCACGCCGCGCGCCTGAAGCGTCTTGATGGCCTCGCGCACCGTCACGCGGCTGACGTCGAAGCGGTCGCCGAGCTCGGGCTCGCTGGGAAGCGCCTGGTCGGCGGTCAGGCGTCGGGCGACGATGTCGTCGAAGATCCCGTCGACGACCTCGTCGACACGTGAACGTCGCGCCATGGCATCCCCTTTCCGCTCCAACCTAATAGCCGGGCCGGGGACATCCGTCCCCGACCCGGCGTGTGCGGTACGACGATCAGCCCGCCAGGGCGAACACCGCCCACGTGAGCAGGAAGCCGGCGAGGCCGAGGATCGTCGTCAGGACCGTCCACGTCCGCAGCCCGTCGGCCACCGTGAGCCCGAGGTAGCGCGTCACGATCCAGAATCCGGCGTCCGTGACCATCGACAGGCCCAGCGAGCCGAAACCGACCGCCACCGCGACCGCCGCGATCTGTACGGGGCTGTAACCGGCGGCGGCGACACCGGCCGACAGCAGGCTCGCGGTCGTCACGATCGCGACCGTCGCCGAGCCCTGCGCCGCGCGCAGCGCCAGGGTGATGAGGAACGCCGCACCCAGCAGCGGCACGCCCAGGCCCTCGAGCGTGACCGAGAGGGCGGCGCCGATGCCCGAGGCCTGCAGGACGGCGCCGAAGACACCGCCACCGGCGACGACGAGGAGGATCGACGCGATCGGCGGCATCGAGCTCTCGAACACCTCGTTGGTGCGGCCGAGACCCCAGCGACGGCGCACCGGCAGCACGAAGAACGCCACGATCACCGCGATGAGCAGCGCGAACGCCGGCGTGCCGATGAACGTCGCGACACCGCGTCCGGTGGATCCGGCGGGCAGGCTCAGCGACAGCATCGTGCCGACGAGGATCTGCACGATCGGCAGCGCGATGAGGGCGACGACGGTGAGCGGGCTCGGGGGTGCCATGACCGTGCCGTCGGCGCGACGCGACTCGATGACCGTCGACGTCTGGCCGAACTCGGCCATCTGCTCGGACACGCGTGCGGCGAGGGCGTAGTCGGTGCGGTTCATCAGGCGTGCGACGAAGAAGCACAGGATGCCGAGCACCGCGCAGATCGGGAGCGAGATCGCCGTGATGAGACCGAGGTCGGCGCCGAACACGCCCGCGCCGGCGACGATGCCCGGGTGCGGCGGGACCGCGACGTGCACCGCGAGCATCAGCCCGAACATCGGCAGACCGAACACGATCGGCTTCACGCCGGCGATCTTGCTGAAGGCGTAGAGGATCGGCACGAGCACGATCACGCCCACCTCGAAGAACACCGGGATCGCCACCACGAACGCCACGATGGTCAGTGCGACGGCGACACGGCGGGGTCCGAGACGATCGGTGAACCGTTCCGCCAGGTGCTGGACACCGCCCGACACTTCGATGAGCCTGCCCAGGATGGCGCCCAGCGCGATGATGATGAGCACCTTGCCCATGGTCGAGCCGACACCGTTCGCGACGAGGGTGAACACGTCGCCGGCGGGGATCTGCGCCGAGATCGCCACCGCGACGCTCGTGATGAGCAGGGCGACGAACGCGTGCACCTTGAACAGGATGATGAGCACGAGCAGCAGGGCGATGCCCGCGGCGGCGATGCCGAGCAGAGGACCGGTCCCCAGCTCCACCGCCGGGGCGATGGGTGGGGTGTCGGCCATGGGGACGAGCAGCATTCGGATCTCCTTCGATTCGATTCGTGGGGGTTCGGGTCAGCCGTGGCGGCGTTCCGGGGCGACGGCGCGGATGACGCTGGAGTCGTCGCGGGAGCCCAGCCCCTGCGCCTTCCCCGAGAGGTAGAGCTGTTCGGCGGCGGCGGCCACGGGGGTCGGCAGGCCGAGGCGGCGCGCCGCGTCGCCGACGATGCCCATGTCCTTGACGAAGATGTCGAGGGCGCTCAGCACCTCGGCACCCTCTTCGTCGTAGGCCTGCAGCATCCGGGGGCCGCGGTTGCCGAGCATGAACGACGCGGCGGCTCCTCCCATGAGGGCCTCGAGCGTCTTCGCGGGGTCGAGGCCGAGGGCGTCCGCCAGGGCGAGCGCCTCGCCCGCGGCGGCGATGTGCACACCGCAGAGCAACTGGTTCACGGTCTTCAGCGCCTGCCCGTCACCGGCGTTGTCGCCGACCACGGTGAGGGTGGATGCCAGGAGCTCGAGCACTGGCGCGGCCTTCTCGCGCGCGGCGGGTGCGGCGCCGACGACGATGAGCAGGTCTCCCTCGCCGGCGCGGGCGGGACCGCCCGACAGCGGGGCGTCCACGAGGTCGATGCCGTGACCGGCGAGACGGTCCGCGACGGGGCGGATGCCGGCGGTGCCCACGGTGCTGGTGAGGATGACGACGGAACCGGAGCGCAGCGCCGTGGCGATGCCGTTCTCGCCGAACAGTACGTCGTCGAGCTGGTACTGGTCGCGCACGGCCAGGAGCACGGCGTCGGCGTCGGCGACGGCTTCGCGGGCGGACGGGAAGGGCGTCACGCCCCGATCCTCGGCCAGGCTCAGCCGGGCGGGGGCGATGTCGAAGCCGTGGACCGTGAGGCCGGTGGCCAGGCGCGACGCCATGGGGAGTCCCATGGCGCCGAGTCCGAGGACGGCGACGGTGTAGTCGGTGGTCATGGGGGAAGCTCCTTCGCTTTCGATGCGTTCAGCGGCCCGTGGCGGCCGGGAGGGGGAGGGTGAGGGTGGACACGACGTGGGCGAGGGCATCGTCGTCGCCGACGTTGCCGGCGAACACGACGTAGGGGATGCCGACCGCGGGGCCGTCGGCCGGCTCCCACAGCGAGATGATCCCGGGGAGCATCGGTCCGAGGACGGTCGCGCGGCGCATCGACAGGCCGTGGGCGGCGACGTCGCTGGAGGTGATCCCGCCCTTGGCGACGACGAAGCGCGGGTGCGTGCGGGCGACGACTCCCCGGACGAGGTCGACGACGGCGGCCGAGACGGTGCGGGCGATCGCGAGGCTCGCGTCGGCGCTCGCCGCGGTCGTGACCGCGCGGGTGGTGCTGATCACGACGTCGCCGCTCTCCAGCGCGCGAACGGTCGCGTCGATGATCTCGACCAGATAGGCGGGAGCGGTGGATGCCTCGAGCACGCGCGCCACGTCGATCTCGATGTCGGTGATGCCGGGGCGGGCGGCGCGCAGGCGCTGCAGCTGGCGGGTCGTCACGGCCACGTGGGACCCGACGACGATGAGGCCGCCGCGGGGCGCCCCTCCGTCCGGGAACACCTCGGCGGAGGTCAGCGGTGCGCGGCGGTCGGCGCCGATGCGGGCGCGCACGAACGGCGGACCCACGCGGTAGAGAATCGTCTTCCCGCGCCGCCGCGCCTCGATGACGCCCAACGAGATCAGCCGCATGTCGTCTTCGGTCACGGTGTCGCACACGATGGGGGTGCGACCTGTGGCGTGTTCGATCGTGTCGGCGATGGCCTCGGCGCCCGCGCGGATGGTCCCGAGGTCGAGCACGATGACGTCGGCGACGCGGTGGCGGCCTCCCGACTTCTCTTCGACCCACCCGGCGAGGTCGGAGTGGCGGTAGCCGAAGGTCGCATCGCGTGCGAACTCGGTCTCGCCGATGGGGCGCAGGCCGTCGTGCTCGCGCATGTAGTGGATGCCGCCGATCGTGACGCGCCCCGCATCGGGGAAGGCGGGGACGAGCACGACGCCGTCGACGGGCGTACCGCCCTGTTCCTCGATCGTGTCGGCGAGCGTGTCGGTCTCGAGCGGGAAGTGGCCGCGGAGCGTGGAGTCGCCGCGGCTGACGAACTCCAGCTCGATGCCGGCCTCGCGCGCGGCGGTGAGCGCGTTGTGCGCGACCTCTCGGTTGCGGGCGCGCGCGTCGTCGTCGGCCAGGCTGCGGGCGTTGGTGAGCACGTAGACCGCGGGTGCGTCGGTGGCGAAGACGGCGGTGAAGTCGGCGGTGTCCCATGCGGTGAGGACCGGGAGATCGGCGACCGACTGGGTGCCGGTGGGGTCGTCGTCGAGCACGACCAGGCGCGCGCCGAGCGAGGTCGAGGCGGCACGCACCACGGCCGCGGGGACCGGTCGCTCGGCGGGGAAGGGACGGAGGGCGTCGCTCTCGTTCATCCGTTGACTCCTTTGTGCAACTGCGCCGACGACATTCGTACGCCGTCAGGCGTCAGTCATCATATGGCTTGGTCGACAATCCGGCAACCCCGCGGCCCCCGATGTCGGATGCCGCCGATAGCGTTGAGCCATGGTCGGTTATCGCTACCTCGGAAACAGTGGATTCAAGATCTCGGAGATCACCCTCGGCAACTGGGTGACCCACGGTTCGCAGGTCGGTGACGACGCCGCGATCAAGACGGTGCACGCCGCCCTCGACGCGGGCATCACGACGTTCGACACCGCGGACACGTACGCCAACACCGCGGCGGAACTCGTGCTCGGCAAGGCCCTCGAGGGGCAGCGCCGCGAGTCGCTCGAGATCTTCACCAAGGTGTACTTCCCCACCGGTCCCATGGGGCCCAACGACACCGGCCTCAGCCGGAAGCACATCATGGACTCGATCAACGGCTCCCTGAAGCGCCTCGGCACCGACTACGTCGACCTCTACCAGGCGCACCGCTTCGACTACGAGACGCCCCTCGAAGAGACGTTCCAGGCCTTCGCCGACATCGTGCGTCAGGGCAAGGCGCTCTACATCGGCGTCTCCGAGTGGACCGCCGAGCAGCTCCGCGACGGGCACGCGCTGGCGAAGCAGCTCGGCATCCAGCTCATCTCGAACCAGCCGCAGTACTCCATGCTGTGGCGTGTGATCGAGGGCAAGGTCGTGCCCACCAGCGAAGAGCTCGGCATCTCGCAGATCGTCTGGTCGCCGATGGCGCAGGGCGTGCTCAGCGGCAAGTACCTGCCGGGTCAGCCGGTGCCCGACGGTTCACGCGCGACCGATGAGAAGAGCGGGGCGAACTTCATCAAGCGGTTCCTCCGCGACGACGTGCTCGAGGCCGTCCAGCGCCTGAAGCCGATCGCCGACGAGGCGGGGCTCAGCATGCCGCAGCTCGCGATCGCGTGGGTGCTGCAGAACCCCAACATCGCGGCCGCGCTCGTCGGCGCGTCGCGTCCGGAGCAGCTCGCGGACACCGTGAAGGCCTCGGGCGTCACGCTCGACGCCGACACCCTCGCGGCGATCGACACGGCCCTCGGCGACGCCGTGTTCGCCGATCCCGAGAACACCTACGAGGTGTCGCCGAAGGCGCGTCTGGTCTGATCTCACCCTGAGCGGGGCCCCGGCAGGGCCACAGGCCCCGCTCAGGAGCGGGCAGGACTCGCGTCGTACCCTGTGCGAATGTCCTTTTCCGCTCACCGGCCCGGACGCTTCGGTTCCGACGGCCGCATCGAGTTCACGACGGACGATGACCGCGAGCCCCAGTACCTCGACGACATCATCGCCCAGCAGCGTGACGACGCCGACGCGTCGGCCGACACCGTGACCTCCGACGACCCCACCGAGCCGTGGGGTGCACCGCCCGCTGGTGACGACGACACCGCCCCGTTCGAGTGGCCCGAAGACACCGAGTCCGCGGCGGCCCCGCAGCCCGTGGGCGCACCGGTCCCCCTCGATTCCGACCCGGGAGCCGTCGAACCCGCACCCGAACCCGTCCTGCCCGCGGCCGAGCCCGAGCCCGTGGTCCCCGAGGCGGCGCCGTTCCCCGCGCCCGTGGCATCCACCCCTCGTCCTCCGCGCCTGCGGCGAGCCGACCCCCGCCGGCCGAGCCTGTCGCTCGTGCGGCGCATGGCCGTGCTCGGCGGCGCCGACAACGACGTGCTCGACGAGGTGCCCGAAGAGGTGCCGCGCTTCGTGCAGATGTTCCTGGTGCTCGCGGGTACGGCGCTCGTCTCGGCGCTGTCGATGATGTTCGCGCTCCTCACGGGTGTGCGGATCAGCATCTTCCTCGCGATCCCGCTCGCCCTCGTGTGGGGCCTCATCATCTTCAACCTCGACCGCTTCCTCACGTCGACCATGCGGTCGACCACGAATGTCTTCCGGCTGCTCGGTCTGGCTTTCCCGCGCATCATCATGGCGGCGCTCATCGGCATCGTCGTGGCGGAGCCGCTCGTCCTCCAGGTGTTTCAGAACGACATCAACCGCGAGGTCAACTCCACCAACGTCACGCAGGCGCTCACCGATCAGGACGCCGTGACGAACGGCCCCGAGAAGCAGGCCCTGGATGCCGCGAGCGCCCAGGTCGCGGCGCTCGAGAACCAGGCGGCGACCGGGATCGTCGCCGGGACCTCGTCGACGTCCGCCGAAGCCGCCGCCGCCCAGCAGACGGTCGATCAGCTGACGCAGCAGCTCGCCGCGCAGCAGGCCGTGATCGATCAGGCGCGCGCGGTGTACCAGTGCGAATTGACCGGCCAGGGCGCCGGGGAAGTCGCGGGGTGCACCGGCGTCGCCGGCGACGGTGCCAGCTCGGAGGCCGCGAAGGCGCAGCTCGCTCAGGCCCAGTCGTCGTACGACGCCCTGTCGGCGCAGCTGCAGCAGGCGCAGACGTCGCTGGCCGCCGCGAACTCGGCCGGTGCCGATGCCGCCGCCGCCTCGGCGGACCAGAACAAGCAGCAGGCCGAGGACCAGTTGCCCGCCGCGCGTGCCCAGTACGAGTCGGCGCTGACGGCCTACAACGACCGCGCGTCCTCGGTGGCGAACGGCAACGCCGGGGCCGTGGGCCTCCTGAGCCAGATCTCGGCTCTCGAGCGGCTCTCCGAACGCGAGCCGACGCTCCGCTGGGCGCACTGGCTCATCGCGGCGCTGTTCTTCATGATCGAGCTGCTGCCGGTGCTCGTGAAGGTGCTCACCGGGTTCGGTGGCCCGTCGCTGTACGAGAAGGCCGAACGCATGCGCGGCCAGATCGCGCTCGACCGGGTCACGGCCCGCACGTTCCGCAAGCGCGCCGACGTGATCGCCGACGAAGCGGCGCGCGTCCCGGCGGGCGTCTGATGGTCGCCTGGAGCGCGGGACTGCTGCTGTACCGGCGGCATCCCGCGCTCGAGGTGCTGATCGCGCACATGGGCGGCCCGTTCTGGGCGCGCAAGGAGTCCGGCGCCTGGTCGATGCCGAAGGGCGAGTTCGAGCCGGGTGCGGAGGAGCCCCGGGATGCCGCGCGCCGCGAGTTCCGTGAGGAGCTCGGCCTCGAACCCCCGGCGGGGGAGTGGGTCGAACTCGGGACGTTCGCCGCGACCTCGAGCAAGAGGCTCGTCGTCTTCGCCCTCGACGGCACCGGGTTCGAGGCATCCGGATTCGTCTTCGGCGAGTTCGAGATGGAGTGGCCGCCGCGGTCGGGTCGTACGGCGTCGTTCCCCGAGGTGGACCGCGCGAAGTGGACGGGTCTGGATGCCGCCCGTGATCGCCTCGTGAAGGGTCAGCGTCCCGTGCTCGACGCACTGGAGCGCCTGCTCGCCTGAGTCTCTGCCGCCCCGAGCCGCAGAAACGCCGAGTGTCCAAGACACGCCGTGTGCGGGTGGGACGCAACGGCGTGTCTTGGACACTCGAGCGAGGGGCGGAACGCCCGGGAGGCTTACGGGCGCAGCAGCACCTTGCCGACGCGCGGGGAGAAGCTCGCGGCGGCGGCGTCGCGGACGTCCTCGAGAGCGAACGTCGCCGCGACGGGGAGCGTCACGGTGCCGTCGGCGAGGTAGCGGGACAGCTCGCCGAACAGGGCGCCGCGGGTCTCGGCATCCATCGTCTTGCTGACGACGCTGCCCCAGAAGCCCTTCACGGTCGCCTGGCGGAAGATGATGTCGCCCGCCGACAGCTCGAGCTTGCTCTCGCCCATCGAGCCGAAGATGACGAGCGTGCCGTTCTCGGATAGCAGCGAGAGCACGTCGTTCGCCGCCGAGCCGCCGACCGAGTCGACGCCGGCGACGACGCGTCCGCCGTCGATGATCGCGAGGGCCTTGTCCCGCCAGTCCGCGGCGTCGGTGGACACCACGTTGTCGATGCCCTGCTGTGCGAGTTCGTCGACCGCGCTCTGGCGGCGGACCAGACCCAGGACGTGGATGCCACGGGCCTTCGCGATCTGCGCGACCATGCGCCCCACGGCGCCGTTCGCGGTGTTCTGCACGAGCCAGTCGCCGGCCTTCAGGTCGAGCGAGTGCAGCAGGCTGATGGCGCTGAACGGCATCGACACGAGCTGGGCGGCCATCTCGTCGGGGAGGGCGTCGGCGACGGGGATCAGGCCCGCAGCGGGGGTCACGACGTACTCGGCCCAGACGCCGAAGGTGCCGCCGGTGGCGACGCGCTGGCCGACCTCGAGGCCCTCGACGCCCTCGCCGAGCGCGTCGACGATGCCGACGGCCTCGGTCCCCGCGCGGGCGGGCAGTTCGGGCTTGTAGCCGTAGGTGCCGCGGATCGTCCACAGGTCGTGGTTGTGGATCGGCGACAGGAGGATGCGCAGCCGCACCTGGCCGGGGCCGGGCTCGGGGGTCTCGACCTCTTCGACGTTCAGGACGTCGGTCGGTTCGCCGAACTGGGGGTGCACGATGGCGCGCATGTCTCTCCTCGCGTGGTTATTTTGTAACGACCGGTCTAATATAGACCCGGAACGGGAAGAAGGAAACCCATGGGCAGGATGCCGACGTTCGACCGTCGCGCGGTGGTCGACGCTGCGCGCGACGTGTTCTGGCAGCGCGGGTACGCCGAGGCCGGCATCACCGAACTCGAAGACGCGACCGGACTCACGCGGTCGAGCATCTACAACGCCTTCGGCAGCAAGCGCGGCCTCTTCGACGCGGTCCTCGCGGCGTACCTCGACGATGTCGTGCGCACGCGCCTGCGTCCTCTCGGCGGGGGAGACCCCGGCGCGCTCGAGGCCTACATCGAGGACATGCGCGCCGCCATCGAAGCCGACTCCCCGCGCGCGCGCCTCGGCTGCCTGCTGCTCAACGCCGGGTCGTCGCCGCTCGCGTCGGACGACGCCGAGGTCCGCACGCTGGTGTCGGGGTACGCCGCCGAGATGCGATCCGCGATCCGCGCGGCCGTGGCCGACCGGCGTCCCGACCTCGCCCCGGATGCCGTGGACTCCCTCTCCGCCGTGTGCGCGTCGCTCGTGGTGGCGGCGCTGACCCTCGCCCGCGCCGACCGCGACGCGGCCGCGGCGACGCTGGCATCCGTCCCGGCGACGCTGGAGTCCTGGGGGTAGCGCCTCACCGCTCCGGGGCGAGCTCGCGGCGCCGCGCAGCCGCCGCGAGCAGCGCGACCCCGGCGACCACCGCGACGGCGAGCCAGGCGCCGCCGCGGAGATTCAGGGAATCGCCGTCGATACGCGGCGCCGCGGCGAACGGCGACGTGTCGACAGCGGCATCCGAGAGTCCGAGCAGCGGGCCGAACAGCCCCACCACGGTCGCGATGCCCACCAGCGCCCACCCCACCGGCAGCGACAGCCGGGGAGCGATCACGACGACCAGCGCGGCGACCACGACGAGCGTCAGAGCCGCCACCGCTTGCCCGGCGGCCGCCACCGCGGCATCCCGGATCAGATCGGTCTGCGACGCATCGGTCGCGAGCTGGCCGACGGTCGCGCCCGCGGTCGCGGCGGCGAGGCATGCGAGCACGGCGGCCAGCGCCACGGACAGGTACGCCGCCACCCACCGGATCGGCCCGACGCCGGCCGCCCGTACGGGTTCGGCGAGACCCGCCGCCTCGTCCTGCCGCGCGCGGAGGACCGTCTGGATGCCGGCGCACGCGGCGAGCACTCCGGCCAGGGTGAAGAACACCTCGATGGCTCCCTGCGCGAGCGAGCCCCGAGACGCGAGGGACTGCAGCAGCGCCTGCACGGACGGGATCGTGTCGCCGACCTCCGAGATCGCGGATGCGAGGCGCGTCGACAGGACGCCCACGATCGCGCCGCCGACCGTCCACCCCAGGAGGGACCCCCGGGCCTCGCGCCAGACCATCCCGATCGGACCCGAGAGGGCGACGCTCGCCACCGCCCGCCCGCGGCGCGCCGGAAGCAGCGAACCGCCGACATCGCGGGCGCCCGCGAGCACGAACGCGAGCACGAGGGCCACGACGATCAGCCCGGCGAAAGGCAGCAGCGTGCCCGCCGCGTCGGAGTCGTACGGGCGCGTGTTCTCGGCCCACCCGAACGGCGACACCCACGCCAGCGGGGCGCTCGTCATCCGTTGCAGATCTCCGCTGGGAGTTCCGAGGGCATTCCCGAGTCCGCACGCGAGGTAGGAGAGCAGCACGGCCCAGACGCCTATCGCGTTCGCCGTCCGTGCGGATGCCGCGAGCTGCGCTGCGACCAGTCCGACGCCGAGGAACGCGATGCCCGTCAGCGCGGAGGCCGCCCCCATGAGGATGCTCCCGTACGCCGCGAACCCGATCGCGACGTAGGTCGTGGTCACGAGCGCGCCCAGAACGATGTTGGCCAGGATGCCGTGCACCACGGTCGCGGCCAGCGGAACGGTCCGCGCCGCAGGGGTGGCCGCGATGAGCTCGGCGCGTCCGGCATCCTCGTCGCCGCGGGTGTGTCGCACGGCCAGGAACGTGCTCATCAGCGCGGCGAGCAGCGCGAGGAACGGGAGGATGAGGAAAGCGGTGAACGCTGCTTCGTCGGTCCCCGACGGCAGGCCGCGGAACAGCAGCACCACGGGGTTCGCGACCGCGGTGGCCAGCAGCGTGGCGCGGTCGGCCTCGTCCGGGAACGTGCCGCGCACCCCGACGACCGCCGATGCGGCGAGCAGCAGGGCGCCGGCGATCCAGATCGTCAGCTGCACGGCATCCCGCCGCCACCGTGCACGCAGGAGCAGCCAGAAACCGGTCACGGCTGCGACCCGTAGTGGCCGAGGAACAGCTCCTCGAGCGACGCCGGCTCGACGCGCAACGACTGGATCCCCAGTGCCCCGAGTGCGGGAAGGAGGGATGCCACCTCGGCGGTGTCGACGGTGAGGTGCACGCGCCCGTCCCGGCGCTGCACCTCGTGCGCGCCGGGCAGAGTCGGCAGGTCGCCGCCCGCGTCGGCGAACGAGACCTGCGTGCGGGTGAGGTGCCGGAGGTCGTCGAGCGTGCCGTCGTCGACGATGCGTCCGGCGCGGATGATGCTCACCCGGTCGCACACCTGCTCGACCTCGGACAGGATGTGGCTGGACAGCAGCACCGCCGCGCCGCGGTCGCGCGCCCGCCGCACTTCGCGCTGGAAGACGACCTCCATGAGCGGATCGAGACCGCTCGTCGGCTCGTCCAGCACGAGCAGATCCGCAGGGACGGAGAACGCCGCGACCAGCGCCACCTTCTGCCGATTGCCCTTCGAGTACGAGCGGCCCTTCTTGCGCGGGTCGAGGTCGAACGCCTCGAGGAGTCGCGTCCGCTCGTCGCGGTAGGCGACGGAACGGCCGTCGCCGCGCAGCCGCGCGAGCAGGTCGATGGCTTCGCCGCCCGACAGCCCCGGCCACAGGGTCACGTCGCCGGGGACGTAGGCGATGCGTCGATGCAACCGGGCCGCGTCGCGCCACGGGTCGTCGCCGAACACGGTCGCGGTTCCGCCGGTCGCGCGGGCCAGCCCGAGGAGGATCCGGATCGTCGTCGACTTCCCGGCACCGTTCGGGCCCAGGAAGCCGTGGATCTCCCCGGCTGTCACCTCGAGGTCGAGACCGTCGAGGGCGTTCGTGCGACCGTAGGACTTGCGCAGCCCCACCGTGCGGATCACCGCGTCCATGGGGCGGACACTACGCCGCGCGGCGGACCGTCGCCAGCCTTCCGCCGGTGCCGGGGTCGGCGTCCGGTCGCGTGCTCGGCGGCGCCGCGCCGCGCGGCGAGACTGCATCCGCCTGACGTCTCCATTGCACCCTGCAGTGGTCTTGTCAGGCGCGTGCAGTCTCGGCGTTCCAGCGAGCTGCCCGTAGGCTGAACCCCTCACGACGCCGTGCACGGAGGCCAGGATGAACGCCGCAACCGGGACCCCGCCCCGCATCGTCCTCGTCGCGGGGGCGCGGACCCCGATCGGCTCCTTCGGCGGCGCGCTGTCCGGTGTCGATGCGCACGCGCTCGGCGCCGTCGCGGTGTCGGCCGCCCTCGAGCGCGCGGGTGTCCCGAAGGACGCCGTCGACGAAGTCGTCATGGGCTGCATCGCGCAGAACGGACCCGACGCCTACAACGCCCGTCGCGTCGCGCTCGCCGCGGGCCTGCCGACCCGGGTGCCCGCGTTCACCGTCAACCGCCTGTGCGGATCGGGGCTGCAGGCGATCTGGTCCGGCGCGCAGGAACTGCGCTGGGGCGGCGTCGACGTCGTCGTCGCGGGTGGCGACGAGAGCATGTCGCGCACGCCGTTCCTCGAGTACGGCGCCCGCGGCAACGCGCGGCTCGGCGACCGGACGCTCCTCGACGGCACGCTCGCGATCCTCACCGACCCGTTCAGCGGCCGGCACATGGGCACGACCGCCGAGACCGTGGCATCCCGGTACTCCGTCTCGCGGGCGGAGCAGGATGCCTTCGCCGTCGAGAGCCAGCGGAGGGCTGCCCTGGATGCCAGCCGGGCGGCTTTCGCCGCGGAGATCGTGCCCGTGTCCACCGGCGGCACGCGGCCGGTCGAGGTCACGACGGACGAGCACCCGCGCCCCGGCACGACCCTCGAGGTGCTCGCGGGGCTGCGGCCCGCGTTCGCCGCGGAGGGCTCCGTCACCGCGGGCAACTCCTCCGGGATCAACGACGGCGCCGCGGCGACCGTCCTCATGCGCGAGGAGGACGTGCGCGAGCGCGGGCTAAGCGGCCTCGCGACCCTCGAGGCCGTGACGACCGCGGGCGTCGACCCCGAGATCATGGGATACGCCCCGGTGCTGGCGTTGCAGCGGCTGTGGGACCAGACCGGGCTGACGCCCGCCGACGTCGACGTGATCGAGCTGAACGAGGCGTTCGCGGCGCAGGCGGTGGCGGTGATCCGCGACGGCGGCCTCGACCCCGAAAGGGTCAACCCGTACGGCGGCGCGATCGCGCTCGGGCACCCGGTCGGGGCGACGGGGGCGATCCTGACGGTCCGCGCGGCCCTCGATCTGCAGCGTCGCGACCTCGAGTACGCGGTCGTGACGATGTGCATCGGCGGCGGTCAGGCCCTGGCGGCGCTGCTGCGGCGTTTCTGAGCCCTGGGTCTCGGGCCTCACGCCCCGGGTCTCCGACCCCGGCCCCCGGCTTCGGCCGTGAACCGTCGTGCGGAGTCCGTCGGTGGCGCGCCGGGTTTCGATGTGGTGCGGCGGCGTGTCGGTGAAGAACTCCGCGAGACGGTTCGGCGGGCGGTGGCGGGGGAGGACGCGCGACGCAGGACGACGGGATGCCGAACGGCCCCCACCCCGAAGGGTGAGGGCCGTTGTCGGGCCGGGGCGTCAGACCGTACGGCGCTTGCGCAGGGCGAAGGCGAGACCGCCGGCGACCAGGAAGAACGCGCCGCCGAGGGCGAGGCCCCACGGCACCTCGGTGCCCGTCGTGGCCAGCGCGCCCGGCGACCCGGTGGCCGCGCTCGACGACGGCGCGGGGACCGGCGTGTTCGACGGCGTCGCAGTAGGCGTCGGCGTCGGGGTGGGCGTGGGCGTCGGCGTCGGGGTGCCCTCGTCGACCGGCTGCGCGCCCTTCAGGTACGCGCGGCCGAGCGGCGACGGCGCGACGGTGCCTTTCGCGGCGAAGTACTCCACCGTGGCCTGCAGGTCGATCTGACCCGAGTCCGCCTTGCCCGTGCCCTGGGCGAACGCGGTGAAGTTGTCGCCACCGGCCGCGAGGAACGAGTTCGTGACCACGCGGTAGGTCGCCGTGGGGTCGATGACGGTGCCGTTGAGCGTGATCTTCAGGATGCGAGATCCTTCCGCCGCCGTCGGGTCGTACTCGAACGCGAAACCTCGCGAGACCCCGAGGGCGAGGATCGGACGCGAGGCGCCGGCCGGCTGCCACTGCTGCTCGAGCACGGCCTTGATCTGCGCGCCCGTCAGCGAGAGCGTGACCAGCGTGTTGCCGAAGGGCTGCACGTTCGCCACCTCGCGGTACGACATCGACCCGTTGTCGGCGCCGTAGAGCAGGTCGGCGCGCAGCCCGCCGGGGTTCATGAAGGAGATCTGCGCGTCCTGCCCGTTGAACGACGGGTTCTCGCTCGTGGCCCACAGGTAGACGTCGGCGACGGTGTTGCCGAGCGTGGAGTAGGCGCCGCGGTCCTCGCCGCCCGAACCGTTCTTGGCCCGCGTGATGTC
This sequence comes from Microbacterium sp. RURRCA19A, assembly GCF_900156455.1. Classification (GTDB taxonomy): domain Bacteria; phylum Actinomycetota; class Actinomycetes; order Actinomycetales; family Microbacteriaceae; genus Microbacterium. Next base: position 826,095 of record NZ_FTNQ01000002.1, read on the forward strand.
GGTCGTGATCGTGCCGACCTCGACCTGGCCCTTCACGTCGGCGGTGGCCTTGGCATCCGCCACGATCGTCGCGACCTGCGGCTGCGGGTACGCGATCCACTGCGAGACGGTGGAGTCGTACAGCGACCGGACGCCCGGCGTGATCGAGACGAGCTTCCCGGCGTCGTCGAGGTCGATGTCGAGCGTGCCGAGGTTGGTGCCGTACGACCCGGTCTGGATCACCGAACGACCCTCGATCGTGCACGCGTACTTCTGGTGCGTGTGCGCCGAGACGATGGCATCCACGTCGGCGGACGCCCCGCGGACGAGATCGCCGAAGTCGCCGGACTCGGTGGCGATCTTCGTGCAGTCGGTGCCCTCGGAGCCTTCGTGGGCGAGCAGGATCACGATGTCGGCGCCGGCCGCACGGGCGTTCTTCGCCTCGCGGTTGGCCGCCTCGACCTGGTCGCCGAACTCGATGTCGGCGATCTTCGACGGGTCGACCATGCCGGCCGTCTGGCGGGTGACGGTGCCGACGAAGGCGACCTTCGTGCCGTCGACCTCCTTGATCGTGTAGGGCTTCAGGGCGGGGGTCTTGGTGCCCTTCTCGTACACGTTCGCGCCGAGCGCGAAGTCGCTGAAGTCGCCGGTGTTGTCGCCGTACGCGGGGATGACCCGGTCGGTGAGGTCGGCGAAGCCGCGGTCGAACTCGTGGTTGCCGACGGCGCTGACGTCGAGGCCGGCGGCCTTGAGCGCAGCGATGGTCGGGGTGTCCTGGTCGATGAACGACTCGAACGCGCTCGCGCCGATGTTGTCGCCGGCCGACACGAACAGCGTGTTCGGGTTCTGCTGGCGGTACTTCTCGACCGCGCCGGCGAGCACGCCCGCGCCCGCGACGCCACCGCTCTCCTGCAGCAGGCGGCCGTGGAAGTCGTTGATCGTGAGGATCTGCAGATCGGGCGTCTTCGGCTGCGTCGGGCGCACCTCGAAAACCGTCGTCGACCCCGAGACCTCGTTGCCGGTGATGAGGAGCGGGATGCCGGTGGGCGAACGCAGCGCGGAGACGAAGGCGATTCCCTCGGGCCCGAGGTCGCCCGCGGCGGCGGTCTTGACGTCGGCGGAGGCGTCGCGGTTGTTCACGTACGTGACGTAGGTGGCGTTTTTCGGGTCGGTGACGTCGTAGACCATCACGCCGCCCGCCCGCTCGAGGCCGATGAACGCGTAGGTGCGGCCGTCGATCACGCCGACCGTGACGTTCTCGGGCTCGGGGCCCTTGTCGTCGCTGCGGTCGTCGACGGTGTTGTTGTCGTTCGACACGTTGAACAGCTGCGGGGCGACCTCCTTGAGCTTCTGCTCGAACTGGTCGCCCGAGTCGAAGACGAGCGTGCCCGCGGTGTCCCAGATCGAGAACGAGCGGCCGCCGTACGCGTACAGCTCGCTGTAGCACCCGTCCGCGGTCGTGCCGAGGTCGGTGACGACCTTGAGGCGTCCGAGGTCGGCATCCGCCGAGCGCCCCGCGAGCGGCGACGTCGCGCAGATCGGGGCGAGGTCCTTCTTGCCGAGGTCCTTGATGCGCGCCTCGTCGATGAACGTGCCCCATTCGCGGCCGTCGCCCTCGTTCGCGGTGACGAGGTAGGTCGTCGCCTTGCCGCCGACGCTGGCCGAGTACGACGCGATGCCGTCGGGCATGTAGAGGCCCTTCAGCCCCGGGATCGACCGGATGTTGATCCCGCCGTCCTTGTCGCTGGTGTCGAGCGCGCTCGCGCCCCAGTCCTTGTAGCCGAGGGGCAGGATGCCGGTGACCTCGGCCTTGGCGAGGTCGACGGTCGCGACGGCGTTCGCCTCCTGCAGCGTGACGTAGGCCACCGAGCCGTCGACGGTGATGTACTCCGGCTCGAGGTTGCGCGAGACGCGGTTGGCCGACAGCGGTGTGGAGCCCTGATCGGGGGCGGCGACGTCGGGGCCGAACACGCGCACCTTCGGGTCGAGCGTCTTCGAGCCGCCCTGCTCGAAAGCGCGGAATCCCGCGGTCTTGACCGCGCTCTGCGCGGGAGCGGTGCGAGTGGATGCCAGCGGCACGACGCTGATCGAGCCTTCGGGGTCGAGGGAGAAGTCGTCGGCCGGTTCGCCCTCGTTGGCGACGACGGCGTACGTCCCGTCCTTCGAGAACGTGACCATGTCGGGCAGAGCCCCGACGGTGACCTCGCCGAGCTCGGCGCTTGCGGCGTCGTCCTGGGTGGCGTCGAAGAACATCAGGTGACCGGGCGCGGTCTTGTCGTCGGCCTCGAAGGCCACGACGCCGAGGCCGTCGTCGCGGACGGCGATCGAGTTGGCGACGCCGTCCGACGCGATGTCGAACAGCTTCGTCGGGTTCTTCGGGTCGCTGTTGTCGAGCACGCTCACGGTGCCCGCCTGCGCGTTCACGACGAACAGCCGGTCGCGGTAGGCCTGCACGATCTCGGCGGCGGACTCCTTGTACACGTTCGTGTCGTAGGAGCCGACGGTGGTCAGCGCGATCGCGGCACCGGGGGCGCTGTTCGAGATCGGCGACGGGACGATGGCGGCGGAGGCCGCCGTCGCGCTCGTGAGGGCGAGCGCGCACACCGCCGCGGTCGTCGCGGTGAACGCGACGGCGCGGCGAAGGAACGACGAAGGCATGGCTGTGTCCTCGGGTGTCGGGGGAGGGTCCGTGCGGGGGCGCGGATCCCCGCCACTCTGCCGACCGGCGGTGACGGTGGGGTGAACGGGGCGGGAAGGGACAGGGCGACGCGGAGTGGCCCCCGCTCAGAAGAGCGAGGGCCACTCCGGTCGCGGCTAAATATTCGACCGTCTTGGTGGCAGCGAGCGGTGCCTACACGCCGCGCATCGTCAGCAGGTGCCGTCGACCCAGGTGACCGAGTACCAGTAGTCGTCCCCCCACTCGGCGTGAGCCGATGTCACGCCGGTGGCGATAGATGCTCCGCCGCCCGTCAGGTCGCCGCCGGGAGTCAGCACCGTCCAAGGGCCGACGACCTTGGATCCCGTCGGTGTGGTCCAGTCGCCCGCACCCACGGTGTCCAGCTGTCCGTTGGCATAGCGTCGGTAATGCCCACCGCTGGCGTCCACCCATGTGAGCGGCAGAGCGTAGTCACGATCCCACTCGTCGGCAGCCGAAGTCACGCCCGTCAGGAGAGATTGACCACCGCCCAAGAGCTGCCCGGTCGGGCTGAGCACAGTCCAGGGGCCCACGACGATGGATCCCGCGGGCACTGTCCAGTCCCCGGTGCCTGTTGCCGTATCCAGGCTGCCGTTGAAGTAGCGGCGGTAGTGGGCGCCGCTCCCGTCGATCCACGTCATCGAGAGTCCGTAGTCGCGGTCGATCTCGGAGTGAGCGGAGGTGACGCCCGTCGCAATCGTCTGCCCGCCCTGAGACAGTGCACCGCCGGGGCTGAGAATCGTCCACGGTCCGACGACTGTGGAGCCCGGCACTGCAGCCCAGTCCGTAGCTCCGACAGAGGTGTCACTGGTGTTGTAGCGCCGATAGTGCGCACCACTTCCGTCGATCCACGTTGTTGGGAGACCGTAGTCTCGATCCCACTCGGCATGGGCGGATGTCACACCGGTCGCTCCGTTGGATAGTTCCCCCGCCGGACTCAGGGTCGTCCAGGGGCCGACCACGATCGTCCCTGTGGGGACAGTCCAGTCCGCACTGCCCGAGCTGGAGAAGGTGCCGTTGAGCGCTCGCCGGTAGTGCGCTGACTGGGTAGTACTTCCTGCGGGGGAACTCACCGAGGCGCTGGAGGTCGTCGTGCCGGATGCCGCACTGAGCGTCCCCGAGTTTCCGCCGGAGACGATCTTGATGTCAGGCAGGGCGAGCTTTCCGTCGCTCGCGGTGACGCCGCTGTACGTCGTCGTGCCGTTGGCGAACGCGTATCCGCTGCTCAGGGTGGCCGTGATGGTTCGGCCTGCATCGGGCACGTTGTCGATACTGGCCGTCACAGAGGCGCCGGAAATCGGTGAACACAGCGTGCCCGAATACGAAGGCTTGTCGAACGAGAGCGTCAGCGTGCCTGACGCAGCGTGTGCGGGTGCCGCGGACGCCAGCGCGATTGCGGGGATCGTCCACGCTGCTCCAGCGATCAGCGTCCGGCGAGGGACGTCTCGGAAGGCGGGGCTATCGATGGAATCATCCATGAGAGTTCTCCTAAGGTTCGGGTATCTGATCAGTGTTCGAGGACGGGCACTTCTGTTGACTCGAGATCAAGGAACTGGCGTCATTTCCGCCGACGTTGTTCCTCTCGGCGTCAGTCGAGCGATCTCGTGAGGCCTGGGAGCCGTACGCTGATGCCATGTCTCCTGAGGTCGCTGGGACCCACCCCGATGAACCGCACCGTCAAGGACTCGCCCAGCGCCTGAACTGGCTGCGCGCCGGCGTGCTCGGCGCCAACGACGGCATCGTGTCGACCGCCGCGGTCGTGGTCGGTGTCGCGGGGGCCACGAGCGAGGTCGGGCCGGTGCTCATCGCGGGCCTCGCCGCCCTCGTCGGAGGCGCGATCTCGATGGCGCTCGGCGAGTACGTGTCGGTGTCGAGCCAGCGCGACAGCGAGCACGCGCTCATCCAGAAGGAGCGCCGCGAGCTGGCCGAGGAGCCCGAGGCCGAGCTGGCCGAGCTCGTGGGTCTGTACGAAGCCCAGGGGCTCAGCCGCGAGACGGCGACGCGCGTGGCGACCGAGCTCACGGCATCCGATGCCCTCAAGGCGCACCTCTCCATCGAGCTGAACATCGACGCCGACGACGTGGTGAGCCCGTGGGCCGCGGCGTTCGCGTCGGCGGTGGCCTTCACGGTCGGCGCGATCCTGCCGATGCTGACGATCCTCCTCGCGCCGGTCGAGGTGCGCGTGCCGCTCACGTTCGTCGCCGTGCTCATCGCCCTGGCGGTCACCGGGTACCTCGCCGCATGGATCGGCGGGGCGCGCCGTGGTCGGGCGATCCTGCGGACCGTGATCGGCGGTGCGCTCGCCCTCGGCGCGACGTACGCGGTCGGGGCGTTGTTCGGGGTCGTCGCGGGCTGATGAGAGGACGGGAGAAGCTGCAGCTCGCGGTGCGGTTCTGGTGAAATCCAGCACGGTCGGGGCGAGACTTGTCTCCGGCGACGCGTTGCTTCTTGTGCGCGGGGGCACCATCCCCTCATGCACGTCACGGTTTTCGCGCCCTCCCGCGCCCGAGTGTCGTCGCAGCCAGCGGTCGGCGAAGTCGGACACGTGTATGCCGAAGGGGAGGCGGCATGTGCGTGGTTGGCCGATCGTGGATGGCGTGCCGAACCCATCGAGTCGCCGTTACGCCTCGTCGCAGACGAACTGGTCACCCCCGACGGCGTGATGCGACGCGTGTGGCACTCGGGAGCATCGCTGCGGTCGAAGCACGCTTCTTCTGGCAGATCTGCGCCTCCTCGTGCCCGGCTGCTGCTGTCGTTGCAGGGTTCCCTAGGAGATGTTCAACCTCCTGGGCTCTTCCTCGCCGCCGCGGATCAGCAGATGGTGTTGGCGACGACATCCGCAGTCGCGTGGGCTGAGATGCTCATCGGAAACGAAGAACATCAGTGGATCGCCGACACGGACGGCGTGCTCGTCGACGCGGGGCCTGAGAGTCCGACCGCGGCGTGGACCACCCTCACGTCGATGCTGATCACCCTCCTCAACAGCGAGGAACCGATCGATGAGCCCGTTCTGTCTCTCATGCGGCAGGCCACCGAGCACGCCGCCGCCGCCCTCCTCGTCGAGCGCCGCCTGAAAAGATCGGGGGGGGGGGGGGGGGGGGGGGGGGGGGGGGGGGGGGGGGGCTTCCTCGGCCAGGGACCGCCTGATTGATCAGGCGGAGGCGGTCATCCGCGCCTACGCCACAGATCCCGAATTCACCGTCGAGGTGCTCGCCCGCCGAATGAACCTCTCCCGCCGGTACGTGTCGAAGCTGTTATCGGTAAGAGGCGACTCCCCTCAGCAACGTATCCGCAATGAGCGTCTACGCGTGGCAACGCAGCTGCTTTCCGGCAACGAGCCGGCCGTCGTGGCATCCATCGACGAAGCCGCGCGCCTGTCGGGATTCCCCTCGCCGCGTGCTCTGCGGGAAGCGCTACGAGAAAGTAAAGCCTCCTAGTAATTACAAGGACGTCCAACTAAAATCGCTCTCGCGACGACGCCGTCGCCGAAGAAGGAGAGCCGCATGGACGCCACCCCTGCCCCCGCGCTCGACGCCCTGACCGCCGACGACCGCGCCGCCATCCTCGACGCCGTCCGCGAGTTCGCCGCGACCGAGCTGACGCCCCACGCCCAGGAGTGGGATGCCGCGAAGCACTTCCCGCGCGACGTGCTGCGCCGCGCCGGCGAACTGGGGCTCGGGGGTGTGTGCGTGCGCGAGGAGTCCGGGGGTGCCGGCTTCCCCCGCCGCTTCGCGGTGGAGATCTTCGAGGAGCTGGCCGCGGGCGACCCGACGGTCACCGCGTACCTGACGATCCACAACATGGTCGCGTGGATGATCGACGCCTACGGCGACGACGCCCAGCGCGAGCGATGGCTCCCGGGCCTCGTCGCGATGGACGACCTCGGGGCGTACTGCCTCACCGAACCCGGGGCGGGATCGGATGCCGCCGCGATCACCACTTCGGCCATCCGGCACGGCGACGCGTACGTGCTCACGGGCGTCAAGCAGTTCATCTCGGGCGCGGGCGAGGCATCCGTCTATGTCGTCATGGCCCGGACCGGCGAACCGGGCGCGCGCGGGATCAGTGCGTTCCTCGTACCGGCGGATGCGGCGGGACTGTCGTTCGGGCCGAACGAGAAGAAGATGGGCTGGAACGCCCAGCCCACCCGACAGGTCGTGCTCGACGAGGTGCGTGTTCCCGCCGAGAATCTGCTCGGCGGCGAGGGCCGCGGCTTCGGCATCGCGATGGCGGCGCTCAACGGCGGTCGTCTGAACATCGCCGCGTGCTCGCTCGGCGGGGCGCGCTGGGCCATGGGACGCGCGGTCGCCTACGTGCACGAGCGCTTCACATTCGGCGACCCGCTGGCCGAGAAGCAGTCGGTCGTGTTCGCCGTCGCCGACATGGCGACCGAGCTGGAGGCGGCCCGACTCCTCGTCCACTCGGCGGCGGAGCACCTGGATGCCAAGGAACCCGACGCCGCGACCCGCTGCGCAATGGCCAAGCGCTTCGCGACCGACGTCGGCTTCCGCGTCGCGAACGAGGCCCTGCAACTGCACGGCGGCTACGGCTACCTGCAGGACTACGGCATCGAGAAGGTCGTCCGCGATCTGCGCGTGCACCAGATCCTCGAGGGGACGAACGAGATCATGCGGCTCATCGTCGGGCGGAGCGTGCTGGCGGCCTGAGGGCCGGAACCCCCTCGGCGATGTCGGGGGAGCGTGCGACGATGCCGGGAGGACACCACGAGGGGAGCGGCATGGCCGATCACATCGCCGAGTACGAGACGATCCGGGTCGAGCAGCGCGGGCGGGTGGGGTGGATCACCCTCGACCGGCCCGAGGCGCTGAACGCGCTGGACACGCGGTCGATGACCGAGGTGGTGGCCGCGGCGACCGCCTTCGATGACGCCCCCGATGTCGGGGCGATCGTGGTCACCGGCTCCGAGAAGGCGTTCGCCGCGGGAGCCGACATCAAAGAGATGGAGGGGAAGTCGGGGCTCGACATGACCCTCAGCGACCACTTCGGGGCGTGGAGCCGCTTCGCCGCGGTGCGGACGCCGGTGATCGCGGCGGTGTCCGGCTACGCCCTCGGCGGCGGGTGCGAGCTCGCGCTCATGTGCGACATCATCCTGGCGTCCGACCGCGCGAAGTTCGGGCAGCCCGAGGTGCAGCTCGGGGTCATCCCCGGCATGGGCGGCACGCAGCGGCTCGTGCGCGCGCTCGGGTATTACAAGGCCGCCGAGATGGTGCTGACCGGCCGCATGATCGACGCCGCCGAGGCCGAGCGGGTCGGACTCGTGTCGCGGGTCGTCCCCGCCGCCGACCTCCTCGGCGAAGCGGATGCCGTGGCCCGCACGATCGCCGAGAAGCCGCTGCCCGCGCTGTACGCGGCCAAGGCCGCGCTCGACGTCGCCCTGGAGTCCACCCTCGCCGAGGGGCTGCGGTTCGAACGGCAGGCGTTCTTCGCGCTGTTCGACACCGCCGACCAGAAGGAGGGCATGGCGGCTTTCCGCGAGAAGCGGGCGCCGAACTTCACGCACCGCTGAGCACAGCCCGCGCTACAGCGGGTCGGGCACGGGCGTCGGGTCGGCGAAATCGCCCGCCGACTTCCGGAACCGGGCGATGATCCGCACGAGTTCGGTCGCGTCCTCGGGGGCGAGACCCGGGTCGCGGAAGACGGTGCTCAACGCCTCCGTCGCGTCGTCGACGCGCTGACGGCCGGCATCCGTGAGGACCAGAAGAGCCGCACGCCCGTCGCTCGGGTGGGCCTCGCGCGTCAGCAGGCCGTCGCGGGCGAGACGTTCCACCGTGTTCGTGACGCTGGTGGGGTGCACCTGCAGGCGTGCGATCGCGCTGGCCATCGGCATCCGACCCTCGCGTGTGAACGCGAGCAGCCGCAGCATCTCGAAGCGCGAGAACGACAGGTCGAGCGGCTTGAGTGCGCGCTCGATGGATGCCGTCAGCAGTTGGTGCGCGCGAATCACCGATGTCACCACGGTCATGCCGTCGGCGGCGTCGTCCCAGCCGTGCGCGATCCACTGGCGCTTGGCTTCGGCGATCGGGTCGACCGGTAGGCGTCTCGGCATCCGTCCTCCTTCCGCCTCACCGTACCGGCCTACCATCCCGCGGGGCGGCGACCAAGCGCGTCGTGCGCGCGGTCGAAGGACAGCCGGTTTCGGTATCGTCGGGAGGTCAGTCCTCACTCCGGCCCGAAGAAGTAGATGGCGTCCACATCCCGCACCCCGCAGCGCGGGCCGTCGCGCGTCTTCGGCGCGCTCACGCCCGCGCAGTGGATCGGATCGGTGCTGCTGCTGGGCGCCGCGGCGCTGGTCGTCGCCGTCTTCGTCGTGCTGATCGCGCGGGTGCTCGTGTCGCTCGGGCCCGTCCGGGCGTTCATCGACGTCTACCCGGGCTCGTACGAGCTCCCCGCGGCGGCGCCCGTCGGCATCCCCGCGTGGCTCGGTTGGCAGCACTTCCTCAACAGCCTGTTCCTGCTGCTCGTCATCCGCTCGGGCCTTCAGTTCCGTCGGCAGAAGCGACCGGATGCCTTCTGGTCGCCGCGGGGGAACAAGCGGCGCCGCATCAGCCTGGCGCTCTGGTTCCATCAGGCGATCGACGTGCTGTGGATCGCCAACGGCGTGGTCTACATCGTGCTGCTGTTCGCGACCGGGCAGTGGATGCGGGTCGTGCCCACGTCGTGGGACGTCTTCCCGAACGCGGTGTCCGCCGCGCTGCAGTACGCGGCGCTGGACTGGCCGACCGAGAACGGCTGGGTGAACTACAACGCCCTGCAACAGCTCTCGTACTTCGCGATCACCTTCGTCGCGGCGCCGCTGGCCATCGCCACGGGCGTGCGGCTGTCGGGGGTTTGGCCGAAGGACGCCCCCCGTCTGAACCGGGTCGTGTCGGCGGAGTGGGCGCGTCGCATCCACTACCCCGTGATGCTGTTCTTCGTCGTGTTCATCGCGGTGCACGTGTTCCTCGTCCTCGCCACGGGAGCCCTCCGCAACCTGAACCACATGTACGCCGCTCGCGGAGCCGTCGACCCCGACGCCTTCGGCACCGACCCGACCGGGCTGCTGCTGTTCGCGGCATCCCTGCTGGTGATGGCCGCGGCCTGGATCGCCGCGCGCCCCACGCTGCTGATCCCGCTGGCGCGCCTGTTCGGCGACGTGAAGCAGCGCTGACGGCCGTGTGCCGCCGTCGGGGCGACGGGGCGTGTGCGCGGCGGGCGTGTGCCGTGTGGTCTGCGCCGGTGGGGGGTGTGCCGTGTGGCGGAGTTCGTGGGCGGCGCGCCGGTGGGGGACGTCGTGGGGCGGCGTGTCGTGGATGGACTCCGCAGGACGGTTCGGCGGCGGGGCGGTTCTGGGGTCACACGCCGCGGGGATGCGGTGCCTCTGCCGGCCGGGCCCCGGCCGCGGCGTGCAGGCCGCGGTGGATGAGGTCGACGCCGAAGGCGAAGTCGGCGTCGGGGACGTGGCCCGCACCGGGGGCGACGACGCCGACGCTGTCGTACTGCAGCCGCTGCTGCTCGTGCCAGACGTGGCCGAGCACGAAGTGCAGCAGGGTCGTCGCGGCGCGGGACGCGACATCCGACGGGAAGCCCTCGGCGGCGACGGCGTCCGTGAGCCGGTCGAGCGCGGTGGACGAGCCGAGGCCGAGCGCGAGGGTGCTGGAGACCACCTCGGCACCGTCGCGGTAGGCGAGCAGGGCGTCGCGCAGCGCGCGGGCCTCGGCGACCACGCCCGATCCGCGGAGGAGGGATGCCGCCTGCCCGACGATCCGGTCCGACAACTCTGCGAGCAGCGACTGCTTGTTCGGGAAGTGCCAGTACAACGCGCTCGGCTGCACGTCGAGCCGGGTCGCGAGCCGACGCATCGTGAGGTCGGCGAGGCCGTCGTCGTCGAGGATGCGCAGGGCCGTGCGCGCGACGTCGTCGGTGGAGTGGCCGCGGCTGCGTCCGGAGGGAGTCACGGATCTGACTATAGTGAACACCGTTCAGGTGAACGCTGTTCAGGTAAGGAACGTCATGACCTCTCGCACCCCGGATGCCACCGACCTCGCGCGCGTGGCCGTCTTCGCCGCGCTCATCGCGGTCCTCGGGCTTCCCGGCAGCCTGTCCCTCGCCGGGGGCGTGCCGATCACGCTCCAGACGTTGGGCGTCATGCTCGCGGGCGCGGTCCTCGGACCGTGGCTCGGCGCGCTGTCGGTGACGGTCCTGCTCGCGCTCGTCGCCGTCGGACTGCCGCTGCTGGCCGGTGGGCGCGGCGGCTTCGCGGTGTTCCTCGGTCCGTCCGCGGGCTACGCGCTCGGCTGGATCCTCGGCGCGATCGTCGTCGGGCTCATCGTGCACGCCGGAGGCCGCCGCCCGGTCTGGTGGCGCACCGCGATCGCGATGGTCGCCGGAGGGATCGTGGCGATCTACGCTCTCGGCATCCCGGTCCAGAGCCTCGTGACCCGTCTGCCCCTCGCCGAGACCGCGCTGACGAGCAGCCTGTTCCTGCCCGGCGATCTGATCAAGGCGGCCATCGCGACGGTCGTCGTGACGCTGCTGGTGCGGGCGTATCCGCGCGGCCTCCGCCGTCAGTGGCGCGCGACCACCCCGGAACCGGCCACCGTCGCCGCGTGATCACGGTCGTCGACGGCGGCCGGCCCGACCTGCTCGCCCGCCTCGCCGAGCTGCGGACCGCCGGTGCGGTGCCGCTCGTGACCGAGCCGCGGTGGTCGGCCGAGCAGTCCGCCGCCGTCGAGCGGGCGGTCGAGGGGGCCGAGGTGCCCGATGACACCGCGTGGGCGGCGCTCACCTCGGGCAGCAGCGGAGCCCCGCGGATCGTGCTGCGCACCGCCGACTCGTGGGCGAGGTCGTTCGCCGCGGTGGCGACGCTGCTCGGCGCCGGCCCCGACGACGTGATCGCCCTCCCCGCCCCGCCCGCCGCGTCGATCACGCTGTTCTCGCTCGCCCACGCCCTCGCGGGCGGCCCGCGACCCGCGCGCGCGGACCTCTCGGATGCCACGTGCTTCCACGGCACCCCCGAGGCGTTGCGCGCACTGCTCGAGCGCGGAGCCCCCGAGTCGCTGCGCGCCGCGCTGGTGGGCGGATCGGCGCTCGACCCCGGCCTGCGTGCTCGCGCCGAGGCCGCCGGCATCCGTGTCGTGTCCTACTACGGAGCGGCCGAGCTCTCGTTCGTCGCGGTCGACCACGGAGACGGACTGCGCGCGTTCCCCGGCGTCGACATCGAGGTGCGCGGCGGAGAGGTGTGGGTGCGGTCGGCGTTCCTGGCATCCGGTTACCTGGGTGCCGGCGGACCCCTGCGACGTGACGGTGCGTGGGCGAGCGTCGGCGACCGCGGCGAGTTGCGCGACGGACGCCTCGTGCTGTGCGGGCGTGCCGACGACGCGATCCTCACGGCGTCGGCGACGGTGATCCCCGACGAGGTGGAGCGGGCGCTGCGATCGATCCCCGGTGTGCGCGACGCGGTCGTGTTCGGGATGCCACGCCCCCGTGTCGGCGCCCTCGTCGCCGCGTTCGTCGAACTCGACGGCGTACCCGGCCAGGGCGCGTCCGTGGGCGGTGCCGTTCCCGAGCCCGTGCGCGAAGCCGCCGCGCGCCTGCTCGGCCCCGCGCACCGGCCGCGTCGCTGGGTGGTGGGCACGCTCCCGCGGACGTCGTCGGGCAAGCCCGCCCGCGCCGACGCCGCCCGTCTCGCGACCGAGCTGCTCGAGAGGGCGACCCGCGATGACTGACCCCGTGATCGTCTCCGCCCGTCGCACGCCGCTCGCTCTGCGCGGACGCGCGCTCGCCGGCGCCGACGTCGGCGTGCTCGGGGGTGCGGTGGTGGCCGCGGTCGTCGCCGACGCCGGCCTCGCGCACGCCGGAGGCATCGCCGACGTGGTGCTCGGCAACTGCGTCGGACCGGGCGGGAACCCCGGGCGCATCGCCGCGCTCGCCGCCGGGCTCGGTCCCGCGGTTCCGGGCGGCACCGTCGACCGTCAGTGCGGGAGCGGCCTCGCGGCGATCCTGGATGCCGCAGCCGCGGTCCGCGTCGACGGCAGGCCGCGCGTGGCCGGGGGAGTCGAGAGCGCCTCCACGGCACCCGAGCGTCGCCGCGACGGCGTCGCCTACACGCGGGCGCCGTTCGCCCCGCCCGGGTTCGCCGACCCCGACATGCTGCGCGCGGCCGAGGACCTCGCCGCGCACGACGGGATCGACCGCGCGCGTCAGGAGGCGCACGCGGCCCGCAGCCACCTCCGCGCCGCGGCCGCGGTCGCGGCGGGACGCTTCGACGCCGAGATCGTGGCGGTCGGTGCCGCGCGACGCGACGACGCGATCTCGCCGCACGCCGGCGTTCGGGAACGGCTGCCCGCGCTGTTCCCCGGCGGCACGGTCACGGCGGGGACGTCCACCCGGATCGGCGACGGTGCGGCCGCGGTCGTTGTGGCCGCGTCCGGACCCGGGCTCGCGATCCGCGCCGGTGCCGTGGTCGGCGTCGACCCGGCACTGCCGGGCATCGGCGCCGCACCGGCGATCGAGGCCGTGCTCGCCGCGTCGGGGGTGTCGCTGCGCGACGTCGCGGCGATCGAGCTCGTGGAGGCGTTCGCCGCCCAGAGCATCGGCGTGCTGTCGCGACTGCGACTCGCCGACGACGACCCGCGCGTGTGCGCCGACGGCGGTGCCCTCGCCCTCGGCCACCCGTGGGGAGCCAGCGGCGCCGTCGCCGTCGTGCGCCTGTTCTCGCGCCTGGTGCGCGGCGAGGTGCCGGCCGGCACGATCGGTGTCGCCGCGGCATCCATCGGCGGGGGGATGGGTGTGGCCGCGCTCGTCGAGGTGGTCCGATGACGTCGGTGCTGCGCTGCCGCGACCTGACCGTGCGCCTCGACGGACGCGCGGTGCTGCGCGGCATCGACCTCGATCTCGACGCCCGCACGATCGCGGTCGTCGGAGACAACGGTTCGGGGAAGTCCACGTTCGCGCGCGTCGTCGCCGGGCTCATCCGTCGGGATGCCGGAGACCTCGCCGTGCGGGGACTGGACCCCGACCGGGATGCCGCCGAGCTCCGCCGCCGCGTCGCCCTGGTGCTGAGCAACCCCGATGCGCAGATCGTGATGCCGGTGGTCGCCGACGACGTCGGGTTCTCGCTGCGCGCCGAGCGTCTGCCCAGAGCGGAACGCGCCGAGCGGGTGGCGCGCGCCCTCGCGCGGTTCGGTCTCACCGACCTCGCCGAACGGCCGGCGCACGACCTGTCGGGCGGGCAGAAGCAGCTGCTCGCGCTGTGCGGGGCGTTCGTCCGCGAACCGGACCTCGTCGTCGCGGACGAACCCACCGCGTACCTCGACGCGCGCAACGCCCGCCGCGTCGCGGATCACCTCCTCGCCGACACCGGTCACGCGCTGCTCCTCGTGACGCACGACCTCGCCCTCGCGCGACGCTGCGACGCCGCCGTGCTGTTCGCCGACGGTGCCGTGAGCGCCGCGGGCGTGGCATCCGAGGTCATCGACGTCTATGAGCGGGCCCTGCGGTGCTGAGCCTGTATCGCCCCGGTGACGGGATCCTGCACCGCATGCCGGCGGGTCCCAAGATGCTGCTGCTCGCCGTCGTCGCGGTCGCGTTGGCGGCCCTGCCCACGGCCGCGTGGGTGGCTGCCGTGTGCGCCCTCGCCGTCCTCCTCGCCTACGTCGTGTCGGGAATCGGCGTGCGCGAGCTGGGGCGGCAGGTGTGGGGTCTGCGCTGGATCCTCGCGATCACCATGATCGGCCAGCTGATCTTCCTCGGCCCCGAACCCGCTCTGGCCAACACGGCGCGCGTCGCGGCGGCGCTGCTCGTCGCCGCACTCCTGCCGCTCACCACCCGCGTCGACGACATGCTCGACGCGCTCGAGCGCGGCCTCGGTCCGCTGCGGAGGATCGGGGTGGATGCCGAGCGCGCCGCACTCCTCTTGGCGGTCACGATCACGACGATCCCGGTCCTCGCGCGATTAGCCGCCGAGGTGCGCGAGGCGCAGCGCGCCCGCGGCGCGCGTCCGTCGCTGCGCGCGGGGATCATCCCGTTCGTCGTGCTGTCGCTCCGTCACGCCGACCAGCTCGGCGAGGCGCTCGCCGCCCGCGGCGTCCGCTGACCGCTCGGTGCGTCACTCAACCTCGTCCCACTTGTTGCTGCTCGGCGGGTTCTGCGGCAGCCAGAAGTGGGACATGCGCCGACAGAAGTGGGACTGACACCGCTAGGGGGGCGTCCAAACAGAGCGCCTGCTCAGTTCGCGGCTCAGTCGACGGCCGCGGCACGCCCCGCGGCGAAGCCCGCCGCGTACGCCTCGTCGGAACCCAGGGCGAACATGTCGCGCTCCGCGGGGCGCACGATCGAGCGGGCGCCGGGGAGATCGAGGTCGCCGACCAGGTCGCCACGGCCGCGCACCACGGCGACCGGCAGGCGCGCGGCCTTCCCCTTGACCAGATCGCACGCCGCGGCGAGTTCGTCGGCGACGCACGGCAGCGTCACGACGAGGGGGCGACCCTCGGCATCCGTCGTCCCTCGGAGGTCCTCGAACACCTGCACCCCCGCGGCGCCGATCGCGTGGTCGGTCTGACCCTCGCGCCAGGCGCGGCCCAGCGTATCGGTGATGAGGACGCCCACGTGCGCGCCCGTGGCCACCCGCAGCCCCGCGGCGAGTTCGCGGGCCGACGCATCGGGATCTTCGGGCAGTAGCAGCACGGTGCCCTCGGGGGTGTTGCTGGCGTCGACCCCGGCCGCGGCCGACACGATGCCGAGACGGTTCTCGACGATGCGCGTCACGTGACCGGCGGGAGAGGTGCGGGATGCCACGAGCCGCACCGTTTCGCGGGTGATCGCGTCCTCGCGGTCGTCGGCGTGCAGGATGCGCCCCTCGGCCTTCGACACGATCTTGCTGGTGACCACGACGATGTCGCCGTCACGGAGCGAGTCGCGCGCGGCATCCCGGATCACCTCGACCAGGTCGGTGCCCGGCGCGATCTCACCGATACCGGTGAGGGCCCAGATCTGCAGCACGTCAGCGGACGAAGCGCACCTCGGTGAGCTCCTCACCGAGGAAGGGCTCCACGTGTGAGGCGCCGTCGAGCGTGAAACCGTTGCGCGCGTAGAAGCGGTGCGCGCGGGGGTTGTCCTCCGCGACCCATAGGTACAGCTCTTCTCCCTCGTCGACGGCGGCGTCGAAGAGCTGCTGGCCGATGCCGGTCCCGTGGAACTGGTCGAGCAGGTAGATGAAGTACAGCTCGCGCGCCCGCGGGGCGTCGTCTTCGCGGGCCGGGCCCGAGCCGACGAAGCCGACGATCTCGCCGTCGACGAGGGCCGCGCGCATGCGGTAGTCCTCGCCCTGGGCGGCCCAGTGGGTCCACAGCTCGGCCATGCGCTTGGGGGAGACGGCCTCGAGGGCGGCCGTGCTGATCAGGTGGTCGTACGTCTCGTGCCAGCACGTGGCGTGCACGCGGCCGAGGGCCTCGGCATCCACATCGCGTACCGGACGGACGACGATGTCGGCTCGGGTTTCCGCAGTCATGGCGTGACTCTACGCGGCCCTTCCGCCACCCGGAAATCGAACGCAGACGACCCCGCGATGCGCTAGGAGCCCGGGATCCTGCCAGACTCGCGTGCCACGATCCCCGGCATGATCGCGCGTCCTGCCCTCACGTCGGTCGAGGCGCGCATCGACGCGTTCGCGAACCGGCTGCTGCGCTCCGCACGCCGCTCCGGTGCCCGGGCGCGGCTGGTCGAGTTCGCCGTGTTCGTGCTGAAGCAGGCGTGGGCGTGCGTGTTCGGGGCGACGTTCCTCGCGGTCGTGGTCGCCGCGAAGCTCTGGTACCCCGACGACGCCGTGCTCGCCCGCAACGATGCGCTGACGATCGCCGCGGTCGTGATCCAGGTCGTGATGGTGCTCGGGCGACTCGAGACGCTGCGCGAACTGCGGGTGGTCGTGCTGTTCCACATCGTCGGCACGGTCATGGAGCTGTTCAAGACCGATGTCGGCTCCTGGATGTACGCCGCCGACGGAGTCCTTCGGATCGGCGGCGTCCCGCTGTACAGCGGCTTCATGTACGCCGCGGTCGGCAGCTACATGGTGCGCGTGTATCGCCTGTTCGACCTGCGGTTCTCGCGCTACCCGCGCCGGTGGCTCACCGCGATCGTGGCCGTCGCGATCTACGCGAACTTCTTCACCCACCACTGGATCGTCGACCTCCGCTGGGTGCTGGTGGTGGCGGTGATCGTCCTCTGGGGCCGCACGACGATGCGGTTCCGCTTCTTCCGGGGGACGTTCCGGATGCCGCTCCTCCTGGCGTTCGCGGGTGTCGCGGTGTTCATCTGGCTCGCCGAGAACATCGCCACGTACGCCGGGGCGTGGCTGTACCCGTCGCAGGTGGGCGGGTGGCATCCGGTCGACGCGTCGAAGCTGTCGTCGTGGTTCCTGCTGATGATCGTCTCGGTCGTCCTCGTCACCTGGGTGTATCCGCCGCGCGAGCCCGACCCGATCGAATTGTCGGCAGTGGACAAAGGAATCGCCGCTCCGTAGGGAGATCACTACGCTCGCCCGTCGTGAACGTCCTCTGGCGAACCCTGCTCGTCCTCTTCCGTGCCCGGCGCCGGCTGCGTCGTGAGGGCCCTCTGGACCCGAACACGGTCGGACGGATGCGACTGCGCGTGCTGCCCACCGACATCGACCTGCTCCGTCACCTCAACAACGGGCGGTATCTGTCGCTGTTCGACCTGGGGCGGTGGGATCTGCTGACGCGGACCGGACTCGCCGGCGCGATGACCGCGCACGGCTGGTACGCCGTGGTCGCCGCCGAGACCATCACCTTCCGCCGGTCGCTCGAGCTGTGGCAGCGGTTCGAGCTCGAGACGCGTCTGCTCGGACACGACGACCGCGCGGTCTACCTCGAACACCGGGCGGTCGTCGACGGCGAGATCTTCGCGCGGGCGATCATCCGTGCCCGCATCCTCCGACGCTCCGGCGGAACCGTGCCGCACGAGGAGCTGTTCGCCGCGGTCGGGCGCCCCGAGGGTGTTCCCGACGTCGAGCCGTGGGTGCACGAGTGGGCCGCAGCCTCGGCGCTGCCCTCGACGAAGCGGCCTGCGCCCAGCGACTGGCGTTGAGCCTTCTCTCAGCGACTCACGCGCCGTCCGCGACGCCGAAACGCGCGTCGAGCCACGCCACCTGACGGGCCCAGTGCCGCGAGCCGCCGCCCTCGTGTCCGTTGTACGGGTAGACCTCGATCGCGGCATCCTCGGATGCCAGCGCGTGGAACGCCGCGAACACCCCCGACGGCAGCACGATGTCGTCCATCAGCGCGACCGAGAAGAACGCCGGCACCTGGATCCGTCGGGCGAGGATCGCGCCGTCGATGTGCGACAGGGTGTGCAGCGCCGCGGCGGTGTCGTCGCGGTGGATCGAGAGCCACCGCGTGATCTCGGTGAACGGCGGCGAGGGGGTGCGGACGATGGCGTTCGGGATGTCGCACAGGAACGGCACGTCCGGCAGGAGCGCGGCCACCGCGTCGCCCGACAGCGCCGCCGCGGCGATCGCCAGCGCGCCGCCCTGGCTCCCTCCGGTGACGGCGATGCGCGTGGCATCCACTCCGGGAAGCTCGCGGACCACCTCGACCAGTCGCGCGGCGTCGGTGTAGAGCCGGCGGTAGTAGTACTCGCGCGGATCGTGGATGCCGCGGGTCATGACGCCGGGGTAGGCCGCGGTGGATCCGTGGGGGTCGGGGGTGTCGCCGATGCTCCAGCCCGAGCCCTGGCCGCGGGTGTCCATGATGACGTGGACGTATCCGGCGGCGGCCCATGCGATCTTGTCGCCGGGGAGGCCGCGGCCGCCGCCGTACCCGATGAACTCGACGACCGCCGGGAGCGTTTCGTCGCCGTGCGGCCGAACGACCCAACCGCGGATCTCGTCGCCGGCATACCCGCTGAACCGGAGGTCCTGCACCGACAACGCCCGAACGGGACCGTCGACCGGGGTGAGGGTCGCGGGACGGGCCGCGGCGCGGGCCTCGGCGAGGGTGTCGGTCCAGAACGCGTCCAAGCCGTCGGGTTCGACGAGCTCCGGACGGTACTCGCGGAGGAGCTCGAGGGGCATGTCGGTGAAGGTCTGAGCCATGGGGTCTCCAGGGTCGGGGCGAATCGACAGTAGCGAAAGAGGACCCGACCGAGGGGCACGGCTCGACATCCCCGTCACACGGTGAGCCGCGTGTGAAGCCTCACATTCCCGACTTGGGAGCGATACCACACTGATTCAGTGTTGACAGCAACGCTTATCGACCTCAAAGATGATGCAAAAGTGAGCGCTAACATTTAGAGCTCGCTCGGCCGGCCCCCGCCGGACCACCCATCGTCGAGGAGGACGATCTTGGTGCTGTCACGCCCCCGAACCCCCGAGTCCGCGCGCGGGAGGACCCTCCGTCGCGCCGGTTCCGTCCTGGCCGCCGCCGCCGTTGTCCTGAGCGGGCTCGTTCCGGCGATGGGAGCGGCCGCGGCACCGCTGCCCACGCCGCTGGCGTCGTACGACTTCGGTGCCACGTCGGGGACGACGGTCCCCGACGCCTCGGGTCACGGTCACGACGCGACGATCCGCGGCGCGGGATTCGCCGTCGACGGCGACAAGCTCTCGCTCCCCGGCGGCGCGGCGGGGTCGAACGCCGCGTACGTCGAACTGCCCACCGGGCTCTTCGACGGCCGCAGCACGGTCACCGTCTCCGCCTGGCTGCAGGACCGCACCGGCGCAGGCAACCAAGCCGCGATGTTCTTCGGCACCACCGAGAACCTCCCGCAGCAGTACTGGCTGCTGAACCCCTCGAACCCCGCCGGGCGGGTGAAGTCCGTCCTCACCGACGGCCCGCGCATCTCGCAGCCGTGGACCCTTGAGCGCGGAATCTCGCCGACCGACGGCGCCCGCGGTGTCGTCGGTCCCGCCGCGACCGACGCGTGGGCGCTGTACACGACGGTCATCACCCCGACCTCGATCACCGCGTACCTCGACGGCACGAAGCTCGGCACCGTGGCATCCACCCGGACCGTCGCCGACTTCGGCACGGGACTCGTTGCGTACATCGGCAAGTCGTCGTACCCCGACCGGATCTGGAAGGGCGGTGTCCGCGACGTCGCGATCTACGACTCCGCCCTCACCGACGACGACGTCAAAGCCCTCGTCGCCGAGGGCACGCCCTCGAACCAGCAGGACGTGGATGCCGCGGCCGCGGCTCTCGCGATCCCCGGTGCCGACGATGTGCGTGGCAACGTGAGCCTGCCCACGGCGGGCGCGAACGGAACCACCGTCGCCTGGGCGTCGTCGGACCCCTCGGTCGTCACGGCGACCGGTGAGGTGACGCGTCCGGCGCACGGCGACCCGGCGAAGACCGTCGAGGTCACCGCGACCATCGGCAAGGGCTCGAGCTCGACCGCCCGCACCTTCTCCCTCGTCGTGCAGCCGCTCCCGGAGAAGCAGGAACTGGGCGCCTACTTCTTCCCCTTCTTCACCGGTGAGAGCACGACCACCGACGAGGAGATCTCGTTCGCGACGTCGCGGGGGAACGACCCGAAGAGCTGGCTGACCCTCAACGACGGCAAGCCCGTCCTCACCTCCGACCAGGGCGAAGAGGGCATCCGCGATCCGTTCGTGCTGCGCTCTCCTGACGGCGACCGCTTCTACATGCTGTCCACCGACCTGAACATGTTCGACCGCTACAACGGCGACTTCGGTCGTGCGCAGGAGGTCGGCAGCCGCAAGCTCAACGTCTGGCAGTCCGACGACCTCGTGACCTGGAGCCCGCTGCGCCAGATCACGGTGTCGAGCGCCCTCGCCGGCAACACCTGGGCGCCCGAGGCCACGTGGGACGCGGACCGCGGCGAGTACGTCGTCTACTGGGCCTCGAACCTCTACCCGAGCGCCTCGACCGACGGCCGCCGCGCCGCCGACAGCTACAACCGCATGATGATGGTCACCACCCGCGACTTCGTGACGTTCAGCGAGCCGCAGCCGTGGGTCGACGTCAAGCGCGGTGCGGGCAAGGGCACGATCGACGCCACCGTCGTGCGCGACGGCGACGTGTACTACCGCTTCATCAAGGACGAGGCGTCCATGACCGTCCGTCAGGAGCGCTCCACCGACCTCACCGCGACCGTGACCGGTTCGCTCCCCACGACGAGCTCCACCTCGGGGTGGCAGCTCGTGAAGGAGCAGATCGGCGTCGGTCAGCCGAACCCCTGGGGCGGCACGTTCACCAACGGCGAGGGCCCGACGGTGTTCGCCGACAACGCCGAGGCCGGCCACTGGTACATGCTCATCGACCAGCCGAGCTACCACGGCGGCCAGGGCTACATGATGTTCGAGACCCGCGACATCGCGTCGGGGAACTGGACCTCGGTCCCGGATGCCGAGCTCCCGAGCCGCCCCCGCCACGGGACGGTCCTGCCGATCAGCGTCGCCGAGCAGCAGCGCCTGAACGCCGCGTACCCGACCGACGAGACCGCGGACTACTCGATCACCGCCGACCCGTCGAAGGACGGCGCCGAGATCGCGGACGAGATGTACGGCGTGTTCTTCGAGGACATCAACAACGCCGCGGACGGCGGGCTCTACGCCGAACTCGTGCGCAACCGGTCGTTCGAGTTCCTCCCCGTCGACAACCGCGACTTCACGGGCATGACCGCATGGACGCCCGTCGGCGTCGGCGGCGGAAAGGGCACGGCGAAGCCGGTCAATGACGCGTCGCGCATGAACGACCGCAACCGCACGTACCTGCAGCTCGACCTGAACAGCTCCGGGGCCGGCACGTTCGGCGTCGAGAACGCGGGCTTCGACACCGGCATCGCGCTCACCGCGGGCGGGCTGTACGACGTGTCGTTCTGGGGTCGCACGACGGCGCCGGCGGGGACCCCGGTCTCGATCGCGCTGCGTTCGGCCGACGGCACGGCGCTCTCCGATGCCCTCACGGCCACGGTGGCGGGCGACGGGTGGGTGAAGTACACCGGCACCGTGACGGCGACCGCGACGACCGACAGTGCCCGTCTGCTCGTGCAGGCCGGCGGCGCGGCCACCCTGAGGCTCGACGAGGTGTCGCTCTTCCCCCGCGACACCTTCATGGGCCGCGTGAACGGCCTCCGCAAGGACATCGCGCAGAAGATCGCCGACCTGCACCCGAAGTTCGTGCGTTTCCCCGGCGGCTGCATCGTGAACGTCAACAGCCACGAGGACTACTCCGCGGCATCCGGCTACCAGCGTGCCCGGTCGTACCAGTGGAAGGACAGCGTCGGACCCGTCGAGACCCGCGCGACCAACGCCAACTTCTGGGGCTACAACCAGTCGCTGGGCCTGGGGTACTACGAGTACTTCCAGTTCGCCGAGGACATCGGCGCCAAGCCCGTGCCCGACGTGCCGGCGCTCCTCAACGGCTGCGGACAGGGTCTCCAGCAGACCGACCCCGCGCTGCTCCAGCGCCACATCCAGGACACGCTCGACCTCATCGAATTCGCCAACGGCGGCGTCGACACGACGTGGGGCAAGCTCCGCGCCGACATGGGCCACCCCGCCCCGTTCGGTCTCGACCGCATCGAGATCGGCAACGAGGAGAACTACCCCGAGGCGTTCATGGCGAACTTCGTGAAGTTCCGGGATGCCATCACGGCGAAGTACCCCGACATGATCCTGATCAGCAACTCGGGTCCGGATGCCGAGGGCGCGAACTTCGAGAAGCACTGGGCGCAGAACCGGGCAGAGAACGTCGACATGGTCGACGAGCACTACTACCGCGACCCCTCGTGGTTCCTCTCGCACAACCTCCGGTACGACTCCTACGACCGGAACGGCCCGAAGGTGTGGATCGGCGAGTACGCCTCGCGCGACAACCGGTTCTTCAACGCGCTGTCGGAGGCGGCCTACATGACCGGCCTCGAGCGCAACGCCGACGTCGTGAAGATGGCGTCCTACGCGCCGCTCCTTGCGGACCAGAGCAGCACGCAGTGGCGGCCCGACCTGATCTGGTTCGACCGCGACCAGGTGTGGGGCTCGGCGAGCTACGAGGTGCAGAAGCTGTTCATGACCCACACGGGCGACCGCGTCGTGCCCACCACGGCCGACGGAGATCTGGCATCCACGGGTCTCGCCGGATCGGTCGGGCTGTCGACCTGGAGCACGTCGGCGCGCTACGACGACGTGAAGGTCACCGACCCGGACGGGAAGACGCTCTTCGCGGACGACTTCTCCGACAAGAACGACGACGGGTGGACGAAGCTCGCGAACGCGGGATCGTGGTCGGCGGCCGACGGCAGCTACGTGCAGTCGTCGACGACGGCGAACAACACCCTCGTCGCGGGGCCGGCGATCGACGCGACCGACTACGACGTGTCGCTGAAGGCCACCAAGCTCGCCGGCGCCGAGGGCTTCCTCGTGGGCTTCGGCGTGCAGGGATCGGCCGACTACCTGTGGTGGAACCTCGGCGGCTGGGGCAACACCCGCAGCGTCGTCGAGAAGGCCGTGGGCGGGGCGAAGTCGATCGTCACCGACACCGGGACGCCGCGCGTCGAGACCGGTCGCACCTACGACCTGCGCATCCAGGTGCGCGGCCCCGAGGTGACGCTGTTCGTCGACGGGCAGCAGGCCGGCCACTTCACGAACACCGCGGTCGAGCCCTTCGCCCAGGTGATGACGAAGGACGAGGCGACCGGTGACGTCATCCTCAAGGTCGTCAACGCGCAGGCCAAGGAGGCCGTCACGAAGGTCGACCTCGGCGGTCTGACGGTGCTGCCGGACGCGCAGATGACCGTGCTCGCCGCCGCCCCGGGCGCGGTGAACACCGCGGATGCCACACCGGTGGCGCCGAAGACGTCCGAGGTGACGGTGAGCGGGAGCTTCACGCGCACCTTCGCCCCGTACTCGGTGACGTTCCTGCGGATGCACACCCGGACGCCCGACACGCAGGCGCCGGCCGTGACGGTCGCGACCTCGCCCGCCGCGCCCGACGGCGCGAACGGCTGGTTCGTGTCTCCCGTCGCGGTCACCGCGACCGCGACCGACGACGTCGACGCCGCACCGCGGATCGAGGTCAGCACCGACGGCGGCACGACGTGGGCCGCGTACAGCGGCGCGGTCACCCCGGCCGACGGCACGGCGAACCTTGCGTTCCGTGCCACGGACGCGACCGGCAACGTGTCGGCATCCGTTCCGGCGACGGTCCGGGTCGACCGTGCCGCCCCGACGGTGACGAGCGTCGTGGATGCCACGGCCCGTACGGTGCGCCTCACCGCCGCCGACGCCGCCTCGGGAGTGGACCGCATCGAGTACCGCCTGGGCGACTCGGGGAGTTGGACCGCCGTGTCCGGCGCTGAGGCCGTCGTGACCGCCCCGGCGGGGTCCGTCACCGTCTCGTACCGCGCGGTCGACGTGGCCGGCAACATCGGTGGGGTCGGCTCGGCCTCGGTCGGTGCCACCGCGGGCGACCCGACGCTGTCGGTGTCGGGCGACCTGGTCGCCGGTGGTTCGATCACCGTCACGGGCACCGGCTGGCCCACGGACGCCGACGGTCGGCTCGAGCTGCACTCGACCCCGATCGACCTCGGCGCTCTGCGCACCGACGGCGACGGGACGTTCCGCGTCACCGTAACGCTGCCGGCCGATGTCACCGCGGGGATGCACGAGCTGGTCGCGATCGTCGGCGACGCGCAGGCGTCGGTCCCGGTCGAGATCCGCGCCGCGGCGACGCCCGGCACCACGCCGCCGACGAGGAACGGACAGACGCCGGCCGCGAGCACGCCGCTCGCCGTCACCGGCGGGACGGTCTCGATCGCCGCGCTCGTGCTCGGTCTGCTCGCGCTCGTCGCGGGGGTCGCGATCCGTCGGCGCCGTCGCATCCGTCAGGACTGACGCGTCCGATCGGGAAGGACCTCGTCGCTGTGGCGGCGGGGTCCTTCCCGTGTGGATTCGCGGTCGCGCGGCGGGGCCGCCCGGGGCGCGCGGGGGCGGTGCCTAGGCTGTGGAGCATGAGCGAGAACGACCCGCACGCGCACGGTTCCCTGCTCTCCGCCGACGCGGTCGAGCGTGCCACGGCCCTGGCCGCGACCTTCACCGCCGACGCCCCGACGCTCCCGTCGCCGCCGGCCTCCGCCGAGGTCGCGGCGTTCCTCGCGCGCGCCGCCGACGACATCCTGCGACCGGAGGGGACGTCGGCTCCCGCGGCCGCCCTGCATCGACTGGCCGGCGATGCCCCCGCGGCGCTGCCGTGGCGGGTGCGCGGCGCCGTCCACCTGGGCGGGGCGATCGCCCCCGTCCTGCCGACCCCGGCGGTGCCGCTCGCGCGCCGTGTCCTCTCCGAAGCCCTCTCGTCGCTGTCCCTCGACGCGCGCACCGATCGCCTCGGCACAGCCCTCGCCTCGCTCGGCTCCGACGCCGTCGCCGACCTGCGGCTCACGGCACCGGACGTCCGCGGCGAGACGGCCGCACGGCACCGGCTCGACGGCATCCGCGCCCTCGTCGCCCGCGACGACGTCACCCGGGTCTCGGTCGCCGTGCGCGAAGTGGTCACCGGCCTCTCGCGGTGGGCCTTCGCCGCGGATGTCGAGCACGCCGCGGAGCGGCTGCTGCCCTTGTTCCGGGATGCCGTCGGTGCGGCGACCCGCGTCACGCTCGTCGCCGAGGGCCGCGACGACCTCGACCTCACCGTCGCGGTCCTCACCCGCGTGCTCGAGGAGCCGGGTCTGCGCGCCGCCGACGCCGGCATCTCCCTGCCGATCGCCGTGCCCGAAACGCTCAGCGTCCTGCGGGAACTCGCCGCGTGGGCGCGCCTGCGGGTCGACGACGGCGGTGCACCGCTCGCGGTGCGCCTCGACGACGCGATCCCGACCACCGACGACGCGCTCCGCGCGGCGCGTCACGGCTGGCGTGCCCCCGCGGCCACCGCGACCGCCGATCTCGACGCGCTCGCCGTCGTCGCCGTGCGCGAGGCCCTCGGCCGCCGCGCCGCCGAAGGGGTGCGCGTCGACTTCGCGACCGGCGACCCGGTCCGCGCGGCGATCGTGCGGACCCTGGCCCACGCCGCCGACGTTCCGATCGACCTCGCCCTGCCCCTCGGCGTCGCGTGGAGCGTGGAGGGGGCGCACATCGTGCTCGCGCCGGTCGTGCACCCCGACGACGCCGATGCCGTGGTGGCGCCCCTCGCCGCCGCGGCGGCGGGGCGACGGGCGCCCGACGGCGAGGACGTCGAGGACCGGGTGGCGGCGGCCCTCGCGACGCCCGAGCCGGCGCCCGCCCCGCCGCGGGAGCCGCAGCGCGGAACCGTCCCGACACCACCGATCCTGCGCGAGCCGGCCGCCGCCGACGTCGAGGAGCCGGGCCTGACGCAGGCCGTGCTGGGGATCGCCCGCGACGCCGCCCCCGGGGATACGCAGGCGCTCGGACCCGACGTCCAGCAGATGCTGTTCGGCGGACAGGCGTTCGTCGACACCGCCGTGTTCTCGGTCCGCGAGACCGCCGAGCTCTCCGGCGCCGCCCCCGGCTTCCGCAACACCCCCGCCGCCGATCCCGCCGTCGCCGCGGACCGTGCCTGGGTCCACGACGTCCTCGCCGCGGTCGGCGCCTCCACCGCGGGAGACGCCACGGCCGCCGCCGGCCGCATCGACGACGAAGCGGGTCTGGACGCCGTGATCTCGCGGGTCCGCGACGCCGCCGCCGGGTGGGGGGCCCGCGCCGCCACCGACCGCGCCGCCGTGATCGACGCGGCATCCCGCGCGCTCGCCGAACGCCGCGCGGAGCTGGTCGAGGTGCTGGCCTCGGAGGCCCGCGCGCTGTTCGCCGAAGCCGACGCCGAGGTCGACGAAGCCATCGACGCCGCCGCGTACTACGCCCTGACCGCGAAGGAGCTCGACCGTGTCGCCGGCGCGGTGTTCGTCCCCGACCGGGTCACCGTCGTCGCTCCGCGCTGGAATTCCTCGGTCGGCCTGTGCGCCGCCGAGACCCTCGCGGCGCTCGCCGCCGGCTCCGGCGTCGTCCTGACGCCGTCGCCGCGCGCGCGGCGAGCCGGAGCCGTGGTCGCCGAGGCGCTGTGGGCGGCGGGGGTCCCGCGCGACGTCTTCGCCTACGTCGACCTGAACGAGGAGGCATCCGGTCGGGCGCTCCTGGTGCACCCCGGGGTGGATCGGGTGCTGCTCGCGGGCGCGCGGACGACCGCCGAGAGGTTCCTCGAGTGGCGGCCGAGCCTGCCCCTGCAGGCGTTGACGGCCGGACGCAACGCGGTGATCGTCGCCCCCTCGGCCGACCTCGACCGTGCCGTGGCCGATATCGTCGCCGGCGCCTTCTGCCGGGCCGGGCAGGCCGCGACCGCGTCGTCGTTGGTCATCCTCGTCGGCGCCGCCGCGCGCTCGACGCGGTTCCTGGAGCAGCTCAAGGATGCCGTGGGGTCGCTGCGCGTGGGCCCCGCCGACGACCCGCTCTCCGACGTCGGCCCGCTCGTCGAGGAACCCCAGGGCGAGGTGCGCCGCGCCCTCACCGTGCTCGCCGACGGGGAGCGCTGGCTCGTCGAGCCGCGCGAGCTCGACCTCGGCCCCGACACGGCGGGACGCTTCTGGACGCCCGGTGTGCGCACGGGCGTCCACGCCGGCTCGCACCTGACGCGCGCCGCCGTGGCGGCTCCGGTGCTCGGCATCCTGCACGCCCCCACGCTGAGCCGTGCGATCGAACTGCAGAACCTCGTCGGTTCCGGGTTCGTCGCCGGGCTCCACACCCGCGACGCCGCCGAGCTCGACCTGTGGCTCGACACCGTCGACGCGGCCGTGCTGCGGGTCAACCGGCCCACCACCGGCGCCGTCGTGCAGCGCGAGCCGCTCGGTGGCTGGGGAACGTCGGGCGTGGGTGCGGGCGCGATGTCGGGCGGCCCGAACCGCCTCGTCGCTCTCGGATCGTGGCGGCCGTCGGCCGGGGGACCCGCATCGACCACGCTGCACCTGCGCGGCCTCGACACCCGCATCTCGACGCTCATCGAAGCGGCGCAGCCCACGCTCGACTACGCCGCGTTCGAGTGGCTGCGTCGGGGAGCGCTTTCCGACGCCGTCGCCTGGGACCGCGAGTTCGGGCGGGTGAAGGATGCCGCACGGGTCGGACTGGAGCGGAACCTGCTGCGCTACCGCCCCACCGACGTCGCCATCCGCGCCACGGCCGACGCCCCGTGGCAGGCGGTGCTCCGCGTGCTGGTCGCGGCCGTGCGCTCGGGCTCGGACTTCAGCCTCAGCACGCCGGTCGGGCTCCCGGCCGCGGTCCGGCATCTGCTCGGGGAGAGCGCCGTGCCCGTCTCGGTCGAGACCGACGCGGAGTGGCTGCAGCGCCTGGCGGGTGGCATCCCGGATGCCGAGCCCGTCGCGGATGCGGTGGTCCCGGCGCCCGCGCGCCCGTCGCGCGTGCGCCTGATCGGGGCCGCCCCCACGGTGGAGGCGCAGCGCGTCGCGCTCGCCGAGGCGATCGGCGGCGACACCTCGGTGACGGTGTACTCCGGCGAGGTCACCACGGCCGGCCGCGTCGAGCTGCTGCCGTTCCTCCGGGAGCAGGCGATCTCGATCGAGGCGTTCCGCTTCGGCCGCCCCGACCCCTGGAGCGCCGAGGTCATCTGACGCGCCCCGCCCGCCCGCCGCCCGGGGAAGGGGCCGCCATCCGCCGGTTTCGAAAACGTTTTACGGAACGCTCGTGGGCGGATACCGTCGGACGGAACCGGAGGAGCAATGATGACCACCGCCCGCCTGACCGTCGACCCCCGCTTCCCCATCGGGGCCGTGCGGCGCCGCCTCTTCGGCGGCTTCGTCGAGCACCTCGGACGCCACGTCTACGACGGCATCTACGAACCCGGTCACCCCGAGGCCGACGAGCAGGGGTTCCGTCGCGACGTCCTCGAGCTCGTCCGCGAGCTGGGCGTGTCGATGATCCGCTACCCCGGCGGCAACTTCGTCTCGGGCTTCCGCTGGGAGGACAGCGTCGGGTCGCGCGAGCAGCGCCCGCGTCGTCTCGATCTCGCGTGGCACTCGACCGAGACGAACGAGGTCGGGCTCCACGAGTTCTCCGACTGGCTCGAGAAGGCCGGCAGCGAGCTGATGCTCGCGGTCAACCTCGGCACGCGGGGGACGCTCGAGGCGATCGACCTGCTCGAGTACAGCAACCTCCCCGGCGGCACCGCCCTGTCGCAGCAGCGCATCGACAACGGTCGCGAGGCCCCGTTCGACGTGCGTGTCTGGTGCCTCGGCAACGAGATGGACGGCCCCTGGCAGCTCGGCCACCGCTCCGCCGACGACTACGGCAAGCTCGCCGCGCAGACCGCGAAGGGCATGCGCCAGCTGGACCCGTCCATCGAACTCGTGGTGTGCGGATCGTCGGGCGCGCAGATGCCGACTTTCGGCGAATGGGAGCGCGTCGTGCTCACGCACACGTACGACGAGGTCGACATGATCTCGTGCCACGCGTACTACCAGGAGCACGACGGCGACATCGACTCGTTCCTCGCCTCGTCGGTCGACACCGGCCGCTTCATCGAGGCCGTCGTCGCGACCGCCGACCACGTCGGGGCGGTGCGCGGCAGCGACAAGAGGATCGACATCTCGTTCGACGAGTGGAACATCTGGTACCAGACGCGGTTCCACGACGTCGATCAGCTCAGCGGCATCGACAACTGGCCCGTTGCTCCGCGCCTACTCGAGGACGTGTATTCGGCGGTGGATGCCGTGGTCTTCGGCAGCCTCATGATCTCGCTGCTCGCGCACGCCGACCGTGTGGCATCCGCGTCTCTCGCTCAGCTCGTGAACGTGATCGCACCGATCATGACGGAGCCCGGCGGACCCGCCTGGCGGCAGACGACGTTCTACCCGTTCTCGATCACGTCCCGGCTGGCGCGCGGCGAGGCCCTGCGCGTGCAGATCGAGGCGGGCACGATCGACACGGCGAAGCACGGCACGGTCCCGGCGGTGGATGCCGTGGCGACCCACGACGCCGAGACGGGGGAGGCCGCGGTCTTCCTCGTGCACCGCGGGCGACACGAACCCGTCGAGGTCGCGATCGACGTCACGGGCTTCGGTGATGTCGAGCTGGTCGAGACGCATGTGCTGCGCGACGACGACCCGTACGCGAGCAACACCCTCGAGCACCCCGATCGCGTGCAGCCCCGCGCACTGGAGGGGGCGCGGGTCGAAGACGGCGTCCTGCGCGTGACGCTCCCGCCGATCGCGTGGGCCGCGTTGGCGCTGCGCCGCGTCGGCTGAAACGCACGAGAACGCCCCTGCCTCGCGGAATCACGCGAGGCAGGGGCGTTGTCGCGAAGACGCGGCGTCAGGCCAGCTGCGCGCGCCGCGCGTGCAGCTGGTCGAACGTCGCGAACGACTCGGCGATGGGGTTGCCGGTGAAGTGGCCGACCCAGCCGTCGTCGTCGTGGAAGAAACGGATGCTGACGAACTCGGGGTTCGTGCCCATGTCGAACCAGTGCGTCGTGTTCGCCGGAACCGAGACGAGGTCGCCCGCCTCGCAGTACAGGGCGTGCACCTTCTCGTTCACGTGCAGGTAGAAGACGCCGGCGCCCTTGGCGAAGAAGCGGTCCTCGTCGTCGTCGTGGCGGTGCTCCGACAGGAAGCGCTCGCGCGAGGCGACCTTGACCTCGTCGTAGTTCTCCTGCGCGGGGGAGAGCCCCACGATGTCGACGAGCGTGTAGCCCTCGTCCTGCTTGACCTTCTCGACCTGGTCGGCGTACAGCGCGAGCACGTCGTCGAGCACCGCGTCCGAAGCGATCTCGTGCACGTCCCAACGGGAGAAGCGGGCGCCGAGCTCGGCCAGTGCCGCACGGATCTCGCCCTCGTCGGTGGTCTCGAGCACGGGAGCGCTCGGGTCGGTCTCTTTCCAGACGGTCAGGAGCGTCACGGCTCCTCCTCTCGGACGAATACGGTCGGGACTCTCCGATTCTCGCGCTCGCGCCTTGTGAGCGGGCGCGGTGTGACGGGCGCGGCGTAACAAAGCGCAACCTCGAACGGTCCGTGAGGGGCGGCCCTGCTTGACTGCTCGACGGTCCTCGCCCACAGCACCCGAGAGGGCCTTTCGCACCCGACTCCTTTCGAAGGGGACCCCGTGTCCGTTCGCTCCCACCGCTGGGCGACTCTCGTCGCCACCGCCGGAATCGCCGCCCTCGCCCTCACCGGCTGCGCTCAGCAGAACACCGCCGCTCCGGCCGCGTCTGCCGCTCCGGTCCAGAAAGCCGAGAACCTGCCCGCACCGTTCGACGGCGCGCCCGTGAAGGTCGCCCTCGTGCAGCAGTCCGGTGCCGGTGACTTCTTCACCGCGTGGACCGCCGGCGCCAAGGCGCAGGCCGCGGCCGTCAACATCGACCTCACGGTCTACGACGCCCGCAACGACAACGCCAAGCAGGCCTCCGACCTCGAACAGGCGATCGCCGCCAAGCCCGACGCGATCATCGTCGACCACGGCCAGACCGACACGATCGAGCCGCGCGTGCGCGAAGCAGTGGATGCCGGCATCCCGGTCATCGTCTACGACCTCGCGCTCGAGGACACCACGGGTGTCGTCGTCACCTCGCAGTCGGACGCGTCGATGGCGCAGGGCGTCCTCGACCAGCTCGTGAAGGACAACGGCGAGGGCGCGAAGGTCGGCCTGGTCAGCGCCGAGGGCTTCGCACCGCTGGACCGCCGCAAGAAGGTGTGGGACGAGGTCGTCGCGAAGAACGGTCTCGACCAGCTGTTCTTCACCGGCAAGGTGACCGAGTCGACCGCGACCGACAACATCCCGCTCGTCGACGCGGCGCTCAAGGCCAACCCGGGCGTGCAGGCGATCTTCGCCCCGTACGACGAGATCACGAAGGGTGTCGTCCAGGCGGTGCTGCAGAACAACCTGCAGGACAAGGTGAAGGTCTACGGCATCGACATCTCCAACGCCGACATCGAGGTCATCACCGCCGACGGCAGCCCGTGGGTCGCCACGAGCGCGACCGACCCGTCGGCCGTGGGCGCCGGTGTCGTGCGCGCGCTGGCGCTGAAGCTGGCCGGCCAGCTCACCGAGGACACCGTCCAGTTCCCCGCCGTGACGATCACGCGCGACTTCCTGATCGAGAAGGGCATCACCAACGTCGCCCAGCTGCGCGAGGCCGAGCCGTCGCTGCTCCTGAACGACACGGTGGTCGCCGACTGGCTGCCCGCCGTCTCCGGATGACGTTTCCGCTCTCTCACGCCGCTCAGGCGGACGACACCCCCGTCGTCCGCCTGAGCGGCGTCGGCGTGCGGTTCGGCACCAACGTGGTGCTCCGCGACGTCTCGCTCGACCTGTTGCCCGGCAGCATCACGGCGCTCCTCGGGACCAACGGCGCCGGGAAGTCGACGCTGATCGGCGCGATCTCGGGTGCCAACGCCGGGTACACGGGCGAGATCTCGGTCGGCGGTTCGGCCCAGCGTCTCGGGTCGCCCGCCCGCGCCCGTCGCGCCGGGATCGAAACCGTCCACCAGCGCATCGCCGACGGCATCGTCCCGGGCCTGAGCGTCGCCGACAACCTCGCCCTCACCGACTTCGCGACCGGAGGGCATCGCCTCGTGCGTCGGGCGGAGGCCGAGCGTGTCGCGCGCGCGGCGCTCGACCGTCTCGGGCTGTCGTGGTCCGACGAGGTCCTGCGGGCGGATGCCGCGCGCCTGGGCACCTCCGACGCCCAGTTGCTCGTGCTCGCCCGCGCGCTGCGATCGACCCCGCGCCTGCTGATCCTCGACGAGCCCACCTCGGCGCTCACGGCGGCCGAGGCGGACCGCCTGTTCGCGGTGCTGCGGGTGCTGCGCGACGAGGGCCTGTCGATCCTCTTCGTCAGCCACCGGTTCGGCGAGATCGAGCGGCTCGCCGATCGCATCGTCGTGCTCCGCGACGGTCGCCTCGAGCTCGAGGCCGCTCGCCCGTTCGACTGGCAGGTGGCGCTGGAGGCGATGCTGGGCGTCCCGACCGAGTTGCAGCAGCACATCACCGAACCGCTCGCCGCCGGCGCCGAGGTCCTCTCCATCGAAGGCGCCGCGCTGCTGCCCGGGAGCGAGCCGCTGACGCTCGACGTCGCCGCGGGCCAGGTGACCGGCATCCTGGGGCTCCTCGGGGCGGGGAAGACCGAACTCGCCGAACTCGTCGCGGGGGTCCGCCCGACCGGCACCGCCCGCCTCCGGCTCGACGGCGCGCCCTACCGTCCCGCGTCGCCCGTGGCGGCCCAGGACGCCGGGGTCGTGCTCGTGCCCGAGGACCGCCAGCGGCAGGGGATCCAGCCCGGGTGGTCGATCGGCCGCACCGTGGGCCTCCCGGTGCTGCGGGAGATCTCGCGGTGGGGAGTGGTGTCGCCCGCGCGCGAGCGCGCCGCCGCCGACGAGGTGATCGACGCGTACGGCGTCGTCGCACCGTCCGCCGAGACTCGGGTCGACGACCTCTCGGGCGGCAACCAGCAGAAGGTCGTCGTGGGACGGTGGCTGCGCACGGGGCCGCGCCTCGCGGTGCTCGACGAGCCGTTCCGCGGCGTCGACATCGGCGCCCGCCGCCGCATCGGCGACGCCGCACGCGACCGCGCCGCCGCCGGAGCCGCCGTGCTCGTGCTCTCCAGCGACGTCGATGAGATCCTCGACGTCGCCGACCGCATCGTCGTCCTCGTGTCGGGCCGCATCGTCCTCGACACCCCCGCCGGAGCCCTCGACCGGGCGCGCATCGTCGCGGCCCTCCTCGACGACTCCGGCCACCGGAAGGAAACCGCATGACCACCGCCCTCGCTCCCGCGCGGCCGAGCGTCGGATCCCGGATCGTGGATGCCATCGCGAAGTGGGGCTTCGTCGCCGTCACCGTGCTGCTCATCGCGTTCTTCGCCGTCAGCCAGCCCGCCTTCGCGACGCCCGAGAACCTCGTCGGGATGCTGAAGTACATCGCCCCGATCGGCATCGCCGGTCTCGGTGTGACCCTCGCGATGACCGTCGGCGGCCTCGACCTGTCGGTGGGGGCCAACGCCGGATTCGCGGTGTCGATCGCCGCGTGGACGATGGTCATCGGCAACCAGGTCGGCGGGATCGCCGTCGGCGTGGTGCTGCTCTCCGGCGCGCTGATCGGTGCGATCAACGCGGCGTTGATCGTGTTCGCCCGCATCCCCGATCTGCTGGCGACCCTCGCGACGATGTTCACCGTCGTGGGGCTGAAGCTCATCATCGTCGACGGGAAGTCGATCTCGTCGCAGATGACCCTCGACGACGGCACCACCGCCCCGGGGCGCTTCACGCCCGACTTCCTCTGGTTCGACCGGGGCTTCATCGGTCCGCTCTCCGTGCCCGTCGTGCTCTTCCTCGGACTCACGGTCGTGCTGTGGTTCGTCCTCGACCGCACCCGCTGGGGGCGTGCGCTCGCCGCCGTGGGGTCGAACCCCGAGGCCGCGCGCCTCGCCGGAGTGCGCGTGCGGGCCTACCGCGCCGCCGCGTACATCGGCTGCGGCATCCTGGCATCCATCGCCGGTCTCGTGCTCGCCGCCCGCATCGGGCAGGGCGACGTCTCGGCCGGCAACAGCCTGCTGCTGGATGCCGTGGCCGTCGCGCTCGTGGGCGTCTCGGTGCTGGGCATCGGCCGTCCCAACGCGTGGGGCACGGCGCTGGGCGCGGTGCTCGTGGCCGTCATGGTCACCGGGTTCTCGATGATGGGCCTGCCGTACTACATCCAGGACTTCGGGAAGGGCCTCGTGCTGCTCGTGGCCCTGCTGTTCAGCTTCACGTTCCGCCGTCGCAAGACCACCATCGTCGCCGGGAGCACCACCGCATCATGACTCTCCTCACCGATCAGCTGACCGTCGCCACGGTCCCCGCCTACCTCGTCGCGCGCCCGCACCTGGCGGGACCGGTGGATCCGGCATCCATCGTGTCGGTCGACGAGGTCGGCGACGGCAACCTGAACCTCGTCTTCATCGTCAAGGACGCCGCGGGCAACGGCGTCGTCGTGAAGCAGTCGCTGCCGCACGTGCGCGTCGACCCGTCGTGGCCGCTCACGCGCGAGCGCGCGGCGCGCGAGGCCGTCGTGCTCGGTGTGCACGAGCGGATCGACCCGGCGCACGTGCCCGCGTTCCACGGGTTCGACGCCGAGAACCTCGCGCTGTCGATCGAGGATCTCAGCGACCACGCCGTCTGGCGCGGCGAGCTCAACGCCGGGCGGCTGCACACGTACGCGGCCGCGGAACTCGGACGGTACGTCGGGGCCGTGGGCTTCGCGACCGGCGTGTTCGGCACGCCCGGGCCGGAGCGTCGGCGCGCGATCGCCGCGGCGACGAACCCGGAGCTGAGCGAGATCACCGAAGACCTCGTCTTCACCGAGCCGTACGTCGACCACGAGCACAACGGCTGGCTGGCCACGAACGACGACGACGTGCGGGAGCTGCGGGCGGACCGGGCGTTCGTGCGCGAGATCGGTCTGGCGAAGCAGCGGTTCCAGGAGAGCACGCAGAGTCTGCTGCACGGCGACCTGCACACCGGTTCGGTTTTCGTGCGCGCCGAGGGCGCCTCGGTGCGGGCCTTCGACTCGGAGTTCGGCACGTACGGTCCCACCGGCTTCGACCTCGGGGCCGTGTGGGCGAACCTCGTCATCGCCGCCGCACGGGCGCACGTGCTCGGGCGTTCTTCCGACGCGGAGACGCTGCTGCAGCTGCCCGTCGAGCTCATCGACGCGTTCGAGGCGGAGTTCCGCCGCCGCTGGCCCGACCGCGTCGACCCGCGCGTGTACGGCGACGAGGTGCTCGAGCACACGCTCGCCGTCACGCGATCGGATGCCGCGATCTACGGCGCCGCGAAGGCCGTCCGCCGCATCGTCGGGTTCTCGAAGGTCGCCGACATCCAGACGTTGCCCGAGCCCGAGCGCGCCGTTGCGGCGCGGTTCGTGCTGAGCGCCGCCCGGACCCTCGGCCTCGCGCGGCTCGACGACGCCGACCCCCGCGCCCTCACCGCGCGCACGGTGGCGCTGCTCGGCTGACGCGGGGTATCGCGGGCGGCGGGCGCGGGCGGCGCGGGCGGCGTTGGCGGCGTTGGGTCGGTGCGGCGCTGGGGCGGTGACGTGGCCGCGTGGTGCGGTGCAGCGGCGGCGTGGTGTGGCGCGGCGGCGACGGGGTGCGGTGCGGCGGCGAGGCGTCCCCTCGATCGTGATAAACGCTGTTCACGGCGAGACACGGTGGCGCGGCTTGTTTCTCGCCGTGGATCGCGTTTCTCGGGGGTGTGGGGGCGCAGTGAGCGGCGCGGTGCGGCGCTGGGTCGGTGCGGCGGTGACGTGGCGGTGCGGCGGTGACGTGGCGACGGGGTGGGGTGCGGCGGTGAGACGGTGAGGCGGTGCGGCGGTGAGGCGGTGCGGCGGCGAGGCGTCCCCTCGATCGCGATAAACGCTGTTCACGGCGAGACACGGTGGGGCGGCTTGTTTCTCGCCGTGGATCCCGTTTATCGGGGGTGTGGGGGCGCGGCACGGCGCCAGCGCAACGCCGGTACGAGCGCAACGTCGGCGTGAGCGTAACGCCGGCGCGGGCGCAACGCCGGTACGAGCGCAACGTCGGCGTGAGCGTAACGCCGGCGCGGGCGCAGCGCTACGCCGCGTGGAGGCACGGCGGAGGATGCCGGGGGCTCAGCGCGTGGCGACGGTGAAACGCAGCAGCCACTCGGCGATCTCGAGGTGGCGGCGGGCGGCGGCGATGTCGACGCCCCACGCGTACATGCCGTGGCTCGCCACGATGAGCGCGGGGACCTCAGGCACCTCGGCCGTCGCCGGCACGTAGACCTCGTCGAAGCGGGCGGCCTCGACGGTCATGTCCTGATCGTTGGCGATCACGGGGATCGTCACGGTCTCGTCGTGCGCCCGATGCCCGATGCCCTTGAGCATCTCCATGTCGCGGATATCGACGCCCCCGGGCCACCGGTGCCCCGCGACGACCGCGTCGAACGCGTGCACGTGGAACACCGCGCCTGCACCGGTGCGCGCGGCGATGTGCGCGTGGAGCCCGGCCTCGGCGGACGGCGGCCGCGGGTCGTCGGGGTCGAGGGCCGCGCCGTCGGCGTCGATGAGCACGACGTCGCGGTCGGTGAGCTCCGACTTGTCCAGGCCCGAGGCTGTGACGGCGAGCACGAGCGGATCCCGGTCGATCACGACCGACAGGTTGCCCGAGGTGCCGCGCATCCAGCCGTACCCCGAGAAGCGCGAGGCCTCCGCGGCGAGGGCGGCTCCGGCCTCCTGCACGCGCGCGGTCAGGGGGAGGCTCATCGCGACAGGTCGATCTCGTCGAAGGATGCCACGGACGGCGCCGCGAAACCGGCTCCGTGCCACGGCTCCCCGGCGCGGTCGAGCGCGACGACCTGCCAACCGGCGGCCAGGGCGGCGGCGACCTCGTCGGGGTGGTCGGTGAGGAACAACGCCCGCGACGGTTCCACGCCCAGCGCCGCGGCGATCCGGTCGTACGACCCGGACTCCTTCTTCGGCCCCGCGCTGACGGTGTCGAAGAAGTCCTCCACGAGCGGCGTGAGGTCGCCCTGAGGCGCGTGCCGGAACCACGGCACCTGCGACGCGACCGAGCCCGACGAATACACGGCGAGACGGATGCCGGCCTCGTGCCACTCGTGCAGACGCGGCGGCACGTCGTCGAAGAACTGCGAGTGGATCTCGCCCGCCGCGAAGCCCTCGGCCCACAGGATCCCCTGCAGGGTCTTCAGCGGAGTCGACTTCACGTCGGATGCCATGAGCCCGCGCAGCGCGTCGGCGACCTCGGCGTCGGTGGCATCGGCATCCAGACCCGTCTCGGCGATCGCGTCGGCGCGGGCGGCGCGGACGGTCTCGTCGTCGCGGCCCAGCAGGGCGTCCAGGCGCGGACGCGCGTAGTCGTACAGGTCGCCCAGGATGAAGCCGGCGGCACTCGTCGTGCCCTCGATGTCGAGCACGACGACGTCGGCGGAGATGCGGGTCATGAAGGATCCTCGTCGGGGGTGGGGGAAACGGGGCGGAACGCGACGGTGTCGGGTTGCACCGTCGCGGCGACCGGGGCGGGCTCGACGGGCGAGCGACGTCGCCGCAGCGAGGGCGCGGCGTCGGCGGCCTCGGCATCCGGATCGGTCGTGAAGTGCTCGCCGACGTTCGCCGGGGCGAACGTGCCGCGGCTCGTCGCGATGCGGGTCACCAGCCGCGGGGGCGTGACGTCGAACGCGGGGTACCAGGCGTCGGTCACGAGCGGGCTCGCCGTGCGTCGGCCGAGCACCTCGAGCACCTCTCGGGGGTCGCGGTCTTCGATGACGACGTCGGCGCCCGTCGGGGCGCTCGGATCGGGCGCTTCGACCATGGCGTAGTACGGGATGCCGAACGCCGCCGCCGCGGCGGCGTGCGCGAGCGTGCCCACCTTGTTCACCACCGAGCCGTCGAGCGCCACGCGGTCGGCGGCGGTGACCACGGCGTCGATCGGCCCGGATCCGACGCCCCGCGGCGACGCGAGGGCCGCGGCGGCCATGCCGTCGGTGATGAGCGTCACCTTCTGGTCGAGCTCGCGCAGCGAGTGCGCGGTGAGCCGCGCGCCCTGGAGATAGGGACGCGTTTCGGTCGCGATCCACTCGATCTCGCGGCCGGCTTCGCGGGCGGCGGCGACCAGGCCGAACAGATAGGCGTCGGCCCAGCAGTGCGTGAGGATGCGCGGGGACTCGGGCAGCAGCGACAGCGTCGCGCGGCCCAGGCGCAGGCTGGCCTCGCGATAGTCGCGGTCGACGGCCTCGGCCGTCTCGAGCGTCGCCGACACGAGGGCGTCGGTGTCGTCGGCATCCCTCCCCGCCGCCAGGATGCGCGCAACCGCGTCGCGCGGGTGCGCGTTCGTCGGGCGCGCGGTGGCCAGGGCGCGGCCCGCGCGGCCGAGCGCGGTGCGCGCTTCGCCGAGCGGCAGCCCGCGCCCCTGCAGGGCGGCGAGGCCCATGCCCGCGGTCGCCGCGTACAACGGACCCGAGCTCTGCGTCACCATGTCGCGGATCGCCGCGGCGACCTCGTCGGGGGTGGTGGCATCCACCCATTCGACCCGTGCGGGGAACACGCGACGGTCGAGGATGCGGACGACACCCGCGGCCTCGTCGAGGACGACGGAATTCTCGAGGGTGGCAGACATCGCGACGATTCTCCCACGGGCCGCCGACACGGACGGCGCGGATGACATCGCGCGACGCGCGGCCGCGACGCGCAGCCTCAGCGATCCGCGCAGCCTCAGCCCGATGCGGGCGGATGCCACTGACCCGGTGCGCATCGCCGAACTTCCGCCGCACCCGCCCGCCCCGCTCGCGCGCCCGCACGCCCGCGTGAGACACTGGTTCACGGCGTGCTCGGACCGACCTTTCCCCGCACGGCGCGACAGGCGCCGCCGGGTCGAAGGGCCACCGGGCCCAGAGGACAGCGTCCGCCGCACCTTCTCCTGAGGAGCAGAGATGTCCGCGAACCCCACCGCCGCCGCCGTCGAAACCGAGACGAACGAGCGCGTCCAGCAGCACCGCCGGTACCTGATGTGCCGGCCCGAGCACTTCACGGTCAGCTACAGCATCAACCCGTGGATGGAGCCCTCGCGCCCCACCGACACGAACCTTGCCGTGCAGCAGTGGCAGTCGCTGTACGACACCTACGTGTCGCTCGGCCACGAGATCGAGCTCATCGACCCCGTCGAGCGTCTGCCCGACATGGTCTACACGGCCAACGGCGGCTTCGTCATCGACGGTGTCGCCTACGGCCCGAAGTTCCGCTTCCGCGAGCGCGCAGAAGAGGCACCCGCGTTCATCGACTGGTTCGCGGCGAACGGCTTCGAGGTCGCCGAGCCGGTCGAGGTCAACGAGGGCGAGGGCGACTTCCTGCTCGTCGGGAACACGATCCTCGCGGGCACCGGCTTCCGCTCCACCGGCGACAGCCACCGCGAGGTCGGCGAGGTGTTCTCGCGCGAGGTCGTGTCGCTGACCCTCACCGACCCGCGGTTCTACCACCTCGACACCGCGATCGCCGTGCTCGACCCGGTCGAGGGGCCGGGCGGCGTCGAGAAGGCCAACATCGCGTACCTGCCGAACGCGTTCGACGAGCGCAGCCAGGCGATCCTGCGCGAGCGCTACCCGGATGCCATCCGGGTCTCGGATGCCGACGGCGCGGTGTTCGGCCTGAACTCCGCCAGCGACGGCAGGAACGTCATCATCTCGCCGCGCGCGAAGGGCTTCGAGGCGCAGCTGCGCGAGCGCGGCTACACGCCCGTCCTCGTGGACCTGTCCGAGCTGCTGCTCGGCGGCGGCGGCATCAAGTGCTGCACGCTCGAGCTGCGCGGGGGCACCCGATGAGCACCACCGTCGACGATCTCGGCGCGCAGCTCATCGCCGCCGAGGGCACGCACGTCGCCCACAACTACCACCCGCTGCCGGTCGTCGCCGCGCGCGCCGAGGGCGTCTGGGTCACCGACGTCGAGGGCAAGCGCTACCTCGATCTGCTGTCGGCGTACTCGGCGCTGAACTTCGGCCACGGGCACCCGGCGATCCTGGCCGCCGCCCGCGAGCAACTGGAGCGTCTGACGCTCACGAGCCGCGCCTTCCACAACGACAAGCTCGGGCCGTTCGCCACGGCGCTCGCGCAGCTGTGCGGCAAGGACCTCGTCCTGCCGATGAACACGGGCGCCGAGGCGGTCGAGACCGGCATCAAGGTCGCCCGCGCGTGGGGCTATCGGACGAAGGGCATCGCCCCGGATGCCGCGACCATCGTCGTCGCGAACGGCAACTTCCACGGCCGCACCACGACGATCGTCGGCTTCA
Organism: Microbacterium sp. RURRCA19A; assembly: GCF_900156455.1. Classification (GTDB taxonomy): domain Bacteria; phylum Actinomycetota; class Actinomycetes; order Actinomycetales; family Microbacteriaceae; genus Microbacterium. Next base: position 866,536 of record NZ_FTNQ01000002.1, read on the forward strand.
GCGACGACCCCACCGCGCACGACGACTTCGGTCCGTACGCGCCGGGCTTCGTGCACGTGCCCTACGGAGACGCGGATGCCATCGCCGCGGCGATCGATGAGAACACCGCCGCGGTGCTCCTCGAGCCGATCCAGGGCGAGGCCGGTGTCGTGATCCCGCCGGACGGGTTCCTGCGGCGCGTGCGCGAGATCTGCACCGAGAACAACGTGCTGTTCATCGCGGACGAGATCCAGTCGGGCCTCGGACGCGTGGGCGAGACGTTCGCGTGCGACCGCGAAGGCGTGGTGCCCGACCTCTACCTCCTCGGCAAGGCACTGGGCGGTGGCATCCTGCCGCTGTCCGCGGTGGTCGCGAACCAGGACGTCCTGGGCGTCATCCGTCCCGGTGAGCACGGCTCGACCTTCGGCGGCAACCCGCTGGCGTGCGCCGTGGGCCTGCGGGTCGTGGAGATGCTGGCATCCGGGGAGTTCCAGACCCGCGCGAAGGCGCTCGGCGAGCACCTCGCGCAGGGGCTCGATGCGCTCGTCGGTCACGGCGTCACCGCGGTGCGCGTGGCCGGGCTGTGGGCCGGCGTCGACATCGACCCGGCCGTGGGCAGCGGCCGCGAGATCGCCGAGAAGCTCCTCGCCCGCGGCGTGCTCGTCAAGGACACGCACGGGCAGACGATCCGCATCGCGCCGCCGCTGACGATCCGCGCGACCGAGATCGACTGGGCGATCGAGCAGCTCCGTCACGTCCTGTCCTGATCGCGCGCTACGCGAGAGCCCCCACCGTGTGCGGGGGCTCTTCGCGTCTCACGCGACGGTGAGCGTCAGTTCGTCCCAGCCGGTCGCGCCGTCGGGGGCGGGCGCGGCGCGCTGCTGCGTCTGGGTCTCGCCGGTGGCGGACGTCGCGCGGCACCGGATCGTGTGCGAACCGGATGTGGCATCCCACGGCAGGCTCCACTGCACCCACGTGTCGGACGAGATGGCCGTCGCGAGCGTCGCCGGCTGCCACGCCCCGTCATCGATCTGCACCTCGACGCCGGAGACGCCGACGTGCGTCTGCCAGGCGACTCCCGCGATCACCGTCGGGCCGGCGGCGACGCGCGCACCGGCGCGGGGGACGTCGATCCGGGATGCCAGTTTCACCGGGCCGCGCGCCGACCATCCGCGCGAGGTCCAATACCCCTCGGCCACGGCGTACCGCGTCACCTCGAGCTCGGTGACCCACTTGGTGGCGGAGACGTAGCCGTACAGCCCCGGGACGACCATGCGGACGGGGAACCCGTGCGCGATCGGCAGCGGTTCGCCGTTCATCCCGATCGCGAGCAGCGCGTCGCGCTCGTCGGTCAGCGCCTCGAGCGGCGTGGAGGCCGTGAAACCGTCGATCGAGTGCGACAGCACCATGTCGGCGTCCGCCGTCGGCTTCGCGCGGGCGAGCAGGTCGCGGATCGGGACGCCCAGCCAGCGGGCCGTGCCGATCAGATCGCCGCCGACCTCGTTCGACACGCACACGAGGGTCGCGACGGTCTCGCGCGGGGGGAGGGCGACGAGGTCGTCCCACGTGAGCACGACCTCCTCTTCGACGAGCCCATGGATGCGAAGACTCCACGTCGCCGGATCGATCTGCGGCACCACGAGCGCGGTGTCGATGCGGTAGAAGTCCGCGGACGGCGTGATCACGGGCGCGAGACCGTCGAGGCCGAGCTCGGCCGTGGCGGGGACGGCCGTCGTGATCGCGGGGGCCGGGAGGCGGAGGGCGGAACGGACCGCGGACGCGGCCTGCGCACCGCCGCGGACGGCCGCGGAACCGAGGGCGGCGAGGGCGCCGACGACGACCGCGGCGCCGGAGAGGACGAGGACGTTGCGTCGCGTCGGTCCGACGGCTTCGGGGGCGGCGTCCGGGCGACGGAGGCGGGCGATCAGCAACGCACCGACGATCACCGCGACCGCCGCCGCGACGAACGACGGTGCCGGAGACAGCACGTCGGCGTCGGCCCGCGTCATCGACACGATCACACCGACGACGCCGAGTCCGCCCAGGATCACGCGTCCCCACGGCGGGCGGCGACGTTCCAGCACGCCCGCGGCGGCGGCCACCGCCAGGAGGAGGATCGCGATGCCGGTCAGGAGGGCGGCCTTGTCGTTCGTGCCGAAGAGGCTGATCGCCAGGTCTTTGCCCCACGGGGGCGCGATGTCGATGATGCCGCCGCCGATCACGGCGAACGGGCTCGCTGCGGGCGCGACCACGGCAGCGGTGAGCTCGCCGGCCCCCGCGCCGAGCACGGCGGCCGCGACGCCCGCGCCGGCCGCGAGCAGGTCGGGGGTGCGGGAAGCGGAGGCCACGTTCGGAGCATAGGGAGCCCGCGGGGCGCCGGGGCCGTGGCATCCCGAACTCACAGCCAACCGGAACGCGCGCGGCACGCGTGAGTCGCCGAGGAATGTCGCCTGGACCCGCGGGGAGCGGCATATCCTGGCGACTCGTGCGAGGGGACCGGGGGTACCGTCGGGAACATGCGCGAGCGAGTGAGCACCCTCCGGCGCCCGGCTGCGGGCGGCGCGCCCCCGTTCGAGCTGAGCTACGTACGCACCGGTCCGCGCACCGCCACCCCGGCGCTGATCATTCCGGGCGGGCCGGGGCTGGCATCCGTTCTGCCGTATCGGGGACTGCGTCGTCGCGCCGCCGCGGGAGGCCTCGACGTGCTCATGGTCGAGCACCGGGGGATCGGCCGGTCGCGGCACGACCTCGCCGGCCGGGTGCTCCCCGCCGACGCGATGCGCATCACCGCGGTGCTCGACGACCTCGCCGCCGTGCTCGACGCCGAGGGCGTCGACCGGGCGTTCGTCGTCGGTTCGTCGTACGGCAGCTATCTCACGTCGAGCTTCGGGGCCCGGCATCCGGACCGTGTGGCCGGGATGCTCCTCGATTCCGCGCTGCAGTCCACCCAGGACCTGGCGCTCGAGCGCGCCCGTCTGCGGGGCCTGTTCTGGGATGCCGACGACGACCTCTCCCGCGGCGTGCGTCGCCTCGTGGCCGACGGGATCGACGAACGCGTGGTGCTCGACGTCGTACGCGCGGCCTACGAGCTCGCGGGCCCCGAGCTGGTGCGCCCGCTCGTACGGCACCGCCCGGGTCTCGCGTGGCACGCACTCGCCGCGTACGCGTCCCGCGACGGCTCGGTCGCGCGGATCCCGGGCGTCTACGAGTTCGACGTCGTCGGAACGATCGCGTTCCGCGAGCTGCACTACGGCGCTCCGCCCGACGGTCTTCCGCTGGACCCGGCCCTCACCTACGCCCCGCTCGCGGAACGGTATCCGGCGTTCGACGGCGAGCCGAACGACCTGACCGCCGCGGTCGCGGGATTCCGCTGGCCGATGGTCCTGCTCTCGGGCGATCGCGACCTGCGCACTCCGCCCGAGATCGCCGAGCGCGTGGCCCGGACGGCTCCGGATGCCACCCTGGTCCGGCTCCGCAACGGCCACAGCGCGCTGGACACCCAACCGATGGCCCTGCTCAACGCCACGCGACGCCTCGTCCGCGGTCAGCATCATCGCCTCCCGGCCGAGGAGCCGGCGCTGGACCGTCTCCGCCGCACCGGCGTCTCGGCCCGGTTCCCCCCGCTGCTGCAGGCCCTGGCGCACGCCGACACCGTCGTCCGCCCGCGCCGCTGAGTCGTGGCATCCGTTCCCGGCGTGTCCCGTCCCGCGCCGGCACGTACCGTCGTGCGGAGTTCGGTGGCGACACGCCGGTGAGGAGCCGGGGCCATCGGCGTGTCGGGCACGGAGTCCGCACGACGGCGCGCACCTCGGCCCGATGACGGGATGCCGACGGGCTAGACGCGACCGGAATGCACGGCCTCCAGGGCCGCGGCGTCCGCCTGGCTCATGCCCTGGATCGGCTCGCCGTTCCAGACGATGTCGTCGCCGAGTGCGGCCAGAACCTCTTTGCGGTCCCCGTGCGAGATCTTGGCCCCGTGCACGATGGTCGCCGGGCTCCACAGCATCGCGGCGTCGTCCCACCACCCGGCCCCCACATCGCGCACGTGCACGAGGTCGTGCAGCGTCTTCGGCAGGTGCTGGAGGGGCTCCGTGAAAGCCTCGGCGAGGACGGCCAGGGTGATCTGGCGCTGAGTCCCGGGGACGGCGACGATCGTGTGCTCGACCGTCCCCTCGATCGCGCGCGAGACATCCTCGGCCTCGAGCAGGATGACGCCGTTGGTGGGGCGCGGGTTGCACTCGATGATCTTGTAGTCGGGCGTTCCGTCGGTGCCGTGGTCGACGAAGTCGAACGAGATCTGCCCGGTGAACGTCGGGTCGAGCGTGTCGACGATCTGCTGCGTGAACCGGAGGGTGTCGGTGCTGTCGACGGCGACGAACGCGATCGCGGTGCTGTGCGCCCACTGCTCGCCGGCCTTGTACGTGGTGTGCGCGGTGACGCGCCCGTCCACGACGACGCTGTAGGTGCAGACCATCGGGCCATCCACGAACGGCTGGACGAGCCACGGCTGCTCCGGCGTCGGCACGCAGTCCTCGATCGGCACCTTCCCCGCGAGGGGACCGGTGTTGGTGAGCAGCCCGACGCCGCCCCGCGAGAACGCCGCGCGGGCGAAGTACCGCGGGAACCCGTCGATCGCGGTGCGCAGCTCCTCGGGGGAGGTGACGACCACCGTCTCGGGGATCGGCACTCCGGCATCCTGAGCCAAGCGCTGGAAGCTCGCCTTGTCGTGGAGACGTGCGAGGTCGGGGAAGCCCCCCGCGTACAGCTCGACGCCCTCGGGGAGGTCCGCAGCTCGGGCGGCGAGGTAGAAGACCTCCTCGAACGTGGGGATGATCAGGTCGATGTCGTGTGCGCGCACGTAGGCGCCGACGGTCTCGATGAAGGCATCCGTCTCGAAGCGCGGGGACGGCGTGACCAGGTGCCCGGCGAGGAAGCGCGAGTGGTTGCCGACGGCGCCGTCGTACGTGTCGCTCGCGAACACGGTGTGCCCGACGCTGCCGAGTTTGCGGACGAGGTCGAGAGCGAACGTGTTGCGGGAACTGGTGACGAGCACGCGCATGGAGGCACCCTTGGTCGAGGCGGCAGATGGTGGCGTCAGCCTAACGACGCTGCCGTGCGCGGGGGAAACACCTCCGCAACACGGGCGTGGGTAGGCTCAGGGCATGGGTGACCTGTTCGACGGTTACGGCTCCACGTTGGCGCCGCGCAAGACCGCATCCGGCATCCCGGCGTACGACGAGATGTTCGGTGTCCCGGCCACCCCCGGCGACACGGCACCCTCGCGCGAGGCGTATCGGGAGCTGTACCAGGCGTTGGCGCAGATGACGCAGGAGGAACTGCGCGGGCGCACCGACTCGCTCGCCAGTTCGTACCTCGCCCAGGGCGTGACGTTCGACTTCGCGGGCGAGGAGCGTCCGTTCCCCCTGGATGCCGTGCCCCGGGTCATCGCCTACGACGAATGGTCGCGCATCGAGGCGGGCGTGAAGCAGCGGGTGCGGGCGCTGGAGGCGTTCCTCGACGACGCCTACGGCAACCAGCACTGCGTGCGCGACGGCGTGCTCCCGGCCGGACTCATCGCGTCGTCGCAGTACTTCTACCGTCAGGCCGCCGGCATCCGCAGCGCCAACGGCGTGCGCATCCAGGTGTCGGGCATCGACCTGATCCGCGACGAGCACGGCGAGATGCGGGTCCTGGAAGACAACGTGCGCGTGCCCTCGGGGGTGTCGTACGTCATCTCGAACCGCCGGGTCATGGCGCAGACCCTGCCCGAGCTGTTCGTGTCGATGCGGGTGCGACCGGTCGGCGACTACCCCAACAAGCTGCTCGCCGCTCTCCGCGCGTCGGCCCCGCCCGGGATCGACGACCCGAACATCGTGGTGCTGACCCCGGGTGTCTACAACTCGGCGTACTACGAGCACACGCTGCTCGCGCGTCTCATGGGCGTCGAGCTGGTCGAGGGGCGCGATCTGCTGTGCATCGGCGGCAAGGTGTTCATGCGCACGACCCGCGGACCCCAGCGGGTCGACGTCATCTACCGTCGCGTGGACGACGACTTCCTCGACCCGATGCAGTTCCGGGCCGACTCGATGCTCGGGGCTCCGGGTCTCATGCTCGCCGCGCGCCTGGGCAACGTCACGATCGCCAACGCCGTGGGCAACGGCGTCGCCGACGACAAGCTCCTCTACACTTACGTTCCCGACCTGATCCGGTACTACCTCGCCGAGGAGCCGATCCTGAAGAACGTCGACACGTGGCGCCTCGAAGATCCGGGCGCGCTCGAAGAGGTGCTCGATCGTCTGCCCGAACTCGTGGTGAAGCCCGTGGACGGCTCCGGCGGCAAGGGCCTCGTCGTCGGTCCGGATGCCTCGCCCGCCGAGCTCGAGAAGCTGCGCAAGCGACTGCTCGCCGACCCGCGCGGGTGGATCGCGCAGCCGGTCGTGATGCTCTCGACGATCCCCACCCTGGTCGAGGACGGCATGCGCCCCCGCCACGCCGACCTGCGCCCGTTCGCCGTCAACGACGGTGACGACATCTGGGTGCTCCCCGGTGGCCTCACGCGCGTGGCGCTCCCGGAGGGGCAGCTCGTGGTCAACTCCAGCCAGGGCGGCGGATCGAAGGACACGTGGGTCGTCGGCGGATCCGCGCCCTCGCACGTCGAGTACGGCCAGGGCAACGGCGTCTCCGGTCTCGTGGCCGACCAGGCGGCGGTGACGGAGGCGATCCCGATCATCTACGACGGCCAGCCCGCCCCGGCCACGGCGCCGCGCGACCACCGCGCCGACCGTGACCAGCAGGAACAGCAGCAGCAGGCCGATGCGGGCGTGCAGCACGGCCCGCAGGCCGAGCAGCAACAGCAGCAGAGCGACGGGGAGGTGCCCACGTGCTGAGTCGTATCGCCGAGTCGCTGTTCTGGATCGGTCGCTACATCGAACGGTCGGACGGCACCGCGCGCATCCTCGACGTCCACCTGCAGCTCCTCCTCGAGGATCCGTGGATCGACGAGGACACGGCGTGCCGCTCGCTCCTGAGCGTCATGGGGTCGCCGTTCCCCGAGAACGTCGACACGGTCCGCCGCGACGACGTCCTCGCCCGCCTGGCGGTCGACCGGATGAACCCGTCGAGCATCGCCTACTCGCTCACCGCGGCGCGCGAGAACGCCCGTCGTGCGCGGGAGATCGTCTCGACCGAGCTGTGGGAGACCCTGAACACGACGAACTCGCGGATGCCGCGGCGTCTGCAGACCGAGAAGGTGCACGAGTTCTTCCAGTGGGTGCGCGAACGCGCGGCGCTGGCGATCGGCATCGTCGACTCCTCGACGAACCGCGACGAGGCCTGGCAGTTCTTCACGCTGGGCCGCAGCATCGAACGCACCGACATGACCGCGCGCCTGCTCGCGACCCGGTCGCTCACCGAGGTGTCGGGTCCGTCCTGGACGACGATCCTCCGCTCGTGCGGCGCGTACGAGGCGTACCTGCGGACCTACCGGGGGATGCCGAGCGCCCGCAACGCGGCCGAGTTCCTGCTGCTGGACCGCCTGTTCCCGCGGTCGATCATCTACTCCATCCAGCGCGCCGAGGACTGCATGAGCGCCATCGACCCCCGCGCCGACCGCGTCGGCCACTCCAACACGGTGCTGCGAGCCCTCGGGCAGATCCGCAACGACCTGGAGTACCGCCCCATCAGCGACATCCTCGCCGAGCTCCCCGAGCACATGCAGCGCGTGCAGACGGTGACGCGCGAGGCCTCCGAGGCCATCCGGTCGCGGTTCTTCCCGACGCAGGCCGAGCCCGCGTGGATCGGAGAGATCTCGTGAAGCGCCTGCGCATCGAGCACCAGACGGGTTTCGCGTACCCGGGCGACGTCGTGGCCTCCTACAACGAAGCGCGGATGCTGCCGGGCTCGACGGACAGCCAGTTCGTGCTGAGCTCGTCGCTCGACATCGAGCCGTCGACCTCGGTCAATCAGTACGTCGACTACTTCGGCACGCGCGTCGCCGCGTTCGACGTGCTCTCGCCGCACTCGGCCCTGACGATCACGGCGCGTTCCCTCGTGGAGGTGCGCCCGAGGCCGATCGAGCACGCCGACATCACGTGGGACGCGCTGCGCGCGGAGGCATCCCGATCGATCACCACGGTCGAGCAGTTGACGCAGACGCGCCGCACGGCGCCCCACCCCGAGGTGGCCGCGCTCGCCCGCGGGATCGCGGCCGGATACGACCGGCCCGGCCCCGCCGCGCACGCGATCGCCGAGGCCATCGGTGACGCGATCGAGTACATGCAGGGTGTCACGGGCGTGCACTCGACCGCCGTCGACGCGTGGGAGGCGCGCAAGGGCGTGTGTCAGGACATCGCGCACATCACTCTCGGAGCGCTGCGCGAGGTCGGCATCCCCGCCCGGTACGTGTCGGGATACCTGCACCCCAAACCGTCCGCCGAGGTCGGCGAGGCCGTCACCGGGGAATCGCACGCGTGGGTGGAGTGGTTCGCGGGCGACTGGCAGGGGTTCGATCCCACGAACAACATCGAGATCGGCGACCGACACGTCCTCGTCGGCCGCGGTCGCGACTACAACGACGTGCCGCCGCTGCGCGGCGTGTACGCGGGCCCGGGCAAGAGCCAGCTCAAGGTGAAGGTGACGATCACCCGCGAGACGTGAGTCTCAGGCGCTCGCGGCGCGGGCCAGCATCTCGCGCACGTCGCGGTGCAGGTCGACGAGGCTGCGGGCCTCGCCGCGGTCGTGGCACCGCGCCCATTCGTCGAGGGTCGTGCGCATCTCGAGGCCCGTCAGGCCCGCCGCCGCACGGACGTCGGCTTCGGGACGTCCGATGCGTTCGGCGATCTCGGCGACGAAGAGGTCGGATGCCGTGATCTCGCGGCGGATCGCGGCGCCCAGCAGCGAGGGTTCATGCCCGATGAGCCGGCGCACGCGCAGGTAGCGCTCGCGGGCCTCGGAGTCGGCATCCAGGTTCTCCAGTTCGCGCGCGAAGACCGCGCGGAGTCCCGCGGCGAGGGCGGCGATGTCGTCTCCGGGACGGCCGGCGCCGGTGACGGCGGTGACGAAACGGTCGTCGTCGATGAAGACGGCGTCCTCTTTGCTGCCGGCCAGGCGGAAGAACGTCCGGGGGGAGACCCCGGCCCGTGCGGCGATCTCGTCGACGGTCGTGCCCGCCACCCCCTTCTCCTCGAACAGGTCGAGGGCGGCCGCGCAGATCTCGAGCGCGGTTTCGCGCCGTCGGCGATCGCGCAGACCGGGCGCGGCGGGGGTACTCATCTCCGATACAGTAGTCGATGTCTTATTGGCAGTAGCTGCCAAGTTGTCGCCCTCTGCTCAGATTGGTCGCCATGGTCGCCACCGGAACCGTCCCTACCGCCGCCCCGCCCGCGAAGCCCGTCCGGCCGGGCGCCGTCATCGCCCTCCTCGTGGTCGCCGCATTCGTCGTGATCCTCAACGAGACGATCATGGGTGTCGCGCTCCCCGAACTCATGCGCGAGCTCGACATCACCGCCGCCACCGCGCAGTGGCTGACCACCGCGTTCCTGCTGACGATGGCGGTCGTCATCCCCACCACCGGGTTCCTGATCCAGCGCTTCCCCCTCCGCGCGTTGTTCTTCGCTGCGATGGGGCTCTTCACGCTGGGAACCGTCATCGCCGCCCTCGCCCCCGGCTTCGGGGTGCTGCTGGTCGGGCGCATCGTGCAGGCTTCGGGTACGGCGATCATGATCCCGCTGCTGTTCACCACCGTGCTCAACGTCGTGCCCGTCGATCGCCGCGGGCGCATGATGGGCCTCATCTCCATCGTGATCTCGGTGGCCCCCGCGATCGGACCGACCGTGTCGGGCCTCATCCTGTCGGCGTTCCCGTGGCGGGCGATGTTCGTCGTGATGGTCCCGATCGCGCTCGTCGCGATCGCCCTCGGTGCACGCTGGGTCCGCAACCTCACCGACACCCGCCCCGTCACGCTCGACGCGGTCTCGGTGGTGCTGTCCGCGCTCGCCTTCGGCGGGCTCATCTTCGGCCTCTCGAGCATCGGCGAGGCCGCGGGTGGCCACGCGATCGTGCCCGTCTGGGTGCCGCTGGTCGTCGGCATCCTGGCGCTCGCCGCCTTCATCGTCCGTCAGCTCCGTCTGGGCGCGACCGACCGCGTGCTGCTGAACCTCTCCGTCTTCCGCCATTCGACGTTCACGGTGGCCGTCGTGCTCGTGGTCGTGGCGATGACGACGCTGTTCGGCGTACTGATCCTGCTGCCGCTGTACCTGCAGAACGTCCTGGGCCTCGGGACCCTGCCGACGGGGCTCATGCTGCTCCCCGGCGGGCTCGTCATGGGACTCATGGCGCCGCTGGTGGGCTCGCTGTTCGACCGTTTCGGCGCGCGCCCGCTGGTGCTGCCCGGGGCGGTCGTCGCGAGCGTCGCCCTGTGGGGCTTCTCGACGCTGTCGGCGGCCACCCCCATCGGCTTCATCATCGCCGTGCACTGCGTCCTCAGTCTCGGGTTGGCCTTCATGTTCACGCCGCTGATGACGGCGGCGCTGGGTTCCCTGCCGCGCGAGCTCTACCCGCACGGATCGGCGATCGTCTCCACCGTGCAGCAGCTGGCGGGCGCGGCGGGCACGGCGGTGTTCGTCACCCTGATGACGGTCGGTGCGGCCGCCGCTGTGGGCGAGGGCAGCGGGATCGTGGATGCCACGGCCAGCGGCATCCACTCCGCCTTCTTCGTCGCGGCGTGCCTGTCGATCGCGGTGGTGGTGCTGGCGGCGTTCGTGCGGACGCCGAAGCAGGTCGACGGCGGGGGTGTGCTGGTCGGGCACTGAGGCGTCGCCGGCCGGCCGCCGCCCGGGGCCGGGGTCAGCCGCCGGTCGAGGCCCGGACCACCAGCTCCGGACGGAACCGCACTCGCCGCGGTGCCGCGGCGGGTTCGGCGAACGATTCGAGCAGCAGCTCGATCGCGGTGACGCCGATCTCGTGTGCCGGTTGGCGTACGGACGACAGCGGCACCACCGTTGACTGGGCGAAGTCGATGTCGTCGTAGCCGATGATCGCGAGATCCTCCGGCACCCGGATCGTCCCCAGGATCGCCGACCCCTGCAGAAGGCCCACGGCGAGGAGATCGTTGGCGCAGAAGGCGGCATCGGGGCGATCCTCGGGCCGGCGGGCGGCGAACGCTTCGCCGACCTCCCGGCCGGCGAGAACGGTGAGGGTGGGCTTCTCGATGATCTCGAGGTGGGCGTCGGGGGCTTCGGCGAGGGCTCGCCGCGCGCCGTCGAGTCGTGCCGCGACCTGACGGACGGCGACCGGACCCCCGACGAACGCGAGGCGCCGTCGACCGCGCTCGAGCAGGTGGCGGGTGGCGAGATATCCGCCCTCGACGTCGTCGACGGCGACGGAGGGCAGGCTGCCGTCGGGCGCTTCGCCGTCGACGAGCACGAGCGGGAGGCCTGCATGCGCGATTCCGGCGGCTGCGACATCGCTCGGTGTGAGCAGTACGCCGCGGACGCGTTGTTCCCGGAAGAGGTCGAGGTAGGTGTTCTCGCGCGCCCCGTCCTGCCCGCTGTTCCCGAGCAGAACGGAGAGGCCCTCGGCATCCGCTCGCTCCTCCGCTCCCCGTGCGACCTCGGCGAAGAAGGGGTTCGCGCTGTCGAGCACGATCAGACCGACCGAACGGCTCCGTCCCGCGCGCAGCTGGCGTGCGGCGTCGTTGCGCACGAATCCGAGCTCCTCGATCGTCGCGTGCACGCGTTCCACGGTGGCGGGGGAGACCTTCTCGGGGCGGTTGAGCACGTTCGAGACGGTGCCGACCGAGACTCCCGCGGCGGCCGCGACGTCCTTGATGCTCGCTGACACCGATGCTCCTCCCCTTGACGAACCGAGGCCTCCACACTACAGTCTGAAACGATTCAAGTTATGAAACGATTCACGCGTTTCCTCCGAACCCCACCGTCGTGGAGAAGGACCGCCCCATGAGCACCCTCACCCCCGAGATCCTCTCGACCCTCGAGAGCCAGGCCATCGAGCTGCCTTCCTGGGCGTTCGGCAACTCCGGCACACGTTTCCGCGTGTTCCCGACCGCGGGCACGCCCCGCGATCCGTTCGAGAAGATCGCGGATGCCGCCCAGGTGCACCGCCTCACGGCCCTCGCCCCGACCGTGGCGCTCCACATTCCGTGGGATCTCGTCGACGACTTCGGCGCCCTCCGTCGGCACGCCGAAGACCTCGGCGTGAAGCTCGGCACGGTCAACTCCAACACCTTCCAGGACGAGGACTACAAGTTCGGCGCCCTCACCCACCACGACGAGCGCATCCGCCGCAAGGCCATCGACCACCACCTCGCGTGCATCGACGTGATGGATGCCACGGGCTCCCGCGATCTGAAGATCTGGCTCGCCGAGGGGTCGAACTACCCCGGTCAGAACGACATGCGGGGCCGGCAGGACCGTCTGCAGGACTCGCTGCAGCAGATCTACGCGCGTCTCGGCGACGACCAGCGCCTCGTGCTGGAGTACAAGTTCTTCGAGCCGTCGTTCTACCACACGGATGTTCCGGACTGGGGGACCTCCTACGCCCAGGTCGCCGCGCTCGGCGACAAGGCGCTCGTGTGCCTCGATACCGGCCACCACGCGCCGGGAACCAACATCGAGTTCATCGTCATGCAGCTGCTGCGCCTCGGGAAGCTCGGCTCGTTCGACTTCAACTCGCGCTTCTACGCCGACGACGACCTCATCGTCGGTGCGGCCGACCCGTTCCAGCTCTTCCGCATCCTCACAGAGGTCGTGCGCGGCGGGGGTCTCAACAACCCCGACGTGGCGTTCATGCTCGACCAGTGCCACAACATCGAGGACAAGATCCCCGGCCAGATCCGCTCCGTGCTGAACGTGCAGGAGATGACCGCGCGCGCGTTGCTCGTCGACCGTGACGCGCTCACCGCCGCTCAGCAGGCGAACGACGTCCTCGCCGCGAACGCAGTGATGATGGATGCCTTCTACACCGACGTGCGTCCCGCTCTCGCCGAGTGGCGCGAGTCGCGCGGCCTCCCCGCCGACCCGATGGCCGCGTTCGCGGCATCCGGCTACCTGCCCCGCATCGCGGAAGAGCGTGTCGGCGGCACCCAGGCCGGCTGGGGCGCCTGATCCAGACCCACCGGGGCGGCGTCTGAATCCGCCGTCCCGGTGTCCACCCCGCTGCCGCCCCGCGCAGGGCGGCCCCCCACATGGCTTGAGTGTCCCGGACACGCGGATGCGCCCCACCGGCATCCGCGTGTTCTGGACACCGAACGGTGAAAGGAACCTCACCCGCATGAACACCAGCTCCACCGCCGCCGACCTCGTCGCGCGCAGCAACCGCCTCGGCTCCGATCCGAAGGTCACCAATTACGCCGGCGGCAACACGTCCGCCAAGGGCACCGACATCGACCCCGTCACCGGTGAGCCGGTCGAGCTGCTCTGGGTCAAGGGATCCGGGGGTGACCTCGGCACCCTCACCGAGAAGGGCCTCGCGGTGCTACGGCTCGACCGCATGCGCGCCCTCGTCGACGTGTACCCGGGCATCGAGCGCGAGGACGAGATGGTCGCGGCGTTCGATTACTGCCTGCACGGCAAGGGGGGTGCGGCCCCGTCGATCGACACCGCGATGCATGGATTGGTGGATGCCGCGCACGTCGACCACCTGCACCCCGACGCGGGCATCGCGATCGCGACCGCCGCCGACGGCGAGGAGCTCACGGCGAAGATCTTCGGCGACAAGGTCGTGTGGGTGCCGTGGCGTCGCCCCGGCTTCCAGCTCGGCCTGGACATCGCGGCGATCAAGGCGCAGAATCCCCAGGCGATCGGCACGATCCTCGGCGGACACGGCATCACGGCGTGGGGCGACACGTCGGAGGAGGCGGAGCGCAACTCGCTCTGGATCATCGACACCGCGCAGGCGTACATCGACGCGAACGGTGCGGCCGAGCCCTTCGGCGGCGTGCGCGACGGCTTCGCTGCCCTCCCCGAGGCGGAGCGTCGTGCGAAGGCCGCGGCCCTTGCCGCGACCATCCGCGGGCTCGCGTCCACCGACAAGCCGATGGTCGGTCACTTCACCGACTCCGACGTCGTGCTCGACTTCCTGGCATCCGAGAAGGCCCCTGCCCTCGCCGCGCTGGGTACGAGCTGCCCGGATCACTTCCTGCGCACCAAGGTCAAGCCGCTGATCCTCGACCTGCCGGCCGACGCCTCGGTCGAAGATTCGATCGCGCGCCTGAAGGAGCTGCACGCGGAGTACCGCGCCGACTACCAGGCCTACTACGACGCGCACGCCACGGCCGACAGCCCCGCGATCCGCGGCGCCGACCCGCTCATCGTGCTCGTGCCGGGCGTCGGCATGTTCTCGTACGGCGCGAACAAGCAGACCGCGCGCGTCGCGGGGGAGTTCTACGTCAACGCGATCAATGTCATGCGCGGCGCCGAGGCGCTGTCGACGTACGCGCCGATCTCGGATGCCGAGAAGTTCCGCATCGAGTACTGGGCGCTGGAAGAGGCCAAGCTCCAGCGGATGCCGAAGCCGAAGACGCACCAGGGCCGCATCGCGTTCGTCACGGGCGCGGCATCCGGAATCGGCAAGGCCATCGCGACCCGCCTCGCCGCCGAGGGCGCGTGCGTCGTCGTCGCCGACCTCGATCTCGAGAAGGCGCAGGCCGCGGCCGCCGAACTGGGCGGCACCGACGTCGCGATCGGTGTGGCGGCGAACGTGGCGGATGCCGCGGGCGTGCAGGCCGCGATCGATGCGACGCTGCTGGCGTTCGGCGGGATCGACCTCGTGGTGAACAACGCGGGGCTGTCGCTGTCGAAGCCGCTGCTGGAGACCACCGAGAAGGACTGGGACCTGCAGCACGACGTCATGGCCAAGGGCTCGTTCCTCGTGTCGAAGGCCGCGGCGAAGGCCCTCATCGAGCAGAAGCTCGGCGGCGACGTCATCTACATCTCGTCGAAGAACTCCGTGTTCGCGGGGCCGAACAACATCGCCTACTCGGCGACGAAGGCCGACCAGGCGCACCAGGTGCGTCTGCTGGCGGTCGAGCTCGGCGAGCACGGCGTGCGCGTGAACGGCATCAACCCCGACGGCGTCGTGCGCGGCTCGGGCATCTTCGCCGCCGGGTGGGGCGCGAACCGCGCCGCGACCTACGGCGTGAAGGAAGAGGACCTCGGCCAGTTCTACGCCAACCGCACGATCCTCAAACGCGAGGTCGTGCCCGAGAACGTCGCCGACGCGGTGTACGTGCTCACCGGCCCCGAACTCTCGCGCACGACCGGTCTGCACGTGCCCGTGGACTCGGGCGTCGCCGCGGCGTTCCTGCGATGAGCGTCACGTCGCCGGGCGCGGCCGGAGCCGGGACCGCGCCCGTGACGCTTGACGGCGTCCGCGCCGTCGCGGCGGTCGACCTGGGTGCCACGAGCGGTCGCGTCATGATCGGCCGGGTCGGCGACGGCATCCTCGCGCTCGAGGAGGTCGCGCGCTTCCCGAACGGACCGATCGAGCGCGCCGACGGATGGCACTGGGACATCGAGGCGCTGTGGGGGCACGTGCGGGCGGGGCTCGCCGAAGCCCTGCGCCGCGAGCCGTCGATCGAGAGCGTCGGCATCGACTCGTGGGCCGTCGACTACGGCCTGCTGCGCGGCGGGGACCTGCTCGCCGAGCCGTTCCACTACCGCGACGTCCGCACCGCGCGCGGGGTCGACGCGGTCCACGCGACGGTGCCGTTCGAAGAGCTGTACCGCCGCAACGGCCTGCAGTTCCTCCCGTTCACCACGCTGTACCAGTACGCGGCCGATCCGCGCCTGGCGGAGGCGGAGACGAGCGCGCTCATCCCCGACCTCATCGCGTACCGCCTCACCGGGCGCACGGTCGCCGAACGCACCAACGCCTCGACGACCGGCCTGCTCGACGTGCGCACGGGGGAGTGGGACACGGCTCTGGCCGAGGCGCTCGGCATCCCGGCATCCGTTCTGCCTCCGCTGGTGGACCCGGGCGAGACGATCGGGGCCACCCCCGCCGACCTGGGTGCCGTGCCCGTCGTCGCGGTCGGGTCGCACGACACGGCGTCGGCGATCGTCGCCGTTCCGCTGTCGACGCCGAACGCCGCGTACATCTCCTGCGGCACGTGGGGGCTCGTGGGGCTCGAGCTTCCCGAACCGATCGTGACGGAGGCCGCCCGCGCGGCGAACTTCACGAACGAGGGCGGAGTGGATGGGCGCGTGCGCTTCCTCCACAACGTCACCGGGCTGTGGCTGCTCAGTGAGACGGTGCGCGCGTGGGAGGAGGAGGACGGTTCCGCGATCGACCTCCCGTTGCTCCTCGCCTCGGCCGGTGCGGTGTCGCCGCCGGCGCGCCTGTTCGACGCCAACGCGCCCGAGCTCGCAGCCCCCGGAGATATGCCCGGTCGCATCGCCGCGCTGCTCGGCGCCGACCGTCCGGGCCGGGCCGGGCGCCCGATGTTCGCGCGGATCATCGTCGAGAGCATCGCCGCCGCGTTCGCTCAGGCCGTCCGCACGGCGGGTGCGCTCGCGGATCGCGAGATCGACGTCATCCACCTCGTGGGCGGTGGCGCCCGCAACGCCCTGCTGTGCCAGGCGACCGCGGACCGGACGGGCGTGCCCGTGCTCGCGGGTCCCGTCGAGGCCACCGCGCTCGGCAACGTCCTCGTCCAGGCCCGCGCCCTCGGCTGCTTCGGCGCCGACGCGAGCCTGGAGGACCTGCGTGCCCGCGTCGGGCACGCAGGTCCTCCCCGCCGTTACGACCCCCGTTCCTGAACACCGCGCCCGAATCGGGCGTAGTCTGTGGTCAGACCACACGAAAGCGAGACTCCATGGTTCAGCGCCAGCTGCCCAAGGTCGGCGAGCTCCTCGAGCTCATGCAGTTCAAGAAGCCCGAGCTCGACGCCCGCAAGCGCCGCCTCGACGCCGCGCTCACGATCGATGATCTGCGCACGATCGCGAAGCGCCGCACCCCGAAGGCCGCGTTCGATTACACCGACGGCGCCGCCGAGGGCGAGCTCTCGCTCGACCGTGCCCGCCGCGCGTTCGAGGACGTCGAGTTCCACCCCGACATCCTGCGGCCGGCCGCGAACGTCGACACGTCGTGCGAGATTCTCGGCGGCCCCTCGGCGCTGCCGTTCGGCATCGCGCCCACCGGCTTCACCCGCCTGATGCAGACCGAGGGCGAGACCGCCGGTGCGTCCGCGGCGGCGGCCGCCGGCATCCCGTTCACGCTCTCCACGCTCGGCACGACCTCGATCGAGGGCGTGAAGGCCGCGAACCCGGTGGGGCGCAACTGGTTCCAGCTGTACGTCATGAAGCAGCGCGAGATCTCGTACGGGCTCGTCGAGCGGGCGGCGGCGGCCGGGTTCGACACCCTGCAGTTCACCGTCGACACCCCCATTGCGGGCGCTCGCCTGCGCGACAAGCGCAACGGCTTCTCGATCCCGCCGCAGTTGACGGTCGGCACGATCGTCAACGCCATCCCGCGGCCCTGGTGGTGGTTCGACTTCCTCACCACGCCGAAACTCGAGTTCGCGTCGCTCAGCACGACCGGTGGCACCGTCGGCGAGCTGCTCAACGCCGCGATGGACCCGACCATCAGCTACGACGACCTCGACATCATCCGCGGCATGTGGCCGGGCAAGCTCGTCGTGAAGGGCGTGCAGAACGTCGCCGACGCGGCGCGCCTGGTCGATCTCGGCGTCGACGGCATCGTGCTCTCCAACCACGGCGGTCGCCAGCTCGACCGGGCCCCGATCCCGTTCCGGCTCCTGCCGCAGGTCGTGCGCGAGGTCGGCAAGGACGCCACGATCATGGTCGACACCGGCATCATGAACGGCGCCGACATCGTGGCATCCATCGCCCTCGGCGCGAAGTTCACCCTCATCGGCCGCGCCTACCTGTACGGCCTCATGGCGGGCGGACGCCAGGGCGTCGACCGCACGATCGCGATCCTCCGCAGCGAGATCGAGCGCACGATGACCCTGCTCGGCGTCTCGTCTCTCGCAGAGCTCGAGCCGCGGCACGTCACGCAGCTGACGCGGCTGGTGCCGGTCGGCGACGCGGGGGTCGACGCGCGCGTCTGATCCCGGGGCGGCGCCTCGGTGCGCAGCGTCGGTGCTTCGCGCAACCTCGGTCCGGAATCCATGGATGCCGCCGAGGTTGCGCGGATCGCTGAGGTTGTGCCGCGCGCGGCTCAGCGGTCCCCGCTCGTCGCCGCCTCTTCCGCCTCGGTCTCTTCGCGGGTACGGCGCCCGCTGGCGGCGGCGCCCAGCGTCAGCGTCGACACGAGTCCCAGCGTCAGGAAGCCCGCCGCGGTGAACGCCGCCGCGCGCGTGCCGTCGCTGAACGCGGCCTTCGCGTCCGACGCCAGGTCCTGGGTCTGGGGGGACTGCTCGAGACCGACGATCGCGGCCCCCGCGCTGTCGACCACCTGTGACACGACCTGGTCCCGCTGTTCGGCGGGCAGTCCCCGGTCGTCGAGCGCCGACGTCAGCACGCTCGACGTGGTCGAGAACAGCACGGTCCCGAGGATCGCGACGCCCAGCGCCGCGCCGAGCTGCCGGGAGGTGGACTGCGTGCCCGACGCTGCGCCGCTCTCCGCCGGCGGCACCTCGGCGAGTACGACCCCGGTGAGCTGCGCGGTGGCGAGGCCGACGCCGACGCCGTAGACGAACAGGAACGGGATCAGGGGTCCCCAGGTGGCATCCGGTCCGATGGTGAAGGCGACGCCGGCGACGCCGATGATCTCGGCCAGCAGGCCCGCACGGACGATCCACACGGGCGCGACCCGGCCGCTCAGGGCGCCCGCGATCCCGCTCGCGACGAACGAGCCGATCGCCAGCGAGAGCAGCAGCAGTCCGGTCTGCAGGGCGTCGAAACCGACGACGAACTGCAGCCACAGGGGGAGGGCGAGGATGATGCCGAACTCGCCGAGGGAGACCACCGCCGCGGCGATGTTGCCGTTGCGGAACGAGGTGATGCGGAACAGGCCGAGCGCCAGCAGCGTGGAGCGTCCGATGCGCTGGCGGTGGACTCCCCACGCGACGAAGGCCACCAGCGCCACCAGCGCGACCGCGAACGCGATCGGGACGGGCGACAGCGTCCACGGCCACTGCCAGTCGCCGATCTGCAGGGGCTGGTCGACGGTCCACCAGCCGTAGGTGCGGCCCTCGATCAGGCCGAAGACCAGGGGCGCCATGGTGAGCACGGACAGCAGGGCCCCCACGCCGTCGATCCCCTCGCGCCGGTCGCTGCGCGATTCGGCCACCGTGAAGAGCACGCCGATGACGATCAGGATGCCGAGGGGGATGTTGATCCCGAACGCCCAGCGCCACGAGAACGCGGTGGTCAACCAGCCGCCGAGCAGCGGTCCGACGGCGGCCATTCCGCCGATGGTCGAGCCCCAGACGGCGAAGGCGATGCCGCGTTCGCGTCCGCGGAACGTCGCATTGATGAGCGACAGCGTCGTGGGGAGGATCATCGATCCGCCGATGCCCTGGACGAGCCGCGCCAGGATGAGCAGTCCGCCGCTGGGGGCGACGGCCGCCGCGATCGAGGCGAGCACGAAGATCGCGACGCCGAGCAGCATGAGCCGGCGTCGGCCGAAGCGGTCGGCGAGGCTGCCGAACACCAGCAGAAGCGACGCGAACACGAGTGTGTAGGCCTCCTGCACCCATTGCACCTCGGTGGAGGAGATGCCGAGGTCCTCGACGATCGAGGGCACGGCGACGTTGACGATCGTCGAGTCCACGATGATCAGCGAGACGGCGATGCTGATGAAGACGAGTCCCGCCCATCGGCGGCCGGCCATGCGTTCGTTCATGTCGCTAGCTTATCTAGCTAAATCGCGCATCGGAAGAGATTTATTCGTGACGCGATTCGGCCGGTCCGCGCAGTGCCGTGACTTAGCATCGGTGGATGGGGAGCAGGTCGTGATCGCGTCGTCCTCTCTGATGAACGTGAAATCCGTGGCGGAGCGGGTGGTCCGGGGCGTCCTCCCCATCGCGGCGGCCCCCGACATCGCCGACCTGCGTTTCCTGGCCGACATCGAGGCCGGGCCGGCTCCCCGGATCTGGGTGGATGCCGGCGCGCAGACGCTCGAAGGTCTGCTGATCGCGCGTTCCCGGCTCGACCGCATCGACGACGGGCTCCGCCTCGTCGACCGGCACTTCGTGGACGGCCGGATGCGGGCGCCGGGTCGGCTCGAGACCGCGACGCGCTCGCGCCTCTACTCCGCCGTCGCCGAGGTCTATGCGGCCGCGGGGTGGCCGCGCCGCTCCGGCGAGTACGCCGCCTCGGCGCTCGCTTACGCCGACGACAATGTGAGCGCCTTCCGGGCCCACGCCGTGCGCAGCCTCGCCGCGGCCGTGAACGGCGAGTACATCCTCGCGAGCGAGGGACTGCGCACGTGCGAGGAGTTGGCATCCGCGTCCGAGTGGGAGGGCGGCCACCCCGACTACGACCTGCTGCTCGCGCGTCTCCTCGTCGCCTCGGCAGCCCTCGACGCCGAGACCATGGACCGCACGGCCGAGGAACTGCGTGACGGCGCCCCCAACGACCCGTACTGGCAGTACTCGGCGCGGACCGCACGGGCGATGAGCGCCCTGATCCGACGCGACTACGCCGAGGGCACGGTGCTGGTGGCCGCGTTGGCCGGGGGGACCGAGTCCCACTCGGGCCACAGCATGGTGCGGGGCTTCGCGCAGGGGGTGTACGCCGACCTGCTGCTGGCGCGCGGCGAGCCCCGCCGCGCCCTTGCCGTGCTCGAGGGACGCGTCTCGCCCCCCGGGCACGCGCTGTGCTTCGACATGCAGCGCGCCGCCGCTCTCATCGCGCTCGGTCGCGAGAGGGAGGTGCTCGAGTCCACGGATCCGTGTATCCGCATGGGGACGCAGCACTGCGTCCGGACGCTGACGCCGCTGCTGCTGCGCCGCGCCGTCGCGCATGCGCGCCTCGGCAATGAGGCCGCGGCCGATGCCGCCTTCTCGGAGGGCTTCCACCTCTCCGAGACCCTGGGAGCCTCGCTCACTCCCTACCTCACGCTGCCCCAGCCCGACCTGCTCGTCCTGCTCGATCGTCTGGCCGCGCGGCATCCGGGTTCCGAGGCGGCGGTCGCCCGGGTGACGGGCATGCTCGCCCTCGTCCCCACCCACGATCACCGCCCCCCTCTGCCGAACCTGAGTCCGCGGGAGGAGCGACTGGCGCTCGCGCTGCGCGGGCCGCGCAGCCTGCCGCAGATCGCGGAAGACCTCGAGGTGTCGCTGAACACCGTCAAGTCGCAGCTCCGCTCGATCTACGCGAAGTTGCAGGTGTCGGGGCGTGAGGCGGCGGTCGCCGTCCTCGAGGCGCACGGCTTCTACGTCTGACGCGCGCCGTCGGTGCGGCCGGGGGCGAGACCGGCGTGACGGGGGCGGGAGCGCGCGCTCAGGCCGAGGGGCGGGCGTGCGGAGCGGGCCCCACCGGGCGTACCGGCGCCGAGGTTCGCGGCGAACGCTCCGCGGGGAGCGGGATCGGCGTCGTTCCGGCGATCTCGTCGCTGAAGTCCTCGGGCTCGGGCGCGATGGTGGTGATCGGGCGCGTCTCGTCGAGTGTCAGACGGAACCGCTTCGTCTCGTGCTTGTGCACACGGCCCGACGCCAGAGTCCAGGCGACGCCGATGCCGCACGCGAGGAACGCGACGATCGCGGCGAGGGCGATCGCGAAGCGCGGACCGAATTCGCCCGCCACCCAGCCGACGATCGGTGCGCCCACCGGGGTCCCGCCGAGCAGGATCGCCATGTACAGCGCGAGCACCCGGCCGCGCAGCGCCGGATCGGTCGTGGTCTGCACGTACCCGTTGGCCGTGGTGAGCATGGTCACGACGCAGAACCCGGTGAGGACGAGGGTCGCGGCGTACGTCTCATAGCTCGGCGCGAGGACGGAGAGAGTGGATGCCACGGCGAAGCCGCCCGCGCCGACGATGACGACGCGCAGGCGAGCGCGCTCGCGACGGGCGGCGAGGAGTGCTCCGGCGAGCGAGCCGATCGCGACGAAAGAGCTGAGGACGCCGAAGCCGTCGGCCCCGCGTCCGAACTCCAGGGCCATGGTCGAGGCGAAGATCGGGAAGTTCATGCCGAAGGCGCCGAGGAGGAACACCATCGCGAAGGTCACCACGAGGTCGGGCCGCTTCGCGACGTAGCGGAAGCCGTCCGCGAGCCGTGCCGGGCCGCCGCCGCGGTGGTGGGTGACCAGCTCGTGCGGACGCATGAGCAGCAGGGCCGCGATCATGCCGAGGAACGTCACGGCGTTGGCGAGGAACACCCAGCCCGTTCCGACCGCGACGATCATCAGGCCCGCGACGGCCGGACCGATCAGCCGGGCGGTGTTGAACGACGCGGCGTTCAGGGCCACCGCGTTCGAGGCGTTCTCACGGGCGACGAGGTCGGAGACGAAGGCCTGCCGGGCGGGGTTGTCGAACGCGGTGATGAGGCCGAGGGCCAGGGCGAACACGAACATCAGCGGCAGCGTCATGACGCCGGTGAGCAGCAGGATGCCGAGGGTCACGGCCATCAGCAGCATCGCGCTCTGCGTGCACATGATGAGCTTGCGGCGGTCGAAGCGGTCGGCGACCCACCCGGTGACGCCGACCAGCAGCAGGGGAGGCGCGAACTGCAACGCCATGGTCACGCCCATCGCGGCGGCGTCGTTCGGGGTGAGCTCGGTCAGGACCACCCAGTTCTGGGCGGTCGACTGCATCCACGCGCCGATGTTCGACACCAGTGCCCCGATGAACCAGACGCGATAGTTGTAGACCGACATCGAGCGGAACATCGCACTCATGTGTCTGCCACCTTTCGCATGATCTCGGCCGCGGCCCCCAGGGTTCGTCGTTCCTCCTCGCCGAGAGCGGCGAGGGCCGCCTCGAGCCAGGCGTCGCGTCGTCGCACGGTCTCTGCGACGACGAGGCGGCCGGCATCCGTCAGTGCGATCGTCACCTTGCGGCGGTCGTCGTCGTCGGGGGTGCGGGTGAGGTAGCCCGCCTCTTCGAGGAGGGTCACCGTCCGGTTCATCGAGGGGGCTGTCACGCGTTCGCGGTCGGCGAGCTGGCCGAGCGTGTGCTCGCCGTGGATCGAGAGCGCGGCGAGCACCGCGAACTGGCCGTCGCTCATCGTGTCGACCGCGCGCTCCGCCCGGAGGCGGCGGGCGAGCCGGAAGGTCGCCATGCGCAGCTCGGAAGCGGCCGCGCTCAGCGCGTCATGAGAGTCGGAGTGGGGGGATTCGTCGACGCGTTCGTTCATGTGTGCTCGATGTTTAGCATAGCTCATTAGTTTTGCTAAAGGTCCGGTGTCGAGGGAATTCCCGGGGGCGACCCTAGACTCGGCGCATGCCCGAGTTCGTCGACGCGTACGGCGTCCCGATCGTCTACGACGTGTACGAGGCCGAGACCCCGCGGGGCGTCGTGCAGCTGCTCCACGGGGTCGGTGAGCACGCCGGACGGTACGGTGCGCTGATCGAGGCCCTCGTCGCCGACGGGTACACCGTCTACGCCGACGACCACCGCGGGCACGGCCGCACCGGCCTCCGGCAGTGGAACGGCGACCACGGCAAGCTCGGACGTCTCGGTCGCGGCGGACTCCGCGCGGCCCGCGAGGCGGTGTGGACCCTCACTCAGATCATCCGCGAGGCCCACCCCGACCTTCCCCTGATCCTCCTCGGCCACTCGTGGGGGTCGTTCCTCGCGCAGATGCTGGTGGACCGGCATCCGGATGCCTACGACGCCCTCGTCCTGAGCGGCTCGGCGCTGCGCTGGCCCGGTGCGCTGAACTCCGGCGACCTCAACGCCCCGTGGAAGCACCTGAAGGGCACGGGGATGGAGTGGCTGTCGAGCGTCGAGCAGGTCGGTCGCGACTTCCTCGCCGACCCCCTCACGACCTCCACGCCGCTGCCGCGACTGTTCGGACCGGTCGAGACGGCGAAGCTCATCGGTCGGCCGCGGCGCGATCTCGGGCGCGACATCCCGACGCTCCTCATGGTCGGACGCGACGACACCGTCGGCGGCCCGCGCAGCGTGCACCTCCTGGCGGACGCGTACCGGAAGCGCTCCGGCTTCACCGACGTCACCACCCTCGTCTACCCGGGCGCGCGGCACGAGATCTTCGCCGAGGCGCAGCAGGCGGACGTGCGCGCCGATCTCGCCGCCTGGCTCGACCGGCGGTTCCCCGCCCGGGGCTGATGCGGGGGCTCTCGGCATCCATTCGCTGAGGACAGGGGATGCCGCCGGAACAGGGCGTTTCCGCGCGGGCTGGTCCTGTTGCGGGCCGATCTCCTGTTCCGCGCCACGCGGATCGATGCGCACGCGCGCGCCGTAGGCTGGAGTCATGCACGGCGAGTACAAGGTCCCCGGGGGAAAACTGGTCGTGGTCGACCTCGAGGAGCGCGACGGCCGCATCGCCGGCTTCCATCTCGCGGGCGACTTCTTCCTCGAACCCGACGACGCCCTCGACGACATCGACGCGGCCGTGAACGGCCTGCCGGTCGAGTCCGACGTCCCCACGATCGCCGCGGCGATCCGGGCGGCGCTCCCCGGGGGCGCGCAGCTGCTCGGCTTCACGCCCGAGTCGGTGGCCACCGCGATCCGCCGCGCACTCGTCACCGCGCCCGGCTGGGGCGACTTCGAGTGGGAGGTCGTCCACGACGCCCCCGTGTCGCCGCGCATGAACCTCGCGCTCGACGAGGTGCTGACCGCCCGCGTGGGCGCGGGGCTCCGCAAGCCCACGCTGCGTCTGTGGGAGTGGAACGAGAACGCCGTCGTGATCGGCTCGTTCCAGTCGCTGCGCAACGAGGTCGACCCCGAGGGGGCGGCGAAGCACGGCTTCGACGTCGTACGCCGCATCTCGGGCGGTGGGGCGATGCTCATGGCCGCGAACTCGATCGTGACCTACTCGCTGTACGTCCCGGCATCCCTCGTCGCCGGCATGACCTTCGCCGACTCCTACGCCTTCCTCGACGACTGGGTGCTGCAGGCGCTGCGTTCGCTCGGCATCGACGCGGTGTACCAGCCGCTCAACGACATCGCCGGCCCCTACGGCAAGATCGGCGGCGCCGCGCAGAAGCGGCTCGCCAACGGCGGCGTGCTCCATCACGCGACCCTCAGCTACGACATGGACGGTCAGGTGCTCACCGAGGTGCTGCGCATCGGTCGCGAGAAGCTCAGCGACAAGGGCACGGTGTCGGCGGCCAAGCGCGTCGACCCGCTGCGCAGCCAGACCGGCCTCGCTCGGGATGCCGTGATCCAGCGGTTCATTGACACGTTCACGACGCTCTACGGAGCCACCACCGGACATATCACCGAAGAGGAATATGCCGAGGCCGAGGCCCTCGTGGCGTCGAAGTTCGCCACCGACGCGTGGCTGCAGCGCGTTCCGTGAGCGCCCCGATCCTGGACGGCGTGCTCGATCACGGCAGCGTCGAGATCCACCACGCCGACAATCTCGCCGTGACCCCGCGCCTCGCGGACGGGTCGTTCACGCTCGTCTACCTCGACCCGCCGTTCAACACGGGGCGTACCCGATCCAAGGCGGTGGAGTCGGCGCTGCGGGCTCCCGCGGCGGAAGCGACCCCGGATGCCGAGGAGCCCCTCGTCCCGGCATCCGAGCCGCCCCGCGATCCGGCGATGCTCGTCTTCCCGGACGAGGAGGAGGAGTCCGCGCCCGTACCGGTGGTCCAGCGCGGGTTCCACGGCCGCGAGTACGCGCGGCTGCGCGGCGATCTCCGGACCTACGACGACCGGTTCGATGACTACTGGGCGTTCCTGGAGCCGCGGCTCGAGGAGGCCTGGCGGCTGCTCGCCGACGACGGCACCCTCTACCTGCACCTGGACTACCGCGAGGTGCACTACGCCAAGGTCATGTGCGATGCGCTGTTCGGCCGCGAGCGGTTCCTCAACGAGCTGATCTGGGCGTACGACTACGGCGCGAAGACCCGGCGCCGCTGGCCGACGAAGCACGAGACGATCCTCGTGTACGTGAAGAACCCGGCCGCGTATTTCTTCGACTCGGACGCCGTCGACCGTGAGCCCTACATGGCGCCCGGTCTCGTGACCCCCGAGAAGGCGGCGCGCGGCAAGCTGCCGACCGACGTCTGGTGGCACACCATCGTGCCGACGACGGGTCGGGAGAAGACGGGCTACCCGACCCAGAAGCCCGAGGGTGTGCTGCGGCGCATGGTCCAGGCATCCAGTCGCCCCGGTGACAGGGTGCTCGACATGTTCGCCGGCAGCGGCACCCTCGGCGCCGTCGCCGCCCCGCTCGGCCGTCACTCGGTGCTGATCGACGACAACGCCGACGCGGTGGCCGTGATGCGCCAGCGGCTGGCGGCGTTCGCCGTCTGACCGGCCGGCGGGCGTCCTCGGGTCTCGTGAGGTCGTGCGGTGGTGCCGTCGTGCCGTCGTGCCGTCGTGCCGTCGTGCGGAGTTGAGGGGCGACACGCCGGCGGCGGCGGCGGCGTATGGACGGCGTGTCGTCGGCAGACTCCGCGGGACGGTACGGCGAGTGGATGCCGGATCGGAACGGTCGGCAGGAGGGAGAGGCCTGCGAAGTTAGGCTTGCCTAATGACGTATGTGTTCGACCCCGAGATCCAGCGGGCCGTGCTCGGCCACATGAACGACGATCACCGCGACGACAACGTGCTCATCGCGCGGGCGTTCGGTGACGGGGCGCCGGTCGCGTCCGCGCGGATGACGGGCTTCGACGGCGACGGGGGCGACTGGGCGGTCGCGCACGAGGGCGGGGCGACCGTCGAACTGCGGGTGCCGTGGCCCGGCGGGTCCATCGCGGAGCGGCGGGAGGTGCGTCGCGAGATCGTCGCGCTGTACGACGAGGCGTGCCGGCGGCTCGGCATCGAGCCGCGACCGCACTGAGAAATCGAAGGTTAGGAGAGCCTAACCTTCCCGTATGATGGCGCCATGAGTGCTGTCATCCCGTTCTCCACCGCCCTGCGCGAGCGCTCGCGCACCGCCCATTCGTCGAGCGAGGGCGCGGATTTCATGACGAACCTCATGAACGGGTCGGGCACGCGCGAAGACTATGTCGCGCTCGTGGTCCAGCACTGGTTCATCTACGAGGCGCTCGAAGCGGCCACCGAGCGCATGCGCGTCGACCCGGTGGCATCCGTGTTCCTGAGCGACAAGCTCACGCGCCTGCCCGCGCTCGAAGCCGACCTCGCGTTCCTCATCGGCGACGACTGGCGCGAGCGCATCTCGCCGCTGCCGACGACGCAGGCGTACGTCGCACGGATCCGGCGGGTCGCGGCGACCTGGCCGGGCGGATTCGTCGCGCACCACTACACCCGCTACCTCGGCGACCTGTCCGGCGGGCAGTTCATCGGTCGGCTCATGCAGCGCCGTTTCGGCTTCGACACCAACGGCATCGGGTTCTACCTCTTCGGCGACATCGCCGACCCCGAGGCGTTCAAGAACGTCTATCGGGAGCAGTTGGATGCCGCTGCGTGGGATGAGCACGAGAAGGAGCGCGTCATCGAGGAGGTGCTCGTGGCCTACCGGTTCAACACCGAGCTCTTCGTCGACCTCGCGCGCGCGAAGGCGGCTCAGTCGGCCTGAGCCGCCGCGGCCGCGCTCGCGGCTGCGCGCCGATGGCGGACGAGCAGCACCGCGGTCAGCACGGCGGCCAGAATCAGCGCGAGCAGCGCGTATAGGCTCCACGGCACGGCGACGATCGAGAACCCGGCCGTGACCGGAGCGAGCGGGGCGGCTCCGAGGCCGACGGCCTCGGGCGTGACGTCCACGGATCCGGCGACCCATCCGAGCGAGAACGCCGGGATCTCGCGCGCGATCCGCACGGTCGATCCCGGAAGCACCTCGGTCAGCTGTGTCGGAGCGGTGCGCGCACCGAACAGGCCCGCCGTCGCGAGGGTCTCCGCGCCCGTCAGGCGGGTGTTCCCGGTGTTCTCGAGCGCGTACTCCACCACGATCCGGCCCGAGTCGAACGGGTTCCAGGAGGCCTCGTACCGGGCGGACGCCGCGGACACCGAGGCTGCGGGGGTCAGTTCGCCCGCGACCCGGAGGGTGATGCGGGTGCCGAGCCGGCGATCGACGGACAGGGTCGAGGTCGGGTCGGTGCTGGTGAGCGAGGTGACGATCCCCGCGCCGTGGTCGCCGGGGCGTGCATCGACGGGCACGGTGATCGTGAAGGGCACCTCCGCCGACTGCCCGGGGGACAGCGAGAGCGGCGTGGTGTCCACCGACACCCACGTTCCGGCATCCCGTGAGGGTTGTCCGTCGACGAGCACGTCGATCTCGCCCGTCGACGCGGTGAAGGCATCGGCTGCGTACACCGCGAGGGGAAGGGGCTCGGTTCCGGTGTTGACGACGATCATCGTGTCGGAGATGACGGCGCCCGGCTCGACCGTGTCGTACGTGAAGTTCGCGCGGCCGGTGCCGTAGGCGTTGTCGGCGGTCCGGACCGTCCACGCGACGCCCCCATCCGCGGCGGTTGCGGACGCGGGGGCGGCGAGGGCCAGGAGCAGGATGCCGACCAGGGCGGCGGGAAGGGGGAGACGTGCGAACACGGGTGCGCTTTCTGTGGGAGGGGCGGCGGGGCCCCGTCGAGCGTCGGAGCCCCGCCGCGGGGGTCACTGCAGGGCGGTGATGGTGAGCTTCGCGGTGTAGTCGCCCGCCGGCGTCGTGCCGGGGATCACGAGGGACAGGTCGGCCCCGATCGTGGCGCTCGTCGCCGCGGTCGACGAGGCGAGCACGCGCGATGCGCCCAGTCCGAGGCCGCCGAGACGGGTGGACGCGACCTCGGCGCCGGCGGTGACGGCCGGTGCCGCGGTGACGACCTTGGGCGTCCAGCCGAGCAGATCGCTCGAGAACGAGCCGCCCGCGCTGGAGGCGAAGTCGCCGACCTGGCCCGAGATGCTCCACGTGTACGGCGCGGTGCCGCCCGCGCGCGTGTCGGTCACGAGGATGTTCGTGAGCGAGCCGGATGCCGTGAAGTTCGCGCCGTCCTGCACGGCGGTGCCGAGGCTCGCCGGCGAGGTGCCCTCGAACGCCCAGCCGAACGAGCCCGTCGGGGCGTCGACCCACTCCGGCACCTCGACGACCACGTCGGACGAGGAGGCGAAGGAGAGCGGGGTGTAGGTCTCGAACGGGGCGTAGACGGTGCCGCTGCCGGCGTAGGTGTAGATGCCGAACCGGCCCGCGGCGAGGTTCTGCGCCTCGGTGGTGGTCAGGGTGAGGTCGACCGAGAACGTGCCGTCGGCCGCGAGCTCGATCGCACCGCTGCCGGCTCCGCCGATGGTGGCCATGCTGGCGGCGGGCACGGCCCACTTCTGCGCGATGACCGAGCGTGCCGACGATGCGGCTCCGGCGGAGGGCTTCCAGGTCTCGGCGAACTTGCCGAACACCACGTAGGCGCCGCTGAACGTTCCGGCCAGGGGCGGGCGTGTGCCGTTGGTCGCCGTGCCGGAGGGGAGGAATCCGCTCCCCGACACCGTGACCGTCTCGCCCGGGGTGAGGCCGGTGGTCTGGGAGACGGTGACGGTGGGAGTCGACGCGACCGGGGCCGAGGTGTAGGCGACCGTCAGCGGGCTCGCGGGCTTGCGCACGTCTGCGGCACCGCCCGAGGAGTACCAGTACGACCCCTGCCCGGTCGTGACCTGGAAGTCGACGAAGGACTGAGGGAACGCGCCCGCGTTCGCCCCCGTGGTGACCTGCGCGACGGATCCGGCGGGCACGGAGACGGTACGCCCGAGGTAGTCGGGCGTCACCGTGAATCCGGTGGGCGTGACGTCCACGCCGGTCAATGTGGCGATGACCACGTTCGGCACCGGGGTCAGGGACTCGAACTTGTCGGGATCGTCCATCGAGGTGCCGTAACCACCGAGCGTGGCGGTGACCGTGCCGGTGCCGTCGCTGGCGACGGTCAGCTTCGGGTCGGTGATCCACGAGCGGGTCATGCCCGAGTAGTACGCCGAGGTGAACGAGCCGGTCCACTGGATCGTGGCGGTGCCGGCATCCACGTCCACCGTGCCGGTGCCCCCGGCGATCTCGGCGATATGGCCCGAGTTCAGCCCGTTGCCGGAGGTGATGGTGGTGCCGTTCGCGTCGGTCCGCAGGCCCGCGAAGGTGGCCGCGGCGTAGCTACCGTCGGCCTGCTTCTTGAGGATCCGCGTGTTGCCGTCGCTCTGCTTCCAGTTCGACGCGGTGACCCGGTCCGCCGAGGACGAGGCGGTGACGATGCCCGCCGAGAGCATGTTGACCGTACCCGGGGCGAAGGCGGCGGCGTTCGACTCGGCGTTCAGTCCCCAGCGGAACACGGCGCCGTCGATGCTCGTGCCGGCGGCATGCGCGGGCGTGGCGACGAGCGCCCCGCCCAGGGCGAGGGCCGCCGCGGCGAGACTCGCCGTGGTCAGTCGGGTGAAACGGTGTCTGCGCGTGGAGGAATCCACGTTCGTTCCCTTCTCCGCCCTCCGACGGGTTCCGGCGGCATGCCGACGGTGCGCCCCGGTGAGGCGCTGGAGGACAGGTTAGGCTTACCTAACCATGAAGACGGCACCCAGGCAATGTTGAGGGTAGGCTTACCTTACTTGGAGGTTGTCTGATGATGCATCGAACGATCCGCGGGCTCGCCGCGCTGGCGCTCTCCGTGGCCGTCGCCGTAGGGCTGAGCGCGTGCGATGTCGCCGGTGCCGCGCACGGCGGCGACTCCGCCGCCACGCCCCCTCTGGCCGAGGTGACACCGCTCGCCGATCCGCTGACCTGGGAAGGGCCGTCCACCGCAGTGGCGGCATCCACCGAGATCGACCCCGTCGACGGCGGCGCCCCGGTCCTGCCCGCCACGGTCACCGACGCGCAGGGCGCCACCGTGACCGTGAGCGACACCACCCGCATCCTGACGCTCGACATCTACGGTTCGCTCTCACGCATCGTCTTCGAGCTGGGTCTCGGCGACCGGGTCGTCGCGCGCGACGTGTCCACCGGGTTCCCCGAGGCGGCCCACCTGCCCGTGGTCACCGAGAACGGTCACGATCTCAACGCCGAGGCGATCCTGGACGCGGCGCCCACGGTGATCCTCACCGACACGAGCCTCGGTCCGTGGGACACCGTGCTGCAGATGCGGGATGCCGGCATCCCCGTCGTCGTGGTCGACTCGCGTCGCTCGCTGGAGAACGTCGGGGACCTCATCGCCCAGGTCGGGGCGGCTCTGGGCGTCCCCGACCGCGCCGCCGCGCTCGCTGCGCGCACCACGGCCGCGGTGGATGCCAAGATCGCGCAGATCGCGGCCGTCGCACCGTCCGACCCCGTGCGGAAGCTGCGCATGATGTTCCTCTACGTCCGCGGACAGTCGGGGGTCTACTACCTCTTCGGCGAGGAGTCCGGGGCCGACAGCCTCATCGAGGCGCTCGGCGGTGTCGACGTGGCCGGGGAGATCGGCTGGACGGGGATGCGGCCGATCACCGACGAGGCCCTGGTCGATGCGAACCCCGACCTGCTGATCATGATGACCAAGGGCCTGGAGTCCGTGGGTGGCGTGGACGGGCTCGTCGAGCACCTGCCCGCGGTCGCCCAGACGGATGCCGGACGCCACCGTCGCATCGTCGACATGTCCGACACGACGGTGTTGAGCTTCGGTCCCGCCGCCGCCGACGTGCTCGACGCGCTCGCGGTCGCCGTCTACGCGCCCGAGGCCGCGGGATGACGGCGGTCGCGACCGCCCCCGCGGCCGCCCCGCCGGCGCGCGTCCGGGTCGCCCGTCGCGTGCCGGTGGTCTTCGCCGCGCTCGCGGTCGCCCTGGTGGCGCTCGTGATCGTGTCGGCCGGGAGCGGGCAGCTGTCGATCCCGCCCGACCAGGTCCTCGGGGCGTTCGCCCGCGCGTGGAACGACGCCGTGCGCAGCGTCGGCCTCGGTTTCCTCTCCGTCGCGCCCGGCACGCCCGTCGCCCACGTCAACGGCGAGGCGACGCTATGGCTGATCAGGATGCCGCGGCTGCTCATGGCCGTCCTCGTCGGGGCGGCGCTGGCGGTCGCGGGCGTCGTCATGCAGGGCGTCTTCCGCAATCCCCTGGCCGAGCCCGGGGTCATCGGCATCTCGTCCGGCGCGGCGGTGGGGGCCTCGGCATCCATCGTGTTCGGGCTCACCTTCCTCGGCCCGCTCACCCTCCCCGTGCTCGCCTTCGCGGGAGGGCTTGCGGCGATCGCGGTCGTGTACGCCTCGGCGCGCGCCGACGGCCGCACCGAGGTCGTGACCCTCGTCCTCACCGGGATCGCGGTCAACGCCGTCGGCGGTGCCGCGATCGCGCTGTTCACCTACCTCGGGTCGACGCAGCAGCGCGAGCAGATCGTGTTCTGGCAGCTGGGTTCGCTCAACGGTACGCGGTGGGACGACCTCGCCGTGGTCGCACCGCTGGCGGTGGTCGGCATCGTCGCGTGCCTGTTCTTCGCCGGCAGTCTTGACCTCCTCGCGCTCGGGGAACGGCAGGCCGAGCATCTGGGGGTGCGCGTGGAGCGGCTGCGCGTGGTCGCGATCGTCGTGATCGCGCTGCTCACGTGCGCGGCGGTGGCGTTCTGCGGGATCATCGGCTTCGTCGGGCTCGTCGTGCCCCACCTCATGCGCATGGTGCTGGGGCCCGGGCACCGGCTGTTGTTGCCGGCCAGCGCCCTCGGCGGCGCGGTGCTCCTGGTTGCGGCCGATCTGGTCGCGCGGACGATCGTGCCGGGGTCGGAGCTGCCGATCGGCATGCTCACCGCCCTCATCGGCGGGCCGTTCTTCTTCTGGCTCCTGCGCCGCACGCGCCGCCGTTCGGGGGGATGGGGATGACCGCTGTGCTGCGCGCCCGCGGGATCTCGGTCGACGTCGCGGGTCGACGCGTGCTCGACGGCGTCGACCTCGATCTCGCCGCGGGCGAGATGGTCGTGCTCGTCGGTCCCAACGGCGCGGGCAAGTCGACGCTGCTGTCGGTGTTGGCGGGCGACCGCGTTCCCGCCGAGGGATCGGTCGAACTCGACGGCGCGGTGCTGTCCGCATGGCCCGTCGCGGGGCGGGCCCGGCGTCGGTCGGTGCTGACGCAGAGCAACGAGGTGTCCTTCCCGTTCGCCGTGCGCGAGGTCGTGCGCATGGGGCGCGCGCCGTGGCGGCGGCATCCGGCGGCCTCCCGCGACGACGCCGCGGTGTCCGAGGCACTCGCGGCCGGCGAGGTGCGGGCGTTCGCCGATCGTCCCGTCACGGGACTGTCGGGCGGCGAGCGGGCCCGCGTCGCCTTCGCCCGGTCGTACGCGCAGGAGTGTGCGATCGCGCTGCTGGACGAACCCACCGCGAGCCTCGACATCCGGCACCAGCACCGGGTGCTCGCACGGACCCGGGAACGGGTGGATGCCGGGGGAGCAGCCGTCGTCGTCCTGCACGACCTCGGTCTCGCCGCCGCATACGCGGACCGGATCGCTCTCCTCGAGGACGGGCGCGTGGTGGCGGTCGGCCCCCCGCGCGACGTCCTGGATCCCGAGCTGCTGACGCGGGTCTATCGGCATCCGATCGCCGTCGTCGACGGACCCGGCGGAACCCTGCTGGTGGTCGCCGACCCCGCCCCCGTGACATCCCCCACCCCCGGAGTCCCCGCATGAATGCTCTGTCCCGTCGCCTGGTCGCCACAGCGACCGCGCTCGCGCTCACGGCCACCGGCGTCGTCGTCGGCGCCCCCGCGTGGGCCGCCGGAACGGTGACGGTCACCGGTCCCGGGGGCACGGCATCCGCGGATGCCGAGTACGCCACCGACGTGACCGTGTCGGGGTCGGGTTTCCAGGCCGTCCCGAACGGCTTCGGCGGCGTCTACGTGCTGTTCGGCTGGGTCGACGACCCCGCGGGAGGCTCGTGGCGCCCGAGCGCCGGGGGCGTCGTCGGCGAGGACTACCGCTACGTCCCGGACGCGGAGTCGAGCGAGAACAACGGTTACCAGCGCTTCCTGGCCTTCCCCGGCAGCGAGACCGAGAGTTCGGCGAACGGCGTGCTCGGCGCGGACGGGTCGTGGTCGGTGGGCATGGTGATCCCGGGGGCGGTCTTCGAGAGCCAGGACCGTGAGGGCCGCGTCACCGAGGTCGACTGCCGCAAGGTCACGTGCGGGATCATCACCATCGGCGCGCACGGCGTGAAGAACGCCAACAACGAGACGTTCACACCGGTGTCGTTCGCCGCGGCCGCTGCGGCTCCCGCCCCCGACGCGCCCGCCGCGGCGCCGATGGCGGGTACCGTGCGGGTCGGGCTGGAGTCGGCGTCGGTCGCGGCGGGCACCTCCATCGTCTTCACCGGTCAGGGGTTCACGCCGGGCGAGCAGGTCGTGGCGTCGCTGGACGGCGGGCTGACGGCCGTGGGCCCGCTCACCGCCGGAGCGCAGGGCGAGGTGGCGGCGGCGCTGAGCGTGCCCCGCGAGATCCGCGACGGCACACACCTGCTCACGCTCCGCGGGGCCGGGTCGGGGGCGGTGGCCGAGGCCGAGGTCGCGGTCACCGGTGGGATCGCCGTGGCATCCGTCTCCGAGGCGCCGACCGCGCCGACCTGGGTGCTCGTGCTGCTGCTGGCCTGCATCGCGCTCGCCGCGGCGCTGGTGGTCACGAGCATCGTCACCGCCCTCGTGCGCGCACGGGCGCGCCGGCGGGCACGGAGGGCGGCGGGAGCGCCCATCCCCGAGCGGGCGGCGGCGGGGGCCGCGTCATGAGGTCGGGGCTGCTGCGGCGATCGGGCCTCGCCCTCGCCCTCGTGCTCGGACTCGCCGCCACGCCGGCCGCGGCTGCGGGACCGGGCGACATCGTCGTGACCGTCCCCGGCTCGGGTGGGGCGGAGGGGACCGATGGGACGATCATCGACGCGCAGCTGCGGTGGGGACTCAACGCCGAGGCGGGAGGCGGGGCGTTCGCGGGCGGATGCAACTTCCTCAGCGCCGGCGCCGCGGGCGATGCCGGCGGCTCCCGCGCGTGGACGGAGGGCGATGGCCTCTACCGCGCGCAGGACGCGAACGTGCGGATCGAGAAGCCGACCGCGGGCGGGTGGGTCACGGCATCCTGGGCGACGAAGTGCCAGGGGCCGGACGGGTCGCCGGTGTCGGTGGCATCCGTCACCAGCGTCTCGGGGAACCAGGCCGTCATCGACGGCGGCACGGGCACGCGACGCGACGGGGCGGTCGAGATCTCGTGGTCGGGATCGTTCACGGTCGTCTTCTACGGCGGGATGACGTACTGGAGCGTCACGGATCCGCGGCTGACGCTCGACGCGTCGGGCACCGGACGACTCGTGGCCACCGCGAGCGGATACGGCACCTCGATGGACGACACCACGACCTGGAACCGTCTCGCGCCGCAGACCGTCGTGCTCGCCGACATCCGCGGCGCCGACGTCGCCGGCACCGGCGGTTTCACGGTCACGCCGCAGTATCTCGGTGTGGCGACCACGGGCGGGGGGCAAATCGCGCGGTCCTCGACGAATCAGGCGCACTGGGGGTCGTTCCCGCAGACGCTCATCGACTTCCACCGGCAGACGGGGCAGCAGGGGTACTGGCTCACGACCGGCGGGGTCCGGGATGCCGCGAAGCCCGCGTCGCCGCTCACCGTGAGCTACTCGGCCGCGGCGCCGGTCGCCGTACCGGCCGCGACCGGGGGCGGTTCGACCGCCGCCGCGCCGGTGAATCCGCTGCGCCGGGCTCCCGCGGCGATCGACCCGGCGGTGTCGGCGCGTGAGTTCCTCGCCGCGAACGCCCCGATCACGACCGTGCCGCAGGCGGCGGGCCTCGTCCCCGAGGCGAGTCGGGCGCTCTCGCCGCTCGTGCTGCCCCTGCTCGGCTCGGCCGCGGCCCTCGGCATCGCGATCATCGCGGTGCTCAGCCTGATGCAGGCCCTGCCGTGGCAGGGCCGCCGCCGCGCCGTCGGGTGACGCGGGGTGGCGCGGCTCGATCCGCGAGACTGCATCCGACCGACATCTCCACTGCACTCTGCAGTGGAGATGTCACGTGCATGCGGTCTCGCGGCCATCCGTCGAATTCGCTGAGGGCCGGATGCGGAAGGTCGGATCGGCAGTGCGTCGACTCCGCACCTTGAGATCTCACCCACGGCGGAGTTGTCCTTCACCCGGGGTTCGCCGAAGGACTGCGCGATCTGCTCGTTGGTGCTCGTCGCAACAGTTGGTGACGTCGACACCTTCCCGTTGTGCGCAACAGCGGCTTCCCGTGCCGACCTCCATACCCGAACCCGGAGGACGAAAATGAACGAACGAGAGCAGTTTGCCCCCCCCCCCCCCCCCCCCCCCCCCGCAGCGGGCGACAAACCGGAACGTGAGAGGGAGTTCGGGGCCACAAGCCGTCGCACGGTGCTTGCCGGAGCGGCCTGGACGATTCCCGCTGTTCTGATCACGACAACGGCATCCGCTGCGGCGGCGTCCACCACCCTCGCCCTCGCGTTCGACCAGAGCTCGTACAGCGGCCAGGCGTGCGCCACCATCACCGGTGCCCAGGTGACAGCGACGCGCAACGGCGTTCCCTCGGCGGGTGAGTCGGTCACGGTCACCCTCTCGGGCGGGTACACGTTCGCCGGCGGTGCCACGACGTGGAGCGGTGTCTCGACCGCGGGGGGAACCCTCACGGTTCCCGCGATCACCGTGCCGACCGTTCCGTCCACGCAGACGATCGTCGCGATGTCGGGCCTGGCTTCTGCCACGAGCAGTCTGACCGGAACCGCGTCGAGCGTCGTGGGCAAGGAGGCCATGGGGCTGGTGCTTCAAGCGACCTACTCGCCGCTCCCGGCTGATGCCGTCGCGGTCGGTGGGTGGTACTTCCTGACGCCGGGTGGTGACCTCTATGCCGGCACCACGCACATCGCCAGCAACGTTTCCTCGGCGGTCGGCAATCAAACGGATGTGCATGGCGCCTACGTGAACTTCGTCGAGGGCGGCGTCGCCAAACTCGCGAACGCTGCTTCGGTGGTCACGACGTATTCGCTTGTCCCGAACGATGTCACGGCCGTGGGTGGGTGGTTCTTTCTGTCTTCGAGCGGGGAGCTGTTCGCCGGGAACACCTCCGTGGCGAAGCAAGTGTCGTCCGCGCGTGGGTCGATGACCGACGCGAACGGAGCGCAGGCGAACTTCATGCAACCGGGCGGGGGGAGGGAGATCAAGGGGACGGCGATCACTGCCTCGTACGACTCCGTGCCCGCGGACGCGGTGGCCGTCGGCGGGTGGTACTTCCTCACGCCTGGCGGAGACCTCTACGCCGGGAACTCGCCCCTCGCAAGCGGTGTCTCCTCGGCCTCCGGTAACGCGACGGACGTCAGCGGAGCAATGGTGAACTTCATGGACCACGGCGTACCCAAGGTCGCGAACGGGGCGAACGTGACCAACACGTACCCCGCGATGCCCTCGGGTACGAAGGCCGTCGGCGGATGGTTCTTCCTCACTCCCACCGGCGACCTGTACGCAGGTTCCACGCCCCTCGTGAGCAACGTCTCGTCGGCGGCAGGAGGGATGACGGATACCAACGGCGCCCGGATCAACTTCGTGCAGAACGCGGCGTGCTGACGGGCTGAGCGGACTGGGGGTCGGCCGTGCCTTTCCGGGCGACCGACCCCTGACCTTGCCCGGACATCCGCGTCCGCCCCTAGTCTGAAACGCATGGAATTCGGCATCTTCGTCCCGCAGGGTTGGCGCTTCGATCTGGTGGGCATCGACCCCGCCGAGCAGTGGCGGGCGATGAGCTCGCTCGCGCAGAGCGCGGACGAAGGGCCGTGGTCGTCGATCTGGGTCTACGACCACTTCCACACCACCCCGGTGCCCAGCGCCGAGGCGACGCACGAGGCGTGGACGCTCATGGCCGCGTTCGCCGCCGTCACCGACCGCGTCCGCCTGGGGCAGATGTGCACGTGCATGGGCTACCGCAACCCGGCGTACCTCGCGAAGGTCGCGGCGACGGTCGACCTCATCTCGGGCGGCCGTGCCGAGATGGGCATCGGCGGCGGCTGGTACGAGCACGAGTGGCGCGCCTACGGCTACGGCTTCCCGCCGATCGCCGAGCGTCTCGGGCGCCTCCGCGAGGGCGTCGAGATCATGCACCAGGCCTGGACCACGGGCTCGGCGACGCTCGCCGGCAAGTACTACGAGGTTGACGGCGCGATCGTCCAGCCGCAGCCGCTGCAGCCCGGTGGCATCCCGCTCTGGATCGCGGGTGGCGGCGAGAAGGTCACGCTCAAGATCGCGGCGAAGTACGCCGCTTACACGAACTTCGGCGGTTCGCTCGAGGAGTTCGACCACAAGTCCGACGTGCTCCGCAGTCACTGCGAGACTCTGGGCCGCGACTTCGGCGAGATCACGCGGTCCACCAACTTCAACACGATCGTCGCGGCCACCGAGGCCGAGGCCGACGAGCGCCTGGCGGCGGTCGTGGCACGCCTGCGGCCCCACGTGGGCGACGAGCGGGCGGATGCCATCGAGGCGGACTACCGCGCCTCCGACGCGTTCGGCACCCCCGAGCAGATCGTCGAGCGCCTGCGCGCCCGCGCCGAGCACGGCCTCGGGTACGCCATCCACTACTTCCCCGAGGCCGCCTACGACACCTCGGGCATCACGCTGTTCGAGCGTGAGGTGGTTCCGGCGCTCGCGTAGCGCGCGCAGCGGCGGCCTGTGGCCGCACCGCTGGGCGGAGTTCGGCGTCGACAGGCCGCTCGCCGCACTGAGATTCCGGCGTGTCGGGCAGGTTCTCCGCAGCGCGGTACGTGCTGCGTGCGCCCGTGCGGTCAGACCAGCGGGGCGACATCCGAGTACGCGTCGGGCTCGACGGGCGGGGTGGATGCCGGGGCTCCGAACACGCGAGCGCGGCGGGCCGTGGCATCCCAGGTCGGCCATCCCGGATCGCCGTCGCGGGCGAAGCGGACCGCGGCTTCGTGCATCGCGGCGGCGAGGTCGGCGGGCGGAACGTCGCCCGCGATCGTCGTCACGCCCTCGGCATCCAGGTGATCGAACCAGAACGGCACGTCGAGGCAGTGGCACGCGAAGCCGACCGAGGGGGAACGCCACGCGAAGCGGTAGACCCAGGTCGCGGTCCCGCCGCGGGCCCGTGCCGTGCGCAGCACGACGGAGCGGATGACACGATCCGAGACGTACCCGCCGAGCCGGGCCGCGGCACCCCGGCGGCGCGACCGAGCGAGGTACGCCCGGCGGCGGGAACGCCCGAGCCCCAGCATCGCGAGGGCGAGCGAAACCGGGACCAACCGCAACGGCTTCCGCCAGCGCGCGGTGACCATCGTGAACTCGTCGTCGGTCGCGCCCGCCACGAGCGGGATGCCGGCCGACGCGCCGTCGGCCAGGGCCTCGAACGGAGAGCGGGGCAGCAGGTCGCCGTCGATGACCGGGCCGAGCGGCAGCCCGTCGTCGAGCAGCGCGGTGAGCCCCGTGAGCCGCGCTCGGCGCTCGGGCTTCTGCGCCAGCCGCTGCAGCTCGAGCAGACGCTCCTCCGGCAGGGTGGCGAAACCCTCGCGGTCGGGGCGCACGCCCGCGAGGTCCGCGAGGCGTCCGGCGAACCCGCGCGCGGCGGCTCCGCTGACGGCTCCCACCGCGGGAGAGAGCGCCATGGCGCGGGCGAACAGACCGGATGCCGCGGGCGAAGCCAGCAGCGCGAGCACCGATCCGCCGCCCGCCGACTGCCCCGCCACCGTGACGCGCGCGGGATCGCCGCCGAAGGCGCCGATCTCGTCTCTGACCCACTCCAGCGCCGCGATCTGGTCGCGCAGCCCGCGGTTGGACGGGGCGCCGTCGATCCACCCGAATCCGTCGAAGCCCAGCCGGTAGGAGAGGACCACCGTCACGACGCCGTCGCGGGTGAACGCGTCGCCGTCGTACCACCGGCTCGCGGGCGACCCCGAGACGAAGCCGCCGCCGTGGATCCAGACGAACACCGGGAGGGCGGCATCCGGAGTCGCGTCCACCGGCGCGAACACGTTGATGTTCAGTGTGGCGTCGCCGGGCACGCTCGGCTCGGGGATCAGCGTGATGCCGGTGTCGCCGCGCTGCGCCGTGGCGCCGTACGCGGTCGCGTCGAGCTCGCCCTCCCACGGCTCGGGCGGCACCGGGGCGGCGAACCGCAGCGGCCCGACGGGCGCCTGGGCGAACGGGATGCCGAGGAACACCGCCGTTGCGCCGCGGGTGAAGCCGCGCACGCGACCCCGGGTGGTGTCGACGACGGGTTCCGCGGCATCCATACGCCCCATCCTGGCGTGCCCTGATACCGATAAACGGGATCGGCGGCGAGACACGGCGGGACGTGGCGTTTCTCGTCGTGGATCGCGTTTATCGCAGCACAACCCCGCCGCGCCGCGCCCCGCGCCGCTGCGCCGCACCCCGTGCAGGCCGCACCGCGCCCCGCGCCGCTGCGCCGCAACGCCCCGCGCGGGCCGCACCTCACGCGTCGCGG
Organism: Microbacterium sp. RURRCA19A; assembly: GCF_900156455.1. Lineage (GTDB taxonomy): Bacteria > Actinomycetota > Actinomycetes > Actinomycetales > Microbacteriaceae > Microbacterium. Next base: position 906,948 of record NZ_FTNQ01000002.1, read on the forward strand.
CGCGCACCTTCCGACGGCGTGACCGTGAACACGTTCGGGGCGCGGAATCCGGATGCCGCGAACGCGGCGTGCACTGCGTCGGTCGCCGCGGGCACGAGCTCGGTGGGGATCAGCGCGATTGCCGCTCCGCCGAAGCCGCCGCCGGTCATGCGCGCGCCCAGGGCCCCCGCGGCCAGGGCCGTCTCGACGGCGAGGTCGAGCTCGGGCACTGAGATCTCGAAGTCGTCGCGCATCGACGCGTGCGATGCGGTCAGCAGGTCGCCGATCGCCGTCGGGCCCTCGGCATCGAGCGCGGCGACGGTGTCGAGCACCCGCTGGTTCTCGGTGATGATGTGGCGCACCCGGCGGAAGGTCACGTCGTCGAGGATCTCGGCGGCCCGCGGCAGGTCGTCGACGGTGAGGTCGCGCAGCGCCGGCACGCCGAAGGCCGCGGCCCCGCGCTCGCACGCTTCGCGGCGCTCGCGGTACCCGCCCGAGGAGTGGGCATGCTCGACGAGTGTGTCGACGACGAGGATCGCCAGGCCCGCCTCCGCGAAACCCAGCGCGACCGGCCGGGTCTCGAGCGTGCGGCAGTCGAGGAACGTGGCCGCGTCGGCGACGCCGAGCATCGAGGCCATCTGATCCATGATCCCGGTCGGCGCTCCGACCGCGTCGTTCTCGGCCGTCCGACCCACGCGGGCGAGAGCGACCTTGTCGAGGCCGGCGCCCCACACGTCGTTGAGGGCGGATGCCACGGCCCCCTCGATCGCGGCGGACGACGAGAGGCCGGCACCCACGGGCACCTCCGACGCCAGGGCGATGTCGACGCCCCGGGGCGTGGCATCCGGGGCCGCCGCGCGCAGCGCCCACGCCACACCGAGCGGGTATCCCGCCCAGTCGAGGCCACCGGCGGCGATGCGGGCGTCGAGGTCGGCGAGTGAGACCTCGACCGCGTCGTCGGCGAACGTCGACCGCACGCGGATGACGTCGTCGTCACGGAGGGCGACCACGGCGGCGGTGCGCTGCGCGATCGCGAAGGGCAGCACGAAGCCTTCGTTGTAGTCGGTGTGCTCGCCGATGAGGTTGGCGCGGCCGGGCGCCGACCACACTCCCACCTCGGGTGCGGCGAGCAGGGCGCGGGCGTCGTCGACGGCGGTCATGCCGTCACCTCCGGAACGGTGTCGAGGGCGGCGCGCAGGCGTTCGGCCTGCGACTCGGGGGTCACGTCGCCGATCCAGGCGCCCATGGCGGCTTCGGATCCGGCGAGGTACTTCAGCTTGTCGGCGGCGCGACGGGGAGAGGTGATCTGCAGGTTCAGCCGCACGCTGTCGCGCGCGCGGGCGACGGGCGCCTGGTGCCACGCGGCGATGTACGGAGTGGGCGTCTCGTACAGCGCGTCGATGCCGCGCAGCAGCCGCAGGTAGAACGGGGCGAGCTCGTCGCGCTCGGCATCGGTGGTCTCGGCGAGGTCGGCGACGTGGCGGTGCGGCAGCACGTGCACCTCGATGGGCCAGCGCGCCGCGAACGGGACGAAGGCCGTCCAGTGCTCGCCGCGGAGCACCACGCGCGGACCGGATGCCTCGAACTCGAGGATGTGCGTGAAGAGGTCGGGCGAGGTGCGCGAGACGGTGTCGAGCAGGCGCTGCGTCCGCGGGGTGACGTACGGGTAGGCGTAGATCTGCCCGTGCGGGTGGGGGAGGGTGACGCCGATCTCCTGCCCGCGGTTCTCGAACGGGAACACCTGCCGGATGCCCGGGAGCGCCGACAGCGCGGCCGTGCGGTCGGCCCATGCCTCGATGACGGTCCGCGCGCGGGTGCGCGACAGCGTCCCGAACGACCCCTCGTGCTCGGGGCTGAAGCAGACGACCTCGCAGCGCCCGACCGAGGTGCGGGTGCGGCCGAGGCCCAGGTGCTCGAGGTCGTCGTCGCCGCGCGGCGGGTCGATCGCGGCGGGGGCGTCGGCGGTGGCGATGTCGAGCGCGGGGCCGAACGAGGGCGACTTGTTCTCGAAGACCGCCACGTCGTAGCGCGACGGGATCTCGGACGGGTTGGTCGGCGTCTGCGGGGCCAGCGGGTCGAGGTGCGCGGGAGGCAGGAACGCGCGGTTCTGGCGATTGGATGCCACGGTGATCCAGTCGCCCGTCAGCACGTCCTGTCGCATGGTCGCGGTGGTGGGGCGCGGGTCGAGGGTGCGGGCGTCGACCGAGCGTTCCGCGCCGAGGGCGGTGTCGGCGTCGTCGAAGTAGATCAGTTCGCGGCCGTCGGCCAGGCGCGTGGGGCGCTTGACGACTCCGGCGCCGAGGGCCACCGCGGTGGGGCTGTCCGTGTTCACGATAACACGCTACAGATCAGGCGTGATATCGTCAACACCGAGGGGGTGGCATGCGCGTATCGATGGCCGATGTGGCCGCAGCGGCCGGTGTTTCGGCGCAAACGGTGTCGCGCGTTGCCAACGGCAGTCCCCGTGTCGACCCCGCGACCCGTGCCCGCGTCGAGAAGGCGATGAGCGATCTCGGCTACCGCATGCACCGCGCAGCGCGAGCGCTCCGCACCGGACAGACCTCCACGATCGGACTCGTCGTGTCGACCCTGGCATCCGTGGGCAACTCCCGCATGCTGCAGGCGATCTCCGAGACCGCCGCCGCGCGCGACTACGCGCTCGCCGTCGTGAGCGTGGGGGAGCGCGGCATCCGCGACGCCTTCGCTCGCCTGCGCTCGCAGGGCGTGGACGGCGCGGTCGTGCTGAACGAGGCGACCGAGCTCGTGCGCGACATCGATCCGCCCGGCGACCTGCACCTCGTCGTCGTGGACTCCCCGCCCGACGACCGGTTCTCGATCGTCCAGACCGACCACGCCGGTGGTGCCCGCGCGGCCGTCGAGCACCTCCTCTCCCGCGGACACGACACCGTGCACCTCATCGCCGGGCCCGCGCGCTCGTTCGCCGCGACCGAGCGCGAGCGCGGGTGGCGCGAGGCCCTGGCCGACGCCGGTCGCCGCGTGCCCGACCTCGTGCGCGGCGACTGGACCTCGGCATCCGGTCATGCCGCTGCCCGCGCGCTCGACGGTGCCACTGCGGTCTTCGTCGCGAACGATCAGATGGCGCTCGGCGCTCTGCGCGCGTTCGCCGACGCCGGTCGCCGCGTCCCCGAGGACGTGGCGGTCGTCGGATTCGACGACATCGTGGATGCCGCCGAGTACCGCCCCCCGCTCACGACCGTCCGGCAGGACTTCGACGCCCTCGGCGCGCGCGCCGTCGCGGTGCTGGTCGACGCGATCGAGGGCGGCGCGCACACGGGCGAGACGGTGCCCGCGACGCTGGTCGTCCGCGACAGCGCTCGCTGACGGAGGTCAGGTCGCCTTCTGGCGGCGCCCCGCACGCTCGGCGAACCGATCGATCGCGGCCAGCACCTCGTCGCTGCGCCAGTACGGTCCGAGACGGTGCTCGGCTTTGGACTTCAGGATGCCGGCATCCACCAGCGACTGAAGGGGTGGATAGACGTTCGGTTGTCGAACGCCCAGGGCATCGGCAGCCGTTGCGGAGTCGACGACGGGGCGGGCGAGCAGGACGTCGAGCAGGCGCCAGGCATTGCTCGACTTCCGCGCATGAAGGCGGGTGTCCCAATCGTTCCGGATCGCGTCCAGTTCGCGGACGAGCTCGCGAGCGTTGGCGACGGCTCGCAGGGCGGCGTTGGCGAAGGCCGCGATGATGGGTGAAACGTCCCCCGCGCGGTAAGCCGTGAGCGCGCGATGGTACCCCTCGACGTCCGCGAGAAGCCCCGCCGAGACGGGAACGGCCACATTCCGGGTCGTGCCGCGATAGCGGAGCATCGCTTGCGCGAGCGCACGTCCGGTGCGACCGTTCCCGTCGCTGAACGGATGAATGGTTTCGAACTGCGCATGCGCGACGGCGACCGCGGTGAGGACAGGAATGTCCGTGCGTCGTGCGAATGCAAGCGCGTCCTCGATGAGGCCGACTATTCGCTCGTGCGATGGGCCGACGAACTCCGCGCCGACGGGTGAATCCGAGCGAGTGCCGATCCACACGGCCTCATCCCGGAATCGCCCAGGAGTGTGGCGAGGCTGGTCGTGGAGGAGGACGGCGTGCATCTGGAGGATCGCCGTGGTCGAGATCTGTTCGGCAAGATCCAGGGCTGTCGCCATCGCGCGCGTGTTCGCCGCGATCTCGATCGCATGCCGACTTCGGGTGGCGCCGAGTTCGGCGCTGAAGATGGCTCGTGCGCTGGCGGTCAGATTCTCGATCTGGGAGGACGAAGCCGCTTCGGAGCGAAGCAGGACGGGGGCGAAGGTCGAGATGCGGTGGCCGAGTTCGGCGTCGAATCGGCTCAGCTCCTGAGCGGCCAGATCGGCGAGAGCGCTCGTTTCCGGAACCGGTGCGGGAAGAAGACTCGCGATCCTCGAGGGAATGGCCGCGCGGTAGCGTTGCGGGCCTCTCGACATCGTCATCGCCGACGGTTCCCACAGGAGGTCTTCACTCCCGATGGGCGGCCATGAGTCCGACGCGGTCATAAAGCCCCCTTCGCTCTTTATGCGGTAGTAACTTTACTCATAAAAATCCCAACCGGCATTATGAGTACCGGGTCGCCGACTCTTCTCGCTCCACGGCGGGCGAACCTCCGGCGCGAAAACAGGCGCCGCAACGGGAACAGGCCGATCTTCGCGTGATCGGCCTGTTCTCGGGCTTGATGCCTGGTGCGGGAACGCGCTCTACTCCTCGAGCTGCCCCAGCTCCGGCTGCGCGACGAAGCGCGCGACGAGCTCGACGGCCTGCTCCAGTTCGAGCACGACGATCTCGTTCGCGCCCGCGCGCAGCACCGGCGCGGGGACGTAGAGCGTCTGCTGCGGCACGTTCCGCCAGTACCGCCCGAGGAAGAAGCCGTTCACGAACGCGAAGCCCTTGCCCCACGCCGCGGTGTCGAGGAACAGGTCGGCGACCGAGTCGAGCTCGAAGCTCCCGCGCAGGATCACCCGTCCGACGGCTCCCGCGCCGGTCCCGGTGGCGGCGGCGAGGTCGATCGGCGTCGCGGTCCAGTCCGTCAGCGGCGCGCCGTCGAGCGTCGCCCCCCCGATCAGGCCCTTCTGCTCGCCGAGGCGGTGTCCGTAGTTCACGCGGCCCTGGTCCTCGACGAGCACGGTGAGCGTGGCCCCCGCGGGGATCGCGAGCGCGCGCTCGTGCAGCGTGCGGGAGAGGCGTCCGACGAACGCCCCGTCGACGTGCACCCACGCGAGGTCGCGGACCTCGCCGAACGCGAGCACGGCGCGGTCCGCAGAGGACGCGGGCAGCGCGACGTCGTACCGCACCAGGGCCCCGAGGTGTCCGAGCTCCTCGAACGTCGCGGGCGCGTCGGAGACGGAACCGGTGGATGCCGGCATCCAGTCGCCCTCGCCCGAGAGCGCCACCTCGAACACCGGCGCGTCCGGCCGCGGCGAGGGCTCGAGATCGGGCACGGCGGCGTACTTCGCGATGACGTCGCGGAACGCGTGGAACTTCGCCGTCGGGTGGCCCGACTCGTCGATCGGGGCGTCGTAGTCGTACGACGTCACGATGGGGTCGAAGCGGCCCTTGTCGTTGGCGCCGTTGGTGGCGCCGAAGTTCGTGCCGCCGTGCACCATGTAGATGTTCACCGAGGCGCCCGCCGCGAGCAGGACGTCGAGGTCGTGGGCGGAGGCCGCGGGGTCGGTGGTGTGGTGGATGCTGCCCCACCAGTCGAACCAGCCGTCCCAGAACTCCGAGCACATCAGCGGACCGGTGGGCTGATGCTCGCGCAGCGTCTCGAGGCGTTCGGCCGAGCGCGAGCCGAACGAGCCCGTAAGGTGCAGCTCGGGGAGGCTGCCGTTCTCGAGCATCCACGGCATCGGCTGGTCGACGGTCGTCAGCGGCACCGTGATCCCGGCGTCGCGGGTGACGCGCACGAGCTCGCGCAGGTAGTCCTTGTCGGAGCCGTACGCGCCGTACTCGTTCTCGATCTGCACCAGCACGACGTTGCCGCCGCGGTCGATCTGGCGCGGCGCGACGATCTCGTACACGCGCTCCAGGTACTCCGTCACCGCGGCGAGGTACTGCGGTTCCGAGCGGCGCAGTCCGATGCCCGGGGTGGAGGTCAGCCAGACCGGCAGGCCGCCGTTGTGCCACTCGGCGCAGATATAGGGGCCTGGCCGGACGATGGCGTGCAGACCCTCGGCGGCGACGAGGTCGAGGAAGCGTCCGAGGTCGTTCCAGCCCGTGGCATCCCATTCGCCGCGTACCGGCTCGTGCGCGTTCCACGCGACGTACGTCTCGATGGTGTTGAGCCCCATCGCCTTCGCCGTGCGGATGCGGTCGGCCCAGTGCTCGGGGTGGATGCGGAAGTAGTGCAGCGTCCCGGAGATGACCTGGAAGGGCTGCCCGTCCAGCAGGAAGTCGGTCTCGCCGATGGTGAAGGTCGTCACGATGTCTTTCGGGATCACAGGGCCAGCTGCACGCGGACGCGCGCCCAGGCGAGCGGGGGCAGGGTGAAGCGCAGGATGCCGTCGACCACGTCGACCGCGAGCGGTGCGGGCGCCACGGGTTCGGCGTCGGCGGAGTTCGTCGTGTTGCGGTCGCCGCCGTCGGGGATCGTGATCACGACGGCGTCGGCGGATGCCACGGGCCCGAGGTCGAGTTCGATCTCCGTCGCCGCGTCGAGCGCGCGGTGGGCGAGGAACACGTGGGCGGTGTCGCCGTCGACCGTGGCGATCGCATCGACGGCGTCGACGTCGCCGTGACGGGCGGTGGAGATCCGGGCGCCCTCGACGTCGACCGGCACGACCCGGCCGGTCGCGGCCTCGGCCGTCAGGCGGAAGGGGTGGAACGTCGTCTGCCGCCACGCGGGTCCGCCGTCGGGCTCCGTGCGGATGGGCGCGATGACGTTCACCAGCTGCGCGAGGTTCGCCATCGACACGCGGTCCGCGCGCCGGAGCAGGGTGATGAGCAGCGACCCGACGACGACGGCGTCGGTGACGGTGTAGTCGTCCTCGATGAGGCGCGGCGCGATCGGCCAGTCGCCCGTGAAGACGCGGGGCTTGTCGACCTCGTTCCAGCGCGTCTGGTTCCACACGTTCCACTCGTCGACGCTGATGCCGATCGGAGTGCCCTGGGGGGTCGTGGCACCGACCTCGTCGATGATGTCGGCGACCTCGCCGATGTAGCGGTCGAGGGCGGCGCCGCTGGCGAGGAAGCTCTGCGGGTCGGCGGGGTCTTCCTCGTAATAGGCGTGCACCGAGATGTGGTCGACGAGACCCGCGGTGTGCCGCAGCACCGTCCGCTCCCACTCGCCGAACGTCGGCATCTCGTGGTTCGAGCTGCCCGCGGCGACGAGCTCGACGGTCGGGTCGATGAAGCGCATCATGCGCGCGGACTCGGCGGCGAGGCGCCCGTACTCGTCGGCGGTCTTGTGGCCGATCTGCCACGGCCCGTCCATCTCGTTGCCCAGGCACCAGAGCCGGATGCCGAACGGCTCGTCGCGGCCGTTCGCGCGCCGGCGCTCGCTCAGCGCGGTGCCGGAGGGGTGGTTCGCGTACTCGAGCAGGTCGGCCGCGTCGGCGACGCCGCGCGTGCCGAGGTTCACGGCCTCCATGACCTCGAGGCCCGCGGCATCCGCCCACTCGGCGAACTCGTGCAGCCCCACCTGGTTGGTCTCGGTGCTGTGCCACGCGGCATCCAGCCGCACCGGACGATCCGCGCGCGGACCGACACCGTCCTCCCAGCGGTAGCCCGAGACGAAGTTCCCGCCGGGGTAGCGCACCACCGTCGCGCCGAGCTCGCGCACGAGGGCGAGCACGTCGGCACGGAAGCCGGCTTCATCCGCCGTCGCGTGTCCGGGCGAATGGATGCCGTCGTACACGCACCGGCCCATGTGCTCGACGAACGTGCCGAACAGGCGGCGCGGAACCTCGGCTCCGGGTCGGTGGGGGTCCAGCGTGATGCGGGTGGGGGAGGTCATGCGGGCTCTCCTGGAGCGGGAAGGGAAGGGGCGGGCCGCTCGCTCGTGCGCTGCGACCCGCCCCCGATCATCGGCTTACTTGTTGACGCTGAAGCCCTGGTCGTTGCCGTACTGGACCAGCTGGTCCTGCCACGTCGACAGACCCTCGTTCAGGTCGCCCTTGGTGGCGTAGGCCTGACCCACGGTGTCGCCGTAGATGCTGTTGGCGTACACCTGGAAGGGCAGGTAGCTCCAGCCCTTCACCACGTCGCTCGACGCCTGCGTGAGGACCTGGTTGATCTGCTGGCCGCCGAAGTAGTCCGACTTCTTGTCGACGAAGGCGGGGTCGCTCAGCTGCGCCGTCGTGGAGGGGAAGCCGCCCGACTCCGCGAAGATCGTGAGGCTCTCGTCGTCGTTGTTGAGCCACTTGAGGAAGCCCGCGGCCAGCGCGGGGTTCTTGCTCTGCTTGGTCACGGCCTGTCCGCCGCCGCCGTTCTCGGCCGTCGCGGCCTTGCCGTCGTACGTCGGGATCGGGGCCACGGCCCACTTGCCCGCGCCGTCCTTCACGGAGGACTCGAGGACACCCGGCATCCAGGCGCCGATGACGAGCGAGGCGATCGAGCCGTCACCGAGGCCCTTGAACCACTCGTCGCTCCAGCTGGGGGTGTCGGACAGCAGACCGCCGTCGATGAGACGGTTCCAGTTGTCGGCGAACTTCTTCGAGCCCGCGTCCTGCAGGTCGATCGTGACGTTCGTGCCGTCGGCCTTGAACGGGGTGCCGCCGGCCTGCCAGATCATGCTGGTGGTGAAGCCGGAGTCGCCCGTGTCGGCGGTGATGTACTTCGTCGGGTCGGCGGCGTGCAGCTTCTGCGCGGCCGCGTAGTACTCGTCCCACGTCGTCGGGACGGCGATGCCGTACTGGTCGAAGACGGACTTGTTGTAGAACAGGGCCATGGGGCCCGAGTCCTGCGGCAGGCCGTAGATCTTGCCGTCGAAGTCGACCGCACCCCACGGGCCCGGGGCGTAGGCGCTCTCGAGGTCGCCGAAGCCGTAGGGCGCGAGGTCGAGCAGCGAGTCCGACAGCGCGAACTGCGGGAAGGCGTAGTACTCGATCTGCACGACGTCGGGGGCGCCCGAGCCGGCCTTGATCGCGTTCTGGAGCTTGGTGTACTCCTCGGTGTTGGTGCCCGCGTTGACGAGGTTGACCTTCACATTGGGGTACTTCTTCTGGAAGGCCGCGACCTGCGCCTCGGCCGAGGGCGTCCACGACCAGTACGTGATCTCGCCGCCCTCCTGGAGCGCCTTCTCGATGTCGTTGGCGCTTCCGCCGTTGCTGCCGCCGCCCGTGCTGCCGCCGGAGCAGGCGGTCAGTGCGCCCACCGTGAGCGCGGTCGCGGCCAGAGCGAAGACGGTCCGCCGTACGGCGGTGCCCTTGCGCATGAATGTCATCGGGATTCCTTCACTTCGTTGTTGTGGATGGTGTTGCGTGGTTCCGGGGCAGGACGCTCCGGTTTCGGGAGGAGATCTTGGGTCACTGCTTGACGCTTCCGGCGCTGAGGCCGGACTGCCAGAAGCGCTGCAGGACGAGGAACGCGGCGACGATCGGGATGATCGAGAGCAGAGCGCCGGTGATCACGAGGTTGTAGATCGGCTGGGCGCCGACGCCGGTGGCCTGCGCGTTCCACTGGTTGAGACCGACGGTCAGCGGGTACCAGGCCGGGTCGCTGAGCATGATGAGCGGGAGGAAGTAGTTGTTCCAGGTCGCGACGACCGCGAACAGCAGCACCGTGACGATGCCGGGCGTCAGCAGCCGGATCGAGATCGTGAAGAACGTGCGGAACTCGCCCGCGCCGTCCATGCGCGCGGCCTCCAGCAGCTCGGTGGGGATGGCATCCGTCGCGTACACCCAGATGAGATACAGACCGAACGGGCTGATGAGCGACGGGATGATGATCGCCCAGGGGGTGTTCGTGAGGCCGAGCTGGCTGAAGAGCAGGAAGGTCGGGACGGCGAGCGCCGTGCCGGGCACCGCGATCGCGCCGAGCACGACCGCGAAGACGGCCTTGCGACCCCGGAAGTTGTACTTGGCGAGACCGTAGCCGGCGAGGGTCGCCAGCAGCGTCGCCCCACCGGCGCCGACGACGACGTAGAGCAGGGTGTTGCCGAGCCAGCGCAGGAAGATGCCGTCGCGGTAGGTCAGCGTCTGGGCGATGTTGTCGCCCAGGGCGAAGCTGTCCCCGAACCAGAGGCCGAACGTCGAGAAGAGGTCGGGCTGGGTCTTGGTCGCGTTGATGACGAGCCAGAACAGCGGCACGAGCGTGTACAGGAGGTACAGCGCCATGACGATGCTGAGGACGATCGACTTCTTGCTCTGCGTGGGCGACGTGCGGGCGAAGCCGCGGCGCGAGCGCGAACGGGAGGTGGTCACGGCCACGGTGTCGGTGCGGGGTGCGGTCGCGGTGGTCATCGCGCCTCCTGACGAGAGCCGCGCAGCTGCACGACGTAAGCGATGACGGCGGTGATGACGCCCATGATGATCGCGACCGTGGCCGCGTAGTTGTACTGCTGGCCCGCGAACGACAGGTTGTAGGCGTACATGTTCGGCGTGAAGAACGTGGTGATGGTGTTCGGCGCCAGGGGCTTGAGGATGTTGGGCTCGTTGAACAGCTGGAAGCTGCCGATGATCGAGAAGATCGTGGCGATGACGACCGCGCCGCGCACGGCGGGGATCTTGATCGAGAAGATCGTGCGCCAGGCTCCGGCTCCGTCGATGGATGCCGCTTCGTACAGCTCGCCCGGGATGGTCTTCAGCGACGAGTAGAAGATCAGCATGTTGTAGCCGACGAACTGCCAGGTGACGATGTTGCCGATCGAGACCAGCATCCACTCGGGCACGAAGGGCTGGATGAACGAGCCGCCGAGCAGGTCGTTGAGGTTGCGGGTGAGGCCGAACTGGTCGCCGTAGATGTACCCCCACATGAGCACCGCCACCACGGCCGGAACGGCGTAGGGGAGGAAGATCACGATGCGGTAGAAGCCGGCGGCGTGGAGCCTGGCGCTGTCGATCGCGAGCGCGGCGGCGAGCGCCAGCAGGAGCATGACGGGCACCTGCACGACGAGGAACAGCGAGACGCGGCCGAGGCCGTCCCAGAACTTCCCGTCGCCGAAGACGGCGATGTAGTTGGCGAAGCCGACGAACGCGTTGCCGCCGACCAGCTGATCGCGGAAGACGCTCAGGTAGAGCGAGTACGCCAGGGGCGCGAGGAAGACCAGCGCGAAGACGATGGCGAAGGGGGCGACGAACAGCCAGCCGCGGTCGTCGATACGGGCGCGTCGCTTACGGCGCGGGGGGCGCAGAGCGGGCGGGGGTGCCGCGGTGGTCGTCATCGTCCGGATGCCTCTTCATTGGTGCGCAACGCGGACGGGTTGCCGCGATGTTGACGTAAACATAACTCCCGTCCCGCTAGCATGTCAACGTCAACATCCGAGGAGGCAGACGTGAGCGAGACGACGACGGTGTCGACCGCGGCGGGGGGTCGCGGGCGACGACGGGAAGTCTCGATGGCCGATGTCGCTGCGGCGGCGGGGGTCTCGGGGCAGACCGTGTCGCGCGTGGCGAACGATCGCTCCAACGTCGATCCTGACACGCGGCAGCGCGTGCTCGATGCGATGGCCTCCCTGGGCTACCGGCCGAACAGTGCCGCACGGGCCCTGCGATCCGGGCGCTTCCGCAGCATCGGCGTGATCATGTTCTCGCTGAGCTCCTACGGCAACACGCGCACGCTCGACGCGCTGGCGTCGGTGGCTGCGGCATCCGGGTACTCCATCACGCTCATCACGGTGCAGTCCGCCTCGCAGTCCGACGTGTCGGGGGCGTTCCTTCGACTCCACGAGCACGCCGTCGACGGGATCGTGATCCTCATCGAGACGCACCGCCTCGGTGAGAACGAACTCTCCATCCCCTCCGGGCTGCCGGTCGTCGTCGTCGACTCGAGCGCCGACTACCCGTACGCGGTCGTCGACAACGACCAGGCGCAGGGCGCGCGCCTGGCCACGGAGCACCTGCTCGACCTCGGCCACGAGACCGTGTGGCACGTGTCGGGCCCGCCGGAGTCCTTCGCGGCCGAGCGTCGGCGCGACGCTTGGCGCGCCGCCCTCGAGGAACGCGGATGCCGCGTGCCGCCGGTGCAGATCGGTGACTGGACGGCCGAGTCGGGGCACCGCATCGGCGCGGAGCTCGCACGCGACCCGGCGGTGACGGCGGTCTTCGCGGCCAACGACCAGATGGCCCTCGGGGTGATCCGCGCGCTGCACGAGGCCGGGCGCGCCGTGCCCGGTGAGATCAGCGTCGTCGGCTTCGACGACATGCCCGAGTCGGCGAACTTCTGGCCTCCTCTGACGACTGTGAGCCAGCGGTTCGAGCGTGTCGGCGAAGAGGCGATGAGCGCTCTGATCGCCGACATCGAAGGCTCGGGCAGCGAGCACACGCGCACTCTCGTGCCCACCTCCCTCGTGGTGCGCGAGAGCTCCGGCCCGCGCGCCTGACGGCTCCCGTCTGCGCGCTCGACGTGCGCGGCTCCCGCGTGCGTGCGCGAGGGGCGGTGTGCGCTCGGGCGGCTGCTGAGCGGAGGGGATGCGGCGGGCGGAGGGCCGGATCGGCGGCATCCGTCCTCCCTTCGCCGAATCTCCTCCGCCGGGCGCGCGGATTCGGTGCGGCGCGGGGCCCGGGATGCCGCGGGGCGCGCGCGACGCAGCCCCGCGCAGGACGACCGCGCGGGATGCCTGGCCGGAGCAGCGGTTGTATCGCGACCCCGGGCTCCGCTAAGTTCGATGTTGACGTCAACATGTTGACGTCAACATCTCCCCTCCTCAAGGGCCGCGACGCTGCGGCCGGATCGGAATGACGATGAAGTCAGCTCGACTGCTGTCGATGACCTGCGCGGTCGCCCTGGCGGCCGGTGGACTCGCCGCGACCGCGGCCCCCGCGGCGGCGGTGGCAGCGCCGAACGCGACGGTGCGCATCACCCCCAACCCCGCGACCGCGGCCGACCCGTTCGAGGGGTGGGGAACGAGCCTCGTGTGGTTCGCCAACGCCACCGGCAACTATCCCGCCGACGTGCGCCAGAAGCTCTACGACGCGGTGTTCGGCGAGGACGGCCTGAACCTCAACATCGCCAGGTACAACATCGGCGGCGGCAATGCGTCGGACGTGCCGGACTACCTGCGTCCCGGGGGCGCGGTGCCCGGATTCTGGAACCCCGACCTGCAGGCGAGCGACGACCAGGGCGCCATCACCTCGAACTACGCCGACCGTGCGCGGTACAAGGCCGCGTGGAACCCCGACGACCCGAACGCCTATGACTTCGACGCCGACTCCGCCCAGCGGTGGTGGATCGATGCGCTCAAGGGCAAGATCACCCACTGGGAGGCGTTCAGCAACTCGCCGCCCTACTTCCTCACTCAGAGCGGCTACGTCTCCGGCGGCATCAACAACGCCACGAGCGAGCAGCTCGCCCCCGCCGACATGGACAAGTTCGCGGGCTACCTCGTGAATGTCGTCGACGAGCTCGAGAAGCAGCACGGCGTGAAGTTCGACACGATCGACCCGTTCAACGAGCCGAACACGAACTACTGGCAGACCCAGATCCCGAACGGGGCGCAGTGGCCGACCGGCGGACGCCAGGAGGGTGCGCACATCGGCCCGCAGGCGCAGGATGCCATGGTCAAGGCGCTCGCGGCCCGCCTCGCGCAGCCGGGGACGACGACGGATGCCGTGATCTCGGCGATGGACGAGACGAACCCCGGGATCTTCGCCTCGAACTGGAACACCTGGTCGGCGCAGTCCAAGAGCCTCGTCGACCAGCTCAACGTGCACACCTACGGCACCAGCGGACGCCAGGTCGTCCGCGACATCGCCAAGGCCGCCGACAAGCCCCTGTGGATGAGCGAGGTCGAGGGCAACTGGACGGCCGGCGGCTTCACGACCAACGACATCAACAACGGCATCGGAATGGCCGAGCACATCGTGGGCGACCTCCGCGAGCTCGAGCCGACCGCCTGGGTGTTCTGGCAGCCCGTCGAAGACCTCTACAACATGCAGAAGGTCGAGAACCTCAACTGGGGCAGTGTCTACATCGACTTCGACTGCAACGCCGAGGGCAAGTCGCTGCGGCGCATCGCCGACGGTGAGGCCGACCCCTCCTGCAAGGTGCTGACGAACGAGAAGTACAACACCGTCCGGAACTTCACGCACTACATCCACCCGGGCGACCGCCTCATGGCCACCGACAACGCGCAGTCCACCGCGGCCGTCGACGCCGACGGTCAGGGCGCGACGATCGTGCACGTGAACGGCGACGACTCCGCCAAGACGGTGCAGATCGACCTGAGCGACTTCGGGACGATCGCACCCGGGGCCACGGTCACCCCCATCGTGACCACCCAGTCGACGGTCGACCAGCCGACGGTCAACGCCCTGAAGGAGGGTGCGAAGGTGGCCGTGGACGCGGCATCCCGGACCGCCACCGTCACCGTCCCGGCGAAGTCGGTCACGACGTTCGTGATCGACGGCGTGTCGGGCGTCTCGCAGGACGCTGCAGCGTTCCGTGACGGCGAGTCGGTGCAGCTCACGGGCCTGCAGAGCGGCCTCGCGCTCGACGCCTCGTCGGGTCTGGCGATCCGTGCCACCGCCACGACGGCCGACGCCGCCCGGGCGCAGACCTGGACCGTGCGCACGATCGACGGCGAGGGCACCAACCGCCACCGCTTCACGCTCCAGAACGGGGCGGGCAAGTTCCTGGCATCCAGCAACGGGGGCACCGCTCTCGTCGACGCCGATCCGACCGCGGCCGCGGGCGACCCCGCGACGCAGTGGATGGCCTCGACCACGGACGGTGAGTACTACTCGCTGCTGAACGTCGCCGCCGAGCGCGTCCTCGATGTGAACCAGGCCAGCACGACTCCCGGCGCGACCGTGGGGCTGTGGACGTCCAACGGCGGGGGCAACCAGCAGTGGCGCATCGCGACGACGCGCATCCTGGGCACCGAGCCCGTTTCGGTGGCGACCGCGGTCGACGTCGCCCCGCAGCTGCCGTCTCGAGCCGTGGTCCGGTACGCCGGCAACACGCTCCGTGCCGCTGACGTCACCTGGCAGCTCGACGGGGCCGACTGGTCGCGACCCGGCACCGTGCAGGTGCGCGGTACGGGCACCGACCTCTTCGGTACGGAGTTCGAGGCCACGGCGACCGTCGAGGTCGGTGCCTTCACGGCGACGCGACCGGTCTCGGTGACGGTTCCGGTGGGCAGCGCCCTCGATGTCGTGAAGGGCCTCGCCGACCGCGACGTCCCGGCCGAGCTGACGCCGTCGGGCGGCGGGTACCGGGTGCCGGTGGAGTGGACGTGGGGCGACCTGACGGATGCCGCCTTCTCCTCGCCGGGAACGGTGACTGTCGCGGGCGTCGCCACGGGTCCCACCGGTGAGCGTCTCGACGCGAAGCTGACGGTCATCGTCACGGCCGCGACCGAGAACAACGTCGCCCCGCAGAGCGCTCCCTCGGCGACCTACACCGAGTCGGGCTACCCCGCCAGCAACACCATCAACGGCATCGCGACCGACAAGGGATGGTCGAACTGGCGAGGCGGCACCAAGAACGACCAGGACACTCTGAGCTACGCGCTCGCGAAGCGCGAGACCCTCACGCGCGTCGCCGTCCAGTTCTACAAGGACGGCAGCAGCATGAGCTGGCCGGCGACGATGCGCGTCGATCACCGACTGAGCGGCGGCGAGTGGGTGCAGGGCGACCTCATCACCGTGCCGACCCCGTCCAGCGGTGCTCCCCTGGTCGAGGTGCCCGTGACGGGTGCCGCCGACGAGGTGCGGGTCGTGATGAACGCCCGGTCGCAGACGCACATGATCGTGTCCGAGGTGTCGATCTACGCGGCTTCGGCATCGCCCGCGGGCATCGCCGATCTGGCACGTCTGACGGTCGGCGACCAGCCCGTCGAGGGCTTCGACCCGAAGGTCTTCGACTACACCGTCTCGTCGACGGGGTCCGCCTGGCCCGAACTACACGCCCTCGCCGTCGACGAGGATGCCGCGGTCCGGATCACCCAGCCGGGTGCCGGGTCCGAGACGGCGCGCGCCGCCGGTGACGCGGGCTCCGTCCGGGTCACGGCTCCCGACGGCACCGAGCAGACCTACACGGTGACGGTCGAGCGCGCGGTCGGCATCGAGACGCCGACCCTCGCGGGCGAGCCGCGCGTCGGTTCGACGGTGCGGGCGACGGCCGTCACCGATCCCGCCGACGCCGCGCTGGCGTTCGTGTGGCTTCGCGACGGTTCGCCGATCCCGGATGCCACGGCGGACGCCTATGCGCTGACCGCCGCCGACGAGGGGCGGGAGATCTCGGTCGAGGTCACGGCGTCCGCCGAGGGCTTCACGTCCGGATCCGCGCGCTCCGCGGCCATCGTCCCGGCAGCGGCGCCGGTCGACCCGGGCACCGGGGGCGGCGACGGGTCGGGCAACGGCAACGGCAACGGCAACGGTGGCGGTTCCGGGACGGGCAACGGCTCGGGCAACGGTGACACCGGTGCGGGCTCGTCGGCCGGGTCGGGCTCGAACGGCTCGTCCACGAGCACGACGGCGGGCGATCTCGCCGTGACGGGTCTGCAGTCGGAGGGCATCGCCGTGCTGGCGGCCGGAGCCGGTCTGCTCCTCCTCCTGGGCGGTCTGGTGCTGTGGCGCCGTCGCCGGGGAGCCGGCTCCACCGAGGGCTGACCCCACCGGATCACGCGGCCGCGTCGATCGCCCCCGGGCGTCGGCGCGGCCGCGTCGTTCGCGCGGGACTCGCGCGTGGGCGCCCGTGGCATCCCGTATCCGAAACGCACATCCGTGCAACCCCGCCCTCTCCCGCCCGCCGGCGCGGAAAGATGGACGAGTTCGATTCCCCTCCCCGAGGAGCCCCATGCACGTCAACGCCTACGCGGCGTCGTCCGCGACCTCCCCCCTCGAGCCCACGACGATCGAGCGTCGTGACGTGGGCCCGAAGGATGTCCTCATCGACATCGCCTACGCCGGCATCTGCCACTCCGACATCCACACCATCCGCGGCGAGTGGGGCGAGGTGCCCTACCCGCTCACCGTCGGCCACGAGATCGTCGGCACGGTCGCCGAGGTCGGCGCCGACGTCACGAAGCACAAGATCGGCGACCGGGTCGGCGTGGGCTGCATGGTCAACTCGTGCCGTGAGTGCGAGAACTGCCTCGCCGGCGAGGAGCAGTACTGCCTCAACGGCAACACCGGCACCTACGCCGCCATCGACCGCGACGGCACGGTCACCCAGGGCGGCTACTCGCAGAAGATCGTCGTCGACCAGGACTTCGTGCTCCGCGTGCCCGAGTCGATCCCGTACGAGAAGGCCGCGCCGCTGCTGTGCGCCGGCATCACCACCTACTCGCCGCTGAACCACTGGAACGCCGGCCCCGGCAAGAAGGTCGCGGTCGTGGGCCTCGGCGGTCTCGGTCACATGGCCGTGAAGATCGCGCACGCGATGGGCGCCGAGGTCACGGTGCTGTCGCAGACGCTGAGCAAGAAGGACGACGGCCTCGCGATGGGCGCCGACCACTACTACGCCACGAAGGACGACGAGACCTTCACCGCGCTGAAGAACACCTTCGACCTCATCGTCAACACCGTCAGCGCACCGCTCGAGCTGAAGAAGTACCTCGGGCTGCTGACGCTCAACGGCACGATGGTCAACGTCGGCGCCCCGCCGGAGCCGCTCCCGATCCAGGTGTTCACGCTGTTCACCAACCGCCGTTCGTTCGCCGGGTCGTCGATCGGCGGCATCCGCGAGACCCAGGAGATGCTCGACTTCTGCGCCGAGAAGGGCATCGCGCCCGAGGTCGAGGTCATCTCCGCCGAGCAGATCAACGAGGCCTACGAGCGGGTGCTGAAGAGCGACGTGCGCTACCGCTTCGTGATCGACGCCGCGACCCTCGCCTGATCCTGGATGCCACGAGGCCCCGGCGTTCTCCGGAACGTCGGGGCCTTCGTGTGTCTCGGCTGCGATGCGCCGCGTCCCGTGGTGTCGCCGCGTCCCGCGGTGCCGCAGGCCGTGGCATCCCGCCGCCCCTCCACCGATAAACGCTGATCCCGGCGAGAAACGACGCGGCGTGCCGTGTCTCGTCGGGAATCGCGTTTATCGCGAAACCAGGGCGTCAGGCGCCGCCGAGCGCGGCCGAGACCACGGCCCGCGCCTCTTCCTGCACCGCGCGCAGGTGCTCCTCGCCGCGGAGCGACTCGGCGTACAGCTTGTAGACGTCTTCGGTGCCGGAGGGGCGGGCGGCGAACCATGCGGACTCGGTCTGCACCTTGAGGCCGCCGATCGCGGCGCCGTTGCCCGGCGCGTGCGACAGCTTCGCGACGATCGGCTCGCCCGCGAGCTCGGTGGCGGTCACGGCATCCGGCGAGAGCTTCGACAGCGTCGCCTTCTGCGCGGGCGTGGCGGGGGCGTCGACGCGCTGGTAGGCCGAGGCGCCGAACTCGGCCTCGAGTTCGGCGTACCGCTGCGACGGCGTCTTGCCGGTGACGGCGAGGATCTCGGCCGCGAGCAGGCACAGCAGGATGCCGTCCTTGTCGGTGGTCCAGACGGTGCCGTCCTTGCGGAGGAACGAGGCACCCGCGGACTCTTCGCCGCCGAACGCGACCGAGCCGTCGAGCAGCCCCGGGACGAACCACTTGAAGCCCACGGGCACTTCGAGCAGCGTCTTGCCGAGAGCGGATGCCACGCGGTCGATGATCATCGACGAGACGAGCGTCTTGCCCACCGCGGCATCCGTCGGCCATCCCTGGCGGTGCGAGAAGAGGTAGTCGATCGCGACGGCGAGGTAGTGGTTGGGGTTCATCAACCCCGCGTCGGGGGTGACGATGCCGTGCCGGTCGGCGTCCGCGTCGTTGCCGGTGAGGATGTCGTAGTCGGCGCGCGCGGCCACGAGCGAGGCCATGGCCGACGGCGACGAGGGATCCATGCGGATCTTCTCGTCCCAGTCCAGCGTCATGAACTTCCACGTCGGGTCGACCTCGGGGTTCACGACGGTGAGGTCGAGGCCGTACACCTCGGCGATGAGCGCCCAGTACTCCACCGAGGCACCGCCCAGCGGGTCGGCGCCGATGCGGACGCCCGCGTTCTTGATGGCATCCACGTCGATGATGGATGCCAGATCCCGCACGTACGCGTCACGGAAGTCGTACTGCCCGAGGCCGTCGAGGTCGATGTCGGCGTGGCGGGTGCGCTTCACGCCGTCCAGGCCCGCGGCGATGAGCTCGTTGGCGCGGTCGGCGATCCAGCCCGTCGCGTCGGTGTCGGCGGGGCCGCCGTGCGGCGGGTTGTACTTGAAGCCGCCGTCGCGGGGCGGGTTGTGCGACGGGGTGACGACGATGCCGTCGGCGCGGCCCGCGTCGGAGGCGTCGCGGCCACGGTTGTAGGTGAGGATCGCGTGGCTGAGGGCGGGGGTCGGCACCCACGAGTCGCGCGAGTCGACGCGCACGTCCACGCCGTTCGCGACGAGCACCTCGATGGCGCTGCGCTCTGCGGGCAGCGACAGCCCGTGGGTGTCGCGCCCGAGGAACAGCGGGCCGGCGATGCCCTGCGCCGCGCGGTAGTCGACGATCGCCTGGGTGGTGGCGAGGATGTGGTCCTCGTTGAAACTCGTGCTCAGCGAGGATCCCCGGTGGCCGCTGGTGCCGAAGGCGACGCGCTGCTCGGGAACCGTGGCATCCGGTTTGCGGTCGTAGTAGGCGGCGATCAGTTCGTCGATGTCGATGAGATCGGACGCCTCGGCGGGCTGTCCTGCGCGACTGCTCATGCGGACAGTCTGCCCGCTGCGCGGCCGTCGTGCACACGCGCCGGCGCAAGGGATGCCGCGAATGTGCCCAGACCGGGGGATGCCGCAGGTCAGCGAGCCCCTTCGAGCGCCGCGCCGCGCTCGCGCAGAGCGGAGAGTGTCGCGCGCAGCGCGGGGGAATCGGCCTGCGAACGTCGGTGGACGGCGACGACGTCGCGGGTGGAGGCGGGGTCGACGGTCGGGATCGCGACGAGATCGGGGCCGAGGGGCGCGCGTCCGAGTCGCGGGACGAGAGCGACGACCGCACCGGTGCGCGCCAGTTCGAGATGGTTCTCGAACTCCATCGATTCGTACACGACCCGGGGCGCGTTGCCGATGCCGTCGAACAGGCGGCGCAGCCACTGTCGGCAGATCGTCGTCTCGAAGGTCGCGACCCATGCCTGATCGGCGAGGTCGCGCGGGTGCAGGACGTGACGGTCGGCGAGCGGGTGGTCGCGGTGCAGCACGATGTCGGCGACGTCGGTGAACAGCGGGGTCACGACGATGTTGTCGGGGATCGCGAGGGCCACCCCGCCCCATTGGTGGGCGATGCCGAGGTCGCGTTGGCCGGACGCGATGAGCGCGACGGTCTCCCACGGTTCGCTTTCGCGCACGAGGAGCCGCAGGTCGGGGTGCGTCCGGGCCAGGTCGACGAGCAGCGGTGCGAGGAGCCCCCGCACCACGGTCGAGAAGGCGGCGATGCGGACCTCCCCGCTGACGGATCCGTCATCCGGCGCGCTCGCCTGCAGGTCGGAGCGGAGCCGCTCCAGCTCGGCGAGGATCGGCGTCGAGCCGACGACGAGCTGCGTGCCCGCGTCGGTCAGCGCGACCCCCCGCCCCACGCGTTCGAGCAGAGCGACCCCCGTCTCGCGCTCGAGGCGCTTGATCTGCTGCGAGACCGCCGACGGGGTGAAGCCGAGCACGGCGGCGGCCGCGGACACGCTGCCCTCGCGGGCGACGGTCCGCAGGGAGCGGACGGCCTCCAGATCGATCATGAAGCAAAGCTACTGCTTTTCGTGAAGAAACATTCGCTGGTGCTTCATCGGCGGACGCGCTGGACTGAACCCGTGAGTCGTCGTGACATGATCCTGGCCGCCGCGGTGGCCTCCGCCTGGGGCTTCAACTTCCTCGTCATCGACTGGGGGATGCCGGGCATCCCGCCGCTGCTGTTCGTCGCGATCCGCTTCGCCGTCGTCGCGGCGTTCGCCGTCGTGGTGCCCCGGCCGGTGGCATCCTGGAGCACGATCGTGGGCGTCGGGCTGTTCATGAGCCTCGGGCAGTTCGGGCTGCTGTACACCTCGCTCGCGCTCGGTCTCCAGCCGGGTCTCGCGGCACTGCTGCTGCAGGCGCAGGCGGTGTTCACCGTCGTGATCGCCGCCGGCGTGCTCCGCGAGCGGCCGACGCCCGGTCAGACGGCGGGCGTCGCGATCGGGGTCGCGGGCCTCGCCGCCGTCGCCCTCGGCCGCGGGGGGAATGCGCCCGCCCTCGCCGTGGTGCTCGCGCTCGCCGCGGCGCTGTCGTGGGCCGTCGGCAACGTCATCTCTCGGCGGGCGGGGGTCGTCGCGGGGCGCGGCCGCCTCGGCGCCCTGTCGCTCACGGTGTGGTCGGCGCTCGTGGTGCCGGTTCCGGCGCTGGTGCTCGCGTTCGCCGTCGAGGGGCCGTCTGCGATCACCGCCGGCCTCGCGTCGTTCGGCTGGTCGGCCGCGCTGTCGACGCTGTACACCGCAGGCCTCTGCACACTCGCCGGCTACGCGATCTTCAACGGCCTGCTGGCGCGCAATCCGTCCGCGGCGGTCGTCCCCTGGGTGCTCCTCGCGCCGGTGGTCGCCATGGTCTCGGCGGCCCTCCTGCTCGGCCAGATCCCGGCGCCCGCCGAAGTGATCGGGGGAGTGCTGCTCGTGGGCGGCGTCCTGGTGACGACGGTCGGTGTCCGATTGCGTCATGTGTCACCGGCGGGTGCGCAGGATGGATAAAGTCTGACCGGGAGGGCCGGTGAAACGCGTCGCACTCGTCGATGACCACGACTTGGTCGGCCTCGCCCTGCGCAACCTCCTCGACGGCTCCGCGCAGCTCGCCTTCACCCGTCACGAGCAGACCGTCCCCGCCATGACGCGGCACGTCCGCGACGCGGACCTCGTCCTGCTCGACCTCAGCCTGCGCGACGGCAGTACTCCGCAGGACAACGTCGAGGCTCTGCGCCGATGGGGAACGCACGTCCTCGTGCTCACCTCGGCCGAGAACCCCTTCCTCGTCCGGGAGGCCTCCCGTACCGCCGCCCTGGGGATCGCGCGGAAGTCGCTCCCGGGGAACGATCTGCTCGCCGCGATCCTCGAGGCCGCCGACGGGCACCACGTGCCGACGACCGAGTGGGCGTCCGCGCTCGACTCCGACCCGGGACTCACCGCCGCACCTCTGACCGAGCGCGAGCGTGAGGTGCTGTCGCTCTACGCCTCCGGCATGGGGGCCCGCGAGGTCGCCGCGGCCCTGTGGGTGAGCGAGAACACCGTGAACGACCACCTTCGGCGGATCAAGGGTGTCTACCAGCGGCTCGGCCGTCCGGCCCCGAACAAGGTCGACCTCTACCGCCGGGGCATCGAGGACGGGTTCCTCCCGGTGCCGCGCCGTGACTGAGCCGCGCGTCGAGTCCGCCGTCGAGGCGACGCGGCGGGCGCTGCTGCTCGGGGTGGCGGTGTCGATCCTCGCCTCCGCCGCCGTCGCCGTCCTGGTCGTGTCCACCGTCAATGAAGCGACGGCTCCGGCGTGGTGGTCGGCGTGGATGGTCGGCGGGTTCGGTGCGCTCACGCTCGCCGGTGGTGTCGCCGCGATCATGGGCGCGACCGCGGGGCGACGGGTCTCCCGGATCGCGGCCGTCGCGTTCGCGGCCGCCGTCGTGGTCTATCCCTTCGCGGGCTTCGCCGTGATGGATGCCGGAAGCTCCGGCACCGTCCCGTGGCTGCTCACCGCGGTCTCGGCGCCGTCACTGGCGATCCTCGTGGCCGGCGGGTGGCGGTGGACGGCGGCGTTCCTCTCGATGTGGACGGTCGTCATCGTCCTGTCCCGCAGCGTTCTCGGCGGCTACTCGCTCACCGGACTCGCCAACGACACCCAGGCCCTGCTCTCCGCCGTGACCACGTGCGCCGTGGCCGACATCGCCCTGCGCACGGCCGTTCACGTCGATCGCGCGGCCGTGCGCGCGGCGGCGGCGGCGGTGGTCGAGGCGGGGGAGCGCGCGCGGTTGTCGGCCCGATCCCGCGCCGCCGCGTTCGTGCACGACGAGGTCCTCGCGGCATTGCGCGGGGTCGCCGACGCGACGCCCGGGTCGGAGGATGCCGTCCTCCACCAGGCGGCCCGCGCCACCGCGTCGGTGCGGGCGCATCCGCCGTCGTCCGACCTCGTCGCGCGTGTCACGGCGCTCGCCGAGGAGGCCGGGGCGCGGGTCCGCGCGGAGCGCCCCCCGGGCGCGGCGACGTGCTCGCCGGAGGTCACCGATGCCCTCGTCGCCGCGACCGCTCAGGCTCTCGACAACGCCCGTCGGCACGCCCCGGGCGCCGATGTGAGGGTGACGATCTCCGTCGAGCCGGCGGGAGGACGCATCGAGGTCGCCGACGACGGCCCGGGCTTCACTCCCGAGAACGTGCGCGCCAACCGCCTGGGACTCGCCATGACGGTCCTCGGCGTGCCGGCCGAGATTCCGGGGATGCGGGCGGAGGTCGAGAGCGCGCCCGGCGGGGGCACGCGGGTACGGCTTCGTTGGGCGGCCGACGAGCCTCCCGTCCCGACCTCCTCGACACCTCCGGGGTGGACGGTCCGCACGCGCGAAGGCCTGGTGGGGGCGATCTTCGTCGTCACGCAGACGGCGGTGGGTCTTGCCGCGGCGTTCCAAGCCGGGATCGGCGGGGCGGGGGTGGTGTCTCTGGCGATGCTCGCGATCCTGCTCGTCCTCACCGCGATCGTGGGGCGTGCTCGTGACGGGGTCTCGCGTCTGCGTGCGCTGGCCATCGTCATGGTATTGAGCGGGTGCGTCGCGGTCGGGATCTCCAGCATCCCGGCGCCGATCAGCTACGGATCGGCGTGGTTCGTGACCGCGTCGGCGTTCGTCGCGGTCGCCCTCGCCCTGCGGGACCGCGGCGGAGTCGCCCTGATCGGCGGGGGCATGCTGCTCGCGCTCCTGGCGGCCGACGCGGTCGTGCGCAGCGCCGATCTGCAGCAGATGCTGGGGATCGGCACCCGCGTCGCGACCATGGTGGGCCTCAGCGTTGTGTTCGTCGCGGTGCTCCGTCGACTGCGGGCCTCGGCGGCCGCGCAAGCCGAGGCCCGCGTCGGGTCGGCCCGTCGTGCCGCCTGGGACGCCGCGGCGCACGCCGAGCTCGTGGCCCACCTCACCGAGGTCGACGTGTACGCCCGGCCGCTCCTGGAGCACGTCGTGCGCGTCGGGACGGTCACCGATGACGACCGTCGCCATGCGCGGGCGATCGAGGGGCGCCTCCGCGACGGCTATCGCGCCGGCCGCCTGCACGGACACGGGATCGCGGATGCCGCGATGCAGGCGCGGCTGCGCGGCGTCGACGTCGTCCTGCTCGACGACGGCGGCTCCCCCGGACGCGCGGAGACCTGGGTGCCGGACTTCGCCGCGGTCGTGCGCGTTCGATTGGAGACGGCAGAGCACCGGGTCGTCGTGCGGGTGCTGCCGCCCGGGCGTCTCGCGCTCGCCCACGTCGTCGCCGACGGGCGCCTGACGACCTACCCCGCCGCGGGTGCCGGTTGCGCGCCGACGCGCCCCGCGGGCCCGCCGCTCACCGCCACCCCGCCCGCCGCGGGCGCGTCGCCCGCTGCGGAGGCGTCGCCCGCGGAGGCGTCGCCCGCGGCGGGGTCGGCCGTGCCCTCGATCGGTGTCCACGGCGAGTAGTCGCGGTCGAGGATCGAACGGGCCGGGTTCTGGCCGCGCGACCACCACTTGGCCTCGTACCCGGTGCCGTCGACCATCACGCGGTCGCCCTGGTTGTAGAGGGTCGTGGCATCCCATTCCGGATACGTGTTCGCGGGGAGCTGCGGCAGTCGGAAGGGCTGATCGGATGCCAGCACCGGACCGATGTAGCTCCAGGCGGCCGCCCCGGTGTCGAGCGTCGGATCGTCGGGCGCGTTCCCGCCCTGGTTCCACCATTTCGCGACGTACACGGAGCCGTGCCAGACCACCTTCACCCCGGCCGAGTAGAACGTGGTCGAGTTCCAGATCGGGTACGGGCTGGTCTTCGGGTCGTCTTCGAGGATCGGCGGATCGGTCTCGACGCTCGCGTGGGCCACCCGCCCGAGGTACCCGTTCGACAGAACCCCGGCGAACGTCTCGTCGCCCTGGTCGATGCCGCTGCAGCGCGTCGAGACCGTCCCCGTGAAGGGGTAGTTCGGTCCGCACGTGTGGTCGCGGTTGATCGACCACATCGACAGGCGCGCGATCCCGCGTTCACTCGCGAAGGCCGCGAACGCCCGGGCGTCATCGAGGGTGAACGTCTCCGTCGGGACGTCGTTGAGTCCGATCATCGGGGTCGCACCCATCAGCTCCCACACCCCTCCGGGCGGAAGGTCCAGGCCCGCGTCGTCCCACAGAGTGCGGAGCTGCGAGGCCGTGGCATCCAGGGCGTGCGTCGAGATGTCGACGAGATTCTTCGGATCCTGGATGCCGTAGTTCATCGTCATGGCGTTGACCCCGGCCAGCTTCACCCCCGCGCGGAGCATGCCGGCGATGAGGTCCCGACCATCGGTGGTGAGGCCGTCGGGGGCGACGGGGAGCGTGAGCCAGACGGCGAGGGGGTGGTCCGCCGGTCGGGCGCCCTGCAGGCGGGCGATCGCGTTGGCGCGTCGCGACCACGACGACCGGTCGGCGAGGGTCTTGCCCTCGATGTCGAGGTCGATCGTGTCGATGCCGTAGCGGTCGACGACCGCGCCGTACGCCTTCGCGGCATCCACGGAGGTCGTGCACGCGACGGCCAGATCGGTGTTGATCGCGCCCCCGAACGAGACCGTCACGGGATGCCCCTCCCGGCGCATCCGTTCGATCCGACGGTCCAGGTCGAAGCGGGTCGCGGCGTCGTCGAGCGTGTACGTCTTGCCCCACGTCGGGGTGCAGTCGGTGTCGCCGGCGGCGACCACGAACGCCAGGACCGCGCCACCCGGTGCCGCGGCGAGCTCGTCGTCCGCCAGCTCCGCACCCTGGTCCAGGGTCACGTCGTAGTACCCGGCGTACCACCGCTGGTCCACCGGTGTGCCCGTAGCGCCGAACGAGATCGGGGGAGCGACCGCGGCGACACCGACCGCGACGAGCCCGAGGCCCCCGAGCACACTGACGGCGAGGCGGAGCCACGACACCCGGCGTCCGCCGAAGCGTGTCCGCGGCCGGGCGCTCATGCGCTCACCGGCTCGATCAGGCCGTCGTCGAGCACGCGGCGCCATGCCGGCACCGTCGTGTCGGCCGCGGCGGCGGGACGGCGATCGGTCGGCACCCAGATCCATTCCAGCCACCCGTTCCACAGGTCCGACACCGCGGCCCGCATCCCGATCAGCCGGATCAGCGCCTCTCCCACGCAGACGGCGGTGAAGACGGCGAAGGCCGCCGCGATCCACGACCCGCCCTGGATCGAGCGGACCGCCACGACCACGGCCCCTCCGGCGATGATCAGCGGGGCGGCGATGAGGAGGGCGCCCGCGGGTGTCCGGTCGCCCTGCTTCGGCGTGCGGGCGAAGGCGACGCGCTGTCCCGTGAAGGCCTGAGCGATCGAGCCCGCGGTCCCGGCGATGTTCACGGCCACCAACAACAGGTTCAAGCCGTAGACGCCGAAGATGTCGCGCCGCCGGTACCCGAGGACGCGGAGGTCGTGGGCCATCTCGATGAAGTACGGGAGAGCCATGACCATCAGCGTGACGCTGACCAACTCGCCGTTGAGGGGGACCACGGTCAGCAGGATGATGAGCGCCGCGGTCACCCAGGCGATCGAGCCGAGGTAATTGGCCCGCAACAGGATCTCGGACAGACGCATCGGGTGCCCCGCGGCACGTCGGGCCACAGCCGTCCGCCAGAGAGCCGACAGCACGAGCAGCCCACCGTTGGCCCATCGCCGTCGCTGAACCGCCAGGGTGCCGAAGTCGGGCGGGGTGGAGCTGTAGCTCAACCGCTCGGGATAGTTCACGAGCGTCCACCCGTCGGCGATGACGTCGATGCTGGACTCGGTGTCCTCGATGACGGTGCGTCCGCGGATGAAACGGACGACGTCGCGGCCGTCCACGGCCTCCACCGTGCGCAGATCCTCGAGCAGGGCCCAGCGGATGACGGCGTTCGCCCCCACCCAGAACGTGGCGTCGAAGGCCGTCAGGCCCTGGTGCACGATGTGCTGGACATCGGTGGTCGCGCCCGCGAGGCGTTCGAGGCTGCTGCGCCGACCGCGATACGCGGAGTACGGGGTCTGAATGATCCCCACGCGTTCGTTGCCCGGCTGTTCCAGGGCGTAGACCAGGCGGGCCGCGTATTCGGGCAGCAGGATCGAGTCGGCATCGAGCGTGATCACGGCGTCGCAGCTCGGGACGTCGAGGGTGTGCGGGACGCCGTCGAGGTCGTGCAGCTCGTGCACGCCGCCGACGAGGGCCAGGTAGGCGTTGAGGTTGGCCGCCTTCGTCGGCTCGTGCGACGGTTCGCGGAAGCGCTTGCGCTCGAACACCGTCACCTCGGCGCTGAAGATCCGCACCAGGCGGTGCGCCAGCGAACGGACTCGAGCGGGACTCAACGCCTGGTCGCCGTCGTCATCCGCTTCGTCGAGGGCGGCGGCCATCGCGCCCAGCTCGTCGGCGAGGGACTCCAGGACACTCTCGGCGAAGAACGTCTCGACGTGCCCGTCGCGCGGTTCCACGTCGGCCCTGCTGCGGACCCACCAGGATGCCATGTGGTAGGCGGCGGCCACGGCACTGCGAGCCTCGGTCACGGAATCCGTCCCGGTGCGCTCGAACGCCTCACGGGCGAGCTCGAGGGGGCCGGACAGCTCCAGGCTGATCTCGTCGATGATCGCCCGGGTGCGGGCGAGTCGGTCGACGATCTCGGGGTCGTCGCTCGGAGGGTCGTCGAGGAGCAGCACGACGCGGAGGTCGGGGACCTCCTGCAGAGCGACCGACCACAGCGCCATCCGGACGTAGGCGGGATCCTCTCCGTAGGAGGGCAGGAGCGCGAGGACGCGGAGGTCGTCCCGGTCGAAGCGCTCGTCGATGTCCGCGCGTCGCGCCCGACGATGCGCCGCCATGCGCGGCAGCGCGCCGACACGGGCGAGGAGATACATGCTCGACGAGAAGGTCAGGGCGGCCACCGAGACGAGGAAGACCACCGTCCCGATCAAGTGCCACGTGTCCGTGAGGGCGTCGCCGCGGGAGAGCGTGACCACGACCGTCGTCATGTAGAGGAGCCAGAGTCCGACGGTGGCCACGAGCGCCACGCGCGACCGGACGATCGTCGCGGGCGAAGGCCGGGGGTGCAGAGCTCCGGGCGTGGGGTCGAGCGGGCCTCTCGGGCGACGTCGACGCGGAGTTTTCGGGCGGGCACGTTTCATCGGTGATCGGGCTCCTTGCTCGCGGGTTGCTGAGGCACGCGGCGGTGGATCACCCACCTCGGGCAGGCGGGTATCGCTCATCGTGCCAATACCCCGGCGGTCCATGCGGCCGCATCGACCCCCTATTCCGGTGGTTCTCTTCACCCCCGAAATCGTCCGGTCCCCAGGTCGATCTCGTCCGTATCGCCGGGAGGACTAGGCTGAGCCGGTGCTGCCCGACACCGACACCGTGCCCGCCCGCCGTACCTACAGCTACCTGGGGCCTGCCGGAACGTTCACCGAGGCGGCACTGGCGCAGGTGCCCGAGGCCCGCGACCAGGTCTGGCGCCCCGTCCGCAACGTCGCCGAGGCGCTCGCCGACGTCATCGAAGGCCGATCGGATGCCGCGATGATCGCGATCGAGAACTCGGTGGACGGCGGTGTCTCCACGACGCAGGACGCCCTCGCGACCGTGCCGGGACTGCGGATCGTGGGCGAGTACCTGGTGCCGGTGAACTTCGTGCTCGTCGGTCGCCGCGGGGCGACCCTCGCCGACGTCTCGCTCGTCGCGGCCCACCCCGTCGCCTACGGACAGTGCCTCGGCTGGCTGCGCGACCACCTCCCCGCGCACGCGCACCTGCCGGCCTCGAGCAATGTCGCGAGCGCCCTCGGCGTCCTCGACGGCTCGAGCGGAGCGGATGCCGCGATCGCGGCGCCCGGTATCGTCGCGCATCATGAGGTCGAGGTGCTCGCGGAGGAGATCGGCGACAACCCGAACGCGGTGACCCGCTTCGTCCTCGTCAGCCGGACCGTCGCTCCCGCGCCCCCGACCGGCGCCGACAAGACCTCGCTCATCGTCGAACTGCCCGAGGATCACCCCGGTGCGCTGCTGGAACTGCTCGAGCAGTTCGCGACCCGGGGCATCAACCTGAGCCTGCTGGCATCCCGTCCCATCGGCGACGCGCTCGGCCGGTACCGGTTCGTGATCGACGCCGACGGGCACGTGCAGGACGAACGGATGGCCGACGCGCTGCTGGGCCTGCGGCGTTTCAGCCCCAAGGTGATCTTCCTCGGGTCGTACGCGCGCGCCGACCGGGCGATCGTGCGCTACCCGCAGCGGTATTCCGACGACGTCTTCGTCGAGGCGCGCGACTGGCTGCGAGGCCTGCTCAGCGGCGAGCCCGACGCGTAACCCGGGTCGTCAGGCCGCGACGGCGGCGCTCTCCGCCACCAGCTCCAACGTCTGCGCGCGTCCGCCCGCGGCGTCCAGCGCTTCGCCGTCGTACGCGCCCGCGACGGGAGAGAGCATGATCTCGTCGACGTCGTACCGGGCCGCGAACTCGGCCAGCTGTGCGCGCACATCGTCGCCGGTGCCGACGAACCACTTCTGGCGGCTGGATGCCATCAGCGACTGCGCCATCGCATCGAACGGGTCGGCCTTCGCCTGCTCGACCGTCTCGAGCGGCACGAGCGGGCGGTTGGTCCGCAGACGCGCCATCATCCGCAGCTGCGGCAGCGCGCGCTCCTCGGCCTCCTCGGCGGTGGGGGCGGCGACGACGTTCGCCGTGACGAACGTCCGCGGGCCGTCGCCGGACTCGTTCGGCTGGAACTGGTCGCGGTACAGACGCAGCGCGTGCTCGAGGCCCTCGCCGGCGAAGTGGTTGGCGAAGACGTAGGGGAGCCCGTACGACGCGGCCAGTTGCGCCGAGTAGTCGCTCGAACCGAGCAGCCACACCTGCGGCATCCCGGATGCCAGCGGTGTCGCCTTCACCTGGTACTCGGTGCCGGAGGTGAATCGCACCGTCGCGCCCTCGGGCGAGGTGAGCGCGAGGATGTCGGTCACGTGATCGGGGAAGCGCGACACGTCGCTCGTGGCGCCCGACCGGTGCAGCAGCTGCGTGATCACGGGGTCGCTGCCCGGGGCCCGCCCGATACCCAGGTCGATGCGGCCCGGGGCGAGGGCCTCGAGGGCGGCGAACTGCTCGGCCACGATGAGGGGCGAGTGGTTGGGCAGCATCACCCCGCCCGACCCGACGCGGATGCGGGCGGTGCGCGCGGCGGCCGCGGCGATCAGGACCGGCGGTGCGGTCGAGGCGACCGCCGGCATGTTGTGGTGCTCGGCGAACCAGTAGCGGCGGTAGCCGAGACGGTCGGCACGTTCGACCAGATCGAGAGATGCGGCGACGGCCTGCGCGCTGGTTTGGCCCGCGCGCACGGGCACGAGGTCGAGAACGGAGAGGGAGGGGATCGCGACGTTCACCCCGGAGACAACCCGGCGGCGGCCGGGGGTATTCCGGTGGCGGGGATACCGCAACCCCCTCGGCGGGGGGAACCGACCGACCTACCGTCGCCCGCATGAACGGGGGCAAGACCATGATCCGCACACAGATGGCCGTCGACGACGCGGTCTTCGCGTTGGCGCAGGGACAGGACATCGAGACGCTCAAGGCGAGGATCGAGAGCGCCGTCGACCGCGGCGGTCGGTTCGAGTCGTTCGTCGTCGTGGGCGACAGGGAGGTGAGCGTGCTGTTCTCGCCGCACACGTCCGTGGTGTTCTCGGTCGAGACCGTCGCCGTCGACGAGCGTGACGACGGCACCGCCGACCTCCCATACGGCGGTTTCTTCGACGAGTGACGCCGGCGCCCCCGGACGCTCAGGGTTCTCTCAGCCGATCCGCCGTGACGAACCCCCGCCCGAGCGCGTCTCCACTGTGACTTCGCGGAACACAGGGTTCCGCACTCACGGAAGGAAAGCGCAATGGCTGAGAACACCACCGCCACCACCCCCGCCACGGCCACGAAGAACGGCGGCTCGACCGTCATCGTGGATGCCGTCGTCGCCAAGGTCGCCGGTATCGCCGCGGCCGAGGTCCCCGGTGTCCACGCCCTCGGCGGCGGTGCGGCTCGCGTCATCGGCAACATCCGTCAGGCCGTCGGTGCGAAGGACTACGCCCAGGGCGTGAGCGTCGAGGTGGGCGAGACCGAGGTCGCCGCCGACATCGCGATCCAGGTCGACTACCCCGAGCAGCTGCAGCGCGTGGCCTCGAACGTCCGTGCCGCCGTGCACCAGGCGATCACCGAGCTCGTCGGCATGAAGGTCGCCGAGATCAACGTGACCGTGGTCGACGTCTTCATCCCGGGCGACGACGACGAGGACGAGGTCGCCGAGACCCGCGTCAACTGACGACTCCGTGGAAAGGGGCGTCGGCTTCGGCCGGCGCCCCTTTCGCGTGCCCGCCGGGCGGCGTCAGCGCATCGCGAGTTCGGCGCGGAAGTAGTCGTCGGCCACCCGACGGACCTCGACCGGGTCCTTCTCGGGCGGTGCGTCCTCGAACCGCCCGGCCCACTCCAACTGCCGGGCGACGAATCGTTCCAGGACGTCGGGCGGCGAACCGGCGCCCAACTCCCGGGTCCGCGACTTGACCGCGATGAGTTCGTCGGCGGCGCGGCGCACCGCGTCGTCCACGTCGCCCTCGGCGAGCAGACGCGGAAGGTCCATCGGAGGGAGCACCGCGCCGGGATGCGATTCCAGCCATCGGAGGGCCGCCGCCGGGCGCAGAACGTAGAAGAACCGCTTCAGGGTCGCGGTGCCCGTCTTCTGCCGGCGCGCGACGTGCAGATAGTGGCGTCCGACAGCGGCTCGCTCCGCCGTGGCGTCCGCCAGGGCGAGCAGCCGGTCGCGGAAGGCGGCATCGCCGGTATAGACGATGGGAGAGCGCAGCCACTCGATCGCCGTGGCGTTGCCTTTGACGAGGAGGCGGACGGTCTTGGCGAGATCCCATCCGTTGACGTCGTAGATTTCGTCGAGCGGAGTTTCGATGACCTCGCGCGTCGGCCACAGCGACAGGTACGACTCCGGGCTCCGGACGAACACGAACCGGCAGTCGTAGTCGCTGTCGGGCGAAGGGAAACCCCAGGCCCGGCTTCCGCTCTCGATCGCCCAGGGGATGCGCACGTCGTGCGCGGTCGACACCGAGACGAGCCGGCGGTCGATTTCGTCGACGATCAGCGGATCGAGGGACGGCGGAACGGCGCGCATCGCACGACGATACCCCGGAGGGCTCAGCCGCCGTGCCGCACCTTGTCGTACGCGTCGAGCGCTCGCTGACGCGTCTGCTTCAGGTCGACCATCGGCGTCGGCGCCCCGCCGTCGAGGTGCTCGGGCGCCCACTGCCGGATGTACTCGTCGTGCGGGTCGAACTTCTCGCGCTGCGTCTCCGGGTTGAACACGCGGAAGTAGGGAGCGGCATCCGCCCCCGATCCCGCGACCCACTGCCAATTGAACGGGTTGCTCGCGGCATCCGCGTCGACGAGGCAGTCCCAGAACCACTGTTCGCCGTGGCGCCAGTCGATGAGGAGGTTCTTGGTGAGGAAGGATGCCGTGACCATGCGCACGCGGTTGTGCATGACCCCGGTGTGCCAGAGCTGCTTCATCCCGGCATCCACGACCGCGATCCCGGTCTCCCCGCGCTGCCAGGTCTCCAGGTGCGCACGGTTCAGCCGCGGCCAGGGGAATGCGTCGTACTGCGCGCGCCAGTTCTTCGTCGCGAGATCGGGGGAGTGGAACAGGATGTGCCACGCGAACTCGCGCCAGACGACCTCGGACAGGAAGCCGGTGGCCGATTCGGCGTGCTTCCCGGAGCCCCGGTGCTCGAGCGTGGCGTGCCACACCTGGTAGGGGCTGATCTCGCCCCAGCGCAGTCGCGGCGACAGGTTCGAGGTGGCGCCGCCCGCGAACGCGTCACGCGAGAACGCGTAGTCGCCGAGGTCGTCGTCGAGGAACTCCCGCAGGCGCGCGAGGGCGGCGGGCTCGCCCGGCTCCCACGTCTCTCGCAGGCCCCCGGCCCAGTCCGGCTTCGTGGGCAGCAGGTTCCACGTGTCCAGGTCGTCCGAGGCGGGCGCCTTGGACGGGCCCGGGATCTTCCGCGCCTCGGGCAGCGGTGCGCGGGGCGACGGCATCTTCTCCACCGCCCGACGGAACGGCGTGTAGACGCCGTACGGCTTGTCCGCGCCCGTGCGCACGGTCCAGGGTTCGAACAGCAGGTTCGCCGCGAACGAGGCGACCGTCACGTCGTCGCCGCGCAGCTTCTCCTTGATCCCCGCGTCGGTCTCGCGCTCGGCCCCGCCATAGCGCCGGTTCCAGAACACCGCCCCTGCCCCGGTCTCCTCGACCACGGCGGGCACGACGTCGGCCGCGCGTCCCCGGCGCAGCACGAGGCTGGATCCCCGCTTCTCGAGGCGCTCGGCGACGGATGCCAGCGAGTGGTGCAGCCACCATCGCGCCGCCCCGCCGATCGGGCGCACGCCGTCGGACTCCTCGTCCAGCACGTACAGCGCGATCACCGGCTCCCCGCGGTCGAGCGCCGCGCGCAGCGCCGGGTGATCGGTCAGTCGCAGGTCGTCACGGAACCAGACGAGGGACGGAGAAGCCATGCAGCGACGCTATCCAGCCTGCGGTTCGCGCTGCCGGGCTTGACAGTCCCGCGCGCGCCTCTCGTCCCGTCGTGCCCCGCGCTCGGGTGCCCGGGCCGCCAGATCACGCGAAGTGGCCGAGATCACCCGACGTGACGCGCACCGTCGGGTGACCTCGGCCAGATCACGTGATCTGGATGCCAGACGGGCACAGCACCGACGCGCGACTACAGCGTGGACGTGTCGTGGCCGGCGGGGAGGTTCACCTGCAGGCCGCCCTCGATCACGCGGGCGTAGATGCGCGTCGCCTCGCCGAACTCGTCGCCGTCCAGCTCGATCGGCTGCGCGGGGGCCGTGGCCAGCTCGATGCCGGTGCCGCGCAGGTAGCGCACCGACGAGTCGCGGCGGCGCTCGAGCACCCGGCGCCCGGCACGGAACCGACGCAGCACCGAGTTGTCCCACCAGATCTTGCGCCAGACGCCCAGCCACCCGAGCGGACCCGTCGGCTGGATGACGGCGACGTCCAGGATGCCGTCGGCGATCGACGCGTCCGGGATCAGCGCGACGCCGCCGGGCAGCGCGCCGCAGTTGGCGAAGAGCACGCTCTGCACCTTGGCGGAGTGGAGGCGGTGCCCGTGCCCGTCCTGCTGGTACATGACGCGGAACGGTTTGGCGTTCACCAGGGAACGCGCGGCCCCGTCGACGTACGCCACCCAGCCCACGGACTTCTTCAGCTCGGGGCGGGTGTTCTGGATCATCGCGGCATCCAGGCCCATTCCGGCCATCACGACGAAGCCGTGCTCCTCGACGGTCCCGTCGGCGCGGCGGATCCGGGCGATCCCGGTGTCGGTCGCGTGCACCTTCCCGTCGAAGGTGGCGCGGATCATCGCGTCGGCGTCGTCGAGCGGCAGGTTGAGGTTGCGGGCGAGGAGGTTGCCGGTGCCGCTGGGGACGATCGTCAACGGGATGCCGGTCGAGGTCAGGGCCTCGGCGACGGCACGGACGGTGCCGTCGCCGCCGGCGACGAGCACGGCATCCACATCCTCTTTGAGGGCGGCGCGGGTCGCGAGGTCGCCGAGATCGTCGACGGTCGTCTCGTAGAACAGGGGTTCGGCCCAGCCGGCCTCGGCGGAGAGCTCGCTCACGCGGGGGCGCAGGACCTCGGGGTCGACCTTCGTGGGGTTGTAGACGAGTGCCGCGCGCTTCTTGTCGGTGGGCTCGGCATCCATCGGGGCGTCGTCGCCGTCGGGGGTGACGCGCACCGCCTCGCCGGAGGTGCCGTCGGACGTGTCGGAATCGACGTCCCCGGGCTCATGGATGACGTCGTCGGGCTCGGCCGCATCCTTCGGATCGGGGTCGTCCACCGCGACCGTGTCCGGCTCGTCCTCCGCGCGAAGGCTCGCCGCGTGGAAGTCCTCGCCCGAGCCCTCCGATGCCGCCCGGTCCTTCTCGGCCTCGGGGGAGAGGGGGGCGTCCGCGTCGTCGTGCGGTTCTTGAGGGTCGGCCATGGCATCCACCATAGGACCGCCCGCGCGCGCTTCCGTTCCCGCGGACGGGGGTTGACCGGGAGGCTACGGCGGGCATTGTTCAGGATGCCGCCCTCCGCCGTTCTCCGCGGGCGTCTAGCGTGCGCCCATGACCCTGTTCGAGCAGCCGCCGCAGCGGTCGCGGCGGCCCGCCGAAGAGGAGCCGTTCGCCTCCCTCGCCCGGTCGCGCCGTCGCCGTCGGACCTTGGTGGTGTCGGGCGTCGTCACCGTGGTGCTGCTCGTGTCCACCGTCGCGGTGTTCGGCAGCGGCGCAGACCGTGCGCTGGTCGCCCAGGTCGGGGAATGGATGGGGCCGAGGGCCCTCGCCGCCGACATCTCGGCGGTCGCCGATCACGCATTCCTGACGGGCGAGGGGCGCGAACTGCTCACGCTCGTGGGTGCGACGTCGGCGCGGGGGCGTGAGCTGCAGCGCTCCTGCGGCGTGACCGACACCGCCGACGATCACGCGGTCGCCGGGTGCTACGGCCTCGCCGGCATCCTCGTCTTCGTTCCGACGGATCCGCGCGTGGCCGATGCCGCGGTCACGACCCTCGCGCACGAACTCCTGCACGCGGCGTTCGACCGGCTCGGCTCGGGCGAGGTGTGGCACGTGCGCGATCTGCTGCACGATGCGATCGACCGGGTCGACGCCGATGACCCGGTCCGTCAGCAGATCGACTGGTCCGTCGGCGATCACGAGGAGAACCGCGACACCGAGCTCTTCGCCTACCTGGGCTCGCAGGTGTGGCCGGAAGGCGGTTTCGCCCCCGAGCTCGAGGCGGTGTACGCACGCTACTTCACCGATCGTGCCGCGCTCGTCGAGGTGCACGATCGCGTGACCGCGGCTGTCGACGGGCTGATCTCCGACTACGAGCGGGCCGATGCGGAACTCCGGCAGGCGGTGACGGATGCCGCGACTCGACGCGCGCAGCTCGACGCCGACCGTGAGGTGTACGAGCGCGACCGCCTGCTCTACCAACAGGACGCCGACCGGTACAACTCCCTCGCCCCCGCAGATCGGGCGCAGTGGGGACAGGACTGGACGGGGGCTGACGGCGTGCGGCGCAGCGGGACGTGGCAGGAGGCGCTCGCCGGGCGCCTCGCCGACCTCGACGCGCGCCACGCCGACCTCGATTCGCGTGTCGCCACCGTCGAGGCCGCGGACGCCGACGCTGCTGCACGCCGCGCGGCGATCGACGGGCAGTACGCCGACGTGCTCGCGGTGACGAAGGCGCTCGACCCCGCGAGCGCCGGGTCGTGACGCGGGAATGCGGGAGCGGAGCCGACCGTAGGATGGACGCGTGATCGACCTGACTCTGCTGCGTGAAGATCCCGAACTGGTGAAGCGCTCCCAGATCGCGCGCGGGGAGTCGCCGGACTCCGTGGATGCCGCGATCGAGGCGGATCGCGCGCGTCGCGCCGCGATCACGGCTTTCGAGGAGCTGCGTGCGGCGCAGAACGCGCACGGCAAGAAGGTCGCGCAGGCGCCCAAGGAGGAGAAGGCCGCGCTGGTGGCCGAGGCCAAGGAGCTCAGCGAGAAGGTCAAGTCCGCGCAGCACGCGGTGACCGCGGCCGAAGAGGCCGCCGAGGCGGCGCTGGGCAAGATCGAGAACATCGTCATCGAGGGCGTGCCGGCCGGTGGCGAGGAGAACTTTGTCACCCTGCGCACGCACGGTGACGTCCCGACGTTCGACTTCGAGCCGCTCGACCACCTCGCCATCGGCGAGAAGCTCGGCGCGATCGACATGGAGCGCGGCACGAAGGTGTCGGGCAGTCGCTTCTACTTCCTCACCGGCATCGGCGCGCGCCTCGAACTCGCGCTCATGACGCTCGCGCTCGACCGGGCGCTGCAGGCCGGCTTCACCCCGATGATCCCGCCGACGCTCGTGCGGCCCGAGGTCATGCGCGGCACCGGCTTCCTCGGCCAGCACGCCGACGAGGTCTACCACCTGCCCAAGGAAGACCTCTACCTCGTCGGCACGAGCGAGGTGCCTCTGGCCGGGTACCACATGGACGAGATCCTCGACCTCGAGCGCGGGGCGAAGCGCTACGCCGGCTGGTCGACCTGCTACCGCAGCGAGGCCGGGTCCTATGGGAAAGACACCCGCGGCATCATCCGTGTGCACCAGTTCAACAAGCTCGAGATGTTCGTCTACACCGACCCGGCGGATGCCGAGGCCGAGCACGACCGTCTCGTCGCGATGCAGGAGGGCATGCTGCAAGACCTGGGGCTCGCGTACCGCGTCATCGACGTCGCCGCCGGCGACCTCGGATCCAGCGCCGCGCGCAAGTTCGACATCGAGGCGTGGGTCCCCACGCAGGATGCCTACCGCGAGCTGACGAGTACCTCGAACTGCACCACCTACCAGGCGCGTCGCCTCGAGACGCGCTTCCGCCCGGCCGATGGCGGCAAGACGCAGCCCGTCGCGACGCTGAACGGCACGCTCGCCACCACCCGATGGATCGTCGCGCTGCTGGAGACCCACCAGCGCGCCGACGGCTCGGTGACGATCCCCGAGGTGCTCCGGCCGTACCTCGGCGGGCTCGAGGTCATGGAGCCGATCGCGTGACCGACGAGGCCGCCCTTCCCCGGATCGGAGACGTCGACACGTCGCCGCAGGACGAGGCGGCCGAGGTCGTCGTCGACGTCGCCCGCACGGCCCCGGTCGGGCGCATGCTCATCGCGCTCGACATCGACGGCACCGTCCTCCTCGAGGACGAGTCGCTCAGCCCCGGAGTCGTGGATGCCGTGCGCCACGCGCAGGACGCCGGGCATGAGGTCATGCTCGCCACCGGGCGCAGCTGGGACAGCACCCACACGGTCATGGGACGCCTCGGCATCCACCCCGAATATGCGGTGTGCTCGAACGGGGCCATCGTCATGCGGCGGATCGGTGGACCGGATGCCACCGACTACGAGCGCGCGCACGTCGAGACGTTCGACCCGACCGAGGTCCTGACGCTGCTGGGTGAGCATCTGCACGATGCGCACTTCCTCGTGGAGCTGCCCGACGGGCAGCGGCTGTTCACCGACTACCTCGACGACTGGAACCTGCAGGGCGCGAACAAGGTGGCCTTCGCCGAGTTGTCGCACCAGCCGGTGTGCCGCGTGGTCGTGGTCGCTCCCGAGAAGACCGACAAGGACTT
Source organism: Microbacterium sp. RURRCA19A (assembly GCF_900156455.1). Classification (GTDB taxonomy): domain Bacteria; phylum Actinomycetota; class Actinomycetes; order Actinomycetales; family Microbacteriaceae; genus Microbacterium. Next base: position 945,410 of record NZ_FTNQ01000002.1, read on the forward strand.
CCTCCAGCTCGTCGAGCGCATCGGCCTCACCCAGGTGTCTTACGCGATCGGCTGGACCGCGTGGCTCGACATCGCGCCGCAGGGCGTGAACAAATCCACCTCCCTCGAGCTGGTGCGCGAGTGGCTCGGCATCCCTCCCGAGAACGTGCTCGTGATGGGCGACGGGCGCAACGACATCGAGATGATGCAGTGGGCGGTGTCGCACGGCGGCCGCGCCATCGCGATGCAGCAGGGTCCGGCCGAGGTGCACGCCGCCGCCGGCGAGGTGGGTCTGTCGGTGTCGGACGGCGGCGTCGCCGCGGTGCTCCGCGCGCTGTAGGACGTCTTCGTCAGAGAAGACGGGATGGGTTCACAACGAATCCATACCCGGAGCATCGAACGCTCCCAGCGGCGCGCGATACGAGGGCGAAATCTGGCGCAACTTGTCGGACATGCTGGGCTGAAAGGGTCGGGGCACCCCCGTCGACCGCTCCGGCCACCACCCCGGCTCGCGCGGTCGTCATCGCCCCCTCCCCGAGGAGCTTCGCCACCGCATGTCCGCACGTATCCCCGCATCACCCTCGAGAGCGACACGGCGCGTGAGCGCCGCGATCGCCGCGGTCCTGGCGCTGTTCGCGCCGCTGGCGGCCGCCACCGCCGCGCACGCGTCCGAGCCCGCCGCCACCTTCACGCTCGAGCTTTCCTCTTCCGGCGCCACCGAGGGCGACACCGTCCTCGCCACGGTCTCCGGCACCGACGTGAGCGATCTCTACGCCTACGACCTGGTGTTCACCGTCACCGAGGGCGCGCTCGCGTCCGCCGACGCTCCCGTCGGCCCCGACGGAGGGTTCACCTCGGCCGTGGAGGGTCCCGGCACCCTCACCGTCTCGCACACTCGGCTCGGAACCTCGCCGGGGCTGTCCGGCACCGTCGTCCTGGCCACCGTGCCCCTGCGGGCGATCGGCTCGGGCACGGCCCGCGTCGAGCTCACGTCCGTGCGTCTGGTCTCCTCGACCGGCGACACCGCGGAGCAGACCGACGTGGCATCCGAGACCGTCGAGCTCGCGGCGCTGCCCACGCCGGAGCCGTCCGCGTCGCCGAGCGACTCGGCATCCCCGTCGCCCTCGTCGTCCTCGTCGGCTCTGCCCATCGTGAGCAGCTCGGGCGATCTCGCCACCACCGGCGTCGACGCCACGCCGTGGCTCATCTCCGGTGCCGTCGGTGTCGCTCTCGTCGCGATCGGCGCGGTCCTCGTCGCCCGTCGCCGTCAGGGGGTGCGCGGATGATCGCGCCCGCCTCTTCCTCCCCGACTCGTGAAGGATCGCTCATGACCCCCCTGTCCCGCCGCGCCCTCGCCGTCACCGCGACGTTCGGCGTCGTCGCGGCCGCCGCGTTCACCGCTCCCGCGGCGGTGGCTGCGCCCGCCCCCGCCCCCGCGGCGGCGCCGTTCCTCGCCCCGTATTACACCGAGCTCGACCTGACCGGTGACGCTCAGGTGACCGAGGCTGATCTGGCCCTGCTGGCCGAGAAGATCGGTCAGTCCTCGAGCGACGCCGGGTGGGCGCAGATCTCGGCGCTCGACCTCGACGACGACGGCGCCATCACGGCATCCGACCTGGCGCTTCTGTCGGAGCGCGTCGTCTACGACGACGGTCCGTTCCAGATCGTCGAGGCCGACGCCGTGGCGATGCAGGCCGCGATGAACGCCGGCGTGCTGACCTCGGTCGAGCTGACGCAGCAGTACCTCGACCGCATCGCCGCGTACGACAAGGTCGTGCGCCAGGACGGCGGTCGTCCCCTGAACTCGATCATCACGACCAGTGACGTCGCGCTGAAGGCGGCGGCCGAAGCCGACGCGATCCGCGCCGAGAAGGGCATGACGAGCATGCTGCTCGGCATCCCGATCGCCCTCAAGGACAACTACAACACCGTCGACATGCCCACCACCGCGGGCTGCGGCTGCTGGACGGACAATCAGACGACGACGGATGCCACGATGGTGAAGGGCCTGCGCGCCGACGGCGCGGTCATCGTCGCGAAGGCGTCGATGGACGAGTTCGCCATCAACCTGTCGTCGCAGTGGTCGGCGTTCCAGCCCGCCGGGACGGCGCTCACGGTCTCGAGCCCGTACGACACGAACCAGACCTCCGGCGGTTCCAGCGGCGGTACGGGTGCGGCGATCGCGGCGAACCTCGCCGGCATCGGCTTCGGGACGGACACCGGCGGGTCGATCCGCATCCCTTCGACGTACAACCAGCTCGTGGGTGTGCGCCCCACCGTGGGTCTGGCCAGCCGCGACGGCATCGTGCCGCTCGCGCTCTCGCAGGACACGGGTGGCCCGATCGCGCGGTCCGTCCTGGACGCGGCCGTCGCCCTCGACGCCGTCGTCGGCGAGGACTCCGGTGACCCCGTCACGGCCCGCTCGGCCGGGAAGATCCCGGAGAGCTACACCGCCTACCTCGACGGTGAGTCCCTGCAGGGGAAGAAGATCGGCTACATCGCCTCGATGCTCGGAACCAACCCCATCACGCAGCGGTTGTTCGCCGAGGCCCGGGCGACCTTCGAGGCTCAGGGCGCCACGCTCGTCGAGGTCGCCGCTCCCGACGGATTCGCGGCGATCGTGGGTGAGGGCAGCGGCAGCGGGCCCGAGTTCGGACACGACCTGCAGAACTACATCGACGCCTACCTCGATCCCGCGGTGACCACCCGGAGCCTCCTCGCGATCTCGCAGTCGCCGAACATCGTCCCGGGGCGGGCGACCAACCCCTACGGCACTCGCGCCGCGGTCACCGAAGAGGCGTACCAGGCGTGGGCGGGCCCGCAGGGGACCCACACGCTGCAGCTGGCCAAGGGCAAGCAGATCATGACGGCGTTCATGGACGACCAGGGACTGGATGCCGTCGTCTATCCGACGGGCAACCCCTACAGCACGATCGGGACCAACATGCGACTGAGCCCCAACACGGGGCTCCCCGCGGTCACGGTGCCGATGGGACAGGGCATCGCCGGAGAGGCCTCGACGGGAGGGGTGAACCTGGAGTTCCTGGGTCGCGACTTCGCCGAGGGGCCGCTCCTCGGTCTGGCCTACGGCTTCGAGCAGGCGACCCACGCCCGCACGACGCCGGCGAACTACGGCCCGCTGGGCTAGAAGACGACGGCGGCGGTTCCGGGCGGGTGCGCCCGGGGCCGCCGCCGCGCGTCTGCGCAGGTCAGTCCGCGAGAGGGGTGCAGGTGGCGCGACGCCGGGCGGGTACCGCGCGGTGAGATCGCCTCTCGTGGCGCGCGCCCTCTGCGGGGGTCAGCCGATCTTCGACAGCAGGACGTTGTCGGATCCCTCGGGGCTGCGGAACAGCGGGGCGCAGTTCGCGTCGATGCTGACCTTCGTGTCGTTCGCGCCGGGGGTGTGGCGCAGCTCCAGCGGACCGAGGTCTCCGTCCGGCAGCTTCACGGTGTACGAGACGGTGCGTGTGGCCCCCTCGGGCAGCAGCAGCGTCCGGCTCACGGCGGGGTTCGAGTGGTCGGACCCGGAGCGATCGTGGAAAGTCGAATCCCAGCGGTCGCCCTCGTCGGGATCCGTGGAGACGATCTCCCCGCCCGGCGGGGCGAAGAACAGCACGTCGAGCATCATGGTGCGCAGGTCGATCCCGCGTTCGATGTTGCGCAGTCCCAAGGTGTAGCCGCTCGTGATGGCATCCGTGATGCTGTTGTGCAGCTCCATCGACACCGTGATGGTCCGGTCGTCGGCGTTGCACGTCGCCCACTGCGAGTAGGTCAGGTGGTACTCGAGCTTCCCGATCGAGTAGTCGTTGAAGTAGATGCCGAGCTGGGTGGACGAGGTGTTGTCCTCCTGCAGGGTGCCGTCCAGACCGTACTGCTTCGAGAGGGCTTCCAGGCCCGGGTCGTCGAACCAGGCGTAGATGCGCCCCTCCTGGGCGCTGCGGACGACCTGGCTCCACATGGTCCCGACGTCCCACTGGCGCCCGGTCAGCTTGGAGAACATGGCCGCGCTGATCTCGCTGAAGTAGCGGTCCATGGCCCCGTTGTCGATGCCGTACCGCTCGTACGGTTCGCTCATGAGCTTGGAGCCGGCGTTCTGGGCGTCGACGGTCTCGCCCGAGGCGAGGGTGATCGGGCCGGTCGCTTCGAGGAGGTGGGCCAGGACGATCGGATCGATGGAGAACGCACCGTCGAAGGTCGGCTTGTCGGTCCACTCGCGCGTCTTCTGGAACAGTTCGACAGCGGTCGGGAAGTCCGGGGACATGGTGAAGTTCGACGACCAGTTCGTCATCTCGGGCGGGTAGAGCTGCCGCGTCTCGGCGGGGAGGCGGAGGAGCGACCCGTTCACGGTGTCGAAGCCCCGCGACGGCAGATCGACGTACATGAGGTCGGTGCCGGTGTCGAGGCTGAGCATGTCGACGTTGCCGTCGTCCACCTTCAGCACCAGCCATTGAGCGACCCCACCCCCGGTCGCCCGGATCTCGGCCGGCGTCTGGATCATGACCTGGTACAGCATCGGACGCTCGGCGCCTGCGGCACGGAGGATCTCGGGGAGGTGCTGCTCGACCGTCGTCAGGATCGGGGTGGCCTGCTGGATCATCGTTTGGAGCTGGTCGATCGGCGCGGAGATCTGGGGGAGGACGCCCGTGCGGTCCATGCTCGAGGCGATGCGGGATGCCTCATCGAACGACGTCAGCACGGTCGGGATGACCTCGCCGGCGTGGAGGAACGGGCGGAGGTTGATCCCGTTTCCGGTGCTGTCCCCGCCCGACGTGGCCATCATGGTCATCAGCGGGGGGATCGACTGCGACGTGATCGTGTGGGCGATGTCGGTGACGGCGCGTACCGCCAGGACGTTCGTGCGGGCCGCCGGGATCTGCGCCGCGAGATCCCAGAGCGGGTTCTGCGCGGTGTCGTAGGCGCGCTGTGCCCGGGCGACGATGTCGCCGCCGGATCGTTGGATGCCGTCGGTGTCGCCGTTCGCCGCGGCGCGGACGAGCTCCTTCGACTGCGCCAGGGCTCCCTCGAGGTCGTCGCGCACCTGGAGCACCTGCCAGGCGAACGCGCCGGCGGCGACCGCCAGAGTGAGGACGACGACGGTGAGTGGACCGCCGAGGAGAGCCGCCACGACGGTGGCCTTCCGACGCCACCGTTGTGACGCGGTCTCGGCGGCGGCGTGCCGCGCGAACGGTTTCCTCGACGTCGCGGTGTCGGCTCCGCGGAGGCCGCGGGGTGCACGAGCGCTCGTCCGTCTCGTCGCGCCGGTCTCCGCTCGCGTCCCCCAGGTCACCGGCCGATCGTAACGGCACGAGGTGACAGATCCCCGACAGCCCCGTGAACGGCGCCGCGCCCTCGGCGCGTCGATGGCGCAGCCGCGCGGCGGGCGAAGGCCCACGTTCGGGTCGAACGCCCAGGTTCGGGGCGACCGTTCGAGGGGCGCTCGACCGGATCGTGGGCGTTCGCGTGGGGTCGTGCGCGGCTGGGTAGACTCGCACGATCGGGAGGGTTGTCCGAGCGGCCGATGGACCTGGTCTTGAAAACCAGTGGGCAGAGATGTCCCGTGGGTTCGAATCCCACACCCTCCGCCACAAAGGAACGCGGGCCCCACCGGGGTCCGCGTTCCGTCGTTTCTCGTAGGGCGCCCCCGGTGCCCTACGACGGCAGATCGGGAGCGGGATAGGCGCTCCACCCGCCGTCGCCGCGATTGTCGCTCGCTTCCGCCGCGAGTTGCCGGCGGATGTGGGCACCGAGGTACGGCAAGGAGAACTGAACGTAACCGCGCCCGGCGGCGTGGACGTAGCCGCTGTCGAGCAGCCGTTTCTTGTAGACCTGCACGTAGGCGTCCGAGACGCCCATCCGCTTGACGATGTCCGCAACCTTGGTGCGATCGTCGTCCTGGGCCATCGCGTCGAGGAACTTCTGGTCGACGTCGGAGAGGTCGCCGTAGACACGACTGATGACGCGGCTCTCGACAGCCTTGATGGCTCTGTCATGTGCGACGGTGGCGTCGGCGAGGGTGATGGTGGGATCGGCGGAGTTGTTCCGCCACGCGTAATCACCGGCGAGCTGTACGAGGTAGGGGTATCCCTGAGACAGGGAGACGAGCTTGTCGAGTGCCTCCTGCTCGATGGAGCGCCCGCCGAGGCGCGCGGTCTCCACGAACACTCTCCTCGTCTCGGGCGCAGACAGCCGTTCGAACTCGACTTCGCGGGAGCGACGGAGAAAAGTCGTGTGCGCTTCGGCGAGAAGGGCGTCGAGGCTCACCTTCACCCCGGCGAAGACGACCATGACTTGCGCCCCGTCTTCCAAGGCATGAGAGACCTGGAGCGCGAACTTGCTCAGTTCGCGGAGGCGGACCTTGCCTGCCGAGACCTCGTCGACAGTGATGAGAATGCCCGCCGATCCATCGAGCGCGGCGGACAGTGCGACGAGGTCGGTACGCAGTTGCGGCTTCACCGAGCGATGGCGGTCGACGTAGCTGACCTCGGCATTGAATTGCCAGATGCCCAGCTTGCTGAGGCGCGCGCGGTACTCCGGGGCTCGCTCATTGATGAGGGTGGGGATGGTGGAGTCCATGACTCGCCCCATGAGGCCGGCGCTGGCGTCGTCGCTGATGACGAGCCAGCCGGCTTCCCGAGCATCGTCCTGCAACGTGGTGAGGAACGATGTCTTGCCGACGCCGCGCAGGCCGGAGACCAGCACCGAGTGATTCTCCCCGAAATCGAGGGTGTCGAAGACGCGACGGAGTTCGGTGAGCTCTTCCCCGTGACCGCCGAAGATGGCAGGCTTCCTGCCATAGCCCGGGGTAAAAGGGCTCGGTGCGCTCTCAGACATTGGCGCCTCCCGAATCGTATTTATTTTATTCTATTTCTGGACGCCATCAGGCGCGAGCCCCCAAGGGGTGAACGCTCGTCATCAACGGGTGAGCGGGTCGTCGCCGCCGCCGCTCAGCTCCTCACTCCGGAAGCGACGCGCCCGGACGGATCTCCTGCAGCGCCCAGGAGTTGGCATCCGGGTCGGCGAAGAAGGCGTAGCGCACGCCGCCGCCCAGGTCGTGGATGCCGCTCACCTCGAGGCCGCGCGAAGCGAGGGCCGTGCGGGCCGCCTCGAGGTCGTCGACGACCAGGTGGATGTTCGTGACGGGGGCACCGCCTCCGATCCCGGTGCCGAACGCGATGGAGCATGCCGAGCCGGGCGGGGTGAGCTGCACCACCCGCATGCCGTTGCCGGGAGAGACGTCGTGATCCAGCGCGAAGCCCAGGACGTCGCGGTAGAAGGTGATGCTCCGGTCGACGTCGGAGACGGTCAACGGGATCAGTTCGAGGCGCATGCGCATGCGCACAGAGTAGAGCGCCGCGAAATACTTGTTATTGACAAGTGAACTTGTCTTTTGCAAGTATCGCGGGCATGGACACCAGTATCTTCGTCAACATCCCCACCACCGACCTCGAACGCGCCAAGGCCTTCTACACGGCCTTGGGCTGCACGATCAACCCGAACTTCACGGACGACAACGCGGCGTGCGTCGTGTGGAGCGACACGATCTACTTCATGGTCCTCAAGCGCGAGTTCTTCGCGACGTTCACGGACAAGCCGATCGGCGACCCGAACGAGGCGGTCCAGGTCTCGCTGTCGTTCACCCGCGACTCCCGTGAAGACGTCGACGCGATCCTGGCTCTCGGGCTCGCTGCCGGCGGCACCGAGCCGCGCGAGGCGCAGGACTACGGCTTCATGTACTCGCGCGACCTCGACGACCCGGACGGCAACTCGCTTGGGTTCCTCTACATGGACCCGACGGCGGCTGCGGAAGGCCCGGGGGCCTACGAGGAGCAGGCGCAGGCCTAGTGGCCGCCCGCAACTACGGGCAGTACTGCGGCCTGACGACGGCCGTGGAGCTGATCGGCGAGCGATGGGCACTGCTCATCATTCGCGATCTGCTCGTCGGGGCTCGTCGTTACACCGACCTCAAGCAGGGTCTCCCGCGGATCCCCACGAACATCCTCGCGACCCGGCTGCGGGAGCTGCAGGAGTCGGGGGTCGTCCGACGCGTGCCCTACAAGGGCCGAGGGCCGATCTACGAGCTGACCCCGTACGGGCGTGCGCTCGAGCCGATCGTCCTGGCTCTCGGGCGGTGGGGGTTCGCGGCGATGGGGGAGCCAGGTGAGGGCGACGTCATCACGCCCGACTCGTTGACCATGGCGCTGAGGACGGCGTTCCAGCCCGCAGTCGCCGAGGGGATGCCGCCGATGGACTACGAACTCCACGTCGCCGACGTGTCGCTCCGCGTCGAGGTCGCGGGCGATCGCCTCACGGTCATCCCGCTCGCGCCCGCACCGCCCCCGGTCGGCGGACGGCTCCCCGACACCGAGCCCGACCTCGTGTTCGCCGCCGGCCCCGGCATCCGGAACGTCATCGCCGGCTCGCTGACGCCGGGGGATGCCATCGACTCCGGTGTCGTCCACGTCCTGGCGGGCGACGAGTCGTTGCTCGAACGCTTCGCCGCGACGTTCCACATCGACACGCCCGTCGCACCGGGCTCCCGTTCCGAGCTCGGCGCCTGACCCGTCCGGCCCAGCCGCAGCCCCGCGTCCACTCGCCACACCGTTCGTTCACGCACTTTTCAGGTGTCGGTCCTTAAACTCGACCCGACCTGCGCGTTGTCGCGGTCTCGGCGTGCCGCCCCGTGGCATCCGTCCTCCCGAAAGGACCCGAGTGAGCAGAACCACGACCCCGCGCGGGCGCAGGACGATCGCGCGTCATGGGCGCCTGCGCTCCCTCGGCCCGCTGGGACAGTTCTTCCGGGCGCTCGCCGTCGCGATGGCCGTCGTCCTCGTCGCCGGCGCCGGGGTGGCCGCGTACGCCGTGTACGACCTGTCGTCGAGCTTCACCGCCGACGCGGTCGATCTGCCCGACCAGCCTGCGGTCCCGCCGGACATCGGCGAGCTCAAGGGCGGCGTGAACCTGCTCATGGTCGGCACCGACGAGTGCGAGCCCGACTTCGCGCAGTACTTCGGCGACCGTTGCAGCGGGGCGGACTCCGAGGGCAACCTCAACGACGTCAACATGCTCGTGCACATCTCCGACGAGCCCCGCCGCGTCACGGTGATCTCGTTCCCGCGCGACCTGATGGTGCCGATCCCCTCGTGCACCGACGCGGACGGCAACGTCAGCTCGGCGATGTCGAAGCAGCAGATCAACAGTGCCTTCATGTACGGCGGCCTCGGTTGTGTCGTCTCGACGATCTCCGAGCTCAGCGGCCTCCAGATCCCGTTCGCGGCGAAGGTCAGCTTCGGTGGTGTCATCAACATCACGGATGCCATCGGCGGCGTCGACGTCTGCATCGCCAACGGCATCAAGGATCAGTACACCGGTATCGACTGGCCCGCCGGCATGCGCACCATCAAGGGTCTCGATGCGCTGCAGTTCCTGCGCACCCGCCACGGCGTCGGTGACGGCGGCGACCTGGGGCGCATCTCGAACCAGCAGCAGTACATGTCGCGACTGGTCTCGAAGCTTCGCAGCGAAGAGGTGCTGTCGAACCCGGCGACGCTGTACAAGCTCGCATCCACGACGCTGCGCAACGTCGACCCGTCCACCTCGCTCACCAACCCGCTGACGCTCGTGCAGATCGCGATGGCGGTGAAGGACGTTCCGTTCAACGAGATCGTGTTCGTTCAGTACCCGACCTACACCGATCCGTCCGACCCGAACCGTGTCGTCCCCGACCGCGAGGCCGCGGATGCGCTCTGGTCGGCGCTCGCCGCGAACCAGCCGATCCAGCTGTCCGGCAACCTCAGCGACGGCAACGGCGTCGTGGTCGACGAGAACGCCACCCCGGCACCCGCCGCGACGGACGCGGCGGCCCCGACCGACGCGCCGGCCCCGACCGACGGGGCGACGCCCACTCCTGAACCGTCGTCGAGCGTCATCACGCTGCCGTCGGAGATCGCCGGCCAGACCGCCGCGCAGGCCACCTGCTCGAACGGAAACGTCCGCTGAGCCGGAGGCGTGGCATCCCGATCCCCGGATTCGGATGCCACGCCCCGACCGGCTACTATGGTCCGGTGTGCTCGCGCCTCGGCGTCGATCACCTGGAGACGTCGCATAGTCAGGCCTAGTGCACCACCCTGCTAAGGTGGAGTCCCCGTAAGGGGACCGAGGGTTCAAATCCCTCCGTCTCCGCCAAGTAGTTCACGTTGGAACCCCCGGTAAGCGCAAGCTGGCCGGGGGTTTTGTCGTGACTCCCTTGGTCTGGGCCTGGCTTGTCGTTCGCG
>NZ_FTNQ01000004.1 GCF_900156455.1 Microbacterium sp. RURRCA19A
CGAAACTCCGGCGGGTGGGCAGCAGGCATCTCACGGACTCCTTCCGAGACGATCATCGCCTCAACATTGGTGTCCGAGAAACCGGGTCAGGCTCCCTTGGGGCAGCTGCCAGCGTGTGATTATTTGGCCCTTTGTCCACGTGTTCCCGCTGATCGAGTCGACAGTGATCGGGACGCCCGGCAGCTTCCGATAGTCGGGAATTGTGGATTTGTCCGTGTAGCCGTTGAGTTCCAGTCGAGCCCAGTCTCGTAGCGCGCTCGAGCCGGTCTCGGCGCCGAGCAGCAGACACTTGCGTAGCAGCCCGGCAAGGGGCTCGGTCTCGTCGAGGGCGCGGTCCCGAAGTGATCGCAAGAGCGAGTCGGTCATGTCGGAATCTTAGGTGTCACCCACGACATCGCGGACCCACCGGCTTGCGGACGTCGCGAAACCGCCGGCTTCCCGGATACCTGATTCGGCACCATAAACTCCATCCTCGTTTCCAAGGTTAGGAGCGTCCAACAAACCCAGGGCGCTTCAGTTCGCCGTAACACTCGCATGAGGTGTCGTCGGGCGATCGCCTAGTAATGTCGCAACCCCGCGCTACTGTCGCCTTCATGAGAGGCATTCGCTGTCCGACTACCCGCGCTCCGATTGAGACCGAGGCCGAGGCGCGCACGATCGCGGCCGGCGTGTGGAAAGGGGCAACCGCGATGCGCTGCCCTTACTGCGGATGGTGGCACGTCGTCGGCAACGGTACCCCCATCGAGCGCCCGAGTAAGCCGATGCGGTCGAGGCGCAGGCGCTAACCTGTCACACTCTGACCTCGCCCTGGACGCGGTCCGCTTATCCAGGGAAGAACTTTGAGCATCGGCTCTATTCGGCTGACCCCAGGTCGGTGAAGAACGGAAGTGGAGATTCATTCGCGAGATTCGCGCGCTTCACTGGGACGTCCTCAGCCTTAACGTACGTCGCGACCGGAATCGTGCTGTTCCGCGCCCGCTGTTCCATCTCGCCCGTGACCGAGAGCTGAACTTCACGCGCGTGAGCTTCTAGGGCGAGTTCGTATTGCTCTGGAGTCAGTGACACCTGGACGACGCGAGGCACACCGTTCACCCGCGCGGACAGCTGGATGGTGCGGTCTGGCTTGGAAGAGACACGGTGAAGCTGCACCACTTCGCCCGAGATTGCCACGAGCTTGGGTTCAGGGGCGCTCTCGAAGTGCCGTACGGCGTCCGCTAGGACGATTGCGTCGGGCGGGACGAATTCGAAGGATGCCCCGTGTTGATCAAGCTCGGGCACGTCCAGCACATCGTCGTTGTTGTAATGAACTGCCACACTGGCCTCTGCGTCGCCCACAATCTTTGCCAACGCTTTGAGGAGCTCGAGAGACACCCCGTCGGTGACGTGCGTGTCGAAAGCTTCGACCGAACCGCCGTGCCGGACCTCATGTACTGACTCCACGACGGCGCCAAGAGCCGTCTGCAGAGTGCTCGTTATGGTGCGGCCGGCGTAAGCAGGGGCTTTGGCCGCTTCCTTCGCTTCGGGGGCGGACGTGCTGAACTTCCCGTGGGCAGGGGTGAGCGCTGTCACGACGTAACTGCCGATCTGCGTCTGGCCCATCAGGCATTTGTCCAGGAACGCTTCGGCTATCGCCGTGTCGTTGTTCAGGAATCGTCGCCGCGAATGACTGGTTGCCTTGGCGGCGGCGACGAGCAGGCCCCGCGTGCCTTCCACCATGCTGTCACCGTCCTTCCACGCAATGACGCCAGACTTGTTCCCTGTCTCGCGGCGGCTTAGCACCTCATCAAGCTGCCGGCTCACCATTGCTTCGACCATCTGCACTACCTGATCGAACTCCTGCCCGTACTCGCTGTGCAGCGCAAGCAAGGCTCGATGTACCAGGAGGGCACTGTCGGAGAGGTCGTCGCGGAGCGGTAGCACTACTTCCTGAATCGGACCCCGAAGCTCGCGGGTGGCCGGCTCCCAGTATTCGATACGGTCACGGAAGGTTCCGGTGGATTGCCAACCCAGGCGCTTGAGCGCGTTGCGGAGGACGCGAGGCTGCACTTCACCGTCACTCATGGCATCCCACCTGCCCTCAGCCTGGCCATGATCTGGCACAGAATTTCGTCATCGAAGACGCTAGTGCGGGGCACCGACACTGACACGGATTTGGTGTTCCCGGGGTGCTCGGGCATGCCCCGGAGGGACCGCCAATACAGCGCGTGCCGCATCAGACTGTATGGCGGGTGCACGCGCGACCATTGCGCCTGGTCGGAGGGCATGTCGAGCACAACGAGGATGGAATCCATTCCGGGCGAGGTGGAACGCATCTCGTCATAGCGAGCGCGCGACAGCGAAATGGATATCGCGGTGCCCGAGGCGTTCCAGCCTGCGGAGGTCGCCTTCAACTGAACGTCCAGCGGAACCTTCACACCGTTCACCTTGTGGGTCACTTGGAGGTCAATGCCGTCATCAACGGTGTAGCGGCTTGCGGTGCAGCCTGCAGCAGCGATGACTGCGAGCATGATGCCCTCTTGAAAGGCCTCCATGAGCGCTGTCTTGCGCGAAGACGAGCCGCGGACGAGCGGAGTGCCTGTCGTGGCCTCCGTGGCGCTCGCGAACACAGTCACCTTCGAATACTAAGGGCCAACCTGAGAACGGCTTTGAGTGTTGCTGCTTCGTGTTCGGTCTGCCAAGCGCGTGAATTGAGAGATGAGACGTACCGGCCGCCGGAGGAAGGGCGTGAAGAAACCGGCCCCACGAGTGAGTCAGGGCCACCGAACGAGGCGGCGGGATATGAACTGTTCTTGTCTGGGCCTCCGCGCGGCGGCGGCTCCACATCGCTGGAACAGACACGCCTGACGGGGGTTGTGCTGAGTGGCAGTCCAGGGAACGAGGGCCTGGCGTTGTGAACCTGGCGACACGGATGCCAGTTCCGCCCTCGGCGACCGCTTCAGTCGTGAGGTGCCCAGTTAGCGGGAGGCGACGACGACCTCGCGGAACAGCGTGCAACGTGGGCGCGGAGGGCCGTGACTCGTTCTGACTCCCAAAACCCCGTGGAGAGAATCTCCCCATCCGAGAGGATGGTGATGTCCGGAAGGAGGGCGAGGTCTTGGAGTCGGCTATATGCTTCCCGCCGAATCGTGAGAGCCTCCTCTTCCAAACCGGGAGGGTGGCAGAGCAGCAGATCCAGGTCAGAAGCGCGGGATATGCACTCGCCTGCCCCGGTACACCGAAGCGAGGATCCGAATAGCCCCACGATATACAGCGGCGGTGTGATCGTACGGAGAATTTGATCAGCGGCGTCTAGGTGGCATGTAGTCAAGGAATTTCTCACCATCATGATAGACCGCACCAAGCAATTCGACCGACTTGAAAAGACCGACTTGTCTTTCTCGACAGTATGCTTTCGCCTCCGGAGAATATTGGTTGTAGTTCATTGTAGAAACGATGCAATTGATTTGTGGCGACGCTTTCATGATCTCGATGACGTCGGCAACTGACAGTATGTACTTATTTGATAGATAGATTCGAAGTTCTGTCTTATTGCCGCGATTCAGGATGATATGGTGTTCGTCAATCTGGAAGACTTCCTCCACGACTGGATTGGTGGACAGTTTCTCGACGAGGAAGACCATCTGCTCGGGGCGGGGTCGCTTCTCGTAGTATCCGTGCTCGGGCAAGTTTCAACCATCGCTCTCATGAATCGGGATTGTCAAACACGGTCGCAAGTCCTGCAGGGAATCTTGGTGCTGTGACACCGACGTCAATTCCCAGATGGCGCTCCTCGAGCGCCCTGCGATGAGTGTCGAAGAGGGCGACCTCGACGTGTTCGCTGGTTTGCAGTAGGTGAGAATTAGCTTCGAGCATGGCGGAAATTCGCGCGTTGTTTGGGATTATTACCTCAGAAACCTGCCTCAGCCATGTGTCTGCTGACTCCGGTATAGCCGCGGCAGGGGAATCAGGGCCATATGTCATCCAGATGGCCTCATTCTGTGCCAGGAGTCTAAGGAGCGCGGCGTGAGCTTCCTCTCGAGTGGTGAACTGTTGGGCTCCCAGCATCCCGCGAAGGCGGCGTTCATGTCCTCTCTTCCACTGGACGAGTAGCTCCGTCGGGAAGTCGTCAGGGGACCGATCCACGATCGTGTGGCAATTCGGACACAAGAGTATGAGATTTGAGAAGCTCGTCAGGTCTTCGTCAGACAGGTTCTCGTCCCCACGTGGGCCGGCATCGCTCGCTGCCACAATGTGGGCAACCTCCGCGAGCTTCACCGCGCCACCGTGGGGGAGTTCGTACCAGAGTGATCCTGTTGGGCAGTCTGGCCGTTCGCACCATCCGCCCGCGGCCCCAACCAGACGGAGAACTGTCTGGTCATGGATGTTACGTCCACGGGCCCTTGCGCAGATCGCTTTTGCCATGGCGTGAACGCTCCTCAGGCCTCTTGTCCGATGCAGAATACTCCGCCGGATGAGGCGACGGGTTAGCTACGGCCTTCTCGGTCACCCGCCTACCCCAGCCCTGGACGACAGTGGCTGCCGAATCTGGAACCAGGACATCGAAGACGAGGCTTCCTAGCTGAGCGGTTGCCTCTTCGTCCCCGAAGAGGCCGCGATGGCGATTGCGCGAGGACGATGGACGGTCGAGACGGCGGCCAGGCGATTGGACGTCAGCGCTCAGATGATCAACTTCAGGCCGAATGCCGCTGGCGCCCGAGTTCGGGTAGCACGTGAGAGGCGTCGCCGTGTGGCGCAGAGCCTTGACGATTGTCTTCCTGGCACAGCTGCTGTCGTGCTGCTGCGAGAAGGCGCAGCGCGCATTGCTCGAGCGTGTTCGAAACGAAGAAGAGAAGGAGGCGGCGGGCGACAATCCGGTTACCGGTAGCTACCGCCGCGTAGGCGTAACTGCACTCCCTCTTTGACGAGGCGCTGCCGGACGTTGTTGTAGCTGGTGTCCAGGCGGGTTGCGATGGCCATGATTGACTGGCCGTGCTGGTACAGCATCCCTGCCATCTCGACCTGCTCGTGGGTCAGCGGCCTGCGCCGTAGCGCTACCCCCTCGTCTCGAAGCAAGCGCAAGACACCAGTCTTGGAGAGCCCGTAGGTCTGACAGAGACTCGGCGTCGTCGCGCCGGACTCGTAGTCAGCGACGATCCGCTTGATCTGAGCCGGTTCGAGGCGCCGGCGAAGCGATCGCGCCGCCTGTTCGCTGGGTGTGGTCGTGGGTGACAAAGTTCCGGCGACACCCGCTATCTTCCGCAGTTCTACCAGGGGTGGCGGGAGGAGTACCGATTTGTTCGAGTAGTGGTGTACTGGCTCTACTTCCGGTATGGGACTCTGGTCTTACTCGAACAATTGTGCCTCCGGCGGACCGCTTCTGTGTCCCGAACTCGATGCTCGTGCATGTCCTCACTGCCCCGAGTTCGCCAGCCGCTTGACCGTCACGGCAGCGTCAAGCAGGCATGTCCATAGTGGTGATCTGCGGTCGTTTCTCCGGCGTCGTCTGGCATGTGGTGTCTGGCGAGCGCTCCGTTGCGGTTGGCGGACTGGCTCTGCGCTTCTCGGCTAACCATCGTGACTTTGCTGAAACATTTCTATGTGTAGGGTGAGCATCACCTGGGGGCCAGGTTCTTGTCGCTCGGTTCGGGCGAGCTAGTCGGGGGTACGTGTTGCTGAGTCGCGCGCGCATTTTTTGGGTTTCGGCGGTCGCGATTTTCGCGCTTCTCGTGGGTGTGGGGGTTCCTGCGCAGGCGGCTGAGGTGCCGGTGTCGGAGCCCCCGGCCGAGGTGAGCGACCAGCCGGCACTCCCGGCTGGTGAGGCCTCTGAGGTGGTGGCTTCCGTGCCGGAGGGGTCCTTCGATGCGCCGACGGAGGAAGTCGCTCCGGAGCCTGTCTCGACGGTCGCGCCTGCCGCGCCCGTAACGACATCGTTCGGGTCGAGCGAGATCGATCACGACAACCTCGAGGTGGTCTCACGGACGGAGGATTCGACGACGTACCGGACGCCCGATGGTGGGTTGGCGAAGTACCTCACCCCGGGACCGCAGAACGTCGAGACCGAGGACGGGTGGAAGGAGATCAACACCGACCTGTCGTCCGCAGACGACGGGTGGAAGGTCGATGATCACCCGCTCCACCCCGCGTTCGCCCCCTCCGCGGCGGATACGGATGCTTTGTCGGTGTCCCGGGACGGGCACGACGTGTCGATGTCGCTGATCGGCGCGGTGGAGGGGGATGTGGCGGCGCCGTTTTGGTTCTGGGACGACCACACCGAACTGACCTACCGGGACGTTAAGCCGGGGATCGACCTGGAGTACGAGGTGCAGTCCGGTGGGATCAAGGAGAACCTGGTCCTGAAGACGCTGCCGACGACGAACGCCTGGGTGTGGCGGCTTGATCCGGGCTCGTTGACGCCGGCTCTGAGCGAGGACGGCTCGGTCGCGTTGTCGGACGACTCAGGCAAGACGGTGTTGCTGATTCCGGCGCCGGTAGCGTTTGATTCCTCGGGGGAGCAGGGCCAGCGGGAGCCGGTTTCGATTGCGCCGACTCCGCGGCTGACGAAGTCTTCGGACGGTACGTGGCGATATGGGCTACAGGTTTCATACCAGTGGCTTACCGACCCGCAGCGGGTGTACCCGGTCATCATCGATCCGGGATTCGCAATCACGGGTTCGACGGCGTACAAGTCCGATGGCGTGGTGCAGAACAACGCTCTGTATGTCGGAAACACGCGTCAGGGTAATTCCAACGTGTATTGGCGGTCGGTAGTTGGTGTCGATTACGGCGACATTCCGGGCCAGTTCATCGCTGGCGCGCAGCTAAGCCTCGGCTATGCCGGTGAGGGTACTACGACGAATCAACAGGGGTGGGTGCACGAAGCGAGCTGCCTTGGGTACGAGTGTCGGTCGTCACACATAACGGGCTACAACGTCGGCACCGGATGGGTGGATACCGACGGCACAGGTCTGGCGGAGCGTCTGATCAACCGATTCCGTGAGGGCGGTCGCCCCGCGTGGTTGGTCGGCGGCAACGAGGACGGTTCATATTCGTTCAAGAGCCTCGATGTCAGCATGTGGATCAGCTACTGGGGCTACCCGTCGGTGTGGACGAGTTCTCCCGCGAATGGTGCCAAGGGTGTGAGCGTGGCACCGGTGCTCACACTCGGGGCGTCCAATCCCGGTAACCGTCCCCAGACCTATGCGTTCGAGATCGCCACTGACCCGGGCATGAGCAACTTTG
The DNA here is from genome assembly GCF_900156455.1 of Microbacterium sp. RURRCA19A. Lineage (GTDB taxonomy): Bacteria > Actinomycetota > Actinomycetes > Actinomycetales > Microbacteriaceae > Microbacterium. The sequence goes on from NZ_FTNQ01000004.1 coordinate 7,219, forward strand.
TCTTCACGAATTCGTGGCAGACGGGCACGAGTGTCCAGATCCCCGAGGGTGTGCTGCGTCCGGGCACGGACTACTACTGGCGGGCCCGTGTCGTTGACGACACGAACGGTCACCTCGGGCAATTGACGGATAAGTACTCGAGTGTGGTGAAGTTCACCACCAACCAGGTTCCGATGCCCCCGGTGGGTTCGGCGACGCCGGGCGCGTTGCAGACGGAGGCTGTCCCAGCGGTGACGACGCTTACGCCGACGCTGCAGGTCGACCATGTCGCGGACACGGATTCGGTTGGGGGGTCGATGACGTATCAGTTCAAGATCGCGACGGGTTCGGATGGTAAGTCGGGTGCGGTGACCGCGTCGGGGTGGATCGCGCCTGGGGCGGACGGGAAGGTGAAGTGGACCGTCCCGGTGGGTGCGTTGCAGGACGGCGGGGTGTACAGCTGGAAGGTCGCTACCCGTGATGGGGCGGACACGAACTGGTTTAACCCGTGGGTCAAACGGTTCCGCGCCGACTTGCGGTTGGGATCTTCCGGCCCGTCGCCGTTCGATACCGCGGGGCCGGTGACAACGAACCTCGCCAACGGGAACGCGACGGTGTCGTTCGCCTCGCCCACCGTCGATGCACTCGGCGGCCCGATGGGGATGTCGTTCACCTACAACTCCCAGGAGGTGCCGGGAGCGAACCGTGGCCTGACTGGGGAGTACTTCGATGCCCGCGTGAGCAGCGGTGCTCCGAGCAGTTTCGATCTCACTGGCAAGGTCCCGGTGTTGGTGCGGACGGATCCGGGGGTGTATTTCGACTGGGGAACCCGTGCGCCCGCGGATGCGCTGCCAGCGGACTACTTCATGGGCAGGTGGACCGGGTTCATTACCGTCCCGCCCGCATTCGTCGGCAAGCAGGTGCAGTTCGGGCTCCGTCAAGACGACGGCGCGCGCCTCTGGGTCAACGGGGAGAAGCTCGTCGACAACTGGGCCCTCTCCTCACCCACGAAAACATGGGGTCCCGCGCGCCAATTCGGTGGCAACGCGATGCCGGTCCGGTTCGAGTACTTCGAGAACAACGGAACCGCCGTCGCTGAGATGTGGGTCCGGGTCGACGGCGCGGAGTACGTCGTCCCGCCGAACTGGTTCACCAAGAAAGTACAGACACTCCCCGAGGGCTGGGGTGCGTCCGCCCCGATCGCGGGTGCGAGCTCCAACTGGGTGTCCGCACAGATCACCGATTCCTCGATCATCCTCACCGACGTCACCGGCCGTGCCCACACCTACCTCAAGGTCTCCGGCGGCGGATACCAGGCCCCGTCCGGTGAATACGGTGTGGCCAGCCTCGACGGCAGCGGACTCGTGGTGTTCACCGACGAAGACGGCACCGTCTATCAATTCACCAAGGAGGGACGGGTGTCTTCGGCCACTCCGCCGGAGGATGTCCGCAAGGCCGCCGCGCCGCAGACGATTCTGAACGCGAACGGTGTGGCCGCCCAGATCGTGGACCCAGTGTCCAAGAGCGGCAGCAGCTACCTCCGCCAGATCACCTTCACCTACCAAGACGGTAGCCAGCAGGCCTGCCCGACGCAGTCCGCGACCGGGTACGCCACGACTCCGGTGGACATGCTGTGCAAGATCGCCTACCCCGACGGGACGAACACGCAGCTGTTCTACAACACCGCGGGTCAGCTCGCCCTGATCCTGGACCCGGGCAACGAACGCACCATGTTCGGCTACCAGTCCAACGGGTGGCTCAAGCAAATCCGCGACGCCACCGCAAACGACAGCATCCCCGTCGATATCGCCTCCGGCACCAACGACGCCGCATCCACCCGCATCACCTACACGGGAGACAAGGTGGCCACGGTCACACTCCCCGCACCCGACGGAATCTCACAAAGCACCCGACCCTCCCGCACCTACGGGTACGAAAGCGGGCGCACCTCTATAACGATCGCCGGACTCACTGATGCCGTCCAATGGGCGGAGTACGACGCCGCGTGGCGGCAGACCGCTCGCGTCAGCGCAATGGGAGTCCGAACGACTCAGGCCTGGGATCCGGCAAAAGACCTCGTCCTCTCTAGCACCGATGCCACCGGGCTGGTCTCAACCCGCATCTATGACACCGTGGACCGGGCGGTAGAAGCGTACGCGGCGGCACCCGCGGCGTGCTTCGGTTCCGAACGACGCCCCGTTGCCAATGCGGAGAGTGTCAGCGCGTGCGGGATCACACCCGCGAAGGCCTCGACCGTGTACGACGAGGGACTGCGCGGCCTCCAGGTCGCCTACTACAGCAACACCCGGAAGCTGTCCGGCAAGCCCGAGGCGTACGCGCTAGGCGTGGGCGGTCCCGACGGGGCGTTCCAGAAGGACTGGGGAGAGGCATCGCCCATACCCGGCACGATCTCGGCCGACAACTTCTCGCTCCGCGCGACAGGACTGGTCACCTTTGCTCAGGCCGGCACCTACCAGCTCCGCACTTACAGCGACGACGGTGTAAGGGTCTGGCTTAACGACGTCCTGATGATCGATCGATGGGTCGATCAGTCACCGACGGATGCGGACAGCGCGTCTTTCCAAGTCGCCGCTGGTGAAGTACGACGTGTCCGCGTGGAGTATTACGAAAGCGCTGTCGGCGCGCGCGTTGACCTGCAGTGGAAGCTGCCCGGAGCGAGCGGATTCCAGATCATCCCCGGCAGCCAGCTACGACCCGACTACGGCCTCGTCACTAGGTCCCAGGCCGATGATGCGACCTCGGTCTCTGGCGCTATCGCTCCTACCGTCACCACCACGACCACGTACCAAGACCCCATCGTCGGCCAGCCAACCCAAACCGCCGTCGACCCGAGCGGGCTGAACCTGAAGACCACCGCAACCTACGAGACGCTCAACGGCACGGGCTGGCTCCGCCAACTCCGACGCTCGCTTCCCGCCGCCTCGGCGGTCGGTCCGACAGACGCAAACAGCACGACCCGCACGTACTTCAGCGACACCGGAACGTGGAGCACCGCGAACTGCGGCGTCCCCGCCGGGACTCCCCAGTTCGGCAAGCTCAAATCCGTCACCGGCCCAACGCCGACCTCCGGAACTCCCACAACTACGTACTACTTCTACGACGTAATGGGACGCCTCGCCGGCACGAAAGTTGACGGGGACACCGCCTGGTCCTGCACCACCTACGACGCCCGCGGCCGCGTAACCAAACAGGTTACTGCCGGCGCCACCGGTGTCTCGCCGACCACGGTGAACACCACTTACACTGCCAACGCGACCGGACTTTCCGTCGCCGTCACCGGACCCACGATTGCGGGCTCGACGAATTCGATGATCACGACCAAGACCGACCTGCTCGGCCGCACCACCTCCTACACCGACGTCTGGGGAACCGTCACCACTCCCACTTACGAGGCACTGACGGGACGTCTACTGAAGGTCTCGACGGCAGCGACCGGCATTCCCAGCACGGACACGGAGTACACCTACGACCTCGACGGGAAGATCACGCAGGTCAAGAGCGCCGGGCAGGTCTACGCCGTACCCACATACGACACGAACCAACGGATCAGTCAAGTCATCTACGGTGGCGGTGCCACCCTCGATGTCACTTGGGATGTCAAGCGGGGGACGGTACAAAAGAACACCTGGACGTTCCCCGGATCCTCGGTGATCACGGACTCGGTGACGCGGTCCACGGCCGGCCGAATCGTGCAGGAGAAGATTGTGGACGGAACTGCGAGCTATACCTCCACATATGGGTACGACTCTGCCGGGCGACTCATCAACGCCGCGATCCCAGGCCACGAACTGACCTACCAGTTCGCATCCAGCGGGGGCTGCGGCCCCAACACCGCCGCCGGTTTGTCCGGCAACCGGACCGGGTACATCGACGCGTATACAGCACCAGGAGCTAGCACCCCGGCTACCACGACGACGCAGTACTGCTACGACTGGGCGGACCGGTTACTTTCCACCGTCGTAACTGGCGCGTCGCCCAGTGCGACGACAGTGACCGACGGACTCGCTGCTAGCGACATCGCATATGACGTTCGGGGGAACACGAGTCGCCTCGCTGACATGACATTCAGGTACGACGCGTTCAATGCCCACGTTGGGACGACATATGCAGACGGTACAACGGTTGCAGTGGTGCGGGACGCAATAGGCCGTATCGTGTCACGCACGATGGACCCGGCCGGGTCGACGCCAGCGACTACGACCCGCTACGTCTACACAGGTGACAGCGACACACCCTGGGCATCGGTGCCGGCTTCGGGCATGCCGGTTCGCACGATCTCGCTACCGGGTGGAGTGAGTGTCGATGTGCCCGCGACTGGCGCAGCGACGTGGTCCTACCCATCCCTCCAGGGCCACACGCTGACTACTAGTGACGGCAGCGCTAATACCGGGGTGCGGCTGTACGACCCATTCGGTCAGCCCCTTGCGTCAGGGAGCTTGGCTATCGGTACCGCTGATGCGGACAACTCGGGCATGGTCAGCGACACCACCGGATGGCACGAGTCCGCTCAGAAGTTGACGGAAACCGCGGGAACCAGTCTTCTGATCGAGATGGGCGCGCGACTGTACGTGCCCGCGCTTGGCCGGTTTCTGCAGGTGGATCCGGTCGAGGGCGGCGTCGACAATGACTACGTATGGCCCACCGATCCCATCAGTCGCAATGACCTCAGCGGTCGAGCGTGGTGGGAAGACGCGGCCGGATTCGCCGGTCAGGCTTTTGGTGCCGCGGCCAAGTGGGTCTGGGACAACAGACGGGAGCTTGGGCATGTAGCCATCAACATTGCGGCCGGGGTGCTGACCGTGGCCGCAACCGCGGCTGTCTGCGCGGGAACTGTAGGGGTGGGCTGTGTCATCGCCGCTGGGGCTGCATTCGGGCTCTTGACGAATGTTGTTCCTCACTTTGCGCTGGATCGAGCAATGGGTCACAGGACAACTGCGGGGGAGGCCGTAAAATACGTATTGGGGGCTCCGATCCGCGGAGCTCTCGGTGTGCCGATGCAACAGACGAGGCAAGCGATTATGAGTAGTGCCGTGAGTGCATTGAGATCTGCTGTTGGGTCTTTTATGGGCGCGGCCAGATCTGCGGGCAGTGCCCTTGGAGGCGCAGTACGATCGCTAACGAGAGGATGGCGTTTCTTTTGAGCCAGGACTACAAAAGCTTCTTCGCTAGCTTTTCCAAGAGGCGCGCATTCTTTTGGTTTGCTTGTTTGGGCTTATCTTCGTTCCTCTTAACCTTCAATCATCTTTTTGGCGATTTCTACTGGCTGTGGACTCTTTCGCTTCCTCTCATCCTCATCCTCATCATCGGCGAGTGGATTCGGTCGCGGCGCGAAAAGGGGCGACGGGAGGCAGATGCTGCTGAATCGATCGACTAAAGTAGACGGTTCCAACTCAATTCGGCCGGGCTTGCCGGTTGGGTTGACCGTGCTATTGCACAAAATAGATCTACCGCTGATTAACGGAGAAAGATCCCATCTGTGATAGATGGACAACAGACGGTTTGCCCTCACTGGAGTGGGTGCGGCCGGCGGCTCCGGTGGGTGTCGGGCGCTCTAGAGTTGGTTCTTCGATCTTGGCTGGCTCGATCTCCGCGTCAATCACGTAGATGGACTACCCACAGCATCCACAGTCGCCCGAAGTCGGCGCGCGATGTGGCCCCTGAGGGGGCGGCAAATACCGTTACTCAATTAGTGGGACCTAAGAGTTCGGCCGATGTGCGAATAAGACCGTGAGCAGCATCCGATATTCGACGCTGCCGACCGCGACCAATAGGCAGCTTCTCAGCGCGGAACAGGCGGCGATCAGCTATCAGAAGGATTTCGCACAGGATAGTCTGAACAGGGCAAGCCCCGTGAAAAACGGCCGGACAGCTCTGGGCTACGTGATCATCCTGGGTCTCCAGCTGAAGAATGCCCAGTGTTCCACTTGGTGGGGGGATGGCGCTCATGCGAGGAGACATTTTGCCGGGGGTGGCGGCGTGCTCAGGATGATGCTGCGATGAACATTCCTGCCGACGATGAGACGTTCTCGCTGGAGTCCCTGGTTTCGCGGCTGCGCGGTCTTCCGGACAGCGTGATCGAGCTCCTCTGGGATCCGTTTGAGCTTCCCAGTCAGGATTTCGGGGGGATCCTGATGAGCCTCCCGGAGGGGTGGACCCCCAAGGGCTCTCCGTCGCTCGAAGAGGTGCGGCTCGCGGCGCGAATGGGCGTGGGGGTCGCGTGGGGGTCGTGCTTCGATCTTGAGTGGCTCGGTTCTGATATCCGGTACATCACCGCCCTGATGTGCTCTCCGACGGCTGAACAGACGGGCCACCTCGAACGGATTGAGGAGGCCTCGTCGCTGAGGTGCCTGATGACACCGTTTCTCGGGGTTGAAGGCGTCATCGATATCTCCCACTTGACTCAGCTTCGGAAGCTCGTCACCGGTCAGAGCGCGTTCCTCGGTGGATTCGGGCTTCCGCGTCTGGAGGATCTCCGGTACATGGGCGAAAGCTTGCCCGATGGCGTCCGCACGGGACCGGCCGTGGCATACGCCGTCTTCGACGTCGCCCGCTTCGACGCGAAGATTCTCGAGAACTCGAGTGGACTGCGTAACCTTCAGGTCGAGCGAGCACGTCACGTCGACCTGAACACCTTCGCGGGATTCACCTCGCTGGAACATCTGTCCTTGCGGCTCTGTAAGCGCGTGACGGGTGTCGAAGGTCTGAGTCGGCTGCCCTCCCTCAGAGAGCTGCAGATGGCCTTCGTCACCAAACTGGCGGAGCCGGAACAGCTGCTCGACCTCGATCAGAGCAGTCTGCACGCATGGGGCACCCCTGACCTGGATCCCGAGCTCGTCCGTAGGGCCAAGGAATCGGGGCTCACCTGGTCGGTGAGTCCCGTGTCGAAGCCCGCGGATATCGTCCGTGTCTCGGAGATCTGGGAGGGTGGCGGCTACGAAGTCACTTTCGACGAGTGGAACCACCTCGCCGCAGCTCTCGGTCCGGACGAGGGCGATCTCCCCTCCACCGAGGATGTAGAACGCGTCCTGCGGCGTGCGGTGGAGGTGCATGGCTCGCGCGCCCTTCGTCAGTCGGTGCTGTACGACTCCGAAGCCGAAGCGGTCATCGTCCAAGTGCCCAACCGTCGCAGTGCCAATCGTGTGCGCGACATCTGGCTCCAGGAACTCCACGATCCCGACATCCTGAACAAGATGCGCCCAGAAGGCTGACGTTCGCGGCAATCCAGGGGAGCAACGTGCGTCGCCGCGGGCAGTTCACTGATACCTACAGCCGCGTGTGCGCAGTTGAACTCCCTCTCTGATCAGACGCTGTCGCACGTTGTTGTAGCTGGTGTCGAGGTGAGACGCGATTGTGGCGATTGGATGGCCGTGCTCGTACATCGCTCGTGCGACCTGGACCTGATCGTCGGTGAGCGGTCTACGCCGTAGCGCTACCCCCTCGTCTCGAAGCAAGCGAAGAATGCCGGTCTTCGACAGACCGTAGGTCGCACACAGACTCGGGGTCGTTGCGCCCGACTCGTACTCGGCGGCGATTTGCTTGACCAGGACCGGTTCGAGACGCCGGCGAAGCGATCGACTCACCTGCTCGACCGGCGTCGCGGACGCGGCAAAATTAGGCGTCAGATCAGCTAATTTCTGCAGTTCCATCAGAGGTGGCGGGAGGAGCGCCGATTTATTCGAGTAGCCGTGTATTGGCTCTACAACATCTTCGTTCGCACGAACCAAGCGCCGGATACCGTCCGGCGCTTCGCGTTCACGGGCGGGCTCCCCGCGCCGGACGGCGCTCGTCACACGCGCCCCCACTTCTAGGGGTTCTCGGCCCCGATATCGCCGCTCCACCCTGTGCGCCGCGGGGACGGCTCCTATTCTGGCGAAGCTTCGCGTCGTCAACCCGAAAGGCACGCCCCGTGCGATTCTCCGAGACCATCACTCCCATCTCCGCCGTCGAATACCACGGATTCTGGGGTTCGTTCTGGGACCTGATCTGGTGGTTCCTGGCCGTCTTCATCTTCATCAGCTACCTGTTCGTCCTCTTCTCCGTCATCGGCGACCTGTTCCGCGACCGGAAGCTGAACGGGTGGGCGAAGGCGGCGTGGGTCATATTCCTGGTGTTCTTCCCGATCCTCACCGCGCTGGTGTACCTCATCGTCCGCGGTCGCGGGATGGGGGAGCGCAGCCAGGCGCAGGCCGCTCGTTACGAGGAGGCCCAGGCCGCGTACATCAAGTCCGTCGCGGGTCAGACGCTGACCCCCGCGGATGAGATCGCGAAGGCGAAGGCACTCCTGGACGCCGGGACGATCTCGCAGGCCGAGTTCGACCGGCTGAAGGTCAAGGCTCTCGGCTGAGCCCACTCCTCCACCATCCGAAGGAGAGCGCCGGTGCCCGGCACCGGCGCTCTCGAGAGTCCACTGGGAAGGTCACGATGACGGATGCGAAGACTTCGGCCGCGACGACCACGGGCACGGCGTCGTGGCTTCCGCTCATCGTCGTGGTGTTGACGCAGGTCCAGGCGTCGTTCGCCGTCAATGCCCTCACCGTCTCGATGGCGGGGATCACCACCGATCTCAACACTCCGGCCACGTCGGTGGGTACGGCGATCACCGCGGGCACGTTCGCGATGGCCGCCTTCATCCTTCTTGGTGCGAAGATCGGCGCGCGCTTCGGCACCCGCGGTGTCTTCCAGATCGCGGTCGCCATCCACGCGGCGGCCATGGCGGCCGTCGCGTTGAGCCTCAGCCCGGGGATGCTGTTCATCGCGCAGGCGTCGTCGGGTGCGGTCATCGCCCTGATCGCACCGGCGTTGACGGTGTTCATCGCCACGAACTACAGCGGCGATCGCCAGGCGAAGGCGATCGGGCTCCTGGCCGCGGCGATCCCGCTCGCCGGCATCCTCGCCCTCCTTCTGGCCGGCTGGTTCGCCGAGACCATCGGGTGGCGGTACTCCTTCGCCCTGATGGTGGCCCTCGGCGTGGTCAATCTGCTGCTCAGTTTCCGGTTGAAGCGTGTCCCTGCGCAGCGCGATCTCCGGATCGACTGGACGGGTGCACTCCTGGCGGCCGTGTCCATCATCCTGCTGAGCTTCGGCTTCTCAGGGCTGAACTCGTGGGGTCTGTGGCTGGCCACCGCGCAAGCCCCCTTCGACGTCCTCGGTGTTTCCCCCGCGCCGCTGCTCATCATCCTCGGACTGATCGGCGGACAGCTGTTCTTCCTGTGGGTCGGCAAACGTCAGCGCGAGGGCGCCCCGCGCATCTTCGACCTGCGGGTGCTGGCATCCGGAACCGAACTGGCCATCACCGCGTGCATGTCGATCATGCTGTTCGTCGGCACCGCGGCGAACTTCCTGATCCCGCTGTACATGCAGGTGGTGCAGGGTCTGACCGGCATCCAGACGTCGTTCTCGATCATCCCCTACACGATCTCGATCTTCCTGGCGTCGACCTTCGTGGCCTACCTCTACAAGGTTGCGCCGCCGCGGATCATCGGGTCGGTCGGGTTCGTGGTGGTGGCGGCGGCGCTGTCGCTGATCGCGTTCACGATCCGCGGCGACTGGGGCCAGGTCTTCATCGTGATCGGCCTCGTGCTCCTGGGCCTCGGCCAGGGAGCGATCGTCGCCCTCGTCTTCAACACGCTCCTCTCGTCGGCCCCGAAGCAACTCGCCGGTGACGTGGGAGCCTGGCGTGGCCTCGTCCACAACCTCAGCGGTTCGGTGGGGATCGCCGTGGCCAGCGCCTTCGCCGTCGGCATCCTGGCCGCCACCCTTCAGGCGAGCGCCGAGGCGCACCCCGAGATCTCTCCGCAGCTCATCAGCGAGGTCAATATCAACGAGGCCGACTTCCTCACGAACACCCAGTTGGAGGCGATCCTGCAGACGACGAGCGCCTCCGAAGCCGAGACCGCCGCTGCGATCCAGGTGAACGAAGAGGGACGCGTGCTGGCTCTGAAGGTGTCTCTCCTCGCGCTCGCCGGCCTCGCGCTGCTGGCGATCATCCCGGCGACCCGCATGCCGGGCCGTATCGCCGGGGAACTGCCCGAACAGGTGGAGCCCGACGACCCGGATGCCATCGACGCGAGCATCCCCCTCAACCCGGTGGCACAGAAGGAGACGTCGTCATGACGCAGGAGACCGCATCCATCGATTCCCCGTCCGTGCCGGGCCTCGTCGAGCTCGACGCGGTCGTCGTCACCCGGGGTGACGGAGCGGAGGACGCCGAGGCCGTCGGCTACGTGGTCTTCGCCGAGGGCGAGGTGCCGCCCGCGCTCGGACTCGATCGCGAGGCGCTCGTTCGAGCCGGCTTCGACGCGAAGGTGGGGAGCATCCTCTCCATCCCGGTGGCTTCCGGGCCCGATCTCATCGCGGTCGGCGGGGGCGCCCCGGGCGACCTGACCCCGGCGCTCCTCCGTGACGTCGCGGCCGCGTTCGCCCGCGCCGCGGCCCGTCGGGCGCGCATCGCGCTCGTCGTGGAGCGTGACCTGCCGGACGGCGCAGGACCTGCCGAGCCTGCCGCGCTCGTCGAGGGGGTTCTGCTCGCACGTTACGGCTACACGGGTCTGAAATCCGAGTCGAAGCGCGTCCCGCTCGAGTCGCTCCGGCTTTCGGTCGCGGGGGTCGCCGACGACGCCATCGAGCGGGGAGCGGCAACGGCGCGCATCACCGCGCGCGCCGCCGTCGTGGCGCGCGACCTCGCGAACACCCCGCCCGGACGCCTCACGGCGACACGGATGGCGGAGGTCGCCGTCGAGCTCGGTGCGACGTACGGGTTCGACGTCGAGGTGTTCGACCGGGCCGCCCTCGTCGAACTCGGCTGCGGCGGCCTGCTCGGGGTGAACCAGGGGTCCTCCGAGGAACCGCGCATGGTCAAGCTCGCCTACCGTCCGGCGGGCGGTGGCACCCGCCACCTCGGGCTCGTCGGCAAGGGCATCATGTACGACTCCGGCGGGATCAGCCTCAAGCCGTCCGACCCGATGCATCTGTTGATGAAGATGGACATGGCGGGGGCCGCGGCCGTGCTCGGCGCGTTCACCGCCCTGCGCGACAGCGGCGTCTCGGCGGCGGTCACGGGCTGGCTGATGTGCACCGACAACATGCCGTCCGGAACGGCGTACAAGCTGGGTGATGTCCTCGTCGCCCGCGACGGGACCACCGTCGAGGTGAAGAACACCGACGCCGAGGGGCGCCTGGTCATGATGGATGCCCTCGCGCTCGCCGTGGAGGACGAGGTGGATGCCATCATCGACATCGCCACCCTCACCGGCGCCGCGCTGATGGCCCTCGGCGGGTCGACCGCGCCGTTCTTCTCCAACGACCCGGCCACGGCCGACCTGGCCCTCGCGGCGTCCGCCGCGACCGACGAACCGGTGTGGCGGATGCCTCTGGAGAAGAAGTACCGGGCGCAGCTGGACTCCTCGATCGCCGACATGTCCAACCTCGGCGGTCCCTACGCGGGAGCGACCACCGCCGCACTCTTCCTGTCCCACTTCGTGCGCGACATCCCCTGGGCGCACATCGACATCGCCGGCACGATGCAGACGGAGAAGGACGACTCCTGGCGGTCGGCGGGGGCGACGGGCTTCGGCGCGCGTCTGCTGCTGCACGCCGCCGCGCACTTCGGATTGGATGCGTCCGCCTGACCGCGGGCCTCCGACCTTCGCCCTTCTCCTTCGAATCGGTGCCGAGATGGACCCCATCGTCGCGACGCTGACGATCCTTCTGCTCGCCGTCGTCGCCTTCGTCAGCAACCGCGTTCCCCTCGGCGTCGTGGCCATCGGAGTCGCTCTCGCGCTCTACTTCACGGGAGTGCTGCCGTTGTCGACTGCGCTCTCCGGCTTCGGTGACCCGACGGTCCTCTTCATCGCGGCGCTCTTCGTCGTGAGCGAGTCGTTGGATGCCACCGGGGTCACCGCCTGGGCGGGGAAGGTGGTGATCGCCCGGGCCGGCACGCGTCGCGTCACCCTGCTCGTCATCCTCAGCCTTCTCGTCGCGGGACTCACGGCCCTCATCAGCGTCAACGGTGCCGTGGCGGCGCTCCTCCCGCTGGTCGTCGTGGTCGCGGCGCGAGCGGGGATCCACACCTCCCAGCTGCTGATGCCGCTGGCCTTCGCCGCGCACGCGGGTTCGATGCTCCTGCTCACGGGGACGCCCGTGAACATCATCGTGTCGGAGGTGGCCGCCGAGAACGGCGGCCGCGCGTTCGGCTTCTTCGAGTTCGCCGCCGTCGGTGCGCCCCTGCTGGTCGGCACGGTGGCGATCTTGGTGGTCTTCGGCCGCCGACTGCTGCCCGAGCGCAACGGCGGAGTGATGTCCGTCGACCTGTCCGACCACGCGCGGCTCCTCCGGCGGCAGTATTCGCTCGAGGGCGACACCGGGCTGATCCTGGGACCGGCTCGGGGCGTGACCGAGGTCATCGTGCCCCCGCGGTCGCCCCTGATCGGGGTGCGGATGACACCGGGAATGGTCACGCCCAGTGGCGACCTGGTGCTGCTGGCCGCGCGTCGCGGCGAGGAGGTCCTGCGCGCGGGCGAGTTCCGTGCGCAGCTCGGTGACGTGCTCCTGCTGCAGGGGGCGTGGGACGACTTGGTCGCCCGCACGGAAGGACCCGAGGTCCTGGTCGTGGACACCCCCGCGCAGCTGCGTCGTTCGGTTCCGCTGGGCGTCGGAGCCAAGCGCGCGATGACGATCGTCGGACTCATGGTCGTGCTGTTGGCCACGGGTCTCGTTCCCCCCGCGGTCGCGGCTCTCCTCGCCGCGTGCGCTCTTGTCCTGACTCGGACGGTGTCGCCGTCGCAGGCGTACCACTCGATCTCCTGGACGACGGTCGTGCTGATCGCCGGCATGATCCCGCTCTCCACGGCGTTCACCGAGACCGGCACGGCAGATCTCGTCGCCGGCTGGCTCCTCGCCGTCGTCGGGGATGCCGGCCCCCAGATCGCGTTGCTGGCCCTGGTCGTCCTCACCGTCGTCCTGGGGCAGCTCATCAGCAACACGGCGACGGTGCTGATCGTCGCGCCGATCGCGGTGGCCGTGGCCACGACCCTCGGCGCCTCCGTGCAGCCGTTCATGATGGCGCTGACGGTGGCCGGAGCGGCATCCTTCCTCACTCCGATCGCCACCCCGGCGAACCTGATGGTGCTCGAGCCGGGCGGGTATCGGTTCGGAGACTATTGGAAGCTCGGCATCCTTCTGGCCGTGTTCTTCGTCGTCATGGCCGTGTTCTACGTGCCCCTGATCTGGCCGCTGTCATGAGCGCGACCTCGCGCGGCGCCTGGTGGCCGAGAAAGCTGCGAGTGCGGGCGACGGATCTCGTCGACGTCCTCGTCTACCTCGTGGTGCTGGGGGCGTTCATCCAACTCTTCCCCAGCGTCATCGCCGAATCCTTCCTCCTCGCCCTCCTCACCGCCGTCGTCCTCAAGATCGTGATGGACATCCTGCTGGCCGTGAAGAAAGCGACGGTCGCGAGACTGCGCGGCGCACGGACGGGAGTGGCACGCGCGGTCAACATCGCGACGCTGGTCCTCCTTCTGCCGGGGAGCAAGTTCGTCGTCCTGGAGCTCATCGCCCTCCTGTTCGGGGACGCCGTGAAGCTGGGCGGATTCTTCGCGGTGACGATCCTGGTCGTGGTGCTGACGCTCGCGCGGGGCCTGGTGCGGGCGCTCCTAGCGCCTTCGGCGACGCCGCGCCGGGAGGACGCGGCCCTCTGACGCCCCGCTCGGCGGATATCAGGACGCCGAGGTGTCCGGCCGGATCCCGGCGTCGTTGCCGGATCGATCGAAGGCCGCCCGCACCGTGCCCTGCGTCGTACCGGCCACGGCGGACACCGCGGCCGTCCGCCCCGGGGGGAGTCTCCGCACGGTCACATGCTCGAGCCCCGGCAGCTCGAGAATCTCCACGATCCGGTCGGCGAGCTCGTCCGAGATCCCCTCGTCGTCGACGCCCCCGCCCCCGATGAGGAGGACGCGGACGCCCCCCTCGCGGGCCGCGTCGATGGCGGCGGTCACGCGCGGATGGAACAGGTCGCCGGCGCGGAGACGGTCTCGGATCCGGCCCTCGACGATCCCGATCCGGCGCTGAGTGCGCTCGTCCAGGTGATCCGCCGCGGCGATGTCGCGCAGGAGGGGCTCGCTCTCATCTGTGACGCGGGCGAGTTCGTCCTGATACGCGCGGGTCGCCGTCACCGCCGCATCGGACAGCATCTCGGCGCGCTCCCGATCGGAGCGCGCAGACGTCTCGCGCCGGACGATGCGGCGCAGGGTGCTGAGCCAAATGAAGCCGATGGCTCCCGCGACGAGGGGCCCGGACACGATCCGTCCCCAGGACGGATCGGCCTCGCCGCTCGTCAGCGCCCAGCCGGTGCCCGCCGCGATCAGCAGGACGAGGCAGACGCCGCCGACGAGTGGTCGGCCGCGGGGAATGAGGAGCGCGATCGGGTACGACGCGAAATCGAACAACCAGACGATGTGCGACACGTCCGGGGAGGTCAGCACGATCACGGCGATCGTCGCCCCGAGCGACACGACCGCCGCGGTCGGTGCCGCCGGGAGTCGTCCCCGGGGTGGAAGAGTCACCGCGACGGCCGCGACGGCCGCCAAGGCGTAGGCGAGCAGCACCAGGCCCGTGTCGACCGCGAAGGCGTGGACTTCCAGACCGTGCGCGATCCCCGTCATCCACACGAACAGGAGGGCGACCCTCGCGGGGAGTCCGTCGAGGCCCGATCCGGCGGCGGGCGGAATCATGGATGCCACTCCACGACCACCGTCGTGCCCGCCGGGGAACTGTCGATGCGGGCGTCGCCGCCGGGAAGATCCCGCATCCGGCCGATCACGCTGGAGCGCACCCCCAGACGTTCGGGCGGGATCCGTTCGAGCACGAATCCCGGTCCTGCGTCCGTGAGCGACACCGAGAGGGCTCCGTGGGCGGCGCGAACCCTCGCCTCCACGGCGCAGTCCGGAGCGTGACGAGCGACGTTGCGTGCGGCCTCGGCCACGGCCGCGCGCACCGTTTCGGTGGCCCGTCTCGGCACGAGCGACGCATCCCCGTCGCTCGTCAGCACCACATCCGGCAGGATCTCCCGCAGCGTCGCGGAGATCCGGCTCCGCGCGTCCAGGCCGGTGACCATCGCCCCGTCGTCGGGGGCGACGAGCGTTCCCCGCAGCCGGCGCAGGGTGCGCCCCGCCTCGGTGCGCACCACGTCGGGCGTGGGGCCGGTGAGGTGGAGCGCGACGGAGAACACCGACAGCAGCTCGTCGTGCACGACGCGCGCGAGCTGTTCCTCGCGGCGCGCCCGCGCATCCAGCAGGGCGCGACGCGCCTCCTCCGCGCGGGCGGCGTTCTCGGCCCGGGACAGGGCGACCAGACGCGAACGCATGGCAAGGAACAGCACGACGAACACGATGTTGCCCAGATGGAGCGGTGTCTGGGCGGCGATGAGATCGGGTACGCGCCCCAGGAAGACGATGCCCGACAGTGCGGGGAGGAACGCGGCCAGGAGCGGGAAGATCACCGCCACGGGGGGAGCGGCCAGCAGGACGAGATAGCAGACGGCCACCGATTCAAACCGCCAGACCCAGGGGAACAGCGCGTCGGGGTCGGGGCCGCGGTACGCCAGGAACACGGTCATCTCCAGCACGATCACCAGGACGACGACGGCGGCCCACGTGAGCTGCAGGGTCGCCTCCGAGGCGCGGCGGCCCACGACCGCGTTCGTCAGGACGAGAAGGACCATGGCCGCCCCGAGCCCGTTCCACCAGGCGCTGAAGGACCCCACCTGGCTCGCCGCCCGGGTGTATTCCGCCACGATCAGAACGACGGCCGACAGCGACATGAGCATGCCGAGCGATCGGTCGACCGAGGGGCTTCGATCGCCGGCGCTGAGCGGATGCCGGATTCTCATTGTCCGAATTCGACGATGCCGTCCTCGACGGCCCGCCTGAGCAGATCGACCTTGGTGGTGGCCTTCCGCTCGACCGCGGCGTATTTGGCGCGCACTCGGCGGATGTGATCCAGAACGGTCTCGCGCGAGATGTGCAGAAGAAGTGCCACATGTTCCGCCGTCTCGCCCGAGGCGTACAGTCCGAGGACTTCCGCCTCCCGCGTCGACAGGGCGGCATCGACGAAGTGGGTGTCCTGATCCAACGCGGCGGCCCAGTCCGTCGTCGCCGACACCTCTCCGTTGTGCACCGCCCTCACGGCGTCTACGACGACGCGGGGGGACTCGCTCTTCCGGATCGTTCCATCCGCGCCCGCCCGTGCGGCATCCCGCACCAATTGCGGTCGGTCCCCCGACGTGTACGCGATGATCCGCGCGCGCGTTCCGGAAAGAGCAGCGATGTTTTCCGCCGGGCTGGAGCGATCCGCCAGGACCAGGTCGAGAAGGACGACGTCCAGCGCCGGAGAATCGCGCAGGAGCTGGTTCACGGTCGAACCCGTCGCCAATACTCGAAGATCGGATTGCGCATTGAGGAATGCGGCCGTACCTATGATCACCGCGGGATGATCGTCGACGATCCCGATGCGAATGATTTCTCTTCCCCCGGGCGGCACGCTCGAATGCTACCGCGGGAGGAATGGCCCGTGTGCGGCACCCGTCACCGCTGAGCCGCCTCCGGTTCGCGACCGCATCGGTGTCTTAGAGAAATCTCAGAGTCACCGCGTCACGATCTTCGCCATGACCTCGAACCCTCGTCCCGCGCCGCAGACGCGAGTGCCCGACCCTTCGCCGATCTTCTGGGTCGCGAAGGCCGTATCGACGGCGCTGGGGGAGGCGGTGTCGGACTTCTCGATCCGGGCTCTCGATCCGGTGGTCGCCGTGCTGCTGGGGTTCGTGTTCTTCGTCCTGGCCCTGGCATGGCAGCTCACCCGGCGGCGCTACCTCCCCGGGGCCTATTGGCTCGCGGTCGCGGCGGTCGGGGTCTTCGGGACCATGGCGGCGGATGTCGTCCACGTCGTGATCGGCCTGCCGTACGAGGCATCCGCTGCGCTCTACGCGCTCGCTCTGGCATCCGTCTTCGTCCTGTGGCGCCGTCGCGAGGGCACGCTGTCGGTGCATGACGTCACGACGACGCGACGCGAACTGTTCTACTGGGCCGCGGTCGTGGGCACGTTCGCGCTCGGCACGGCGGTGGGCGACCTGACGGCCGTCACGTTCGGGCTCGGCTATCTCCCCTCGGTCGCGGTGTTCGCCGTTCTCATCGCGGTCCCGATCATCGCCTGGCGGATGGCCTGGTGGACCGGCGTGTTCGCGTTCTGGTTCGCGTACGTCCTCACGCGTCCTCTCGGAGCGTCGGTGGCGGACTGGCTCGGCAAGCCGGTCGACGAAGGCGGGGTGGGCGTGGGCGCCGGGTGGGTGTCCCTCGCGCTGGCGGCGGTCATGGTGGTGCTCGTCGTCGTCATGCGGGCCCGCCGCGGGTCACCGGCGCCGGCGGCCGCGGCATCCCTCGGAGGACACTCGCGGCAGACTCTGATCTGATGTGCGCACGGCCGGTGTCGGCGTGGGGGAAGAGAGGCGGAGCATGAGCGGATCAGGGAGCGCGCGGCCGCGGCTGCTCCTGGTGGAGGATGACGACCAGCTGGGGCCCGTCATGGCCACCGTCCTCGACGAGGTGTACGACGTGACCCTCGTCGCGGACGGCGGCGACGCGCTCGATGTCGCGACCTCGCGGACCTTCGACGTGATGATCGTGGACCGGCGCCTCCCCACCGTCGACGGGCTGACCGTCGTCGAAACCCTCCGGCGCTCGGGTGCGGGCGTCCCGATGCTGATCCTCACCGCGCTCGGCGCCGTGCAGGACAAGGTGCGGGGTCTGGATGCCGGGGCGGACGACTATCTCGTCAAGCCGTTCGAGTTCGACGAGCTCTTCGCGCGGTTGCGTGCGATCCGGCGGGTGCGGACCGGGGAAGGGCCGTTCGTGCGCGTCGGCGACTGGGAGTTCTACCCGGAGTCGCGCGCCGTGTACTCGCCGTACGACGGGCGGATCATCCTGACGGAGCGCGAGAGTTCGCTCCTCGCCCTGTTCGCTGTCCACCCGCAACGCACGTTCTCGCGCGACGACATCCTCCGCGCCGTCTTCTCGCCGGATGACACCCCCGGAGCCGTCGACACCTACGTGCACTACCTGCGCAGGAAGACCGATCCCGGCATCGTGCAGACCGTCCGCGGCCGCGGGTACCGCCTGGGGCTGATGTGATGCGGCCGACGCGACCTCGTGACGCCGACAGCGTGCTCGTCCGGTCGGCGGCGTGGCGAGTGGCGCTCACGATCGCGGGCGCCGTATCGGTCCTGGTGCTCGCCGTACTGGTGGCGGCGTTCTCGGTGGTGCTCACGCAGATCCGCCTCGGCGACCTGCTGCACCCGACCCCCCGCACGACGCTCGTCGACGTGGACGCCGTGGACATCCTGCTCGGCGCGGTCGTCATCGGCGTGTGCGCCATCGCCTCGGCGTGCCTTCTGGGCTTGCTCGTCACTCGCCGGGCGGTGCGTCCGCTCGTGGATGCGCTCCGGCGCCAGCGCGAGTTCGTCGCCGACGCGTCCCACGAACTGCGCACACCGCTGGCGATCCTGGATGCCAGGATCCAGATGCTCCACCGCTCCGTTGCGGCCACCGACCCCCACGCGCGGGTGGTGGAGGAGATCCGCGCGGACTCGCGGACGTTGAACGCGGTCGTCGCCGATCTCCTGGAATCCGTGGAGATGCCGACGTCCTCGGGCGGCGAACCCACCCCTGTCGTGGGGATCGTGGAGTCGGCGGTGACGGCGATGACCGTCCTCGCGCGGAGGCGCGACGTCCACCTCGTGAGCGGGCCCCATGACGAGGGCCTTCGCGTCGACATCCCTCCGGCGGGCCTCCAGCGGAGCGTCGTCGCTCTCGTCGACAACGCCGTCAAGCACTCGCCCGCCGGCGGAATCGTGGTCGTCGTGGCGCGCCGCGACGGCCGCCACGTGCGCATCGACGTCACCGATGAGGGTCCCGGCATCCGCGGGATCGCCCCCGAGCGGGTGTTCGACCGATTCGCCCGTTCGGCGCACGCCGTGGACGGCGGCGGCTCTTCCCGCACGGGGTTCGGGATCGGTCTGTCGCTCGTCCAGGAGGCGGTGACCCGCTACGGGGGGTCCGCGAGCGTCTCGGACACCTCGGATGCCGGCACCACCATGACCCTCCGTCTCCCCGCCTCGGCTCGACGGCGTCGTTGAACCGGAGCGGGGGAGAGCCTCATGCTCCGGAAACCGAAGAAGCCCGGCGGTGTCGCTGACGACGTCCGCACGGGCTTCTTCTGCCGCTCGGGTGCGGCTCGGGTACGTGCTATTCAGTTAGAGATTCTTACTACTTGCGGTGTTTATTTCTTATTCATCGCACGGGTATCGGCTGATTCAGCGAAATCTCGCGCGAGTCGAAGAGGCCCCTTTTTGCGATGACCATGGTGTAGCCCCGGGATCGCAGTTCCTGTGCCGCCTCTTGCGTCAAAGGACGCCGGTCGATCTTCTCCCACCCATTGGCGAGCCGGTATCCGTGTGTGATTGTGCGTGCGCGTGGCATTACAGATTCCTCCCCACGCACATATTTGCATCATGCAGTGCCAAAATGCCAATCCAGTCGGAATATTCGCGTGAATATGCCGGGAACGGTGGGCTTCCGGTCGGTCGATCCCCGGTTTCCGTCCGGCTCGCCTCAGCCTGGCACGCAGCATCCTTCGCTGTGTAGGGACGCGAGGCAGCTCACATGCAGTTGATAGAAAGCGGATCCCGGGGTCTCGCCGATGTGGCCCGCGTCCAGATTCTCGTGGAGTTTGAATACGCCGTCCAAATTGTCCCTGGGATCGCTCCCAATTGCGGGATGGTGGGGAATTCCGTGCACACAGAACCGCGCCCTGCGGTGCAAACGCTCCCACGTGCAGGCTGCATTCCTTTAAAGGCATGACGCGGGGGAGTCTCGACGACCGAGAATCACGGATCCGGATGCGGCGGTCCGCGCCCCTCGTCAGGGTCCCCGGGGCGCGTCCGGTCGGTCCTCCACGTCCCACAGCGTGTAGGAGGTCACCGAACCGGCCGGAAGCCCGAGATCCTCGTCGGCGGCCCGCAGGCTCGTCTCGACCCCCAGGATCCGACCCGAGTCGAGGGACACGAGGAGCGTGGCATCCGTGTTCGGTGTGCCCGTCGGGATCCCGCTGAATCCGATGGCGGCGCGCCCGACACGGTCGGTCGTGCGGCCGAGCAGTCGGAGGTCCGACGTGCTGCGCACGACATCGAGGAGGGCGGCCTCCTGCGCGTCACTGAACGTCCACTCGCCCAGCAGGCTCTGCGCCGCGATGATCGCGTCGCCGGACGTCAGGGGAGACGGCGGGCCGACCGCCGCGGTCATGACCTCCCGCATCCCTTCGACCGTCGCGGGTGGCGGCTGGCTCGAGAGCGGGTGGAACTGACCCCGTACGTACGACATGTCTCCCACGACCGTGCCCGGTGCGGGTCCGTCGGCGGGCACCGTGTCGCCGGCGGCGTCGGTCGACTCCGCCGTCGTCGTGACCACGGATCCCGAGAGATCGGCGTTCCACGACACGTCGACCCACTCGCGTCGGAACACCGTCGCGTCGGGGTCGCCGACGGAGACGCTGAAGAACCACCCCAGAGTGAGCGACCGGCGCACCGCGTCGTCGCGCCCGGGGTTCTGTGCGAGGCGATCCTGCGCGGCGGCGAGAAGTGCGGGCACGTCGTCGTCCACCGCCGAATACTGCAGCGGCGCGGGCGTCAGCGCGGTCGCCGTGGGAGCGGGCCACCAGACCACGGCGCCCACCACGAGCGCCACCACGGCGGCGACGGCGGCGGCGAGGCCCGGCAGCACGCGCCGACGCCCGCCACCGGTCGCGCGCGGAGGGCGGTCCAGGATCTCGCGGAGGCGTCGCTCGGCGGACAGGGGCACGGGCGCGTCCGACGGTGTCCGCGCGGGGTCGAGGGCGCGCAGCGCGCGCACCAGATCATCGTCGGTCACCGGGCACCTCCTCCCACGCGGCGGCGGAGTCCTGCAACGCGGGTCGCAACCGCGCGCGCACCCGGTTGAGGCGGGTCCACACGCTCCCCGGGCTGAGGGACATCACCACGGCCACCTCTGCCGCGGAGAGCTCCTCCCAATAGGTCAGCCAGAGGATCTCCCGATCGCGAACGGGGAGTGCGCGGACGGCCTCCACCAGCCGTCGGGTCATCTCCGACTCGGGTTCCCCGGCGAGAGAGCGCACCTGGTGCTCGATGTGGGTCCACAGCGCCTCCTCCCGGTCCCGGCGTCGGTATTCGTTGGCGATGAGGTTGCGCGCCGTCCGGTAGAGCCAGGGCAACCCGAACGGCTCGGACGGGGTGCGCTTGCGCCAAGCGATCTCGAAACACTCCATCGTGAGATCGGCGGCCGCCTCGCGATCGGAGACCCGGCGCTCGATGAACCGTCGGACGCCGGTGTAATGCTCGCGGAACAGCCGGACGAACTCGATCTCGTCGTTCATGGGCGCGCGTTCCCGTGTGCTCGACGGGGCTGTGTCGCGCGCGCCCGGATCCTTACAGGGCGTCGCCGGGAAAATCTTCTCGAACCGGATGTAAGGAATCGCGGATGACGGACACGACAGAGGTGGGGGCGGGCGTCCGAGCGACGCCCGACGGCCCGCACCAGGCGGATGTTCGGATCTGAGGCCGGCGGGTGAGGGGTTGCGTCGCATGGGGGTGGCGCAACCCCTCGAATCCTCGTGCACCCCGGGGTGTCGGAGCGCTCGGGTGGCGGTGCCGGCGTCACAGGTCGCGTTCGGGGTCGGCCCGCAGCCCGTCGAGCGCGAGTCGGACGATGTCGCGCCCGAGCCGGTCGCCGTCGACCTCGCCCTCGGGTCGGTACCACTCGACGACCGAGTTGATCATCCCGAAGAGCAGACGGGCGGCCACCGAGGACTCGACGTCGTCGCGGACGCCGCCCTCGGACTGCGCTTCCGCGACGAGGACGCCGATGCGATGGTCGAACGCGCGGCGGCGCACCAGCGCGGCCTGCTCGACCGGTCCGTTGCCGCGCACGCGGAGGAGAAGCGTGACCGCCGGCAGATGCGTCACGAGGACGTCGGTCGCGCGGCCCAGGACGAAACGCAGACGGTCCGTGGCGGACCCCGCGGTGGCGCCCGGCTCGCCGAGCACGGCCTCGAGGGCGTCGAGCGCACTGTCCAGCGCGACCGCCAACAGCTCCTCCTTGGACGAGAAGTGGTGGTACAGCGCGGACTTCGTCACACCCAGGCGCGCGGCCAGGTCGGCCACGCTCGTGGCGTCGTACCCCTGCTCGTTGAACAGCCGCACGGCGACCGCGAGCATGCCCTCGCGGTCGTACCCGGGCCGACCGCGCCGCGCCGGGGGAGGAGACGGGGGGAGCGGACCGGTCACGGTGCCCAGTGTGGCATCCGCGGACGTCCGCCGCTCAGCGGTGATCGCGCCACGAGTGCTGCGGCGCGTACCCCAGCAGGCGCCGGGCCTTGTCGATCGAGAGCAGGGTCCGGGTGTCGTCCAGGTCGGTCCGCGTCTCGACGTCGGGGAAGACCTCGGCCACGAGCTCCGCGTTCGGGCGGGTCATCACGGTGTCGGCGGCGGCGATGATGAACGTGTCGAATCCGGCGGGGGCGTTCTCGAGCGCACGCTGAACGGCCTGGGCGCCGTCGCGGGCGTCGATGTAGCCCCACAGGTTCCACTTCCGCGTCCGGGCGTCGGCGTCGAACGGGAACTCGGCGTAGTCCTCCGGCACCATCACGTTCGAGAAGCGCAACGCGGTGATGGAGAGCGAGGGATGCCAGCGCACCAGCTCGGTCGCGAGACGCTCCTCCAGCACCTTCACCAGCGAGTACACCGACTCGGGGCGCGGGGCGTACTCCTCGTCGACCGGGATGTA
The DNA here is from genome assembly GCF_900156455.1 of Microbacterium sp. RURRCA19A. Taxonomy (GTDB): domain Bacteria; phylum Actinomycetota; class Actinomycetes; order Actinomycetales; family Microbacteriaceae; genus Microbacterium. The sequence continues at coordinate 30,099 of NZ_FTNQ01000004.1, forward strand.
GGGCGGGTCGATGTCGAACGGCAGACCCAGCACCGTCTCACTGGACGCGTACACGATGCGGTGGATGCCGAGGCGCACGGCTGCCCAGAACACGTTGAACGTGCTGGTCATGTTGTTGTGGAACGTCGCGATGTCCGACCGGATGCCGGGAGCCGGGATCGCTCCGAGGTGGACGAGCGCGTCCACACCGTCGTGCTGGTCGTTCACGCCCGCGAGGGCGTCGATGACCTGACCGTAATCGGTGAGGTCGACCTGGACGAACCCGGGTCCACGCTCGCCACGGAGGTCCAGGCCGATGACGTCGTGGCCCGCGGATCGCAGCTCGCGCGCGACGACGGTGCCGAGTTTGCCGGATGAGCCGGTGAGAGCGATGCGCATGGGCGTCCTTCGATCGGGGGCGTGCTCACGACGTTACCGGCCGCCCGCCGCGACGAGGTCTTCCGACGGCCGAAGGGCCCGCGCCGTCGCGTGGTACGGCACGGGCCCGGGGCGGGGACGCGTCAGGCGACGCGGGTCTCCTGCGGCTCGTCGTCGTCGTCGCTCGGGATGTACACGTCCACGACGGTGACGTTGATCTCGGCGACCTTCATGCCGACGAGCTCGGTGATGGCCTGGTGCACGGCGGCACGGACGTTCGAGGCCACGCGCTGCAGCTGCTCGGGGTAGTCGACCTGGATGTCGATGTCGGCGGCGACCTCGGTCTCGCCCACCTCGACGCTCACGCCCTGGGCGTGGTCCTTGGCGCCGACGGCCTGACGGATGTTGCCGATGACGCGGGCCGCTCCGCCACCGAGGGCGTGCACGCCCGGAACCGAGGCGGCGGCGATGCCGGCGACCTTGGCGACCACGGGGTCGACGATGACGGTCTTGCCGACCTCGGGGGTGGTGGGAGTGGTGGATGCCATGAGTTCGTCCTTTCGTCAACCGTCCGCGCGCTTCGGGCGCGGGGTGTTTCGCTATGGGGACGCGCCGGGGTCGTGATTCGTCACGAACCCGACCTGGCAATCTGCTGACAGGAACAGGCATGACCTCTTTGTCCACCGCGACCGACGCGTTCCTCGCGTCACGCGCGGCTGACGGTGATCAGATCGCCTTCGGAGTGCTCGTACGTCGCCACGCCCCGTTCCTCGTCGCCTTCGCCACGAAACTGACGGGCTCGCGCGCGGATGCCGACGACTGCGTTCAGGAAGCGCTCATCACCGCGTGGCGGCGACTGCCCGACCTCGCCGACCCCGAGAAAGTGCGCAGCTGGCTCACCACGATCGTCTCCCGCAAGGTGACCGACCGGATGCGCTCGCGGAAGATCTCCGAGCAGATCGACGAAGAGATGGTGTCGGTCGGGGATGACCCGGAGCGCTCGGTTGTGGCATCGTCGCAGATGGACGCGTTGAAGAAGGTCCTGGCCGATCTCCCCGAAGAACTGCGCGTCGTGTGGGTGCTCCGCGAGATCGGCGGCCACAGCTACGACGAGATCGCGACCGAGGTCGGAGAGACCGCCGCCACCGTTCGCGGGCGGCTCGCCAGGGCGCGCAAGACCGTGTTGGAACGCATGCAGGAGTGGAGGTGATCGGATGAGTGAGGACGTGGACGACGTGGACGACGTCGGCGGTTCGGGATACTCGCTCGAGGATCTCTCCGCGTATCTCGATCGAGGGCGCACCCCCCGGATCCTCGCGATCGAGCGCAACGCCGAATGTCAGGCCCTCTTGGGATCCATGGAGCGGATGGGCCGTCTCTCGCGCGAGATCGTCGACGAGCAGGCCTCGGAACCGCTCGCGGAGTCCTGGTACGACGAGATCATGCGCGAGGTGATGCGCGAGTTCCGCGCCGGCCGGGACATCCCCCTGACCCGCACGGCGGACGGAACGCAGCTCGTCGTCACCGAGGGCGCCCTCTACGAACTGATCCGCACGGTCGGCGACGATGTCGCCGGCGTCCTGGTCGGCCGCGTGCGCATCGATCAGCCGGAGCCCACCGATGCGCTCGACGTGCGGGTGACGGTGAGCGTGCTGTTCGGATATCCGATGCAGCGCACCGTGGACCTGATGCGCGACGGCATCCGTGCCGCGATCGAGCGTCATGGCGAGCTGAGGGTGGGGCGCGTGGATGTCACCGTGGGTGATGTGCACGTCGACGTGGAGGACGAATGATGACGGAAACCGCTGCCGATCTCGCGCCGCGCATCGACTTGGCCGTGACCGCTGTCGCCGGTGTCCGGGAGTCCTACTCGGCGCGACCGGTCGTGGCGCGCGCGTACGAGCGGATGGCCGAGGTCGAGGGATCCCTGTCGGCGGTCGACGAGAAGGACGGGGCGCGCGCGGTCACCGTCTGCATCGGCGTGTCGTCGGACGACGACAGCGCGGCGGTCGCGTCGGCGGTCGCCGACGCCGTGCGCCAGGCCGGGGCCGACGCTCCCGCGGACACCGTCCGTGTCCGGGTCGCGCGCCTGGTGGCACCTCGATCCTGAGCGATCTCGCGGCCACCTCACGGCGCCGCGCAATACGCTGAGAGGACCGAACTCTCACCCCCCACGGAGGTCGCATGACCGCGCAGCCCGTCATCGCCGTCACCGGATCCACCGGAGCCGTGGGAGGGCGCGTGGCCCGCGACCTCGCGGCCCGGGGCATCCTGCAGCGTCTGCTCGTCCGCGACGCGTCGCGCGCGCCCGAGCTCGCGGGTGCCGAGGTCCGCGTCGCCGGATACTCCGACGCGGATGCCGCGGTCGCCGCGCTCGCCGGGGTCGAGACGTTGTTCATGGTCTCGGCGTCCGAGTCCGCCGACCGGGTCGAGCACCACCGGACGTTCGTCGAGGCCGCCGCGCGCGCGGGCGTCCGGTCGATCGTCTACACGTCGTTCCTCGCCGCGGCCCCCGACGCCGTGTTCACCCTGGGACGGGACCACGCCGCCACGGAAGAGATCATCCGCGCCTCGGGGATGTCGTGGACGTTCCTCCGGGACAACTTCTACATGGACATGATGGAGCTCTTCGCGGGCGATGACGGCGTCATCCGCGGCCCCGCGGGCGGCGGGCGCTGCTCCCTCGTGTCGCGGTCCGACGTGGCGGCGACGGCGGTGGCGGTCCTTCTCGACCCGGCCGCCCACACCGATACGGCGTACGACCTCACCGGTCCGGAGGCCCTGACGCTCGCCGAGGTGGCGGAGAAGATCTCCGCCGTCCGGGGTCATCCGGTGCGCCATCTCGACGAGACGCTCGACGAGGCGTACGCCTCGCGTGCGGTCTACGGGGCGCCGCCGTGGCAGGTCGACGCCTGGGTGAGCACGTACACCGCGATCGCGAGCGGCGATCTGGCGCGCGTGTCCGGCGACGTCGAAGCTGTGACCGGCCGCCCCGCGCAGAGCTTCGACGAGTTCCTCGGCGCCGTCGCGTGAACGGTCGCGCCGCCGGAACGCGGCGACGCGACCGTTCGGGTCAGCGGCGGAGGATCCGGCGCGCGATCCGGTTCCCGAGGAACTGCGCCAGCTGGACGAGCACGATGATGATGCCGATGGCGATCCACATCGTGAGGAAGTCCCACCTGCGGAAGCCGTAGGTGAGGGCGAACGAGCCCAGGCCTCCCGCGCCGACCGCGCCCGCGACGGCGGTCATGTCGACGATGGCGACCACGACGAACGTGTACCCCAGGATGAGCGGGCCGAGCGCCTCGGGGACGAGGAGCGTTGCGATGATGCGCCAGGGTCCGGCGCCCGCGGCTCGTGCCGCCTCGATCACACCGGGGCTGATCGTGACCAGGTTCTGCTCGACGATCCGTGAGAATCCGAACGTCACCGCGATCGAGAGAGGCACGACCGCGGCCGTGGTGCCGATCGCCGTCCCGACCACCGCCGCCGTCACCGGGGACAGCGCCAGGATCAGCACGATGAAGGGGATCGGACGGAACACGTTCACGAAAAGGTTCAGCACCACGTTGACCGCGCGGTTCGGGAGCACCCCGCCCGTACGGGTGACGTAGAGCGCGAGTCCGAGGAGAAGTCCTCCGATCCCGCCGAACACCATGGTCAGCAGCACCATCGTGAGGGTCTGACCGATCGACTCGAGCAGGATCGGTCCGTACCGGTCCCAGCTCCACTGCGTCGCGGCGGGAACGATCAGAGCACTGAGTGTCGTCATCGTGCCACCTCCTCGACACGGGTGACCGCGCGCAACTGCGCGATCACGGCATCCACCGATTCATCCGACCCCGTCAGCTCGACCGTGAGCGAGCCGAAGGACCGCTGCTGTAGGGAGCTGATCCCCCCGTACAGCAGCTCGAAGGTCACGCCCGCGCTCGCCGCGCGCGACAGGATGCCGCCGATCCCGGCGCCGTCCACGACGTCGGCGATCACGATGCGACCCGGATGTGCCTCGCGCAGTCGCGCGAGGTCCTCGGTGCCCGGGCGGTCGTGCAGCGCCGTGGAGACGAACGCCCGCCCGGTCTCGGAGGTCGGTTCGGCGAAGACGTCGAACGCGGTCCCCGTCTCGACGATCCGCCCGGCGCTGAGGACGGCGACCCGGTCGGCGATCGACCGGACGACGTCCATCTCGTGCGTGATGACCACCACCGTGACGCCCAGTTCGCGGTTGACGCGGCGGAGCAGGTCGAGCACGTCCGCCGTGGTCGCCGGGTCCAGGGCGCTCGTGGACTCGTCCGCCAGCAGGATCGGGGGAGAGGTGGCCAGAGCGCGCGCGATCCCGACCCGTTGCTTCTGACCCCCCGAGAGCTGGTCGGGGTAGGCGTGCGCACGGTCGAGCAGCCCCACGAAGTCCAGCAGCTCGGCCGCACGCTTCTCGCGGTCGGCCTTCGACCAGCCCGCGACCTTCAACGGGTAGATGACGTTGCCGGCGACCGTGCGGGAGGCGAACAGGTTGAACTGCTGGAAGATCATCCCCGTCCGGCGGCGGATCGGGCGCACCTGCCGCTCGGGCAGGGTCGAGATGTCGACGCCGTCGACCACGACCGTGCCCGAGGTCACCCGTTCGAGCCCGTTGATCAGGCGCACCAGGGTGCTCTTGCCCGCACCGGACTGGCCGATGACGGCGAAGATCTCTCCCGCGGCGATCTCCAGGTCGACACCGTCGAGCGCGGTGACGGTGCTGCCGTCGACGTCATACGACTTGGTGACGCCCGAGAGGCGGATGAGTGGCGGCATGCGGGATCAGGCCCCCGCTTCCTTCTGCTTCTCGATCTGGGCGAGCCACTCGCGCACCTGCGCCGGCTTCTCCTCGACGATGCGGGCAGTTCCGCTGGACTCGGACACGACGATGTCGGTCACGCGCGGGTCGTGGTACGCCTCCCAGACCTTCTGGTAAACGGGGTTGTCCTCCTCGCCGGCGCGCGAAGCGATGATGTTGATGTACGGCCAGCTGTTCGCGTCGGAGGGGTCGACCGAGAAGATCGCCTTGTCGATGATCCCGGCGTCCGTGGCGAAGTTGTTGTTGACGATCGCGGCCGCGATGGACGGGTCCTGGAGAGCGGGGGCGGTGAGCGAGGCGTCGACCGGCTCGACCTTCACGCGGCTGGTGACGATGTCGGCCGGGGTCGGGGTCGTCGCGTCGTTCAGCGTCAGCAGCCCCGCGGACTGCAGCACCTTCAGCGCGCGCGCCTGGTTGGTGGCGTCCTGCGGGACGGCGACGCGGCCGCCCTCGGGGATGTCGGCGACGTCGGAGTACTGCTCCGAGTAGATCGGGAGGGGCACGATCAGGGTCGGCCCGACGACGGCGAGACCGTCGCCCGTGGCGACGTTGTGGTCGGACAGGTAGTCGATGTGCTGGAAGGCGTTCAGGTCGATCGATCCGTCGGCCAGCGCGGGGTTCGGCGTCTCGTAGGAATCGAACGCGACGACCTCCAGGTCGATCCCCTCCTCCGCCAGGATCTCCTTCAGGACAGGCCAGTGGCCCTGGGCCGCGTCGGTCGTTCCGAGGCGCACGGTGGTGCGTTCACCGCCCGCCGCGGGGGTGTCGGACGACGCGAACAGGCGCGGGATGAGCAGGGCTCCCGCGACGACGACGGCGACCGCGACGATGGCGATCGCGGCGTACAGTCCGCCGCGGCGGCGGGGCTTGGAGGGAAGGGTGGGCCCGGTCGGGCCGCTCGTGCTGTCACTCATGGTGGTCTCCTTGGTGCATCGCCCGGTTCGGGCGTCCGAGCACGGTACGCAGACCTCTGCGGCATCCCCAAGTCGCGTGACGAAGCGTGACCCGAGGTGACCGGATGCCACGCTTCCGCGCCGAAGCGACGGAATCGTCGGGTATGCTGACCGCGTGCTGACCTGTCGCTGTTGTCGCTGAACGCCCCCGCGTTCTTCTTCGACGACCCCGTCAGCCGCGCCCTCGGGCGCATCGACCCCCAGGACTCCATCGTGCGTTACGCCCAGAGCGTCGCCGACCTCGTCGGCAACACCCCCCTCGTCCGTCTGAACCGGGTGACCGACGGCATCGCCGCCACGGTCCTCGCCAAGATCGAGTACTTCAACCCCGGCGGCTCCGCCAAGGACCGCATCGCGGCCAACATCGTCGACGCGGCCGAGCGCGACGGTTCGCTGCGCCCCGGCGGCACCATCGTCGAGCCGACGAGCGGCAACACGGGCGTCGGTCTCGCCCTCGTCGCGCAGCAGCGTGGCTACCGCTGCGTCTTCGTCGTGCCCGACAAGGTCGCCGAGGACAAGCGCGCGGTGCTGCGCGCCTACGGCGCCGAGGTCGTCGTCACCCCGACGAACGTGGAGCCGGACGACCCGAACTCGTACTACAGCGTCTCCGACCGCCTCGTGCGGGATATCCCGGGTGCGTTCAAGCCCAACCAGTACGCCAACCCGAACGGTCCGCGCAGCCACTACGAGACCACGGGTCCCGAGATCTGGCGCGACACCGAAGGTGGCCTGACGCACTTCGTCACGGGCGTCGGCACCGGCGGCACGATCAGCGGCACCGGCCGCTACCTGCGCGAGGTCGCCGGTTCCTCCGTGCGGATCATCGGCGTCGATCCGGTCGGCTCCATCTATTCGGGCGACGACATCCACGGCTACGACGTCGAGGGCGTGGGCGAGGACTTCTGGCCGCCCGCCTTCGACCCGACGGTCGTCGACGCCTACGAGCGCGTGTCGGATGCCGAGTCGTTCGCGATGACGCGCCGCCTCGCCCGCGAGGAGGGGCTGCTCGTCGGCGGCTCCAGCGGCATGGCGGTCGTGGGCGCCGTGCGCGTGGCGCAGGACCTCCCCGCCGACGCCGTCGTCGTGGTCCTCCTCCCCGACCACGGTCGCGGCTACCTCAGCAAGATCTTCGACGACCAGTGGATGACCGCGCGCGGCTACGCCGTCGAGCCCGTGGCATCCGTTCTTCCCGTTTCGAGCCCTCAGGAGCACTCCGCATGAGCACCCACGACGCCGCCCGCGGCTTCGACAGCCTCGCCGTCCACGCGGGCCAGGCCTTCGACCCGACCACCGGCGCGGTGATCCCGCCCGTGCACCTGTCCACGACCTACGCGCAGGACGGCATCGGGGGCCTCCGCGGCGGCTACGAGTACGGACGCAGCGGCAACCCCACGCGCGCAGCGCTCGAGACGCAGATCGCCGCGCTCGAGGGCGGCGCCCGCGCGCTGTCGTTCGCGTCGGGCCTCGCCGCCGAGGACGCGCTGCTGCGCGCGGCCCTCGTCCCCGGCGACGAGGTGCTGCTCGGCAACGACGTGTACGGCGGCACCTACCGCCTGCTCGCGCGCGTGCTCGGTCCCTGGGGCGTGAAGCTCCGCGTCGTCGACATGAGCGACCTGGATGCCGTGGCCTCCGCCATCGAGGAGCGCGCGCCGCGCATGGTGTGGGTCGAGACGCCCAGCAACCCGATGCTGCGCATCACCGACATCGCAGGGCTCGCCCGCCTCGGTCACGCGGCCGGTGCGATCGTCGTCGTGGACAACACCTTCGCGTCGCCCGCGCTGCAGCGACCGCTCTCTCTCGGAGCCGACGTCGTGGTGCACTCGGCCACGAAGTACCTCGGCGGTCACTCCGACGTCGTCGGCGGTGCGCTCGCGTTCGCCGACATCGATCTCGCCGAGAAGACGCAGTTCCTGCAGTTCGCGGCCGGCGCCGTCTCGGGGCCGTTCGACGCGTACCTCACCACCCGCGGCATCAAGACCCTCGGCATCCGGATGGAGCGTCACAGTGCCAACGCCCACGCCGTCGCCGAGCACCTGGCCGGTCACGACCGCGTCGCGAAGGTCTACTACCCGGGGCTTCCGTCGCACCCCGGCCACGCGCTCGCGGCGTCGCAGATGAGTGCATTCGGCGGCATCGTGTCGCTCGAGCTCGCCGACGGCGCCACCGCGCGCCGCTTCGCGGAGTCGACGCGCCTGTTCACCCTCGCCGAGTCGCTCGGCGGCGTCGAGTCGCTCGTGAACTACCCGGATGCCATGACCCACGCGTCCGTCCGCGGCACCGAGCTCGCTGTGCCCGACACGATCGTCCGCCTGTCGGTGGGCATCGAGTCGGCTGCGGACCTGGTGGCCGACGTCGATCAGGCGCTCGCCGCGCTCTGACGCGTCGCGCACTGACGCGTCCGGGCGCTGCTGCGTCGGGTACTGGCGCGTCCCGGGCGCTGCGGCGTCGGGCGATGGCATCCAGAAACGCGATCCGCGACGAGAAACGTGCCGGCGTGGCGTGTCTCGTCGCGGATCGCGTTTATCGAGCGGTGTGGACCCGCGTCAGCGCTCGGCGCGGGCGAGGTTCTGCTCGAGTTCGTCACGGGTCTGGCGCACGACGTACGCCGGGGTGTCGCGCTCGACACGCCAGCTGTCGGCGAGCGGGCCGACGTTGACGGTGTCGAATCCGAACTCGTCGTAGATGCGCGTCACGAGGGCGACGGCCTCGTCGGAGTCGCTCGAGGTGGCCAGCGCACGGCGGCCCGGCGTGCCGGCCGGAGCCCCGTCGGTGAGGATGTCGGCGGCCGGGATGTGGTTGAACGCCTTCACGACGGTGCTCTCGGGCAGGTGCTCCTGCAGCATCTGCGCGGTGGTGGTGCGCTTCTCGTCGAGCTCGGCGATGTGCCCGTCGCGCTCCCAGTAGTAGTTGTTCGTGTCGAGCACGGTCTTGCCGCGCAGCGGCTCGACCGGCACCTCGCGGTACGCCTTGAGGGGGACGGTGACGACGACGAACTCTCCCGCCTCTGCGGCTTCCTGTGCCGAAGCGGCACGCGCGTGCTCGCCGAGCGCGCCGACGACATCGGCGAGCGTCTCGGGGCCCCGGGAGTTCGCGATCACGACGTCGTACCCGCGGTCGACGAATCCCTTCGCGACGGCCTGGCCGATGTTTCCTGCTCCGATGATTCCTACGGTGGTCATACCTGAACCGAACGAGCGGGACGCCGAACGCATTCCCGGCCAGATCGACGCATCGAGTTAGTTAGTTAGCAGCATGAGATATCTGTGTCAAGCGGGAGAAGCGTGGGCGTGGTCCCGGTAACTTCTCTTCTGTCGCACCCTCGCGATCGTGGTCGCAGACCGGTGTTCGGGTCACCGTTCCGCTTGACCTGTGAGGGCGACGGCCCCCGGTGGACGCGGCTTCGGACCACCGGGGGCCGCTTTCTTTCCCCGGGGATGCCGTGACGTCGCTGTGTCCACGAAGTGGAAGACTGGTCCGTCGGCGGGCGCCGGCCCGTGCAGCCCCCGTCTCGCAAGGATCTCCGCCCCGTGATCGACACCGCCCGCCCGAAACGTTCCGCCCGCTTCTACGCCGTCTGCATCGGGGTGGGGCTGCTCGCCGGACTCATGTCCGGCCTCTTCGGTGTGGGCGGCGGCACCGTGATCGTGCCCCTGCTGGTACTCGCCCTCGGATTCGATCAGCGCTTCGCCGCGGGCACCTCGCTCGCGGCGATCGTGCCCACCGCCTCCGTCGGCGTCATCACCTACGCCGTCGACGGGCACGTCGCGTGGATCCCCGCGCTCATCCTCGCCGTCGGCGCGGTCGGCGGCGCCCAGATCGGCACGTGGCTGCTGCCCAAGCTGTCGCAGACGGCCCTGCGCTGGTCGTTCGTGGCGTTCCTGGTGGTCGTGATCGTCAGCCTCTACTTCGTCATCCCCTCCCGGGACGCCGAGCTGGAGCTGACCTGGATCACCGGACCGGGGCTCCTGGTGCTCGGCGTCATCACCGGCATCCTCGCGGGTCTGCTGGGGGTCGGCGGCGGCATCATCGTGGTCCCGGCGCTGCTGCTGCTGTTCGGCACGAGCGATCTCATCGCGCGGGGGACGTCGCTGCTGATGATGATCCCCACGGCGATCTCCGGCACGGTCGGCAATCTGCGCCGCTCGAACGTCGACCTCGTCGCCGCCGCCTGCGTCGGCATCGCCGCGTGCACGACGACCGCCCTCGGAGCCTCGCTCGCGAAACTCGTCGACCCCTTCGTCGGCAACGTCCTGTTCTCCGTCTTCCTCGTCTTCATCGCCACCCAGATGGCCGTGAAGGCCGTGCGCGGGCGGCACCAGCGCTGAGGCCGCGGGGGAGCGGTCGGTAGACTGACCCGGTGCCCGTGAACCCCGAACTGGTCGGTCGTGTCTTCCCGCCGACCGCGCCGTACCTCGTCGGTCGAGAGAAGGTGCGCGAGTTCGCCCGCGCGGTCTTCGCCGACGCCCCGCAGCACTCCGATCCCGCGGCCGCCCGCGCGCTCGGCTACCCCGACGTGGTCGCGCCGCCGACCTTCGCGATGGTCGTACAGGATCTGACCCTGCAGCAGCTCCTGGGCGACCCGGACTCCGGCATCGTCCTGTCGCGACTCGTGCACGCCGAGCAGCGCTTCCGGTACTCGCGGCCGATCGTCGCGGGCGACGAGCTCACCGCGACGTTGTCGGTCACCGGCATCCGCACGCTCGGGGGCAATGCCATGATCACGAGCGAGGCGGAGATCGTGGATGCCGACGGCGCCCACGTCGTGACGACGACCAGCGTCCTGCTGGCGGGGGAGGGCGACGCATGAGCACGTTCACCGTCGGCGAGGTCATCGCCGAACGCTCCGTCCAGCTCACGCGGGAGTCGCTCGTGCGGTACGCGGGCGCCTCCGGGGACTTCAACCCCATCCACTACCGCGACGACGTCGCCGCCGAAGTCGGCCTGCCGGGCGTTCTCGCCCACGGAATGCTCACGATGGGGGTCGCGGTCGGAACGTTGGCCGAGGCGCTCGGCGACACCGGCCGCATCCTCGAGTACGGCGTGCGGTTCACCCGCCCCGTGGTCGTCGACCCCTCCGAAGGCGCCGAACTGCACGTCAGCGCGAAGGTGGGTGCCGTCGACGACGAGACCGCCCGTGTCGACCTGACCGTCACCCACGCGGGCACGACGGTGCTCGGCAAGGCGCAGGTGCGCGTCCGGCTGTCCTGATGCCCGAGCTCACCCCGGTCCCGCTCTCCGCGCTCACGACCCTGCGCACCGGCGGTCTGCCCGAGCGGACGATCGAGGCCCGCACCCCCGACGAACTCGTCGACGTGCTGCGTGAGCTGTGGGCGACCGGCGAGCCGTGGCTCGTCGTCGGCGGCGGCTCGAACCTCTTCGTCGGCGATGAGCCGTTCGAGGGCACCGTGGTGCTGGTGCGCACGTCCGGCATCGAGGAGCTGCCCGGCTCCCGGCCCGACACCGCACGGTTGCGGGTACAGGCCGGCCACGACTGGGACGCTCTCGTCGCCGAGACGGTCGCGCGCGGACTCGCCGGCATCGAGGCCATGTCCGGGATCCCCGGGACGGTCGGCGCCGCCCCCGTGCAGAACATCGGGGCCTACGGGCAGGAGATCGTGCAGACCCTCGTCGAGGTGGACCTGATCGACGAGTCCACCGGCGAGGTGTCCACCGTTCCGGCATCCGATCTGGGGCTCGGCTTCCGCACCTCGGTGCTGAAGCAGCACTACGGATCGGTGCCGGCGCGCTCGGCCGTGATCGTCTCGGTCACGCTCGAGCTCGAACGCGTCGGCGACGGTGAGCGCCCTCTCGCGGGTGATCAGCTTCGCGGGGCCTTGGGACTGGATGCCGATGCGGCGGTGTCGCTGCGGTGGATCCGCGAGCACGTGCTCGCCACCCGCGCGCGCAAGGGCATGGTGCTCGACGGTGAGGACCCCGACACCTGGAGCGCCGGATCGTTCTTCCAGAACGCCATCGTGTCGGAGGCGTTCGCGCGGACGCTCCCCGTCGAGTGCCCGAAGTGGCCGCTCGGGCCCGCCGTCGACCCGGTGACCGTGATTCCGCTGGCGGCGTTCAGCGGCGTGGTGCCGCCGCCGATCGCGGAGTCGCACGACGTCAAGGTGAGCGCCGCGTGGCTCATCGAGCACGCGGGTCTGTCGCGCGGCTTCCGATTCCCCCGGTCCCGCGCCGGCCTCTCCACGAAGCACACGCTGGCACTCACCAACCGCGGAGGGGCGACGGCGGGCGAGATCGCCGAGCTCGCGCGCTTCGTGCAGAACAGGGTCCAGTCCGAGTTCGGCCTGCTGCTGCAGCCCGAGCCCGTGCTGGTGAACGTCGAGCTGTAGCCGGAGTTCCTGGCATCCGGTCTGCCGTCACGGCATCCGCCGCACCGTCGTGCGGAGTTCTCGCGCGACACGCCGTTCGGTGGTGCCTCACGCCGGCGTGTCGGTCAGGGACTCCGCGGGACGGTACTGGCCGGCGGGCGCAGGGTCCGGTCGGTCGAGGGGGGAGTGGATGCCACGACCCGGGCCGTCGTGCGGAGGTCGTCGCCGACACGCCGCCCGGAAACCTCGCCGGCCGGTGTGTCGCGGACGAACTCCGCACGACGGTGATGCCCGCCCCGGGGAAGCTGCCCGCCGCCGCCCGTCAGGAGAACAGACGCTGGAGGCGCTGGACGCCCTCCAGCAGCTCGGCGTCGCCGAGGGCGTACGACAGGCGCAGGTAACCGCTCGGGCCGAAGGCCTCGCCGGGAACCACCGCGACCTCGGCCTTCTCGAGGATGAGGTCGGCGAGCTCGAGCGAGGTCGTCGGGGTGACGCCGTCCCACTCGCGGTTCAGCAGGCCGCGCACGTCGGGGTACACGTAGAACGCGCCGAGCGGGTTGGGGACCTCGACGCCGTCGATCTTCGCCAGCTCGGACACGATCAGCCGGCGACGTCGGTCGAAGGCCTCGCGGAACTGCTCGGCCTCGTCCTGCGGGCCGTTGAGGGCCGCGGCGGCGGCGATCTGCGCGACGTTGTTGACGTTGCTCGACAGGTGCGACTGCAGGTTGCCGGCGAGCTTCATGGCATCCGCGGGTCCGACCATCCAGCCCACGCGCCAACCGGTCATGGCGTAGGTCTTCGCGACGCCGTTGACGAGGATCGTCTGGCCGGCCAGTTCGGGCACGGCCTCGACGATCGAGACGGCGCGGGCGCCCTCGTACGTGAGGTTCTGGTAGATCTCGTCCGTGATCACCCAGATGCCGTGCTCCAGGGCCCAGCGGCCGATCTCGGCCGTCTCCTCCGGGGTGTAGACCGAGCCGGTCGGGTTCGACGGCGACACGAACACGAGTACGGTCGTCTTGTCGGTGCGGGCCGCCTCGAGCTGCGCGACCGTGACCTTGTAGTCCTGGTCGGCGCCCGCGAACACCTCGACGGGCACGCCGTCGGCGAGTGCGATCGCCTCGGGGTACGTCGTCCAGTACGGCGCGGGCAGCAGCACCTCGTCGCCGGGGTTCACGACGGTCTGGAACGCCTGGTACACGGCCTGCTTCCCGCCGTTGGTGACGATCACCTGCGCCGGAGCGACCTCGAGGCCCGAGTCGCGGAGGGTCTTCGCGGCGATGGCCTCGCGCAGCACCGGGAGCCCGGCGGCGGGGGTGTAACGGTAGTTGGCCGGGTTCTGCAACGCCTCGGCCGCGGCATCCACGATGAACTTCGGGGTCGCGAAATCGGGCTCGCCGGCGGCATAGGAGATGACGGGGCGGCCGGCGGCCTTGAGGGCCTTGGCCTTCGCGTCGACCTTCAGGGTCGCGGATTCGGCGATGGCGGAGAGCTTGCGGGAGAGCGGAGCGCGGTCGGTCACGGCGTAGAGCCTACTCGGCACGCCCGGGATGCCGCGGGCTCCGGGGCGGGCGTCACCGAAGGGTTACACGGACGAGCCGAAGAACACCCAGACGACGGGGAGGACGAGCAGCACGCCGAGAGACGCGCCGATGATCGAGAGGACCGGATTCCGGTTCTGCCGCACGCGCAGGACGATGCCCACCACGCCGATGATCAGCGCGACCAGGCCGAGGAAGCCCATGATCGGGAGGAGGACGATCCCGAGCCACCAGATCGCGTTCATCTCGGGGGCGAGCCCGATGAGGAAGATCATCAGCGCCGGCAGCAGGATGAACGCCGCGAGGATGATCGCGACGATGCCGAAGCCGTCGCTGGCGCGGCGACCGGCCGGTGAGACAGAAGCCATGTCGTCACGGTAGCGCGTGGCAGGCGCGCTGTCGCCGGTGCGTTAGCGTGGCGTCGTGACAGTAGGGGCCCCGGAGCGCACGCGCGTGCATCGTCGGGGGCTCGGCCTCCTCTTCCGCCTGGGGCTCGCGACCGCGATCGTCGGGGTCGCGACCGGACTCGCCGTGCTGCTGCTCGTCTGGATCGTCCACACCGTCGAGCACCTGGTCTGGGGGCACGAGGAAGGACCGTTCCTCGACGGCCTCGCCTCCCCGTCGGTCTGGTGGCTGCCGATCGTGACGGTGGGCGGTGCGGGTGTCATCGCGGCCCTGGGCTGGTACCTGCTGCGCCGCTTCGGGCGGAAGATCGCCAGCGTCGAGCAGGGTGTCGCGGGCGCGCACATGCCGTGGTGGGAGACGCTCGCCGACACCGTGATCCAGGTCACCTCCGTCGCCCTGGGCGCCTCGATCGGCAAGGAGGTCGCCCCGCGCGAGCTCGCCGCGATGGGCGGGTCGAAGATCGTGCGGTGGTTCCGCCTCGACGCGCGATGGGGGCGCATCCTCATCGCCGCCGCGGCGGGCGCGGGTCTGGCCGCGGTGTACAACGTGCCGCTCGGCGGTGCGCTGTTCGCGATCGAGATCCTGCTCGCGCAGTTCAGCGTCGGCGCCGCCGTGATCGCGTTGTCGGTGAGCGCGATCGCGACCCTCGTCGCGCGGCCGCTGGTCGGCGACGGCTCCCTGTACCACGTGGCATCCATCGACGTGAACGCGTCGCTCATCGTGGCGGCGATCCTCATCGGACCGCTCATGGGATGGGGTGCGACGAGCTTCGGGGCCGTGACGTCGCTCCTGGCGAAGGTGCGCCCGACGGGGTGGAAGCTCCTCGTCGCGTTGCCGCTGACCTTCACCGCGGTCGGTGCGCTCGGCGCGGTGTTCCCCCTGATCCTCGGCAACGGTCGCGCCCTCGCCACCGCCGGCTTCGACCTCACGCAGCCCGCGCTGCTGCTCCTCGCGCTCGCCGTCCTGAAGTACGTCGCGACGGTGGTGTCCCTCGGTTCGGGGGCGGTCGGCGGCACTCTGCAGCCGTCCGTCGCCATCGGGGCGAGCCTCGGTGCCGCGGCCGCCGCGGGATGGGCGTTGATCTGGCCGGGGGCGGATGCCACGGGTCTGGCGATCGTCGCCGCCGCGGCGTTCCTCGCCTCCAACATGCGCGCACCGTTCACCGCCATCGTGCTGGTGATCGAGTTCACCGCGACCGGGTTCGACCTGCTGCTGCCGATCTTCCTCGCGGTCGCCGGATCCCTCGCCGCCGCGCGGTTGACCTCGCGGGCGAGCCTGCGACGCTTCGCGCCCCGCGACCCCGGGCGCGAGTAGATCCGAGCACCACGAAGGGCCGGGACTTCGCAGCCCTGGCCCTTCGTGGTCGGCGTTTCAGTCGAGGTACTTCGCGTACGCCGGCAGGGTGAGGAACGCGGGGAACTCCTCGCGCAGCGCCACCTCGCGGAACACCTCGGCGGCGTCGTCGAAGCGGTCGCCGTCGAAGCGGGTCGCCCCGGCGATCACCTCGCCGAGCAGCCCCTCGACGTACTCCCGCGTGATCCGCGTGCCGTCGGCGGTGGAGCGATCCTGGTGGATCCACTGCCAGATCTGCGAGCGCGAGATCTCGGCGGTCGCGGCGTCCTCCATGAGGTCGTCGATCGCGACGGCCCCGAGGCCGCGCAGCCACGCCTCGATGTAGCGGATCGCCACCGCCACGTTGCCGCGCACTCCGCCGGCGGTGATGGGCAGGCCGATCCGCAGGTCGAGCAGCTGCTCCGGGCGCACCGCGACGTCGTCCCGCAGCCGGTCGAGCTGGTTGTCGCGCTCGCCGAGCACGGCGTCGAACTCCGCGCGGGCAACCGGGATCAGGTCGGGGTGGGCCACCCACGTCCCGTCGAAGCCGTCGCCGGCCTCGCGCCGCTTGTCGGCGGCGACCTTCTCGAATGCGGCCTCGGTCACCTCGGGCTTACGGCGGTTGGGGATGAAGGCGCTCATGCCGCCGATCGCGTAGGCGCCGCGCTTGTGGCACGTCTGGACGAGCAGCTCGGTGTAGGCCCGCATGAACGGCACCGTCATCGTCACTTCGCTCCGGTCGGGCAGGACGAACCGGGCGCCGCGCCCGCGGTAGGTCTTGATGATGGAGAAGATGTAGTCCCACCGACCCGCGTTCAGACCCGCGCAGTGGTCGCGCAGGGCGAAGAGGATCTCCTCCATCTCGAACGCCGCGGGCAGTGTCTCGATGAGAACCGTGGCGCGGATCGTGCCGTGGGCGAGGCCCAGGCGCTCCTCGGTGAACGAGAACACGTCGTCCCACAGCCGTGCCTCGTCGGCGGACTCGATCTTCGGCAGGTAGAAGTACGGTCCGCGCCCCGCCGCGATCAGCGCGTGCGCGTTGTGGAACACGTACAGCCCGTAGTCCACGAGCGAACCGGATGCCGGGAGCTCACGGCCCGCACGATCGATGACGGTGATGTGCTTCTCGGGCAGGTGCCAGCCGCGGGGACGCATCACGATCGTGGGCGTGCGCTCGGCGGTGACGCGGTACTCCTTGCCCTCGGGGCTCGTGTGGCTCAGCTGCCCGCGGATCGCGTCGAACAGCGAGAGCTGGCCGCCGATGACGTTGCGCCACGTGGGGGAGGTGGCATCCTCCTGGTCCGCGAGCCACACCCGCGCGCCGGAGTTCAGCGCGTTGATCGTCATCTTCGGGTCGGTCGGCCCGGTGATCTCGACGCGGCGGTCTTCGAGGCCGGGACCGGCGCCGGCCACCCGCCACGACGGATCGTCGCGGATGTGCGCGGTGTCGGAGCGGAAGTGCGGGTCGTCGCCGTTGCCGATCTCGAAGCGGCGGCGCTCTCGCGCGGCCAGGCGGTCGTGGCGGCGCCGGGCGAACCGATCGTGCAGCTCGGTGACGAACGCGAGAGCCGCGGGGGTGAGGATCTCGGCGTCGCGTCCTTCGAGGGGGCGCTCGATCCGCAGGCGCGGAGCGGGGGTGGATGCCGAGGGCTCGGGGCCGGGGCGGTCGGTGGTGGGCGGGGGTTCGATGAGGGTCATGATCGTGGCTTTCTGTGAGCTGGCATCCCGCCCGCGTCTCCGACCATGTCCCGAAAGTGGCGGCCTGGGGGTGGCCCAAGCGACCAGAAGTGGGACATGCACTGCGAAAAGTGGGACGAGGGGTGGGGCGGGAGCCGGCGAGTGTCAGTGGAACTGCGCGGTCTCGGTGGAGCCGGCGAGGGCGAGGGTGGCGCTGTCGGGGTTGAGCGCGGTCGAGACGACGTCGAAGTAGCCGGTGCCCGCCTCGCGCTGGTGGCGCGTGGCGGTGTACCCGTTCGCTTCGGCGGCGAACTCGGCCTCCTGCAGCTCGACGTACGCGCTCATGGCGCGTTCGGCGTAGCCGCGGGCGAGGTCGAACATCGAGTGGTTCACGGCGTGGAAGCCGGCCAGCGTGATGAACTGGAAGGCGTAGCCGAGGGCGGCCAGGTCGGCCTGGAACGTGGCGATCTGCTGGTCGTCGAGGTGGCGCTTCCAGTTGAAGCTCGGCGAGCAGTTGTAGGCGAGGAGCTTGCCCGGGTAGCGGGCGTGGATCGCCTCGGCGAAGGCGCGGGCGAGCTCGATGTCGGGCTCTCCCGTCTCGACCCAGATGAGGTCGGCGTAGGGGGCGAAGGCGAGGCCGCGCGAGATGACGGCATCCAGGCCCGGACGCACCCGGTAGAAGCCCTCGCTCGTGCGCTCGCCGGTGAGGAACTCCGCGTCGCGGGGGTCGACGTCGCTGGTGAGCAGGTCGGCGGCGAGGGCATCGGTGCGGGCGATGATCACCGTCGGCACGCCCGCGACGTCGGCCGCGAGCCGCGCGGCGTTGAGGGTCCGGATGTGCTGCTGCGTGGGAACCAGCACCTTGCCGCCGAGGTGGCCGCACTTCTTCTCGCTGGCGAGCTGGTCCTCCCAGTGGATGCCGGCGGCCCCCGCCTGGATCAGCGACTGCGCCAGCTCGTAGGCGTTGAGCGGCCCCCCGAAGCCGGCCTCGGCGTCGGCGACGATCGGCGCGAGCCAGTCCCGGGTGATCTCGCCCTCGGCGCGCTCGATCTGGTCCTGCCGCAGCAGGGCGTTATTGATGCGGCGCACGACGGCCGGCACCGAGTTCGCGGGGTAGAGGCTCTGGTCGGGGTACGTCTGACCCGCGAGGTTGCCGTCGGCGGCCACCTGCCAGCCCGACAGGTAGATGGCCTTCAGGCCCGCACGCACCTGCTGCACGGCCTGGCCGCCGGTGTAGGCGCCGAGGGCCCGGATGTACTCCTCGGTGTGGAGGAGGTTCCACAGGTTCTCCGCGCCGCGGCGGGCGAGCGTGGACTCCTCGCGGACGCTGCCGCGGAGTCGGACGACGTCCTCGGCCGAGTACGTGCGCTCGATGCCGTCCCACCGCGGGTCGTTCTCCCACGCGGCGCGGATCTCATCGGCGGTCTCGGTCTGGTCGCCGGCGCGCAGGGGCGGCTGGGCGGGGGTGGCCTGGATCGTCATGTCGTCCTCCTTCGGGTGCCGGGCATCGGTGCCCGTGGAGACCACTGTCGGCGAAGAACACGACCTCGACCCGAGATTTCCGCTGTGAATTTTTGCCGTTCTTCTGTTTCGGTGAGATCATCCCGACATGGACACCGGAGTCTCCCTGACCGCGGCCGCCGCGGCATCCGACGATGAAGGCGTGGACACGCTCACGATCGGCAAACGCATCCGGCAGCTGCGCACGGCGCGCGGCCTGACGCTGGACGAGCTCGCCACCGCGGTCGGCCGCGCCCCCAGTCAGATGTCGATGATCGAGACCGGGCGGCGCGAGGCGAAGCTCACGCTCCTGCAGGCGATCGCGCGGGCGCTCGGCACGGGTCTGGACGCCCTCCTGGATGCCGAGCCCCTCGGCGAGCGCGCCTCGCTGGAGATCGCGGTCGAGCGCGCGATGCGCGGGTCGACGTTCCAGGCGCTCGGCATCGCGCCCTTCCGTGTCGGCAAGACCGTGCCGGACGAGGCGCTCGCCGCGATGCTCGCGCTCCAGTCCGAGATCGAACGCCTCCGCGACGAGAGATCCGCCACCCCCGAGGAGGCCCGCCGCGCCAACGTGGCGCTGCGTCGTCTCATGCGCACGCAGGACAACCACTTCCCGGAGCTGGAGCGCACGGCATCCGAGATCCTCGCCGCGGTCGACCACCCGGGTGGCCCGCTCACGCAGCGCGCGGCCAGTGACATCGCCGCCTACCTGGGCTTCTCGCTGCACTACGTGCCCGATCTGCCGCAGACCACCCGCAGTATCGCCGACGTCAAGAACGGGCGCCTCTACCTGTCGACGCGCGTCGCGAAGGGCGATCCGCGCGCGGCCGTGCTGCAGGCGCTGTCGAGCCGCATGCTCGGGCACACCGAACCGAAGAGCTACGGCGAGTTCCTCCGTCAGCGGGTCGAGACGAACTACCTCGCCGGGGCGCTGCTGATCCCGGAGGCGCACGCCGTGGCGGCGCTGACGGAGGCGAAGGCCCGCCGCGCGCTCAGCATCGAAGATCTCCGCGACACCTACTCGGTGTCGTACGAGACCGCCGCGCACCGCTTCACCAACCTCGCGACGGTGCATCTCGGCATCCCGGTGCACTTCTTGAAGGTCCACGAGTCGGGGACGATCACCAAGGCGTACGAGAACGACGACGTGAACTTCCCGACCGACCGGCTGGGGTCGATCGAGGGGCAGATGTGCTGCCGCCGGTGGACGAGCCGCGTGGTCTTCGACGAGGACGACCGCTTCAACCCGTACTACCAGTACACCGACACCGGCAACGGCACGTACTGGTGCACCGCGCGCGTGGAGCAGTCCAGCGAGGGTGCGCACTCGGTGAGCGTGGGCGTGCGGTTCGACGACACGAAGTGGTTCCGCGGGCGCGACACCCCCAACCGCGCCGTCTCGCGGCACGCGGTCGAGACGTGCTGCCGGCGCCCGCCCGCGGAGCTCGAGGCGGCGTGGCGCGACAACGCCTGGCCGAACGTGCGGACGCCCCGCACCCTGCTGGCGACTCTGCCCACGGGGGCGTTCCCGGGGGTCGACACGACCGAGGTGTACGAGTTCCTGGAGGCCCACGCGCCGAGGTGACGGGCCGGCACCCGCCACGGGGTGGGCGTGCCGTGCCGTGGTGTCGTGCCGCCGTGCCGTGCCGCCGTGCCGTGGTGCCGTGCCGCCGTGCGGAGTCCGTGGGCGACACGCCGATTCGGGATGCCAGGCGGCGGCGTGTCGACGGAGAGCTCCGCGGGAGGGTCCGCGTCGGAACCGATGGCTTGCGAAAAAACCGCACACATGTAAGGTTTCTGGCACGAGCTCCGTCCCCCCGGAGCGCTTTCGATGAGGAGAGCCCGTCATGAAGCACATCCGCTTGGCATCCACCGCGATCGCAGGACTCGTCGCCTGCGGTCTCGTCACCGCCGCGCCGACGACCGCCGCCCCACCGGGGCCGCCGCCGCACGCGGGATCGCACGCTCCGACCGGACCCGGCGCCCGCGACCTGCAGCGCTACGCGGAGGACACCTGGGCCTCGATGGTCGCCATGGCCCACCCCGCGACAGGGCTCCCCGACGACAACATCGGGGGAGACCTGGATGCCGCCACGGCATCGGGCTACACCTCGCCCACGAACATCGGCGGTTACCTGTGGTCGACGGTCACCGCGCGCGACCTCGGCATCATCGGCGCCGACGAGGCGCGCGACCGTCTCACCGCTGCCGTCTCGAGCCTCGAGCGCATGGAGCGCAACGATGCCAGCGGCATGTACTACAACTGGTACGCGCCCGACACGGGCGCGAAGCTGGAGATCTTCCCGACGTCCGGCGAGGTGATCCACCCGTTCCTCAGCACCGTCGACAACGGATGGCTCGCCGCGGCGTTGCGGATCGTCCGCGAGGCCGAGCCGACCCTCGCCGACCGCGCCGACGCGCTGTACGAGTCGATGGACTTCTCGGCGTTCTTCGATCCCGCGGGGGCGCCCGGGCTGCCCGCGGGAACGAACCGGGGCGGCTTCTGGGAAGAGCCGCCCGGCGACGGCTGCGCGGTTCCCGCCCCGATGTACAACGGCAGCGGCGCGCAGGCGTACTACACGTGCCACCACTACGACACCACGGTGAGTGAGAGCCGCATCGCCACGTACCTGGGCATCGCGCAGGGTGGCATCCCGGCGACCGCCCTGTACGGAACGCACCGCACGATGCCGGCGGGCTGCGACTGGGCGTGGCAGGAGCAGTCGCCCACGGGTGAGACCCGCACTTACGACGGCGTCGGCGTGTACGAAGGGGTGTATGCCTACGACGGCATGTCGTTCGTCCCGAGCTGGGGCGGCAGCATGTTCGAGGCGCTCATGCCCGACCTGCTCGTCCCCGAGGCCGAGTGGGGTCCGCGGTCGTGGGCGCTGAACCACCCGATCACGGTCGAGGTGCAGAAGCGCCACGGTCTCGACGAGGCCGGATACGGCTACTGGGGCTTCTCGCCCGCCAGCAACCCGTTCGGCGGGTACAGCGAGTACGGCGTCGACATCGCCGGCATCCGCTCGGATGGGTACACCTCGGATGCCGAGAAGACCGACGTCGACATCGACCGCCCCGGCTGCACGACCGGGACGAACCCCGACCCGACCTTCGGTGACGGAGTGGTCACGCCGCACGCGGCCTTCCTCGCCCTGCCGTACGACCGCGCGGGAGTGCTGAAGAACCTCCGCGGCATCGAGAAGAAGCTCGACGCCTATGGCCCGGGCGGGTTCTACGACGCCGTCGCGGTGAAGAGCGACACCGTCGCGAAGCGCTACCTCTCGCTCGACCAGTCGATGATCCTGGCCGCGATCGGCAACGCCCTCACCGGCGACAGCCTCAAGGACTACTTCGTCGACGACGAGCTCGAGCAGCGGCTGCGTCCCGCGATGGAGCAGCAGGTGTTCGGCTCGTCGTGGGGCACGCGCCGCCACTGACCGACTGCCCGACCGATGCCCGGTACCCTCGCGGGACCGGGCATCGGTGCGTGCGGGAGGAGACGGATGACGGACGAGGGGATGCCGCGCGCCCCGCGCGGGAGCTATCCGAAGGGTCTTCAGCGGCGCCAGCGGATCGTCGACGAGGCCATGGTCGTGTTCGCCCGATCGGGGGTGACCAGCGGATCGCTGCGCGAGGTCGCCAAGCGCGTCGGGCTGACCCCCGCCGGGCTCCTGCACCACTTCGCGACGAAGGAGGAACTGTTCGCCGAGGTGCTGCGCCAGCGCGACGAGCGCGTCCGCGCCGCCGCCGGAGACCCCGCGGAGCACACCCTCGTCGAGCAGATGGGCAAGGTCGTGGCGCACAACGCCACCGCCCGTGGCCTCACCGCGCTCTACACGGTGGTCGTCGCTGAGGCGAGCGACCCCGAGCATCCTTCGCACGTCGCGTTCGCCGCGCGATACCGCGACAGTGCGGCGCGGGCTGCCGAACTGCTGCGGGCGGGGCAGACGGCCGGGGAAGTGCGGGCCGACATCGACCCCGACCGCGCCGCGCGCCTCCTGAGCGCCGTGATGGACGGGCTGCAGCAGCAGTGGCTCCTCGACGATTCGGTCGACATGTCGGCGCACTTCGCCGAGTTCGTGCGCGGGTACCTTCAGCCGCGGCCCTGACGCCTGGCATCCGTCCGCCGGCGCCCGGGCGTGTGCCGTCGTGCGTGCCGTCGTGCGGAGTTCGTCGGGAACACGCCGGTTCGGGACGCCGCGCGGCGGCGTGTTGGCGACGGACTCCGCGGTGCGGATCAGGCGGCCACGCCGCAGTACCGGCTGTCGACCGGGCAGCGGCGTGTGCCGTCGTGCGGAGTTCGTCGGGAACACGCCGGTTCGGGACGCCGCGCGGCGGCGTGTTGGAGACGGACTCCGCGGTGCGGTCCCGCAAGTTCGGTGTCGACGGGGTGACGTCCCCCCTCGGTGAGAGTGCCGACGGGACGGCGTCACCGATCGGAGAGATGGATGCCGCGGTCGAGAAGTCCGCGGAGTGCGAGCTCGACGGTCGGCCAGTCGTGGATCACCATCGCGTAGTCGAACCGAAGGGTCACGAATCCCCACGCGGCGGCGTTCGCGTCGCGCACGAGGTCGTGGTGCCGCCGTTCGGGGCTGGCGTGATTCTCGATGCCGTCGACTTCGACGACCAGGCGCTCGCCCAAGAGCAAGTCCACACGGCCGACCGAGACGAGATTCTGCTGTGTGCGCACGCGAATGCCCCACTCCCGCAACCGCCATCGGACGAGCGTCTCGAGACCGCTCTCGGCGTCCGCGCGAGCGAAGGCGATCGCCTCACGCCCGGTCTCGTTGGTGTTCGCGGCGAGCCAAGTGAGATCTGCGCCCCCGATCCGCCTCTGGTGCAATGCCGATTCGAGCGCGACGAGGAAATCCTCGACCCCGCAGCATCGGAGGATCTGCCGGAGGACCTCGCGGACGTGGGGCGGTTCGAACGCGTCGTGATCGATGCGATCCCAGTGGGTCACGGCGCCGCCTGACCGACGGTGACCGTCTGGGCGGACGGCGACGTGCAGCGGTTCGGCACGGGCGAGCACCCACAGGCCTTCGTGCCGCGCCGCCGAGACGCAGGCGAGCGTCCCTCCGAGGAGCGCTGCACGTTGTGCGATGCCGCACGTGTCGGCATCCGCGTACACTCCGCGTCGGAGACGCGTCAGCGAGCCATTGCGGTGCGCCGCGTCGAGCCGTCGACGTGACATGCCGCCGGAGAACATCTCTGCCCGCGTGCGGATGCGGGCGCCGGAGGTGCACATGAGGCAACCCTGGCGAATCCGTCGTCCTCCCCGAGGTGCCCGGCCTCCCTTCAGTGGAGGAACCGCCCCACGGGCCTCCTGGGGAGGGGCCGTGCCCGGGTCTCCGGGCGCGTGCCGTCGCGCGGAGTTCGTCGGGAACACGCCGGTTCGGGATGCCGTGCGGTGGCGCGTCGGCACCGAAGTCCGCCGTGCGGATCGGGCCGCCTCGCCGCAGCGACGGCTGTCGACCGGGCCGGGGTGCGCGCCGTAGTGCGGAGTTCGTCGGGAACACGCCGGTTCGGGGGTGCCGCGCGGCGGCTCGTCGGGGCCGAAGTCCGCGCGACGGCCCACCGAATGCGGAACCCCGACCGCCGGCCGGGTTGCCGCGATCGAATTTATGCGCTTAAACTGTCCGAGACACCGCGCCCGACGACGGGCGCCCGTTCGAGGAGGAACACGATGAGAAAGACCCGATGGGGCGCTGTCGCCGTCGTTGCGGCGGCCGCGATCGCGTTGACCGGATGCGGACGTACCTCCGATGCCGGCCCGGGTGCCGCCGAGGCCGGCACCATCGGTGACGCCAAGGCCGAGGGCACGCTCACGATGTGGGCGATGGGCGCCGAGGGTGAGGCGCTGCCCGAGTTCGTGAAGACCTTCGAAGAGGCCAACCCCGGTGTGACCGTCGACGTCACGCCCGTTCCGTGGGACGCCGCGTACAGCAAGTTCCAGACGGCCATCGCCGGCGGCAACACCCCCGACCTCGCCATGGTCGGCTCGACCTGGATGGCCGACTTCGGCGACGCGCTGCAGACGGTTCCCACCGACCTCTCGACCGACGGCATCTTCCCCGGCGCGATCGACTCCACGAAGATCGACGACCGTGCGACCGGCGTGCCGTGGTACGTCGACACCCGCGTCCTCTACTACCGCACCGACATCGCCGCGAAGGCCGGCTGGAACCAGGCGCCCGCCACCTGGGACGAGCTGAAGCAGATGGCCGCCGACATGCAGTCCAAGGGGGGTGCCGAGTACGGCATCCGCCTCCCCTCGGGCAACGACTCCTTCCAGGGGAACCTCTGGATGCCATGGTCCAACGGCGCCGAGCTGGAGAACGGCTCGAAGTGGACCCTCGACACCCCCGAGACGGTCGAGGCGCTGGACTACTACCAGAGCTTCTACACCGACGGCATCGCCAACCCCGCGGCCGATCGCTCGGCCGGGGCGCAGGAGGCGGACTTCGTCTCGGGCACGACGCCCATGTTCATCGACGGTCCGGCGTTCATCGGTCTGCTCGACGACCTGGGCGGCGAGGGCTTCGGCGACAAGATCTCGACCGCGGTGCTGCCCGCGAAGGAGTCGTCCACCTCGTTCAGCGGCGGCGCGAACCTCGCCGTGTTCGACGACTCGAAGAACGCCACCAGCGCCTGGAAGCTCGTGCAGTGGCTGACCGAGCCCGAGACGCAGGCCGCCTGGTACGAGGCGACGGGCGATCTCCCCGCGGTCCAGGATGCCTGGAAGTCCGACGCCCTGGCCTCGTCGAAGACCCTCGCGGCCTTCGGTACGCAGCTGGAGACCGCCCAGTCGGTGCCCGCCGTCACCACGTGGGTGCAGGTCGCCGCCGCCGGTGACGCGATGCTCGAGAAGATCCGCCTCGGCCAGCAGTCGCCGGCCGACGGGCTGAAGGAGCTCCAGGCCACCGCCGATCAGCTGGGTCTGGGCTGAGACCATGACGCAGGCAGTCGTGGGTGCGACCGGACGGGCTCCGGCCCCCGGTCGCGCCCGCGCCGGCGGGGCGTCGAGCCGCCGCCGGCGCCAGGGATGGGTCGCGTGGGGCTTCGCCCTGCCGTTCGTCGCGGTCTTCGCGGTCTTCATGGTCGTGCCGATCGTGGGCTCCTTCGCGATGTCGTTCACCGACTTCACCGCGCGCGACATCCGCTCGCCCTTCGGGGTGAACTTCGTCGGACTCGAGCAGTACCTCTCGGTGCTCGGCGACCCGGTGTTCCTCACCTCGCTGGGCGTGACCGCGACGTTCGTCGTCGTCGGCATCCCGGTCACCATGGCGATCGCGCTGGCCCTCGCCCTCGCGCTCAATGCCAGCCGGGGGCGGTTCGTCTCGATCCTGCGCGTGGGCTTCTACGCTCCGGTCGTGACGAGCATCGTCGCGGTGGCCGTCGTGTGGCGCTACATCCTGCAGCCGGAGGGGCTGCTCAACTCGGCGTTGGCGATCATCGGCATCCAGGGTCCGGATTGGCTCAACGACACCCGCACGGCCCTGCCCTCGCTCATCGCGATGGCGGTGTGGCGGAACGTCGGCACCCTCATGGTGATCTTCCTCGCCGGGCTCCAGGCGATCCCCACCGACGTGAAGGAGGCCGCCCTCATGGACGGCGCCTCGTCGTGGCGGCGTTTGACCTCGATCACCCTCCCGCTGCTGCGCCCGACGCTGCTGCTGGGGGCCGTGCTCATCTCGGTCGGGTTCCTTCAGTTCTTCGAGGAGGCGTTCGTGATGACCCAGGGCGGGCCGCTCAACTCCACGCTCTCGGTGGCCTATTACACGTTCAAGCAGTTCGGCTTCGGGCAGTACGGCACGGCCTCGGCCGCGAGCTACCTGCTGTTCCTGGCCATCGCGCTGCTCAGCCTGGTGCAGTTCCGCGTGCTGCGCTCGAAGGATTGAGGGAGGATGCCATGACGCTCACCACCCCTGCCGCCCCGGCCGCGGTCGCAGACCGCACCGAGCAGCCCCGCCGCCGCGCCGAGAGGCGCGTCACACCCGGTCGTGCGCTGACCTACGGCGTCCTCGTCGTCGGGCTGATCGTGTGGATCCTGCCGTTCGCCTGGATGCTCCTGGGTTCGGTCAAGACGCAGCGCGAGATCCTGCAGCGCCCGCCGACCTGGTGGCCGCAGGATTTCACCTGGGAGAACTTCGGCGCCTGGTTCGGGCAGCTGAACTTCGGGCAGTTCTTCGGCAACAGCATCGTCGTGGCGCTGTTCACCGTCGCCGGCAACCTCGTCTTCTGCTCGATGGTCGGCTACGCGCTGGCGAAGATGGACTTCCCGGGCAAGAAGGCCCTGTTCCTCGTCGTCATGCTGACGCTGATGGTCCCGGGTGTCGTCACCTTCGTCCCGCTGTTCGTGATGGTGTCCTCGCTCGGGCTCGTCGACAGCTACGCCGCGCTGATCCTGCCGTTCGTCACCACTCCGCTCGGCGTCTTCCTCATGCGACAGTTCATGCTCGGCATCCCGGATCCGCTGCTGGAGGCCGCGCGCATCGACGGGGCCGGGGAACTGCGGATCTTCGCACGGATCGTCATGCCTCTGTGCGGACCGCCGCTGGCGACACTCGGCATCCTGACCTTCCTCGCCTCGTGGAACAACTTCCTCTGGCCGCTCGTGGCGGCGCAGACCGAGGCGAAGTACACCCTCCCCGTCGCCCTGTCGTTGTACTCGACCGGGCAGAGCGCCACGAACTACGGCCTGCTGCTGGCGGGATCGGTGCTCGTGATCGCGCCGATCATCCTGCTGTTCGTCTTCCTGCAGCGGTACTTCATCCAGGGCATCGCCTCCACCGGACTGAAGTGATCCGCGACCGATCCGAAAGGATGCCATGACCTCCGCCCGCTTCCTCACCGCCCCGGACGGGACGCGTTTCCGCGACCTCAACGGCAACGGCGCGATGGACCCGTACGAAGATCCGCGCCGCAGCGTGGACGAGCGCACCGATGATCTGCTCGGGCGCCTCAGCCTCGAGGAGAAGGTCGGTCTGATGTTCCAGACCGTGATCGAGGTCGGCGAGGACGGCGAACTGCTCGAGACGCCGGGAAAGATCTCGAAGTCCCCGACAACCACGGTCGTCGTGCACAAGAACATGACGCACTTCAATGTGCACGCGATCCGCACGGCCCGGCAGGCGGCGACCTGGAACAACAATCTCCAGGCCCTCGCCGAGACGACGCCGCACGGCATCCCGGTCACGATCAGCACGGATCCGCGCCACGCGTTCGTCGAGAACACGGGAGTGGGGTTCGCGGCGGGACCGTTCTCGCAGTGGCCGGAAGGTCTCGGACTCGCGGCCCTCGACGACGTCGAGACGGTGCGCGAGTTCGCAGAGGTCGCGCGGCGCGAGTACGTCGCGGTCGGGATCCGCGCGGCCCTGCACCCGCAGATCGACCTCGCCACCGAGCCGCGGTGGGGCCGTCAGGCGCAGACCCTGGGGCAGGATGCCGCGCGCGTCGCGGAGTTCACGGCGGCGTACCTCCGCGGGTTCCAGGGCGAGCAGCTCGGCCCGGACAGTGTCGCGTGCACGACGAAGCACTTCCCGGGCGGGGGACCGCAGCAGGACGGTGAGGACGCGCACTTCCCCTACGGCCGCGAGCAGGTGTACCCGGGCGGGATGTTCGACTACCACCTCGAACCGTTCCGCGAGGCGATCCGCCGCGGTACCGCGGGCATGATGCCGTACTACGGCATGCCCGTGGGGCTCGAGCTCGACGGGCGTGCCGTCGAGGAGGTCGGCTTCGGGTACAACAAGCAGATCGTCACGGGCCTGTTGCGCGAGGAGCTGGGCTACGACGGCGTCGTCGTCACCGACTGGGAGCTCGTCAACGACAACCATGTCGGCGATCAGGTGCTGCCCGCGCGCGCGTGGGGCGTGGAGCATCTCACCGCGAGCGAGCGCATGGAGAAGATCCTGGATGCCGGCGCCGACCAGTTCGGCGGCGAGGAGTGCGTCGAGATGCTGCTGGACCTCGTCCGCGCGGGCCGGGTGTCCGAGGAGCGCATCGACGCCTCGGCTCGGCGCCTTCTGCGGGTGAAGTTCGAGCTGGGCCTGTTCGACGACCCGTACGTCGATGTCGACGAGGCCGAGCGGATCGTCGGCAACGCCGAGTTCCGGGCGGCGGGGGAGCGAGCGCAGGCACGTTCGCTCACGGTGCTGGTGAACGAGGGGGCGACGCTGCCGCTCCGCCCCGTCAGCGCCGTGTACGTCGAGGGTTTCCGCGCCGGCGACGTGGACGAGCTCGGCACGGTCGTCGCCGATCCGGCGGACGCCGATCTCGCCGTGGTGCGCATCGGTGCGCCGTTCGACCCGCGCGACGACCTCTTCCTGGAGGCGTGGTTCCACCAGGGCTCCCTCGAGTTCGCGCCCGGCCTGGTGTACCGACTGCAGAAGATCGCGGCATCCTGCCCGCTCGTGCTGGTCGTGAACCTCGATCGACCGGCGATCCTCACGCCGTTCGTGGGGCACGCGTCCGCGATCGTCGTCGACTACGGCAGCTCGGCGCGCGCCGTCCTGGACGCCCTCACCGGGCGCGTGGCGCCGCGGGGCCGCCTGCCGATCGAGATCCCCCGCTCGATGGATGCCGTTCGCGCGTCGCGCGAGGATGTACCGTCGGACACCGGCGACCCCGTCTTCCCCGTGCACTTCGGGCTGGAGCTCGCGGGTGTGGAGGACGCGCCGGAGCCGAGCAGGGGGTACGTGCACCGATGAGCGAGACGGACGCGACGCGTCGACCGACCGTGTACGACGTGGCCCAGGAGGCCCGGGTGTCGATCGCGTCGGTGTCGTTCGCGTTCCGACGTCCCGACAAGCTCAGCGATGCCACGCGCGAGCGCGTGCTCGAGGCCGCGCGGCGGCTGGGCTACGCGCCCAGCGCGGCCGCGCGCGGCCTCGCGCACGGCCGAACCGGCACGCTCGGACTGCACGCGTTCGACCTGCTGCTGGAGCGGGCCGACCCGCTCACGCAGACGCCGTCGCTGACAGGGCTCGCCACGCCGCGGCTCGACGCCGACGGCGTGATCCCGTGGGCGCAGACCGACGACGACGTGCTGTCGGATCCTCGGGCCTTCCCGCTGTACGTCGACGAGGTGCAGCGCGGATTCGAGCTGGAGTGCTGGGCCCTGGGACGCCCCGTGATGCTCAGCAGCGGCGCCGGCACCGACGTCTCGGTCGCCGACACCGCCGGCCGCGTCGACGGGCTGGCGATCTTCCCCTCGCCGCAGACGGCCCCCGCGCTGGCCCGGTACGCCCCGACCATCCCCATCGTGCTGTTCAGCGCCGCCCCCGGCGACGATCACCACCACCGGGTGCGCGTCGACAACGCCGGGGGGATGCGCGCCCTCGCCGACCATCTCGTCCGGGAGCACGGCATCCGCGACATCGCCTTCGTCGGGCGTCCCGAGGCCTCCGACACCGCCGAGCGTCTGACCGGGCTGCAGGACGCCCTCGCCGACCGCGGGATGTCGTTGCGCCCGCAGGTGGTGGATGCCACCGTTCGCGGCGAGGACGAACTCGTGCCCCAGCTGCGCGCGCTCCTCGCCGACGGGCGGATGCCGCAGGCCCTCGTGTGCGCGACGGACCAGCACGCGTTCGCGGTGCTCGACGCGCTCGCCGCGGAGGGACTGCGAGTGCCCGACGACGTCGTGGTGACCGGCTTCGACGGCACGCTCGCCGCCCGCCTCAGCTCCCCGCCGCTGACGACCGTCCGGCAGCCGATGGAGGCGATGGGCCGCGCGGCGGCGCGCATCCTCGCCGGGGTCGCGGGCCCCGCCGACCGTCCCTTCGACGTGGTGTTCGAGCCGCGACTCGTGGTGCGCCGCAGTTGCGGCTGCCCGGGCTGACCCCCGGCACCGTGGCATCCGCCCCGGCTCGTGCCCTCGAGCGGACTTCGTCGGTGACACGCCGGTGGCGGTGGCGGTGCGGCGGCGTGGCGGACACGGACTCCGCGGGACGGCGCGTGTCGGAGAGGAGCGGGATGCCGGAACTCAGGCCTGCTGGACCCGCAGCGCCGCCCACAGTTCGGCGCGGGTGGCGAAGGAGCCGAGGTCGCGCTCGAGCAGACGCTCGGCGAGGGCGAGGCGCGTGCGGACGGTGTGCCGGTGGACTCCGAGAGCCTGAGCGGTGACCTCGTGCGAACAGTCGTGGTCGAGCCAGGCCCGGAGCGTCTCGACGAGGCGTGATCCCTCGGCGTCGTCGTGCGCGGTCAGCGGCGCGAGTTCGGCGGCGGCGAGGCTCGGTGCTTCGGGCCCGAGGGCGGACAGCACGCCCGATGCCGCGACCTCGCGGAACGTGGTCACGGCATCGCGCCCGCGGTCGCGTGCGACCCGCGCCTGCTCCACCGCCGCTGCGAAGCGGTCGTAGCCGCCGGGATCGGACACCCCGATCCGTGCCCCGAACCGTTCGGCCGCCTCGTCGATCGCCTGCCGCTCATCGGCCGGGACGACGATGACGACGCCGTCGTCCGCCCGGCCGAAGAACACCGCGCCGCGGCGTTCGTCCGCGCGCAGCTCGAGGAGTTCCGCCAACCCGCTGTTGCGGGCGGCGGCCGCGTCGGTGAGGGCGACGACGATGGGGGCGGTCGGGAGCGGCCCCCACGCGTCGCGCGCGATGCGGCGCGCGAGGGTCGGGTCGTCCGTGAGCAGCGATTGCACGAGACCGGCGCGCAGCGCACCGCGAGCACGGCCGAGGCCCTGGTGCTGCTCGAACGCGAGTCCGGCCATGGCGATGACCGCCGTGACCACTCCGCGCCCCTCTTGGTCGAGCTCGCCGGCGGCGATCGCGATGACTCCCCGGAGATGCCCTCCCCGGCCCAGGGTCTGCAGCGTGAACGGCCGTCCCGCGATCCGCAGCGCCGATGCCGCCCGGGCGCCCCGGCGGAGGACCGCGGCCACCTCGTTCCCGAGCGCCCCGGCGGTCTCGGCATCCAGGTCATCGGCGGGATGCTCGCGCATGAGCTCTCCCGCCGCGTCGTACAAGCCGACCCAGGTGCCCAGCTGTCGCGCCAGTTCGGCGAGGGTGGCGCCGAGTCCGTCGGGGCGGAGGGCCGCGAGCGCGATCGACCGTTGCGCCGAGAGCGCCCAGGTGCGCCGGGCGAAGGCCTCGGCGGCGATGGCCTCCGCGTTGGCGCGGGCGACCGCGATGAACGGGGTGCGGTACGGGACCTCGAACAGGGGCAGGCCCGCGTCGCGGCAGGCGGCGGCGAGTTCGGGAGGGATGCCGTCGCGCACGACCTCCGTGCCGAATCCGAGGCCCGCGACGCCCCTCGCGGTCAGCCTCTGCACATACTCGGCGGCCGACGTGGCGTGGCGGCCCTGGAACTGGGTCCCCGTCGTGAGCAGGACCTGACCGTCGGACAGGAACGGCGTCGGGTCGGCGAGGTCGCTGCTGTGCACCCAGCGCACCGGGCGCTCGAGCACCGCCGGTTCGCCGTTCTCCAGGCGCAGGTGCAGATCCGGGCGACGCAGCAGTGCGCCGAGAGTGGGGATGTCGGTGGCGTCCATGGGGCTCCCGCGGAATCCGCTGTACTGGTCGTACAGCCGGGTATCCAGAATGTACATCACGGAGGGTGTCGGGTTTCGGCGCCCTTCCCTACGCTCGCGACATGACCGCACTGCACACCGTCACCGCGCCCCCCGTCGGCGGACCCTCGCTCCCGCAGGAGCGCCGCCTGGTCACGAGCATCCCCGGCCCCCGCTCGCAGGAGCTCCTCGAGCGCAAGGCCGCCGCGGTCTCAGCCGGCGTCGGCCACACCGCTCCCATCCACGCCGTCGCCGCCGGCGGGGGAGTGATCGTCGACGCCGACGGCAACTCGCTCATCGACCTCGGCTCCGGCATCGCCGTGACCAGCGTCGGCAATTCTCACCCGGCCGTGGTCGCCGCCGTGCAGGAACAGGTCGCCGCCTTCACCCACACGTGCTTCATGGTGTCGCCCTACGAGTCGTACGTCTCGGTGGCTGAAGCGCTGAACCGTCTGACCCCGGGCGACCACGCCAAGAAGAGCGCGCTGTTCAACTCCGGTGCCGAGGCGGTCGAGAACGCGATCAAGATCGCGCGCAAGCACACCGGCCGCCAGGCGGTCGTCGCCTTCGACCACGCCTACCACGGGCGCACGAACCTCACGATGGCGCTGACGGCGAAGAACATGCCGTACAAGAGCGGCTTCGGACCGTTCGCCGCCGAGGTCTACCGCGCCCCGCTGTCGTACCCCTACCGTGACGGCCTCTCCGGTGCCGAGGCGGCCGCGAAGGCGATCTCGCTCATCGAGAAGCAGGTGGGGGCCGAGAACCTCGCCGCCGTCATCATCGAGCCCATCCAGGGCGAGGGCGGCTTCATCGTCCCCGCCGAGGGCTTCCTCCCGGCGCTCGTGGACTGGTGCCGCGCGAACGGTGTGGTCTTCATCGCCGACGAGGTGCAGTCCGGCTTCGCCCGCACCGGTGCGATGTTCGCCTCGGAGATCTTCGGGATCGTCCCCGACCTCGTCACCACCGCGAAGGGCATCGCCGGCGGCCTGCCGCTGGCGGCCGTGACCGGTCGCGCGGAGATGATGGATGCCACCCACACCGGCGGCCTCGGCGGCACCTACGGCGGCAACCCGATCGCGTGCGCCGCGGCGCTCGCCGCGATCGACGCGTTCGAGAACGACGGTCTCGTCGAGCGGGCGCAGGCGATCGGCGAAGTGCTGAAGGGCCGTCTGCACGAGCTGCAGCAGAGCGACCCGCGCATCGGCGACGTCCGCGGACACGGCGCGATGATCGCGGCCGAGTTCGTCGACCCCGCCACCGGCGCGCCCGACGCCGCCCTCACCGCGGCCGTGGCCAAGGCCGCGATCGCCGAGGGCGTCATCGTGCTCACCTGCGGTACCTACGGCAACGTCATCCGGTTCCTCCCGCCCCTGTCCATCGGCGACGACCTCCTGAACGAGGGCCTGGACGTGGTCGCGGGAGTCCTCGCGCGCCACTGAGCACCAAGACCCGAGGGGGTGGCATACGACCCGAACGAGCCACCCCCTCGTCCGCATCATCCGGGTCACGAGGCAGAGAGAGAAGATTTCATGGACGAGATCACGCGTGACGTCGTCGTCATCGGGGCGGGAGCCGCGGGCCTCACCGCCGCGAACGACCTGCGCAAGGCCGGTCTGTCGGTCGTCGTGCTCGAGGCACGCGACCGCGTCGGCGGGCGGCTCTGGACCGACGTCGTCGACGGGGCCATGCTCGAGCTCGGCGGCCAGTGGGTCTCGCCCGACCAGCAGGCGCTCATCGACACCGTCGCCGACCTGGGGCTGTCGACCTACAGCCGCTACCGCGAGGGCGACAGCGTCTACGTCGGTCCCGACGGTGTGGCACGGCGCTTCACCGGAGAGATGTTCCCCGTCGCGGCCTCGACCGAGAAGGTCATCGATGAGATCACCGCGCGCCTGGATGCCATGGTCGCCGAGATCGACCCCGACAAGCCGTGGGAGCACCCGAACGCCGCCGAGTGGGACAAGATCTCGTGGGATGCGTGGCTGCGTCAACAGACCGACGACGACGAGGCGGTCCGCAACCTCGCCTTCGCCACGGGATCCGCGATGCTCACCAAGCCCACGCACACGTTCTCGCTGCTGCAGTCGCTGCTCATGGCGGCATCCGCCGGCTCGTACTCCCACCTCGTCGACGCCGACTTCATCCTCGACAAGCGCGTCGTCGGCGGCCTGCAGCAGGTGCCCGAGCTCCTCGCCGAGCGGCTCGGTGACGACGTGCTGTTGAACCAGCCGGTGCGTCGGATCGTCTGGGGTCCCGACGCGGTGGCCGCCGAGCGCCCCGCCGATTCCGTGACCGGACGCCGCGTGGACGACCTGCGTGCGCTGACGGCCCGCGTCGAGGCGGCGAAGTCCTCCTCCTCGGGCGTCACCGTCGTCACCGACGACCTCACCGTTCGCGCGCGCTTCGCGATCCTGGCGCTCGCCCCCGTGCTCTACCCGCGCATCTCCTTCGACCCGCCGCTGCCGCGCCGGCAGCACCAGATGCACCAGCACATCTCGATGGGCTTCGTCATCAAGGTGCACGCGGTCTACGACCGTCCGTTCTGGCGCGAGCAGGGACTCTCGGGCACCGCGTTCAGCCCCTACGAGCTCTCGCACGAGGCCTACGACAACACCAACCACGGCGACGAGCGCGGCACGCTGGTCGGCTTCGTCTCCGACCAGAACGCCGACGACCTGTTCCGTGTGAGCGCCGAGGAGCGCAAGGAGCGCATCCTCGAGTCGCTGTCCCACTACTACGGTCCCGAGGCGAAGAACCCGGTCGTCTACTACGAGAGCGACTGGGGCACCGAGGAGTGGACCCGCGGAGCGTACGCGGCGAGCTTCGACATGGGCGGTCTGAACCGTTACGGCGCCGACCTGCGTGAGCCCGTGGGCCCGATCCACCTCGCCTGCAGCGACATGGCGGGTGCCGGATACCAGCACGTCGACGGGGCGATCCGCCAGGGTCACCGCGCCGCGGACGAGATCCTCGAGCGGGCCCGCGGATGACCGCCCCGGTGGTCGTGGGATACACCGCGACCGACACCGGTGCCGACGCCCTCGCGCTCGGCATCCGGTTGGCCCGGGCGATCGGGGCACCGCTCGAGGTGGCCCTGGTCCTCCCCGACGACGCGCGCAGCGTGATCACGCCCCCGGATGCCGCCTACGCGCGGCTCGTGGCCGAGCAGGCGGAGCGATGGCTCGCCGAGGCGGCCGCCACGATCCGGGATGCCGTGCCCCACCGCGAGCACCTCCGGCACGCCGACTCGTTCGCGGAGGGCCTGCTGGGCTTCGCCGACGAGATCGGTGCCGGGTACATCGTCGTGGGGGCCGCGAACGGCGGCCTCCGCGGACGCCACCGCCTCGGCACGGTCGCCTCCGAGCTGCTGCACTCCTCGGACGTGCCCGTCGTCCTCGCCCCCGAGGGCTCACGCCGCGTCGACCCGGCGGTCGGAATCAGCCGGGTCACGGCCGCGATCGGCAGCCGGCCCGGGGCCGACGTGCTGCGCGAGGAGAGCATCGCGCTCTCGGCCGCGGCATCCGTCCCTCTACGTCTGCTGTCTCTCGTGACCGTCGACCTGCCGCCCGGGCTCGAGACCGGAGCGATCCGCATCGCCGGTGCGCGGCACGCGGAGGAGGTCCTGTCCCAGGCCCGTGTCGAACTGCCCTCCGACGTCGCGGCCGAGGTCGTCGTCGCCGACGGCGACAGCATCGAGGAGGCCGTGCGCGACCTCCCGTGGGACCCCGCCGAGCTCGTCATGGTCGGCAGCAGCCGCCTCGCGCAGCCGCGCCGCCTGTTCCTGGGGTCGACCGCGGCGAAGATGCTGCACGAACTCCCCGTCCCCCTCGTCGTCGTGCCACGCAGTCGTGCCGACGTCTCCACCCCGGAAGGATCGCGGCCATGACCGCCCCCGCACCCACCACCGGCAGCGACGCCGGCGGCCTGTCGAAGAAGGGGTTGAGCGCCGGCACGATCGGACTGCTCGGCGCCGTCGTCATCGGCATCTCCTGCATCGCCCCCGCGTACACCTTCACCGCCGCGATCGGCCCCACCGTCGGGGCCGTCGGCGTGCAGGTCCCGGCGATCATCCTCGTCGGGTTCATCCCGATGCTCCTGGTCGCCTTCGGCTACCGCGAGCTCAACAACCGCATGCCCGACTCGGGGACCTCGTTCACGTGGGCGGCCCGCGCCTTCGGCCCGTGGATCGGCTGGATGGCCGGCTGGGGGCTCATCGCCGCCACCGTCATCGTGCTGTCCAACCTCGCCGGCATCGCCGTCGACTTCCTCTTCCTGCTCATCTCGCAGCTCACCGGGCAGCCCGGCATCGCCGATCTGGCATCCAATCTCCCGATCAACATCGTGGTGTGCCTGCTGTTCGTGCTGGGCGCGACCGTGGTGTCGTACCGCGACATGCAGACGACGCAGAAGCTGCAGTACGTGCTCGTGGGCTTCCAGGTGATCGTGCTCGTCGCGTTCGCCGTCGTCGCCGTCGCGCACGTCCTACGGGGGGATGCCTACGACGCGACGCCCTTCGACTGGTCGTGGTTCAACCCGTTCGCGGTGTCGTCGTTCAGCGCCTTCGCCGCGGGGGTCTCGCTGTCGATCTTCATCTTCTGGGGATGGGACGTCACCCTCACCATGAACGAGGAGACGAAAGACCCCGAGAAGACCCCCGGGCGTGCGGCGACCATCACGGTCGTGACCATCGTGTCGCTGTATCTGCTGCTGGCGGTGTCGATGATCATGTTCGCCGGAATCGGCGACGGCGAGTTCGGTCTCGGCAACCCCGAGATCCAGGACAACGCCTTCTTCGCGCTCGCCGGACCCATCCTGGGGCCCTTCGCGGCGTTCGTCTCGCTCGCGGTGCTCACCAGCTCGGCATCCTCCCTGCAGTCCACGTTCGTGGGGCCGGCGCGCACGCTGCTGGCGATGGGCCACTACGGGGCGCTGCCGCCGAAGTTCGCCGCGGTGAGCCCGCGGTTCTTCACCCCGGGCTACGCCACGATCGTGTCGGCGATCGTGGCCGCCGGGTTCTACGCCGTGATGCGCGTGGTGAGCGTCAACGTGCTCTCGGACACGATCCTCACCCTCGGCATCATGATCTGCTTCTACTACGGTCTGACGGCCTTCGCGTGCGTCTGGTACTTCCGGAAGCAGTGGTTCGACTCGGTGCGCAACGTCTTCTTCACGCTGCTCTTCCCTCTCGTGGGCGGGGTGATCCTCGCGGTGATCTTCGTCACGACGCTGATCGACAGCATGAACCCCGAGTACGGCAGCGGATCCGAGATCGGCGGTGTCGGACTGGTGTTCGTCCTCGGCGTCACCATCATCGTGCTCGGCGCGGTCATCATGGTGGTGCAGTACTTCCGCCGGCCGGCGTTCTTCCGTGGCGAGACGCTCTCGATCGACGCCCCGGCCAGTGCGCGCCGGGGCCGCCGCCTCGCCCGATGACCTCGACCACGAGCCCTTCGACCACGACACCGAACACGGGAGCCCACATGAGTGACTACGCCGTCGTCAACCCCGCCACGGGGGAGACCCTCGCCGAATACGACACCCTGTCCGACGCGGGCGTCGAGGCCGCCCTGACCGCCGCGCACGACGGTTACCGCGTGTGGTCGCGGACCGCTCCGGCCCAGCGTGCCGAGGCCCTGCGCCGCGTCGCCGAACTACACCGTGAGCGTCGCGACGACCTCGCCGCGATCATCGTGCGCGAGATGGGCAAGCCGCTGGAGGCCGCGCTCGGCGAGGTCGACTTCGCCGCGGACATCACCGAGTACTACGCCGACAACATCGACAAGATCACCGGCGACAGCCCCATCGACATCCTCGGTGAGGGCACCGCGGTCATCCGCCGATCGGCGCTCGGTCCGCTGCTGGGCATCATGCCGTGGAACTTCCCCTACTACCAGGTCGCCCGCTTCGCCGCCCCGAACCTCGCGGTGGGCAACAGCATCCTGCTCAAGCACGCGCCGCAGTGCCCCGAGTCCGCCGAGGCGCTGCAGCTGATCTACCGCGACGCCGGGCTCCCCGAGGGCGCGTACGTGAACATCCGCGTGACCAACGACCAGGCCGCCACGATCATCGCGGACCGCCGCGTGCAGGGCGTCTCGGTCACCGGCTCCGAGCGTGCCGGTGCCGCGGTCGCCGAGATCGCCGGTCGCAACCTCAAGAAGGTCGCGCTCGAACTCGGCGGTTCCGACCCGTTCATCCTGCTCTCGACCGACGACCTGGATGCCGCCGTGCAGGCCGCCGCCGACGCGCGTCTGGACAACAACGGTCAGTCCTGCAACGGTGCCAAGCGGTTCATCGTCGTCGACGACCTCTACGACGCGTTCCTGTCGAAGTTCCGTGCCGCCCTCGGTGAGGCGAAGGTCGGCGACCCGTTCGCCGACGACACCGTTCTCGGGCCCCTCTCGTCGCTCGCCGCGGCGGAACGTCTCGACGAGCAGGTGCAGCGCGCCGTCGCCCAGGGCGCGACCCTGGAGGTCGGTGGCACGCGCGACGGCGCGTTCTACCCCGGCACGGTGCTCACGGGCGTCACGAGCGACATGGACGCCTACGGCGAGGAGTTCTTCGGCCCCGTGGCCACGGTCTACCGCGTCTCGGGCGAGGACGAGGCCGTCGCGATCGCGAACGACACCGGATTCGGTCTCGGCTCGTACGTCTTCACCACGGATGCCGCTCAGGCCGAGCGCGTCGCCGAGCGGATCGAGGCCGGGATGGTCTACGTGAACATGGTGCTCGCCGACTCGCCCGAACTGCCGTTCGGCGGCGTGAAGCGCAGCGGCACCGCGCGCGAGATGGGGCTCCTCGCGGCGGACGAGTTCGTGAACAAGAAGCTGATCCGCACGGCCTGAGTCGTGTCCGTCCCCCGGCGCGGTTCGCCACGCCGGGGGACATGGCATAGACTGGGACGTGCAGTAGAAATCTGCATTCTTTCGCCGTGCCCCGCGCACAGGCGGCATCCCTCCCCGAGAGATTCCTGGCGAAAGCGTGTCGGTTTCGCATCCTGGGCCCCCCGCGGGTCTTAGGGCGGTAGCTCAATTGGCAGAGCAGCGGTCTCCAAAACCGCAGGTTGCAGGTTCGATTCCTGTCCGCCCTGCGCACAGCGCACGCTGGCAACGAGAAGCGACCTAGGTGGTTCGATGACGCAGGACGAGGCGAAGGGCGAGATCGTCGCAGAACGCGGCGCGCCCCGTGAGAAGAAGCTCAACTTCTTCGCACGGATCGCTCTTTTCATCCGTCAGGTCATCGCGGAACTGCGCAAGGTCGTCACCCCGACGCGGCAGGAACTCGTCAAGTTCACCGCCGTGGTCCTCGGATTCGTCGTCGTGATGATGGCTCTCGTGTACGGCCTCGACGTGCTGTTCGTGTGGCTGACCAGCGCCGTGTTCGGCGTCCCCGGCGGCGCCGGCGCCTGACCGGCGCTTCGGCGGACGCGCGGCCCCACGAGCGGCCGCCCCAGAACGGAAGAGATCACCAGTGTCTGAAAGATATGTCGACGACGCCGATTGGGCGCCCACGGCCGAGCAGTCCAGCGAGGACGACGAGGCGCAGGAGGGCGACATCCTGGCATCCCAGGAGCACGCTTCGGATGCGGCTGAGCACACCGCCATCCACATCGTCGATGACGAGAACGACGACGTCGACGACGAGCTCGACGACATCGACATCACCGACCCGGAGGCCGACGCCATCGTGAACGACGCTCTCGAGATCGACGAGGCCAGCGAGGCCGAGGCCGCCGCCGAGGTGCTCAACGACTCCCTCGAA
The DNA here is from genome assembly GCF_900156455.1 of Microbacterium sp. RURRCA19A. Classification (GTDB taxonomy): domain Bacteria; phylum Actinomycetota; class Actinomycetes; order Actinomycetales; family Microbacteriaceae; genus Microbacterium. The sequence goes on from NZ_FTNQ01000004.1 coordinate 70,304, forward strand.
GAGGAAGCCGCCGACGAGGCCGCGGAGGCCGCCGACGAGGTCACCCCCTACGACGGTCCCGACATCAACGGCGAGCCCGACGCGCCCGTCCTCGACGAGGAGTTCGTCGAGGAGGTCTCCGCCGCCGCCGGCGTGGTCGACGAGGCCGAGGCATCCCTGTCTCCCGCCGACGCCGCCGAGGCTCCGGTCGACGAGGACTCCGCCGACGACGAAGACCTCGACCCCTACGAGGCGTTCCGGGTCGAGTTGCGCTCGCTGCCGGGCAAGTGGTACGTCATCCACTCGTACGCGGGCTTCGAGCGCAAGGTGAAGGCCAACATCGAGCAGCGCAAGTCGACGCTCGAGGTCGAGGACGACATCTACCAGGTCGAGGTCCCGATGGAGGACGTCGTCGAGATCAAGAACGGCCAGCGCAAGATGGTCACGCGTGTCCGCATCCCCGGATACGTCCTCGTGCGCATGGATCTGAACGAAGACACCTGGTCGGTCGTGCGTCACACCCCCGGTGTCACGGGCTTCGTGGGCAACGCCCACAACCCGACGCCGCTGCGTTTCGACGAGGCGTTCAACATGCTCAAGAGCCTCGTCGAGGTGAAGGAGACCGCACCGGCCAAGGGCGGTGCCGCCAAGGGTGCTCCCGTCGCCCAGCGCGTCATCCCCGCCGAGGTCGACTTCGAGGCCGGCGAGACCATCACGATCAAGGAGGGCTCGTTCGCGGGTCTTCCGGGCACGATCAGCGAGATCAAGCCCGAGAGCGGCAAGCTCACGGTGCTCGTGTCGCTCTTCGAGCGCGAGACCCCGGTCGAGCTGTCGTTCGACCAGGTCACCAAGATGCTCTGACGCCCCGCGCGTTCGCGAACGCCCCGCCCGGCCTGTGCCGTGCGGGGCGTTCGCGGTTTCGCGGCACGGTGGCGCCCGGCGGGGCGGCGCCCGGCACGGCCGTGTCGTCGCTGCGGCATCGAGTCGCCGCCCACCGCCGATAAACGCTCTTCGCGGCGAGACACGGCTTGCCGTGCCGTTTCTCGTCGCGGATGCCGTTTATCGCGGAGGTTACCCCGAGCGCGGATTGCGGCCGATGCCGAGCAGCTGCGCGGTGTCGGCCGGACGGACGAGCGGGAGTCCCGCGGCTCTCAACGCGTCGTAGGGTCCGTCCCCGCGGAGGGCGCCGGCGTAATCCCAGCGCGCGATACGCCAGCCTGCGCGCCGCAGCGCGTCCTCGCGGCGCTTCTCGTTGCGAACGGTCGTGGCCGCGTCAGCGGGGTCGTCGTCGCTGTACTTCATCCATCCGTCGACCTCGCCGAGCACCCGGAACTCGGGCCAGCAGAAGTCGGACCGGTACACGCGTCCGGCCACGCGGTGCTCCGCCTGCAGCAGCGGTTCCGGGAAACCGTGCCAGTGGGCGACCGCTCGGCTCACGGACTCCGCGACGGACTCGGAGTCCGCGGTCATGTGCTCGCACACCCACTCGACGCGGCGGCGCCCGCGGATGGAGCGCTGCGCGGACATCGTCTCCCGGACCCAGTCCGGTGTCACGTCGAGCCGACGCGACGCCGCATCGGCGACCGCCAGGCCGAACGCGGGCGGCAGCGCGCGTGCGAGGTCGACCACCGCGTCCACGGGACGGGAGATGCGTCGCCCCTCGATGGTCGTGCAGCGACGTGCGTCGGCGCTGGTGTGGGCGATCACATCCCCATGGGCGAGAGATCGGGAACGTCGGTCGTCGAAGACATGGATGCGGAGGGGATGCCCGAACAGCGGCAGGCTCAGGAGCGCGGCAGCCGACTCGTGCGAGAAGATCGCGTCCGGCCGGATCAACGCGTACGCGTGCACACGCGCCAGATACCTGTCCCAGGGGGCGAGGCCGTCCCAGTCCTCCCGCCGGGTGTAGACCCCGGGTCGCACGCGGTGGAGGTCGCCGTCCTTGTGCGGGTACCGGCCCGCGCGCTCGGCATCCGCCGTCCGGATGAGCGGCGCGGGGGAGGGGCGGAGCGTGAGAGCGTGCATTGGCCGAGGATGCCAGGTGCAGGCGAGCCTGTTCCGCGGCCTGTGGATAACTCGACTACGGCATGGCATCCGCCTCTTCGCCGCCGATAAACGCGATCGGCGGCGAGAAACTGCGCGTCGTGCCGTGTCTCGCCGCCGATGCCGTTTATCGCGGAAAGGGCGCGGGCGCAGGGCGCGGGCGCAGGGCGCGGACGCAGGGCGCGGAACGCGGCCGGGGAGCGGGAGAACGCGGATGCCGGGACATCGCGTATGATGGGGAGGTTGCTCGTGCGTCTGTGCGAGCGCGACCGCTGTCCGGAACGGCCGGACGTGCGGGAGAGAGGGTGCCGCGAGGCGCCCGCTCGAGAGAGGAAAAGGATATGGCACCCAAGAAAAAGGTGACCGGCCTGATCAAGCTCCAGATCAAGGCGGGCGCGGCCAACCCCGCGCCGCCCATCGGTCCGGCGCTCGGTCAGCACGGCGTCAACATCATGGAGTTCTGCAAGGCGTACAACGCGGCGACCGAAGCCCAGCGCGGCAACGTCATCCCCGTCGAGATCACCGTCTACGAGGACCGCAGCTTCACGTTCATCCTGAAGACGCCCCCCGCCGCCGAGCTCATCAAGAAGGCCGCCGGTCTCGCCAAGGGCTCGTCCACGCCCCACACGGTCAAGGTGGGCAAGCTCACCAAGGACCAGGTTCGCGAGATCGCCACGACCAAGCAGCCCGACCTGAACGCGAACGACATCGAGGCCGCGGCCAAGATCATCGCCGGCACCGCCCGTTCCATGGGCATCACGGTCGAGGACTGAGGGAGATAACAATGGCTACCAAGTCCAAGGCATTCCGCGCCGCTGCTGAGAAGATCGCGGCCGACACGTTCTACACCCCCGCCGAGGCCGTCGCCCTGGCGAAGGAGACCGGCTCGAAGAAGTTCGACTCGACCGTCGAGGTCGCGCTGAAGCTCTCGGTCGACCCCCGTAAGGCCGACCAGATGGTCCGCGGCACGGTCATCCTGCCCCACGGCACGGGTAAGACCGCGCGCGTCATCGTCTTCGCCAACGGCCCCGCGGCCGAGGCGGCTCTCGCCGCCGGTGCCGACGAGGTCGGCGGCGCCGAGCTCATCGAGAAGGTCGCCGGCGGGTACACCTCGTTCGACGCCGCCGTCGCCACCCCCGAGCTCATGGGTCAGGTCGGTCGCCTCGGTAAGGTCCTCGGACCCCGCGGCCTCATGCCGAACCCCAAGACCGGCACCGTGACCCCCAACCCGGCCAAGGCCGTCGAGGAGATCAAGGGCGGAAAGATCGAGTTCCGCGTCGACAAGCACGCCAACGTGCACTTCGTCGTCGGCAAGGCCTCGTTCTCGGCCGAGCAGCTCGACGAGAACCTGAAGGCTGCGCTCGAGGAGATCGTCCGCCTCAAGCCGTCCAGCTCGAAGGGTCGTTACATCCAGAAGGGCGCCGTTTCGACCACCTTCGGTCCCGGCATCCCGCTGGACGTCAACTCGCTCGTCTGACATCCCCGTCGAAAGCCCCGCTGCGCCTCGCGCCGGCGGGGCTTTCGCGTGCTCTGCACGAACGTGCAATACGGCGTCATCCGGGAAGGATGCCGCCCCGACCCGTGTTGGGCCGGGGGTGCCTTCGCGCACACCCCCGGACCCCCAACCCGCACCACAGCAAGGAACAGCCATGCCCCGTCGTCGTCTTCCCGTCCTCGCCGCCGCCCTCGGCGCCCTCGCGCTCGCGCTCACCGCGTGCAGCGGCGGCTCCACGTCCGGATCGACCGAGCAGGGCGACGCGTACGGTCTCGTGACCGGCGGCACGCTCACCGTCGCCACCGAGGGCACGTACCGCCCCTTCTCGTTCCACGACGAGTCCGGCGCCCTGACCGGATACGACGTCGAGATCGCGCAGGCCGTCGCCGACAAGCTGGGGCTGAAGGTGCGTTTCCAGGAGACCCAGTGGGATGCCATCTTCGCCGGGCTCGACGCGGGACGCTTCGACGTCATCGCGAACCAGGTGTCGATCACTCCCGAGCGCCAGGCGAAGTACCTCTTCAGCTCCCCGTACACGGTGTCGCGCGGTGTCGTGGTGACGACCGAGGACGACTCGTCGATCTCGAGCTTCGCCGACCTCGCCGGCAAGACCACCGCCCAGTCGCTCACGAGCAACTGGTACGAGCTGGCCACCTCCAGCGGCGCCCAGGTCGAGGCCGTCGAGGGATGGGCCCAGGCCGTCGCTCTGCTGAAGCAGGGCCGTGTCGATGCGACGGTCAACGATCAGCTGACCTTTCTCGACTACGCGAAGACCAACAGCCCCACGGGTCTGAAGATCGCCGCCGAGACCGAGGACACCTCTGAGAGCGCCTTCGCGACGGTGAAGGACAAGCAGGCTCTGACGGATGCCATCGACGGAGCGCTCGAGGAGCTCCGTGCCGACGGCACCCTGGCGGAGATCAGCCAGAAGTACTTCGGCGCCGACGTCACGAAGTAAACCCCGGACGCGCGCCCGCTGCTCCCGCCTAGCGTGGGAGGGCGGGCGCGCCGCGTTCGCCACTGGAAGGAGGCCGAGTGAACGACATCTGGACCCTGCTGCTCGATTCGTTCTGGCCCATGGTGCTGGCGGGGCTGCGGGGCACCATCCCGCTGTCGCTGGCGTCGTTCGCCATCGGGTTGGTCATCGCCCTCGGGATGGCACTGCTCCGGCTTTCGCGCACCGCCGTCCTGCGCGGCATCGCGCGGTTCTACATCTCGGTCATCCGGGGGACGCCTCTGCTGGTGCAGCTGTTCGTCATCTTCTACGGGCTGCCGGCGGTCGGGGTCGTCATCGACCCGTTCCCGGCCGCGGTGATCGCGTTCTCGCTGAACGTCGGCGGGTACGCCGCCGAGGTCATCCGTGCCGCGATCCTCTCGGTTCCGCGCGGCCAGTGGGAGGCGGCGCACGTCGTCGGTCTGTCGCGCCGCAAGACCCTGACGCGGATCATCCTGCCGCAGGCCGCGCGGGTCTCCGTGCCACCGCTGTCCAACACCTTCATCTCGTTGGTGAAGGACAGCTCTCTGGCATCCCTCATCCTGGTGACGGAGCTGTTCCGGCAGGCCCAGAACATCGCCGCCTTCTCGTACGAGTTCATGGCGGTGTACCTGGAAGCGGCCCTGATCTACTGGCTGTTCTGCCTCGTCCTGTCGGCGGGGCAGGGCGTGCTCGAAAGGAGGCTCGATCGCCATGTCGCGCGGTGACGACGCCCTGACCCCTGTGGATGCCCCGCTGTTGAGGGTGACCGGCCTGCAGAAGAGCTTCGGCTCGAACCGCGTGCTCGACGGCGTGGATCTCGAGGTCCGTCGCGGCGAGGTCCTCGTGCTGATCGGCCCCTCGGGCTCCGGCAAGACCACGGTGCTCCGCTGCCTCAACGGACTCGAGACGCCCGACGCGGGTGTCGCGTCCTTCGACGGCGGTCCGACGATCGATTTCGGACGAAAGGCGTCGAAGGCGGATCTCGGCGCCATGCGCGACCGCTCCGCGATGGTCTTCCAGCACCACAACCTCTTCCCGCACCTCACCGTCCTCCAGAACGTCATCGAGGGTCCGGTGCAGGCGCACGGCGTGCCGAAGGCCGAGGCGATCGTCCGCGCCGAGGCTCTCCTGGCCCGCGTGGGGCTGACGGAGAAGCGCGACGCGTACCCCTCCGAACTCTCCGGCGGTCAGCAGCAACGCGTCGGGATCGTGCGGGCGCTCGCCCTGCAGCCCGATCTCCTTCTCTTCGACGAGCCGACGAGCGCCCTCGACCCCGAGTTGGTGGGGGAGGTGCTGAAGGTGCTGCGCGGCCTCGCCGACGAGGGCTGGACGATGGTCATCGTCACGCACGAACTGGGGTTCGCGCGCGAAGTCGCCGACGAGGTGCTCTTCTTCGACGAGGGCGTCATCGTGGAGCGCGGTGCCCCCGAGGTGCTCTTCACCGCGCCGGAGAAAGAGCGCACGCGCCGATTCCTCGATCGCCTCCTCCGGCCGCTGGACTGACCGTGACGCGGCTGGCGGAGCTTCTCGGCATCGGTGTCCCGATCGTTCTCGGGCCCTTCGGCGGCCTGTCCTCGATCGAGCTGACCGCGTCGGTGAGCGCCGGCGGCGGCCTCGGATCGTTCGGGCTCTACGGCTACACGCCCGAGCGCATCCACGACACGATCGCCCGGCTCCGGGACGCGACCGCTCGGCCGATCGCGGTCAACCTGTGGTGGCCGCGCGGCGACGAGGTGGCCCCGGCGGATGTCGACCTGACCCCGGTCCTGGATGCCACGGCCCCGCTCTTCGCCGCTGCCGGTGCCGCACGCCCCGACATCCCCGCGGCTTTCCTCCCCGCGGTCGCGGACCAGCTCGACGCGGTGTTCGCGGCCCGGCCCGACGTGCTGAGCCTGGTGTACGGGGTCCCGGATGCCGTGACCGTGGCGCGGGCGCGGGAGGGTGGCATCCGGCTCGTCGGCACCGCCACCTCGGTCGCCGAGGCCGTCGCGCTCGAGGACGCGGGGGTGGACGCCGTGGTCGCCACTGGCATGGAGGCGGCCGGCCATCGCGTGTCGTTCCTGCGTGATCCCGCCGCGTCTCTCGTAGGGACGTTCGCCCTCGTGCCGCAGGTCGTCGACGCGCTGTCGGTGCCGGTGATCGCGGCCGGCGGTATCGCCGACCGCCGCGGGGTGGCCGCCGCGTTCGCCCTGGGCGCGGAGGGGGTCCAGGTCGGCACGGCGTTCCTGCGCACGCGGCAGTCCGCGGCGACGGCGGCCCACCGCGCGGCCATCGCCGCCGCAGCCGACACCGAGACCGTGCTGACGCGGGCGATGAGCGGACGGTGGGCGCGTGGCATCCCGAACCGTGCCGTCCGCGAGATCGAGGCCGCGGGTGCGATCGCGCCCTTCCCCGCGCAGAACTGGCTCACCGGGGTCTTCCGCGCCGCGGCCGCGGCGGCGGGGGAGGGTGAGCTGCTGTCGCTCTGGGCAGGGCAGGCGGCCGGTCTCGCCCGGGCGCGACGACGCCGTGGAGGTGCTCGCCGAGTTGCGCGCGGGGCTGCCCGGGGCGTCCGGTTAGGCCGAGTCCCGGATCCGGAAGCCGTCGCCGTCCGCGGACTCGGGGGTCTCGGTCACCTCGACGCGCTCGACGCGCGCCAGCGGCGGACCGTGCTGCGCCCAGGTGACGAGGGCCTCGACGGCCGCCGCCGTTCCGGCGATGTGCGCCTCGACCGCGCCGTCCCGACGGTTGCGCACCCAGCCGCTCGCGCCGACGCGTTCGGCCTCGGCGCGGAGGGCCCACCGGAAACCGACGCCTTGCACGTGACCGCGGACGGTGATCTCGACGGATGCCATGGCATCCATTGTGACCTCACCCGGTGAACACGGGGAGGACGAGGGAGATCGCCAGCCCCCACATCACGAGGGCGATGACGCCGTCGAGCACCCGCCACGACTTCGGGGAGTCCAGCCAGCGACCGAGGTAGCGGGCCCCGAAGCCGAGGGCCGCGAACCACACGAGACTCGCCGCCGCCGCCCCCACCCCGAAGACCCCACGCTCCGCACCGTGCGTCGCGGCGACGGAGCCGAGGAGGAACACGGTGTCCAAGTACACGTGCGGGTTCAGCCAGGTCAGCGCGAGGCAGGTGAGCACGGCGGCGGCGCGGGTGGTCGTACGCGTACGCGTGTCCACGGCCGCCCCTCGGGCGGGTGCGGCGGTGTGCGCCTCGACGTGGAGGCCGAACCCCGCGGGGCGCAGCGAACGCCGGGCCGCGACGACGCCGTAGCCGACGAGGAACAGCGCGCCGGCCCAGCGTACGACGTCGAGCAGCCAGGGGACGGCGGTCACGACCGCGCCGACACCCGAGACGCCCAGGGCGATGAGGACGGCGTCGGAAACGGCGCACACGGTCACCACGGCGAGAACGTGCTCCCGGCGGATGCCCTGGCGCAGGACGAAGAGGTTCTGCGCGCCGATGGCGACGATGAGCGACAGGCCGAGCCCGAAACCGGCGAGGAGGGAAGAGAGCACGACGCGACGCTATTGCCCCCACCGTATCAAGTACAGTTCAGGATTCTCATGAACCATTAGCATCGCTTCATGTCGATTCCCCTGGACCTCGCCCGCACGCTCGCGGCCGTCGTGGACGAGGGAACCCTGGATGCCGCAGCCCGCCGTCTCCGCATCACCCCGTCCGCCGTCAGCCAGCGGCTGCGGGCGCTCGAGGACCAGCTGGGTCGCGTGGTCCTCGTCCGATCGAAGCCGGTGCGCGCGACCGCGGCCGGTGACGCGGTGGTCCGGCTGGCGCGACAGCTCGCGCTCCTCGAGCACGACGCGCTCACGGCGATCGGAGCGGACGGCGGAGCCGTGGCATCCCTCCCGCTGGCGGTGAACGCCGATTCGCTCGCGACGTGGTTCCTGCCGCCGCTCCAGCGCGTCGCGGAACGGCACGCCGTCGTGTTCGACCTGCATCGCGACGACCAGGACTTCACCGCCGGGCTCCTCGAATCGGGGACGGTGATGGCGGCGGTCACGTCACGCGCAGCGCCGGTGGCCGGCTGCCGCGTCCGCCGTCTCGGTGTCCTGCGCTACGAAGCCGTGGCCGCCGCGTCCTTCTCCGCGCGGTGGTTCCCCCGGGGCGCGGACGTCGGCGCGCTCGCGGACGCGCCGGTCGTCGACTTCGACCGCCGCGACGATCTCCAGACGCAGTGGCTCGCCTCCCGGGGGGCGTCGGTCGCGGAACCGCCCCGGCATCGGGTGCCCGCGTCGCAGGACTTCGCGACGGCGGTCCGCCTGGGTCTCGGGTGGGGGCTGCTTCCCGGATTCCAATCCGCCGATGGTCTCGCCGACGGCTCGCTCGTGCGACTCGGCGGCGATCCGGTCGACGTGCCGCTGTTCTGGCAGCAGTGGAACCTCACCTCACCGCTCCTCGACGAGGTCGCCGACGAAGTCGTGGCCGAGGGACGGCGGGTGCTCGCGGTCGACGGGCTCAGTCGTCGCTGACGCGCAGCACGATCTTCCCGCGGGTGTGGCCCTTCTCGAGCTCGCGGTGGGCGTCGGCGGCATCCTCCAGGTCGAACACGCGGTCGACGAACACGCGCACGGCCCCCGAATCCAGGAGGCGCGCGATCGTCGCGAGCGCACTGCCGTCGGGGATCACCTTGTACCCGGTCGAGCGGATGCCGCGCGCCGAGGCGGCTTCGCGGAAGCCGGTCCAGCCGCCCGTCGGCACCTCGATGAGCAGCCCGCCGGGACGCAGGACCTCGAGTGATCGCGTCCCGGTGTCGTCCTGGACGTTGCCGATGAGGTCGATGACGACGTCGACGTCGGCAATGGCCTCCTCGAACCGGACCGCGGTGTGGTCCACCACCTCCGCGGCGCCGAGTTCGCGCAGCCAGTCGAGGTTGCGCGGCGACCCGGTGGCGATGACGTGCGCGCCGAAGTAGGCGGCGAACTGCACCGCGAAGTGTCCGACGCCACCGCTCCCCGCGTGGATGAGGATGCGCTGATTCGCGTGCGCGAGGGCGGTCTCGACCACGAGCCCCCACGCCGTGAGCGCGGCGAGCGGCACCCCCGCAGCCTCGACGTGCGAGAGCGAGGTGGGCTTTCGGGCGAGCGAGAGGGAGGGGACGACCGCGTACTCGGCGTAGGTCCCCGGAGTCCGCGGCGTCGGTGTCATCCCGAAGACCTCGGTCCCCACCGGGAAAGGATGCCCCTCGTACGGGGCCTCGACCACGACGCCGCTGAAGTCGTATCCGAGAGTCGCCGGCCACGCGGTGATCGCGCCGCACGCGCCACGACCGGCGCGCGTCTTCGCGTCGATCGGGTTGATGCCCGCCGCGACGACGCGCACGAGCACCTCGCTCAGGATGGGACTCGGGGTCGGTACGGTCGCGGTGTGCAGGGCCTCGGGCGCTCCGGGAGCGTCCAGGACCGCCGCGCGCATGGTCTCGGGAAGTGGGGGACCGGGCGCCTCGACGCTGGCCTCGGGACGCGACGATCGGAATCTCATCGGGCGCTCCTCCTCGGGGGTCACGTCGACGGCGGCTCCGCCTCGACTCCCTCAGTCAAGCGCGCCATTGTCTCCGCGGTGTTACACCTCGATCACCGTGTCGCGTCGCCGCACCGGGAAGGAGCCTCCGTGTCAGTCGCGGTCGGGCACTTCGCCCACGGCGAGGGCGTGGAGCATCACCGAGAGGTGTTGGATGTCGTCCACCGACCAGTCCGCCATCGCATCGTGCAGACGGCTCTCGTGCGGGGCACGGGCCTCGGCCAGCCGCCCGTGCCCGAGCTCCGAGACGGCGATGAGCCGCGAACGTCGATCGTGGGGATCGGGGGTGCGGGTGACGAGCCCGAGGTCTTCCAACTCGCTGATCGACCGGCTGAGGAAGCCCTTATCCGCGGCGAGCCGCTCGGCGAGGGCGGACAGGGTCATCGGCCCGAACCGGCTCACCACCGACAACGTCTTGAACGTGGCGGGAAGCATCCCGGGGCTGACCCGTTCCGCCGCCTCGGCGACGAAGCGACGGAACACGGTCATCAGCTCCGAGAACGACTGCTCGAGCGCGTGCACGGCGGCTTCGCGCGCGGCGTCGGGTTCGCGGGTCACGTCACCCATCCTCCCCCATCGGCGCGCCGGAGCGCGTGCGACGCCGCGAAGCGGCATCCACGGTCGGCACCGCGCCGGTCGTCGACAGCGTCGCCATGCCGGCGGGGACGGAGACGGTGGCGAGGTCGGCCTCGCTCGCGGCGACCCGCTCGGACGTGGTCATCCGGGTGAGCGGACGGTTGGGCAGGAACAGGATCGCGAGGAGGCTCACGATCGCCACCGGCACCGCGATGAGGAACGCGTGGGCGATGGACTGGGCGTAGATGTCCTCGACGATCACGCGCACGGTGTCCGGCAGCGTCGACACCTGCGGGATCGTGCCCGACTGCAGCGCCTGGGCGACCGGGGCTCCGGCCGCACCGAGTCCGGCGATCGCCTTCTGCACGTCGGCCGCGCGATCGGTGAACAGGCCCGTCGCGGTGCTGGCCAGGACCGCCCCCATGACGGAGACGCCGATGGTGCCGCCGAGGCTGCGGAAGAACGTCACACCGGAGCTCGCCGCCCCCATCCGGGCGGGATCGGCGGTGTTCTGCACGATGAGGACGAGGTTCTGCATGGTCATGCCGACGCCCGCGCCGAGCAGGAACATGTACACCGACACCAGCGCGAAGTTCGTGTCGTAGTGGATCGTCGACAACAGGTAGGTCCCCGCGATGAGCAGCACGCCACCGACGATGAGGAACGGCTTCCACCGGCCGAAGCGCGAGATGAGCGCACCGACGATGACGGATGCCAGCAGCAGCCCTGCGATCATCGGGATGGTCATGACACCCGCCTCGGTGGGCGTGGCACCGCGGGCCATCTGCATGTACTGGCTGAGGAACACCGAGGTGCCGAACATGGCGAGGCCCGTCGCGATCGAGGCGATCGTGGCCAGCGTGAACGTGGCATCCCGGAAGAGCGTGAGCGGCACGAGTGGCTCGGACGAACGCAGCTCCACCACGATGAACAGGATCGCGGCGAGGACGGCGCCCCCGACCATGAGGAGGGTCTCGGTGCTCGCCCAGTCGAACGATCGGCCGGCGTTGGTCACCCAGATCAGCAGCAGCGACACGGCCGTCGACAGCAGCACGATGCCGAGGTAGTCGATCTTCACCTTGCGCTTCTCGCGCTTCGGGAGGTGCAGCGTGCGCTGCTGGATGAGCAGGGCCGCCACGGCGAACGGGAGGGCGACGAAGAAGTTGAACCGCCAACCGAAGGCATCCGTGATGACGCCGCCGAGGAGCGGGCCGCCGACTGTCGCGACGGCCATGACGGCGCCGAACAGGCCCATGTAGCGTCCGCGCTCGCGGGGGCTGATGATGTCGGCCATGATCACCTGGCTGAGCGCGGCGAGGCCGCCGGCGCCGAGGCCCTGCACCGCGCGGAACGCGATGAGCATGTCGGTGTTCTGGGAGAAGCCGGCGGCGGCGGTCGCGAGGACGAAGATCGCGATCGCGATCTGGATCAGCACCTTGCGGTTGAACAGGTCGGCGAGCTTGCCCCAGATGGGCGTGGAGATCGCCGTGGTGAGCAGGGTCGCGGTGACGACCCACGTGTAGGCGTTCTGGTCACCCGAGAGGTCGTGGACGATGACGGGCAGCGACGTCGAGACGACGGTCGAGGCCAGCATCGACACGAACATGCCGAGCAGCAGTCCGGTGAGGGCGGGGAGCACGCGCCGCGGGGCGGCGGTCTCCGGAGGGGATGAGGTCATGCGGGGCTCTCCAGGGGAGGAAGAAGGATGCCGCGACGACGTCGGCGCGTTAGTTGACGAAGATCAACTATACGCCGAATGTTTGATTCCGGTCAACTATCCGTCGAGGAGCGCGAGGGCGCGGTACCTCTCGGTCGGCTCGGGGCGGGGAGCGGGCGCGCGCCCCGCGGTCGTGCGGCGATACAGCTCGTCGATGAGGGAAGTGGCCAGGCGCACGAGCGAGGAGATCTCCTTCTCATCGCGGTCCACCCACTGGCAGCGGGGCTCGTCGCCGATCGGCACGAAACCGTCGTGCTGCTCCCATGCGACCAGCGTGCGCTCCGCCCCGAGGACGTGCTGCTGCCACCACACCTGACGCAGGTACGTGCGAGGGATCGAGCGCCACGCCTTGTTCGTCGTCTTGATCTCAGCCAGGACGATGCGTCCCTCCCCGTCGACGACGACACCGTCCGGTGTCGCGAGATGACGCTTCTCGACGACAGCGTGGTAGAGCGCCGACGACGGCTGGATGCCGTGCGTCGCGGCGACCCAGGCCGCGATCTCGGGCTCGCGCCGACGGCCGTGCGCCGTGTAGGCGTTGCCCGAGAAGTTCGAGCCGAGGAGCTTGGCATCCGCCGCCCGCGCGATCGCATTGGTGCTTGTGAGCGTCGCGACGTCGGTCGCGGTGATGCCGCGGCTCCGGGCACGGATCCACGCCACCCGGTCGCGGGAATCGGCGACGATCCGCGACTCGAGGTCGGCGCTGCGAGAGGCGACGAGCTCGGGGGACATGCGTTCGAGACTAACCCCGTCGCGCGGTGTGGCTGCGCGGGCTGCCCGGCGTGCCGGGCGAACGGTGGGCGCCGAGACCGCATCCAATTGCCGAGCACGTAGCCGTTCGGGGCCCATTCGATGCGGTGTCGACGATTCGTTGCGGTTTCGTGGATGCCGTGCGGGCGGGGTGGCCATTCCTCCACAGGGCGTGGGGCTGTGGACGGTGGCGGAGGTGCGTGGCGCTGAGCGGGCAATGTGGAGGAATGCAGGGCGAAACGGATCTCGACCGGGCACGTCGCATGCTGTACCGACGGGCGGATCTTCTCGATCGCGGCGTCGCTGAAGCCGCGCTGCGTCGTGCGGGTGTCGAGGGCGCGTGGCACCGCTTGTGTCCCGGCGTCTATGTCGATCGCAGTCTCTACGCCCCCCTGCGCCCGGCGGAACGCCACCTGCTTTCGGTCGTCGCGGCGGTCGACCAGGCCCGTGGAGCAATCGGCGTCGTGTCACATCTGTCGGCGGCGGTGCTGCACGGCCTGCCGCTCTACCGGTTCGACGCGGAGCGCGTCGCTGTGACGGTCGCGGCCACGGCGCACCCGCCCAGCGGGCCACGCGTGCGCCGGCACACGGATGCCCTCCATGATGGCGATGTGGTCGAGATCGGCGGCATCTGCTGCACGTCGATGGACCGGACGATCATCGACGTCGCGCGCACGGAGCCGCTCGAAGCCGCCCTCAGCTGCGCCGACTCCGCGCTTCGCCGCGAAGTCATGACGGGGCGACGCTTCGACTCGGCCGCGCAGGAGGAATGGCGTGAGCGCATGCGGATTCGGACGGCTCGCGCCGCAGGCAGTCGTGGCATCCGCAACGCCCGTCGGATCGTCGAGTTCGCGGACGGGCGCGCCGAACTGCCGGGAGAGAGCGTGAGCAGGCTGCAGCTGCACCGCCTGGGCTTCCGCGACCTCGACCTGCAGGTCCCGGTCGAGGGGCCGCATCGATCCATGTACTACGTCGATCTCGCGTTACGCGAGGTCAAGACGTTCTGGGAGTTCGACGGCGAGGTCAAGTACCGCGACGCGGCGATGCGGAAGGGGCGCTCGGTGGAGGACGTGCTCCTCCAGGAGAAGCGGCGTGAAGACTGGATCCGCGGCAGCACCCAGTGGCGACTGTGCCGCGGAGGCTTCTCCGACATCGCCACCCCCGAGGCCCTCGCTCGACGCCTCGCCGCCTTCGGCGTGCGCTCGCCCAGGTGACCGCGCGACGGTTGTGGCGGTGGCGAAACCGCATCCGATCGTCCAGAACGCATGCGAATGCGGCCCATCGGATACGGTCTCGTCGATCGGGAGCGCTTTCGCAGCCTGGGGCGGGGCGGGGCGGGGCGGGCGGTTTGGCGGGAGGGGGAGGGATCGGGTACAGTGGGGGCAAGCCAAAGACCGCCGGTCATCGTCGTGCGTGCACGAAGATCGAAGCGTCTGCCGAAAGGCAGAGGACCTGCGCAGGTGTATGTGACTCCTCCCGATCGGGAATCCGAGCTCCGTGCCCTGCGCCGGAGCTCTTCTTTTTTGCCGTCGCCCGGTGTCTTGGCCGGCGCCCCGCTTCCGCGGAGCGCCTCGTACACACAAGGAGTGGCCATGGCGCAGAAGGACGCATCGGTCGCCGAGCTCACGAAGCACTTCGAGAACTCGACTGCCGTTCTGCTGACCGAGTACCGCGGTCTGACGGTTGCCCAGCTCAAGCAGCTGCGCAACGACATCCGTCAGGACGCGGAGTACGCCGTGGTGAAGAACACGCTGACCAAGATCGCCGCCGCCAACGCGGGGGTCTCGGGACTGGACGACGAGCTCAAGGGCCCGTCTGCCATCGCGTTCGTGCACGGCGACCCCGTCGCCGTCGCGAAGAGCCTGCGTGCCTTCGCCAAGGCTAACCCTCAGCTCGTGGTGAAGGGTGGCTACTTCGATGGCGCCCCCCTGACCGCGGATGAGGTCAACAAGCTCGCCGATCTCGAAAGCCGTGAAGTCCTGCTGGCGAAGCTCGCCGGTGCGATGAAGGCGACGATGACCAAGGCGGCATACGTCTTCCAGGCGCTTCCGTCGAAGGCCGTTCGCACGGTCGACGCGCTGCGCGAGAAGCAGGACACCGCGGCCTGACCCGGCCCGGATGACAATCCCGATCAAGGAGAAACACAATGGCTAAGCTCAGCACCGAAGAGCTGCTCGACGCGTTCAAGGAGCTCACCCTCATCGAGCTCTCCGAGTTCGTGAAGGCGTTCGAGGAGACGTTCGACGTCACCGCCGCCGCCCCCGTGGCCGTGGCCGCAGCCGGCCCCGCCGGTGGCGCCCCCGCCGAAGAGGTCGAGGAGAAGGACTCGTTCGACGTCGTCCTCGAGGCCGCCGGCGACAAGAAGATCCAGGTCATCAAGGTCGTCCGCGAGCTCACCTCGCTCGGCCTCGGCGAGGCCAAGGCCGTCGTCGACGGTGCCCCCAAGGCCGTGCTCGAGGGCGCGAACAAGGAGACCGCCGAGAAGGCGAAGGCTGCCCTCGAGGAGGCCGGCGCTTCGGTGACCCTGAAGTAATTCAGTCACCTTCGCGGTACACGAAGGCCCGGATGCCACTGGCATCCGGGCCTTCGTCGTTCCCGCGTGATGACACCGGGTTTCACGCGGCGCGGCACTGATGTTCACCGTTTCGAAACATCGGAGTCTGGGAAATCGATATGTCTTCCTCTACGGTCGAAGAGACCCCCCGTCGATCCCCCCACCGACGTCGCTCCGTCGCGCGTCGTTCTTTGGAGACCCATGCATCACGCACCCTCCCGCGCGCCCGCGCGCCGATTCACCACCACGCTGAGCGCCGTCCTCGGTGCGGCGCTCCTCGGGTCCGCCCTGGTTCCCGCCCCCGCTTTCGCGGCCGACGGCCCCCGGGTGGTGATCAACGAGGCCTACCTGAAGGGCGGGAGCGCCGGCGCTCCCTTCGCCGAGAAGTTCGTCGAGCTCTACAACGCCGGCGACACCGCGCAGGACCTGACCGGGTGGTCGCTGCAGTACCGCTCTGCGACGAGCGTGGCGGCGCCCACCGGTGCGAACACCCAGGCGCTGAGCGGCTCGATCGCGCCGGGCGGGTACTACCTGATCGGCCTCCCCGGGAATGGGACGACCGGGGCCGATCTGCCCGGCCCCGACCTCACGAGCGGGCTGAACCCGTCGGGGACGACCGGCCAGCTCTTCCTCGCGAACGTCGCGGAGTCGCTCGCCCTCCCGGCGGGAGACGTCGACGACCCCCGCGTCGTGGACTTCCTCGGATACGGCGGCGCCGTCTCGTTCGAGGCGGCGCCGGCCGTGGTCGACGGCCCGAACGGAACCCCCAATTCCCTCGTGCGCACGGACTTCACCGACACGGGGGACAACTCCGCTGACTTCACCAACGCCACGACGGTCACCCCGCAGTCCTCCGGGTCGACGCCCTCGCCCGAGCCGACGGACGACGCGCCGAGCGACCCCGGCCCCGGGGCTCCCGCCGACACCGTCGCGATCCGCGACATCCAGGGCACCGGTGCGACCACGCCGTACGCCGGTACCACGGTCACCACCCGCGGCGTCGTCACGGCGGCCTACCCGACCGGCGGGTACAACGGCTTCTTCCTCCAGACGCCGGGCACCGGCGGCGACATCGACGTCGCGGCGCACACCGCATCCGACGCGATCTTCGTCTTCGGCTCCGCCGCAACCGCCCAGGTGAAGAAGGGCGATTTCGTCGAGGTCACGGGTCCGGCGAGCGAGTACTTCGGGCAGACGCAGCTCACCGTCGCCGCCGATGGCGTGCGGGTGCTGGACGAGACGCCCGCAGCCGTCGAGCCGGCGAAGATCGAGTGGCCCGCGACCGACGAGGAGCGCGAACGCTTCGAGGGCATGCTCCTCGCGCCGCAGGGCGACTTCACCGTCACCAACACGTACTCGACCAACCAGTACGCCGAGGTCGGACTCGCGGCGGGCACCGGTCCGCTGCGCACCCCGACCGACGTCGCGCGCCCGGACACCGATGAGTATCGCGACGTCGTGAAGGACAATGCCGCGCGCGCGATCGTCCTCGACGACGGGGCTTCGCTGAACTTCCTGTCGACCGCGAAGGACGTTCCGCTGCCGTACCTGTCGCTCACCGATCCCGTACGCGTGGGGGCGGCCGTCACCTTCGAGACGCCCGTCATCCTGGATTTCCGCAACAACGCGTGGAAGTTCCAGCCGACGGAGCAGCTCACCGTCGACAACGCGGAGACCGTCCAGCCGGCGACGTTCGAGAACACCCGTACCGACGCGCCCGCGGCGGTCGGCGGCAACGTGAAGATCTCGAGCTTCAACGTGCTCAACTACTTCACGACCACCGCTGCGAGGGTCGGCTGCACCTCTACGTACAACGACCGCGCGGGCAACCCCGTCACGGCCGACCGCTGCCCGGACAACGGCCCGCGCGGCGCCGCGAACGACGAGAACCTTCAGCGCCAGCAGGCGAAGATCGTCGCCGCCGTCAACGGTCTCGGTGCCGACGTCGTCTCGCTGGAGGAGATCGAGAACTCGGCGCAGTACGGAAAGGACCGTGACGAGGCCCTCTCGACGCTCGTCTCCGCCCTCAACGCCGCGCTCGGGTCCGAGCAGTGGGCCTTCGTCCCGTCGCCGGCTGCACTCCCGGCGTCGGAGGACGTCATCCGCACGGCGTTCATCTACAAGAAGGCGGTCGTCGCGCCGGTCGGCGAGAGCGTCATCCTCGACGATCCCGCGTTCGCCAACGCCCGACAGCCGCTCGCGCAGGGGTTCGCCCCGATCGGCGACACGGATGCCACGATCCTGGCGATCGTGAACCACTTCAAGTCGAAGGGCGACAGCGACCCGAAGGCCACGGGCGACAACGCCAACGGCATCCAGGGTGCCTTCAACGGCGACCGTGTACGCCAGGCGGAGGCCCTCGGGAACTTCGCGGCGCAGCGGTCGGCGGCGCTCGGTACGGACGATGTGTTCCTGCTCGGCGACTTCAACGCCTACACGCAGGAGGACCCGATCGAGAAGCTCCGCTCGTTCGGCTTCGAGCCGCTCGAGACCGGAACGGGCAAGTACTCGTATTCGTACGACGGGCAGTCCGGTTCGCTCGACCACGTCCTCGCGTCGCCGTCGGCGCGGGGGCTGGTCACGGGAACCGACATCTGGAACATCAACGCGGTGGAGGCTCTGGCTCTCGAGTACAGCCGTTACAACTACAACGCGCTGAACTTCTACGAGACCTCGCCCTACCGTTCGAGCGACCACGACCCCGTGATCGTGGGCCTCGACCTGTCGTCGACGACTGACATCAACCTGCTCGGCATCAACGACTTCCACGGCCGCATCGATGCCAACACCGTGAAGTTCGCGGGTACGGTCGAGCAGTTGCGGGCCGAGGGGGGCGACGACCGTACGCTGTTCCTCTCCAACGGCGACAACATCGGCGCCTCGCTCTTCGCGTCGTCGCTGTTCGAGGACCGCCCCACGATCGATGTTCTGAACGCTCTGGAACTTGCCGCCTCCGGCACCGGCAACCACGAGTTCGACAAGGGGGCGGATGACCTCGCCGGACGGGTGTCGGATCGCGCGGACTTCCCGTACCTGGCGGCCAACGTCTTCAAGGACGGGCAGCCGCTGCTTCCCGGCTACGCGATCTTCGAGGTCGACGGCGTGCGCGTGGGCGTGATCGGCGCCGTCACGCAGCAGACGCCCACGCTCGTGTCGAAGGAGGGCATCAAGGGCATCGAGTTCCGTGACCCGGTGGCGGAGGTCAACCGCGTCGTCACGGAGATCGACGACCAGGTCGACGTGATCGTCGCCCAGTACCACGAGGGCACCGAGCTGAGCGGTTCGACCGCCACGCTCGCGCAGGCCGTGGCCGAGGGCGGTGCCTTCGCCGAGATCGTGAACGACACGGATCCGGCCGTGGATGCCATCTTCACCGGCCACACGCACGCCGAATACGTGTGGGACGCGCCCGTCCCCGGCGGCGACGGCACCCGCCCGATCCTGCAGACCGGCAGCTACGGCGCCAACATCGGACAGATCGTCCTGTCGGTGGACGAGGACGGGGATGTGGTGCGGTACACCGCCCGCAACGTCCCGCGCCTGTCTGCAGCGGACGCGGCGGCGAGCGCGGCGCTGGACGCGGAGCTCATCGCGACGTACCCGCGCGTGGCGGAGGTGAACGACATCGTCACCGCGGCGCGCGCCGAGGCGGATGTGGTCGGCCGCGAGCCCGTCGGATCGGTGACGGCAGACATCACGACCGCCTTCCAGGAGGGCGGCTACGTCGACGGCGTCTACACCGGCGGCAAGCGCGACGACCGCTCGAAGCAGTCCGCGCTGGGCGGTCTGGTGGCCGACGCGCTGCGCGAGACCCTCGCCGACCCCGAGCGGGGCGGCGCGGACATCGCGGTGGTGAACCCGGGCGGACTGCGGGCCGAACTGTTCCGCGACACCGACGGGGTGATCACGCTCGCCGAGGCGAACGCGGTGCTGCCGTTCGTGAACAACCTGTGGACCACGACCCTCACCGGGGAGCAGCTGCGGGTGATGTTCGAGCAGCAGTGGGGCGATGCTTCGGGTCGCGGCACGACGAATCTCGCGCTCGGCGTCTCGGACAACGTCCGTTTCACCTACGACGCCACCCGCCCCGCGGGCGAGCGCGTTCTCGGCATCTGGATCGATGGCGTGGCCGTGGACCCGGCGGCGGAGTACCGGGTCGGCTCGTTCAGCTTCCTTCTCGGGGGCGGGGACAGCTTCTCGGTCTTCCAGGAGGGGAAGAACACGCTCGATTCCGGTCTCGTCGACCGGGACGGCTGGATCGCCTACCTCCGCACCCACCCCGGCCTCACCCCCGACTTCACCGCGCGCGGTGTGCAGGTCACGGGTCTGCCCGCCGAGGTCACGCCCGGAGACGAGTTCGCCTTCACCGTGTCGAACCTCGATCTCACGTCGCTCGGCGCGCCGCAGAACACGTTCCTCGCGGCCTCGTTCGGCGCGGGTGAGACGACGGAGGCTCCGGTCGCCGGCGGGTCGGCGACGGTCACCGCGACGGTGCCCGCGGACGCCCTCGACGTGATCGAACTGCAGCTCACCGCTCAGCCGACGGGCACGCTCGTGACGGTCCCGCTGCGGCTCGCGGACGCCACGGCGGTCGGCGGCGGCTCTGAGGGCGGCGACGCGTCGGCGTCCGGGGGTGCGCTTGCGATCACCGGGACCGACGGCGCGTGGATGGGGGCCGGCGTCCTCGCCGCCCTCGCGCTGCTCGGTCTGGGAGTTGTGGCCCGACGCCGGTCGGTGCGCCGGATCGACTGACGCGGAGCGACACGGGACCCCGGATGCCTGGCATCCGGGGTCCTTCCGCGTCAGGCGCTGCGCGGGGGAGCGGTCGAGGCGCGCACCACGAGGCGCGCCGGGGCGAGCGTACGGGGCGGAGGCGCCTCGCCGTCCAGCATGGAGAGCAGGAGGCGCGTCGCCTCGACGCCCTGCTGCTCCGGGTACTGTTCCACGGTGGTGAGGGAGAACATCTCGGCGTAATCGTGTCCGTCGATACCGACCACGCTCAGCTCTGTCGGCACCGAGATGCCCATGCGGCGCGCGGCGATGATCACGCCGATCGCCACTTCGTCGCACGCGGCGACCACCCCCGTCGGGCGCGAGGCCGCATCGGCGAGGAAGGACGCCGCGGCGGCGTAGGCGTCGGTGATCGTCAGCGTGGAGGGGACGCTGCGGATGCGCACGGCGAGCCCGCTGTCGTTCATCGCGTTGCGGTAGCCGATCGAGCGCTCGTCGACGTCGCGCGCCGGTGCGTCGGTGGGCGGTGTGCTCCCGACGAACGCGATGTCGGTGTGGCCCAGCGCGATGAGGTGCTGCGTCGTGATGCGCGTGATGCCGATGTTGTCCAGGCCCAGGGTCGGGATGCCCTGCAGCGGGTTGCCGATGCAGACGGTCGGCTTGTCGATGGCGAGCAGCCGCTCGAGGTCGGTGTCGCCGGGTTCGAGGGCGACGGCGATGATCCCGTCGAACCTCTTCCGGGCGAGGTACTTCGAGTACAGGCTCTCGCGGTCGCGCGACCCGGGCTCAGCGACGTACAGGGTGACGTCGTAGCCCTGCGAGATCAGCGACCGTTCGACGCCCTCGATGATGGCACCGAAGTACCAGCGATTGACCTTGGGGACGATCAGGGCGACCGTACGCGTGCGTCCCGTTGCCAGGCTCACGGCGCTCGTGGACGGGACGTATCCGAGGGATGCCGCGGCGTCGGTGACCCGCCGGCGGGTGTCGTCCGAAACATAGCCGCCGCCGGTCAGCGCGCGACTCGCCGTCGACTTGGACACGCCTGCCAGGCGTGCCACATCGGCGATTCCGCTCATGAGCCGTCTTCCTCGAGGGTCGTCGACGTCCGTGTCGACGTCAAGAAGAGTATCCGACAAATGACGAATCTGGAACCGGTTCCTCTACGTGTCGGTCCCAAAAAAGCCCGCCATTCCGCCAGTTATGGAGTCGTGATGAAAGTTTGTTGCGGAACTGGTCGTTGTCGCTTACGGTGATCTGGAATCGGTTCCCGACGGGTTCCGGTGCAGCACAGAACTCAAAGAGGAGAAATCACATGGGCATGTCACAGCGGTATCGCCTGCTGGCTCCCGTCGGTCTGCTGGCAGTCGGTGCGATCGCGCTCGCGGGCTGTGCCGAGGGCGACTCGGGCGGATCCGGCAGTGGCTCGGAGGGCACCACCACGGTTCGCATCTCCGGCGGCATCACCGGTAGCGAAGCCGACCTGCTGAACCAGTCCTTCGACCAGTTCACGAAGGACACGGGCATCAAGGTCGAGTACACCGGCGACAAGAGCTTCGAGGGCAACATCGTGACCAAGGTCACCGGTGGCGACGCCCCCGACATCGCGATCGTCCCCCAGCCCGGTCTTCTGCAGACCCTCGTCGGCACGGGTGACGTCCAGAAGGCCTCGGACGCGGTCTCGGCCAACGTCGACAAGTACTGGGGGAAGGACTGGAAGTCCTACGGCACCGTGGACGGAGACTTCTACGCCGCCCCGATGCTCGCCAACGTCAAGGGCTACGTCTGGTACTCGCCGGCGAAGTTCAAGGAGTGGGGCGTTTCGATCCCCAAGACCTACGACGAACTGCTCGCCCTGACCAAGACCATCCAGGAGAAGACGGGCGCCGCTCCCTGGTGCGCCGGCTTCGCCTCGGGTGACGCTTCGGGCTGGCCCGGCACCGACTGGATCGAGGACCTCGTCCTGCGTCAGTCCGGCCCCGAGGTCTACGACCAGTGGGTCGCCAACGAGGTCAAGTTCACCGACCCGCAGATCAAGCAGGCCTTCGACGCCGTGGGGGAGATCCTCCTCAACCCGTCGTACGTCAACGCCGGCTTCGGTGACGTCAAGAGCATCAACTCGGTCGCCTTCGCCGACGTCGCGGCCAAGGTCGCGGACGGCAGCTGCCCGATGACGCACCAGGCTTCGTTCCTGTCGTCGAACTTCCTCACGGTCAAGAACGCCTCCGGCGGCGAGGTCAAGGTCGCACCCGACGGCGACGTCTACGCGTTCCTCCTCCCGGGTGTGAAGGAAGGCGAGCAGTCGGTCGAGGGTGGCGGCGAATTCGTCGCGACGTTCTCCGAGGACGCGAACGTGCAGAAGGTGGCGGAGTTCATGTCCAGCCCCGAGTTCGCCGATGCCCGCGTCAAGCTCGGCGGTGTGATCTCGGCCAACAAGGGCGCCGACCCGTCGCTGGCCTCCAGCGAGTTCCTGCAGGAGGCCATGAAGGTCGTGCAGAACCCCGACACCACGCTCCGCTTCGACGCGTCCGACCTCATGCCGGCGACCGTCGGTGCCGGTTCGTTCTGGAAGGGCATGGTGAGCTGGATCGACGGCACGCCGACCGACACGGTGCTCAGCGACATCCAGGCCGGTTACAACAACTGACCCCGACCGCAAGATCGGTGGGCCGTCCGCTTCGGCGGGCGGCCCACCGGTACCGTAAGCCCACACGGTGCCGCCGCGCGGCCCGTCCATCGATGAGCACGACGGCGTGTTCGGGAGGGAAGTCATGACACAGATCAGGCAGGCGGAGAGGCCCTCAGCGGCGTCTCCCCGACACGACACGCCGGATGCCGAGACGGCATCCCGCAATCTCGCACGGAGGCACCGGACCACCGTCACGGTCGTCGTCATCGCGCTCATCGCGGTGGTGGCGCTGTTCCTCTTCATGGTCACGCGGGCGCCGTCCGAGACCAAGCCCACGACCATCGGGTTCTCGCTGAACAGCTTCTTCAAGACGCTCGGCGAGATGAACCCGCTCGTGCAGATCCCGCTCGTGCTGCTCGTCTTCGGCGCCGTGGTGGGTCTGCTGCTCCTGCTCATCGAGTACGCGCCGCGGTCGGGCAAGCGCTACTTCTGGATCCGCCTGGTCGCGTGCTTCGCGATCCCGGTGATCGCCTTCATGCTGCTGCGTCCGTACCAGAACGCGGTCATCTACGTCCTCGGGATCGCGGTGATCCTGGGCGGCATCCTGTTCTACGCCGACTACCGATCGCGTCAGGGCGCCGGCTACCTCTTCCAGCTGATCCTGTTCGCCGCCCCGGCCGCGATCCTCCTGCTGATGGGCCTGGTCTACCCGGCCCTGTCCACTCTGGTGCAGTCGTTCCTCGACAAGACGGGCCAGAACTTCGTCGGTTTCGACAACTACGTCTGGACCTTCACCAACCCCGAGGGCTTCTGGTCGGTCATCAACACCCTCATCTGGGTGCTCCTGGCCCCCACCTTCGCCACCGCGATCGGTCTGGCGTACGCCGTCTTCATCGACCGCGCCGCGGGGGAGCGGTTCCTCAAGGTCCTCATCTTCATGCCGTTCGCGATCTCGTTCGTCGGCGCCGGCATCATCTGGAAGTTCGTCTACGACTTCCGCCAGGGCGACCAGATCGGCATCCTGAATGCGATCGTGACCTCGCTCGGCGGTCAGCCGGTCTCGTGGCTCTCGGCGACGCCGCTGATCAACACGCTGCTCCTCGTCGTCGTGTTCATCTGGAGCCAGACCGGACTCGCCATGGTGATCCTGTCCGCCGCGATCAAGGCGGTGCCGCCGGAGCAGATGGAAGCCGCCGAACTCGACGGGGCGAACGCCTGGGAGCGGTTCATCAACGTCACCGTCCCCGGCATCCGCTCGTCGCTGATCGTCGTGCTCACCACGATCGCCATCGGCGCACTGAAGATCTACGACATCGTCGCGGTCATGACCGGTGGGCGCAACGACTCCACCGTGCTCGCCTTCGAGATGGTCAACCAGCAGCAGCGGTTCCAGAGCTACGGGCACTCCGCGGCGCTGGCCGTGGTGCTGTTCCTGTTCGTCCTGCCGCTGATCATCTTCAACGTGCGTCAGATCCGGAAGCAGAGGGAAGTGCGATGACCACCTCCACCGTGGTGCTCGAGCCCACCGACGACAAGCGCTCGGCGCGTCAGGTCGCCCGCGACACGCGCAAGCACGAGGCGATGGCGCGCAAGCGTCTCACCTCGAAGGGAGCCACGATCGCGGCCGTCGCGATCGCGTTCTTCTGGACCATCCCCACATTCGGCCTTCTGGTCACGTCGTTCCGTCCCGGTTCCGACACCCAGTCGACCGGATGGTGGACCGTCTTCATCGACCCGGCGTTCACGCTCGAGAACTACCGTCTCGCGCTGACCTCGGGCGGGACGGCGCTGACGTTGGCCGCATCGTTCGTGAACTCGCTGGCCATCACGATCCCGGTCGTGCTGTTCGCGTTGGCGATCGCCTCGCTCATCGCGTACGCGTTCGCCTGGATCGACTTCAAGGGTCGGAACTTCTTCTTCATCTTCATCTTCGCGCTCCAGATCGTGCCGCTGCAGATGGCCCTCGTGCCGCTGCTCAGCCTGTTCTCGCGCGGTCTGACGATCAACGACGTGACGATCTTCCCGGGCCTGGAGCTCCGCGGCGTGGAGCACAGCTTCGCGACCGTGTGGATCGCGCACGTCATCTTCGCGATGCCGTTGGCGATCTTCCTCCTGCACAACTTCATCGCGGAGATCCCGCACGAGGTGATCGAGGCGGCGCGCGTCGACGGTGCCGGGCACGGCCAGGTGTTCTTCCGCCTGATCCTCCCGCTCGCGGCTCCCGCGCTGGCATCCTTCGCGGTGCTGGAGTTCATCTGGGTGTGGAACGACCTGCTCGTCGCGACGATCTTCGCGCCATCGTCGTCGCTACCGCTGACGCAGTCGTTGAACTCGCTGTCGGGCACGTGGGGCGACCAGTGGTTCCTTCAGTCGGCCGGAACGTTCATCTCGATCCTCGTGCCGTTGATCGTGTTCTTCCTGCTGCAGCGGTTCTTCGTCCGCGGCCTGCTGGCGGGCGCGACCAAGGGCTGAGACCCGCACGAACCACGAAGGACGTGGCATCCGTCGATCGGATGCCACGTCCTTCGTGCGTCGGGGCGTCGGGGCGTCGGGGCGTGGGGGCGTGGGAGTGCCTGTGCGATAAACGGCATCCACGACGAGACACGGGGGGACAACGCGTTTCTCGTCGTGGATAGCGTTTATCGGGAGGGGTGGGGCGCTGGGGCGGCTGGGCGCCGGGGCGGCCGGGACGCCGGGGGCGCGGGGGCGGCTGGGCGCCGGGGCGACCGGGGGCGCTGGGGGCGCCGGGGCGGCCGGGGCGGGGCGGAGGGGGCGTCAGCCGGTGCAGGACAGGCGGGACCGGATGTCGCGCATCGCGTCGATCTCGGCGGACTGGCCCGTGATGATCGCTTGCGCCACGTCCTTCACCCGCGGGTCGCTGCCGAGCTCGATGACGGCCTCGGCCATGGGGATCGCGCCCTCGTGATGCCGGATCATGAGGCCGAGGAAGAGGCAGTCGGCCGGCTGTCCCTCGAGGGAACGGAGCTGGTCGAGTTCGGCCTCGCTCGCCATCCCCATCTGGGAGAGGAGCTCGTCCTGCGAGAGCGCCGACGTGTCGCCGTGGCTGTGCGCACCGGACGGGGCCATCCATTGCATCAACGGCTGGGAGGACGCCTGCGGCAGCCCCCACTGCACGAGCCACCCGAACATCTCGCCGCGCTGACCCGCCTGGGTGGTGGCGATGTCGTAGGAGAGCGTGCGCAGCTCATCGTCGGAGGTCTTGCGGTAGATCTCCATCGCCATGAGCACGGCCTGCGTGTGATGGACCTGCATGTCCCGCGCGAAGCCGGCGTCCGCGGACGTCGTCGACGGGGTCGCGGGGGCGGCGGTCGCGCCGAACGCGGTGAAGCGTCCCACGGCGAACGCGACCGCCAGCAGCGCGACCACGGCCAGCGCGACGACGATGCGCCGCGCGGCCGGCCGGGCCGCGGTGTCGTCGTCGGTCACGTCACGCCTTGCCGGGTCCGTCGATGGCGCCCGAGCAGGCGGCGTTGGGCTCGGGGGCGTTCTGGCTGCGCCAGTACTCGGTGAAGAACTCGCCGATGCGGGGATCCGTGGGATCGTCGACCTTCAGCTGGTGGTTCCACGCGCTCACCGCGACGGGGGTGTCCATGCCCGGGTAGGGCGAGAGGATCGCGTAGCTGGAGGGCATGACGGCCTTCAGCGCGTCGATGCCGGCCGCGTCGACGCGCTCCGGGTCGTAGGTGATCCAGATCGCCCCGTGCTCGAGCGAGTGCACCGCGTTCTCGTTCTGCTGCGGCTCGGTGTACACGCCGCAGTTCAGCCAATAGGGGTTGTGCGGCCCGCCGGCCGGGGGCGTCTGCTCGTACGTGACCGCCCCCTGGACGTGGTCGGAGCGGTTCTGGAACGTCTCCACGCCCTGGATCTCGCGACCCGTGGTGTTGCCCGCCTGATAGCTGGGCGCCGGGGCGGGGGCGAGGGCGAAGGATGCCACGACGACGGCGACCACGGCGAGAGCGGCGGTCGATCCCACGACCCACCACACGAGCTTGCTGCGCTTGCGGCGCGCGATCTGCTTCTGGTACTCCGCGAGCTTCTCCTGTCGCTTCTGCTCGCGTTGCTGCTTCACGGTCAGGTTGATGTCGGCCTGCGTGGCGGGGTTGCCGCTCGTGCGCTTGTCGGGGGAGGGGCTCATGCGGTCTGTGCTGTCTCTCTCTGGGGCGGGAGGCTCGGCGCGGGCCGATTCCGCCCAGCCTATGCGGATGAATGCGGTGGTGGCCTGGGAGGAACCCGCGAGGGGGATGGTGGAGACCCCGGGCCGCGCGATAGTATGACGATGTCGAATCGATTCGAGGTTCGACGATCCCCCCGAATTCACAGCCCGGCTTCGTCCGGGCCGTCCGTGTTGCGAAAAGAACTGACTGACTGACGTGCTCGATACCGCCTCCCAGCCCGTGATCCCCCCGACCGCCCGCGCCGAGTCCTCGGCCACGGGCGCCATCCGTGCGCTCGGAAGCAATCCGGCGACAGCACCGATCGTGCTGCACCCCGGTGACAGCATCTCCGCGCGACGTCGTGTCCTCTACATCGTCCTGCTGGGCGCGTTGACGGCTCTCGGTCCGTTCACGATCGACCTGTACCTCCCCGCGTTCCCCGTGCTCGAGGCCGACTTCCAGACCTCGGCCGCCGCGATCCAGCTGACCCTCACGGGCACCATGATCGGCTTCGCGCTGGGCCAGCTCATCGTCGGACCGCTCAGCGACAAGGTCGGTCGTCGCATCCCGCTGCTGGCGGTCACGGCTCTGCACGTCGCGGCGAGCGTGTTCGCCGCTCTCGCCCCGACCCTCGGGACGCTGTCGATCGCGCGCGTGCTCATGGGGGCCGGAGCCGCGGCGGGCGGCGTCGTGGCCGCCGCCATCGTCCGCGACCTGTTCGGCGGTCGCCGCCTGGTCGTGATGCTCTCGCGCCTCGCCCTGGTCTCGGGCGTCGCGCCGGTGCTCGCTCCGCTCGCGGGGTCGCTGCTGCTGTCGGTCATGCCCTGGCGCGGCATCTTCTGGGTGCTCGCCGCGTACGGCACGGTCATGCTCGTCTCGGCGATCGTCTTCCTTCCCGAGACGCTGCCCGCAGCCCGTCGTGGGGGAAAGGGTGCGACCACCGTCTGGCAGCGGTACGCGAGCGTCTTCCGCGACCGGGTGTTCATCGGCGTGCTCGTCATCGGGGCTATGACGTTCAGCGGCCTGTTCTCCTACCTGTCGGCGTCTTCGTTCCTCTTCCAGCAGAGCTACGGCTTCGACGCGCAGCAGTACGGCGTGCTGTTCGCCGCGAACTCCGTGGGCCTGGTCATCGGCGTGCAGATCGCCTCGCGCCTCGCCGCGCGGTTCGGCCCCCAGTGGGTGCTGGCTTTCTCGACCGCCTCGCTCGTGCTGTGGGGCGTGGTCATCGTCGTCTTCGACCAGCTCGGTTTCGGCCTGTGGGGCACGATCATCCCGCTGTTCCTGTTCATGACCTCGTGCGGCTTCACGTTCCCGTGCGCACAGGTGCTCGCCCTCGACCGGCACGGCAAGGCCGCGGGCACGGCCCAGTCGATCATCGGTGCGGCGAACTTCGGCATCGCCGGTGTGATCTCTCCCGTCGTGGGCCTGCTCGCGACCGGATCGGGGATCACCGCGACGACCATGGCATCCGTCATGGTGGGCTGCGCGATCCTCGGGGTGCTGTCGCTGTGGCTGCTGGTGCGTCCGCGCACCGTCGAGCGCCTCGCCCCGTGAGGGCCGAACAGTAGCAGAGGGCGAAGCGCCGGTCCGGGTGGTGCCGGGAGGCCCGGCGGACCGGCATCATGGGGCGATGGACCTGGATGCCGCGCCCCCGCCGTTCGTGACGGTGCGCTCCGAGCGCGTCCGCGCCGTCCTCGGCCTGGTGCTGATCGCGCTGGCGTGCGGGTTGGGGGCCTGGGTCTTCTTCCGCGGGCCGAGCCCGTTCGCGATCGACGTGTGGTGGAACCAGCTGTTCGCCTCGGCGCCGATCCAGCCGTTGCTGACGATCGCCCTGGTCATGAACCAGATCGGCGGGTACGTCACCGCGATCCTCATCGTTCCGCTCGGGGGTGCGCTCGCGCTGTTCCTCACCGGTCGGCGCTGGACGGCGGTGTACTTCCTGGCCGCGTCGGCGGGCAGCGCCCTGCTCGTGCAGGTGCTCAAGCACACGTTCGGCCGCGCGCGACCCGAGGACATCCTCGTGCTCGCCGACTACGGCTCCTTCCCCTCCGGCCACACCGCGAACGCCGCGACGATCGCGGTCGTCGCCGCGATCGTGTTCCCGACCCTGTGGGTGCGGATCGTCGGTGGGGCGTGGATCGTACTGATGGCGTTCAGCCGCACGTACCTGCACGCCCACTGGCTCTCCGACACGATCGGGGGCGCGCTTCTGGGCGCGGGTGCTGCCCTCGTGCTCGCGGTGGTGTTCTCGCGCCTTCGGGCCCGCGACGACGACCGGGCGACGCTCCGGCGCAACCGTCGGATCCCGGATGCCGCGTCCTCCGCACCGACCTAGGCTGACGGCATGAGCGACACAGTGCCGTCCGTTCCCGGTCCTGCCGACGACCCCGAGGTCGCCCGATTGCGCGCCGAAGCCGAGGCGGCGGAGGCCGAGCTCCGCCTGGCGCGGGCCCGCGCCGATCTCGCCGCGGCGGAGGCGGCGGCCGCGAAGGCCCGCGCAGCCGCAGCCGGGGATGCCGGGGATGCCACGGTCGCCGAGCCGACGCCGGTTGCCGACCCGGCGCCGGCCGGCGCTCCCGCGCCCGCACCGGCTCCTGCTGCCGAGGCCCCCGCGCCGACCGTGCCGCTGACCGACGCGCAGGTCGCCACGGTCGCCGCCGGATACGCGGGTACCGGTGCGGCCCTCGACCTCGGGGTCCTCGTCAACGGCGGGCCCGTGGCATCCGTCCCCGTCCGGATCCCGCTCGCGATGACCAACCGGCACGGGCTCGTGGCCGGTGCCACGGGAACCGGGAAGACCCGCACGCTGCAACTGCTCGCCGAGCAGCTGTCGGCGAACGGTGTGCCCGTGTTCGCCGCCGACATCAAGGGCGACCTGTCCGGCGTGGCCGCTCCCGGCGCCTCGAGCGAGAAGCTGCTCGCCCGGACGAGTGCGCTCGGGCAGGCGTGGACGCCGCGGGCGTACCCGACCGAGTTCTACGCCCTCGGCGACGACGCGGCATCCGGGATCCCGGTCCGCGCGACCGTGTCGGGGTTCGGGCCGTTGCTGCTCAGCCGCGTCCTGGGTCTGAACGCGACACAGGAATCGAGCCTCGGTCTGGTGTTCCACTACGCCGACGAGAAGGGGCTCGCGCTCGTCGACCTGTCCGACCTGCGTGCGGTGCTGACGTTCCTCACCAGCGACGAGGGCAAGAGCGAGCTGAAGGACCTCGGTGGCCTGTCGGGGGCGACCGCGGGGGTCATCCTGCGCGAACTCGTCGCGTTCTCGGCCGCGGGCGCCGACTCGTTCTTCGGCGAGCCCGAGCTCGACGTGACCGCGTTCCTGCGCACGACCGCCGAGGGCGAGGGAGTCGTGAGCCTCCTCGAGGTGCCGAACGTCGCGTCACGGCCCGAGCTGTACTCGACGTTCCTGATGTACCTGCTCGCGGAGCTCTACGAGGTGCTGCCCGAGGTCGGCGACCTCGACAAACCGAAGCTCGTGTTCTTCTTCGACGAGGCGCACCTGCTCTTCCGCGAGGCGTCCAAGGCGTTCCTGTCCGCGATCACGCAGACGGTCCGCCTGATCCGCTCCAAGGGCGTCGGTGTCTTCTTCGTCACGCAGACACCGAAGGACGTGCCCGGCGACGTGCTCGCGCAGCTCGGATCGCGCGTCCAGCACGCCCTCCGTGCTTTCACGCCCGACGATGCGGCGGCGCTGCGCGCGTCGGTGCGGACGTATCCGGCATCGGGCTACGACCTCGAACGGGTGCTGCAGGAGCTCGGGACGGGGGAGGCGATCGTGACCGTCATGGACGAACGCGGCACCCCGACCCCCGTCGCCTGGACGAGACTGTTCGCGCCGCGCGCCTCGATGTCGCCGATCCCCGCCGCCGACCTCGCCGCCGCCGTCTCGGCATCCCCCCTGTTCGCGCAGTACGGGACTCCGATCGACCGCGAGTCGGCCCGGGAGATCCTCGCGGCGCGCATGCAGGCGGCGACCTACGCGCGCGAAGCCGCCGAGCGGGCGAAGCAGGCGGCCGCGGACGAAGCCGCGTACGCGAAGCAGCAGGCCGCGATCGAGAAGGCGCACGCCGACGCTCAGAAGAAGGCCCAGCGCGAGTACGACCGGTTGCTGAAGGGCACCGCGGGTCCGCGCGCACGTTCCAGCGCGCCGACCACGCCGCTCGACGACGTGCTGGGGCGCGGGGCGACGAAGACGATCCTCACCGGCGTCATCCGGGGCCTGTTCGGCACCGGCCGCCGCCGCTGAACCCCGCGGGGGTCAGATCCGACGGACTTCCAACGGCATCGTCGAGGTGTCGATGAGCGGGTCCTCGTCCTGACGGGCGACGACGGCCTCCGCTTCGGCGGGCGTCTCGACCGCGGGCACCGAGCCCAGGAGCGGCCGACGTGCCGTCTCGCGCATCGCGAAGAGCGCGACGAGTCCGAGGGCGGCGAAGAACATGATGTAGAACGCCGGCATGAGGGTGTTGCCCGTCCACTCGACCAGCGCCTGACTGAACAGCGGCGTCGTCCCGCCGAACAGCGACACCGCGATGTTGTAGGCCACGGCCATCGCGCCGAAGCGCGACGCGGTCGGGAACAGGGCGGGGAGAGCGGATGCCGAGATCGCGACGTAGAACGCCACCGGCACCGCCGCGAGCGCCAGGGCGATCATGACCGCCCACAGCTCGCCGATCTGCATGATGAGGAACGCGGGGACGAGCAGCACGATCGCGGAGCCCGCCGCGATCGCGTAGACCGGCTTCCGGCCGATCCGATCACTGAGCCTGCCGATGAGCGGGAGGCTGGCCGACATCACCAGGAGCACCGGGACCGTGGCCACGGCCGCACCGAGGTTGGAGATGCCCACCTCGGTCTCGAGGTACGTGGGCATGTAGCTGGTGAGCGCGTATCCGGCGGTGTTCGTCGCCGCGACCAGCGCGATTCCGATGAGGAGCGCGCGCCAGTGGTGGCGGACGATGCCCGCGAGTCCCTGACGGGCCATCGGGTCGTCGGAGCCGGTCTCCTGCGCGGCCTCGACCGCGTGGGTCTGTTCGAACGACGGCGTCTCGGGGATGCGGAGGCGGAAGTAGATCGCCACGATGCCGAGCGGGATCGCCAGGAGGAACGGGATGCGCCACCCGTAGTCGACCATGGCGTTCTCGCCCGATATCGCCGTGGTGATCGCGGTCGTCGTGGCCACCGCGGAGGCGCCCGCCGCGAAACCGACGTACGAGCCCACGTCGAGCCACGACGACCAGAAGCCCCGGGTGCGATCGGGCGAGAACTCCGAGACGTAGGTCGTCGCGCCGGCGTACTCACCACCGGTCGAGAAGCCCTGCACCATCTTCAGCAGGTACAGCGGCACGATCGCCCACAGGCCGATCGCGGAGGAGGTGGGCAGGATGCCGATGAGCGCGGTGGCCGTGGCCATCATCGCCATCGTGAGGAACAGAACCTTCTGCCGCCCGATGCGATCGCCGAGGGGACCGAGCACGAAGCCGCCGAACGGGCGGACGAGGAACGAGATCGCGAAGCCGAGCAGGGTCACCAGCAGGCCCCACGGCTCGGGCAGGTCGGAGGTGAACACCACCGCCAACGTCACCGCCAGGTAGCCGTAGATGCCGAAGTCGAACCACTCCATGAAGTTGCCGACGACGGTGCCGCCGATGGCGGTGCGCACGCGCTTCTTGTCGACGACGATGACGTCGTCGACCTCGAGTCGAGGGGATCCGGATGCCGCGGGGGGATGCTGGCTCATACTTCCACCCTTACCCCGATCGGCGTGCGCTTTCCAGCCGACGGGGTGCGCGGGGCGGATCTGCTATCCGGCGGCCCGCGCCTCAGGAGAACGACAGGACGTTGTCGCCCCACGCGCGGCGCAGCTCGCCGTCGAGGTCCGACACGACGACATCGTGGCGGTCGATCACGAGCGTCGCGCGCGCGTCGTCGCCGTCGGCGGTGAACGTCGGCCACGCGGGCGCGTCGGGGGCCGACGGCGCATCGCCGCGGGCGAACGCGGTCCACCGCGCCTGCATCCGCGCCGAGATGAGTTCGGCCACGCGGCGACCGCCGAGACGGAAGGTGAGGTCTTTCGGACCGCTCACGAGATTGCCCCACAGGTAGGGCAGCTCGGTGGCGTGCGTGGCGCCGAGACCGATGAGACGCAGGAACGGCGAGGCGTGGTCGAAGCGGTACAGCCATACCGGTGCGACGGTCGAGTGCCCCTCGGCGAGCCACAGCGTGGGCAGGCGGAAGCCGATGTCGCGGGCCACCCCCAGACCGATCGCGCGGTGCCGGACGTGCTCGTAGGCGGTGAGCACCTGCTCACGCGTCGGCAGTTCGACCCCGGTGTTCTCGGCCGCCATATCGGCGAACATCTGGTCGATCCGGTCGCCGGTGATGGGGATCAGCGGCGACTTCATGAACGAGAACAGCGAAGCCTCGTCCTTGTTGGTGCCGATCATCAACGGCACCGGGATGCCACGACCGGCCCGGAGCGCGGTGATCGGGGCCTCCGGGAGCAGCTCGCCGTCGACGACGGGTGCGAAGGCCAGGGTGCCCGGGTCGGTGGTGGGGACCGCGGCGTACACGGCCTTGCCCGCGGCCACGATCGCCTCCACCGGGGCGGCCTGGACCGCGGCGGGAGCCCCGGCATCGTCGGGGTCGATGCCCAGCTCGCCGAGGAAGCTGCGGGCCACCTTCTCGGCCCGGGCGGTGCCGTACACGCTCGACGCGGGGGAGGACTGCGCGATCGCGCGGTGGAACAGCCCCCGCGCGGACGGCGTCGCGAGGAGGGTGGTGACCAGCCCGCCGCCCGCCGACTCGCCGAACACCGTCACCCGGTCGGGGTCGCCGCCGAAGGCCGCGACGTTGCGCTGCACCCAGCGGAGCGCCAGCAGCACGTCCTTGAGGGCGAGGTTGCCGTCGAAGCCGGCGTCGGGCAGTGCGCCCGAGAGGTCGAGGAAGCCGAGGGCACCCAGACGGTAGTTCACGGTGACCACGATGACCCCGCCCGTCGACACCATCGACGTGGCGTCGTACAGGGGCTGGCTCGACGACCCGAACGTATAGGCGCCGCCGTGCAGCCACACCATGACCGGTCGGCCGGACTCCGAGGCGTCGGCCGGCGCCCACACGTTCAGAGACAGGCAGTCCTCGTCCTCCACGGCCGCGTCGCCGAGCGGAACGGCGGGGTTCAGCGGCTGGGGGCAGACGGGGCCGAAGGAGGTGGCATCCACTTCCCCCTCGGCATCCGGGGTGGGGAGCGGGTCGCGCCAGCGTCGATCGCCGGTGGGCGCGACGGCGAAGCGGATGCCGCGCCAGGAGAGCACCGAACGGTCGAGGAGGCCTCGGAAGGTGCCGGCGGGAGCGGTGACGGTGACGGGAGCGTCCATGGGCTCGACGCTACGCGCGGCGACCGAGACGCGCGCCGGGATGTTCGGTGGACACGACAGAACCCGCCCGCCCGGCCTCGTCCGCGACGAGGAAGAGCGCCTCGAGCACCGCCTCTCCGCCCCGGCCGGTCAGGCGCGCGCCCAGCCGGTCGGCGCGCGAGCCCGGCCTCAGCCGCGCCCCCGCGACGGGCGCACCGGGCGAGGTCACCCGGACGCGCAGACGGGGGCCGGCGGCCGTCGCCGCCAGACGTATCTCAACGCGCGCCGCTCTCACGCGCGCGTGCTTGGCGGCGTTGAGCAGCCCCTCGGCGACGACGTCGATCACGTCGCCGGCGAGGGCCGGGTCCGCGCGCAGCGCGTCGGCCGCCTCGTCGGCGACATCGCCGTCGACCGGCATCGCCGTCCCCCACGTCTGCAGCAGGGGAGCGAGCGAGGACGACCGTTCGGCCGGGGAATCGAACACGCCCCGCACGGCCGTCGCCAGAGGGGGGAGCCCGGCCCGGAACCCAGCCACGTCGGCGGGAGAGGCATTCGGATGCTGCAGCGCGAAATGCACCGCCGCGCCCTGCGCGTCGGAATGGACGAGGTCGGCGGCGCGGTGCAGACCCGCCCGGACCCGGCGTGTGCCCAGCTCGTCGGCGCGACCCCGGTCCGCGATCGCACTCGACAACCGTCGACGTTCCACCCGGAGTCGGTGCAGGCCGCTGCGCCCCCGCGCGAGGGCGAGGGCGAGGGCCGGATAGGTCAGCGCGGGCACGGCCGCGAGCGGCAGCGGGACCCCCTGCGACGTCGCGATGGCCGTGAGCGCCAGCCCGACCAGCACGGTCGACGCGACGAAGACCAGGGCCCGTGCCCGCGGGCGACGAAGGAGAGGAGGTACGCGCGGGAGCAGGTCGGCCGCCGACCCGCAGACGAGAGCGCCCACCAGCCCCAGCAGGAGATCGACCGGCGCGACGGCGCGCAGGGCATAGGGGAGGACGGCGAGCCCGTAGAGCGTCGCGGCCAGGCCGACGGGCGGCAGGCGCAGCGCGAGCGGCGTGCGGGGGAGCCCGGGGACCTCGACGCCGCCGCCGGTCACCGCCGCCCCGGGTGTCGCGGCGGCACGCGCGGACAGGTCGCGGGCGTGGTCGCGAAGATCGGATGCCAGGGCGCGGACGTCGGCGACCGTTTCGAGGCGCGCCGCCTCCAGCGCGTCGGCGACCGCCGCGACCGCGGCCCGGGCATCGGCGGTATAGGCGCGCACGCGCGCGGCGCCGTCGTCCCACTGGGCGAGCACCTGGGCGAGCAGGGCGTTGGTCTCGCGCGTCGACCGGACGATGTCGACGAGGACGGCGGTGCCCACCAGCGCGATCGTCCACACGAGGAGGTTGGTGGCGGCGCGCAGCGCACCGTCGCCCGGGGGGAGGACGGCCAGCCCGGCGGCACGCGAGACCGCGTCGAGCAGGAAGGGGCGGGCGACCGCGGTGGCGGCGAGGGCGAAGACGACCAGCGCCGCCCGCGCGCGAGGGCGTCGGAGGGTGCGCTCCGCCACGGCGACACCGACCCACACGACGGCGCACACCGTCGCCGTCACCACGGCGACGAAGGCGCGCTCTGCGTCCGACAGCCCCGCGGGCAGCGGGGCCAGGACCGTCAGTGACACCGCGGCGATCGCGACGAACGTCCAGCGCGTGACGAAACGACCGCCGGAGAGCGCGCGGTTCCCCGCGCGCAGCAGCGTCCTCACGCGACGGGGCCGAACTCGGCGAGATAGAGCGCGCTCGCCCGCACGCGCGGGTTCGTCCCCACCGCGCCGAGGTC
The DNA here is from genome assembly GCF_900156455.1 of Microbacterium sp. RURRCA19A. GTDB lineage: Bacteria > Actinomycetota > Actinomycetes > Actinomycetales > Microbacteriaceae > Microbacterium. Next base: position 106,638 of record NZ_FTNQ01000004.1, read on the forward strand.
GAGTCGGGCGAAGATGCGGCTCACCGCGCGCTCGACCGCGCGCGTCGTCGTGCCCCGCTCGCGCGCGATCTGCTCGTTCGACCACCCGCGCGCGACGAGGGCGAGCACCTCGATCTGCCGACGCGTGAGCCCGGCCAGTGGCGAGGTGCGCTGCGGTGCCGGGGGAGCGGGTGGTGTCGTCGTGCGCAGCGCCGCCTCGATGGCATCCACCACGACATCGGCGGAGCTCACGTCGAGTTTGGACACGAACACGGCGCCCGCCGGGCCGGGGCTCCCGGAGCCGGCGACCGCTCCCGGGAAGCTGCTGAGGAAGACGACCGCGAGGTGCGGGGCGAGACCGGTGAGGATCGTGGCCAGTTCGACGCCCGAGGGGCGCGAACCGAGATCGATGTCGGTCAGCAGCACATCGGGATCGGTCCCGGCGAAGAGGGTCGTCGCTTCGGCGGCGTCGGCGGCGCCGGTGACCTCGAAGCCGCGGTGCGCGAGCATGTCGCACAGCAGGACGCGCATCGCCGGTTGATCTTCCACGACGAGCACGCGACGTACCCACGTGGTCTCCACGCACTCACACTATCCACGTCAAGCCCCCCGCGATGTCGGGGGCCGGGCGTACCGTTTCGGCATGAGCGAGCTGTCCGCCCCCACCGGCCGTGAACCCGTGCTCGTCGCCCAGCCTCGTCCCGACGGCTCGGCGCCGCGTGCCCTGGTCCTCGGCGCCACCGGCTACCTCGGCGGGCGTCTCGTGCCGCGGCTGCTCGCGGCCGGCTACCGGGTGCGGGTGCTCGCCCGTGATGCCCGGCGCGTCGGGGCGTTCCCCTGGGGTCGCGACGTCGAGACGATCGAGGGCGACGCGACCGACGCGGCGGCGGTGGCGCGCGCCGTCGAGGCCGTCGACGTCCTCTATTACCTCATCCATTCGATGGGCGGCGGCCGCGACTTCGAGAGCACCGATCGCCGCGCGGCCCGCACGGTCGCCGACGCCGCCGCAGCGGCCGCCGTGTCGCGGATCGTCTACCTCGGCGGTCTCCACCCCGACGACGCCACGCTGTCGGCGCACCTGCGATCGCGTGTCGAGGTGGGTGAGATCCTGCTCGCCAGCGGTGTGCCGACGCTGGTGCTGCAGGCCGGCGTCGTGATCGGCTCGGGCTCGGCGTCGTTCGAGATGGTGCGGCACCTGACCGATGTGCTGCCGTACATGCCGGCACCCAAGTGGGTGCGCAACCGCATCCAGCCGATCGCCGTGCGCGACGTGCTGCACTACCTGCTCGGGGCCGCGCGCGTCGCCCCGAACGTCAACCGCGCGGTCGACATCGGCGGTCCTGATGTGCTGCGGTACGGGCAGATGATGAACGGCTACGCCCTCGAGGCGGGGCTCCACCAGCGCGCGATCGCGTCGTTGCCGGTGCTGACGCCCCGGCTCGCCTCGCACTGGGTGAACCTCGTCACCCCGATCCCCAAGTCGATCGCCCGGCCGCTCGTGGAGTCGCTGCAGAACGACTGCGTCGTGAAAGACCGGGCGATCGACGATCTCGTGCCGCGCCCCGAGGGTGGGCTGATGCCCTATCGCGAGGCCGTGCGGCGCGCGCTCGGCCGGGTCAACGACGACGCCATCGAGACGAGCTGGCAGGATGCCGAGGTCTCCGGCGCCCCGAGCGACCCGCTGCCGAGCGACCCCGACTGGGCCGGCCGCCTGGTCTACACCGACGAGCGCACGATGCGCACCAGCGCCAGCCCCGCGCAGCTGTGGTCGGTCATCGAGGGCATCGGCGGCGAGAACGGGTGGTACTCCTCGCCGTTGCTGTGGGCGATCCGCGGGTGGATGGATCGCCTCGTCGGCGGCGTGGGCCTCGCCCGCGGACGCCGGAGCCGCAGCGTCGTGACCGTCGGCGATGCGCTGGACTTCTGGCGCGTCGAGGCGATCGAGCCGGGGCATCTCCTGCGGCTGCGCGCCGAGATGAAGGTGCCCGGCGGCGCGTGGCTCGAGCTGCGGGCGAGTGCCGACGGCGACGGCGCCCGGTTCGACCAGCGAGCGCTGTTCTTCCCGACCGGCCTCGCGGGGCGCCTGTACTGGCTGTCAGTGCTGCCCTTCCACGGTCTGATCTTCAGCGGCATGGCCCGGCGCATCACCGCCGCCGCCGAACACGTGCAGCGCGACGACCTGGAGCCGAAAGCGAAGGCCGGGCGCATCGCTCCCGAGGTGCCCGAGGTCGAGACGATCCCCTCCGCGGCCGACACGCGCGCCTAGGCTGGGACGGTGCCGTACACCGCCCGCGTGATCACCGTGTCCGACCGCTCCGCCGCCGGTCTCCGCGAGGATCGCGGCGGTCCGCTCGCGGTATCGCTGCTGCGCGAGGCCGGCTTCGACTGTGCCGAGGCGGCCGTCGTGCCGGACGGGGCCGACAGCGTCGAGACCGCTCTGCGCGCCGCCCTCGCCGCCGGAGCCGGACTCGTCGTCACCACCGGTGGCACGGGGATCGCGCCCACCGATCGCACCCCCGAGGGCACCGCTCGCGTGATCGACCGTGAGCTTCCCGGCGTCGCCGAGGAGCTGCGTCGCCGCGGGCTCGCCGACACCCCGCTCGCGGTGATCTCCCGCGGCCTCGCCGGAATCGCCGACCCCGCGACCCTCGTCGTCAACCTCCCCGGATCCACGCGGGCCGTGGCATCCGGGATCGCCGTCCTCGCGGAGCTCGCTCCGCACGTCCTCGACCAGCTCGCCGGAGGAGACCACTGATGAGTGCCGTCCGCATCGCCCGCCTGTCCGAGGAGCCGCTCGACCTCGACGCTCATCTGCGTGCCGTCGAGGATGACGCCTCGGGCGCCGTCACGACCTTCGTCGGGCGCGTGCGCGACACCGACCCGGATGCCACGGATGCCGTCGTCGCGCTGGAGTACAGCGCTCACCCCGACGCGCCCGCCGCACTCCACCGCATCGCCGAGCGGGCCGCCGCGGGCACCGACGCCATCGTCGCGGTGAGTCACCGCGTGGGGCGGCTGGAGGTCGGGGAGGCCGCCGTGATCATCGCCGTCGCCTCGGGCCACCGCGCGGCGGCGTTCGAGGTGTGCCGCACGGTGATCGAGACGATCAAGACCGACCTGCCCGTGTGGAAGCGTCAGGTCGAGGCCGACGGCACGACCGCGTGGAAGGGCCTCGGGGGCTGACGCTCAGCCGCCCGCGAACGGCGGCAGCACGTCGACGTGCGCCACGCCCGCGAGGGGCGCGTCGTCGTCGCGGCGCTCGCCGTCGACGAGCACGGCGCAGCGGTCCAGGATGCCGACGAGCGCGGGGTGGTCCGTGAGCACGGCGGCGCGCAGCGCGAGGAGGGTCGACTCGGCGCGGTCCTCGGCATCCGTCCCCGCGGCCTCGGCGGCGGCGGCGAAGTAGCGGACCCGCACACTCACGCGGGCTCCCCGGGGCGGTGCCAGTCGCCGGACTTGCCGCCCGTCTTGGACACGATCCGCACGTTCTCGATGCTGGTGCCCTTGTCCAGGCCCTTCACCATGTCGACGATCGCGAGGGCGGCGACCGAGACGCTCGTGAGCGCCTCCATCTCGACGCCGGTGCGGTCGGCGGTGCCGACGGTGGCCTCGATCTCGACGCCGTCGTCGACGATCTCGAGGTCGACGGAGGCGCGGTGCACCCCGATCACGTGCGCGAGGGGGAGGAGCGTCGGCGTCGACTTGGCGGCCTGGATGCCGGAGATCCGCGCCACGGCCAGCACGTCGCCCTTCGGCGCGGTGCCGCCGCGGAGCGCGGCGACGACCTCGGGGCTGCAGCGCACGAAACCGCGCGCCGTCGCGGTGCGGACGGTGGGCTGCTTGAGAGTGACGTCGACCATGCGGGCATGGCCCGCGGCATCCAGGTGGGTGAAGGTCATGGAATCAGCATGACATCGACGGGGTCGCCGACGGCGACGGCGGACACCTCGGCGGGGACGATCGCGAACGCCTCGGCGCGCGCCAGCGACGCCGCGAGGTGCGAGCCGGACCCGCCCGCGGTGGCCGGGCGCACCGTTCCGGCGACGAGATCGACGGCCACCGGGAGGTACTGGCGGCGGCCGGGCGGCGTGCGCCACGACTCGGATGCCGTGAGCCGGGCGTGGCGGCGATCGATCGCCGTGCGGCCCTGCAGGGCGAGGAGTGCCGGGCGCACGAACACCTCGAATGAGACGGCGACGCTGACCGGGTTGCCGGGGAGGCCGAACACGAGCCGCCCGTCGTCGAGGACGCCGAACGCCTGCGGCTTGCCGGGCTGCATCGCGACCTTGTCGAACGCGATGCGGTCGGACAGCGCCTGGCGCACAGGCTCGTAAGCGCCCGCGCTCACGCCTCCCGTGAACACGACGACGTCGGCCTCCGCCGCGCGCGCCAAGGCCCCGTCGACGGTGCCGGCTTCGTCGGTGACGTGCGCGACGAGCACGACCTCGGCGTCCGCGTCGGCGACGAGCGCGGCGAGCAGCGTGGCGTTCGAGTCGGGCGTCTGTCCGCGGCCCGGTGCCGTCCCGGGAGCCACGAGCTCGCTCCCCGTGGACACGACCGCCACCCGCGGACGGCGGCGTACCTCGAGACGATCGACGCCGGCCGCCGCGGCGGCGGCGAGGGCGTACGACCCGAGCCGTTCGCCCACCGTGAGCACGGCGTCGCCGGTGCGGACGTCACCGCCGCGACGGCGGATGAACGCGCCCGCGGTGGCGGGGGCGTGGAGCACCTCGACGGTGCCGAGGGAGTCGGCGAGGCCGCCGGCGGTGTCCTCGAACGGGACGATGGCGTCGGCGCCCGTCGGCACGGGGGCGCCCGTCATGATCCGCACCGCCTCGCCCGGCCCGAACGCGGGGTCGTCGGCCGACCCGGCCGGCAGATCGGCGACGACGCGCAGCGGCACCGGGCTCTCGGCATCCGCCCCCTCGACATCGGCGAAGCGGACGGCGAACCCGTCCATCGAGGAGTTGTCGTCGCCGGGGAGGTCGTGCCGGGCTCGGACGTCGGCCGCGAGCGTCCGTTCCGCCGCCTCGTCCAGCCGGACCGTCTCGACGGGCAGGGCGTTCACGGCGGCGAGGATGCGGGCGCGGTGCTCTTCGACGGTCAGCAGCTCAGACACGCGGGGTCCTTCCGGCGAGGGGGATGACGTCCTGGCGGGCGCGCAGTGCGTCGATCACGACGAGACGCCCGAGCAGAGGCTCGCCGGCGCCGGTGATGAGTTTGATCGCCTCGGTCGCGAGCAGGCCCCCGACCTGCACGCACAGCGACCCCAGCACGCCGACCTGCGCGCACGTCGGCGGTTCGCCGACGGATTCGGGCGGGAAGACGTCGCCGAGGGTCACGGGGGCGTGGCCCGCGGGCGGCCGCGACCAGAACACCGTGGCCTGCGCCGACCACTCCTGCACGGCGCCCCACACCAGCGGCACCCCGAGATCGTCGGTCGCGGATGCCACGGCGCTGCGGGTGTCGAACGTGTCGCTGCCGTCGATCACGACGTGCGCGTCGCCGAGGAGGTCGCGGGCGTTGTCCGGGGTGAGGCGCGTGGTCTCCTGCCGCACGCGCGTGAGCGGGGAGAGATCCCGGATCGCGCGCGCCGCGGACGCCGTCTTCGGTGCGCCGATGTCGTCCACACGGTGCATCAGCTGCCGCTGCAGGTTCGTGCGCTCCACGACGTCGTCGTCGATCACGATCAGTTCGCCGACGCCCGCGGCGGCCAGGGCCAGCAGCACGGGGGAGCCGAGGCCCCCCGCGCCGACCACGGCGATGCGGGCGGCCGCGAGTCGCCGCTGTCCCTCTTCGCCGATCCCGGCGAGGACGGCGTGACGGGCCGTGCGGATGAGTTCCTCGGGGGCGAGGGCGGCCACCGGGTCGACGAGCGGCCTCATCCGCCGATCGCGCTCATCGTGCGCTCGGGCTGGATGAAGTCGGCACGCGCCAGGCCGACGCGGTCCGAGCCGTGGGCGCGGGGCTTGCGCCACATGGCATCCCGCCAGATCTGCGCCAGGCCTTCGTCGCTCGCGCCGTCGCGCAGCGCCGTGAGCAGGTCGGTCTCCTCATGCGAGAACAGGCACGACCGGATGCGGCCGTCGGCGGTGACGCGCGTGCGCGTGCAGGCAGCGCAGAAGGGCTCGGTGACCGAGGAGATGATGCCGACGTGACCGGCCAGGGTGTCGTCGCCGCGGCGACGCACCTCCCAGCGTTCGGCGGGCGCCGCCCCGCGACCGCGGGGATCGGGCGCGAGGTCGAAGACCTCCTCGAGCGCGGCGCGGATCTCGCGCGCCGGCACGACCTGCGTCTCGGTCCAGGAGCGGTCGCCGTCGAGCGGCATGTCCTCGATGAACCGCATCTCGTAGCCATGGGTGACGGCCCAATCCACGAGCGGCGCCATCTCGGTGTCGTTGATGCCGCGCAGCAGCACCGCGTTGATCTTGATGGGACCGAGGCCCGCGGCCCGGGCGGCGTCGAGCCCGGCCAGGACCTTGTCGAGGTGGGGGCGGCGGGTGAGTTCGGCGAACGTCTCGGGGTGCAGGGTGTCGAGCGAGACGTTCAGACGCGTGAGTCCCGCGTCCTTCAGGGCCTGGGCGCGGCGATCAAGTCCCACCGCGTTGGTGGTCATCGCGATCGGCAGGTCGGGGTGGTCGGCGCGGATCCGCGCGATGACGTCCTCGAGGTCCTTGCGCACGAGCGGTTCGCCGCCCGTCAGGCGCAGCTCCTCGGCGCCGAGCGCGCGGACGGCGACGCGCACGATCCGCGCGATCTCCTCGCCGGTCATGAGCTGCTGCTGCGGCATCCACGGCAGGCCCTCCGCGGGCATGCAGTAGGTGCAGCGCAGGTTGCACTTGTCGATCACCGACACGCGCAGGTCGCGGGCCACGCGGCCGAACCGATCGAGCAACCCGCCCTCGCGGGGCGCCCCGGTCTCGCGCACGGCATCCATGGGTCGAGCCTAGGCGAGCGGGGAGTGGGGTGGGCCGCCGCCGGGGCGCTAGCGTCGAGCCATGACCACCACCTTCCGGATCGCGCAGGCCGCGGGGCTGCTCGGCGTCAGCGACGACACCGTGCGGCGCTGGATCGACCAGGGCCTCTTGCCCACGACGGGGGCGTCGCCGGTCGAGATCCCGGGCGCGGCGCTCGCGGAGCGCGCCGTCGCGCTCGCCGCCGAACCCGACGATCCGACCGGGGTCGCGTCGAGCGCGCGCAATCGCTTCGTCGGCATCGTGACGCGGGTGCGCATCGACGGCGTCATGGCGCAGGTCGACCTCCAGTGCGGTCCGCACCGGGTCGTGTCGCTCATGTCGGCGGAGGCCGCCGAAGACCTCGCGCTCGAGCCGGGTGCGCTCGCCGTGGCGTCCGTGAAGGCGACGGTGGTCACCGTCGATACTCCGCGCTAGCGACACCGTGGCCTCCCGTGATCCGCAGATGCGGAATACTGGATGCCGCGGGCCGTCGGTTCCGCGGAAAGGACCCCCGATGCGTCGTCCCCTCGCTGTGCTCGCACTCCTGTCCGCCGTGAGCCTGGCCGCGGCCGGGTGCGCCTCGTCCGCGCCGACCCCCGCGGCATCCGAGGACCCCGTCTCGGGAAGCATCGAGGTCTACGCCGCGGCGTCGCTGCAGCGCTCGTTCGACGAGATCGCCACCGCGTTCGAGGCCGCGCATCCCGGTGTCACCGTGCAGGCCGTGTACGACGGGTCCAGTACGCTCGCCACCCAGATCGGCGAGGGCGCGCCCGCGGACGTGTTCGCCTCGGCCGACGAGAAGAACATGGCGAAGGTGGCCGCGCAGGCACCGGACCCGCAGATCTTCGCGGGGAACACCCTCGTCATCGCGGTACCGGCCGGTAATCCCGGAAAGGTTCAGGGGCTCGCGGACCTCGCCCGGGTGACCACCGTGCTGTGCGCCCCCGAGGTCCCGTGCGGCGCGGCATCGGCGACGCTCCTGTCGAACGCGGGTGTCTCCGTGACCCCCGCCAGCTCTGAGCAGAACGTCACCGCGGTGCTGACCAAGGTCGCCGCGGGGGAGGCGGATGCCGGTCTCGTCTACGCCACCGACGCGGTGGGTCGCGACGACGTGGAGTCGGTCGTCCCCGTCGGCGCCGACGCGGTGGTCAACCGCTACCCGATCGCGGCGCTCACGGACGCTCCGAATCCCGCCGCGGCCGCCGCGTTCGTCGCCTTCGTGCTCTCGGCGGACGGGCAGAAGATCCTCGCCGACGCGGGATTCCGGGCTCCGTGAGAGGGGCGGGCTATGTTCCCCGCTGGCTGATCGTGCCGGCGGTGGTCGGGTTGCTCTTCCTCCTCGTGCCGCTCACCGCGCTCGTCGCGCGGGTGGAGTGGTCCACGCTCCTCACCGACGTCACCTCGCCCGCGGCGCTGCAGGCGCTCGGCCTGTCGCTGGCGACCGGTGCGGCGGCCACCGTGGCCTGCGCGGTGGCCGGCATCCCCCTGGCCCTGGTGATCGCGCGCGCCTCGCCGCGGACCGCGGCGCTGCTCCGCGCGCTCGTGACGGTTCCGCTCGTGCTCCCGCCGATGGTCGGCGGCGTCGCGCTGCTGTACCTCTTCGGCCGCAACGGCTGGTTGGGCGGTCTCGGTCTGCCGTTCACGACGGCCGCCGTCGTGCTGGCGCAGGTCTTCGTGGCGCTGCCGTTCCTCGTCCTCGCCGTGGAGGGGGCGCTGCGCAGCACCGGCGTCGATCTCGAACGGACCGCGGCCTCCCTCGGAGCCGGCCGGGCGACCATCCTCCGCCGCATCACCCTGCCGCTCGCCGCGCCCGGCATCGTCGCCGGCGTCGTGCTGTGCTTCGCCCGCGCGATCGGCGAGTTCGGCGCCACCGCGCTGTTCGCCGGCAACCGGCCCGGCGTCACGCAGACGATGCCGCTCGCCATCTACACGGCGTTCAACGGCGGCGGTGTCGCGCAGGGCACGGCCGTGGCGCTGGCTCTGCTCCTCCTGGTGACGGCGATCGCGGTGCTGCTGCTCGTCCGCGGGTGGCGACCGGCCGTGGGGGCGGCGTGAGCGCGGCGCTGTCGGCGCACATCGTCGTGCGGCGACGGGCGTTCCTCGTGGACGTCGCGTTCGATCTCGCCCCGGGTGAGACGCTCGCGATCATGGGCCGCAGCGGCGCGGGGAAATCCACCGTGCTCGAGGCCCTCGCGGGACTCCAGCCGCTCGACGGCGGTGAGATCTCGCTCGACGATCGGGTGATCGACCGCGCCGCGCGCCCGCGCGTGCGCACCGATCCGATGCACCGCGGTCTCGTGCTGCTGGGCCAGGACGCACGGCTCTTCCCCCACCTCTCAGTGCGGGAGAACGTGGCCTTCGGCCCCCGCGCGGCCGGCGTCGACGCCGTCGACGCCCGATCCGAGGCCGACGCGTGGCTCCGGCGCGTGGGGCTCCCGGGGGTCGGCGACCGTCGGCCGTCCGAGCTCTCCGGTGGTGAGCAGCAGCGTGTGGCGGTGGCCCGCGCGCTCGCCGCCCGGCCGCGCGCGGTCCTGCTGGACGAGCCTCTCGTCGCGTTGGACGCCGTGACCGCGGCCGAGATCCGCGCGATGCTGCGCGAGGCGTTGGACGGCGTGACGGCCGTCGCCGTGACCCACGACGCCGTCGACGCCGCGGTCCTCGCGGACCGTCTGCTGATCGTGGAGGCGGGCCGGGCGACGCAACGCGGACCCGTCCGCGAAGTGCTCGAGGCGCCGGCGACCGATCTGGCCGCCCGCATCGCCGGGCTCGAGCGGGTCGTGGGCGTCGCGTCGCGCGGTCACTGGCAGTCGGACGGGTGGTGTCTGCGATCGACCGAGCCGTTCGACGGCCCCGACGGCTCCGCGCTCGCGGCGGTCTTCCGCGCGGCGCACGTGCGGCTCGGCGACGGTCCGAACGGGTGGGATGCGGTCGTGCGGCACCACGAGGCGACGGCGACGGGCGTCCGCGTCGTCACCGACCGCGGAGCGGCGGAGGTTCCGACCGCCGACGCGGCGCGGCTCCTGCCGGGCGCACCCGTCCGGCTGTCCGTCGAGCCCGGGCACGTGCGGTTCGTCGCGGCGTCCTGAACCGGGTCAGCCCGCGACGACCCGCCCGCTCTCCAGCCGCACGGTGCGGTCGACGAGCTCGTCCGGAACGTCGACGTGCGACACGAGCACGACGGCCCGCCCGCGGTCGCGCTCGCCGCCGACAGCGCCGAGCAGGTCGCGCAGCAGCGCGTCGGATGCCGCCGGGTCGACGCCCGCGGTCGGCTCATCGAGCACGAGCACCGGGAAGCCGCGCAACAGCGCGCGCGCCAGGGCGAGCCTCTGCGCCTGGCCGCCCGAGACGAGCCCGCCGCGGTCGCCGACGGGGGCGTCGAGGCCGCCCCGCTCGCGCACCCAGGCGTCGAGACCGACGCGGCTGAGCACCTCGGTCAGGTCGTCGTCGCCGGCATCCTCGCGCGCGAACAGCAGGTTCTGACGCACCGATTCGTCGAAGAGGTACGGCGTCTGCTCGACCAGCCCGATGGTGCGACGGAGGTCGTCGCCCGCGAGGGTCCGCGCCTCGACGCCGCCGATCGTGAATTCGCCGTCGTAGTCGAGGAAGCGCGCGAGGACGTGCGCCAGCGTCGTCTTCCCCGCGCCGCTCGGACCCGTGACGAGGACGCGTTCGCCGGCTGCGACGCGGAGCGTGACGTCGGTGATGCGCCCGGTGTCGTCGAGGCCCGCGTCGGATCTCGCCGGCCAGTGCGCCCGCACGTCGCGCAGCTCGATGCCGTCGCCGAGCGCGGGCGCTGTGCCCGTCGCGACGGGTTCGTCGCGGGGGAGTCCTTCGGGGATCTCCGCCGGGACGGCGTCGGCGATGCGCTCGGCCGCCGCGCGCACCTGACGCCAGGAGGCCAGGGCCAGCGGCACCGGTCCGAACACCTCGAACACCGCCATCGGCAGCAGCACCACCACGGCGAGGCCGGGGCCGGAGAGCGTTCCGGCCGCGACACCGGGCGCGGCGACCGCGAGCGCGCACAGGGACGCGAGGCCCGCGAGCACCGACACGGTCCCCGACGTGAGTCCCTGGGCGGCTCCGCGGCGAACGACCGCGCGGCGCAGGGCCCGGTCGGCGTCGCGCACCCGCGCCTGCGCGGCGTCCAGCGCGCCGTACGCGGTGAGCACGTCGAGGTTGGTCAGGAGGTCGTGGACCGCGTCGGCGAGGACGGCACGCAGCGGCGCGATCGCCCGCTCCGCGCGGGCGCCGGCCGCCCATCCCGCGGCCACCGACACCGCGAACGCCGCGACCAGGCAGGCCAGCAGGACCAGCGCCGCGGGCCACGACACGAACGCCGTGAACACGACGGCCGCGAGCGAGGTGAGCGCGGCGACCGAGAGCGGCAGCACGACGCGCAGCGGGAGGTTCTGCAGCTCTTCGACGTCGTCGACGACGCTGGAGAGCAGCCCGCCCCGCCGCGCGCGGCCCAGCCCGTCGGGCGCCAGCGGCACGAGTTCGCGCACCAGATCCGCGCGGACGACCGCGAGTCGCTCGAGGGCGGCGTCGTGGCCGGTGAGGCGTTCGAGATAGCGGAACACGCCCCGCGAGAGGGCGAACGCGCGTACACCGACGACCGCGACCGAGAGGTACATGACGAGAGGCTGCTCCGCGGCCCGGGCGATGAGCCACGCGCTCGTCGCCAGCAGGGCCACGGCGCTTCCCGCGGTACCGAACCCCGACAGGACCGCCGGGGCGAACCGCCGCCGCGAGGGCATCGCGGAGGCGAGGATGCCGCGGACCCGCCCGTTCACGCGAGCACCCCCAGGTCGACCACGCGGTCGGCGATCTCCCGCGCGGACGGCCGGTGCGACACCAGCAGCACGCCGGCGCCGGCGTCTGCCTCGGCGCGGAGGGTCTGCCACACGCGTGCTTCGGTATCGGCATCCAGTGCGCTCGAGGGTTCGTCGAGGACGAGGATCCGCGCCCCGGCGGTGCGGGAGCGGTAGAGCGCGCGCGCGACGGCGACGCGCTGCGCCTGCCCACCCGACAGCCCCGCCCCTCCCGCGCCGAGCGGCGTCGCGGGGTCGAGGTCGGCGGCTCCGGCGTCGACGAGGGCCTCCGCGATCGCGAGGGGGTCGGCGTCGGATCCGAGCGCGACGTTCTCCGCCACGGTTCCCGAGACGAGTCCGGGCCGTTGTCCGGCCCACGCGACCGCGGCGCGGGCGTGATGCACCGCGCGTCCGTCCAGGAGCACCTCCCCGTCGTGATCGGCGTAGCCGAGGATCGCGGCGACCACGCTCGATTTCCCCACCCCGCTCGGGCCCGTCATCAGCACGACCGCGCCCGGCTCCACGCGCAGCGAGACGCTCGGCATCCGGTGGACGCCGCGCTCCACGCGGACATCGCGCAGCTCGAGCGTCGTTCCCATCCGGGCGGCGGTGCCCTCGGACACCGGCGCGGTGCGGGCGGCATCCAGGGCGTCGAAGATCTCCTCGGTGGCGGCGACGCCCTCCGACGCGGCGTGGAACTGCACGCCGACCTGGCGCAGCGGCAGGTACGCCTCGGGCGCGAGCAGCAGCACGAACAGGCCCACGAGCAGAGTCAGGTCGCCGGAGAGGAGGCGGAAGCCGATCGTCACCGCGATGATCGCGACCGAGATGGATGCCAGGAACTCCAGCGCGAAACCGGACAGGAACGACACGCGCAGCACGGTCATCGTCTCGCGCTTGTAGTCGCGCGTCACCCGTTCGACCGTGTCCGCGGCACGGTGCTCGCGGCCGAAGGCCTTGAGCGTCCCGAGGCCTTCGACGGTGTCGGCGAACCGGGCGGCGAGACGCCCGAGGGTGCCGTACTGCTTCTTCTGCACGCTGCGGGTCGCCAGACCGATCAGCACCATGAACAGGGGGATGAGGGGGATCGTCAGCACGACCGTGAGACCCGACAGGGGGTCGGCGAGCGTGATCGCGCCGATGAGGATCGGGGTCGTGATCGCGGTGGCGACCAACTGCGGGAGGTAGCGGCCGAAGTACGCGTCGAGCGCTTCGAGACCGTGCCCGGCGGTCACCGACAGCGACGCGGCGTTGCGGCGGGCGAGCCACCCCGGCCCGAGCGTCGCGACGGCGGCGACGAGGCGTTCGCGCAGCTGGAGCGAGGCGGCCGCGGCGCCCCGGGCGGACACCCGCTCGGATGCCGCGATCAGGAGGCCCCGCACGACCACGAGGGCGACGGCCGCGGCGACGTACCCGGTCAGCTCGCCGAACGGGCGACCGTCGACGGCGCCGACGAGGGCCGACGTGAGCGACCAGGCGAAGCCGACGACGACCCCCGTCTGGGCGAGGACGATCGCCGCGCTCACCGCGAAGAAGCCGCGGGAGGCGGACGCGTATCGCACCAGTCGGGGGTCGACCGGGCGCACCCGGGTCGTGTCGGTCAATGCGCCACCAGGGCTGCCTTCTCGATGCGGGCGCGGGTGACGCGCTTGCGGAACACCCAGTAGGTCCACCCCTGGTAGGCCAGGACGAGGGGAAGGAAGATCAGCGCCGCCCAGCTCATGATCGTCAGGGTGTAGTCGGTGCTGGAGGCGTTCTCGATCGTCAGGCCCGACCCCGGCTCGAGGGTCGAGGGCATGACGTTCGGGAAGAGGGCGAAGAACAGCGCCCCCACGGCGGTGACGATCGTGATCGCGCCGAGCGTGAAGGCCGTTCCCTCACGGTCGCGCAGGTTCGCCACCCACGAGCCGATGAGCGCGAGCGCGGCGATCCCGGAGAGGGCGACGACGCCGAGGAGCAACGGGGCCTGGTTGTTCGCGGCCTGGATGATCGTCCAGACCAGGAACAGGGCGGCGGCGACGATCGTGGCGAGCCCGGACTTCTTCGCGAGGGAGCGAGCGTCCGTGCGCACCTGACCGTCGGTCTTCAGCGCCACGAAGTAGACGCCGTGCGTGAAGAACAGCAGCAGCGTGACGACACCGCCCAGGAGGCCGTACGGGTTCAGCAGCGTCAACAGGGTGCCCACGTACTCGTGGTCGGCATCCAGCGGAACCCCCTGAACGATGTTCGCGAACGCCACGCCCCAGAGGAACGCGGGGACGGCCGAGCCGATCACGATCATCCGGTCGAAGCCGCGCTTCCACTTCAGCGAGTCGCGCTGGTGGCGGTACTCGAACGAGACTCCGCGGGCGATGAGCGCCAGCAGGATCAGCAGCAGCGGCAGGTAGAACCCGCTGAACAGCGTGGCGTACCACTCGGGGAACGAGGCGAACAGTGCGGCGCCCGCCACGATCACCCAGGTCTCGTTGAGGTCCCACACGGGGCCGATGGTGTTGATGATCTGCCGTCGGGCGATGTCGTCCTTGCCGAGGAACGGAAGCGACATGCCGACGCCGAAGTCGAACCCGTCGAGGACGAAGTACCCGATGAAGAGGAATCCGACGATCCAGAACCAGAGGTATGCGAGGTCCATGACTGTGCTCCTAGTAGACGGTCGTCGGGGTGTTCTCGACGGTGTCGGGTTCGTTCGGGGCGTTCGGGTCGGGCAGCGGGTCCGGACCCTTCTGCGCGTACTTCTTGATGAGTCCGAACTCGACGACCGCGAGGGAGGCGTAGACCACGGTGAAGGCCACGAGCGAGATCAGCACGCTCCAGCCGGGGACGCTGGGGGAGACGCCGTCCTGCGTGAGCATCAGGCCGAACACGATCCAGGGCTGGCGGCCCATCTCGGTGAAGACCCAGCCGACGAGGCTGCCGAGCATCGGCAGCGGCGCCGCCCAGATCGCCACGCGCCACATCCACTGGGCGACGGGGCGCTTGGCCTTCTTCCGCGTGACCCAGAGGCCGACGACGCTGATGAGGGTCGCGAGACCGCCGAGGGCGATCATCCAGCGGAAGGCCCAGTAGGTCACCCACAGGACGGGGGCGAAGTTGCCGTCGACCTGGTCGGCGAACTGCGGGAACATCTGCTGGCTGTACATCGTGTTCAGGTCGTTGATGCCCTCGACGCAGCCGTCCAGCGAGTGCGTGGACAGGATGCTGAGGAGGAACGGCACCCGGATGGAGAACAGCTCGCTCGTTCCGTCCGGCGTTCCGAGCGTGAAGATCGAGAACGAGGCGTTCGCGCCGCACACGGTGTTGAAGGTCGCCTCCGCCGCGGCCATCTTCATGGGCTGCGTGGCCACCATCACCAGGCTCAGCTGGTCGCCTGCGATGGCGACGAGGACGAACGACACGACGGTCGACCAGAGGCCGAAGCGCAGGGGGGCGCGCATCATCTCGACGTTGCGGCCGCGGGCGAGGTGCCAGGCGGACACCGACACGACGATCATGGCGGCGAACATCCAGCCCGAGAAGATCGTGTGGGGGAAGGCCGCGAGCGCCACCGGGTTGGTCAGGAGCTTGCCGAAGTCGACGAGCTCGGCCCGGTTGCCGTCCGCGGACATCTGGTACCCGACCGGGTTCTGCATGAACGCGTTCGCGGCGATGATGAAGTAGGCCGACAGGGTCGCGCCGAGCGTCGCCAGCCAGATGCTGGCCAGGTGCAGGCCGCGCGGGAGCTTGTCCCACCCGAAGATCCACAGACCGATGAAGGTCGCCTCGAGGAAGAAGGCGAGCAGTCCCTCGAACGCGAGCGGGGCGCCGAAGACGTCGCCCACGAACCGGGAGTAGGCCGACCAGTTCATTCCGAACTGGAACTCCTGCACGATTCCGGTCACGACGCCCATGGCGAAGTTGATCAGGAAGATCTTGCCGAAGAACCGGGTCAGGTGCAGCCACTTCACGTCGCCCGTGCGGTACCAGACGGTCTGGAAGATCGCCACGACCAGCGACATCCCGAGCGTCAGCGGCACGAAGAGGAAGTGGTACAGAGTGGTCAGTCCGAACTGCCACCGAGCGAGCATGAGGGGGTCGAGCCACTCCACGGGATGTCTCCGATCGACGATCTTCTCTGTGGTCTGACCACAGGCTACTCCCGCGTCACGACGCGGAAAACCGGGTGATTCGGTATCGAACGATATACTCGGAACAGCATTTCGCGGTGGGTCGGAGGTCCCTATGACGGTGCGCCAGAGCCTGCTAGTGATCCTCGATCGCGGTGACTGCTACGGCTCGCAGCTGCGCGCGGAGTACCTGCGTCGCACCGGTGTCGCGGTGAACGTCGGCCAGGTGTACACGACCCTCGAACGGCTCGAGCGCGACGGCCTCGTCGAGCACCGCGGCGCCGACGACGACGGCCGCGTGCTGTGGGGCACGACCGCCGCCGGCCGTTCCGAGGCGCGGGCATGGCTGCGAACCGCGACGATCGCCGAGCGACGCGACGAGGTCGTCCTGCGCATCGCGCTCGCGCTCACCCTCCCCGGCGCCGACGTCGCCGGCATCATCGACGCCCAGCGCGCCGCCGTGCGCGAGGCGCTGTCGAGCGCCGAACCCGAGGACGAGAACCTGGATGCCGTGACCCGGGCGATCGTGTCGGCCGCGCGTCGATCGCGGCTCGAGGCCGATCTGCGCTTCCTGGACGAGGCCGAACGTCTGGCATCCGCGGCCGCCCCGTTCGATCTTTCGCACGAGCGCCCGCGTCGCGGACGACCCGTCCGCAGCGCGCCCTGACCGGTATCGCCGCCGCGTCGATTGTCAACCCCGGAACGGGGTCGCGCCGTTCGACGCAGTCTGGGAGCACCCCGCTAGGCGCAAGGAGCTCTCATGGTCATGGATATTCCACTCAGTCGTCCGGGGCAGCCGAAGGCGGCCACCGAGATCCCGTGGACACGCATCGATCTCGACCTGTACGAGGTCGCGTGCGACGGTCTGATCGTCGGATACGTAGAAGTCGTCGGCGCGATCTTCGTCGCTCTCCGGGGCACGAGGTACGACCGTGCGGTGGAGGTCGCGCAGCACGTGACCTTCCACGCGGCGGTCGACACCGTCCTCCGCGGAGCCGGTCGATGATCCCCCGCGGATAGCACCGTCGTCGGAAGAGTCAACCCCCTCGGCCGCGGGCGACATCTGACACACGGTGAGGTGACCATGACCGACGACCCCCTCCCCACCGGACCGCACCGTCCCGTGCGCATCGCGTCCCTGCCCCCGCTGCGCGCGCAGGGACGAGAATCGAAGGGTGACGCGAACACTGGCCGCTCTGCCCGGCGCGGCTCGGCGGTTGTGCCTGAGCCGCCGAAAGGGCGAGATCTGCACGCGTGAGAAGGGGCACCGCGGCCTCCACCACCGCCGCGGCGGCTCGCTGCTGTGGAACGACCTGCAGGCCGACCCGCCGGAGTGCCCCGGCACCGGATCGGCGGCCGAGGCGGCTCCGACGTTGGAGGACGGGTTTCCCGACGGGCGCGCGGTGTGCCCCGTCTGCTGGGTCTTCGTCCCCCTCGACGACGGGGCGCTGACTCCGCACGACACCTGGCGCGGCGACCCGACGCGCGCGGAGGCCGACCGGCGCCGGGAGTGGTTCAACGCGTTCGGCTGGTGACGTCGGACTCGAGAACCCTGGCGCGACCGTCGATCACCTCGACGGTCTCGTCGAGCGCGTCGCTGTGGACGAGGTCGTGGGTGACCAGCAGCGTCGCCGTCTGCCGCTCGCGCGTGAGCCGCGACAGGAGATCCATGATCGCCGCCCCGCGCTCCCGGTCCAGCGCGCTCGTCGGCTCGTCGACGAGCAGCACGCGCGGCTCGTGCACGAGCGCGCGGGCGATCGCGACGCGCTGTCGCTGACCGCCGGAGAGCTGCGCCGGCCGACGGTCCGCCTGGGCGCCGAGGCCGACGGCATCCAGCAGTTCGTCCACCCGGGAGCGCACCGCCGCCCGGCGGGACCGCGACCCACGTCCGCCGAGTTCGCCCATCACGCGCAACTGCTCGCGGGCGGTCAGGGCCGGCAACAGCTGCGGCTGCTGGAACACGATCCCGATCCGCTCGCGCCGGAGCGCGGTCGCCTCGGCGCGCGTGAGTGCCGTGGCATCCGTTCCGTCGATGACCACGCGCCCCGAGTCGGGCCGGATCAGCGTCGCGGCGAGGGCGAGCAGGCTCGACTTCCCCGAGCCGGAGGGGCCCGTGATGCCGGTCACGAGGCCGGGCCGCCCGTGCAGGGAGACGTGGTCGACCGCGGTGACGCGGCTGTCGCCGTCAGGATAGGTGAGGGTGACGTCGTCGAGCAGGATCATCGTGTGCTCCCGAGAGCGGTGAGAGGGTCGGACTTCGTGACGGTGCGCAGCGACACGGCCGCGCCGAGGAGGCCCAGGGCGATCATCGCGAGGGCGGGAGCGAGTGTCGTGAGCGGGTTCAGGACGAAGGGGAGCGCGCCGCCGGCCAGCGCGCCGAGGGCGGCCGTGAGACCGATCCCGACGCCGACCCCCACGACGAGCACGACGATCGCCTGACCCAGCGCGTCCCGCACGAGGGCGCCCGTTCCGGCTCCCAGAGCCTTCAGCACCGCGATGTCGCCCGCCCGCTGCATCGTCCAGACCGTGAAGAAGGCGCCGACGACCAGCGCGGAGACCCCGAAGAGCATCGCGATCATCAGGGCCAGCGACCCGATCTCGGAGCGGAACGTCGGCAGCGCCGTCAGGCTCGCGAGCGGGATCGTCGCCGTCGTGCGCGTCTCCGCGGCGACCGCCGACCAGTCGGGGGTGCCGGTCACGGCGAGCACGGTGGGGTCCCCCGACCCGCCGAGCTTGGCATCCAGTGCCGTCCATGCGGATGCCGTGAGCACCACCACCGGCGTGTGGCTGTACCAGGAGTCTGCGCCGACGGAGGCCACGCGGTACATCGACCCGGCCACCGTGATCTCATCGCCGGTCGTGGCTCCGAGGGCGCTCGCCGCGCCCGCCGACAGCCCGATGCCGCTGTCGTCCGGCGGTGCGAGGTCGGTGAGGGCGGTCGACCCGGCGCCGGCGTCGAGCCCGAGCACCGCGACGCCGTCGCTGCCGCTCGGTCCCTCGGCGCGTCCCTGCACGATGCCGATCGGTGTGACGTGATCCACCCCGGATGCCGTGCGCCACGCGGCGATCGTGACGTCGTCGAAGGCGGAGTCCGCGAACGTGGGCGCCGCGGTCCCGTCGGCGTGCAGGACGAGCCGGTCGCCGGGGAGCTGCAGGACCGCGGACACGTTCTGCGCCGCCAGACCTCCGGTGAGGCCCGAGAGGAACCCGACCAGCAGGGTGATGAGCGCCACGACCGCCCCGATGAGGGCGAATCGCCCGCGGGCGAACCGCAGATCCCGCCATGCGACGTACACGTCGCCTCCTTCCGTCCGGCGGATCTCGCCGGTGTCTCCACCCTCCTCGGAACGCGTCGGCCGGTCATCGGCGGCGAGGGCGAACTCCCTCTCCACCTTTCGGATGATCCGCGGGGGGCACGGCGTCCGTACGCTGGAACGGACATGCCGCACCGCACCTTGGCCCCCGTGTTCACCGGGCTGCGCGCGGGAGTCCACGCGCTCTTCGCCGGGCTCCTCGCGCTCGTCGTCGTCCGCGTCGTCTGGACGGGGGGCTCGCCGTGGGCCCTCGCGCTCGTCGCGCTGCTGGCCGCGGTGTACCTCGCGGGGCTGTGGCTGGCGCGCCGCGGGCGGTCGGCCGGCGGCATCGCCTGGGTGTGCGCGTTGACGCTCGTGTGGGCGCCGTTGATGTGGCTCGTGCCCGAGGCCGCGTACCTCGTCTTCCCGTTGTTCTTCCTCTATCTGCATCTGCTCCCGCGGTGGGTCGGGCCTGCGGCGGTGATCGCTGCGACCGGGCTGGCGATCGCGGCGTTCGCGGTCCACGGCGGCCTGACGGTCGGCGGTGTGGTCGGCCCGGTCGTCGGAGCCGGAGTGGCCCTGCTCATCGGTCTGGGGTACGGCGCGCTCCAGCGCCGCAGCGTCGAGAGGGAGGCGCTCGTGGCCGAACTCCTCGCGACGCGCGACCGCCTCGCCGCGACCGAGCGCGAACAGGGAGTCCTGGCCGAGCGGGCACGCCTCGCGCGCGAGATCCACGACACCGTGGCCCAGGGGCTGTCGAGCATCCAGATGCTCCTGCACGCAGCGGAACGGGCGGATGCCACGGGCCCCGGCATCGCGCACATCCGGCTGGCGCGACAGACCGCCGCCGACGGCCTCGCCGAGACGCGCCGGTTCATCCGCGAGCTCGCGCCGCCGACGCTGGATCGGGGACTGGGCCCCGCTCTGCAGCGGTGGGCCGAGGGGTGGGCGCAGCGCGAGGGCGTCGACGTCGAGATCTCGACCCCGGGCGATGTGTCGCTGCCCATGGACGCGCAGGCGGCGCTGCTGCGCATCGCGCAGGGCGCCCTGGCCAACGTCTCTCAGCACGCCGACGCGACGCGCGTCCGCGTCGACCTCGCGCAAGACGGCGGCGACGTCCGGCTGACGATCGCCGACGACGGCCGCGGGTTCGACCCGGCGCGCGCCGAGGAGACGGCCTCCGGGACGGACTCGTTCGGGTTGCGCGCGATGCGCGAGCGCGTCGAACAGCTCGAGGGGGATCTGTCGGTCGTCAGCGCCGCGGGTGCCGGCACGGTGGTCGCGGTCACCCTGCGGGGGACCGCCTCATGATCCGGGTCGTGATCGCCGACGATCATCCGGTGGTCCGCGCCGGGGTCCGGGCGCTGCTCGAGGCCGAGGCGGACATCGAGGTCGTCGGGGAGGCATCCACTCCCGACGCGGCGGTCGCCCTGGCCGCCGACCTCTCGCCGGAGCTGGTGCTCATGGACCTGCAGTTCGGTGAACGGGCCGCCGGGGCCGAGGCCACGCGCCGCGTCCGCGCCCTGGCGGCGCCGCCCTACGTCCTCGTGCTCACCAACTACGACACCGACGGCGACATCCTCGGCGCCGTCGAGGCCGGAGCCAGCGGGTACCTCCTGAAAGACGCGCCGCCGCACGAGCTGCTCGCGGGCGTCCGCGCCGCCGCCGCCGGGCAGAGCGCCCTGGCCCCCGCGATCGCCGGACGCCTGCTGGCACGACTGCGCGAGCCCCGGGTGAGCCTGTCGGCACGGGAGATCGAGGTGCTGCGGCTCGTCGCCCGCGGAGCGTCCAACGCCGACGTCGCGGCGCGCCTCCACATCACCGACGCGACGGTGAAGTCGCATCTGGCCCACGTGTTCTCCAAGCTCGGGGTGTCCTCGCGCACCGCGGCGGTGTCGGCCGCCCGCGCCCTGGGGATCGTGCGCTGACCCCGCCGGGTACCCTGGCGTCATGGTCCCGGTTCGCGTGCTCGGCGTGGCCCTGGATTCCGCCCAGCAGCACGTCATACTCCTCGCGCCGCTCCCCGGTGCCGGAACCGAGGAGGGGATCGTCCTGCCGGTGTGGATCGGGCCGCAGGAGGCGATGTCGATCCTCGTCGCGACGGAGGGGGCCGTGACGCCCCGCCCGCTCTCGCACGATCTGATGGTCGTGATGCTGCGGGGGCTGTCGGCATCCGTCGATCGGATCGCGGTGACGCGCCTGTTCGAGGGCACGTTCTACGCCGAGATCCACCTCCGGACGCCGCGGGGCCCGCTCGTCATCGACGCGAGACCGTCGGATGCCATCGCCCTCGCCGCCCGCACCGACGCGCCCATCGCGGTCGCCGAGGCGGTTCTCGCCGAGGCGGGCGTGCCCGAGGGGGCGGTCGAGTTCGACGCGCGCGGCGACGACGACCGCGTCGAGGAGTTCCGGAAGTTCCTCGACGACGTCGACCCCGACGACTTCCAGGGCTGAGCCGGCCACGTCGGTCGCGCACGCTCCTAGACTCGAAGTGCCGCCCGTCGCGGCGGATTCAGACGAATGGGGTACGGATGCAACTCGCCATGGTCGGACTCGGACGGATGGGCGCCAACATCGTCCGCAGACTCATGAAGGACGGCCACGACTGCGTGGTCTACGACGTGAACCAGGATGCCGTGGCGGCGCTGGCCGCGGAGGGCGCGACCGGGGCGACGAGCATCGCCGACCTCGCCTCGAAGCTGCAGAAGCCCCGCGCCGTGTGGCTGATGATCCCCGCCGGCCTCACCGGCTCCGTCGTGGACCAGGTCGCCGAGGTGCTCGAAGCGGGCGACATCATCATCGACGGCGGCAACTCGAACTACCGCGACGACGTCCGCCGGGCCGCGAAGCTCCAGGACACCGGCATCCACTACGTCGACATCGGCACGTCGGGTGGCGTCTTCGGCCTCGAGCGCGGCTACTGCCTCATGGTCGGCGGACACGACGAGGCCGTCGCCCACCTCGAGCCCGTTCTGCGCACGATCGCCCCCGGACCCGGTGACATCGAGCGCACGCCCGGCCGCACGGGGGACTACACCCCCGAGGAGCGCGGCTATCTGCACTGCGGCCCGTCGGGTGCCGGGCACTTCGTGAAGATGGTCCACAACGGCATCGAGTACGGCATCATGGCCGCGCTCGCCGAGGGACTCAACGTCCTCAACAACGCCGACGCGGGGCTCAAACAGGGCGAGCACTCCGCCGAGGTCGCCCCGCTGGAAGAGCCGGAGTTCTACCAGTTCGACATCGACACGGCCAAGGTGTCCGAGCTGTGGCGCCGCGGATCGGTGATCTCGTCGTGGCTGCTCGACCTCACGGCCGCGGCGCTCGCGCAGAACCCGACGCTGGACGGTCTCGCCGGCCGCGTCTCCGACTCGGGTGAGGGACGCTGGACCGTCAAGGCCGCCGTCGACACCGGCGTGCCGGTGCCCGTGCTCGCCTCCTCGCTGTTCGAGCGCTTCGCCTCGCGCGGTGAGGACCACTTCGCGAACCAGGTGCTCTCCGCGATGCGCCTGCAGTTCGGCGGGCACCAGGAACTCCCCGCGGGCGACGTGCTCGAAGCGGGCGGGAAGAAGGCCGACAGCAGCGCGAGCTGACGCGTGCGCCGGTCGGGGGTCCGCGGTCGGGGAGACTAGAGGGATGAGTTCTCCCGCGCCCGCGTCCTCCGATCGGTATGTCGTCGCCACCGACGGCGCGTGCAAGGGCAATCCCGGTCCCGCCGGGTGGGCCTGGGTCGGTGAGGACGGGCACTGGGCGGCCGGGTCCATCCCCGAGGGCACCAACAACATCGGCGAACTGCTGGGGCTGCTGCACGCGATCACGGATCACGCTGACGTCCGCGAACTCGTCGTGCAGGCCGACTCGAAGTACGCGATCGACACGTACTCGTCGTGGATGGACGGGCACCGCCGCCGCGGCTGGGTGACCTCGGCCAAGAAGCCGGTCGCCAACCGCGGCATCCTCGAGGCGCTCATCGCCGCCCGTGACGCGCGGCGCGCCGCCGGGCTTCCCGACGTCGTGCTCGAGCACGTCCGCGGACACAGTGGCCACGTGCTGAACTCGTGGGCCGACGAGCGCGCCGTGCGGGCGTCGCAGCACGCGGCGAAGGGCGAGGAGCTCATCTGGACGTCGCTGCGCGGCCTGGACCGCCTCGAGGTGGCGTCGGCCCCGCCGCGCTCGGCCGCGGACCGCAACGGGCGCTGACCCCGACGGGCGCTGACCCGTTCCGAGGGAGGGCGCCGATCAGAACGGCGGGGGATCTGGTTCGGGGACGAAGGCGACGTATCTCTCCGGGCGGTCGCTGACGGTGCGCCCGAGCGGACTCGTCCATTCGATGCTCCCGTCGGGACCCTGTCGGGCGGTCCACGCGGTCTCGGTCTTCAGCGTGTGATGGCGGGTGCACAGGCAGGCGAGGTTGGTGCGGGCGGTCGGCCCGCCCCGGGCATGGTCCTCGCTGTGGTCGATCTCGCACGCGCGCGCCGGCCGCCGGCATCCGGGAAACCGGCAGTGCACGTCGCGCGCCCGAACGAAGCGCTGGATCGCGGGGGAGGGGCGGTAGCGGTCGACCGCGAGCACGGCGCCCGTGACGGGGTGGGTGATGACCCGGTCCCACGCGGGCGGAGCCCCCGCGAGAAGGCGGCGTGCGGTGTCGGCGTCGATCGGGCTCTGCCCGTCGATCGAGGCCCCGCGGTCGCTCGCCCCGGCGGCGGTGAGGGCCGGGACGACGACCGAGACGTGCGCCCGGATCGCGCCGAGGCCGCCCGCGAGAGTCTCGGCGGTGGGGTCGATCGCGGGCTGCCCGGTGAGGACGAGGTCGCACAGCAGGTCGGCGCGGATCTGGTCGGTCGTGCGACGGTCGTCCACGTCATCTGGCCCGTCGCCCGCGCTCTCCAGCTGAGGAACGGAGCGGATCGCCCGCGCCTGCCGCGTGAGGCGGTCGTACATCGCGCGGACCTTCGCCGCCCCGTCGAGCACGCCGAGCCGGGCCATGCCGTCGACGTCGTCGTCGATCCAGACGCGGCGCTGCTGCTCGGCGTGCGCGAACCGCTCGCTGATCGACACCGGATGGAGCTCCTCGGCCACGGCGCGGGCGAAGGCCCGGGTGCCCGCCACCGTGTCGGTCGCTGCCCGCTCGATCACGCGGGACTCGAACGCCTCCCGCGCGACCGGGTCGTCGAGCTCGACGCCCACGTCGCGGATGACGGCGGCATGCCGCGCGCTGATCCGTGCCTCGGTCAGCGCCTGCAGCGTCGCGGGGAAGTCGTCGACCAGCTGCAGGGCCTCGCCGAGACGGCGTTGGACGGTGCGGTCGTTCCAGCGGAGGGCCACGCCGATCTCGGCCGCGATCGACCGCAGTGCCATCTCGCGTTCCTGCACCGCGCGCGGGCGGTGCTTCGATCGCTCGAGCGCGACCCGCATCGCCGCGGCGAACTGCACGGTGCGGGCGGCCTCGAGCTCGGCCAGCGCCCGTTCGCTCTCGACGAGCGCGGCGACGGCGTCGGTGAGGACGGCATCCTCCCGATCGTCGAAGACGGGCGGTCGATCTGGCATGCACACATGCTGCCACGAACCTCCGACATCGCGCGGCGACTATCCACAGGCGATCGCCTACCGTGGAGGCATCCCCCACGGAAGGCCCCCATGAGTGAGACCCGACCGGAATTCGCCCTCGTCGCGGCGGTCGCCCGCGCGCACGAGCGGGGGTTCGACGGCATCCGGATCGTCGCGAACTTCTACGCCACCGGGCACTGGCGGTGTCGCGTCACCGTGCCGGAACCCGGTCAGGACGACGAACAGAACGTCCTCGTCGCCTACTCCAGCGCCGGCGGGTGGGACCTGTTCGGCGACGGCCGCACCGACGAGACCGTGGATGCCATCGCCGATCGCCTCATCGATCTCGCGCGACCGTTCCCCTCGGCATCCGTCCCCGACCCCGCGTACGCGGACTGGCTGCGGGAGCTGCGCCGTCGCACGGGCGGGGGAGCGTTCGTCATGTTCGAAGACGCGTACACGCGGGAGCACATGTGGCGGCAGCGCGGTCTCGTGAAGCTGATCTACGCGGATGCGGATGCGGCGCGTCACGACAGGGAACGCCCGGGGGTGGGCGCCGTCGACGAGAACGGCTGGACGCTCGACGGCACCATGCCCGTGCCGCCGCCGCGCTGAGCGCCGTTACGCGCGTTCCCCCGGCCGCGGCCGAGACCGCGCGGGCGGGGGAACGCGACACGTTCAGCGCACCGACGCGCGGCGGAGGAACAGGTACTGCGCGAGGACGGCGAGCACGATCACGACGCCCGCCGCCAGGGCGATCCACCACGGCTGGAAGAGGGCGGCGAGGGGGATCAGGAAGATCGCGACGATGCCGAGGGAGATCACGCTGACCGCGGCGAGGGTCATCGGCCCGAGTGCCCCGAACCGCACCCACGACGCGGCGAAGGCGCCACCGACGGACAGGACGAACAGTGTCCCGAGGAAAGCGGTCACGGCGAGCTGGAGCGGGTTCCCGGCTCCCAGGATCCAGACGTCGGTCATGTAGATGTCGAAGAACCAGTGCCCCGTCGCCAGCTCGATCGCGAGCAGCACCAGCAGCATCGCGGTGACGTACAGCGACAGCACGACGTGGGTCAGCACCGTTCCCGCGACGAACGCGCGACGCGTGCTCCCCAGCGACAGCGCGAGGGGGAACGTGAGTGACACGGTCTGCACGCCCAACCAGCCGAAGAAACCGGGGAGGGCCCAGAAGATCGCGGCGTTGCTCCGGCTGTTCTGCACCCACTCGTCGCTGCCGGGCACGGATCCGACGCGCCAGAAGATGATCGCGATGATCACCGTCAGCGCGAACACGACGAGCATGATGCCGGGCGGCGTGCGCAGCAGCAGTGCGCGCTGCGAGAAGTGCAGACGGAGGACGTCGGTCGGTGCGGCGCCCCGTCGGGGAGCAGTGGTGAGGGCGGTCATGCGAGTGTTCCTTCCCGGGAGTCGCGCTCGACGCCGTAGGCGGCCACGAGGTCTTGCAGAGTGGCGGGGCTGAGCTGTGCGCCGGCGCGCGCCGCGCGGGTGCGCAGCTCTTCGTCGGCGCGCGTCTCGAGCACCAGCGACGACAGGCCGCCGACCACGCGCCGCTGCAGCACGGAGTGACCCGCGGCGATCTCGTCGACCGCCGCCGTCGTGCCGCTGAGGGTGACGGCGCTGCCGCGGAGATCATCGGCCGTAGCGGTGCGCACCAGGCGTCCCTCGTCGACGATGACGACGTGTTCGAGGAGCGGCTCCATCTCGTCGATGAGGTGGGTCGACACGAGGATGGTCCGCGGGTGCTCGAGGTAGTCCTGCATGAGGGTGTCGTAGAAGAAGCGGCGGGCCGTGGCATCCAATCCGAGATACGGCTCGTCGAAGATCGTCAGCGGTGCGCGGGACGAGAGCCCCAGCACGATGCCGAGCGAGGAGGCCTGTCCGCGCGACAGCTTCTTGATGGCGGTCTTGCGCGGCAGGCGGAAGCCGTGGACGAGGTGCTCGGCGACGCCGGCGTCCCACCCAGCGTGGAAGTGCGGGGCCACTTCGAGCACCTGCCGCAGAGTGAAGTCGTCGGGGTAGCGCTGGTTGTCGCGGACGAAGCTGATCGAGGACATCGTGGCGGCGTCCTCGAACGGATCGGTGCCGAAGACCTGCACCGAGCCGGTCGAGGGTCGGTCGTGGCCCGCGATGATCGACATGAGGGTCGTCTTCCCGGCGCCGTTGCGGCCGAGGAGTCCCGTGATGGCGTTCGCGGGGATGTCGAGAGTGACGTCGTCCAGGGCCTGTGCGCGCCGGAAGCGGCGCGACACCCCCGAGAGGCGGACGGCGGGCTGCGTCATGAGGACGCCCCTTCCTGGTCGATGATGCGGTGGATGTCGGTGAGGTCGAGGCCGAGGGAACGTGCTTCGGCGAGGAGAGGCGCGACGAAGTCGGCCCGGAAAGCCGTGGTCCGCTCGTCGCGGAGGCGCTGGTGGGCGCCCTCGCTGACGAACATGCCGAGTCCGCGACGCTTGTGCAGGATGCCGCGGTCGACGAGGAGGCCGAGACCTTTGCCGACGGTGGCGGGGTTGATGCGGTGGAACGCCGCCAACTCGTTCGTGGACGGTACTTGCGTGCCCTCCGGGTAGCTGCCGGCCAGTACGCCGTCGGCGATGGACTCGGCGATCTGGATGAAGATCGGCTTGCCGTCGTCGAGCATCGGGCTCCTTTGGTTCGTTACTTGAGTAATGAACCTAGGGGGTGGCGTTGCTCCTGTCAAGCCGACAGCGACTCAGTCGACGACGGCCCCCGTCTCGCCCGACACCACCAGCGCCGCCCGCTCGCGGGTCGCCTCGATCAGCGCGGCGTTGGCCCCGTCGACGCCGCGCGCCCAGTCCATCGCCACAGCGAGGCTGCGCCCGTGCCGCGTATGGCGGTGCACGAGCCGGGTCTCGCGGACCGCGCTCGGTGCCGCGCAGAACCACACCTCATCGAGCGCGCCGCGCACGCGCGCCCACGGGCCGTCGTCGACCAGCAGATAGTTGCCCTCCACGACGACGATGCGCGTCGCGGGCTCCACGGCGATCTCGCCGGCCACGCCCTCGTCGACCTCGCGCCGGAAGCCCGGGGCGAACACCGTGTGCTCCGTCTCGGTGCGGATCCGGTCCAGGAGTGCGAGGAACCCCCAGCCGTCGAACGTGTCGATCGCTCCCTTGCGATCGCGTCGGCCGAGGCGGTCGAGCGTGGCGTTGGCCAGGTGGAAGCCGTCCATGGGCACGGCCGACGCCGTCCCGGGATGCCGGGCATTCAGCTCCGCGACGATCGCCGTCGCCAATGTGGTCTTTCCGCTTCCCGGGCTCCCGGCGATCCCGAGCAGGAATCGGGGCGAATCGGATGCCGCCCCCTCGACGCGGTCAGCGAGCGCGACGATGGCCGCGGAGGGAGGTGAATCGGAGGCGGTCACCAGCCGAACCTAGCGGGCCGCGGGCGAAAACCGGATGCCCCGTGACGACGTCGAGCGGATATATGAAGTGAATCGCATGCGACTGCCGCTACCTTCCTCCACACGCATATGCCTCGTCCGCGGGGCTCGAGAGGAAGGTTGGACCAAAGATGGATCAGCAGACGCACCTCGAGATCGGTCGGCCGACGGCCGCGTTCGTCGGGGCTTCGTGGGTCGCTCTCGGACTGGGCGCATCCGTGTACTTCATCGGTCTGTGGAACGCGCAGATGCAGCTCGCCGAGAAGGGTTACTTCCTCGCGATCTTCCTCCTCGGACTGTTCGCCGCCATCTCCGTGCAGAAGGCCGTTCGCGATCGCGCCGAAGACGTTCCCGTGACCGGAGCGTACCTGGGCGTCGCATGGGGCATGCTGCTCGCGTCGCTCGCGCTGATGGCGGTCGGCCTGTGGAACGCCGATCTCCTGCTGTCGGAGAAGGGCTTCTACGGCATCGGCTTCGCCATGAGCCTGTTCGCCGTCGTGGCCGTGCAGAAGAACGTCCGCGACGTCGCGGCGTATCGGACGCTGCATCCCGACCCTCCGCTGCCGATCGAACGCAGCGGTTTCGTCGGCGGCTGAGCGGCCCGACGGACCACGGAGCCCCGGATGCCTGGCATCCGGGGCTCCGTGGTCGAAATGGTCAGACGGTCGCGAGGGTCGACTGCCAGCCGAGGGCCGGCGCGACGTGCTGCGCGAAGTTCTCGACCAGGCGCAGGTTGAACTCGACACCCATCTGCGAAGGGATCGTGAGCATCAGCGTGTCGGCGCTCATCACCGCGGCGTCGTTCTGCAGCTGTTCGATGAGCACGTCCGGCTCTGCCGCGTACGTCTTGCCGAAGGTCGAGCGCATGCCGTCGATCACACCGATCTGATCGGAGCCGGCCGAGCCGCCGAAGTACAGGCGGTCCTCGTCGCTGACGATGGGGAAGATGCTGCGGCTCACCGACGTCCGCGGCTCGCCCGCGTGGCCGGCGTCCTTCCACGCGGCCCGGAACGCGTCGAGCTGTCGAGCCTGCAGGATGTCGAACGGCGTCCCGTCCGCCTCGGTGAGCAGCGTCGACGACATCAGGTTCACGCCCGTACGTCCGGCCCACTCGGCGGTCGCGGTCGTGCCGGCACCCCACCAGATGCGCGTGCGCAGCCCCGGGGAGTGCGGCTCGATGCGCTGAAGACCGGTGCCGCCGCCGAAGGGACTCATCGGGTCGCGCTCGGCGAGTCCTTCCCCGTCGATCGCGCGCAGGAACAGGTCGAAGTGGTCACGCGCGATGTCGGCGCCGCGCGGATCCTCGGACCCGATGTAGCCGAACGCCTCGTACCCGCGCAGGACGGTCTCGGGTGACCCGCGGCTCACGCCGAGGGCGAGTCGGTTCCCACTGATGAGATCGACGGATGCCGCCTCCTCGGCGAGCATGAGCGGGTTCTCGTAGCGCATGTCGATCACACCGGTGCCCACCTCGATGCGCGATGTACGTGCGGCGATGGCGGCGAGCAGCGGCATCGGGGCCGCCTGCTGCCGGGCGAAGTGGTGGACGCGGAACGAGACGCCGTTCACGCCGAGATCGTCCATGCCCTGGGCGAGGTCGATCGCCTGCAGCATCGAATCGCCGGCGGAGAGGTGGTGGCCGCCGCCGAGGGGGCCGTAATGCCCGAAGGAGAGGGTGCCGAAGGAACGCATGACGTGTGCAACGCGGCATCCCCGTGTCTATTCCCGCGAATGGAGAATCCGGCCCCGGCCCGTCCGGGCTGTGGCACGATGCAGGGCATGGATGCCGAGCTGCGGGGGGAGCTGGCGGAACTGCGCGCGCGGGCGTACGGGCCGGACGCCGATCTCTCCGCCGATCCTGCCGCCCTGGGGCGTCTGCAGGAGCTCGAGGACCTCGAGCGCCGCGATCGAGGGGAGTCCTCGACGCCGGTGGTGCCGATGAACCCGCCGACGGCCCCATCCGACGATCCGCTCGTCGCCGAGGAGGGGGAACCCGACCTCGACGAGCCGACGGAGCGTGCGACCCGTCGCCCGGTCGTGCGGCGCGCGCGCACGCTGTGGCTGTGGGCGGGCTCGCTCGCCGCCGTGGCCGCCATCGCCAGCGCCGCGTCGATCGCGGCGACGACCTTCGTGCCCGTCGCGCGGACCGCGGGCGTTGCGCAGGTGGCCACGCTCCAGGCCGACCCGGCCGCCGACACCGCGCCGGTCCGGAGCATGGGTTTCGCATCCGACGACGTGTCGGCCTACGCCGACTTCTACGGCCTCACCACGTACGTGGGTCCGTCGCAGATCGATGCGGCGGGTACCCGTGCGGAGTGCGTCCTCCTCGTGGAGACCGCGACGATAGCGACGATGGACGACGGCAACGTGTTCCAGGGAGGGTTCCGGTACGGCGGGTGCGGCGCGGGAGCCTTCCCGGCCACCGTCGAGTTCGTGGTGACGCCCGACCTGCCGGACGTCTTCCGAGCGAGGTTCCCCGTCGGCAGCTCGGTCCAGTTCGTGCGGGACGGCGACCGGGTGGGGGTGTTCTCCGACGCGGAATGAGCTCCGCTGACCGGCCGGTCGGCGGGGGATGAGAGGGTGGAGCGGTGACTTCGCTCCTCGACCACGTGCCCGCAGGCAGCGACCCGGATGCCGCCTACCTCGGGTTCGTGGAGTGGGCGAACGGCCGCGGGCTCACTCTCTACCCCGCCCAGGACGAGGCGATCATCGAGATCGTCTCCGGCGCGAACGTGATCCTGTCGACCCCGACGGGGACGGGGAAGTCCCTCGTCGCCGTCGCCGCGCACGCGGCATCCCTCGCCCGGGGCGGCCGCAGCTACTACACCGCCCCGATCAAAGCGCTCGTGAGCGAGAAGTTCTTCGCCCTCGTCGACATCTTCGGCGCCGAGAACGTCGGCATGGTCACGGGTGATTCCTCGGTCAACTCCGACGCCCCGATCATCTGCTGCACGGCCGAGATCCTCGCGAACCTCGCCCTGCGGCAGGGCCCGGATGCCGAGGTGGACCAGGTCGTCATGGACGAGTTCCACTACTACGGCGAGCCCGACCGCGGCTGGGCGTGGCAGGTACCCCTGCTGCTGCTGAACCGGGCGCAGTTCATCCTCATGTCGGCGACCCTCGGCGACGTCGAGGACATCGCCGACGACCTCTCGCGCCGCACCGGTCGCCCGACCGCGCGCGTCACCGGCGTCGAACGCCCCGTCCCCCTGCACTTCGAGTACGCGCGCACGCCGGTGCACGAGACGGTGCAGGAGCTGCTCGACACGAAGCAGTCGCCGATCTACGTCGTGCACTTCTCGCAGGCCGCGGCCATGGAGCGCGCGCAGGCGCTGTCGTCCATTCGCATCATCGGTCGCGAGCAGCGGGACGAGATCGCCGAGGCGATCGGCGGCTTCCGCTTCACGACCGGCTTCGGTAAGACGCTCTCGCGGTACGTCCGCGCGGGCATCGGCGTCCACCACGCCGGCATGCTGCCGCGCTATCGGCGCCTGGTCGAGACGCTCGCGCAGCGCGGGCTGCTGCGCGTCATCTGCGGAACCGACACGCTCGGTGTGGGGATCAACGTGCCGATCCGCACGGTCCTCATGACCGCGCTGACCAAGTACGACGGCACGCGCATGCGCCAGCTGTCGGCGCGCGAGTTCCACCAGATCGCGGGGCGCGCGGGCCGGGCCGGCTACGACACCGCGGGCACGGTGGTCGTCATGGCCCCCGACCATGAGATCGAGAACGCCGCGCAGATCCTCAAGGCCGGCGACGACCTGAAGAAGCAGAAGAAGATCGTGCGCAAGAAGGCGCCGCAGGGCTTCGTCAACTGGACCGAGCAGAGCTACGACCGTCTCGTCGCGGCGGAGCCCGAGCCGCTCGTGCCGCAGATGAAGCTCACCGCCGCGATGCTGATCAACGTCATCGCGCGGGGCGGCGACGTCTTCGGCAACGTCCGATCGCTGGTGTTCGACAACCACGAGCCGCGCGCCCGCCAGTACGAGCTCGCGCGGCGGGCGATCGCGATCTTCCGCACCCTCGTGCAGGCCGGTGTGGTCGAGGCCGGAGCCGATGGCATCCGTCTGACCGTCGACCTGCAGCCGAACTTCGCCCTCAACCAGCCGCTGTCGCCGTTCGCGCTGGCCGCCATCGAGATGCTCGATCCCGAGGTCGAGCTGGGCAGGGGACCGGATGCCGCGCCCCCGGCCTCGTCGGTGGGCACCGGGCATTACGCGCTCGACGTCGTCAGCGTCATCGAGGCCACCCTCGACGACCCCCGCCCGATCCTGTCGCAGCAGCAGTTCCGCGCCCGCGGCGAGGCCGTCGCGGCGATGAAGCGGGAGGGCATCGAGTACGACGAGCGCATGGAGATGCTCGAGGAGATCACCTGGCCGAAGCCGCTGGACGAGTTGCTCGCGCAGGCCTACGAGGTGTTCGCGTCGAGCCAGCCGTGGATCCGCGACTTCGAGCTGTCGCCCAAGTCCGTCGTCCGCGACATGTTCGAGCGGGCCTGCTCGTTCGGGGAGTACGTGTCGCTGTATCAGCTCGCGCGCAGCGAGGGGCTGGTGCTGCGGTACCTCAGCGACGCGTATCGTGCCATCCGCCAGACCGTGCCGTCCGACGCGCAGACGCCCGACCTGCTCGACCTCATCGCCTGGCTGGGCGAGCTCGTGCGGCAGGTGGACTCGAGCCTCGTCGACGAGTGGGAGCAGCTGATCAACCCGGCCGACGATCCATCCGCCCCAGTCGTGCCGCCGGCCCCGCCGTCGATCCTCACGAACCGCCGCGCGTTCATCGTGCTCGTGCGCAACGAGATGTTCCGCCGGGTGCAGCTGGCCGCGCTGCAGCGCGACGACGAGCTCGTCGAGCTGGATCCGGATGCCGACTGGCCCGACGTCCTCGACCGCTACTTCGAGGAGCACGACGCGATCGGCACGGGTGGCGCCGCGCGGTCGTCGGCGTACGTCGACATCGACGAGTCGGCCGCCGCCGAGGGCGTGTGGCGTGTCGAGCAGACCATAGACGACCCCGCCGGCGATCACGACTGGCGAATCCGCGCCGAGGTGGATCTCGCCGCCTCCGAGGAGGAGGGGACCGCTGTCGTCCGCGTCACCGAGGTGCTGCGGCTCTGACGGCTCCTCCACAACGCGGGATTCGGGTGAAGTTCGGCGCGAATGGCATGTGCGCATGACTCGCCGTCGTACGAGTGACGTACATTCGACGCATCCACCTCAGGAAGGACCGCCCGTGAACCTCGACACCGTGCAAGCGCTCGTCGCCCTCGCCGCGTTCTTCCTCACGTTCGCGGCCGCCAATCTGGGCGGGGTGAAGTGGATGCTGGTCCGGCTGGAACAGCGGACGGACGAGCGTTTCGACCGCGTGGATCGGCGCTTGGACCGGCTGGAGGCGAGCACCGACGAGCGATTCACGGAGGTCGACCGGCGATTCACGGAGGTCGACCGGCGATTCGCGGAGGTCGACCGGCGATTCGCGGAGCTCGGTGCGACCCTCACGGACATGAAGATCGCCCTGGCCCGGATCGAAGGTCCGCACCCGCCCTTCCTCATCGCCCGCGGCTGATCCCCGCGGAAACGACGGATGCCGAGGCCCCGCGGCCCCGGCATCCGGTGTTCGCGATCGCGACTACGACTTGCGCGCGACGCGGTTCTCCGCGCTGACCATCCACGAGAGCTGCTCGAGGCGCTCGAGGATCCCGTGCAGGATGTCGGCGCTGGTGGGGTCTTCGTCATCGACATCGTCGTGGACGTCGCGGACCGTACCCACGGTCGCGTCCAGGCGCTCGGTGATGAGGTCGACGACCTCGGCCGTGTCGACCTCGCCCTGGGGGAACTCGGGCAGGGTCGTCGTCTCGGCGATGGTGTCGCTGCGGCCGTCGGGCAGCGCGTGCAGCGACCGCATGCGTTCGGCGACGGTGTCGCTGAACTCGCGAGCGGCGTCGATGATCTCGTCGAGCTGCAGGTGGGTGTCGCGGAAGTTCTTGCCGACGACGTTCCAGTGCGCCTGCTTGCCCTGGATCGACAGCTCGATGAGGTCGACGAGGACGGCCTGCAGGCTGTCGGTGAGCTTCTCCGAGGCCTGGAAGCCCTTCTCGGCGTTCTGCTCGTCGGTGGTCTCAGGGCCGCTGCCGCCGCGGGCCGGGCGACGGCGGTTCTTGGTCGGGGCGTCCTTCGTGGTGGGGGACATGCGCGTTCCTTTCACTCGCGGTCGTCCTCGACGTTAGGTCGCGCCGGCGGCAGTCGACCGGGGGTTGCGAGGAGGGCCGCGCGGCGGTACCGCCGACCCGTACCCGCTCCGACCGGGATCGACAACCCCCGCGATAGGGGCAGGGGCGGTTCCTAGCGTGGGACCGTGCCCGCGACCCCACCCTCCACGACCCCGCCCTCGCCGTCCCGTCCGCTGCGCGACTACGCCGCGATCGGCGACGGGCGGACGGTCGCGTTGATCGGGCTCGACGGCTCGGTCGACTGGCTGCCGCTTCCGAATCTTCACTCGCGCCCGGTGTTCGCCCGTCTCGTCGACGAGTCCGCGGGCGGGTGCATCGCGCTGGCTCCGATCGGGGACTACACGGTGACACGCCGCTACGTCGCCCGCACGAATGTCCTCGAGACCACGTTCACCACCGCGAGCGGAGTCGCGAAGCTCACGGATGCCATGGTGACCGGCATCGCCGGACGACTGCCGTGGGCCGAGCTCGCGCGTCGTGTGGAGGGCGTGAAGGGCGAGGTCGAGTTCGCCTGGTGCGTGCAGCCCGGCACGATGCTCCGCTCGGCGGCCCCGTGGACCGAGCGCATCGACGGGTTCTCGATCATGCGGGTCGGCGACGTCTCGCTCGCCGTGGTGGGCCACGAGCACGGCATCCACGGGGAACCCGACGAACGCAGCGAGAGCATCTCGGGCACATTCACGACTGGGAAGGGCTCGCGCCATCTCCTCGTGATCGCCGCGACCGAGGGGGAGCCGCTGCGCATCCCCGACGCGCTGAACGTGGACCGCGGCATCGACCGCACGATCGCCGGCTGGACCCTGTGGTCGGACGAGTTCTCGTACGACGGTCCCTGGGCGGACGACGTCCAGCGCAGCGCGCTCGCCCTGAAGCTGCTCCTGTTCAGCCCCACCGGCGCGATCGCCGCCGCCGCCACCACATCGCTCCCCGAGAACCCGCGCGGGGGCAAGAACTGGGACTACCGCTTCGCCTGGGTGCGCGACCTCGCCTACACCGCGCACGCCTGGGTCGGATTCGGTCTGCGCGAGGAGACCCACGCCGCGCTGTCGTGGATGCTGCGCACGATCCGCGCCAACGGTCCCGAGGTGCAGGTGATGTACACGCTCGACGGCGCCGCCGAGATCGGCCTGGAGAAGCACGAGGTCCCGGGGTGGAACGGCATCCCGCCGGTCGTCACCGGCAACCCGGCCCAGGGCCAGCTTCAGCTCGGTGTGTACGGCGATCTCATCGCGATCTGCCGCACCTACGTCGAGGCCGGAAACCGTCTCGACATCCCGACCGGGCGGCTCCTCGCCGACGTCGCGGACCGCACGTGCGACCTGTGGCGACGCGCGGACTCGGGGATGTGGGAGCTGCCCGAGATCGAGCACTACACGTCGTCGAAGATGGGCTGCTGGAAGGCGCTCGACGATGCGCAATGGCTCGCGGACGGTGGGCACATCCCGGACAACGGCGACCGCTGGCGCGTGGAGCGCGACCGCATCCACGCCTGGGTCGAGGAGAACTGCTGGTCGGAGACGCTGCAGGCGTACACGCTGCGCCCCGGTTCCGACGACCTCGACGCCTCGGTGCTCCTGCACGCCCCCACCGGTTTCGACCGGGGCGAGCGCATGTCGAGAACCGTGGATGCCATCACCGAACGCCTCGGCACCGACGACCACCTGGTGTATCGCTACACCGGCATGGACCAGGAGGAGCACACGTTCGTCGCGTGCGCGTTCTGGCGCGCCACCGCCCTGGCCTGCGTCGGTCGCCACGCCGAGGCGATCGAGGCGATGGATGCGCTCGTCGCACAGGCCAACGATGTCGGCATGTACTCGGAGATGATCGCCGAGGACGACGGGGCCTTCTGGGGCAACCTTCCGCAGGCGCTCAGTCATCTCGCGCTCATCAACGCCGCCCTCGTCATCCGCGAGGTGGTCGACGAGGCCGACCTCGGCAACCGCTGACCTTCCCCCGCCGCGGCGGCCCACGCTTCGGCATCCCCCTGAAAGGACTCGCCATGACCAGTCAGTACACCTTCACCGATCCCGCGAAGCTCTACGCCGACATCGAGCCGTCGAAGCAGCACCAGTCCGAGCCCGGCCTGGATGCCGAGATGTCGCCCCGGGCCGCGCTCGGCGAGGACACCTACGTCGGCAGCGGCCGACTCGAGGGCCGCAAAGCCCTCATCACGGGCGCCGACTCCGGTATCGGTGCGGCGACCGCGATCGCCTTCGCCCGGGAGGGGGCTTCGGTGGCGATGTCGTACCTGCCCGAGGAGAAGGAGGATGCCGATCGCATCGCCGGTATCCTGCGCGAGGCCGGTGCGACCGTCGTGCAGATCCCCGGCGATCTCCGCGACCCCGAGTACTGCCGCGCGCTCGTCGCGCAGGCGGTCGCGGAACTCGGCGGCCTCGACATCGTCGTGAACAACGGCGGCAAGCAGCTGTTCAACGAGGACCTCACGACCCTCACCGACGAGCAGTTCGACGCCACGTTCAAGACGAACGTCTACGCGATGTTCTGGATCACCAAGGCGGCGCTGCCGCACCTGCCGGCCGGGTCCGCGATCATCAACACGACGTCGATCCAGGCGTACTCCCCGTCCGCGATCCTCGTCGACTACGCCTCGACGAAGGCGACGATCAACGCGTTCACGAAGGCTCTCGGTCAGCAGCTGGCACCGAAGGGCATCCGGGTCAACGCCGTCGCCCCGGGCCCGATCTGGACCCCGCTGCAGGTGTCGGACGGCCAGCCCCAGGAGAAGGTCGCCGAGTTCGGCGAGGAGACGCCCCTCGGCCGTATGGGGCAGCCCGCCGAGCTCGCCCCGGCGTACGTCTACCTGGCATCCGCGGAATCGAGCTACGTCATCGGCGAGACGCTGAACGTCAACGGCGGGATGCCGACCCCGTGAGCCCCCGGCCCGGTCCGGGCCGCTGAGTGTCCAAGACACGCGGACGAGCCGCCGTGGCATCCGCGTGTCTTGGACGCTGAACCGGGGGAACGACGCGCGCGTCAGGTCAGGGGCTTGCGGTAGAAGATCTCTCCGTCGGCGGTGGTCTCGGTGCGGTGGTAGCCCTCGCGCTCGTAGAGGCGCTGGTTGGCTTCGCTCAGGCCACCCGTGAACAGCTCGGCCTCGGTGGCGCCGGCCCGACGGCCGCGCTCCTCGACCGCGGCGAGCAGTGCGGAGCCCAGTCCGCCGCCCTGCTGATCTGGGGCGATGGCGAGCCGGCCGATCAGCAGCAGCTCGCCGTCCCGCCGCGCGCGGACGGCGCCCACGATCCGCTCGCCCTGGAGAGCCACGCAACCGAGGTTCTCCACGAGCTCGGCCTCGAGCTCTTCGAGCGTCTGAGTGAGCGGCGGCATGTCGGGGTCGCCGTAGATGAGGGCTTCCCCGGCGAAGGCGGCGCGCTGGATCGTCAGGACCTCTCCGGCGTCGTCAGTGTGGATGTCACGGATCACGGGCGAGTCGGTCACGGTCTCGATTCCTTTGCGGTGGGTGAACTATCGGTGCCGGTGTGAGAATGCCGGGTCGTGCGGGAGGTTAACTACTATGGCGGTGGCGCAGTCGAGCGGGAGCGAGGTGCCGCACGTCCATGAGCAGCGACTACTTCGACGAGCGCATGCGCACGGCCGAACCCGCCGAGGCCCTCGCCTGGCTGCAGACGCAGTACGGGCGGGTCGATCTGCGGGCCGACGACGGCGCGATCGGGGAGCGCGCCGTCGGTGACTGCGGCTTCGCCCTGCGCCGACTCCTGTGGGACTGTCGCGCCGAGGTGGTGTACGGCGCCGACCGCTTCTTCTTCGCCACCTCCACCCCGGGCTACACCTGGCGCATCGGATCGGCGACGGGGGAGTTCAGCGTCGAGCCGGGCGTCATCCAGCCGGGCGACGAGATGGTGGGCAACGCCCACGGCACCGCCGTCGAGATGGTCGCTTTCGACCCGGCGCATCTGACCGAGGCCGCGCGCACGATCTACGGGGACGACACCCTCTAGGTGCGTTTCGCCGGCAGGGGACCGGTGTCGTCGCGGATGAGGGACTACTGGCTCGCCACCCTGCGCTGGTCGTTCACGCAGGTCCCCCTCCTCGGCGAACCCCTCGTGCGCGCCCATGTCCATCGGGCGCTCGTCTCCGCCACTCTCGAGGCGTTCCCGCTGGTCGGCGATCCGAGGGAGCGCCGGGCGTCGGCGCTCGAGCAGGCCGCCATCTACGCCGCGGCGACCAGCTGGATGGACGACCACGCCTCTCTGCCGGTCACCGCCGACGACGCGGCGCGGGCGGCGGGGACGTCGGCCGCAGGGCTCCGCCGTGCGTTCGCGGCGAACGGGCACCTCGCCTCGACTCCCGAGGAGTACCTCGCGCAGGCCCGCGTCAGCGCCGCGCACGCCGACCTGGTCGCCGCCGATCCGACGCGGACGACGCTCGCCGAGATCGCCCTGCGGTGGGGGTTCGCGGATCTCGCCGGATTCGCGTCCATCTACCGCGCCGCGTACGGCACGGATCCCCGGGCGACCCTCGAGCGCTGACTCAACGATCGCGGTCGGTGTACTCGCCCGGACGTCCGGTGTCCTCGCGCGACTCGTCGCCCGAGGGGAGCTGCACGTCCGTGTAGGACCCCGCCTCGTCCGAACGCGGACGGGCGTCGGTGCCGTCGGCGCGCTGACTGTCGACGTATTCACCGGGAGCGTCGAGGTTGCTTCCTGCCTCCTCGCCGTCCGGCAGCTGGACTTCGGTGTACTCGCCCTCGTCGGGTCCGGTGCCGTGTCCGGTGGTGTCGCGATCGCCCATGATGCGCCTTTCTCGTGGTGACGGAACCGAGGCTAGACCGCGCGCCCTCCGCCCACCGGGTGCTTGACACGCGCGTGCCCCGGCCTCCGCCGTCTGTCAAGGGAGAGCGGCGATCCGCACCGCAGGACCAGAGTGGATGCCATGCCAGCTCTCGCCATCCTCCTCATCGTCGTCGGTCTCGTCTTCCTGTTCCTCGGCATCTTCGTCGAGGCCGTGAAGTTCCTGCTCTGGATCGGGATCATCATCCTCATCGTCGGCGTCATCGCCGCCCTGCTGCGCTTCGTGCGCCGCAACACCTGACCGATCGTCTCTTCTCAGTTCGAGAAGAGGTCGCGGGCCCGGGGCCGGCGCACGGATGCCACCGCGTCCAGCGCCGGCCCCAGCTCGTCGTAGGCGAAGGCGAAGCCCGCGCGCGTCAGCACGGCGGGCTCGGCCCACCGACTCTTCAGCACCAACTCGGGCTCGTTGCGGAGGATCGCCATGGCGGGGTCGAGCATCCAGCGGTACGCCGGGAGGCCCACGGGCATCCCCGCGACGCGGCGCACCTCGCGCATCAGGGTGCGGTTGTCGCTCACGCCGGGTGCGGCGAGGTTCACCGGCCCCGAGATGTCGTCACGGTCGCGCAGGAAGCGGACGGATGCCACGACATCGTCGATGTGGATCCAACTGAAGCGCTGGCGTCCCCGCGTGCGGTGCCACGACGACCACACAGGTCCGCTCGGCCGCGCCCCGATCCCGCGATAGCGGCGGTGGGGGAACCACCAGCTGTCGATCTGGGGACCGCCGAGACCCAGTCGCCCCAGCGCGAAGAGCATGCGTGTCGCCGGCCCGTCGCCGAGGACGATCGCCATGCGGAGGGCGACACGGCGGGTGGCGGGGAGGTCGCCGTCGAAGAACGCCCGCTCCCAGCTCGTCGCCACGTCCACGGAGAACCCGTCGCCGATCACGCCGTCGATCTCGTCGTTGCCGCTCTCGGTCTCATGGCGGTAGATGGTGGCGGTCGAGGCGTTCATCCACACGCGTGGGGGGTGTGCGGCATCCCGGACCGCCCGGTGGAGCGCGCGCGTCGTGTCGACCCGGGACCGCAGGATCTCGTCGCGATTCGCGGCCGTGTAGCGGCACGACACGATGCGCCCGGCGAGGTTCACGAGCACGTCGGCGCCGTCGATCACCCGCGCGATCCCGACCGGGTCCGCCCAGGTCGCGGTGCCGGTGCGGCCGATCGTGGCGACGTCGTAGCCGTCCTCGCGGAACGCCGCCACGAGTGCCTGACCGACGAAACCGCTCGCGCCGGCGATCACGACGCGGCGCGGGGTGCCCGGGGAGCTCGTCATCCGGCCAGCCTAGGGGTGGCGGGAGGGCCTCCGCCCGGCTGACACAATGGGGGCATGCGACGACAGGACCGGGGCACGCGCGTCGTGCGCGGGGCGGTCGCCGCGACCGTGGCGACGTTCGTCGCCCTCCTGTCCCACCTCACCGCCGGCGGGGCGGTGCCCGGGATCTTCGGGATCGTCGTGCCGCTCGCCCTCTCCTTCGTCGTGTGCGTCGCCTTCGCCGGACGCCGTCCCTCGCTCCTGCGGCTCGGGCCGGCGGTCGCGCTCAGCCAGGTGCTCTTCCACGCCCTCTTCGTCCTCGGCACCTACGACACGGGGCGTGCGACGCACGTCCACGGTGTCGCGACCGTGCTGGACGGCCCTGCCGGCCCCCTCGTGACCGCGGATGCCACGATGGGCGGCTGGCACCTCGTCGCCGCCGCGGTGACCACCCTGGCCCTGCACCGGGGTGAGACCACCGTGGCGCTGCTCCGGCTGCTCGCGGACCGCCTCGTGCTCTGGCTGCGTGCCCGTGCCGCGATCATCGCCACCGGCCCGGCTCCGGTTCCGCTGCGCCGTGTCCACGTCGTCCTGATCGAGGTCGTCCGCCCGATCTCGCTGCTGCTCACCGCCTCCCTCCGGCGACGCGGGCCACCCCTCTTCGCGCTCTGACGCCCCGCTCCCCGTCCCGAGGGGAGCGACGCCGCTGACCCTGCGCCTCGCGGGGCGGTCGGTGAGGCGCGAGCAGAGCTTCACGTCTCCGACATCCACCGGGGCCGTCGCGCGCAGCGCGCGGGCTCCCGCGTCCGCGTCCGAGCGGGCGCGGGTCCGCACGGCCCTCGGCGTCCACGTCCGGCGCGCTCTCGTGCGCTTCCGCGCGGACGCCGTTCGACGGATGCTCCGGCATCCCGAAAGAGGTTCCCATGCATCGCCTCCGCGTCGTCGCGGCGGGGATCGCCGTGGCCGCCGTCGCCGTCCTGGCGTCGGTCGTCCCGGCATCCGCCCACGACGAACTGCTCTCCAGCTCACCCTCCACGGGTGAGCGCCTGCCCAGCGCTCCCGATGAGATCTCGCTGAGGTTCTCCGCCGACGTCATGGACGTCGGTGCACAGGTGATCGTCGCCGACGGCGACGGCACCGACTGGGTGGCGGCCGACCCGGTCGTGGCATCCGGGACCGTCTCGGTGCTCCTCCAGGGAGGGATGCCGGTCGCCGGGTACGAGGTGCGCTGGCGCGTCGTCTCCGTCGACGGCCACCCCATCTCGGGGGTCATCCCGTTCACCGTCGGCGACGCCGCGCCCCTGGAACGGATCGCGGCCTCGACCGCGCCGTCTCCGGAGGCGGCTCCCGCCTCCACCGACGACGCCGGGATTCCCCGCGTCGTCGTCATCGCCGCGATCGGGGCGGGCCTCGCGCTCGCCGTGTTCCTCGCGGTCACTCTTCTCCTCCGTCGCCGCGGCCCCCGCGGCGGCCACTCCTGAAAGGTTCCCCATGTCCGTTCGCACCACCTCCCTCCTGCGTCTGAGCGCCCTCGCCCTCGCCGCGACCGTCGCCCTCTCCGGATGCGCGTCGACCGCACCCGCACCCGCCGTGCCCGCGGCCGACTCCTTCTCGACCACCGATGTCTGGGTCAAGGCGGCCGACGCCGGGATGAGCGCGGGGTTCGGCGAGCTCCGCAACGACGGCGACACCGATCTCACGGTCGTGTCGGCCACGAGCCCCTCGACCTCGGCCATGGAACTGCACGAGACCGTGCAGAACGAGTCCGGGCAGATGGTCATGCGCCCGGTCGAGGGCGGGTTCGTCATTCCCGCCCACGGCGCGATCACCCTCGAGCCCGGCGGTGACCACCTCATGTTCATGGACGTCACCACTCCGTTGCGCGTCGGCGACGAGACCACGATCACCCTGACGTTCTCGGACGATTCCACGGCCGAGATCACCGCACCCGTGAAGGAGTTCGCCGGCGCGAACGAGAACTACGAGGGCGACATGGACATGGGGTCCTCGGAGTCGGGTCACTGATGGCATCCCGCGATCGATCCGCCCCGGGGGATCGCGGCCTCGGCCGGCGGGGGTTCCTCCTCGGGGGAGCCGTCGCCGGCGCGGGGGCCGTCGCCGCGATCGGCATCGACGCCGCCGTCTCGGCCGGAGCGATGGATGCCACGGTCTCGACGCCGCTGAACGGCGACGTCGTCGTGCCGTTCCACGGCGCGCACCAGGCGGGCATCGACACCGACGCGCAGGCGCACGCGTCGCTCGTCGCGCTCGATCTGCGCGCCGACACCGACCGCGATGCCCTGAGACGGCTCATGCGCCTGCTCACCGACGATGCCGTTCGGCTGACGCGGGGTCAGGGCGCGCTGGCGGACACCGAACCGGAGCTGGCCGTGTCGCCCGCGCGTCTGACGGTGACATTCGGGTTCGGCCCGGGACTCGTCGCGCGCGCGGGCGCCGCGGCGCCCGCGTGGCTCACGCCGCTGCCCGCCTTCGCGATCGACCGGCTCCGGCCCGAGTACGGCGACGGCGACCTGCTGCTGCAGATCGCCGCGGACGACCCGGTCACCGTGGCCCACGCCACGCGCATGCTGCTCAAGGACGCGCGCGCGTTCGCCGCGCCCCGCTGGGTGCAGCAGGGTTTCCGCCGCGCGCACGGCACGACACGGCCGGGGACCACGATGCGGAACCTGTTCGGCCAGGTCGACGGCACCGCCAACCCGCAGCCCGGGACGACCGGGTTCGACGAGGTCGTGTGGTCGCGCGAGGGCTGGATGGCCGGCGGGACGGGGATGGTGGTGCGGCGGATCGCGATGGACCTGGACAAATGGGATCGCCTGGACCGTCCCGGCCGTGACCAGGCGGTGGGGCGCTTCCAATCCTCGGGCGCTCCTCTCACCGGGTCGGACGAGTTCGACGAACCCGACTTCGCGGCAAAGGATGCCATCGGCTTCCCCGTGATCCCCGAGTTCTCGCACGTGCGGCGCTCGCGGTCCGACGACACCGCGCAGCGCATCTTCCGCCGCGGGTACAACTACGACGACGCGCCCCCGACCGGCACGGTCTCGGACGCGGGACTGCTGTTCGTCTCGTTCCAGGCCGACATCGATCGGCAGTTCGTCCCCCTCCAGCGTCGGCTCGACGAGCTCGACCTGCTCAACGAATGGACGACCCCGATCGGGTCGGCCGTGTTCGCTGTTCCGCCCGGCTGTGCCGAAGGCGGCTTCATCGGAGAAGGAATCCTGTCATGACCACCACCGACGCCGATCGCGCTCCCGCGCCCGCGGCATCCGACCCCTCGCCGCCCCGCACCCGGAAGGACTGGTTCACGGCGCTCCTGCGGCGCCTGCACTTCTTCGCCGGGGTGCTGGTGGGGCCGTTCATCCTCGTCGCGGCGCTGAGCGGCGCGTTGTACGCGATCACGCCGACACTCGATCGGATCGTCTACGCGCACGAGCTGACCGCGCCCTCGACGGCCGCCCCGCTTCCGCTGGCCGACCAGATCGTCGCCGCCGAACGGTATGTCGGCGGTGACGTGAGCCCCGTCGCCGTGCGGCCCGCGCCCGAGCCGGGCACGACGACGCGAGTCATGTTCGCCGACCCGTCCCTCGGCGAGAGCGAGA
This sequence comes from Microbacterium sp. RURRCA19A, assembly GCF_900156455.1. Lineage (GTDB taxonomy): Bacteria > Actinomycetota > Actinomycetes > Actinomycetales > Microbacteriaceae > Microbacterium. Next base: position 150,686 of record NZ_FTNQ01000004.1, read on the forward strand.
CGCGCGCGGTCTTCGTCGACCCCGGCTCGGCCGAGATCCGCGGCGACCTCACCGCCTACGGCACGAGCGGCGCGCTGCCCGTGCGGACCTGGGTGAGCGACCTGCATCGGACCCTCCATCTCGGGGAGCCCGGACGCTGGTACAGCGAGCTCGCGGCATCCTGGCTCGGGATCGTCGCCCTCGCCGGACTCGGCCTGTGGGTCGGACGGATGCGGCGTGCCCGCCGCGGCCGCGCCGACCTCGTCCGCCCGAACCGTTCGCACACGGGCTACCGCGGCCTGTTCGGCTGGCACGCGTCGATCGGGGTGTGGGTGGTGCTCGGGGCCGTGTTCCTCTCGGCCACGGGCATCACCTGGTCGGCGTTCGCGGGGGCGAACGTCGCCGACCTGCGGGCGGCGGTCGGCGGGGGGACTCCCGCGCTGTCCACCTCACTCGAGGGGGAGGCCGGTGCCGGCGGCGAGCACGCGCATCACGGCGCGGTGACGGCGGCCCCCACCGGTGCGGCGAACCCAGCGACGTTCGACGCGGTGCTCGCGATCGCGCAGCGCATCAACGTCAACACAGGTCAGGTCGAGATCAAGCCCCCGTCCGCCGCCGGGAAGGCGTGGGTCGTGCAGGAGATCCAGCGCAGCTTCCCGACCGAAGTGGATGCCGTCGCCATCGACGGATCCACGATGCAGGTGACCGACCGCATCGACTTCGCGGCCTTCCCGCTGCTCGCCAAGCTCTCCCGCTGGGGGATCGACACGCACATGGGGTCGATGTTCGGACTCGCGAACCAGCTCGTGCTGTTCGTCCTCGCCCTGGGCATCGCGGCGCTCGTCGTGCTGGGGTACGCGATGTGGTGGAGGCGCCGGCCGACGAGCGGCGTCGCGGCCCCTCCCGCGCGCGGAGCGCTGCGCGGCGCGCCCTGGTGGGGGATCGGGCTGGTGCTCCTCGCGGCGGTGGGGCTCGGCATCCTCCTGCCGTTCGTGGGCTACACCCTCGCCGTGTTCGTCGTCCTCGACATCCTGATCGGGCTCCTGCGGCGGCGGGCAGCGGTCCGGTGAAGCGGGCCCGGGGTCGGGCGGGTTCCGCTCGGCCCCGGTGTCGGAGGGGCTGGATAGGCTCGGGGAGACCCCCGAAAGGAACCGCAATGCAGCAGCGTCCCCTCTCCCGCACCGGCCGCGATGTCTCCGCGATCGGCCTCGGCACCTGGCAGCTCGGGCCCGACTGGGGCGGGGTGAGCGAGGACGCGGCCATGGAGGTGCTCGGGGCCTCCGCCGACGCCGGTGTCACGCTCTTCGACACCGCCGACGTGTACGGCGACGGGCGGTCCGAGGAGCTGATCGGCGCTTTCCTGCAGAAGACGGATGCCACCGGCATCACGGTGGCGACCAAGATGGGGCGCCGCGCCGACCAGGTGCCCGAGAACTACACGATGGAGAACTTCCGCGCGTGGACCGACCGGTCGCGTCGGCTCCTCGCGCAGGACACCCTCGACCTGGTGCAGCTGCACTGCCCGCCGTCGACCGTCATCGACGACGACGCCACCTACGATGCGCTCGACCAGCTCGTCGCCGAGGGCGTCATCGCCGCGTACGGGGTGTCGGTCGAGACGATGGACCAGGCGCTGTCGGCCCTCCGCCGTCCGAATCTGACGAACCTGCAGATCATCTTCAACCCGTTCCGCCTGAAGCCGCTCGACGAGGTGCTCCCGCTCGCGGCCGAGAAGGGGGTCGCGGTGTTCGCGCGGGTCCCGCTCGCGAGCGGTCTGCTGTCGGGGAAGTACACCGCCGAGACGACGTTCGACAAGGACGACCACCGCACCTACAACCGCAACGGCGAGGCGTTCGACAAGGGCGAGACGTTCTCGGGGGTTCCGTTCGGCGAGGGCGTCGCCGCGGCCGACGAACTGAAGGCCGCGCTGCCCGAAGGCGTGACGCTCCCCGCGGCGACGCTCGCGTGGATCGCCTCCCGGTCCGGTGTCACGTCGGTCATCCCGGGGGCGCGTTCGGCCGAACAGGCCGCCGCGAACGCTGCGGCGGCCGATCTCCTCGAGGGTGGATTCGACCTCGACGCGTTCGACGCGCTCGTGCGCGACGTCTACGACCGCCGCCTGCGTGCCGAGATCCACCCCCAGTGGTGAGGCACCCCTGACACGACGGATGCCGGATCCCCGCGGGGATCCGGCATCCGTGTTCCTGTGAGGAAGACGTCAGCTGACGTCGCCGCGCCAGGCGCCGGACTCGGCGCCGCGCGACTCGATGTACTCCTTGAAGTGCTCGAGGTCCTTCTTGACCGAGCGGTCGTCGGCGCCGAGCACGGCGCCCGCCTTCTCGAGGAGGCCCGTGGGCTCCCAGTCGATCTGCACCGTCATGCGCGTCTCGGCGTCGGAGAGACGGTGGAACGTGACGACACCGGCGTGGTTCTCGTCCCCACCCACGCTGTTCCACGCGACGCGCTCATCGGGGTGCTGCTCGGTGATCTCCGCGTCGAACTCGCGCTCCGCACCCGCGATCTTGACCTTCCAGTGCGTGAGCGTGTCGGTCTTCTGCGTGATGGACTCGACGAAGCTCATGAAGTGGGGGAACTCCTCGAACTGCGTCCACTGGTTGTAGGCGACGCGGACGGGAACGTCGACGTCGATGGTTTCGATGACCTGGGCCATGATGTCCTCTCTCGGTGATCCGGGGTGAAGGCCAGTCTTCGCGCGATTGCTCCCGCGGGCCCCCGGGGTTGAGGGATCGACGGATCTGGCCTATACGCCCCTCAGGCGCGGCCGCGCAGGATCAGGTTCCAGTAGACCCACGGCAGGATCCGTCGGTCGGCGATCCAGGTGGAGCGTCGCTCGCGCGACAGCGAGCGCCAGAACGGGATCGTCGGTCGCGGTCGCCCCCACCGATCGAACTCGGCGAACACGACCGTGCCGCGCGAGACGGTGAATGGGACGACGCTGTAGCCGTCGTACCGCGCGGTCGGCGTTCCGCCGCGGAGTGCCGCCCGCAGGTTCCGCGCGAGCACCTTCGCCTGCGGCCGGATCGCTCCCCCGGAGGGCCGGGTGGCGACGCGCGCGGCGTCGCCGAGAGACCACACGTCCGCGAAGCGGCGGTGCCGGAGTGTCTCGGGGTCGATGTCGACGAACCCGTGCGGGTCGTCGGGGTCCGCGAGTCCGCTCCCCGCGATCCACTCCGGTGCGCGCTGCGGCGGGACCGCGTGCAGCACGTCGTACGCGAGCGTCTCCTCGTCGTCGCCGTGACCTATGGTGAGCGTGCGGGAGCCGGCATCCACGCTCCGCACTTCCCGCGAGTACCGCACCTCCACGCCGTACGCGTCGAGCACGCGGCGGAGTTCGCGATCGACGTCCGGGATGCCGAACGGCACGGGGTCCGGCAGCACGAGGATCGCGCGGATGTCGTCGAGGACCCCGAGCGAGCGCCACCAGTCGCACGCGAGGTAGAGCGGCTTCTGCGCGGCGGCGCCGCACGAGGCCGGCTCGGGAGGCTGGGTGAAGACGACCGTGCCGCGGCGCAGGTCGCGCAGCGCGGGTGAGGCCTTCGCGGCGAGGGCGAGGTCGTAGTTCGACACGCCTTCGGGCGCGGCCATCGCCTCCGGGAGCCCCGGAATCGCGTCCCACGCGAGGCGCAGACCCGCCGCGACGATGAGCTGGTCGTAGTCGAGGTGACCGCCGGAGATGAGGTGCACGCGGTGCGCGGCCGGATCCACGGTGAAGACCTCGTCGCGCAGCCAGCGGACGCCCGGTGGGATGACATCGGCTTGCGGGCGCACCGCGCGCGAGGCGCGCGCCGTGCCGCCGGCGATGTGGGACTGCAGCGGGGCGTAGATGTGCGTCGTGCGCGGCTCGACCACCGTGATGTCACCGAGCCGGGCGCGCTCGAGGCGCCCGGCGATCGAGAGTCCGGCGTTGCCGCCCCCGATCACGACGATCCGGGGGTTCGCGGTGGGGGAGTCGGGCATGCGGCATCCTTCCGTCCCGGTGAGCACACCCCGATACGGCGCAGGCGGCGACCGGGTTGACAACGGGTCAGCCGATCGGCTCGGTGGCGAGCAGGTCCTCCGGCGGTTCGGGGATCACATAGAGGCCGGTGGGGGAGTTCGCCACCGTCATCAGGGCCTCCAACCACGCGCGGTTCAGCGCGGGAGGACGTCCGCCGTGGAACTTGAACACGATGCTCGCGCGCGGGTGCAGCCAGACGGACGTCCGTCCGCCCCCGGTGCTCACCTCGTCCTTCCACTGGAAGTAGAACGGCTCGCCGCGGCGCAGCTTGTTGCCGATGACCACCTGCAGGTGCGCGAGGAGCCGGTCCTCGAAATCGGTCCGCGTGGTTCCCTCGTACACGAACTTCCCCACGAAAGGTCCTCCTCGCCTCGAACCTCGTCACTGTGCCTGGTCGCGCGGCCGGTGGACGGCATCCCGCACCCTTCGCGCCATGCCGGCACCGGATGCGACATCGGATGCGCCCGCGCGACACCGGTCAGAACATGCGCGCGGTCTGGGCCGGATTGCGCCCGTACATGTCGCGGTAGAACCGGGCGAACCGCGACGGGCTGGAGAACCCCCACCGTCGGGCCACGTCGCTCACGTGATCGCCGCCGTGCAGGAGGTCGCGGTGCGCGGCGGTGAGTCGGACGGTCCGCCTCGTCGGCGCCGGTCGCGGTCACGGTGAGAACGTCCCCCATGTCACCCTCCTCCGCGGCGATCGGTCCGCGGCATCCGGGATATCTTGCCCCCGCGGTGAGGAGGGACGTCCTCGTGGGACGGGGCGCGCGAGGCTTCGGCCTCGGAGCGAAACCGGCGGGGGTCGCGTCGGTCGCCGACGCTGTCAAGGGGGCGGGAGGGGTGACGGGTGGGCGGTGGGATGGGGGAGTCGTCGAGCCGACGACGCGTGCGGTCCCGCACGGACGACCGAAAGGATCCCCCCATGAGCGACGTCTCGTCCGACCCTGGCATCCCCGTCGCCCCCGACGGCGTGACGGATGCGCAGCCGCTGCGCGACGGCGACACCTCCATCGAGTCCGATCCCGCGCTCGACCCCGCTCAGGCGGAGTGGGATGCCACCACCGCTCTCGACGAGGGTGCCGACCCCGCCGACCTCGACCCGGCGACCGCGACGGGCGCCGACCCGGCCGAGATCCCCGCCGTCGACGACGACATCCCGCCCGCGGACGTGCACCCGGAGTCGACCGGCACCGACTCTCAGGGCGAAGACCCGGGCGTGGTCGAGCTCGGCGAGGAAGGACAGGGCGACCTCGCACCCGAGGATCTCTGAGACTCGCGATCCCGCGCTTGCACTCTCTGGCTAATGGGCGTAGCTTATGGCTATGGACATTAGCCAACTTCAGGTGGACGGCGGTCGACTGGCCGTCGAGGTGCGCGGAACGGGACCCCTCGTGGTGTGCTCGCCCGCGATGGGCGACGAGCGCGACGCGTTCGGACCGTTGGCCGATCGACTGGTCGCCCGCGGCTACCGCGTGGCGCTCGTCGATCTGCGCGGACACGGCGACAGCGACACGACCTTCGTCGAGTACGGCGACCAGGCGACGGCAGGCGACCTGGTCGCTGTCGTCGAAGCGCTCGGCGGCCAGCCGGCCGTCCTCGCCGGGGCCTCGATGAGCGCCGGCGCCGCGATCATCGCGGCCGGATCGCGACCGGATCTCGTGTCCGGCCTCGTGCTCCTCGGGCCGTTCGCCCGCAACGGCAACCCCGCCATGAGCGCCCTCCTGCGTCTCCTGCTCGCCCGCCCGTGGGGTCCCGCGGTGTGGCGCGGCTACTCCGCGTCGCTGTGGCCGGGACTCGGCGCCGGCGCCCGCGAGCGCGCGGCGCACCTGTCGCGGCGGCTGGCGCGGCCCGGACGGTGGGCGGCTTTCGCCCGCACGACGCGTGTCGATCACTCGGTCGTCGCGCCGTTCCTCCCGCGGGTGACGGCCCGTTCGCTTGTCGTGATGGGCGCGGCCGACCCGGACTGGAAGGACCCGGCCGCCGAAGCCGCGTGGCTCGCCGGCGAACTCTCCGCCGAGGTGCAGATCGTCCCCGGTGTCGGCCACGCGCCGATGCTCGAGGCGCCCGACCTCGTCGCCGATCGCGTCTCGTCGTTCCTCGCGGAGGTGAGCGGTGCCGCGGGCCGGGCTTGACGCCGAGGTCGTGGTGCGTCGCGCCACCGAACTCGTGGATGCCGAAGGTGTGGCATCCCTGTCTCTGGCACGCGTCGCGACGGCGCTCGGGGTGGCCGCGCCGAGCCTGTACAAGCATGTCGGCGGGCTCGGCGATCTGACGGACCGCGTCGCGCTCGCCGCCACCCGGGCGTTCGGTTCGGCGCTCGCGCAGTCGTCCCGCGGGCTGTCGTCGCGCGACGCGCTCGAGTCGCTCGCGTCCGCGTACCGCGGGTTCGCACGAGAGCGTCCGGGCATGTACGCGCTGGCCCAGCGCGGGGGCACCGGCCCCGAGTGGGAGGACGCCGCCGCCGCCCTCGTCGAGGAGATCACGCGCGCGCTCGCCGGTTACGGCGCGGGGGCGGCCGACGTGCATCGTATCCGTTACGTGCGCTCCGCTCTGCACGGGTTCACCGATCTCGAGCGGGTCGGCGGCTTCCGTCAGTCGGCGTCGGTCGACGAGACGTTCGCCCGGCTCGTGGACGCCCTGGATGCCGAGCTCTCCCGGCCGACGGGGGAGGATCGCGCCGCGGAGTGAGTGCGTGCCGAAGAGGGGGTGACCCAACGGCCACCCCCTCCGGATGTTCACTGCTCGATCGGCTGCGGGGTGCTCTCGTGGGCCTGGATCAGGTCGTTCCCGTCGTCGGTCGCGACTGCGATCCGACGCGGCTTGGCCTTCTCGCTCACCGGGATCGTGACCGACAGCACGCCGTTGCGGTACGCGGCGCTGATCCGCTCGGTGTCGATGCCCTGGCCGAGGTTCAGCTGGCGGACGAACGAGGCGGTCTCGCGCTCGCGGGTGATCCACTTGACGTCGTCGCCCGAGGCGAGCGTGCGCTCGGCGCGGATGGTGAGCAGCTGACCGTCGACGTCGATGTCGACCGAGCCGGGGTCGACGCCCGGGAGGTCGGCGTTCAGGACGTAGTGGTCGCCGTCGCGGTACAGGTCCATCGGCATGCGGCGCGGACCACCGCCGCGGCGGGCGTCGAGGAGCGTGGACGCGAGGCGGTCGAGGTCGCGGAAGGGGTCGTAAGTGGCCATGGTCGTTCTCCTTTTCGATCGGTCCGGATGCGGCATCCGGAGAATTTTCAGAAGTTGAGTGCATCGCGCTCAACTTGATGTCAGATTAGCACTCTCCTGTCGAGAGTGCCAAGACATCGGTCGTCTGACCCGACCCCTCCCTCGGGGAGAGGCGGTACCGTCATCCCGTGCCCCCCGTCCCCGTGAAGCCGCCGCTCGTGCGGGCGCTCTGGGGCGCGACGCATCCCGGGCCCACGCTCGTCGTCACGACGCTGTCGCTCGCGCTCGGCATCGCCGCCGGTCTCGATCCCGGGCGGCTGATCCTCTTGGTCATCGCCGTCTTCGCCGGGCAGGTCTCCGTCGGGCTCTCGAACGACGCGATCGACGCGGCCCGCGATGTCGCTGTCGGGCGCACCGACAAGCCGATCGCCCGCGGAGCGGTGACCCCGGAGAGCGCGCTCGGCGTGGCCGTGGCCTCCCTCGTCGTGGGCCTGGCGCTTTCAGTACCGCTCGGGCCGGGGTTCGTCGCCGCCCACGCGATCGCGCTCGCCTCGGCCTGGGCCTACAACGCGGGGCTGAAGTCGACCCCTGTATCGATCGCGCCGTTCCTGCTGAGCTTCGGGCTCTTCCCGTCGTTCGCGACCCTCGCGTCGCCGGGACCGGCGCTCGCCGCGCCGTGGGCGTCCGTAGCGGGGGCGGCGCTCGGTGCGGCCGTGCACCTCACGAACGTCGTCCGCGATCTCGATGACGACCGCGCCACGGGGGTGCGCGGACTGCCGCACCGCCTCGGTGCCCGAGTCAGCGTGGTCGCCGCCGCAGCGGGCATCGTCCTGGGCGCCGTCGCCGTCTTCGCCGGATCGGGCGGGGGTGTCGTCGGAGCCGTCTTCTTCGCGGCGGCCGTGCTCGTCGCGGCGGCGACGATCACGCTCGCCCTGTGGCGTCCACCGGGGCGCGCGGTGTTCCGGCTGACGATGTTCGCGGCGCTCCTGCTGGCCGCACAGCTCATCGTCACGTGACGCGGTCGGCCGTCCGCGCGGCGGCGTCGAAGTCCATCGCGTAGGCGCGCGTGAACGCCGCCGCCCCCGGGCCGCGGAGCACGGTGCGCAGTGCGAACGACCGTGCGGCGTGTCCGCGGGTCGAGGCACCGCGTCCCAGCATCGTGTTCAGGAACGCCAGGCGCGCGGCGTGCCGTGCCGAAGCGAGCCGCCCGCGTTCCCACGCGGCCCACCCGTCCGGCTCGTCCCCGTGCAGCCACTCGGCCAGCAGCGGCGACAGCGTCAGGGCGTCCAGGAGCCCGAGATTCATGCCCTGCCCGCCGATCGGACTGACCTCGTGCGCCGCATCGCCGACGACGATCACGCGCCCGCGCCGCAGCGCGGGAGCCACCGCCCGCCGCACGCGGAACGTCGACGCGGCCGACGTGTCCACGTCGAGACCCACGCGATCGGCGAGGGCCGCGCGCAGGAAGTCGGCGGCATCCGGAACATCCGACGTGCCCGCCCAGGCGACGAGGCGCCGCCGCCCGCCCGGCAGCGGGAACGACTCGACGACCCCCTCGCGCTCGAGGTGGACGAGCGCCGTCGCATCGCCGGGGGCGGCGACGTCGACCATCGCGTATCGATCGGGGTAGTGCCGCGTGCGCACGGCTCCGCGCCGATACACGAGCTCGCGCCCCGCCCATCCGGATGCCACGACGACGACCTTCGCGCGGCGTTCGACCTCGCCGTCCGGTCCGGCTCCCCGCACCCTCACCGAAACGCCGTCCTGACGGAGCCCGGTCACCCGCACGCCCCGCTCCACGGGCGGCGCGAGGCGGGTGAGCACGTCCACGGTGTCGGCCTGCGGCAGCGCCGCAACGTACGGATGCCGCGCGCGCAGCCGATCGAAGCGGATCGCCGCAAGCACTTTCCCGTCCGCCCGCGCCTCCCCGCGGCGGATCCTGACCGCACGCGCGAGGAGCGCATCGGTCGCCCCGGAGAACTCCAGGTGCGCGAGGGAGGGAGAGTGGATGCCGATCGCCCGCGTGCCGGCATCCGGTTCGCTCCGTCGCTCGAGGATCGCCACGTCGACGCCGCGGGCGCGCAGGTCGGCGCCGAGCGCGAGCCCGACGGGCCCCGCCCCCACGATCAGCACGTCAGCCACGGTCGGCCGTGCCCTCGGTGATCGCGAGCACGCGGAACGGTGCGGGAGTCACGACCCTCCACGGGGCGCCCAGCGCCCGGGCGAGTTCGTCCGCCCGGTAGCTGCGTCGGATCGATCGGAGGCCGTCGGTGCGCAGGAACGTGCCCGGCGCGAGCGGAGTCACCCCGGCGGCGTACAGGCCGTACGCGAGGCGGCTCCGGGCGATGTCGGCGTGCAGCACGGCGGACCGCGCCAGGGCTCGCGAGTCGTCCGTGAACTCCCGCAGCTGCGCGCTGTCGAGGTGGTGCAGCACGTGGTTCGACAGCACGAGGTCGAACCGCTCCCCGTCGGCGATCAGCTCCGCCGAGCCGCGCGACACGAACCTCACCCCGGGCCGCTCCCGCTCCCGGGCCGCCTCGAGCGCCCGGGGATCCGGATCCGCGCCCACCCACTCGACGTCGAGCCCGTCACGGGTAGCGAGCCCCGCGAGACGCGCCACGACATCGCCACCGCCGCACCCGAGGTCGAGCACGCGGGCCGGCCGCCCGAGTGCCCGAAGCCGCGGTCGAACGTGCGCGCGATACACGCCGCCCCACCCCGACACCGCGCGGTTCACGAGGTCGAACCGGCGATAGGTCGCCGCGAGGACACGCGGGTCGCATCCGGGGTCGTCCATCAGCTCGACGAGCGCCGTGTCGCGTCGCGCGAGCCCGCGCCACACCCCGCCGCTCACGCCGTCGGTCGGCGCAGCACGAGGCGCGCCGCCTCCACCGTCAGTCCCGGACCGAAGGCCAGCGCGGCGACGCGGTCGCCGTCGGCGCGCGCCGCGTCGGCGAGCAGATCGCGCAGGATGAACAGCAGCGTGGCGCTCGACATGTTGCCGTGCGCCCGCAGCACCTCGCGCGAGGGCGCGAGGGCCGTGGCATCCAGGTTCAGGGCCGATTCGACCCGGTCGAGGATGCTCCGACCGCCAGGATGCACGGCCCACGCGTCGACCTCGGCGAGGTCGCCGAGCACGTCGGCCGCGATCGCCGCGATCTCGCGCCCGATGATGCGCGGCACCTCGGGCGTGAGGGTCATCTCGAAGCCCGAATCGCCCACGGTCCAGGACATGTCCTTCTCGCCGTCGTCGGTGACGAACGTCGCGAAGCCCTCCAGGTCGAGTCCCGGACGCTCGACGTCCGCCGCGGCCACGATCGCCGCCGCAGCGCCGTCGGCGAACACCGACGCGGCGACGATCTGGTCGGGATGCGACGACGTCTGCCAGTGCAGTGAGCACAGTTCCGCGGCCGCGACGAGCACGACGGCGGCGGGGTCGGCCGCGACGATCCGCGCCGCGAGGCGCAGGGCCGGAATCGCGGCCGCGCACCCGATGAAGCCGAGGTGGTACCGCTCGACGGAGGGGGACAGGCCGAGGTCGCGCACGAGGAGGTAGTCCGGCCCCGGTGCGAACATGCCCGTGCACGACACCGTGACCACGTGGGTCACGGCCTCGCGACCGAATCCCGAGCCGTCCACCGCGGACGCGGCGGCCTCGGCGAACAGGGCCGGCGCGGTCCGGCGGTACTCGTCGTTGCGGGCGCCCGTGGGCGGCATCGTCAGCTCGCCGTCCGACAGCGCCGCGAGGCCGTCGGCCGCACCCCCGGCCAGCTGCGGCAGCACCGTGTGGCGGGTGTCGATCGCCGCGGCGTCGAACGCGGCACCCACCAGACGCTGGCTGCGGCGATCGAATCCGGGCTGGGCGGCGAAGAGGTCGCGCAGCGCCGACTGGGTCACACGGGTGCGGGGCAGAGCCGTGCCGATCGAGAGGATGCTCGCGGTCATGACTCACTGTAGACACGGTCGCGGGCACCCGCGGCGGGGATGGTGCCGCCGCGACCCGCCGTCTATGGTGCCGAACCTCGGACGGAGGGTCGCGCGGGCGTCGGTCCTGTCCCCGGGGCCCAGACGAGCGGGTGTCAGGCCGCGAGCACCTCGGGCAGCACGAGCTCCTCGATCGCGCCGCGGTAGTCGGCGACCATGCGTCGACGGTCCAGGCGCGCGCGGGCCGAGATCGCCGCCGACCTCAACTCGATGCGGCGGGTCAGGGCCTCCTGCCAGGTGGCCGCGATCGCGTCGGCGTCGCGCGGGGTCACGAGCCCGAACCCCGCGACGACCCGGGCGGCGTCCCCGACGTCGGTGGTGATCGGGATCGCTCCGGAGGCCGCGCCCTCGGCGAGGCACAGCGGCGAGGCCTCGCCGAACGCGCTGGTGAGCGCGACGACGTCGGCGATCCGGTAGAGCGCGGGCATGTCCTCCCGCAGCCCGAGCGCGTGCAGGGCGACACCCGCGTCCAGTCCGGCGTCGGCGACGAGTGCCGCGAACCCGGGGTTGGCGAACGTCATGCCCGACCCGCACAGCACGTAGTGCGCGCCCGGGTGGCGCCGCGAGTGCCGGGCCACGGCATCCAGGAAGAGGCCCGGGTCCTTCATCGCGTCGAACCGCGCCGCGAGCATCACCACCGGCGCCGTCTCGGGGATGCCGCGGGATTCCCGGATGCGGCGACGCTCGGCGCGGGTGCCGGGACGGAACCGGCGCGCGTCGATCCCGTTGTCGATCACCCAGGCGTGCGTCGTCGACACGCCCGCGCGCGTGTAGGCCATCGAGGTCGATTCCGCGCACGAGATGGTGGCGGATACCGCACCCGACGCGCCCGCCTCGACGAGCCACCCCAGGGCGGGTCCGGAGTGCGTCGGGTCCGAGCGGTGCAGGCAGGCGGCCGTGGGGCGGTCGGGCAGCATCCCCGCCCGTTCGAGAGCGATGATCAGGCTCAGCGGCTGCTCCTTCAGGGACAGCACGATGTCGGCATCCGCGATGAGGGACGCCGCGTGCGCGAGCTCGGCCCGGCTGAAGGAGTCCGGAGTGATCGGCTGGTCGCCGGCGATGCGGTCGAAGGTGTCGATGCGCACCCCCGCGCCGCGGAGGGTGCGGAAGCGGGTGTCGTCGTGCGCGTGCTGCAGCGAGGCGTCCCGGCGGGCCGCGGCCGTCAGGGAGAGGACGCGATGGTCCTGCCCTCCGCCGCTGTGGAGCCCCGCGACGACGTCGGAATGGAGGATACGGGCTCCTCCGGCGAAGAATCCCTCGTACAGGGACAGCACGCGAACGGGTCGGTTCATCGCTATCGCTTTCCGTGGACGGGCGCCGCCGGGCGGAGCCGAATCGATCACCGCGATTGCGGTTTCCCCATGCTGAGGGTTCGACCCCGGGTCGCGGGTTACGCCGTGAAGACCATTGCGTGAACGCGTGGGCCGACGGACGCGGCGCAACGCACCGACCCCGGCGTCCGCGCACCGGGCATCGCACCGGTACGATCGGGGGTCGTGCAGAATTCCACGGACGCGTCGACGACTTCGGACCTCGCGCGCGCGCTCCTGGCCTACGACGACGCACGTCGTGCCGCGACCGCGGAGGCGCGGCGCGCCCTCTCGCTCAACGAGCTCGACGCGAAGGCCCTCATCTTCGTCGCCGAGAATCCCGGGGCTCGGCCCTCGCACGTGCGCGACCACCTCGGCATCACCTCCGCCGGGGTGACGACGCTCATCGACCGTCTCGTCCAGCGCGGAGCCGTCCGTCGCGACCTCGATGACGAGGATCGCCGCGTCAACCACATCACCGCGACGGTGGACCTGACCTCGCCGCCGTGGTGTTCGCTGCGCGGCTTCGACAACGCGGTGGAAGCCGCGATCGCGGAGATGGACCCCGCGGAAGCGGAGCGGGTCGCCGCCGCCTTGCGGACCCTCACGGCCGCCGGCGCGGCGGCCGGCTGACGCACGGCGTGCGCTCGACCTCCCGCCCGGTTCCGCGGCTCAGGTTCGGGCGTTGACGAAGGCTTCGGCTCGACCCTGCAGGAACGTGCACAGGGCCGACAGCATCGCCAGCTCGCCGGAGAGCGCGAGGACGCGGGCCGAGCCGAGCGGCGCGGCGTTCTCGCGCGGCTCGAAGGTCACCGCCCATCCGGTCGCCCCGGGCTCGGTCTCGGGGGCCACGTAGAAGGTCGTCGAGACGCTCCGCAAGCGCGCGGCGATGAGGCCGGTATCGGAGTCTCCGTCGCCGTCCTGCGGGATCACCCGGAGGATCCCGGCGTCGTCGTACCCGAGGGTGCGGAAGTCGTCGATCCACGACTGCAGCGTGGCGATGGTGCGGTAGGGCATGGGGCGTCCCGTCGGTGAGTGCGCAGCGGGGGCGGCGACCCTCCGATTATCGGGCCCGACACGCGAGCGCGCATCCCGCACGGCGTGGGAACGGTTCCATCGCACAGTTCGCGTGCACACGCAACGGTCTATCCGGTTTCGGCAGCGAGAACTTAGGAAGTGCCGGTGGAGCATACGCATGTCGAGACCAGGGATGCCACCACGGTGGAGGAGATGTGGCAGACGGTGGTACCCGGAGCCCGCATCGCCCGCGCCGACGGCATCCAGCCCGCTTTCGTCTTCCACGGTGCCGCCGAGCCCGGCTTCGGGCTCTGCGACTACACCGTGGGATCGACGATGGTCATCGAGTCGGATCCGGGCGACCAGATGGTCGTCGGACGGATCGCGGGTCCGCGCATCCGCGCGACCTACCGACGCGAACGCATCGACACGACCGTGCCGTTCGTGGTCATGGATCGCCCGATCGAGATCGCGTTCACCGGCCGGATCGCCGGAACCGCGGTGTCCTTCGCCCGAGAGGACGTGGACGAGGCCGCGCGCCGACTCTCGGGAGACGACACGTTGCGCGTGCGTCCCCTCGGGCACGCGCCGATGTCCGAGCAGCGCCTGCGGTACTGGACCCGGACGTGGGAGTACGGCCGGGATGTTCTGCTGCGCTCACCCGAGCGTGCGCCGCTGATCGAGCAGCAGGTGCGTTCTCTTCTCCTCGAGGCCTCGCTGTTGACGTTCCCATCGACCTTCACCGAGGCTCTGGCCTCGGGGCGACCGACCCGGATGCTGCCGGCTCCGGTGCGCCGGGCGAAGGCCTACATCGACGCGCACGCCACCGGGCCCATCGCCCTCGCCGACATCGCGGAGGCCGCGCGGCTCTCCCCGCGCGGGTTGCAGTACGCATTCCGCACCGCCACGGGGCGGACTCCCATGCAGTACGTCCGCCGTGTGCGCCTGGACGCGGCACGGGTCGAGCTGCGTGCCGCCGATCCCTCGATGGAGACGGTGGCGGCGATCGCGGCACGCTGGGGCTTCTCGAATCTCGGCAGGTTCGCCGCGATGTACCGCGTGGAGTTCGGCGAGACGCCCTCGACGACCCTGCGATCCTGAGGTCCGGGCGGGTCAGTGTCCGCCGAGCGTCCCGCTCAGACGGCCGTGGATCCGCGCGGTCGGCGCGTTCATCCCGATGATCTCGACCAACGTGCCCTCGCGGGCGTAGCGCGTCTGCACGGCGTCCAGCGCGGCCACGGTCGAGGCGTCCCACACGTGCGACTCCGAGAGGTCGATCACCACGTGGGCGGGGTCGTCGTGGTACGCGAAGCGGGTCGTGAGGTCATTGCTGGAGGCGAAGAACAGCTCCCCCTGGACGCGATAGCGGGCGACGTCGCCCTCGATGGTCCGGTGCACCTCCGTGACCCCCGCGACACGCCGGGCGAACAGCACGGCGGCCACGATCACGCCGATGCCGACCCCGATGGCGAGGTTGTGCGTCCACACCGTCACGGCCACCGTCGCCACCATCACGGTCGTCTCGCTCAACGGCATCCGTCGCAGGGAGGACGGGCGGATGCTGTGCCAGTCGAATGTGGCGACCGAGACGACGATCATCACCGCCACGAGCACCGCCATCGGGATGACGGCCACGACATCGCCGAAGACGATCACCAGGAGGAGGAGGAAGACGCCCGCGAGGAACGTCGAGATGCGCGTGCGCGCTCCCGAGGCCTTCACGTTGATCATCGTCTGCCCGATCATGGCGCACCCGCCCATGCCCCCGAACAGCCCGGAGAGGAGGTTCGCGGCGCCCTGCCCGAGGGACTCCCGCGTCTTCGACGACGGGGTGTCGGTGATCTCGTCGACGAGGGCCGCGGTCATCAGCGACTCCAGCAACCCGACCACCGCCATCGCCAGGGCGAACGGGAAGATGATCGCGAGGGTGTCGAGGCTGATCGGCACGTTCGGCAGGAGCAGCGTCGGCAGGCTCTCGGGCAGCGCACCCTGATCGCCGACGGTGGGAACCGAGATGCCGAACACGACCACGGCGCCCGTCAGCAGGACGATGGCGACGAGCGGTGCCGGCACCGCGCGGGTCAGGCGCGGGAGCAGATACATGATCAGCAGGCCCGCGGCCGTCAGGGGGTACACCGCCCACGGAACGCCGATGAGCTGCGGCACCTGCGCGATGAAGATCAGGATCGCCAGCGCGTTGACGAACCCGACCATCACGCTGCGCGGGATGTAGCGCATGAGCTTCGCGACGCCGAGGAGGCCGAGGATCACCTGCAGGATGCCGCCGAGGATCACCGTGGCGAGCAGATAGTCGACGCCGTGCTCGCGGGCGACCGGCGCGATGACGAGAGCGACCGCCCCCGTGGCGGCACTGATCATCGCCGGGCGTCCGCCGAGGAAGGAGATGGCGACCGCCATGACGAACGAGGAGAAGAGCCCGAGTCGCGGGTCGACGCCCGCGATGATCGAGAAGGCGATGGCCTCGGGGATGAGGGCGATCGCCACCACGAGCCCGGCGAGGACCTCGCGGGTCAGGAGGCGGGGGGAGCGCAGCGCCTGGAGGACGGTGGGCGCGGTGCGCGGGCGCGCGAGGACGTCGGTCACGGGGCCTCCGGGAGGGCGGGGAGAATGGGGAAGGGTCGCGAAGGCGACCATCGAACTCTACCGTAACGAGAGGGTTGCGGGATCGGGGATGCCATGAACGACGTGCGGCCGATGCAGATCGGCGAACTCGCCGAACGCACGGGACTGTCGATCCGCACCCTCCGGCATTACGACGAGATCGGCCTCCTGCGCCCGTCCGCGCGGTCCGAGGGCGGCTTCCGGCTCTACACCCCGCACGACGAGTCGCGCCTGCTGCTGATCCGCCGGATGAAGCCCCTGGGGTACTCGCTCGAGCAGATGGGGGAACTGCTCGCGGTCGTCGACGGCCTCGCGGATGCCCCGGCCGACGCCGTCCTCCGCGCGCGGCTGGAAGGCATCCGCGAAGAGGCGGTGGCGCGCCGCGACGCCCTGCGCCGTCAGGTCGACGCGGCCGACGAGTTCCTCGCGCAGCTGGCGGCGCGATGACGGACCGCGGCTTCGATCTGCGCAGGCACGGTCTGCACCTGACGGCCGCGCACCCCGACGACGCGGCCGACCTGTGGCCCTCACCGACGCCGAGCTCTGGCGCGGCATGACGACGCCGTGGCCGGAGTCGGTCGAGGCCTACGCCGTGCACCTCGAGCGGCAGAGGGCGACGCCGGGCACGTCCGCCTTCGTCGTGAGGGATGCCGAGACCGGCCGCCCGTGCGGATCCACCTCGTTATACGAATACGTGCCCGCGCAGCTCCGCGTCGAGATCGGTGCCACCTGGTACGCCCGTCACGCGCAGGGCGGCTGAGTCGAAGCCGCCGACTGCCGCGCACGCCGCCGCGACGGGAGGAGATCCGGCGAGGGGAGGATGCCGGGGCCTCGGGCGATCCTCCGCTCCCGGCATCTCCTCCCGTCGCAGAGCGCTCGCCGCCCCGGCTCGCGTCAGTCGCGCGCCGCCGCGGCCCGTTGCCGGGCGAACTCCCTGGCCTCGGCGAACAGCTCGAGGTCGATCTGCACGTGACGGCGGGCGAGCTCGGCGGCGTCGTCCGGGGTGGAGCGCACGATCGCCGCGACGATCGCGTCGTGCTCGCGCCCGGCGCGCGACTCCATGCGGCGATGGCTCTCGCGGTCGCCCCACGGGTGGGCGGGGGCGGACAGCGAGAGGTGGCGCTCGTGATCGAGCAGGATCTCCCGCAGCGCCGTATTGTGCGCCGCGTCGATGATCGACAGGTGCAGCAGGCTGTCCGCGCGCTGCTTGGCGTCGCCGGACTCCGCGGCGTGGAACGCGGCGAGGTTGTCCTGCATCGTCGTGATGTCGGCATCCGTCCGCCGCTCGGCCGCCAAGCGGGCCAGGGACGAATGCAGGAGCGAACTGGCGGTGCACGCGTCGACGAGGTCGTCCCAGCGCTCGGCGAACCAGCGGTCCACCCCCACGACCACCGACGCGGGCCACTCCTGCGCCACGAACGTGCCCCCGGCGCGCCCTCGGCGCTTCTCGATCAGGCCGCGCGCGGACAGCTCGTCGAGCGCGGCGCGGACGGTGGTGCGCCCGACTCCGAGGAGGGGGGAGAGGTCACGCTCGGGAGGGAGGCGCGTCCCGGGGAGGAACTCGCCGACGGCGACCGCGGTGATCAACCGCTCGGTCACGCGCTCCACGAGTGATGCGTCGTCGGTCTCGGCCATCAGCTCCCCGTCGATTTCTTTCATGTTAAATCCCGAGAAAAGGTTTGCCAACGAACCTTTACCGGGTCCACGATGACTCCATGCACCGCGAGATCACCGTTCCGTTCCACGACGGATTCACCTGGGCCCGTCTGACCGAACCCGCAGAGCCCACCGGCCGCGCGCCCCTGTTCGTGCTCCACGGCGGCCCCGGTATGGCGCACGACTACGTGAAGAACCTCGACGCCCTCGCCGAGATGACCGGACGCACCGTCGTGCACTACGACCAGATCGGGTGTGGACGCAGCTCGCACCACCCCGACGCTCCCGTCGAGCAGTGGGTGCCGCAGTTCTTCGTCGACGAGTTCCACAATCTGCGCGAAGCGCTCGGCTTCGACGAGTACCACGTGCTCGGGCAGTCCTGGGGTGGGATGCTCGGCGCCGAGATCGCCGTGCGGCGGCCGGAGGGGCTGCGGAGTCTCGAGATCTGCAACTCCCCGGCATCCATGCAGTTGTGGCTCGACGGCGCGGCCCGCCTGCGCTCGGAACTGCCCGCCGAGGCCCGCGCGGCCCTCGACCGCCATGAGGCCGACGGCACTCTCGACCACCCCGACTACGTGGATGCCACCCGTGTCTTCTACGAGCGTCACGTCTGCCGCATCACGCCCATGCCGCAGGACTTCGTCGACAGCGAGGCGCAGATGCTCGCCGACCCGACGGTGTACCACACGATGAACGGCCCCAATGAGTTCCACGTCGTCGGCACCGGCCGCGACTGGACCATCATCGATCGCCTCCCGCAGGTCGAGGTGCCCACGCTCGTCGTCGCGGGCGAGTTCGACGAAGCGACCCCCGAGACGTGGGCGCCGTTCGTCGAGCGCATCCCCGGTGCCCGCTCCCACGTCTTCGCGGGTGCGAGCCACTGCACCCACCTCGAGATGCCCGACGCGTTCCGCGCCGTCATCGCCGACTTCCTCGCTCCGCTTCCCTGACCCGCCGCACCCCGTTACGCTCCACCGCACCCGAACAGGAGTCCCATGTCCGACACCGCTCCCGGAGCCCAGCAGTCGCTGGAGTCCTTCGGCTACAAGCAGGAGCTCAAGCGCTCCATGTCCACCCTCGACCTGGTCGTCTACGGCCTGGTCTTCATGGTCCCGATCGCCCCGTGGGCGATCTTCGGCGTCGTCTACAACGCCGCCAGCGGCATGGTGCCGCTGGTCTACATCACCGGTGTCGTGGCGATGATCTTCACCGCCCTCGCCTACGCCCAGATGTCGAAGGCGTTCCCGATCGCCGGTTCCGTGTTCTCGTACGTCGGTCGTGGCATTCACCCCACCGTGGGCTTCTTCGCCGGGTGGGCGATCCTGCTCGACTACCTGCTCGTACCGACCCTGCTGTACGTGTTCGCCGCGTCCTCCATGGCGGGGATCTTCCCTGATGTGCCGCAGTGGATCTGGGCGGTGGCGTTCGTGATCGTCAACACCGTCATCAACGTCCTCGGCATCGGGTCGATCAAGCTCGCGAACCGCGTCATGCTCGGCATCCAGCTCGCGTTCGTCGTCATCTTCGTCGTGATCGCGATGGTCGCGCTCTCTTCCGGCACGATCCCCGGCGCCGAGTTCACGATCACCCCGGTGTGGGATGCCGACAAGGTCAACCCCGCGCTCATCGCCACCGCGCTCTCGATCGCGGTGCTGAGCTTCCTCGGCTTCGACGGCATCTCCACGATGGCCGAGGAGTCCACGGGTGACCGCAAGTCGGGCGGCCGCGCCATGATCATCGCGCTGCTCGTCGTGGCGGTGCTCTTCATCGCCCAGACGTGGTTCGCCAGCGCGCTCGCCGCCGGCACGATCGCGTTCTCGGACGACGACGTCAACAACGCCTTCTTCCTCCTCGTCGCCCAGGCGGCGGGCTCGGGCTGGGCGACCGCGTTCCTCGCCGTCAACGTCATCGCGGTCGGCATCGCCAACGCCGTCGCAGCCCAGGCGGCGACCTCGCGCCTGCTGTACTCGATGAGCCGCGACCGGCGCCTCCCGGCGTTCCTGTCGAAGGTCAACTCGCGGCAGGTGCCCCTCGCGGCGATCCTCGTCGTCAGCGCGATCTCGCTCGTGCTGGTGCTGTTCTTCGTCGGCCAGATCGCGGTGATCTCGTCGCTGGTGAACTTCGGCGCGCTGCTCGGCTTCATGCTCCTGCACGTGTCGGTGGCGGTGTACTACCTCGGCAGGAAGAAGTCGAAGAACTACCTCCTCCACCTCGTCGTGCCGCTGATCGGGTTCCTGATCATCGGCTACGTGCTGCTCAACGCCGACATCACCGCCAAGATCGGCGGCATCCTGTGGCTCGTCGTCGGCGGGATCGTGTACTTCGTCTTCGCCCGCAAGTACGGTGTGACCCCCGCTCCCGCACCCGAGCACGCCGCCTCGACCGCCGGTGAGGGCGGCGCGGAGGTGTCGTCGCGATGACCACGGAGCACCGCCTCGGCAAGGAGCTCGGGCGTCCGGGGCACAGCGCCGACGTGCCCCCGGTGCTGCGGATCGCGCCGGGCACCGGGGAGCGCATCGCGTTCCAGACCGACGACGCGGTGTACCGCGAGCTCCACGAGCATGGCGACCTCGCGCGGCTCCAGGCTCCTCTGAACCCGGTGACCGGTCCGGTGTACGTCGAGGGTGCCCGGCCCGGCGACGCCCTGGCGGTGACGATCCACGAGATTCGGCTGACCGACACCGGGTGGGCGATGAGCCTGCCCGGTGTCGGGGCTCTGCGCGAGCGCATGCCCGACCGCGTCGTGACCCGCCGCATCCCGATCGACGCCGACGGCGTGCACCTGACGGATGCCGTGACCGTCGCGCCCCGGCCGATGGTCGGCTGCATCGGCACGGCGCCGGCGTCGGGCGTGGCATCCACGGTCATGCCCGCCCACGCGATCGGCGGCAACATGGACGTCACCGACATCGCCCCCGGCGCCACGGTGTACCTGCCCGTCGAGGTCGAGGGCGCGCTGCTCGCGATCGGCGACGTGCACGCGATCATGGCGCGCGGCGAGTCGTCGTTCGTGGCGATCGAGGCCGAGGGCACGGTGGTCGTCTCCGTCGACGTCGTTCCGGGTCTGGCCCTGCGGGCCCCGCGCATCGCGACCGCCGACGAGTGGATCTTCGTCGGCCTGGGCGCCACGGTGCAGGAGAGCGTCCGCCGCGGATACGAGGACGCCTTCGACGCCTTCGTCGAGCGGGGATGGGATGCCATGGACGCCTACACCGTGATGAGCGCGCTCGCTCACTCCGAGCTCGGCGGACCGACCGGGGCCGTCGACCCCGACCCGCTGCACCCGTTCGACGCGATCGGCGCGGTCACCCTCCACCGGGTGCCGCGCGCGCTGCTCGACGGGGAGCCGTCGCCCGCGGCGGGGGACGGTGCCGCCGCCGTGTAAGATCGTCTGTTGGAAGTGTGTCCGAGCGGCCTAAGGAGCATGGCTGGAATCCATGTAGGCGGGGTAACTCGCCTCGCAGGTTCAAATCCTGTCACTTCCGCCAGACGGGAGCCCCGTCCGAACGAGAGTTCGGGCGGGGCTTCCCCGTTCGGGGGTGAGGCAACACGTGACCGTCCGCATCGCAGATCGACGGCGACGACTCGGGCGAGCCCTGGGGGTGCTGCCGGGGGTCGTTCTGCATCTCCTGGCGTCCGTGGCGGCGTGGACGTTCGTTCAGGTGAACGGGCTGATGGTCGCGGGATGCGGATCTGACCGGTCCTGCGACTTCGTCCTCACGGATGCCGCCGTCAACGGGGTCCAGCCCGCGCTCATCGTGGTGTGGGCGATCACCACCGCCCTGGCGATCGCGCGCCCGCTCGCGTGGGGGCGCAGCCCGTGGCCCGTGCTCGGCGCCGGAATCGGCGTCTCCGCGGTCCTCACCGTCGCCGCATACATGGTGCTCCGCGCCGGGGCCGGGGTTTTCTGAGCGCGCCTTCGGCTCAGCCGACCCTCTCCGGCACCTCGACCGGCGAGGGCTCGCCGCGCAGCGCGAGGGACCGGGGGAGGACCACGGCGAGCGTCCGGCGCCCGATCGGCGCCCCCGCCCACAGGCGCGCGCGGACGCGGGCGACGGCCTCGGTCAGCGCCGAACCGTCCCCGGAGCGGCCGCCGTCCTCGGCGTAGACGGCGTGCTCCAGCGCGTCGCGCAGGACCGTGATGTCGTCGGCATCCACGCCGTGCTCATCGATGAGGCGAGAGGCGAACGCGCGGGGCGACTCGGCGTCGGGCGCACGGATGCCGAGGTCCACGGCCTGCGCGCGGATCTCCGCCCAGGCGGCCACCGCGTCGCCCGCGCGGATGAGTGCCGTGCGCGACCGGCGCCGCCACGCCCGCACCGAGCCCGGCGCGGCCAGCAGGACGAGGAGCACGACGCCGCCGACGGTGAGCAGCAGACCGGTCGGATTCTGGGCGCTGGACGCCCCCGAACCGGCGGACGTCGATCCGGGACCGTCCTGGTCGCCGAGCTGCGGAGCGTCGGTGCGGGTCGCGCCGGGGGTGGCGGCATCCTGCTGCTCGGGTGTGGTCGCCGAACCCGACTGGCCGCCGGTGTTGCCGGAGGCGAAGTTCGTCGGCACGCCGAGGCTGTTGGTCGGTTCGAACGGCACCCAGCCGACGCCGCGGAAGTACACCTCGGGCCACGCGTGCAGCTGACTCGACGTCACGGTGTAATCGGCTTGACCGGTCTGCTCGACCGAGCCCGACCGTGTGCCCGGGAGGTAGCCGACGACGATCCGCGAGGGCATGTCGAGCGTGCGCGCCATGACCGCGAACGCGGAGGCGAAGTGCACGCAGTAGCCCGTGCGTTCCTGGAGGAAACGTGCCACGGCGTCGATGCCCGCCCCGTCGAATCCGGCCTCGACGGGAGCGTCCAACGAGTAGCGGAACTGGCTGCTGCGGAACCACGACTGCAGTGCGATCAGTGCGTCGTACGGCGACTGCGCTCCGGCCGTGACCGAGCGCGCCGTGTCACCGATGATCGCGGGGACGTCGGCGGGGAGGGCGCGGACGGCGTCGCCGAGCTCGGCCCCGCCGACCGGCCGCGAACGGATCTGCTCGAGAGTGGGTCGCGGGACGAGCGCGCGCACCTCGTAGTCCTGGTTCCGCGACGACCCCGAGCGCGACACGATCGTGCGGTTGGCCGGCATCCCCAACCAGTCGCCCTCGAGGCCGGTGACGGTGGATGCCGGGTACGGCACCGGAAGCCACGGGCTGTCGAGTTCGCCGACCTTCACGCTCGTCGTCCAGTCGGCGACGGCGATGTCGCCGTCGACCTGCACGGGATCGAACACCGGCGCGTCCCCGCCGGGGACGCCGACGGTGTCGCCCGAGTCGGGCTGCCACACCGCCCCGTCGAACTGCGACAGCGTGACGGCGCGAAGGTAGGGCGCCGACGGTGCCGTGGTGGTGAACGTCAGCACGTCGATGTCGCGCGGCTGGCGCAGATCGTTGCCGAGCTCGAGGTTCGGGTTGATGGTCGTGCCGAAGCCCGCGCCCGTGCCCGAGGCGAAACGCAGAGCCGGCTGGGGGAGGAGCGGGACCGCAACGAGAGTCACCATCACCGACACGGCCGCGATCCCGATCGCGGTCGCCGACGCGCCCCACGCCCGCGAACCGCTCCGGCGGGCAGCGGGAGCGCCGCGCGTGCGGGAGCGGACATCCATGCGCAGGAGGAACAGCACGGTGGCGGCCAGGGCGAGCACGGCCGGTACGTCGACGTCGGCGGGGATCGCGATCGTCGGGATGAGCGACACCGCGACCAGTCCGACCCCGGCCAGGAGCGGCATCCGCGCGGTGAGGACCACGTGGTCGAGCACGACCGCGAGGCCGGTCACCGCGGCCACGAGCACGAACGCGAGGCCCAGGGCGGGGACGACGGGGGCGACGCCGAGCCGGATCTCCTCCGACGCGCCGGCGAACAGCGTCGGCACCGAGGCGAGCGTCGCGGGCGTCGGGATGACGCCGAGCAACGCCGTGGTGCGACCGAAGACCGCGGTCAGGAACACGACTCCGACGACGAGTTCGACCACGGTGGCGACGAGGGCGGGGGCGCGCGAGAACCGCACGGCGAGACCGCACCCGAGCACGAGGGCCGCCCCGGCGAGGGCGCCGACCGTCCACGCGCCGGGTGCGATGACGGAGAGAACCGGCAGCAGAGCCGCGGCGATACCGGCGAACACCCCGAGTGAGAGCAGGGCCAGATCGCGCCGCCGCCGCTCGGGGCGGCCGCCGGCCTCAGGCGCCGACACGGGCGTCCTCCGGTCGTGTCGCCTCTTCCCACGCGCGGGCGACGTCGCCTCCGGGGGTGAGCGACGTGGCGTGCCATCCGGTCGTGGTGCGGAGATCGCCGGCGGGGCCGACGTCGGAAACGGCCAGCAGGATCGCGAGCGGCGAGCGCGGGGCCGCTGCCCGGAGGGAGAGGAGGTCGTCCGGCTCCACGCGCCCGGTCACGACGACGACCGGGCCGAGCATGGCGGATGCCGCCGCGGGGACGATGCGGCGTGACGGGCCGTCCGCGCGGGCGTGCAGCGTCGCGAACGAGGCCGCGAGGCCGCGGGCCTCGGCGTCCTCTCCGCCGTCGACGGGGTCGGCCAGGAGCGCGCCGTCGCTGTCGATCACGTCGACGGTGTAGCCCTCGTGCACGAGCCGGGCGACCGCCGAGACACACGCGGAGACCGCGGTCTCGAAGGCGCGGTCGCGGCCCGGTCCCTCGGCGGCCGCCGGTGACCACCGTGCGAGCGCGCGGTCGAGCACGACCGTCGCGGCGGGGCTCGACTCCTGCTCCTCCTGGCGGACCATGAGGGTGTCGCGGTGGGCGGTCGCCCGCCAGTGGATGCGCCGCATCGAGTCGCCCGGGGCGTACGGGCGGGCGACGAGGTTGTCCGCGCCCTGGCCGAGATGCAGGGCGGAACTCTGCCGCGTCCCGCCGGCCTCCCCGGTCGAGGAGGGGAGCGGCGCGAGCTCGACGATCGTGGGTGCCACGGTCACCTCGGTCGCGCGGCCGACGGCGAAACGACGCCGGATCAGCCCGAACGGGTCGGTCGTGGACACCCGCAGCGGCCCGACCGAATGGATGCCGCGCACCGCGCCGCGCACCTCGTACCGCAGCCGCACGGGGGTGCCCGTGCGCCGCAGGGTGGACGCCGCGGCGGGGAACGCGCCCTCCGCACGGCCGTCCAGACCCGCAGGCAGCGCGTCCGACCAGCGGCCCGGGAGCGTCGGAAGCGCGGTGCTCACCCGCACCGACAGCTCCACCTCGGAGATCCCGCCGACCTCGACCACCTCGGGCGCGGCGGACCGGACGACCTCCCCGGTCGCGCGGACCGCCAGCGCGCTCGCCGCCGAGCACATCACGAGCGCCAGCATCAGCACGCCGAAGTACAGCAGCTCGGGGATCGCCGCGCGCTGCGCGACGATGAGGGCGATCACCGCGAGGGCGAGCGCTCCGGTGCCCCGCAGGGTCAGCGGCCAGCGCCCCCTCACGGCGCTCTCACGCCCGCTGCGCGAGCGGGACGCGCACGCTCGCCGCGATCCGCTCCAGCGCGTCGGCCACGACCACGGCCCCCGCACGACCGCCCGCGGCCGAGCGGTTCGCGATGACGCGGTGCGCGAAGACGGGGCTCAGGAGCGCGGTGAGGTCGTCCGGGATGACGTACCCGCGGCCGTCGAGCGCCGCCCGCACCTTCGCCGCGCGGACCAGCTGCAGCGTCGCGCGGGGGCTCGCCCCGAGTCGGATGTCGGGGTGGCTGCGGGTGGCCTGCGCCAGGGCGACGGCGTACTCCTCGAGAGCCGGGGCGACATGCACCCCGCGCGCCCAGGCGATCATCGCGGTGACCTGGGGGGCCGAGACCACGGGGGTGAGCGCGTCGAGCGGGTTGACCGCATCGCGCTGGCGCAGCATGAGCGTCTCGGCGGCGGCGTCCGGGTACCCCATCGAGATCCGCAGCAGGAAGCGATCGCGCTGCGCCTCGGGGAGGGCGTACGTGCCCTCCATCTCGAGCGGGTTCTGCGTGGCGACGACCAGGAAGGGGGAGGGGAGCACGTGCGTGCGTCCGTCGACCGTGACCTGCCGTTCCTCCATGGCCTCGAGCAGCGAGGACTGCGTCTTCGGCGACGAACGGTTGATCTCGTCGGCGATCACGATGTGGGCGAAGACGGCACCCGCGGTGAACTCGAAACGCCGCTCGACCGGATTGAAGACCGATACGCCGGTGATGTCGCCGGGCAGGAGGTCGGGCGTGAACTGGATGCGGCGCACATCGGCGTCGATCGTGGCGGCCAGGGCCCGCGCGAGCATGGTCTTGCCCACGCCCGGGACGTCCTCGATGAGCAGATGCCCCTCGGCGAGAAGTGCGATGAGGGCGCTGCGCACGGCGTCCGGCTTGCCGTCGATGACGCGCGACATCGACGCCACGATGCGCTCGGTGAGCCGGGCGAAGGAGGCGGCGTCCAACGGTTCGTCGGATTCCGTGCGCAGTGGCTGGAGGTCGGGGCGGCGCAGCCGCGGGGCCGCCTCGGGCGTCACCGTATCGTCCATGGCATCCCTCGTGTCGCATCGCGGCGGAGGAGCGTCTCGGGCCGCCGTGACCTGATCGTAACCTGCGTGAACCCGTCCCGGGCCGGAATGCGGCAGGTGCTCAGGTGCGTGCACGCGTCATCGTGGCCCTAGGATCGGGCATCGTCGCCCGCACCGCTCGGGCGCACCCGCCCGCATCGTCCGGGCGATGTCGCCCGAACCGAGGAGCCCGCGATGTCCCCTGCCGCCCCCGTACTCGCCGTCGACATCGGCGGCACCAAGGTGGATGCCGCCGTCGTCACCGCCGCGGGCGAGGTGGTGCGCGCGAGCGTCGCACGCCGACCCACCGGTCGCGACACCAGCCGCGAGGGGATCGCGGCGAACATCCGCGCGGCGGCGGAGGAGGCGCTCGCCGCCGTCCCCGAGCTGCGCGTCGGCGCCATCGGCGTGGGCAGTGCCGGACCCGTGGACCTGCCCGCGCGCTCGGTGTCGCCCCTCAATCTCCCGCAGGCCGCGGGGCTCCCGATCGACGAGGTGCTGGCGGGTCTCGTCGACGGTCCGATCTCGCTCGCCCTCGACGGCACCTGCATCGCGCTCGCCGAGCACTGGCGCGGCGCGCTCGTCGGCACGCAGAACGCGATGGCCATCGTGGTCTCCACGGGTGTCGGCGGCGGGCTCATCCTCGGCGGCCGTCCGATCTCGGGCGCCTCGGGCAACGCGGGGCACCTGGGCCAGACGTTCGTGCGGACCGTGGAGGGAGACGCGGCGGCCGCGACGCTTGAGTCGGTGGCCGCGGGTCCCGGCTCGGTCGCGTGGGCGCGCACCCAGGGCTGGGTCGGCGAGACGGGACTCGATCTCGCCGCCGCGTACCGCGAGGGCGATGCCGTCGCCGTCGCCGCGGTCCGTCGCTCCGCGAGTGCGGTGGGGCAGGCCATCGCCGCCGCCGCGACCCTGTGCGATCTGGAGGCCGTGGCGATCGCCGGCGGCTTCTCGCACGTGGCCGACGACTACGTCGATCTGGTCGCCGCGGCCGCCGCCGCGGCATCCGTCCACGCCTACGCGCGACGCTGCCGCGTGGTGCCCTCGGGTCTCGATGGCGACGGGCCGTTGCTCGGCGCCGCCGCCCTCGCCCTCGGGGCGTGACCGGCCGGGCGAGGGGCGGCGGCGTAATCTGAGCACGGGCCCGCGTCGCGGACCGACGGAATCGAGAGCGGGGATGCCATGCGGACGGGCTCCAATCTGCCCGCGGTGGGCGAGTACAACCAGACCCTCGTGCTCGATCTGATCCGCCGTTCGCCGGAAGGGCTCAGCCGCGTCGAGCTGTCCGCCCGGACGGGTCTGTCCGCCCAGACCCTCAGCAACGTCACCCGGCGTCTGGCCGAAGAGGGCCTCATCGCCGAGGCCGGGAAAGTCATCTCCGGCCCGGGCAAGCCCCGCACGCTCCTGAAGCTCGAGCCGCGCTCGCGCTTCGCCGTCGGCGTGCACCTCGACCCCGTGGTCGACACCGTGGTCGTGGTCGACATGGCCGGCCACGTGGTCGCCCACGAGGAGATCGCGCCGCAGGGCGAGGTCCCCGCCGCCCAATTGGTCGCTGCCGTGGCGACAGCCGTGGACGACATCCTCGCGCGCGCGGGGATCGACCGCACCCTCGTGCTGGGGGTCGGGGTGGCCGCCCCCGGTCCCTTCGATCCCCGCGGCGGGCGTCTGCTCGATCCGCCCCTGCTCCCGGCCTGGCACCACGTGAACGTCCGGGACGATCTCGGCGCCGCCACGGGCCTGCCCGTCATCGTCGAGAAGGATGTCACCGCCGCGATGGTCGGCGAGCTGTGGTTCGACCGCTCGGATGCCCTGAGCGACGCGATGTTCCTGTACTACGGCGCCGGTGTGGGCCTCGGGGTGGCGATCGCCGGGGCTCCGGTCCGCGGTCGTACGGGAAACGCCGGCGGCATCGCCCACATCGTCGTCGACCCGCTCGGGCCGGTGTGCGGCTGCGGGTCGCGCGGGTGCCTCGGTGTGTCGATCGAGCCTCGCACGCTCTTCGCGGAGGCGGGCTACGACCCCGCGACCGGGGGCGATTCCCGCCGCGAGGTGGACCGCCTCGTCCGGGATGCCGCGGCCGGACGCCCGGAGACGGTCGCGGTGCTGCGCCGCGCGGGGGAGCGGATCGCGCGCGCGCTGGTCGTGGCCAACAACCTGCTCGACGTCGACGAGGTGATCCTGGGCGGTCCGGTCTGGGAGCGTCTCGCCGGCATCCTGGGCGACGCCGTCAGCGCGCGCGTCGCCGCCGACCCGGCCTCCACCGCCACCCGCGCGATCGAGGTCCGTCGCTCGCTCGTGGGCGCCGACGTCGCCGCGGTCGGTGCCGCCTGTCTCATGCTCGACGGAGCCTTCGCCGCGCGCCCCGCGCGGATGATGATCGCGCTCTGACGCGGGTCCTCTCCCCGGCGTTGCGGATTCGTTACCCCGGGTTCGGAAGAAGGACTTGCCGCTTTAGTCCATTTGATTTATAAAAGATCTCGGCGACGAGATGTCCCACCCGAGCAAGGGAGCTTCCATGAAGAAATCGACGACGATTGCCGGCGGTCTCATGACCGCCGCAGCGCTGACCGTCGCTCTGGCCGGCTGCGCCGGCGGGGGCGGCAGCAGCGCAGACGCGAACACGATCCGTGTCGCGTACCAGACCACCGCCACGTTCAACCAGATGCAGACGCTGATGGAGAACGCCAAGAAGCAGTTCGAGGCCAGCCACGAAGGTGTGACGGTCGAGCTCGTTCCCATCCAGGCCGAGGGGCCGGACTACTACACGAAGCTCGCGCTGATGAACAAGTCGGCCAGCACCGCCCCCGACGTGCAGTACGAAGACACGTTCAAGATCCAGTCCGACGCCGCGGCCGGCTACCTCCTGCCGCTCGACGACTACCTCGCGAAGTGGGACGACTGGTCGCAGTTCGCCGAAGGCGCCAAGCAGGCCGGCCTCGGCCCCGACGGCAAGACCTACGGAGTCTCGCTCGGCACCGACACCCGCGGCCTCTGGTACAACAAGGACCTCTTCGCCAAGGCCGGCATCCCCGTGCCGTGGCAGCCCAAGACCTGGGCCGACATCCTCTCCGCCGCCGAGAAGGTCAAGGCCGCCGACCCCGACGTGATCCCGATCAACGTCTACTCGGGCAAGACCGCCGGTGAGGCGGCCTCCATGCAGGGCCTGGAGATGCTCCTGTACGGCACCGACGACACCCTCTACGACACCTCGTCGAAGAAGTGGGTCGTGGGCAGCCAGGGCTTCAAGGACTCGCTGAAGTTCATCTCCGACGTCTACCAGGGCGGTCTCGGACCGTCGCTGCAGCAGGCGCTCGACCCGAACATCTTCACCAGCGTCACCGCGGACTGGCTGCCCTCGAGCAAGCTGGCCATCGCGCTCGACGGCTCGTGGCAGTCCGCCGCCTGGATCGACGGCGGCACCGCCCCGTGGCCCCAGTGGAGTGACACCCTCGGCATCGCCGCCATGCCGACCCAGAAGGGTCAGGCGCCCGGCACGACGAGCATGTCCGGCGGCTGGACCCTCGCCCTCGGCAAGAACACCAAGAACGCCGACCTGGCGTGGGAGTTCCTCACCACCGCGGTGAACAAGGAGAACGCCACCTCGTACGACATCGACAACAGCCAGATCGCCGTCCGTGCGGACGTGGCCAAGTCGACCGAGTACCTCGGCGCCAACCCGAGCTTCGAGACCTTCTCGAGCTTCGTCGACACCACCCACTTCCGTCCCGCCACTGAGGACTACGACAAGATCTCCAACCAGATCCAGGTCGCGATGGAAGCGGTCATGACCGGCCAGTCCAGCGTCGACGACGCGGCAGCCGCCTACGACCAGGCCGTCATCGGCATCGTCGGCGAAGAGAACACCCAGAAGGGCTGATCATGACCGCCCCGGCCATCACCGGGGCGACCGGCCCCGGCCGGAGGTCGCGCGCCACCACGCGCGGCCTCCGGTCGTCGGTCCGGGCGCTCCCGCTGCTCCCCGCCGCCCTGCTGCTGGCGGTCTTCCTGCTCGGCCCGATCCTGGTGTCGCTGTGGGGCTCCCTCACCAACGCCACGCTCTCGGGCTCGACCGCCGTCGACTCGCAGTTCGTCGGCTTCCAGAACTACACCCAGCTGTTCGCCTCGCCCGACTTCCCGGTCGCGGTGATCAACACGATCGTCTTCGTGTTCTTCTCCGCCGTCGTCGGGCAGAACGTCCTCGGTCTCGCCCTTGCGCTCATGATGCGCTCGGGCAACCGCATCGTCACCGCCGTCGTCGGAACGATCGTGGTGACCGCGTGGGTGCTCCCCGAGATCGTCGCGGCCTTCGCCGCCTACGCGTTCTTCCGCGACAACGGCACCCTCAACGCCGTCCTCGGCGTCTTCGGCCTCGAGCCGGTGAGCTGGCTGTTCACGATGCCGGTGCTCATGGTGATCTTCGCCAACATCTGGCGCGGCACGGCGTTCTCGATGATGGTGTACTCCGCCGCGCTGTCCGACGTGCCGCCCGAGATCACCGAGGCGGCCGAGGTCGACGGGGCCAGCGGCATCAAGCGGCTCATGCTCGTCACCATCCCGATGATCCGCTCGACCATCGGCACGAACTCGATGATCGTGACGTTGCAGACCCTCTCGGTCTTCACGCTCATCTTCGTCATGACCGGCGGCGGCCCGGGCACCAAGAGCACGACGCTGCCGATCCTCGCGTACCAGCAGGGCCTGAAGTTCGGCGAGCTGGGCTACGGCACCGCGATCGCCACGATCATGCTCCTCATCGGCGCGGTCTTCTCGTTCTTCTACGTCCGCGCGCTGCGCGAGGAGGTCTCGTCGTGAACTCCCTCCTATATGTCTCCGTCCTCTTCTCCGTCCGCGCGCTGCGCGAGGAGGTCTCGTCATGACCACCACCACCCTCCCCGAGGTCGTGGGCACCCGCGCGCGGCGTGCCCCGAAGCGCACGAAGACCTCCCTCTCATCGCCCCGCACCCGTGCCCTGCGCGTCATCTCGAACACGCTGCTCATCGTCATCGGCATCCTGTTCGTCGTCCCGCTGGTGTGGCTCGTCACGGCGTCGCTCGACGCGCAGCCGACGCTCGCGATCAAGATGCCCGAGGTCATCACCCTCGACAACTTCGCCGCGGTGATGAAGCCCGACCTGCTGTTCCTGCCGCTGTGGAACAGCGTGCTGCTCGCGGGCGGCACGGCGATCGCCACCGTCGTGCTCGCCTCGCTCGCGGCCTACCCGCTGTCGCGCTACAAGATGCGCGTCGGAAAGCCCTTCCTCTACGCGGTGCTGTTCGGCACGTGCCTTCCGATCACCGCGATCATGGTGCCGGTCTACAGCCTGTTCGTGCAGCTGAACCTCATCGACTCGATCGGGGGGACCATCCTGTTCCTCACCGCGAGCGCCCTGCCGATCGCCATCTGGATGATGAAGAACTTCATGGACGGGGTGCCCGTCGAGCTGGAGCACGCGGCCTGGATGGACGGCGCGGGATCCCTGCGCACGCTCGTGCAGATCGTGCTGCCGCTCATGCGCCCGGGGATCGCGGTGGTGTTCATCTTCACTTTCATCCAGGCATGGGGGAACTTCTTCGTCCCCTTCGTGCTGCTGCTCAGCCCCGACTACCAGCCGGCCGCGGTCAGCATCTTCAACTTCTTCGGCTCGTTCGGAGCGGTGGCCTACGGCCAGCTCGCGGCCTACTCGATCGTCTACTCCCTTCCGGTCCTCGGCCTGTACGTCCTCGTGCAGCGCGGGCTCGGCGGCCCGTCGGCTCTCGCCGGCGCGGTCAAGGGCTGACCCGTCCCCCCAGACAAGGAACTCCTCATGCACGACCGCACCGCGCTCATCGAGATGCGCATCGACCGCTTCGTCCGCGAGCGTCTCGCCCCCGCCGTCTATCGCGCCCGCCAGCCCCTCGACATCTCGGCCTGGGAGGCCCCGGGCGAGCCCGTGACCTTCGCCGAGGCCGCCGCCGCCGAGTACCGTCCCTTCGCCGTCGGGACGCCGTGGGGCCGGGCATGGGGGACCACCTGGTTCGCCGTGTCGGGGGAGATCCCGGCCGCGTGGCGCGACGCCGACGGCGCGCTGCCCGACGGCACCGTCGCCGAGCTCGTCATCGACCTCGGCTTCACCGCCGGGCAGAGCGGCTTCCAGTGCGAGGCCCTCGTGTGGAACCGCCAGGGTGCGCCGATCAAGGGCGTGTCTCCGTTCAACAACGCCACCTCCGCGGCCCTCGACGCCGACGGCCGCGTCGACGTGCTCGTCGAGGCGGCGTCGAACCCCGACGTCGGCAGCCTCTTCACCTTCGAGCCGACGCACCTGGGCGACCCCGCCACCGCCGGAGACGCTCCTCTCTATACGCTCCGCGACATGTCGATCGGTCTGCGCGACCTCGCGGTGTGGGAACTGCTGGCGGACTTCCGTCTGCTGCGCGGCCTCATCGATGAACTCGACGCGACCTCGGCCCGCCGGGCGACGCTGGTGGAGGCGATGGATGCCGCGATCGACGCCGTCGACCCGCACGATGTCGCGGGAACGGCCCAGGCCGGCCGCGACGTGCTCGCTCCGCTGCTCGCGGCGCCCGCGGCATCCAGTGCCCACGTCCTCCACGCCGTGGGGCACGCGCACATCGACTCGGCCTGGCTGTGGCCGGTGCGGGAGACGGCGCGGAAGGTCTCGCGCACCTTCTCGAACGTGCTGTCGCTCATGGACGAGGACCCCGAGTTCGTCTTCACCAGCTCGTCGGCGCAGCAGTTCGCGTGGATGAAGCAGCACTACCCGGCGCTCTGGGAGCGCCTGAAGGAGCGCGTCGCGGAGGGGCGCTTCGTGCCCGTGGGCGGCATGTGGGTCGAGTCCGACACCAACATGGTCGGCGGCGAGGCGATGGCCCGCCAGTTCCTCGAGGGCAAGACCTTCTTCCAGGAAGAGTTCGGCATCGACACCGAGGAGGTGTGGCTGCCCGACTCGTTCGGCTACAGCGGAGCGCTGCCGCAGATCATGAAGGCCGCCGGAGCCCGCTGGTTCCTGACGCAAAAGATCTCGTGGAACGAGACCAACCGCATCCCGCACCACACCTTCCAGTGGGAGGGCATCGACGGCTCGCGCATCTTCACGCACTTCCCGCCCGTCGACAAGTACAACTCCGAGGTCACCGCGGCCGACCTCGCGCACGCCGAGCGCAACTTCGCCGACAAGGGCCGCGCGCGGACGTCCCTCCTGCCGTACGGCTTCGGCGACGGCGGCGGCGGCCCCACGCGCGAGATGACCGCGACGATCGCCCGCGCGCACTCGCTCGAGGGTGCGCCGATCGTGAAGCACTCCACGCCGCGGGAGTTCTTCGAGACCGCCGAGGCCGAATACGCCGACCCGGCCGTGTGGGCGGGGGAGCTGTACCTGGAGTTCCACCGCGGCACCTACACCAGCCAGCTGCGCACGAAGCAGGGCAACCGCCGCAGCGAACACCTGCTCCGCGAAGCCGAGCTGTGGGCCGCGACCGCCGCCGTCCGCACGGGCGCCGCGTACCCCGCGGAGGCGTTCCGGCGCCTCTGGCAGCTCGTGCTGCTGCAGCAGTTCCACGACATCCTCCCCGGCACCTCCATCGCCTGGGTGCACCGGGATGCCGAGCGCAACTACGCCGCGATCGCGACCGAGCTCGAGCAGATCATCGCCGACGCCCTGCGCGCGCTCGCGGGGGAGGGCGACCGCACGCTCGTGGCCAACGCCGCCCCGCACACCCGCTCCGGTGCCCCGGCCCTCGGGATCGCGGCGGCTCCGGCCGTCCGCGACGTCGCCCCGCGCGCGGAGGGGGCGGGCTTCGTGCTCGACAACGGCGTCGTCCACGCCGTGATCGACGCCCGGGGTCTGATCATCTCGCTCGTCGAGGTGGCATCCGGTCGCGAGATCGTCCCCGAGGGGCAGGCCGCCGGCCTGTTCCAGCTGTTCCGCGACACACCCACCCAGTGGGACGCGTGGGACATCGACGAGACCTACCGCCGCCACGTCACCCCGCTCGACGCCGCGCGGGCGGTGCGCATCGACGGCGACGCGGTCGTGGTCGAGCGGACCTTCGGCGACTCGCACCTGACCACCCGCATCGCGCTCGCCGCGGGCGCGCGCACGGTGCGCCTGTCGATCGACGTCGACTGGCACGAGCAGCAGCAGCTGCTCAAGCTCGCCGTGCCCGTCGACGTGCACACCGACCGGGCGGCATCCGAGATCCAGTTCGGCCACATCACGCGTCCGACCCACACGAACACCTCGTGGGATGCCGCGCGCTTCGAGACCGCGGCCCATCGCTGGGTCCGTGTCGCCGAGCCCGGCTTCGGTGTCGCCGTGACGAACGACTCGACCTACGGCCACGACATCACCCGCCACGCGCGCGAGGCCGGCGGCACGTACTCGCTCGTCCGGTTGTCGATCATCCGCGGCGCACTGTTCCCCGACCCGCAGCAGGACCAGGGCGCGCACCACCTCGAGGTGGGCATCGTCGTCGGCGCCGAGGTCGAGGACGCCGTCGTCGAGGGCTACCGCACCAACCTGCCGCTGCGTGTGATCGAGGGGGCGGGTGCGGAGGAGGTCGCCCCGCTGGTGACCGTCGACGACGAGGGGGTCGTCGTCGAGGCGGTCAAGCTCGCGCACGACGGCTCCGGTGACGTGATCGTGCGGCTGTACGAGGCGCGGGGTCGTCGCGCCCGCGCGCGGGTGGCGGTCGGATTCGCCGCCTCCGGCGCGGTCGAGACCGACCTGCTCGAGCGACCGGTCGCGGCCGCCGCGGTCGTGGATGCCGACGACACGACGGTGGAGCTGGCCCTGCGCCCGTTCCAGCTCGTGACGCTGCGCTTCACCCGCTGAGCGCGTCGGGCCGGCTGAGCGTGCGGGCCCCGGGAGGAGATTCGGGAACGGGAGGACGAATTCTGCGGATTCGTCCTCCCGTTCCCGAATCTCCTCCGCTCACGGGGGTGTTCCCGGCTGCGGTCACACCATCGCCACCGCCATGAGGCCCACGGACACCGCCATCGCGCCGATCTGCGCGCGGTCCAGGCGCGCCGGCATCCGCCGCATCGCGGTGACCGACAGCACGCCGTAGCCGATCGCCGCCGCCGCGAGCAGGGGCGCCGGTGAGAGCCCGTGCGCGTGGTCCGAGGCCGTCGCGTGTCCGCTCATCGCGAGCTGCAACCCGGCCATGACGACCATGCCGAGCGTCGTGTGCAGCGTCATCAGCGCCGGCACCCGCGGCGCACGCCGCTGGCGCGGACGGCGCCAGATCGCCAGACCCAGTGCCGCCGCGAGCAGCAGCGCGGTCCAGTACACCGGGGCGACGACACCGAACGCGGCGGCATCCACCATCGCCAACAGCATGACCGCCGCCGCCACGACCTCGGGCGGCCGCACCCGCGCGCGATCGGCGGCCAGACAGCACGTTCCGATCGCGGCGGGGGCGACCGCCCACAGGTGGAGGATCTCGCTCATCGGTTCAACAGTGGTGCGCGCCGTCGTGTGCGTCGTGCCCGTGCGCGCCGAGACCATGATCCTGCGCGCCGGTCGCCGGAGCGCAGTGCGTGTTCGCCGGTGCGGGGACGTTCAGCACGGGGCTGCGCTCGAAGAAGTTGTACGGCTTGAGCGTGAACTTGGCGTAGTCCATGGGCATGACCGGCCAGTCCTCGTTGCGCGGGAAGTGCGTGAGGCCGAACGTATGCCACAGCACGACGTCCTCGCCCACGAGCGGCTCGTCGCCGGAGATGAAGTCCGGGATGCCGGCCCCGCCGGGGTGCTGGTTCACGAAGTCGCCGGCGGCGTAGCGCTCGGCCGGGTCGTACTTGGTGACGAAGAGGTTCTTCGTCGCGAACGCCGCGCGCGCGGCGATCGACGAGGCCTCGTCGGCGAGGAGCACGGGCGTCTCGGTCGGGAAGAGCACGTACGAGGTCGCCTGCCCGCGCTCGGTGGTCTTCTCGGTCGAGGCGATCTGCCACACCCGGTTGACCGCGCCGTCGGCGACGCGGCCCGACACCTTCTCCGACGCGATGGGCGTGACCTTCTTCGTGAAGGCGTTGCCGGCGGGATTGGTGGCCGAGATCGGCAGTCGCACCGCGTCGATCTCGTTGACGACGTTCGCGACGCCGTCCACCGTCATGTCGAGCCGCGCCGAGAAGAGGTGCTGGTGGTACGGCGCCCCCAGCCCCGGTGCGACCTCCGACGCGAAGGGGTAGCCCTCGCCCGGGTACGCAGAGGTGAAGAGGATGCCGGTCAGCTTGGCCTCGCACTCGATGGTGCCGTCGAGGGAGAGGTACCAGTAGAAGCCGTAGTCGTAGTTGCCGACCGTGGTGAAGAACGAGATCACGAGACGCCGGGAACGGCGGACCTCGCTCGACCCGGTGAAGATGTCGGTGTGCTTCCACAGGGAGCCGAAGTCCTCCTCGTGCATGCACACCGCGTTGCGGATGGTGCGCGGCATCCCGTTCTCGTCCGACAGCACGGCGTCGACGTAGGTGATGTCGCCGACGCAGTCGCATCCGAGTTCGAGCTCGTTCGTGTAGCGGCCGAAGAGGTACTCGCCGGTGTCGAAGTAGTTCTGCCAGAAGCGGTTCGGTGCGGGGTCGGCGTAGGGCACCACCATCTCGCTGATGGAGCCGCGGTACATCACCGGGCGGCCGGCGAACGAGAGCTGACGGAGGATGAGTCCCTCGCGGGTGTCGAAGCCGATGCGCAGGTCCCACTCGCCCCACGTGACGTGCTCGTCGTCGACGGTGAAGCTCGACCCCTCGGGCTGGGTGATGACGATGGGCTTCAGCCCCTCCAGCGGCGGTCCCTGCAGCTCGGGGTCGTCGAAGTTGCCGTGCGTCTCGGGCACCGTGAAGCCCGGGGTGTCGACGATCTCGATGATCCGGCGGTCGGCGACGTCGATGTAGGCGGTGAGGCCGTCGACCGGGTGCGCCCACGGGTGGTCGGCGGGGTGGTCCTGCCGGAACGCGAAGGTGCGCAGGATGCGACGGCCCACCTCGTTCTCGTAGCCGTAGTGCCCGGCCGACAGGGGCACGAGCACCACGTTCTCGGTCGTGAGGCCGCGGGCGGCGAGGGCGGCCACCCAGGCCTCGTCCTCGTTCGCGATGACGCCGACCTCTTCGAACTCGGCATCCAGGATCGGCAGCTGCCCGTCGGATCCGTCGAGCTCGGTGGAACGGAGCACCGTGCCGGTCGCGAGCGACACGACGAGGTCGAGGGAGTGCGCGGTGCGCAGGTTCAACAGCTGCACGCGGGCGCGGCGCTCGGGGGCCGGTGCTTCGCCGCGTTCCCACGCCAGGACCTCGCCCTTCGGCGCTTCCTCGAGGCCGACGTAGGCGAAGCGGGTCGCCTCGTCGACACCGTCGAGGCCGGCGACGATCGTGCGGACCGCGGTGATCTCCGCGGGGGTCAGGGAACCGAGCGGGTGGGCGGGGGCCTCCGGCGCGGTGTAGGCGGAGACGGTGGGATCGGTGAGGGTCATGGTGTCTTCCTGATGGAGCGGGTGGCG
This sequence comes from Microbacterium sp. RURRCA19A, assembly GCF_900156455.1. Taxonomy (GTDB): domain Bacteria; phylum Actinomycetota; class Actinomycetes; order Actinomycetales; family Microbacteriaceae; genus Microbacterium. The sequence goes on from NZ_FTNQ01000004.1 coordinate 188,468, forward strand.
GACGGGGATCAACCGGCGATGGCGTCGGTGAGCTTGGCGTAGGCGGCGGGGCGACGGCGACGGATCCACGCTGCCTGGACGTAGCCGAACAGCGGCACGACCACGACCAGGGCGAGGAGGGCCCAGGTCACCGCGCCGAACGTCGGTGCGCCGTCGCCGTCGACGTCGCCGACCATCACGGGGAAGTACGCCACGATCACGACGGCGGACACCGCGAGCCCGGCGAACCCGAGGGCGGGCGCGATCACGGTGTTCCACGGCTGGCGGTCCGCGCGGTTGCGGGCGAAGTAGACGATCACGGCGATCGAGGTGACGGCCATGAGCGCCACGATCGCGACGGTCGCGACCCCGGAGAGCCACGTGAACACCTGCAGCAGCGGGTCGAGTCCGAGGACGGCGAAGACGGCGAGCAGGATGCCGGCGGTGACCGTCTGCACCAGCGACGACGCGTGCGGTGACAGGTGACGGGCGTGCACGCCGGACAGGCGCTCGGGCAGCACGCCCGCGGTCGACATCGCGTGCTGGTAGCGGGTGAGGACGTTGTGGAACGACAGGACGCACGCGAACATCGATGTCAGCAGCAGCACGTTCACGAGCACCTCACCGACGGTGCCGAGGTAGATCGCGACGGTGCGGAGCATGAGCGTCGCGGGGTTCTCGGCCGCCGCCGCCAGGATGCCGTTCGGGCCCCACGCCATGATCAGGCCCCAGGTCGCGAGGGTGTAGAAGATGCCGATGCCGATGACCGCGCCGTAGGTCGCGCGCGGGATCGTGCGGTCGGGGTCGCGAGCCTCGTCGCGGAAGATCGCGGTGGCCTCGAACCCGATGAACGCGGCGATCGCGAACATCAGACCGACCCCCGGCGACCCGCTGAAGACGTTGGCCGGCTCGAACGGGGCGAGGCTCAGGCCCTCGGGTCCGCCGTTGACGACGACGGCCGCGACGAGCACGAGCACGATCGCGACCTCGGCGACCAGCAGCACGCCGAGCACCTTGCTGGAGAGGTCGATGTGGCGATAGCCCAGGATGCCGACGAGCCCCACCGTGGCGAGTGCGTACAGCCACCACGCCAGGTCGGGTCCGCCGATCGACACGACGGTGATCTCGAGGAGGTAGCCGATGTAGCCGTACACCGCGACCTGGATCGTCGTGTACGTCAGCATGGCGGTCCACGCGGCGGCGAGACCGGACGGTCGGCCCAGGCCGTACCCGATGTAGGTGAAGAACGCGCCCGGCCGCGGCACATGACGCGTCATCGCGGCCAGACCCACGGCGAACAGGAGCAGGATGACGGCGCTGACGGCGTAGAGGGTCGGGTAGCCGACGCCGTTGCCGATCAGGATGCCGAGGGGACCGGCGCCGCCGACGACGGTGAGCGGCGAGGCGGCGGCGACGACCATGAAGATGATCGCCGTGACGCCGAGGGAGCCGCGGAGGGTCCGCGGGGTCGCGGCGGCGGCCCCCTTCGATTCGAGCTGGGTCATGTCGGAGCCTTTCGGAGGTCGGGTGTGCGTCCGAGGATCCTCCCGGCGCGTTGCCTCGCGATGTGATCGGCGTGAAAGTGCCGGGACACCGACTGAGACACCGTGGCTGGGGGTGTCTCAGTGGCGGATACGCGCGCGAAACATCGGTGTCGCGCCGAGGCAACGGCCGGGGCGTACGGTCGCACCGAGTCCACGGGGAGCACCATGACCGCACTTGCCCGCGCCATCGCCCGGCCCACGCCCGTCGCCGGCTTCGGCGCGCGTTCGCCCCTGCACGGACTGGAACGCCGCAGCATCGGCATCGTCGACCTCGCAGCCCAGTCCGTCGCCGCCGTCGCGCCCGCGGCGGCCGCGACCACGGTCGTCCTGCTGGTCGCGGGGGTCGCGCCGGGGGCTGCGGTGGCCGCGATCGTCGCCGCCGGGGTGCTCAGCTTCGCCGTCGCCCGCACCGTGTCGCAGTTCGCCCGCCGCTTCGCCGCCGCCGGCGGACTGTACACCTACACCGCTCGCGGATTGGGGGAGCGAGCGGGGCTGGTCGCCGGTGCGGCGATCGTGATCGGCTACGCGGCGATCGCGATGTTCGCGCTCCTCGGGGGCGCCTACTACCTGGGCTACCTGCTCGGGGCGGCGTGGCCCGGCCTCGACCGCGGCACGACGGTGACGGTGTCGCTCCTGGGCGAGGTCGCGTTCGTCGCCGCGGTCCTCGTCTCCGGCATCCGCCTGTCGGCGCGGGTGGCGCTCGTGGTCGAGGCGATCTCGGTCGCGCTCATCGTCGCGCTGCTGTCCGTGCTCCTCGCGCTCATCGGCCCGGCCGACGTCATCGCGACCCTCGCGCCCGGCCCCGTGGACCCGGTCGCGCTCGCCGCGGGGGCGGTGGTCGCGCTCACCGCGTTCGTGGGGTTCGAGTCCGCCGCGACCCTCGGGGTGGAATCGGTGGCACCGCTGCGCAACGTCCCCCGGGCGATCACGGGTACCGTCGTGATCAGCGGGGGCGTGTACGTCCTGGCGGCCGTGACCCAGGCATCGGGCTTCCACGCCCTGGGCCTCGACCTCGCGGCCAGCGCATCGCCGGTCAACGATCTCGCGGGTGCGTACGGACTGGGGCCGTGGGGCGTGGCCGCCGACATCGGGATCACGGCATCCTTCCTCGCGTGCGCGATCGGTACGGTGACGGCGCTCGTGCGCGTGCTGTTCGCGATGAGTCGCGACGGCGTGCTGCCCGCGGGCCTGGGACGCACCCACCGGCGGCTGCGCACGCCGATCACGGCGATCGCGGCGGCGCTGCCCGTGGTCGGGGGCGTCCCGCTCATCCTCGCGCTCGCGGGCGTCGATGCGCGCGAGGCGATGCAGGCGACGCTCGCCGTCGGGGCGACCGGCTACATCGTCGCGTACGTGCTGGTGTGCGTCGCGGCGCCGGTGTTCCTCCGGCGGATCGGGGAGCTGACCGCGGGCCCGGCGGTCGTCGCGGGCGTCTCCGCGGTGGCGCTCACCGCGGCGCTGGTGGCGTTCCTCGTCGTCGGGACCGACGCCGTCGCCCTGGCGTCGGTCGCGGCGGCGACCCTGCTCGCCGGCGCGGGGATCGCGATCGTCGCGGCGCGCCCGCGGTCGCGGCCGATCGGCGCGTACGACGAACCCGTGGCCGCCCAGGTGCTCGGCGGCGTCGCACCGCCCGGGCGGACCGATGCCTGAGCCGCCGGGACTGGCCGCGCGGCAGCCGGGAGCCGTCCGCTCAGCGCTGGCGGTGCTGGAGGCCGTGGCGCACCTCGGTGCCGGGGTGAGCGCGCAGCGCATCTCCACGGAACTGGGTCTCCCGCGCGCGACCACGTACCGGCTCCTGAACCTCCTCGTCGAGGACGAGTTCCTCGTCCGCACCCCCGACCTCTCCGGCTTCGCGCTGGGCGCCCGCGTCGCGCAATTGGCCGGGGTCACGGCCCCACCCGCGCGCCTGCCCGCGGCCGCGCGAGCGCTTCTCGCCGACGCGCGGCGCGCCGTGCGCGGGGGCGTGCACGTGGTGCTGTTCGTGGACGGACGTGTCGTCGTCCTCGACGCGGATCCGGACTTCCCGCTCAGCGACGCGGACCGGCTGGTCCGCGAACCCGCCCGCTACGCCCTCGGTCGGATGCTGCTGGTCGCCGAGGGGCGGGTGCCGGACGGCGCGATCGCCGCCGACGTGCGCCGATTCGGCGTCACGCGGCAGTGCGGCGAGATCCTCCCGACGACCGGATGCCTCGCCCTCCCTCTCCGCGACGATCGGGGGGTCACGGTCGGCGCGGTCGGGTTCTCCGGCGCGCGTCACCGCGTCGACGACCCGTCCGAGGTCATCGGTGCGCTGGAACCGGCCGTGCGCGCCCTCGCCCCGCTGGTGGTGTGACCCGCCTCACGTGGGCAGGATCGTGACGACGCCCGTGGCACCCGCGGGCGCGACCACGCGAGAGACGCAGCAGCACATCTTCGTCCGCGCGTCCCGCTGCCGTTCGCTGTAGAACACGTCGCGGTGGTCGATGTCGCCGTCGAGTCCGGCGACGCGGACTTCGCACAGCCCGCACTCGCCCTTCCTGCAGTCGTACATCATGTCGGCTCCGGCGGCTTCGAGCGCCTCGAGCATCGACTGGTGGGGTGGGACGACGGTCTCGAGACCGAGCGAGGGGATGCGGACGGTGAACGGCTGCGGGTCGTGCCACCCGCTGTTGCCGAACGTCTCGCTGCGCAGGTCGGCCGGCGGCAGTCCCGCCTCGATCCAGGCCCGCCGCACGGCATCCATCAGTCGGATCGGCCCGCAGACGTACATCTCGGTGCCGGGCTCGACGGATGCCACGAGGTCGGGCACCGAGACCGATGTGCCCTCGTCGCGGACGTGCACCGCGAGCCGGTCGCCGTGACGTTCGCCGAGGTCGTCGAGGTAGGCCATGAGCGGGCGGCTGCGGCCGAGGTAGAGGAGCCGGTAGTCGGCGCGCGTGGTGCGCAGGCGTTCCGCCATGCCGTGCAGGGCCGTGATCCCGATGCCGCCCGCGACCAGCACGTACCGCCGCGCGCCGAGGCGCAGGGGGAAGTCGTTGAGCGGTTGCGTGACCTCGATCCGGTCGCCGGGGCGGAGGGCGTTCATGACGGCGGCGCCGCCGCGGCTGACGGGGGAGGTTGAGACGCTGAGCGCCACGCGCGCGCCGTCGGGCGAGGCATCCACGATCGAATACGAGCGCCGTTCGATCTTCCCGGCGATCGGCACGCGCACGTCGAGGTGCGCGCCGGGCTCCACCCGGACCGGGGAGTCGACGTCGATCTCGATGCGTCGGATCTCGGGCGTGAGGTCGCGGGCGGCGGCGACCGTGCCGCCCTGCCACACCTCGCGGTGCGCGACGGCCATCAGCCCACCGTCACGGGGGTGCGTTCGCGGCCCTCGGCGGCCAGCATCCGTTCCAGCAGCCGCCGCACCCACATGCCCCCGGCATCGATGTTCAGGCTGTAGAACTCGTAATCGGGGTTGGCGTCGATGGCGGCCTGCTGGGCGGTCAACATCGCCTCGTCCTCGCCGAACACGCCGTGGACGCCCTCCCGCAGCTGCGTGGTGATGAGCTGGCTGTCGAGGCGGTAGTTGCGCTGGAACGACCAGAAGTAGTGGCTCGTGCGGTCGGTCTCGGGCGTGATGGTGTTCATGACGTAGCCGTTCACACCCTGCGAGCGGTCGCCCTCGGGTGCCCCGGTGCCCGCGGCGGCGACCCCCACGTCGATGCAGATCGTCGACGGCGCCTCGTAGTGGATGATCTGCCAACGGTCCACGCGGCCGGTGAAGCCGGGGAACTTGTCGCGCATGTTCTTGAGCCAGAACGGCGGCGGCTCGATGTCGCGCATCCACCGTTCCACCGTGACGGTCGTCTCGGTGTGGGTCGTGACGAACTCGGACTCGCTGAGCTCCTTCTGGCCGATGCTGCTGGAGTGGACGAACTCCTCGTGCGTGAGGTCCATGAGGTTGTCGAGGATGAGCTGGTAGTTGCACGGGGCGTGGATCGTCAGTCCGTCGCCGGTCCACTCTGGGTGCGTCATCTGGTGCATGTCGGGGATGAGATCGGGATCGGCCAGCGCCGCGTCGCCGACCCACACCCACACGTACCGGTAGCGGTCGACGACGGGGAACGAGGGCACCAGGGCGCTGGGGTTGATCGTCTCCTGCGCGGGCATCGAGGTGCACCGGCCGCGGGGATCGTAGGTGATGCCGTGGTACGGGCAGCGGATGTCGCCGGGCCCGACCAGCGTGCCCTGCGACAGCGGGGCGAGGCGGTGCCAGCACGCGTCGGCCAGGGCCACGGCCGTGCCGTCTTCGGTGCGGTAGAGCGCGAGCGGGCGTCCCGCGACGGTGCGCGCGAGAGGGCGCTTGCGCGTGACCTCGTGGTCCCACGCGGCCACGTACCAGGCGTTCCGGGGGTAGTCGAGCAGCTTGGCCGCCATCGTCTCGGTCACGGGACCTCCTCGTCCTCAATATCTATCTACATAGGTATTGCGAGGAAGATATCGTGGGCGGACGCCGCGACGCAAGAGGGGAGTCCGCGATGAGCCTGCGCTACGCGCTGCTGGCCCTGCTGACCGCGCAGCCGATGACCGGGTACGACCTCGCGAAGGCGTTCCACGGGTCGGTCGGGCACGTCTGGCACGCCCCCGATTCGCAGATCTACCCCGAGCTCAAGCGCATGGTCGCGGACGGCCTGCTCCGCGACGAACCGGTCCCGTGGGGCGCAGCCACCACCAAGACGCAGTACACGATCACCGACGAGGGTGTGGACGACCTCCGCCGCTGGATGGAGCAGCCGGTCGCCTACGGCGCCGACCGCGACCCCGCGCTCCTGCGTGCCGCCTACTTCGAGTGGGCCGACCCGGACGCCGCCCGCGCGCGGCTGCGCGAACACATCGCGCACTACCGTGTGCGCCGCGGGCTGTGGCAGGCGCAGCTCGACGCGATCCGCGAACGGACGCACCCGATCGTCGCGCGCCGCCTCGAGACCGACACGCGGCACTCCCCCGAGGCGATCGTGGCGTTCAAGGTGTTCGCGTACGAGGGGTTCGTGGCGCGCGCCGACCACGAGATCGCGTGGGCCGAGCGCGGCCTCGCCCTCGTCGACGCCCTCGAGGGGTCCGCGGTCGCCGACTAGGGCGCCGACAACAGCCGCGCGCGCAGGTCCGCTTTGCGCACCTTGCCCGACGCCGTGCGCGGGAGGTCGTCCACGACGGTCACGGTCTTCGGGATCTTGTACCTCGCGATCCGGCCGGAGAGTTCCGCGCGGACGCTCTCGGTGTCGACCGACACCCCCTCGGCCACCGTCACGAGGGCGATCGGCACCTCCCCCCACTTCTCGTCCGGGATGCCGATCACCGCGACGCCGGTGATCCCCGGGATGCCGAGGATCAGGCCCTCCACCTCGGCGGGGTAGATATTCTCGCCTCCGGAGATGATGAGGTCCTTCAGCCGGTCGGCGATGTAGAGGTAGCCGTCCTCGTCGAGATAGCCGAGGTCGCCGGAGCGGAACCAGCCGTCCAGGGCGAACGCGGCGGTCGTCGCCTCGGGCTGCCCGTGGTAGCCGGCGAACACGTTCGGGCCGCGCACCTGGATCTCGCCGACCGCGCGGGCGGGAGCCGGCATCCCGTCCTCTCCGACGACCCGGACGTCGGTGAAGAAGTGCGGCAGGCCGACGCTCCCGGCCTTCGCGCGGGTCATCCCGGCGGACAGGCTCGTGGCGCCGGGGGACGTCTCGGTCATCCCGTAGCCCTGCGTGAACGACAGTCCGCGGGCCTCGTACGCCTCGCGGATCCGCGGAGGTACCGCCGATCCGCCGCACGTGAGCGTGCGCAGGCTCGACACGTCGGTGCGGGACCACTCGGGATGGTCCGCCATGAGCTGGTAGGTCGTGGGAACGCCCGAGACCACGGTGACGCCGTGGCGCTCGATGAGATCGAGCGCGCGTCCGGCTTCGAACCCGTTCTCGAGCACCACGGTCGCGCCCTTGAGCAGCGCGGGGAGCGCCCCCATGCCCAGCGAGGCGACGTGGAAGAGCGGCGAGATCATGAGCGACACGTCGGAGGAGACGAGGTCGTAGTCGATGATCGTGTTCATCGACACCCACGTGAGGTTGCCGTGCGTGAGGACCGCCCCCTTGGCGCGACCCGTGGTGCCCGAGGTGTAGACGAGCGCGGCGGGGTCGTCGAGGCCGACGGGCGCGGGCGGCGGCGCGGAGACCGCGCGCTCGAGGAGCCGCGCGAAGCCCGGCTCGCCGTCGCGGCCCGAGGATCCCGTGGCGATCACTCGTGCGACGGGCGAGGTCGACACCGCCGCGGCCACGCGATCCGCGAACGACGCGTCGTGCACGAGCACGCGAGCGCCGGAGTCGGCGAGCACGTGTGCGATCTCGGGGGCGGCGAGGCGCGTGTTCACGGGTACGAACACGGCACCGAGGTGGGCCGCGCCGAACAGCGTGACGAGGAACTCGGGCGAGTTCTCGCCGAGGTAGGCGACGCGGTCGCCGCGGGCGACGCCGTGGTCGGCGAAGACGGCGGCGGCCCGCTCGACGGCGGTGGCCAGCTCGGCGTAGCTGAGGCGCCGGTCGTCGCCGAAGATCAGGGCGGTCTTGTCGGGGTGCTTGAGGCGGCGGCGGGGGAGCCAGGCGCCGAGTCCGGGTGTGCTCATGGGTCTCTTCGTCGAGGGAGGGGCGCTGCGGTGCGCACCCGAGCGGGGAGGGATGCCGGGGAGGCGGGTCCGGCGGGCGCGAGGTCGGATCCGCGCCCGCCGGGTGTCAGGCGTAGAAACGGTACAGGCCGCGGGCGACGACGGCGGGCTTGTCGCCGCCTTCGACCTCGACGGTCTGGTCGACGGCGAGCTGATAGCCGCCGCGCACCTCCGTCACCTCGGCGACGACGGCGTTCATCCGGACGCGCGCGCCCACTTTCACCGGCGAGACGAACCGCACCTTGTCGAGGCCGTAGTTGACCTTCGTCGTCACCCCGGTGACGTCGAGCAGCTCGGTCCAGAACTTCACCGTCAGCGACAGGCTGAGGTAGCCGTGCGCGATGGCGCCGCCGAAGGGGCCGTCCTTCGCGCGCTCGGGGTCGGTGTGGATCCACTGGTGGTCGTCGGTCGCGTCCGCGAACACGTCGACGCGGTCCTGCGTGATCTCCAGGTAGTCGGACCAGCCGAGATCCGTGCCGGCGAGTCCGGCGATGTCGGCGTAGGCGACGGTCGTGGTCATGGTGTTCTCCTTTTCGAGAGAGTCGGGGGAGTCTTACAGGCCGAGCAGGCGTGCGGCGTTGTCGCGGAGGATGCCGGGGAGGCGTTCCGGCTTGAGCGCCGTCTGCTCGACATCGCGCAGCCACCGGTCGGGAGTGAGGAGCGGGAAGTCGCTGCCGAACAGGATCCGCTCGCGCAGGAACGCGTTAGCGGCCCGCACGAGCTGATCCGGGAAGTACTTCGGGCTCCAGCCCGACAGGTCGATCCACGTGTTGTGCTTGTGGGTCGCCACGGAGATCGCTTCGTCCTGCCACGGCACGGAAGGGTGCGCCATGACGATGTTCAGCGCCGGGAAGTCCGCGGCGACCCCGTCGAGCAGCATCGGGTTCGACAGGGCCAGACGGAATCCCCGCCCGCCCGGCATCCCGGCGCCGATCCCCGTCTGCCCGGTATGGAAGAGGGCGACGACGCCGGCGGCCTCGATCGCGGCGTACAGCGGGTAGTACCGCTCGTCGCTCGGGTCGAAGCCCTGCACCGTCGGGTGGAACTTGAAGCCGAGGACTCCCGAGTCCTCGATCAGCCGGCGGGCGCGGTCCACGGCGTCCGGGCGCCGGGGATCCACCGACCCGAACGGGATGAGGACGTCCGCGTGGCGTGCGGCCCCGGCCGCGATCTCCGCGCTCGAGATCGGCGCGTGCCCGAGCTGCGTCTCGGCGTCGACGGTGAACACCACGGCCGCCATCCGGCGCTCTCGGTAGTACGCGGCGATGTGGTCGAGGTCGGGTCGGGGGCCGTCGGTCGAGAAGTAGCGGCTGGCCGCCGCGGTGAGGTCGTCTGGGAGGGAGGAGTGGTCGTGGCCGTCGATCTCGACGTGCACGTGTATGTCGATCGCGGTGAGGGCCTCGACGTCGATGGCGGGCTCGTAGCGGGTCACGCGGTCACCGCACCGGGTCGCGCCGCAGCTCGTCGGGGAGGGCGGGGAACGTCTCGCCGACGCTCTGCAGCGGGCCGACCGCGGCGTCGAAGTCGTCCGCGAGCGCCTCGGCGCTCCACCCGCCGTCGCGGTAGGCGGTGGCGGCGGGCTCGGGGTGGGTCCACAGCTGCAGCCGGTCGCCGCCGACGCCGATGGCCTGTCCGGTGACCGCGCCGGCGGCATCCGAGGCGAGGTGGGCGATGAGGCCGGCGACGTCGTCGGAGGTGCCGAAGCCGAGGTCGTGGCGGAAGAACGCAGGCATGGGCTCGCCCGCCGCGTCGGCCTCGACGGCGGCGGCGAAGTACGGCACGGTCGCGGTCATCGCGGTCGCGGCGACGGGGATCACCGCGTTGGCGGTGATCCCCGCCTTCCGGAGTTCGAGGGCCCACGTGCGCACCATGCCGACGATTCCGGCCTTGGCCGCGGCGTAGTTGGTCTGGCCGAAGTTGCCGCGTTGACCGGTGGGCGAGCCGATGCAGATGATCCGGCCGGGGACGCCGTTCTCGCGCATCCAGGTCGCCGCCTCCCGCACGCACGTGAACGTGCCGCGCAGGTGCACGCCGATGACGGTGTCGAAGTCGTCGTCGCTCATCTTCCACAGGACCGTGTCGCGCAGGACCCCGGCATTGGTGACGAGGATGTCGATCTTCCCGAACGTCTCGACCGCGGTGCGCACGAGCTCCTGCGCGGTGGCGGTGGGGCCGACCGGGGCGACGACCGCGACCGCACGGCCGCCGTCGGCCTCGATCGTGGCGACGGCCTCGGCGGCGGTCGCGGCGTCGACGTCGTTGACGACGACGGCCGCGCCGTGGCGGGCGAGTTCGCGGGCGTAGGCGAGGCCGAGGCCGCGGCCCGAGCCGGTGACGACGGCGACCTTGCCGTCGAGGAGGGGTGCGCTGGTCATGGGAGTCCTTCCGTCGCACTCTTTCTAAACTCAATCGTTGAGAAAGTCAATGATTGCGATTGCTAGGATTCTGCTGTGACGCCGAAGACCCCGACCGACGAGACCGTGCGCCTCGACGACGACCTGAGCTTCCTCATGGCGCGCGCGAACGCGCTCTCGATCGCCTCCGGCAACGCCGCCCTCGCGCCCTTCGGACTCAAGGTGCGGTCGTACTCGGTGCTCGCGCTCGCCGCGGGGGAGGCCCGCCCGTCGCAGCGCGAGGTGTCCGAACACCTCCGGCTCGATCCCAGCCAGGTCGTCGCCCTCGTCGACGACCTGCAGCGCCGCGGGCTCGTGTCCCGCGAAGCCGACCCCCGCGACCGGCGCGCGAACGTCGTGGTCGTCACGGACGAGGGGCGCGCCCTCCTCGCCGAGGCGCGCCCGGCGATCCTCGCCGCCGAACGGGCGTTGCACGCGGGGCTCGACGACGAGGAACGCGGTCATCTCGCGGCGTTGCTCCGGCGCGTCGCGTTCCCCGGCTGATCGGTCGTCGACCCCGTCCGGCATGCACCGCCGCGCACGTCGGGTAGACTGTTCCCAGCTCTCCGCGCGGCGGTATCCAGGCCAACTCCCCCAGGACGGAAACGTAGCAAGGGTAACCAGGCTCTGCCGGGTGCGCGGAGAGTCTTTTCATGTCCGGGGGGACCCCGACCTCGGCCTCAGAGCCGTGCGAACGGTCCGTCGATCACCGCCCACTGCAGCAGCATGATGGTCTTCGCATCCTGGATCTCGCCGTCGCGGATCATCCGCAGGGCGACGTCGATGTCGTACTCGAGGATCTCGATCTCCTCGCCCTCCTCGGCCAGGCCGCCGCGATCGCCCTCGCGGCTCGCGCCGTCGTACGCGGCGGCGAAGAAATGCAGACGCTCGGTCACCGACCCCGGGCTCATGTACACCTCGAAGACCGGTTCGACCTCGGCCACACGCAGCCCCGTCTCCTCCTCGGCCTCACGGCGGATCGCGGTGACGGGGTCGTCGTCGTCGAGCAGCCCGGCGGCGGTCTCGATGAGCATGCCGTCCGGGTGGTCGTTCACGTACACCGGGTAGCGGAACTGCCGCGTGAGCAGCACGGTCCGGCGCTCGGGGTCGTAGAGCAGGATCGTCGCGCCGTTTCCGCGGTCGTACGTCTCGCGCTTCTGGGAGGTCCACTCGCCGTCGTCGCCGAGGTAGCGGAAGGTCGTCGCGCGCAGGACGTGCCAGCCCGCCGCCAGCAGCTCGACATCGGTCACCTCGACGCGCGGGTTGCGGTCGAGGTCGCGTCCGGTGAGGTGCAGACCGGTACGTCCGCGGTGGTCAGGGACGGTGGTGCCGGGGCGATCCGGGGGAGTGCTCACGAGGGCAGCCTACGGCGCGCGTCGGATCCCTCGACAGCGAGGCAACCCCGACGGGATGTCACCCGCCCCGCCTAGGCTGGATGCCGTGACGCAGAGCATCTACATCACGTCGGCCGAGGGGCACTCGGGCAAATCCACGGTGGCTCTGGGCGTCCTCGACGCCTTGAGCCGCGTGACCCCGCGCGTCGGCGTCTTCCGACCGATCGCGCGCTCGACCGCCGAGCGCGACTACGTGCTCGAGATGCTGCTCGATCACGACGGCGTCGACCTCGCGTACGACGACTGCGTGGGCGTCACGTACGACGACGTCCGCGACGATGCCGACGCCGCGCTGGGTCGCATCGTCGAGCGGTACAAAGCCGTCGAGGCGCAGTGCGACGCGGTGGTCGTCATCGGCAGCGACTACACCGACGTCGGCAGCCCCGCCGAGCTCGCGTACAACGCGCGCATCGCCGCGAACCTCGGCGCTCCCGTGCTCCTCGTCCTCGGCGGGCGGGCGCAGCAGGGGCAGGGCGAGACTCTCGGTCTCTCGGTCGCGCGCACCGCGCAGGAGGTGGGGCAGATCGCGGCGCTCACCATGCCCGAGCTGCTCCATGAGCGCGCCGAGGTGTTCGCCGTCATCGTCAACCGCGCCGATCCCGACGCCCTCGAGGAGGTCGTGGCATCCGTCCGGCGCGTCGTCGACGCCGCGCCGACCCCGACGGGCCGCACCGTGCCGGTGTGGGCGCTGCCCGAAGACAGGTTCCTCATCGCCCCCTCCATGCGGGGCGTGCTGCGCTCGGTCGAGGGCGAGCTGATCAAGGGCGACCCCGAATTGCTCACGCGCGAGGTGCTGGGCGTGGTGGTCGCGGGCATGTCGATGGTCAACGTGCTGCCGCGCCTGATGGAGTCGGCGGTCATCGTCATCCCCGCCGACCGCACCGAGGTGCTGTTGGCGACCCTGCTGGCCAACGCCTCGGGCACCTTCCCCTCACTGGCCGGTGTCGTCCTCAACGGCGGGTTCGAGCTGCCCGACACGATCGTGCGCCTCATCGACGGCCTCGGTTCGTCGCTGCCGATCATCGCCACCGATCTCGGCACGTACGACACCGCGGTGCGCATCATGAACACGCGTGGTCGCCTCGCCGCCGACTCGCAGCGCCGGTACGACACCGCCTTGGCGATGTTCGAGCGCCACGTCGACACCAACCTGCTCACGCGCGAACTCGGCGTCGCCCGCCCGAGCGTCGTCACGCCGCTGATGTTCGAGTACGGCCTCGTGGACCGTGCGCGCGGCGATCGGCGCCGCATCGTGCTGCCCGAGGGAGGCGACGACCGCGTGCTGCGCGCCGCCGCGACCGTCCTGGCGCGCGGCATCGCCGACCTCACGATCCTCGGCGAGCCGCTTGAGGTGCGTGGGCGCGCGATCGAGCTGGGCATCGACATCCGCGACGCCGAGGTGCTCAGCCCCTTCGACGCCGTCCACGTCGACAAGTTCGCCACCGAGTACGCGCGGCTCCGTGCCCATAAGGGCGTCACGTACGCCCAGGCCGCCGACACGGTCACCGACGTGTCGTACTTCGGCACGCTCATGGTCCACCTGGGCCTGGCCGACGGCATGGTCTCGGGTGCCGCGCACACCACGGCGCACACGATCCGTCCGGCGTTCGAGATCATCAAGACCGCACCCGGCGTGTCGGTGGTGTCGAGCGTGTTCCTCATGGCGCTCGCCGACCGCGTCCTCGTCTACGGCGACTGCGCCGTGATCCCCGACCCCACGAGCGAGCAGCTGGCCGACATCGCGATCTCGTCCGCCGCGACCGCCGAGCAGTTCGGCATCGAGCCGCGTGTGGCGATGCTGTCGTACTCGACGGGGGAGTCGGGCACGGGCGCCGACGTCGAGAAGGTGCGCACCGCGACCGCGCTGGTGCGCGAGCGCGCCCCCGAGCTGCTCGTCGAGGGCCCGATCCAGTACGACGCCGCGGCCGATGCCGCCGTGGCCCAGGCCAAGATGCCCGGGTCCGAGGTGGCGGGACGCGCGACGGTGTTCGTCTTCCCCGACCTCAACACCGGCAACAACACCTACAAGGCGGTGCAGCGCTCGGCGGGTGCCGTCGCGATCGGCCCGGTCCTGCAGGGCCTGAACAAGCCCATCAACGATCTGTCGCGCGGCGCACTCGTCGACGACATCGTCAACACGATCGCGATCACCGCGATCCAGGCCCAGGGGAGCGCCTCGTGAGTGTCGTCCTGGTCGTCAACAGCGGGTCGTCGTCGTTCAAGTACCAGCTGCTCGACATGGAGCACGAGCGCGTCCTCGCCTCGGGGCTGGTCGAGCGCATCGGCGAGGGCGTCGGCGTCGCCACGCACACGGTCGCGGCGGCGGCCCTGAGCCCCGAGGGCGGCCCGGCGCCGACGGTCGTGGATGCCACCTCCACCATCGAACGTGAGATCCCCGACCACACGGCGGGGTTCGCCGTCATGCTCGAGGCGTTCGCGGTCCACGGGCCGTCGCTCGAGGAGCGAGCGCCGGTCGCCGTCGGACACCGCGTGGTCCACGGCGGGGCGCGCTTCTTCGAACCGACGCTCGTGACCCCGCTCGTCGAGATCAACATCGACGAGCTGTCGGTCCTGGCGCCCCTCCACAACCCGGCGAACCTCGCCGGCATCGTCGCGGCGAAGAAGGCGTTTCCGGGCGTGCCCCACGTCGCGGTGTTCGACACCGCGTTCCACCAGACGCTCGCCCCCGCCGCCTACACGTACGCGATCGACCGCGAACTGGCCGAGACGCACCGCATCCGCCGGTACGGCTTCCACGGCACGAGCCACAAGTTCGTGAGCGAATCGGCGGCGGCCTTCCTCGATCGCCCCCTCGCCGATCTGCGGCAGATCGTGTTCCACCTCGGCAACGGCGCGTCCGTCACGGCGATCGAGGGCGGCCGATCGGTCGAGACCTCGATGGGTCTCACCCCGCTCGAGGGGCTCGTCATGGGCACGCGCTCCGGAGACCTCGACCCCGCGGTGCTGCTGCAACTCGCCCGCCGCGCCGATCTCTCGATCGCCGACCTCGACACGCTGCTGAACAAGCGGTCGGGCCTCGTCGGCCTCGCCGGAGTGTCCGACATGCGCGACCTCACCGCGCGGTGCGACGCCGGCGACCCCGACGCGCAGCTCGCGTTCGACGTCTACATCCATCGCCTCCGCGCGTACGCGGGTGCGTATCTCGCGCAGCTCGGCGGCGTCGACGTCATCTCCTTCACCGCCGGCGTGGGGGAGAACGCCGCGCGGGTGCGCGCCGAGGCCGTGGCCACGCTGGGCTTCGCGGGGGTCGAGCTCGACGCCGAGCGCAACGAGACGCGGGGGCGTGGCATCCGTCGGATCTCGTCGGATGCGTCGCGCGTCGAGGTTCTCGTCGTGCCGACGAACGAAGAGCTCGAGATCGCCCGCCAGACCCTGTCGGTCGCGTCCTGACCCCGCGGCCTCCCCACCCCGCCACTACGCTGGGAGTGCGGCGCACCGCCGTGACCGCGCGTCCCGTCCTGCGATCTGGAGCAACCGTGACCGACAGCCGCGACCTGCCCGACCTCTCCTCCTACGATGCCGTCCTGTTCGACCTCGACGGCGTGCTCACCCCCACCGCCGAAGTGCACATGCGGGCGTGGAAAGAGATGTTCGACGAGCTGTTCGTGGCCTGGGACATCCAGCCGCCGTACACCGATCGCGACTACTTCGACCACGTCGACGGGAAGAAGCGCTACGACGGCGTGGCGAGCCTGCTGCGCAGCCGGGACGTCGAGGTGCCGTGGGGCGACCCGTCCGACGACCCGTCGCTCGACACCGTGTGCGGCGTCGGCAACCGCAAGAACCTCGTGTTCTCGCGCATCCTCCGCGCCGAGGGCATCGCGCCCTACCCGGGGTCGGTCGCGCTGCTGGACGTGCTGCAGGCCGCCGGTATCCCGATCGCCGTGGTGTCCAGCTCGAAGAACGCCGTCGAGGTCCTCGAGGCCGCGGGGATCCGCGACCGTTTCCCCGTCGTGATGGACGGCGTCGTGGCCGAGCGCGACCACCTGGCATCCAAGCCCGCCCCCGACGTGTTCGCCGAGGCCGCCCGCATGCTGCGCGTCGACCCGGCCCGTTCGGCCGCCGTCGAGGACGCCACCAGCGGCGTCGCCTCGGCCTCCGCCGCCGGGTTCGGACTCGTCGTCGGCGTCGACCGCGGCGTCGGCGCCGAGCACCTCGTCGCCGCGGGGGCCGACGTGGTCGTCGACGACCTCCAGGCGTTCGTAGACTGAGCCGTCGCCCCGCGCGACGCACCCGAAGCCCGGCACCTGCGGAAGGCATGCCCCGATGATCGATCGCGATCGTTTCCCCGTCGACGAATGGCGCCTCGTCGAGACCGAGTTCTCGGTCGACGACACGGGCGTGACAGAGACCCTCTTCGCCGTCGGCAACGGCTATCTGGGGCTGCGCGGCAACTCCATCGAGGGGCGTTTCGCCCACGAGCAGGGCACGTTCATCAACGGGTTCCACGAGACCTTCCCGATCCGCCACGCGGAGCAGGCCTACGGCTTCGCCGAGGTCGGGCAGACCATCATCAACGCCCCGGATGCCAAGGTGATGCGCGTCTATGTCGACGACGAGCCGCTCTCCCTCGACGTCGCCGACGTGCGCGACTACGAGCGCGTGCTCGACCTGCGGCAGGGCATCCTCCGCCGGAGCCTGCTGTGGGTGACGCCCTCGGGCAAGGAGGTGCGCATCGAGGACGAGCGCTTCGTCTCCTTCGATGAGAAGCACCTCGTCGTGCTGCGTCTGACCGTCACCGTGCTGAACTCCGACGCACCCGTCACGGTGGCGTGCCAGCTGCTGAACCGCCAGGACGGCGAGGGGATCTACGGCGGGTCGCCGATGGCATCCAAGACGGCCGGCTTCGACCCGCGCAAGACCGAGAAGCTCACCGACCGCGTGCTCCAGCCGCGGGAGTACTGGCAGGACGGCGATCGGTCCGCGCTGTCGTACGAGGCCACCGAATCGGGCATGACGATCGCGGTCGTCGCCGACCACGAGGTCGACACCGCGAACACCTACGAATCGCGGCACCTCGTCGAGCCGGACATCGCCAAGAACGTCTTCCGGGTGGATGCGCGGGCCGGCGTCCCGACGACGATCACCAAGTTGGTCAGCTACCACACTTCGCGCGGCGTGCCCGCGGGCGAGCTCGTCGACCGCTGCCGCCGCACGCTGGACCGGGCGCGCGAGGTCGGCGTCGCCACGCTCGTGGAGCGTCAGATCGACTGGTTCGCGGCGTTCTGGGAGCGCTCGGACGTCCGCATCGGCGGCCAGGCCGACCTGCAGCAGGCCACCCGTTGGTGCCTGTTCCAGCTCGCGCAGGCCGCCGCCCGCGCCGACGGCCAGGGGGTGCCCGCGAAGGGTGTCACGGGGTCGGGCTACAGCGGCCACTACTTCTGGGACACCGAGGTCTACGTCCTCCCGTTCCTGGCGTACACGACGCCGCAGTGGGCGCGGAACGCCCTGCGCATGCGGTACCTGATGCTTCCCGCGGCGCGAAAGCGCGCGCACCAGCTCAACGAGGCCGGCGCCCTGTTCCCGTGGCGCACGATCAACGGCGAGGAGGCCTCGGCCTACTACGCCGCCGGCACGGCGCAGTACCACATCAACGCCGACGTCTCCTTCGCGCTGGCGAAGTACGTCCGCGCCACCGGCGACGAGGAGTTCCTCGCGCGCGAGGGGGTGGACATCGCGGTCGACACCGCGCGGTTGTGGTCGACGCTCGGGTTCTGGCGGTCGAGCGACGGCGACGGCGACGGTGAGGACTCGTTCCACATCCACGGCGTGACGGGTCCCGACGAGTACACGACGGTCGTCAACGACAACCTGTTCACCAACGTCATGGCGCGCTTCAACCTGCGCTTCGCCGCCCGCACCGTGCGCGACCTCGCCGAGAACGACCCCGAGGCGTACGGCCACATGGCCGACCGCATGAACCTCGACCCCTCCGAGCCCGACCGCTGGGAGAAGGCCGCCGAGGCGATGCACATCCCGTTCAGCCCGGCCCTCGGCATCCATCCCCAGGATGCGGTGTTCCTGGAGCGCGAGATCTGGGACCTCGAGAACACGCCGCCCGATCAGCGGCCGCTGCTGCTGCACTTCCACCCGCTCGTGATCTACCGGTACCAGGTGCTCAAGCAGGCCGACGTCGTGCTCGCGCTGTTCCTGCAGGGCAATCACTTCACGGATGCCGAGAAGCTCGCCGACTTCGAGTACTACGACCCGCTCACCACCGGCGACTCGACGCTGTCGGCCGTCGTCCAGTCGATCCTCGCGGCCGAGGTCGGCTACCAGGACCTCGCCCTCGAGTACTTCCGCCAGGCCGCGTTCGTCGACCTCGGCGACCTGCACCACAACGCCGCCGACGGGGTGCACGTCGCCTCGGCGGGTGGCGTGTGGACGGCGCTGGTGAGCGGCTTCGGCGGCATGCGCGACCACTTCGGACGGTTGACGTTCGACCCGCGTCTGCCGGCGGACTGGCCCGAGCTGTCGTACGTGCTGCACTGGCACGGCACCCGACTGAACGTGACCTTGACCGCGACCGCGCTCACGCTGCGCGCCGGTGACGAGGGCGGGCCGGTCGACTTCGCGGTGCGCGGGGTGGACTACACCGTCGCCCCCGGCGAGAGCGTGCGGGTCGCGCTGCACGGCCAGGGTCCGCTCCTCCCGGGACGCCCGTCGATCCGGCAGCTCGAGGGGTCGGTGCGCGAGGACGGCACGCTGCTGTCGGCATCCGTGCCGATCGTGACCGCGACGATCCCGCTCGTCTCGAGCGACGATGAGCCCGTGGCCGTCGGCCTCGACGCCTGAGTCCCCTCGTCGACGCGGCGGCGCCTTCGGGGCGTCGCCGCGTTCGGCGTTTGTCGGGGTGTTGCCGCTCCCGGGCGCCGGTCGCGAGCGGAGGAGATTCGGGGAGGGGAGGATGCCAGGGGCCGTTGCCGTCCTCCCTTCCCGGATTCTCCTCCGCTCGGTGGTGCGGAACGGCGTCTGGACCCTCGGGCGGGGGAGGGCGACGGGGGCGATGTCGGTGGCACGCCGTAGGCTGGAGGAGTGACGACAGCCCTGTACCGCCGCTACCGCCCGCAGGCATTCGGCGAGATGATCGGGCAGTCGCAGGTGACCGAGCCGCTGATGACGGCCCTCCGCGGCGACCGCGTGGGCCACGCCTACCTGTTCTCGGGTCCGCGCGGCTGCGGCAAGACGACCTCGGCGCGCATTCTCGCGCGCTGCCTCAACTGCGCCGAGGGTCCTACCGACACTCCGTGCGGCGTCTGCGACAGCTGCGTCGAGCTCGGCCGTGGCGGCGGCGGATCCCTCGACGTCGTCGAGATCGACGCCGCCAGCCACAACGGCGTCGACGACGCCCGCGACCTCCGCGAGCGGGCGATCTTCGCCCCGGCCCGCGATCGGTTCAAGATCTTCATCCTCGACGAGGCGCACATGGTGACGCAGCAGGGCTTCAACGCCCTGCTCAAGCTCGTCGAAGAGCCGCCCGCGCATGTGAAGTTCATCTTCGCCACGACCGAGCCCGAGAAGGTGCTCGGCACCATCCGCTCCCGCACGCATCACTACCCGTTCCGGCTCGTGCCGCCGGCGGCGATGCTCGAGTACGTGCAGGAGCTGTGCCAGAGCGAGGGCGTCGCGGTCGAGGCGGGCGTCCTGCCGCTGGTCGTGCGCGCCGGCGGCGGTTCGCCGCGCGACACGCTGTCGCTGCTCGATCAGCTCATCGCCGGTTCGGATCGGGATGCCGACGGCCACATCCTCGTGAACTACGAGCGCGCCGTGGCGCTGCTGGGCTACACGCACTCCGAGCTCCTCGACGAGGTCGTCGACGCGTTCGCGGCCCTCGACGGCGCCGGAGCCTTCGCCGCGGTCGACCGTGTGGTGCAGACCGGGCAGGACCCCCGCCGGTTCGTCGACGACCTGCTCGAGCGCCTGCGCGACCTCATCGTCGTCGCGGCCACGGGTGCCGGCGCCTCCGCGGTGCTCCGCGGCGTCCCCGACGACGAACTCGAGCGCATGGCGCGTCAGGCCACGGCGTTCGGCGTCGCCCGGCTGTCGCGCACCGCCGATCTCGTCGTGGCGGCCCTCGACGAGATGACCGGGGCCACCTCGCCCCGGCTGCAGCTCGAGCTCCTCGTCGCCCGAGTGCTGACGCACGCGGGTGTGTCGCAGGGCACGTCCCCCGCGGCCGCTTCGGCGCACGCCGCCGAGCACGCTGCCCCGGCTCCGGCGCGCACGCCCGCCCCGACTTCCGCTCCCGCGGCCGCTCTCGCTGCGGCCCCGGGTGTGGCGTCCCCGGGTATCGCGGCGCCGGGTGTCGCATCGCCGAGCGTTGCCGCGCCGGGTGTGGCGGCGCCGGGTGTCGGGTCCGTGGGCGTCGCGTCACCGGGTGTCGCATCGCCGAGCGTTGCCGCGCCGGGCCGGGCCGCGCCTCCCGTGGCCGCCCCGACTCCCGCCACGGCGCAGCCGGTCGCGGCGCCTCCTGTCTCCGAGCCGAGCGCTCCGACGACGCCGGCGGCCGCCCCGGTGACGACCGCCGCACCCTCGTCCGCCCCCACCGCGGCCGAACCGGTCCGGCCTGCGGTTGCGGCCACCGAGCCCACCGCGCCGTCCGACGACGACGTCCCGCCGCCGTTCGACGACGACGATGCCCCGCCGCCGTTCGACGACGTCGAGCCCGAGCACGCGGCGACCGCCGCACCGAGAGCCGCTGTCGCACCCGGTGGCGCCCCCAGCGGCACGGCGCCCGCCGCGCCCGCGCCGGTCCCGGCGCCCGCCGACCCGCACCCGTTCGACACCGCGCCGACGCCCGACGCCGATGCCCCGGCACCCGACGCCGCGGCACGGGGCGAGGGCGACGACTCCTCGCCGCTCGATCCCGCGGCGCCGACGCCCCCGGCGGTCCCGGTCGGTCCGCTCGAGCTGTCGCACGTGCGTGACGCGTGGCCCGAAGTGCTCGGCCAGCTCGAGGCCCTCAGCCGCGCGTCCTGGCTCGTCGTGTCCACGGCGTCCGTCCTCGCCTTCGACGAGGACGTCCTCACCCTGGGCTTCCGCACGGGCGCCGATCTGACCTCGTTCAAGACCCGCACGCCCGACGGAGGCGCCAGCGAAGACCTGCGCCGCGCCATCCAGTCGGTCCTCGGCATCCGGGTGAAGTACCTCGCCCGCCTCGAGGGCGACGGTGGCTCCGGTGGGCAGGGCGGCTCCCCGCGCGGCCCGGGCGCCGGACCCGCCGACGACGCCCGAGCCACGTCCCCGGCTCCGGCGTCACGCTCGGCGGCGTCGTACGCGTCCGCTTCCGTCACCGACTGGGCCGTCGCGCCGATCCCGGGCGCTCCCGTGAGCACGGGCTCCGGCCCCGTTACTGCGGCCCCCGCGTCGGCGGCCGGCACGTCCGCACCCGCCGCACGCACGGTCGCCGCGGCGCCCTCCGCCGCCCCGGCGGCCGCGGGCACCGCCCCCGCGAGCACCGCTCTCGCGGTCGACGACGAGCCCGAGGAGGCCGCCGTCCGACCGGCCCCGCGCATCGCTCCGCCGCCCTTCGAGGGCGCCGTGCTGCGCTCCTCCGACGTCGCCCCCTCGGTGCCCGCGCCCGAGGAGGTCGACGACGACGACGTGATCCCGCCGCCCGACGACGAGGCCGACCTCCCCGTTCCGCCGGTGATCGTGCCGCGCATGGCGCCGTTGCGCGGGGGAGTGCAGCGCTACGGAGAGGCCGTGGTCCGACAGATGCTCGGTGCGAACTACGTCCGTGACGAACCCTACGAGCCCCCGACGAGGTTCAGCTGATGTACGACGGCATCGTCCAAGACCTCATCGACGAATTCGGCCGCCTCCCCGGGATCGGTCCGAAGTCCGCGCAGCGCATCGCGTTCCACATCCTGCAGTCGCCGACGTTCGACGTGTCCCGACTGTCGCAGCTCCTCGGTGAAGTGCGCGAGAAGGTGCGCTTCTGCGAGATCTGCGGCAACGTCTCCGAGCAGGACCGCTGCTCCATCTGCCGCGACCCGCGCCGCAACCCCGCCCTCATCTGCGTCGTCGAAGATGCGAAGGACGTCGCCGCGATCGAACGCACGCGCGAGTTCCGGGGGCTTTACCACGTGCTGGGCGGGGCGATCAGTCCCATCGCGGGAATCGGCCCCGACGACCTGCGCATCACCCAGCTCATGCAGCGGCTCGCCGACGGCTCGGTGCAGGAGGTGATCCTCGCCACGAACCCGAACCTCGAGGGCGAGGCCACGGCCACCTACCTCAGCCGCCTGCTCCACACGCTCGAGATCCGCGTGACGCGGCTGGCATCCGGTCTGCCCGTCGGCGGCGACCTCGAGTACGCCGACGAGGTCACCCTCGGCCGAGCGTTCGAGGGACGCCGCACGCTGTAACGCCCCGCACGCTGCTGGGCGAATTCATGGTGATCTGAGGGTGATCTCCGAGCGTTGAACCGCCGTGTACCGCCCGTTCATCCCCCGATGGATCTGCGGATACCGGGCGCCGCCATTTTCTTGCCTACGGACTGCAGCACGGGTGCCCGACCCCGAGCTCTGCGGACGTCAGACAGGGGTGCCCGTGAGCGAGACGCTCTCCGATCGCGCAACGCGGCGCGCACGGATCGTGTTCGACACGTTCCGTTCGATCCACGACCCCCGCCTGGCGGCGTGGCTGTTGTTCCGCTCGCATCTCCTGCCCGAGTGGTCGATCACGGCCGGCAGCCTCAGCGAGAGCACACCCGAGGCCGCCCTCACGCCGCTCGGGGTGTTCGGCGTGTGGCGGCTGCTGGCGACCAACAATCGCGAGCTCGCGCGCTGCGCCCGCATCTTCGTCTCCCCCCGTGCGGCGTTCGACGCCGTCGTCGCCGAGCAGGCCCGCGTCGACGAGATGACCGTCACCGCCGTCCGCGGTCCGCAGTCGACCACCCACGGGTGGGTCATCCGTCGGGGTGACCGGCCGGTCCTGACCGCGGCGCGCTGGTACGAATCCGCGAGCGAAGCCGCCGCGGCGGGGCGCGCCGCGGGCGCCGCGCTGGCCACCGCGACCATCGCGCAGGGCGTGAGCATCGGTACCGCGTCGGGACGCCGCGCCCGCGTCGGCATGAACGCTCCGTGACCGCGGCATCCGGACTCATCGCCGGTCGGTTCCGCCTGGAGGGACTGCTGGGTTCCGGGGGGACGGCGTCGGTGTTCGCCGCGACCGACACGGTCCTGGACCGCCCCGTCGCCATCAAGCTGCTGCACCCGCACCTGTCGGAGAGCGAGCCGCTGCGCGCGGCGTTCCTCGACGAGGCACGGCGGACGGCCGCCGTCGCGCATCCCGGGATCGTCGAGGTCGTCGACATGGGGACGTTCCGGGACGGCGAGGTGACGATCGCCTGGATCGCCCAGGAGCTGCTCGAGGGGACGACCCTCGCCGAGCACGTCCTGGCCCACGGTCCGCTCGGCGCGGCCGCGACGCGGCGCGTGGGCGACATGATCCTCGCCGCCCTGGACGCCGCGCACGCGGGCGGCCTCGTCCACCGCGACGTGTCTCCCGCGAACGTCCTCGTCCGGTTCGAGGGGGCGACGCCGGTGCGCGCGACCCTGCTCGATTTCGGGCTCGCGGATGCCGCCGGGCGGACGACGCGCGGCGACGACGTCCTGCGCAGTTCCGCGTCGGCCGCGGCCGGGGTCGTCGGCAACGCGCAGTACGCCTCGCCGGAACAGCTGCGCGGAGAGGCGGTGGGCGTCGCCGGCGACCTCTACCAGGTCGGAGGGCTGCTGTACTTCGCGCTCACCGGCCGGGCTCCGTTCGAGGGCGGGGACCGGGATGCCGTCGTCCGGGCGCAACTGCACGCTCCGCCCCCGGTGGCCTCGGTGCGGGCGCGCG
Source organism: Microbacterium sp. RURRCA19A (assembly GCF_900156455.1). GTDB lineage: Bacteria > Actinomycetota > Actinomycetes > Actinomycetales > Microbacteriaceae > Microbacterium. The sequence goes on from NZ_FTNQ01000004.1 coordinate 212,313, forward strand.
GGGTGTCGCCCGCGCTCGATCGGGTGCTCGTGCGCGCGCTGCTGAAAGACCCGGCGGATCGGTTCGCCGACGCCGCCGAGATGCGCGCGGCGCTGCAGGCTGCGGCCCCCGCCCCGGCACCCGTCGCGGCGACGCGGGTGCTGCGCCCGGCGCCGGTGGTCACGGTGCCGGGCGTCGAGGACACCGCCCCTGCTCCCGCGGCCCCCGGCCGGTCCCGCGATTCCCGCGGCGGTGGGGTGACCGCGGGAATCGTCGTCGCCGTCCTCGCCCTGGTCGCCGTGGCGGTCCCGCTCATGGCCTCGGCCGGTCGCTCCGAGCCCGCGGCCGCGCCGCCGACGTCGGCGACTCCCGCCGCGAGCAGCGATCCCGCCGCCACGCCGCGCCCGAGCGCGACGCCCACCGCGGAGGTCGCGGTCGTCCCCGACCTCGGCGCGCTCCAGGACACGCTCGCCGCGATCGAGGCCGCGGGCCTCGTCGCGGGTCCCGTGATCTCGCAGAACTCGCCGCTCGCCGCCGGGACGGTGCTGTCGGCCGATCCCGCCGCCGGCACCACGGTGCCGCGCGGCTCGACGGTCCACCTGGTCGTGGCATCCGGGACGAACGCCGTCCCCCCGATCGACGGGTGGGCCACCGCGGACGCCGATGCCGCCGTGCGGGCCGCGGGGTTCCTGTCGGAGGAGGTGCCGACCGTGTCGGACCGTCCTCCCGGGACCGTGATCGGCTCGACACCGGCCCCCGGAGCCTCCGCGCCGGTCGGTTCGACGGTACGTCTGCTCGTGTCCAGCGGTCGCCCCGCGGCGCCCACCCCCACGCCGACCCCGACGAGCACCCCGGTCCGGACCCCGACCCCCACACCCACCCCGACGGCGGAGGCCCCCTGATGCCCGCCGGGTACCGGCATCCCTCGTTCACCTCCCGGCCAGGCGGTGTGGGCGGTCGCTCCCGGCGGCGTTCACGGCCCGGATCTAGCGTCGGGCGTGCCGGCGTCCCGAGCCGGTACGAGGGACAACGGGCGCCTCGCGTCGCCGGTCGTCCGGACACCGCCCCGAGGCCGTACCCGCCCCGCGGGACACCGGTGCGGTGCCTCTGCACGACCTGCCTGACGCGACCGACGGAGAGCGCATGACGGACACGACCACGGAGGTCCTCCCTCCTCGATCCGAGCCACGGGCTCCGGTCCGACGCTCGCTGAAGAGCCGCCCGGTGCAGGCGGACCGCGTCTTCCGGGGCGCGGCCTACTCCGCCGGCTCGATCACCGTCGCGATCATGCTCGCGGTAGGCATCTTCCTCAGCATCCGCGCGGGTGACGCGCTGAGCGTCGCGGGCCCCTCGTTCCTCACGACCCAGGACTGGTCGCCCGAGACGGGGAGCTTCGGCGTCGCGGCGGTGCTGTTCGGCACGGTCACGATCGCCCTCATCGCGATGGCGGTCTCCGTGCCGCTCGCGATGGGCACGGCGCTGCTGATCAGCGAGATCGTGCCGGTGCGCGCCCGGTCGCTCCTCATCACGATGGTCGACCTCATGGCCGCCGTCCCCAGTGTCGTGTTCGGCCTGTGGGGCGTGTTCTTCCTGCAGTCGGGCGTGATCCCGGTCGCGCAGTGGATCTCCACGTATTTCTCGTGGATCCCGATCTTCGCGGTCACCGACCCGTCGGGGGCACGTCTGACGGAGGCGGGCGCGTTCACGTCCTCCGCGTTCATCGCCGGGATCGTGGTGGCGCTCATGGTCGTGCCGACCCAGACGTCGGTCATGCGCGAAGCGTTCTCGCAGGCTCCGCTGGGAGAGCGCGAGGGCGCGCTCGCGCTCGGGTCCACGCGGTGGGGCATGATCACGTCCGTCGTTCTGCCGTTCGGTCGCGGCGGCATCATCGGCGGCACGATGCTGGGCCTCGGCCGTGCCCTCGGCGAGACGATCGCGGTCGTGATGATCATCTCGCCGATCTTCACGATCAACCCGCAGGTGCTGAAGACCGGCACGAACTCGGTGTCCGCGCTCATCGCGCTGCGGTACGGCGAGGCGAGCCAGTTCGGCCTGTCCGCGCTGATGGCGGCGGGGCTCGTGCTGTTCATCATCACGCTCATCGTCAACTTCACCGCGTCCACCATCGTCGCGCGCAGCCGGTCCGGAGCGGAGAGCAACTGATGGCCATCATCACGCCCGAGGCGCCCCCGTCGCGGCCGGACGACGACGAATCCGGCCGTTCCCGCACCGTGATCCCGGCCCGGCGGGGGACCGTCGGCGAACGGCGCGACCTGCGGACGGTGCCTTTCGGCGATCGGTTCGATCTCATCGGCAGCGCCGCGGCGGGTATCGCGCTGTCCAGTCTGATGTTCGGCTGGCTCACGCCGATGACGGGCGTCGTCGGCTGGATCGTGCTGTCCTTCATCGGGTTCCTCGGCATCTACGCCGTGATGACGGCGATGCGCGCGGACCGGCTCGCGATCAGCGAACGCATCATGACGGCGCTGTTCTACTCGGCGGGCGTGATCCTTCTCGGCGCCCTCGCGTTCGTCGTGTGCTTCACGCTCGTGCGGGGCTCCTCGGCGTTGATCCACCCCAACTTCTTCGTCGAGACGATGAAGCTGGCCGGGCCGCTCGACCCCCTCACGATGGGCGGCATCGCGCACGCGATCGTGGGGACCCTCATCCAGATCAGCATCGCGCTGATCATCACCATCCCGCTCGGCGTGACCACCGCGGTCTTCCTCAACGAGATCGGCGGTCCCTTCGCCCGCTTCGTGCGGACGATCTCGGATGCCATGACGGCGCTGCCCTCGATCGTGGCGGGCTTGTTCGTCTACGCCGCCGTGGTGACCCTCATCACCAATCAGCGCTCCGGGTTCGCGGCATCCCTCGCCATCAGCGTGATGATGCTGCCCATCATCATCCGCGCGTCCGACGTCGTCCTGAGGCTCGTGCCCAACAACCTGCGCGAGGCCTCCTACGCGCTGGGGACGAGCCGGTGGAAGACCGTGTGGAGCGTCGTCCTGCCGACCTCGCGCTCGGGCCTGGTGACCGCGGTGATCCTCGGCACGGCCCGCGGCATCGGTGAGACGTCTCCGGTGCTTCTGACCTCCGGCGTGACGGCCGAGATGAACCTGAACCCCTTCTCGGGGCCGATGATCTCGTTGCCGCTGCAGGTGTTCGACTTCGTCAAGTCGCCCGAGCCGAACATGATCGCCCGCGGCTTCGGCGCCGCCGCGACCCTCGTGCTGCTCGTGCTGACGCTGTTCATCATCGCCCGCCTGATCGGCGGCCGCGGCCCCGGTCAGCTCTCCGACCGCCAGCGTCGCGCGGCGGCCGTCGCGTCGGCCCGTGACCTGCAGCGGATCAGCGGGGGAGAGAACCTCCCGCCCACGACCCGCGCCGCGCGGAAGGTCCGCCCGCCCAAGGGCAAGCCCCCCACCGATCTCGAGTGGCGGCTCGCCGAGCGCGCCCTCCGCAAACGAACCGCCCCACCCTCCGAGGAGAACCCGTCGTGAAATCCCGTCCCCGCTGGGCCCGCCTCGCCGCGGTGCTCACGGCCGTCTCCCTCGTCGCGCTGATCCCGCTGCCGGCGCACGCCGACGGGTACGTCCCGATCTCCGGCTCGGGTTCGACGTGGTCGCAGAACGCGCTCGACCAGTGGCGCAAGAACGTCGCGAGCAACTACGGCATGACCGTGAACTACTCCGGCACGGGTTCCAGCGCCGGTCGCACCGACTTCCGCAACAGCACGGTCGACTTCGCGATCAGCGAGATCCCCTTCCAGGACAACCCCGAGGACGGGTCGGCGCCCGAGACGACCTTCAGCGACGGCACGCCGCTGCAGGGCCGGTTCGCGTACATGCCGATCGTCGCCGGTGGCACGTCCCTGATGTACAACCTCAAGATCGGCGGCAAGCGCGTCACCAACCTCCGCCTGTCCGGCGAGGTGATCGCCAAGATCTTCAGCGGGCAGATCTCCAAGTGGAACGATCCCGCGATCCAGGCCGACAATCCCGCTCTCGCCATGCCCGACCGCGGCATCACGCCGGTCTACCGCTCCGACGGTTCCGGGACGAGCGCTCAGTTCACCCTCTGGATGTCGAAGCAGTTCGGCAACATCTGGACCCAGGGCATGCGGTCGCAGTTCCCGCAGGTCAATGCCTCGTTCAAGGGGCAGAACGGCTCGCTCGGCGTCGCGGGGTACGTCAGCCAGGACTACGGCGAGGGTGCCATCACCTACGTCGAGTACTCGTACGCGATGAAGTCGGGCTTCCCGGTGGTCAAGGTGCTCAACAAGGCGGGGTACTTCGTCGAGCCGACCTACCAGTCCGTCGCCGTGGCGCTGATGTCGGCGGCCATCAATCCGGATCTCACGCAGAACCTCGACGGCGTGTACAACAGCGGCGATCCCCGCGCCTACCCGATGTCGAGCTACTCGTACATGATCGTCCCGACGCAGACGAACAAGCTGTTCACGGCGGAGAAGGGCAAGACCCTCAGCCGGTTCGCGAACTACATGCTGTGCGAGGGGCAGCAGCAGGCGTCCGCGCTCGGCTATTCGCCCCTGCCGATGAACCTTGTGCAGGCGGGCTCCGAGGTGCTGAAGGCCATCCCCGGCACCGAGGGTCCGGTGGACTTCAACAAGTGCAACAACCCCACGTTCAAGCCGGGTGACTCACCCGCGAACAATCAGCTCGCCGCATCCGCCCCCAATCCGCCGGACTGCGACAAGCAGGGCGCGACGCAGTGCGTGGAGGGCACCGGCGGCGCGCAGGAGGCGACACCCGCGACCGGCTCGGGCGGCGTGTCCGGCGGGGCGAACAGCGCCGCCGGAGCGGCGGGTGCCGGCGCGGCGGCCGGGGCGGCCGGCGCGGCCGCGGGCAGCGCCGATGCGGCGGCCGGGACCGCGTCGGAACCGGTGTACGACGCGAACGGTGTCCTGGTGTCCGGGGGAGGGGCGGCGGCGAACGCGGCCGTGTCCTCACCGTTCACGCTGGCCGACGACGTGTGGGGGCCACCCCAGTACATGATGCTCGTCGCCGCGCTGCTCGTGGTGGCGGCGATCGTCATTCCCCCCGTGGTCTCGCGGCGGTCCGGCGCGCGCGCCCCCCGTCGGTGACTCCGGCGCTCGCAGCGTTCGCGTCTGGAGCACACCGCATCGGCATCTCGTTGTGGGCACGTTCATCCCGACGTCACCCGCGCACTTTTAGCTCATCGAAGGTGTCCAGCCACCCGCAGATCCAAAGGACTTCACCCGTGTCTGACTTCCGTGAGCGCAGCGACGCCGAGGGCTCCGCGACGCCGTCGCGACGCCGCCGCCGTGTCGGCCGCGCGCAGAGCGACGCAGCGACCCGGAGCGCTCGGCGCGCCGTCCTGCCCCTCGCGGCGGGGCTCGTCGCCGGGGTGACGGTGTTCGCGCTGGTGTCCGGCGGCATCGTGACGGGCGGGCAGTCCGCCGCCGCCGCATCCTCGTCCGAGGTGACCGTGACGGCGAAGCAGCAGGATGCCGCGGTGGACACGGCCCCGATGCCGGACCTGTCCGTCACCGTGTCGCAGACGCGGGGGCTGGTCGCGCAGGGCATCCGTCTCGACTGGACCGGCGGCAAGAAGTCCACCGCACCTTCGGCCGGCGGCAACGGCGGCGAGAACTTCCTGCAGGTGTTCATGTGCTGGGGCGACGACCCCGCGAACGCGCAGCGCCCGGACCGGACGACGTGCCAGTACGGCGGGGCGGGCAGCGTCGGGGCGACCCGTGACGCCTACCGCAACTACGCCTCGATCGACGAGGTGCCCGCGGCCGACGTCGAGTACACCGCTCCCGGGTCCTTCATCTTCCCGCCCTACACCTCGATCCCGTTCATCGCGCGCGACGGCACCCGTGTCGACTCGATCAAGCGCGACGCGACGACCGGCAAGAAGACGATCGATTCGTCCGTCGACGTCAACGCCAACCAGTTCTTCACCTCCTACACGACCAACGAGATCCCCTGGGTCGGCTCGGGCGACGACGGGAAGGGGTCCGTCACGTTCGAGGTGCAGACGGCGGTCCAGTCCAACGGCCTGGGCTGCGGAAACCCCGTCACCACTTCGGGCGTCACGGTCGGCGCGTCGTGCTGGCTCGTCATCCTCCCGCGCGGGACGTCCGACAACGGGTCGACGAACATCACCCAGTCCGGCCTGTTCGCCGACTCCTGGCAGCACGCGCTGTCGGTGAAGCTGGACTTCGCCCCCGTCGGGACGGGATGCGCGATCGGTCAGACCGAGCGACAGGTGGCCGGCAGCGAGCTCGCCGCGCTCGCGGTCGCGTCGTGGCAGCCGGTGGTCTGCAACCAGAAGGGCGGGTCGGTCTACTCCCTCATCACCAGCGCCGAGGCCGATGCCCTGCTCGCGGCCTCCAAGAACGCCCAGGCGCCCCTCGCGCTCACCAGCTACGCGCTGTCGACCGAGGGCAAGGACCCTCTCACCTACGCCCCCGTCGCGCTCAGCGGGGTGGTCGTCTCGGTCGCGATCGACCGGCTGCCCAACCCGAACGACAAGACGGTCCCGCAGGAGTGGAAGGACAAGGCGCGCACTCCGTTCAGCCGCGTCAACCTCACGCCCCGGCTGCTCGCCAAGCTGCTCAGCTACTCGTACCGCTCGTCCATCCCGACCGGGGCGGACCAGAGCTACCTGACGGGGACGAACGAGTACAACATCACGCGCGATCCGGACTTCCTCGCCGTCAACGACCCCGAGTGGAAGGCCCAGGACCTGCAGGGCGCCGCCATCGCGGACGTCATCGTCCCGCAGGGGCGATCGGATGCCGCCCGCGCGGTGTGGAGGTACATCTCCTCCGATCGGGACGCGATGGATTTCCTGGCGAGCAAGCCGGACCCGTGGGGCATGGTCGTGAACCCGTGGTACTCCACGAACGCGGACGTGAACCCGACCAAGGTCGCCTTCTCGCTCGATCGGGACGACTTCCCCAAGGCCGACCCGGTGGAGGTCGTCCCGGCCAACCAGGCGCCCATCAACCTCGTGACCTGGCGCCCCTACGCCAACGACCTCTCCGCGATCGCGTACCTGACGCTGCGCGGAGACGGTCAGGGCCCCGGGCAGTGGGACCCGAACTCCATCCCGCCCAAGTACGGCAAGAACCCGCGCATGCTCCCGGGGAGCCAGCGTCTGCTCGGTCTGACCAGTGCGGCCGCCGCCGCGCGGTTCCAGGTGGTCACGGCGTCGCTGCGGAACCCCGCCGGCGAGTACACCACTCCGACCAGCGCCGCGATGCGCGCCGCCGCCGACGTCATGACGCCGGCCGGCGCGGGGGATCGCGTCGTCGCGTTCGATCCGACCTCGTCAGTGGCCGCCGGCGCACGGGACGCGTACCCGCTCACCATGCCGGTGTACGCGGCGACGAACGCCACCGCGACCGATCCCACCCTGCGCGCCGCGTACGCGGACCTCGTGCGGTTCGCGGTCGGGACCCAGGCCCAGACCCCCGGAACGGCGGTGGGAGAGCTGCCCGACGGCTACGTCGCGCTCCCGACGGCATGGATCGAACAGGCGAAGGAGGCGGCGGACGTCATGCAGAACGGCCCGAAGCCGGCGTCGTCCCCCGCGCCGTCGTCCGGTGGCTCCTACATCCCCTCGCAGCAGACCGCTGCGTCCGCGGGCAGCGCCTCGTCGAGCTCGTCCGGTGCGGCCTCCGCCCCCGTCGCCCCGGCGGCGGATGCCTCCCCGGCCGCCGCGACCGGCGCGTCCAGCGCCGCCCTCGCCGGGGGCAAGACCCCCGACGACCCCGACGGCGGTGCCATCGGCGCCGCCCTGCCCATCAGCGTGCTGGCCGGTCTCGCCAGCGCCGTCGGTGTGCCCCTGATCACCCGTCTGAGAAGACGGGTCACCTGAAGCCTGCACCAGCCGGCTTCTTCGCAGCACCCACCCTCTGCACCCGAAAAAGACAGGAAGAAATGAAGCTCAAGCGAATCGTCGCGTTCGGCGCGGCTGTTGGTGTCGCCCTTGCCGGCGCCGGCATGGCGTCGGCGGCCAACGCCGACCCGATCACCGACGGTTACTCGATCGTCGGCTCCGACACCCTGCAGGACGCCGTCAGCGCCCTCGCCAACGGCACCACCATCTCCGGCGCGTCGGTGAAGGTGTCCGGCAACGGCAAGTCGCTGGCATCCTGGGATGCCTTCACGCTCGGCGTCGCCGGCGGTGTCGGCAGCATCCAGACGAAGGCCTTCGGCCCCGTCTTCGACCGCCCGAACGGCTCGGGCGCCGGTCGCAACGCCCTCATCGCCTCCATCGGCGGTGTGAGCGGCTCGGCCTTCACCTACAACAGCGTCAACGTGAAGGACCAGGTCGACTTCGCCCGCAGCTCGTCGATCGGTGGCACCGCCGGCACGCTCCTGACCTACGTTCCGTTCGGCCAGGACGCCATCGGCTACGCCTTCAAGCTCGGCAACGCCACCGGCGGCGCCAACGCGGCGGCGGCGACCAACGCGATCAACGACCTGACGAAGGACCAGCTGACCAGCATCTACTCGGCGACCTCGGGCTCGTCGGCGAGTGCGGTCCTGTCCGGCACCGGCTTCACGCTCAAGCCGCTCGGCCTCCAGTCGAGCTCGGGCACGTGGACCACCTTCCTCGGCAAGATCGGCCTCAGCACCACCACGCTCGGTGCCGCGGTCGACACGCGCAACAACTCGATCCCCGAGAACGACGGTCGTGTCCTCACGCCCGGCGACAACGAGATCCAGATCATCCCGCTCTCCGTCGCCAACTACATCGGTCAGTCCAACGGCGCGGCGCGCATCAACACCTTCTCGGGTGTCTCGGTGGGTGCCATCGGTGGCGTGGCCGCCTTCACGGGCACCGCTCCGTCGCTCGTCCCCAGCACGAGCTACTACAACAGCGCCGACTGGGGCCGCACGGTCTACATCGTGGTCCCGACCGCCAAGATCACCTCGGACAACGCGGCGTACGACGCCGGTGTCGCCGCTCTGGTCAACTCCTCCTCCACCTCGAGCCTCACCTACTGGGGCGCCTCGGGCTCGCCGACCACGACGAAGGCCGTCAAGGCCAAGTTCGGTTTCGGCGCTCCCACCGGCACCGTCGTCACCCGCAACAACTGATCCCGACAAACGAGAAACGGACACGAACTCACATGAAGCTCTCGCTCGCGAAGCGCGGCATCCTCGGCCTCGGTGCCGTGGTGACCGCCGCCGCGCTGTCGATCGTCCCCGCCGCCACGGCGTCGGCCGCGATCGTCCCGACGGTGGGCTCCGCCCACCCGGTCTACCTGCTCTCGGACCTCGACGGCACCCAGATCCCCGCCGGCACGGTGCTCGGCTGGAACGACTCGGCGCTGTTCTCGCCGGACCCCAGCGATGAGGACTACAACAGCGTCTTCACGGTTCCGGAGAACACCGGCCAGGTCCGCAAGTTCCTCTCGCCGCGCGGCCAGGAGGCCAACGTCAACGCGTGGAACGCCTACGGCCCCCTGGGGCTGACGCCCAGCGGCATCCTGCTCCCGAACGCCATGCCCAGCGGCAACACCAGCGCCGGCCTCGGCTCGCCCTCGGGCAGCTCCGCGGTCGCGCAGGCCGGTGGCGACTACTCGCTCGGTATCGCGTTCTTCAACGGCAACCAGGTGCTCGAGGTCGACTTCGTCTACATCACGGTCACGGCCAACGCCAAGCCCGAGCTGGCGACCTGGACCTTCGCGACGCCGACCGCGCCCGCGACGGCTCCGTCGATCACCACCACGGCGCTGAACGCCGCGACGGTCGGCACCGCGTTCTCGCAGACGCTCGCCGCGACCGGCACCGCGCCGATCACCTGGTCGGTCAAGTCGGGGACGGCGCTTCCCGCCGGCCTCGCGCTCGACGCCTCCACCGGTGTCGTCTCGGGCACGCCCACCACGGCGGGCGCCTACAGCGTCACGATCGTCGCGAGCAACGGCACCGCGCCCGACGCCGAAGCGACCTTCAGCGGCACCGTCGCGGCTCCGGCCCCGACCGCCCCGACCAAGCCGGCCGGCTCGGACGCCCACAACGTGACGATCGCCGCCCCCGCCAAGGGCGACACGACCGTCACGGTTCCCGCCGGCATCGCCAACGCCAACAAGACCCTGACGGCGTGGGCCTGGTCCGACCCGACCAACCTCGGCACGGTGACGACCGACGCCGACGGCAACGCCGTCGTCGACATCACGAGCCTCCCCGCCGGTGACCACACCGTCGCCCTCACCCTCCCGGGTGACGGCACGTTCGCCGTCCAGGCGTGGGGCACGTTCACGAAGGTCTCCGCTGCCGGTGACACCCTCACCGACTCGGTCGACCTGACCGCCGCCGTGACCGCGAGCGACCTGTGGTCGCTCAACGCCGAGGCCACCAAGGTCGACTTCGGCAACGTCGCGCGCAACGCGAGCGTCACCAAGAAGCTCGGCAAGGTCACCGTCGTCGACGACCGCAACGTCCTCAAGGGCTGGAACCTCACCGCTGCGGTGAGCGACTTCACGAACGCCACGAACGACGTCATCCCGTCCTCCGCCCTCACCGTGGTGCCCGGCTTCTACGCCGGCTACACCCCGCTGGCCGGCATCACGACGGGGACCGGCTCGCAGCTGGCGACCTCGTCGGCGGTCTCGACGCTCACCTCTGGTGCGCTCTTCGACGCCGACCTCACCTTCCAGGCTCCGAAGGACGCCCAGACCGGTGACTACAAGTCGACGCTGACCATCACGCTCGCCTCCAAGTGAGCTGACGGTCGCTTCGACCCGCTGTAAGCCCGTGTGGGGGGATCGGTCTCCGATCTCCCCACACGGTGCGTTCGGTTCGCGGCCGCGCCGATACGCCTCCGATCCCCTCGGATCAGCCCTCGTTCACCCGCGCGACATGCCTACGTCGCCGCAGTCTGCGGAGATATACCGTGCTCTCCTTCACCTCGCGTCGCCGCCTCCCGGCTCTGGGCGTCGCACTGCTGGCCCTGGCGGCGACGCTGGCCCTCCTTCCGCCCTCGGCCCCCGCGCGGGCCGATGACGGCGATGCCGCCGCCACCCCCGCGACGGTCGGGGTCGCCACCCGTCCCGCCGGCGAGGACGGCCGCCCCGACGGCCGGTCGCGCTTCAGCTACACCGCGGATCCCGGCCAGTCGGTCACGGACCGCGTCCTCGTCGGCAACACCGGGACGCAGCGTCAGGACTTCACGGTCTTCGCCACCGACGCCTTCAACGGCGGCGACGGGGCGTTCTCGCTCCTCGCGACCGCCGACACCCCGACGTCCGTCGGCGCGTGGCTGCGCTTCGACGACGGCAGCGACCGCATCACGTTCTCGCTCGAGCCGAACGAGGTCCGGCTCCTGCCGTTCACGATCGTGTTCCCCGCGGACGCGACGCCCGGCGATCACGTCGGAGGCCTCGTGGCATCCGTCATCGAGGAGGGGCAGCAGGTCAGCGTCGACCGCCGCGTCGCCACCTCCATCTTCGCCCGCGTGTCCGGCGAGCTCCAGCCGGCGCTGAGCATCACGAGCTACGACGCGTCTTACCAGGGCGACTGGTGGAACCCGTTCAGCGGCAGCGTCACGCTGCACTACACCGTCTCCAACCCGGGCAATGTGGCGCTCGCCGCCAACCTCACGTCGGGGGTCGCGACCTGGTTCGGCCTCCCCGCGACGGGCCTGCAGGGCGGCAGCATCCCGGTCCTGCTCCCCGGCAACACCGCGACGTACGAGTTCACCGTCGGCGGTGTCGGGCAGTGGCTGTACCTCAACCCGTCGACCGTGCTGAACCCGTTCGTCGACTCGCCCGACAGTTCGCAGCAGCTGACCGTCTCGCCGATCACCCGCGACACGGTGACCTTCGCGGTGCCCTGGATGCTGCTGATCCTGCTCGCCCTAGCCGCGGCGATCTTCCTGCTGCTGCGCTGGCGCCGGCGCCGTGACGAAGAGCGCGCGCTGGAGTGGGTCGACTACATGGAGCGGGCGACGGCCGCCGAGGCCGAGGGTCTCGCCGCCGCCGCGAAGTCGGGATCGTCGTGAGGCCCAGTCGTGCGCTCGTGCCGCGGCTCGTCGTCGCCGCGGTGCTGCTGGCCTCGGTCGCGGGGGCGGCCGCCCCGGCGGTCGCGGCCGACGATGCGGATGCCGGTACCCCGCTGTCCGTGACGATCACCGACGGGTCCACGCCCACGCCGACCGCGAGCACGTCCACGGGATCCGGCGGTTCGACGGCGGGTTCGGGGCGGCCGGGTACCGGATCGGCGGTCGGAGGGTCGTCCGGGGGGACCACGTCCGGGGCGGGGAGCAGCGGCGGCGGGACGACGCAGCCCGAGACCAATCCCGCGGGCGAGGTGAGTGTCGCCGGCATGCTGTACGTCGGCGGCCTGAACGGATCCACCGCTCCGTCCGTGAATCCCGGCGACGGCACGGTCGATCTCTGGTTCACCGTCCGCAACGCCTCGAAGTCGGTCATCGACGCGACCGCGGAGTTCTCCCTCGACGGAGCCCTGTTCTCCAACCGACTCGACACCACCAGCGAGGTGGCGATCACGGCCCTCCACCCCGGTGAGACCCGCGTCGTCGCGGCGTCGCTGCACGGGGCCGGCCAGTGGACGCTGCTCACGGGCCACGTGACGCTGACCCCGCCGGAGTCGGTCGACGGCACCGCACTGGCGCCGGTCACGCGTGACGGGTTCTTCCTGCTGTTCCCGTGGCTGATCCTGTCGATCGTGGTGGTCCTCGCCGTCGCCTGGGCGATCGTCCGGGTCGTCCGCGACGCTCTGCCCCCGGTCCCCGTGGCGGCGACGACGTGACCCTCCAGGAAGATCGTGCCGCCGTGGCGCCCCCGCGTTCCCTCCCGCCGCGCCCGCCGAAGCCTCCGCGTCGTCCCCCGCGTCGCCGACCGCAGTACGCGCCCCTCACGCCCGTGCAGGTGTTCCTGCGGGGGACGCTCGTGTCGATCTCGGTCCTGATGCTGGTGTTCCTCGGCAACGTCCTGCTGGTCAGCCACATCACGCACTTCGCCTCGCAGCAGGAACTCCGCGACACTTTCCGCGCCCAGCTGTCGGCGGGGACCGCCCCGGTGAGCGAGGGCGATTTCGACGACCATCTGCTCGGCGACGGGGTGCCCGTCGCCCTGCTGTCGATCCCGCAGCTCGGCGTCGACGAGGTGGTGTCGGAGGGCACGACCTCGAGCGTCCTGATGCAGGGGCCCGGTCACCGCCGCGACACCGTGTTGCCGGGGCAGGCCGGTGTGAGCGTCATCATGGGCCGGAGCGCGGCGTTCGGCGGACCGTTCGGCGGCATCCAGACGCTCCAGCCGGGCGAGGGCTTCACCGTGCGCACGGGGCAGGGCGAGCAGACGTTCGAGGTGCTGGGCGTCCGCTACGCCGGGGATCCGACCCCGCCCGCACCGGTGCGCGGCGAGAGCCGCCTGATCCTCATGGCCGCGCGCGGGGCCCCGTACCTGCCGACCGGGGTCGTCTACGTGGATGCCAAGGCCACCGGTCCCGCGAAGGCCACCGGTGCTCGCCAGACGACGTCCCTGTCGCTGCCGCCGCAGGCCACGGCGATGGCGACGGATGCGACGACCGTGTGGGCGCTGGTCTTCGCGCTGCAGTTCCTCGTCGTCGCCGAGCTCGTGGCGGTGTGGGCGTACCGCCGCGTCGGGTGGCAGAAGACGTGGATCGTCTTCGCCCCCGTCCTGCTGCTGGCGAGCGTCTTCGTCTCGGACCAGCTGATCCGACTCCTTCCCAACCTCCTCTGAGCCGAAAGCCGAACATGACCGACCGCCGCGATCCCGATCCCGAGGGTGCTGCCGCCGCGCACGGCGATGCCGCCTCCGACCCGTTCATGACCGACGTGCTGAGCGCCGAGGACGTGGCCGTGCTGCAGGACCTGGACCCCTCTCCCGCCGGTGATCCCCCCGCGGGGACGGCTCCGGATGCCACCCGCGCGGGGCTGGGCATCTCGCACCGCCGGGCCCGCCGGGGCGCGCTCTTCGGCCGTCGTGGGTCGGAGGTGCCCGTCGCCGGTGCGGATGACGTCACGAGCGTGATCCCCGCCCCCGGGACGGCCGACGCGATCTCACCGGACGTCGGTGCGTACGCCACGACGTCCGCGGGCTACTCGGTGCCCGCCGCGTCCGTCCGGGCATCGACGGTGTCGCTTCTCGGCGGGGCGTCGGCGACATCCGAACGACTCGCCGCGGCCGAGCGCCGGCTGGCGGACACCCCGGAGCTGTCCGAGCTGGACGCGCACTCCATCTCGGCGTGGTTCGGCGACCACCAGGTGCTCCTCGACGTCTCGCTCACGATGCCGGCGGGTCAGGTCACCGCCCTCATCGGTCCGTCGGGGTGCGGCAAGTCGACGTTCCTGCGCATCCTCAACCGCATGCACGAGCTGGTGCCGTCGGCATCCCTCGCCGGTGAGGTGCGGCTGGACGGCGATGACATCTACGACCCGGGGCACCGCCTGATCGACGCGCGCAAGCACATCGGCATGGTCTTCCAGAAGCCGAACCCGTTCCCCGCCATGTCGATCTACGACAACGTCATCGCGGGGCTGAAGCTCACCGGCATGCGCGCATCGCGCGACGAGAAGGACTACCTCGTGGAGCGCTCGCTGACCTCGGCGGGCCTCTGGAAAGAGGTGAAGGATCGCCTGCGGGCGCCCGGCGGCGGTCTGTCCGGCGGGCAGCAGCAGCGCCTGTGCATCGCGCGATCGCTCGCGATCAAGCCCAAGGTGCTGCTGATGGACGAGCCGTGTTCCGCACTCGATCCGACCTCCACCCGCGTGATCGAGGAGACGATGGGGGAGCTGCAGAAGGAGCTGACGATCGTCATCGTCACGCACAACATGCAGCAGGCGCAGCGCGTGTCGCAGCAGTGCGCGTTCTTCCTGGCATCCCAGGGGCAGCCCGGTCACATCGTCGAGCACGGCGACACCGAGGCGATGTTCGATTCCCCGATCGACCCGCGGACCTACGACTACGTGAACGGCCGATTCGGATGAGGCAGCGCGCATGACCGTCGTCGCCGACCGGACCGACGTGCTGCCCGCCCCGCCGCCGGTCGAGCGTCCCGAGTCGGACGGGGCGCGCTGGGGTCTGCGAGCGGTCGTCCTCGCCGGACTCCTGCTCGTGCTGCTGGTGAGCCTCGGCGCGATCGCGGAGACGGTTCTCCGGGCGGAGACCGAACGGACGGTCGCCGCGGGGGTCCGGAGCAGCCTCGCCCTCCCGGACAGCGAACGCGTCCAGGTCGACATCGCGGGATCCGTGCTTCTGCAGGAACTCGGCGGGGGCGTGGACAACGCCACCATCACGGTCTACAGCCTTCCGACCGGCCCGGCCAATGCGGATCTGACGGTCTTCATCGAGGGGGTGCGCCCGGACGGCGACGGCTGGACGGCGGACCGTGCCGCGGGGGCGGTCACCCTCTCTGCGGCGCAGGCGACGGCGCTGATGGTCCCGGCCGAGTACCAGGGCGTGATGCGCGTGGGCTTCTCCGGCGGAGACATGGTCATGACCGGCTCCGCGCCGGGTGGGACGACGGCAGTGAGCGTGAGCGTCTCCATGACACCGCGGTTCGAGAAGGAACGGCTCGGCGCGACCTTCTCCTCCGTCACGATCGGCGACAAGACCCTCTCGGTCGACGAGGTCGCCGCACAGACGGGCGTCGACCTCGCCGCGCTGCAGCCCGCTCCGGTCTGCGTGGCCGAGCTGCTGCCCCGCTTCCTGCACGTGCGCGACGTGCGCGTGGCCGACCAGCGCCTCCGGTTGGAGTACGACGCCGACCTGGCCGCATCCGACACCGCCGAAGGACGAGAACCCGGTTCCTGTCCTTGATCGCCGCGCCCCGCGGCGCGCGACCTGCTACCGCCGCGCCCGCGCCCGGGATCGCACGACACCGGAGAGCGTCGCGCGCACCGGCTGACCGAGGTAGATGCCGAGCGAGGCGCCGACCGCGAGCGCGATGCCGATGGTCGCGGCCCCCGCGAGGGTCGTCACCCCGGTCATGAGCACGGCGGCGTCGTCGCCGGACTCGACGACGCCCAGCAGCCCACGGAAGACCGCCGCCCCCGGGACCATCGGCAGGATCGCGGCGGTCGTGACGGCGACCGACGGCACGTGCAGCCGATAGGCCAGGACGATGCCGACGAAGCTGCCGACGAACGCCCCCACACCGCTGGCCGCGGCCACCTCGAACCCGATCGCCGACGCGCCCGTGTACCCGACCCACGCGACGAGACTCAGCCCCGCGCTGACGAGCACGATGCGGGCACCGGCGCCGTTGTAGATCGCCACGGCGATCGCGATGACGGCAGCCCCGACGAACTGCAGGGGGAGCGGCCCGAGCGGCAGGGCCATCGACGGCGCCGACATCCCCAGCCCGAGCACCCGCACGGTCTCCAGCCCCGCGAGGATCCCCAGCACGACGCCCAGCGTCTGCGTCGTGAGTTCGAGGATGCGCCCGGTGGCGGTGAGGGCGAAGCCGTCGATGGCATCCTGGGCCGCGCCCACCACGGTGAGTCCGGCGAGCATCAGGACGATCCCGGATGCCACGATCACCGACGGGCGGATCGTCTCGGCCGCGTCGAGTCCGGTGTACCGGAGCAACGGGGAGACGGCGGCGACGACGGTCAGGACGAACCCGCCGGCGATCTGCGCGAAGAAGTACGGCACGCGGGCCTTCGCGAGCAGGTGCTGCGTCGTCGCGGCGAGCGCTGCGGCCGTGAACGACAGTGCGAGGGCGAGCCAGTTCGCCCCGAACATCACGGCGACGCCGAGCGCGAGCGTGGCCTGCGCGACGACGATGGCCGCGGGCCGGTACCGGAACGGCAGGCGCCGGATCGCGCGGCAGCGGGCGATCGCCGTGTCCAGGTCGAGGCCGTCGGAGACCTCGGCGACGAGGGCCTGCAGACGCTGCAGCTTGGCGTGGTCCGGCACCGATCCGCGCACGACGCGCAGGAGGGTCGTGGGGTGCGCCGCGCCGGGAAGGCTGTGCGCGATCGTGACCGAGTTGTACGTGACGTCGACGTGGACGGGGTCCAGACCGTACGCGCGGCTCACCCGCACGATCGTCGCGGTCACATCGCTCGCGGAGGCTCCGACCACGAGCATCGTCTCGCCGATGCGGATGGCGAGATCCAGGATGCGGGTGGCGAGCGTCTCGTCGATGACGGCGAGGAGCTGCGTCTCGGGGGCGAGGGCGTTCTCGGCGTGGACGAGACGGCGCAACGACGACAGCCATCGAGCGGGGGTGGGGGGCATCCGGATCGCTCTCGAGGGGAGGGGTGGAACGCGACGATCCTATCCGCGCACGCCTCCGTGCCCGCCGCATGGCGGCGGCGGCATGCGGGCGCCTCTAAGATGAACCCTCGGGCGTGGCATCCGAGCGCCCCGTCGTGGCATCCCGACGCCCGACCCTCCCGGGAGTTCCTCTTATGGCGCTGATCGTCCAGAAGTACGGCGGTTCGTCCGTCGCCGACGCCGAGAGCATCAAGCGCGTCGCCAAGCGCATCGTCGACACCCGCCGCGCCGGCCACGAGGTCGTCGTCGCCGTCAGCGCCATGGGCGACACGACCGATGAGCTGCTCGACCTCGCGGGGCAGGTCGCCCCGATCCCCGCGCCGCGCGAGCTCGACATGCTGCTCTCCAGCGGTGAGCGCATCTCGATGGCGCTGCTCGCGATGGCGATCCACTCGATGGGCTTCGAGGCGCGCTCGTTCACCGGCAGCCAGGCGGGCATGATCACGGATGCCACCCACGGCGCCGCCCGCATCGTCGATGTGACGCCCGTGCGCCTGCGCGAAGCGCTCGACGAGGGCGCCATCGTCATCGTCGCCGGCTTCCAGGGCTTCAACCGCGACACCCGCGACATCACGACCCTCGGCCGCGGCGGCTCCGACACGACCGCCGTCGCGCTGGCCGCCGCCCTGAACGCCGACGTGTGCGAGATCTACAGCGACGTCGACGGCATCTTCACCGCCGACCCGCGCGTCGTGCCGCTCGCCCGCAAGCTCGACCGCGTCGGCAGCGAAGAGATGCTCGAGCTCGCCGCCAACGGCGCGAAGGTGCTCTACATCCGCGCCGTCGAGTACGCCCGCCGTCACGGCGTGCTCATCCACGCCCGCTCCACGTTCAGCTCGGGCGAGGGCACGTGGGTGCTCGACGCCTCGAAGACCTCCGCACTCGTCCCCGAAAGAGAAGCCATGGAAGAGCCCATCGTCGCCGGCGTCGCCACCGACCTCAGCCAGGCCAAGATCACCGTCATCGGCGTGCCCGACGTCCCCGGCAAGGCCGCCGACATCTTCAAGATCGTTGCGAAGTCCGGCGCGAACGTCGACATGATCGTGCAGAACGTCTCCGCCGCCGCCACGGGCCGCACCGACATCTCCTTCACGCTCCCCAAGACTGATGCCGCCCAGGCGCTCAAGGCGCTCGCCGCCGAGCAGAGCGAGGTCGGGTTCGAGAGCCTCGTGCACGACGACCAGATCGGCAAGCTCTCGGTCGTGGGTGCGGGCATGCGCACGCACTCCGGTGTCTCCGCGACGCTGTTCGAGGCGCTGAGCCTCGCGGGCGTGAACATCGAGATGATCTCGACCTCCGAGATCCGCATCTCGGTCGTCGTCCGT
Source organism: Microbacterium sp. RURRCA19A (assembly GCF_900156455.1). Taxonomy (GTDB): domain Bacteria; phylum Actinomycetota; class Actinomycetes; order Actinomycetales; family Microbacteriaceae; genus Microbacterium. The sequence goes on from NZ_FTNQ01000004.1 coordinate 230,892, forward strand.
GGCGTCGACCTCGCCGAGGCGGCCCGACTCGTGCACACCGCCTACGGTCTGGACGGCGACGCCGAGGCGACCGTCCACGCCGGCACCGGCCGCTGACCTTCGCAGCTGCGCGTCCGGGGCTGCGGGTCGCCGAGCGAAACTCCTGAGTTTCCTCCTCGGCGCTGAGCCACACCCGCGAGATCCCGCCATTCTGCGGCGAATCCCCGTCGAATTCTCCGGAGTTCGGCCCGCGAGCGGCGAACCCATCCCACCGCGCGCGCTACCCTGACCCGAACGCCGCGTTCGCGGCATCCATCACCCGAACCACCGAGGTACTCGCATGACCCGCATCTCCGATTCCGGAATCTCGCTCGCCGTCGTCGGCGCCACCGGCCAGGTCGGCTCCGTCATGCTGGAGATTCTGGGCGAGCGCTCGTTCCCGATCCGCGAGCTGCGCCTGTTCGCCACGGCCCGTTCGGCGGGTACGTCGCTGGACTTCGGCGGGCACTCGGTCATCGTCGAAGACGTCGCCACCGCCGACCCGTCGGGCATCGACGTCGCGCTCTTCTCGGCCGGGGCCACCGGCTCGCGGGCGCACGCCCCGCGGTTCGCCGAGGCCGGCGCGCTCGTCATCGACAACTCCAGCGCCTGGCGCATGGACCCCGAGGTGCCGCTGGTGGTCAGCGAGGTCAACCCGCACGCGATCGCCGCGGCGAAGAAGGGCATCGTTGCGAACCCCAACTGCACCACGATGGCCGCGATGCCCGTGCTGAAGGTCCTCGACGCCGAGGCCGGTCTCGAGCGTCTCATCGTCAGCACGTACCAGGCGGTCTCGGGTTCCGGTCTCGCCGGTGCGCAGGAGCTGCTCGGTCAGGTCGAGGGCGTCCTCGCGCAGGGCGACGTCGAGCGGCTCGTCCGCGACGGCTCGGCGCTGGACTTCCCGCAGCCCGAGAAGTACGTCGCCCCGATCGCCTTCGACGTCATCCCCTTCGCCGGCAACCTCGTCGACGACGGCCTCAACGAGACCGACGAAGAGAAGAAGCTGCGCAACGAGAGCCGCAAGATCCTCGAGCTGCCCGACCTGCGCGTCGCCGGCACGTGCGTGCGCGTCCCCGTCTTCACCGGTCATTCGCTGAGCATCAACGCCGAGTTCGCGCGGGACATCACGCCCGAGCGGGCGCGGGAGCTGCTCGCCACCGCCCCCGGCGTCCGCCTCGAGGAGGTTCCGACGCCGCTCCAGGCCGCCGGCACCGACCCGAGCTACGTGGGCCGCATCCGCGCCGACCAGTCCGCTCCCGAGGGCAAGGGCCTCGTGCTGTTCATCAGCAACGACAACCTCCGCAAGGGCGCCGCGCTGAACGCCGTGCAGATCGCGGAGCTCGTCGCTCAGGAGCTCTCCGCCCGCGCCTGATCCGCGGCATCCGGGATGCCACCGGACCGGGGTTGTCTCGATATCGAACCGTCGAATCTCTCGATGTCGAGACACCTCGCAGCCCGCACCTAGAATCGACGAGTGACCGAAAACGTCGACGTTCTCCTCATCGGAGGCGGCATCATGTCCGCCACCCTCGGCACGATGCTGAAGGATCTGCAGCCCGATCTGAAGATCGCGGTGCTGGAGCGACTGAGCGACGTTGCGCAGGAGAGCTCGAACGCGTGGAACAACGCCGGCACCGGGCACGCGGCGCTCTGCGAGCTCAACTACATGCCCGACAACCCCGGCGGCACTCTCGACCCGTCGAAGGCCGTCGCGATCAACGAGCAGTTCCAGCAGAGCCGTCAGTTCTGGGCCTCGCTGGTGTCGGAGGGGGTCCTCGACGAGCCCTCCACGTTCATCAACCCCACCCCGCACATGACCTTCGTGCGGGGCGAGAAGGACGTCGCGTACCTCCGCAAGCGCTACGAGGTGCTGAAGCAGCAGCCGCTGTTCGCCGGCATCGAGTACAGCGAGGACTCGCGCGTCATCAACCAGTGGGCGCCGCTGCTCATGCAGAAGCGCCGCAAGGGTGAGCCGTTCGCGGCCACGCGTGTGCCCGCGGGCACCGACGTCGACTTCGGGTCGCTCACGCGCCAGCTCTTCGCGGGACTCCGCGAGAAGGGCGTCGAGGTCGTGACCAACCACGAGGTCAAGAAGCTCAAGAAGCGCAAAGACGGACGGTGGGACGTCACCTACCGCCACACGATCGGTCACACACCCGGCACGATCACCGCGAAGTTCGTGTTCGTCGGCGCGGGCGGCTGGGCGCTGAAGCTCCTGCAGCGTTCGCGCATCGACGAGATCAAGGGCTACGGCGTCTTCCCGATCGGCGGGCAGTGGCTGAAGACCTCGAACCCGGCGATCGTCGCGCAGCACAAGGCCAAGGTGTACTCGCAGGCGTCGGTGGGCGCGCCCCCGATGTCGGTGCCGCACCTCGACACCCGTGTCGTCGACGGCGAGACCTCGCTTCTCTTCGGACCGTTCGCGACCTTCAGCCCGAAGTTCCTCAAGAACGGGTCGATGCTCGACATCGTCACCCAGGTGCGGCCGCACAACCTCTTCCCGATGCTGAAGGTCGCGGTCGACAACCCCGGCCTCATCAAGTACCTCGTCAGCGAGCTGCTGAAGACCCACGCGAAGAAGGTCGACAGCCTCCGCGAGTTCATGCCCACCGCGAAGGCCGAGGACTGGGAGCTGCTCGACGCCGGCCAGCGCGCGCAGGTGATGAAGCGCGACAAAGACAAGGGGGGTGTGCTGCAGTTCGGCACCGAGGTCGTGACCTCGGCCGATCACTCCATCGCGGGCCTCCTCGGCGCCTCGCCGGGGGCGTCCACCGCCGTCTCGATCATGCTCGGCCTGATCAAGACCTGCTTCCCCGAGCGCATGCCCGAGTGGGAGCCCCGCCTCCGCCAGCTCATCCCCAGCTACGGCGAGACGCTGAACACGCGTCCCGATGCGGCGCGCGCAGAACTGGATGCCACGGCCCAGGCGCTCGCGATCAACGCCTGACGCATCCATGGCGAAGCTGTACTTCCGCTACGGAGCGATGAACTCCGGCAAGTCGACGGCGCTCCTGCAGGCGGCGTACAACTACGAGGAGCGGGGGCAGCGGGTCCTTCTGGCCAAGCCCGAGATCGACACCAAGGGCGCCGACCAGATCGACAGCCGCCTGGGTGTCAGCCGCCCGGTCGACTTCCTCGTCGGACCCGACCACGACCTGCGCGCCGTCTTCCACGAAGCCGCCGGGAAGGCGCCGGTGGCGTGCCTCCTCGTCGACGAGGCGCAGTTCTTCACCGCGGCGCAGGTCGACGATCTCCTCCGCATCGCGGTGCTCGACGGCATCCCGGTGCTCGCCTACGGCATCCGCACCGATTTCCGCACCGAGGCGTTCCCGGGCTCGGCGCGTCTGCTCGAGATCGCGCACAGCCTCGAAGAGCTCAAGACCATCTGCCGGTGCGGACGGAAAGCGCTGTTCAACGCGCGTCTGGTGGGCGGGCGCTTCGTCTTCGACGGTGATCAGGTGGCCATCGACGAGGCGCAGATCTCGGGCGAAGTGACGTACGAGTCGATGTGCGCCTCGTGCTACCTGCGCGAGTCCGGTGGTCGGCTCGACGGACGCTGACGCGGCGGTCCCTGTCCTCCGGGGCCGATAGCCTGGAGACATGCGCGTACTTCTGGCCGGCGGTGCCGGTTACATCGGAACACACACGGCCGTCGCCCTCCTGGAGTCCGGCCACGACGTCGTCCTGCTGGACGACCTGTCGGGCACGCACGCGGTCGCCGCCGAGCGCGTGGAGAAGATCACCGGCAAGCCGGCCCCGCTCGTCGTGGGCGACGCGGCTGACGACGCGGTCGTCGCTGCCGTGTTCGACGAGTACGGCCCGATCGACGCGATCATCCATCTCGCCGCCTTCAAGGCCGTGGGGGAGTCCACGCAGAAGCCGTTGGAGTACTACTCCAACAACCTCGACACCACGTTCGCGCTGCTGCGGGTCGGTATCGCCCGCGGCATCCGCTCGTTCGTGTTCTCCAGCACCGGAACGGTGTACTCCGACCCGGCCGACCTGCCGTTCACGGAGGAGTCGACCACGAGCATCGACCTGTCGAACGCGTACAGCAAGTCCAAGCGCATGAACGAGGTCGTTCTCGCCGACGTCGCCCGCGTGAACCCCGACCTCAACGTCACGGTGCTGCGGTACTTCAACCCGGTGGGTGCGCACCCGTCCGGTCTCATCGGCGAGGACCCCGCCGGCATCCCGAACAACCTCATGCCGTTCGTCTCGCGTGTCGCGATCGGCTCGCTCGACGAGATCGGCGTCTTCGGCGCCGACTACGACACCCCCGACGGCACGGGCCTGCGCGACTACATCCACGTCGTCGACCTCGCCGAGGGGCACGTGGTGGCTCTCGAGCAGGCGCAGCCGGGGCACCAGGTGTTCAATCTCGGCACCGGTCGTCCGGTCAGCGTGCTCGAGCTCATCTCGTCGTTCGAGAAGGCGGTCGGGCACGACCTCCCGAAGAAGATCCTCGATCGTCGCCCGGGCGATGTGGCGGCGACCTACTGCGACCCGGCCAAGGCGGCCGAGGTGCTGGGCTGGCGGACGCGTCTCGAGATCGACGATGCGTGCCGCGACTACTGGAACTGGCAGACCCGCAACCCCGCCGGGTACGCAACCCCCGCCGACGCCGGAGTGCGCCCCGCGTAGGGTGGTGTGGTCAGGCCACAGCGGTCTGGGGTCGTCGGAAGGGATGCCGTGCCGGATTCCGAACTGCGTGCGTGGCAGGTCGTACTCGAGCGCATCGAGGGTGACCTGCGCGAGGGGCGTCTCGCGCCGGGTGACCGTCTGACGCCGGAGCGCGAACTCGCCGCCCAGCTCGGCGTCGGCCGCTCCAGCGTGCGGGAGGCGATTCGCGTTCTCGAGGTGCTCGGCGTCGTCCGCACCGCCACTGGCTCGGGGCCGTCCTCGGGCGCGATGATCGTGACGACGCCGCGCGGAGGGCTCGCCGCCTTCCTGCGTCTCCAGGTCGCGGCCAACGGATTCCCGCTCGCCGATGTCGTGCGCACCCGTATCGTGCTCGAGTCCGACATCGCCGAGACGCTCGCGGGTGCGGGAGCCGACCTCGCCGAGGTCGACGGCATCCTGGATGCCATGGACGCCGACGCCCTGCGTCGGGAGGAGTTCCTCGCCCTCGACGCCCGCTTCCACCAGGCGCTCGCCGAGGCGTCGGGCAACGCGGTGGTCGCGGCGATGATGGCGGGGCTGCGCAGCTCGATCGAGTCGTACACCCAGGCCGGGGCGGCCCTGCTCGACGACTGGGAGTCGACGTCGGCGCGGCTGCGCGCCGAACACCGGGGGATCGTCGCCGCCGTGGAGGCGGGCGACGGTGCCACGGCGCGGGATCTCGTCCGCGCCCACATCGCGGGTTATTCGGCCGAGGTCGCGCACGTGCTGCGCGCTCGGGAAGACGTCAACGGAATGGATGCCGCATGAGCGACCGTCCCGCGCGCCCACCGCGCCCCCAGCACGTGCTCGAGGTCGTCTCGACCGAACGGCTGACGCCGCACCTGGTGCGCGTCCGTGCGCGCGGCGCCGATCTGACCGCGTTCCGCGAGAGCCCGCACACCGATCGCTACGTCAAGATCACCTTCGTCAAGCCCGAGTTGGGCCTGGAGCCGCCGTACGACATGGTGGCGTTGCGCGAGAGTCTCGCTCCGGAGGATCTGCCGGTGACGCGGACGTACACCGTGCGCGAGGTCGCGGGCGACGATCTGGCGATCGACTTCGTCGTGCACGGCGATGAAGGACTCGCAGGCCCCTGGGCGGCTCGCGCTCAGCCGGGCGACCGACTGGTCGTCGCCTCGCCCGGCGGTGCCTATGCCCCCGACCTCGCGGCATCGTGGCACCTGTTCGCGGGAGACGAGTCGGCGTTGCCGGCGATCGCGGCGGCGCTCGAAGCGCTGAGCGCCGACGCACGCGGAACGGCGTTCCTCGAGGTCGGCGGCCCGGACGACGAGATCGCGCTCGTCGTCCCCGACGGCGTCGAGGTCGTGTGGCTGCACCGCGGTGCAGCCGTTGCGGGAACGTCCCGCGTCCTGGTCGAGGCCGTCGCCGCGTGGCCGGTGCCGGACGGGCGCGGTCAGGTCTTCGCGCACGGCGAGCGGGAGGCGATGAAGGCCCTGCGCGATGTGTTCTTCACCGACTGGGCGCTCGACCGGGCGCAGGTGTCGCTGTCGGGCTATTGGGCGTACGGGCGCACCGAGGACCGCTTCCAGGCGGAGAAGCGCGAGCCGATCGGCAAGATCCTCTGAGAACCGGGGGTTCTCCCGGGTCGGCGCGGCGCCGCGATCGCGCCGGAGCGGGTCAGTCCCGCCCGGGCAGGGTGGGGATGAGCGCCTCGAGGTAGTCGGCGGTGTCTTCCCAGCCGTGCACCGCGTGGCACTCGACGCCCATGGCCAGCACCGGGTAGTCGTTGCCGTCGGGGTCGAGACGGTCGCCGACGAACAGCATGTCGTCGAGGTCGATGCCGGTGGCCTCGGCGAGCTTGCGCATGCCGTACGCCTTGTCGATGCCGCGGTGGGTGATGTCGACCGACGTCGACCCGCCCGAGCGCACCTCCAGGTCGGGGATGCGGGCGGCGACCGCCTCGCGGAGGCTGTTCTTCTTCTCGCCGGTCGGGTCCCACGCCATCTTGGCCTCGAGCGGTGCGCTCTGGCCGAGGGCGGAGAACGTGATCTGGGAGCCGCGGTCCTCGAGGATCTCGCCCCAGGGCTCGGCTTCCCACAGGCCCAACCGCTCGGCCTCTTCGCGGACGGCGGTGAGGGCGCGCGACTTCTCGTCATCGGTGAGCGAGTGCGCGTAGACCGTCTGGACGCCGTCGGCGTTGAGGCGGTAGTACTGCGTGCCGCACGTCGGCATGAGGTGCAGGTGCGACAGCAGTGCCGCCTCGGTCTCGGGGAGGCGCTCGACGACCTGGGTCTTGAACTGCTGCAGCTGACCCCCCGAGATGATCGCGACCTCGACCCGCTCGGCGAGCGCCAGCAGCAGATCGCCCATGCGCGGGTCGATCGCGGTCTTCGACGGGGCGAGGGTGTCGTCGAGGTCGAAGGCGACGAGACGGGGCGAGGTATCGGGCACGGTGCTCCTAGCGGCCGGTGTGGTCGGTATCTCGGTACACGAGAGGCTCCCCCCGAAGGAGGAGCCTCTCTGCGGTCGGCCTAGTCACCCTCTGTTCCCAAAATTCCGCAACACGGGTAGACCGACTAAGACTGGCTTCGATTCTATCGGAGCCAGAGCCTCGAGCTGAGCCGAGGGGGCCGGTGGCTCGTCGCTGGAAGCGCCTCACCCCGTCCGAGCGTGTCCTTGTGGCGCAGCGCTATGAGGCAGGGGAGACGTCCATCGCGCTCGCTAGTGAGTACGGAGTCGCGAAGTCCACCATCCTCAGTGTTCTGCGTGAAGCAAACGTGGTGGTTCGGCGGCAATCGCTAACGCCGGAGCAGGTGTCGCAGGCCGCGGCGCTCTACGAATCTGGACGGTCGCTGTCTCAGGTTGCTGCGCAGCTGTCGCTCAAGCAGGACACGATCCGGTTGGCGTTGAAGGCGCAGGGCGTCAAGCTACGTCCCGCGACGGGACGCTGATCCCGTTGCATAGGTTCTTCGGACGATAAATGTTCGAGTAGCTCCTACAGGGTGGGCCTTGTTGAGAGGTACTCGAATAATTCGACAGGGGCGGCGAAGCTCCGTCAGCTGGCCAATCTGAAGCCAAGCCGGGTGGCAGTGGCCAGCCGCCCCGTACCTCGCAAAGCTCGACGTCTGACTGACGCGGAGAAGATGGTGTTCGTTGAGGGCTACAAGCGGGGAGAGCAGATTGCGGATCTGGCTCGGCAACTAGGGGTGCATCGCACGACGCTCGACATGTTGGTTGCTCGTCTGAAGCTGAACCGCGTCGATCCGAATGAGGTGCCGGCGGAGGTACGTGACTCGCTGGTTGAGATGTACCGAATAGGGAAGTCCTTGGCTGCGATCGGCGAAGAGTACGGATTCAGCGCCAACAAGGTGCAGCGGCTGCTCGTGTCGATGGGTGAACCGATCCGCCCACGTGGCCCGAAGAAGCCGGCGGTTACGAGCGAGCAGATCCAGCAGATTGTCTCGCGGTATGAGCAGGGTGAGGCGATCGCAGCTATCGCAGCGTCGACGGGTGTTAGCTACGCGCAGACCAGATCGTGCTTGATAGAGGCAGGCGTTCAGATGCGGACGCGCGGGGGAGCGCGGTGACTAGGCGGCCTTCTTCTCGTCTTTGTCTCGCGCGATGGCGAGCAGGACACGGGCTAACTTGTCGAAGTCCACATCTGGTCTAACGAGTCCTTCGGTGCGGATGACGTATGACTTGTTCGTGCGCCTCCGGCCGGGAGTCTTTTTCGGTGGCGGTGGTGTGGCTTCGAGCCGCGCGATGATCTTGGTGAACTCGGCGTACGCCTTGCCAGCACGGTGGGGGAGGCTCGGCCACTTCGCTGTGACCGCTTGACGATACGCGATGGCCTGATCGTCCGTGAAGTCCATGCTGGGTTCGTAGTACTCGTGCAGTGTGCACTGGTCTTCGAAATTTAGTTTGGACCAGCCTTGCTCGCTACGTTTCCAATTGTCAGGAAGGGTTTTTCGGTGTGCGAGGTAGTCCGAGTTGGTGATGCGCGGCATAGATATTGCTGACTATGCGCCTCTCAACCCTGGACGTCAACCTCCTTATTCAACCTGAGGTGGGTGACCGAACGCAGCCATCACCTCGATTGCCGTGCGCAATGCGTCGGGTAGATCAGCAAGGTCCGCGTCCATAACGGCGCTCCGGTAGGCGTAAAGATTCTTGACTCGAAGGGCATTGCCTTCAGCAACCAGCGCGGTGTTGAAACTGGCCCAGCTCGACAGTTCGGTTTCGAGATCGTCGTGCCAGAAGGTTACGTAGGGACTCGACGAACTAGCGTCTCCGAACGCGAACGTACTAGAACCTACGACGCCGTCAGCCCCGCGAACCCATGACAGCACGAGGTTGGTGGAACGAAGGTGGTTTTGGTGAGCATCTTCTCGAAGAATTTCATCGTCAGGATATTTCCTTTGAGCTCCCAGGAAGTCGGCATCGGCAACGATGTATGTCGGCACACCTAGCGCGCTGAAGATTTCGCATGGGATACGCAAGCTTTCCTTGCTAGAGACTTCTATGACCGAGACCCCGCGCGCGTCTAGGTCGAGGCCCATCCGGGACGCAACGGCCTCAATCACTGCTCTGTCGGTGTCTCCTTCTACGAGCACCACTGAGTCAGCGAAGAATCCCTCCGAAAATTCAGTAGGAACGCGCTTGTCCACAATCTTAGATATTTTTGCGGCGTCAATTCCGGTAGCTGCCTCGAGCGCTTCAGCGTTGGTATGCGCAACAGTGGTCTTCCCCCCGCTGAGAGTGAAACGCCTAAGAGACGAAAACTGGTCGGGGCGGACGAAGTACGGACTATGCGTCGCGAGAATCACCTGGGCATTGCTCTGGCCGCTAAGTTCGGTCAAAGTCCGCGCGAATGTACGGGCTCGTATAGGGTGCTGATAGATCTCTGGTTCCTCGATACATACGATGAGATTCGGGAGGCGGTCTAGCTCATCTTGTAAACGAGCTTCCGTCTCCTCCTCATTCTCACCATCTCGCGGCTCATGAATGCTCCGCATAAGGACATCATCTGGGACCAAAGCCTCGAACATCGACATCATGACAGCGCGCTGAACGCCGTGACCCTGGCGTGCAATGTCATTTGTCACGCCATCGATAGTTATGTCGGTCGTCACAGATGCATTTGCCTTCGGCGTCCAATCTGGCAGCGATGGTGTCAGTGTAAGCTGAGCGTTCGGGATCAGATTAGAGAGGCGGCTATTCACCCTTTCCGCCTGCACGTGGGTTGAACTCTGAACTGAATCACGGACCCGTCGCTGAAGTGCGACTATTGCGTCTTCATTCTCGGCTAGCCATTCCGCAGTTGCGCGAGCTCCAGCCTCTGCCATCACCGCGCCGATCAGTCCGTTTAGGGCTGACCCCCTGCCTCCTGAGTCGCCAACCTGAGATGAGATGTCGGTTGCTGCCGGAATGAGAACGAGTCGCACGCACTCCTTTATGACATTACTGCCGTTAATGCCGAACATATGGTTGGCATCGGAGTCTTCCACGGCGACTAGCTGAGACTGGTGGGACGAGTCGTCTTCCCATGTGCTCAGCGCCGCTAAAACATCATCTTTCGATGGCGAGGGTGACAGTTCAGGAAGACCGGTAACTTCTTCGCGAAGAGCGCGATAAGCGGGTCTTAGCTCTGTTACGCGAGTCATAGCTCTCAGATCCGCGAAGCCAGGCCCCTGCAGCGCATTACCTACAACCTTCTCGCCCGAGCCGCGGCGCCAAGTTCGCCGGAACGTAGCGGTTGTACCGCGCCCGTACTGTTGGAGCCTTGCTTTGTCGTGGATAGTGAGGTCACGGAACGTCACAGTCACTTCAACGAAGCAGTTGTCGTCTTCAGTGGTCCCCTCAACATACCCATGCACGTCAGAAGGAGATAGAGCCCGGCCGTTGAAAAACCAATCGAGAGCATAGAGCACTGATGACTTACCCGCGCCGTTCGCTCCGACTAGGACAGAGTAATCGTCAACAACGATGTCGACTTCTTTGAGGCTCCGATAATTGCGAATAGCTACATGACTGATCTTCATACTGAGGCCAATTATGACAGCCGCCTGACAGTCGTCAAGTCTAGCGCCGCGCTTTGTTGCCGTCTCGACAACACCATCGGTACATCCAACACCGTAGCCAATCGCCCGACCGAATGTACCGACGACACCCCACATGGCTGACTAGAAAAATTAATAACAGAGGTCAGTCCTGATTTCAGCCTGTACCGACCGGACGGGCGACCGGACCTACAGAACGCAAAAATAACCCCGGTAAAGGGGTTATTTCGTGTTGAAGTTCGGTAGTTTGGTGGGCCTCGTTCAGTGGTACTCGAATAAATCGGGAGGGGCGTCCCACCTCCGTAGGTTGGCGACCGCGGGGCCGGACCGGCGCCCGGATGCGCGGCGAAGTCTGCCTCGGAAGGCTCGGCAGCTGACCGACGACGAGAAGATGGCGTTCGTTGAGGGTTACGAGCAGGGCGAGCCGATCGCGGATCTAGCAATGAAGCTCGGTGTCCATCGGACGACCCTCGACAACCTCATCAAGCGTCTCGGGCTATCGCGCGAGGATCCGGATGCCGTACCTCTGGCAGTCAAGGATGCGATCGTTGCGTCGTATCGAGCAGGGGAGACGCTTGCAGTCATCGGTCGTCGGCATGGCTTCAGCCCGAACAAGGTGCAGCGGTTGCTGGTCGCGGTGGGGGAGCCGGTGAGGTCTCGTGGGCCGCAGGGTTCACAGCTGACGAGTGAGCAGGTACGGGACCTTGTGGATCGGTACGAGCGGGGATGGGCGATGGGCAGCATCGCGGAGGAGTTCGGGGTGAGTTACGCCTGTGTGCGCAAGCACCTCATGGGTGCCGGTGTGCGGCTTCGAGCGCGGGGTGGGGCGAGGTGAGCTCCGCGTTCTGCGGCCGCACCTTCCATGCCACTCTGTGTGCTCACACGTGGGGTCTGCTGCATCGGTAGGTGACATCTGAGTTGGGTTGCCCGGGAGGGTGCCCTGGAAGGATGTCATTGTGCCCAAGCCCTATCCGAGCGAGTTCCGTGATGACGTTGTGCGTGTCGCCAGGAATCGCGAACCCGGCGTGACGATCGAGCAGATCGCGGCTGACTTCGGTGTCCATCCGATGACGCTCACGAAGTGGATGCGACGTGCCGCGGTCGAGGAGGGCACGACGCCGGGTGTAACGCGGTCCGAGGGTGCCGAGCTGCGGGAGGCGCGGAAGCGGATCCGGTTGCTGGAGCAAGAGGTCGAGGTGCTGCGGCGGGCGGCGGCGTATCTGTCGCAGGCGAACCTGCCGGGAAAAGGCTCTACCCGCTCGTGACCGAGCTCGCCGCTGACGGTGTTCCCGTTGCGGTGACGTGCCGGGTGCTCAAGCTCGCTCGTCAGCCCTACTACCGGTGGCTGGCGAACCCGATCACGGATGCCGAACTCGTCGCGGCGTATCGTGCGAACGCGCTCTTCGACGCGCACCGCGACGATCCCGAGTTCGGCTACCGATTCCTTTTGGATGAGGCCCGCGACGCGGGTGAGGCCATGGCGGAGCGGACAGCGTGGCGGATTTGTCGCGACAACGGCTGGTGGTCCGCGTTCGGGAAGCGTCGCCGCGGGAAGGGGCGGCGTCCCGGCCCACCCGTTCACGATGATCTCGTGCGCCGGGAGTTCACCGCGGATGCGCCGAACCAGCTCTGGCTCAGCGACATCACGGAACACAAGACCGGGGAAGGCACGCTCTACCTCTGCGCGATCAAAGACGTCTTCAGTAACCGGATCGTGGGGTACTCGATCAGCGACCGGATGAAAGCTCGTCTCGCGGTCGACGCGGTCGCTAACGCCGTCGCGCGGCGCGGGAACGTCGCTGGCTGCGTGCTTCACACTGACAGAGGATCTCAGACCGGTCTCAATCGATCGTCGCAACACCAGCTTGTTCGATGGACTCTATCTGCTCGTTGAGGGCTTCTGCTGGAGTCTTCCACCCGAGTGTC
>NZ_FTNQ01000003.1 GCF_900156455.1 Microbacterium sp. RURRCA19A
GACACTCGGGTGGAAGACTCCAGCAGAAGCCCTCAACGAGCAGATAGAGTCCATCGAACAAGCTGGTGTTGCGACGATCGATTGAGACCGGTCTGCGCTCCTCGATCGGCGTGAACGACGGTGCCGGGTTCGGGACGACGGCGCCAGCGTGCCATCTCGAGCGCGTCAACGACGATCTCCGCGGTGATCCGGTCGCTGATCGACCACCCCACGATCCGCCGGCTGAACGCATCGATCACGGCCGCGCAGTAGACCCATCCGTCTCTCGCCCTGTGCTGCGTGATGTCGCAGAACCACAGCCGATTCGGCGCGTCCGCTCGGAACTGTCGCTTCACGAGATCCTCGTGGGTGGCAGTGTCGGGCTTCCACCCGCGGCGCTTGCGGCGGTGAGAGACCCCGACGAGGCCGTCAAGTCGCATGAGTCGCGCGACGCGTTTGCGGGCGACGTGGACGCCGAGCCCGAGCCGCAGCTCCGCCAGCACCCGAGGAGCCCCGTAGGTCTCTCGCGAACCGGCGTGGATACGGCGGATTGTTGTCGTTAGCTCTGCGTCCGCGATGGCGCGCCGGGAGGGTGATCGGTCTCGCCAGTCGTAGTAGCCGGAGGTCGAGATGTTCAGGAACCGGCAGGCCACCGCGACGGGGATCCCGTCGGCGGCGAGCTCCTGGACCAGCCGGAACCCTATTTTGGGAGCACGTTCTCCCGCGCGAAGTAGGCAGACGCGCGCTTGAGGATCTCGATCTCCATCTCCAGCACCCGGTTGCGGCGCCGCAGCTCGACGAGCTCCTTGTGCTCATCGCTCGTCACACCAACCTTGCGGCCGTTGTCGATCGCGTCGCGGTTCATCCAGTTACGAAGACAGGACTCGCTGATGCCGAGATCGCGGGCGGTCTGGCCAGCAGGGTTGCCCTGCGCGACCAAGTCGAGGGCTCGACGCCGGAACTCCGGCGGGTGGGCAGCAGGCATCTCACGGACTCCTTCCGAGACGATCATCGCCTCAACATCGGTGTCCGGGAAACCGGGTCAGGCTCCCATCTGTCTGATGTGCGCCAGAGCGGTGAGCCGTATGGGCGGGCCTCCGGCCTGTGTCGCTTGCTCCCACATGGCATCCGCTTTGGTGTCAGTGAGGTCTAGGCCTTTCTCACGTTTAGCCCACGCCTTCACATTCGACTTGCCGCCATACCCGACTTCCATGCGCGTTACCTGCGCGGAAAGGAACTCCATGTTTCGGCGCTGCTCCGGTCCGCGGCTGACCTGGAGTGCGATGAAGTAGGCCAGCGTGGCGCGGTCCTCATGGGTGAGCGGCCATTCCCCTGCGGCGATTCGCGCGAAGACACGAGAAGCGTCGCCTTCCACGCCGCTGAGCGCTTTCTCGAATACGTCGTCGCCGTCCTGGTGACCGGGTATTGCGTAGAAGCCGATCTCGGCGGCCGTTTTCCGAACCGACTGCGTGTGGCGATGGTCACCGGGCAGACGGTCAGTGGTGATGCGGTCGTCGTCCGCGAACCCGCGAAGGGAACGCGGGAACGTGGTGATGGCGCTTCGCGGTCGGCTGGGTCATACGCCCGATTGTGCTCTCCGCGTCGCGGCTCGACCGGAATTACGCGACCCGTGTCATGACACAGGATTGACACACGGACCCGGTGACACCGGCCTTGTGTTGGCGCGCAGCCGCGGAATTTCGCGGCTCTAGTTGTTAAAGCGGAACTCCACCACGTCGCCGTCCTGCATGACGTAGTCCTTGCCCTCGAGGCGCGCCTTGCCCTTCGCGCGGGCCTCGGCGACCGAACCGAGCGCGACGAGGTCGGCGAACGAGATGACCTCGGCCTTGATGAAGCCCTTCTCGAAGTCGGTGTGGATGACACCGGCCGCCTGCGGCGCCTTCGCGCCCTGCGGGATCGTCCAGGCGCGGGCCTCCTTGGGCCCGGCGGTGAGGTAGGTCTGCAGGCCCAGCGTGTCGAAGCCGATCCGCGCGAGCTGGTCGAGACCCGACTCGTCCTGCCCGGTGGACGCCAGCAGTTCGGCGGCATCCTCGGGGTCGAGGTCGATCAGTTCCGACTCGATCTTGGCATCCAGGAACACGGCCTTCGCCGGCGCGACCAGCGCGGCCAGCTCGTCCTTCTTCGTCTGGTCGGTGAGAACGGCCTCGTCGACGTTGAAGACGAAGATGAACGGCTTCGCGGTCAGCAGCCCCAGTTCACGGATCGGCGACAGGTCGAGACCGGATGCCGAGAGCAGCACGCCCCGCTGCAGCGCGTCCTGCGCGGCCTTGGCGGCATCCAGCACCGAGGGGTCGAGCTTCTTGCCCTTGACCTCTTTCTCGTACCGCGTGATCGCCTTCTCGAGCGTCTGGAGGTCGGCGAGCTGCAGCTCGGCGTTGATCGTCTCCATGTCGCTCGCGGGGTTCACCTGCCCGTCGACGTGGACCACGTCGTCGTCGGCGAATCCGCGGACGACCTGGGCGATGGCATCCGCTTCACGGATGTTCGCGAGGAACTGGTTACCGAGTCCCTCGCCCTCGCTCGCGCCGCGCACGATGCCGGCGATGTCGACGAACGACACGACGGCGGGCACGAGCCGCTCGGAGCCGAACACGTCGGCGAGCTGCTGCAGGCGCGCATCGGGAAGGTTCACGACCCCGACGTTGGGCTCGATCGTCGCGAACGGGTAGTTCGCCGCGAGCACCGAGTTCTTGGTCAGGGCGTTGAAGAGGGTCGACTTTCCGACGTTGGGAAGGCCGACGATTCCGATGGTAAGAGCCACGGGAGTCCAGGTTACCCGGCCTGCGGCACCCGCACGGCGTCAGGGGTGCCGCGCGCGGAACGCGTGAGTGATGTAGGGAAGGTCGACCGCTCCCCCGTCGGCGAGTGCGGGGACGGATGCCACGACCCCGTCGACCGCGGCGTCGATGCGCGCGCGCTCCTCGGGGCTCGCCGTGATGACGTCGCTGCGCGAGAACACGAGGTCGCGCAGCTGCGGGAGCGTGATCGGCCGGCTCCACTCCCACGACCGGTGCTCGAGATCGACCAGCGGTTCGGCGACACGTGGGCCGCCGTCCGCGATGAGCCGTTCGCCGTGCGAGGCACCCATGGCGCCGGTGAGACGCCGGACCCACTCGACGCGGTCGTCGCGGATGTTCCAGATGAGCCCCAGAACCCCGCCGGCGCGCAGCACGCGGCCGACCTCGCGCGAGCCCGCGTCCGGCTCGACCCAGTGCCAGGCCTGCCCCATCACCACGGCGTCGAGACCGGAGTCCGGCAGCGGCAGATCCTCGGCGGTGCCGGCGAACGTCGGGATGCCGCGGACGTTGTCCCGCAGCGAGGCGAGCATCGTGGCATCCGGGTCGATCGCGACGACATCGGCGCCGAGCTCGACCACGGCACCCGTGAGCTTCCCGGTCCCGGCTCCCACGTCTGCGACATGCAGGGCCCGACCCGGCTCGCGGACCGGCGCGAGCAGCCACTCCACCGCGGCGGAGGGATAGCCCGGACGGCCCGCCTCGTAGGCAGCGGCGGCCCGCCCGAACGACGTCGACTTCCGGATCTCCGTCATGCCCTCGACCCTACGCCGCGTGTTCGCGGCGGGCCGTCCAGCGGATTCCGTGCCGGCCACGCCGACTCCGGATGCCACGACACGGCGTGTCGCGCACGATCTCCGTCGCACGGCCCGCGCCGAAACCCGGCGCGCCTCCCCCGCACCGCCACGATCACCACGGAGGGTGGAGACGTGGCACTGGATTTCACCGCGATCGACTTCGAGACGGCGAATTCCAGCGGTGCGTCCGCGTGTGCGGTGGGTCTGGCCCGCGTCCGCGGCGGTCGCGTGGTCGCCACCGCCGCGTGGCTCATCAAGCCGCCCGCGGGGCACGACGATTTCGCTCCGATCAACGTCGGCATCCACGGCATCCGGTCGGCGGATGTCGTGAACGCACCGGACTGGTCCATGCAGCTGGAACGTCTTACCGCGTTCGCCGGGGCCGACGTGCTGGTCGCGCACAACGCCGGCTTCGACATGTCGGTGCTGCGTCGCGCCTGCGCGGTGACGGGCGACGAGTGCCCTCCGTACCGCTACGTCTGCAGCGTGCAGATGTCACGAAAGACGTACACCCTCGACTCTTACCGACTCCCCCTCGTCGCCGCCGAAGCCGGTTGCTCACCCTTCGCGCACCACGACGCCCTCGCCGACGCCGTCGCGTGCGCCGAGATCACGATCGACTGCGCGCGCCGCGCCCGCGTCGACGACGTGCACGCCCTGGCCGCCCACCTGGGCGTCCGCGTTTCGCAGATCGCGGCCGAGCCCCGGCTCGAACGCGCCGTCGCCTGAGTTCCGCCGCGCTTCCAAACGATGTCGGACCCCTCCGGCACACTGGGCACATGGATGCCATCGCCCTGATCCTCGCGATCCTCGCCCTCGCCGTGGGGGCCGCCGCCGGCTGGTTCGTCGGCACCGCCCGGGCCACGTCCCGCGCCGCGGCCGAGCGCGTCGACCTGACCGCCCGCGTGGCCGCCGCCGACGCCGCGCGCGCCGGACTCGAGGCTCAGCTCGAGCACCAGAGCGCGCTGTACCGCGACCTCGTCGGGCAGACACGCGCAGACCAGGCCGCCCGCGAAGAGCGCGAGCGGCGCGAGCAGACCGTGCTGCGCGCGCTCGACCCCGTACGCGAGACCCTCGACACCATGCAGCGCAAGGTCGACGGCCTCGAGCGCGATCGCGTCGAGCAGTACTCGGCGCTCGGCGAACAGCTGCGACTCTCCCGCGAAGCCGACGAAGCGCTCCGGGCCACGACCGAGGCGCTGGCGTCCGCGATGCGCTCCGGCAGCACGCGCGGCGTGTGGGGCGAGACTCAGCTGCGCCGGGTCGTCGAAGCCGCGGGCCTCACCCGGCACGTCGACTTCGACGTGCAGTCCTCGATCACCTCCGACGCGGGTGCGGGGCGGCCCGACATGGTCGTCCGGCTCCCCGGGGGGAAGGCTCTGGCGGTGGATGCCAAGGTCCCCCTCGACGCGTTCCTGCAGGCCAGCGCCATCGCGGTGACCGCCGCGGGCGACGAAGGAGCGCGGCGGTCCGCCCTCCTGTCCAAGCACGCCAAGGCCGTGCGCGCCCACGTCGACGCGCTCGCGCGGAAGACGTATTGGGCCGGGCTCACCACCAGCCCCGAGTTCGTCATCTGCTTCCTGCCGAGCGAGTCGCTGCTCTCGGCGGCTCTCGACGACGACCCCACGCTGCTCGAGTACGCCTTCGCCCGCCGGGTCGCGCTCGCCTCGCCGGTGAACCTGTGGGCCGTGCTGAAGACCGTGGCTTTCACGTGGACCCAGCAGGACGTGTCCGACGAGGCCCGCACGCTCTTCGCCCTCGGCACCGAGTTGTACGACCGGATCGGGGTGCTCGCCGGACACGCGGGCGACCTGCGGCGTGCGCTGGAGCGGACGGTCGACAGCTACAACAGGTTCGCGGGTTCGCTCGAGTCGCGGGTGCTCGTCTCGGCGCGGAAGTTCCCCGGAATCGATGAGACGAAGCTCGATGCCGTGGTCGCGCCCACCGCGCTCGAATCCTCACCGCGACGCTGGACCGCGCCCGAACTCCTCGCGATCTCCGACGACGGTGCGTCTCCGCGGCAGGAGGACACCTCCACCGGCGGCGTCACGTACGCGGATCTCGGCGACGTCCGTGCGCGCGCCGGAGTCGCTCAGGATGACGGTGGGTCGTCGCTCAAGAACCGCCGGGAACCCAGCTGAGCAGGCTCACCACAGCGGCGGAAACGACCACGAAGGCACCGACCATCCACCACGCGCTGATCTCGTGGCCCTCGGCGCGCCGCTTGCGGAGCAGGACGTCGGGGCGACGGGCGGGATCGACGGCGCTGGCGATCACCGCCTGCGCACCTGTCTGAGGCGCGGTCGGGTTCGTCGTAGCTGCCATGAAGCGATCCCCCTTCGGGTCTCGGAAGAACACAGCGTCGCCGTTGACACTGCTGTCGATTCTGCCAGAGGCCTTTGGGAGAAGGAGTCACGCTTGCGCAACGACACGCCCGGTTGTAGCTGCACGCGCGACAGCTCCCGTGTGCGCCGTCGCATCCCGGCGCCGCGAAACAGCATCGGCCTGACATCCCCATTGCATCCTGCAGTGGACTTGTCGGTCGGATGCAGTCTCGCGGTCGCGGGGCGGCCAGCGCCGCCCGCGCGCAACACCGGCGGCGCGAACGCCCGCTCCGCGTCAGCGCGTCAGAGCCACTTCGACGTCAGGTGCTCCGACGAGATCCGGCGGAGCGTCCCCGAGGCGCCGCGCAAGACCACGCTCTCGGTGTAGATGAAGTCGCCGTCGCGACGCACACCCTGCACGAGCTGGCCATCGGTCACGCCGGTCGCGACGAAGATCGTGTTCTTGCCACGCACGAGGTCGTCGGCCTCGTAGACCTCGCCGTCGACCTTCAGCCCGGCGTCGAGACCCTTCTGCTTCTCGGCGTCGCCGCGCGGGGCGAGGACACCCTGGATGTGCCCGCCGAGGGCCTTGATCGCGCACGCGGTGACGATTCCCTCGGGACTTCCGCCGATCCCCACGCACATGTCCGTCCGGGCGTTGTGGCGCGCGGCGTTGATGCCGCCGGCGACGTCGCCGTCGCTCATGAGACGCGTACCGGCACCCGCCTCGCGGATGTCCGCGATCAGCTGCTCGTGGCGCGGGCGGTTCAGCACCGACACGACGATCTCGTCCACCGGCTTCCCCAGCGCCTTCGCCAGCAGGCGGATGTTCTCGCCGATGGGGAGGCGGATGTCGACCACTCCGACGCCGGCGGGACCGGTGACGAGCTTGTCCATGTAGAAGACGCTGGACGCGTCGAGCATCGAGCCGTGGTCGGAGACCGCGATGACCGACAGAGCGTTCTGACGCCCCGCGGCCGTCAGCGATGTCCCGTCGATCGGGTCGACGGCGACGTCGCACCGGGGGCCTTTGCCGTTGCCGACCCGCTCGCCGTTGTAGAGCATCGGCGCGTTGTCCTTCTCGCCCTCGCCGATGACGATCGTGCCGTCGAAGTTGACGGTGCTGAAGAACGCCCGCATCGCGTCGACGGCCGCGCCGTCGGCGGCCTCCTTGGCTCCACGACCGATGAACGGAACGGCGCGGATGGACGCCGCCTCCGTCGCCCTCACCAGCTCGAGAGCCAGGTTCCGATCGGGATGCAGGGGACTCATGTCGGACGTCAGGCTCACCATGTGGCCCACTGTAGTCAGCGAGGTCGTGACAATCGGCGGATTTCTCCGTTGCACGGACGAAGGAATCGCGATTCTTAACAGAAGAGGAGAACGGGCCTGTTCCTCGCCCACCTACCCCGTCACGATCGGGCGCCTTCGCTAGAGTGACGGTTGTCCCCGTCACGACCAAGGAGCCTCTCCATGCCCGTCGCCACCCCTGAGCAGTACGCCGAGATGCTGGACCGCGCCAAGGCCGGCAGCTTCGCGTACCCCGCGATCAACGTCTCGAGCTCGCAGACCATCAACTCCGTGCTCCAGGGCCTGACCGAGGCCGGCTCTGACGGCATCCTGCAGGTCACCACCGGCGGCGCCGACTACTTCGCCGGCCACACCGTCAAGGCCCGCGCGACCGGCGCGCTCGCGTTCGCCAAGTACGTCACCGAGGTCGCGAAGAACTACCCGATCACGGTCGCGCTGCACACCGACCACTGCCCCAAGGACGCGCTGCCCGGGTTCGTGATCCCCCTGCTCGAGGCCTCGGAGGAAGAGGTCAAGGCCGGCCGCAACCCGATCTTCCAGTCGCACATGTGGGACGGCTCGGCCGTTCCGCTCGATGAGAACATCGACATCGCCGCCGAGCTCCTCCCCCGCCTCAAGAACATCAACGCGATCCTCGAGATCGAGGTCGGCGTCGTCGGCGGCGAAGAGGACGGCGTCGCGCACGAGGGCTCCAACGACGCCCTGTACACGACCGTCGCCGACGTCACCAAGGCCGTCGAGCGTCTCGGCCTCGGCGAGAACGGCCGCTACATCTCCGCGCTGACGTTCGGCAACGTGCACGGCGTGTACAAGCCGGGCGGCGTGAAGCTCCGCCCCGAGCTGCTGGGCGAGATCCAGGAGGGCATCGCCGCGAAGTTCGGTACCGGCCCCAAGCCGCTCGACCTCGTCTTCCACGGCGGCAGCGGATCCACCGACGAGGAGATCGCGCTGGCCGTCTCGAACGGCGTCGTGAAGATGAACATCGACACGGACACCCAGTACGCCTTCACGCGTTCCATCGCGGGCTACATGTTCTCCAACTACGACGGCGTCCTGAAGGTCGACGGCGAGGTCGGCAACAAGAAGCAGTACGACCCCCGCGCGTGGGGCAAGGTCGCCGAGTCGGCGATGGCCGTGCGCGTCGTCGAGGCGACGAAGCAGCTCGGCTCCTTCGGCAAGTCGCAGGGCTGAACCGCATCCCGCGCACGAACGCCCCGGCTCCGGCCGGGGCGTTCGTGCGTTCGGATGGTGAATTCGGCGGAATGCGGCCGGCTACGACCGATACAGCTCCAGCACCGTGGGCTCGTCCGACGGCGACGACAGGATCTCGACCGGGTCGCCGGCGCGCACGTCCCCGGCCCGGCGGACGCGCAGGTAGGCACCGAGGCGCCCCTCATCCGAGAACCTCTTCACCCAGCCGCGTGAGGCCGCGCCGCCGACCCAGCGGGCGAAGGTCGCGCAGGGCGTCCGAGGCATCGTGACCTCCAGCTGCACGGTCTCGCCGACGCGCCAGACTTCACCGATCCGCGCGCCGTTGACGTCGATGCCGTCGAGCCGCAGGTTCTCGCCGAACCAGCCGGGAGCGAGCTCGCGTCCGAGTTCGCCCTCCCAGAACTCGGCGTCGTCCTGCGCATACGCGTAGACCGCCTTGTCGGGGCCGCCGTGGTGCTTGCGGCTCGCCTGCACATCGGTACGCACGCCCAACCGGCCGATCCGGACGGCCCCGTCGAGCGCGCGCTTGTCGATCGCGGTGACGCCCACCGACCCGGAGTCGGGACGCAGGGCATGGACGGCGCAGACGGCGACGAGGCTCGGCATCCCTCGATGCTACGGGCTGTCGAAGTCCCGCCGCATGACCACGCGATCGCCGTCGACCGTCCGGATCTCGATGGAGTCGATCCGGGATGCCGACACGTCGGTGCCCGCGCTCAGCTCGGTGGTCGAGCCGGGACCCGCACGCCAGGTGGAGAGCATCGTCGTCGCCCCCGAGTCGTCCGTGACGGCGAGAGCGTACGGCCAACCGCCGGGCGGCGCGTCGAGGACTTCACCGGTGTACTGACAGACCAGGTCGATCCGGGTGCCCCACTCGACCGGCGTCAGCTTCACCGACGCCTCCAACGGCGCACCGGCGACGTCGTTCAGCGCGTAGACCGCACCGCCACCGTCGGTCGGGGTGCTGGTGAGGGCCAGCACGCTCGGCACCGCGATGATCAGCAGTGCCGCCGCTGCGGCACCGGCCCACACGGCGACGACGCGCCGACGGCGACGCCGCGCGGTGCGGACGATCCGCCCCCGGAGCGCCGGATCTGGAGAGGTCGGTGCGGCACGGAGCTGTGCGTCGGCGCCGTCGATCGCTCGGGCGCGCTCGGGCGACAGGCGCGACAGGAGCCCGGCCGTGGGGGCGAGCTCGGCCACGGCGGCGCGACAGAGCGGGCACTCGTCGAGGTGACGTTCGTACTCGCCGCGGTCCGCGGCCGGCAGCGCCCCCAACACGTACGCGCCGTCCCAGGTGGCGAATCTCTCGTGATCGGAGGTCATCGCGTCACCCCTCTCTCCTGCAGGGCGAGCCGGAGCGCGCGCACGGCGTAGTGCAGACGCGACTTGACCGTCCCGACCGGGATTCCCAGTTCTTCCGCCGCCTGTGCGACGCTCCGACCGCCGTAGTACGCCGAGACGATGACCGCGCGGTGGTCGGGAGTCAGGGTGGCCAGCGCCTCTTCCACGAGGAGTGCGTCGAACATCGCATCCGTGTCATCTCCGCCCGCGGTCTCGGGAAGCTCGTCGACGGGCTGCTCATGACGCCGCCGGGCGCTGCGCGCGTCGTCGATGACGATGTTGCGGGCGACGGTGAACATCCACGACCGCAGCCGCGAGGGGTCGTCCGCCATGACGCGCGGCGTCCGCCAGGCGCGCAGCAGGGTCTCCTGCACAACGTCGTCCGCGCCCGCATGGTCGCCCGTGAGGCTCACGACGTACCGCCAGACGGGCGCGGCGTGCGCGTCGTACAGCGCGGTCAGTTGCGCGTGGTCGTCTCGCATCGCGGCATCCCTCCTGTTCTCCTCACGGTGAACACGGGATGCCGGGCCACGCGGTTCAGTTCGCGAACGCGCCGGTGAGAGCCGAGAGGAACGCGGGGTCGGCCGTGAGGGCGATGGTGATGCAGACGCCCGCGACGAGCGTGGTCGCCACGAAGCCGACGAGCGGCACCCAGAACGCGATCCGACCCCGCCGCAGTCGCCGCCAGGTGAGCGCGGCCGTGAGCAGGTAGCCGATCGCATACACGACGGATGCCACCGCACCCCAGACGTAGCCGGTGGACAGGGCCGTGTAGGTGGCGTCCACGCCGAGGATCTGGGCAGCACGCTCGGCGTAGCCGGGGAAGTCCAGGAGCTGGGTGATGGTGGAGATCACCGAGATCAGGCCGTAGACGAGCAGGACGAGCGTGGCGACCCGGTCGGCGAGCGGGCCGCGCGCGCGGGGCGCGACCGGTGCCGCTTCGGCGACCGACTCGGGCGCCGGTGCCACGCCCGCTTCGAGCGCCTCGGTCACCTCCGGACGCTGGATGCGCGCGCGCTGCTCCTCGGGCGAGGCGTACTCGCCGTATTGCGGACGCGGGCGGGCGTCGTCGCCGCTCACGCGCGGCCTCGGCCGCCGAGCGCCCGCTGGTCGCGCTTGCCCGACGAGTCCTGACGCAGCTCCTTGGGCAGGGAGAACATGAGGTCCTCCTCGGCGGTGCGCACCTCTTCGACGTCGCGGTAGCCGGCGCCGGCGAGCTCCTGGAGCACCTCGGTGACGAGGACCTCGGGCACCGAGGCACCGCTGGTGACACCCACGGTCTCGACGCCGTCGAGCCATTCCTGACGCACTTCGTCGACGTAGTCGACGCGGTAGGCGGCCTTGGCGCCGTGCTCGAGCGCGACCTCCACGAGGCGCACGCTGTTCGACGAGTTGGCCGAGCCCACGACGATCACCAGGTCCGCGTCGCGCGCGACCTTCTTGATCGCGACCTGGCGGTTCTGGGTGGCGTAGCAGATGTCGTCGGACGGCGGATCCTGCAGCTCGGGGAAGCGCAGACGCAGACGGCGCACGGTCTCCATCGTCTCGTCGACCGAGAGCGTGGTCTGCGACAGCCACACGACCTTCGACGGGTCGCGCACCTCGACGGTGTCGGCGTGCTCGGGCGAGTTCACGACGGTGACGTGCTCGGGGGCCTCGCCCGCCGTGCCCTCGACCTCTTCGTGGCCCTCGTGGCCGATCAGCAGGATCTCGAAGTCGTCACGTGCGAAACGCACCGCCTCGCGGTGCACTTTGGTGACCAGGGGGCAGGTGGCGTCGATCGCCTGGAGATGCCGATCGGACGCCGCCGACACGACCGCCGGCGAGACGCCGTGGGCGCTGAAGACGACGTGCGAACCCTCGGGGACCTCGTCGACCTCTTCGACGAAGATCGCGCCCTGCTTCTCGAGCTCGGTCACGACGTGGATGTTGTGCACGATCTGCTTGCGCACGTACACCGGCGCGCCATAGCGTTCGAGCGCCTTCTCGACGGCGATGACGGCACGGTCGACGCCGGCGCAGTAACCGCGCGGGGCTGCCAACAGCACCTTCTTCTGTCCGTGGACGGGGATATCCTGGAGCCGCCCGCGTCGACCCGGAATCCGGGGAACGGGCAGGTGGACGGCAGGTGTGCTCACCCCTCGATTCTACGGGGGCGCCCCTGGGCGACGGCCGAACCGCCCACCACCGACCCCCTGAGAGAGCATGACCTCCTTCCGACCCGATGCCGTCGAGGGCCAGGCGCCCCCGGCCGACTCCGTGCACCCGCGCGATTCGAAGAACGAGGCGCCCACGTCGGTGTCGCGACTGAACGACACGATCCGCGGGTTCATCGAGCGCTGGGGATCCGTGTGGGTCGAAGGCGAGATCACCTCCTTCAACCGCCGTGGCGGCAACGTCTTCGGGCGTCTGAAAGACCTCGGGACCGACTCGACGGTCGCCTTCCGCATCTGGTCGAGCACGCTGGCGCGACTGCCCAAAGACCTGCAGGTCGGCGATCACGTCGTGGCGTGCGTCAAGGCGGACTACTTCCCGCGCACGGGCGATTTCTCGTTCGCGGTGTCGGCGATGCGGCACGTGGGGCTGGGCGAACAGCTCGAACGTCTGGAGCGGCTGCGCGCGCAGTTGCGGTCCGAGGGGCTGTTCGACCCCGCGCGGAAGAAGACGCTGCCGTTCCTCCCCCACTGCATCGGTCTGATCACGGGCGAGAACTCGGATGCCGAGAAGGACGTGCACCGCAACGCCGAGTTGCGCTGGCCGCAGGTGCGGTTCCGCACGCGATACGCCGCCGTGCAGGGCGATCGCTGCGTCCCCGAGACCCTCGCGGCGTTGGCGGCACTGGACGCCGACCCCGAGGTCGACGTCATCGTCATCGCGCGCGGCGGCGGGGATCCTCAGACGCTCCTCGGTTTCAGCGACGAGCGACTGGTGCGCGCGGTGGCGGCGGCATCCACCCCGATCGTCAGCGCCATCGGCCACGAGAACGACCGCCCGCTGCTGGACGACGTCGCCGACGTGCGGGCCTCCACTCCGACCGACGCCGCCAAGCGCGTGGTGCCCGACGTGAGCGAGCAGCGCGCGCTCGTCGCGCAGTTGCGTGCGCGGCTGACGGGTCGCCTCACGCAACGCGTCCTGCACGACATCGCGCAGCTCGAACAGCTGCGGTCGCGTCCGGTGCTGCGGACACCGCACTCGATGCTCACCTCCCGCGCTCAGGACGTCTGGATGCTGGCCACGCGCGGTCGCGACATCGTCGACCGGCGCCTGCAGGGCGAGGAACGGCGCACGCGCGAACTCCGCGCGGCGCTCCGGGCTCTCTCACCGGAGGCGACCCTGGCGCGCGGATACGCGATCGCGCAGATCGAGGGCGGAGGCATCGTGCGCGACGCGACCCAGGCGCCCGCGGGCTCGCGCGTCGTGGTGACCGTCGCCGACGGCGCCTTCGGCGCCTCCTCCACAGGCCCTGTCGACGGCTCCGAGTCCCCCGCGGGCAGCGGTGCCTCCGCCGGTCGCGCCTAAGATGGATGCCATGACCGCGACGCCTTCCGGCCCCTCCGCCGACGTGGCGTCCCTGTCTTTCGAGCAAGCCCGAGACGAACTCGTCCGCGTGGTCGCCGAGCTCGAGCAGGGCGCTCCGACCCTGGAGGAGTCCCTCGCCCTCTGGGAGCGCGGCGAACAGCTCTCCGCCCGGTGCGAGGAATGGCTGCTGGGCGCCAAGCGGAGACTGGACGCGGCCCGCGGCGAGGGTGAGGAGTCCTGATGGCCCGCATCGTCGCCGAGCTCGGCCGCCCCGAGACCCCGGAAGAGACCGCGGCCCGCAAGGCCGAGTCCTCTCGCCGCTATCGCTCCAGCAAGACGTTCCGCAATCTCGTCGCAGCGCTGCTCGTCACGGTCGCGGTCGTCCTCGTCGTGATCGCGGCGGTTCCGCGCGGCGAGCCCGCCCCGCGCCCGCAGCCCGACGTCGCGGCGCTCGCCACCGACCTGTCCGACGAGATCGGTCGCCCCGCGCTGTCCCCGTCGCTCCCCGACGGATGGCGTGTCAACCAGGCGACGACCGAGGGCCAGGGCGGCACCGAGGCGTGGACCATGGTGTACGTCCGGTCGGGCGAGTCGGGGTTCGTGCGCGTCGCGCAGGGTCTCGACACCGGCGAGGAGTGGGTCGCCCAGGTGCTGGGCGGAGCGCGCAGCACCGAGACCGTCGCGATCGACGGCGTGGACTGGAACGTGTACCGCCCCAGCGACCCCGAGCGTGCCGGCAACATCACGTACGCGCTGTCGACCCCCGCCGGTCCCGACCAGGTGCTGATCTACGGCGACGCCAGCCCCGAGACGACCGCGATCGCCGCGGCATCCGTCACCGCCCAGATTCGAGAACTGAGAGAGGCCCCGTGAGCGAGCGCATGACCCCCCGTGCCGTGTGGAATCAGATGCTCGAGGGCAACCGCCGCTTCGTCACGGGCGCCCCCGCGCACCCGCGCCAGGACGTCGAGCGTCGCGCAGAGCTGGCGAGCTCGCAGCACCCCACCGCCGCGCTCTTCGGCTGCTCCGACTCGCGCCTCGCGGCGGAGATCATCTTCGACCAGGGCCTGGGCGATCTGTTCGTCGTCCGCAACGCCGGCCAGGTCATCTCCGACTCGGTGATCGGCAGCCTCGAGTACGCCGTCGGGGTCCTGGAGGTCCCCCTCATCGTGGTTCTCGCGCACGACGCCTGCGGCGCCGTGGGTGCCGCCATCGACAGCACGGGCATCGACGCCCCGACCCTTCCGCCCTACATCTGGCGCCAGATCGCCCCCATCGTGCCGGCCGTGCGCCGGGTGCAGCGCGAAGAGGCCGCCGAAGGACGCTCGGCCGAGCGGGTCGACGCCGAGCTGGTGGGTCGCGAGCACCTCCGCCACACCGTCGCCGACCTGCTGCGCGCTTCCGAGCTCATCGCCGAGGCCGTCGCCGAGGGCCGGGTCGCGGTGGTGGGCGCCAATTACCGCCTCGACGACGGGGAAGCCGTCTCCGTCGTGAGCGTGGGCGACGTGGACGACTCCCGCGCCGCCTGACACCGCACGAAACGATCTGGAGGAACGACGACGTGACCGACATCGAGTACCGCATCGAACACGACACCATGGGTGAAGTGCGGGTGCCCAAGGACGCCCTCTACGCCGCGCAGACGCAGCGCGCGGTGGAGAACTTCCCCATCTCGGGTTCGGGGCTGGAGTCGACGCAGATCGCCGCACTCGCGCGCATCAAGAAGGCGGCCGCGCTGGCGAACAAAGAGCTCGGCACGCTCGACCCCCGCGTCGCCGACGCCATCGCCCAGGCGGCGGACGAGGTCATCACCGGTGCGTACGACGCGCACTTCCCCGTCGACACCTACCAGACCGGTAGCGGCACGTCGTCGAACATGAACATGAACGAGGTCCTGGCGACCCTCGCCACCGGGATCCTCGGCGAGACCGTCCACCCCAACGACCACGTCAACGCGTCGCAGTCCTCCAACGACGTCTTCCCCACCTCGGTCCACATCGCGGTCACGCAGGCCCTCATCGACGACCTCATCCCGGCGCTCGACCACCTCGCGGTGGCGCTCGAGGCGAAGGCCGAGGCGTGGAAGGGCATCGTCAAGTCCGGCCGCACCCACCTGATGGATGCCACTCCGGTCACGCTCGGCCAGGAGTTCGGCGGCTACGCCCGTCAGATGCGCCTCGGTATCGAGCGCGTGCAGGCCGTCCTCCCCCGCGTCGGCGAGGTTCCCCTCGGAGGGACGGCCGTCGGTACGGGCATCAACACGCCGCTGGGCTTCCCGCAGAAGGTCATCGCGCTGCTCGCCGCCGAGACCGAGCTGCCCATCACCGAAGCCAAGGACCACTTCGAGGCGCAGGCGAACCGCGACGGCCTCGTCGAGGCGTCCGGGGCACTGCGCACGATCGCGGTCTCGCTCACCAAGATCAACAACGACATCCGTTGGATGGGTTCGGGTCCGAACACGGGCCTCGGCGAGCTGCACATCCCCGACCTCCAGCCGGGTTCCTCGATCATGCCCGGCAAGGTGAACCCGGTCGTCCCCGAGGCCACCCTGATGGTCTGCGCGCGCGTCATCGGGAACGATGCCACCGTCGCCTGGGCGGGCGCCTCGGGTTCGTTCGAGCTCAACGTCGCGATCCCCGTCATGGGCACGGCTCTGCTGGAATCGATCCGTCTGCTGTCCAACGCCATGCGCGTGCTCGCCGACAAGACGATCGACGGTCTCGAGGCCAACGTCGCCCGGGCCGAAGCGTTCGCCGGGATGTCCCCGTCCATCGTCACGCCCCTGAACAAGGTCATCGGCTACGAGGCCGCCGCGAAGATCGCCAAGCACTCGGTGGCCAAGGGCATCACGGTCCGCGAGGCCGTCATCGACCTCGGCTACGTCGAGCGCGGCGAGATCACCGAAGAGGTGCTCGACGCCAAGCTCGACCTGCTCTCGATGACCCACCCGGGCTGAGCCGGAACGCAACGACGCCGAGGAACGCCATAATCAGAGGATGATCCGCCGCACGAGACCCGTCTCGGCACGCGTGCGGCTCCTCACGGCGATCCTCGGCGTCGTGCTGCTCGGGCTCATCATCGCCGGTGGCGTCACGTTCTTCGTGCAGAGCGAGCGCGTGCTCGCCAACGCGCAGCGGCAGCTCGACGGCTTCGTCTCGACCGTTTCGGCCAGTGGACAGGACGCGACCGATCTGGTCGCCGCGGCCGTGCCCGGACGCACGGACGGCACCCTGGCGATCAGCGGGGTCGCGGTGCTGGCCACGACACCGGCCCCGCCGGGCCTGCCGCTGGCCGGCGACGCAGCCTTCCTCGACGGGCTGCGCGCCGCACTCGACCGCGGCGAGCTGCGCGGCCGCCTCGACACGGCCGCGGGTCCCGTGCTCTACGCCGCCGTCGTCGACGGCGACGCTGCGGTCGTCCAGGCCATCTCGATCGACCAGCGCATGGAGCTGGTGACGCTGTCGACCATGACCTACGCGATCACGGGCGCGGGCGTGCTGCTCGCCGTCGGCGTGGCCGGATGGTTCGTCACGGGGCGCCTCTTCTCGCCGCTGCGGAAGCTCCGCGACACGACCGACGCGATCACCATCGCCGATCTCGGGGTGCGCGTGTCCGCGGACGGCAATGACGAGATCGCCGATCTGACGGCATCCGTGAACTCGATGCTCGATCGCCTGTCCATGTCGGTCGCCGCCCAGCGGCAGCTCCTCGACGACGTGCGACACGAACTGAAGACCCCCATCACGATCGTCCGCGGCCACCTCGAGACCATGAACCCCGCCGACGCCGATGACGTCGTGGAGACGCGCGACCTCGGCATCTCCGAGCTCGACCGGCTGTCGCGCCTGGTCGACGACATCGATGCGCTCGCCGACGTCGAGGCCGGGTCCCTGTCCGCGGGGGTCGTCGACGTCAGCGCGCTCACCGACCGCGTCGGCGAGCTCGTGGCGGCCATCCCCGAGCACACGTGGACCATCGAAGCGCGCGGCCGCGGCCGCATCGTCGGAGACCACGACCGACTGGTGCAGGCGTGGCTGCAGCTCGCCGACAACGCCGCGAAGTACACCCCGGCCGGGAGCCCGATCGAGATCGGCAGCTCCGACGACGGCGCGGTGGCGAATCTGTGGGTCCGCGACCACGGCCCCGGCATCCCTCCCGCAGCCCGTCACCGGGTGTTCCGCCGATTCGACCGCGTGTCGACGCGGCGTGGCGTCGACGGATCCGGTCTGGGCCTGTCGATCGTGGATGCCATCGTGAGAGCGCACGACGGCCACTGCACCATCACCGACACTCCCGGCGGGGGTGCGACGCTGACCCTTCACGTGCCGCTCGGCGGTTCCCCCGCCCCCACCGACCTTCCGACACCGGTCCGCGCCGGCGACGTCGTTCTGCAGAGAGAGGCCACCGGATGACCCGCATCCTCATCGCCGAAGACGAGGAGCGCATCTCTGCGTTCGTGGCGAAGGGACTGGAGTCGGCCGGCTACCAGACCGTCATCGTGGACGACGGGGCCGAGGCTCTCGACACCGCGCTCGGCGGCGACATCGACCTCGTGCTGCTGGACGTGGGGCTTCCGACCATCGACGGCTTCGAAGTGCTGCGGAGCCTCCGCGGGCAGGGATCGCCGATCCCGGTCATCATGCTCACGGCCCGCACCAGCACCCGGGACACCGTCGACGGACTCGACGCGGGCGCCAACGACTACGTCGCGAAACCGTTCAAGTTCGACGAGCTGCTCGCCCGCGTGCGGTCGCGTCTGCGCGAGCCGGTGTCGGTCGGGTCGATCACGATCGCGCACGGCGACGTGTCGCTCGACGTCCTGACCCGACGGGCCTCCATCGGTGCGCGGGAGATCGATCTGAGCGCGCGGGAGTTCGCCCTGGCGGAGGAGTTCCTGCGCCACGCGGGGCAGGTGCTGAGTCGCGAACAACTGCTCAGCCGCGTCTGGGGACTCGACTTCGACCCCGGGTCCAACGTGGTCGACGTGTACGTCCGCTACCTCCGCGCCAAGTTCGGCGCGGGCCGCATCGTCACCGTGCGCGGTGCCGGCTATCGCTGGCAATAGCCGCCCATAACCCAAAAACCCCCGGTTGGGGGGAAACCGGGGGGATGGGGAAACGATCCACGGCGGTCTGCCGACGTACCCGAAACGTCGGTGACCTGCACGGCGAACCGTTCACTTTTCATTTATTGGGGGGAACCGCCGAGGCGGTGACGAGGTCTCCCTCGCCGTTGAGACAACTCTGACGGTCCCCCGTGAGAATGCGAGGAGGTGCAGATGAGAAACCTCTCATGTCGCGCCCGCCGCACGCGAGAAGGGGCGGAGATGCATGGCATCCCCGCCCCTTCTTCTCACCGGGTCACGACAGTTCGCCGGCCTCCAACAGCTCCGTCACAAGCGCGGCGATCGCCGACCTCTCCGAACGGGTCAGGGTGACGTGACCGAAGAGCGCGTGGCCCTTCAGCGTTTCGATGACCGAGGCCACGCCGTCATGACGACCGACCCGCAGGTTGTCGCGCTGGCCGACGTCGTGCGTCAGCACGACACGCGAATTCTGGCCGATACGACTCAGGACCGTCAGCAGCACATTGCGTTCGAGCGACTGGGCCTCGTCGACGATCACGAACGCGTCGTGCAGCGAACGACCACGGATGTGGGTGAGCGGCAGTACCTCGAGCATGCCGCGGGCCAGCACCTCTTCGAGCACGTTGCCCGATACGACCGAGCCGAGCGTGTCGAACACCGCCTGACCCCACGGGCCCATCTTCTCGGCCTGATCGCCGGGAAGATAGCCGAGTTCCTGCCCGCCGACGGCGAACAGCGGGCGGAAGACGATGATCTTCTTCTGCTGCTGGCGCTCCAGGACGGCTTCGAGCGCGGCGCACAGCGCAAGCGCCGACTTGCCGGTGCCGGCACGTCCGCCGAGCGAGACGATCCCCACCTCCGGATCCAGCAACAGATCCAGGGCGATACGCTGCTCGGCCGAACGCCCGTGGAGACCGAACGCGTCGCGGTCGCCCCGGACGAGCCGGAACTCTCCGTCGCCGGTGACCCGGCCCAAAGCCGAGCCCCGCTCGGAATGGATGATGAGGCCCGTGTTGACGGGGAGCCCGCGGACGTCCTCACTGGCGGCGACCTCGGATTCGTACAGGTCGCTGAGGTCGTCGCCGGAGACGTCGATCGAGGCGATCCCGGTCCAGCCCGAGTCCATCGCCTGCTCCGCGAGGTACTCCTCCGCCGAGATGCCCAGCGACGACGCCTTCACGCGCATCGGCAGGTCCTTCGACACCACCGTGACCTCGGCGCCGTCGCGCGCGATGTTCATCGCGACGGCGAGGATGCGGCTGTCGTTGTCGCCCAGGCGCATACCGGACGGCAGCACGGAGGGATCGGTGTTGTTCAGCTCGACGCGGAGCGTGCCGTCCGTGCCGACCGGAACCGGGAAGTCGAGCCGACCGTGTTCGATGCGCAGTTCGTCGAGGTGCCGCAGCGCTTGCCGCGCGAAGTAGCCGATCTCGGGATCGTGGCGCTTGCCCTCCAGCTCGGTGATCACGACGACGGGGATCACGACCGAGTGCTCGGCGAAGCGGAAGAACGCCCGCGGGTCGCTCAACAAGACGGAGGTGTCCAGAACGTACGTGCGCAGAGCCTGATCGGCCGAGGCATCCGATTCCGAAACACTGCTGTCGACGACGTTCCGCTGGTCGTACGGTGCTCGTGCAGTCACAACCCACTCCCGACCCGGGTGTCTCACCCGGCTGTCACGAGTCGACCTGTGGGTCACGAGTCGCGATCCGAAGGCCGACTCGACCGGGCTCCGTGCCCGATGACCTCACCGTAAAGCCTTCCGCGGGGCCGTGGGGTCGCGAACACGCCCGGAAAAATGACGAGTGCGTTAACGCTGACGCGCGACTACTGCCCGAACCGGCGGTCGCGGGCGGAGAAGTCGCGGATGGCACGGAGGAAGTCCACCTCGCGGAGGTCGGGGCCGAGCGCCTCGACGAAGTAGAACTCCGAGTGCGCCGACTGCCACAGGAGGAAGTCGCTCAAGCGCTGCTCCCCCGAGGTGCGGATGACGAGATCGGGGTCGGCCTGACCGCCGGTGTACAAGTGTTCACCGATCTGCTCGGGCGTGAGGCTCGCCGCCAGTTCCTCGAGCGACCCCCCTTGGCGATCGTGCTGGGCGATGATGCTGCGCACCGCGTCGACGATCTCGCTGCGCCCGCCGTAGCCGACGGCCAGGTTGACGTGGAGACCGGTGTGCGAGCGCGTCCGCTCGGTGACCTCGTGCAGCACCTCGGCGAGAGCCGGGGGCAGGCCGTCGGCGCGCCCCACGTGCTGCACCCGCCAGTCGGGTTCGTGCGACAGCTCGCGAGCGAGTTCGGCGATGATCTCGATGAGGTCGTCGAGCTCGCGGGAGTCGCGCTTGCGCAGGTTGTCGTTGGACAGCAGGTAGAGCGAGACGACCCGGATGCCGAGGTCATCGCACCAGCGGAGGAACTCGTGCATCTTGGCGGCCCCGGCGCGATGACCGTGCGCCGCGCTGTCGAATCCGAGCTGCCGGGCCCAGCGACGATTGCCGTCGATCATCATCGCCACGTGGTGCGGGACGGTGGCGGGCATCTGTCGGCGCAGGCGCTGGATGTACAGCCGGTAGAGGGGACCCCGCCCCTCGTTCCTCCACACGCGCGCCACCCGCCTACGCTATCGCGTCACGACCACTCGGGCGGGATGCGTGGCGGGCTCTGCACGAGCTCTCCACAGGCCCCGCCATGTGCCCGGTCGGGTATGCGGTGCGACGTAGGCTCGGAGGGTGACATCTTCTGTGGCAGGCGACGGACCCGACATGCCCCAGCTCCCCCTTCTGGAGGCGAACGCCGTCGGCGCGCAAGCGGACATCAAGCCGACATGGCGCGGTTGGATCCACGCGGGAACCTTCCCCGTGGCGATCGCCGCGGGCATCGTGCTCATCGTGCTCGCGCACGGCGCTCCGGCGAAGTGGGCGTCCGCGGTCTTCATGGCCACGTCCATGCTGCTGTTCGGCAACTCGGCGCTGTATCACCGGTTCAACTGGAAGCCGAAGACCAAGGCGGTGCTCAAGCGCATCGACCACGCGAACATCCTGCTCCTGATCGCCGGCACGTACACGCCGCTCGCCGTGCTCGCCCTCCCGACTCCGCAGACGGTGCTCCTGCTGTCCATCGTCTGGGGCGGCGCGATCCTGGGCATCCTCTTCCGCGTCTTCTGGATCAACGCCCCGCGCTGGCTCTACGTGGCGCTCTACCTCGCCCTCGGCTGGGCCGCGGTGATGTACATCGTCGACCTGCTCAACGCGAACGTCGCGATGATGGTGCTCGTCGTCATCGGCGGGTTGCTCTACACCGTGGGCGCGATCGTCTACGCGCTGAAGCGCCCGAACCCGTGGCCCGGTCACTTCGGCTTCCACGAGATCTTCCACGTGTGCACGGTCCTGGCGTTCCTGTGCCACTGGACCGCGTGCCTGCTCATCGCGCTCCGCCCCGCGTTCCACGGCGGCTGATCGGGCGATGCCGGCCCCCCGGGTCGCGGCTCAGCTGCGGGGCGCGTCGCGGTCGATGTCTTCGTCGTCGGTCTCGCTGGCGGCCTCGGCCGCGCGCGCCTGCTCTTCCGCGTCCAGTTCCGCGTTGACCTCCTCGCGGTAGCGTCCGCGGCGGATACGGCGCAGCATGTCCCAGACGAGCAGGAACACCGCGACGGCGATGAAGGCGACCGCGGCGAAGCCGAACGGCCCCGGAGTGACGATCGACTCGTCGGGCGTCGAGGGAGTGGGCGTGGCCGCGAGGGCCGCAAGCGCGGTGAGCATGAAGTCCTTCGGTCCGGGCGGGAGCGCGTAGCCTGGAAGTCCAGCCTAAAGCCCGGGGAGACCATGACGACGCAAGCCCAGCTCGACGACCGCTACGGCCGCACCCGGTCTCCGCGTCGGCGCATCGTGCTGTGGAGCATCGTGGGAGTGATCGCCGCGAGCCTCACGGTCGCACTCGGGTGGACGACCGTGGCGAACAGCCTCGCGTCCGTGACCTCCACCGACACCGGGTTCACGGTGACGGATGCCGAGCGCGTGACGGTCTCCTTCCAGATCTCCGCCCCCATCGGTCAGCCCGTGGCGTGCGCGATCGAGGCACAGGACGAGGAGCACGGAACCGTCGGTTGGCGCGTCGTGGAGTACCCGGCATCCGAGGACCACACTCGCGCGTTCTCGGAGGAGATCCCGACGCTGGCGCTGGCCACGACGGGTTTTGTCAACTCCTGCTGGGTACCGTAGGCTCGATTTCCTAGACGCGCCCCGGCCCGAAGCCGGGGCGTTCGACATATCCCCGGCGGGCGCCTCCTCGTGCCCCACGCCGGCCCGATCGACGAAGGAGACCACCGTGTCCGATGACGCTCAGGTGACGTTCCTCACCCAGGATGCCTACGACCGTCTCGCCAACGAGCTCGAGCACCTCTCGACCACGGGCCGTGAAGAGATCGCCAAGCGCATCGAGATCGCTCGCGAAGAAGGCGATCTGAAGGAGAACGGCGGCTACCACGCCGCGAAGGACGAGCAGGGGAAGCAGGAGGCCCGCATCCGCACCCTCCAGGCGCTGCTGAAGAACGCCAAGGTCGGCGAGGCCCCCGAGAGCACGGGTGTCGTGGAGTCCGGCACCGTCGTGACCGCGATCATCGCGGGCGGCGAAGAGAAGTTCCTCCTGGGCAACCGCGAGATCGCCGCCGACTCCGAGCTCGACGTCTACAGCGAGGCGTCGCCGCTCGGCGCCGCGATCCTCGGCCTCAAAGAGGGCGACAGCGGCTCGTACACGACGCCCAACGGCAAGCAGATCGCGGTCGAGATCGTGAAGGTCGAGACCTACTCGGGTCAGTGATCCGTGAACGCGAAGAGCCGCTCCCCCGTTCGGGGTGAGCGGCTCTTCGCGTTCACGGGGAACTCTGTCAGTCGGAGACGACGGTGGCGACGAAGCCGGCCTCTTCGAGCGTGCGGATCACGAGGGCCCGGTGCTCGGCACCGCGGGTCTCGACGCTCAGCTGCAGGATGACCTCGCTGATCTGCAGGCCCTGCCCGTGGCGCGTGTGCAGCACCTCGATCACGTTGGCACCGACCTGGGCGAGCAGCTCCGACACACGGGCGAGCTGACCGGGGCGGTCCGGAAGCGGGATGCGCAGCGACATGTAGCGGCCGGATGCCGACAGGCCGTGTGCCACGACCCTCTGAAGCAGCAGCGGATCGATGTTCCCTCCGGAGAGGATCGTCACGGTCGTCCCGGTAGCGCGGACCTTCCCGGCGAGGATGGCGGCGACCCCGACCGCGCCGGCCGGCTCGACGACCTGTTTGGCGCGCTCGAGCAGGACGAGCAGCGCGCGCGCGATGTCGTCCTCGGTGACGGTGACGACCTCGTCGACGAACTCCCGGATGAGTTCGAACGGCAGATCGCCGGGACGCGCGACGGCGATGCCGTCGGCGATCGTCGGGGTCGTCGGCACCTGGATCGGGTAGCCCGCCGCCAGCGAGCTGGGGTAGGCGGCCGAGTTCTCGGCCTGGACGCCGATGATGCGCACGTCGCGGCCCTCGGCGGCTGCGCGCGCCTTGACCGCGGCGGCGACGCCGGCGGCCAGACCTCCGCCGCCGATCCCGACGATGACCGTCTCGAGGTCGGGCAGGTCTTCGACCAGCTCGAGGCCCAGCGTGCCCTGGCCCACGACGATGTCCCGGTGATCGAACGGGTGGATCAGCACGGCCCCGGTGCGTTCAGCGAACTCGGCGGCGAGTCGGAGCGGCGTCTCGACGGTCGCGCCCTCCAGGATCACCTCGGCGCCGTAGCCGCGCGTGGCGAGGAGCTTGGGCACCGGGACGCCGAGCGGCATGAAGATCGTGGCGGAGATGCCCAGTTGCTGCGCCGCGAGGGCGACCCCCTGCGCGTGGTTGCCGGCCGACGCCGCGACGACGCCGCGCGCCCGCTCCTCGGCGGTCAGTCGCGACAAGCGGTAGGTCGCCCCGCGGATCTTGAACGATCCGGTGCGCTGCAGATTCTCGAGCTTGAGGTGCACAGGGACACCGAGCAGCTCGGTCAGGTGCAGCGACTCGTCGAGAGGGGTCCGCGTGATGATGCCGCGCAGGGTCTGCGCGGCATCCTCGAACTCGGCCAGGGTGGGCGTGTCGTTCATGATCTCCTTCCGCGATCGCGGGGAACGGTCTGCCAGATCAGGTCGGCGGAGTCGACGGAGACGCCACCGTCACGCCACGCGTGGCTGCTGAGGTACACCGAGACGACGTTGACGAACGCGGCGAGCGGCACCGCGAACAGCGCGCCGGGGATTCCGCCGATCATCGCCCCTCCGGCCACGACGAGGACCACCGCGAGCGGGTGCACCTTGACGGCGGAGCCCATCAGGATGGGCTGCAGCACGTGGCTCTCGAGTTGCTGGACCCCGAGGACGACGATGAGCATGAACAGCGCGATCAGGGGTCCGTTGTACACGAGCGCGATGAAGACCGCGAGGGCGCCGGTGACAACTGCTCCCACGAACGGGATGAACGCACCGAGGAACACCAGGACGCCGATCGGGATCGCCAACGGCACCCCGAGCAGGAACGCGCCCACGCCGATGCCGATCGCGTCGATGGTGGCCACGAGCAGCTGCGTGCGGGCGTAGGTGATGACGGTGCGCCATCCGGCGCGCCCGGCGCCGTCGACCGCGGGCCGCGCGACGCGGGGGAACAGTCGGGTCGTCCAGCGCCAGATGCCGCCGCCGTCGGCGAGCAGGCACAGCAGGATGAACAGGGTCAGCAGCAGCCCGGTACCGACGTGCCCGATCGTCGTACCGATCGCCAAGGCGCCGGTCCACAGCACCTCGGCCTGCTGCTGAAGGAACGTGCCCGCCTGGCGGAGTCCGTCGTCGATCTGCTGTGCGGACAGGTGGAGGGGGCCGTCGATGAGGTACTGGCGGAACTGGCCGATCGCGTCGACCGTGCGGTCGCGCACCGACGCGAACTCCCGCGTGATCTGCCACACCGCGAGCCACAGCAGGCCCGAGATCACGGCGATCGTGCCGAGCACGGTGACGACGATGGCGAGCCAGCGCGGCCACCGGTGCCGGAGGAGGAACGAGAAGGCGGGCCACACGAGCGCCGTGATGAGGATCGCGACCAGCAGCGGGATCACCAGGAGCTTGAGCTGGATGACCAACCACACGACCACGCCGATGGCGGCGGCGATCACCAGCAGTCGCCAGGAGTACGCGGTGGCCTGGCGCAGTGCCGGCGGGACGGCCGGGGTGAGATCGCTCGAGACGGTGCGCCGACGCAGGGCGTCGAAGAACGATCCGCGGTCCTCGGGATCGGTTCCGGTCATCCCGTCAGCCTACCTCCGCGCCACCCGCGCGAACGCCGGGAATGTCGGGGGCCATGCCTACGCTGGCATACATGACGACGACGCTCTCACGTGCCGGTGCCCGCCGGATCGCCCTGGCCGCGCAGGGCCTCGGTCGGCCGCGTCCCAAGACCGTCGGCACGCGGCACATCACCTCGACCCTGCGTCGGATGCGGATCCTGCAGATCGACTCCGTGAACGTCTTCTCGCGCTCGCACTACATGCCGTTGTTCGCGCGCCTGGGGTCCTACGACACGAGCCTCCTCGATCGCCTGGCCTTCTCGCGCCGCCCGCGGTGGGTCGAGTCCTGGGCGCATGTGGCATCCCTCGTCGAGGTCGCCGACTGGCCGCTGCTGCAGTTCCGCCGCGACGCCCTCCGCGAAAGGTACGGCGCCGACGACTGGGCGCTGGCCAACGCAGGGCTGCTGAGGTGGCTGCGCGACGAGCTCGCCGCGCGGGGTCCCCTGCGTCCCGCCGACATCGAGCACGACGCCCGCGCGGGGTCGCGCGGATCGTGGTGGGGCTGGGACGACGTGAAGAACGGCCTCGAGCGACTGTGGCTCATGGGCGACGTGGCAATCGCCGGCCGTCGCGGATTCGAGCGACGGTACGCACTGGCCTCCGACGTGCTGCCCCGCGAGGCTCTCGAATCCCCCGTTCCGCGGGCTGAGGCTATTCGCGAGCTCGTGCGGCGCGCGGCCGTCGCGTACGGTGTCGCGACCGCCGCCGACCTCGCCGACTACTGGCGCATCCGCGACCGCCCCGCCGTTCTCGGTGCGGTGCGCGAGCTCGTCGACGCCGGCGAACTCGAGCCCGTCGTCGTCGAGGGCTGGCAGATCGCGGGCCGGCCCGCGAAAGCTTGGCTGCATCGGGATGCCGCCCGCCCCCGCCACGTCGACGCGACCGCCATCCTGACCCCGTTCGACCCCGTCGTGTGGTTCCGTGATCGAGCCGAGCGCCTGTTCGACTTCGACTACCGCATCGAGATCTACACGCCCGCCGAGAAGCGGCGCTTCGGCTACTACTCGTTGCCCGTGGTCGTCGGCGACGACGTGGTCGGCCGTGTCGATCTGAAGGCCGACCGGCCCGCATCGGCACTGCGCGTGCAATCGGCGTGGTGGGAGCACGGCGCTCCATCCGAGGCGGCGGAGCGGCTCGCGCTCGAGCTGCGCACCGCGGCGTCCTGGCAGGGTCTCGAGCACGTCACGGTGTCGCGCTGGGGCGATGCGGCCGACGCCCTCGCGGGGGCGCTGCGCGCCGGACGCCACGAGCACCCGCAGAACGACGCCGCCCCCTCACCCGTGACGGGCTGAGGGGGCGGCGGAGTCGACCGCGTCAGAACTGGACGCGGGGCGGCTCGGAGATCGCCGCACCGTCGACGACCTCGAAGAACTCGCGCGCCTGGAAACCCAGCTGACGGGCGAACAGGTTGTTGGGGAAGACCTTGATCTTGGTGTTGAGTTCGCGCACGCCGCCGTTGTAGAACCGGCGCGACGCCTGGATCTTGTCTTCGGTGTCGACGATGGACTGCTGCAGCTGCAGGAAGTTCTGGCTCGCCTGAAGCTGGGGATACGCCTCGGCTACGGCGAACAGCGACTTGAGCGCCTGCTGCATGTGCCCCTCGGCGACACCCGCTTCGGCGGGGCTCTGGGCCGAGATCGTCTCGGCGCGCGCCCGCGTCACATTCTCGAAGACGGCCTTCTCGTGCGCCGCGTATCCCTTGACCGTCTCGATGAGGTTGGGAAGCAGATCGGCGCGACGCTTGAGCTGGACGGTGATGTCGCTCCACGCCTCGTCGACCCGGACATTGAGGGAGACGAGGGCGTTGTACGTCGCCCACAGATAGATCCCCGCGATCGCCAGGATCGCGACGATCACGATGACGGGGACGAGCCACTCCCACATGTTCCGGTTCTCCGTTCGACGACTGCCGCACAATCCTAACGGCGACGACGCCGCCCACCAGGGGCCTGCGGACGACTCCCAGTCGATACGCATGGAAAGCGACCGGCGGTGCGCTCGCGGTACGCCGCACGCGTACCCCCGGTGGGATTCGAACCCACACCTGGAGCGATTTTAAGTCGCCTGCCTCTGCCATTGGGCTACGGGGGCGGATGCCACGCTCCACCGTAGCGCGACGGATGACGGCATCCGGAAACGACGAAGCCCCCGCACACAGGGTGCGGGGGCTTCGACCGAGATCACTTGGCCGCGACGGCCTCGGGCTTCTTGTCGGCGGGAGCCGGCTCGGCCGCGGGCTGTGCCGGGCGCGGCCGGGCCGCGAACTCCTCGAACGTGGCACGCGGCGTCTGCACGGCCTCGAGCGAGACGACCTCGCGGCCGTGGAAGAAGTTCTGCACCCAGTCGCCGACGACACGGAACTTGCGCTCCCACGTCGGCATGGCGAGGCCGTGGTAGCCGCGGTGGGCGAACCACGCGAGCAGACCCGTGAGGGCGATCTTGCCGGACTGGAACGCGCCGTTGTAGAGACCGAGACCGGCGACGGCACCGAGGTTCTTGTGGAAGTACTGCTTGGGCTCCTCGCCACGGAGGACCGCGACGATGTTCTTCGCCATGAGCTTGCCCTGGCGCACCGCGTGCTGCGCGTTCGGGACGCAGAAGCCGCCCACGCCGCCGCCCGACAGGTCGGGCACCGCCGAGACGTCGCCGGCGGCCCACGCACCCTCGACGAACTCCTCGTCGGTGCCGACGCGCAGGTCGGGGCGGGTGCGGATGCGGCCGCGCTCCTCGACCGGCAGGTCGCTGCCGCGGACGACGGTGGGGTTCGCCATGACACCGGCGGTCCAGATGATGAGGTCGGTGGGCAGTTGCTCACCGGTGGAGAGCTCGACGACCCCGTCGACGGCGCCCTTGACCTGCGTGTCGAGGTGCACGAACGCACCCTTCTTCGCGAGGTCGGCGAGCACCCACTCGCTCGTCTTCTGCGACACCTCGGGCATGATGCGCCCCATCGCCTCGATGAGGTGGAAGTGCGTGTCGTCGAAGGTGAGCGTCGGGTACTGCTTCAGCAGCGAGGACGCGTACGCGCGCAGCTCGGCGAAGACCTCGATGCCGGCGAAGCCGCCACCGACGACCACGACGGTCAGCAGGCGGTCGCGCTCGGGGCCGGCCGGGAGGACGGACGCCTTGTCGAAGTTGGACGTCAGACGGTCGCGGATCGCCACGGCCTCCTCGATCGTCTTCAGACCGATGGCGTTCTCGGCGATGCCGGGGATCGGGAACGTGCGCGAGACGGCACCGGCGGTCACGACGATCTGGTCGTACTCCTGCGTCCACGTCTCATCGCCGGCGATCGGCGTGATCGTCGCGGTCTTGGTCGCGTGCTCGATGCCCGTGACCTTTCCGGCGATGACCGTGGTGCGCTTGAGGTGACGACGCAGACCCACCACGACGTGGCGGGGCTCGATCTCACCGGCCGCGACCTCGGGGAGGAACGGCTGGTACGTCATGTACGGCAGCGGGTCGACGAGAGTGACCTCGGCCTCGTTGCGGCCGAGGAGCTTCTCGAGCTTCCACGCAGTGTAGAAACCCGCGTAGCCTCCGCCGACGATGAGGATCTTGGGCACGGTGCTGGTCACGATGGAAGAGACTCCTGGTTTGTGGTGCGGCTCGGCTCGCGAGAAATGCGCGCCTTACGGATACGCCGGGCAGCAGCACTGACGCCGAGCGTGATCATTATAGCGGCGAGGGTCGCGCCCGCGAGCGGCAGCGTGCCGTACAGCAGGCTGTCGCGCGTCGGCAGGAGCGGGGACGACGCCCGCGGCGCGGATTCCACCGGCGGGAGAGCCGGGATCTCGACCGGCGCCGTGGTCGGCGCCCCGGTGGGCGCGGGGGCGTTCGCGCGCCGGTACAACCGCACCCACTCGGCCAGATCACCGAGCGGATTGGACGACACCGACGGCACCGAGGCCGTGGACACCGCCGCGGCGGCGTCGACGAGTCCATACCCGTAGAGCGTGTCCTGACCGGACCCCGCACCCGGACCGGACGTGGCCGTACGGATCAGCCGGTTGAGGACGTTGTCGGCATCCAGACCCGGATGCGCGGCGCGGACCAGCGCCGCGATGCCCGAGACGATCGGTGCAGCGCCGCTCGTGCCGTTCCACTGCACCAGCGAGCCGTCGGCCGACACACCGAGCAGGCGCTCGCTCGGGGCGGACAGACCGATCGTGATGCCCTGGGTGGAGGCGTCATTGCTCGCGATCCCCGACGGGTCGACGCCGCCGACGGCGAGGACGCCCGGGATGGTCGCCGGGGCTCCGACCCTCGAGGTGCCGCTCCCCCGGTTGCCCGCGGCCACGACGACGACGACGTCGTGATCGAACGCGTACTGGAACGCCTCGTCCCAGCTCTGATCCCAGTCCAGCGTGTTCGTGGTCAACG
The DNA here is from genome assembly GCF_900156455.1 of Microbacterium sp. RURRCA19A. Classification (GTDB taxonomy): domain Bacteria; phylum Actinomycetota; class Actinomycetes; order Actinomycetales; family Microbacteriaceae; genus Microbacterium. The sequence continues at coordinate 30,109 of NZ_FTNQ01000003.1, forward strand.
ACATGTTGATGACCGTGGCGCCCTGATCGACGGCCCAGTGGATGGCATCCACGATCTGCTCGGTGAAGGGCTTCGACGTCACGGAGCCGAAGCCCACCGAGATCGAGAGCAGCTCGGCCTCCGGAGCGACTCCGATCATGCCCTTGCCGTCGCCCGTGCCCCGCGCCGCGGCGAGGGAACCGACCCAGCTGCCGTGGTTGGAATCGACCGCGCCCACCGGAGTGCGCCCGTCGGGCGCGCCCACGCCGGAGACGTCGGTCCCGCCGACGACGGCTCCGGAGAACTCGACCGGGCCGCGCGCGATGCCGGTGTCGATGATCGCGATCTTCTGGCCGGCGCCGCGCGTCGTCTTCCACGCCTCGGTGATGCCGTACTGATCGAGCCAGTACTCCGCCGCGCGGACGGGATCGGCGGAGACCTGCGGGGTCGGGGTCGTCGCCGCCCCCGTCAGCATCACGACGCCCAAGGCGACGGATGCCACGGCTGCGACGACGCGTCTCATCCGCCCGCCCCGGGGGTCTCGCACTCGCAGCGCTCGGGCGACCAAGTGCCCCGCGACAGCGCCAGGTCGCCGATGGGGTTCACGCCCGGACCGGCGGCGAGCGCGTGGCCCGCGAGGGCGTGCAGGCACTTCACCCGCGTCGGCATCCCTCCGGCCGAGATCCCGGCGATCTCGTCGGGCTCGCCGTACACCGCGCGGTCGCGCAGGTACGCCTCGTGCGCCGCGGCGTACGCGGCGCGCAGGTCATCGTCGGCGGCGAGCTCGTCGGAGAACTCCTTCATGACGTGTCCGGCCTCGAGGACCGACATCGCCGCCGTGGCCGCGGGGTGCGTGAGGTAGTAGAACGTCGGGAACGGGCTGCCGTCGTCGAGCCGCGGAGACGTGGCGACGACGGTCGGATTGCCGCACACGCACCGCGCCGCGATGCCGACGACTCCGCGCGGGACCCGTCCGAGCTGCGACTGCAGCACGTCGAGGTCGGCGTCGGATGCGGGGGGCAGGGGCGGCGTGCTCATCGCCTCCAGGGTACCCGGCGGGCCGGACACGCTCGGTCGGGGAGCCGATCAGGGAGTGGGCGACGGGTCGGGCACCCCGATGCTCGGCACGGCGACCGGCACGGCACCCGCCGAGGTCACGGAACGCACCAGCTGCGACATCCAGTCGGTCCGGGTCTGGCCGACGTCCTGCGAGACGTCCTGCTGCTCCTGCGGGGCCTCCGAGGCGGGCAGGTCGTCGTCGATCAGATACACGACCTCGCCCGGCATCGTGTAGTACAGCCGCTCCCGCGCCTGGGTCGTGATGTACGCGGGATCCGACCAGCGCTCGCGCTGCGACTGCAGATCGGCCACCTCGCTCTCGCTGAGCGAGACGGCACCGCGGAGCGCCTGGATCTGCTGACGCTGGTCCATGTACGTCCCCACCGTCGGGACGAGCACGAAGGTGCCGAGCACCACCAGACCCAGCATGATGACGACGAACCCCGAGACGCGCAGCCCGCCGAGCCATTCGCGGACGTCGACACGGCGCGGCGTCGGACGGCTCCGGGTCGCGACCTGCGGGCGCGCAGCGGAGTCGCCCGTCGGCCGGGAACGCGGACGCCGGGACTTCCCCGCGGCGGGAGCGGGCGTCTCGTTCCGTCCGCGGGGGGACGGGAGCGTCGGTCGGTCCACGACATCTCCTTCCTCACACCCGCGCCACTGCCCGGGACGGCCGGTATCCGACTCTACGTCGACCCGTCCCCTCGCCCGGGTGACGCGCCGCGCTCAGGGCATCCCCTCGGCCGCGCCCGCCGACGACGAAGGGGGGGAGCCGACCGGCTCCCCCCTTCTGGCGCGCGTGCGTTCAGCCCTGGAAACGGGGGAACGCCGAGCGGCCGGCGAAGACCGCGGCGGTGCCCAGGTCCTCCTCGATGCGGAGGAGCTGGTTGTACTTCGCGACGCGCTCGCTGCGGGCGGGCGCACCGGTCTTGATCTGGCCGGCGTTCACCGCGACGGCGAGGTCGGCGATCGTGGTGTCCTCGGTCTCGCCGGAGCGGTGCGAGAGCATCGAGGTGTAGCCCGAACGGGTCGCCAGGGCGATGGCATCCAGGGTCTCGGACAGCGTGCCGATCTGGTTGACCTTCACCAGCAGCGAGTTGGCGACACCGAGGTCGATGCCCTGCTGCAGGCGCTTCGGGTTGGTGACGAACAGGTCGTCGCCCACGAGCTGCACCTTCGAGCCGATGGCATCCGTGAGCTTCTTCCAGCCGTCCCAGTCGTCTTCGGCGAGGGCGTCCTCGATCGTGACGATGGGGAAGTTCGCGACGAGGTCGGCGAAGTAGTCGACGAGCGTGTCGACGCTCCACTCCTTGCCCTCGACGGTGTAGACGCCGTCCTTGTAGAACTCGGTGGCGGCGACGTCGAGGCCGACGGCGATGTCCTTGCCGGGGGTGAAGCCGGCCTTCTCGATCGCGCGGATGAGGAAGTCGAGGCCCTCGCGGTTGCTCGGCAGGTCGGGGGCGAAGCCGCCCTCGTCGCCGAGACCCGTGTTGTAGCCCGCGGACTTCAGCTCGCCCTTGAGGACGTGGTAGACCTCGGTGCCCCAGCGGAGGGACTCGCCGTAGGTCTCGGCGCCGATGGGCGCGAGGAAGAACTCCTGGAAGTCGATGCCGTTGTCGGCGTGCTCGCCGCCGTTGATGACGTTGAACAGCGGAACGGGCAGCAGGTGCGCGTTCGGGCCGCCCAGGTAGCGGAACAGGGGCAGGTCGGCGCTGTCGGCGGCGGCCTTGGCGACGGCGAGCGAGACGCCGAGGATGGCGTTGGCGCCGGTGCGCGACTTGTTCTCGGTGCCGTCGGTCTCGATGAGGATCTCGTCGATGATGCGCTGCTCGCTGGCCTCGACGCCCTCGATCGCGGGGCCGAGCTCGTCGACGACCGCGGCGACGGCCTTCAGCACGCCCTTGCCGCTGTAGCGGCTCTTGTCGCCGTCGCGCAGTTCGTAGGCCTCGAACGCGCCGGTGGACGCGCCGGAGGGGACGGCCGCCCGCTGGACGATTCCGTCGTCGAGGAGCACCTCCACCTCGACGGTCGGGTTACCGCGCGAATCCAGGATCTCGCGCGCGTTGACAGCCTCGATAAGTGCCACGAAGGACTCCTCGTTGGTTCTTGGGTGGAAGAGGGCGGAGCGTCGTCGGTCCGTGGTCGAGTCTAGTGATCGCGGTCGGAGCGTGTGTGGTCGGGATCAGACCCCGGATGCCACGGCGTCGGTGAGGATCGCGATCGCGAGACCGTCCCACCCTTTGCGATCGAGCGTCTGCAGCGCGGTCGCGTCGAAGCGGGGGTCCTCGCCCAGCATCACGACGCCCGCGCGTGCTCCCGCCACCTTGGAGTCGCCCGGCGGCGGGTCGGCGACGGCGCCCGCCCGGACGACGTTGTCGAGCACGACGACCGTGCCGGGACGTCCGAGCCGTGCGGCCCAGTCGAGGTAGCCGGGGTTCGATTCCTTGTCGGCATCGACGAAGACGAGATCGAACGGTTCTTCGCCGATGAGGCTCGGCAGCACGTCCAGACCCCGTCCGACACGGACCTCGACGCGGTCGGCCACCCCGGCCTCGGCGAGGTTGCCGCGGGCGATTCCGGCGTTGCGCTCCTCCGCCTCGATGGTCACCACGCGCCCGCCCTCCGGCAGCGCCCGCGCGAGCCAGATCGTGGAGTATCCGCCGAGCGTTCCGATCTCCAGCACCCGCCGCGCGCCGCTGATCCGCACCAGCAGGTGCAGGAGCTTGGCCGTGACGGGCGACACCTCGATCGCCGGAAGCCCGGCCTCCTGCTGCGCGGCGAGCGCGGCATCCAGGGCCGGGTCGGGTCCGATGAGGGTGTCGGTCAGGAAGCCGTCGACGTCGTCGTGTGTGGGCACTCCCCCAGCCTGACGAAGCGCCGACCGCCGGTCAACGGGGTCCGTGGAGGTGGGCGCGGGTCATCTCGTCGTACTCCTCGTCGCTGAGATCGTCGAAGCCCTTCGCCTCGGCGCGGTCGGTGCGCATCCACCGCACCATCAGGATCACGAGGATCGGGACGTCGGCGAACTCGGCGATGAACCAGATGAGGTCGCCGGCGAGATGCTGGTCGTGGAGCGCGGAAGGCCACCACGACAGCGCCTGTCCGGCATCCGGGACCAGGTCGAGCACCGTGTCGTTGAGGCGGAGCAGCAGGCCCGGGACGGAATCGATGAGGAGCTCGACGAACGCGAGCAGGAACTCGATCGCGATGAAGGTCCCGGTGTGGACGACGCCGAGCGCCATCATCGGCAGCACCATCGCGAGACCCACCAGCGGCACGACGATCCCGAGGGACGCCTCGATCACGGGGTTCACCCGCAGGATGCCGGCCACCGGCGTGAGGAAGAGGCAGAACACCGCGGCGATCACGACGGTGGCGACCATCGCGTTGCCGGTGATCCGCACGAAGCGGGTCGCGAGCAGGCGGTCGAGTCGTGCCCGGCCCCGGTCGTCCGTCGCGCGGGAGTACAGCTCCAGCGGGCGTCCCGCGGCGATGCCGGCGGGGACCGCGAAGATCAGCAGCGCGATGCGGGTCGAGAACGCCCAGCGCAGCTCCGCCGAGTACGTCCCGAGGAAACCCAGTTCGATCAGCGCGTACGGCGCGAGGCCGAGGGCGAAGAACCCGATCGTGCGCAGCACCGGCCAGGTCTCGCCGCGTCGGCGGACACGCACCACCCCGGCGATGTAGGCGGCGGATGCCACGAGGACCACGCCGAGCGGAACGGGCGCGGCGTGCCAGGTGGTCAGGAGGACATGCAGAGGAGGCGTGCCAGAACGGTAGGCCCGACGGCTATGCGTTTGCCGGGACCCCGGTCTCCTGCAGCGCGGCCAGCACCGCGGGGAGCAGGGCGTCGGCGGTGCGCCGGTATCCGAGCGCGCTGGGGTGGAAGCGGTCGACGCTGAACATCTCCTCCGGGCGTTCGGCGAACACCGGTCCCACCGCGCGGGCGAGGGCCACGACCCGCCCGCCCGCACGATGCACGGCGGCGGCCTGCGCCGCGGCGAGCTGGCGCGACGAGCGCGCCGCGAGCGCGCGGAGCGGCTGCGGGATCGCGCGGAGCGTGCCCAGGTCGGGGCAGGTCCCGACCACCACGGGGATGCCGCGGCCTCCCAGGTCGCGCACGACCTGTTCGAGCTGCCCGGCGGCGCGGGCGGCGGGGATCCGGTGCGTCACGTCGTTGCCGCCGACGACGATCACCGCGACGTCGGCCCGGGAGGACTCCGGGACGGCCGCGACCTGCCGCGCGAGCGCGGAGGTCTCGGAGCCGACCACGGCCGCGGTCCGGAGGCGCACGGGACGCCCCTCCGCCCGCGCGATCCCCTTCGCGAGCCGGGCCCCCAGGGTGTCGCGACGGTGACCGGCGCCCAGACCCGCCGCGATCGAATCGCCGAGCAGGAGCAGCTCGACCGGAGTGCCCGAGTGTTTCTTCCGCCGCCAGACGCGGTCGGCATCCAGGGCCTGCTCGCCGAGCGGCTTGCCGATGCGTCGGCGGGCGATCGCGGCCTGCCGCGCGATGAGGGTGCGCATCCCCACCGCGGCGGTGCCCAGCACCGCGACCGACGATGCCACGGTCACCGTGATCGGTCGACGCGTCCGCATGCCGTCATCCCATCGCGCCGCGGTGAACGGCGGGTGACGCAGGCGACCCGCCGCCCAGGTCAGTCGAGGGGCTTGATCTCCAGCGACTCGACCGTGGTGTCGGCGCGCACCGTCGCGAACGACGCGTAGCCGTCGGCGCTCGAGCGCTCGAGCAGCGCCTTCAGGTTCTTCGGCCGCTGCTCCAGGCGCACCCGGGAGCCCTCGGCCACCAGGGCGGCTTTGAGTCGCAGCAGGGTCGACAGCGGAACGTCGCGATCGTGCACCAGCACGAGGGACCGCTCGCCCGAGTCGTCGGCATCCTGGAGCAGGTCGACGATCCGTTCGAACCCGATCGAGAAGCCGACCGCCGGCACGTCCTGTCCGAGGAACCTGCCGATCATGCCGTCGTAGCGGCCCCCGCCGCCGAGCGAGTAGTCGACGCTCGGGTGCGCGAGCTCGAAGATCGTGCCGGTGTAGTAGCCCATGCCGCGGACCAGGAACGGGTCGAACCGCAGGGGGGCCTCGGCGCCGCGCGCGGCGGCGACGGTGTCGCCGAGGGCGACAAGGTGGTCGACGATCTCGTCCGGGATGCCGGCCGGCAGCGCCGCGCGGATGCCGGCCGCATCGAAGCCCGCGTCGTCGGAGCCCGGCCGGTCGAGGTATGCGGCGAAAGCGTCGACGGCGTCCGCAGTCGCGCCCCGCTCGCGCAGCTCGGCCACGACCCCGGAGGTCCCGATCTTGTCGAGCTTGTCGATCGTGATGAGGACGCCCGGGCGCTCCTCCGCGAGGAAGCCGAACACGTCGAGCATCGCGTCGAGCGCGCGCCGGTCGTTGACGCGGATGACGCCGCCCTCGAGCCCGAGCGCGTCGAGCACGTCGAGGCTCGCGGTCATGAGCTCGGCCTCCGCGCGCGACGAGGGGTCGCCGATGATGTCGATGTCGCACTGCACGAACTGGCGGTAGCGCCCCTTCTGCGGCCGCTCCGCGCGCCAGACGGGCGCCATCTGGATCGCGCGGAACACCGTCGGCAGCTGCGCGCGGTTGGTCGCGTAGAACCGGGCGAGCGGAACCGTCAGGTCGTACCGCAGCCCGAGGTCGGCCAGCGCTGACGGATCCTCGGCCGCGGCGCGGATCGCCTCGGCATCCATCCCCCGCTTGAGGATGCTGAACGAGAGTTTCTCGTTATCGCCGCCCATGCCGGCGTGCAGGCGCGAGTACTCCTCCATGACCGGCGTCTCGATCTCGTCGAAGCCGTGCGCGCGGTAGCGCTCGCGGATGACGGCGAGCACGCGCTCGCGACGGGCCTTGTCAGCGGGGAGGAAGTCGCGCATGCCGCGCGGCGGGTTCACGGATGCCACGTCTCCATTGTTCCAGGCTCGGCCGCGGCGTCCGCGCGTGCGTTTCGCGTGGGGGCCCCAGATCACGTGCACTCGCCGAAAGCACCCGCTACGGCGCGTCGCGACGTGTGATCTCGGCCAGATCACGTGATCTGGCGACTCACTTGTCGGACTCGGCGGCGCGCACCTCGGCGGAGAGGCGCCGGACGCGCTCGCGGAGGGCGCGGTCGGCATCCCACCCGCGCGCGCGGGCCTGCTGCACCAGCACGAGCAGGGCGTCGCCGAGTTCGGCCTCGCTCGCCGGGTCCGCGAGGCGATGCGCCGGAGCGACGACGCCGACCTGCGCGGCCTTGCCGAGCACCTTCTGCGCCAGGGCGAGAGAGGGCATGTGCTCGGAGACGCCGTCCAGCACGCTCGTGCGCTCGCGCTTCTCGGCGGCCTTCGCCGCGTTCCAGTGCACGAGCACCTCTTCGGGAGTGGATGCCACGGCGTCGCCGAACACGTGGGGGTGGCGACGGACCATCTTCTCGGTGAGCCCGCGGGCCACGTCGTCGATGTCGAACGGATCCTCGGCGTCGCCCGCGGCGATCTCGGCGTGGAACAGCACCTGCCACAGCAGGTCGCCCAGTTCCTCCTTCAGGTCGGCCCGGGTCCCCGATTCCACGGCGTCGATGACCTCGGCGCTCTCCTCGACCAGGTACGGCACGAGGTCGCGGTGGTCGATCGTCTGCGTCCAGACGCAGCGCTCGCGCACCGCGCGCATCGTCTCGGCGGCCTCGCGCAACGCGTCGTCGCTCACGGTCCCTCCTCCCGCGGCATCCATGCGCCGCTCGTGCCGAGTATCCCCCGGTCCCGGGTCCCGCGCGCCGAAGCCCGGCACAACTCCCGCCGTTTGTGTCGCCCGAGGGCTACCACGTGATCTGGCCGCAACGTGACGCAACTATCCTGGGGCGTGTGCGTGAACTGACCCCGACCGAGGCCATCGACCTCGTGGGCCGCTTCGAAGCCGGCCAAGAGCTTCCCGAGCAGATGCGCGCCGACGTGCGCCTGCTCGGTTCCCTGCTGGGCCGGGTACTGCGAGAGAGCGGCTCCCCCGGCCTGTACGACGACGTCGAGAAGCTGCGATCGGCGACGATCCAGGCGTACACCGACGAGACGCCCGAAGCGTTCGAGCGCGCCGCGGCCATCGCCGACGGCTTCTCGATCGCCCGCGCCGACGAGGTGGCCCGCGCATTCACCGCGTACTTCCACCTCGTCAACCTCGTCGAGGAGCACCAGCGCGTCCGTGTCCTCCGCGAGCGCGGTGACCGGCCCTCCCGCGGCGGCACGCCCGACACGATCGCCGCGGCCTTCGAACGGCTCGCCGGCGAGGTCGGCGAGGAGACCGCCCTGTCCCGACTCCAGGCGCTCCGGTTCCACCCCGTCTTCACCGCGCACCCCACCGAGGCCCGCCGCCGCGCGATCTCCACCAGCATCCGCCGCCTGTCCGAGCTGCTCGGCGAGCACGACGCCGCCGCCGAGAACGACACCGAGGTCCGCCGCACCGAGCGCCGCATGCTCGAGGAGATCGACACGCTGTGGCGCACGGCGCCGCTGCGCCGCGAGAAGCCGTCCCCGGTGGACGAGGTGCGTTCGGTCATGGCGGTGTTCGACGAGACGCTGTACACCGCGGTTCCGCGCGTCTACCGCCGGATCGACGACATCCTCCAGGGCGAGGCGGCCGGGGCGAAGGCCCCCATCGTGAAGCCGTTCGTACGCGTCGGCTCGTGGGTCGGCGGAGACCGCGACGGCAATCCGTTCGTCACGGCATCCGTCACCCGCAAGGCCGCCGCCATCGCGAGCGAGCACGTGCTCCTGGGCCTCGAGCGCACGACCCAGCGGGTCGGCCGGGGCCTGACCCTGGATGCCGAGACCACCCCGCCGAGCGACGCGCTGCTGGCGCTGTGGAACCGGCTGCGCGCCGCCGATGAAGACGCCGCGGCCGAGATCGCCGAGCGGTCGCCCGCGGAGCCGCACCGACGGATCCTGCTGCTCCTCGCCCGCAAGATCGCGGCGACGCGGACGCGCAATGCCGACCTCGCCTACCGCGACCCGGAGCATCTGCTGACCGATCTCCGCACCGTGCAGGACTCGCTGGTCGCCGCCGGGGCGGCGCGCCAGGCCTACGGCTCGCTGCAGCGCCTGATCTGGCAGGTCGAGACCTACGGATTCCACCTCACCGAGCTCGAGGTGCGTCAGCACTCCGCCGTCCACCGGAAGGTGCTCGACGAGCTGCGCTCGGGCGCGGCGCGCAGCGAGCTGACCGACGAGGTCCTCGAGGTCTTCCGCTCCATCGCCTACGTGCAGGAGCGGTTCGGGCCCCGCGCGGCCGGCCGTTACATCGTGTCGTTCACGCAGTCCGCGGAAGACCTCGCGAACGTGCACGAGCTCGCGTCGTACGCGATGGGCCCGGACGAAGCGCTGCCGGTGCTCGACGTCATCCCGCTGTTCGAGACGTTCGCCGACCTGCAGGCGGCCCCCGGAATCCTGGCCGAGATCGTGGGGCACCCCGCGTTCGTCCGCCGATTGGATGCCACCGGCCGCCGCCTCGAGGTCATGCTCGGCTACTCCGACTCGTCGAAGGACGTCGGGCCGGTCGCGGCGAACCTCGCGCTGTACGAGGCGCAGGCGAAGATCTCGACGTGGGCCGAGGCGGAGGGCATCGAGCTGACGCTCTTCCACGGCCGCGGCGGGGCCCTCGGGCGCGGCGGCGGACCCGCCAACTCCGCGATCCTCGCGCAGCCGCCGCACTCCGTCGACGGCCGGTTCAAGCTCACCGAGCAGGGCGAGGTCATCTTCGCCCGCTACGGCGACCCCGACATCGCGATGCGCCACATCGACCAGGTCGCGGCCGCGGTGCTCACGGCATCCTCCCCCTCGATCGAGCGTCGCAACCGCGGGGCGGCCGAGGCGTTCGCCGACGTGGCCGCCACGATGGACGTCGCCTCGCGCGAACGGTTCTTCGCCCTCGTGAAGGCGCCCGGCTTCGCGCCGTGGTTCGCGACCGTGACGCCCATGGAGGAGCTCGGCCACCTCGCGCTCGGCTCTCGCCCGGCCCGACGCGGGCTGTCGGTGGAGTCGCTGGAAGACCTGCGCGCGATCCCGTGGGTGTTCTCGTGGACGCAGGCGCGCATCAACCTGGCCGGCTGGTTCGGCCTGGGCACCGCGCTCGACGCGGTCGGCGACGAGCAGCGCCTGCGCGACGCGTACGAGCAGTGGCCGCTGTTCCGCACGATGATCGACAACGTCGCGATGAGCCTCGCCAAGGCCGACGCGCGGATCGCCCGCCGCTATCTGGCACTCGGCGACCGCGACGACCTCGCGGGACTCGTCATGGACGAGATGGTTCTCACCCGGACGTGGGTCGAGCGCATCACCGGCGGCGAACTCCTGGGCAACAAGCCGGTGCTGCAGCGCGCGGTGAAGATGCGCAGCCCCTACGTCGACGCGCTGTCGCTCCTGCAGCTGCGGGCTCTGCGGGCGCTCCGCGACGTGGACGCCGAGGACCCGACCCCGGATGCCGAGCACCAGCGTCTGCTGCTGCTGTCGGTGAGCGGCGTGGCTGCGGGTCTGCAGAACACGGGCTGATCCGTTCCGACACGCGGACCGACGCCCCGCGTACCGTCCCGCGGAGTCCACGACCGACACGCCGCCCACGGCCGACCATCGACGGCGAGTCGCCGACGAACTCCGCACGACGGCACGGCATGGCACCGACGGCGCGGCACCGCGGCGCGGCATCCGGATGCCGAGGGCGCCCTCGTCTCAGTCCAGACGGCGGTCGTGCGCGTGGCGGGCGAGGCTGCGGCCGTAGCGCTCGGTCAGCTGCACCATGAGGTCCGGCGTCTCGCGATCGAGGCCGAAGACGTATCCCGGGAAGTCGAGTTCCTTCTGCGCCGCCCAGATCTCGTCGTGCCGGTCGGGCGAGAGCAGCTGCACGGGGTCGCCGACCGCGACCCACCCGATCGGCACGACCGTCTCGGGCGGCAGCACCGTGCGCAGGTGCACGATCGCGTTGATGCGCACCTCACTGCGGTCGCCGATCTGCGCGCCGTTGAACACGCGTGTGCCGGTGGCGAGGAACACCTCGTCGCCGATGTCGGCACCCGCGACGCTCGCCATCGGTCCGACCAGCGTGTGCGCACCGACGTGCACCGCGTGCGTGGAGCTCGCCCGCAGCAGCGCGTTCTCCATCACGATGGTGTTCTCCCCCAGCACGATCCGGCTGCCCTCGGCGGTGAGGACGGCACCGTGGAGGACTTGGCATCCGGGACCGACGGTGACGTCCCCGCTGATGACCGCGGTGGGGGGGACGACGGCGTCGGGGTGGATGCGGGGCTCGGCCCCGAGGTGAGCGAAGCGCATGGCGGCGTCCTTCCCGTCGGTGCCCGTCAGCGTAGTCCCGCGGGCGGCGGGGAGGACATGCTCACTCGCGGTCGTACGCGAAGACGGCGTCGAGACCGACCCCGAACTCGCCCGCGATCTGGAAGGCGAGTTCCAGGCTCGGCGAATACCGTCCCTGCTCGATGGCGATGACCGTCTGGCGCGTCACGCCGAGGCGGCGGGCGAGTTCGGCCTGGGTGGTGCCGGCGCGCTCGCGATGCTCGCGGATGCTGTTCGTGACGCGCGTGGGCTTGGCCATCACGGCATCCCCCGGTAGTACAGGGCGAGCCGGGCGAGGCTGCCGATGATCGCGGACAGCGCGAAGCCCGCGTAGACGGCGTTGGCGATCCAGAACAGCGGCGCCTGGACGGCGCACAGCACCAGCGCCGCGAGCCCGCCGAACACGAGGAAGGCCTGACCGACGCGATCGCCCTGTGCGGCGATCTCGCGATCGCGCACGTCGGAACGGTGGTCGGTGTCGGGATCGCGGCGCGACTGCGCCATCCCCCACGCGATGCTCACGGCGATGGCCACGAGGATGCTCGCGACGACGGTCGAGACCATCGGCCACACCCAGTCGATGCGGTCGACAGCGGTGTCCCGTGCGACGACGAGCATCCAGATCGTGTACACCAGCACGCCGGGAACACTGGCGATCAGCCCCGCCCAGGTGTTGCGCTCCTCGAACGACATCGCGGCCTCCGTGTAAAGAAAACTTGACATTTCGACCCTAGGACGGGCACGATCCGGTGTCAAGAATCTTTGACACCGAGGAGTCATCATGGACATGAACGCGGCCGTCGTCGACACCTACGGACCCCCCGAGGTCGTCCGCATCCAGCGGCGCCCCCGCCCGCGGGCCGTGCGGAGCGATGTCGTCGTCGACGTCGCAGCCGCATCCGTCAACAGCGGCGACGCTCGAATCCGCGGCGCCCGCTTCCCCGCCGGATTCGGCGTCCCCGGTCGGATCGCGCTGGGCCTGCGGGGTCCCCGTCGACCGGTGCTCGGCATCGCGCTGTCCGGTCGCGTCGTCGAGACCGGCCCCCGCGCGACCGATCTCCGTCCCGGTGACCGCGTATGCGGCATGACGGACATGCGGATGGGCGCGCACGCCGAGTTCGCCGCCGTCCCCGAGCAGCGATTGGTCCGGATCCCCGACGGGGTGAGCGACGACGAGGCCGCCGCCGTCCTGTTCGGCGGAACCACCGCGCTCTGGTTCCTCCGCGACCGCGCGCGGCTGCGTCGCGGCGAGCGCGTCCTCGTCATCGGCGGCGCGGGTGCCGTCGGAACGCACGCCGTGCAGATCGCCCGCTCCCTGGGGGCGGAGGTCACCGCCACCGCGAGCGAGGGCAACCTCCCCCTGCTCTCGCGTCTCGGAGCGCACCACGCGGTGGACCGCGCCTCGACGTCGCTGTCCGATCTCCCCGGTCCCTATGACGTCGTCTTCGACACTGTCGGCGCCCTGCACCCCGACACCGCCGCGCCCCTGCTCTCTCCGGACGGCCGCGTGATCCTCGCGGCGGCGACGCTCGCCGAGACGATCACGCCGAGGGCGCGCGTGATCACCGGCACCGCGGGGGCGGGTCGCGAGCTCGTGAGCGACCTGCTCGACGGGATCGTCGCGGGCACCCTCACACCCGTGATCGAAGCGGTCCTACCGCTGGAACGGATCGCCGAGGCGTACGCCCGCGTGGACTCCGGTCACAAGACGGGCAGCATCCTGGTGTGCCCCTGAGGCGGTCAGACGGGCTCGGTGGCGCCCCGGGCCGCGCGTTCACCGACGATCGCCGCGTGGATCGAGAACCCCAGGATCGCACCGATACCGGAGACGATCACGACCACCAGCACCGGTTCTCGCGCCCCGGCGGGCACGATCGTCGCCACCCACGGCAACAGTGCCGTCGCGAGCGCGGCGATGCCGGTCCCTCGAAGGTCCGCAGCACCGGCCCGGTGCGCCGCGACCCACGCCGCATCCGACGCGCGCGTCGCGGCGGTCCGGATGCCGACGAGGTCGTTGCGCGGCAGCGTGCCCGCGGACGCGCGGCGCGCGGTCCAGAAGGACACGGCCGCGACCGCGAGCATCGCGACGGTCACCGTGACGAGGGGTCCGATCATGGCATCCGTCCGCTCACGCCGAGGCGGTCTCGGCGGTCTTCTCCACCGGCAGCGGCCACAGGGCATCGAGGAGCTGACGCACCCACGCGATGAGGTTCGCGTCATCGGCGTCCTGCGGGAGCGGCACGACCATGGCATCCCCGTTCGCGACGAGCTTCGCCTTCGGATACAGCCGCTGCAGACGCACGCGCATCGAGTCCGCGAGGTGCGCGGGGGCGATGCGGAGGTTCGAGCCCATGGCCACGACGTCCGCGAGACCGGCCTGCGCAGCCCGACGGCGCAGGCGCGCGACCGCGATCAGACCCTCGACCTCGGCCGGCGGCTCGCCGTACCGGTCGCGCAGTTCCTCGATCACGAGGTCGATCCCGTCGTCCTTCGCGGTAGCGGATGCCGCGGCCGACAGCTTCTGGTACGCCTCGAGGCGCAGCCGCTCGCTGTCGATGTACGTCTCGGGCAGGCGCGCGTCGACGGGGAGCTCCAGACGCAGCTCGGTGGGCCCCTCGGTGTCCTCACCGCGGAAGGTCGCCACGGCCTCGCCGATCATGCGGAGGTACAGATCGAAACCGACGCCCGCGATGTGACCGGCCTGTTCGGCACCCAGCAGGTTGCCGGCGCCGCGGAGCTCGAGGTCTTTCAGGGCGACCTGCATGCCGCTGCCGAGATCGTTGTTCACCGCGATCGTCTCGAGGCGGTCGGCGGCGGTCTCGGACAGCGGCTTCATCTCGTCGTACAGGAAGTACGCGTAGGCGCGGTCGCGCCCGCGACCGACCCGCCCGCGGAGCTGGTGCAGCTGGGACAGCCCGTACTTGTCGGCTCGGTCGATGATGATCGTGTTCGCGTTCGAGATGTCCAGGCCCGTCTCGATGATCGTGGTCGACACGAGCACGTCGGCGCGACGCTCCCAGAAGTCGTCGACGACCTGCTCGAGCGCGTGCTCGCCCATCTGGCCGTGCGCGACGACGATCCGAGCCTCGGGCACGAGTTCGGCGAGGTGCGCGGCGACGCGCTGGATCGACGACACCCGGTTGTGCACGTAGAACACCTGGCCCTCGCGCAGCAGCTCGCGCCGGATGGCCGCGGCGATCTGCTTGTCGTTGCGCGGACCCACGTACGACAGGATCGGATGCCGATCCTCCGGCGGGGTCGCCAATGTCGACATCTCGCGGATCCCGGTCACCGCCATCTCGAGCGTGCGAGGGATGGGCGTGGCGCTCATGGCGAGGATGTCGACGTTGGTCTTGAGCTTCTTCAGCGCGTCCTTGTGCTCGACGCCGAAGCGCTGCTCCTCGTCGATGATCATGAGCCCGAGATCCTTGAAGATCACCTTCTCGGTGAGGATCCGGTGCGTGCCGATGACCATGTCGACCGTGCCGTCGGTGAGGCCCGCGAGCGTGGCCTTCGCTTCCTTGTCGCTCTGGAAGCGCGAGAGGGGACGCACGGTCACGGGGAACCCGGCGAAACGCTCCGCGAACGTCTCGAGGTGCTGCTTCACGAGCAGGGTCGTGGGGACGAGCATGGCGACCTGCTTGCCGTCCTGGATCGCCTTGAAGGCGGCGCGCACGGCGACCTCGGTCTTGCCGAAGCCGACATCGCCCGACAGCAGCCGGTCCATCGGGATCGGCTTCTCCATGTCGGCCTTGATCTCGTCGATCGTCTGCAGCTGGTCCTGCGTCTCGGCGAACGGGAACGCCTCTTCCAGCTCGCGCTGCCACGGCGTGTCCGGGCCGAACGCGTAGCCCTTCGCCGCCATGCGCGCGGAGTACAGCTTCACCAGCTCGACGGCGATGTCGCGCACGGCCTTGCGGGCGCGCCCCTTGGCGGCGGCCCAGTCGCTGCCGCCCATCTTCGACAGCACGGGCGCCTCGCCGCCGACGTACTTCGAGAGCAGGTCCAGCTGATCGGTGGGCACGAACAGCTTGTCGCCCGGGTAGCCGCGCTTGGAGGGCGCGTACTCGAGGACCAGATACTCCTTCGTGGTCTTCACGGCGTTGCGTCCGCCGCTCGACACCTCTCGCTGCGTCAGCTCGATGAATTTGCCGATGCCGTGGGTCGCGTGCACCACGACGTCGCCGGGCTTGAGCTGCAGCGGGTCGACGACGTTGCGTCGGCGGGACGCGAGCTTCTTGGCGCCCCGATTGCCGCCCCCCACGGACCGTCCGTAGAACTCGGTTTCGGTGATGACGGCGAACTTGACCTCGGTCAGCTCGAACCCGCGCTCCAGCGGAGCGCACACCACGTGCGCCACCCCCGGCTCGGGCGGCGTGTGGACGTCGTCGACGCGGCGCGCCGCGATCCCCCGCTCGGCCAGGACGTCGCGCGCGCGGTCCACGAGCCCCGGCCCCGACGCCGTGACCACGACTGCCCAGCCGTCCGCGAGCAGGGTCCCGACATGCGCCGTCGCCCCGTCGACGTTGCCCTGGAACGACGGCACGGGGTCGGCCTTGACACGCTGGGCGGAGTCGTCGGCCGCCACGAGGCCCTCGTCCTCGGCATCCACCGCGCCCGAGTCGAAGGCGCTCAGCCGCCACCACACACCGCCGCGCCCACTCGCGATCTCGTGCAGGTCGTCGAGGGTCACGAAATCCCCGGCGCCCAGGTCGACCGGCATGTCGGCACCCGCCGTCGCGGCGGACCACGCCGCCTCGAGGAACTCGCGGTTGGTGTCGCCCAGGGTCGTCGCGCGCGCGAGGGAGCGCTCGGGATCGACGAGGGCGACGGCGCTGCCGCCGGGCAGGTAGTCCACGACCGTGACAAGGTCGTCGACGAGCACCGGGATCAGGGACTCCATGCCCTCGGCCGGGATGCCCTCCGCCATCTTCTCGAGCAGCTGACGCAGCCCCGGATAGCCGTCGCGCAACTCGGCGGCGCGCTCGCGCACTTCCGAGGTGAGCAGGAGCTCGCGGCTCGGGACGAGCGACACCTCGGCCACCTCACCGGGCAGTGAGCGCTGATCGGCGACGGAGAAGGCGCGGATCTGGTCGACCTCGTCGCCGAAGAACTCGACGCGATACGGGTGGTCGGCCACCGGCGGGAACACGTCCAGGATGCCGCCGCGCACGGCGAACTCGCCGCGACGCGAGACCATGTCGACCCGGTGGTACGCCAGCTCGACCAGGCGGGTGGTGACCGCGTCGAGCTCGCGCCCGCGCCCCCCGACGCGCAGCTGCACAGGTTCGACGTCGCCGAGGCCGGGGGCGAGCGGCTGCAGCGCGCTGCGGACGGAGGCGGTGACCACGAGCGGAACCGACCCGTCCCACGCCGCGACGCGACGCAGCACGTCCAGCCGTCGACCCACGGTTTCGGGACTCGGGCTCAGGCGCTCGTGCGGCAAGGTCTCCCACGCGGGGAAGTGCAGCACCTGGGCCCCGGGAAGCACGGCCTCCAGCGCGGGCCCGAGCGATTCGGCGCGGCGACCCGTCGGCGCGATCACCAGGACCGCCCCCGGCGCCCCCGCACTTCGCCGATGCTCGAGGAGACCGGCGATCACGGGCGCATCCAGCCCGTCGACGAGGGAGAGAGACAGATCGGCGGATGCCGCGACAGCGGCCTCCCGGTACGACTCAGCCTGCTCGAGGGCGCGAACGATCCCGGGAACTGTCACTCGACACATCCTACGCGGGGGCACGGACACGCGGCTCGGACCGCGGCCTTCGACGGGGAGCGTCCCGGACCCCGCGGGCACGGAGTCGTACAGTGGGCTCATGACCTCCGCTGGCGTGCCCGGATTCGCCTCCCCCTACGCCGCACCGCCGGTCGGGACGCTCCTCACGCCTCCCCCCTCGACCCCGCGTCGGCGACCGCTCGGAGCGTGGGCGCTGGTCCTGGCGATCCTCGCGGGGGTCGTGGCATCCGGGATCGCCGGCTTCGCGTCGTTCCGGATCGCGCGAGGCGCGGGCGCCGAGTTCATCGCCCGCGGCGGTCAGTCCGTCGACTGGCGTCTCTTCTCGCCCGTGCGGGACTTCGTGCTGCTGGGCGAGGTCGCGTTCTGGTCCGGAACGGCACTGGGGATCGCGGCACTCGCCGTCGGGATCGTGGCGACCGTCCGCAACAGGGGCCGCGGTCCCGGCATCGCCGCGATCGTCATCGCGGCACTCGGACCGTTCCTGTTCGCCGGGCTGGTTCTCGTCGCCCTCGCCGCCGGCGCGGGCGAGCTCGCCGGCGCCGCGGTCTGACACGGCCCTAGCGGGTCGGGCCCGGCCGCGTCCACCCCGAGCGGTGGATCGCCGACCGCTTCGTAAGGTTGTCCGCACGGGGGTTTCCGCACGCCCTCGACGACCCCAGGAGGACACAGTGACCAGCACACCGCCGCCCCCCGAGCCGCACAACCCCCCGCCGGCCACTCGCGCCGAAGCCGCGCAGGGCGGGTACGCCGCTGCGCCCGCCGGGTACTCCGCGCCGGCCTCCCCCGCACGCACTCGGGGATCGAACCGGCTGGGCGTCATCGCGTTCGCCGCCTCTCTGCTGGCCGTCGTGATCGGCTCGATCATCGCCGTGTTCGCCGGCATCCAGAGCGGGAGCCTCGCGCAGTTCGCCGGGGCCATCGACAGCAGCGGCAATGTCGACGCCGGGGCGTTGCCCGCCGCCGCGAACCAGATCGCCCTCGCGGCCGGCGCCCTGTCCGTCGCCGCGTTCCTGGTCTGGGGAGCGTTCGCCCTCTGGGGCTTCGTCCAGGGCATCATCGCCGCGGTGAAGAACCGGGGACGCGGATGGGGCATCGCCGCGATCGTGCTGTCCGTCGTCGGCGGCGGGATCGTGTTCGCCTTCTTCATCGTCGGAGCGGGCATCGGCGCGGCGCCCTACGCGTCCTGATCGCGTCGCGGATCGACCGCGCGCGCTTCCTCGAGAGAGCCTCGGCCGGTCGGCCGGGGCTCTCTCGTCGTCGGTGCGGGGCACCGGAACCGGCCACCCCTCCTCCACAGGGGGTCGGCCGCCGGGGTTGTCCACATTTTCGCGCGGTCACGCAACGGGAGAACCTCGATCCCTCCTAGCCTCGCCGGGAGCCGGACCGTCCGGCCGGATCGGACGAGGACTCCCATGCACCAGCCCCCTTCCCCGGGTTCGCCCGTGGCACCCGGCCTCCCGCGCCACGCCGCGCCGATGCCGGCCGCCGCGCACACCGCCGTGCTCGCGCCATCGCGCCCTACGGCGGCCGCCGAGCCGGATCCCCCCATCGGTCCGTCGCGACTCGTCCCGTTCGTGATGTTCGGCGGGATCAGCACGGTGCTGCTCGTCATCGCCACAGTCCTGCGCCGGGAAACGACTCCCGCGTGGGCCGACCTGGGCGACTACAGCTGTCTCGGCGGGTGCCTGAGCGGCGTCGCCGCCGCGATCTTCGGGTGCGTCACCCTCTCCCGCGCCCTGCGGAAGCGCCGGAGGCGGTGACCGCCCGCGGTCTCAGCGCGGGGCGTGGAAACGCTGCTGCGCCGCGACGAGCCCCTCCTCGACCAGCAACTCCACGGCATCGGCTGCGTCCGAGACCAGGATGGGGAGCGTCTCGCGCTCCTTGGCGCCGAACGGGTCGAGCACCCAGTCCGCCGGATCCTGTCGACCGACGGGACGACCGATGCCCACCCGGACACGCGGGAATTCGGGCGATCCGAGCGCCTTCGCGACATCGCGCACGCCGTTGTGCCCGCCGTGCCCGCCGCCGGTCTTGAGTTTGATGGTGTCGAACGGGATGTCCAGTTCGTCGTGCACCACGACCACCCGCTCGGCATCCACACCATAGAACTTCGCGAGCCCTGACACCGGTCCGCCCGACACGTTCATGAAGCTGTTCGGCTTGGCGAGCACGAGCTTCGCCGCGCCCGGGCGCAGCCACGTCTCGACCACCCGGGCGTTGGCCTTGTGGGCGCGGAACGCTTCCCGGCGACGACCGGCGAGTTCGTCGACGACCATCTGACCGATGTTGTGCCGGGTCGCCTCGTAGCGGGGTCCCGGGTTGCCGAGTCCCACGATCAGCCAGGTGTCCGCCATGGCATCCATCCTTCCGGGTCCTCGCGCGGACCGTGACACGAAAAAACGAGGGGGCGTGATGCACGCCCCCTCGTCGATAGCGAACCGTTCGGACGGTCCGCCGAAATCAGTTGCCTTCGGCCTCGGAAGCGGCCTCGGCCTCTTCAGACTGCTCCTCGGCCACCTCGGCGTCGGCCTCGGCGATCTCCTCCTCGGCGGCGAGCGTGTCCGTCGGCACCGAGATGCCGACGATGAGCGTCTCGGGCTCGGTGACGAGGGTCGCACCGGCGGGCAGGACGAGGTCGGCGGCGGTGATCTGCGTGCCGTCCTCGAGGCCCTCGACCGAGACCTCGATGTTCTGCGGGATGTGGGTGGCCTCGACCTCGAGCGACACGGTGGTGTTGTCGAGGTTCGCGATCGTGCCGGAGAACGGCTCGCCCACGACGACGACGGGCACGTCGACCGAGACCTTCTCGCCCTTCTTCACGACGATGAGGTCGATGTGCTCGACGATCTGGCGCACCGGGTCCTTCTGCACGTCCTTGACCAGGGTCAGCTGGCTCTTGCCGTTGATGTCGAGGTCGAGCAGCGCGTTGGCGCGACGGATGAGCAGCGAGACCTGGTGACCGGGCAGCGCGACGTGCTGCGGCTCGGTGCCGTGACCGTAGATGACCGCGGGGATCTTGCCGGCGGCGCGCAGACGGCGGGCGAAGCCCTTGCCGAAGTTCTCGCGCAGCTCGGCGACGACCTTGTTGTCTTCCGACATGATGTTCTCCTCGCGGGCTCGGGTCCCGCAGCTTGTGAGCGGACGATGTCCGCGCGTATGTGGTCTGGATTCGACTCGAACGCGAGCGCGTGAGGAAAGCCGGGAGCCTTGCAACACTGCGTCGATCACGGATGCCAGGTGCACCCGCCGGGGCGCACGAGGAGACATCCCTCGCCGAAGTTCCCCGGAAGTCTACCAGCGACCCGCCCCGCATTTCGACCCGCGCCGCGGAGTGCTGCGGAGCCCCCGATAAGATCGCCGGAGGCTTTCACCCGACCGGAGGAACATCATGGACAGCGGCTTCTTCTCTCACGTCGTGCTCTGGACGATCGGCGCCGTCACCGCCGTCGGCGGCATCGCCGCGATCGGCGCCCTCTTCTCGATGGGGCGCAACGCGAACTACAAGAAGCACTGACCGCCGGCCGGGTCAGTCCTCCGAGGCCGCGGATGCCATGGCATCCCCGGCCTCTCGCACGATGAGCTCCATGGCCGTCGCCGCCTCGTCGGCGCGACCGGCCGCGATGGCGAACGCCACGTCCTGATGCCAGCGCACGGCGTGGGGGTTTGCGTCGTGCGGCATGAGCTCGTGGCGCGTCCGACCGGCGAGCACCGCCTCGACGACGTCACCGAGCGCTGCGAACATCGCATTGCCGGACGCCGACAGGAGCGTGCGATGGAACCGGACGTCCGCGGCCAGATACTCGGCCTCGTCGGCCGCCCCCTCGGTGCGGGCCATCTCCATGACCGCGGCGACGAGCGATTCGCGCTGCGCCTGGCTCGCCTCCCGCGCGGCGGCGCGCGCCGCGCGCGGCTCGATCGCTCCCCGCAGTTCGCTGAGCTCGCGCAATTGCGTGGCGCGTCCGGGGCCGGCCAGACGCCACTCGATGATCTCGGGGGCGAAGACGTTCCAGTCCGCCGCGGGGCGGACGACGACGCCGGCCTTCCGCCGAACGCTGACCAGACCGAGCGATTCCAGGACGCGCACCGCCTCGCGACCCGCTCCCCGTGATGATCCCTCCGCCAGCTCGCCGGTGACCAGACGCGATCCCGCTGCCAGGCGGCCCTGCACGATCGCGGCCCCGACCCGCGCCACGAGGGTGTCGTGCAGGGTCCCCACGGCGGGCTCGGTCGCGCTCATCCCCACATGATGACAGACGCGTCTTGACCGATCGAAGTGATTTGTCGTGCGTAAAAAGCCAATGTGTGTTTTTATGTACGACAAATAGACCGCGGCACGGATGCCGCCCGCCGGATCAAGGACGTTCATGGCCCCTCTGAACCTCACCGCCCCGCTCATCGTCGCGGCGGCGGAGACCCCCGCCCCCTCCGCCCCCGCGGGGCAGCTCATCACCGCCGCGCTCATCGGCATCGCGCTGATCGTGGTGCTCATCACGTGGGGCAAGCTCCACCCGTTCCTCGCGCTGACCATCGGCGCACTCACCACCGGCGTCGTCGCCGGCATGGCCGTGCCGGCCACCGTCACCAGCTTCACCGGCGGCTTCGGGTCGACCATGGGCGGCGTCGGCATCCTCATCGCCCTCGGCGCCGTCTACGGGAAGCTCCTCGCCGACTCCGGTGGAGCCGACCGGATCGTGGACACTCTCGTCGCGCGGGCCACCCCGCGGTCGCTTCCGTGGATCATGGGGCTCATCGGCGCGGTCATCGGCCTGCCGATGTTCTTCGAGGTCGGCCTCGTGCTCCTCGTCCCGGTCATCATCCTCGTCGCCCGTCGTTCCGGCGTCGCACTGATGAAGATCGCCATCCCGACCCTGGCGGGCCTGTCCGCGATGCACGGTCTCGTCCCGCCGCACCCCGGGCCGCTGGCGGCGATCGCGGCGCTGGATGCCAACCTCGGCCTGACCCTCGCCTTCGGCGTGATCGTCGCGATCCCCGCCGTCATCATCGCCGGGCCCCTGTTCTCGACGATCGCGGCCCGCTGGGCCCCCGTCCCCGTGCCCGACCTCTTCGTGTCGGCCGAGGAGACGGGCGACGAGCCCGCGCGCCGCCCCTCGTTCGCCGTGACCCTCGGCAGCATCCTGCTGCCCGTCGCCCTCATGCTCCTCAAGGCGCTCGCCGACATCCTGGCGCCCGCGTCCACCGACGCCTGGAAGGTCGTCATCGACTTCCTCGGTATGCCGGTCATCGCGCTGCTGCTCGCCGTCCTCGTCGGATTCGTCGTCCTCGGTCGCGGCGCCGGATTCGACCGCGCGCGCCTCACGCAGGTCGTGGGCTCCTCGCTCGGCCCGATCGCGGGCATCCTGCTCATCGTCGGCGCCGGCGGTGGTTTCAAGCAGGTGCTGGTGGACACCGGCATCGGCAAGGTGATCGCCGACCTCGTGGCGGGCTCCAGCGTGTCCGTCCTCGTCCTCGCGTGGCTCGTCGCCGTGGTCATCCGCGTGGCCACCGGCTCCGCGACCGTGGCGACCATCACCGCCGCCGGCATCCTGCAGCCGCTCACCGAGACCCTCGACGCCCCGATGACGGCCCTGCTCGTGCTCGCGATCGGTGCGGGGTCGGTGTTCCTCAGCCACGTCAACGACGCGGGCTTCTGGCTCATCAAGGAGTACTTCGGGTTGAACATCCCGCAGACTCTCAAGACGTGGACCGTGCTGGAATGCCTCATCTCGGTCACCGGGCTCGCCGGCGTCCTCGCGATCAGCGCGTTCGTCTGAGCGAAGGGAGCACGACAGCAATGGCATCCACAGCCCCCGTCCTGGTCTTCATGGGTCCCGCCGGCACCGGCAAGTCCACCGTCGCCGCGATGCTCGCCGGCCGCCTCGGATGGGATTTCCAGGAGGGCGACGACCTCCACCCCGCGGCCAACGTCGCCAAGATGGCGGCGGGGCACGCGCTCACCGACGATGATCGCTGGCCGTGGCTCGACCGGGTCGCCGCGTGGATCGACGGCCAGATCGCCGCGGGCCGCCCCGGCGTCATCACCTGCTCTGCTCTCAAGCGCAGCTACCGGGATGTGCTGTGCCGCGACGGCGTGACCTTCGTGCTGCTCATGGGCGACCCGAAGCTCGTGCTCGATCGTCTGCTGCGCCGCCAGGGCCACTTCATGCCGCCCGCCCTGCTCGCCTCGCAGTTCGAGACCCTGGAGATTCCGGATGCCGACGAGCAGGCGATCCACGTCGACCTCGACCTCACCCCGCAGCAGCAGGTCGACGCGGTCATCGCGCAGCTGCACCTCGCGCCCGCGACCTGATCGGTCCCGGACCGAGCCGATAAAGTGGCGGGGGTGCGCGACTCCCGTCCGCCCACCCTTCTGCCGCACGTGAACACGGAGCAACGAATGACGTCGACCGATCAGAACCAGGCACCGCACGAGGCCGCTCAGCACCACGAGGGCGCCCCCTCCCCCGCGGACGTCGAGCGGCCCACGGCCGACGCCGCTTCGGCCCCTGCGGGCGAGGGCGACGGCCGCGCCAACATCGGCGTGGTGGGCCTCGCGGTCATGGGCTCGAACCTCGCGCGCAACCTCGCGAGCCGTGAGGGCAACACGGTCGCGGTCTTCAACCGCAGCGCCGACAAGACCGAGCACCTCGTCCAGGCGCACCCCGAGGCGGAGTTCGTCCCCTCCTTCTCCTACGAGGACTTCGCGGCGTCGCTGTCGAAGCCCCGCACGGCGATCATCATGGTCAAGGCCGGTCGCCCGACCGACTTCGTCATCGACGAGCTCGTGAAGGTGTTCGAACCGGGCGACATCATCGTCGACGGCGGCAACGCCCTCTTCACGGACACGATCCGCCGCGAGAAGGCCGTGCGCGAGACCGGGATCAACTACGTCGGCATGGGCGTCTCCGGCGGCGAGGAGGGCGCCCTCCTCGGCCCTTCGCTCATGCCCGGCGGCTCCGACGAGTCGTGGCGGACGCTCGGTCCGATCCTGACCTCCATCGCCGCGGTCGCCGAGGGCGAGGCGTGCGTGACGCATGTCGGTCACGACGGCGCCGGGCACTTCGTGAAGATGGTGCACAACGGCATCGAGTACGCCGACATGCAGCTGATCGCCGAGGCGTACGACCTCATCCGTCGCGCCACGGGCAAGACGCCCGCGGAGATCGCCGATGTGTTCGCCGAGTGGAACCGCGGCGAGCTCGAGTCGTACCTCATCGAGATCACCGCCGAGGTGCTGCGCCAGACGGATGCCGAGACGGGCAAGCCGCTGGTGGATGTCATCCTCGACCAGGCCGGAGCGAAGGGCACCGGCGCGTGGACGGTGCAGACGGCCCTCGACCTGGGCGTCCCCGTCTCGGGCATCGCCGAGGCCACGTTCGCGCGGTCCCTGTCGAGCCACCCGGAGCAGCGCGCGGTGTCGGGCGACCTTCCGGGCCCCTCGGGCACGGACCTCCTCGCGGGCGAGGACGCCGACGCGTTCATCGAGCAGGTGCGTCTGGCCCTGTACGCGTCGAAGATCGTCGCCTACAGCCAGGGCTTCGACGAGATCCGCGCGGGTGCTGCGCAGTACGGCTGGAACATCGACCTCGGTGCGGTGTCGAAGATCTGGCGCGGGGGCTGCATCATCCGCGCGCAGTTCCTGAACCGCATCGCCGACGCCTACGACGCCGAGCCCGAGCTGCCGGTGCTGCTGACGGCCCCGTACTTCGTCGAGGCACTCGGCCGCGCGCAGGACTCGTGGCGCGGCATCGTCTCGCTCGCCGCCGCCGCGGGCATCCCCGCACCCGCCTTCAGCTCGTCACTGGCGTACTACGACGGCCTGCGCGCCGAGCGCCTGCCCGCCGCCCTGATCCAGGGCCAGCGGGACTTCTTCGGTGCGCACACGTACCGCCGCATCGACAAGGAGGGGACGTTCCACACCCTCTGGTCGAGCGACCGTACCGAGATCGAGGCCGAGGACACGCACTGACGACAGCGTTCACGAGGCGGCGGCGGGCGTTGCTCGTCGCCGCCTCGGCGCTGTACGCCGTCGGGCTCTGGTGGATGACGCTCCGCCCCACACCGTACGACGACGGCACGGCGGGAGTGCTCCGCGCGTTCCTCGCGCTGCTCGCCTCCTCACCGGTGACGGCGTGGGTCACCTTCGACGTGGTCGAGTTCGCCGCGAACGTCGTGATGTTCGTTCCCCTCGGGGTGCTGGTGCTCCTGTGGGGCGGGACGTGGGGGGTCGGCATCCTGAGCGGTCTGGCGGTGAGCGCCGCGATCGAGACGACCCAGGCACTGTTCCTCCCGACGCGCGTCGCCGACGTGCGCGACCTGGTCGCGAACACTCTGGGCGCCGCCGTCGGCGTCGCCGTCGCCGCGCTCCTCGCCCGCGCGGTCAGACTTCACAGCGAGCGCATAGCCGACGCCATAGAAAGCTCATAGATACCGGCGCACAATGAACCACATGACCGCGACCGCCAGCGCTCCCGCCTTCACCCGCCCGGACGGCAGCGCCCTCCGCGTCCTCGTCGTCGACGACGAGCAGATGCTCACCGACCTGCTGTCGATGGCCCTCCGCATGGAGGGCTGGGAGGTCCGCACCGCGGGCTCCGGATTCGACGCGCTGCAGTCGGCCCGGGATTTCGAACCGGATGCCATGGTGCTCGACATCATGATGCCCGACCTCGACGGCATGGCCGTGCTGCAACGGCTCCGCCACTCGGGCAACGACGTCCCGGTGCTGTTCCTGACCGCGAAGGACGCTGTCGCCGACCGCGTCGCGGGGCTGACCGCGGG
Source organism: Microbacterium sp. RURRCA19A (assembly GCF_900156455.1). GTDB lineage: Bacteria > Actinomycetota > Actinomycetes > Actinomycetales > Microbacteriaceae > Microbacterium. The sequence continues at coordinate 55,999 of NZ_FTNQ01000003.1, forward strand.
CGGCGACGACTACGTGACCAAGCCCTTCAGCCTCGAAGAGGTCGTGGCGCGGCTGCGCGGCCTGATGCGCCGCGCCGGCACCGCGGCCACGCGCGACTCCGAGCCGATCCTCCGTGTCGGCGACCTGTCGCTGAACGAGGACAGCCACGAAGTGGTCCGCGCCGGCACCGAGATCGAGCTGACCGCCACCGAGTTCGAGCTGCTGCGCTTCCTCATGCGCAACCAGCGCCGCGTCGTGTCGAAGGCGCAGATCCTCGATCGCGTCTGGAACTACGACTTCGGCGGGCGCTCGAGCGTCGTGGAGCTGTACATCTCGTACCTCCGCAAGAAGATCGACGCCGGTCACGAACCGCTCATCCACACGGTCCGCGGCGTCGGCTACATGATCAAAGCGCCTCAGTGACCCGAGAGAAGGCGCGCCACCGCTGGACGCTGCAGTCGCGCCTGATGGTCGCGGTGATCGGCATGGTGGCGTTCATCCTGGTGATGATCGCGGTGTCCACGAGCGCGATCATCACGGGTGTCCTGCAGACGAACCTCACGGCGCAGGTCGCGGCCGCCGGCAACAACGTGGTGGTCGGGCCGACGAGCACCGCGAGCGACGTGCTCGCCGGGGGCCCGTTCCCCGATGGCACCGTGCTCGTGCTGCGCAGCACCAGCACGGGCGACACGGGCGCCTACGTCGACGGACGGTCCGTGAAGGCCCTCGACGACGAGCAGGTGAGTGAGATCCGCGACGCCGTCGCGAACGCCGTCACGACCGGGGCCTCCTCGTCCGACACCGTCGATCTGCCGGGCCTCGGGGATTACCGCATCGGCGTGCGAGGAAACCAGTTCGGGACCGTCGCGGTACTGGGACTCCCGCTCAGCCAGATCACCGCGACGATCGGCGCCATTCTGACCACCGTGGCCCTCGTCACCGCGGGCGGCCTGCTGCTGCTCTCCGCGATCATCGCGGTCGTGATCCGCGTGGGGCTGCGGCCGCTGCGCGGTGTCGCCGAGACCGCGACCCGGGTGGCCTCCATCCGGATGGATCAGGGCGACGTCTCCATCGACGAACGCGTACCGGCGGAGCAGGTCGACGAGCACAGCGAGATCGGTCAGGTCGGCGCGGCGTTGAATTCTCTGCTCGACAAGGTCGACGCCTCGCTCGCCGCCCGCCAGCGCAACGAGGAGCTCATGCGCCGATTCGTCGCGGATGCCAGCCACGAGCTGCGCACTCCCCTGGCATCCATCCGGGGGTTCTCCGAACTGTCGCTGCGCGCCATTCGCCAGTCGCAGGACGACGAGAGCCGCCAGCGCATCGCGATGGCCGTGGAGACGACGGAGCAGTCGCTCGAGCGCATCCAGGCGCAGTCGCTGCGGATGACCGCCCTCGTCGAGGATCTGCTGCTCCTCGCGCGCCTGGACGAGGGACAGGAGCTCGTCTACGGCACCGTCGACCTCACCCGTCTCGCAGTCGAAGCGGTCGGCGACGCGCGCCCCGCCGGTCCCGATCACGCGTGGTCGATCGACGTGGACGACGAGCCGGTCGAGCTGGCCGGCGACTCGGCGCGGCTCAACCAGGTCGTGGCGAACCTCCTCGCCAACGCGCGTACCCACACGCCCGCCGGCACGGAGGTCACGGTGTCTGTGACCCGCGAGGGTGACGACGCCGTGCTCCGAGTGCACGACGACGGCCCGGGGATCGATCCGGCCGTGGCCGCGCAACTGTTCGCACGGTTCGCCCGCGCCGACCGTTCCCGCGACCGGAAGACGGGCGGCACCGGCCTCGGGCTCTCCATCGCGAAGGCCATCGTCGAGGCCCACAACGGCACGATCACTGTGGACAGCACGCCGGGCGACACGACCTTCGAGATGCGACTCCCGGCGAAGCCCACCGATCCGGTCTGAGGCGGGCCCCGGGAGACCGATGACACCCGGCGTTCGAGACCGGCCATTCGCCGTCACTTCTCGGAAACGTTCGTCTCGCTAGGCTGAGCATCACCTGGGGGCCCGGGGCCTTCCCGCGGAAGTCGGGATCGAGCAATCGGAGGTATGTGATGGTTCGTGCCCGCGTGTGCGGATTCCTCGCCGTGGCCGTCATCGCATCGGTCATCTCGGCCGCCGGGGCGGCGCGCGCGGAGACCGTACCCGCACCGGTGCCCTCCGGCGGCTTCGTCGACCAGCCGGCCTTGCCCGGGGGCGGCGACCCTTCCATCATCCATCCTTCGGTACCCGAAGGCACCTTCGACCCCATGCCGACGGAGCCGTGGCCGACCGCGGTGTCGACGGTGCCGCCCGAGGCACCCGTCGGCACCGGCACCTTCGAGTCGAGCCACCCCGCCGAGACCGCCCTGCCGTACTTCCCCTCGAGAGGCGGCACGACGACGTATCGCGGCACGGACGACGAGGTGCCGCAGGACATCGCCCCCGCTCCTCGGGGTGTCGAGCCGGTGGAGGAGCCCGCGGAGACCGCCACCGCATCGCCCTCCCCGATGGTTCCCACCGCATCGCCCTCCCCCACCGCTGCGCGGGAAGGATCGGGGGAACCCGGAACGGCCGAGCCGACGTCGTCGGCGCAGAGATCGCCCGTGCCCGGCGTGCCCGGTCTGATCATCGGAATCATGCTGCTCGGCGCCGGAGTGGCGATCATGGGCTATCGCCGACCCGTCTCCGCAGCCGCGGCGAGGGCGGAGGCGCGGTTGTTCGCGAGAGGTTCCGCCGACCGCGCTCGGCGACTCCGGAGCCCTCTGCCGGTCGCCGTCATGGGTGCGTTCGCTGTGCTGACAGGCGTCGTGATGATCGGCTACGCGCTGTGGGGCTTCTCGATCTGATCGTCCGCGCCGCCCACGATCGGCGGCCCGGCGCGGCAGTCCCGCCGAACGCGAGCCGTCGTCAATAGCCCGCGAAGGCGTCGGTCGTCAGCGACTTCGCGCGGGACAGCGCGGGGGCGAGAGCCGCGATCAGCCGCGGCGGACCCGACACGTACGCCGTGCGCTGCGCGATGTCGGGGACCGCACGCAGGAGCGCCTCGGCATCCACCCGATCCGGACCGGCCCACACCCACCCCGCGGGAAGGGCATCCGGCTCGTCGCGGCTGAACACGACCACCGGGATGCCGCCGGCGGCGATGTCGTCGCGGAACGCGAGCTCGTTCGCCTCCGAGACGACGTACACCAGCACGACGTCGCGGGTCTGACCGGTCGCCGCGAGATGGCGTAGCTGCGAGACGAACGGGGTCACGCCGATGCCGGCGGCGACCAGGAGCACCGGCGAGGTCGGGCGCGCGGGGAGGATGAAGTCGCCCCACACCCCCGTGACAGCGAGCGTGCCGCCCACCGGGACCTCGGCGAGTGCCCGCTTGTACGACGACTGCGAACCGTCCTTGAACGCGATGCGCACCGTCGGGAGGTCCTCGGGCGCCGAGGCGATCGAGAACTCCCGCCGCGTGCCGCGGGCATCGGGCCGGCGGTGCGGCACGTCGAGCTCGAGATACTGCCCCGGCGAGAACGTGAACGACCGCGCGGCACGGAACGTCAGCTCGCGCACCGTCGGGGTCAGATCGCGCCGCCCCTCCAGGCGGAGTCGCACGGCGGCGCGCAGGCAGAAGAGGAACGCCACGAGGTTCCCGACGAGCAACGCCCGCTCCTGGCCGAGGGTGATCCCGCCGAGGGCGATCGGCCACCCCGCGAGCACACCGACGAGGATCGCCACGACGAACTGCTGCCGGCGACGCGGGGGCAGGGTCAGCGGCTCGGACAGCATGAACGCCCCGAGGAACAGGAACGGCGACGAGAACGCCACCTGCAGCAGCACCGCCGGAACGTCGACGGGGAACCCCGCCGCCTGGAACTGCACCGTCGTGCGCACGAACGCGACCGCTGCGGCCACGAGCCAGAACACGAACACCACCGCGAGACGGTCGGTGCGTGCCAGGAGCAGCAGTCCCAGGAGCAGCACCGGCGCAGCCAGCCACGGCGACCCGACCCACCATGCGGACGCGCCGAGATCGGGTGCCCACACGCTCACCACGGTCAGCACGGTCGCCCCCACCGCCGCCGGGTTGAAGATGTGCCGTCCGCGCCAGGCGAGCAGGTACTTCGACAGGGATGCCGCGACCCCGGCGAGCACGAGACCCGCCAGGCCCAGCGGCTCCACCGTCGGGCGCACGACGAACAGCAGGATCGCGGCCGTGATCAGCGAGGACTCCAGGCGCCGTGGCATCCGCAGCACGCTCTGCGCGACGAAGTCGGTGACGCCGCACGCGAGAGCGAGCACCACGGCGCTCACGAGGATCTCGAGCGGGTCGGGGACCACGAGGCCGGCGAACGCCAAGGCCAGCGCGAGGAGCGTCAGGACGCCCAGCGCCCCCAGCACGAGCCGATACATCGAGACGCGGCCGAGGACTCCGCGGACGCGGGTCGAACCCGCGGTCAGGGTCGCACTCATCAGAAGATCTCTCCCTCGAATCCCGGCGACCACTCCACGCGGCCGTCCGTACGCATCCGCACCCAGGGTGCGGTCCAGGCGGCCGCCAGTTCGGGGCCGCCGTCGAAGAACAGGGCGGTCGCCAGCGCATCCGCGCGCATCGCGGTGTCCGCGATCGCCCAGGTGGCCGCGTACGCCTGTACGGGCGTCCCCGTGCGGGCGTCCAGCACGTGGTGCAGTCCGTCGCCCCAGGCCCGCCGGGTGATGGCCGACGCGCACAGGGCGGCGTCCCGCACCTCCACCACGCCGATCGCGCGGGTGGGGTCGTACGGGTGCTCGAGGCCGACCCGCACCGGTGCGCCGCGCACGGCGAGATCGCCCGAGCCGTCGACGATCACGTCGCCCTCGGCCTCGGCGCGGACGACGTCAAGCACGCGGTCCACCAACCGCCCCTTGCCGAGCGCCCCCACATCGAGCGTCGCCGGGCGGGACAGCGACAGGACACCGCTCCCCCACGTCACGACGTCGCGCCAGTTCGGCGCCGCCGCCGGAGCCCCCCACGGGGCGAGCGTCAGCCGGGCGTCGTACCCGAGCCGGGCCAGGGCATCGCCCACCAGGGGATTCACCGCGCCGTGCGTCGCCGCATCGAGCTCGTCGTACAGCGCCAGCATCGCGTCGGTGTCCGGAGGCGCCTCGACGGATGCCACGCGTCCCTCCGCCAGGGAGGACACCAGCGAGTCAGCGCGGAAACGCGACCATTCGCGGTCGAAGGCGTCCACGACGTCGGCGACCGCGGCACGCGCGGCCGCCGACAACGGCTGCGCGGTCTCGATCGCCCACGCGGTGCCGATCGCGTCGAACGTCCACGCCGCCCTGGCGGCGGTCGCCGCGGTCACGACGTCAGGCCTTCGCCTCGGACTTGATCGTGTCGAGGGCCTTCATGAAGCCGCCGCTGGTGAGCGAGGATCCCGCGACCTTGCTGACCGAGATCTCGTCGACCTTCTTCCCGACGACCTCGTCCTTGATGCCCCCGATGAACTCGCTCTGATAGCGCCGGGACTCCGCCGCCTGCGGGTCACCGGTGACCGTGACGTCGGTAACCGTGTCGCCCGCGATCGTGAGGGTCACGTCGACCGTCTCGACGCTCTCGGGGGTGGCGTACTGGCCGGTGGCCTCGTACGTGCCGTCGGAGTAGACGCCGTTGGACGCCGCGGCCCCCGACGAGGAGTCGGTCGTGGCGCTCCCGCTCGGCGCCGACGATGCGGCGGGGGAGGAGGCCGATGCGGCCGGCGCGGCGGCGTCGGCGTTGCCGCCGGAGCATCCGGCGAGGGTCACCACACCGGCGACGCCCAGGAGGGCGGTGCCGATGCGGACGGGGCGGGGGACGGCGGTCGTGCGGATCATGAGGGTCCTCTTTCGGTCGTGCCTCGCGGAGCGATCGTGCTCACGATGAACACACGATCTCGAAACGGACCTGGTTCAGACCTCACCGAACCTATGAGCGCGCCCTGAATCTCAGGCGTCTCCGCCGAACATGCTCGTGACCGAACCGTCCTCGAAGACCTCGTGGATCGCGCGCGCGAGCAGCGGGGCGATCGGCAGGACCGTGAGGCGGTCGAACCGGCGCTCGGGGGGCAGTGGCACGGTGTCGGTCACGACGACCTCGTCGATCGCCGGGTCCTGGAGACGCTCGGTCGCGGGGTCGCTGAAGATGGCGTGGGTCGCGGCCACGATGACCTTGCGAGCGCCGCTCGCCTTGAGGGCCTGCGCGGCCTTCTGGATCGTGCCGCCCGTGTCGATCATGTCGTCGACGAGGAGGCACGTGCGCCCCTTCACGTCACCGACGATCTCGTGCACCGAGACCTGGTTCGCGACCTTCGGGTCACGACGCTTGTGGATGATCGCGAGCGGGGCGCCGAGGCTGTCGGACCACGTGTCGGCGACGCGGACCCGACCCATGTCGGGCGAGACGACCGTGAGCGTCTCTCGGTCTTCGCCGGTGAGCCCCTGCTCGAAGTGCTCGAGCAGCACGGGCTTGGCGAACAGGTGATCGACGGGACCGTCGAAGAAGCCCTGGATCTGCGCGGCGTGCAGGTCGACGCTCATGATGCGATCCGCGCCGGCGGTCTTCAACAGATCGGCGATGAGACGGGCGCTGATCGGCTCGCGACCGCGGCCCTTCTTGTCCTGACGCGAGTAGGGGTAGTAGGGGGCCACCACAGTGATGCGCTTGGCGGAGGCGCGCTTCAGGGCGTCGAGCATGATGAGCAGCTCCATGAGCCACTCGTTGACCGGCGGACCGAAGGACTGCACGACGAACACGTCGCAGCCGCGGATCGACACCTCGAAGCGCGTGTAGATCTCGCCCGAGGCGAAGGTCCGGTGCTCGGTCGGCGCGAGCTCGGTGCCGAGGTGACGCGCGACCTCGTGCGCGAGCTCGGGGTGCGACCGACCCGAGGCGACGACCAGCCGCTTCTTGGTCTTGGCGACGAGCCCGGGGGCGATGCCGTTGTCGCGGTCGAGATCTACACGGTTCTTCTTACGAGCCATCGCGCGCTTCCTGTTCACCCCGGGCCCGCACGGCCACATCGGCCGCTCCGGTGCCCGGTCGATTCTTCTCGACCCACCCCTCGATGTTCCGCTGGGGGGCGACGCTGAGTGCCAGGGCACCGGCGGGGACGTCCTTGCGGATCACGGCGCCGGCACCGGTCTTGGCGCCATCCCCAATCGTAACGGGCGCGACGAAGACGTTGTGCGAACCGCTGTGCACCTCGTCGCCGATCACGGTCCGGTGCTTGGCGATGTCGTCGTAGTTGGCGGTGATCGCGCCCGCACCGAGATTGACGTTGCGCCCGATCTCGGTGTCTCCGATGTACGACAGGTGCGGCACCTTGCTGCCCTCGCCGATCGAGGAGTTCTTCACCTCGACGAACGTGCCGACCTTGCCGTTCACACCGACGCGGGCGTTGGGTCGGAGATACGCGAACGGGCCGACCGTCGCGCCCGCCTCGACGACCGCGAGCGTCGCATCGGTCCGCGTGATCGCGGCGTCCTCGCCCACCTCGCAGTCCACGAGGGACGTGTCGGGTCCGATCGTCGCGCCCGCGGCGATCACCGTGGCCCCCCGCACGTGGGTGTTGGGGAGGAGCGTGACATCCGGCGCGAGCACCGCGGTCACGTCGATCCACGTCGTGGCCGGGTCGACGACCGTGACGCCCTCGCGCTGCCAGTGCCGCACCGTGCGGGCGTTGAGCGTGCGCCCCGCCTCCGACAGTTGGATGCGGTCGTTGACCCCGAGCGCCGCGGCGGCGTCGGGCGTGACGGAGGCGGCGACGCCCAGCTCCGCGTCGCGCAGCAACGCCACGACGTCGGTGAGGTACTTCTCGCCCTGGGCGTTGGCCGTGCCGATCCGCGCGAGCTGGTCGCGCAGCGGCGCGGCGCGGAAGACGTAGACCCCGACGTTGATCTCGGTGACCGCGGCCTCGTCGGCCGTGGCATCCTTCTGCTCCACGATCCGGCGGACGGCGCGGGCATCGTCACGGATGACCCGGCCGTAGCCCTGCGGGTCGTCCACCTCCGCGGTGAGCAGGGTGACCGCGGTGCCGCCGGACCGGTGCGCCTGGAGGAGCCCGGCGAGGGTGTGCGTTTCGAGCAGGGGCACGTCACCGCTGAGGACCAGCACGTCGCCCGCGAAGTCCTCCAGGGCCCCGAGGGCGGCCTCGACGGCGCGTCCCGTACCGGGGACCTCGTCCTGATCGACGATCACGACGCCCGGCGCCAGCTCGGTGATCGTCTCGGCCACGCGGTCGCGCTCGTGCCGGACGACCACGACGATGCGGGCCGGGTCGAGGGATGCCGCGGTGTCGAGCACGTGCCCGACCAGCGGCCGACCGCCGACCGCGTGCAGGATCTTCGGGGTGCGCGATCGCATGCGGGTGCCCTGGCCCGCGGCGAGGACGACGACGGCGAGCTCGGTCGATGAGGTCATGCTCCGCCGCCAGGATTCGAACCTGGACCTAACAGCTCCAAAGGCTGTCGTGCTGCCGTTACACCACGGCGGACCGTGCCCGCGGGCACCGGTCAAGTCTGCCAGACGGCGGCCCGACGGCGTTCTCGACATAATGAACGGGTGAGCCGGGACAGCGACGAAGTCGATCGCATCGTCGAGGCGTGGGTGCGCCAGCGGCCCGACCTCGACTTCTCGCCGCTCGAGGTGCTCTCGAGGGTCGCACGGCTGTCCCGTCACCTCGACATCGCGCGCAAAGAGGCGTTCCGTCGCAGCGACATCGAGTCGTGGGAATGGGACGTGCTCTCGGCCCTCCGCCGTGCGGGCGAGCCCTACCAGCTCAGCCCCAAACAGCTGCTGCAGCAGACGCTCGTCTCCAGCGGCACCATGACCAATCGCATCGACCGGCTCGTCGCCCGCCGGTTCGTCCGGCGCGAAGCCGATCCGGGCGACGGGAGGAGCATCCTGGTGACCCTGACCGACGACGGACGCGTGCGCGTGGATGCCGCGATCACCCGCCTCGTCGACGCCGAGGCCCTGCTGCTCGACGGGCTCTCGCGCGGCGACCGCGATCGCCTGGCGACGCTGCTCCGCAAGCTCAGCCTGGGATTCGACGCGTGAGCGAGACGGTGGCGACCCCGACGCCGTGGCAGCGGGTCACGGCGTGGCTGGATGTGCGGTTCCGCTCCCCCGCGGCCATCTACGGCCTCATCGTCTTCACGACGTTCGTGACCCTCGCCGACGACGAGGCCCACGACGTCGCGGAGGTGCTCTTCAACTCGACGTCGACGCTGATCGTCTTCTTCATCGCGCACGTGTTCGCGCACACCCTGACCGAACACGGCGAACACGGGCTCCGCGGCTCCACGCGTCACGCGATTCGCCACGCCGCCGGGATGCTGTACGCCTCGGTGCCGTCGATCCTCGCCCTGGTGTTCGGCATCCTCATGAACCAGTCGGTGTCGGACGCCGTCGACAACTGCATCACCGCGATGTTCGTCGTCCTCGCGATCCTCGGATACCAGGCATTCCGGCGCCGAGGCTACCGCGTCTTCGGGCGCATCATGGGAGCACTCGCGACGTCGTTCCTCGGGATCGTGATCGTGATCCTGGAGATCGCGGTCCACTGACACCGTGTCCGCTCGAGCGGACTCCGCTCAGCCGATGGCCTCGGTGAGCTCGAACCAGCGCAGCTCGAGGTCATCGCGCTCGGCCTCCCACTGCGAGATGCGCTCCATCTCCTTGCCCAGCCCCACGTAGTCCGCCTGGTCGTGGTCGACCAGAGCCGCCTTGGCGCGATCGATCTGCTGCTGCAGCTTCTCGATCTTGCGCTCGGCGGCCGAGGCCTCCTTCTGCGCGGCGCGGAGATCCGCGCCCTGCAGGCCGGGAGCCGCGGAGGCGGATCCGGATGCCGCGGGCCTCGAGGGCTCGGCATCCTGAAGCGCGCGCAGACGCAGATACTCGTCGACTCCCCCGGGGAGATGGCGGAGCTTCGTGTCGAGGATCGCGAACTGCTGGTCGGTGACGCGCTCGAGGAAGTACCGGTCGTGCGAGACGACGATGAGGGTGCCCGACCACGAGTCGAGCAGGTCTTCCATGGCCGCGAGCATGTCGGTGTCGAGGTCGTTGGTCGGCTCGTCGAGGATCAGCACGTTCGGCTGGTCGAGGATGACGAGCAGCAGCTGCAGCCGCCGCTTCTGCCCGCCGGAGAGGTCCTTGACCGGGGTGGACAGCTGGGCGCTCGAGAACCCGAGGCGCTCGAGCAGCTGTCCGGGGGTCAGCTCCTGCGCCTTGGATCCGGTGCCGAAGGCGTAGGTGGTGCGGAGGTTCGAGATGACCACGCGCACCGGGTCGTCGAGGTGCTGCTCAAGCTCGTCGAGGCGCTGGGTGAGGGTGGCGACCTTGACGGTCTTGCCGCGCTTGACTCGGCCGCTGGTCGGTTCGAGGGTGCCCGTGACCAGGCTCAGCAGCGTCGACTTGCCGGCACCGTTGACCCCCAGGATGCCGGTGCGCTCCCCCGGCGCGATACGCCACTCGATGTCCTTCAGCACGGTCTTGTCGCCGTAGCTCACTCCCGCGTCGAGCAGGTCGACCACGTCTTTGCCCAGGCGCGCGACGGCGAGCGATTGCAGCGCGACCTTGTCGCGGATCTCGGGGACGTCCGCGATGAGCTCGTTCGCCGCATCGATGCGGAACTTCGGCTTCGAGGTGCGTGCCGGCGCCCCGCGGCGCAGCCACGCCAGCTCTTTGCGGGCGAGGTTCTGACGCCGCTGTTCGATGGATGCCGCCTGCCGGTCGCGCTCGACCCGCTGCAGGATGTACGCGGCGTACCCGCCCTCGAAGGGCTCGACGATGCGGTCGTGCACCTCCCACGTCGCGGTGCAGATCTCGTCGAGGAACCAGCGGTCGTGCGTCACGACCAGCAGCCCACCCGCGTTCGGCGCCCACCGCTTCTTGAGGTGTCCGGCGAGCCAGGTGATCGCCTCGACGTCGAGGTGGTTGGTGGGCTCGTCGAGGAACAGCACGTCCCAGTCGCCGGACAACAGCTTCGCGAGCGCCACGCGGCGGCGCTGGCCGCCCGACAGATCGCCGAGTCGCGCCTCCCACGGCAGGTCGCCGAGGAGCCCGGCGATCACGTCGCGCGTGCGCGCGTCGCCCGCCCACTCGTGCTCGGCGCGGTCGCCGACGACGGCGTGGCCGATCGTGTCGTCGTCGTCGAGGGTGTCCTGCTGGTCGAGGACGCCGACGGTCACTCCCCCGCGCACGGTGACGCGCCCGCCGTCGGGCTCGCGGATGCCGGCGAGCATGCCGAGGAGACTCGACTTGCCGTCGCCGTTGCGGCCGACGATGCCGATCCGGTCGCCTTCGTTCACCCCGAGCGAGACGGAGTCGAACACGACCTTGGTCGGGTATTCCAGGTGCAGGGCTTCGCCCCCGAGCAGATGTGCCATATCCGTTCCAGGCTACGCGGGTCCGGCGGGGGCGAACCACGAGACTGCATCCGGCTGACGAAACCCGCGCACCCTGCAGTGGGGTTGTCAGGCGCGTGCAGTCTCGCGGGGACCGCTCGCGCAGAGCGCCCTGCTACCGGAACGCGCAGCGGGACCGCCCGGAATCCCGGACGGCCCCGCTGGTGTGGCGTCGGCTCAGAGGTTGTTGTCGGCGAGCCAGGCCTTCGCGATGTCGGCCGACGACTGCTGGTCGACGGTCGACTTCACGTTCAGTTCCACGAGTCCCTCGGGGGTGAGGGCCGCGGAGACCTTGTTCAGGATGTCGGACACCTGCGACGCGACCTGGGAGTTCACGACGGGAACGACGTTCGAGGCCAGGAAGAGGCCCTTCGGGTCTTCCAGGGTGACCAGGTCGTCGGTCTTGATGCGCGGGTCGGCGGTGTAGACGTTCGCGACCTGGATCGTGCCCGCGACGAGGTCGTCGACCGTGGTCTCACCCGTGGGCGAGAACTGCACGTCGACTCCGTACGTGGACTTCAGGCCCTGCGGGCCGTAGGGGCGCTCGGCCAGCTCGGCGTTGCCGCCGAGAGTCAGCCCCGAGGTGACCTTGGAAAGGTCGGCGATCGAGGTCAGGCCGTTGGCCTGCGCGAACGCCGCCGTCACGGTGTACGAGTCCTGGTCGGTGGCCGACGACTGGTCGAGCACCTCGAGCCCCTCGGGCAGAGCCGCGGGCAGGGCGGCGTAGACCTCGTCGGCGGTGCGCGCGGTGGTCTCCTTGTCGAAGAACTGCAGCAGGTTGCCGCTGTACTCCGGGAACACGGTGACGGTGCCATCTTCGAGCAGCGGGATGTACGCGTCGCGCTGACCGATCTGGAACTGGCGCTTGACCGTCAGTCCGGAGTTCTCGAGAGCCTGCGCGTAGATCTCGGCGATGATCTCGTTCGAGAAGTAGGCCTGCGAGCCGACGACGATCTCGGCCGACGACGCGCTGGCGTCGCCGCCGTTGTTGCTCAGGGGGTCGCTCGAGGCGCCGCAACCGGCGAGGGCGAGCGAGGCGACCGCGAGCCCGGCGAGGACGCCGAGACCCTTGCGAGTTCGTGCTGTGAACATGGGTTCCTCTTTCTGGTGGTGGAGAGTCGGGTGAGTCAGGCGTTGCCCGGGGGCGCGGCGGGGGCTCCCACCGCGATCGCCTCGGCGCGCCGCTCCCGCGCCGAGCGCGTCCGGGGCGAGGCGGCGCCCGCGGCGCGGATGCCGCGCGGGACCACGAGGTGCTGCAGGAGGGCGAACAGGCCGTCGATCACGAGAGCGAGGACCGCGACCAGGATCGCACCGCCGATCAGGATGTCGAAGCGGCGCAGCGGGATCGCGGCGATGATGTACTGCCCGAGGCCGCCCAGCCCGATGTAGGCCGCGATCGTCACGGTCGCGAGGACTTGGAGGGTGGCGGCGCGGATGCCGCCGACGAGCAGAGGCAGGCCGAGCGGCACTTCGATGCGCCACAGGATCTGCGCCTCGGTCATGCCCATGGAGCGTCCGGCGTCGATGACGCGACGGTCGATCGCCTCGAAGCCGGTGTACGCCCCCGCCAGGAGCGAGGGGATCGCCAGAACGACGAACGAGATCACGGCCGCCTCGGGCTTGTGCAGCACACCGAGCAACAGCGTCAGCAGGATGAGCAGACCGAACGACGGGATCGCGCGCGCCGCGCCCGAGATGGCGACGGCCGTCTCACGACCCCGACCCGTGTGGCCGATGTACCAGCCGAGCGGGATGGCGATGGCCCCGGCCACGACCACGGAGACGAGCGTGTAGAGCAACTGCACGCCGATCGCCGCGGGGATGGAGTCGAACCCGGTCCCGGGGTTGCCGGAGAAGATCCAGCCGAGCGCGTCGCCGATGAGGTTCATGCCTTCACCAACGTCCGGTTGGCCTGTCGCGAGACGGTCTTCGTCCCCCGGGTCCAGGGCATGAGCAGGCGGCCCGCGAGAACGAGCAACAGGTCGATCACCAGCGCGATGACGACGACGGCGAGCACACCCGTGAAGACCTCGGGGATGATCCGTCGCTGCAGACCGTTCGTGAACAGGTAGCCGATGTTCTGGATGCCGACGAGGATGCCGACCGTCGCCAGGGCGATCGTGCTCGCCGACGCGACACGGAGCCCCGCCAGGATCACGGGCCCGGCGAGCGGGAACTCCACCGCCCAGAAGCGGCGGAACGAGCCGTATCCCACAGCGGTCGACGCCTGCCGCACGCCCGCGTCGACCGAGTCGAGGCCGTCGGCGACGGCGCGCACGAGAATCGCGACGGCGTAGATCGCGAGCGCCACGATCAGGTTGGTCTCACTGACGATCGAGTACCAGCCGGTGACCACGGGCATGAGGATCAGCAGGGCGAGCGACGGGATCGTGTACAGCAGACCCGTGATCGTGATGACGCTGCTGCGCACGAGTCGGTAGCGCCAGGCGACCCAGCCGAGGGGGACGCTGAGGACGAACCCGGCCAGGAGCGCGATCAGGCTCTGTCGGAGGTGGGCCACCGTCAGTTCCCCGATCAGCCCGAGGTTGTTGAGGACCCAGGTCACGGGCGCGGCTCCTCCACGAGGGCGCCCTGCGTGCGCCCCTCGGCGTCGACGACGACCGTGCCGTGCTCGGTCGCCTTCAGGCGCAAGGCCCGCTTGCCCTTGACCGCACCGATGAAGCTGGCCACGAAGTCGCTCGCCGGATTCTCGATGATCTCGCTCGGTGCCCCGACCTGGGCGACGTGGGCGCCCTTCTCGAGCAGCACCACCTGGTCGCCGAGCAGGAACGCCTCGTCGATGTCGTGGGTGACGAACACGATCGTCTTGCCGATGTCGTTCTGCAGCCGGATGAGCTCCTGCTGGAGTTCGTCGCGCACGATCGGGTCGACCGCGCCGAACGGCTCGTCCATGAGCAGGATGTTCGGATCGGCCGCGAGACCGCGGGCGACGCCGACGCGCTGCTGCTGGCCGCCCGAGAGCTGGCTCGGGTAGCGGTCGGCCATGGCGGTGTCGAGGCCCACCGTCTCCATGAGTTCGAGGGCGCGGGTGCGCGCCTTCTTGCGATTCTCGCCCTGGAGCACGGGAACCGTGGCGATGTTCTCGGCCACCGTGAAGTGCGGCAGCAGCCCCGAGTTCTGCATGACGTATCCGATGCTCCGGCGGAGCTGCACCGGCGGCCGCGACGCGATGTCGTCGCCGTCGATGGTGATCGTGCCGGCCGAGGGCTCGACCATGCGATTGATCATGCGGAGGAGCGTCGTCTTGCCGCAGCCCGAAGAGCCCACGAAGACGGTCGTCTTGCGGGAGGGGATGACGAGACTGAAATCGTCGACGGCGCGGGTGCCGTCGGGGAAGACCTTCGAGACGGCCGAGAACTCGATCATGCGCGTGCCCGACTCAGTCGGAGACCACGACCTTCCGGTCGAAGGCGACGTATCCCGCGAAGTCGGTGCCCACTCGATCGACCGCGCCGGGGCGCAGATCGGGGTACGACCACGCACCGTCGGTGAGCTCGGCACCGTCGAGGGCGACGTTCCAGTACTGGGCCGCGCCCTTCCACGGGCAGGTGTACGGGGTGGGGCTCTGCGACAGGGCGCCGGCGCGGACGGCGCTCGGCGGGAAGTACCAGTTGCCCTCGATCGAGACGAGATCGTCGCGCTCGGCTTCGGCGATCACCACGCCGTCGAGTACTGCCTTCATGGGACTTCCCCTTTCGTGGCCGCTCGCGGGCAGAGCGCCCGCCGGTGCAGGTCCACCACGTTCGAGGCTAGTGAGGGCCACCGACACGAAACGCAAGATTGCCCCGTGTGACGACCTGGGCTATGGTGCGCCGCGGTCAGACCACACGCGCGCCGGAGACGGGGCCGTGGACGTGGAGGGCGGGGAACCCGGCGGCGCTCAACGTGACCTGGAGGTCGATCGCGGCGGTCTCATCGGCGGCGAGGAACGCCAGGGTCGGGCCCGAGCCGGACACCAATCCCGCGAGCGCACCCGAACGCTCGCCCCGTTCGAGGACGCGGGCGAGGTCGGGACGCAGGTGGAGGGCGGGTGCCTGGAGGTCGTTGCGCACGGTCGCGGCCAGCATGCGGGGGTCGCCCTGACGGATCGCGTGCAGCACATCGGGGTCGACCGCCGGGACGCGCGGGGCCGGTCCGATGTCGACCGCATGGCGCTCGCGGTGGGCGTCGAGTTCGCCGTAGACCACCGGGGTCGACAGCCCCTGGTCATTGGGCACGAGCACCCAATCGAAACGGCCGGAGGCCAGCGCCGGGCTCAGCTCGTCGCCGCGACCGGTCCCGACGGCGGTTCCACCGAGGAGGGCGAACGGCACGTCGGCGCCCAGTTGCGCCGCCAGACGCGCGAGGTCGGCGGTCGGCATCCCGATCCCCCACAGCGCGTCGCACGCGACGAGGGCGGCCGCAGCATCCGCGGACCCGCCGCCCATGCCCCCGGCGACCGGCACGGCCTTCCGCACCGACAGGTGGGCGCCCCGATCGATTCCGCCGACGCGCGCCAGAAGCCGCGCGGCGCGGACCGCGAGGTTGCGCTCGTCGGTGGGCACGCCCTCGACGTCGACCGTCGAGGTGCCGACGATCTCGATCGTGATGTCGTCGGCCGGTGTGGCCGTGATCTCCTCGTACAGCGACACCGCCTGGTAGGCGGTGGCGACCTCGTGGTAGCCGTCGTCGGCCACATCGCCGACCTCGAGGAAGACGTTGATCTTGCCGGGCGCGCGCACGCGCACCGCGGCGGGCTCGTGGCCGCTCATCGCCGACCTCGCCCCACCGGGAGTCCGCATGCTCCGCCGTGTGCGAAACTGGAACGTCGGACAGACATCCCCCGGCCCGCTGACGACGGGTCGACGGCGGCCGGTCCGGAACGGGCGATCTCAGTCACTCTTCGACAGTAGCGCCCCCTTCACCGCGCTTCGGCGCCGTCGCCGAAACGCGGACGTAACGCCGGCTCCCTACGGTGTACGAACCCGTCCCCACATCCCCCGAGGAGGCACAGTATGCGATCGATGGTCCCCCTTTCTTTCGAGACCGACCCGTGGCGCGCCCTCCTCTCGCGGGATGACATCCGCATGGTGGACGGCATCCTGCACGTCGTCGACGACACCCGCACCCCCGCCGACGCCGAGCGCGACGACCTGCTCACGGTCGCCGCCGCGATCGAGGCGGCAGGTGTTCCGGTCATGCTCGTGCGGGATGCCAACCGCCGACCCAAGATCGTCGTCGACACCGCGCACGCCGACGTCGCCCTGGCGGCTCTGCGCGATCCCGACCTCGGCCCCGTCTACCTGAAGGCGCGGGGCGAGGAGCCGGTTCCCGCGCACAGCGTGGTCCCGAGCCGCAACGCGGTGGAGGCGTACGCGGTCTTCCGCCCGCGCACCTCGTCCGAGGGCTCCTACCGCTACGGCGCCGCGCTGGCGCCGCGTCTGGAGCTGTGGCGGTTCGGAACCGAGACCATCGAGGCCCCGCGCCCGAGCGCTCTGACCCGCCGGAAGTTCGCCACGGCCGACCTGGACGTGGTGGAGGTCGAGCGCTACGGCCGTCGGTGGCGCAGCGTGGCGGGCATGTTCGATCCGCACCCGAACGAGTTCACAGAAGACGTCGACATGGTCTTCTCCTGGGTGGACGGGTCCTCCAGCGAGTTCCAGCGTCAGCGCGCCGCGCGCATGAAGGGGTACGTCGTCGGCGACGGCGATGACAACGCGGCTCGCTACCGTCAGGTCGACGAGCTGCGCTACGCCCTGCGCAGCGTCCACATGTACGCCCCGTGGGTGCGTCGCATCTTCATCGCCACGGACTCTCCGACGCCCGAATGGCTGGCCGATCACCCAAAGGTCACCATCGTGCGGAGCGAGGAGTTCTTCGCCGACCCGTCGGTCCTCCCCACGCACAACTCGCACGCGGTCGAGGCGCAGCTGCACCGCATCCCCGGCCTCGCCGAGCATTTCCTCTACAGCAACGACGACATGTTCTTCGGCCGTCCGGTCACCCCGGAGCTCTTCTTCAGCGGAGCCGGGATCAGTCGGTTCGTCGAGAGCGGCATCCGGATCGGCAGCGGCGCCGCGCACGTCGGCCGCTCCGGCCACGACAACGGGCTGCGCGTGAACCGTGCGCTGCTCGAGGAGAGGTTCGGACGCGTCATCACGCTCGATCTCGAGCACTGCGCGACGCCGCTGCGGCGTTCGGTGGCGTACGAACTGGAGCGCGAATTCGCGGAGGACTACGCCCGCACGGCGGCGAGCCGCTTCCGTTCGGCGACCGACATCTCGGTCACCAACAGCCTGTACCACTACTACGCGCTGGCCACCGGGCGGGCCGTCATCACGACCGAGCCGCGGACGCGCTACGTCCAGACCACGCAGTTGGACTCGCTCCGTCGCATGGAGCGTCTCGTCACCGGCCGCGACACCGACATGTTCTGCCTCAACGACGGCAGTGTGCCCGAGATCCCCGAGGAGGTGCGGGTGCCCGCGCTGCGCGCGTGCCTCGAACGGTACTTCCCGGTGACCGCGCCGTGGGAGAAGGAACCCGTCAGCGCAGGATCGGCAGCGGCGTCGTCGGCGGTGACACCCGCCCGCTGAGTTCGCTCGCGGTCGGCACGGCGATGCCGGCCGATCGGAGCCGCTCCTGCGACTCGGCGGCGTCGACGTACTGGAGGACCTCCGCCGCGCCGACCGGCACGACCGAGTGCACGACCGTCTCGTCGTACACGTGCACGAGGTTGAACCCTTGCGCACCGTCCTGGGGCCGCGTGCCGCCGACGGGCACCATGAGATCCTGCGTGTAGCAGGTCGCCGAAGCCACCGACACGGGGATCCCGGCGAACGTGGCGAACGTCGAGTAGTGCAGGTGCCCGGCGAGGATCGTGCGCACGTCGGTGCCCCGGAGCACGGCCGCGAGGCTGCGCTGATCGCGCAGTTCGACGGTGGCGGCGAGGTCGAGCACGCTCGGGACCGGCGGGTGGTGCATCGCGAGGATCGTGCCGAGCGGGGCGGGGACCGACAGCACGTCGGCGAGCCATTCGCGCTGCGCGGCGGTGGTCTCGCCGTGGTGGAAGCCGGGGACGGTGGTGTCGAGCGTCACGATGCGGAGGCCGTTGAGCTCGTCGACGCGATCCACGGGCGCGTCGGGGTGCCCGTGCTCACCCGGGAGCAGATGGTGTCGGAACGTCGCGCGGTCGTCGTGGTTGCCCATGACCCAGATGACCGGGGCACCCAGACGTGCCGCCGCGGGCTCGACGATGGCGCGCACGCGGGCGTAGGCGTCGTCCTCCCCGAAGTCGGCGAGGTCGCCCGTGAAGATGAGACCGTCGGGACGGATGCCGGATGCCTCGATCGCCTCGACCGCCTGCGCGAGGTGCGCCTCGGAGTCGACGCGGTCGTACAGCGGGGCACCGCCGGCACGCAGGTGGGTGTCGCTCAGGTGCAGCAGCACGCGTTCGGCACGCGGGTATTCGGCGTAGCGCATCTCGTTCCCTTCGGGTCGTCGGGTGCGACCTCTGACCGGCGTGATGCTCCCGGTTGGGCTGAAATGTTACCGGCATGTTTCGAGAACATGTGATGAACACGGCAAGAAGTTACGTCGCCGCGATCCGCACGAGGCGCCGAGAATCGTCGCCTGAGCCCCGCTGAGAAGCGACAGATCAGGGCGACTCGCGCAACGAGAGGGTCAGCCGCGGGCGATGCGCGCGAAGTCGTCGATCGACAGCTGCTCGCCGCGGAGCGTCGGGTCGATCCCCGCCGCCTCCAGAGCCTCGGATGCTGCGGCGGCGGACCCGCCGAGGACGCTCGACAGCGCCTGCCGCAGCATCTTGCGGCGCTGCTGGAAGGCGGCATCCACGATCGCGAAGGTGCGGCGCCGGAGTTCTTCGTCGCCGCGGGGCTCGGCATCCCGTTCGAATCCGACCAGGACGCTGTCGACGTTCGGCACGGGCCAGAACACCTGGCGCGAGACCGTTCCGGCCAGGCGCCACGGGCCGTACCACGCGGCTTTGACGCTCGGAGCGCCGTACACCTTCGACCCGGGAGGGGCGGCGAGGCGCTCGCCCACCTCGGCCTGGACCATGACGACGCCGCGCTGCAGGAACGGGAACGTCTCGAGGAAGTGCAGCAGGACGGGAACCGACACGTTGTACGGCAGGTTGGCGACCAGCACCTCGGGAGCGCCGGGCAGCTCGCGCACCTGCAGGGCGTCGGCGTCGATCACGCTCAGCCGATCCGCCGGAACGCCGTGGGCGGCCGCGGTCTCCGGCAGGCGCGCCGCGAGTCGGTGGTCGATCTCGACGGCGAGCACGGAGGCGCCCGTCTCGAGGATCGCCAAGGTCAGCGATCCGAGCCCCGGCCCGATCTCGACCACACGATCGGATGCCACGACCTTCGCCGCCTGGACGATCTTGCGGACCGTGTTGGCGTCGACGACGAAGTTCTGGCCCAGCTTCTTGGTCGGTGTGACGTCGAGGTCGGCGGCGAGCCGGCGGATCTCGGAGGCACCGAGCAGCGAAACGGGCATTGTTCCACTGTAACCAGGGCGACCGCCAGCCGCCGCCTGCCGGGACCGGCGGGAGTAGCGTGGATGGGTGAGCCAGACGCAGTCGATTCCCGCCAACGCCTTCACCCTCCGCGGCCCCTACGGGCGACGAGCGGTCGGTCTGTCCCTCGCCGCGGCGGTCGGCGGCTTCCTCTTCGGATTCGACTCGTCCGTCATCAACGGAGCAGTGGATGCCGTCCAGGGCAACTTCGAGCTGAGCCAGGTCCTCACCGGTTTCGTCGTCGCCGTCGCCCTGCTCGGGTGCGCGGTGGGTGCCGTGATCGCCGGCGCGCTGTCGGACCGCTGGGGCCGATTGAAGGTCATGCTGCTGGGCGCCGTGCTGTTCTTCGTCTCGTCGATCGGTGCCGCCCTGACCTTCAGCGTCCCCGATCTCATCCTGTGGCGCGTGCTGAGCGGCCTCGGGATCGGCATCGCCTCGGTCGTCGCCCCGGCCTACATCGCGGAGGTCGCCCCGCGCCA
Organism: Microbacterium sp. RURRCA19A; assembly: GCF_900156455.1. Classification (GTDB taxonomy): domain Bacteria; phylum Actinomycetota; class Actinomycetes; order Actinomycetales; family Microbacteriaceae; genus Microbacterium. Next base: position 76,405 of record NZ_FTNQ01000003.1, read on the forward strand.
GATCCGCGGCTCGCTCGCCTCGCTGCAGCAGCTCGCGATCACGCTCGGCATCTTCGGGGCGCTGCTCTCCGACGCCCTCCTCGCCACCTCCGCCGGCGGGGCGGCGAACCAGCTGTGGCTGGGCATGGAGGCCTGGCGCTGGATGTTCCTCGTCGGCGTCGTCCCCGCCGCCGTCTACGGCATCCTCTCGTTCACCGTTCCCGAGTCTCCCCGGTACCTGCTCGCGAAGGGACGCACGGACGAGGCGCGCGCGATCTTCTCGCGCCTCGTGCCGCCGGCCGACCTCGACAAGACCATGAACGAGCTCTCCAGCGCCATCGAGGCCGACCGGAAGAACAAGAACGTGTCCCTGCGGGGGCCGGTGCTCGGACTCCAGGGAATCGTCTGGACCGGCATCCTGCTCTCCATGTTCCAGCAGTTCGTGGGCATCAACGTGATCTTCTACTACTCCACGACGCTGTGGAAGGCCGTCGGGTTCGACGAGAGCAACTCGCTGCTGATCTCGGTGATCACCTCGGTGACCAACGTCGTGGTCACGTTCGTCGCGATCTTCCTGGTCGACCGGGTCGGCCGGAAGCCCATCCTGCTGACCGGTTCGGTCCTGATGACGGTGTCGCTGGCCGCGATGGCACTGTCGTTCACCTTCGCCCAGGGAAGCGGCGACGACGTCGCGCTCCCCGCTCCGTGGGGTGGGATCGCCCTCGTCGCCGCCAACATCTTCGTCATCGGCTTCGGCGCCTCGTGGGGTCCGCTGGTGTGGGTGCTGCTCGGCGAGATCTTCCCCAGCCGCATCCGCGGCAAGGCCCTCGGCGTCGCCGCCGGTGCGCAGTGGATCGCCAACTTCGCGATCACCGTGTCGTTCCCCGCGATGGCCGGCTGGTCGCTCCCGCTCACCTACGGCATGTACGCGCTGTTCGCGGCACTGTCGTTCCTGTACGTCGCGTTGCGCATCCCGGAGACGAAGGGCATGGAACTCGAGCAGACCGAGACGCTCTTCGTCCGCAAGGACAAGAGCAAGGCCTGAGGACGGACGGAGGCCGGCACCCTGCGGGGTGCCGGCCTCCGTCGTATCCGCGGGTCAGAACTCTCCGTAGACCTCGAGGGTGTTCGCGGCGACCTGGGCGGCGAGCTCGTCGGCATCCGTTCCGAGTTCCGCCGCCAGGAAGCGGAGCGTCACCGGAATGAGGTACGGCGCGTTGGGGCGGCCGCGGTACGGCGCGGGCGTCAGGAACGGGGCGTCGGTCTCGACGAGGATCCGCTCGCGCGGGGTCACGGCGAGGGCGTCGCGCAGGTTCTGGGCGTTCTTGAACGTGACGTTCCCCGCGAAGGAGAGGTAGTACCCGCGGTCGGCGGCGATGCGCGCCATGTCGGCGTCGCCGGAGAAGCAGTGGAACACCGTCCTCTCGGGGGCGCCGACACGCTCGAGCGTCTCGAGCACGGCGTCGTGGGCGTCGCGATCGTGGATCTGCATCGCGATGCCGTGCTTCTTCGCCAGGGCGATGTGCGCTTCGAACGAGTACCGCTGGGCCGGGATGCCGTCGGCCTCGGTCCGGAAGAAGTCCAGGCCCGTCTCGCCGATGGCCCGCACGCGCGGTTCGGCCGCGAGCTCGTCGATGACCGCGATCGCGGCATCCAGCTCGCCGGCGACGGCGTACGCGGGGGCCTCGTTCGGATGGATCGCGACGGCGGCGAGCACGCGCGGGTGGGTCGCCGCCGCCCACGCGGACCACCGGGAGGAGTCGACGTCTCCCCCGGCCTGGACGACGCCGTGCACGCCGACGGCCAGCGCGCGTTCGAGCTGCTCGTCGAGCGAGAGACCGGTCTCGCCGTCCTCGATCTCGAGGTGCGTGTGGTTGTCGTAGACGGGGATGCCGAGCGGCTCGGGTGCGGGCGGGTAGCTCACGTCGCGGCGGCCATCGGCGGACCGCTCGCGCACGTACTGGCTGGGATCGCCGCCCTCGATCGTGCCGCGGGGACGCTCGACGGGCGTGCTCATGCCTGCTCGACGCGTGGGAACAGCGGCGACAGGCCGTTCACCGACGTGCCGGGGCGCAGCACGCCCCATGCGCCGGCCTCGCGGAGCGGCTGGTCCTGCAGACGTCCGATGCTCTCGGCGGCGCCCAGCGCGACCCAGAGCTTCTCGGTCGCGACCGGCATGACCGGCGACAGCAGCACCGCGAGGGCGCGCAGCCCCTCGGCGGCCGTGTACAGGACGGTGCCGAGACGCTCGCGCTGCGCGTCATCCTTCGCGAGGGCCCACGGCTCGTTCTCGGTGATGTACTGGTTCAGCGCGTCGACGATCGTCCAGATCGCGTCGATCGCCTCGTCGATGCGGAACCGCTCGATGGCCGCGTCGGCGTTCGTCGCGGCATCCGCCACCGTCTTCTGGATCGCGAGGTCGGCCTCGGTGTACTCCCCCGCCGGCGGCACGATCCCTTCGAAGTACCGCTCGATCATCGCGATCGACCGGGATGCCAGGTTTCCGAAGCCGTTGGCGAGTTCGGCCTGGTAGCGGGCCGAGAGGTCTTCCCACGAGAACGACCCGTCCTGGCCGAACGCGATCGCGGAGAGGAAGTAGAAGCGGTACGCGTCGGAGCCGAAGACGTCGGTGATCTCGGTGGGCGCGATACCGGTGAGCTTCGACTTCGACATCTTCTCGCCGCCGACCAGCAGCCAGCCGTGCGCGAAGACGCCGCGGGGCACCTCGAGCCCCGCCGCCATCAGCATCGCGGGCCAGATCACGGCGTGGAAACGGAGGATGTCCTTGCCCACCACGTGGTACGCCGGCCAGCGGCGCGCGAACTCCTCGGGGTCGCTGCCGTAGCCGACCGCCGTGGCGTAGTTCAGCAGCGCGTCCACCCACACGTAGATGACGTGCGAGTCGTCCCACGGCACCTGGATGCCCCAGTCGAACGTCGACCGCGAGATCGACAGGTCTTTGAGCCCGTTCTTCACGAACGACACGACCTCGTTGCGCGCCGAGTCGGGGCGCACGAAGTCGGGCACCGAGCGGTAGAGCTCGAGCAGCGGCTCCTGGAACTCGCTGAGCTTGAAGAAGTAGTTCTTCTCCTGCAGCAGCTCGAGGGGCTTGGAGTGGATCGCGCAGACCTTGAGACCCTCGAACGGGCCCGTGCCGTCGACGATCTCGGCCTCGGTCTTGAACTCCTCACAACCGACGCAGTACAGCGCCTCGAACTCGCCCGCGTAGATGTACCCGCGGTCGTACAGCGCCTGCACGAACTTCTCGACGCGTTCCTCGTGGCGCGGCTGGCTCGTGCGGATGAAGTCGTCGTTGGCGACGTCGAGGGTCTTCAGCAGCGGGAACCACGACTCGCTCACGAGCTTGTCGACCCACTCCTGCGGGGTGTGGTTGTTCGCGGCGGCGGCGCGCATCATCTTCTGGCCGTGCTCGTCGGTGCCCGTCAGCATCCAGGTGTCGTCGCCGGACTGCCGGTGCCACCGCGCGAGCGCGTCCACCGCCACCGTCGTGTAGCCGTGCCCGATGTGGGGCACGTCGCTGGGGTAGTAGATCGGCGTGGTGATGTAGAACGAACGGCCGGAAGTCACCCCAGGATTCTACGGGGGTGACGCCGGGGCGCCGGTCGGTGTGACGCGTCAGCGCTTGACCGCGAGCGCGGCCTGGTACAGCTCGCGCAAGGAGTGCCCGGTGAGGGAGGCGACCTCGGCGGCGGCCTCCTTGAGCCGCGCGCCGTCGCGCACCAGTTCGAGCACCTGGGTCACGGCATCCGGGAACACCACCTCACGTGCCGACGCGCCGCCGACGACGATCGCGATCTCGCCGCGCACGCCCTCGGCCGCCCAGGTGGCGAGCTCCGCCAGGCTGCCGCGCCGAACCTCTTCGTGGAGCTTCGTCAGCTCGCGGCACACGGCGGCGGGGCGGTCGGCGCCGAACGCCGCGGCGAGGTCGTCGAGAGTGGATGCCAACCGCGACGGCGACTCGAAGAACACCAGGGTGCGGGTCTCGGCGGCGAGCTCGGCGAAGGCCCGCCGACGCTCGCCGGGCTTGCGACGCGGGAAGCCCTCGAAGGCGAAACGGTCGGTCGGGAGCCCGGCGACGGCCAGGGCGGCCACGACGGCGCTCGGGCCGGGAATCGCGGTGACCGTGACGCCCGCCGCCGCCGCGGCGGCGACGAGCCCGTAGCCGGGGTCGCTGACGGTCGGCATCCCGGCGTCGCTCAGCACGAGGAGGTCGTCCTCGCGCGCGAGTTCGACGAGTTCGGCGGCCCGTTCCTTCTCGTTGTGGTCGTGCAGCGCGATCAGACGCGGCCGGTTCTCGACGCCGAGTCCGGCGAGCAGGCGCTGCGTGGTGCGGGTGTCCTCGGCGGCGACCACCGTGGCGTTCTCGAGCGCCTCGACGAGCCGTCGCGAGGCATCGCCCAGGTTGCCGATGGGGGTCGCCGCGAGGATGATCACCGCCCCACCTTATGCTGGGGGCCGTGACCGCCGTCCCCTCGCTGATCCCCTCGGACGAACGGACGCGCCTGGACCGCTGGCGCGACAGTCTCCTGGCGGATCCCCGACGGACGCGCGTGTGGCGGTGGCTCGCCCCCGCCCTGATCACCCTCTTCGCCTTCGTGCTACGCCTGGTGAACGTCGGCGACCCGCACGCGCTCGTGTTCGACGAGACGTACTACGTCAAGGACTCGTGGAGCCAGTGGCTGCTCGGCTTCCCGTCGGAGTGGCCCGGGGGCGCCGACGAGCGTTTCGTCGCGGGCGACACGGACTTCTTCACCGGCGTCGGAAGCTACGTGGTGCACCCGCCGCTCGGGCGCTTCTTCATCGGCGCCGGGATGGCGCTGTTCGGAGCCGACTCCGCAACCGGATGGCGTATCGCCGCGGTGGTGTTCGGCACGGGCATCGTGCTGCTGGTGTACCTGTTCGCGAAGACGCTCACCGGTTCGCTCGTCTTCGCGTCCGTGGCATCCGGACTGATGGCGATCGACGGGCTCGGGATCGTGCTGAGCCGCGTGGCGCTGCTCGATGTCTTCCTGACCTTCTTCATCGTGCTGGCGCTGTGGTTCGTGGCGCTGGATCGTCGGGCCGCGCTCTCGCGCTGGGCCGCCCGAGCACCGGGCGAGACGACGTGGGGTCCGGTCTTCTGGAACCGGCCGTGGCTCCTCGCGGCCGGTGCCGCGGCGGGCGCGGCGACCGCTGTGAAGTGGTCGGGGCTCTACGTCATCGCCGGAATCGGCGTCTACGTCGTGATCGCGGACGCCTTGGCCCGCCGCCGCGCCGGGATCGCGCAGTGGCCGATGGACGCGGCGCGTCAGGGCCTCGCGTCGTTCGTCCTCCTCGTGCCCGTCGCCGTCGTCGTGTACCTGGCGAGCTGGGCGGGCTGGCTCTTCACGGACGGCGGCTACGACCGGCACGTTCTCGACGCGAGCCCCGCGACCGGCTTCTGGTCGTGGGTGCCGCTGCCGCTGCAGAACCTGTGGGCCTACCACCAGTCGATGTACGCGTTCCACGTCGGGCTGTCCACGCCGCACTCGTACGCGAGTCCCGCGTGGCAGTGGCCGCTGATGATCCGCCCCACCTCGATGTACTGGCACCAGGACGACTTCGGGGTGAACGGATGCCAGCTCCCCAGCGGCTGCACCGAGGCCGTCTCGAGCATCGACAACCCCCTGCTGTGGTGGGCGGGCATCGCCGCCTCGGTCTACCTGCTGGTGCGGTTCGTGGTGCTCCGCGACGGGCGTCACGGCCTCGTCCTCCTGGGTCTGGCCGCGACCTACGTGCCCTGGTTGCTGTACCCCGAGCGGACGATCTTCCAGTTCTACACGGTCGCGATGGTGCCGTTCCTCGTGCTCGCGCTGACCTTCGCGCTTCGTGACCTGGCGCGCGGGCCGAGATCGATGACCCGCGCCGCCGGGCAGGCGTGGGTCGTGGTCTTCCTGGCCGTGTGCGTGCTGCTGTCGGCGTTCTGGTACCCCGTGTGGACGGGCCTGCCGGTGCCCTACGAATTCTGGCGCCTGCACAACTGGCTGCCGACCTGGATCTGACCGTGGCCCACGGCGAGGAGTGGCTGCACGACCCGCGCCCCGTGCAGCGGGCGAAGCTGTTCGCCGACGCCACCATCGACCACGGCGCGTGGCCCGCGAACATCCCCGCGGTCGCGCAGTTCCTGGAGGTCGCAGGACGGGACGGATGGGAGTTCGGACCCGGCGTCACCTTCCTCGTCGGCGAGAACGGGTCGGGCAAGTCCACGCTCATCGAGGGCATCGCGGAGGCGTACGGGCTGCCGGCCGAAGGCGGATCGTCCAACGGCGGCGGACAGACCCGCCGAACCGAGAGCCCCCTCGGCGAGTGGTTGCGGCTGGAACGAAGCCCGCGGGCGCCGCGGTTCGGGTTCTTCCTGCGCGCCGAGACGATGCACGGCTACTACTCGTGGCGCGATGACCTGCCGCGTACCCCGAACTCCCCGCCGAGCCTGCACCCGATGAGCCACGGCGAGTCTTTCAACGCCCTCCTCGACGAGGCGCTCGATCACCCGCGGTACGTCGCCGGGCTGGCCTGCCTCGACGAGCCCGAGGCGGCACTCTCGTTCTCGTCCACCCTGCGGTGGTTGGCGTCCCTGGATCGCATGCGCTCGCGAGGCACGCAGGTGATCTGCGCGACCCACTCCCCCGTGCTCGCGGCCCTGCCCGGCGCCACGATCCTCGAGCTCGGTGAGTGGGGTATCCGCGAGACCACGTGGGACGAACTCGAGGTCGTGCGCCTGCACCGCGGGTTCCTCGAGTCACCCGGGCGGTATCTGCGACACCTGCTGGACTGAGCGTCAGTCGTCGACCTCGACAGCGGTGAGCGCGACGATCTCCTGCTCCTGTCGCGAACTGTCGAGGCGATTCGAATAATCTAGGAGTTACCCCAACGTGCGCGGATACTCAGGTCGATATACAACCTGACTATCGCCACCGCCCCACAGGGCGCGTCGTCGCCTAGCTAGAGGCGCTGAGGTTCGAATTCGCTCCCTCAGGATCCAGCCGCCGCGGCCAGGGGCCGGGTTCACCACCCACCCTTGACCGATGGGAGCGCTGCAATGGACAGCCTCAAGATCGCGGACATCAACTGCGACATCGTCGGCGCAGACCGCGGCTTCAACGTCTCCGTCGATATCCTCACCCAGACCGCAGACGGTGTCTCCCTCAACCCCCTGTGGAACGAATTCTCGACCGCTCTCGCCGAGTGGAACAAGACGCGAGTCGCAATCTCGGCGCTCTCCAGCCGAACCACCACGGAGTCGTTCGCACAGCTTCCGTTGGGTTCGAGCAACGTCAAGTTCGAGAAGCAGTCGGAGTTCGGCGTTCCGCAGGCCAGTCGTGTGAAGCCCGACTACACCCGTATGGGTTTCCCGCTCGACTGGTCCGACTCCGGTCTCCACTACATGCGCAAGTTCCTTCGCGACGCGACCGCCGAGCAAGTCCGCGCGCGTTGCCACGCTCGATCTCGACATCGACACGGCGACTCCGAATGGCGAGATGATCGCGCATGTCCTGATGGCGCTCGCTCAGTGGGAGAGGTGACAGATCGGCGACCGCACCCGTGCCGCGCTTGCCGAGTTGAAGCGACAGGGCAAGCACATCGGACGCCCCTCGAAGACGGACCTCCGCGATGAGGTCGTCAACTACATCACTATGCGCCGCGACGAGGGTGTTCGAATCTCAGAGATCGCACGCGAGGTCAACGGGGCCGGCCACACCACTTCGCTGGGCAACCGGTTCTATCCGTCGACCACTGCCAAGCTGATCAAGCGCGTTGCCACACTGAACGCCTAGGGCGTCTCGGCCTGCGCAGGTGAGGCTTCCGTCGCTTTGTCCACCAGGTAGAAATTCTTGAAGTTGACGTCCTGGATGGGCTGGGGGAGATCGTTCTGATCGACCGGGTTCAGTACCACTGCTGGGTCGACATATGAAGTCGTGGGAAGGCGCCCTGCGCCGGTTCCCCAGAGGAACAACCGAATGCCATGAATGGATAGGTGGAACGTCGTTGCGTGGTCGTGCGGAAACGATATCTCTTGGGTCGGACCCACTTCCGTCCAGACGTACACGCGATTGCCGTACCGGTACCCGTCGTCGATCAGGCCCTCTCGCAAAAGGCCATCTACCGCATCGTCATAACGCTCGATGCTGGAGAATCCGCAAGCATCGGCGAGCGGATTTGTTGGCATGACAATCTCGAGCCCGTGGAGTGCGCTTGTTCTGTCCGGCGGGTCGCTGAGAATCACAGGCCGGATACTCGCGTAGATGGCGAAGTGGAGCCGGAGCTGATCGCTGGACAGACGCGCGACGACGTTCGACCACGCCACCCCCGCGTCATCTTTACCAGACGCATCCCTCGACGACGCCAGGACGCCGCTGAGATACTCCGCGACTACTTCCTGGTCGGCATACTGCGCAGACTCGAAGACCTGGGACGCTACGCGGGGGTTCGCGAAGCCGGGGTCCTCGCCGGTGTCTTCGACCTTCTTGGCTCGCTTCTCGGTCTTCCTAAGCAGGCGGTTGAGGTTCTTCTCGCGCAGCTGATTTGCCCAGTGCGTGCCCATGACGTCCGCTGATGGTCCGAACAGACGCACTAGGATCCCCCCAGCCTCCTTTGCAACGGAGTCGCCAGCCTTGTCGGCGAACTGCCCCGCTTTGAGTACCGCCCCCGTGATAATCGGATCCAACGCGTCCCCCTCGTCCACCCTTGTAGGTTATCGACAAGAGCGGACATCGGCGGATGACACTCGCACAGGCGTCCTGGGCACATCTCATGAACCGAAGGGTCGGGAGTCGAGTGATCTGTCGACTCTCAACCTTCAGATACCCAGAGGCGCTTGTACGGTCTCATACCCAGAGGATCCCAGCGATGTCCTCGATGTGAGCTTTAGCCTTGGCGACTGTAGGCCAGTACTTGTTTGGGTGACCGCACTGATTCCGTAGATCTAGCGCCTGTCCCAGAACGATCTTCTGTGCCTTGTCGATCACTCCCAGGTCCTGGGCGACGTTGAGTATGTCGGACTCCTGGAACTTGAGCAGGTCGTCGTGGGACTTCAGCTGCGCTCTTGAGTTGTACTTCTGGAATGCGGTCGTAACGTTTGTCGCACCGCGCTGCCAGATTCGTTCCTTGACGTCCGCGATAGCGCCAACCCAGACGAACACGATTGCGGCGCGTAGTGCTCCGACGCTCAGGCAGAGGATCGCCTCGTCTAGGAACTTCCTCGCTCCCGCGTTCGTGACTTTGGCTGCAACCTTCTCCAACTCACCGACGCCGTGCTCGAGCTCGGGCTCGTCCTCCGGGAGTCCGTGAGCGAGGCGAACAGCCTTGCGCCCGGTCTCGGTCAGCGCCCAGAGCTTTGCGCCTCCGGGCGCGTTTCCAGCCACGTCGACGTTCGCCCCGGCCCTGCCGAGAACGTCCGGGGCGTTGATGTTCTTCGCGTTCGTGATGCGCGCCTGCACCAGCGCCGCCCTCACTTCGGCTGCCGTCATGCTCGGTTTCGAGCCGTATCGTTCGTGCCAATACAGGACGGACAGTGCAAGAGTCTCTCGCTTCGCGCCCTTTACGACGCTGAGGAACTCGACGAGCGACATGCTCACAGGTGGGCCGCGCTACTTCGTCTTCTTCTCAGGACGAGGAAGGTCGTTTTTGACGAGACCGATGCCGCGGGGCGTCAACTTGATGTCCGACATGTCCGCAGTGTCCAACGTGGCGCCTTGTGACGCCGTTACCTGCAGGGAGTTGCGAGGGTCGGCCGGAGGCTTCCAGTTCGCGTCGATATACAGCGTGAACACCTGACTGACCGTGGCCTTTTCGTGTCCGGCAATCTCCTTCAACCAGTAGACCGCTGCGGTGTTCTTTTCTGGCTGGGAGGCTGGTTTCTTTTCCGCCACGAATTCCTTCCATGGCTGCACACTCGGCGGAGCCGGGTCGAGAGCCTTGTCTTGGCTCACCGAAGGCTTGCCGGCGCGCTTGCGCTCGCGCGGTACTCGCGCCCCAGCGCGAGGACTGCCACTCTCGTCACCCGGCTTGGCACCCGACTCCTCTTCAACGGACGGGGCGACGTGCTGGGAGCCGTCGTCCTGGGCTTCGACTGGCAGCGAGGGAAGGGGGCCGAATAGGTGGCTGAAGGCCGCAGCCTGCAAGTCGGGGTTGTTCTCAATGGTGTTGATTACCTTGATGGCACGCTCGATCTGATCCAGTCGTTCGTCGAAGTCGTCGTCGGCCATAGGTCCCCCCGGGATTCCGTTGTGGCTGCATGCTACACACCCGGATGGGTATTCACCGCAAACGGGCAGACCGTATCTCGCGACCAGTGCGGGACCGTATGACTCGCAGAGGGGAGCTGCACGCATCTGACAACTGAAAGGCCGATCGCCGAGCGGACTGCCGACTCCTGACCCTCAGACGCTTGACGGTGCTTCCACAGAATCGGCCTCGGCGCGCCGATATGGTGAGCCTGTGGCTTCCTTCACTCCGCGAGCGGGCACGGCAACCGACACCGCAGAGCTTCAGCTGATCGCCCACGCAAAGCTCCCGGATGACCTGACGTTTCATGAGTTCACCGAAATCTCTGAGGCGCTTCGCGTCCTCATATCCTTCGGGTACTACGCCGGGTCCGGGCAGACGCGCTGGGATGACCGTGACCTCCCGGACGCTGAGGTCCGAAAGGTGCAGTACGGCAGCGACTTCTTGACCATCGTCGTGATTGCGGGCGCGGTTGGAGTCGCTCTGCGCCCGCTCGGCCAGCTCATTGAGAGCGTGGCAAAGTCATGGGATACGTTCCAGGCTGCGAGCCTCAAGCGTGAGGAACGGCTGGGCAAGAAGGAGGAGCGCCTCGCCGCGAAGGAAAGCCGTCTCCGCAATCAGACCACGCAGCCATCGAACGGTGACAACTTCCCTGCTATAGCTGAGTTGACGGCTCTATCCTGGGGTCCGCGCGAGTCCATCCAGCAGATGCAAGTCGCGGATTTGCAGGTCTTGGCGAGCGCAATCACAGTACTTGCGCAGTACAAGGTGTCTGTGCGGATTCAGAACCCGAATGGCAAGGAGGGCCTCACCGTGTTTGTCGAGCCGGGAGCTGATTAGGACCGCCACTCAACCGTGACGCGACGTTCCACAGCCTCACGCAAAATCGCGTCTCGCGCTAAGGCGTAGTGCTCGTCTGCTTCGTTTCGGAACTGCGGGCGCGTGCGCGGCAGTCCCTTCGGCCATTGCGGTGAGCGAGACCCGGGCCTTGGTGTCGAATGTCGAGCGAGAGGAAATGGCGGCAGTGCGGACACCGCGGCGTGGGAATGGCGACCACGGGCTCACTGAGTGGGAGCGGCGTCCCGAACCCCGCACGACGGCCGTTAGACCAGAGCGGCGGGATCGGTCGTCGGCAGGGCGCACGTGAACGCGCGACAGTCGTAGGCCGTGGTCGCGCCTCCCTGTGCGACCTTTCCCTCGAAGAGCTCGAAGCCGGCGCGGGCGAAGTCCGCGGCCTGCGCGGGCGTGACGACGGCGACGACATCGGCCGCGACCCGCCGCGCGGCGTCGGCGAGAGCGGCATCCGTCTCGCCCACCACGACCACCTGACGCGGAGGCGTCGCGAGGCCGAGCGCGACGTCGAGGATCGCGCCGTACGCGAGCGGCGCGGCGAGCGCGGCGGGGGCGGCGGCACGGACGAGCGTCTCCGCCGCCTCGCGATAGCCCTCCCCCGCCCCGAGACGCCACAGGTCGAGCGCGGCCGCGGCGAACGCCGACGGACCCGACGGTGCGGCCCCGTCGCTCGGGACGCCCTGCGGCTGCATGCCCTGCAGCGCCAGCACCGGGTCGCCGCCCCCGGGCGGGCGGATGCCCTCGGCCGACAGGCACGCGTCGACCAGGGCCCGCGCGCGCTCGGCGTACGCGACCTCGCCGGTGACGCGACCGAGGGCGAGCAGGCCGCGGGCGAGACCGCCGTAGTCCTCCAGCGTCGCGGGAGCCCCGGAGCGGATCTCGTCGAGCGAGGCGCGGCGGAGAGTGCCGTCGTCGGCGACGTTCGCCTCGAGAACGGCGTCGGCGGCCCAGCGCGCGGCCTCGACGAACCGCGGGTCGGTACAGGCGCCGGCGGCGGCGAGCGCCGCGATGGCGTGCCCGTTCCAGCCGGTGACGACCTTGGCGTCCAGGGCCGGCGGCACGAGCTGCGCGCGGTCGGTGATGCGGTAGTACCCGCCCTCCGAGCGCTGCCCGTCGATGACCGACTCGGAGTCCTGCGCGGCCGCGATCCCGCCGGAGGGCAGCTGCAGCACGTCGACGAGGAACCCCGCGGTCTCGGCGGCCGTGGCGTCGTCGCCCGCGGCGAGGGCGACCTCGATCAGGCCGGCGTTGTCGGTGAGCATGCGCTCGTAGTGCGGAACGGTCCAGTCGCGGCGCGTGGCGTAGCGGAAGAACCCGCCCTCGACGGCATCACGCAGCTCCGACGTCGTCATCGCGGTCAGAGCACGGGATGCCACGCCCGCGGCCTCCGGGACGAGCGACGCCAGCGCGGGGTGCTGCAGCAGCCGCAGGACCGGGGTGTTCGGGAACTTCGGGGAGTCGGGCGCCGCACCGGCCGCGAACCCATCGAATTCCCGGTCCTCCCGGGACATGACGTCGGCGACGGCCGCCGCCAGAACCTCGCCGGAGGGGATCGCGTCGGCGGCGGCGGGGGCCGCGGACGCGAGGGCCTCGCGGAGCGAGGCACCGGTGGCATCCACTTCTCCCCGACGTTCGGTCCACGCCTCGCGGACGGCGGCGAGCACCTGCCGGAACGACGGCAGCTGACCGCGGGGCGCGGGCGGGAAGTACGTGCCGGCGTAGAAGATGCGCCCCTCGGGTGTGGCGAACGCCGTGAGCGGCCAGCCGAGGTGGGGCGTGAACGCGGAGGCGGCGTCGAGGTAGGCGGCGTCGACGTCGGGATGCTCCTCGCGGTCGACCTTGATCGCCACGAACCCGTCGTTGACGAGCGCGGCGGTCTCGGCATCCTGGAACGACTCCCGCGCCATGACGTGGCACCAGTGGCAGGTGCTGTAGCCGATCGAGACGAGCACGGGCACGTCGCGCCTGGCTGCGACGGCGAACGCCTCAGGCCCCCACGGGAACCACGCGACGGGATTGTCGGCGTGGGCCCGCAGGTAGGGGCTCGAGGCGTTCGCGAGGCGGTTCAGTTCAGCGACCCGTCACTCGACGTCGTCGGGGTGCGAGCCGACGCGGCCGGAACCGTCGCCCGGGTCGACCGCGTCGATCGCGGCCATCTCGTCGGCGGAGAGCTCGAAATCGAACAGGTCGAAGTTCTCTTCCAGGCGCTCGCGGCGCACCGACTTCGGGAAGACGATGAGGCCGTGCTGGATGTGCCAGCGCAGCACCGCCTGGGCGGGGCTCTTGCCGTGGGCCTCGGCCGCGTCCTTGATCGCGGGGATCTCGAACAGGTCGTACTTGCCCTGGCCGAGCGGGCCCCACGACTCGATGTGCATGTCGTGCTCGGCGCCCCACGCGCGGATCTCGCGCTGGCTGAGCGCCGGGTGCAGCTCGATCTGGTTGACGACCGGCGTCACCCCCGTCTCGGCGACGATGCGGTCGAGGTGCGGCACCAGGAAGTTCGAGACGCCGATCGAGCGCGTCTTGCCCGCCTCGCGGATCTCGATGAGCTTCTGCCAGGCGTTGAGGTAGTTGTCGGCCTTCGGGGTCGGCCAGTGCACGAGGTACAGGTCGACGCTGTCGAGGCCGAGCTTCTGCAGGCTCTCGTCGATCGCGGCGTGCGGGTCGTCGCCGTCGTGGCGCGAGTTCCAGAGCTTGGTCGTGACGAAGAGCTCGTCGCGCGGGATGCCGCTGGACGCGATGGCGCGGCCGACGCCCTCTTCGTTCTTGTAGATCGCGGCGGTGTCGATGTGGCGGTAGCCGACCTCGAGGGCCTCGGACACGGCGCGTTCGGCGTCCTCGGCCGGCACGAGGAACACGCCGTAGCCGAGCTGGGGGATGGAGTTTCCGTCATTGAGCTGGACAGAGGGAACGGTCATGGCATCCAGCCTAGAAGCCCCCGCCGACACCGGCTCCGGGGTTGACGCGTTCAGACCGGCGGTGCGGCGGACGCGGCCCGGGCGAGCGCTTCGGCGACCAGACGGACGTTCTCGACGACCGATCCCGCCGTGACCCGGACGCGACCCGTGCCGGGTGCCGGGTCGATCACGAACGGCGATCCGGCGGCGATGCCGATGCCCTCCGCCGCCGCGTGCACGACGGCGGCGCGTTCGTCGCGCACCGGCATCCACAGGTTGATGCCGTCGGGGTCGCCGACGTCGATGCCCAGTCGGCGCAGCGACGCCGCCACACGGTCGAGACGGTCGCGGTAGATGAGGCGCGCGGTCCGCACCGGGGCGGTCGAGCGAGGGTCGGTGAGCAGCTCGTACAGCACCGACTGCAGGAGCCGCGAGGTCCACCCGGGGCCCAGCATGCGGCGGCGCACGACACGGTCGACGATCGCGGAGGGCCCGCCGAGCGCCGCGATGCGGAGGTCGGGGCCGTGCGACTTCGAGAATCCGCGCACGTGGACGACCTGGCCCGGCAGCCACAGCGCCAGCGTCACCGGCGGAGCGCTCGCGATGAGCGCCGAGTGGTCGTCCTCGATGACCGTGACCCGTGTGCCGCCCGGAACGCTCAGCAGCACGTTCGCGAGCCGCCGGGCCCGCTCCGCCGACATCGACACTCCCGTCGGGTTCTGCGCCCGCGGCTGCAGCAGCACCGCGGAGGGCCCCAGCGCGAGGGCGCGCGCCAGGGATGCCGGCACGACACCGTCCGCGTCGGTCTCGAGCATCACCGGGACGGCTCCCGCCGCTTCGATGAGGTCGAAGAAGTAGGGGAACCCGGGCGATTCCACCGCCACACGGTCGCCGAACCGCACGACCTGGTCGAGCGTGCGGGAGATGCCGTCGAGCGCACCGTCCACCACCGTGAGCGCCTCGACGCCCCGGACCGGCCACTGATCGCGCAGCACGTCGTGGAGGTCCGGGAGCACCGGCAGGTCGTGATAGCGACCGGTGTCGGCGCGCGGGCGGGCGAGGGCCAGCGCGCGCTCGATCGAGGGCAGCATCGCGGGGTCGGGAGTCCCGAGCGACAGGTCGAGGCGGAGCGCCCGCACATCGCGCCCCGTGCCGAGGCCCCGCGGCGCACCGGGCACGCGCTCGGCCGACATCCCCTGCACGCGGGGACTGAGCCACTCGCGCTTCTCGGCGCGGACGAACGTGCCCGCGCGGCCGCGCGAGAGGACGACCCCGGCGTCGGCGAGCGCCCGCCACGCGGTCGCGACCGTGCCGGTGGAGACCTCGAGGGCCGCCGCGACCTGACGCACCGTCGGTAGCCGATCGCCGGGCGGGAGCGTACCGTCACTGACCAAACGCGCGATCTCAGCGGCGAGTCCCGCGGCGGTGCGTTCGACGAGGGTGTCGGGCGCCAGCATCCGGTCCTCCAATTTACGGGGGCGTCACTCGTGGAAATCGTCGAGAAATGTTCAGGCGCGACAGTAACAGAACCGGCGAAGAGCCGGAGGAACGAGGGATCCCGATGACGACGGTGCGCGCAGCGATCACGCAGACCACCTGGACCGGCGACAAGGAGTCGATGCTCGACAAGCACGAGCAGTTCGCCCGGGACGCCGCGGCGCAGGGGGCCGACGTCCTCTGCTTCCAGGAGCTGTTCTACGGCCCCTACTTCGGGATCACCCAGGACCAGAAGTACTACCGGTACGCCGAGCCCGTCGACGGTCCGATCGTGCAGCGCTTCGCCGCGCTCGCGAAGGAGCTGGGGCTCGTCACGGTGCTGCCGATCTACGAAGAGGCCCAGACCGGCGTGTACTACAACACCTCGGTCCTGGTGGATGCCGACGGCTCAGTGCTCGGCAGCTACCGCAAGAACCACATCCCGCACCTCGACAAGTTCTGGGAGAAGTTCTACTTCCGCCCCGGAAACCTCGGCTATCCCGTGTTCGACACCGCCGTCGGCAAGGTCGGCATGTACATCTGCTACGACCGGCACTTCCCCGAGGGGTGGCGGGAGCTGGGCCTCAACGGCGCGCACATGGTGTTCAACCCCAACGCCACCAAGCCCGGACTCTCCAACCGCCTCTGGGAGGTCGAGGGCCCGTGCGCCGCGGTCGCCAACGGCTACTTCGTGCTGCAGCCCAACCGCGTCGGCCGCGAGGACAACGAATACGGCGAGGATGCCGTCACCTTCTACGGCACGAGCCAGGTCATCGACCCGCGCGGCAACCACGTGGGCGCCGTGGGCTCGTCGGAGCACGAGGAGATCCTGGTGCGCGACCTCGACATGGATCTCGTGCAGCAGATGCGCGACGACTGGCAGTTCTACCGCGACCGCCGGCCCGACACCTACGGCGAGATCGTGGAGGCCTGAGATGGCGACCACGCTCCTCACCGGCGGCACCGTCGTCTCGGCGACCGGACGCTCCGCCGCGGACGTCCTCCTCGACGGCGAGACGATCGCCGCCGTGCTGCAGCCCGGCTCGACGCTGCTCGGCCATGACCTCGCGGCATCCGTCGATCAGGTCATCGACGCGACCGGGAAGTACGTGATCCCCGGGGGCATCGACGCCCACACCCACATGCAGCTGCCGTTCGGTGGCACCAGCGCCTCGGACACGTTCGAGACCGGCACGCGCGCCGCGGCCTGGGGCGGCACGACGACGATCGTCGACTTCGCCGTGCAGCGCACCGGCGAGCGCGTGCAGGACGGCCTGGCGCACTGGCACGAGCTGGCGGCGGGAAACTGCGCGATCGACTACGGCTTCCACCAGATCGTCGGAGGGGTGGATGCCGACTCCCTCGCGGCCCTGCCCGGCCTCATCGACGAGGGCGTCTCGAGCTTCAAGATGTTCATGGCGTACCCCGGGGTCTTCTACGCCGACGACGCGCAGATCCTCCGCGCGATGCAGGTCGCGGCCGACACGGGGCTGTTGACGATGATGCACGCCGAGAACGGCCCCGTCATCGACGTGCTCGCCGAGCAGCTGATCGAGAAGGGGAAGACGTCCCCGTACTTCCACGGCGTCGCCCGCGCGTGGCAGATGGAGGAGGAGGCAACGCACCGCGCCATCATGCTCTCGAACCTCACCGGTGCTCCGCTGTACGTCGTGCACGTGAGCGCGAAGCAGGCCGTCGAGCAGTTGGCGTGGGCGCGCGACAACGGACAGAACGTGTTCGGCGAGACGTGCCCGCAGTACCTCTACCTGTCGCTGGAGGATCAGCTCGGCGCCTCGAGCGAGGAGTGGGGCGACTTCGAGGGCGCGAAGTGGGTGTGCTCCACGCCGCTGCGGTCGAAGCACGAGGGCCACCAGCACCACATGTGGCAGGCGCTGCGCACCAACGACATCCAGATGGTGTCCACCGACCACTGCCCGTTCTGCATGAAGGACCAGAAGACGCTCGGCCAGGGCGACTTCCGCGCGATCCCCAACGGCATCGGATCCGTCGAGCACCGCATGGACCTGATGTACCAGGGCGTCGTGACGGGCCAGATCACGCTCGAACGGTGGGTGGAGCTGACCAGCACCACGCCCGCGCGCATGTTCGGCATGTACGGCAAGAAGGGCGTCATCGCCCCCGGCGCCGACGCCGACATCGTCGTCTACGACCCCGCCGGGCACACGTCCATCGGTGTGGGCAAGACCCACCACATGAACATGGACCACTCCGCGTGGGAGGGCTTCGAGATCGACGGGCACGTCGACACCGTCATCTCCCGCGGCAAGGTCGTCGTCGACGACGGCGCGTACCTCGGTGCCAAGGGCGACGGGCGTTTCGTCAAGCGTGGCCTGAGCCAGTACCTGGTCTGAGAGGAGACCCCATGGATTTCGGCGTCGTCCTGCAGACCAACCCGCCCGCCGCCCGCACGGTGCAGCTCTCGCAGCTCGCCGAGGCGCACGGCTTCAGCCACGTGTGGACCTTCGACTCGCACCTGCTGTGGCAGGAGCCGTATGTGGTGCACTCGGCGATCCTCGCGGCCACACGACGGGTCACCGTCGGCCCGTTCGTCACGAACCCCGCGACCCGCGACTGGACCGTCACGGCATCCACGTTCGCCACCCTGAACGAGATGTACGGCAACCGCACGATCTGCGGGATCGGCCGCGGCGACTCGGCGGTGCGCGTCACCAACGGTCGTCCCACGACGCTGAAGGCGCTGCGCGAGTCGATCCACGTCATCCGCGAGCTCGGCAACTCCCGCGCGGTGGAGTACAACGGCGCGACGCTGCAGTTCCCGTGGAGCCGCGGGTCGAAGCTGGACGTCTGGGTCGCCGCCTACGGTCCGCTCGCGCTGAAGCTGACCGGCGAGGTCGGCGACGGCTTCATCCTGCAGCTCGCCGACCTCGACATCGCCGAGTGGATGATCGCGACGGTCCGCCAGGCGGCCGAGAACGTCGGGCGCGATCCCGACGAGATCGCGTTCTGCGTCGCCGCCCCCATGTACATCGGCGACGACACCCCCGAGAGCCGCGCGCACATGATCGAGCAGTGCCGCTGGTTCGGCGGCATGGTCGGCAACCACGTCGCGGACATCGTCGCGAAGTACGGCGAGGGCTCCGACGTCCCCGCCGCGCTCACCGATTACATCGCGGGGCGCACCGGGTACGACTACAACTCGCACGGCAAGAGCAACAACGACCACGTCGACTTCGTCCCCGACGAGATCGTCGAGCGGTTCTGCGTGCTCGGCACCGCCGAGGAGCACATCGCCAAGCTCGAGAAACTCCGTGCGCTCGGCGTCACGCAGTTCGCCGGCTACCTCCAGCACGACAACAAGGAGGAGACGATGCGGGTCTACGGCGAGACCGTGATCCCCGCCCTCACTCCCCCGGTGACGGCGAAGCGGTGACCGATCAGGCGCTCGCCCCGGGGTCGGTGACATCGCTCGTCCCCGACGACGCGGGGATGCCACGCGGGCGACGCCCTCGCGGTGTCGGCATGGGCCGCGTCGGCTGGGGCGTCGCCGGGGTGGCCGCGGTGGTCGCCGTCTGGGAGCTGTACAAGCTGCTCGGGCCCGCGGACGGCGTCACGATCGGGGGCGACGGCTCCGCCGGGTCCGGCGTCATCCTCCTCCCCCGCACGCACGATCGGGCCATGCCGCACGTGTGGGACATGGTCGCGCGCATGTTCGCGCCGACGAGCGGCGGCGACACCCCGCCGCTGATCGTCTCGGTGCTCGAGGCCGCCGGGACGACGCTGGGTCTCGCGGCCCTCGGGTGGGTCATCGGCGTGGTGGTGGGTGGCATCCTGGGCATCGCGATGCAGCGGTGGCGGCTCGTGGAGTGGGGCCTGCTGCCGTGGATCGTCGTGAGCCAGATCGTGCCGCTCATCGCGTTCGCCCCGGTGGTCAACGCGCTCGGCAATCAGATCGACCGGGCGGGCGTCTTCCCGTGGCCGCAGTGGTTCTCGGTCGCGCTGATCGCGTCGTACCTGGCGTTCTTCCCCGTCGCCATCGGCATGCTGCGGGGCCTCGAAGCCCCTGACGGGCTGCACCTCGACCTGTTCCACGCGGGAGCGGCCGGCTGGTGGGCGACGCTGATCCACCTGCGGCTCCCCGCCGCCGTGCCGCACCTACTGCCCGCCCTGCGTCTCGCCGCCGCCTCCGCCGTCGTCGGCGCGGTGGTCGCCGAGGTGTCGATCGGGCTGCGCGGCGGGATCGGGCGCATGCTCATCCAGCTCGCCGGTCAAGCCTCGTCCGACCCGGCCGCCCCCTGGGCGCCGACGTTCGGCACCGTCGCCATCGGGCTCGTCGCCGCCGCGGGCGTCGCGCTCATCGGTGCGACCCTGCACCGTTTCCGTCGCGGAGAGGAGATCCGATGACCGCACCCGCCGTCCACGCCGCCGGCGTGGGGAAGGTGTTCCCCTCGACCGGAGGCGAGGTGACCGCCCTCACCGGGGTCGACCTCGACGTCGCCACCGGAGAGTTCGTCTCGCTCATCGGTCCCTCGGGTTGCGGCAAATCGACGCTGCTGCGCCTCATCGCCGACCTCGACACGCCCAGCGCGGGCGACCTCGCCATCTTCGGCAAGGCCGCACGTCAGGCCCGCATCGACCAGGACTACGGCATCGCGTTCCAGCAGGCGGGGCTCCTCCCCTGGCGCACGGTCGCGGCGAACATCGCGCTGCCGCTCGAGCTGCACCGCTGGAGCCGTGCCCGCCGCGACGCCCGCGTCGCCGAACTGGCCGAGCTCGTCGGGCTGTCGGAGTTCGTCGGGCGCTACCCCGACCAGCTGTCCGGCGGCATGCAGCAGCGCGTGGCGATCGCCCGGTCGCTCGCCGCCTCCCCGCAGCTGCTCCTCATGGACGAGCCGTTCGGCGCGCTCGACGAGATGACCCGCGAGCGGCTGCAGACCGAACTCGCGCGCATCGCCGCCGAGACGGGTGCGGCGGTCGTCTTCGTCACCCACTCGATCCCCGAGGCGGTGTTCCTCTCCGACCGCGTGGTCGTGATGAGCCCGCGGCCCGGCCGCATCACCGAGGTCATCGACACCCGCCCCGGACGTCCACGCGACGAGGCCCTCCGCGAATCGCCCGAGTACTTCGCGCGCGTCACCGCCGTCCGCGAGGCGCTCCACGGCGCTCCCCTGCAGCGGGCGAACGAACGATGACCGCGGCCCGCCTCCCCTCCTGGCTGCGCGTCGCCGCGCCCGTCGCCGTCGGGCTCCTCGGGCTCGGTGCGTGGTTCGCCTACGTCGCTTCGGGCAGCGCCCCGCGGATGCTCCCCGACCCCGCCGCGATCCTGGGGGACTTCGTCGGCCGGTTCCCGCTCATCGTGGAGGCCGCGGCGATCACGGGCACCAACGCCCTGGTGGGTCTCGTCGCGGGCACCGTCATCGCCGTCGCGCTGGCCGCCCTGGCCGCGACCTGGCGCCCCGTCGACGGAATGACCGCGCCGCTGGTCGCCGCGCTCGCCGTCGTGCCGATCGTCGCGATCACGCCGATCCTCAACACCATGTTCGGCGCCTCCAGCCAGTTCGGCCGCGCGGCGGTCGCCGCGATCGCGGCCTTCGTCCCGGTGTTCGTCAACACGCTCCGGGGGCTCCGGCAGACGCGTCCCGTGCAACGCGACCTCTTCCGCGCGACCGCGGCGTCGGGCGCGCAGACGTTCCGCCTCCTCACCCTCCCCACCGCGCTGCCGTATCTGCTCACCGGCGTCCGCGTCGCCGCCTCGCTCGCGGTGATCTCCGCTCTCGTCGCCGAGTACTTCGGCGGCCCCTCGGACGGCATCGGCACCGCGATCGCCACCTACGCCAAGTCGGGACGCGCGGCCCTCGCCTGGGCGTTCGTGGGCGGCGGCATCGTGATCGGTCTCGTCTTCTTCCTCGTCACCTCGCTGCTCGAACGCGCCGTCGCACGGCGCCTCGGCGCGGGGCGTCCGCCGGCCTGACCGGCATCCTTCCCGTCCGCCCTCGACAGAACAGGTTCCACCGCACCACACCTGCACCACCCGCACCCGAAAGGACTCCCATGACACACAGCACACGCCGCGCCCTCGGCGCACTCGCGGGGATCGCCGTGGCATCCCTCGCCCTCTCCGCCTGCGCCGGCGGCTCCAGCGCTCCCGCCGAGTCGAGCGGGGACTTCACGCCGCTCACCTCCGTGAAGCTGCAGCTGCAGTGGCTGCCGCAGGCGCAGTTCGCCGGCTACTACGTCGCCCTCGACAAGGGGTACTTCCAGGAGGAGGGCTTCGACAAGGTCGACGTGGTCCCCTCGGGCGGCGACATCGTGCCGCAGGACGCCCTCGTCGCCGGAGACGTCGACTTCGCCGTCGCCTGGGTGCCGAAGGTCCTCGGGACCATGGAGAACCAGGGCGTCGAACTCACCGACATCGCGCAGGTGTTCCAGAAGTCCGGCACGACCCAGGTGTCGTGGAAGGACTCCGGCATCACGAAGGTCGACGACTTCGAGGGCAAGCGCATCGGCTCGTGGGGCTTCGGCAACGAGTGGGAGATCTTCGCCGCCATGGCCGACAAGGGCCTGGACGCCTCGACGGTCAAGATCACGACCCAGGACTTCTCCATGAACGCGCTCCTGGACAAGGACGTGGATGCCGCCCAGGCGATGACCTACAACGAGCTCGCGCAGCTGCTGGAGACGGTGAACCCCGCCACCGGGAAGCTGTACACGATGGACGACATCAACGTGATCTCGTACGAGGACACCGCCGGCGCCATGCTGCAGGACGCGATCTGGGCCGACACGAAGCGCCTCTCCGACGACCCCGCGTACGCCGATGCCGCCACGCGCTTCCTGAAGGCCGTCATCAAGGGCTGGGTCTTCGCGCGCGACAACCCCACCGAGGCCGCCGACATCACGTACAAGGCCGCGACCGCCCCGGGTGTCAGCGCGTTCCCGGTGGGTCCGACGCACCAGCTGTGGCAGATGAACGAGGTCAACAAGCTCATCTGGACCGGTGGCGACTTCGGTCTCATCGACTCCGCCGCCTGGGACAAGACCGTGAAGGGCGCCCTCGCGGCGAAGAACCAGGACGGGCTCAACCTCATCACCACCGAACCCCCGGCATCCGCCTACTCGAACGACTACATCGAGAAGGCGCTGACGGCTCTGAAGGACGAGGGCGTCACCGTGGACGGCGACTACACGCCGATCGACGTCACCCTCACCGAGGGCGGCCAGTAACTCCCCGCGGGGCGGTCGGACACCCGACCGCCCCGCGGCCCACCTCTTTCCCGGAACGGCGTGGTTGACTACCCGGATGACGCAGCCCCCCGCCCAGCACGCGCGCCGCACGCCCGAGTCGGGGTGGCGCCGCGGAGCCAAGGCCCTCGCGATCGCGCTGACCGTCGCCGTCGTCGCCGCGGTCGCCGTGGGCGGCTTCTACGCCTGGTCACTGACGCAGCGCCTGGCCGAGGCGGCGGTCCCGCTGAAGGACGCCCCGGCGCAGCCGCCCGCACTGAGCGCCTACGACGAGGCCTTCTCGGTGCTCGTGGTCGGCACCGACGAATGCGACGACGAGGTCAAGCAGGCATTCGGAGCCCGGTGCAGCGACCCCGAGAACGAGGGCGCCCGCAACGACGTCAACATGCTCGTCAGCGTCTCGGCCGACCCCCGCCGGGTCACGGTCGTGTCGTTCCCCCGCGACCTGCAGGTTCCGATCCCCGAATGCACCGGCGCCGACGGGACCGTGGAGTCGGCGTGGTCGAAGGCCCAGATCAACACCGCCTACGAGAAGGGCGGGCTGACCTGCGTCGCCGACACCGTGTCGGAGCTCAGCGGCCAGAGCATCCCGTTCGCGGCGAAAGTGAGCTTCGGCAACGTCGTGAACATCACCGACGCGATCGGCGGCGTCGAGGTCTGCATCGGCGGCGACGGCATCAACGACCCCGATGCGGGAATCGACTGGCCGGCCGGTCCCCGCGTGGTCACCGGCTACGACGCCCTCGCGTTCCTGCGCACCCGTCACGGCGTCGGCGACGGCAGCGACCTCGCCCGCATCGGCAACCAGCAGCAGTACCTCTCGCGCCTGATCAACAAGCTGCGCAGCGCCGAGGTGCTTTCCAACCCCGGCACGCTGATCGGTCTCGCGAACACCGCGGTGAACAACATCCAGCCCAGTCAGAGCCTCGCCGACCCGATCCGCATCGCCCAGTTGGCCTACACGCTCAAGGACGTGCCGTTCGACGACATCACCTTCGTGCAGTATCCCGTGCTCGAAGACCCGGCCGACCGCAACCGCGTCATCCCGAACGAGAACGCGGCGAGCGTGCTGTGGGAGGCGATCGACACGAACGCGCCGATCGTGCTCACCGGCGAGCTCGGCGCCAACGAGGGGGTCTTCGCCGACCCGTCCGCGCCGCAGCCGACCGAGTCCGCTCCGGCGCCCGAGGCGAGCACGCCGGCTCCGGATGCCACCTCCGCCACGCCCGCGCCCGAGGCGGTGGAGCTGCCGAGCACCATCAGCGGTTCCAAGGCGAACCAGCCGACCTGCTCGGCCGGGAACGGCTGAGCACGCGGTCGCTCCTCGTAGGCTGGTCGATCGTGACGGATGCCCCCGCCGACCATCGCGCGCGCTCCCTCGTGTGGGTCCTCGCGGGAGCCGGCATCCTGCTCGTCCTCGCGCTGGTGCTCGCCGGCGCGGGCTCGGCCACGGACTTCGCGCCGTTCCTCGCCGCGCTCCTCGGCGGATGGGGCGTGGGGATCGCGGGCGTGCGGGCGATCGCCCTGCTCCGCCGCGGCGCACTCCTCCTGCACGTCCTCGTCGCGGCGGCCGCGATCGCTCTCGCGGTCGTCCTGGCACGGGCGGATGCCGGTCCGTTCGGGGCCGTCATAGCCTTCGCCGCCCTGCCCGCGGCGGCATGGCTGACGCTGACCCTCCTCGGGCGGTTGCTGTCGCTCGTCCGGACAACCGGTGAGGAACGTCATGCTCCCGCGTGGGAGGCAGACGACGAACGGGACGGCGCGCTCGTGCGCGTACGTGCCGTCCGCCTGCACCTCGCGACACTGATCGTGCTCCTGATCGCCGCGACGACGGTCGCCGGGGCCGCCACGATTCTCCTGATGATCTGGCTCGACCGCCTGGACCTGCTGCGCGGCGCCCGCGTCGTGATCCTCGCCGTCGGACTCGTGGTCGTCCTGCCGGTCTTCCTCGGCTTCCGCGCGCTCGTGCGGGGCCGCGCCGTAGGCCACGCGATCGGCTTCGGGCGGTCGGAGCTGCGCATCGACGGGCCCGGTGGCACGGAGCGCTTCCCTTACGGCGACATCGACGAACTGCGGTGGCGCGAGGGAACGGAGTACGCCCGGCTCGAGGTGCGATCGGCCGGACACCGCCGGACGCTGCTGGTCGGTCAGGCGCGCCCCGCACCGGGACGCACCGCCGAGCTCCCGTCCCTCTCGCGCCGGACCGTGCAGCACCTCGAGGCCGCAGGGCTCACCCCCTCCCGCGGGGGCGCGGTCACGATCTTCCGCAGACGACAGCCTTAGGCAGCCGGGCCGCAGCGAAGACCGCGATCGCGTCGCGGACCGCGACGGCGCCGTCCGCGCCGCCGTACACGGCCGCGAACCGCTCGTCGGCGACGTAGAGCTCGCCGAGGCCCCTGTAGGCCGCGGCATCCGGGACCCGCCCCCACTGGTCTCCGACCCACCGGTGGTGCACGGCGATCAGGGCCTGGAACTCGGCGCCGTCCGCCGGGAGGCCCCGCGCCGCGGCATCCCGCAGCGCGGCATTCACGTCGCGGCTGCGCTCGTCGTCGGCGCGGCGCTCCCCGTCGGTGAACGCGTCACGACGAGCCTGCGCCTCCTCCCACGCGGCGTCGCCCCAGCGCGCCCGCACCTCGCTCTCCCACCGGGAGTCGTCGACCCCCGCGAGCACGTCATCGATGTCCATGGTCTTTCCTTCCTCCAGTGCGGCGAGGGTCTTCCCCACCGCGGTGATGCGGCGCTCCAGAGCGGAACGCCGTTCCTCGAGCGCCGTCACATGCGCTCGCATGATGTCCACGAGCGAGCGCTCGTCGGACAGTGCCCGCGCGATCTCGGGCAGCGGCACATCCAGCGCACGCAGCGACAGGATGCGGTAGAGACGCGCGATCTCGCGCTCGCCGTAGAAGCGGTACCCGTTCGCGGCGACGCGGGACGGGCGCAGCAGCCCCACGCTCTCGTAGTGCCGGAGGGCGCGGCTGGTCACCCCGGCGGCGCGGGCGACCTCGGCGATGGGCCATTCGTTCATGGCATCCACCCTGGCGGTTGACGCAGCGGCAGAGTCAAGCCCGGATCGGAACCGTCCGACCGGACGCCGGATACGTCACGATCGAGGGGTGAGGAACATCGCACGGTCGACGATCCCGCTGCTGCTGATCGCCGTGGCGCTCGCCGGCTGCGTCCCCGAGCCCGCGCCCGTCCCCACGACGAGCGCCACACCGACGGCGTCGCCGACTCCGACGCCGACGCCCACTCCCGATCCGCTCGCCGGGTTCAGCCTCGCCGACAAGGTCGGTCAGATGTTCATGGTCGGCACCTCCGTGGGCGGCGCCGACCCGACCACCGTCGCCGCCGTCCGCGACGACCACATCGGCGGCGTCTTCCTGCACGGGCGTTCGGATGCCGGCATCCCGGCCATGGCCGCCCTCGTCGGCGGTTTCACCTCGCTCGTCGCCGCCGGACGCCCCGAACTGTGGGTCGCGACCGACCAGGAGGGCGGCGACGTCCAGGTTCTCTCGGGGCCCGGGTTCGACGGCATCCCGTCGGCCGTCGATCAGGGACGGCAGAGCGACGACGACCTCCGCGGCAACGCCGCGACGTGGGGCGGGCAGCTCGCGCAGGCCGGGGTGAACATGAACCTCGCCCCGGTCGCCGACGTCGTGACCAGCCCCGAGACCGCGCGGAGCAACCCGCCGATCGGCCAGCTCGACCGCGAATACGGCTACGACGCGGCGACGGTGGCCGCGAAGGCCGGCGCGTTCGCGCAGGGGATGCGCGACGGCGGAGTGCTGCCGACGTTCAAGCACTTCCCGGGCCTGGGCCACGTGGGCGAGAACACCGACACCGCCTCCGGCGTGACGGACGATTTCGTCACCGCCGAGGGACCCGACGTGGGCGTCTACTCGACGGTGGTCGCGCAGGGCCCGGCCGTGGTCATGCTGTCGACGGCGATCTACGCGAAGATCGACCCCTCGGCGCCCGCCGCCTTCTCCCCGACCGTCGTCGGCGTGCTGCGGAGCACGGTCGGCTTCGACGGCGTCGTGACCACCGACGACCTCTCCGCCGCGCAGCAGGTGCAGCAATGGTCGCCCGCCGACCGCGCGACGCTCGCGGTCGAGGCGGGGATCGACCTGCTGCTCGTGTCGGCCGATCCGACGGTGTACCCCGAGATGCACCAGGCGGTGCTCACGAAGGCGCAAGCCGACCCGGCGTTCGCGGCGAAGGTGGATGCCGCCGCCCGCCGGGTCGTGGCGCAGAAGGCGTCGATGCCCTGATCTCCGGCATCCCCGCTCCCCGCTCCCTGCTCCCCGCGCGCCCGCGCCCGCGCGTCCCCGTGCCCCTGCGCCCCCGCCGCACCCCTGCGCCGCTTCAGCGATAAACGGCATCCACGGCGAGACACTGCGCGGCAAGGCGTGTCTCGCCGTGGATCGCGTTTATCGGGCGATCACGCGCGGTGCTCGGGACTCACGCGCGGCCTTCGGGCACTGACGCTCCGCGTTCGGGGGCGCGATAGGCTGGAAGGCTGTGTCCGTCGAACCCGTCATCGTCTACCCGCCCGAGCTGCCCGTCAGCGCCGCGCGGGACGAGATCGCGCGCGCCATCCGCGACCACCAGGTCGTGATCGTGGCCGGCGCGACCGGTTCGGGCAAGACGACGCAGTTGCCCAAGATCTGCCTCGAGCTGGGCCGCACCTCGATCGCGCACACGCAGCCCCGTCGTATCGCCGCGCGCACGATCGCCGAACGCATCGCGGAAGAGATGCAGGTGCCGCTCGGCTCCACCGTCGGCTACAAGGTGCGCTTCACCGACAAGGTGTCGGCCGACACCCGCGTCGCGCTCGTGACCGATGGCATCCTGCTCAACGAGATCCACCGCGACCGGCTGCTGCGCCGCTACGACACGATCATCGTCGACGAGGCGCACGAGCGTTCGCTGAACATCGACTTCCTGCTCGGCTACCTCCGCCGCATCCTGCCGCAGCGCCCCGACCTGAAGGTCATCGTGACCTCGGCGACGATCGACCCCGAGAGCTTCGCGCGGCACTTCGCCGGCCCGCCCGCCGCGCCCGGCGGGGAGCCCGTGCCCGCGCCGGTCATCGAGGTGTCGGGCCGGACGTATCCGGTCGAGGTCCGGTACCGTCCGGTCGACGGGGCGGACCGGGCTCCGGAAGAATCCGGCGATTCCGACCCGGATGCCGGTACACCCACGCCGCAGCCGAAGAAGATCCGGAGCGCGGCACAGGGCAAGCGCGACAACGACGACGCTGACGAGGTCGGCGCCGTCGTCGACGCGCTCCGCGAGCTCGATCGCGAGTCGGCCGGCGACGTTCTCGTGTTCTTCCCCGGCGAGGCCGAGATCCGGGATGCCGCGGATGCCATCCGCGGGGCGTACCAGAAGGATGCCTCCCCCACCGAGGTGCTGCCGCTGTACGGGCGTCTCTCGGCCGCCGAACAGCACCGGGTGTTCGAGCGCTCCACCGTCGCCGGCGTCCGCCGCCGCGTCATCCTGGCGACGAACGTCGCGGAGACGAGCCTCACCGTTCCCGGCATCCGGTACGTGATCGACACCGGCACCGCGCGCATCTCGCGCTACAGCAACCGGTCGAAGATCCAGCGGCTGCCGATCGAGGCCGTGTCGCAGGCGTCGGCCCAGCAGCGCTCCGGGCGTGCGGGACGCACCTCGCCGGGTATCGCGATCCGGCTCTACTCCGAGGACGATTTCCTCCGCCGCCCGGAGTACACCGAGCCGGAGATCCTGCGGACGTCCTTGGCATCCGTCATCCTCCAGATGCTGTCGCTCGGGTTCGGCGACATCCAGGCGTTCCCGTTCCTGACGCCGCCGGATTCCCGCGGCGTGAAGGCGGCGTTCGACCTGCTCGTCGAGCTCGGCGCGGTGACGCTGCCCGCACCGGGGTCCGAGCGCCGCGACGTCCGGCAGGACGGCGACCCGTCCCGGCGACGCAGCGACCGCGACGAGGACCGCGGTCCGCGTCTCACCGCGGTGGGCCGCGAGATCGCCCGTCTGCCGATCGACCCGCGGTTCGCCCGCATGCTGATCGAGGCGCGGGACGCGGACGTGCTGCCCGAGGTGATGGCGATCGTCGCCGGGATGTCGATCCAGGACGTCCGCGAACGCCCCGAGGAGCGCCGTGAGGAGGCGGACCGCTTCCACGCGCGCTTCACCGACCCGACCAGCGATTTCCTCTCGCTGCTGAACCTGTGGGAGTACCTGCAGGAGAAGCAGGCCGAGCTCGGTTCCAGCGCCTTCCGGCGCCTGTGCCGCAGCGAGCACCTCAACTACGTGCGCGTCCGCGAGTGGGTCGACGTGCATCGGCAGCTGCAGTCGCTGCTCGGCGCGGGGCGCGAGGGCCGCGGGGCGAGGAACCGTGTCCCAGAAATGGCGGCTTCGGGCCGCTCGAAACCGCAACGATCGGGACACGCCACGTCAGAAGTGGGACGAGGTTCGCAGCGGGACGCCCCCGAGGGTCACGCCCAGGGGGATGCCATCCACCGCGCGATCCTGTCCGGACTCCTGTCGCACATCGGCATCCTGGATCCCCGCACCCTCGCGCAGACCAAGGACCGCAAGGCCCCCGGCGACGCCCGCACCGCCAAGGGCGAGTACATCGGCGCGCGCGGGGCGCGGTTCGCGATCTTCCCCGGGTCGGGCCTGAAGAAGAAGCGTCCCTCGGCGGTCATGGCGGCCGAGCTCGTCGAGACCTCACGCCTGTTCGCCCGCACGGTCGCCGCCGTCGACCCGGCGTGGGCGGAAGACCTCGCCCCCGGCCTCGTGAAGCGCTCGCTCAGCGAGCCGCACTGGTCGAAGGATGCCGGCTCCGCCGCCGCGTACGAGAAGGTCACGCTCTTCGGGGTGGAGCTCGTCGGTCGGCGCCGCGTCCAGCTCGCGCGCTTCGACCGTCCACTCGCCCGCGAGATGTTCGTGCGGCACGCGCTCGTCGAGGGCGAGTGGGACCCGTCGGTGCTCGACAAGCGCCTGACCGCCTTCCTCCGTCGCAACCTCGAGCAGCGTCGGCTGCTGGAGAAGATCGAGGAGCGCGAGCGCCGCCGCGACATCCTCGTCGGCGACGAGGCGGTGTTCGCGTTCTACAACGCGCGGATCCCCGCCGACGTCACGGACGTGCGTTCGTTCGAGACGTGGTGGAAGGATGCCTCGGCCCGCACGCCGCACCTGCTCGATCTGCGCGAGTCCGACCTCACCGGCGACCGCGCGCAGGGCGACGACCGTGCGTTCCCCGCGCGCTGGCGCCAGGGCGACCAGACGCTGAACCTCGCCTACCGCTTCGAACCCGGTGCCCCCGACGACGGGGTGACGGTGGTCGTCCCGCTGCCCCTGCTGGCGCAACTGCGCCCCGATGGCTTCGACTGGCAGGTGCCGGGCATGCGAGACGAACTCGTCACGGCGCTGCTGCGCGCCCTCCCCAAGACCATCCGACGCAACGTCGTGCCCGCCGCCGACTGGGCCGAGAAGTTCAGCGCCGAACTGGCGGAGAAGGGTCCCGAGCACGCGAACGGTCTGCCGAAGTCGACGCTCGTCGACGCGCTCGCGGCGCAGGTGCAGCGCGTGGCGAACCAGCGCGTCAGCGCCGCCGACTTCGAACTCGACCGCGTGCCCGGTCACCTCATGATGTCCTTCCGCGCGGTCGACCCCCGCGGGCGGGCCGTGGGCTCGGACCGCGATCTCGGAGCGCTGCAGCGACGCCTCGCCGACCGCGCGCGTTCGAGCGTGGAGTCGACGATCGCGCGCCCCCCGTCGAGGACGGCCGCGGCGCGGGTCGCCGAGGCATCCCCCGCCTTCGCTTCGCGGACGAAGCTCACGACGTGGGACTTCGACGACCTCGCCGAGGTCGTCGACACCCCCGTCGCCGGTGGCGTCGTGCGCGGATACCCGGCGCTCGTGGACGAGGGCGACAGCGTCGCCCTCCGCGTCGAGGCGACGCCCGAGGACGCCGCGCGGCACACCCGGGCCGGCATCCGGCGGCTGCTGCTGCTGGCCGTCCCCTCCCCCGCGTCGTACGTGCTCGACCACCTCACCGCGAACGAGAAGCTCGCGCTCGCCGCCTCGCCGTACCAGAACGCCAAGGCCCTGATCGAGGACGCGCGGGTCGCCGTCGCGGACGACGTGCTGCAGCGCGCGGCGTCCACCGGGATCGTCCGCACGCGCGCGGAATTCGAGCGCGTGCGCGATGCGTTCTCGGCCGCGTCGGTGGAGCAGACCTTCCAGGCCGTGTCGCTGGTCGCGAGAATCCTCCTGGCGCAGCGCGAGGTGGATCGGGCGATGAAGGATGCCTCATCCATCACGCTGCTCGGAGCACTCAACGACGTGCGCGGGCAGCTGAAAGGCCTGATCTTCCCCGGCTTCATCGCGCGAACCGGCCTCGCCCGCCTCGCCCACCTGCCGCGGTACCTCGCGGGGGCGCTGGAGCGCGTGAAGACGCTGCCCGACAACCCGGGCCGCGATCGTCAGCGCATGACCGAGTACGAGCGCGGAGCCGCGGGCTTCGTCGAGGCCGGCGGGGTGATGCCGCTCCCCGCCGACGCGCCGGCGAACCTGGTGCAGACCCGGTGGCTGCTGGAGGAGTTCCGCGTGAGCCTCTTCGCGCAGCGCCTGGGCACGGCCGAGCCCGTCTCGCCGCAACGTCTGGCGAAGGCGCTGAAGGGCTGAGCGTCCGGTCGCGCCGCCGGTGCCGCGTGGCCGTTTCGTCGTGCTGACCGAACATCGCGTCCGTCCGCGAACACCGGCGTCATAGCCTCCGTTCGGGCCACGGGAGACGACAGCGTCATCCCGGGCCGGACGGAAGGACCCCGCGTGGACGCACTGAGCGAACTCCTCCCCCTCACGGTGGGGATGGCGATCTCACCGCTCCCGATCGTCGCGATCGTGGCGATCGTGCTCGCGCCGCGCGGGCGGGCGGCCGCGGCGGTGTACGTGGCGACCTTCACCGCGGTCTCCTTCGCGCTGCTGCTCCTCGGCGCGGCGGGAGCCTCGCGCGCGTCGAGCGCGGCGGGAACGGGAAAGGTCACCCTCATCCTGTCGGCGCTCATCGCGATCGGTTTCGCGGTGTTCGCGGTCCTGAGCTGGCGCTCGCGTCCGCGTGACGGTCACCCCGCCAAGACACCCGCCTGGCTCGCGGCCATCGACGCCATCACGCCCGTCCGCGCGCTCGGGCTGGGGCTGATGATGGCGGCGGCGAACTCCAAGAACCTCCCCCTCGCCCTCAAGGGCGGGGCGATCATCGCCGACGCCCACCTCTCGATCGTCCTCTCGGTGATCCTCTGTCTCGGGGTCGCGATCGGCGGCTCGCTGCCCCTGATCGTGCCCGCCGCCGTGGCCCTGTTCCGCAGCCCCGCGGTGACCCGATCGCTGCAGCGCGCGAAGACCGAGATGATCGCGTACAACGCGCAGATGATGACCGTCGTCTTCGCGATCCTCGCGGCGAACGAAGCCGCGGCGGTCCTGCGCCACCTGCCCCTGTGATCCGCTCGGGCGAGGAGATCCACGGACGACCCGGCTCCTCGCCCTTCCCCGACGGGAGAACCATGACCGACGCCTGCTCCGCCTCCACCCCCGCCCTGCACGACCGGATCGCCCCCGCGATCGCGGCATCCGGCACGCACATCTCGGGCGCCCCGCGCGACACGGGTCCTCGCGGCGACGGCCGCGCCGACCTCGTCGTGATCGGAGCGATCTCCACGGGCGACGCCGACTCGCCGACGGCCGAGGCGATGGTGATCGCGGACGGTCGCATCGTCGGCCTCGGCACGCGCGACGACGTCGAGGGCCTCATCGGTCCGGGGACGAAGACGCTCCGGCCCGACGGGGTCGTGCTGCCGGGACTCATCGAGCCGCACGCCCACGTCTGGGTGTCTCTGCTGATGCTCGACTGGGTCGACGTGTCGCACCCGCGCTGCGCCACCTTCGACGACGTGGTCACCACGCTGAAGACGGCAGCCGGCTCCGGTGCCCCCGGGGAGTACCTGCTCGCGAAGCTCTTCGACCCCAGCCTGTATCCCGGCGAGCCCGACCTCACCCGCGACATCCTCGATCGCGTCTCCCTCGATCGACCCGTCGTCGTGCTGAATGCCTCGATGCACTTCGCCTACGCCAACAGCCGGGCACTCGAAGCCGCGGGCATCACCGACGGCACACCGGTGCCGTCGGGCGGCACGTTCGGGCGCGTCGACGGTCGCCTCACGGGCGTGGTGGGCGAAGCCCCGGCGGTCTCGATGCTCCTGGCCGCGCTGCCTCGACCGGATGCCGCCGAGATCGACCGCGGCGTGCGCACGATCCTCACCGGGTGGGCGTCCCGCGGCATCACCTCGGTGCGCGAGGCGATGACCGGGACGATCGCCGGGGTCAGCGAGATCGCCCTCCTGCACCGGCTCAACGACACCGAACGGCTTCCCGTCCGCGTGTCGACCGCGCAGTTCTCCGCCCTGCCCGGGTTCACGACCCCGCGCGAGGCGGCGGCGGCCTGGCGCGCCGCCGGGGTGACGCCCTTCAGCGGAGACGACATGGTGCGCGCGGACGCGTGGAAGGTGGTCGTCGACGGGTCCAACCAGGGCCGCTCCGGGTTCTTCGAGGACCCGTATCTCGGTCACGACAGCTCCGGTCGCCCCGGTCGCGGCCACGCCAACTGGACCGCCGAGGGTCTCCGGGACGCCCTCTCGACGGGCCTCGACGACGGCTGGCAGCTCATGATCCACACGAACGGCGACGCCGCCGTGGACCTGGCGCTCACGACGCTCGAGGGTCTCCTCGCGGGGGACTCGCGCGATCTCCGGCACCGGCTCGAGCACGCCTCCGTGACGACGGACGCGCAGTTGGCCCGGATGGCCGCGGCGGGGGTCTCGCCGAGCTTCCTGATGGACCACGTGCGGTACTGGGGCGCGGCGTTCCGGGACTCGATCCTCGGTCCGTACCGCGCCGTCCGCCTGGACCGCCTAGCGTCGGCGCTCCGGGCGGGACTGCGGCCGAGCATCCACTCCGACGACAACGTCACGACCGCGGACCCCCTGCGCAGCGCGCAGACGGCGGTCCTGCGCCGGCTCGAGGCCGACGGCAGTGTCCTGGGTCCGGACGAGCGCGTCACGCCGGGGCAGGCCCTCTCCGCGATCACGACGGATGCGGCGTGGCAGATCCACGCCGACGACCGGGGTGTCCTGCGGGTGGGCGCCCGCGCGGACTTCGTGGTCGCCGACGCCGATCCGTGGAGCTCCGACCCCGAGCGCTGGCACGACATCCGCATCCACGAGACCCGGATCGCCGGTACTCCGGCGTTCTCCGCCTGATGACCTCCGCGAAAGGGCCCGCCGTGTCCACCTCCCCCTCGTCCGTCCTCTCCTCGCGCGCCAGGCGGTGGGGTCTGCCTCTGCTCGGCGTCCTTGCCGCGATCCAGGGGGCGGCCCCCAACGTGGCCGCGACCGCGCTGGTGGGGGCCAGCCGGGGATTGGACATGGTGGCGGGCGATCAAGCGCTGGCGGCCTCGATGCAGACCCTGGCGATCGCGGCATCCGTCATCAGCACGGGGCTGCTGGCCGACCGCATCGGGCGCCGCCGCATGCTGGTGTGGGCGCTGGCCCTCGCGACGGTCGGCCAGCTGGTGGTGGGGTTCGCGCCCGTGCCGGCGGTCTACATCGCCGGCCAAGGCCTGTCGGGAGTGGGTCTGGGCGCCGTGTACGCGGCCGCCTTCGCCTACATCCAGGTGCTCGCCGCGCCCGGTCGTCTTCCCGCCGCGGTGGCGACCTTCGCCGCGGTCTCGGGAGCCTCCTCGGTCGCGATCACCTTCGGCGGCGGCATGCTGGCCGGCGTCGATTGGCGCACGGCCTTCCTCCTCGTGCCCCTCCTCTCGGTCGTGAGCATCTTCGCCGTCCTGGCCGTCCTGCCCGTCGTGCCCCCCAGCGTCTCCGAGCCGCGCGATGTCGTGGGGCAGGTGCTCCTCGTCCTGGGTATGGTCACCTTCCTCTACGGCGTGTCCCAGTTCGCCACGTCGCTGACCTCGCCCCTCACCTGGGCGCTGACGGCGGCGGGAATCGCGGTGCTGGCCCTCGCGGCGTGGACGCAGACGCGTGTGCGCCATCCGTTCTTCCCGGTGTCCTTGTTCCGGCGTCCGTCGTTCCTCGCGGCGCTGTGCGCCGGGTTCGTCTTCAACTTCGGCGTCGCGGCATCCTTCCTGCAGCTGACGAACCTCTGGCAGTACGTGCTGGGCCTGGCGCCGGCCGAGGTCGCCCTGTGGCAGCTGCCGATCACGGTCACCTCGATCGCGGGCGCCGTCCTGCTCGGGCGACTGATGACGCGGGGAATGAGCACACGGACGTCGCTGCTGCTGGGCGGGGTGCTCTCCGCCGCAGGGTTCCTGGCGGGCGCTCTCGCGCGCAACGTCGACAGCCCGGTGGCGTTCGTCCCGGCGGGGGTGCTGATCGCCCTCGGCGTGACGGCCTCGGCACTGCCGTACGGGACACTCATCCTGAGCGAGGCGCCCGCGGAGTTCTACGGTCCCGTGACGAGTTCGCGGACGACGTTCGGTCAGCTCTTCTACTCGCTGGGCACCGCGCTGTCCACCGTCGTCGTCACCCAGGTCACCATCGGCGGGATCGTCTCGCGTCTGCGTGCGACGGGCATGAGCGACAGCGACATCACCGCGTCGCTGAACGCCGTGGGGACCTACGCCAAGGACGCGACCCG
The DNA here is from genome assembly GCF_900156455.1 of Microbacterium sp. RURRCA19A. Lineage (GTDB taxonomy): Bacteria > Actinomycetota > Actinomycetes > Actinomycetales > Microbacteriaceae > Microbacterium. Next base: position 111,792 of record NZ_FTNQ01000003.1, read on the forward strand.
GCCGTCGGAGGACGTCTTCGCCGTGGCGGTGGCGGCGTACCGCGACGGCTTCGGACTGCTGATGGTCGGGCTGGCGGTGCTGTGCCTCGGCGTGGGCGTGCTGGGCGCCTGGCTCGTGTCCCGTGCCGGCCGGTCCGCGCCGGCCGCGGCCGCTCCCGCCCCCGAGGTGCCGGTGTGAGCCGCGCGGGTCAGACCCCGAGCGCTTCCCCCCACGCGCGGAGCAGGGTTTCCAGGTCGGCGCGCTGACCGGGGCCGAGACCGGCGAGGAGTCGTTGCTCGTTGCGCACGTGCGCGGCGAACGCCTCATCGATGACGCGGACGCCCGTGGACGTCAGGGCGACGATGCGTCCGCGGCCGTCGTCGTCGTCACCCCGGCGGACGACGAGCCCGGATGCCACGAGCCGGTCGACGCGCTTGGTCACGGCACCGGTGGTGACCATGGTGGTGCGGGCGAGCTCGCCGGCCGCGCACGCGTACGGCTCGCCCCGGCGACGGAGGGCGGCGAGCAGGTCGAACTCACCCTCGCCCAGCCCGTGATCGCGGTAGACGCGGAGGAGTTCCTCGCGCAGCCGGTCGGCGACGCGGTGCAGGCGGCCGATGACCTGCAGGGGCGAGACGTCGAGGTCGGGGCGCTCGTCGCGCCACTGCGCGACGATGCGGTCCACGCGGTCGTCGTTCACACCCCCACTTTACCTTCCTCGGAAGCTAATATGTCTTCCATGGAAAATAGATGGCGTGCCGTCGCGATCACCGCGGTCGCCCCCATCGCGTGGGGGGCGACGTACGTCGTCACGCGGCACCTGCTCCCCGCCGACTCCCCCCTCTGGGGGGCGGCGCTGCGCGCACTCCCGGCCGGAGTCCTGCTGTGGCTCCTCGCCCGCCGGATGCCGCACGGGGCCTGGTGGTGGAAGGCGCCCCTGCTCGGGGCGCTCAACTTCGGCGGCTTCTTCGTCCTCGTCTACGTCGCGGCGCAGCTCCTGCCGTCGTCGGTGGCCGCGTCCATCATGGCGCTGGCCCCGCTGGCCCTCGCCGGTCTCGCGTGGCCGCTCCTGCGGCAGCGCCCGACGACGCGGTGGGCGATCGGGTCCGTCCTCGGCATCGCCGGAGTGGTGCTCATCGTCGGGCTCGGCGCCGAAGGCGTCTCGACCGCCGGGGTCGTGGCATCCGCGATCGCTCTCCTGTCGTCGTCGCTCGGGGCGATCCTGACGACCCGCTGGCGGGACGACACCCCTCTCCTCGCGACGACGTCGTGGCAGCTCACCGCCGGGGGGACCGCGCTGATCGTCGTCGCCGCGCTCGTCGAGGGCGCGCCGCCGACAGTGGATGCCGCGGGCGTCATCGCCTACGCCGCGATCGCGGTCGTGGCCACGGCTCTCGCCTTCGTGTGCTGGTTCACCGGACTCCGGCTCCTGCCCGCGGGGACGGTCGGGCTCATCGGCCTGCTCAACCCGGTGACCGGAGTCCTGCTCGGCATCGCGATCGGCGGCGAGTCGCTCGGCGTCGGCCAGGTCGTCGGCATCGTCGCGGTGCTCGCCGCCATCGCCGTCTCCCGTCCCCGACACACGCGCGTGAGGGGTCGATCCCTGTCGCCCGCGAGCGATCCAGGCGACAGAGATCGACCCCTCTCGCAGTGACTCACGTCGTGCGGAGCGTCACCGACCCGAGAGTCGCCTGCACCTCGACGCGGGGCGTCGCGGTGGGCGACGTCTGCAGGCTGCTGTCGATCGACCCCGGCCCCTCGCTGGACAGGCGGTAGGTCGCATCCGGGAGGCCGATATCGGCCGAGCCCGCGGTCACATCGACGCGCGTGCGCGCCGGCGCCCCACCCGTCAGATCGGCGGTGAGATCACCGCCGGTGACCTCGAACGTCGCCGCGTCGACACCGTCGACGTCGGCCGTGACCGACCCGCCCGCCACCGCGAGACTCAGCGCGCTCGCCGCCCCCGAGACCGTCGCACTCCCGCCCGAGACCGTCACGTCGACGTCGCCGTAGTCTCCGCTGAGATCGATCGATCCCCCGGCGACCTCGACGTGGAGGCCCAGGTCCTGCCGCCCCAGCTCGCGCGGAAGGGTGAGCGTCGCCTGCGACCCCGAGCCCCAGTCCGCGAACGACCGGCGCGGAGACGACACGTGCAGGGTGTCGCCCCGACGTTCGAGCGTCCACGCCCCCACGCCTCCGCCGTCGAGTTCCGCCTCCGACACGTCGTCGTAGACGATGCGCAGGGCACCGCCCGCGACGTCCACGTCGAGGTCGCGGATCCCCGCGACGTCGTTCTGCTGGACCGGTGCGCCGAGCGACATCGCGCTGAGGTCCCGGACGGCCGTGAGGCCGGTGCTGAGGAGCGTGCCGGCGATCACGCATCCGCCGACGACGATCGTGCCGATCGAGACCGCGAGGGCCCCCTTCGCACGGCGCGGCGGGGTGGGTTTCGGATCGACGGGATTCTGGACGCTCATGAGGATGCTCCGGTGGTGTCATGGCCCAGGTGGACCAGGGCGGCGATGACGCGACGGTTCCCCGTCTCGTCCTGCTCGAGGCCGAGCTTGGTGAAGATCGCGGTGATGTACTTCTCGACACTGGCGGGTGAGACGAACAGCGCCTGGGCGATCGCCTGGTTCGATCGCCCCTCGGCGATCAGGGCGAGCACGGCGCGCTCGCGCTCGGTGAGCGCCTGCAAGCGGTCGTCGCGTCGCCGCCGAGCCAGCAGCTGGCCGACGACCTCGGGGTCGAGGACCGTGGCGCCCCCGGCGATGCGGGCGACCGCGTCGAGGAAGTCGCGGACGTCGGCGACCCGGTCCTTCAGGAGGTAGCCGAGCGAACCCTGGCCGTCGGCGATGAGGTCGCTGGCGTACTCCTCCTCCACGTACTGGGAGAGGACGAGCACGGCGAGCCCGGGATGCCGCGACCGCAGGCCGATCGCCGCGCGGATGCCCTCGTCCGTCCACGTCGGCGGCAGCCGTACGTCCAGCACGCACAACTCGGGCGTGGTCTCGACGACCGCGGCCTCGAGACCCGATGCGTCGGGCAGGGCGGCGACGACCTCGTGGCCGTCGTCGGCGAGGAGGCGGACGAGCCCCTCGCGCAGCAGGACGGAGTCCTCGCAGATCAGGATGCGCACGGGACCGTCACCTCCACCGAGGTCGGGCCGCCCTGCGGGCTGTCGATACGGGCCGTTCCGCCGGCGGCGGTGACGCGGTTCACGATGCCGTCGAGGCCCCCGCCGGGCACCACGCGCGCACCGCCCAGGCCGTCGTCCTCGACGCGGGCCCACAGCGACCCGTCGTCACGGACGCGCACGTCCACCCGGCAGTTCGCGGCCCGCGAGTGCTTCGCGGCGTTGGTCAGCGCTTCCGCGATCGAGAAGTACACCGCGGCCTCGGCGGGACGGCTGCAGCGCCGCGGCAGCCGCACATCGAGGGTCACCGGGATGTGGGAGCGGGACGCGAGCGCCGAGAGGGCGGCATCCAGTCCTCGATCCTCCAGGACGGACGCGTGGATGCCGCGCGCCAACTGCCGGAGTTCGGTGATCGCCGACTTCGTCGAGGCGTGCGCCTCGGCCACGAGCGCCTTGGCGGCCTCGGGGTCGTCGTCGATCTTGGTCTGGGCCAGGCCCAACGTCATCCCGATGGAGACCAGTCTCGGCTGCACACCGTCGTGGAGGTCGCGTTCGATGCGGGTGCGCTCGACCTCGGCGGCGCGCACGGCGCCGGCGCGGCGGGTGTCGGACGTGCGTGCCTGCTCCTCCAGCAGCGCCTCCCGCGACGGCACGAGGATCGCTCGGGCGAGCACGCCGTGCAACAGGCCCAGCCCGATGACGGCCCCCGTGGCGACGAGCGCGACGAGACCTCCGACGAGCGGGGCCCCCGCGCCCTCGAGCCGGAACAGGCCGAACAGCGCGGCGTGCGCCCACCCGAAGAGCGGGCTGATCACCAGCGCGAGCCCCCACGCGACGGCTCCGACGAGCAGCAGCGTGACGAGCCCGAGCACCGTCGACACGGTGAACGACGCCACCGCCCGCCACTGGCGGAGGTCGATCGCCTGCAGCCAGATCGTGTGCAGCACACCGACGAACCCGGGCTTCGGGCTCCGTCGCGGGCGCAGCGCCGGCAGATCGAAGCCGTACAGACCGTCGAGGCGGGCCTGCTCGAACCAGGCCACCCCGAACAGCGCGTAGACCAGTCCGGCGAGGAGGACCGCACCGATGAGGACCGCGAACAGCAGCCCGACGCCCGCACCGAGCAGACCGAAGAGCCCGCCGAAGACGGCCGGACCAATGGCGCCGAGCGCGGCGAGCTGGGCGACGGCGCCGGCGACCTGGCCGGGCGACGAGACGCGCACCGACCTCCGCGGGACCGCGCCCGGGGGTGCGGGCAGCGTCGGTGGCGAAGGAGGAAGGACGGATGCCGTGGTCATGGGTTCCACGGTAGGACCGGGGCGCTCGCCGGTCAGCCGGGGCAGCCCTCGCCGTGATTCGGGTTTTCCCGAACGCCGCCGCGGGGGATGCCCGCGGGTCGTGTCGTTCGATTCGCGTCATGTCGCCGTTCGAGCTCACGCAAAACAGGGTCCGCTCGCACGCGGCACGGACGACTCTGGTCATTATTGCGCTCGGGGTGGCAGAAGAACAGGACGAGGAGCATCCATGCAGGACGCGCACCCCCATCGGGATGACGTTCGTGACGTCGCGCCCGCGCGCCCGGTCGCCGCTGCGGCGTGGTCCGCACCCCTCGTCGCGTCCACCGTCCTCGCCTCCGGCGGGGCCGGGAACGGTCCCGACCGCTGCTCCCCCCTCAGCACGCCCCTCGACGGCATGGAGCAGAACGGTCACCGGCGCTTCGCCCATGCCCCCGGCGCGCCGGCCGATCCGCAGCGGATGCGGGCGTTCGTGGTGCAGACCGGCTTCCGCGTCCTCGAGGGCGAGCCGGCGCGGCTTTCGCTGCAGTCGGTGGACTTCCCCGCGTACACCATCGCCCACCTCCGGTCGGCGCCCTTCCTGATCGAGTGGCCGCGCGAGAGCCCGGACGCCCGAAGGCGCGGAGTGTTCGTCTTCGTCAACCGCGGCACGCTCAAACTCAGCGGCAGCGGGACGAACTGGACCGCCGACGGGGGCGGGCTGTGCATCGTCTTCCCCGGACCGGACCCGGTTCGCATCCGCGGGTGTGGAGAGAACGAGATGATCTTCTTCTCTTTCGACACGAACGAGATCGAACCGCTCTCCCTGGAGGCCGACGCCATCGGTCGCATCTCCCCGAACTCCCCCGTCTTCCGCGCGTCCTACGCCTACCTCAAGGCGGCGGCGTTCGCCCCCACAGGGTCTTCCGACGACGCGGAGGAGTCCGGCATCCTGCGCTCTCTCACCCGTGACGTCGCGCGGTCTCTCGTGCTGGCATCCACGACCACCCGCCGCCGCGACCGCGTGTTCACCGCCGCGCGCAGCATCATCGCCCAGGAGTATCGGGACCCGCGCTTCTCGCCCACCCGGCTGGCCGCGCGCCTGGGGGTCTCACGGAGCACGCTCGAGCGCGCCTTCCGGCACAACGCGCTCCACGTCGCGCAGGAGATCCGGCGCCACCGCGCGCACCACGCGATGGCGTTGCTGTCGAGCGACCCGTCGCTGAGCATCGATCTCATCGCGCGGGCCAGCGGCTTCGGCTCCCGATCGACCCTGAGTCGGGCGTTCCGCGAGATCTACGGCGTCGCGCCCGAGCGCGCCCGTGGCGTGCACACGACGTCCGTGTCGGCCTAGACTGCGCACAGCGAGGTGCTTGCGCCGGCCCCGCGCGAAGACCTTCGTCCGAGCCCGACCCACCGGCCGGCGCTCTCGACGGCGCCCGCATCGCACGAAGACGGCTCCATGACCCGCGACCACTCCGACCTGCTGCCGCAGGACCTCACGCTCGGCTGGGCCGACCTGCAGGGACAGCACCGATTCGCCCGACGCTCCGGCGCAGCCACCGACCCTCTCCGATTGCAGGCGTTCGTGGACGGCATGGGCCTGAGGGTGCGAGAGGGTGACATCGCTCCCCTGCGTATCCAAGCCGTGCGCTTCAACTGGTGCCTCATCGTGCACGCGGTTTCGGGCCCCTTCCTGGTCGACTGGGCGCGCGACCGAGTGAACGCCCGTAATCGCGGTGTCTTCCTGTTCGTCAACCGGGGCGCGATCGAGATCACCGGGCCGGGTGCCCGGTGGAGCGCCGACGGCGGAGGGCTGCACATCATCTTCCCCACGACCGATCCGATCCGCGTCCGCGCCGACGCCGACGTCGAGCTGATCTTCTTCTCGTTCGACATGTCCGAGATCGAACCCGTGCTGCTCTCCGCCGAGACGGTGGGCGACGTGGCCCCCACATCGGCCGTCTTCCGCGCCGCGTACGCCTACCTCCACGCCGCGGCGTTCGAGACCCCGGACGCGCACGACGACGAGGATGCCGGCATCCTGAGGTCGCTCACCCGCGATATCGCACGCTCCCTGGTCTTGGCGGCGACCAGCACTCTCCCCGGAGCGGGGCTCGTCTCGGCCGCGCAGGCGAGGATCGGACAGGAGTACCGCGATCCCCGCTTCTCCCCCACGCTCCTCGCGCAGCACCTGTCCGTGTCGCGCAGCACGCTGGAAAGGGCCTTCCGTGCCCGCGGGCTCCGTGTCGCGAAGGAGATCCGACGTCATCGCACGCGGCACGCGATGGCGCTGCTGGCGAGCAGTCCCGACCTCGGTCTGGACCTCGTCGCCGCGGCGAGCGGGTTCGGATCCCGCTCCGCGCTGCGCCGCGCCTTCGAAGACGTCTACGGCGCTCCCGCCGAGCGCGCACGGCCAGCGGGTGCTCGCGCGGCGATCGCCTAGAGATCCTCGGGCCGGAGCCAGCCCCCGTCCAGGAACACCGCACGCACTTCGTCGCGCGTGACCGTCGCCGGCGCCGACGAGGGAGTCGGCACCGGCACACCTCCGGCGAGAGCCTCGGCCACCGCGTCCGCGATCGCGACGGCCCACGAGCGCGTGTCGACGAAGACGGTCGCCGCGACGATCCCGTCGCGCAGAGCCCGCACGACCGCGGCATCGCCGCCCGACGCGATCACGCGCGGCGCCGGTCGTGCGTCCTTCTCCGGAATAGTGGATGCCGGGGGGCTCGGTGACGCCGTCGGCTCCGCGTCGGGCGTGGTCGACGCCGCCACCACACCCCGGCTCACCGCATCCCCGAGCGCCACGATCATCCGGGGAGCGTCGTCGCCGGCCGTGTCGAGCAGGTCGCGCGCGGACTCCTCCGCGGCATCCTCGACGTGCTCGACCGAGTCCGCCACCGCGGCGTCGTCGAGATCCGCGCCCGCGACGATCCGCAAGGACCGGGATGCCACCGCCGACGCCAGCACCTCGATCGCCGCGGCGTGACGTGCGGCGGCATCCGGATCGTCGGCCGCGCCCGCCAGAAGCGCGACGGTGGTGGCCTCGGTCGACGTTGCATCCGGAAGCGCCGCGAGCAGGGCACGCGCCTGCGCGCGTCCGACGGCCGCGGGGTCCACGGCGACCAGGGCGTCCTCGGCATCGAGGCCCCGGCCGGCCGGGATCAGCGGCACCCGGGCCTCGTCGGCCGCGGCGACCGCATCGCCGAGACCGTCACCCGGGAGCGGCACGAGGACGACGGCATCCTCGCTCTTGGTGAGCATGTTGCGCACCTGCGCCGCCTGCGTACGGTCGTCGCCCGCGGCGAACTGCAGGTCGACGCGGTACCCCCGTGATCGCAGCTCGTGGTCGAGCGCCGTGCCGAGTCGCTCCCACGCGAGGTCGTCGGAGGTCGGGAGACTCACCCCCACGACCCCCTCGCCGTCGCTGGTTCCCATCGTGCGCGCCGTCGTCGCCGTGCAGCCGGCCAGCGCCAGCGTCGCGAGCATCGCGACGCCGCGACGGACGGAAAGGCAGAGGGTCACCCGTTCCATCCTGCCCCAGACACGACGGACGCCCCGCCGCGCGAGGCGACGGGGCGTCCGAGAGGAGCGGGGATCAACCGCGCGTGCGGTTCTTGTTCCACACGTCGAAGGCCACGGCCAGCAGCAGCACGAGCCCCTTGATGAACTGCTGCACGTCGGTCGAGATGCCCATGAGCGACATGCCGTTGTTGAGCACACCCATGACCAGACCACCGGCGATCGCACCGACCACCCGGCCGACACCGCCCTGGACGGCCGCGCCACCGATGAACGAGGCGGCGATGGCATCCAGTTCGAACAGGTTTCCGGCACCGGGACCGGCGGAGTTCAGGCGACCCGTGAAGACGATGCCCGCGAGGGCCGCGAGCACGCCCATGTTCACGAAGAGCAGGAAGTCGACGCGGCGGGTGTTGATGCCCGACAGCTTCGCGGCCGTGCGGTTTCCACCGATCGCGTAGATGTGGCGACCGAAGACGCTCCGGCTCATGACCGTGGAGTATCCGATGATGAGGATCGCCAGGACGACGAGCACGATGGGCGTGCCGCGCGAGCCGGGGGCGACACCCAGGAGGTAGGTCAGGTAGGCGATGAGCGCGCCGCCGCCGATGACCTTGACCAGGAACGCCGCCATCGGCTCGTTCTGCAGCTCCAGCGCCGCACGCTTGGCACGCTGACGCACCTGCGAGAAGACGAACAGGACGAGGGTCAGCGCGCCCAGGGCGACCGTGATCCACTCCGCGGGCGACGTGGCCGCCGGGAACAGCTCAGGGAAGAGGTAGCCGCCGCCGAGCTGGCGGTACTCCGTGGGGAACGGCGTGATCTGCGTGTTGCCGAGCGTCATCTGGGTGAGACCGCGGAACAGCAGCATGCCCGCCAGCGTCACGATGAACGCCGGGATCCCGACGTACGCCACCCAGAAGCCCTGCCACATGCCGACCACCGCGCCGAGCACGAGCGAGAGCAGGATGCCGAGCCACCAGGGCAGGCCCCACTGCACGATGAGCACGCCCGAGACGGCGCCCACGAAGGCGGCGACCGAACCGACGGACAGGTCGATGTGCCCGGCGATGATGATCATCACCATGCCGATCGCGAGGATCAGGATGTAGCTGTTCTGGACGATGATGTTCGACACGTTGCCCGCGGTGAGCAGTCGTCCACCGGTGAGGGCCTGGAACAGCAGCACGATCACGATCAGCGCGATGAAGATGCCGATCTCGCGCAGACGCGAGGTGAAGAACTGCACGATGCCGCCGGCTCCCCCGGCGCCGCCGCCGACGGGGCCCTTCGGCGTCGCCGGACCGGTCTCGGTCGCGGTGTTGTTAAGCGCTGACATGGTCGGCTTCCTTCTCCTTCGTCATGAGCACCATGAGGGCCTCGGGTGTGGCCTCTTCGATGGGCAGCTGGCCGGTGATGTGGCCTTCGCTGAGGGTGTAGATGCGGTCGCAGATGCCGAGCAGCTCGGGAAGCTCCGACGAGATCACGAGCACCCCCTTGCCCTGCGCCGCGAGGGAATTGATGATCGTGTAGATCTCGTACTTCGCGCCGACGTCGATGCCGCGGGTCGGCTCATCGAGGATCAGCACCTCCGGATCGGAGTAGAGCCACTGCGACAGCACGACCTTCTGCTGGTTGCCGCCGGAGAGCTTCCCGACCACGACGTCGACCGTCGGGGCCTTGATGTTCATCGACTTGCGGTACCGGTTGGCCACGAGGTACTCCTCGTCGCCGTCGACCCAGCCGTTCTTGGCGAGCTTGCGCATGCCGGCGAGGGAGATGTTGCGCTTGATCGTGTCGATGAGGTTGAGGCCGGCACCCTTGCGATCCTCGGTGACGTAGGCGAGACCGCTGCGGATCGCCGCCGGCACCGTGGAGGTGTCGGCCTTCTGCCCGCGGATGTACACGGTGCCCGAGATGCGCGAGCCGAAGCTCTTGCCGAACACGCTCATCGCCAGCTCGGTGCGGCCGGCGCCCATGAGCCCGGCGATGCCGACGACCTCGCCCGCGCGCACCGTGAGGTTCGCCTCGTGGATGACGACGCGGCTGGCATCCGTCGGGTGGTGAACGGTCCAGTCCTCGATGCGGAGGACCTCGTCGCCGATCTCGACGTCACGGTCGGGATAGCGGTTCTCGAGTTCGCGTCCCACCATGCCGCGGATGATGCGGTCCTCGCTCGTCCCGCCGGTGGCGACGTCGAGCGTCTCGATCGTGCGGCCGTCGCGGATGATCGTGACCTCGTCGGCGATCGCGCGGATCTCGTTGAGCTTGTGACTGATGATGATGGACGTGATCCCCTGCCCCTTGAGGTGCCGGATCAGGTCGAGGAGGTGCTCGGAGTCGTCGTCGTTGAGGGCGGCGGTGGGCTCGTCGAGGATGAGGAGCTTCACGTCCTTCGACAGCGCCTTCGCGATCTCGACGAGCTGCTGCTTGCCGACGCCGATCTCGTTCACGGGCACGTCGGGGCTGTCCCCGAGGCCGACGCGGGCGAGGAGCTTCGCGGCTTCCTTGTTCGTGGCATCCCAGTCGATGAGTCCGCGATGGGTGATCTCGTTGCCGAGGAAGATGTTCTCGGCGATCGAGAGATAGGGGCTGAGAGCCAGCTCCTGGTGGATGATGACGATGCCGGCGGCTTCGCTGTCGCGGATGTCCTTGAACTCCACGGTCTTGCCGTCGAAGACGATCTCGCCGCGGTAGTCGCCCGCGGGGTAGACACCGCTGAGCACCTTCATGAGGGTGGACTTCCCCGCGCCGTTCTCGCCGCAGATGGCGTGCACGGTTCCGCGCTCGACGGTCAGTGACACGTCCGCCAGGGCGATGACGCCGGGGAATTCCTTGGTGATCGAGCGCATCTCGAGGATGGTGCTCACGAGGTCCTCCTTGCAGGACCGGCTTGTGCGCCGGTGGGGATGTGGGAACAGGGGCCTCCGCCGCGACCGGTGTGCGGTCGCGGCGGAGGCGGTGCGGGAGGACCGGAGCCCTCCCGCGGGGATCACTTGAGGTCGTCGGCGGTGTAGTAGCCGCTGTCGACGAGGACCTTCTCGTAGTTGTCCTTCGTGACGATCGTCGACTCGAGCAGGTACGAGGGAACGACCTTCTCGCCGTTGTCGTAGGTCTCGGTGTCGTTGACCTGGGGCTCGGTGCCCTTGCGGATGTCGTCGACCATGGTCACGGCCTGCTTGGCGAGCTCGCGCGTGTCCTTGAAGATCGTCGAGTACTGCTCGCCGGCGATGATCGACTTGATCGAGCCGACCTCGGCGTCCTGACCGGTGATGACCGGCAGGGCGTCGGCCGAGTAGCCGCCGGAGGTCAGGGCCGAGATGATGCCGATCGACAGACCGTCGTAGGGCGAGAGCACACCCTGCAGCTTGGTGCCGCCGATGACGGTGAGGATGTTCTCCATGCGCTTCTGCGCCGTCTCGGGCAGCCAGCGGAGGATGGCCGCCTGGCCGAACTCGGTCTGGCCGGAGGGGACGACGAGCGTGCCCTTGTCGAGGTACGGCTGCAGGGTGTCGATGGCACCCTTCCAGAAGAACGTGGCGTTGTTGTCGTCCGGGCTCCCGGCGAACAGCTCGATGTTGAAGGGACCGGCGGCGCCGGTGTCCTTGCCCGACGCGTCGAGGACACCGAGACCGGTGAGCAGCGACGTGGCCTGCTGCACGCCGACCTTGTAGTTGTCGAAGGTCGTGTAGTAGTCGACGTTCTTCGTGCCGTTGATGAGGCGGTCGTACGCGATGACCGGGATCTTCGCGTCGGCGGCCTGCTGCAGCACGTCGGTGAGGGTGGTGCCGTCGATCGAGGCGATGATCAGGGCCTTGGCGCCCGAGGTGATCATGTTCTCGATCTGCGAGACCTGCGTGGGGATGTCGTCGTTGGCGTACTGCAGGTCGACCTGGTAGCCGAGCTCCTCGAGCTGCGACTTGACGTTGTTGCCGTCGGCGATCCACCGCTCCGACTGCTGCGTCGGCATCGCCACGCCGATGATGCCACCGGCCTCCGCGGCGTCGCCGCCGCCGCTGCCGGTGCGGTCGCCCGCGCAGCCCGCGAGACCGATGCCGAGCGCCAGAACGCCCGCTCCCGCGACCGCCTTGAGCATGCTGTGCTTCTTCACTCTGGTTCCCTTCGTTGGGTTGGATGTCACGGTCTCTCCGCACGGAGCCCACCGCTTCAGCGCGGACGGCACGCCGGCACGCGTCCGGCGGGGCGAAACGAGGCCGGTCGGCGGCGCGGGTTACGCGTCGTTCGAAACGTCTTCGTCTCGACGGAGTCGCTCCGCAGCGAGTCCCGTCGGCGTGGTGTGGCGGTGATGTGACCGTTCACATTGTGTGTGTGATGCTACCCCGCACATCGCTCCCGCTGTCAAGTGCCTGTGCGTTCGGCGACCAGCCGTTGCCAAACCGTGACGTCTCAGCGGCTGGGCGGCGCGGTCGACGAGCGGACGATCAGCCGCAGGTGATCGGGCTCGGGCATCGCCTGCCCGTCGTGCGAAACACCCAGATCAGTGAGCAGATCCCAGACCGCGCGCTGTCCGATGCCGGCGAAGTCCTGGCGCACGGTCGTCAACGGGGGCCACAGGTGCGCCGCCTCCGGGACGTCGTCGAATCCGACGACCGACACGTCCTCGGGGACCGATCTGCCGATCGCTCGGACCGCGTGCATGAAGCCCAACGCCATGTGGTCGTTCCCGGCGAAGACCGCCGTGGCATCCTCGGTCCGCAGCAGCTCGAGGCCCGCCTCGTAGCCGAACTGCGCCGTCCAGTCCCCCAGCACCGGGGGGCGCGGGGCGAGGTCCTGCGCGTCCATCTCGGCGAGATAGCCCCGCATGCGGTGGTCGGCCTCGATCCAGTCCCGGGGGCCGGCGATGTGCAGGATCCGGGTGTGTCCGAGCTCGACGAGATGTCGCACGGCGGCGCGGGCCCCGGAGATCTGGTCGTTGAACGTCGCCGTCGGCGTGGACGGGCCGGTGGACGACACGATGCGCACCGGCACCGGAAGCTGCATCTCGTCGAGGATCGGGACGACACGCGTCTGGGGCGCGACGGCGATGAGGCCCTCGATCGACTGCTGCATGAGGTGATCGATCGAGGCGCGGACGTCGTCGGGCGCACTCGTGCCGAGGTTGGTGACCGTCAGACGGTAGCCCGCCCGACGCGCCGCGGACTCCACCGCCAGCACCATCGCGGAGGTTCCGTGGGTCGTGGCGCGCGGCCCCAGCACACCGATGAGGCGGGTCCGACTCGTCGCGAGCGCGCGCGCCGCCTGATTGGGCACGAACTTCAGTTCGGCGATCGCCTCGCGGACGCGGGCGGCCGTCTCCGGACGCAGTTGAGGGCTGTTGTTGATCACGCGCGACACGGTCTGATACGAGACCCCGGCGAGCCGTGCCACGTCGCGGATGCTCGGCGCCCTGGCCGCGGCATCCGGGATGTCGGTCTCGCTCATCGATCTCGCTTCTTCGCGTCGCCGGTCGCGTCGTGACCGGTCACACGAGGATAGCCGACAGGCGCCCGCGGTCGCGGCGCACGTCGATTCAGGATGCCAGGAGGGCGCGGTAGAAGCCGATCCCCCGCAGCCACACCTCGACGCGGATCCGCTCGTCGGGCGCGTGCAGCGCGTCGCGCTCGGCCCGCGTGAGATGGAACGGGGTGAAGCGGTACACGTGCTCCGTGAGCCCGGTGTAGAAGCGGCTGTCGCTCGCGCCGAGCTGCAGGTAGGGCAGCGGGATCACCTCGTCGCCGAGCGTCTCGCGCACCGCCGCGGCGAGCCGCCGCCAGGCCGTCCCCTGCCACGGAGACACCGGGGACGGGTCGCTGCCGTGCCGCAGTTCGATGTCGATGCGCGGGTCGGCGACGGCGCGCCGCAGGTGGATCGCGGCATCCGAGATCGTCTCGCCCGTGAGCAGCCGGACGTTCACCGTCGCGCGCGCCGTGGTCGCGAGGACGTTGTCGCCCGCCGAGCCCTCGAGCCGCGTGACGACCGCGGTCGTGCGCACCAGCGCGTTGGTCTCGGGTCCGAGAAGTGCGAACGCCGCGGTCAGCACCGGCGCGGTCAGCGCCGTCCGGCGGAACACCGTGCGCACCGGTTCCGGCGCGTGGGCGGCCGCGCTCGCGAGCATCGCGCGCACCGGCGCGACGAGTCGGCGCGGGAACGGATGCCGACGCACCCGGTCGATCGCGCGCGCCAGGCGGGCCGTGGCGGGGAACGACGGCGGCGTCGACGCATGCCCACCCGCCTCGCGGGCGATGAGCTCGAAGGTCGCGCTGCCGCGCTCGGCGACGCCGATCATCGCGGTCGGAGCGCCGACGCCCGGCAGCGCGCCCTCGACCACGGCACCGCCCTCGTCGAGGACCAGGGCCGGGCGGACGCCGCGCTCGGCGAGCAGAGCCGCGATCGCCTGTGCGCCCGTGCCGAGCGTCTCCTCGTCGTGCCCGAAGGCCATCCACACGTCGGCACGCGGCACCACCCCGTCGGCCAGCGCCTGCTCGACCGCCTCGAGGATCGCCACCAGCGCACCCTTGTCGTCGATCGCACCCCGGGCGTAGAGGGTGGCATCCACCCCCTCCCCCTCGACGACGGCGGCGAACGGGTCACGCGTCCAGGGCTGACCCGCCGTGTCGACGACGTCCTGGTGGGCCAGGAGCAGCAGCGGATCGCGGCTCGACGCGCCCGCCCACCGGTACAGCAGCGCGTGGCCCGCCACGATCTCGCGCTCCAGGTGCCGGTGGACCAGCGGGTAGAGGCGCTCGAGGGCGTCGTGGAACTCGTCGAACCGTGCGGTGTCGGTCTGCGCCGGATCGACGTGCGACACGGTGGGGATGGCCAACAGCTCGCGGAAGCGCTCGACGGGCGTCATGACGCGAGCCTACGCGGACGGCATCCGCCCCTCACCGTCCACGGCCGCCGCCGTCGACCGGCGGGCCGATACGGTGGTCCCATGACCGGACTGCACTGGGGCATCCTCGCCACCGGCGGCATCGCGCACGCCTTCACCTCCGACCTCCGCACCGCGGGTCTCGACGTCGCGGCCGTCGGTTCCCGATCGATCGACAGTGCCCGCGCGTTCGCCGCGCAGTACGGCATCCCCCACGCGCACGGATCATACGAAGACCTCGTCGCCGACCCCGACGTCGACATCGTCTACATCGCGACGCCGCACCCGGCTCACGTCGACAACGCGCTCCTCGCCCTCGATCACGGCAAACACGTCCTGGTCGAGAAGCCCTTCACCCTCACCGAGGCGGAGGCCGGACGCATCCGCGATCGCGCCGCCGAGAAGGGTCTCCTCGCGATGGAGGCGATGTGGACGCGCTACCTGCCCCACATGGTCCGCATCCGTGAGATCCTCGGCGCCGGGACCCTCGGCGAGGTCCGCGTCGTCTCCGCCGACCACACGCAGAAGATCTCGACCGACCCGCAGCACCGCCTGAATGCCCTCGAGCTCGGCGGCGGCGCCCTGCTCGACCTCGGCATCTACCCGGTCTCGTTCGCGGTGGACGTACTGGGCCTCCCCGAGCGCATCACCGCCCTCGCGAGGATCTCGGATGCCGGCAGCGACGCCGAGGTCGCCACGGTGTTCGTGCACCCCGGCGGCGCCATCTCGACCACCGTCTCGTCGTCACGCGGCGCGGGCGCGAACGTCGCGCAGATCGTCGGCACCGAGGCGCGGATCGAGATCGACGGCGTCTGGTACTCGCCCACCACCTTCCGCGTCGTCGGCCCCGACGGCACGGTCATCGAGGAGTTCGACGGCGCCGTGGACGGGCGCGGTATGCAGTTCCAGGCGCTGGCCGCCGAACGTCTGGTCGCCGAGGGCGCGACCTCGAGCGACATCCTGCCGATCGACGAGACGGTGGCGATCATGGGCGTGCTCGACGAGGTCCGCCGCCAGATCGGCGTGGTCTACCCCGGCGGACTCTGAGCGGGCTCCCGGACGGGCCGGGGAACCCCGGCCGGTCCGGGCGGGCCGGTCCGCGCCGCCGGCGTACCGCCCCGCGGATCGCGGCCACGACACGCCGCCGGCCGGCCCCTCCACGCGGCGTGTCGCCGACGAACTCCGCGCGACGGCACGCCCGGCGCGCCCGCCGTCGCGGTGGCGCACGCGAACTGCACAGGTCGGCGGGCTACCCGTGAGCGCCCACCCCGGGAGAGACTGGAGGCATGCCGGATCCCCAGAACGCCCGTGTCGCCGTCTACCTCGACTTCGACAACATCGTCATGTCCTGGTACGACCGCGTCCACGGTCGCAACGCGTACTCGCGCGACCGGCAGAAGATCGCGGAGAACCCGATGGAGCCCGAGATCGCCGAGCGGTTGACGAAGGCGACGATCGACGTCGGGGCGATCATCGACTACGCCGCGTCGTTCGGCACGCTGGTCCTGACCCGGGCGTACGCCGACTGGTCGGCGCCCGTGAACGCCGAGTACCGTTCCCAGCTCGTGGCGCGGGCCGTCGACCTGGTGCAGTTGTTTCCCGCAGCGGCATACGCCAAGAACGGTGCGGACATCCGGCTCGCCGTGGATGCCGTCGAAGACATGTTCCGACTCCCCGACCTGTCGCACGTCGTCATCGTCGCCGGAGACAGCGACTACGTCCCGCTCGCTCAGCGGTGCAAGCGACTCGGTCGCTACGTCGTCGGCGTCGGGGTCGCGGGGTCGACGGCGAAGTCGCTCGCGTCGGCCTGCGACCGGTTCGACAACTACGACGCCCTGCCCGGCATCCCGAAGCTCGCCGACACCAAGAAGGATGCCGCTCCCTCGCGGCCCCGCGCGCGCAAGCGCTCTCAGGACCCCGCCGTCAACCTCCTCGAGCGCGCGATGCAACTCGAGGGCGAACGCGCCGACGGCGAGTGGCTGCACGCCTCGGCGGTCAAAGACCTCATGAAGCGCCTCGACCCGTCGTTCAGCGAGAAGGCGCTCGGGTTCCGCAGCTTCTCCGATTTCCTCAAGGCCCAGACCGATCACGTCGAGGTCGACGAGGAATCGAACATCGTGCAGGTGCGCGCGGTCGCCCGCGCCGCGTAGGCGCACGGCCGCGGACGCCCGTCGGGCGATTCGCGTCAGCGGCGCTGCGCGCCCGGCGCGACGTGCGCCAGGACGCTGGCCCACACCGACGACAGGGTGACGTGGCCGTTGAGCGTGTCGAGGTCTTCGGCGTCGATCACCTCCACACGGGCCGACGGGATGCGTCGTGAGAACCACTCGGCGTCGTGGGTCCCCGCGGGTCCCGCACCGCCCACCACCACGAGCGTGTCGGCCACGACGTCGTCGAGCAGCGGCGTGTGGAGGTCGCGGCTCAGCGGGTCGGTCGGACTCTCCACGCCCACGATCGCGAGCCGGTCGACCACCGGCCCCATCGCCGCGGCGAGATGCAGCGCGATTCGCCCGGCCGAGCGCTCGCCCACGAGGCCCACGGTGGTCCCCGGGATCTCCCGCTCGAGCAGCCCGCGCAGGGCATCGAGCGTGAGCCCGGCGGGCGTCTGCCCGCCGAACGCGGGCGGATCGTCCAGCTCGGGGGCGTCCAGTCCGACGGCCACGATCCGCACGTCGAACCCTGACGTCACGCGCACGTCGGGGTCGATCGTCGACACGTCACCGGTGCGCAGCACGACCACCGCGCGCGGCGCGCCGGGTGTTCCGAAACTGCGGTACTCGAGTTCACCGTCCCACCACGGCACACGGCTCATCGGGTCACCTTTCCTCTCGTGTCGCGCCCGCGTCCGTGGGCCCGGCGTCGGCATCGACCCCGGCCCCGGCCCCGGGCAGGAGTGCGCGGAGCGTGTCGATCGTGTCGGCCTCCGCGGCCGGCTTGTCGGGCCGGTACGTCTTCACGCGGGCGAAGCGCAGGGCGACTCCCCCGGGGTACCGGGACGAGCGCTGCACGCCGTCGATCGCGATCTCCACGACCGTGTCGGGCGTCACCCGGATGCCGCCGGGCACCGCGCCGATCTCGCGCTCGACGAAGTGCGCGGTCTGCCAGGCCAGCACCTCGTCGGTGAGTCCCTTGAACGTCTTGCCGACCATGACGAAGCCACCGGGCTCGCCGAAGGCCCCGCGGGGGTCGAGGGCGCCGAGGTGGAGGTTCGAGAGCCAACCCGACCGGCGCCCCGATCCGCGCTCGACGCCGAGCACGACGAGGTCGAACGTGTGCACGGGCTTGACCTTCAGCCAGCTCTTGCCCCGCCGGCCCGCCGCGTAGGGCGCGTCGAGCCCCTTGACCATGACGCCTTCATGGCCGGCACGCAGCGCCGCACGCGAGAATTCCTCGGCTTCGGCGGCGACGTCGGTGACGATCGACGGGATCCGCAGGTCAGGGGCGACGCGCGCGAGCACGGCCCGCCGCTCCGACAACGGCTCGTCGATCAGGTCGCGACCGTCGACGTGCAGGAGGTCGAAGAACCACGGCCGGAGCGCGATCTCGCGGGCGGTCTCCGCACCGAAGCGCGCCATCGTGTCCTGGAACGGGCGCGGTGCGCCGTCGTCGTCGAGCGAGAGGGTCTCACCGTCGAGGATCACATCGCTCACCGGCAGACCCCGCACGATCTCGACGATCTCGGGGACCCGGTGCGTGACGTCGGCCAGAGTGCGGGTGAAGACCCGTACCTCGTCGCCGTGACGGTGCACCTGGACACGGGCGCCGTCGAGCTTGTACTCGACCGACGCGCGTCCCGCCACCGCGAGCGCCTCACCCACCGACGTCGCCGTGGAGGCGAGCATCGGCTGGACGCCGCGCCCCACGACGAGCCCGACGGATGCCAGCTCGTCCGCCGAAGCGGTGAGCGCCAGTGCCGCCGTTTCTCCGAGGTCGCCCGACAGCATCGCGGCGCGGCGCACGAGCGTGCCGTCGCGGTCGGCGGCGCGGGCGACCGCGTCGAGGAGAACGCCCTCGAGCGCCCCCGTGCGCAACTCTCCCGTCATCACCCGCACCAGCAGATCCCACTCGTCGGCCGTCGCCCGCCGCGCCAGGTCGTCGAGGAGCGCGGTGCGCACGGCGCCGGACCCGCTGCCGGAGATCTCGACGAGTCGCGAGAACGCCGCGTCGACGTCGCCGACGGTGAGCGTCGCGGCCTCGGAGTGATCGCCGCCCCGGGCGGTGAGCGTCCGCCAACCGACGCCGAGGCGGCCCTGACGGGGCGCGGCCGTCAGCAGCCCGATCGCCGGCACGATCTCGTCGGGCGCCAGCCGGCCGAGCAGGTCGGCGAGGGCGTCGACCTTGGCGAGGCGCGAGCGGGTGGCGGCCACGGTCGCCAGCGCGACCTGCAGTTCACCGAAGAGCATGTCGGCATCCTGGCATCCCCCTCCGACATCGCCGGTCGGCTTGCGCTTCCCCGCTCCGCCTGCCATCGATAAACGCGATCCGCGACGAGAAACGGCCTCTCGTCGCGTTTCTCGGCGCATATGGCGTTTCTCACGCAGCGGAACACGCACCGCGTTCCTCACGCAGCACCACACGCACCGCGTTCCCCACGCAGCACAACGCGCCTGACGTCTATCGCGCGCGGCACCACACGCCGCTACCGCCGCGTCGACCACCACGCCCACGCGACGAGCGGCAGCTGCAGGAACAGCCGGACGAACCGCGCGCGGTCGGTGCGCAGACCCGGTGCCGCCCGACCGGTGCGCCACTGGTGGACGTTGCCGGGGAACACCGCCACGAAGAAGGCGGCGACCGCGGTGCCGATGCGCCGTCGCTCACGCGGCAGCGCCACGAGCCCGACACCGAGCAGCACCTCCGCCATCCCGGATGCCACGACGATCGCGTCCGCGTCGGTGCGCAGCATCCGCGTGGCCCAGTCCGGCACCACGATCCGGTACCCGCGACGGCCCCAGGTGAGATGGCTGACCCCGGCGGCGACGAGGAGCGCGGCCAGCGCCCCGCGCGCGAACGGACGGGCGGAGGGACCTCGACGTCGTGGCATCAGGTCAGTCTGCCGCCTCGCGGGTCGGAAGGCGGGGAACGGATGCCAGGAGTCTCGCCGTGTACGGATGCCGCGGGCGGCGGAGCACCTCGGCGGTCGGTCCCTCCTCGACGATGCGACCCCCCTGCAGCACCGCGATGCGCGCGCACAGGGCGGCCACGATCGTGAGATCGTGCGAGACGAGGAGCATGCCGATGCCGCGCTCGCGCGCGAGACGCTGGAACAGCTCGATCACCTGCATCCGCACGCTCGTGTCGAGCGCGCTCACCGGCTCGTCGGCCAGGAGCAGCCGAGGTTCGGGCGCGAGGGCGCGCGCGATCGCGATGCGCTGGCGCTGGCCGCCCGAGAAGGCGTCGGGGTAGCGCGACGCCGCGTCTTCGGGGAGACCGACGTCGGCGAGCAGCTGCGCGACCCGCGCATCCCCGTCGCCGGGGATCCCGAGCGACCGCAGCGGCTCCGCGATCGCCTCGCCCACCCGCATCCGGGGGTCGAGCGACGAGAAGGGGTCCTGATACACCGGCTGCACCGCGCGGCGGAACCCGCGCAGCTCCGCACGTCGGCGCGACCCCACAGCCTGCCCTTCGAACGTCACGCGGCCGGCCGTCGGGAGCTCGAGCCCGAGGGCGATCCGCAGGAGCGAGGTCTTCCCCGCGCCCGACTCGCCGACGAGCCCCACGCTCTCGCCCGGCGCCAGCGCCAGCGACACGTCCTGCAGCACCGGCCGATCGGCGCGATAGGCGAAATCGACGTGATCGAGGGAGAGGATCGGCGTCGTCATGGGGACACCTCCGGAAGCAGATCGTCCAGCGCACGGGAGGCCTCGACCAGCGCACGCGTGTAGGGGTCGGCGGGGGCGGAGACGAGCGTCGCGGTGTCGGCGACCTCCACCTGGCGGCCGTGGCGCAGGACGAGCACGCGGTCGGTCATGCGCGTGACCACCGGCAGGTCGTGGCTGATGAACAGCAGCGACATCCCCCGCTCGGTGACCTCTCGCTGCAGCAGGTCCAGCACTCCCGCCTGGACGGTCACATCCAACGCGGTGGTGGGCTCGTCCGCGATGAGCAGCTGCGGTGAGCCCGCGAGGGCGAGGGCGATCGCGACGCGCTGGCGCTGGCCGCCGGAGATCTCGTGGATGTAGGCGCGGGCGATCCGCTCCGGTTCGCCGACCTGCGCGTCCGACAGGGCGTCGAGGACGCCGCGCCGCAGCGCCTCCCCACGCAGACCGCGGTGATGCGCGAGTGGCCACGCCAGCTGCCGCCCCACGCGCATCAGCGGGTCCAGCGACGCGAGGGGTTCCTGGAACACCGCGGCCACCACCGACCCCCGCACCCGATCCCATCGCCGCTGCGTCGCGGTGACGGCATCCACGGGTCCGTCCGGAGTGCGGACCACCGCCGCACCGCGGGCCCGCAACGGGTGGGGCAGCAGCCCCAGGACGGCGAGCGCCGTCAGCGATTTGCCCGAGCCCGACTCTCCGATGATGCCCACGCGCTCCCCCGGCGCGATGTCGAGCTTCACGGCTTCCACGAGGGCGCGGTCGTCGAGATCGACGCCGAGCGCGTCGAAGGAGAGCAGCGGATCGGTCATCGGATGCTCCTCGAGGAGGGATCGGCGATGTCGCGGACGCCGTCGGCGAGCAGATTGACGCCGATGATCGTGGCGACGAGCAGGATGCCGGGGAGGAGTGCCGCGGTCGGGGCGGCCGTCACGGTGCTCTGCGCCTCCTGGAGCATGCGCCCCCACGAGGCGTTGGGCGGCGGGGATCCGAGGCCGACGTACGACAGCGACGCCTCGGCGATCACCGCCCCGCCGAACTGCAGAGCGAGCGGCACGATCAGCGTGGGCCAGAGGTGCGGCAGCACGTGCCTCCGGATGATCCCCGCGGTTCCCGTGCCCGAGGTCCGCGCGGCGGTGATGAAGTCCTGCCCGAGGATGCGGACCGTGCTCACCCTCGTCAGGCGCGCGATCACGGCCGAACCCGCCAGACCGATCGCGAGCACGGCCGACTCGACCGACGCCCCGCGCCACGCGACGATCAGCATCGCCAGGAGCAGCGTCGGGAAGGCGATCGCGATGTCGAGGAGGCTCGAGAGCGCGTCGTCCACGGCGCGACCGGCGACCGCGGCGAGCAGCCCGACCAGGATGCCGACGACCGCCGCGATGGCGACCGATCCGGCACCGACCACCATCGCGAGGCGCGCACCGACCATCAGCTGCGAGAAGAGATCGCGGCCCAGCCGGTCGGTCCCGGCCCAGTGCTCCGCGCCGGGCGGTAGGAGCCGCCCCCCGCCGGTCGCCTCGGGCGGGAAGGGTGTCCACACGAGCGAGACGAGGGCGACGACGGCGATGGCGCCGAACAGCGCCCCGCCGACGGCGAGGTTGAACGACCGGCGCCGCCCCGTCCGACGCCGTCGGGGGGTGACGGCGGTCACGACGGCGGTCATGCGACGGCCCTCGCGCGACGGTTGCCGGACAGCGTCCCGCGCAGCCGCGGATCGATCAGCCGTTGCAGCACGTCCGCGACGAATCCGAGCAGCAGGACGAGCGCGGTCGAGAACAGGATGACGCCCTGCACGCTCGGGAAGTCCTGCTCGCGGATGGCCACGAGCAGCATGTCGCCCAGGCCCGGGAGCGCGAACACCCTCTCGACGATCACCGCGCCCACGAACGTGGTCGACAGCTGGATCGCGAGGATCGAGATGACGGGCACGACGCCGTTGCGAATGCCGTGCCGCACGAACGCTGTCGCGAAGCTCTGTCCCGTGGCGCGCGCGGCGCGCAGGTACTGCTGGCCGAGCACGTCCAGCGTCGCGCTGCGGACGTAGCGGGCGAGGTCGCTTCCGGCCACCAGCGCGATCGTGAGCACCGGGAGCGTGAGGGCGTACAGCGCCGCGCCGGGATCCTCCCAGTCGCGTCGGGGGAACCCGCCGGCGGGGAACAGCCGCCAGTTCAGCGACAGCACCCCCACGAGCAGCAGGCCCACCCAGAACACCGGCACCGCGCCGCCCAGTTGCGACAGGGCCGAGAACGCGGTGCCGTACCAGGTGCGCGCCTTCCAGGCCGCGAGGAACCCCACCGGCACGGCGATCAGCACCGACAGGGCGAAGGAGATCAGCGTCAGCGGCAGCGTGACGTTGAGGCGGCGGACGATCTCGTCTCCGACCGAGAGTCGGTTCGTGAAGCTCTGGCCGAGGTCGAGGGTCGCGAGCTGCTGGACGTAGGAGAGGAACTGCTCCCAGATCGGGCGGTCCACCCCCAGCCGGGCCGCGGCGGACTGGATCTCGGCATCCGTCGCCCCCACCGAGATGAGGGCGAAGACGGGGTTGCCGAGCACCCGGAGCACGACGAACAGGATCACCATCGCCAGCGCGAACGCCAGCAGCAGCAATCCTGTCCGTCGAATCAGATACCGCCCGATGATCAGGCCTTCTGGATGCCGTAGACGTAGAACAGCGAGTTCAGACCGTTCTTCGGCACGCCCGTGACGCCGGGCGCCGCCACCCGCAGCTGCGGGTTGAGGTACAGCCAGACGCTGGCCGCGTCGTCCGAGATCTTCTGGTTGACCTGGCGGATGAGCGCGGTCTGCTCGTCGACGCTCGCGGCCGCCTCGGACTGCGACAGCCACGTCTGCACGTCGGCGTCGTCGTAGCCCCAGTAGAAGTCGGGGTTGCCGTAGAAGTTGATGTCGCGGTCGTTGACGTGGCCCTGAAGCGTCGCCTGGAAGTCCTTGTCGGTGTACACCTGCTGGTACCACTGGTCGTCGGTGATGATCTCGATGTCGACGGTGACGCCGACCTTCGCGAGCTCCGACTTCAGGAACTCCGCCACGGTGGAGTGGACGCCCGAGTCGGGGGTCTTGATCGAGAACGTGAACCCGTCGGCGTAGCCGGCCTCGGTGAGCAGCTGCTTCGAGAGGGCCGGGTCGTACGGGTTGTTGTCGGCGAGGTCGAGGTACCACGGCTCGGACGGCGGGACCATGGAGCCGATGAGCTGACCGCGGCCGTTCCAGATGGCATCCAGCAGCTTCTGCCGGTCGATCGCGGAGTAGATCGCCTTGCGCACCTTCACGTCGGAGAACGGCGCGACGCGATCGTTGAACGCGAGCAGTTCCTTCGTGGTCGAGGTGCCCTCGATGATCTGGAACCCGGCGGCTTCGAAGTCGCCGAGGCTGTCGGGGTTCGACTGGCTGGTGACGAGGTCGACGGCTCCGGTGAGCAGAGCGTTGTTCAGCGCGGTGGGGTCGGCGAAGTACTGGTAGACCACGCCGCCGTTCGCCGGGGCGTCACCCCAGTAGTCGGGGTTGACGTCGAGGCTGATCGAGTCGCCCTTGCGGTAGTCCGCGAGCTTGTACGGACCGGTACCGTCGGCCGTCGCGGTCAGGTCGCCCGCCTCGGAGTTGACGATCCAGACGTAGCCGAGGTTGTAGGTGAAGCTGAT
The DNA here is from genome assembly GCF_900156455.1 of Microbacterium sp. RURRCA19A. Taxonomy (GTDB): domain Bacteria; phylum Actinomycetota; class Actinomycetes; order Actinomycetales; family Microbacteriaceae; genus Microbacterium. The sequence goes on from NZ_FTNQ01000003.1 coordinate 136,056, forward strand.
CGACGGCTGCTTCAGCGTCACCTGGACGGTGGAGTCGTCGACAGCGGTCGCGGTGTCGATGACGCTGAGCTGACGCTTGCGCGCGGCGATCGAGTCGGTGCCGATGAACCGCTCCAGGCTGAAGACCACGTCGGCGGCCGTCAGCGCCTTGCCGGAGTGGAACGTCGCGTCCCGCAGCGTGAACGTGTACGTGAGCCCGTCGTCGGAGACCTTCGTGTCGGCCGCCAGGAGGGGCTCGACCTGCGCGTCGTCGGTGATCTTGAACAGACCCTCGTAGACGTTGCCGGTGAAGACCTCGGTCACACCCGACGAGCCGCCGAAGATCTGGTCGAGGTTGGTGGGCTCGTTCTGCGAGCCCACCACGATCTCGGCCTGCGGGTCGGCGGCGTCGCTCGCGGACGGGGCGGCCCCGGCCGCGCAGCCGGCGAGGACCAGGAGCCCGGCGGTGGCGACCGCGAGAGCGGCGCCGAAACGGGTGGATCGGAAGCGTGAGGACACGTCGGTTCCTTCGATGGTGAGGGATGGGAGGGCGCGCGAGTGCTGTGGCGCGGGAGGGGACGTTGCGGGGCCGGGCGGGGGCGCGGCTCAGGGGTGGAAGTCGCCGGCGAACCGCACGCGCTTCTCGCCCGCCCGCACCGGGAAGGGGAGGCGGTTCTGCGGCGGGGGCAGCGGACAGTTCATCTGGCTCGAGAACCCGCACGGCGGGACGACGGCACGGTTGAAGTCGATCGTGAGCTCGACCGCGTCGCCGGGCACGAGGGGGCGATCGGATGCCGGCCGGTCGAGGAAGAGGAACCGGCCGGCGCCGTAGCTCTCGGCGCCGTTCGTGGTGTCTCCGAAGACGAGCTGCAACCGCGCCGTGCCGCCGTAGGTCGTGTCGAAGGCGGCGAGGCGGAATTCGCGGCCGTCGACCTCGAAGACCAGGTCGCCCGACACCGGAAGCGCGCGCGTGGCGCCGTCGTCGCGGATGTGCTCGAACGGCACCACCCGCTCCTCGTCGACGAGCTCGAACCGGCCGCGGAGCACCCAGGTCGGGTCGTAGTCGTAGTACTCGATGCCTTCGAAGGCACGGTTCGCGGGCGAGTCCTGACGCCAGATCCGGTAGCCCTCCTGGACGGCACCGGAGTCGATGTCCGCACGCTGCAGACGCGTGAACAGGGCATCGTCCGGGTGCCCGTGGCGTGCCTCGTCCTCCCGGACGGGCGGGTCTCCGGCGGGCGACCAGTGGGTGAGGACCAGGGCGAGGGCGCCCTGGGGTGCCGTCACAGCGGCGCGGCGCGCGGCGATCCAGGCGGTGTGGTCGGCGGGAGCGGGGGAATCGGGGGAAGACATCATCACCAGTCCACAACATCGCGAGCGTCTCGGGAAATTCCGTGACGGTGTGTTTCCATCCGGTCGGTAATCGCGGGCGGCCGCGCTCGGCCGTACGGGCGGCCGCTATGCCCGGGGTGCCGTCCGCCGCACGAACTCGAGGTAGGCCTCGACGGTATCGTCGGGCACGATCGCGCGGAGCACCACCTCATCGACGGCATCCGTGTAGGCCTGGAGGGCGCCGCCGAGCTCGGTGACGTCGCGGATCGTGGTGTCGACGGCATCCACGCCCATGCGGGCGAAATTGGCCGCGTAGTTCGGGAACGACGCGTACCGCGCGGTCTCGGCGGCGAGCCGCTCGCGGGCGGCATCGGCGATCGCGGTGCGCACGTACACCGCGACGTGCGCCGTCCGCGGCAGCGCCGCCGCCTGGGCCGCGGCCTCGGTCGGCGGGACCCAGTTCAGCAGGACGCCCTCGGCCTCGTCGGCCCCCAGCCGGCGCATCTTGGGCCCGAGCGCGCCCACCAGGACCCGCGGGAGCCCCGCGCCATGCAGCACCGCGACCGCCTCGCGCACGCGCCCGAGCGCGCCTTCCTTCGCCATGCCCGAGCCGATCCCCAGCGTGAGACGGTCCAGCGGAAGGGCGAGGGATGCCACGTCGGCGGCGATCTCCGCGGCCGGTCGACGGTCCACCGGCACGACGCCCGTCGCCAGGTGCAGCGTGCGCGTCACGCGAGCTGCGGCGGCGAGCGCCGCGAGGGCGTCACCGTCGGGGGTGTCGTTGATCCAGAGGGTGTCGAATCCTGCGGCCTCCACGGCCGGCGCGATCCGCGCGACCGCGTCGGGCCCGAGCGACCCGGCGAGGCCGATCGAGACGACACCGCGACTCACGACACGCCTCCGGCGGCGGGCACCTCGGCGGCGACCTGTCCGACCGCCGAGAAGAACACGTGCAGGTCGACGTCGTCGGTCGGCAGCAGCACGACGTCGTCGACACCCGCGGCCTGGAAACGGGCGACCCCCTCGGCGACCTCGCCGACGGTCCCCGCGAGCGCCCGGTCGGCGGCATCCGGTCGGTCTTTCAGCACCGCGCCGACCCGCTCGCTCGCGCCGGATCCGAAGGCGGTGAGGACGTACGCGACGATGTCGGGGCTGCCCCCGCGCCCGGCCTCGGCCCATCCGGCACGCACGAGGCGCACGGCTTCGGTGACCTCGTCGACGGTGTGCCGACTGTCGAGGATGACGCCGTCGGCGACCGCGCCCGCCAGCCGGAGCGTCTTGGGTCCTTCGGCCGCGGCGTACACGCGCGGCGCGACGACGGGCGGCCAATCCAGCGACACGTCGCGCAGCTTCACGTAGCGGCCTTCGGCGCTGACGGTGTCGCCGGCGAGAAGACCGCGCAGGGCGGGCAGCTGCTCCTGCATGAGCGTCAGCGGCGACGCGGCCTTGGCGCCGATCTGTCGCATCCAGTCCTGCACCCCGTGGCCGAAGCCGGGCAGGAGGCGCCCCGGGAACATGCGCTCGATGGTGGCGACCTCCATCGCCGAGGCGGCGACGTTGCGGAGCGGCAACGGGGCGATGCCGACGCCCACGCGGAGGTGATCGGTGACCGCGAGCGCGGCCGAGGCCGCGGCCCAGGCCGACGACCGGAAGCAGTCCTCCCACAGCCACAGTTCGGGGACGCCCTCACCCTCGGCGACCCGCGCGGCCTCGCGCAGTTCCTCGGGCGGGTGCGGGTAGGGGCTGAAGATCGTGCCGATGCGACTCATGCCCCTACTCTGCCGTGCCCCTCCGACATCCCGCAGGGTCGCGGTGACGCGGGCCCCGGGGGATCCGCCCCGAGCGCGTGCCGAACTCCGGAGGAATGTGCCGCGGACGCCTCCCCGCCGCGGCCAAGCGGCCGAAAGGGCGACGAAGATCCGGAGTCCGGCACACGCCGCGCCCATCACGACGGCCCCGGACGGGGCCCGTCGAGACTTACGCGGCGAGCGCCACCACGGCGGCCCGCACGACGAAGCCGGATGCCGTGGCATCCACGATCACCGCTCCCCCGTCGACCAGCTCACCGGCGACGAAGAGGTCGGCGATGCGGTCGTCGATCTCGCGCTGGATGACCCGACGCAGCGGCCGCGCCCCGTACTCGGGCTCGTACCCGACCTCGGCGAGCCGGTCCACCGCGGCATCGGTCACGTCGAAGGCGACGCCCCGGGCGGAAAGCCGCTTCGACGTGCGCTCCAGCAGCAGCCGGACGATGTCGCGCAGCTGCTCCTTCTCGAGCTTGCGGAACATCACGATGTCGTCGATGCGGTTGAGGAACTCGGGCCGCATCGCCTCGCGCAGCTTCCCCATCACCCGGTCGCGCAGGTCGGCGTCGTCGAACTCGCGCCCGGTCGTGGTGAACCCGATGGCGCCGGAACGGGATGCCAGGTACTCGCTGCCGAGGTTCGAGGTCATCACGATCACGGTGTTGCGGAAGTCGACCGTGCGCCCCTGTCCGTCGGTCAGGCGTCCGTCGTCGAGCACCTGCAGCAGCAGGGTGAAGACGTCGGGGTGGGCCTTCTCGATCTCGTCGAACAGCACGACGGAGTACGGGTTGCGGCGAACACGCTCGGTGAGCTGCCCGGCCTCGTCGTAGCCGACGTATCCCGGAGGGGCGCCGATGAGCCGCGACACGGTGTGCCGTTCGCCGAACTCGCTCATGTCGAAGCGGATCACGGCGGAGTCGTCGTCGAACAGCGACCCGGCCAACGCCTTCGCCAGCTCGGTCTTGCCGACGCCGGTGGGGCCGAGGAACAGGAACGACCCGACGGGACGGTTCTCGTCGCCCATACCGGTGCGGTTGCGCCGCACGGCCTTGGCGACCGCGGTGACGGCGGCGTCCTGTCCGATCACTCGCGCGTGCAGTTCGGTCTCGAGCTCGGCGAGACGTCCGCGCTCACCGGCGGTCAGACGCGACACCGGGATGCCGGTGGACCGGCTGATCACCGCGGCGATCTCGGGCTCGTCGACCACCGCGTCGGGGCGCGGGGAGGACGTGGCGATATCGAGGCGCTCCTGCACGGCGGCGATCTCGTCGCGGATGCGCGAGGCCTCTTCGTAGTGCTCGGCCGAGACGGCGGCGTTCTTGTCGGCTTCGAGCGTCGCCAGACGCTCCACCAGCGCTGTCGTGTCGACGGAGACGCCGAGACGCAGGCGCAGACGCGCCCCCGCCTGGTCGATGAGGTCGATCGCCTTGTCGGGCAGCACCCGGTCCGGCAGGTACCGGTCGCCGAGCTCCACGGCGGCGCGCAGCGCGTCGTCGGTGTAGGTGACGGCGTGGTGATCCTCGTACGCCGAGCGCAGACCGCGGAGGATCTCGACGGCGTCCGTGAGGGACGGCTCGCCGACGCGCACGGGCTGCAGACGCCGCTCGAGGGCGGGGTCCTTCTCGATCGTGCGGTACTCCTTGAGCGTCGTGGCACCGACGAGGTGCAGTTCACCGCGCGCGAGGCGCGGCTTCAGGATGTTCCCGGCATCCATCGCCCCCTCGCCACCGGCACCGGCGCCCACGATGGTGTGGACCTCGTCGATGAAGACGACGAGCTTGCCGGACTGGGCGGCGATCTCGTCCATCGTCTGGGTGAGGCGCTCCTCGAAGTCGCCGCGGTAGCGGGCTCCCGAGAGCATGGCGGCGAGGTCGATCGAGACGACACGCGTCTCGCGCAGCTGCTCGGGCACGTCGCCCGCGACGATCGCACGCGCGAGGCCCTCGACGACAGCGGTCTTGCCGACGCCGGCCTCACCGATGAGCACGGGGTTGTTCTTCGTTCGGCGGCTCAGGATCTCGATCGTCTGCTCGATCTCGTCGGCGCGACCGATCACCGGGTCGAGACGCCCCTCCGCGGCGAGCGCGGTGAGGTCGGTGCCGAAACGGTCGAGGTTCGGGGTCGTGGATGCCGTCTCCTCGGGCGCCGTGGCCTGCTCGCCGCCGACCACCGTCTCGCGGACGCCCTGCGTCAGGGCCTCGGCGGTGACACCGGCCTGGGCGAGGATCTGCCCGGCGGGGGCGTCCTGCGCGAGGACGAGGGCGAAGAACAGGTGGTCGGGGTCGACGTAGGTGGACCCGGCGGCGCGGGCGACCTGGAAGGCGTGGAACAGCGCGCGCTGGACCGAGCCCGCCACGACGGCGCCATCGACGTCGGCGGCGGGACCGGCGGCCGGCAGGCGGCTCTCGGCGGCGCGGGCAATCGCGGCCGGGTCGGCGCCGAGCCGCGCGACCGCGTCGCGCGCCGGGGCCTGCCCGACGAGCACGTGCAGGACGTGCAACGCGTCGAGCTCGCGCTGCCCACGGCCGAGCGCGTAGCGTCCGGCCTCCTGGAGGGCCTCCTGCGTGCGGGCGCTCAGGAACCGGCTCAGGTCGATGGAACGCTCGGCGCGGGCGCGCTCACCGGCGAGGTAGCGCGCGAGGAACTCGTCGAACGACTGGGCGCCGTTGTCCCCGGCGCCGGGGGTGACATCTTCGGGCAATTCCGTCTCCTGTGATACGTGAGTGGAGTCGACTCAAGTTTGCAACTTGAGTGGCTGCGTATCAAGTTCAACGGAGGGGCTCCGAGGATATTCCCGGCTCACGCTCCCTAGGTACGAAGCCGCGGGTCGGGCTCGTTCCACAACTCCACGGTCTGCAGGAACCAGAACACCGCGAACAGCACCAGCGCGAGCGACTCCCCGAGGAACACCCACGGCACCGGCCGGGTGACGTCCACACCCGCGATCGCCGCGACGAGCGTCGCACCGAGCCCCGCGAGGGCGATCAGGATGCCGACCGCCACCGCCGCGTACGCGGGCCGGAAACGCCGCGGTGCACGCTGCGGACGCCATGCCGCGATCACCGCCACCGCCCCGATCAGGAGGAAGAAGCCGACGGCCGCGGCGTTGTGCGCGAGGGGGAGGAAGGTCGTCGGCGAGACGCTCCCCCAGACGACGAATCCGCCCGCGAGCAGCGTGATCGCGGAGGCGGTGAGCACCACGCCGCGCGAGATCGTTCGTTGCACGATGGACAGCGCGAGTCCGGCCACCACACCGACGAACACGACGGATGCCACCGCCACACCGTTGTTGACCACGGCGGGGACGACCGCGGGCGGAACGCACCGCACGGACTGCCCGCACGCCGGGGATTCGACGGTCGTCGGAACCACCGCGATCACGAGCGCGAGCACCGCGGCGACGTCGAGCAGCCCTTGCTCGACGCTTCGCCCCGACAGCGCGACGAACGCCGCCGCGACCACGCACAGGCCGGCGACGAACATCGGCCCGGCCGGCGTGTAGTACGCCGCACTCAGCGACGGCAACGGCCCGCCGGTGATCTCCTCCACCGCGACGGCGACGGCCAGCAGCAGCGTCGCCGCGAGGATCGTCAGGCGCACGTACCGGTAGGTGCGCTGCGTCGACGTCGTGCGGATGAGCATAGCGGCATCCTGTCAGCCACCCCCGACGTCGCGGGCGCGCCGCTCTGCGAGAATGCCCGGATGCGTGAGTTCCTCCAGGGCGCGGCGATGCTCCTGCGCGGCCTCGGCCAGTGGCGTCGCTCACCCGGCGCCATGGCGCTCGGCCTCATCCCCGGCTTCCTTGTCGGTCTGGCCTTCGGCGCCGCCCTGGTCGGCTGGGCGGTTCTCCTGGGCGAGGTCGTCGACGACTGGACCCCCTTCGCGAACACGTGGGACCCCCTCTGGGCCACGGTCCTGCGCACCGCGATCGTCGTCGCCTCCTTCGGCGCCGCCGCGTTCCTCGCGATCGTGTCGTTCACCGCCGTCACCCTCGCCGTCGGCGAACCGTTCTACGACCGCATCTGGCGGGCCACCGAGCTCTCCGCCACGGGCAGGATCCCGGAGGCCGAGTACGGCTTCTGGCGCGCCGTCGGAGACGCGGTGCGCCTGATCGTGCGGGGCGTGTTCGCCGCGCTCGCCGCCTGGCTCGTCGGCCTCATCCCCTTCGTCGGCGGACCGCTCGGCTTCGTGGTCGGCGTCCTCCTCACCGGCTGGCTCCTCGCCGACGAGCTGACCTCCCGCGCCCTCTCCGCGCGCGGGCTGGACCGCCGCGCGCGTCGAGCCGTGCTCCGCGAGAACCGTGCCCGCGCCCTCGGCTTCGGGGTCGCGACGCAGCTGTGCTTCCTCATCCCGCTCGGCGCGGTCGCCGTGATGCCGGCGGCGGTGGCCGGAAGCACCCTGTGGACGCACGCGGCGCTCCGCGAGACGCCCGCCGGGGCGCACCGGACGCCCGACGCGGCACGATAGCCTGGAGCGACCGAAGGGATCCCCTATGTTCATCGTCTCGCTCATCCTGTTCGTCGGCGGCATGCTGCTGTTCGGTCTGTCGTTCTCGACCGCCGTCCCCGCGCTGCTCTTCGCCCTCGGCATCCTGCTGGTCGCTGCTTCGCTGGCGCTGCCCTTCCACTTCGGCACCCGCTGATCCCCCACTCGGTGCCTTTCTCGTTCGACGACCTCCGCCGCTGGCCCGACCTCGAGGGTCCGGATCTGGTGGCGGTGGATGCCGCCGACCGACTGATCCTCGACGAATCCGAGGCCGCGCGCGCCGACGTCCCCGAGGGCGGCCTCGTTGTCATCGATGACGCGTACGGGGCCCTCACGCTCGGCGCGGCCGCCACGGGGGCACGCGGCATCCGAGTGCACCAGGACGCCCTGACCGGCGAGCGCGCGCTCGAGGCGAACGCCGAACGCGCCGGGCTCGACGCGACGTTCATCCACCACCCGCTGGACGCCGGGCTCCTCCGTGACGCGCGGGTCGTCCTGCTCCGACTCCCCCGCGCCCTGCGCGCGCTCCACGACATCGCCGGACTCATCGCCGCGCACGCCCACCCCGACGTCGTGGTGTTCGCCGGTGGCCGACTGAAATACATGACGCCCACGATGAACGACGTGCTCGGCGAGCACTTCACGCGCGTCGACGTCACGCACGCGCGGCAGAAGTCGCGCGTCCTGGTCGCTCGCGGGCCGCACGACGGCGCCGACCCGCAGCCCGAAGCGGCGACCGTCGACGGGCTCGAGGTGCGCGCGTTCGGCGGGGCGTTCGCCGGGGCGTCGATCGACATCGGCACGCGTCTGCTGCTCGCCCACCTCCCCGACCCCGTCGACGGCGCGATCGACTTCGCCTGCGGCACCGGAGTCGTGGCCGCGGCGTGGGCGCTGCGGCATCCCTCCGTCCACGTGGTCGCGACGGACCAATCCACCGTCGCGGTGGCCTCGGCCCGCGCGACGGCCATGGCCAACGGTGTCGCCGACCGGATCGAGGTCGTGCGCGACGATCTGCTCGCCTCGCGGCCGGATGCCAGCGCGTCCCTCATCGCCCTGAATCCGCCGTTCCACACGGGCGGGGCGATCACCGAGAGCATCGCTCCGCGCATGTTCGCCGACGCGGCACGGGTTCTGCGCCCCGGCGGCGAGTTGTGGACGGTGTGGAACTCCGCGCTGCAGTACCGTCCGGCGTTGGAACGCCTCGTCGGTCCGACGCGTCAGATCGCGCGCGACCGCAAGTTCACGGTCACCGTCTCGACCCGCCGCTGAGCCTTCGCCGGTGGGCCCCCACCCCGCGTCCCACTTCTGACGACGCATGTCCCAAAAATGGTCAACCACGCACCCCGCAGCCAACCACAAGTGGGACAAGCTCCCCAGGTTCAGCCCTTCCCGCCTGGCGGGCCGACCACGAGCAGCACCACGAAGATCAGCGCCACTGCAGCGAGGATCAGGATGCCGAGCACCCAGGGCCGCCGCAGGAAGAAGCGCAGCAAGCGGTCGAGCGGGCGGTGATCGCGCGGGTCGTCGCCGGCCTCGAGTCGCCAGGCGCCGCGCAGCCGGCCCGTCCGGTGCAGCCACACTTCGGTCGGAACAGTGGCGTACGGGATCACGGCGCTGACGATCGCGACGGCGGCGGGCCCGAGTCCCCAGCGCTGGTTCAGCGCGACGAGCACCGCGGTCGCACCGTACGCGAGGAAGACGAACCCGTGGATGCCACCCCCGATCGTCACCGCGATCGACAGGTCGGCGGTCGCGCGCAGGATCAGCCCCGCGATCAACAGAGTCCACGAGATCGCCTCGGCGATCGCGAGCGTGCGAAACAGGGTCAGGGGCGTGCGGAACACGTCTCTCCTCGTTCGGGTCGGGCTTCCCACCCTACGGAAGCACGATCGCGGCCACCCGCCGCACTGTTCGACGTCGAGGCAGCGCGGAGTCATCCGTCGTCGGACGTACCGTCCTGCGGAGTCGGTGACGACACCCCGACCCCGGGCAGCGCCACGACGGCGTGTCGTCGCCCGACTCCGCCCGACGGCACGCCTCCTCGGCACCCCACCGGCGAACCCCGCCGCGGAGTTCCGCGGCGACACACCGGTCCATACCGGTCACTCTCGGCGTGTCCTCCCGGGAGTCCGCACGACGGTACAGGCGGAGCAGCCCGCGGACGCCGCGTAGGCTGGTCCGGTGGCGGAATCCCGGGGGCGCGTGTGGACCGGGGTCATCCGCATCGGTCCGCACGGCGGCGCCCATCGGGTCGCGGCTCGGGCCGCGCTCAGCGTCGGCGTGCCTCTCCTGGTCCTGCTGCTGATCGGGCGCCTCGACCTGAGCGTCTACGCGTCGTTCGGCGCTTTCGCCGCGCTGTACGGCCGACTCGATCCGCCCCGCACGCGTGTCCGGATGCAGGCGACGGCCGGCGGCATCCTGGTCCTGTCGATGCTGCTCGGCACGCTGCTGTCGGCGCTGTCGGCTCCGCCGGTGGTGAGCGTGGTCGTCGTGGCTGTGCTCGCCGCGGCGGTGACCTTGTTCGCGTACCGGGCGCAGTGGCATCCCCCCGGCGCGTTGTTCACGGTGTTCGCGGCGGGGGCGTGCGCGAGCTTCCCCGCGACGGCGGCGACGTTCGGGCTCGTGCTGCTGGTCGGACTCAGCAGCGTCGCGTGGAGTCTGCTGGTGACGACCGCGTTCGTCCTCGTGCGACGCGGGTCGTGGCGCCGCCCGTCCCGGCAGGCGCCACCGATCGGGCCGGTCGCGTGGGAGATGACGGCGACCGTCGGGGTCGCCGCGCTCCTGGCCGGTGTCGCGGGCACGCTGCTGATCGGGACGCACTGGTACTGGGCGATGGTCGGCGCGGTGGCCGCGGTCGGCGGCGCGCACGTGACCGCGCGGCTCATCCGCGGGACTCAGCGACTCGTCGGCACCCTCGTGGGTGTCCTCATCGCCGCGGGACTGCTCGCCCTGCACCTTCCCCCGTGGGCGATCCTGGTCGTGGCCGTCCTGATGCAGGTGGGGGCCGAGCTGTTCGTGGGCCGCAACTACGGCATCGCGATGGTGTTCATCACGCCTCTCGCGCTCCTGATGATCTCGCTCGCCTCCCCCGCCACGCCCGGAATGCTGCTGCGCGACCGCGTGCTCGAGACGGTCATCGGTGTGGCCGTCGGCACGGTCGTCGCGATCGTTTCCGCGGCGCTGCGGCGCCGCTCGTCCGCCTGAACCCGAAGGAGACCCCGGATGCCGGGACCCGCCCCCGTCGCCCTGACCGTCGTCGGCGCGATCAACGTCGACCTCACCGCTCGCGTGGAGCGCGCACCCGGCCCCGGCGAGACGGTCGCCGACGGGGTGCTGCAGCGCGGCCCCGGCGGCAAGGGCGCGAACCAGGCCGTCGCGGCCGCGCGCCTCGGCGCCCGGGTGCGGATGGTCGGTGCCGTGGGCGATGACCTCGACGGACGCGGGGTGCGCGAGCAGCTGGCATCGGTCGGTGTCGACGCGACGACCGTGCAGACCTCCGACGCGGCCACCGGCACCGCGCTCATCGTCGTCGACGCGACCGGCGAGAACTCGATCGTCGTGTGCGCCGGGGCGAACGCCGCGATCGACGCCGACGCGCTCGGAATCGAGCCGGGTGCCGCGGTGCTCGCGCAGTTGGAGGTCTCGGATGCCGTGATCTCCGCCGCCGCGGAAACCGCCGGGTTCTTCGCCCTCAACGCCGCCCCCGCGCGCCCGCTCCCCGCCGGGGTGCTCGAGCGCGCCGACCTCGTCATCGTGAACGAGACGGAGTACGCCCAGCTCCCCGAGGTGCACGACGCTCCCCTGCTGTGCGTGACGCTCGGAGCCGAGGGGGCGCGGCTGTACCGGCACGGCGAGCTCGTCGCCTCGGCACCCGGCGTCGCGACGACCGTCCGCAACACCGTCGGCGCGGGCGACGCGTTCTGCGCGGCGCTGGTCGTGGGTCTGCTGCGCGGCGACACTGAGGGTGCCGCGCTCGCCCGCGCCTGCGTCGTGGGCGCCGCCGCCGTCGCCGACGACGCGTCGCAGCCCGCCCTCGAGCCGCTCGACGCGTACGGGGTGTCCGCGTGAGCCGCCGCCCGATCCTCGTCGACTGCGACACCGGCATCGACGACGCGCTCGCCCTCGCGTATCTGTTGGCCGAGCCAGCGGTGGAGATCGTGGGCGTCACGACGGTCTCCGGGAACACGGATGCCGCCCGCGGCGCCGCCAACACCCTGACGCTGTTCGAGCTCGCAGGTGTCCACGACATCCCGGTCGCCGTGGGCGCGCACCACTTCCGCGGGCGCGACTACGCGGGCGGCGCGCCACACGTGCACGGCGAGGACGGCGTCGGCGGCATCGCGTGGGCCGCGGCCGGCCGCTCCCCCGATACCCGCGCCGCCGTCGAGCTCATCGATCACCTCGCGGCACGGCATCCGGATCTCACCGTCCTCGCCCTCGGCCCGCTGACGAACCTCGCCGCGTACGCCGAGAAACCGGGCGTTGCGTCCTTCGACCGGCTCGTCGTCATGGGCGGCGCGTTCGGCCACTCGGGCAACGTGACCGCGTGGGCCGAGGCGAACATCCACAACGACCCCGAGTCGGCCGCGGTCGTCTTCGCGCAGGACTGGGACACCACCCTCGTCCCCCTCGACGTCACGATGACGCAGACCCTGGATGCCACCGACCTCGTGCGCCTCGAAGCGATCCCGGGCGCCGTCCCGCAGGCGCTGGCCGCGATGCTGCCGGCGTACCTCGACTTCTACGAGGGCCGCGTCTTCCCCGACCGCCGCTGCGCTCTGCACGATCCCCTCGCGGCGATGGTCGCGGCCGGGGCGCTGCGCGGCGTGAGCGTCGCGTCGGGGCAGGTCGAGGTGCGGCTCACCGGCGGGGAGCGTGGGCGCACCGTCTCGTCGCGCGCGTCGTCGACGCAGCGTTGGGTGCGCGGTATGGAGGGGTCTGCCGTGGAGGTGCTCCTCGGACGGCTGGAGGGGCGGGTGTGGCCGGGCTGAACCGCTCGTTGCGCCGGCCGTCCGCCAGCGCCATGATGTCCTCGTTCACAGGAACTCCAACGGGGGAGGAACCATGGCAGGCAAGTACGAGCTCTACAGCGACAAGGCGGGGAAGTTCCGCTTCCGCCTCAAGGCCGCGAACGGACAGGTCATCGCCGTGAGCGAGGCCTACGAGTCGAAGGCGTCGGCGCACAACGGCATCGCTTCGGTGAAGGCCAACGCCGATTCGGAGACGGTCGATCTGACCTGAACGGCGACACCTCCACGAGCCACTCACACGGCGTTGAGAGCCTCGAGGAATGCGCGCGCACCGAACGCTGCGTCGGTGCGAAGGGATTCCGCGCTCTCGGCGTCTCCGCTCGCGATCATCGTGTCCGCGAAGATTCCCGCCCAGGCGCCACGGGGATCCGTGAACTTCGTCATCGCCGCGACGATGTCGTCCGGCGTCGCGAATTCCGATGCGACGGCGAGTTGTCGACTGACCTCGTAGGCCGCGGCACGGGCTCCTCCGAGCTCGTTGTAGAGAACGACGTACATCAGGTCGTACTTGTCCTTGGGTAGCATCCGGGATCGCGCAGCGGCGGCTTTGGCAAGGAGATATCCGCCCAGGTTTGCAAATCGAAGGCTGACGGTGGTCGGGGCGGCCGGTAGCTGTCTCCGGACCGCGTCGGACACGGTCAACGAGCGACGTACCGGGTTAATCAGGGCCGGCGCCGGCCCCGCCAGTTTGCTCGCGACGGCCAGCCGTGAGCCGGGAAGCGCAACAGAATCGGCGGTGTGATCCCAGACGTCGCAGAGAAATTCCAACCTCACACGAGCGTCATCGACGATGGCATCCCAGCGCCATCGATTTGAGGAGGAGAATCCTCCTTGCACGAGGGCCTCATCCAGCCACGAGAAGTCGCCCCCGGACGTGTCGGTCTCGAATCCGAGAGCGAAGAGAAGGTCGACGTCCGTTGTGCCCTGATGGGGGGTCGGCGCGGAGGGCGCAAGGAAATCCGGATTCAGCCCACCGATGACGACGAACTCGCCGACGTTATCGCCCGCGAGCAGCGCAAACCGCACGAGCGCGTCTTCCGCCCGCGCCCGCGCCGCCCGGGATCGAGCTTCAAAATCCAATGACAGCCTCGCGAAGATGCTCGGCCGCTTCGGCGTGACGCCCACCGCGTCGCAGCAGATCAGCGTATGCGCGCGCGGGAGAAACGACGGGCAGGCCTTGGACAGGACCGATCTGACGAGAGAGATCGAGGACGTAGGGCGGGGCCGTGTACACCCGGATGCGTCCGCGGGACGGAACCTCTGTCAGGTCTGCCTCTCTACTGAGAAGCGCACCCGCGTCAACGGCGTGTGGAGTATCCACGTAAATCTCGAGAGCATTCACGCTGTTCAGAAAGGGAGCCAGCGCGTCGGAATACACTTCCCCCGTCACAGCCCACGGCACTTTTCCGAGAGCCCTCTCCACGCATTGCAATGACTCTCCGACATCGCGCCAGGGCACGTGGAACTCAATCGAGCTGGGCTGCTCGAACCGGGAGAGTTCACCGGCCCAGTCGCTGAGCAACCGCCCCGGCTCGCGGAACTCGCGAGCCGCGGAGCTTCCTCGTTCCGCGCCGGTTTTCGTGGTGTACCCCTGTTCATCGAAATGACGCAGTATCCGGGCCGAATGAGCGAGCGACACCCCGCTCACCTGGGCAACCTCGTACACGCGGTCGAGAGCACCCACGTCGTTCCCCTGGCGGAACACCTGCCAGGTGAGCAACGTCTCACCGATGGCTTCCGCCGCAGCTGACCAACGGAACGGGCGACGCGCATCTACGGGGACAGGCTCACGACGCGCGATGTAGATTGCGCCTGGTACGACGATGACGGCGCGCCCGCTCTGATCCGCCCACGAGAGGTGTTCGGCTTCCAATATCTCTTGTGCACCGGGACTGATCCGCCGTGCCGTGACGACCGGGACACGGCCGCCCCGTAGGACATCTCCATGCGCGAGCTCGTTGCGCACGCGTTTCACGTCTGCGGGCAACCCCTGACCCACCCAGAGGGGAAAGAACCTCGCGCGTACGCCCTCGCCGTCAACGACAACGTCGTCCCCTTGGATCTCGGGGTTCAGCTCCCGAGGGAGGACGCGTGTCAGGAGGGAGAGGCCGGGGTTCTGTCGCGTCACCATGGTTAAGATCATAGTTGGAGATAATCGAGTATTGTCGATTTAACTATCGAACTACCCCACCGTGATAGAACGAGGGGCCCCACGCGATCACTCGCGCGGGGCCCCTCGTCACAACCGGATCAGAAGTCCCAGTCGTCGTCTTCCGTCGCCTCGGCCTTGCCGATGACGTACGACGAACCCGACCCCGAGAAGAAGTCGTGGTTCTCGTCGGCGTTCGGCGACAGGGCCGACAGGATCGCCGGGTTCACGTTCGTCACCGACGCCGGGAACATCGCCTCGTAGCCGAGGTTCATCAGCGCCTTGTTGGCGTTGTAGTGGAGGAACTTCTTCACGTCCTCGCTGAGGCCCACCGAGTCGTAGAGGCTCTGGGTGTAGTGCACCTCGTTGTCGTACAGCTCGTACAGCAGCGAGAACGTGTAGTCCTTGATCTCGTCGCGGCGGGCCTGGTCGACCTGCTCCAGACCGCGCTGGAACTTGTATCCGATGTAGTACCCGTGCACGGCCTCGTCGCGGATGATGAGGCGGATCAGGTCTGCGGTGTTGGTGAGCTTCGCGCGGCTCGACCAGTGCATCGGCAGGTAGAAGCCCGAGTAGAACAGGAACGACTCCAGCAGCGTGGAGGCGACCTTGCGCTTGAGCGGGTCGTCGCCACGGTAGTAGTCCATGACGATGTGCGCCTTCTTCTGAAGGAACTCGTTCTCGGTCGACCATCGGAACGCCTCGTCGATCTCCTTCGTCGAGCACAGCGTCGAGAAGATCGACGAGTAGCTCTTGGCGTGCACCGACTCCATGAACGCGATGTTGGTGTACACCGCCTCCTCGTGGGGCGTGATCGCGTCAGGGATGAGCGAGACCGCACCGACCGTGCCCTGGATCGTGTCGAGCAGGGTCAGGCCCGTGAACACGCGCATCGTCAGCGTCTGCTCGTCGGGGGTCAGCGTGTTCCACGACTGGATGTCGTTCGACAGCGGCACCTTCTCGGGCAGCCAGAAGTTGTTGACGAGACGGTTCCAGACCTCGAGGTCCTTGTCGTCCTGAATGCGGTTCCAGTTGATCGCCTGAACGTGGTTCAGCAACTGCAGCTTCTCAGCCATGGTGTCCTCAATAAGAAATCGTGATCAGCGGATCAGAGCATGCACGAGACGCACTCGGTCATGTCGGTGCCCTCGAGCGCCAGCTGACGGAGGCGGATGTAGTAGATCGTCTTGATGCCCTTCTTCCACGCGTAGATCTGGGCCTTGTTGATGTCGCGGGTGGTGACGGTGTCCTTGAAGAACAGCGTCAGCGACAGACCCTGGTCCACGTGCTGCGTGGCGGCGGCGTACGTGTCGATGACCTTCTCGTAGCCGATCTCGTAGGCATCCTGGTAGTACTCCAGGTTCTCGTTCGTCATGAACGGCGCCGGGTAGTAGACGCGACCGAGCTTGCCTTCCTTGCGGATCTCGATCTTCGACGCGATCGGGTGGATCGAGCTCGTCGAGTTGTTGATGTACGAGATCGAGCCCGTCGGCGGAACGGCCTGCAGGTTCTGGTTGTAGATGCCGTACTGCTGGACGGATGCCTTCAGCTCGCGCCAGTCGTCCTGCGTCGGGATCTGCACGCCGGCGAAGAGCTCCTTGGTCTTGGCCGTCTGCGGCTCCCACACCTGATCGGTGTACTTGTCGAAGAACGCGCCCGACGCGTAGGTGGAGTTCTCGAAGCCGTCGAAGGCCGTGCCGCGCTCGATCGCGAGACGGTTCGAGGCCCGCAGCGCGTGGAACAGCACCGTGTAGAAGTAGATGTTCGTGAAGTCGATGCCCTCTTCGGAGCCGTAGTGGACGTGCTCGCGAGCGAGGTAGCCGTGCAGGTTCATCTGCCCGAGGCCGATGGCGTGCGAGCGGTCGTTGCCGTCTTCGATCGAGCGCACCGAGGCGATGTGGCTCTGCACGCTGACGGCGGTGAGGGCGCGGATGGCCGTCTCGACCGTGAGGCCCAGGTCGCCGCCATCCATCGCCAGGGCGATGTTCATCGAGCCGAGGTTGCAGCTGATGTCCTTGCCGATGGTGTCGTACGACAGGTCTTCGTTATAGGTCGTGGGGGTGTTGACCTGCAGGATCTCCGAGCACAGGTTCGACATGTTGATGCGACCGGCGATCGGGTTGGCCTTGTTCACCGTGTCCTCGAACATGATGTACGGGTAGCCCGACTCGAACTGGATCTCGGCGAGGGTCTGGAAGAACTCGCGCGCGTTGATCTTCGTCTTCTTGATGCGCGGGTCGTCGACCATCTCGCGGTACTTCTCGGTGACCGAGATGTCGCCGAACGGCTTGCCGTAGACCTTCTCGACGTCGTACGGCGAGAAGAGGTACATGTCCTCGCCGTTCTTGGCCAGCTCGAACGTGACGTCGGGGATGACGACACCCAGCGACAGGGTCTTGATACGGATCTTCTCGTCGGCGTTCTCGCGCTTCGTGTCGAGGAACCGCAGGATGTCGGGGTGGTGCGCGTTGAGGTACACCGCACCGGCGCCCTGACGCGCGCCGAGCTGGTTGGCGTAGCTGAAGCTGTCTTCGAGGAGCTTCATCACGGGGATGATGCCGGAGGACTGGTTCTCGATCTGCTTGATCGGCGCGCCCGCCTCGCGGATGTTCGACAACAGCAGGGCGACGCCGCCGCCGCGCTTGGACAGCTGGAGGGCGGAGTTGATGCCGCGGGCGATCGACTCCATGTTGTCTTCGATGCGCAGCAGGAAGCAGGAGACGAGCTCGCCGCGCTGCGCCTTGCCGGCGTTGAGGAACGTCGGGGTCGCGGGCTGGAAGCGACCCGAGATGATCTCGTCGACGAGCTGCACTGCGAGGCGCTGGTCGCCGTCGGCGAGCGCGAGGGCGGTCATGACGACGCGGTCCTCGAAGCGCTCGAGGTACCGCTTGCCGTCGAAGGTCTTCAGCGTGTAGCTCGTGTAGTACTTGAACGCACCGAGGAAGGTCTCGAAGCGGAACTTCGCGCCGTACGCGCGGTCGTTGAGCTCCTGGATGAACTCCATCGAGTACTTCGCGAGCACGGTGGGCTCGTAGTACTCCTTCTCGACCAGGTAGTCGAGACGCTCCTTGAGGGAGTGGAAGAAGACGGTGTTCTGGTTGACGTGCTGCAGGAAGTACTCCCGCGCGGCGCGCTTGTCGGCGTCGAACTGGATCTTCCCGTCGGCGTCGTACAGGTTCAGCATCGCGTTCAGGGCGTGATAATCCAGCCCCTCGAAACGCGCCTCGGTCTTGAAGTCCACGTCGCTCAGCCCTACTTCCACCACAGTTCCAATCCTTCGGTGACGCGCTCGACGTCTTCTGGTGTGCCGAATACTTCGATGCGATACAAGTGCGGCACGGAACACTTGCGGCTGATGATGTCTCCGGCGAGGCAGAAGGCGTCGCCGAAATTGGTGTTGCCCGCGGAGATGACCCCGCGGATGTGGCGTCGGTTGCGCTCCTCGTTGAGGAAGCGGATGACCTGCTTGGGGACGGCGCCCTTCTCGACACCGCGGCCGACGCCGCCTCCGTAGGTGGGGGTGACCAGGACGTAAGGTTCGTCGACGTGGAGCGGTGGGTCCGTCGGTCGCAGGGGGATGCGTACAGCCCGCTTGCCGAGCTTCTCGATGAAACGTGCGGTGTTGCCCGACACGCTCGAGAAGTAGACGAGCAGCGGAGCCTCGGTCTCCGACAGGACAGCGCTCATGAGAACCCTCTGAGCCCGCCCGGATCAGGCCAGGCGCGAAGCCAGCTCGTCGATCTTGTCGGGACGGAAGCCCGACCAGTGGTCCTCGTCGGTGATGACGACGGGGGCCTGCAGGTAGCCCAGCGACTTGACCTGCTCGAGGGCCGCGGGGTCCTCGGTGACGTCGAGCACGTTGTACTCGATGCCCTTCGAGTCGAGTGCGCGGTAGGTCGCGTTGCACTGGACGCAGGAAGGCTTGGTGTAGACGGTGATCGCCATTCTCGTTCTCTCTCTCCCCTGGAAATCTTCGTCCGGCCGCTCAGGGCGGGCCGGGAGCTCAATACTACATATGGGGACGGACATCGGGGGGAACCACAAGGGGTAGTAGTTACACGGATGTGATTTTCCACCGCTCTCCCCATGTACAACACAGGTTGTCCACGATTTCATCCACAGGGAACGCACCGATCTCGACCTCGTCGAGGCCCGTCGTTCCGCGGATCCCGCGCCTCGTTCCGGCATCCATCCACAGTTCGGACGCTAGACGGGGGTTCCGACATCGCACAGGGGGTGGATATCGCCCCTCGGCGTGTCGCGGCGTGTCGCTGCCCGGGCAGACCCACAGCACCGACCGTCGTGTCGGAGGCACCCGGTACCGTGGTGCAGTGGCCGGCTACCGCGTACTCCTCAGAACCCCGGGCGTGGGGCGCATCATCGCCGCACAGCTGACGGCTCGATTCCCCAACGGCATGATCAGCCTCGCGGTGCTCCTGCACATCGAGCACATCACCGGCTCCTACGGCGCCGCGGGTCTGGTCCTGGCCGCGACGAGCGTGGGCCAGGCGGTCGCAGGCCCCGTCACGAGCCGGTGGATGGGCCGGTGGGGCATGCGCCGCGTCCTCTCCGTGACGCTCGTCCTCTGCGCGGCGGCGATCGCGGCGATCGCCCTGCTGGTCGTGCCGCTACCGGTGTACATGGCGCTCGGCCTGGTCGGTGGTCTCTCCACTCCCCCGGTGCAGTCGGCCGTGCGCACCATCTACCCCAAGATGGTGCCCTCGTCGCAGCTGACGCCGCTGTACTCGCTCGACGCGTCGCTGCAGGAGATCATCTGGGTGCTCGCCCCCGTGGTGATCACCCTCGTCGGCACCCAGGTGGGAACCGTGCCGGCGCTGCTGCTCATCGTGGTGATCCTGCTCGGCGGCGGCACGTGGTTCATCCTCAGCCCCGAGGTGGGTCGCGTCCGCATCCCGCGCAGCCGACGCGCCCTCGGGACCGTTCTGCGCAAACCGCCGGTGATCCTCGCCACGGCGACCGGTTTCCTGCTGGTCGGCGCGTGCGCGGCGGTCGAGGCCGGCGTCGTCGCGACCTTCAACCACGGCGGACTCGAGGCGGGCCTCATCCTGGCGGTGTTCGCGGTCGGCAGCCTCGCAGGCGGCCTGTCGTTCGGCCACATCCCGATCGGCCGCTGGGCGATGGCCCGGCGTTTCGCGATCGTCACGGTCGGCCTCACCCTGACGATCGTGTCGCTGAACGCGTGGTGGCTCGGGGCGACGCTGCTCGTCGCGGGCGCGGGCATCGCCCCGGCCCTGGCCGTGATGTTCGCCATGACCTCGGCCAGCGTGCGCTTCAGCGAGACCGCCGAGGCCTACGGCTGGATCGGCACGGGACAGCTCATCGGCGCGGCGGCGGGTTCCGCCGTGGCCGGTTTCCTCGTCGACGGCGCCGGTCCGCAGGGCGCCTACATCGCCGCCGCCGGGTTCGCCGCCGCGGGGCTGCTCGTGTCGGTGCTGTTCGTCCGCGGCTTCCCCGACCTGCGCCACCGCGACGCGAGCCCGATCCCCGACACCGAACCGGTGCACACGATCACCTGACGCACGCCCCGCGCACCGCGCAGCACGCCCGATCCGTCCGCCGGCACGCCCGCGAGCCCGGACGGCGAAGGCCCGTCAGCGCAGCCGACGCAGCAGCTCCAGCACAGCGAGCGCATACGCGTCGGCCGGTTCGGGGTGGTCGAAGACGAGCGTCGCGCCGCCGATCGAGATCTCCACCTCATGCGTGTCGGACAGCCGACGCAGCGACCGGAAAGACGACCGCAGCATCTCCCGCAGCTGCGCCTCGGACGGCAGCCACAGCGCGTCCTCGGTCGCCACCGAGTCCAGCGCCCACTCGGTGGTGCCGTTGAACGCCAGGATCCGCCCCGTCGGGTACTCGCGCGGCTCCACCGTCATCTCGCTCACGGTGAAGACGTCCGCCTCGAACTCCGGCTCGTTCAGCTGGAACCGGTCACCCGAGCGCGGATGCCAGACCAATCCGGCTTCGCGCAGGGCCAGGGCCATCTCGGTCGAGATCATGGCATCCATTCTGGGGGCGCAAGGCCCGGGCGGGGTCGCGGTCGCCGACCCGACAGAATGGATGCCATGCCTGCTCCCGTGACCCTGCCCCGCCTCTCGTGGGGCGATGTCGACCGGCCCGCCGTCCTGCTCGCTCACGGGCTCGGATCCGACGGCGCACTCATGTGGCGGTTCGGAACCGCCCTCGCCGACGCGGGGTGGCATGCCGTCGCCGTCGACCTGCGCGGTCACGGGGACGCGCCCCGCACCCTCGACTACACGCTCGCGGCGTACGGGGCGGATCTGGCCGCGACCCGTCCCGACAGGGGAGGTGCGTGGGACGCCGTGGTCGGCCATTCGCTCGGCGGCGCCGCGGCCACCCTCGCCGCCGCGGGCGATCCGGCGTGGACGCGTCGGTTGGTGCTCATCGACCCGGCGATCCTCCTCGCCGACCACGACCGTGAGACCGTGCGCGCGAGCCAGGAGCAGTCGTTCGCCGATCCGACCGTGACCGCCGTGCGGGCGGAGCACCCCCACTGGCATCCGATCGACGTCGAGCTCAAGGCCCGGGCGACGCAGCGCGCGAGCCGGTGGGCGGTCGAGCAGACGAGCCTGCAGAACCCGACGTGGGACGTCCGACCGGCGGCAGCCGCCCTCTCCGTCCCGACGCACGTGATCGGCGCCGACCCCGCCGTGTACTCGATCTTCACGGGAGCGCTGGCCGACGAGGTGCGCCGGAACCCCGTCGTGTCGATGTCCATCGTCTCCGGCGCCGGGCACTCCCCGCACCGCGATCGCCCGGACGAGACCGTCGCCGCCCTGCTGGCGGCGCTCGGCTGACGCCCGCCGCCGCGATGTCGGATCGGAGGACCAGAATGGATGCCATGGCCTCCGCGTTCGACCCCGCTCGGTTCCTCCCCGACGACCTGATCGCCCGGCTGCGCGAACGCGCACCGGTGCACGATCGCGAGAACACGTTCCCGCACGACGACCTCGACGACCTGCGCGCCGCCGGGTACCTCGGCATCCTGGCGCCCGTGGAGTTCGGCGGAGCGGGGCTGTCGCTCGCCGAGGCCGCGGTGCTGCAGCAGCGGCTCGCGGGCGCCGCCCCGGCCACCGCGCTCGCGGTGAACATGCACCTGGTCTGGACCGGCGTCGCGAAGGTGCTGCGCGACCGGGGACTCGACGATCTCGCGTTCGTGCTGCGGGGAGCCGCGGTGGGCGAGGTCTTCGCGTTCGGCATCAGCGAGGCCGGCAACGACCTCGTGCTGTTCGGCAGCGACACGGACGCCGCGCCCGACGGGCAGGGCGGCTACCGCTTCACCGGCACGAAGATCTTCACCTCCCTCTCCCCCGTCTGGGACCACCTGGGCGTGCACGGACTGGACACGACCTCCCCCGACGCACCGAAGATGGTGTTCGCGTTCCTCGACCGCGACGACGACATCGTCGCCCGCGACGACTGGAACACGATGGGGATGCGCGGCACGCAGAGCCGCACCACCGAATTGCGGGGTGCGCATGCGTCAGCGAATCGCGTCGTGCGTCGCCTCGATCCGGGCCCCCAACCCGACCCGCTCGTCTTCGGCATCTTCGCGGTGTTCGAAATCCTCCTGGCCTCCGTGTACACGGGGATCGCCCGCCGCGCGCTCGACCTCGCGGTGGACACCGCGCGGGCACGACGGTCGAAGAAGACGGGGGCGAGCTACGCGGCCGACCCCGACATCCGCTGGCGCATCGCCGACATGGCGCTCGCCTACGATGCGCTGCCCCCGCAGATCGCAGCGCTCAGCAACGACGTCGACGAGCGCGTCGATCACGGCGCCCGCTGGTTCTCGCTGCTCGCGGGGCTCAAGCACAGAGCCGTCACGGCGGCCAAGGCCGTCGTCGACGACGCCATGCTGGTGGGAGGCGGGTCGGCGTACTTCGCGACCACCGAGCTGAGCCGTCTGTACCGCGACGTGCTGGCCGGGCAGTTCCATCCGTCCGACCCCGAATCCGCCCACTCGGCTGTGGCGACGGCCTGGCTCGGGCCGGTCGACGCCTGATGGCGCGCACACCGACGGCGCTGCTGAGCCCGGCCGATCAGGAACGTCGGCGGGCGCTCCGCCGCATGAAGGGGGTCGCCCTCGGGGCTCTCCTGGCCATGGCGGTCGTGTTCGGCGTAGCCTTCGCCTTCCAACGCGACGTGGAGTGGCTGCAGTACGTCCGCGCCGCCGCGGAAGGCGGAATGGTCGGCGCTCTCGCGGACTGGTTCGCCGTGACGGCGCTGTTCCGGCGGCCCCTCGGACTCCCGATCCCGCACACGGCGATCATTCCGCGCCGCAAGGACGAGATCGGGCAGCAGCTCGGGGAGTTCGTCGAGACCAACTTCCTCGAGGGCGGCGTCGTCCGCACCAAGCTCGAGGCGACGCCGCTCGCCGCGCGGGCGGGCGCCTGGCTCGCCGACCCCGCGCACGCCGAACGTCTGGCGGCGGAGGGTGCCACGCTCGCGTCGAGCGTCCTGCGCGCCCTCAGCGACGACGACGTCCAGGGGCTCATCGAAGACCTCGCGCGGGAGCACCTGCTGGAACCCGATTGGGGTCCGTCGATCGGCGGATGGCTGGAACGTGTCGTCGGCGCCGGCGCGCATCACGGTGCGGTCGACCTCGCGCTCGACAACATCGCGGTGTGGCTCGCGAACAACCGCGAGATGTTCCAGGGGCTCGTCTCCCAGCGGCTCCCCTCGTGGGTGCCGAGCCTCGCGCACCGGCTCGTCGACGACACCGTCTACCGCGAAGCGGTGGGCTTCGTCGATGCGGTGCGCGCCGATCCGCGCCACCAGGCGCGCGGGGCGATCGATCAGTACCTCGCCCGACTCGCCGACAATCTGCAGCACGATCCGGCCACGATGCTGCGCCTCGAAGGCGCAAAAGCCTCGATCTTCGACAGCCCCCGGGTCCGTGGACTCGCCGCCGACGCGTGGAACACCGCCAAGACCGGTCTCCTGCGTTCCCTCGCCGAGCCCGACAGCGCGCTGCGCCGTCGGGCCGCGGCGGCTCTCGCCGACGTCGGCGTGCGGCTGCAGAACGAGGAATCGCTGCAGCGCCGTGTCGACGGCTGGGTCACCGACGCCGCGGTCTTCCTGGTCGAGCGCTATCGCCACGACATCGCGTCGATCATCACCGACACCGTCGAGCGCTGGGATGCGGCCGAGACGACCGAGAAGATCGAGCTCATGGTGGGCCGTGACCTGCAGTACATCCGACTCAACGGCACGATCGTGGGTGCCCTCGCCGGCCTCGCCATCTTCACGATCGCGCATCTCGCCTGGGGTTCCTGACGCGGCGACGCGGAGAGAAACCTGCTGCCGTCGACGCAGCCGGATGGGTACCCTGAGCGCGTGAGCTTCGGTTCGGGGGCGGAGTCCCTCTTCGTGTACGGCACTCTCCAGTTGCCCGAGGTGCAGTTGGACACCTTCGGCAGGCTCCTCTCGGGGGAGGCCGACGTGCTGCCCGGGTTCCGGCTCGAGTGGGTCGCCATCGACGACGATCGCGTCGCCCAGCTCTCGGGGTCGGACTCGCACCCGATCCTCCGCCGGACCGACGATCCACGCGATCGGGTGTTCGGCCGCGTGCTCTCCCTCACCCCTGAGGAGCTGGATGCCGCGGACGAGTACGAGGTATCGCTGTACCGCCGCGTCTCGGTGCTGCTGGCCAGCGGCATCCGGGCGTGGGTCTACGTCGGCCACTGACGCCCCTCATCGCACGGGACACGCCGTCGGCGCCAGCCCGCACCCCGCGGGCTCCACGTCGATATCCTCGTCTCGGATGCCGGCTGTACCTCCGCGCTCGTGCGCGCTCCGCGTCCGACTCCTCAGTGGCAGCGAAGCGGAGAGACGATGATCCAATTGATCCTGGCCCGGCACGCCAAATCGGACTGGGCGGACGAAGGACTGGACGACCACGACCGCCCGCTGAATGACCGGGGGCGCCGGGATGCCCCGTTCATGGCACGGTCGGCCCTCCGCCGCGGCGTCCGACCGGAGGCTCTGCTCTCCAGCACGGCGGTGCGGGCACGCAGCACGGCAGAGGCCTTCGCGGAGGAGTTCGAGGTCGAGGTGAGCGAGCGGCCCGAGCTCTACCTGGCCGAACCCGACACCCTCCTGGAGGCCGCACGGACGAGCGGTGCCCGCGAGGTCATGGTCGTCGCCCACGACCCGGGCATGAGCGAACTCGTCTCCCGGCTCGCCGCGCGCGACGTGCGGATGGTCACCTCGGCTGTGGCGATCTTCACGTGGCACGACGGCGAGTGGAGCGACGTCGGCTCGGCGGCGCCCGACGAGTTCGAGCTCCTCACTCCCTGAGCGGCGCCCGCCGGCGTCAGACCGTGCCGAAGACCCGGAACGCCCGCGCCACGACGTCCTCCGGTCGGCCTTCGTCGTGTTCGGCCCACCAGGTGAGCGCGGAACTGCCGACGGCGGCGAGTGCGTGCGCCCGGACGACGGCGGCGAGTTCTCCGGCCTCCGGGTCACGGGAAGCAAGGAATCGGTGGATGTCGTCCGTGAGCGCGGTCAGACGCGGGTCGGAGCGAAGATCGAGCGCCGGGGTGGCATGGATGACACGAAGCCTCCGCCGCGTCACCTCGATCTGGTCGTCGGGGAAGACCGATGCGGTCACGTAGGCCGACCGTAGCGCTGTGAGCGCATCGTCGCCGTCGGTGAGCAGGGCGGCGCGGAAGCGCGCGACGAATTCATCGAGGCCGCCCCACACGAGTGATTGCTTACTCGGGAACAGCCGGAACAGGGAGCGCCGACTCACATCGGCTTCGCGCGCGATGTCGTCCATCGACACCGCATCGAAGCCCTTCTCGTCGAAGAGGCGCAGGGCGACGAGCGAGACGGCGTCCGGAGAGATCGTCCGCGGCCGACCGGGCGAAGGGGTCATGGCATCCTTTCGACACTCAGTGCTATAACGGTTCTGACGCACCTCGCGCCACCCGATCTCGAGGAGGAGTTCTCATGTCACTGTCGTCCACCGGACGTTTCGCCGGCAAGACCATCATCGTCACCGGAGCCGGATCGGGCATCGGACGCGCCACGGCCCACCGAATCGCGAACGAGGGCGGCCGTGTCGTCGCCACCGACGTGGTCGCCGAGCGCCTCGACGCGCTGACCGCCGAACTCGAAGGCCTGGACCTCGCCACGGTCGTGGGCGACGTCTCCTCCGTCGAGACGATCGACGCGCTCCTGGATGCCGCGGGTGACCGTATCGAAGGGCTCGCCAACGTCGCAGGAATCATGGACGGGTTCCTGCCGCCCAGCGAAGTCGACGACGCGACGTGGGACCGCGTGTTCGCGGTCAACCTCACCGCTCCGATGCGCCTCACCCGCGCCGTCCTGCCCCGGATGATCGAGGCGGGAGGGGGCGCCATCGTCACCGTCTCGTCCGAGGCGGGTCTGCGCGGCTCGGCAGCGGGCGCGGCCTACACCTCGTCGAAGCATGCCGTGATCGGCTTCACCAAGAGCGTCGCGTTCTTCCACGGCCCTCAGGGCATCCGCGCGAACGCGGTGGCGCCCGGCGCCGTCGCGACCAACATCGAGGCGCCGATGCGCAGCGCCTTCGCCGGGTCGCGCGTCGGTCCGATCCTGCAGACGATCGTGCCGCCCGTGGCGCAGGCCGAGCAGCTCGCCGCCGCGATCACCTGGCTGCTGAGCGACGACTCCGCCAACGTCAACGGCGCGATCCTGCCGAGCGACGGCGGCTGGTCCGCCATCTGACGCCCCCGGCGGCGGTGGCCCTCGCGTCGCCGTCTCGCCCATCGAGTGTCCAAGACACGCCGTTCGCGCCCACGCGCACGCGGCGTGTCTTGGACACTCGGCACCCCTTACGGCACGCTCAGCGGACGACGAGACGCGGTTCGACCAGCACGTGCGCCGCGCCGGCGGTCGCGGGACGCGGGGCCACGACCGTCCCGCTCTCCCCCATCAGCAGGTCCAGAGCACCGGATGCCACGCGCTCGGGCAGCTGCTCGACGCTGGAGAGTCCGAGCGCCTCAGCGGCGGGGGTGTTGTCGAAGCCGATGACGGGGATGTCCGCGCGCCCGGCGACCGCGGCGGCGAGGTGCGCGCCGATGGCGAGCGAGTCGCTCGCGCAGACGATCCCGTCCACCTCGGGGTCGCGGGCGAGGCCTTCGGCGAGGACGTCGCGGGCGAGGGCGACGTTGTCCTCGACGACCCACCGCGGGCCCGCGGCCGCGCCGACGCTCTCGCGCCAGCCCCGTTCGCGTTCATCACCTGTGCCCGACCCCGCGGGCCACCCCAGGAACGCGACGCGCCGGGCGCCCCCGGCCAAGAGGTGCTCGGTGGCCGCACGCGTCCCGGCGGCACCGTCCACGTCCACCCACAGGTGCGCGGGAGCGGCGACGTCGTCCTCGCCCCACGGCCGCCCGAACGACACGAACGGCAGACCGCGCTCGTTGAGCCACCCCGTGCGCGGGTCGCCGTGGAAGGTGCCGGTGACGACGACCGCATCCACCTCTCCGCCCTCGAGGAGGTCGCCGAGTCGGTCGATCTCCTCCTCCGCCGTGCGTGCGGCGTAGAGGAGGACGCGCATGTCGCGCTCGCTCGCGCGCTCGGTCAGGGCGTGGACGAACCGGTCGAGCACGACGCCGGCGATACCGCCCGCGTACGGATCGAGGTGGATGCCGATGGTGGAGCTGCGCCGCGTGCGCAGACGCCGCGCGGCCGCGTGCGGGCGGTACCCCAGCTCGGCGATCGCCGCCTCGACGCGCAGACGCGTGGCCTCGCGCACGATGCCGGGGGTGTTCACGACGTTCGACACCGTCTGCCGCGAGACCCCCGCGACCCGCGCCACGTCCTCGACGGTGGGGGCTTTCGTCATCCCGTCCTCCCGGTGTCTCGACGGTCATCGTAGGTCGGAGGCGACGGCTTGACAGCGCGGCCCGCCGCTCCGTACTTTAGTCGAACCAGAGTTTGAACGTTCAAACTTCTGGGCCCTCCGATCACATGCGGAGGGGTCGCATGCCTCATCGAAGGAGAGAGACACATGACACGGCACATCGCCCGCACCTGGCTCGGAGCCGGCGCACTCCTGGCCACCGGCGCCCTGACACTCACCGCCTGCGGTTCGGGTTTCACCGACTCCGGCAGCGCCGAGCAGTCCTCCGGCGGCTCGCTGTCGATCCTCATCGGGTCCTCGGGCGACGCCGAGACGCAGGCCGTCGAAGACGCCGTCGCGGCGTGGTCGAAGGAGTCCGGCGTCGACGCGAAGGTGCAGGTCGCGAACGACCTCCCCCAGCAGCTCTCCCAGGGCTTCGCGGCGGGCTCGCCGCCGGACCTCTTCTACCTCGCGCCCGACGCTCTCGCCGGCTACGCGGCGAACGGGTCCATCGCCGCGTACGGCGACGACCTCGCGAACAAGGCCGACTTCTACCCCTCGCTCGTCGAGAACTTCACCGTCGACGGCAAGTTCTACTGCGCCCCGAAGGACTTCTCGACGCTCGCCCTCGTCATCAACACCGACCTCTGGTCGGCGGCGGGGCTCACGGATGCCGACATCCCGAAGACGTGGGACCAGCTGGCATCCGTCGCCCAGAAGCTCACCACGGACGGCCGTGTCGGACTCGCGTTCGGCGCCGAGTACCAGCGCGTCGGCGCGTTCATGGCGCAGGCGGGTGGCGGACTGCTCAGCGACGGCACGGCCGCCGCCGACAGCGCGGCCAACGTCGAGGCGCTGCAGTACGTCAAGACGCACCTCAACGACGGGAGCTTCGCGTTCGCCTCCGACGTGGGCGCTGGCTGGGGCGGCGAGGCCTTCGGCACGCAGAAGGCCGCGATGACCATCGAGGGCAACTGGATCACGGGCGCCCTCACCGCCGACTATCCCGACGTCAAGTACACGGTCGCCGAACTCCCCGCCGGCCCCGGCGGCAAGGGCACGCTGCAGTTCACCAACTGCTGGGGCATGGCCGCCGACAGCACGAACCAGGAGAACGCGCGAGCCCTGGCCGAATACCTGACCGGCACCGACCAGCAGCTGGCGTTCTCGAAGGCGTTCGGCCCGATGCCGTCGATCCAGTCCGCCGCCGACGCGTGGTCGAGCGCGAACCCCGACCTGACGGCGTTCCTCGCCGGGGCCGAGTACGCCCAGTTCCCGCCGAACATCGCGGGTGCGGCCGACGTCATCACCGACTTCAACGCGCAGCTCGAGTCGCTGAAGACCGGTGACCCCCAGGCGATCCTGACGGCCGTCCAGGGCAACCTCGAGGCCATCGCCAAGTAGGCGCGACCGTTCATGACCGCTCTCACCACCGCGCCGCGCCGCGCCGGGTCCTCCCCCTCGGGGATCCGGCGCGGCGAGGCTGCCGCCGGCTGGCTCTTCACCGCCCCGGTGCTGATCATCCTCGGCGTGTTCCTCCTCGTCCCGGTGCTGATGGCGCTGTGGGTGAGCTTCTCCGACTGGACGGGTCGGGGAAGCCCGTTCTCGTCGAACGTGAACTTCGTCGGGCTGGACAACTACGCCGCCGTCACCACCGGCGGCGGCCTCGCCGAACGCGACTTCGGCACGGCTCTGCGCAACAACGCCTGGTACGTGCTGCTCGTCGTGCCGCTGCAGACGGCGCTCTCCCTCTTCCTGGCCGTGCTCGTCAACCGCGCCGTGCTGCGCGGTCGCGGCTTCTTCCGCACGGCGTTCTACTTCCCCTCCGTCACCAGCTCCGTCGCGATCACCGTGCTGTGGCTGTTCCTCTTCTCCACCTCGGGCGCGGTCAACGAGGCGCTGTCGTGGCTGGGGATCAATGGCCCCAACTGGTTCAGCGACCCGTCCGGCATCGTGCACAACGCCCTCGCGGCGATCGGCGTCGCGAACGGACCCGCCGCCCTGACCGGGAACACGTTCCTCGGCGTCTCGTGGTGGGACTGGCTGGGCGGTCCGTCCGTGGCGATGACGGCGTTCATCCTGATGGCGGTCTTCACGACCTCGGGAACCTTCATGCTCCTGTTCATCGCAGGACTGCAGAACATCGGCGGCGACGTCCAGGAGGCCGCGATGATGGACGGCGCGAACGGGTGGCAGCGCTTCTGGCGCGTCACGCTCCCGCAGCTGCGTCCCGTCCTCTTCACGGTGCTGACCCTGGGACTCATCGGCACCTGGCAGGTCTTCGACCAGATCTACACCGGCACCCAGGGCGGCCCCGGCAAGACCACTCTGACACCGGCGTACCTCAGCTACTCCTCGGCCTTCCTGTCGCAGCAGTGGGGGCAGGGCGCGGCGATCGCGTTCGTCCTGTTCGTGATCATCGTCGTCCTGACGATCGTGCAGCGGTGGGTGCTGCGCGAGCGCCCCGTGTCACGCCGTCGTGCACGGCAGTACGAGGTCCGTACGCCGAAGGGAGGGACGCGATGACCACCACGGCCTCCCCCGAGACCACCGTCGCCGCAGGACAGATCGACGGTGGCGCGCGCCGCACGCCCGCGAAGCACCGCATGTCGGGCAAGGCCCTGCGCTGGCAGATCGCGCTGTACGCCTTGCTGTGCGTGCTCGCGCTCATCTACATCTATCCGTTCCTCGTGCAGGTGGCGACCTCCTTCAAACCGGATGCCGTTGCCGCAGCCGATCCGATCTCGCTCGTGCCGCAGCCCTTCACGTGGGCCGCGTACGAGCGGCTCTTCCTGCGGTCGGACTTCCCGGTGTGGTTCGCCAACTCCGCGGTGGTGACGGTGTTCGTGACGCTCGGCCGCGTGTTCTTCAACTCTCTCGCCGGGTACGCTCTCGCGCGCCTGCAGTTCCGCGGACGCGGGATCGTGTTCGCCGCCCTGGTCGCCGTCATGGCCGTGCCGGCCGTGGTGCTCCTCATCCCGAAGTTCCTCGTGATCAACCAGCTCGGCATCTACGACTCGTACGCGGGCATGATCCTCCCCTTGTTGGTGGATGCCGCGGGCGTCTTCATCATGAAGAACTTCTTCGAGTCGATCCCGCCGTCCGTCGAGGAGCAGGCCCGCATCGACGGGGCCGGTACGTTCCGCATCTTCTGGTCCGTCGTGCTGCCCATGGCGCGCCCGGCGCTCATCACGATCGTGATCCTGTCCTTCCAGGGATCGTGGAACGAGCTGAGCCACTTCGTGATCTCGACCCAGTCGCCCGAGCTCACCACCTTGACCAAGGGCGTCGCCTCCCTCGCGAGCGGACAGCTCAGTCAGGGCAGCCAGTTCCCCCTCAAACTCGCGGCCGCGGCCATCATGACGATTCCGGTCGCCGTGGTGTTCTTCGTCTTCCAGCGCCGCATCATGAACGCCAGTGAAGGAGCCGTCAAAGAATGACCACCGCACCCGCCGCCCCGACGGACGCGGCATCCGCCCTCGCCGATCCCGCGCCGCTGCAGCCGCTTCTCAGCGACGCCGTGATCGTGCTGCGGGCCCCGACGCAGGTGTGGTCCGACCGCGACGGTGCCGTGGGCACGGCCGCCGTGCACGGGATCTACCACGGCGACGTCCGGCACGTCCGCGCGCTCACCGCGTCCTGCGACGACTCCCCCATCGAGTGGATCTCGACCGCACCCGACGGCCCCTCGCGGGTCGTGTTCGGCGGCGTCCTTCGCGGTGTCGACGACACGACCCCCGACCCCAAGGTGCGGCTGCTCCGCGAGCGCACGGTGGCCGACGGCCGGGTCGCCGAGAGCTGGACCCTGCGCTCCCGCGTGGGCACCGCCATCCGCACGACGCTGCGGCTGCTCTTCCAGCCGGAGTTCGCGCTGCTGCACGAGGTGAAGTCCGGTTACGCCCGGCCGCAGCCGATCGAGGTCGAGGTCGGCGCGGGATCGGCCCGCGTCTCCGCCGGCCCGCAGGGGCTGGAGCTCACCGCGGCCGGGGCCGAGGTGGCATCCGGTCCGGAGTCCGTCGAGGCGAGCTGGGCGGTCGAGATCCCCGCGTTCGGCGAGGTCACCGTGACGTGGGATCTCGCCCTGCGCGACGACACGCTGGTCGTCGGCGGCGCCGATGCTCCCGCCCGCTGGGACGTGGCGGCCGTCGCCGCCGGGGCCCACGACCCCCGCCTCGCCCGGTGGCTCACGACCGCGCTCGGCGACCTGGACGCCCTCCGTCTCGTCCTCCCCGACGATCCCGCGGATGAGTTCTTCGCCGCCGGTGCACCGTGGTTCTTCACGCTCTTCGGCCGCGATTCGCTGTGGGCGGCGCGTCTCGCACTGCCCCTGGACCGCGACATCGCGGCATCCACCCTCCGCGTGCTCGCCCGGCTCCAGGGCACGCTCGACGATCCGCAGACGGCGCAGGAGCCCGGCAAGATCCTGCACGAGCTGCGCGCGTCGTCACTCGAGATCCCGAGCGAGGGCATCTCCCTGCCGCCGCGCTACTACGGCAGCGTCGACTCCACTCCCCTGTGGATCTGCCTGCTCGCCGACGCGTGGCGCGCCGGCCTCCCCGACACCGAGGTCCGCGCGCTGCTCCCCGCACTCCGCGGTGCGCTCGGCTGGATCCGCGACAGCGGCGACAGCGACGGCGACGGTTTCCTCGACTACATCGACCGCCTCGGGACGGGCCTGGCGAACCAGGGCTGGAAGGACTCCGGGGACTCGATCCAGTGGCGGGACGGCACCCTCGCCGACGGCCCGATCGCGCTGTGCGAGGTACAGGCGTACGCGTACGAGGCGGCTCTCGCCGGTGCCGACCTGCTCGCAGAGTTCGGCGGCGAGCAGGATGCCGCCGACATCGACTTCTGGCGCGAGTGGGCGGCCGACCTGAAGACGCGCTTCGCCGCCGCCTACTGGATCGAGACCCCCGAGGGCCGGTATCCGGCCGTCGCCCTCGACCGCGAGAAGCGGCCGGTCGACACCCTCACGAGCAACATCGGTCATCTGATCGGCACGGGAATCCTGGATGCCGACGACGAGGCGCACATCGCGGAACTGCTGCGGCGGCCGTCGATGTCGAGCGGGTACGGCATCCGGACGATGTCCACCGATGCGGCGGGCTACTGGCCGCTGTCGTATCACGGGGGCAGCGTGTGGGTGCACGACACCGCGATCGCCGTCCACGGTCTGCGGCGCGCGGGTCTGCTCACCCCGGCCCGCGCGATCGTCGACGAGCTGCTGGATGCCGCCGAGGGATTCGCGTACCGCGTGCCCGAGCTGCACTCCGGTGACCCCCGCTCGGAGACCACGGCGCCGACGCCCTACCCCGCGGCCTGCCGTCCGCAGGCGTGGTCGGCCGCGGCCGCCGTGGTGTGCCTCACGGTCGTGGCCGCCACCGACTGACGCGTTCGGTGTCCAGCACACGCGGATGCCGCTCCGGCAGACCCGCGTGTCGTGGACGCTCGGTCGCCTCGCGGGGCGTCGGCGCGCGACGCCCGGGCTTCAGGCGACGGGTGCGACCGTGCCGTCGGTCAGCCGCACCAGCTCGTCGAAGGTCAGGGGGAACACCGTCTGCGGGGTTCCCCCTGCGGCCCAGATCCGCGGGTACGCCGCGAGATCTTCGTCCACGATCGTCGTGAGCGGCGCCGGGTGTCCGGTCGGGGCGACCCCGCCGATCGGCTGACCCGTCGCCGCCAGGACCTGCTCGGGCGTCGCCCGACGGATGCCGCCGCGCCCGAGCCGTGCAGCGAGTGCGGCCGTGTCGACGCGGTGCGCACCGCTGGTCATCACGAGCAACGGCTCGTCGTCGCTCCAGAACACGAGGCTGTTGGCGATCGCTCCGACCTCGATGTCGAGCGCCTCCGCCGCGAGGACAGCGGTGTGCGCGGCGGCGGGCAGCACCACGATTCCGGCGGTGATCCCCGCGCGCTCCAGCGCGGCGGCGACCAGACGATTGCGGGCGGAAAGAGACTCGCTCATCGCGCCAGCTTAGGGTGCTCGCCCCCACCGCCCCGGCGGGTCAGAATGGGAGGGGATGCCGCAACGCCGCGGCATCCATGACAGAGCCGCCCACAAGGCGACCGACCAAAGGAACGCGATGACCAACGCCCTTCCCCTGCCCGATTTCGCCCATGAGCGCGTGGAGGTGGTGACGGGACGCCGCAGCGGCCTGTTCATCGCCGTCGCCCTCCACTCCTCCGTCCTCGGCTCCGCCCTCGGCGGCGCGCGCCTGTGGACCTACCCGCGCTGGAGCGACGCCCTGGGTGACGCGCTCCGGCTGTCGGCCGCGATGACGTTGAAGAACGCCGCGGCCGGTCTCGACGCCGGCGGCGGCAAGTCCGTCATCGGCCTCCCCGAGGGCTCGGTGCTGGACGCCGATCGTCGTCGCGCCGCGTTCCTCGACCTCGGCGACGCCGTCGAGAGCCTGGGCGGCCTGTACCGGACCGCGGAGGACGTTGGCTCCACGACGGAGGACATGCTCGTCGTCAGCGAGCGCACCGCGCACGTCGTCGGCCTCCCCGACGCGGTCGGCGGGTCGGGGGAACCGGCGGGCCCGACCAGCCTCGGGGTCTACTCCTCGCTGGTGGCCACACTCGAGCGCGCCGTCGGCTCGGGCGACGTCGCCGGTCGCCGCATCACCGTCGCGGGTCTGGGTCAGGTGGGCGGCCGACTGGCCGCGCGCCTCGCCGCCGAGGGCGCCGTGCTCACCGTCACGGACGTCAATCCCGCCAAGCGCGCCCTGGCTGCCGAGTTGGGCGCCGCCTGGGTCGAGCCGGGCGAGGTGCACCTGGTGCCCGCGGACGTGTTCGTACCCGCGGGGATCGGCGGCGTCCTCACCGACGACGTCATCGAGGCGCTCGACGCGCGCGCCGTGTGCGGTCCGGCCAACAACCCGCTCGCCGACCGTTCCGGAGCCGACCGGCTCGCGGCCCGCGGCGTGCTCTACTCCCCCGACTTCGTCGTGAACGCCGGCGGCGTGATCTACCTCGACCTCGAGGCCAAGCGTCTCGGCTCGCGCGAAGAGATCATGGGCCGCGTCGCCGGGATCGGCGACACGCTCCGCCGTGTCTTCGACGAGGCGGATGCGCGCGGGGTGACGCCGCTCGCCGCGGCGGAGGGCCTGGCCGCCGAGCGCCTGCGCGTGGGCGCGGCGGCGAACGCCCTGGTCTGATCCCCCGTTGCAGCGAAGAACCCCGGAGGCCGTGGCATCCGGGGTTCTTCGCTGTGGTCAGTGTGCCGCGTCGTAGGCCTCGAGAATCGTCGCCGAGATGCGACCGCGGGTATTGATGGAATAGCCGTTCTCTTCCGCCCAGGTGCGCACGTCGCCGAGGTCGCGCGCGGAGCCGGAACGGGTCTTCGTCGCGCGCCGAGCAGCGGCGGGAACGGAACCGAGCGCACGACCCGCGGACACGAACGGCTCGAAGGCGGCGCGGAGCTTCGTGGCATTCTCCGGGGAGAGATCGATTTCATACGCGCGACCCTCGACCGAGAAATGAATCGTGGTTCCGTCGTCGATGACCGATCCGTCGAGATCGTCGATGAGTTGCGTGATCTGCTTTTTCGCCATGCTTGAGATTGTAGGACCGGAGCGTGCACGTATTCCGTGAAAGGTGGGCGACTTCACCCGATGAATAACCCCACCGAAGCGGTCAGTCATTCACGGAAGAACGTCCTGCCCCGCCCTCGATCGCGGTGATGCGGTGATCTTCGCCGTGCGACAGGTCGCGCGACAGGAAATCCTCGTCGAGGGGAAGCCGAAGCGAGAAGTGCGCGAATGCGGAAACGCTCAGAAGTGCGTCGTCGATCGTCACGTCCAGCACATGACCGCCCACTCGACGGTCTTCGCTGAGGAAATGCAGGTGCAGGCCCGCGACCGTGACGCCCTGATAGACACTCGGCATCCAGAATCCCACGATGGTGCCCGCGCGGCGCGCGGTCTCGGTCTCCACCTGCTCCGCGGCGACCTCCGCCAGGGGCCGGAGCGGCGGCTCCTGCCGGGCGGTGACGCGGGTGCGGACCCGTGCCATCACACCGTCGATCCGCACGGCGTGGAAGAGATTGCGGCTGAGCAGTCGCGCCTCGACGGCCGCGGTCAGCCCGTCGAGGTCGACGCCCGCGACCGCTTCCCTCGCAGGCTCTCCGAACGTGCACACGTCGACGAAGGGGAGCATCTCGTCGTCGCGCATGCGCCGCGGCGCCCGATCCACCGTGCATTCGAACGCTTCGCCGTCGATCACGAGGACTTCGCCGCCGAGACCCTCGCAGCAACCGATGCCGGTGTCACCCCATCGGAGCACGTCGGACACGAGGGCACCGGACGAATAGATGCCGCCGAGGAGCGCGTCGAGCACGGCGAACTGCGTCACCGCACCCGAATTCAGCGCGGCGAGACGTCCCGGGGGGAACGGGTTCGGATCCTCAGGAATTGGCGGCGCTGTAGGCGTCAAGGACCGTTGCCGGGATTCGACCCCGGTCACTCACGGTGTGTCCGTTCGCGCGGGCCCATTCACGCACGGCAGCGAGATCGATATCGCTGGCCCGGCGCGAAGAACGCGCACGACGGGGGGTGGAGTTCGATCGACCGACCGGGCGCGCCGCATCGACGAACGGCGCGACGGCCGCATAGAACTTGTCGGCGTTGCGGTCAGAGAGATCGATTTCGTAGGAACGACCCTCGACCGAGAAAGTGATCTGCTTTCCGTCGCCCTCTTCGAGGACGCTTCCATCGAGATCGTCAACCAGATGCGTGATGTGCTTAATTGCCATGGTGAGTGAATAATACACCTTTCACCTATTCCGCCCGCGAAGATCTCGGATGTGATAGCGCACGGCCGCCGCCGGAGCCAGCGATGGTCCGAACCCGGAGAACGCACTATCCTCCCGGGGTGGCGTTCGCTCCTGGAACGCCCCGACGAAGGAAGTGCCGCGTGAGTCTTTTCCGCACGAAGTCGGTGGAGCAGTCCATCGCCGATACCGACGAGCCGGAGTTCCGGCTGAAGAAGTCCCTCAGCGCCCTCGACCTCACGGTCTTCGGGGTCGGCGTCGTCATCGGCGCCGGTATCTTCACGCTGACCGGACGCGCCGCGCACGAAGTCGCCGGACCGGCGATCGTCCTCAGCTTCGTCGTGGCGGCGATCGCCTGTGGACTCGCCGCGATGTGTTACGCCGAGTTCGCGTCCACCGTTCCTGTGTCGGGCTCGGCGTACACGTTCTCGTACGCCTCACTGGGGGAGCTGTTCGCGTGGATCATCGGGTGGGACCTGATCCTGGAGATGTTCCTCGGGGCGAGCGTGGTGGCTCAGGGGTGGAGCGCCTACCTCGGCGCCTTCCTGGGCCAGCTGGGCATCGTCCTTCCCCCTGAGGTCTCCTACGGTGGCGCGATCGACCTTCCCGCCGTTCTGCTCGTCCTGGTCCTGGGCGGTCTGATGACGCTCGGCATCAAGGAGTCGCTGCGCGTCAACCTGGTCCTCGTGGCGGTGAAGCTCTTCATCGTGCTGTTCGTCATCGTCGCGGGCCTCATGTTCGTCAACCCGGCGAACTACCAGCCCTTCATCCCCGCGAGCGAACCGACCGAGGCTGCCTCGGGGCTCACGCAGCCGCTGCTGCAGTTCCTGTCCGGCCTCGAACCCGCGACGTTCGGCGTCGGAGGCATCCTCGCGGGCGCGGCGCTGGTGTTCTTCGCCTACATCGGGTTCGACGTCGTGGCCACGACCGCGGAGGAGACGAAGAAGCCGCAGCGCGACATGCCCATCGGCATCATCGCGTCGCTCGTGATCTGCACGATCCTCTACTGCGCCGTCGCCCTGGTCGTGACGGGCATGGTGTCGTACCGCGACCTCGACCCCGCCGCCGCCCTCGCCAACGCCTTCGTGTACCACGGGCAGGGGTGGATGGCGACGGTCATCTCCGCCGGCGCGGTCGCGGGGCTCACGACGGTCGTGCTGACCCTCCTCATCGGCGCGACCCGCATCATCTTCGCCATGTCACGCGACGGGCTGCTCCCCCAGCGCCTGGCGAAGGTGCACCCCCGGTTCCGCACCCCCTGGGTGATCTCAATCGTCGTGACGCTCATCGTCGCGGTCGTCGCGGGAGTGACCCCGGTGGGGGTGCTGGAGGAGATGGTCAACATCGGCACGCTGTCGGCCTTCGTGCTCGTCTCGGTGGGCGTCATCGTGCTCCGGCGCACGCGCCCCGATCTGAAGCGCGGATTTCGCGTGCCCCTGAGCCCTGTGCTCCCGATCCTCTCTGCCCTCATCTGCACGTATCTGATGCTCAACCTGTCGGTCGAGACGTGGTTGCGGTTCCTGATCTGGCTGGCGCTCGGCTTCGTCGTGTATTTCGCCTACTCGCGTCGACACGCCCGCATCGGCACGGGAGACTTCCTCGATCCGTCGAAGCCCCGGGTGGTCGCCCCGCCGAAGCGGTAGCGCCTCGAAGACCCGTGCCACGCCTCCGTCCCTGCCGTGGCACGGGTCGGGTCCGGTCGGGAGCCGTCGCATCCGTCGCCCAGGGTGGGGGAAAACGACCATCGTGTTCCGGGGGGCTTCATGGGGATCGCACGAACGTGGGTCTTTCCGATCCTGCGCATGCTTCTGGTGGCGATCATCGCCACCGCGCTGATCAAACTGGCGTTCTTCCCCGACGGCCCGGCCGAGGCCGACCCGGCGCAGCCGACGGGGACCATCGTGGAGCCGCGCGTGCCCGTGACATCGGGCACGATCACCAACGACGTGGTGATCACGGCGACAGTGTCGGCCGACCCGGCGGTGCCGCTGAGATCCACGGCGGCGGGTACGGTCAACAAGATCTTCATCGCCCAGGGTGCGACGGTCGCCGCCGGAGACGTGGTCTTCAACGTCAAGGTGCCCATCGAGCGGGATCCGGCCGACAGCGTGGATGCCGAGGGCAAGCCGAAGCCCGCGATCTTCCGCTACGAAGACGTCGAGGCCCCCATCGCGGGGACCCTCAGCTCGCTGTCCGTCATCGCGGGGGAGGAACTGGCGATCGGGACCGCCGCCGGGAACGTCGCTCCCCCGACGTTCTCGGTCTCGGGCAGCCTCGAGCCCGCCCAGCAGTACCGTCTCCTCAACCGTCCGGGTGACGCGTCGGTGACCATCACCGGCGGCCCGGCCGCGTTCACCTGCACGAACCTCCGGATCACGACCCCTCTCGCCGGCAGCTCACAGGACGACGCCGCCTCGTCGACGGGCGGGGCCGCGGCATCCGGGAGCACGGCCGGATCCGCCACCACGGCGACGTGCGCCGTCCCGGGTGACGTCACGGTGTTCGCCGGCCTCGCGGCGCAGATGACGATCTCGGGCGGCACCGCCGAGAACGTGCTCGTGATTCCCACCACCGCCGTCCGCGGGGCCGCGCAGAGCGGCACCGTGTGGGTCTCGACCCCCGACGGGGCGGCCGAGGAGCGCGCGGTGGCCCTCGGTCTCACCGACGGCACGCAGGTGCAGATCACCGACGGCCTCACCGAGGGCGAGGAGATCCTCGAGTTCGCCCCGGGGGCGATGGCGACCGCTCCGGACGGCTGTACGACGTACCCCGACGGATCGATGTACTGCGAATCGACCCCGCAGCCGTGAGCCTGCTGGAGCTGCGTGAGGTCACTCGCACGGTCCTCCCGCCGGACCAACCGGCGCTGACGATCCTGTCGGGAGTGGACCTCACGATCGAGCCGGGCGACCACGTGTCGATCGTGGGCCGCTCGGGCTCGGGGAAGTCCACGCTGCTGAATCTCCTGGGCCTTCTGGACCTGCCCACGAGCGGCGAGATCACATTCGACGGCGCGCCTGTCCGCCGCCTGTCGACGGCGCGCCGCGACCGGTTGCGGGGCGCGGCGATCGGATTCGTCTTCCAGCAGTTCAACCTGCTGCAGGGGCGCACCGCGCTCGAGAACGTCACGATGCCGTTGCTGTACTCCAGCGGCCGGACGTTCTGGCGGCGCACGAAGATCGCGGCCGAGATGCTGGACCTCGTGGGCCTCGGACACCGCCTCCACAGCATGCCCGACCGCCTGTCCGGCGGTGAGCAGCAGCGCGTCGCGATCGCACGGTCGCTCGTGCGCGGTCCGCGGTTGATCCTCGCGGACGAACCCACCGGCGCCCTCGACCTCGACACCGGGCAGAGCGTGATGGAGCTCATCGACGACGTCGCCGAGCGCACGGGCGCGGCCCAGGTCATCATCACGCATGACCCGATGATCGCGCGCCGCGCCCGTCGGCACTTCCGCCTCGATCGCGGCATCCTCACCCCGGTCGACGATCCGACGCTCGAACCGCGCACGCGACGCGAGGTGCGCGAGATGGCGCCGGCCGATGCCGTCGACGCCGCCCCCGAGGGGACGGACTGATGCGCGCGGTGTCGAGTCTGGTCGGCTCGCTGCTCGAGGCGTGGCAGGAGGTGCGGGTCCACCGCACCCGCGTCCTGCTGTCGCTCATCGGAGTGGCCGTCGCGGTGTGTTCGCTGACGACCGTCGTCGCTCTCGGCGCGATCGTGCAGCAGGCGAACCAGGAGATGAGCGAACGGCAGAGCGGTCGCCCCGCGAGCCTGAACGTCTCGGCGTTCCGGTCCGACGGCCAGATCGATCCGGCGCGGATGGATGCCGCGTGGACCGACGTCGTGCAGCGCTACGGCATCTCCTACGCGACGCGCGCACAGCAGACGTCGCAGATGGTGCCGTTCATCAGCGGCATCGCACAGGTCCCGACCCAGGCGGTCGACCAACCGTACGGTGAGATGCACCGGGTCCGGATGCTCGAGGGCGAGTGGTTCACTCCGGCGGATGCG
The DNA here is from genome assembly GCF_900156455.1 of Microbacterium sp. RURRCA19A. Lineage (GTDB taxonomy): Bacteria > Actinomycetota > Actinomycetes > Actinomycetales > Microbacteriaceae > Microbacterium. Next base: position 176,494 of record NZ_FTNQ01000003.1, read on the forward strand.
GAGCAGTTGGCGCCGCGGCTCATCGTCAACGAGGTGTTCTGGGACCGGATGGGCCGCCCCGATCTGTCCACCCACCCCGTCGTGGCGTTGGGCGGACAGGCGGTGCCCGGCGCTGCGTCCGGGATCCCGGCGGGCGGGACGACCGCGGTCGTCGTGGGCGTCACACCCTCACCGACCTGGGACACGCAGCCGTCGATGTTCATGCTCGCGGACCAGGCGCAGGCGGTGCAGGATGCCGCGATCGGCCGCGGCGGAGCGGACGCGGCAGCGGCTTCGCCGTACGGCGGAGCACCGCAGTCGCAGTACGAGATGTGGGTGCCGCCCGAGTTGGCCGACCAACTCACGACGCTGGTCACCCGCGACCTCACGGCAGCGCTCGGAGACGGCGCACAGGTGAACGTGGGCCGCCAGGACTGGGCCACCTACGGCGACGACCCGTTCCTGGTGACCAAGATGGTCGTGATCGGCATCGCCGTGCTCGTGCTGCTCCTCGGCGCGCTCGGACTCGTCAACATCGCCCTCGTCACGGTCAAGCAGCGCGTACGCGAGATCGGCATCCGACGCAGTTTCGGCGCGACGGGAGGCCGGGTCTTCTTCGCGGTGATGATGGAGAGCGTCGTGGCCACCGTCGTGGCCGGGGCCGCGGGGGTGATGGCATCCATCCTCATCGTCCAGTCGCCGTGGCTGCGCGACCTGATCGGTCAGGGGATGGTCAGCGACTTCCCGCCGTTCCCCGTGGACGCCGCGATCACCGGACTCGCTGCAGCCACCGCGGTGGGGGCGCTCGCGGGCCTGCTGCCCGCGCTCGTCGCGGTGCGGGTGAAGGTCATCGACGCGATCCGCTACTGAGCGCGGAGGTCGGCTGCGATCGCCGCGCCGTGGTTCGGGGGCCGGTCGTCGCCCCTGGGCGTCCCCCAACTTCCCCGCCCGGGGGCCTGGAACACCTGAGCATCGAAGACCTCATCCGAACGGCGGGCCTCCCCCGCAGCACGTTCTACCGGCTCTGGCCTGCGAAGGAACGATTCTTCGCCGACCTCCTCGTGGAGCTCGCGACGGTCTCCGACGCCCACGACGCGATGTTCTACCCTGAGACCCAGGTCGCCGCGAACGAGGTGATCGAGGGCAACCTGCAGCTGCTCGGCTCGCACGGCGGCCGCGTGGCCGTTCTACGGGAGGCCGTCCGCGTCGCGGTTCGCATGAACTTCGAGCACTTCAGCGCGTCCGTCGGGTGGCGGACCCACGTCACCCTGATCACGTCGGCCGGCAGTCTCGTCGACGAGGACACGCGCGGTCGCCTGGTCGCCGCACTCCAGACCACCGAGAAGGCCTTCATCGAGCGCACGGCCCAGTTCTACGGGAGCGCTCTGAGCGCACTCGGGTTCTCGTTCCGCCCCGGCGCGACGGCAGAGCTGCTCGCGGGCCTCGGCGCGTCCGTGGTCGAAGGACTCGCGCAGCGACGCCTGGTCAATCCCGACCTGACCGACACGATGATGCTGCTGCCCGGACTCGACGGCCGGCCCGTCCCCTGGCATCCCGCCGCCCTCGGGTTCTGGGGGGTCCTCGAAACGCTGGTGGATCTCGAGGAGCACGAGGGTGGAGACCACGACGGAGGGTGACCGCACAGTCCCGCCGCTGCGCTCCCCGTCGCTACGGGACCAGGCCGAGGCCGACCAGGCCGCTCTCGTGCGCTAGGCGGAGCTACACGAGGCCGAGCGAACGTCGAACCCGCCGAGCACCGCACGGAGGGCACCGCGCGGCCCGCTGATCGTGCAGCGAGCTCCTTCGACGCTCACAGATTCGTGGAGACGCTGACCACGGACCAGGGTTCGACCACGACCTCCGCACGTCCGTCGACGATCTGCACGAGTTCTTGGCGAGGCTCGACCGCCGCTCGGTGGGAAGCACGATCCGCGGAGACGGTGTTCGTCGACTCCGGCGCAGCGGACAGGACGACCAGCTCCGCCATGCCCGACGAAACACCGGCGACGCGGAGCCGAACCCGCTGCGGGGCGGCACCGACGTTGACGATCTTCGTGTGCGTCTCGAGGTCGTCACTGGACGCCGAGACGAACAGATCGGCGGGGAGATCCGCCGACACCGTCGCGATCCGAGAACCCAGACGCGTCCCGAAGAGCTGCTGGACCAGATAGTTCGGTGTGGGCACGACCGTGAGCGGAGTGAAGTCGATGAGGTTGTGCATCCACTGGCTGCTGCCGACGAGGTTGAACAGGGGCGCGTAGCAGGTCATCGCCACGACTTCCGCGTTGCGCTCGACACCGGTCAGGAAGGCCGCCTCGGCCACCGCGGTCTCCCAGCTGTTCGCCGGGATGGCGCTCGTCTGGATCTGAACCGCCTCCGTTCCGGGCGCCGCAGGACCCGCCGCCGAGGGCGAGGCGTCGATGAGGAGGGCGGGCTCGTGCGCGGCGTACTCGCCGGCGAAGACCCGGGCACCTCCGCGCGGGTAGGAGTCGTAGCGGTCCACCGACTCGATGAACCACTCCGGCGACTTGTAGAAGTGCTCATCGACGGCGATGTCGGCGCGGGCGCCCACGTGGTCCCAGGACTGCTCGAACTCGGGCCCGTCGGGGTTGGCGCCGCTGGAGATCACGGAGAGCATCCCGGGGCGGTGCGCGTCCACCGCGGCCTTGATGCGATCGAAGCGCTCCAGATAGTCGGCACCGTGGTTCTCGTTACCGATGCCGATCATGTTCAGCGCGAAAGGCTCGGGGTGCCCCGCCGCGGCGCGCAGCGCCGCCCATTCATTGGTCGTCGGGTCACCCGTCGCCCACTCGATCATGTCGATGACGTCCTGGATGAGCGCGTCGAACTCCGCGCCATCGGCGGGGACGGCCTCATCCGTGCGGAACTGGCAGCTGAGGCCCGCCCACACGATCGGCATGGGCTCCACGCCCAGGTCCTCGCAGAGGAGGAAGTACTCGTAGAAGCCGACCTGCATCGACTGCGTATAGTCGCCCGCCGTCCGCATCTGGCCCCACATGTTGAACTCGGATTTCCGCCCGCTGACGGGGCCGACGCTGTGCTTCCACTTGTAGTGCGTGTCGCCGCCACACCCTTCGACCAGGCATCCGCCGGGAAAGCGGAGGAACGTCGGGTTCAGATCGCGGAGGGCCTCGACCAGGTCACGGCGCAGCAGACCCTGGCTCCAGCGGGGATCCCCTGCGCCCCAGTGGTCCTCGGGAATCAGGGTCACCTCGTCGATGTCGATATCGCCGACGCCGTCGATCACGATCTCGAGATACCCGATCGCGGTCTGCGCCGGAGTGAGAACGGCCCGCACGGTCGCCCACCCGGATTCCGACACCTCGACATCGGTCGTGGCAACCAGATCACCGGATGCCGAGAACACACGGACCGCGACGGTTCCGTCGAATCCGTCGGCGCGGATCGCTGCGGTGAACGCCAGTGCGACGCCGATCCGCAGACCCATCCCGGGACGTGATCCCGGATAGCCGTTGTTCACCATCCGGACGCGGCCGTCGGCGTGGACGCGAGCGAAACGCCCCCCGTCCACCGCGGCTCGGTCCGAGGAGGCGGAGACCTCGCCCCCTCGGACCGTCCAGTGCAGCAGAGGATCGATCCGTCGCCCGGCCGGCGCGATGGCCGGCATCCCCTCCGCCGCCACCCCGCGCTCGAGGTAGACGCCCTCGAAACTGTGGTTGCTGACGAGATTCGCGTTCAGTCCGCCATCGACACCGAAGTTGATGTCTTCGAGGAACAGGCCGAACAGCGTCGGGCTGACCGCCGGAGCGGTGGGCGAGGTCGTGACGGTGACGTCGACGACGCGCTGTTCCTGGTCGATGGGAGCGAATGCGGTCTCGTGGGACATGGTTCCTTCTTCGGGGAGGCGGTCGGGGAGAGGTGGATCAGCGTGCGCGCTTGATGCGGGAGAGGATGACGGCACCCACGACGCACAGCACCGCGGATCCCACGAATCCCATTCCGTAGCCGCCGGTGATGCCGACGATCGAGGCCATGAGGATGGGGCCGATGATCTGCCCACCGCCATTGGCCATGTTGAGGATGCCGAGATCCTTCGCCGCGGCGTTCTCGTTCGGCAGGACGTCGTAGTTCAGCGCCTGATCGACCGAGTTGAAGATTCCGAAACCGAATCCCAGACCGACGGAGGCGTAGATGAGCATCGCGATCGGGTCGGCCCAGAAGAACGGGATGAGGGCAGCACCTCCGGCGATGAGGGCGGAGGCGATCACGAAGAGCTTCCGGCGGCCGAGCTTGTCGGAGATCGGTCCGGCGATCAGGCCGAACACCAACGAGAGCCCGAGCTGCAGCAGCCCCATGGTCGCCAGGAGCGCTCCCGCGCCGGCCAGATCGAGCCCGAAGTAGTCCGTCGCGACGTACAGCTGGTATCCCGTGATCATGTAGACCGCGATGACGATGGCGAGCTTGCCGATCAAGGCGAGGTAGAAGTCACGCGCACCCTGCCGAGGGAAGCTGAAGGTGGAGAGGATGTTCTTGGCCGAGAGCGTCTCGCGGGGCTGGTCCTTGTTGGAACGGTCGGGCGAGATCAACGTCACCACCGGACCCGACAACAGCACCGCGATGCCGAGGATGATGTAGCCGGTCGAGACGTTCTGCACGAAGCTGGCGGCGATGATCCCGCCACCGCCACCGCCGATGAGCACGCCCGTGCCGTAGAGGGCGGAGTAGGTGCCTCGGCGTGCGGGCGACACGCGATCGGGGATCAGCGTGACCATCGTGGCCACGATCGCGTTCAGGAAGAACGTGAATGCGGTCCACACGACGATGAGGGCCGTCAGGGTCGTGACGAAGCTCATCGAGACCATCAGAAGGCCCGCGACGATCGAGCCGAAGATCATCCAGGGGGCGCGACGGCCGAATCGTGACCGCGTCCGATCGGACAGCGCGCCGAAGAAGATGTTCGACACGAAGGCCACGACGGCCCCGATCGTGGAGATGAGGGCGACCAGCCCGACCTTCTGATCCGGTGCGATCTGTTCGAGCTGAGCGGGGATGAACACCGTCATTCCCGCGACGAAGGGACCGAGCCACAGCGGCCCGCCGATCAGGACGGCGGCGCCGACGCGCCAGGGCGACTTGTACGCAGGGCCACCCGGGTGGGTGGCAGCCGCGGCGGGGGTGACGTGAGTGGGGGCGAGCAGGGGTTCGGGAAGTGCGGGGCCATCGTTGGCTCGGAGATCAGACATCAGTGTCCTTGGGTGAGAAGAAAGGGCGTTGGGGTGGCTCGTGGCTGTGGTGAGGGTGTGCTTTCACGGTCGGCATCCGCGGGAACGCGACCATCGCTGATGCGAATCACTTATTCGCATCAGTGGAACTGTAACGGCGACCCTGCGTCGACGCAACACCCTCTCCGAAGACCCTCCCCGGTCTCGCTATCCTCGGAACATGGGTCCCAAACGTCCGCCGACCATGACCGACGTCGCGCGGCGCGCCAACGTGTCGCAGGCAACGGTGAGCTACGTCCTGAACGACGTGAAGAAGCACACGATCCCCGAAGAGACCAAACGGGCCGTGTGGCAGGCGGCAGAAGAACTGGACTATCGCCCCAATCTCGCCGCCCGGGATCTCGTCACCGGACAAAGCTCCGTGGTCGTCTGCATCGTGCCCCCACTCCCCCTCAGCGAGCCGGTGATCACCCTGTTGGGTGACCTCACCATCGCCTTCGCCTCGCAGGGCGTCGTCATGGCCGTCCATTTCGAGCACATGGGCGACGACTCCCTGACCGCGATGACGAAGGCGCTCACCCCCCGCCGCACCTTCTCGCTGTTCCCCGCGTTCGATGATCGCGCCACGGACGTAGCGGGCCTCGACTCCTCCACCGATCCCGGCAGCGAACTCCAGGTCGATCACCTGGTCGCCGCAGGCCACCGTCGCATCGGCTTCGCGGGTTCTCCGGAACCCGAACTGCGCTCCCAATCCGACCTGCGCGAGGCATCAGCCGCGAGACGAGCCGAGGAGCTCGGGCTCGCGCCGATCGTCTCCCGACCGCTTCCGCGTGACGTCGATGCCGCGGCCGAAGTGATCCTCGGGTGGAAGGCCGCCGGCGTGACGGCGGTCTGCGCCAACAATGACGAGGTCGCGCTCTCGCTCCTCGCGGGCGCGCGCGCGGCGGGTCTTCGGATCCCCGACGACCTGTCCGTCATCGGCTACGACGCAACCGCAGCCGGCGCGTCGAGCTCGCCCCCTCTGACATCGGTCGGGTGGCGCGTGCGCTCCCTCGAGCCGCTGATCCGCTCCGTCCTTCAGGGAACACCGCTGACCACCGAGGACGTCATCGATCCGCTCAACGTCTGGTTGGTGGAACGCAACTCCGTCGCGCGGCCCTCCGCGGACTGATGCACCCTGCCCGACACGAGCTCCGGCCCCGGGCGTGCGGCATCCCCGGGACCGGACGATCTCAGCGACCGGGCGTTGAAAACGCCTGGCGGAGCGCCCTCACCCACGAGGCATAGAACGCACGGACCGCGTCCGTCCGGGGGAACATCCCGTCGAATCCGTGCACAGCCCCGGGAACGACCTCGAACTCACAGGACACCCCGGCGGCGCACAGTCGCTCGGCATAGACGGCGTCCTCGTCATGGAAGAGGTCGAGCGAGCCGACGCCGATCCACGCCGGCGGCAGCCCGGAAAGGTCCTCCCGGCGCGCCGGCACGATGCCCGCCGGGACATCCGCGCCCCCCGGCTCGCGCGCGAGGTAGGAACGCCATCCGAAGTGGTTGGCCTGGGGAGTCCACACGCGAAGGCGCGGACTGTCCTGGTCGGTGCGCAGAGTCGTGCGGTCGTCGAGCATCGGATACACCAGCAGCTGGAAGACGGGCTGGACACCCCCTTCATCGTGGATCCGCTGGACGAGAGCGGCGGCGAGACCGCCGCCCGCACTGGCGCCGGCGATCGCGATCCGCGCGGAGTCGACCCCCCATTCGTCGGCACGGGCGATCAACTCGAGGTAGGCCGCGTAGACATCGTCCAGGGCTGCGGGAGCCGGATGCTCGGGGGCGAGGCGATAGGACGGAGCCAGCACGACGGCTCCGAGGTCGCGACTCAGAGAGATATTCGTCGCCTCATCGAATGTCGGCGATCCCATCACGAGTCCACCACCGTGGATCCAGAGCACCGCGGGAGCTCCCGCACTCACTCGCGTGGGACGGAACAACCGAGCGGAGGCCCCGTGTCGCAACGTCACCGACGCGGCGTTCACTTCGGGCGTCGACCGTCGCGCCGGAAGAGAGAACCGCCAGAGGCGTAGGGTGCGGGGGCCGACGGCGACGCGGGGAAACCAGCGCACGGCACGAAGCTCAGGGTGATAGGGACCCCACAAGTCTGAACGGGACATGGCTCTCCTTCGGCGCACCCGGTGAACGCGGCTCGCACCTGTTTTCGTGCGCCCTGCGATCGATCGGCACGTAAGTGGTGCGTATAAGTTACCCGCCTTGCACCCGTCGCGGAAGTGTGATTACTTATTCGCATAAGCGCCTCCTCGATATGAGAGCGATGCAGCACAAAGGAGTGACATGACGACGACCGTCTCCCCCACGACGACGACTCGACCGGATACGCAGATCGTGGTGTCGCGTCGAGCGAACGCCGCGCCCGTGAGCAAGACGCTCTACGGCCTGTTCCTCGAAGACATCAACTTCGCCGCGGACGGGGGTCTCAACGCCAACGTCGTGAACAACTGGAGCTTCGAAGGCGGCTACCTCAATCGCTCCGGCGGGTACAGCCAGTTGACGCTCGTCGCGTTCAAGCTCAAGCCGAAGCCGGTGACCGACGCACTGCGTCACTGGTCCACGACGGGCGGAACCCTGTCGGCGCTCAGCGAGGGCGGGGCGACGGCCGGCGCGAACTACGCGCGGCTGTCCGTGCGCGAGCGGGCGACGTTGACGAACAACGGCTACCCCGGCCCGGGGCCCTCCATGGGTGGACGTGCGGGTGTGGCGATGCAGTTCTCCGCGTTGGTGCGAACCGCCCGGTTCCGGGGTCAGCTCTCCCTCGCGCTCGTGGACGGGAACGGAACCGTGGTCACGGGATCCGAGGTCGTGGTCCCGGACGGAGACGGCTGGTCGACGGCGACCGCCGCGCTGACGCCCCCGCGCACCGGCTTGTACGGCCTGCAGATCGTGGCGACCGGGAACGGAGAGATCGACCTCGACGATGTCTCGCTGATCGCCGAGGACCACTGGGGTGCCGGCGATCCCCGGTGGAGCCAGGGGCGGCTGCGCCGCGATCTGGTCCAGTCGCTCGTCGACCTCTCCCCCGGCTTCTTGCGATTCCCGGGCGGATGCATCGTGGAGGGCGTGGGCGACGGCAACCAGTACGACTGGAAGCAGACCGTCGGCCCCCTGCACGACCGCACGCCGAAGTTCAACCTCTGGGCGGAGAGCCGACCCGACGGCGACTACAGCCAGAGCAACCAGATCGGGTTCTACGAGTACTTCCTGCTCTGCGAGGACCTCGACATGGAGCCGGTGCCCGTCGTCTGGGCGGGCCTCGCCTGCCAGTACCGGTCGCGGGAGTGCGTGGCGACGCACAGCGCCGAGTTCAAGAAGGTCGTCCAAGATGCCGTGGATCTCATCGACTGGGCGACCGGAGACCCGGCCGAGAGCCCCTGGGCAGCGCTGCGCGCGGCGGCCGGACACCCGGAGCCGTTCCGGCTGAACTATGTCGGCATCGGCAACGAGAACCACGGCGACCAGTACCACCGCCACTTCGACGCCATTCTCGACGCACTCGAGGCCGTCCGCCCGGGGATGCGCTACATCCTGGCGAGCGGCCCTTTCCCGAAGGGCAAGCCCTTCGAGGGGAGCTGGGCGCACGCCACGAACCGATCGAACGTGATCCTCGACGAGCACTCCTACGCCAAGCCGTCGTGGTTCATCGATCAGAGCACGCGCTACGACTCCTACCCGCGCACCGGTGCTCGCGTGATGGTCGGCGAGTACGCCGCGCACCCTGCCTACTCGCTGTCGCAGATGTTCGGCCGCGACACCTCGAACTCGTGGGAGAGTGCGGTCGCCGAGGCCGCTTTCCTCACGGGGGTGGAGCGTAACGCGGACCTGGTCGAAATGACCTGCTACGCGCCCCTGTTCGCTCTCAACGACGCCAAGCAGTGGCGGCACAACATGATCGAGTTCACTCAGCTGCTCGTCCAGCCGACCGTGAACTACGAGATCCAGCGGCTGTTCGGCGAGGCCGTGGGCGCGTTCGCGTTGACCGCCGACGTCGACGGAGAAGGGGTGTTCGCCTCTGCCACCGGCGACGACGAGCTCGCGTTCGTCAAGATCGTGAACACGACCGACCGACCCCGTACCGTCACCCTCCGTTTCAGCTCGCACACGGCGACGCACGCCGAGGTCGTTCATCTGTCAGCAGCCCCCCACGCGCGTACCCGCATTTCATCGGTCACATCCTCGTCCTCGCCGCTGCAGCGACGGGACGAGGAGATCGAGATCCGGCGCGGCGCCGTCGAGCTGACGCTGCAGCCTGCATCCGTGGCGCGAGTCAGCCTGAAGGAACAAGGGCCGGAGCGGCCCGACAACGGCTGATACCCCGATAGAAGGGCGTGATCGGACCTCAGGTCCGGTCACGCCCTTCGTCTCGGCCCCCGATCGACGCGATCCCGCGGTGCCGAGCGCACTCCCTCAGCGGCGCACGATTCGGATGTGGCAGATCGGTCGCCGCTGGGGCTCTCGGTGTCACGTCGAGGTGACGATGCCGCCGGTGGGCGCGATCTCGTTGATGACGATCAGGTCTTCCCGGGTGAGTGCGAGGTGAGCTGCAGCGATGTTCTCCGCAACACGGTCGGGGTTTCGCGACCCGGGGATGGGGACGATGTACTCCTTCTGTGCGAGCAGCCACGCGATGGAGAGCTGCGACAGGGTCGCACCCTTCGTGCGGGCAATCTCGGTCAGCCGTTCGACGATCTCGAGGTTGCGGTCGTACACGTCTGGCGCCCACCACGGGATGCGCTGGCGGAAGTCGTCGGTGTCGTACTCCGCGCGCGGCTTGACGGCACCGCTGAGGAACCCGCGCGCGAGCGGGGAGTAGGCGACCAGACCGATCCCGAGTTCTTCGAGCACCGGGAAGAGGGCTTCGACCCGGCGTTCGAAGATCGAGTACTCGGCCTGCAGCACAGTGATGGGATGCACCGCGTGCGCTCGACGGATGCTCTCCTCGTCTGTGTTCGAGAGGCCGAGATACTTCACCTTCCCGGCCTGCACGTATTCGGCCATCACTCCCACGACGTCTTCGATCCGGACGTTCGGATCCTTGACGTGCTGGTACAACACGTCGATCGTGTCGACACCGAGGCGGGCCAGGCTGCCGTCGACGACTTCACGCACATGCCCGAGTTCCGAGTTCGGGGCGAAGTTCGGCGTGAAGCCGAACTTGGTCGCAATCACGACGTCGTCGCGGATCGGTGCGAGTGCGTGACCGAGAAGTCTCTCGCCCTCGCCCCACCCGTACATCTCCGCGGTGTCGAACATCGTGACGCCGAGTTCGTGAGCCTTGCGAATCGCGGTCGCGGATTCCGCGTCGTCGGTTGCCCCGTACCCGACCGCCGTGCCCATCGCCCCGTAGCCGATCTCGGCGACAGTCAACCCCGTGGTTCCTAGCGTGCGCATTTCCATGATGTAACCTCCGCGTGGCACTATACGCCTAATTTGTCTGATTCAGACACATACGGCGGAGTATGCTCGTCTTGTGAGTTCACCAGCAGAATCCGGGGGACGCGGCCTTCGCGAGATCGCTCGGGATGCCGTTCGATCACGGATCACCGAAGTCGCGCTCGAGCTCTTCGCAGAGCACGGGTTCGACAACGTCACGGTTGAACAGATCGCCGCCGAAGTCGGCATCTCAGCGCGGAGCTTCAACCGCTACTTCCCGACCAAAGAGGATGCCGCACTCGGCGACGCCTTCCGTTGGGGCCACGTCGTTCGCGATAATCTCGCGACACGTCCCGCGGATGAATCAGTATGGACGTCGCTCCAAGCCTCCTATGAAGCGCTCCTCGCCATCGCGCCCCGACACGTCGAGCAAGACAAGCGGTCGATGCAGGTCCTCATGAGCACATCGTCGCTCCGCGCCAAGAACATCGAAAAGCACCTCTCCTGGGCGAATCTCCTCACGCCGGTCGTGGCCGATCGACTCCGTGGTGACGACCGTGAATACCGTGCCGCGACGATCGTGCAGGCCAGTCTCGTCTGCTTCGACATCGCCATGCAGGCCTGGGCGAAGCCCGGCGAACAGACCCCCCCTACCGAGTTCCTACGTACCGCTTTCGATCAGTTGCGCGACCTGGGGTAGGCGGAAGCGTCTGAGGTCGACGCGAGGTGCCATCTCGGATCGGATGACGAGTCGACCGCCCCCGGTGTGAGCCGGGTGCTCTGGAATCTCGGAGAAACAAACGACAGCGCCTCCCCCGAAGGGGAAGCGCCTGGCCTCTACGACGTCGTGTGTTCTCGAGAGAACGATGTGGTGGACCTGAGGGGATTCGAACCCCTGACCTCCTCGATGCGAACGAGGCGCGCTACCAACTGCGCCACAGGCCCGGACAACTCCACAACACTATCACGCACCCCTGGCTCCGACCGACCCGGGCGACCTCCCGGGCGTGCCGCGCCGAGCGCCTACTGACCCGATGCCCGGCGCTCGAGGAGACGGCGCACGTGGCCCTCGATCTCGGCGTCGTCGACGTAGCCCATCGACGCGTAGGGCGACGCGGCAGCGGGACGGGCGACCTCGATCGGTGTCGGCGCCTGCGCCTCGGCGATCTCGCGCGCGACCTGCTCGCGGGCCGCGGTGCGCAGCGCCTCACGGGCGAGCTGCTCGTCGACGACCGCCGCTGCGCGTGAGCCGGCCGAGGCGACCAGCGGGCGCGGAAGCTCCCGCGGAGTCCATGTCGGTCGGCCCGCGGGGACGGCCGCAGCGAAGTCCTGGACGGCGACCGCCGGACGCGCGACGGGAACCGCGACCGGCCGAGCCGTCGCCCGTGCTGCGACGCGGGACAACCGCTGCAACACCACGAGGGCGAGCACGACAGCCGCTCCCCCGACGATCAACAACACCGGAGGCGCCCCGAAGAACACCTGGATGCCGCCGGCTACCACGGCCGCGAGGCCCAGTGCCGCGAACACCGTGGTCGCCAAGCGGAAACGACGACGCGCACGAGCGCGTCGGAGCTCGGGTCGGGCGACGGCGGCGGCACGTTCCGCATGTGCACGCTCGATGGCCGCGGCCTGCTCGGCGCGCGTCTTCTCCAGGGCTGCGGCCCGCTCGGCCTTGGCGACCTCGACCGCAGCCGCGCGCTCGGCACGGGCCAGTTCGACGGCGGCAGCACGCTGCTCCTTCACGAGATCGCGGTCGCGAGCGGCCTCCAGGCGCGCGACCTCGAGCCGGGCCTTCGCCTCGGCGAGATCGGTCTGGGCCTTCTGCGCCTGCACTTGGCGCGCGATCTTCTGCTGTTGGTGGGCGGTGCGGGCCGTGAGCTCGAGGTGCACTTCGCGGGGCGTCTCCGCCGTCTCCGCGAGAACACGGAGCGCCTGGTTCAGTCGAACCGCGTTGCGCTCCGCCGACGTGAAACGGTGCCGGCTCTGCCACGACGGCAGCAGGTACACCAACCACAGCGCGACCGCGACGAAGACGATCACCCCGCCGCCGAGAACCTGTCCACCCATGGCATAACGGTAGGTCACGACGAGGTCACACCTCGGCATCCCTCCGCGTGTCGCACCGTGTGATAACGAGACTTCATTCGCCCGACGAGCCCACGGCAGCGCGACGCCGTTTCGTCAGGCGGGTGCAGTCCCGGCGTCAGGCACCACCGGGACCACGGCGCCCGGACCTCGCGGATCGCTACAGCCGGTCGGACGGAGGGACGACGGCCGCGTCGGGCGGCACCTGACCACGCTCCCAGCGGTCCAGGACGCCGTGCGGAACCTCCTCGCGCACGAGCGCGAAGGCGTAGTGGTCGCGCCAATCGCCGTCGATGTGGATGTACCGGCGCCGCAGTCCCTCGTAACGGAATCCGAGCTTCTCGACCACGCGCAGGCTCGCGTGATTCTCCGGCCGGATGCAGATCTCGACCCGGTGCAGATTCAGCTCGGTGAAGCACACGTCGGTCGCCAGAGCGACGCTGATCGTCGTGATGTTGCGACCGGCGAATTCCTCGGCGACCCAGTAGCCGATCGTCGCCGACGCCAGCGACCCGCGCGAGACCCCCCACACGTTCAGCTGGCCGGCGACCTCGTCGTCCCACTCCATGACGAAGGGGACGCCGAGGCCGTCGCGATACTGCTGCAGCAGACGCCGAATGCCCAGTCGCATGTCGAACGAGACAGGCCCGTCAGGGCTCGTCGCCTCCCACGGCCGCAGCCAGGAGCGGTTGTCGATCAGCTGCTGCTGGAGGACGCGCGCGTCACGGTTGCGAATGAGACGGACCGACACCTCGCCGTGCCGTCGTGGGACGGAGAGATCCATGGCATCCCGTCGGGTCAGAGACCCGCCGCGAACTCCTTGAACCACGGACGCAGGGCCGGGCCCAGGTCTTCGCGGTCGGAGGCGAGCTGGACGATCGCCTTGATGTAGTCGACGCGGTCACCGGTGTCGTAACGACGTCCGCGGAACACGACGCCGTACACGCCGCCACCGTCGCCGCCGCCGTTCGCGAGCTCTTCGAGTGCGTCGGTCAGCTGGATCTCGCCGCCCTTGCCGGGCTCGGTGTGCTCGAGGATGTCGAACACGTCGGGGCCGAGGACGTAGCGGCCGATGATGGCGAGGTTGGAGGGGGCGTCCTCCGCCTTGGGCTTCTCGACCAGCTGGGTGACCTTGACGACGCCGTCGTCTTCGGTGGGCTCGACCGCGGCGACGCCGTACAGGTGGATGTGCGCGGGGTCGACCTCCATCAGGGCGATGACCGTCGCGTTGCGCTTGGTGTACTCGGCGAGCATCTGCTCGAGCAGCGGGTCGCGCTCGTCGATGAGGTCGTCGCCGAGGAGGACCGCGAAGGGGTGGTCGCCGACGTGGCTGCGGGCACGGAGCACCGCGTGTCCGAGGCCCTTCGGCTCGCCCTGACGCACCATGTGGACGTCGGCGAGGTCGGACGAGTGCTCGACCTTGGCGAGCTTGTCGTGGTCGCCCTTCTCGCGCAGCTTCGTCTCGAGCTCGGGCATCGAGTCGAAGTGGTTGGCGATGTTGTTCTTGTTGCGACCGATGATGATCAGTACGTCAGTGATGCCCGCCGCGGTCGCCTCTTCGACGACGTACTGGATGGCGGGCTTGTCGACGACCGGAAGCATCTCCTTCGGCATCGCCTTGGTGGCAGGAAGGAAGCGAGTACCGAGTCCAGCGGCCGGGATCACGGCCTTGAAGGGCTTGTTAGGCATGGGCATACCCTACTGGTGCCATGCGACAGCGCTGTTACCGATTGCGCACGCACGTACACTTACTGCATGCCCGACAGCATCGAGCAGGCCAAGCGCGCGCTGCGCGCGGATCTGCGCGAACGACGCCAGACCGTCTCCGCCCACGGGCGGGAGATCGCCGAAGCCGGCGTCAAGGAGCAGCTCGACGCCCTCGTCGAGCGGCTGGGCGCGCGGAGCATCTCGTGCTTCCTGTCCACGACGACCGAACCCGGGACGCACGCCTTCGTCGCCGACGCGGTGGCGCGTGGCATCCGGGTGCTTCTTCCCATCACCCGCGAGGACGGGTTGCTCGACTGGGCGGTGGCCACTCCGGATGCCGAGATCGCGGAGGGACTCTTCGGCCTCCCCGAGCCGGTCGGCGACGTACTCGGCCCGATCGCCGTGAACGACGTCGACCTGCTGGTCATCCCCGCGGCAGCCGTCGACCGACACGGGATGCGCCTCGGCTGGGGCCGCGGCTACTTCGACAAGACCATCGGATCGATGGAGAAGTGCCCGCCGGTGTACGCCGTCATCTTCGATTCCGAGTTCGTCGACGACGTGCCGCGCGACGTGCACGACCAGCCCGTCTCCGGCATCGTGACTCCCACGCGCACGGTCGCGATCGACCGCTCCGCAGCCTGAACACCCGAAGGAACGCCAATGCCCACCTACGCCTATGCCTGCAAGCAGTGCGGTCACCGCTTCGACGCGGTCCAGTCCTTCTCGGACGCCGCGCTGACCGAATGCCCCGAATGCGGCGGGGAGCTGCGCAAGCAGTACGGCTCGATCGGCGTGACGTTCAACGGCTCGGGCTTCTACCGCACGGACTCGCGCGGGTCGAATGGGGCGTCCTCCGGCGCGGCATCCGGTTCGTCGAGCGGATCTTCGACATCATCGTCGTCGGAGTCGACGAAGACCGCGTCCACCCCGGCATCCTGACCTTCGCCGAATCCTGCGACGCGGCGGAAAGGGAGCCACGTCATGATCCAGGGATTCAAGGAGTTCATCCTCCGCGGGAATGTGATCGACCTCGCGGTCGCGGTCGTCATCGGTGCCGCCTTCACCGCAGTGGTCAACGCCATCGTCAGTGCCATCATCAACCCGCTGGTCGAGATCTTCTACGTGCCGGATGAGAACGGTCAGCTCGGACCGAGCATCACCGGACTCTACGGTCAGACGGTCACCTTCCCCCTCGGCACCCTCATCACCGCCGTGATCAGCTTCTTCGCCGTCGCGCTGGTCGTGTACTTCGTCTTCGTCTTCCCGATGAACCGCTGGAAGGCGCGCGCCGCCGCCCGCGCGGGCGTGGTCGAGAAGGCCGACGAGCCCAAGCTCCCCACCGAGCAGGAACTGCTCGTGCAGATCCGCGACCTGCTGGAGCGCCAGCCGCGCGGCTGAGCCGGCACACCCCACCGAGAAACGCTTCTCGCGGCGGGAAACGGCACGACACGCCGTTTCCCGCCGCGGGAGGCGTTTCTCGCGTGTGCCGCAGCGGCATCCACCCGCACCCGTGCCGGGAGCGCAGCTGTGCCGGGAGCGCGTCGGATCCTCCCGCGCGGGCGTCAGTAGTGCGGGGGGATGTCGCGCAGGAGCTGCGCGTCATTGGGACCGGATGCCGCGGGGGCCGAGGGGCGCTCCCGGGTGCGGTCGTCCGCGGGAGCCGGTTCCGCGCTCGTCCCCGGCGCCGGGAGCAGGCGCGCACGCCGCGCGCCGCGGACCCGGACGATGGGCTGACGCTCGCCCGCGGGGGCCGCGGCGTCGGGTTCGGTGGCATCCGGGGTCGGGGCCACCGCGCTCATCCGTTCAGGTCGAGGGGCTCGGTGGAGGTGCCGGGCTCGCCGGAGTCGTCCGGTGCGGCGCCGAGGAGTTCCGCGATCCGGGATGCCACTCCCGCGGGGTCGCTGTACAGATCGAACGCGTGCACCCGCACGTAGTGCCAGCCCAGGCGACGCAGGATCTGCGGGCGCAGCCGCAGGGTCTCGCGCAGCGACTCCCCGATCGTCTCGGGATCGCTCTCGGCGACGACCGCCTTGCCGCGATGACGCGCGACGAGCGGCAGAAGCCCGCGGTAGTCGAGGTCCACCTCGATGCCGAGACGGCGCAGCTCGCGCGCGAGCGCGCGGGTGAGCGGGTCCGCCAGGTCTTCCAGGCGCGCGTCACGACCGCGGCCGGCCAGGTTGCCGAGGATCCCCATGAGGGTCGCGGCGCCGTGCTCGAGGCGCCCGTCATCGAACGCCGACGGGCGGATCGACGACACGATCACCATCGACCGCCGCGCGCGCGTCATGCCGACGGTGAGCAGTCGTTCACCGTCCGGCGTCGAGAGATCGCCGAAATCGCTCAGCACGCGGCCGTGCCGGGTGAGCCCGAATCCGAGCGAGAACACCACGCGGTCGCGGCTCTCGGCCACGGACTCCTCGAGCGTCAGCACGGCGAAGGGTTCGGCGGCATCCCGCGAGATGAAGGCGGCGACGTCGGAACGTCCGGCGAGCGCCGCCTCGACGGCCGCGCGCACACGCTCGGCATGCCGCCGACTGGCCGTGACGACCATGAGCGACTCGGAGGCGCGGTTCACCGCGTGCTCGACCACCAGGGTCACGACGCGGGCGACCTCGGCATCCGGGCTCTCGACGGCGCCGCTGACCGGGTCGGGCGCGCCGACGCCGTTCTCGACGTAGTCGACGCTCAGGCTGCCGCGACCGAGGAACGAGCCGGCCCAGGGCAGCGACACGATCTCGCCGCCGTAGAACGCATCGTTGACGAGCTGCGCGAGGTCTTCGCCGCCCGCGCGGTAGCTGCGCGTGAGCGTCTCGACCGGGAGGAGTTCCGCGATCCGCTCGAACACCGACACACCGTCGAACGGGACGTCGTCGGCCTCGTCGTCCACGGCGGGCGCGAGCGACGCGCTGACCCGGAACGGCGTCGGCTTCTGCACGACGGGATCGCCGAACAGCACGATCTGGCGGGCGCGGAGCAGCGCCGGCGCCGCCTCCGCGAGACACAGGGCCGCGGCATCCGCGATGATCACCGTGTCGAAGGCGAGATCGGTGGGGACGTCGGGAACCTCGTACGGGGATGCCAGCCACACCGGCGCCAGCGTGCGCAGGAGCGTAGGAGCGGCCTCCGAGATCTCCTGCGCGGTGTGCAGGCCGTCCTTCAGGGAGGTCTTCAGCGCGGCCGCCTCATCCGGGTGATCGACGATGCCGATGCGCCACTGCTTCGCGAGCTCGGCCGCGAGCACCGGACCCGCAGCCGCGGCGTGCGCCTCGTCGACCAGACGGAAGTCGCGCTCGAGTCGATCGACGACGGCGGTGTTGGCGCCGAGCAGCGCGCGATCCGTCCGCAGCAGGTGTTCGAGCGCCGACTGCCACCACGCGAACTCGAGCTCGTTCCCCACCCGGTCTTCCGGAACGTGGCGCACCGACAGCTCGACCAGAAGCTGCTCGAGGCCGAGCCGGGCGAGTTCGCCGCGCAGCTGCGCGCGCTCGACGAGGTTGTCGAAGAACGTCGACTCGGCCGCGAGGCCCGCGAGCGTGCGCACGAGGATCTGCACCGGGAGCGTCGCGAGCCGGTCGGAACCCTGGCGCCCGAGGATCTGGTCGAGTTCGCCGAGCATCGCGTCGACCCGCTGCCAGCCGACGTGCACGTCCGCGAGTCCGAGCGGGACCTCGGGCGTGACGCCCGCATCGACGACGCGCTGCCACTCGGTGCGCTGCTGCTGGATGCGCACGAGCGCCTCGTACATGTCGGGCACGTGGACGCCGGGGCGCACGTACTCCTTCGACAGGCGCCGCAGGCGTCGACGGTTCGGGCCGCTCATCGCGGACGAATCGCGGCGGGGCGAGTGCGCGTCGATGAGTTCACCCAGCGGACGTTCGAACACGGTCGGACTGAAGCGATCCAGGGACTCCCGAATGCCCTGCAGCAGCTTCAGGTACGCGCCGAGCTCGGAGACCGTCTGGAACGGCCGCATGCGCGTCTGCGCGATGAGTTCGTACCCGCGCTCCAGCAGGCGCGGGACGTCCTGCGCGTGCAGCTTCCCGGCCAGGTCGTGCGCGGCACGGGCGTCCTCGGTCCGCGTGAAGCTCACGCCGTACCAGGGCGAATCGTCGGGGCCGAAACGGAACTCTCCCAGCCGCGCGGCGGTGGCCAGGGCTTTCGCCGCGGCGTCGCGGCGCCCCGCGAGACGCTCGAGCGTCGCGAGGTCGAACCGGGCCGTCGTCGACGGCGGCGGCGAGACGGATGCCAGGGCGGTCAAGGCGCGCAGCACGTCCAGGGTCGACACGCCCAGAGCCAGGTGCGGCTCGGTGACGGCGGACCGGTAGTCCCGCAGCACGGTGCGCAGGCGCACCAGCGCGTCGTCGATCTCGGAGACCTTGGGCTGTGCAGCCTTCTCGTTGCGGCCGATCGCACGGATGAGGTCGCGGCGCACATGGGTCGGCGACACGGCGAGCCCGGTCAGACCGACACCGGCCAGACGGTGACGGATGCCGTCGAGCGTCGAGCGGCGGGCGCTGACGACCAGGACACGCTTGCCCGCGTGCACGCACTGGCCGATCGCGTTGATGACGGTCTGCGTGCCGCCCGTCCCGGGGAGCGTGTGCACCGCGAGCGAATGACCCGCGGCGATCCGGGCGAGGACCCGCTCCTGCTCGGCGTCCGCGTCGAGGAGGAGGGTGTCGGCCGCGGGGGTGCGTTCGTCGGGGCTCGTGACGACCGGATCGGCACGGCGCACCGTGATGCGGGCGCGGTCGTCGGGGTGCCCGGCCAGGGCGTTGAGCAGCGGATCGTCGAGATGCTCCGCGGCGCGCGCCATGCCCGAGCCGACGTCGGCGAACGACGAGATGACCAGACGCGGGTGGACGACGAACGTCGGGACGTGCGTCGTCAGTCGACGGAGGTGGTCGATGACCGGTTGCGGCTTGAACACCCCCTGGTCGTACGCCAGGCTCGCGAGGGCCGTGCTGTCGACAGAGATGCCGAGGTGCGTACGGAACGCCCGGGCCAACTCGGGATTCATCACGAAGGCCCCGTGGAGCTTGAGCTCGAAATCGCCGTTGTGGCGACGGATGGCGAGCGGCCGCAGCAGCACGGGCGCGGACCACTCCACTCCCCCGATCTTCCACGCGGCGAGGCCCACGGCCAGGTGCACCGGCTCGAGACCGCGCGCGGTGCGCAGTTCGACGTTCTTCGCCGTGATGCGCTCGGCGGCGATCCGCGCGGTGCGCAGGGCCACCTCGTCGCGGAACAGGTTGGACAGCAGGGTGGCGCGGCCGGTGATGAACTGCGGCAGGGAGCCCGGATGGGCCTTGGTGATGTCGATGCCCGCGTCGACCGCGTCGTCGAACCGCAGGAGCGTGGAACGACCGCCGAGGGCGGCGGCCTCCGCGCGGATGCGGTCGCGCTCGGGGTCGGCGACGTGACGAACCACGATGCCGGGCTCCGACAGTCGCAGCTCGCCCGGATCGATCGACGTCGGAACGTCGCCTTCGGCGCCCGTCACGACGCCGTCCTCAGCTCGCCACACACCTGCCAGACTAAGCCGGGCATCCGCAGAAGGCGCGCAGCGGGCCCGAGTTTCGCGGGATTGCGCGACACGCCGGGCGGATCGGCCCTTCCTCCCCCGCCGGAGAAATCGACGGACCGTCCACGGATCAGGCCCGCGACGCGGCGAGGACGAGGGCACGTGATGAGGATGAGGAAATGAGCACAGCCACCAGCGCCGTCTACGACGCCCCGTTCGCCCCGATCCTCTTGACCTTCGTCGACCACGCTCTCGTCCATCTCGATGTCGCGCACGACGGGCTCGACATCGCACGCGCCGAGATCGCGCACCGCCTCGGCGTCGTCCCGGATCCCGATCCCACTGCGGCGCGGGACGCGCTGGATCAGTTGGACGAGTACTTCGACGGCCGGCGTCGGAGCTTCGAGATCCCGCTCGACTGGCGCCTGGTCGGCGGCTTCACGCGGGCAGCCCTGGAGGCGACACGACGCATCCCGTACGGCGAGGTCGCCTCGTACGGCGAGGTCGCGATCATGGCGGGCTCGCCCGGAGCCGCGCGCGCGGTGGGCACGGCCTGCGCGAACACGCCGTTCTCGATCGTCGTCCCCGTCCATCGCGTGGTGCGCGCCGACGGATCCATCGGTGAGTACGGCGGTCACCCCGAGGTGAAGCACTTCCTGCTCGATCTCGAGAACGGCGTCGCCGATCGATTGCGATCCCCGGCGTAGCGCGCACGGCCCGACGAGGCGCGTCGTCGGCGCGCGCGCCTCGTCGCGCGGCCCGGCACGAGTGCGGACCGGGCGACGAGGACCACCGTCAGTGGCTCGACGCCTTCTCGGCGCCGAAGCCGGTGAGCGAGCGCACGTCCATCTCGGCGGCCTTGCGCGGATCCTCCGCGCGCGTCGAGGTGATCGAGCCGAGCCAGCCGAGGAGGAACCCGAGCGGGATCGACACGATCCCCGGGTTGTTCAGCGGCCAGATCGCCACCCCCGCGTTCGCGAACACGCTGGTCGGCGTGCCCCAGAACACCGGCGACAGGAAGATCAGCACCAGCGCCGACCCCAGGCCTCCGTACATGCTCCACACGGCACCGCGCGTGGTGAACCGGCGCCAGAAGAGCGAGTACAGAATCGTGGGCAGGTTCGCCGACGCGGCGACGGCGAAAGCCAGCGCCACGAGGAACGCGACGTTCTGACCCTGCACGCCGATGCCGCCGACGATCGCGAGGACACCGATGACGACGACCGTCCGACGCGCGACCTTGACCTCGCCGTCCGGCGGAACGTCGCCCTTCTTGACGACGTTCGCATAGATGTCGTGCGCGAAGGACGCCGCCGCCGTGATCGTGAGCCCCGCCACGACCGCGAGGATCGTCGCGAACGCCACCGCCGAGATGAACCCCAGCAGGATCGGGCCGCCGAGCGCGAGGGCCAGCAGCGGCGCCGCCGCGTTCACCCCGCCGGGCGCGGCCAGGATCGCCTCGGGACCGACCAGGGCACCGGCGCCGTAGCCGAGCACCAGCGTCAACAGGTAGAACAGGCCGATCAGCCAGATCGCCCAGACCACCGATCGACGCGCCTCCTTGGCGGTGGGCACGGTGTAGAAGCGCATGAGCACGTGCGGGAGACCCGCCGTTCCGAGCACCAGCGCGAGCGCGAGCGAGATGAAGTCCCACGGGTTCGCGCCGTACTGCAGGCCCGGTCCGAGGATCGCCTCGCCCTTCGGCGACGCGGCGACCGCGCTCTCGAGCAGCGTGTTGAGGTTGAACCCGTTGATCGCGAGAACCCAGATGGTCATCACCACGGCGCCTCCGATCAGGAGGAACGCCTTCACGATCTGCACCCAGGTGGTGCCCTTCATCCCGCCGATCAGCACGTAGACGATCATCAGGATGCCGACGACCGCCACGACGATGGACTGCCCCACGCGCTCGGTGATTCCGAGCAGCAGCGAGACGAGGCCGCTGGCCCCGGCCATCTGAGCGAGCAGGTAGAAGAAGCACACCGCCAACGTCGTGATCGCCGCCGCCATCCGCACGGGTCGTTCCTTCAAGCGGAACGACAGGACGTCCGCCATCGTGAACTTGCCCGTGTTGCGCATGAGTTCGGCGACGAGCAGCAGGGCCACGAGCCACGCCACCAGGAAACCCACCGAGTACAGGAAGCCGTCGTATCCATTGATCGCGATGGCCCCGCAGATCCCGAGGAACGACGCCGCCGAGAGGTAGTCGCCGGCGATGGCGAACCCGTTCTGCGGTCCCGTGAACGAGCGACCCGCGGCGTAGTAGTCCGCCGCGGTCTTGCTGTTGCGGCTGGCGCGGATGACGATGAACAGCGTCACCGCCACGAAGGCGCCGAAGATCGAGATGTTGAGGATGGGATTGTTCTCCACCGTCTGCACGGCTGCGTGGACCGTACCGAAGATCTCGTTCACGACTCACCCCGCTCGGCCCGCTCGAGCTCCACACGGAGGTGCTCGGCGCCGGGATCCAGGCGCCGGTTGGCGTAGGCCACGTAGCCCATCGTGATGGCAAACGTCGTGACGAACTGGCCGAGTCCGAACACCAGACCCACCGTGATGGCGCCGAACACCGGCTGGGCCATGAAGCCGGGCGCGAACGACGACAGCAGCACGTACACGAAGTACCAGACGAGGAACGCCACGGCCATGGGGAACACGAAGCTGCGCTGACGCCGCTTCAGCTCCCGGAACGGGGCGGACTCCTCGACCGCGATGTAGTCGACGCCGCCGGGGGCGCCGTCGATCCTTCTATCCGTCATGTGGCCTCCTTGCCTCATGAGACCGGTGCCACGCAGCACCGGACGGGGGGAAAACACCGGGTCGGAGAACCTTCCCGATGGTAGGGTCGACGCTACGAAAGGCGGCGACGAAGCCGTCATCGCCGGAAGTAGGTAGTTCGTGGGAGCACCGGCCGCACTCCGCGACGACGCGACGCTCGTGTCGCACGCCGTGACCGAGCTCGCCCGTCGCACGCACTTCCCCGTCGCCTTCGGCGGCCTCGAGCACGACGGAGCCGTTCACGTCTCGACGGTCGTCGGTGCCCGCACGCGCAGCATCGAAGGACTCGTCGTCCATGCCGAGCGGGGGCTCGGCGGCCGGGCGCTCGTCGAACGGCGCCCGCGGCTGGCCCTGGACTACCGCACGGCCCGCACCATCACGCACGACTACGATCGCGCGATCCTCGGCGAGGGCATCGCGACCCTGTTCGCCGTCCCCGTCCTGGTGCGCGGCAGCGCCCGCGGCGTCCTGTACTGCGGATCGTGGGCGCAGGCCCCGCTCGGCGACCGCGAGGCACGCCCGGCGTTCGACATCGCCGGCGAACTCGGCACAGAGCTGCGCGTCCGCGACGAGGTCGACCGGCGCCTCGCCGCCGCGACCCCCGGCGACGACGGGCTGAGCGCGGGGGCGCGGGAAGAGATCCGGCAGAGCTACGCGCAGTTGCGCAGCATCGCCGCGATCGTCGACGACGACCACGTGCGTCGGCGGCTGGAGGAGCTCGAATCCCGGCTCGCCGCCCTCTCCGGCGATGCCGCGGTCGCCCCGGAGGAAGCCGGCATCCACCTGTCCCGACGAGAGCTCGACGTGCTCTCGTGCGCCGCCGTCGGTGCGACCAACGGCGAGATCGCGGCATCCCTGGCTCTCCGCGAGACCACCGTGAAGTCGTACCTCGCCTCGGCGATGTCGAAACTGGACGCGTCGACGCGGCACGCCGCCGTTGCCCGCGCCCGTCGGGTGGGCCTGCTGCCCTGAGCCGCCCCCTGAGCGCCCCGTGGGAATCCCCTGGCAACGGCGCCGAGAGCTTGAGAACGCGCCCGATTCTCGGCATCGTGGCTGGCCCCTGACGTCGACACAGAAGGAGAGTCACCCATGCTGACGCTCACCGAAGAGGCCACCACCGCCGTCAAGACCATCGCCGCCCAGCTGCCCGACGCCGCCCAGGGCGGTGTGCGCATCGAGGGTGCCGGCTCGCCGGAGTCGCAGTTCCGGCTGTCCGTCGTCGACGGACCCGAGCCCGAGGACGCCGTGGTGGAGAACTCCGGCGCCCGGGTCTTCCTCGACGCCGACGCCGCTCAGGTGCTCGACGACCGCGTGCTCGATGCACAGTTGGACGGGCAGGGTTCCGTCCAGTTCGCGGTGACCACGCAGGCCTGAGTCCTGTTCGACGATGCCCCGGCCGCGCGCCGAGGCATCGTCGTGTCCGGCCGCGGACGCGTCACCGCCCCCGGAACTCCGGCGAACGTTTCGCCTGGAACGCCGCGAAGCCCTCGCGGTAGTCGTCCGTCGCCGCGAGCGCGGTCTGCGCCCGGGTCTCGGCCGCCACCACGTCCCACAGCCCGAGCCGTTCGTCGCGCCACCGGGCGAGGAGGCGCTTGCTCGCCACGAACGCCGCCGTGGGACCCGCCCCAGCCCGCCGCGCGGCCGACATCGTGGCATCCCGCACCTCGTCGGCGGGGAAGACGCGCGAGAAGAGCCCGGCGCGCACCGCCTCGGTGCCCGTGAGCATCCGCCCCGTGTAGACGAGGTCGAGGGTGGCGTGGATGCCGAGCCGCTCGGCGAACAGCGCGTGGCCGCCCGAGTCGAGGGTCGCGCCGAGCGCGGCGAACGGCGAGCCGATGCGGGCGTCCTCGGCGACGTACACGACGTCCGTGGCGACGAGGAGCCCCAGCCCGACGCCGAGGCACGCCCCGTGCGCGACGGCGAAGGTCGGCGCGGGGAACGCGGCGATCCGGTGCAGGAGCGGTTCGAGCGCCCCGTCGAGGTATCCGGACACGTCGTCGGTGGCGGGATCGACCCCGGCGATGTCGCGGCCGGCGCAGAACGCCTTCCCCTCCCCGCGCAGCAGCACCGCTCGCGCACCGTCCTCTTCCGCGCGCGCGAAGGCCGCGGCGAGATCGTGCAGGTCGGCGAGGCCGAGGGCGTTGCGGCGCTGCGGCGCGTCGAGCACGATCTCGGCCACGTCGTCGGCGAAGCCGTAGGCGATCATCGGGCCCCTCCCCCGTCGTAGTCCACCCGGACCTCGTCCGAGGTGGGATGCGACTGACACGTCAGCACGTACCCGCGATCGATCTCGTCCGGCTCGAGTGCGTAGTTCTCCGTCATGGTCACCGATCCCTCGACGAGCCGGGCGCGGCAGGTGCCGCACACGCCTCCCGCGCAGGCGAACGGCACGTCGGGGCGTGCCCGGAGCGCCGCGGCCAGGATCGTCTCGTGAGCCGCGACGGGGCTGTCGACGCGGGTGGACTGCCCGTCGAGGGTGAACGAGATGCGTCGGACGGGCTCGTCGGCGCGCACACGGATCGCTCGCCCTCCCCCCGTCAGCGCGGGCGCGTCGCCGTCACCCGCGGTGAACAGTTCGAATCGGATGCGGTCGCGCGGGACCCCGACCTCGGCCAGCACGGTGCGGCACGTCTCGACGAGCGCGAACGGTCCGCACAGGAACCACTCGTCGACGGATGCCGGGTCGATCAGGCGGGACAGGATCAGGCGGATCCGTTCTTCGTCGAGGCGTCCCGAGAAGACGGGCGCCGCACGCTCCTCCCGGGTCAGGACGTGATGCAGCGTGAGTCTCGCGGGGTAGCGGTCCTTGAGGTCGGCGAGGTCGTCGACGAACATCACGTCGGTGGACGAACGGTTGGCGTAGACGATCGTGACCCGGGACTCCGCGTCGGCATCCAACAGGGCGGTGGCGACCGCGAGGACGGGCGTGATCCCGGACCCGGCGGCGACGGCGACGACGTGTCCCCCGGGGCGGGCGGCCCGCGACACGAACGACCCTCCGGGGCTCATGACCTCGATCTCGTCACCGATGCGGAGGTTCTCATGCGCCCAGGTCGAGAAGCGGCCGTCGGGGTCGCGCTTGATCCCCACCGAGAGACGTCCCGGTGACGGGGGCCGGCACAGCGAATACGAACGCCGGAGCTCCTCGCCCGCTACGACGGCGCGCAGGGCGACGTACTGTCCCGGCGCGGCGGCGAACACGTCGGCCAGCGCTTCCGGGACCGCGAAGGCGACCTCGATCGCCGTCGCGGTCAGCGGACGCACCTCGACCACGCGCAGCCGGTGGAAGCGCGCGCGGGTGGAAGTGGCATCCGTCGTCGTCATCAGAGGGCCTTGAAATGGTCGAAGGGCTCGAGGCAGGCCCGGCACTCCCAGAGCGCCTTGCACGCGGTCGAACCGAACCGCGAGATCTCGCGGGTGTCGAGTGACCCGCACCGCGGGCAGGGCACGCTGAGCCGCACGCGGACGGGGCCGGCGACCGATCGGCCGGTCGGCGGGGCGATGCCGTACGCGGTGAGCTTGCGGCGACCGTCGTCGCTCAGCCAGTCCGTGGTCCACGCGGGCGTGAGCGTGGTGCGGACGACGGCGCGGTCGACCCCCGCGGAGGTGAGCGCGAGCAGGATGTCGTCGCGGATCGCATCGACGGCGGGGCAGCCCGAGTACGTGGGGGTGATGGTGACGACGACCCGTTCGCCGTCGACCCGCACGTCGCGCAGCACGCCCAGATCCTCGATCGTGAGCACGGGCACCTCGGGGTCGCGGACGGCGGCGACGATCTCGCGCGCGGCGGCCGCGGTCACCATTTCGCCCCCGGGTGCCGACGCGCGAGCACCTGCATCTCGGCGAGGAGCGGACCCAGCGCCGGATGGTGGAGGCCCGCCCTCCCTCCCGCGGAGGACGGTGCGACGTCGGGAACGGGGACCTCCTCCTCCGCGAGCACCGCGCGCAGGGCGGCTTCGACGGGGGTGCGCAGCGTCGAGGGTCGCACGGCGACACCGGCGAGGTGCCGGTGCAGCGGCTCGTCGCGGAACAGCTCGTCGAGGAACGGCCACGTCGCGGCGAGCGCGATCTCCAGCCGTCGGCGCGACTCGATGGTCCCGCCGGCCAACCGCAGCGTCCACTGCACGGCGTGATCGCGGTGGTAGTCGACCTCCTTGACGGCTTTGCCCGCCACGGCGGAGAGGACCGGGTCGACGGATGCCACGAGCTCCCGGTACAGCTCCAGGAGATAGGTCGAGGCGAGCAGCTGCCGCGCGATGGTGAGGGCGAAGTCGCCGGGTGGGAGTTCGAACAGCCAGGCGCTGCGGAACTCGCCCTCGTCGCGGAAGTAGGCCAGGTCGTCCTCGCTGCGTCCATCGTGGCTGCCGGCGTAGCGCAGCAGGGAGCGCGCGTGACCGAGCAGGTCGAGCGCGATGTTCCCGAGGGCCACGTCCTCCTCGAGTTCGGGAGCCCGCGCGATCCAGCCGCAGAGGTTCTGCGCGAGGATCAGCGCGTCGTCCCCTAAGCGGAGGGCGTACGCGGCGACGTCGGGCGCCACGGCGCGGGCCTCTCCCCCGGCGAATTCGGCGGCGAGGTCGAGGCCGTCGACGGAGACGATCCCGTGCGGTTCGGGGGCGGCGCTCACAGGTGCGGCACCCCCTCGGCGGCCGTGTAGTAGACCGCGTGTCGGAAGTTCTTGCCCGCCGGCGACTCGAAGAACGCGCCCTTGGCCCCGGGGTCGCTCGTGGTCACGGCCTCCGAGGGCACGACCCAGACGGACACGCCCTCGCCGCGGCGCGTATAGAGGTCACGCGCGTTGCGGACCGCCAGTTCGGCGTCGGGGGCGTGCAGCGAACCGACGTGCACGTGGCTGAGTCCGCGCGCCGCCCGGACGAACACCTCCCACAGCGGCCAGGTCTCGTCGGGCGAGCTTCCCGGTGCGGCCATCAGGCGGCCTCCCGCTTCTTCGCGGCGTAGGCGGCGGCGGCCTCGCGGACCCAAGCGCCGTCCTCGTGGGCGCTGCGACGGTGCTGCACACGCGTCGCGTGCAGCGCACCGCGACCGGCGAGCACCTCCTGGAACTCCGCCCAGTCGATCTCGCCCATGTCGTAGGAACCCGTCTCGCGGTTCCACCGCAGCTCGGGATCGGGCAGGGTGACACCGAGCACCTCCGCCTGCGGAACGAGCATCGAGACGAACCGCCGGCGGAGCTCGTCATTGCTGAATCGCTTGATGTTCCACGCCATCGACCGGGCCGAGTTCGGCGAATCGTCGTCGGGGGGACCGAACATCATCAGGCTCGGCCAGTACCAGCGGTCCACGGCGTCCTGCGCCATCCTCCGCTGCGCGTCGGTGCCCTGCATGAGCGTGAGGAGGATCTCGAACCCCTGGCGCTGGTGGAACGACTCCTCCTTGCAGATGCGCACCATCGCGCGGGCGTATGGACCGTACGACGCCCGGCACAACGGCACCTGGTTGCAGATCGCCGCGCCGTCCACGAGCCAGCCGATCGCCCCGACGTCGGCCCAGGTGGGTGTGGGGTAGGTGAAGATCGACGAGTAACGCGCTGCGCCGTCGATGAGCTGTCGGGTCATCTCCTCCCGCGTGATCCCGAGGGTCTGGGCCGCCGAGTAGAGGTACAGCCCGTGACCGGCTTCGTCCTGCACTTTGGCCAGCAGGATCGCCTTGCGCTTCAGGCTCGGCGCCCGGGTGATCCATGCCCCCTCCGGCTGCATGCCGATGATCTCGGAGTGCGCGTGCTGCGAGATCTGACGGATCAACGTGCGGCGGTACGCCTCCGGCATCCAATCGCGCGGTTCGATGCGACCGTCGGCCGCGATGACGGCGTCGAAGAGCTCCTCGCCGTCGATGTCGGAGACGGGAACGTCCGTGACCGTGGTCATACGAGCACCTCCTGGGGCTGCCATGTCTTCGCGACGAGGGTGAGCACGTCGTACTGCGCCACAACGGCGTCGTCCTGGTTGCGAATGACCGCGTCCCAGCGCACCTCGCCGTAGTCGTCGGTCTCGCGCGGGGTGATCTGCTTCGCGGTCAGGGCGACGCGGATCCGATCTCCCGGCGAGACCGGGGTGACGAACCGCAGATTCTCGAGTCCCGAGTTGGCGAGCACCGGACCCGGTGCCGGATCGACGAAGAGTCCCGCCGCCCACGACACGAGGAGGTAGCCGTGGGCCACGCGTCCCGGGAAGAACGGGTTGGCGGCGGCGGCCGTCTCGTCCATGTGCGCGTAGAACGTGTCGCCCGTGAAGCGGGCGAACATCTCGATGTCCGCGAGGGTGACGGTCCGCTCCTCCGACATGACGGCATCGCCGATCCGGAGATCGGACAGCGGTTTGCGGAACGGGTGGGTGCCCGAGGCGTCGACATCGGCACCGGGATGCCACACCCCGGTGAGCGCGGTCAGCATGCGCGGCGACCCCTGCACCGCGGTGCGTTGCATGTAGTGGAGCACGGACCGGATGCCGCCGAGTTCCTCCCCGCCTCCCGCGCGACCGGGACCGCCGTGCACGAGGTGCGGGACGGGGGCGCCGTGCCCCGTCGAGGTGCGCGCGTCGTCACGATCGAGGAACAGCACGCGCCCGTTCATCGCGCCCATGCGGGTGAGCAGTTCGGTCGCGACACCGGGGTCGTGCGTCGCGACGCTGGTCACGAGCGACCCGCCGCCGCGCGCCACGATGTCGGCGGCCTCGGCGACGTCGCCGTACTCGACGATGCTGGCGACCGGCCCGAACGCCTCGAGCTCGTGGACCGCCGGGATCGTGGCATCCGCGAACGCCAGGACCACGGGAGAGAGGAAGGCGCCGTCCTCCGCCGGCCCGGTCGTGCCGTCCGCGCGGCGCACCTCGGGCACGGCCGTGTCGCCCACGACGATCCGTCCGCCCGCCGCGCGCAGCAGATCGACCTGGCGCCGGACCTCGTCGCGCTGGGCGAGCGAGACGACGGGCCCCATCGTGACCCCGTCCGCGCGCGGATCGCCCACGACGACGCGCGCCCCGATCTTCTCGCGGAGCGCCTGGGCGACGGCATCCGTGAGCCCCGCCGGCACGATCGCCCGGCGGATGGCGGTGCACTTCTGTCCCGCCTTGGTCGTGAGCTCCGTCAACAGTTGTCGGATGTACGCGTCGAACTCGGGGGTGCCCGGGAGCGCGTCGGGACCGAGGATCGAGGCGTTGATCGAGTCCGTCTCGGCGGTGAACCGCACGCTCGGGCGGACGCCGACCCTCAGGCGCTCGGCGGTCGAGGCGCTGCCGGTGAACCCGACGGTGTCACCCAGGTCGAGCAGGTCGAGCAGGCCCGGGATGCCACCGCTGACCAGTTGCAGCGCCCCGGGCGGCAACAGCCCGGTGTCCGCGGCGATCCGCACCCACGCCTCGGCGATGTACGCGGTCGGGGTGGCGGGCTTGACGATCGTGGGGAGACCGGCGAGGAAGGCCGGAGCGAACTTCTCGAGGGCGCCCCACACGGGGAAGTTGAACGCGTTGATCTGTAGGGCGACACCCGCGAGACGCGTGTACACGTGACGCCCGAGGAAGGAGCCGTCCTTCGACAGCGGCTCGACGGGACCGTCGA
The DNA here is from genome assembly GCF_900156455.1 of Microbacterium sp. RURRCA19A. Lineage (GTDB taxonomy): Bacteria > Actinomycetota > Actinomycetes > Actinomycetales > Microbacteriaceae > Microbacterium. Next base: position 206,785 of record NZ_FTNQ01000003.1, read on the forward strand.
GGACGACCGTGCCGGCGGGAAGCTCACGCCGCGCCTTCGAGGAGTACGTGAAAAGGACGCCGATCCCGCCGTCGATGTCGCTGAGCGAGTCGCGTCGCGTGGAACCGGCCCGCATCGACAGCGCGTACAGCTCCTCTCGCCGATCGTTCAGCGCGATCGCGAGGTTCTTCAGCACCATCGCCCGCTGCGGGAAGGTCAGTGCGCCCAGTCGCGGCTGCCCGACGCGCCGGGCGTGCTCCACGACGCCGGCGAGGTCGAGGCCGCGCGTCGTGACACGCACGATCTCCTCCCCCGTCGAGGCGTCGCGCACCACGGCCGCGTCGGGATCGGGCTCCGGCAGCCACCAGGCATCCCGCACGTAGCTCGGGAGAAACGACATCATTCACTCCATTCGTAGAATCCGCGACCCGTCTTCCGACCCAGCCGCCCCTCGTCCACCAGCCGTCGCAGCAGCGCGGGCGGAGCGAAGCGCGGCCCGAGCGAGCGCTCCAGTTCCTCCGCGATGCCGAGCCGCACATCGAGACCCACGAGGTCGGTCGTTCGGAGGGGACCGACCGGATGCCGGTACCCGAGCTCCACGGCGCGATCGATGTCCTCCGCGGAGGCGACTCCCTCCTCGAGCATGCGGATCGCCTCCAGGCCGAGCGCCACCCCCAGGCGGCTCGAGGCGAAACCGGGGGCGTCCCGGACGACCACCGCGGTCTTCCCGATGGCCTCGACCCAGCGCGTCGCCCGCGCCACGGTCGCCCCCGCCGTCCGCGTGCCGCGCACGATCTCCACGAGCGCCGAGGCCGGCACGGGGTTGAAGAAATGCAGACCGAGGAAGCGCTCCGGCGACCGCAGCCCGGCAGCCAGGGCATCGATGGAGATGGACGAGGTATTGGATGCCACGACCGCGTCGTCCGCCGCGACGGCCTCGATGCGGGTCAGGGCCTCTTCCTTCCGCGCGCGGTCCTCGGGTACGGCCTCGACGACCAGGGCGGCGTCGGCGAACGCGGCCGGATCGACGCCGACCGTGAGCGCGTCGGCATCCGGAACCCGTCTTCCGCGAGCGGCGGACCGGTCGAGATCGGCGCGCACCCGGGCCACCGCGGCGTCCGCGGTCGCGACGTCGCGTTCGACCACGTGCACGCGGGAGCCGGCGAGCAGGAACGCGTGCGCGATCCCCGCGCCCATGCGTCCCCCGCCGAGGACGCCGACGACCGAGGGGGCGGCGCTCATGCCCGTCGCCCGTCGAGGAACGCCGTCATGCGTTCGCGCTTGTCGCGGCTGTCGAACAGCTCCGCCTGCAGTTCGCCGTCGAGCGCCGGGTGGGCGGCGCGTTCGGCCAGCAGGGCGCGCTTGGTCAGCTGCACGGCGCGCGGAGAACTCCGGACGATCCGGTCGACGAGCGCGTGGGCGGCGGTCATCACCTCGTCGGGCTCGTGCACACTCGACACCAGGCCCCACGCCTGCGCCTCGACCGCGTCGATCAGTCGTCCGGTCAGCAGCAGCTCGCTGGCCCGCGCGTGGCCGACGATCTCGGGCAGGCGCCATGCGGCACCGGCGGCGGCGATGATCCCGAGGCCGGGCTCGGGATTGCCGAACCGTGCGCGGGGCGTGGCGATACGGATGTCCGCGGCGTAGGCGAGCTCGGCTCCGCCGCCGAGCGCCCACCCGTCGACCACGGCGATCACGGGCATCGGGAGATGACGGATGCGATCGAACGCGGTCGCATTGATCCCGCGACGGGCGTCGTCGCCGGAGCGCTCGCGCAGCTGCCGGATGTCCGCCCCCGCGGCGAACACTCCGCCCGCGCCCGTGAGGACGAGGACGCGCGGACGGCGTTCGAGGTCGCCGCACACCGCGTGCAGCGCGTCGATCATGTCCTGGTCGATCGCGTTGCGGACGTCGGGGCGGTCGAGGGTGACGACGACGCGGTCGTCAGCGTGGTCGACACCGATCGCAGCCGTCATCGCCGCCTCCTCACCGCGCCGTCGCGGTCGTGTCCCTCGCCCGCGTGATTTGCAGACCGATCGTTCAGTAATCATGCCACGGGGATGCCACCCGGGCAACGGCGACCGGAACCGGACCGCTCAGGCGGGACCGCGCCGCACCCACGCGACGACGAAGATCACGAGCCCCGCGACCAGGGCGGCGAGCACCCACAACACGATCAGGTAATCGATCCACGAACCGATCGGCGGGGAACCCGGGAGGAAGTTGCGCAGCGGGATCGTCGCGAACAGCATCGCACCCATCCACCCCATCACGGTCACCTCGACCTTGCGTCGCCCCCGCAGGACGATGATCGCGACCACGAGCACGAGCGCCGGGATGACCACCATGAGCGAGAGCAGCACGATGCCGAAGGCGATCGTCGAGCCCGAACGGCTGACCGTGACGTCGACCGCGTTGATCCCCTGCCCCAACGGCGTCTCCACGACCGCGATGTCCCACCCCGGGATGCCGCGCTTCGACGGCTGCACGACGGTCGACAGGGGCGTGGACTCACCGTCGGCGTCGTCTTCGATGGCCGTCATGACCGACCGCACGGTGTACCGATCGAACGGCCACCTCTCGATCTGACCGTCCATGACCAGCGAGACGTCGATCGGCGAGATGAGGTCGCCGTCGTCGTACTTCGTCGCCTTCGACCCCGCCACGGCGGAGACCAGCACGCCGAACGGCCGCAACGCCTGCAGCCCGTCGGTGACGGTTCCGCCCTCGCCCTGAGTGGGCACCACCGACACGGCGAGCCGGTTGGTCGTGGCATCCATCTTCTCCGGCGTGAGCGACAGCACGACGGTGTCGCCCGACGGCTCCTCCCCGCCGCTGCCGACGACGTCGCCGCTCCCGGCGTAGAGCGCGACGACCGTGGCGTACAGCGCGACGAACGCCGCGACGCTCCCGACGATCCAGAGGAGGGAACGACGACGGGACCGGACGGGCGTGCTCACGCAAGTCAGTGTGGCAGAGGGAGGAGGAACGATCTGGTGCCCCCGACAGGATTCGAACCTGCGACGCCCGCGTTAGGAGTGCGGCGCTCTATCCCCTGAGCTACGGAGGCGGGACTGCCCTCCAGCCTACTGCGGGCCGACCGGCATGCCCGCGCGCAGACGCCCGGCGAGGGCGTCGTCCCACTCGCCCGGTTCCGACAGCACGGCTTCGCGTGCGTCGACACCGTCGGGACCCACCGCGACGGCGCACACGAGGAGGGATTCGAGCACGAGCCCGTCGTGCGCGTCGCGCCGCAGCACCGAGGAGGACGGATCGGCCGTGGATGCCGCGACCACCTCGAGCCACGGCCCCCACCACTCGTCGCCGGCGACGATCCCCGCCCGGCGGAAGTCGTCGAGCCAGCGGCCGATGCGGGGCGTCGCCCGATCGTCGGGCGCGTGGTGGGCGATCATGTGCGTGCCGGGGGCGAGCCGGGTGCGCCGGACGGCGAGTCCGTCCCATTCCACGACCGTGGCGCCGTCGGCATCCACCTCCACGAGATTGAACCCGCGGGTCGGCGGAGCGGGCGGGAGCGTCCCGGCGACGGACTGCAGCGGGATGCCGCCGCGACTGACGACCTCGGCGTCGGAGCGCTGCGACAGGTCCTCGCGATTCAGCAGCACCGCCAGCCGTCGGGCCTCGGGATCGACGGCGAGCCACGCACCGCCCGCACGGTCGTCGCGGACACCGTGCACGCCCGGTTGCCCGGGCCACCATGGTCCGAGACCCCGCCAGGGACGCTGCCGCTCCTCGTCCCGGACGGCCAGCACCCGGACGGGCTGACCGCTCTCGCGCGGGACATCGACGACCACGGTGCACATTCCGTCCACGCTACCCGCGCGGGTGCCGCGGCGGGCGGGTGCGGCATCGACCTGGAAGACTGGCCCCATGTTCGTCGTCGTGGGAGTCACCGGGGGCATCGCCGCCTACAAGACCGTCGGAGTCGTCCGACTGCTGGTGAAGGCGGGACACGACGTCCACGTCGTGCCCACCGACGACGCCCTGCGCTTCGTCGGGCTGCCGACATGGGAGGCGATCAGCCGCAACCCGGTGACGACGTCGGTGCACGACGACGTCGCGCGGGTGCGGCACGTGTCGCTCGGACAGTCCGCCGACCTGGTGATCGTCGCCCCGGCCACCGCGAACACGCTCGCGTCGATGACGGCGGGGCTCGCGTCCGATCTCCTCGGCACGACGCTGCTCGCCACGACGGCCCCGGTCGTGGTCGCGCCCGCGATGCACACCGAGATGTGGCGGCATCCCGCCACGGTGCACAACATGGACGTGCTCCGCGCGCGCGGCGTTCATGTCGTCGGACCGGCGGACGGGGCGCTCACCGGAGGCGACAGCGGCCCGGGGCGCATGTCGGAACCGGAGGAGATCGTCGCGGCCGCCCTCGCGCTCGTGGAGCGCCCACGGGATCTGACCGGTCTCTCGGTGCTGGTCAGCGCCGGCGGAACCCGCGAGCCGATCGACCCGGTCCGGTTCCTCGGCAACCGCTCCAGCGGACGACAGGGCGTCGCGATCGCCCGCGCCGCCGCCGACCGCGGCGCGACCGTGACGCTCGTCGCCGCTCACCTCGACGCCGACGTCCGCCCCGATCCGCGCGTCGACGTGATCGCGGTGGGCACCGCGGACGAGCTCGGACGGGCGATGGATGCCACCGCCCCCGACGCCGACGTCATCGTCATGGCCGCGGCGGTCGCCGACTACTCCGTCGCCGCGGTGTCGGAGCACAAGCTCCGCAAGCAGGAGTCCCCCGGTGCGCTCACGCTCGAGCTGGTCGAGAACCGTGACGTGGTCGCGGGCCTGGTCGCCGCCCGCCGCCCCGGACAGACGATCGTGGCGTTCGCCGCCGAGACCGTCGACAGCGAGGAGGAACTCGTCGAGCGCGCACGGGCGAAAGCCGCGCGCAAGGGCGTCGACCTGCTCGCCGCGAACGCCGTGGGGTGGACACGCGGCTTCGAGTCCGCCGACAACGCCCTCACGATCGTGGGGCACGACGGCGAGGTCGTGGCGACGGCCTCCGGGTCGAAGGACGATACCGCCCACGCCCTCCTCGACGCGGTCCTGGCGGCGCGAGGACGCTGACCTCGCGCCGGGTCAGTACCCGCTGGTGTACTGCAACTGTTCGATGATCGGGATGATCGCGTTGAACAGCATCACGACCCAGATCGACGCGGCGATGATCGTCACGAGCGTCACCGCGATCCACCCCCACACCGGACCCAGTCCCTTGCCGGTCTGTCGCCGCAGGACCACCGCGCGTCCGATGACGTAGACACCGACGCTCGAGATGGCGAGCACGGTGAAGCTCCACGCCCAGTGGAAGGGCTTCTGGATGCCACGGGCCCGCAGCTGACGCCAGTCGAGGAACGAGAACAGCACCGTCAGGGCGATGACGACGAAGCTGAAAGCGGTCGTACCGGCCGTCACCGCCAGCGACGACGACGCCAGATAGGGCGCCTGCTCGGGGTAGGCCGAGGCGTAGATCGACTCCTGGACGTAGGTCGTCCAGTCGAAGAGGAACAACGCCACGACGGACAGCAGCGGAAGCGCGACGGCGAGCCAGATCCAGACCGTGTTCGTGGAGATGTCGGCGCGGGAAGGGGCGGGAGCCGCGGGAGCCGCCGCGTAGGCGGGGGCGGCCGGGTAGGCGGGGGCGGCGGGGTAGGCGGGGGCGGCGGGCGCGGGCGGTGTCGCCGCGCCGGGGTAGGCGGGGGCGGACGGGTAGGCGGGGGCGCTGGGCGTGGCCGGCGCCTCAGGGGCTGCGCTCGTCACGGCAGGCATCGCTTCCGGTGCCGACGGCGCCGCGGGGGCCTCGGGGGCGGCGGTGGCGGGTCGCACCTCGTCGGTCCACGCCGTGCCGTTCCACCGGCGGAGCCCGCCGCCGCCGGCCGGGTCGGGGTACCAGCCGTCGGCCGGAGTGGGCGTATCGGTCATGTCGTTCCCCCTGTGATGCATCGGCATGGCGTGCGTGTCCCCCGAGTCTAGTGAGGGCCCCCCTCGTCATCGGAAGTCCCGCGACGCGTGGGCCACCCCCACGCGGAGGTCGGTGAAGCCGTCGGCGACCACGTTCGTGACCCCCTCGACCGACCTCTCGAGCATGCCCCGCACGATGAGCGCGGGCGATTCCCGCACGATCCGTCGATACCGGTTCCACACCCCCACCGAGCACACGATGTTCATGAGTCCGTGTTCGTCTTCGAGGTTGAGGAACGTGATCCCGGATGCCGTCGCCGGCCGTTGCCGATGCGTGACCAGGCCCGCCACCTCGACGCGACGGTCGGTCTCGGCCGTGCGGAGCTCGCGCGAGGTGAGGACACCGCGCGCATCGAGGGCGGAACGGAAGTGCGTGAGCGGATGGTCGTCGGTGGAGAGCCCGGTCGCCCACAGATCGGCGGCGAGCACCTCGTAGCTCGACGGATCGGTGAACAGCGGAGGCTGCACGAAGGCCACCGAATCCGGCAGGAACTCGGGCCGGTCCTGCGCCGCCGACCCCGACAACCAGATCGCCTCGCGTCGCGAGTGCCCGAGGCACTCGAACGCCCCGGCCGTCGCGAGCGCCTCGAGCTGAGCGGTCACGAGCCCCGTGCGGCGCACCAGATCGCGCAGGTCGCGGTACGCACCGCCGCTCTCCCGTTCGGCGACGATGCGTTCGGCGACCTTCGCCCCGATCCCGGTGACCCCGGCGAGGCCCATCCGCACCGCGAACGCCCCGTCCCGCCGGTGCGCCTCGGTCTCGTCGGGAGCCGAGCGGTCGAAGTCCCCCGTCGGGGGCTGGTCGGCGCGCGCACACGCGTCGAGCCCGGTCGCGGGACGGCGGCGGTCGGCATCCGGCACCCCGGTCTCGTCGTCGAGCGGCTCGAGCCCGGCCTCGACGCCCGATCGCAGCAGGTCGGGGCGACGCACCCGCACCCCGTGGCGGCGGGCGTCGGCGGTCAGCGTCGCGGGCGAATAGAACCCCATCGGTTGCGCGCGCAGCAGCCCCGCGAGAAACGCCGCCGGATAGTGCAGCTTGATCCACGAGCTGGCGTAGACCAGCAGCGCGAACGAGAGCGAGTGCGATTCGGCGAACCCGAAGTTCGCGAACGCCTGGATCTTCGCGTACAGCTCATCGGCCACCGCGCCCACGAGCCCGTTCTGAGCCATCCCGGCGTAGAGCTTCTCGCGCAGCGAATCGATGCGCTCGAGCCCGCGCTTCGACCCCATCGCGCGTCGGAGCAGGTCGGCGTCCTCGGCGGTGCAGTTGCCGACGGCGACGGCCATCTGCATGAGCTGCTCCTGGAACACCGGCACGCCCATGGTGCGCTCGAGGACCGGCCGGAGGTTCTCGTGCACGTAGGTGATCGGCTCCTGCCCGAGCTTCCGCCGCACGAACGGATGCACGGCACCCCCCTGGATGGGCCCCGGTCGGATCAGCGCGATCTGCACCACGAGGTCGTAGAAACGCCGGGGCTGCAGGCGTGGCAGCAGCCCCATCTGTGCGCGGGACTCGACCTGGAACACCCCGATCGAGTCGGCGCGGCACAGCATGTCGTACACGGCCTTCTCTTCCTTCGGCAGCGTCGACAGCTCCCAGCTCTCACCCGTGGCATCCCGGATCAGGTCGAAGCAGTACTGCAACGCCGCGAGCATGCCGAGTCCCAGCAGGTCGAACTTCACCAACCCCATCCAGGCGGCATCGTCCTTGTCCCACTGGATCACCGTGCGGTTCTCCATGCGGGCGTGCTCGATCGGCACGACTTCCCCCACCGGCCGGTCGGTGAGCACCATGCCGCCGGAATGGATGCCGAGGTGCCGCGGCGCCTTGAGCAGCTCGGCCGCGAACTCGATGACCTCGTCGGGGATGTCGTGATCGGCGCCGCTCTCGAGCGTCGCTCCCCACCGTTCGACCTGCTTCGACCAGGCGTCCTGTTGGCCGGGTGAATGCCCCAGGGCGCGGGCCATGTCGCGGACGGCGTTCTTGGGACGGTACTGGATGACGTTCGCCACCTGCGCCGCCCGGTCGCGGCCGTAGGTCTCGTACACCCACTGGATGATCTCTTCGCGCCGGTCGGAGTCGAAGTCGACGTCGATGTCGGGCTCTTCGTCGCGCAGGCTCGACAGGAAGCGTTCGAACGGCAGCCGGTAGAAGATCGAGTCGACCGCGGTGATGTCGAGCAGGTAGCAGACGGCGCTGTTGGCCGCAGAACCCCGCCCCTGGCACAGGATGCCGCGCCGCCGCGCCTCGGCCACGATCCCGTGCACGATCAGGAAGTACCCCGGGAAGTCCTTCATCTCGATCACTTCGAGCTCGCGCTCGATGCGCCGCCGATCGTCGGCCGAGAGGCGCGGGTACTTGCGGGGCACCGCCTCCCACACCAGGTGCCGCAGCCACGACATCGGCGTGTGCCCCTCGGGGACGGCCTGCTTCGGAAGAGCCGGCTTCGCCCGACGCAGAGGGAACGCGAGCTCGTCGGCGAGCGAGACGGTGCGCGCCACCGCTCCCGGGTAGCGGGCGAACCGCGCGGCCATCTCGGCTCCCGAGCGCAGGTGCGCACCGGCGTGCGCGGGCAGCCACCCGTCGAGTTCGTCGAGACTGCGGTTCGCGCGCACGGCGGCGACGGCCGCGGCCAGCAGCTCCTTCTTCGGGGCGGCGTAATGGACGTTGTTCGTGGCGAGAACGGCGAGCCCCCGCTCGACCGCGAGCGCGGCGAGCAGGTCGTTGTGGGCCGAGTCGAGCGGACCGCCGTGGTCCATGAGTTCGACGTGCACGGCGGCGGGACCGAACAGGTCGACCAGACGATCGAGTGCGCGGGCGGCTCCCGCCGGGCCCTCGGATGCCAAGCCCTGCCGCACCATCCCCTTCCGGCATCCGGTGAGGATCGCCCACTGCGGATCCGCGGGGCCGCCGGCACGTTCGGCCAGATCGGTGAGGTCGTAGACCGGTCGGCCCTTCTCGCCGCCGGTGAGCTGCGCGTGAGTGATGGCCGCGGCGAGCCGGTGGTATCCCTCTTCGCCGCGGGCGAGGACGAGCAGGTGGGAACCGGCGGGGTCGGGCTGGCCGTTCTGGGGCCCCGGGAGCTCGAGCGAGAGCTCGGCACCGAAGACGGTGCGCACGGCACGGACCTCCGCCGCTTCGGCGAATCGGACGATGCCGTAGAAACCGTCGTGGTCGGTGAGAGCGAGCGCGTGGAGACCCAGCTTCTCGGCCTCTTCGACGAGCTCTTCGGGTGACGACGCCCCGTCGAGGAAGGAGTACGACGAGTGCGCGTGCAGTTCGGCGTACGGGACGGCATCGGCGGGGCGCTCGATCGTCGGAGGGACGTAGGGGCCGCGCTTGTGCGACCAGGCGGGGCTGTCGCCGCCGTCCGCGTTCGGCGGCGCCGAGGCCGGCCGTCGCTCGCCACTGAGCGCCCGCTCGAGCTCGGACCATTTCACCGGCGGATTGTGAAAGCCCATCAGCGCTCTCCCGTCCGCCGCGGGCGGGCCCGTCGGCGCTCAGTCATAACGCCCCTCCGCCCGCCATTCGCCGTCTTCGACGACGAGCAGCCATGCACCGCCGTCGGCGTCGACGACTTGGAACCGGTGGGCGTGCCGTCGCCGCAGCGGATCCCATCCGCGTTCACTGATCGGCCACGGCCCCGCCCACTCGCGGATCCGCACCCGGCGCCCGCCGGCCTCGAGGATCGCCGGCGGGGCACTCAGCGCATCGCGCTCCCCCACCGTGACCGACGCTCCCGCGATGTCGGTGACCTCCACGAGGCGCGGTTCGGGGTACACGGTCGCCGGCAGCGGGTCGGGAAGACTCCCCGGCCACGGCCGAGCACGGTCTTTCGCTGTGATCGCACGATCCCCCCAGGGCACCAGCACCTGCCGCTCGGCCAGCCAGCGTCCCCCGCCGATGACGGGGGTGACGACGGCGCGGTGACCGAGCATGGCCTGCACCCGCGAGAGGGCGTGGTGCACCCGCTCGTCGGGACCGGCGCCGAAGAGACCCTTGGCGTGGTGCGCCGCGTCGTCGACGGCTTCGGGCTCGATGGACACCCCGGCCACACCGCTGCCGAAGATGCCCCGGCCGTCTTCCGCGAGCTGCCAGCGCACGCGATCGACCACGCCGGCGGCATCGAACGATCCGGGGTGCAGCCAGACGCGCTCGCTGCGCTCCCCGCGTTCACCCGAGAGCACCACGCGGAGCTCGGTGCACACGAGGTTCTGCTCCCCGAGGCGCGCGATGAACTCCTCGGCGGCGACGCGCATGCCGAAGGCGATCTGATCGGCGAGTTCGAGCGGCGGCTCGAAGGCGACCTCGCGGTGCAGTTCGGGCGGAGGCGTGCGGGGCTGCACCGGCTGCGAGTCGCGCCCGGAGGCGAGGGCGTGCAGCCGTGCACCCCGCTCGGCGAAACGTTCGCGGACGCGTTCGACCGGCATCGCGGCGAACTCGCCCAGGGTATGCACTCCGAGGCGCGCCAGCAGACTCGCGAGGTCGACGTCGTCGAGCGCGGTCACCGGGAGCGGGGCGAGGAACCCCGCGGCCTGCCCGCCGGGGACCACCCGGACGGGCTCGTCGGCTCGGGTGATGCGCGCGGCATGTTCGGCGGTGAAGACCCCGTCGGCCACGCTCGCCCGCGCGTCGGCGAACCCTTCGGATACCAGGAGTCGCACGAGCATGCGCGCCGCCTCTTCTTCGCCTCCGTAGTAGCGTGCCGGCCCGCGCGCGCGGAGGGCGCAGAGTCCGGGGCGCACGATCTGCACCCCCGGGGCGTGCTCCTCCACGAGGGCCACCACGGGAGCGAACACTCGTGCGTCACGTACGGAGTCGGCCGCGACGACGAGGACGGACGGGCACAAGGCTTGAGCGTCACGGCGCCGCTGACCTCTGCGCACGCCCTGGGCACGGGCCGCGGCGGAGCAGGCCACGACGGTGTTGTTCTCGAACACCGCGAGAGGGGCATCGGCCCGCGGCGGTCGGACGGCCTCGCGGCGATACGCCACGACCGGCCAGTCGGGGAGCCACAGCACCAGGCTGCGGGTGGGCTCGCGCATCATCCCGCGACCCGCTGCGGCCGGTATTCGGTCCGCTCGCGTGGGACGAGCCTCTCGGTCGGGGCACCGAGCAGTTCGATCGATCCATCGGCGGCGGGGAGCAGCATGCGGGCCCGACGCGCCGTGGGGGTGCGCTTGCTGCTGACCGACACGGTCAGCTCGCGTCCCGCGAGGTAGCCGTGCCCCTGCCCGAGCCCCGCCCACCGCGGATCGGCGACATCGATCACCGCCTCCGCCTGCGGCCAGGGGCCTTGCACCAGCAGGACGGTGCCCCGATCGCGGAGCCGCGCCGCGAGACGGGTGGCTTCGGCTCCGGCACGGGCGGTGTTCGCTCCGGCCGGAGGCCGCACCGCCACGACGGGCAGCACCTCGGCGATCGTGGCCGTCACCGCCAACCAGCGCGGCCCCGGGTCGGGGATGAACACCAGCCGGTCGAGATCGAGGCCGTACTTCTCGGCCGCCTCCGCCCCGAGCTCGGGCATGCCGACGACACCGCACCATGCGCCGTCTTGCGACGGACGGGCCATGAGCGCCAACAGCAACGACATCGATCGCGCGATCGCGTACGCCGACCCCGACCGCAACCCCCCACCGGGAAGGAGCGACGTGAAGGCGGGATGCGTCGGCAGCACCGGTGCGTCCATGCGACGCCCCTGCATCCGCTCGAGGCGATCTCGGAGCGCGTGGATGTCGGGAACGGCCTCCGCCTGGTCTCGCACGATCGCCCTCACTCCCACAGGTTAGAACATGCGTTCTACGCTCTCAATCCCTGTGATTCGAAGATACGATCACCCTCCGACATCGTCCCCGGAGGCTCAGACCAGGTCGGCGGTCCGCGCGATCCGGGCGAATCCGCCCTGCTGCAGCACCAGCGCGGTGTCCGCCATCAGCTCCCCCGCCGTGCGGGTCACCGTCCCCAACCCCGGCACCTCGGCGGACAGATCGAAGGTGCGCGTGGCATCCAGCACGACCGTCACGTCGTAGCCGAGGTTCCCGCCCATCCGTGCGGTCGTCTCCACGCACATGTTCGTCTGGATGCCGCAGATCACGAGCTCCCGGATGCCACGCTCCCCCAGCCACGCGTGCAGGTCGGGGTCGCCGTAGAACGCCGAATTGACGTCCTTGGTGATGAGGAGTGCCGGCTCGACCGCGGCGACGACATCGACGAGGGCGTTCCCCGGCGACGCGGGGTGCAGCGGCGACCCCTCCGACCGCGAGTCGTGGCGTACGACGACGACGGGCTCCCCGTCGGCCGTCCACCGGTCCACGAGCGCACCGACGTGGGCCTCGCAGTCCGGATTGGCCGTCGGACCCCAGAATCCGAGGTCGTCGAAACCACGCTGCATGTCGATCACGAGAAGAGCACGAGTCATGGCTCCATCACACCACCGACCGGGATGCCGCGGGCGGAGCGATGCGGACGACCTGCGTCAGGAAACCGCCGTCACGCGGCGAGCGCGAGATAGGGCTCCCACCGAGGATCCGACTTGTCGACACCGCGCACCGTCCACGACGACCCGTGCGGAGGCCCCGGGATCAGACGCAGTTCCCACATCATCTCCTGGGGCGTGCGATCGCCCTTCACGTTGTTGCACCGCAGGCAGCAGGCCACGAGGTTCTCCCAGGTGTCCTTTCCGCCGCGCGAGCGGGGAAGCACGTGGTCGATGGTCGACGCGGCCTTCCCGCAGTAACCGCAACGGTGCCCGTCACGACGCAGCACCCCCCGCCGGGTCACCGGAACGCGGCGGGCGCCCGGGACGCGCACATAGCGCGTGAGGATGATCACCGCGGGGCGATCGTACGTGCCGGCCGCCGCCCAGACGGGATCACCGTCCACGCGTTCGACGACGGTGGCCTTCTCGTTCATCACGAGCACCAGGGCCCGCTTGAACGACACGACGGCGAGCGGCTCATAGCCCGCGTTCAGCACCAGTGTGCGCATTCCGTTTCCTCTCGAATGGCCGAGACGGCTTCTCGGATGTTCGACTCGCGACAGGGGAAGAGGCGCAGGGGCATGAAAAAAGGCGCTGTCTAAGCAGACAGCGCCCTGGAAGTCGCGGTGAGCCCGCGGCATCCGCTCACACGATGCCGAAGGACGAGCAGCCCGAGCGCATCCATGGTGCGGATGCGAGGCATGGTGTCCATCAGCGTTCCCTTCGGTTCTCCCGACGTCGCGAACAGGCTAACCCACCGCGACACGCCCGGGGTCCGCTCCACAGGGAAACGACAGACGGCGTGTCGGAGAACGATCGTCTCCGGCACGCCGTCTGAGGAGATCGGCGATCAGCTCGCGTTCTGCTGGAGCCAGGCGTACGGGTCGACCACGGAACCGTTGATGTGCACCTCGAAGTGCAGGTGGTTGGCCGTCGAGCTGCCGGTCGAACCGACGAGGCCGATGAGCTGGCCCGCGGCGACGGTCTGACCCGCCTGGACCTGCCGGCTGCCGTACGTCATGTGACCGTAGGTCGTGGACACCTTCTGGCCGTTGATGACGTGCTCGATCACGATGCCTACGCCGTAGCCGCCGTAGCTCTCGGACGACACGCTCACGACGCCCGCGGCGGCGGCGAAGATCGGCTGCCCCTGGGGGGCGAGGAGGTCGACGCCCTGGTGGTAGCCGGAGTCCCACAGGCCGCGGCCCAGGACGTAGTTCGTGATCGGCCAGCGCACCTCGCCCGAACCGGGCGCGGTCATATTGAGGTTGATCGAGGAGACGGCGACGTTCGCGCTGGCGGCGAGCTGTCGAGCACGCTCGGCGGCGGCCGCGGCGGCGGCCTCCTGATCCTTCTTCTTCTGGATCTCTTCGGCCGTGGTGGCCGAGTAGCTGCTGCGGTCCAGGGTCTCGGCGTTCGCGTTCGATGCGACGACGAGGGACTGGTTGTCGGCAGCCGACATCTCCTGCAGCGTCATCGTCTCGGCGGCCGGGATCGACGCCGCGTACGCGGGGATCGCGACGGTAGCGACGAGGCCGGCGACCATCGACAGGATCACGGCACTGCGCAACGGCTTCTTCCCTCGCCGGAACGACGAGGAGCGAGGAGTGGGCGCGGGACGGGCCACGGTCGAGGAGACCACGGCGGGCGTCTGCGGGGTGCGGCGAGCGGGTCGGGAGACCGCGGCACGCGCGCTCTTTCGAGTCTGACCCGCCGCAGGGACCTCGGGCAGGTCCGCAACGGGATCGGTGTGTTCAGCCAAATTTCCTCCGGCGCCTCTGCGTTGTCACGCTGGCTCGTCAGCACTCGATCTGGGGGCACGATGTGCGGGCTTCACCCTCTGCGGACGACGAGCCGGTGAGGCAAACCGCGAGGGGTCCGACGGCGGGCTTCTCGCCTGTGGACCCTCAGAGGCTACCCGAAGATAACGAAACTGTCACGCCTAGCGACGTGGTGTACAGACGATGTCCGGGGTACGACCTCGGTCGACGCCGCGATCAGACCTCGTCGACGAGGAAGATGTGCGAGGCGACCTCGACGGGAAGCTCGAGCCCTTCGTCGACGCCGTCCATCTCGACGAGCACGTACCCCTCGTTGAAGCGGTAGCTTCCCCGCGCACCGGGCAGCACTCCCGCGGCCTTGAGCTGCTGGAGGAGTTCCGGGTCGACCTGCGCCGGCTCGGCGAGACGTCGGACGGTACCGGAGATCGGCTCGCCGGCATCCGTCAGTTTCCGCACGAGACCCACGACGCCCTCTTCGAAAGTCGCACCCGCCACGTCTCCCAGTTGGTCGAGGCCCGGGATGGGGTTGCCGTAGGGGGACTCGGTGGGGTGGCCGAGCAGCTCGACGAGCCGGCGCTCGACCTGCTCGCTCATGACGTGCTCCCAGCGGCAGGCCTCGTCATGCACGTAGGCCCAGTCGAGGCCGATGACATCGCTCAACAGGCGCTCGGCGAGACGGTGCTTGCGCATGACGTCGACGGCCTTCTGCCGACCGTCGCCCGTGAGCTCGAGCCGGCGGTCTTCGGACACGACGACGAGGCCGTCGCGCTCCATGCGCCCCACGGTCTGCGAGACGGTGGGTCCGGAGTGTCCGAGCCGTTCAGAGATGCGCGCGCGCAGCGGCACGATGTTCTCTTCCTCGAGCTCGAGGATCGTGCGCAGGTACATCTCGGTGGTGTCGATGAGATCGGTCATTCAGCAGTCCTCGTGCGTCGTAGCGGTGTTCCCAGCCTATCGACCCCCTCCGACACACGCGCCGGGAGCGACCGACCCCCGCCCTAGAATCGACCCATGCCGCACGTGGACCTTCCCACCGACCTCCTGCCCGCCGACGGCCGCTTCGGGTGCGGCCCCTCGAAGGTGCGCGGTGCGCAGCTCGAAGCGCTCGTCACCCGCGGGGCCACCATCCTCGGAACCTCGCACCGTCAGGCTCCCGTGAAGAACCTCGTGGCCAGCACGCGCGAGCGGCTCGCCGAGCTGTTCCGCCTGCCCGAGGGGTACGAGATCATCCTCGGCAACGGCGGATCGACCGCGTTCTGGGATGCCGCCGCCTTCGGTCTCATCGAGAACCGCAGCCAGAACCTCGTGTCGGGCGAATTCGGCGGCAAGTTCGCCGCCGCGGCCGCGGCTCCCTGGCTGCAGGCCCCCGACGTGCGACGCGCCGAACCCGGCACCCGTGCCGCCTTCGACGCCGTCGAGGGCGTCGACGTCTACGCGTGGCCCCACAACGAGACTTCGACCGGCGTGGCCGCTCCCATCACCCGTGTGCACGGGGATGCCGGGGCCCTCACCGTCATCGACGCCACCAGCGCGGCCGGTGGGATCGACTTCGACGTCGCCGAGGCCGACGTCTACTACTTCGCCCCGCAGAAGAACCTCGGCTCGGACGGCGGCCTCTGGTACGCCGCCGTCTCACCGGCGGCGATCGAGCGCATCGAGCGGATCGCAGCGTCGGATCGGTACATCCCCGAGTTCCTGAGCCTCAAGAACGCGGTCGACAACTCCCGGTTGCAGCAGACCCTCAACACCCCGGCGCTGGCGACGCTCCTGCTCCTGGACGAGCAGCTCGGCTGGATCCTCGAGAACGGCGGCCTGTCGTGGGCCGCCGCACGCACGGCGGAGTCGTCGTCCGCGCTGTACACGTGGGCCGAGGCGAGCGACGTCGCGACGCCGTTCGTCGCGGATCCCGCCGATCGCTCGCCCGTCGTCGTCACGATCGACTTCGACGAATCGATCGACGCCGCCGCGATCGCGAAGAGCCTGCGCGCGAACGGGATCGTCGACACCGAGCCCTACCGCAAGCTCGGCCGCAACCAGCTCCGCATCGCGACGTTCGTCTCGATCGAGCCCGAGGACGTGCGGCGTCTCATCGGCGCGATCGACTACACGATCGAACACCTTCCCGGGGCCTGAGCCCTTCTCGACCGAAGCCGTCCCGACTCGCGCGGGGCGGCTTCCGTCGTTCGAAGGTCACTTCCGGAGCGATCCGAGGCGCGCGACGCACGGCGCCGTCCCCCGCGGCCGCATCGGCCAGGGAACGTCCGAGCGCACGTCGCGTCAGTAGCTGCGTTCGTGCTCGTCGTCGAAGTCGTCGTCCGCGTCGGGGTCGTCGTCCTCGTCGGGGTCGTCGTCCTCGGAGTCGTCGTCGTACTCGGCTTCGTCGTCCGTGGCGTCGGCCGAGTCGTCCAGTTCATCGATGTCGACGCCGTCGAGGTCGCCCGCGTGCAGCCGCGCCTTCGGCTGGTCGTCGTCGGCGTCGTCCTCGTCGTCGGTGTCGTCATCGAGATCGGCGTCGTCGTCGAGGTCAGCGTCGTCGTCGAGGTCGTCGTCGGACTCGACGCCCGCCGCCGCCGCAGCAACCTGGGCGGCCTGGTACTCGGCCAGACGCTGGGCCCACGGCACCCAGTCGGGCGCCAGCAGCGCACCGTCGCCGGGCAGGAGCTCGGCCTCGAGCACGGTCGGCTCGGAGTCCTCGACGAGGGCGACCGTCACCGTCCAGTACCACCCGGGGTAGCCGGCGAGACGCGTGTGGAACCGGAGCGAGACGACGTCGTCGGCTTCGACGACGTGACCCGCAGCCGGTCCGACGGTCTCCGCCGGGGTGATCTCGTAGAGCGCCGCCAGCGCGAGGTCGTGCGCGTGGAGGAGCCGTTCGTCGGCGACGGGCTCAGGCTTCGAAGTCATCGGCGACCTTGCGCAGGACCGCGGCGATCTTCTTCGCGTGCGCACCACTGGGGTAGCGTCCGCGGCGCAGGTCGCCGCCGATGCCGTCGAGGAGCTTCACGAGGTCTTCGACGATGATCGCCATGTCGTCGGCGGGCTTGCGCGACCGCTTGGCCATGCTGACGGGCGCCTCGAGCACCCGCACGGAAAGTGCCTGCAGGCCGCGCTTGCCATCGGCGACACCGAACTCCAGACGGGTGCCGGCCTTGGGCCCGGGGGTCCCGGCGGGCAGGGCGGTGGCGTGCAGGAACACGTCCTGGCCGTCATCGGTGGTGATGAAGCCGAAGCCCTTCTCGTCGTCGTAGAACCTGACCTTGCCGGTGGGCATGGACACCTCGCTGAATGTGTGCGCGATCGCGCGGCGGAACGCGGGACCCGATCGGATCCCGGCCCCTCAGCCTACGGCACGCCCGCCAGGCAGTAGGCTGACGACGATGAGCACGCGCACCCCCGACGGCGACGTCCCGATCCGTCGTATCGACCGGATCCTGGCCTTCATGTCCCTGGGCCTGGGGATCCTGTCGATCGTGTGCTTCTTCACGGTCATCCTCGCGCGACCCGCGGGCGTGACGAACTTCGGCGAGGGCATCTGGCCCACGGTCGTGGTCCTGCCCCTGATCGCCCTTCCGATCGCCTTTCTCATGATGATGGCCGTGCTCATCATGAGCTTCGTGCGAAGGGCACGCGCCAACAGAGGACGCTGACGTGCCCGAGACCTCCGACCAACGCGCACTGGCGGTCTCGCTGAGCGCGATCGGCGACGAGGCCCTCGCCCGCCTCCTCGCCGAACGCCACGTGTCGGCGTCCGCCACCTGGCGAGACATGTTCGACGCCGCCGACGCGCTGCTCGACCCCGCCTCCGTCGCGCGCGCGCTGCCTGCGCTCGATCGCGACGAAGCCGAGGCGCTCGTCGCGGCGGCGGCCGACGGCATCCCGGCGACCGGCGAGATCGCACGCGCGCTCCACGAACGCGCCCTGGTCGATGACGACGGCCGCGCGTACGCCGCGGTCGCCGCCGCGGTTCTCGACGCGGCGCCAGAGGGCCTGCCGCAGCCGACGCCGGCCGCCGTGGCGGAGGTGTCGGACGACGCGGCAGCCGCGGAGGCGGCGTTCACCAACGCCGCGGCGCTGGCCGACGTCCTTCTGCTCACCCTCGAATCCCCCCTCGGTCGGATCGGGTCCGGATCACTGGGAGCGAGCGAACGCCGGCGCCTCGTCGACGCGGGCGCGGCCCCCTCCCCGGAAGAGGCCGATCTGCTGGTGGGGCTCGCGGCCCGAACCGGGCTGCTGGGGACGAACGGCCGCGCCTGGCTCGTGACCGCGAACGGACGCGCCTGGCTGCGCCTGCCCACGCTCGAGCGGTGGGCGTCGACCGCGCGGGCGCTCCGCAACGCACTCCCCCGCGCCTACCGCACACCCTCGGGCGGATGGATTCCGCAACCCACCTGGGCCGGAGCCACTCCCTTCGATCCGGCCGGTCCCGAGCGTGCCGCGCGGTGGACGCTGCGCCTGCAGGCGTGGGGGCTGCTCGACGCTCGCGGCGCGGTGCCCCCGTGGGGCCGGGGTCTGGCCGAGGGCGCCGACGTGGACACCTCCGCACTGCGCGACCTGCTGCCGCCCGAGGTCGACAAGGTGTACCTGCAGAACGACCTCACCGCGATCGCGCCCGGTCCTCTCGCCCCGCACCTCGACGTGCGGCTGCGCGGTATGGCGGCACGAGAGTCGCGCGCACAGGCGTCGAGCTACCGGTTCAGCGCGGCGACGATCGGCGCGGCCATCACCGCAGGAGAGACGGCCGACAGTCTGCGCGACTTCCTGACCGGAATCTCGCTCACCGGTCTCCCCCAACCGCTCGCCTACGTCATCGAGCGCACCTCGGCGGAGCACGGGCGCGTTCGAGTGACCGCCGACGTGGCATCCGGTCTCACCACTGTCCGCACCGACGACGAGACACTGCTGCGCGCGATGGAGGTCGACACCTCACTGCGCTCGGTGGCGCTCAGCCGCTCGGGCGACGAGCTCATCTCGCACGTCGCGGCCGACGTCGTCTTCTGGGCCCTGAGCGACGCCCGGTACCCGACGGTCGCGGTCGACGAGGACGGGCGCCCGCGCGCGGTCGACAGGGCGAGGCTCGCCGCGGCAGAGACGCCCGACGACCCGTCCGACCTCTACGCCCCGCTGATCGCACGCCTGCGCGCCGGAGGCGAGGACTCGGATGCCGCGTGGCTCGAGCGCGAGCTCGACCAGGCGGTGCGCGCCCGCGCCGTCGTCGACGTGACGGTGCGGTTGCCGGACGGGTCCGCCCGCGTGTTCCGTCTCGAAGCGACCGGACTCGGCGGCGGGCGCCTGCGCGGGCGAGATCGCGCCGCGGACGTCGAGCGCACGGTGCCGCTGTCGCACATCGACGCGGTCAGCCCCGTGCCCTGAGCGCCGACGGCGACGCCCGGTCCGACGCACCGGTAGAATCGAACGCTATGGCTGACGGTCCCCTCATCGTCCAGAGCGACCGCACGGTGCTCCTCGAGGTCGCGCACTCCGATGCGGAGACCGCGCGACACGAGCTCGCGGTCTTCGCCGAGCTCGAGCGCGCACCGGAACACATCCACACCTACCGCATCACGCGGCTCGGGCTGTGGAACGCCCGCGCGGCCGGGCACGACGCCGACGCGATGCTGCAGACGCTCGACCGCTGGTCGCGCTTCCCGGTGCCCGCGTCCGTGAGCACCGACATCCGTGAGACGGTGGGGCGGTACGGCCGCCTGGTGATCGAGCGCGACGAAGAGGGGGCGCTGGTGCTGCGCTCCACGGATCCCGCCGTGCTCGGTGAGGTATCCCGCAACAAGCGGATCGCTCCGCTCCTCATCGGCCACCCCACTCCCGACAGCTACACCGTCGACGCGTGGGCCCGCGGTCACATCAAGCAGGAGCTGTTGAAGATCGGCTGGCCGGCGGAAGATCTCGCGGGCTACACGCCCGGGACGCCGCACCCGATCGACCTCGCCGAGGACGGGTGGAAGCTGCGCCCCTACCAGCGGCAGGCGGTCGAGTCGTTCTCCGAGGGAGGCTCCGGCGTCGTGGTGCTCCCCTGCGGCGCGGGCAAGACCCTCGTCGGCGCGGGCGCGATGGCGGAGACCCGGACGACGACGCTGATCCTCGTGACCAACACCGTCAGCGCGCGCCAGTGGCGCGACGAGCTGCTCCGGCGCACGAGCCTGACCCCCGAGGAGATCGGCGAGTACTCCGGCCAGTCGAAGGAGATCAAGCCGGTCACGATCGCGACCTACCAGATCCTCACAGCCAAGCGCGGCGGGAAGTACGCCCACCTGGCCCTGCTCGACGCGCTCGACTGGGGACTCGTCCTGTACGACGAGGTGCACCTGCTGCCCGCGCCGGTGTTCAAGCTCACCGCCGATCTGCAGGCCCGCCGCCGCCTGGGCCTCACCGCGACCCTCGTGCGCGAAGACGGACGCGAGGGCGACGTCTTCAGTCTCATCGGGCCCAAGCGTTTCGACGCGCCGTGGAAGGAGATCGAGGCCCAGGGCTTCATCTCCCCCGCCGCCTGCTACGAGGTGCGCATCGATCTGCCCGCCGATGAGCGGCTCGAGTACGCCGCGGCGGCCGACGAGGATCGGTACCGCCTCGCCGCCACCGCGCCGGCGAAGATCGACGTCGTCCGGCGCCTGGTCGATCGGCATCCGGGCGAGCGCGTCCTCGTGATCGGGCAGTATCTGGACCAGATCGACGAGCTCGCCGAAGCCCTCGACGCCCCGAAGATCACGGGTGCGACGCCGGTCGCCGAGCGCGAAGAGCTGTTCCAGGCCTTCCGCGAGGGAACGATCTCGCTGCTCGTCGTCTCCAAGGTCGCGAACTTCTCGGTCGACCTTCCCGAGGCCTCCGTCGCCGTGCAGGTGTCGGGCTCGTTCGGGTCGCGACAAGAGGAGGCGCAGCGCCTCGGACGCCTGCTGCGTCCGAAGCAGTCGGGTCACACGGCCAGCTTCTACACGCTCATCGCGCGCGACACGGTGGACCAGGACTTCGCCCAGAACCGCCAGCGTTTCCTGGCCGAACAGGGCTACGCCTACACGATCCTGGATGCCGAGGGAATCACCGCAGAGGCCGCCTGAGCTCTACCAGCACTCGGCGTTTCTCGCGATATCCAGCGGTTCCTTGAGTGAAGTCACGATAATGGGCGCATGACAGCACCGCGCATCCTCGTCGTGGACGACGAACCCAACATCCGCGACCTGCTCATCACGAGCCTGCGTTTCGCCGGATTCCAGGTCCGAGCCGTCGCCAACGGCGCACAGACCATCTCCGCGGTCCTCGAGGAGGAACCCGACCTCATCGTGCTCGACGTGATGCTGCCCGACATGAACGGGTTCAGCGTCACCAAGCGCCTCCGGGGGGCGGGCTACACGGCCCCCATCCTCTTCCTCACCGCCAAGGACGAGACGGAGGACAAGATCACCGGACTGAACGCCGGAGGTGACGACTACGTCACGAAGCCGTTCAGCCTCGACGAGATCGTCGCGCGCATCCAGGCGATCCTCCGCCGGACGATGCAGGCGGACGAAGAGTCGGTGATCCGGACCGGCGAACTGACCATGGACCAGGACACGCACGACGTCAGCGTCGGCGACGTGTCGATCGACCTCAGCCCGACCGAGTTCAAGCTGCTCCGCTACCTGATGCTTAATCCGAACCGCGTGCTCTCGAAGGCGCAGATCCTCGACCACGTCTGGGAGTACGACTTCAACGGCGACGCCGGCATCGTCGAGAGCTACATCTCTTACCTGCGACGCAAGATCGACCCGCACTCCACCGAGCCTCTGATCCAGACCAAGCGCGGCTTCGGCTACATGCTGAAGTCGGGCAAGACCGCCTGAGCGGAGCGCGATCCTGGAGAATTCCGACGATGCCCTGACGCACTGGTGGCGCCGGTTGAGCCTTCGCACGAAGGTCACCGGCGTCACGGTGACGCTGCTCGCCGTCGGGCTCGTGGCCGCCGGCATCGGCACGCTGGTGTTCCTGCGCACGACGCTGATCGACAACCTGGACGAGCAGCTCAAGCAGCAGGCGGCCAGCAACATCGCCAACAGCGTGTTCGTCACGAACGAGGTCGACGGCGGACTGGCTTTCACGCAGGTCGACAACGCCCCGCCGATCGGCTCGATGGTCGTCGTGTACGGCCCCGACGCGCAGCGCGTGGCGTTCTACAACGGCACGGGCGCGAAGACCGTGCCGCAGCTGCCGGACACCTTCTCGGTGGAGCAGACCTACAGCCAGGTCGACCGGCGGATCGAGCTCGAAGATCCGGTGTCCGGTCAGCACTTCCTGGCGCGCGTGGGGCTGTTGCAGGTCCCGGGCAACAACAGCTTCTACACGCAGATGGTCGTCCAGCCGTTGGCGCCGACCGACCGTATCGTCGCGGCGTACGTGGGCATCTACGGCTTCGTGGCGTTGCTGATCCTCATCGCCAGTGCTCTGCTGACCCGTGCCCTCGTGACGCTGACCTTCCGCAGTCTCGGTCAGGTCGAGACGACCGCCATGGACATCGCCGCGGGCGACTTCAGCCAGCGTCTGACCGACATCGTCCCCGACACCGAGGTGGGTCGCCTCAAAGCGGCGATCAACGCGATGCTCGCGCGCATCGACGGCGCCCTCACCCAGCGGGATGCCACGGTCCGGCAGATGCGCCGGTTCATCGGCGACGCGAGCCACGAGCTGCGCACCCCGCTCGTGACGATGCGCGGGTACGCCGAGCTCTACCGGATGGGCGCGATCCGTTCGGACGAGGACGTCGCCCAGGCCATGGAGCGCATCGAGAAGGAGGCCATCCGCATGGGGGCGCTCGTCGAGGACCTCCTCGCGCTCGCCCGCTTGGACGAGCGGCGCGACGTGGCGATCACGACCCTCGATCTGCGCCCGATCGCGCGGGATGCCGCGCTCGACCTGCGCGTGACCTCCCCGCAACGCGAGGTCACCGTCGACGACACGACCAGTCGCGCCGCCATCGTGCTACCGGTCATGAGGCTCGATCCCGAGCTTCCGGCGGAGGACGGGTCGTCGACGTCGGGGCGCCGCCGGACGGCGCCGACCACCTCGGCGATGGCCATCGCCGGTGCGACGCTGTCACGGCTCCGGCGCCGACGGGATGCCGCCGACTCTCCCGCGCCGGAGACCGAGAACGTGTCGCGGGGCACGGCCGATGCGGGTCCCCCGCCCCGACGCGTGACGAGCCTCGCACCGATCGTCCTGGGCGATGAGAACCGGGTCCGCCAGGTCGTCGCGAACCTGCTCGGCAACGCGCGACGGTTCACCGCGGACGACTCCCCGATCGGCTTGCGGGTGGGGGTGGATGCCGAGACCGACATGGGATGGATCGAGATCATCGACCACGGCGAGGGCGTGCCGGAACAGATCCGCGAGCAGATCTTCCAGCGGTTCTGGCGGGCCGACACCTCGCGCACCCGTGAGACGGGCGGCTCCGGCCTGGGGCTGTCGATCGTGGCATCCATCGTCGATCTGCTCCACGGGAAGGTCGAAGTTCTCGACACCCCCGGCGGCGGCGCGACGTTCCGCGTCTCGCTGCCACTCGCGGAGCGCCGGGATGCCAGTGAGCACGCGCTCATCACGACCCAGCCGTTGGAGCGCCTCCCCGAGGCACTGCGTCCCGACGTCGCCGGCGAGTAGCGCGCCTCTCCGCCCCGCCGACGCGGGTCGAGGCACGCACCCGCGGAGTCACTCGGCGACGGGCACGGCGCCACAACGCGAGAACGCCCCCTCCCGAAGGAGGGGGCGTTCTCTGGTCGCTCAGGCGTGGATCAGAAGTCCATGCCACCGGTCGGGTCGCCCGCGGGAGCGGCGGCCTTCTCGGGCTTGTCGGCGACGACGACCTCGGTGGTGAGGAAGAGGCCGGCGATCGACGCGGCGTTCTGCAGGGCCGAGCGGGTCACCTTGGCGGGGTCGATGATGCCCTGTGCGAACAGGTCACCGTACTCGCCGGTCGCGGCGTTGAGGCCGTGGCCGACGGGCAGCTCGGCGACCTTGTTCGCCACGACACCGGGCTCGAGACCGGCGTTGAGCGCGATCTGCTTGAGCGGGGCCTCGATGGCGACGCGCACGATGTTGGCACCGGTGGCCTCGTCGCCGCTGAGGTTCAGGTTGCCCAGCGCGTTCTTGCCGGCCTGGATGAGCGCGACGCCACCACCGGCGACGACACCCTCTTCGACGGCGGCCTTGGCGTTGCGCACGGCGTCCTCGATGCGGTGCTTGCGCTCCTTGAGCTCCACCTCGGTCGCGGCACCGGCCTTGATGACGGCGACGCCACCGGCGAGCTTGGCGAGGCGCTCCTGGAGCTTCTCGCGGTCGTAGTCGCTGTCGGTGTTCTCGATCTCGCGGCGGATCTGGGTCACGCGACCCTCGATCAGCTCCGACTCACCGGCACCCTCGACGATCGTGGTCTCGTCCTTGGTGATGATGACCTTGCGCGCACGGCCGAGCAGGTCGACGGTGGCGTTCTCGAGCTTGAGGCCCACCTCTTCGGTGATGACCTGGCCGCCGGTGAGGATCGCGATGTCCTGCAGCTGAGCCTTGCGGCGGTCGCCGAAGCCGGGAGCCTTGACGGCGACCGACTTGAAGATGCCGCGGATCTTGTTGAGCACGAGCGTCGCGAGAGCCTCGCCCTCGACGTCCTCGGCGATGATGAGGAGCTCCTTGCCCTCCTGGATCACCTTGTCGACGATGGGCAGAAGGTCCTTGATGTTCGAGATCTTCTGGTTCGCGATCAGGATGTACGGGTCTTCGAAGACCGCTTCCTGGCGCTCGGGGTCGGTGACGAAGTAGGGGTTGATGTAACCCTTGTCGAAGCGCATACCCTCGGTGAGCTCGAGCTCGGTGCCGAAGGTGTTGCTCTCCTCGACGGTGACGACGCCTTCCTTGCCCACCTTGTCGATGGCCTCGGCGATGAGCGCGCCGATCGCGGGGTCGGCGGCGGAGATCGACGCGGTCGCGGCGATCTGCTCCTTGGACTCGACCTCCTTGGCCGAGGCGAGCAGCTCGTCGGTGACGGCCTTGACGGCCTTCTCGATGCCCTTCTTGAGCGAGATGGGGTCCGCGCCGGCCGCGACGTTGCGCAGGCCCTCGCGCACGAGCGCCTGAGCGAGGACGGTCGCGGTGGTGGTTCCGTCACCGGCGACGTCGTCGGTCTTCTTGGCGACCTCCTTGACCAGCTCGGCGCCGATCTTCTCGTACGGGTCGTCGAGCTCGATCTCCTTGGCGATCGAGACACCGTCGTTCGTGATCGTGGGGGCGCCCCACTTCTTCTCGAGCACGACGTTGCGACCGCGGGGGCCCAGGGTCACCTTGACGGCGTCGGCCAGCGTGTTGAGGCCACGCTCGAGACCGCGGCGGGCCTCTTCGTCGAAAGCGATGATCTTTGCCATAAGTGTGTCGTCCCTCCCGGACGGGTGACTTCCAGATTTGGCACTCGACGAAAGCGAGTGCTAACTCATTCTGGCACTCGCCCCTGGGGAGTGCAAGCCGCGCGAGACGCCGGAACACGACGACGCCGCGGCCCCCGAGAGCGGGGACCGCGGCGTGCGGGAAGAGGAGGGAGGTCAGGCGATGAGTCGCACCGACTCGGCCTGCGGGCCCTTCTGGCCGGACCCGACGGTGAACTCCACGGACTGCCCTTCCTCGAGGACGCGGAAGCCGGACATCTCGATGTTCGAGTAGTGGACGAAGACGTCCTGGCCGTCCGTCACGGTGATGAAACCGTAACCCTTCTCGGCGTTGAACCATTTGACGGTGCCCTGGGCCATGCGAACTCTCCTGTTGCTGAACGACGAGGTCATCGTAAGCACGAGGAACCGCGTAATTCCGGCCCGTGGAGCCATTGTTGACACGGCGGCATCCAACTTTTTACGCCGCGGAAACACGCGCCGCCGCAGGGGCTCAAGGGGTGGGCTCGGAGGCCCTGTCGAGACCGATCACCACGACCAGGCGCTTCTCGGCGCTCTCGTCGTCCGAGGTGTTCGGATCATCCGTCGGCTGGAGGAAATCGCTCTGCGCGACCTCCGCGCCGCCGATCGCGGCAGCGAGGCCGCGCGCGGCCTGTTCGTCGGCGGAAGTCCGGTAGTACACGGTCGTCGTCGCGAAGTCGGTCGTGTCGGAGTCACCGGTCTGGACGATGTCACCCGACCACCCGAGCGCCACGATCTGATCGCGCAGGTTGCCCGCGAGCCCCTCATCGGCGGTGCCGTTGAGCACGACGACCGAGTAAGAGGTGTCGATGGCCGGCGGAGTGGTCTCGGAAACGGTCGGCGTCGGCTCCGGGTCGGAAGCCGTCGAGATGCGCCCGGAGGCCACCAGCACCCCGAAGATCCCGACGATGACCAGCAAGACCGTGGCCAGCGTGGCCCAGAGGAAGACGAGCCATCCGCGGGAGCGGGGGCGCTCGGCGCGGTGGGCACCGACGCGGCCGTCACCGTCCGCAAGGTCGTCGAAGCGATCCCGAGGGAAGGTCGATCTGGGCATTGGACGATGCTACCGGTCGGTGCCCGAGCGTCCGATCAGCGCGACGCCGTGCGCCCGAGGCGCGCGCGGTGCTGCTCCGCGGCCTCGTCGCGGCGACGACGGAGGCGCCGCACCAGCATGGGGTCGGACGCCAGGGCCGCCGGATCGTCGAGCAGTCGCCCCAGCAACTGGTAGTAGCGGGCGGGCGAGAGGTCGAACTCCGCGCGGATCGCCTCCTCCTTCGCACCGCCGTGGCGACGCCACTCGCCCTCGAAGACGAGGAAGGCGCGGTCGCGGTCGGAGAGGGGCACGACGCCACGCTACTGCGGGCGATACGCGGATCCCGGATGCCACGCCACCCAAGCCCCGAGCGGATCGACGCTGGCGAGCACCGCGCCGTCGAGCGCGAGGGCGAAGCCCCCGGGACGCAGCTCGGGCGCCGTGGTCCACGCCTCGTGGAGGCCCGCGGCATCCAGGGTCACCCACCGCCCCGCGGTTCGGGCCGCCGCGATGATGTCACCGCGGTGACGCCGCGGGACATGGACGAGGACGCCGGGCGTCGTCACCACGATCGTGGCGTCGCGCGGGGCGCGGGCGACGAGGTCCGGCAGGGCGGCCGCCCCGTCGCCGGCCAGGAGCAGCGGCGGGTCGGCGGCAGCGATGTCGAGGGCCGCCGTGATGCGCTCGCGTCGCCCCTCCTCCCCCGGCCACACCAGCCCGGTGAGCCAGGCACGGTCGTCCTCGTCGCGCGCATCGAGCGGCTGCAGATCGATCCCCGCCCGCCAGACGACGTCGGGGAGGCGGAGGGAAGGATCGCCCTCGAGGTCGGACTCGAGGATCACCGGGCTCGGCCCGTCCGACGGGTCGAGGCTCCTCACGACGCCGCCGGGGGTCCGGAAACGATACGAGTAGCGGTCCGGGTACAGGCAGAGTCCCGCACTCGCGCCGATCTCGATCAGAGCGATCGGCCCCTCGATGAGCGACAGCGCGGGGAGCAGTGCGGCGCATCGCAGCGGCTCGTTGGTCTGCAGGGCGCGCCGCCCGCACTCCGCGACGATGACGTCGGCGTGCGCGACGATCCAGGCGGCCCACGCGTCGTCCGCGTCCATGGGCGCTCCGAGGAGACGCAGGACGGCGAAGACGAGCGGCGGCTGGCGATGCGTGTCCGGGATCCGCGCCAGGACCTCGGCCACGTCCGGGTCGGTCTCGACCCGTCGCGCCCACTCCTCGTACGCCCGGGAGCGGCCGGGGGCCTCCTCGCGTGCGAAGCGTCCGTAGCGGGCGACGACGGCGGTCACGGCATCCTGGTCCATCCCGGCGATTATGCCGTGACGGGCATCGCGGGTCCTGGACACGCGACAATGGAGGGGACGAAGGAGACCATCCATGACCTACGCCGTCGAAAAGTCCGACGACCAGTGGCGGGCAGAACTCACGCCCGACCAGTACGCGGTGCTGCGCCAGGCCGGCACCGAGCGCGCCTGGACCGGCGAGCTGCTCGATGAGAGCCGCGCCGGCCTCTACACGTGCGCCGCGTGCGGTGCCGAGCTGTTCCAGAGCGGCACGAAGTTCGACTCGCACTGCGGGTGGCCGAGCTTCTACGAGTCGGTGCGCCCCGAAGCGGTCGAGCTGATCGAGGACAACAGTCACGGGATGCAGCGCACCGAGGTGCGCTGCGCGAACTGCGGCTCGCACCTCGGCCACGTCTTCCCCGATGGCTTCGGCACGCCCACCGGCGACCGCTACTGCATGAACTCCCTGTCGCTCAGCTTCACCCCCGCCGACGAGGCATGAGCGCGCTGGAGGCCATGCGCGACCGCCGATCGTGGTCGAAGGTCACCGACCTCGCCCCCACCGGACCCGAGCTCGAGGCGTTCGTCGCCGCGGCCGGACGGGTGGCCGACCACAAGTCGCTGCGGCCGTGGCGGCTCATCGAGATCCGCGGCGCCGACCGCGACGTGCTCGCGCGCGCCCTGAACAAGGCCGACGGCAAGAAGGGGTACTCCTCCAAGCCGCGTCGCGCGCCGCTGATCATCGCGGTGGTGGCCGACCTCAGCTCGAAGAAGATCCCCGCGTGGGAGCAGGAGGCCGTGGCATCCGGGGTCGCCCACATGCTCAGTCTCGCTCTCGACGAGGCCGGCTTCGGCGTCTTCTGGCGCACCGACGACAACACCCGCGGCAAGGTTCTCGCCAAGGCCCACGGCCTGGCGAAGGGGGAAGTCCTGCTGGGGTGGCTGTACGTCGGGGGCAAGCCGGTGCGTTCCCGCCCGACCCGGCGCAAGACCGTGGATGCCGCGAAGCACCTGTCCCGGATGCCGGGCGGCAAGAAGCGTCGGAAGGTCGACGAGGCGCGCCTCTGACCCGCGGCGGCGATCAGCGCGCGGGTCGTCGGCTCCCCCACGGCACCGCCGCGACGACGACTCCGCTGATCGCCACCGCCGCCGCCACCACGGCCACGAGCACCGGCGGTGCCGCGGGCGCGGGCCAGACGGCATCCAGGATCACCGAGGTCGTGAGCAGGCCCACGACCGATCCGAGGCCCAGCACGAGAACGCCGGTGCGCTGGACGATCACCGACGACAAGAAGATGTAGACGACGCCGATGGCGCCGCCGAGGTACAGCCAGGGGTCGGCCGGCAGGGCACGCGGAGCACCGACGAGGGCGACGTGCACGAGCCCCGCGACGATGAGCACCGCCGTCCCGCCCGCGAAGTTCACGACCGTCGCCGCGAGGGGGCTCTGCACCCGCAGGCGCAAGCGCCCGTTCGTCCCCTGCTGCCACGCGACACCGACCCCGGCGATCACCGGCACGACGAGCATCCAGACCGGGATGCCACCCACCCGGTCGCCCGCGAGCGACACGGCCACACCGGCGAGCGCGAGCAGCGCGCCGACGACCCGGCGAACGGTCACCGGCACGACGCCGGCGGGACCGTGGCCGAAGCGATCCAGCAGCAGTCCACCGGTCGTCTGGCCCGCGACGAAGCCGACCGTGAACAGCGCGACGCCGATCGTGGCCACGGCGAGTCCCTGACAGGCGACGGTGAACGCTCCCGCGGCACCGCCGAAGAGCATCCATGCCGGGATCGAGCGTTCGCGGACCCCCGCGATCAGACGCGACAGCCCGGCGCGCCCCGCGGGCAGCACCGCGGCGATCGCGAGCACCACGACCAGCCCCGACCCGAACGAGATCCCGCCCGCGAGCACGCCGTCGCCGAGCTCGCCGCCGAGCGATCCGTTGACGCGCGCCTGCAGAGCCGTCAGCGCCCCGATGAGCACGGCGCCGAGGACCGCGATCCCCGGCGATCGTCGGTGAGACATGGATCCCTCTCCCCCGGCCGCTCGCGTCGAGGGCCGTCGTCGATCGTACGTGCCCGCGCGCCGGTGTGGACCGGACGGCCCGGATGCGCGAGGCTTTCCGCGTGCCTCACCTCACCGCCGGCCCCGATGACGTCGCCGAGATCCTGTCCGCTCTGACCGCCGCGCGAGTGGACCGCGAGTTCCTCGCGAACATCGAGCTGCATCTCCCGCGGCTGCACGACCTGTTCCGCCGGCTGTACGGCGAGCGCCCCGACGGCGTCGAACGTCTGGCCTCCGTCGTGGACCTCGCCCGACGGTCGTGGGCCGAGCGACCCGCGGGACTCCGGGACGTGGATCGCGAGCGAGCGAGCACACCGGACTGGTTCGAGGGCGAACGCATGCTCGGGGGCGTCTGCTACGTCGACCGCTACGCCGGTGGGCTCCGCGGCATCCGCGAATCCATCCCATACTTCCGCGAACTGGGTCTCACCTACCTGCACCTCATGCCGCTGTTCGAGAGCCCCGAGGGCAACAGCGACGGAGGCTACGCGGTGTCGAGCTACCGGCGCGTGAACCCCGCGCTCGGCACGATGGACGAACTCGCCGCCCTCGCCGCCGAGTTGCGGCACGCGGGGATCTCGCTCGTGGTGGACTTCATCTTCAACCACACGAGCAACGAGCACGGGTGGGCGCGGAAGGCCGTCGCGGGCGAGCCCGGCTACGAGGACTTCTACCTCATCTACCCCGACCGGGAGATGCCCGACGCCTACGAGCGGACCACGCGCGAGATCTTCCCCGACGACCACCCCGGCTCGTTCGTGCAACTGCCCGACGGCCGGTGGATCTGGGCGACGTTCTACCACTTCCAGTGGGACCTCAACTACGCCAACCCCGCGGTCTTCGAGGCGATGGCCGGGGAGATGCTGTTCCTCGCGAACCAGGGCGTCGAGATCCTGCGGATGGATGCCGTGGCCTTCATCTGGAAGCGACTGGGGACGACGTGCGAGTCGCTGCCCGAGGCGCACCTGCTCCTCCAGGCGTTCAACGCCGTCCTGCGGATGGCCGCCCCGAGCCTGCTGTTCAAGTCGGAGGCGATCGTGCACCCCGACGAGGTCGTGTCGTACATCTCCCCCGAGGAGTGCCAGCTCTCCTACAACCCTCTGCAGATGGCGCTGACGTGGGAGGCGCTCGCCACCCGCGACGGCCGACTGCTGCAGCAGGCCCTCGAGCGTCGTCATGCCCTGCCCGAGGGGACCGCCTGGGTCAACTACGTGCGCAGCCACGACGACATCGGCTGGACGTTCGCCGACGAGGATGCGGAAGAGCTCGGCATCCAGGGGTATCCGCACCGCCGCTTCCTCAACGACTTCTACGTCGGCCGGGTCGAGGGGTCGTTCTCGCGGGGCGTGCCCTTCCAGGAGAACCCGCGCACCGGCGACGCCCGCATCACCGGCACCACCGCTTCGCTCGCCGGGATCGAGGCCGGCGACGCGGGCGGCGAGGACCGCGTGATCCTCGCGCACGCGCTCGCGTTGTCCACCGGCGGCATCCCGCTGCTGTACCTCGGCGACGAGGTGGCGCAGCTCAACGACTACTCCTTCCGTCGCAACCGCGCCGAGGCCGGCGACAGCCGGTGGGTGCACCGCCCGCACCGTCCCGAGCAGAACTACGCCGACCGGACGGATGCCACGACCCCCGCCGGCCGCGTATTCTCGCGGCTCACACGTCTCATCGCGGTCCGCCGGTCGACGCCGGAACTCGCGGGCAACGAGCTCATCGCCTTCGACGCGCACGTGGACTCGGTCGTCGCGTTCCTGCGCCCCGGAGACGCCGGCGACGCGGTGCTCGTCGTCGCCAACGTCGCCGATCACGCGATCGAGATCGACGCCCTGACCCTGTCGGGTCTCGACCCGGATGCCGTCGACCTCATCGCCGACCGCCCCATCGGGCTCGCCGGCGGCCTGACCGTGCCGGCACACGGCGTGCTGTGGCTGCGGGTGGGGATGCGCTGACGTCGGGACTCGCGCACGGGGGCGGCGTCGGGGCGATGGCTAGACTCGACACCCAGCGGGAGTGACAGGGGACGACATGACCGATGCCACCGTGGTGGGCAGTGGCCCGAACGGTCTCGCGGCCGCCGTGACACTGGCGCGCGCCGGTCTCGACGTGACGCTGCTCGAGCGGAACGACACGCTGGGTGGCGGAGCGCGGACACTGGAACTGACCCTGCCCGGGTTCCGCCACGACCTCGGCGCGGCCGTGCATCCGATGGGCCTGGCATCCCCGTTCTTCCGCGCTTTCGGCCTCGCCGATCGGGTCCGCTTCGTCGTTCCCGAGATCTCCTACACCCATCCTCTCGGTGACGGACGGGCGGGCGTGGCGTATCGCGACCTCGACCGCACGGCCGAAGAGCTCGGACCCGACGGTCGGGCGTGGCGCGCGCTTTTCCGCCCGCTCGTCGCGCACGTCAACGGACTGACCGACTTCACGGCCTCGCAATTGCTACGTCTCCCCCGCGATCCCGTGACCGCCATTCGATTCGGGCTCCGGGTCCTGGAACAGGGCTCGCTCGCCCATGACGTCCGGTTCTCCGGGGAGGTGGCGGGTGCCATGCTCGCCGGGGTCATGGCGCACTCGATCGGCCGGATGCCGTCGTTGACCTCTGCGGGTGCGGGACTGGTTCTCGCTACTCACGCACACGCCCGGGGGTGGCCGATTCCTCTGGGCGGCACGCAGGCGATCATTGATGCGATGCGGGACGACTTCCTCGCCCACGGAGGTCGCATCGAGACCGGCGTAGATGTCACCGACTCCCGCGTGGTGAGCGGACGCGCTCGCCTCTTCGACGTCTCCGCCGGCGCGCTGGCTCGTATCGCGGAGGCGGAACTCCCCGTGCGCTATGCGCGGGCGCTCCGAAGATTCCGCTACGGGAACGGGATCGCGAAGGTCGATTTCGCTCTCTCCGGACCGGTTCCGTGGATCAACGAGGAGACGCGTCGTTCCGGCACGGTGCATCTGGGCGGCACCGCTACGTCGATCCGTCGGGCAGAGGACGATGTCGCCCGGGGCGTGATCCCCGAAGTCCCCTACGTGCTCGTCTCTCAACCGACCGTCCTCGACCCCAGCCGAGCGCCCGAGGGCAAACATGTGCTGTGGGCGTATGTCCACGTCCCCGGCGGTTCCGGATTCGACCCCACAGATCAAGTCATCCGGTCGATCGAGGCGGAGGCGCCCGGCTTCCGCGATCTGATCCTCGCCACGCGGGCGATCACTTCCAGCGACTTGCCGTCATGGAGTCCGAACTTCGTCGGAGGCGACATCTCCGCCGGCGCGTTGTCGATGCTCCAGATGGTGAAACGCCCCGTCCTCTCGCCGACGCCGTGGCGGACCCCCACCCCGGGTGTGTACCTCGCGTCATCGTCCACCCCGCCGGCGACGGGCGTCCACGGACTCTCGGGCTTCTACGCGGCTCGAACGGCGCTCCGCGACGTCTTCAGTCTGGCAACGCCGCCGCTCGGCGTCGACGGATGAGCGCTCGGGGATCGGGGAACCAGCGAGCGACCGGCACGCAGAAGAATCCCGCGTAGGCATAGAGGTTGTCGAAGAAGTCGATGCCCATCAGGACGAACACCCCGATGTGGAACAGGACGACGAGGGCCAGACCGAGACGGAACACTCTCGGCAGCAGGATGACGAAGATGAGCCACCCTTCGGCGAAGATCGTGGCCCAGTCCAGCAGCTTCCAGAACAACGCGACGTCGATCGTGAGGGCGAACTCCCCCCACGGCCCGGGCAGCGGGCCCGCCACTTCGTCACGGGCCACGAAGTATCTGGTCGCCTCTCGGCTCGGGTCGAGCCACCCTGCCCGGATCTTCGGCAGCGCGGCCGTCAGCATCGCAAAGCCCACGACCGTCGCGAAGAGGAACATCGGGTAGCCCCGGGTCGTGTGCTCCCGACGGCGAGCGTCGAGCGACCACGCCGCTCCCCACCCTGCGAGGCCGAAGGCGAGAGGGGCGAGGTCGAACAAGATGAAGTGGTCGACCTTGCCGAACGAGTAGCTCAGACCCGCGGCGACGAGGAGGATGAGCGTCGTCGCGGCGGATGCCCACAGCGTCTTCCATCCCACGAGCAGCCACACAGCCACCACCGTCCGGACGACCGTGAGAGCCACGAGCGCCTCGACGGAGGGTTGTTCGGTGATCAACGAGAACGGACCGGGCGGAGGGACGAAGAACTGCGCCGGGACCTGCCCGATCCACAGCAGATCGCCGGAGAACAGCATCACCTTGATCGCGAAGACGATCCGAACGACGGCGAAAGGACGGGCCGTCGGCGCGTACCCGACGACGACGCGATCCAGCAGTGCGGCGACACGTTCTTTCACAGTTCCACCTCGCGAACGGTCGGCTCACCCAGCGGGGTGGTGGACACCGCCACGATGTCGAGATCGACGGATTGCCAGGTGAACGTCACGCTCTTCGCGTCCGAGCCGCCGCTGATCCGGCGAACCTGGTCACCCAGCCATTGCCGCGTCTCCTGCGAGATCGGCTCCTCCGAGCGGAAGACGTTGTCGATGGCGAACCGAGCACTCGAATAGTGGAACTCGGAGAACAGCTCCTCGGGTTCCACGCGGACCTGAGAGCCGTCCTGATGGACGACGTCGATCGCCAGCATTCCAATGGTGCGGTGGCCATCACGATCGGGCGCCTGGCCGAAGGTCGGCATGCTCACCGTCGGGAAAGCCTCTGTCGTGGAGCGCCAGTCGATCACACCCTGCACGACGAGAACAGCGACGAGCACGAGCCAACCGCTCGCTTGCCAGACTTTTCGAGATTCAGATTTTTTCACGGCGCCCCCCAAGGTCACACGAGTCTAAGTGCGTGTCCCACCGGGATCGGACGGCCGATCGTCTTCCTGCGCCGTCCCGCCCTGCGGAGGACGAGGGGTCCCCGCGCGTTTCAGCCACCCCGGTGTCTCGAACAACCAGGAAGCCCCAATCCGCGGAGCGATCTTTCCGACCCCATAGGCGATCGCGAACGCCGGTACAGCGATGAGAATCGGCGCGGTGAGGGCGACCCATCCGGCGTCGGGGAGGAACGTCACCGCAAGCAGGACAAGCCCAGCGATCCACATCTGGTGGGTGATGTAGATCGGAAGCGTGGACTGACCGAAGTGGCGGAGCAACCTTAGGCCCTGCAGCTGTGTCGCTATGGCGATACCCGCGGCGAGCCCGAGCAGTCGCAGGAGAAGGTCGACGACAGGCCAGTCGTCGCCGTCGACGAAGAGCATCGCGGCGTAAGCGATGACCCATACCGCGACGACGACCGTAGCGCGCAGGAATGTCACCCGCTCAGCCGCACGCAGGAGGAACGCCCGCCCGTAGACGCCGATCAGGAAGTACAGCAGATACGCTGCGAGTCCTTCGTACGCCCGCGCCGGGATATCGAAGCGCATCACGATCGCCGCCGCCAGTCCCGCGCCCACGAGTTGCAGCGGCCACGGCACAGCACGCACAGCCTTCGCGACGATGAACATGAGCGCCAGCGTGTAGATGAACCAGCCCTCGTTGCCACCGAGCATCCGCCAGCCGAAGCTCATCCACGGCTCCACTCCCTCGGCGAGCACCAGGGAGTCCCACACCGACCGCAGGACCAACCACAGCACGTACACCCACATGAGCAGCAGAACCTTGACACGAAGAAGTTCGGCCCACATCTGCGTGCGGATCCACTTCCCCGCGAACAGGCCGGCGCAAGCGAAGAACAGCGGCATTCGCATCGTGCGGATGAAGTTGGTGACTGTCGACCATTGCTCGTAAGCGATTTCCGCGTCGTCCGCCTGTCCGATCGCGTGGTGCGTGACCACCAGGATGATCGCCAACCCACGAGCCGCGTCGGGCCAATGAAGGCGTCGACGAAGGACTTCTCTTTCCCCCATCCGGCGAGTATGACAGCCCGCGGAGAACGATCGCCGCGGTCAAGCGAACGCCATGGCGGACATGGCCCGCCCGCGCGCAGGCGCGAGGGGCTGAACCGTTGCGATGACGAATGGGCCGAATCACCCACGAGATCAAGGAGCACAGGGCGGGGCACTGACGTGCGTCGTGTCCTCTCTCTGGTGGCTTCGCGACCGGAGCAGACAGAGGCGACTTCGTGATCGAACCGGCGGCGCGAGTTCCACGAATGTCAGACGCTGAACGTACGGTGCCGGCTACAGGACTTGAACCTGCAACCCCCGTATTACAAGTACGGTGCGCTACCAATTGCGCCAAGCCGGCGGGCCGCGGCGTGCCGCGGACCGAGACGATCAGCGAGTCGCAGACCCGGCGTTCGTCCCCCTGGATTCTACGACGGAACAAAACCCCGTCGTCGCGGCAGCGCGGCCGGTCAGGGAGTGACCCAACCGAGGTAGGTACCCGCCGCGACGCTGCTGATGTCCACGATCGTCGCGAATCGCGGAGAACGGCCGTCGTTGGTGCGTCGACCCTGCGCGACGAAGACCTTGCCGCCGCCCACGCTGATTCCCTCGAGGCCCCGGTTGCCGTTGTCCTGCGCGGGACCCCAGAACACGAGCGCCCCGATCGGCGGCGCTCCCGCCGTCGTCGCCCGTGACGCATAGTTCGCAGTGAAGATGTCGATCGCCTTGCCGGAGCCGGGGATGGTCTTCCCGACCGCCTTGTAGCCGGCGTGGGGGATCTTCGGACTGTTACCCGACAGCTGTCCGACCAGAGACCGGGTTCCGTCGTAGCCCCATTCCTCGGCCGGGAAGAGAGCCAGAGCGGCCGTCTTGTTCATGTACGCG
Organism: Microbacterium sp. RURRCA19A; assembly: GCF_900156455.1. GTDB lineage: Bacteria > Actinomycetota > Actinomycetes > Actinomycetales > Microbacteriaceae > Microbacterium. The sequence goes on from NZ_FTNQ01000003.1 coordinate 243,566, forward strand.
CGATTGACCACACCGCGGAGCGCGAAGTTGGTGGCGGCGATGTCGATGCGCGTGGCGTCACAGCTGGAGAGTTCACCGGGGCCGCTCTTGACCCGAACGTGGAGACCGCTGTTCTTCACCCACGACGAGTGCACCCAGCCCTTCACCAAGCCGTAGGCGACGAAGATCCAGTGGTCGGTCTTGTACGCACCGGTGGCGTCAAGTCCCTTCGTCCAGCACACGGCGTTCACGGTCGCGCCGGCGGGGACGACGGCGTCGGGTCGCGGGTCGCAGCGACCACTCGAACCCCACGTGCACCAGCGCAGTTGCACGTCCGTCGACACGGTGGGTGGGTCGGATGCCGTCGGCGCGGCCATCGCCGCAGGTGCGACGAGGAGTGAAGAGACCAGCACGACGCCGGTCACGAGTAGGGCGAATACCTTGCGCATGAGTCCCCCGGCTTCTGCGCGCGCGTGAATCGCGGCCCTTCGCGGAGTATAGCGAGAAGGAGCCGGAGAGGGCAGAGGCGTTCGACGCGGCGGCGTCAGCCCGCGGGGGTCGTGCTCGGGGTGGCCGTCGGCGTCGGCGTCGCGGTGGAGTAGTAGGCGTTGCTGTCGACCGTGAGCACGAACTGGGCGAACTCCTTCGGGTCGTCCATGCGGCCGACATAGGGCGTACCGTTCACGAGCACCGTGGGGGTCGCCGTCAGCGCCTGGCCCTTGGTGTCGGGAAGGCCCTTGATGGCGCGGTCGGTGGCGGCCTTCGCCCACGCGGTGAAGGTCTCGTCCTCGATGCACGCGCGCACGGCGTCGGGGTCGCTCACCCCGGCCCCCTGGGCCATGTCGGCGAGCTTCTCGTCGCTGTAGCCGTCGGAGTCCACGGCGGGCTGGTTCACGAGGAGTTCGTGGTTGAACGCGAAGAACTTGTCGGACGCGTGCGTAGCGACGCACGCGGCGGCACCGGCGGCCCGGAGGCTGTACTTGGTGCCGTTCGACTTCGAGGTGAGCATCGCGACCGGGTAGTACGTCAGGGACGCGGCATCCTGGGACACCCACTTCGACAGCTGCTCGGCGTTGGCGAGCTGGAACTCCCGCGCCTCGGCGGAGAGATAGTCGACGTACACCCGGATGTCGACCGGGGCCGCGGTCGTGGTCGGTGCCGGGGTGGGCGTGGGGGTCTCTGTGGGCGTCGCCTCGGCGGCCAGCGCGGAGGCGTTGCCATCGACGGTCTGGTCGGCACGCGGGTCGGCGATGCCGGTGGCCGCCGTGACGACGAAGCCGTCGTCGGAGGCCGCATCCGGAAGCGCCTGCGAACGACCGTCGCGCGACGACAGCGCATATGTGACGCCGGCGGCACCGATGGCGACGACGGCGACGGCACCGATCGTCACGAGCGAACGACGGATGATCCGAGCCCGCGTCTGCCGCGCCTTGACCTGCTGCGCCTTCTCGCGCACCGCCTCCCGGCGGGCGTTCTCGGCGGGCAGATTCGGCGTCTGGTCGTTGGACATGGGACCTCTCGGGCGCGGTCGGAGACCGCTGACGATGATGGGAACGCACGGGTAGGCGAACGAGCATCGATGGTAGTAAGCCTGGCTGAGAAATGACCAGACACGTGCGATACTGACCGTGCGCCCACTGTCGCGCGCACGGGGTCGCCCCCGTTCATTCCATTCACTACGGATCGTCCGGCACGTACCTGCCGGTGAAGGAGAAGAAGAAATGGCGTCCGTCACCTTTGACAACGCAACCCGCCTGTACCCCGGCGGTACCCGCCCCGCGGTCGACAAGCTCAACCTCGAGGTCGCCGACGGCGAGTTCCTGGTTCTGGTCGGCCCCTCCGGCTGCGGTAAGTCCACGTCGCTCCGCATGCTCGCGGGCCTCGAAGAGGTCAACTCCGGCCGCATCCTGATCGGTGACCGCGATGTCACCGACGTGCCGCCCAAGGACCGCGACATCGCGATGGTGTTCCAGAACTACGCGCTGTACCCCCACATGACCGTCGCCGAGAACATGGGCTTCGCCCTGAAGATCGCCGGCGTCGGCAAGGAAGAGCGCGCGGCTCGCGTGCTCGAGGCGGCCAAGCTCCTCGACCTCGAGGAGTACCTGACCCGTAAGCCCAAGGCCCTCTCCGGTGGTCAGCGTCAGCGCGTCGCCATGGGCCGCGCGATCGTGCGTCAGCCCCAGGTGTTCCTCATGGACGAGCCGCTGTCGAACCTCGACGCCAAGCTCCGCGTCCAGACCCGCACCCAGATCGCGTCGCTGCAGCGCCGCCTCGGTGTCACCACGGTCTACGTCACCCACGACCAGACCGAGGCCCTCACCATGGGCGACCGCATCGCGGTGCTCAAGGACGGTCTGCTCCAGCAGGTCGGCACCCCGCGCGACCTGTACGAGAAGCCGAAGAACGTCTTCGTCGCCGGCTTCATCGGCTCGCCCGCGATGAACCTCTTCACGGTCGACCTGGCCGAGGGCGGTGTCCGCTTCGGCGACCTCGTCGTCCCCGTCGAGGCGGACGTCATCGGCAAGGCGCACGGCAGCGAGGTCACCATCGGTGTCCGCCCCGAGGACATCCAGGTCGCCCCGGCCGACGGCCGCGGCCTGTCGGTCGTCGTCGACCTCGTCGAGGAGCTCGGCGCCGACGGCTACCTCTACGGTCACACCGACGTCAACGGCAAGCGCACCGACATCGTCGCCCGCGTCGACGGCCGCCGTCACCCCAACGCGGGCGAGACGGTCGTGCTGGCGCCGGTCCCCGGTCACGTGCACGTCTTCGACCTCGAGTCGGGCGAGCGTCTGACCGACAAGGCCATCGCCTCCGCCTGATCTCACGCACCGTCGCGGCGCGGGGAGTCTTCCACGACTCCCCGCGCCGCACCCTTTTCCCCGGAGGAACCGTGGCCGAATCCCTCAGCATCACCGCCAGCGCGGTCGACCCCGGACTGTTGCAGCTGCCCTGGTCGACCGGCCTCGCCGACTGGCCGAGCTCGCACATCGTGGCCCTCCCCAAGGGCATCTCGCGGCACCTCGTCCGGTTCGCGAACCTCTCCGGTCGCGTCGTCGCGATCAAGGAGACGACCGAGGAGATGGCCCGGCGCGAGTACGACATGCTCGGCAACCTCGACCGTCTCGCGGCGCCGTGCGTCGACCGGGTCGCCGTGATCGCGGGGCGCACCGACGCCTCGGGCCGCCCGCTCCCGGCCGCGCTGGTCACCGCGCACCTGAAGTTCTCGCTCCCGTACCGCGCACTGTTCACCCAGGTCCTGCGTCCGCACACGGCCACGCGCCTGGTCGACGCCCTGGCCGTGCTGCTCGTGCGCCTGCACAACGTGGGGTTCTACTGGGGCGACGTGTCGCTGTCGAACACGCTGTTCCGCCGCGACGCGGGCGAGTTCGCCGCGTACCTCGTCGACGCCGAGACCGGCGAGCTGCACGGCAACCGTCTCACTCCCGGCCAGCGCGCGCACGACCTCGACATCGCCCGCACGAACATCGCGGGCGAGATCATGGACCTCGAGGCCGGCGGTCGACTGGAAGGCGGTGTGGATGCCATCGCCGTCGCCGACGGCCTGGTGTCGTCGTACCACTCGCTGTGGGGCGCCCTCACCGACAAGGAGACGTTCGCCGTCGACGAGTCCTGGCGCATCACCGAACGCGTGCACCGGCTGAACGCCCTCGGTTTCGACATCGGCGAGATGTCCATCAAGACCGCCAGCGACGGCACGCAGGTCTCGATCCAGCCGAAGGTCGTGGATGCCGGGCACCACCAGCGCCGTCTGCTGCGGCTGACCGGACTCGACGTCGAAGAGAACCAGGCGCGGCGCCTGCTCAACGACCTGGACGAGTTCCGCGCGCGCGTGTCGCGCCTCGGCGCCGACGAGGAGATGGTCGCGCACGAGTGGCTGACCCGGGTCTTCGAGCCGATCGTCATGGCGATCCCGTTCGACCTGCGCGCCAAGCTCGAACCCGCCGAGGTCTTCCACCAGGTGCTCGAGCACCGCTGGTACATGTCGCAGGCGCGGGGCCGGTCCGTTCCGCTGGCCGAGGTCGTGACCTCCTACATCGACGACGTCCTGCGCCACCGCCGCGACGAGGCAACCGTGATGGGTCCGCCCACCGACACGATGTCGCTCGCGACGATCGCGGATGCCACCGCTCCCGCCACGGGCGAGGTGCCGACGACCGACACCGACGTCATCGATTGGCGCGACCTGGTCTGACGACACGACGACGGCGCCGCCCCGAGGGGACGGCGCCGTCGTGGTTCGCCGCGTCAGTACCCGACGGCGAAGTTGTCGCGCGAGTGCTTCGGGTTCTCGATCTCGTCGAGCACGGCGACGGCGAAGTCGGCGCCGGAGATGAAGGAGTCGCCCTTCTCGTCGACGACGAGGACGTGTCCGCCGTCGCGGTAGGTCCCGGTGCGCTCCCCCGGCGCCCACACGCCGAATCCGCCGGCCGGGTGGATGTAGAACCAGTCCCGATCGGACGCGCCCGCTCGAAGGTCTTCCAGGATGCCGATGGCCTCGGACGCCTCGGGCTTGTACTCGTCGGTGAAGCCCTCGGTATCGATGAGGCGGGGGCCTCCCTCGGCGACGAGCGAGCCGCCCGCTCCCCCGACAACGCCCAGACGGACGGACTCGGGAAGGACCGAGGCGAGCTGCGCGATCGCGGGGCGGAGCTTGCCGAGCATGTCGCCGCGCGGCGCCACGGCCGAGACGACGACGTCGACGCCCTCGAGCTCGGCGGTCAGGCCGGGCACGTCGAGAACGGTGCCTTCGACGTACGTGGCACCCTCGACGCGCTCGGCGGGTACCGACCGGGCGACCGAGACGACGGTGTGGCCGCGCCGCACGGCTTCGGCGACGATGTGGGCCCCGGCGTAGCCGGTTCCTCCGATGACTGCGATACGGGACACGGATCTTCCTCTCCTCCGGTCCGCGGACTGCCGCGGACGACTTCTCCCAGCGTGCCGCCTCGGGGCGCCGACGCGAAACGCCGACGCCCCGAACCGACACGATTCACAGCAGGATCTGCAGAGGATTCTCGATCCGGGCGACGAACGCCGCGAGCCACTGGGCCGCCAGCGCACCGTCGAGCACGCGGTGGTCGGCGGACAGGGTCACCGACATGACCGTCGCGGCCGCGAGCGACCCGTCGTCCTCGACCACGGGCCGCCGCGTCGCGGCACCGACGGCGAGGATGCCGGCGTGCGGCGGGTTGATGATGGCCGAGAACGACGTCGTCCCGTACATGCCGAGGTTCGACACCGAGAAGGAGCCGCCCTCGAGCTCGTTCTGCTTCAGCCGCCCCTCGCGCGCGCGTGCCGCAAGGTCGCGGACCGTGGCGGCGAGCTCGCCGATCGACAGGCGGTCGGCCGCCCGCACCACCGGCGTCAACAGCCCGCCGGGCACCGAGACCGCCACGGCGATGTCGGCGGCGGAGAATCGGCGCGTGGCATCCGGGGTCCAGATCGCGTTCGCCTCGGGAACGTCGCGCAGTGCGCCCGCGACCGCCTTGACGACGAGGTCGTTCACCGAGATGCGCTGCTCTCGTCCCTCGTTGATCTGCGCCCGGAGGGCGAGCAGCGCATCGACGCGACAGTCGGCCTGCAGGTAGAAATGCGGAACGGTCGCCTTCGACTCGGTGAGACGCCGCGCGATCGCTCGCCGCATGCCGGTGTGCGGCACGTCCTCGTACCCGGCACCGACGGATGCCGGAACGACGGGCGGTTCGACGACCTCGGGGGCGGGCTCCGGATGCCGCTCGACCGGCGCCGGGGTCCAGGCATCCAGGTCTCGGCGGACGATGCGTCCGCGCGGGCCCGATCCGGGGACCTCGGCGAGGTCGATGCCGCGCTCCGCGGCCAGGCGGCGCACGAGCGGGGAGGCGAAGAGGCGACGCTGCTCGCCGGGCGGGTCCACGGCAGCGGGCGCCAGCGCGGGAGCGGGCGGTTCCGCGGCAGCGGGCGCCGACGCGGGAGCGGGCGCCGGCGCGGGCGCGGGCGCGGACGCGGCGGGGGCCTCCGCCGCCTCCTCGGGTGCGGCGGCGACCTCGGTGTCGGACGGCGTCGCGGTCGCGGGAGCGGGCGCTCCTCCGGCGGCGGCGAGCGCGGCATCCACGCTCTCCCCCTCTTCGGCCAGAACGGCGATCGGGACGCCCACGGCCGCGGCGTCACCGGCGGGCAGGAGGATCCCCGCGAGGATGCCGGCGCGTTCGGCCTCGTACTCGACGACGGCCTTCTCGGTCTCGATCTCGACGATCGCCTGGCCGGCGCGCACGGGGCTGCCGACCTCGACGAGCCAGCTCTGGATGGCCGCTTCGGCGGCGCCCGTGGCGATCTCGGGCATGCGGACGACGACGGCCATCAGCGGATCCCTCCCGCCGCGCGGACGCGCTCGAGGCCGGCGACGACCTCTTCGGTGCGGGCGATGGCCGCCCGCTCGAGGACCTTCGAGATGCTCGGGCTCGCCTCGCCGCCCGTGACGCGCTCGACCGGCTGATCCAGCCAGTCGAAGAAGCGCCGCTGGATCTCATCGGCGAGCCAGGCCCCGTAGGACGGTCCGCGGGCGCCCTGCTCCACGATGAGGACCGCGTTGGTCTTGCGGATGCTCTCGCCGACGGTGTCCCAGTCGAGCGAGGCGCGGTCGAGCCACCGGAGGTCGATGACCTCGGCATCCGTTCCGGTCTGTTCGACCGCCTCGAGGGTGTGGCCGACCATGGACAGGTACGTGAGCACCGTCACGTCGTTCCCCTCGCGGCGCACGGCGGCGGAGCCCGGCGGGATGACGTAGTCGAGGTCGGCGTCGGGGACGCGGTCGGGGGTGCCGTAGAGGTCGACGTGCTCGATGACGAGGACGGGATCCTCCAGCGCGAGGGCGGCGTTCATCAGTCCGACGTAGTCCGCGGCGGTCGAGGCGGCGACGATCCGCCAGCCTGCCTGCGTTGCGAAGATGCCGGCCGGGTCCATGAGGTGCTGCGAGCCGTAGCCCGACCCCATCGCGATCTTCGTGCGCAGCACGAGCGGCACCGTGTTGTTGTCGCCGAACATGTGGCGGGCCTTGCCGACCTGGTTGAACACCTGGTCCGCGGCGACCCACATGAAATCGGGGTACATGAACTCCACGACCGGACGGAAGCGCCCGTCCATCGCGATGCCGCCCGCGGCGCCGAAGAAGCCGTTCTCGCTGATCGGAGTACCGATGACCCGGTCGGGGCCGTACTTCTCGGCGAGCCCCTTGGTCGCCCCGTTGGTGCCGCCGCCGAGACGGTGCACGTCCTCCCCCAGCACGATGATGCGCGGATCGGTCTCCATCCGTCGATCCATGGTCTGGGCGACGGCGTCGACGAACTTCACATCACGCCAGGCACCGGTCCACTCCGCGGGCTCGGCCGACGCGAGGGCGGCGAGCTCGGAGGCATCCCCCCGGATGCCGGTGTCCACGACCGCGGGGTCGGGCCAGAGCTCCGGGCGGATGCGGCGTCGGCCGGGACGCTCGGGATCGGCCTCGACCACGGCCGCGACCGACTGCGCCACCGCAGTGACCGCCTGCTCGCGGACGGCCTCGGCCTCGGAATCGTCGAGGAGCCCGAGGCGGCGCATCTCGGACGCCATCCGCTCCAGCGGATCGCGGGCGCGCCACTGCCCCTCTTCATCCTTGGTCCGGTAGCCGAACGCGCTTCCGGGGTAGGGACCGTTCTGGTGGAAGAAGCGGTAGACCTCGGCCTCGACGATCGCGGGACCCTCCCCCGCGCGCATGCGATCGAGCGCTTCGCCCATCGCGAGGTGCACGGCGAGCGGGTCCATGCCGTCGACACGCCACGCGGGGATCGAGAAGCCCTGACCGCGGACCGAGAAGCGGGTGTCGGCGCTGGCCTCGTCGGCGCGGGTCGAGACCGCGTAGAGGTTGTTCTCGATGAAGAACGCCACGGGGAGCTTCCACGTCGACGCGAGGTTCATGGACTCCAGGACCGAGCCGATCTGACTCGACCCGTCGCCGAAGTAGTTGATCGACACGTCGGATGTCCCGGCGTGCTTCTGCGCCCAGGCGTGACCGGTGGCGAGCGGGGCACCGCCGCCGACGATCGCGTTCGTCCCCAGCGCGCCGGCCTCGAGCCACTGCAGGTGCATCGAGCCGCCGCGGCCGCCGGAGAATCCGGACGCCAGCCCGAGGATCTCGGCGAGCGTGCGATCGAGCAGCGTCTGGACGTCGGGCGTCACGAGGGCGGTGGGATCGAGCGCACCGCCGGAGACGAAGGCGAGCGTCTTGGCGAGGAACTGGTGGTGTCCGCGGTGCGATCCGTTCACGGCATCCGCGGGTCGAAGGGACACGATCGAGCCGACCGCGCCGCCCTCCTGGCCGATGCTGGAATGCGCGGGGCCGTGGACGAGCCCGGCACCGGCCAGGTCGAGCACCGCTTCTTCGAAGGCTCGGATCAGGTGCAGCTGACCGAGCATCGTCCCGAGCAGTTCGGGGTCGGCCGCCTTCCAGTCGGCGGCGGTCGTCTCAAGCTGCACCCACTCGACTCCGGTGTTCAGCCGTTTCCGCTTGGCCATGTCGCTCCTCACGCGTCGTTGCGTTCACCTGTACAGGTCGTTCGCTCACACTGTACGATCGGATTGTCTCCAATACAAGGCGTAAGCAACGCGAGATACTGTCGAGAGGCGCCCTATGAGGCGTCAATGGATCCAATGGAGGATGCGACATGGGACTTCCGGGACTGCGCGGCAGCGACCACATCGGCTTCACCGTCCCCGACCTCGACGAGGCCGAGACTTTCCTCGTCGATGTCCTCGGCGCGGTGCCCGTGTACACGCTCCCCGGCCGCAGCGGCGAAGGCGACTGGATGACGCGGCAGCTCGGCGTGCACCCGCGGACCGCGATCCGCGAGATCCGGTTCTACCGCCTCGGCAACGGCACGAACCTCGAGGTCTTCGCGTACGACGCCGCCGACGGACAGGCCCCTCCCCCGCGCAACAGCGACATCGGCGGGCACCACCTCGCGCTCTACGTCGACGACCTGGATGCCGCGGTCGCCCACCTGCACGCCCATGGCGTCGACGTCATGGGCGAACCGGTGGTGAGCGGCGCCGCTTCCGCGGGTCAGCGCTGGATCTACTTCCGCGCCCCGTGGGGCATGCAGTTCGAGCTCGTGAGCTTCCCCGACGGCAAGGCCTACGAACGCGACGCCGAGACGGTGCTGTGGCACCCCGCGAGGCCCGGCGAATGAGCGGGCTCGCCGTCGCCCGCGACCACGGTCGCGCCGGAAGCGGGATCGCCGACACGCTGCGCGACGAGATCCTGCGTGGCATCCATCCGCCCGGCGCCCGCATCCGCCAGGAGGATCTCGCCGCACGACACACGACGAGCCGCATCCCGGTGCGCGAGGCGCTACGCATGCTCGAAGCCGAGGGACTCGTGACGCTCGTCGCCAACTCGGGCGCCTGGGTGTCACGCCTGACCCTCGCCGAGTGCGAGGAGTTGTATCTCGTGCGCGAGCGCATCGAGCCGGTGCTGCTCGGCATGAGCGCGCCGCTGCTCTCCCCCGACGACCTGGACACCCTCGACGTCCTCGCCGCACGCATGGAGAACGCGGATGCCGAGGACTTCCTGCGGCACGACCGGGAGTTCCACTTCGCCACCTATGCGCCGGCGCGCACCGTGATGCTGGGCGACACGGTCGTGGGGCTCTGGAACCGAACGCATCACTACCGCCGCGCCTTCGTCACCGCCGCGCACGCCCGTCACGACGGCACCGCGCACCTCGACCACCGCCTGCTCGTGGCCGCCCTCCGCCGCGGCGACGCCGAGGAGGCCGCCCACGTGCTCGAGCGGCACATCCGTCGCACGCGCATCGAGCTGGAGCGGCATCCCGAGATCTTCGGGGAGAGCGGGGCACACTGAGGGAACGTGGGAAATCCGAGACGTGGCGCGCACTGGCATCGTCACTGACGCGCATCGCTGGTAATACGACCAAACGACGTCGTCGTCGAAGCCGGGCGTCTTGGACTTTGCAATTACTGAATCACGGTGATTTCAATCCTCGTAAATGCGCGCGCCTTCTTCACGGCACCTCATGGTCCGGGAGCCATGTGACGTCGGGGCCAAGCAGCGGACGCCAACCAAAAATGCGGCGCTCCACCTCGACCTCCTCTGGTCCACTGGGGATCCAGTCCACATCCCACTCGTCAATCAGACCACTCATCACATTTATCCCGCGAACATAGTGATCTCCGGGTACTCCAGCATGTGGCGAAGGTTCGATTACAAAAATCCACCAAGTCGGCATTGTGTCCGGGGTGACAAACACGTAGCGATCTTTCCACTCCCCCGCACGAATGCGACCGATACGTCCTTGATCCCCCCAAAATTGCCTAGATAGTTGCACCTTAGAAGAACTTTGGATGATTCACGTGCATATCCTTACATCCTTTATATTGCTCGAACCCCCAAGTTAGGTTACTTGAAATCCGAATCTACCTCTGCTCGCAAGAGGCTCTCCTTGACCGCACGACCTAGGACTCCAGGGCGCAACTCGCCAGGCGGTTAGCCGCGCGAGCAGTCGCCAGCGGAGCTGAAAGCGAAAGAACCCCGGCAGCCATTCAGCTGACCGGGGTTCCAACGAGACTCACCCGACCGGGCCTCAGGTGATGCGCCAGCCCCGGTCGACGTAGAGGTTGGTCGCCGAGACGCCCTCGTTGTGGAGCAGGAACCGGGTGGCCTCGACCACGTCGTTCATGGTCGCCAGCTCGCCGCCGGGCGTGCGCGACGAGTAGCCCTCGAGGACGCCGGCGGGCTTGCCGGCCCAGAACGGGCTGTCGCCGATGATGCCCGGATGCAGGGCGTTCACGCGCAGGGGCGCGAGTTCGAGGGCGAGCGCGGTGGTCAACCCCTCGACGCCGCCGTTGATCGTCGAGACCGTGACCGACCCGGGGTACGGCGCGTCCTTCGCGCGGCCGCCGAACAGCACGATGCCGGTCGAGCGCTGGGGCACGAGCCGGTCCAGCAGCGTGTGCACGGTCTCGGTGTACCCCACGAGCTTGAGGGTCACCAAGCGCCGGGCGCGGGCGATGTCGTAGTCGCGCACCGTGTTCGCGTCGCGTTCGATCGCGGCGAGGACGAGGCCGTCGAGTTCGCCCACGTCGGCGAGCGCGGGCGCGATGTCGTCCGGCTCGGAGATGTCGACCGCGATGCCCCGGACATTCGGCCCGATCTCCCGGGCGATCGCCTCCGCGGCGACAGCATCACGACCCGTGAGCGTGACCTCGTGACCGTCGGCGGCGAGCGACGCGACGATCTCACGCCCGATACCGGACGTGCCCCCGACCACCAGATACCTGCGGCTCATGCCGCACCTCCCTCTCGTTCGTTCTCGGAGCCCGGGAGGAGTCCCCGCCGGGTGACCTCGGCCGCCGCACCCCAGTCGAGGCGGGCGAGAGCCGGCTCGGCCAGCGCCCGCTCGAACACGGCGGTGAGAGCCGCGAGCGTCGGCAGATGCGTGCCCGTCTCGCCCGCGATCTCGGCGCTCAGCCGCAGGTCCTTGTAGCCGAGCGCGACGTCGAACCCCGGCGGGTCGTACGCCTGTCGCGCGATCATGCCGCCGTAACCGCTGTACACGACCCCGGCGAACAGCGTCGACGTGAGGATCTCGATGAACAGCTCGGGATCGACGCCGCGAGCCTCGACCAGGGCGACCGACTCGCCGATCGCCTGGATGGCGTGGATGATGTCGTAGTTCACCGCGATCTTCACGGCGTTCGCCGTGGACGGCTCGGCGCCGAGGGGCCACACCCGCGCGGCGAACAGGTCCAGGTACGGCGTGACCTCGGCGACGTCGCCGGGAGCGCCCGCGACGAGGACGTTGAGCTTGCCCTCCGCCGCGACCGTGGGCCGCCCGAGCACGGGAGCGGCGACGTAGCGCGCCCCCGCCGCCGCGAACCGGCGCTGCAGCTCCCCCGCCCCCGCGGGGCTGATCGACGCCATGTTCACGTGCACCCCGCCCGACGCGGATGCCACGGACGCGGCATCCAGGACCGAGAGCACCGCGGTGTCGTCGGCGAGCATCGAGAACGACACCGGGTGCGCGAGCGCCTCCGCGGGCGTCGCACACGCCACGGCCCCGGCGGCGACGAGCTGGTCCGCCGCGCCGGGCGAACGGTTCCAGACATGGACGCGGTGCCCGGCGTCGACGAGGCGGCGAGCCAGCGCCGCCCCCATCGAGCCGAGGCCGAGGAAACCGACCGACGCCATCACGCCTCCCCGCGGCCCCACGTCGTGTTCAGGTGCGACTGCGAGTCGCGCTGGTTGTTCAGCGGGCCGCCGACCGCGATGTAGCGGGGCCCCGCGATGAGCAACTCCTCGGCGGGGAACTTCGTGATGACCTCGCACCCGGTCGCGGTGACGACGACCTCCTCCTCGATGCGCGCCGCGCCCCAGCCGTCCGCGGAGGGCCAGTACGTCTCGAGGGCGAACACCATGCCTTCCTTAAGCTCCTCCGGGTGGTCGAACGAGACCAGCCGCGAGAAGATCGGCTTCTCCCAGATCGACAGGCCGACCCCGTGGCCGTACTGCAGGGCGAACGCCGCCTCCTCGTCCGCGAAGCCGAACTCCTGCGCCGTCGGCCACACCGACACGATGTCGGCGGTCGTCGCGCCGGGGCGGACGAGGGCGATCGCCCGGTCCATGTACTCGCGCGCCCGGGTATAGGCATCCTTCTGCTTCGTGCTCGCCGAACCCACCGCGAACGTGCGGTAGTAGCAGGTGCGGTAGCCGTTCCAGCTGTGCAGGATGTCGAAGAACGCGGGATCGCCCGGCCGGATCAGACGATCCGAGAACACGTGCGGGTGCGGAGAGCAGCGCTCACCCGAGATGGCGTTGACGCCCTCGACGTACTCCGACCCGAGGTCGTACAGCGTCTTGGCGACGAGACCCACGGCCTCGTTCTCGCGGACACCGGGACGCAGGAACCGGTACAGCTCCTCGTACGCCGCGTCGACCATCGAGGCCGCCTGCGTGAGCAGGCGGATCTCGTCCCCGGTCTTGATGCGCCGGGCCTCCATGAACACCTGCTGCCCGTCGACGACCTGGATGCCGACCTTCTGCAGCGCGAAGAGGATCGGGAGCTCGATGACGTCGACGCCGAGCGGCTGGTCGGCGACCCCGAACTTCTCCAGCTCGCGCTTGATCTTGCGCGCGACCTCCTCGGCGATCCCGGCATCCGGCGGGAAGGCGCCGCGGAGCGTCGAGATGCCCGCCCGCGCCCCCGACTCCAGCCGCGGACGCTTGGTGCCCTCGTGCGGCGCGTGGGGATCGGCATCCATCTCGGACGACGTCACATCGAGCCACGGGTTGTAGAGCGCGTGGTGCTTCGCCGCGGAGCCGAAGTCCCACGAGATCGGATCGGTGTTGCGGGTGAGGAGGCTGAAGCGGATCAGCTTGTCCATCGCCCACGTGCCGATGTGGGTGGCGGTCATGTAGCGGATGTTGGAGAAGTCGAACGCGAGCACGGCTCCGAGATCCGAGCGTTCGAGCTCCGCCTTCACGCGTGCGAGTCGGTCGTCACGGAGGCGGTCGAAGTCGACGCGGGCCTCCCAGTCGACGCCGTTGGTGCCCGTGGTTCCGGTGTTCTTCATGATGGCCTTCCTGAGGTCAGAGGGGTTCCGATGGGGATGCGGGCGCGCGGCGGATCAGCCGCCCCGCACCCCCGGTGAGCGACCGCGGCGCACGAGCACCATGACGAGCGGGACGACGGCGGCGAACAGCACGAAGGCACCCTGGATCCAGTACTGCCACGAGAGTCCGAGCGACAGGAACGCCAGAGAACTCGTCACCGTCTGCAGGAGCAGTCCCGCCGCCGCGACGGCGAGAGCCGAGCCCGAACCGCCGAAGATGCTGGCGCCGGCGATCACGACCGCCGTGACGGAGGTGAGGGTCAGCGCCTGGGCCGCGTTGGCGTCGCCGATGCCCGACCGCGAGTACACCGCGAGTCCGGCCAGAGCCGCGAGCAGACCCGCCGCGACCGACGCGAGCAGCCGCGTCCGCGGCACCCGTACGCCCATGCGGTTGGCCTTCACGGGGTCGGAGCCCGCCGCACGCAGCGCGCGACCGCCGCGCGTGCGCTGGATGACGAACCACATGACCACCGCCACAGCGACGGCCAACGCCAGGATCAGGGGCACACCGGCGACGGCGAGGCCGAGGGTCGTCAGGACGTCGGCGCGGGCCGAACCGCCGGGACTGGGCCGCAGCACCTGCGCGAGGCCGAGCACCGCGATCGAGCTCACGAGCGTCGCGATCACGGGAGGGAGGGACAGACGCGTGACCAGGAGGCCGTTCACCCACCCGACCGCTGCCCCCGCGGCGAGCGCCAGCAGGACCCCGATGAGGAAGTAGCCGATCCCCTGCTGTGCGAAGAACGACAGGATGACCGCCGACAGCGCCGTCACCGAGCCGATGCTGAGGTCGATGCCCCCGGTCATCACGACGACCAGCTGCGCGAGCCCCACGAAGATGAGGACGCTCGTCGCCGCCAGCAGCTGACTGATGCTCAGCGGGCTCAGGAAGGCCGACGAGACGAACGAGGTCACGACCGAGAGAGCGACCGCCAACCCGAGGAGGACGACGGCCTGCGTCTCCCCCGCCAGTATCCCCCGGGACCGGCGGCGCGCCGCGACGGCGACCTCGACGGATGCCGTCTCGTGCGACAGCACCGCGGCTCCCGTGATGGCCCGCTCGTCGACGTCGTCGCCGATGAGGGTCGTCTGCACGCGACCGCGGGAGAACACCACGACCCGGTCGCACAGCCCCTCGAGTTCGACGGCATCCGTGGAGAGGACGACGACGGCGACCCCCGAGGCGGCGAGCTCGCGCAGGAACGCGTAGATGTCCACGCGCGCGCCGGCATCGACGCCCTGCGTCGGGTCCTCGACCAGCAGCACCTTCGGGTCGCCGAGACGCCCTCGGGCGAGCAGCACCTTCTGCTGGTTGCCGCCGGAGAGCGCCGAGACCGGCACCTCGAGGTGCGGCGTCTTGACCGCGAGACCGGCGACGCCCTCGCGCGTGAGCGCGTACTCGCGGCTGCGGCGGACGAAGCCGCCCGGCATCGCGGCGCGCAGAGCACCCGCCACGGCGTTCTCGCGGATCGACATCTTGCCGAACATCGCCTCGCCGATGCGATCGCCGGGGAGGAACACGACACCCGCGGCCGACGCCGACCGGCGGGACCGTGTCGACACCTCCTGGCCGTTCACGAGGATGCGGCCCCCCGAGGCGCCACCGCCGGCGATGCCGCGCAGCACCTGACGCTGGCCGTTGCCCTCGACGCCGGCGAGACCGATGATCTGGCCCGGGTACACCGAGAACGAGACGTCGTCGTATCCGGGGCCGCTGAGTTCCAGGACCTCGAGCGCGGGCGTCGCGGATGCCGCCGGAGCGGCGGGCTTGTCGGGGAACGTCGTCTCCAGCGACCGGCCGACGATGAGCTCGACGACCTGATCGGCGGTGAAGTCCGCGACCAGGCCCCGACCCACCACGCGGCCGTCGCGCAGCACCGTGAGGTCGTCGCCGATCTCCATCACCTCCGGGATCCGGTGGGTGATGTAGACGATCGCGACGCCCTTCTCGAGGAGCCCCCGGACCTGGGCGAACAACCAGGCCGTCTCCTCCGGCCCGAGGGCCTCGGTCGGCTCGTCCAGCACCAGCACACGGGGGTCGGATGCCAGGGCGGCGGCGATCTCGACGAGGTGCGCCTCCCGCAGCGACAGCGACGACACCAGAGCGTGCGGGTCGATGTTCAACGACAGGCGCCCGAAGTGCGCGGCGACCCAGGCGGCGGCGGTCCGACGCGAGGGACGCTTGCTCGCGGGGAGCAGCAGCAGGACGGCATCCACCACACTCAGCGACGGGGCCAGCGCGGGGATCTGGTACACGATGGCGAGGCCCGCCTCCCGCGCCTCGGCGGGGCGGATGCGGTCGAACTCGCGCCCGGCGAGGCCGATGGTGCCGGAATCCGGCACCACCGACCCCGCCGCGATCCCCACGAGAGTGGACTTCCCGGCGCCGTTCTCGCCCAGCACGGCGTGCACGCGACCGGCGGCGATGTCGACCGAGACCGCGTCGAGCGCGGTGACACCGGGGTAGGTCTTGGTGATGCCCGAGAGGGTGAGCGCGGATGCCACGGTCGTGGGGGTCTCGTTCATCAGCCGAAGAGCTTCGTGATCTCGGCGGAGGTCAGCAGCGTCGACGGCGTGGCGTCCGACGGCGCCGACGACAGGCAGGCCTTGTCCGGGGTCACCGAGCCGGCCGTCTTGCCGGTGGAGTCCTCGAAGAGCGACAGTTCGTACAGCGAGGGCTCGGTGTCCTTCGTCCCGAACTCCGCGGCGAGGGCCTTCCGCAGCGCGACGCGTCCGATCCAGGTGCGCGACGAGACCGTCGCCAACTCGTAGCCGGGGTTCTTCGCCTTGAGGTCGGCGAAGCCGCAGCTGAGGGAGTTGTCGTCGGTCGAGGTGAGGATGGGCAGCTGCTGGCCCGCGGCCTCGTACGCGCGGATGACACCCGAGGCGGACGCACCGTAGTCGGCGATGATGGCGTTGATCGGCGTGCCCTGCGAGAGGACGCCGGCCATCGCCTGCTGCGCCTGCGCCGGGTCCCAGTTGGTCCAGATGGGCTCGCTGTTCACGAGCGTGATCTGGGGGTTGGCGTCGAAGACCTCCTTGGCCCCGGCGAACTCCTGCGTCGAGACCAGCGCACCGGAGGGTCCGCCGAAGAACACGACGTTGCCGCCCGCGCTGCCCAGCTGGTCGACGATCCACTGCGCCTTGGACTTCCCGACGAACGCGGGGATCTGGTCGGTGTAGTCCAGGTAGTCGGTGCCGGCGGTCCCCTGCGGGTCGGAGGCGAAGTTGACCACGATGGAGCCGGCCTGGGTCGCCTGGCGGATGGCGGGCAGGTGCGCCTCGCCGGGGCCGGCGTCGGGGATGACCAGGATGATGTTCGTGCCCTTGGCGGCCAGGCTCGTGATGCCCGAGGTGGTGGCCTCCAGGTCGCCGCGACCGGCGATGAACTCGACACCGGAGATCGCGGCGCACTTGGCCGCTTCGCTCTCGATCTCGGCGAGGACGGTCTTGGACCACGTGTTGGTGCCGTAACCGTCGACCACGCCGACCGAGACCTTCTTGCCGTCCGCGGGGCAGATGTCGGAGATGCTCGCGAACTGGTCCATGGTGCCGGTGCTGCCGGCGGCGATGTCGGCGGTGAGGTTGTTCGCTCCCTCGGTTCCGCCGCCGCCGGCGCTGTTGGTCGACGAACAGCCGGCGAGCACGAGCGCGCCGAGGGCGATGACGACGAGACCGGCTCGCCGTGCGGGTGCTGTGGTGATCATGGGGGTACTCCTCTTCGAGTGGGTGATCGGGTATGCAGGGACGGATGAGGGCGCGACGGACCGCCCGTCGACCCGGGCGGGTCGCGGTGGGCGGATGAGCCGGGTCAGGCTCCCGGACGCCGTCGCATGAGGTTCCGGATTCGGGAGGTGGTGCCGCCCAGCTGGAGCTGGGCGACGATGCCGACGCCGATGATCAGCGCCTGCACGATGTTCTGCACGGCGGTGGCCTGCGTGAACGTCTGGACCAGCTGGGTCAGCTGCGCCAGGAAGAGTGCGCCGAGCGCCGTGCCGACGACGCTTCCGCGTCCGCCGGTGAGTGCGGTGCCGCCGAGCACGACCGCCGCGATCGAGGGCAGCAGGTAGTCCTCGCCCGCGGTGAGCGTGGGGGTGCGGAGGAGTCCCGCGAGCAGGACGCCGCCGACGGCGGCGAGTGCGGCCGAGAGCACGTAGGCGACGATCGTGTAGCCGCGCGTGCCGATTCCGAGGTTCGCGGCGCTGCGGGGATTCTCGCCGACGAGTTCGAAGCGACGGCCGAGGCGCGTGAGCTTCAGTACGACGTGCACCGCGAGCGTGAGGGCGAGCGCGAAGAACACCAGGACCGGGATGCCACCCCACCGGCTGAGTGCGAACTGGTTGAGCGCGTCCGGGCTCTGGGTGGCGAACCCGCCGGACAGGGCCTGGACGGTGCCGATCATCAGCGCGTTCACCGCGATGGTGACGACGAGCGGCGGGAGGCCGAAGAGCGTGATGACCAGGCCGCTGGCCAGGCCGAACGCCGCGGTGGCCACGATCGCGGCGGCGATGGCCGCGGGCAGCCCCAGCGCGTCGTCGGCGCCGAAGCGCGCGACGATCAGCGCGCCGAGCGTGACCGCGCCGGGGATGGACAGGTCGAGACCGCCCTGCTGGATGACGAGCGTCTGTCCGATCGCGACGATCGCGATGAGCGCCGCGAACGGCAGCATCGACACGATGGCCGTGGGGCCGACGCTGCCGGGCGCGATGAGGGGGCTGATCAGGAACAGCGCGGCGACGGCGATGAGGGCCCGGGTGCCCGGCCACGCCAGCACCATCCGCGCCGTGGGACCGTGGTCCTTCGGCGCAAGACGGACCGGGGCGGCGAGGTCGGTCATGCCGTCACCAGCGTCGGGTGCCAGGTGCCGTCGAGGCGCGCTTCGGGCATCTCGCCGAGCAGGTGGCTGCGGGATGCCTCGGCATCCGCCTTCAGTCGCGCGATGTCGACGCCGACGAGCTCGCCGTCCTTCTTCACGCGGCGGCCCTGGACGAACACGTCGCGGACGAGTCCGGGGTGGGCCGAGTAGACGAGGCTGCCGATGGGGTTGTTGAGCGGCGTGAGGGCCAGCGAGCGGTCGTCCAGCACGACGATGTCGGCGGCCTTGCCCACCGCGATCGAGCCGGTCGTGTCCGCGAGGCCTGCGGCGTGCGCGCCGTCGATCGTGGCGAACTGCACGACGTCGGCGCACGTGAGGCTGATGCGCTCGAGCACCTCGCCGGTGTCGACGGACGGGGCGTTGTCGAGCGCGCGCTGCATGCCGATGGCGGTGCGCATGGTGGCGAACATGTCGCCGCCGTTCGAGCTGCACACGTCGATCGAGAACGTGGGACGGATGCCGGCGCGCAGCAGTCGGCCGGTGGCGGGGAAGCCGTGGCCCATCTGCATCTCGACGTCGGGGGCGACCGAGGCGGTGCCGCCGCTGTCGGCGATGAGCTTCAACTCGTCGTCGCCCAGGGTGCAGCAGTGCACGTAGGTGATGCGGTCGGACAGGAGTCCGTCGGCGTGCATCTTGCGGATCGGGCCCGACTTCCCCCAGTATCCGTCGCCGGCGTGCATCGTCACGCGCAGGTCGAGGTCGGCGGCGAGACGGAAGTCGGCGATGTTGACCTCGGGGGTCACGAACTGCGGACCGCGCAGCGCGAGGGCCATCGTCACGAGGCCGTCGTCGGAGGAGAAGTGCTCGTCGCGGACGCGCCGCGCGTCGGCGGGGTGGACGTTGGCCGAGGGCAGGCTCCCCCATTGGTCGGCGCCGCCGCCGTGCGCGAACACGGCCCGCATCCCGGTGTCCTTGAGGGCGGCGACCGCGGCGTCCGCGTGCTCGGGGGTGGCGAGGTTGTGCGACCAGTCGACGAGCGTCGTGATGCCGGAGTCGAGGGCCTCGAGCGCGCCGAGGTAGTTGCCGGTGTAGGTGTCCTCGGGACGGAAGTGCTTGCTGAGGCCGGTGTGCAGGCCCGCGAGGTACTCCGTGAGCGACCAGTCCGACGCGAGGTTGCGGACGACCGACTGCCACGTGTGGCGGTGGGTGTCGACGAAGCCGGGGTGCACGATGCGGCCGTGGACGTCGATGACCTCGGCGTCGCCGGCATCCAGGCCCTGTCCGATGGCCTCGATCGTTCCGTCGGCGCCGATCAGGATGTCGGTGTCGGTGAGGACCTCGCCGGGGCGGACGGCCGTGATGACGGTCCCTCCCCGCAGCAGCGTACGCGTGCTCATGTGGTGGTGACTCCCTCGTCGAACCGGAGCGTCGTCGCGCCGGTGGTGTTCGTTGATTGGATGCTAGAAAGCAGGACTGAACGTGTCAAGTATTTGTTATCACTCTGTGCAGTCCGTGCAGCTCGACTGAAAGCTCAGGCGCGTTCGCGGTACAGCGGGATGTCGATCGGGGGCTGCGGGATGAACGATCCCGCTCCGCCCATCCGGTCGTACAGGTGGTCGTGGGAGCGCTCGAGCGTCGCCCTGGCCGCAGCGACGTCGACGTGCGTGAGCACACCGCCGCGCTTGACCACGCGCCCGTCGATGAGCACGGTGTCGATGCAGCCGGCGTGCGCCTGAGACACCACCGCACCGCTGGGATCCGCACGATTCCAGCCGACCTGGCTGATCCCCGACATGTCCACGAGCACGATGTCGGCGCGCTTGCCCACCGTGAGCGAACCGACGAGATGGTCGACGCCGGCTGCCCGCGCACCGTTCAGCGTGGCCCACCTCAACGCGTCCTTCGTCGTCCACGACATCGCCTGCGGCGCCCGCATGACGGCATACTCCGGCTCGTCGGCGCGATATCGAGAAGCCTGCAGCACGAGCCGGCTGTGCGAGACCATGTCGCCGCCGTTGCCGGAGACGCAGTCGATCCCGAGGCTCGGTCCGGGCGTGTGGGCCGTGGCCTCAGCGATGGCGGGATACCCCATGCCCATCTGCATCTCCGTCTCGGCGCACACCGAGACGGTGACCCCGCTGTCGTCCAACAGGTCCCACTCGTGCGGGGTGTTGAAGGTGCAGTGCACCAGCAGGAGGTCGTCCGCGAGCAGCCCGTGCGCGTGCAGCACCTCGACGTCCTGGAAGAGCTGCCGCACCATGACCTGATTGGCGTGGAAGGTGATGCGCGCCCCGAGATCGCGGGCGAGGCGGAACTCGGCCGCCACGTCGGCGACGGGCGCGATCGCCAGCTCCTGCGGGGCGATGCCGAAGCGCAGCAGCTGGTCGTCGCTGGAGAAATACTCCTCCCGGATGCGGCGGGCGAGCACGGCCCGCGTGGCCAGGGCCGCGGGATCCGCTCCCCGGACGGACCCGCCGCGCGACTGGCTCCAGGTGTTGGTGGTGATCGGGGTCAGCCCGTGGGCGTAGAGCGCACGGATACCGGCATCCCGCAGCCCGGTGACGGCGGCGTGGGCCCCGTCGGGATCGAGGATGTTGTGGCAGTAGTCGACGATCGTGGTGATCCCGGAGTTCACCGCGTCGAGGGCCCCGACGTAGTTGCCGGCGTACATGTCCTCCGCCCGGTACAGCGGCGCCATGTGCAGTCGGATGCCACGGAGGTAGTCGGGGATGTTCCCGTCGGCGAGGATGCCGCGCAAGGCGGTCTGCCAGGTGTGCCGGTGCGTGTCGACCATGCCCGGTATGGCGATCTTGTCGCGACCGTCGATGATCTCGGCGTCGTCCACCGCGATGTCGGGACGGATCTCCCGGATGACGGAGTGCTCGATGAGGATGTCGGTGCGGGCGAGGTCGCCCAGCTCCGGGTCGACGGTGGCCGCCGCCACGTTGCGGATGAGTGTGCGCATGGTCGCTCCCTCGCGATCCGTTCGGGTCCGCATCGACCCGACGTTGTGCTGAACTACACACGAATGTACAGTCGCTCCCAGATTTGTAAAGTCTGAGCGAACGTTCCATCGGTGTCGAGGAGGACCCATGTCACGAACGAGCCCCCGGATCGCCGTGCTCGGCACCGGTGCGCAAGGTGCGAGCATCGGCGCGGACCTGCTGCGCGCGGGTCTCGACGTCACCTACATCGAACAGTGGCCCGCCCACGTCGAGGCCATGCGCGCCCGCGGCATCGAGGTGCGGCTGCCGGACGAGACCCACGTCACGCCCGTGCATCCCCTGCACCTCTGCGAGGTGGCGACCCTGCGCGAGCCCTTCGACATCGTGTTCATCGTCGTGAAGGCGTACGACACCCGGTGGATCGCGGAGCTCGTCGCCCCCTACGTCGCCGAAGACGGGCTCGTCGTGGGCCTGCAGAACGGGATGACCCAGGATGCCATCGCTGCCGCCGTGGGCGCGCACCGCACGATGGGGGCGGTGATCGAGGTGGCATCCAACATGTTCGAGCCGGGCATCGTCAACCGGCAGACGCCGGTCGCCGGCTCCTGGTTCGCGGTCGGCGCGTACGACGACGCGGCCCGCGGTCGCGAACACGAGGTGCAGGCCGTCCTCTCGCACACCGGCCGCGTCGATGTCTCCCCCGACATCCGCTCGTCCAAGTGGATGAAGCTCGTGGCCAACGCCGGCGAACTCGTCCCGTCCGCGATCCTCGACCTGCCCCTGGCCTCCGCCGTCGCCCTCCCGGGCGTCCACGACTTCATGATCGAGTGCGGGAAGGAGGCCGCACGGGCCGCGCTCGCCGACGGCAGCCGCCTCGTCCCCATCTTCGGCCTCTCCGACGACGCGGTGACCGATCCGGATCGCTACGCCGCCGACCTCCTGGGCGAGGTGCTCGACAGCTTCTCCCTGCCCGACACCAACACCACCGTTCTGCAGGACTGGATGAAGGGCCGCCACGGCGAGTACGAGGAGGTGAACGGTCTCGTGGTCTCGGTGCTCGCCGCCGCGGGACAGGAGGCGCCGTTCAACGCGCACACCGTCCGTCTCGCGAAGGAGATCGAGGCCGGACGGATGCCGCGGTCCGCCGCCAACATCGACGCCCTCCTGGACGTCCCCGGACGCGGGTGAGGCTCGGCCGTGTTCAGGCGCGGCGCACACGATGTGCGCGAATCGGCCGGTAGCGTGTTCTCGCGAAGGGCGGGGTCCCGGTGATCGGGTTCACCTCCCTCGGACGAGGAGGCGCGGACATGACCGACGACATCGGCAGCAGGCTGCGCGACGCGCGACTGCAGCGCGGCCTGAGCCTGCGCAGCGTCGCCAGTTCACTGGGCGTGTCGGCCAGCCTCATCTCGCAGGTCGAGACCGGCAAGACGCAGCCCTCGGTCTCGACGCTGTACGCGATGGTGACGCACCTCGGCATCTCGATCGACGAGTTGCTGGGCGTCTCCCCCACGCCGCCGGCCGGCGCCGCGATTCCCGCGCCCGAACCGGTTCCGACGGACCTCACGGTGCAACGCGCCGCCGACAACGCCGTCCTCGACATGGAGAACGGCGTCCGGTGGGAACGGTTGGCCGCGGGCGTCGGTCCCGCGGACTCGCTCCTGGTCACCTACCAGCCGGGAGCCTCCAGCTCGGTCGAAGGCAAGATGATGCGCCACGCAGGCGTCGAGTACGCCTATCTGCTCGAGGGGGAGCTGACGCTGCGCCTCGAGTTCGACACCTTCACGCTCCGCGCGGGCGACAGCCTGCACTTCGACTCGGTGCGGCCGCACCTCTACGTCAACCAGAGCAACGCGATCGCCCGCGGCATCTGGTTCGTGGTCGGGCGCCGCGAGCAGAACCAGACCATGCCCTCGGCGGGACAGCAGCTGGGCGCCCCGCGCGAGACGATCGGGTCAGCGGTCGACGTCCTCCGGGCGATGGACGACCTCGACCACTGACCCGCGCTACGCCGGAGTCGACCCGACGCCGTGCCGTGCCACCCGCCGGCGCGTCGCCGTCGGGTCGATCACGGTCTTGATCTGACGGGAACCGCCGCCCGTGAGCGGCTCGAGCGCCCCGTCCGCCACCTCGTCGAGGGGCAGCACTTCGTCGGCGACGTCGGACCAGTCGGCGCGACCCGCCAGCAGTTCCACCGCGCGCGGCAGATCCGCGGCGATCGCGTGCGCGACGGTCCCCACGATCGTGTACTCGCGCAGGGTCCACGACCCCAGGGGGACGGGGACGTCCTCGCGCTGGATGCCGACGGGCACCAGCACCGCCCCGGGCAGGGCGGCCGCGACGACCTCGTCCCATCCGGCGCGCGAACCGCTCACTTCGAACAGCACGTCCGCCTCGCGTCCGGACGCGGCGAGCTCGGCGGCGACGGAGCCCTCGCCCGCGACCAGCGTGCGCTCGGCGCCGAGGTCACGGGCGAGCGCCAGGCGCGCCTCCGACCGGTCGACCGCGAGCACGCGCGCCCCGACCGCCGCCGCCGCGTACGTGAGGAAGGCGCCGATCCCGCCGATCCCGAGGACGACGGCGTCCTGACCCGCAGCGAGACCGCTCCGCGACACCGCGTGCACGGCGATGGCCATCGGCTGGGCGAGGGCGAGGGTGTCGGATGCCAGCCCCCACGAGGTGACGTCGAGCAGGGTCGCGGCGGGCACGCGGACGAACTCCGCGAGCCCGCCGTCGATCTGCAGACCGGCCGTCCGATAGCGGCGGCACAGGTTCGTGCGCCCGGCGCGGCAGGGTTTGCACTCGCCGCACGAGATGCCCGCCCCGCACACCACCTGGGCTCCCGGCGCAAGGTCGACGCCGTCGCCCACCGCCTCGACCGTGCCGGTGAACTCGTGGCCGAGTACGACCGGCAGGTGGGTGAGGACCGGGCCGCGGGAGTACTCCGTGGCATCCGATCCGCACACGCCGCACCCGGTCACCCGCACGAGGGCCTCGCCCGGACCGGGGACGGGGACGGGGCGCTCCTCGATCCGCAGATCCCCGGCGCTGTGCAGGACGGCGGCGCGCATGCGCCTCACAGGGCGGTCCCGTCGGGCACCGGGATCTGCACCGCCTGGCGGGAGTCGATCATCCGTGCGAGGTGCGCCTCGTACACCGCGGCGTGCGCGGGTGAGTCGAGGTACGCCGCGAGGGCGTCTTCGTCCGCCACGAGCGCCACCACGGCGTAGTCGGCCGGGCTCGGGCGCAGCCGCAGGTTCGCACCGCAGCGGTATCCGCGGAGCATCGGCAACGCCGTCGCCATCTCCTCGAGCGCCCCCGTCAGCGCCTCCACCTCCTCGGGGCCGACCTCGGGTCTCCAGGTGAACAGTGCGGCGTGCAGGATCATGCGGTCCTCTCAGTCGTCGGCGCGGGCGACCACGTGGGCGTCGCCCTCGGTGTAGCGGTAGGGGTTCTCGATCTCCTCGTCGACGGGGATCTCGGGGTGCATCCCCTCGGTCCACGCCTGCTCACCGAGCTTCGACCGCACGTACTCGACCGATGCCGCGACCTTGTCGCGGACGGGCGCGAGCGGCAGACCGATGCGCTTCCCCTCGTACTTCACGACCTTGCCGTCGACGACCACGGTGTGCACGTCGGCGGTTCCGGCCTGGTACACGACGTGCGCGTAGGGGTGCAGGATCGGCGTCATCGCCGGAGACTCGTCGTTCTTGATGAGCACGATGTCGGCGCGCTTGCCCGGGGTCAGCGAGCCGATGCGGTCCTCGAGGCCGATCGAGCGGGCGCCGCCCATCGTCGCCATGTGCAGGACGTCCTCGGCCCGCAGACGGTTCGCGACGATCGTCTCGCCGCGTGCGTGCGCCTCGAGGTGGTCGCGGGAGCGGTCGGCGCTGAGGGTCGCGCGCATGGCGGAGAAGAAGTCGGCGCTCCACCAGACGCTGGTGTCCATGGAGAGGGAGGCCGGGATGCCGTGCCTGCGGATCGCCCACGTCGAGGGATATCCCTGGCCGGCGCTCTGCTCCGACTCCGTTGCGACCGAGACGGTGCCGCCGGTGGCCGCGATCTTCTGATAGCTCTGCTCGTTGAGCGACGCGGAGTGCACGTAGCAGATCTCCGGCGTCATGAACCCTGCGTCGTACATCTGCGTGATGGCGGTGTCGGTGGTGGCCCCCCAGACCCCGGCGTGCGTAGTGACGCGCAGTCCCAGCTCGCGGGCCGCCTCGAACGCACCGCGCTCGGGGAAGTCGGACGCCCCGGGGACGTCGAACGCGAGCTGGAGCGTCAGCATGTCGTCGTGCGAGGAGAAGTTCTTCGACACGA
Organism: Microbacterium sp. RURRCA19A; assembly: GCF_900156455.1. GTDB lineage: Bacteria > Actinomycetota > Actinomycetes > Actinomycetales > Microbacteriaceae > Microbacterium. The sequence goes on from NZ_FTNQ01000003.1 coordinate 269,294, forward strand.
AGTCGCGGAACTCCGGAGCGTTGGCCCATTCCCAGGGCGCGCCGAGGTAGTTGCCGTAGCCGAGGACGAAGCGTCCCGGGATTTCGCGGAGCGCCTGGAGCGCGGCCTCGCCGTACTCGGGCGTGCGCAGGCCGTGCGACCAGTCCAGCGTCGTCGTCACACCGGTGTCGACGGATTCCAGCGCGCTGAGGAGGTTGCCGGCGTAGACGTCCTCCGGACGGAACACCTCGCCCCAGTTGAGGTAGTAGAAGACGAAGTACTGGCTGAGCGCCCAGTCGCCGCCGTAGCCTCGCAGAGCCGACTGCCACATGTGGCGGTGGGTGTCGATGAAGCCGGGGGTGACGATGCCCCCGGATGCGTCGATCTCGAGCGTGCCCTCCGGCACCTCGAGACGGTGTCCGACCGCGGCGATGTCGCGGCCGATCACGAGGACGTCGGCGTCGTCCAGAACGCCCTGCTCGTCCATGGTGATGACGGTGGCGTTGCGGAAGACGAACGGGCGGTCCGCCGAGAACTGCTCGGCGGCGGGTGTGGTTTCGGTCATGGCCTTCTCCCCATCGAGAATGTTCGTTCCTGGTTTACACTCTCCGTGAGTGCGTGGCAAGAGTCCGGTTTTCGTTCAGCGCAGTTGCATGAACCGTGACACCGAAGCCCGTGCGTTCGCTGACACTCCAACGAAGGAGCGACATGTCCACTCCGTCCATCGCCGTGCTGGGTGCCGGTGCCAACGGCGCGTCCATCGGCGCCGACCTCATCGACGCGGGTCTGGATCCCGTGCTGATCGAGCAGTGGCCCGCCCACGTCGAGGCCATGCGACGCGACGGCCTGCGCGTCGAGATGCCGTCGGGAACCCGCCGCGTACGCCCGCGCACGCTGCACCTGTGCGAGGTCGCGACGCTGCGCGAGCCGTTCGACCTCGTCCTGCTGGTGACGAAGGCGTACGACGCCCGCTGGGCCGCTGCGCTCATCGAGCCGCACCTCGCCGTCGACGGCGCGATCGCCGCCGTCCAGAACGGGATGACGACCGACGTCGTGGCCGACGTGGTGGGCGCGCATCGAACGGTCGGCACGGTGATCGAGATCTCGTCGACCATGACGGAGCCCGGGGTCGTCCATCGCCACGTGGACCCCGAACGATCGTGGTTCGCGGTGGATGCCACGGCGCCCCGCGGGCGCGACGTCGCCGACGTCCTGTCGCACTCGGGCGAGGTCGCCCGCGTGGACGACATCGCGTCGGCGAAGTGGATGAAGCTCGTCAGCAATGCCTCGGTCCTCGTCCCGACCGCGGCGCTCGGGCTGCCGATGGTCGATGCCATCGAGGTCCCGGGCATGCGCGAGATCATGCTCGAGGCGGGCCGTGAGGCGTTGCGGGTCGCGGGCGAGCATCGCGTGCTTCCGATCTTCGGGCTCACGCCCGCCTCGATCGAGAGCTCACCCGACGTCGTCGAGACAATGCTCGACGCGCTCTACACCCGGTTCACCGTGCCCGGAGCGACGACCACGGTGCTCCAGGACTGGCGCAAGGGCCGCCACAGCGAGGTCGACGACATCAACGGCACGGTCGTCGCGGCCGGCCGCCGGCTCGGCATCCCGACTCCCGTCAACGACGCGATCGTCGAGGTCGGCCACGCCATCGAGCGCGGCGAGGTCGAGCCCTCCCCCGCCGCGCTGCGCCTTCTGCAGCGCGGCTGAGGACTCAGCCGGCGTTGCGCAGCGTCGACACCTGGTACAGGGCGACGGATGCCGCGATGCCGGCGTTCAGCGACTCGGCGGCCGTCGAGATCGGGATCGACACCACCTGGTCGCACGTCTCGGTCACCAGGCGCGACAGGCCCTTGCCCTCGGAACCGACGACGATCACGACGGGGCGGTCCGCGAGCTCGAGCGACGGCAGCGACACGTCACCGTCACCGGCCAGGCCGAGGATGAACACGCCCTGCTTCTTGAAGTCCTTCAGCGTCGCGGTGAGGTTCGCCGCGAGAGCCACGGGGACGCGCGCGGCCGCGCCGGCGCTGGTCTTCCACGCCGCCGAGTTCACGCTCGCCGAACGACGCTGCGGCAGGATGAGCCCCTGTCCGCCGAACGCGGCGGTGGAGCGGATGATCGCCCCGAGGTTGCGCGGGTCGGTCACGCCGTCGAGAGCGACGAACAGCGGCAGGTCCCCGCGGTCGACGACCTTCTCGAGCATGTCCTGCGGGTGCGCGTACTCGTACGGCGGCACCTTCAGGGCGACGCCCTGGTGGACGCCGTCGAAGCCGGCCATGCGGTCGAGCTCGGGTCGGGTCACCTCGAGAACGGGGATGCCGCGATTCGTCGCGATCGACAGCATCTCCTTCACGCGGTCGTCCATCTCGACGCGCTGAGCGATGTAGAACGCCGTCGCGGGGATCTTCGCGCGCAGCGCTTCGAGCACCGAGTTGCGGCCGGTGACCGTCTCGGTGTCGTCGCTCTGCTTCGCACGCGGACGGCCCTGCGACGAGCCCACCGGGCGCACGCCCGGCTTGCCCTTGCCGCCGGCGGCGGCGTAGCGATCCTGGGCGGCCTTGCGCTTCCCGGCGACGTGCCAGGCGCGGTCCTCGGCCTTGGGCGTGGGCCCCTTGCCCTCGAGCGCCTTGCGCGAGTGTCCGCCGGTGCCCTTGAGCGGGCCCTTCTTCTTGCCGGGGTTGCGGGCTCCCGGACGTCCAGGCTTAGGCATCGATACTCCAATTGGTTCCGGCCGGAGTGTCCTCCAGCGTGATTCCGGCGGCGGCGATGGCATCACGGATGCGATCGGCTGCGGCCCAGTCCTTGTCGGCGCGCGCGCGGGCGCGCTGCGCGATCATCTCGCGCACGAGCGCGTCGAGTGCGGCGTCGGTTGCGTCCGAACCGGCGGGCTCCGCGGCATCCAGCCCGAGCACCGCCAGCATCGCGGACACCGCGCGGCCTGCGCGGGCCGCCGCGTCGAGGTCTCCCGCGTCGACGGCGACGTTTCCGGCGCGCACCGTCTCGTGGAGGACCGCGAGCGCCTGCGGGACGCCGAGGTCGTCGTCCATGGCCGCGGCGAAGGCGTCCGGCAGATCGGCGGAGCCCGTCGAGGCGGCTGTCGCCCCGGCGGTCCGGTGAACCCGCTCGAGGAATGTCGCGATGCGGTCGAGAGCGGCACGCGCCTCGTCGAATCCGCGATCCGAGACGTCCAGACTCGACCGATAGTGCGCCCCGGCGAGCGCGTAGCGCACGACACGCGGATCGCGCTCGGCGAGCACGTCGGCGGCGAGCGTGAAGTTGCCGAGCGACTTCGACATCTTCTGCCCGTCGACGGTGACGAGACCGTTGTGCACCCAGTACCGCGCGAAGGGGTCGCCCGCGGCGGTGGATTGCGCGATCTCGTTCTCGTGGTGCGGGAAGCGGAGGTCGAGGCCGCCCCCGTGGATGTCGAACTCGGGGCCGAGGTAGCGCCGCGACATCGCGGAGCACTCGATGTGCCAGCCGGGGCGCCCGGCGCCCCACGGCGACGTCCAGGTCGCCGACGCCGGCTCCCCTTCTTTCGCGCCCTTCCACAGGGCGAAGTCGCGGGGGTCGCGCTTGCCCCGGGGGTCGGCGTCCGTCGCCGATTCCATGGCATCCACGCTCTGACGGGTGAGTTCGCCGTACGCGGGCCACGAGCGCACGTCGAAGTAGACGTCGCCGGCGGCGGCGTACGCGTGGCCGCGCTCAATGAGCTCGGCGATGATCTCCTGCATCTGCGTGACCGACGCGGTCGCGCGCGGTTCGTAGGTCGGGGCCAGGATGCCGACGGCGGCGTACGCCCGCGAGAACTCCAGCTCCATGCGGTACGCCAGCGCCCACCAGGGCTCCTCGGCCGTGGCGTTGGCGAGGACCTTGTCGTCGATGTCGGTGACGTTGCGGACGAACGTGACGCGCCCGAACCGGTGGGCGAGCCAGCGGCGGAGCAGGTCGAATGCGAGAGCCGCCCGGACATGGCCGATGTGCGGACCCGACTGCACCGTGGGGCCGCAGACGTACATCGTGACGTTCGCGGGGTCGACGGGGACGAAGTCGCGCAGAGCCTGCGCTTTCGTGTCATACAGCCGAACGGTCACCGCACAAGCCTACCGGCCGCCCCTGGAGGCGACCCGTGCCCGAAACACGACGGCGTTAGGGTCGCAGCATGCCACTGGAGATCCGACGCGACGACGTGTCCGTCGCCGACACCCGAGCACTGGTGACCGCGCACGTGTCGGGCATGCTCGCGAACACGCCCGCCGAGAGCTGTCACGCGCTCGACGCCGATGCCCTCGTCGACAACGGCGCGCTGCTGTGGTCGGCACGGGTCGACGGCGAACTCGCCGGAATCGGCGCCCTCTCCCCGTTCGGTGACGACGCGGGCGAGCTCAAGTCGATGCGCGTGACCGAGCGCTTCCTCGGTCAGGGCATCGGGCGGGCGATCCTGCGGCACATCATGACCGAGGCGCGGGCGCGCGGCATCCGGAGCCTCTGGCTCGAGACGGGCAGCGGAGACGACTTCGCGGCGGCGCGCGGCCTCTACGCCGGCGAGGGGTTCGTGGAATGCCCGCCGTTCGGGTCGTACCGACCCGATCCGCTGTCGACGTTCATGACGCGGGAACTCTAGACCGGGAGCACGAGCGCCGTCGCGAAGGCCGCGACCCCCTCGGTGCGACCGGTGAATCCCAGACCGTCGGTCGTGGTGGCGCTCACCGAGACGGGAGCTCCCCCGAGTGCGGCCGACAGTGCGCGCTCCGCCTCGGCTCTGCGGCCCGCGAAGCGCGGCCGATTGGCCTGCACCTGCACGGAGACGTTCCCGATGCGCCACCCCGCCTCGCCGAGGAGGGTCCGGGTGTGCGCGAGGAACGCCTCGGCGTGGGCCCCCGCGAACTCGGGGCGGTCGACGCCGAAGTGCGTGCCGATGTCTCCGAGGCCCGCGGCGGCCAGCAGCGCGTCAACGATCGCATGAGCCACGGCGTCGCCGTCGGAGTGCCCCGAGAGGGCCTGCTCCCCCGGCCATTCCAGACCCGCGAGCCACAGCGTGCCGTCGCCGCCGAAGCCGTGCACGTCGGTGCCGATCCCGACGCGCGGCGCACCCGCCGCGGGAGCGGTCGCGGTGGCGGCGGTCGGAGCGACGGCGGGTCCGGCGTCCGCGAGCAGGGCCCGCGCGCGGTCGAGGTCGGGACCGGTGGTGATCTTGAAGGATGCCGCGTCGCCCGCGACCGTGATCACGGGGTGACCCGCGGCGGCCACCAGCGCCGCGTCGTCGGTGTGATCGGCGTCGGCGGAGCGGAGCGCCTCTTCCAGGACGGTACGACGGAAGCCCTGCGGCGTCTGCGCGGCGGCGAGTTCGGATCGGTCCACGGCGGCGACGATCGCCCCCTCGGCATCCACGCGCTTGATCGTGTCGACGACGGGGACCGCCGGGATCACGGCGTCCGCACCCGCGTCGAGCGCGGCGACGACCCGCTCGAACACCGACGGCGGTGTCAGCGCCCGCGCCGCGTCGTGCACGAGCACGGTGTCGACGTCCGCCCACAGGGCGGCGAGCCCCGCCGCGACCGACGACTGACGCGTGGCCCCGCCGGCGACGACCGCCACGAGATCGTGACGGTCTCCCGCGACCTCGCGCGCCTCGGTCAACGCGGCGCCCTCGAATCCGGCGGGGACCACGACGACCACCTGCGCGCGCGGCGCAGCGAACACTCCGCACAGGGCGTGACGGAGGATGGTGTGCTCGTCCAGACCGACGAACGCCTTCGGCGCGCCCCCGTTCAAACGGGTGCCGGAGCCGGCGGCGACGACGATGACGGCCAGACGCGGCACGGGTACGGGGATCACCCGACCACGCTAACCGGTCCGTGCCGCGGAATCGTGCGGCGTCAGGACGCGAGGACCTCGTCGAGGACGACGCTCGCGCGGTCCTCGTCGGTCTTCTCGGCCAGAGCGAGCTCGGACACCAGGATCTGGCGGGCCTTGGCCAGCATGCGCTTCTCACCGGCGGACAGTCCGCGGTCCTGATCGCGGCGCCACAGGTCGCGAACGACCTCACTCACCTTGATGACGTCACCCGAAGCGAGCTTCTCGAGGTTCGCCTTGTAACGGCGCGACCAGTTGGTCGGCTCCTCGGTGAACGGTGCGCGCAGCACCTCGAAGACGCGGTCGAGACCCTCTTTGCCGATCACGTCGCGGACGCCGACCAGGTCGACGTTGTCTGCGGGGACCTCGATGACGAGATCGCCCTGCGTGACGTTGAGCTTCAGGTACTTCTTCGTCTCGCCCTTGATGACGCGTTCTTTGACCTCGATGATCGTGGCCGCGCCATGGTGCGGGTAAACGACGGTCTCGCCAACCTCAAAAAGCATGGAGTTATGTCCTTTCGGCAACATCCAGGATACCACAGGCCCCGATGCGCTAAGGTTCCGCCCCACCCTGACACGACCCCCATTGCGCGTGCGCATCCCGCGCACGGGCGCCCGCGGGGCGGGCGGCGGCCCCCGACCCCGTAGGATGGTCGGGATGCCGTCTGTCGTTCCGGGAGGATCCGTGAAAACGCGCCTGTTCGCGTCCCTGGCCGTGGGGGCCGCCGTCGTTCTCGGAACGACGGGATGCAATCTCATCGCCCCGCAAGCGACCACCATCGACTACTCCGCCTCCGACGGCGTGAACGTCCCCGAGTCCGGTCCGCTGCAGGTGCGCAACGCCCTCATCGTCACCGATGACGAGGGTTCTGCCGGCAACCTCGTCGCGGCCATCGTGAACGACACCACCGAGGCCCAGACCCTGCGGATCGAGGTCGGCGAGGGCGGCAGCACCGTTCGCGCGTCGGTCCAGGTGCCGGCGAGCAGCACGGTGAGTCTCGGCGACCTCGCCAACGACGTCGCCCCGCTCGCGCTCGACGGTTTCGAGGGTGCGCCGGGTTCGACCGTGCCCGTCTACTTCCAGTCCGGCGACGGCCAGGGCGCCCTCATCGACGTGCCCGTCCTCGACGGCGCTCTGGAGTACCTCCGCACCCTGGCGCCCACCCCCACGCCGACGAGCATCCTCGTCCCGACCACGACGCCCTCGGCCACCCCGTCGCCGACCCCGTCGTCCTGATCTCCACGACGAAGGCGCCGACGGTCATCCGTCGGCGCCTTCGTCGTTCCCGGGGTCGTCAGGCCTCGAAGCGGTAACCGAGCCCTCGGACCGTCACGAGCATGGTCGGCTCGCTCGGGCTCTGCTCGATGCGGGAGCGGATGCGCTTGATGTGGACGTCGAGCGTCTTGGTGTCGCCGAAGTAATCGGTGCCCCAGACGCGGTCGATGAGCTGCCCGCGCGTGAGCACGCGTCCGGCGTTGCGCATGAGCACCTCGAGGAGTTCGAACTCCTTCAGCGGCATGTTGATCTCGGCCCCGTCGACCGAGACGGTGTGCCGGTCGATGTCGAGCGTCACACGCCCGCCGCTGAGGATGCGCTCGTCGAGGTCCGACTCCTCTGGACTGCGGCGACGCAGCACCGCCCGCATGCGGGCGAGGAGCTCGCGCGTGGAGTACGGCTTCGTCACGTAGTCGTCGGCACCGAGCTCGAGCCCCACCACGATGTCGACCTCCGAGTCCTTGGCCGTGAGCATGATGATCGGCACGTGCGAGGTCAGCCGCAGCTGGCGGCACACCTCCGTGCCCGGCATCCCGGGGAGCATCAGGTCCAGCAGCAGGATGTCGGCGCCGCGCTCGCGGAAGGCGGAGAGGGCGAGCGCGCCGTCCTCGGCGATCTCGACCTCGTACCCCTCCCGTCGCAGCAGGTAAGCGAGCGGGTCGGCGAGATCGGGCTCGTCCTCGACGATCAGAACACGGGTCATGCGGTGTCTCCCTTCAGGGATGCGGGGCGGGCGGCGGAGCCGGACTTGCGGCCCTTGCGGCGCGCCTTCGGGCGAACCAGATCGAGGTCGGGCGCCTCGGTCCGGGGCAGGCGGATGGTGAACGTCGAACCGCGCTCGGGGCGCGACCACAGTCGCACCTCACCGCCGTGCCGCTGCACGGCGTGCTTGACGATCGACAGGCCCAGACCGGTGCCGCCGGTGCGGCGCGAGCGGGCCTGGTCGGCGCGGTAGAAGCGTTCGAAGACGCGGTGCTGGTCGCTCTCCGGGATGCCGATCCCCCGGTCGGTGACGGCGATCTCCACAACGTCCTCGTCGAGCTTGACCCCCACCCCGACTTTCGAGCCCTGGGGCGAGTAGGCGATCGCGTTGGCGATGAGGTTACCGACGGCCTCGGTGAGGATCTGCGGTTCGCCCCGCACCCACAGACCCTTCGTCCCGCCACGGACGACCGTGACCTGGGCCGAGTCCGCCTGGATCGTGTGCGACTCGATCGCCGCGGTCACGACCTCGTCGATCGAGACGTCGCGCAGGTCGCGGAGCTCGTCCGAGGCCTGCAGGCGGGAGAGGCTGAGGATGCGGTTGGTCAGAGCGGACAGGCGCTGGATCTCGGCCTGCAGGCGACCGGAGAAGTACCGCACCTGAGCGGGGTCGTCGGCGGCGGACTCGATCGCCTCGGCGAGGAGGCTCACCGCACCTACCGGCGTCTTCAGCTCGTGGCTGGTGTTGGCCACGAAGTCTCGCCGCATCTCCTCGACCCGCTCGCGCTCGGTGATGTCGCGCAGGACGAGCAGGACGAGGCGCGGAGACACGGGGGCGGCCCGCACGGCGACCAGGCGCGGCTCCGCGGGAGCGGCACCGCGACGCAGGCGGAGCTTCTCGCTCACCGGGGCACCGTTCTCGCGCGCCGCGCGGGCGACCCGCCGCAGGTCCTCATCGGCGATGGCACTGCCGGCATCCAATCCGAAGACCTCGGCCGCGGGCGACAGGGCCAGCACCGTGGCCGAGGTGTCGCACACCACCGCGGGGTCGTCGAGGGCGCCGAGCATGGACTCCACGCCCTCGGGGAGTTCCGAAGACCCCTGGGCGAGAGCCCTGTCCCGGGTGCGCTGCGCGACGACGATGAGGCTCACGACGGAGCTCCCGACGATGATTCCCACGAGGAGCGCGAGCAGCGAGAGCTGCGTCTGGTCCATGGCTCCAGCGTAGAGGCGCGATTCGGGCTTCACCGGCCGTTCAGACAGGGCCGGGTAGAGCCGGCGATTACTATTCACTGTCACAGCACCACTCGTTAACCTTCGCTCGGAAGAATCCGGGAGGGTCGCGGGACGTATGTGTGCCGTGCCGCCGACGAGGAAGGTATCGCGATGCGCGAAGTGTTCCACCAGTCCCTCGAGGACGTCCAGAGCCGACTGGTCGAGATCGCCGAACTGGTCGCCGTCGCCATCGACCGCGCGACGCGCGCGTTCGGTTCGAGCGATGTCTCCCTCGCGGAAGAGGTCATCGAAGCAGACGCGATCATCGATGAGAAAGCCGTCGCGCTCGACGAGCTGGCGATCGAGATCCTCGCCCGCCAGCAGCCGGTCGCCCGCGACCTGCGCATCGTCGTCACGGCGCTCCGTGTGAGCGCGTCGCTCGAGCGCATGGGCGACATGGCCGAGCACATCGCGCAGCTGGCGCGGTCGCGCTTCCCCGAGCGCGCCATCCCCAAGGGGCTCAAGAGCACGTTCACCCGCATGGGCGAGCTCGACGTCGAGGTCGCCCGCCGACTCGCCGAGTTGCTGCGCACGCAGGACCTGCGCATCGCGGAGGAGATCCGCGACGTCGACGACGACATCGACGAGCTGCACGTCAGCGTGTTCGAGAAGGTGCTGGGCGACTCCTGGAAGGGCGAGGCCACGGCCACGGTCGACGCGACTCTCGCCAGCCGCTATCACGAGCGTTTCGCGGACCACGCGGTCTCCGTGGCCAAGAAGGTCGTCTACCTCGCCACCGGCGACTGGGCCGGCGCCGACGACGTCACGCCGACCCCGGTGGTCTGACGCCGCGAACGTCGAAGGGGGTGGATGCCAGTGGCATCCACCCCCTTCTCGTTGCGGTGGGCGTTACTTCTTGTTGCCCTGCGCCGCGACGGCGGCGGCACCCGCGGCGGCGGCCTCGGGGTCGAGGTACTCGCCCGGGCCGAGCGGCTTCATGTCGTCGTCGAGCTGGTAGACGAGCGGGATGCCGGTGGGGATGTTCAGCTCAGCGATGTCGGCGTCGCTGATGCCCTCGAGGTGCTTCACCAGACCGCGCAGCGAGTTGCCGTGCGCGGTGACGAGGACCGTCTTGCCGGCCTGCAGGTCGGGGACGATGTCGCTGTGCCAGTAGGGCAGCATGCGGTCGATGACGATCTTCAGCGACTCGGTGTCGGGCACCTCGCCGTCGATGCCGACGTAGCGCGGGTCGCCGACCTGGCTGTACTGGTCGTCGGCGGGCAGCGGCGGCGGCGGCACGTCGAACGAGCGGCGCCACAGCATGAACTGCTCGTTGCCGAACTCTTCGAGCGTCTGCGCCTTGTCCTTGCCCTGCAGTGCGCCGTAGTGGCGCTCGTTGAGCCGCCACGTGCGCTTCACGGGGATCCACAGACGGTCGGCCGCGTCGAGCGCGATGTTGGCCGTCTGGATCGCGCGGCTGAGCACCGAGGTGTGCAGCACGTCGGGGAGCACACCCGACTCCTTCAGGAGCTCGCCGCCGCGCTGGGCCTCGGCCTTCCCCTGGTCGGTGAGCCGGACGTCGACCCAGCCGGTGAACTGGTTGGTCTTGTTCCACTCGCTCTGCCCGTGGCGGAGGAGGATCAGCGTGTGAGGCATGTCTCCATGCTAGCGAGAGCGACGGGCCTGTTCCGGGCCGAGCCTGGCATCATGTCCGAGTGACTCCCTCCCCCGTCGGCCGCCCCACGCGCGGGACGACGGGAGTGAATCGCCTGCGCCGCGTGGACCGGTGGATCGCGCGGCATCCGGTGCTCCGGCGCGCGGAGGATCCGTTCGTGGTCGACCTCGGATTCGGGGCGAGCGCCGCGACGCCCCTCGAGTTGCTCGCGCGGGTGCGGAGGGTCCGACCGGATGCCACGGTGCTGGGCCTCGAGATCGACCCGGAACGCGTCGCGCGGGCCCGCGTGCAGGCGGAGGGCATCGAGGGCGTGTCGTTCGCGCTCGGGGGGTTCGAGGTACCGACCCCGCGCGGCCGGCGACCCGCCGTCATCCGGGCGATGAACGTGCTGCGGCAGTACGACGAGGCGGACGTCGCCGACGCGTGGGCGCGGATGTGCGGACGGCTGGCGCCCGACGGCATCCTGGTCGAGGGCACGTGCGACGAGATCGGACGCGTCGTGACGTGGGTGGAGGTCGGACCGGATGCCATGCCCCGGTCGCTGACCGTCTCGCTGCGGCTCGCCGAGCTCGACGACCCCGCGATCCTCGCCGAACGCCTCCCGAAAGCGCTCATCCACCGGAACGTCCCCGGCGAACGCGTCCACGACTACGTCGCCGCGCTGCAGCGCGAGTGGCACCGCGCCGCGGCGGTCGCACCGTTCGGTCCCGTTCACCGGTGGCGGACGGCCGTCGAGGCGCTGGCCGCGGACGGATGGCCGGTGCGCGGTCGCTCCCGGTGGCGACTCGGTGAAGTCGGAGTCGACTGGAATGCCGTCGCGCCGGCGTGACTCACACCCGGGGCAGCAGCGCCTGGGCCTCGGCGAACGGCATCCCGGTCGCGACGAGCAGATCCACCGTCAGGGGACGGAGGGCCGCCACGAGGTTCAGTTCGCCGATGTTGCCGTCGGGCAGGATCTGCGCCGGATCGAGCCGCACCGCGAGGGCGGCGAGCGTGGCGCGGGCGGCCGGTTCGATCGAGACGTCGTCGAGGGCGTCCCGGACGAGTCCGGCACCGCGTTCGATCTCACCGAGGAGATCGGCGGGCACCGCGCGCGGCTGCCCGTCGGCACAGAGGTAGGCGGCACGGCGGGCGACCACGCGGAGGTTACGGGTGGCGAGGTCCATCGCCGCGCGGACGCGCGCGTGGCGCTCCAGCTCGGTGCGCTGCCGGCGCAGGAATGGGGAGATGCGCGCGACCTCCTGCCCCGACTCCAGCGACCCGCTCCACGCGTCGACGTACGTCTGCAGCGCTCGCGCGCGTTCGAGACCCCGCTCGGCGCGGGCGCGGTCGCCGCGGCGCAGCGCCCGCACGATCGTGGCGGTCGCCACGTCGAACGCGTCGAAGAGCTCGTCGGCATCCCGCAGCTCCGTCCGCCGGAGCGTCCGCGGGATGAGCGCGGTGACCAGCAGGGCCGCCGCTCCCCCGATCGCACCGTCGAGGAGCCGGACGAACGGGGCGCCGGAGACCAGCACCAGGGCGATGAGCGACTGCACGACGGCGGCCAGCGCGAACCCCGGCTGCGGAGAGAGGAAGCGGGCCACGAGAAGGGTCACGAACATCGCCAGCGCGATCTGCCACCACCCGGCCCCGGCGACGAGGAGGACGACTTCGGCCAGGAGGATGCCGACGAGCATGCCCGCGACCGTCTCGGCGACCCGCCACGGGCGTGCGTCGCGCACCAGCCCCAGACTCGACACCGTCACGGTCGCGGCGAGCAGGGGAACGGGGTGTCCCAGCACGAAGTGCGCGAACGCGAACGCCGCCGTCGCGGCGACCACGATCTGCACGATGGCCGGCAGCGACTCGCGCACGCGTCCCCACCGGCGCCGCAGCGTCGTGCGCAGGCGCGAGCGCGGGACGACGACGCCGACCGTCGTCGAGGACTCCTCGCCGCTCATTCCGCGGCGCGTCGACGCCCGAGGCGAGGCAACCGGGGCACACCGGCCGTGGCGCCCGCGTCGGAGGGGACGACCGTCTCCACCGACGCGGCGATCGGACCATCCGCCGTGTCCACCACGTACGGCACGTCCGCCGGCGCCGTGCGCTTGACGAGGGCGAGAGCGATGGGCCCCTCCTCGAAGTGCACCGCGACCGAGGTCACGGCGCCGATCGCGTCGTCGCCGACACGCACGACGTCGCCGCGGGCGGGCAGGACGCTGTCGCTGCCGTCGAGCTGCAGCGCGACCACGCGACGCGGTGGGTGGCCGAGGTTGTGGACCTTCGCGACCGTCTCCTGTCCGCGGTAGCAGCCCTTCGACAGGTGCACGGCGGTGCGCAGCCAGTCCATCTCGTGCGGCAGGAGGCGCTCGTCGGCATCCACCGCGACGCGCGGACGCCACGCGGCGACGCGCAGCGCTTCGGCGGCCTCGCGCCCCGCGAGCGCCACCTCACCGGTCACGGCCGCCGCGACGATGCGGTCGAACTCCGCGGCATCCACCACCGCCTCGGCCCAGTCGCGCTCGGCACCGGGGTGACCCTCGACCCGGGCGTACGCCCAGCCGCCGGGTGCGACGTCGGGCCACGGGTCGACCCACACCACGGGGACGCCGGTGGGGGCGACCGCGGCGAGCGAGGCGACGGCGGCACGGGTGCCGCCGATGACCGACACCTCGTCGGAGCGGTCCGCCACCTCGACGCGCAGACGGAAGCGCATACGGGAGAGCCAGGTCGCGAGGGGCGCGGCGTCGACGGCGTCCACGAGGAGCCACGCGGTCTCGCCGTCGTCGATCACGGCGGCGGCGTGTTCGACGCGTCCGTTCGGATCGAGAATGAGCATCTCGGTGGAGATGCCGGCCGGCAGGTGGGTGAGCGCCTGCGACGAGAGCGAGTCGAGCCAGCTGAGCCGATCGGGACCCGTCACCGACAGCACGCGTCGGTCACCGAGCGGCGCGAGCGCCCCGCCGGAGACCAGGCGGCGCTGCTCGGCGAGGGGCGAGCCGACGTGACGCAGACCGGCGTCGTCGACGACGGCGCCGGGGACCTCGGACAGCTCGGCCATCACTCGGCCCGCGCCAGACGGGCCGACGCGTGCGAGGCGAGCTCGCGGCCGAAGGCCGACACGTCCCACGCCCAGAGCAGGTGGTCGTCGACGAGACCGTAGAGGCGGGTGGCGGAGGCGTACGGCTTCGCCCCCGCGGTGCGCACGACGGCGTCGCTGGCCAGATCGATGCGCGGACCGCGCACCTGACCGAGGTAGAGCTCGAGGATGCCGTCGGAATGCGCGAGGCTCACCTCGAGCGGGAACCCGCCCTCGGCGGTGCGCAACGCCTCGACGTCGTCGGCCGTGCGGCGCGGCGCGGTGTCGGTCGGCGGAAGCAGCGCCGGCCCGGGATCGGCATCGGTGGCGGGCCGCGCGACGCGCCAGTACCCGGTCTCGGCCACGAGGGGACGCCGCTCCTCGCCGTCGAGCAGCCAGGCGTGCGCGCTGTAGTTCAGGAAATCTCCGCCGTCATGGCTGAAGCTCACGCGGTGCGCGAACTCGCCGGAGAACGTGCGGCCGTCGGCCTCGTAGTCGATGACGCCGGTGCCCTCCCACACGCCGATCAGCCACGAGAGCGGGACGAGGTCGGCGGGGAGGTCGGTCGGGATCTCGATCACGACGGCGCTCGTCAGCGCTGGCCGCGGTAAAGGTTCCAGATGACGGCGCCGGAGACGAAGGCGATCGCCAGCGAGGCGAGACCGAGAAGTCCCACGAAGAAGAGTTCGAGCGCGAGGAGGTCCATGGCCCAACTCTACCGGGGAACGATGGATGCCAGCCCGAACCCGGCCGTGACGACACCGAGCACGATGAGCGCTCCCAGAACGCTCGCGGCGACGCGCTGGATGAACGCCTGCGAACGGCCGTACCACAGCTGCACCGCGAACGCGGCGATGACGCAGCCGCCGAGGGCGACGGTGATCCACTGGGCGCGCCACTCGGCGGGGACGAACACACCGACGGCCAGACCGGCGACGAGGGCGAGCACCCAGACCGCGATGACGCCGCCGAACGTCTTGCGCGGCGCGAGGTCGGGAGTCGACATGTCTCCATCATCGCGCACACCGGCCCGTTCGTGCGCGAACGGGGGCCGCGGAGCGCCACGCGCGGCGCCGACGAGGGGTGTGACGGCACGACCGCGTGCCTCACCCTAAGATGGGCGGGTGCGGCAGGCCCGCACGGGGAGGTCCGTTTGGCTCAGCTGCTCGTTCTCAGCTCCGCCCCCGGCGGTGGCGCGGTTCTGCCTGCGCTCGAACTCTTGAGCCACCGCGTCCGGCAGATTCCCGCCGAACCCGCTCAGCTGGTCAACGCGCCCAGCGCCGACGTCGTGTTCGTCGACGCCCGCATCGACCTCGTGGGCGCGAAGTCGCTCTGCAAGATCCTGACGACGACGGGCATGGAGGCTCCCCTCGTGCTCGTGGTCACCGAGGGCGGGCTCACGGCCGTCAGCACCGACTGGGGCGTCGACGATGTGGTGCTCGTCGGCGCGGGCCCGGCCGAGATCGACGCGCGCATCCGCCTCGCGATGGGCCGCCGCAGCGCCGAGCAGGTCTCGTCGCGCATCTCGACCTCCGGGATCACGATCGACGAGTCCTCGTACTCGGCGAAGGTCCACGGGAAGCCCCTCGACCTGACGTACAAGGAGTTCCAGCTCCTGCACTTCTTCGCCACGCACCCGTCCCGGGTGTTCACGCGCGAACAGCTGCTCAGCGAGGTGTGGGGCTACGACTACTTCGGCGGCACACGCACGGTCGACGTGCACGTGCGGCGTCTCCGCGCCAAGCTGGGCGACCTCGAACAGCTCATCGGCACGGTGCGCAACGTCGGCTACCGCTTCAACGTGTACGAGGACGACCAGCCGCCCGTCCCGGCCCCCTCCGCCTGAGGCCACCCGCGCAACCGTTCACGCGTACGTCATCGACCCCTGCAATGATGTGGGAATGATCGAACACGACGTACTCGATACGGGACTGGGCGACGCGGACGACGACGACTTCGACGAGGCGGTCGAGGCTGCCGACGAGCAGCTGCCCGACGGACGGTACCTCGACCGCGAGATCAGCTGGCTGTCGTTCAACCAGCGCGTGCTCGAGCTCGCCGAGGACCCGACGGTCCCCGTCCTCGAACGGGCCAACTTCCTCGCGATCTTCGCCAGCAACCTCGACGAGTTCTTCATGGTGCGCGTCGCGGGCCTGAAGCGTCGCATCGTCACGGGTCTCGCCGTCCCGACCAATGTCGGCCGCGCTCCGCTCGACGTCCTCGCCGACATCTCGGCCGAGGCCCACCGCCTGCAGCTCCGGCACGCTGCAGCCTGGACCGATCACGTGCGCCCGGCCCTGGCCGAGGCGGGCATCGAGGTCGTGTCGTGGAACTCCCTCGACGAGGAGTCCGCGGTGCGGCTCACCGAGTACTTCCAGCGCAATGTCTTCCCGGTGCTCATGCCTCTGGCCGTCGACCCGGCGCACCCCTTCCCCTACATCTCCGGGCTCTCGCTGAACCTCGCGATCCGCATCCGCAACGCACGCACGGGTCGCCAGGAGTTCGCCCGCCTCAAGGTGCCGCCGATGCTCCCCCGCTTCGTCGAGGTGCCGGGCGACGGACCCGGCGTGCGCTACCTCCCCCTCGAAGAACTCATCTCCAACCACCTCGGCGACCTGTTCCCGGGGATGGAGGTGCTCGATCACCACGCGTTCCGCCTCACCCGCAACGAGGACATGACGATCGAGGAGGACGAGACCGAGAACCTCATCCAGGCACTCGAGGCCGAGCTCCTGCGTCGCCGGTTCGGCCCGCCGATCCGCCTCGAGATCACCGAGGACATGGACGACCTGACCCGCGACCTGCTGCTCAGCGAGCTCGACATCACCGAGCAGGAGGTCTACCGCCTGCCGGGCGCCCTCGATCTGCGCGGGCTGTTCGACCTGTCGCGCATCGACCGTCCCGACTTGCACTACCCGCCGCACGTGCCCAAGACGGCCCTGGCCTTCCAGCCGGCGGAGCAGAACGGGCGGGCCGATCTGTTCGGCGCCATCCGCAAGGGCGACGTGCTCGTGCACCACCCGTACGAGTCGTTCGCGACGAGCGTGCAGGCCTTCCTCGAGCAGGCCGCGCGGGACCCGCACGTCCTGGCCATCAAACAGACCCTGTACCGCACCTCGGGCGACAGTCCGATCGTGCAAGCGCTGATCGATGCTGCCGAAGCGGGCAAGCAGGTGCTCGCCCTGGTCGAGGTGAAGGCCCGGTTCGACGAGGCCAACAACATCGTGTGGGCACGCAAGCTCGAGAAGGCCGGCGTGCACGTCGTCTACGGTCTCGTGGGCCTCAAGACCCACTGCAAGCTCGCCCTCGTCATCCGCGAGGAAGAAGGGCGTCTGCGCCACTACAGCCACGTCGGAACCGGCAACTACAACCCCAAGACCAGCCGCATCTACGAGGACTTCGGCCTCTTCACGGTCGACGATCAGGTCGGTCGCGACCTCACCCGTCTCTTCAACGAGCTCAGCGGGTACGCGATCGAGAAGAAGTTCAAGCGCCTTCTCGTGGCGCCGCTGCACCTGCGCAAGGGGCTGCTGCGCCACATCGAGCGCGAGCGCGTCAACGCGCTCGCGGGGAAGCCGTCGGGCGTCCGCATCAAGGTCAACTCGATGGTCGACGAGCAGATCATCGACGCCCTCTACCGCGCCAGCCAGGCCGGCGTCCCGGTCGAGGTCTGGGTGCGCGGCATCTGTTCGATCAAGCCCGGTGTCCCGGGAATGAGCGAGAACATCCGCGTGCGCTCGATCCTGGGCCGCTACCTCGAGCACTCCCGCATCTTCGCGTTCGTGAACGACGGCGACCCGCAGGTGTTCATCGGCAGTGCCGACATGATGCACCGCAACCTCGACCGCCGCGTCGAGGCGCTCGTGCGCGTGGTCGACCCGAAGGAGCTGCAGGAGCTCTCCGACCTCTTCGATCTCGCGATGGACGAGGGCACGAGCTCGTGGCACCTCGGAAGCGAGGGCGAGTGGATCCGTCACAGCGTGGATGCCGAGGGCGCACCGCTCATCGATATCCAGGAGCACACGATGGCGCGGATCCAGCGCAAGCGCCGGTCGCGGGCGGTCCGGTGACCGAAACCGCCGTCTACGCCGCGGGCGGCGTGGTCTGGCGCATGGTCGAGGGCAAGTACCGCGTGCTCCTGATCCATCGCACCAAGTACCGCGACGTGACGCTCCCCAAGGGCAAGGTCGACCCCGGTGAGACGCTGGCCGAGACCGCGGTCCGCGAGATCCGGGAGGAGACCGGCATCCGGGTCGCCCTCGGGGTGCCCGTGGGCGTCTCGCGGTACCGGATGCCGAGTTCGCGCACGAAGATCGTGCACTACTGGGCCGCCGAGGCGACCGACGCGGCGGTGCGCACATCGACGTTCGTGCCGAACAAGGAGATCGCGGCGATCGAGTGGGTGGGGCTGAAGAAGGCGCGCAAGCACCTCAGCTATCCGGTCGACATCGAGATCCTCGACGAGTTCGTGCGTCTGGTGGACGAGCAGGCCCTCCCGACGTTCCCGATCATCGCGTTGCGTCACGCCAAGGCCCGCGCCCGGGAGGAGTGGAACCAAGAGGATGCCGCGCGCCCGCTGAGTCCGCGAGGTCGACGCCAGGCGAACGCGATCGTGGGTCCGCTCCTCGCGTTCGGTGTCCGGCGGATCGTGTCGAGCCCGGCCGAGCGGTGCGTCCGCACGGTCGTGCCGTTGTCCGCCGCGCTCGCGCAGCGCGTGCAGATGTCGGCGGCGATCAGCCAGGACGCGTGGGAGGAAGGTCGCAGCGACGCCCGCAGCGTCGTCGGTGAACGCGTCCGTGCCCGCAAACCCGTGGTCCTCGCCAGCCACGGCCCGGTGCTGCCCGAGATCATGCACGAGCTGGCGCTGGCCACCGGCACGATGCGGGGGTCGTACCTGGGAAGTTCTTCGGCCCTCGAACCGGCCGCGTTCTCTGTGGCCCATATCCCCGTCGCCCACCCCGGGTCGGGGATCGTCGCGATCGAGACGCACGAGCCGCAGGTGTGACGCTCCCCGCCGACGTGCGCCTCACGTGGCGGCGCATCCCCGAGGGTGTCGAGCGCCGCACGGTCGCGCGGGCGCTGCTCGCCGAGCTGCTTCCTGGGGCGACGTTCGTGTCGCGGTGCCCGTCCTGTGGCGGCGACCATGGTCGCGTCCGGGTCTTGGGGACGGATGCCGCGGTCTCCGTGTCGTACGCGGAGGGGTGGGCGTTCGTGGTCGCGGCGGCCGGATGGGGGCGCGTCGGGCTGGATGCCGTCCCCGCGTCCGCGTCGGGATTGGATCGCGTCCTGCCGGGCGGAGACGCCCGGTCGTGGGCGCGGGTGGAGGCGGTTCTCAAGGTCGACGGCCGCGGGCTGGCCGTCGACCCGCTCCGCGTACGGTTCGCCGACTCGGCAGCGCCCGGCGAGGAGTGGACCGCGTCGGTCGACGACGGCGCCGCCATCTCCGGCTGGGACGTCGCCGGTCCATCCGGCGTCGTGCTGGCCGTGGCGGCCGACCTCGGCGTCGCGCATCCTCAGTGATCCACGCAACCTCAGCGCCCCGGCATCCCTCCCGACTCACCGAACGCGAATCGCCGACCTTGCGCCGCGCGGTCAGGGCAGCGAGGGAACCTCGGCGCGATCGATCCACAGCGACAGCAGCTCCACGGCATCCGCTCCCCCGGCCGCACGGACCGCGGCACGGAAATCGTCGGTGCCGACGAGGGCGTGGCGGTGGGCGGCCGTCCACCCGCGGACGAGGTCGAAGAACCGGTCGTCGCCGATGCTCCGCCGCAGCGCGTGGAGGGTGAGCGCCCCGCGCTTGTAGACGCGGTCGTCGAACATGTCGTCGGGGCCGGGATCGGTCAGGAGCAGATCCTGCGGCTTCGCGGTCAGACGCTCGTGATGGCCGCGCGCGCAGTCATCGGCTGAACGACCGCCGGATGCCTCGGACCACAGCCACTCGGCGTAGCAGGCGAATCCCTCGTTGAGCCAGATGTCGCTCCAGCGGGCGATCCCGACGCTGTTGCCGAACCACTGGTGGGCGATCTCGTGGGCGATGAGACGCTGCGCCGCGGGGACGAGGTGGTTCATGCCGAACACGGCCAGCCCCTGCGCCTCGAGCGGGATCTCCAACTCGTCGGCCGTGACGACGAGCGCGCAGGCCTCCTGCGGGTAGGGGCCGAAGAGACGGTCGAACACGCGCAGCATCTCGGGCACGGGGGCGAACGCCCGGTCCGCCGCGGCGGCGAGGACAGGGGGCGCGGTGACGGTCACCGCGGGGACGCCCGCGGCCCCGGAACCCGAGAGGGCACCGGTGCGGTAGCGGCCCACGTGGACGGCCGCGAGGTAGGTGGCCGTCGGGACGTCGGACGTGAACGTCGAGGTCACCCGTCCGCCTCTGCGGCTCACCGCACCCGCCACCCCGGTCGCGGCGACCGTGTAGCCGTCGTCCACGGTGATCCGCAGGGTCATGCGCGCACGGTCGTCGGGGCGGTCGTTGCACGGGAACCAGGTGGGGGCGCCGATCGGCTGGCCCGCCACGAGAGCCCCGTCCGTGAGCTCCTCCCAGCCGACCGCACCCCAGCGCGATCGCCGCGGGCCGGGTGCTCCGGCGTAGGCCACCTCGACCTCGAACGGCTCCCCCGGCGCGAGGGGCCGGGGCCCCGCGACGCGCAGCTTCCCCGCCGCCGCCGAGAAACGGGCGGGAGCGCCGCCGACACGGACTCGCGTGGCGCGGAGCCCGACGAGGTCGAGGACGACGGAGGTCAGATCCTCGGCGGCGACGGCGGCGATGACCGCCGTGCCCTGGAGGCGGTTCGTGCGGACGCGGTAGTCGAGGGTGAGGTCGTACGACACCACGTCGTACCCGGCGTCGCCGCTCTGCGGAGCGTACGGATCGACGCCGCTCACGTGGTCGACTGGTAGGCGCGCACCTTCACGGCGCGCCAGGGGCCGATGGGGTTGCCGCTCCAGCGCGAGCCGACCGGGACGGTCTCCCCCCGCATCACGAGCGACGCGGGGCCGACCGTGGCGTGCGCGCCGAGCGTGGAGGCGGGGAGCACCACGCTGTGCGGCCCGAGGGTCGCACCGGGTTCGAGCTCGACGGTGTCCATACTCATGATTCGATCATGGAAAAGGTGGGTCTGGACGACGCACCCGCGGTTGACGGTCGACGCGTCCCCGAGAGTGACCAGGTCCGGCTCGGGCAGCCAGTAGCTCTCGCACCACACGCCGCGGCCGATGCGGGCGCCGAGGGTGCGCAGCCAGACCGCGAGCGCGGGCGTGCCCGTGGCGGCGCGCGCGAACCAGGGCGCCGCGACCATCTCGGTGAAGGTGTCCGACACCTCGGTGCGCCACACGAAGCTCGACCACAGCGGCTGTTCCCCCGCGCGGATGACACCGACGATCGCCCACTTCGCCAGGGTCGAGATCCCGGCGGCGACGGCACCGGCGGCCAGCAGCACCACGCCCGAGAGCAGGAGCGTCCCGACCGGACCGATGGCATCCCAGAGCCCCGCGAGCGCGAACAGCACGGCCAAGCCGATCGCGCAGGTGACGACCACGGGGACGAAGCGGCCGAGTTCCCACAGGGTTCGCGCGAGACGGAGCCCCGGGCCGGGGTTGTACGTGCGCGAATCGTCGCCCTCGGCCGACAGACGTCGCAGTCGCACCGCGGGCGACCCGAGCCACGAGGATCCGGGCTTGGCTTTCAGCGGTGCCGCCGACAGCACCGCGACGAGGCCGTCGCGCGGCACGCGGTGGCCGGGGGCCGCCATGCCGGAGTTGCCGAGGAACGCCCGCTTGCCGATCCGCACCGATCCCACGCGCATCCAGCCGGCGCGCAGTTCGTACGACGCCACCATCGTGTCGTCGGCGAGGAACGCCCCGTCCTCGATGCGCGTCATCGTCGGGAGGAGAAGGACGGTGGATGCCTCGACGTCGCGGCCCACGCGCGCACCGAGCATCCGCAGCCAGACGGGGGTGAACAGGCTCGAGTACAGCGGGAAGAGGATCGTGCGCGCCGAATCCAGCAGCCGCTCGATCGTCCACGCCTGCCAGGCGACGCGGCTGCGCACGGGGAACGTCCCCTCGACCAGTCGGATCGAGAAGACCCGGACGAGCAGCACCACGGATGCCGCGAACACCAGGCCGGTGACGGCGACACCGGGCACAAGCCAGGCGAAGGCGGCTCCGGCCGCGGCGGCGAGGGAGCCGGCATCCCGCATGCCCTGTGCGACGACGAGTCCCCCGACGGCGAACGACAGCAGCGGGAGGAGGGCGAGGAGCACGGCGGAGCAGGCGTAGGCCCACAACCAGCGCGTGGGGGCGGACGGCCGCTCCGTCGGCCAGCCCTTCGCCGTCCCCCCGACACGGACCGCCGGAGACCCGGCCCAGGACTGGTCGGCCTTCACGCGTCCGAAGACCGCCGATCCCGGCGCGATCTCGGCGCGGCGCCCGATGCGCGTCCCCGGGGCGAGGGTGGAGCGCGCGCCCACCGTGGCCTCGCTTCCGATGCGGACCTCACCGATGCGCACGAGGTCTCCATCGATCCAGTAGCCGGTGAGATCGACCTCGGGTTCGACCGACGCGCCGTCGCCGACGACGAGCATGCCGGTCACCGGAGGCAGGGCGTGGAGATCGACGTTCCGGCCGATGCGGGCGCCCAGCGCGCGGGCGTAGTACGAGACCCACGGCGCTCCGGCCAGCCCCACGGCGTCCACCTGCGCGGCGATCTGCTCGGCCAGCCACAGCCGCACGTGCACCCCGCCCCCGCGGGGGTAGTCCCCGGGACGGACCCCGGCCAGCAGCAGCCGCGCGGACACCACGGCGATCGCCATGCGCCCGAACGGGGTGGCGAACACCACCAGCCCGGTCAGCAGAGCGGGCCAGGGGACGGACGGCAGCACCTCGAAGCCGGGGACGAGCTGCAGGATCGCCGACGCCGTGAGGAGGTACAGCAGCCACCTCACCCCCGACAGGATGAACAGCGGGGCACCGAGGAGGGTCTGGACCCACTGCGTCGCCCGCGGCGTCGGAGCCGGCCGATGGAACACCGCGGGCGCGTCGTCCGTGAGCTGGGGGCCGAGGGCCTTGGCCATCGCCCCGAGACGCGGGACGTCGTAGATGTCGGCGACCGAGAACTCGGGCACACGCGCGCGGATGCGCGACACCAGTTGCGCCGCCGACAGCGAACCTCCGCCGAGATCGAAGAAATCGGTTTTGCGATCGCTGACCGGCAGTCCGAGAACGGCCTGCCACTGCTCGGCCAGCCAGGTCTCGTCGGCGGAGAAATCGGTCGCGGCCGGGGCATCGACGCCCGGCAGCGGCCACGGCAGCGCGGCACGATCGACCTTCCCGGAGGTGCGGACGGGAAGCTCGTCGACGACCCCGAGCAGCGGGATCGTCGCGGCCGGCAGGCTTTCGGCGAGCGCCGCGCGCGCGGCGGCGCGGTCGAGCACGGCGCCGTCCTCCATGACGAGGTAGCCGACGAGGATCGGCACTCCGGCCTCGGTCGTGCGCACGGCGACGGTCGCGGCGTGCACGCGCGGCAGATCCTGGAGCGCCGACTCGACCTCGCCGAGCTCGATCCGGCGGCCGCCGACCTTCACCTGGTCGTCGGCGCGGCCCTGGAAGACGAGACCCTCGCGCTCGAAGCGGACGAGGTCGCCCGAGCGGTAAGCCCGCTCCCACCCCAGCGTCGGCATCGGCGCGTACTTCTCGGCATCCTTGGCGGGGTCGAGATACCGGGCGAGGCCCACTCCCCCGATGATCAGCTCGCCGACCTCGCCCTCGGCGACGGGCTGCCCGTCGCCGTCGACGACCGCGAGCGCCCAACCGTCGAGCGGGAGCCCGATGCGCACGGGCGGCGAGCCGTCCAGCGGTGCGGCGCACGCGACCACCGTCGCCTCGGTGGGGCCGTAGGTGTTCCACACCTCGCGCCCCTCGGCCACGAGCCGGGCGGCGAGTTCGGGGGGACACGCCTCGCCGCCGAAGATCAGCAGCCGCACGTTCTCGATCGAATCCGCCGGCCACATCGCGGCGAGGGTGGGGACCGTGGAGACCACGGAGATGCCCTGGCGCAGCAGCCACGGCGCGAGGTCCTCGCCTGAGCGGACGAGCGAGCGCGGGGCGGGGACGAGGCACGCACCGTGCCCCCACGCGAGCCACATCTCCTCGCACGACGCGTCGAAGGCGACCGAGAGCCCCGCCAGGACACGGTCGCCCGGTCCGAGCGGGTCGCCCTGCAGGAACAGCCGCGCCTCGGCCTCGACGAAGGCCGCCGCCGACCGGTGGGTGACGGCCACCCCCTTGGGCACCCCGGTCGAACCCGACGTGAAGATGATCCAGGCGTCGTCGTCGACGGTCGGCGGCGCGACGATCGGGACGGCGTTGGTGCGGGGGTGCGGAGCCTCCCCGTCGTACAGGCGTACGAGGTCGTCGCCCGCCGCGACGAACTCGCCGTCGCCCGCGATGATGCCCCTGACCCCGGCCTCGCCGAACACCAGCCGCGCACGCTCGTCGGGATCGTCGGCATCCACCGGCACGTACGCGGCGCCGGCGGCCATCACGGCGAGGATCGAGACGTACAACTCCTTGGAGCCCGACGGCATCCGGACACCGACGCGGTCGCCCCGGCGCACTCCGGCCTCGTGCAGCGACGCCGCCGTGCGCCAGACGCGCGCGAGCAGCTCGCGATAACTGAGGGCGCCCGAGCCGTCGTCGATGGCGGAGGCCTCGGGATGCCGTGCGGCCACGTCTGCGAGGATGTCGATCAGCGTCCGCGGCGCTGCGGCGGCACTCGTACGGTCGAGCATCGCCTGGGGGGAGAACGCAGGGGTCGTCACGGGGGTGAAGCGTACACAGGCCGGGAAAACACCCCGGAACGGCCGCACTGGTTCACCTTCCGTTCACCCGTGCAACGCACTCTGGTAAGGGACGGTGTTTACCGTGCGGGAGAACCCTGCACCGGGTTCGTGTCCCCGACATGCGAAGGATTCACATAGTGAAGCTCTCCCGATTCGCCCAGCTGGGCGCCGTGGCCGCCGTGGCCTCTCTCGCCCTCGCCGGCTGCGCCTCCTCCAGCGGCGGCACCTCGGAGTCGTCCCCGTCCGCCTCCTCGGCCGACGTGGCGTTCACGATCGACCCCAGCCTCGCCGGCACCATCACCGCCGGTGGCTCCAGCGCCCAGGCCAACGCGCAGGCCGCGTGGACCGCCGCATACAACGCCACCGCCAAGGGCGTGACGATCAACTACGACAAGTCGCAGGGCTCCGGTGGCGGTGTCACCAACTTCCTCAGCGGCGCGTACGACTTCGCCGGCTCCGACTCGCCCCTGAACGCCGACCAGACCACCCAGTCGAAGGCGCTCTGCACCGACGGCGGCGTGAACATCCCGATCTACCTCGACGGTGTCGCGATCATCTTCAACATCCCCGGCGTGAGCGAGCTGAAGCTCAGCGGCGAGACCATCGCGAAGATCTTCGCGCTGCAGATCACCGACTGGTCCGACCCGGCCATCACCAAGGACAACGGCACGGCACTGGCCGCGGGTCCGATCACGACCGTCGCGCGTTCGGACGGCTCCGGCACCACGACGAACTTCACCAACTACCTCGCCGCGACGCAGTCGTCGGTCTGGACCTCGCCCGCGGGCAAGGACTGGCCGATCGAGGGCAACGTGTCGAAGCAGAAGGGCGGCTCGGGCGTCGTCGAGGCCGTCAAGGCCGGCTCCGGCACCATCGGCTACGCCGACCACTCGGCCATCGGCGACCTGAAGTCCGTCGCGATCATCCAGGACGGCACCGCGATCCCCTTCAGCCCCGAGGCCGTCACGGCGACCTTCGCGGCCGCGGCGGTGGACGCCGACAACGGCGTCCCCGGTGACCTGTCGAAGAAGTTCGACTACACCAAGCTGACCGCCGAGACCTACCCGATCCCGCTGGTCTCGTACGCCATCACCTGCACCGAGTTCAAGGACACCAAGCAGGCGGAGCTCGTGAAGTCGTACCTCGGCTTCATCACCAGCTCGCTCGGCCAGCAGGTCGCCGCGAAGAACGCCGGTTCCGCGCCGCTCCCCGAGTCGGTCCTCGCGGACGCCGCGAAGACGCTCGAAGCGATCAAGTAAACATCTCTCGGATCCGAACCGGTCCGCACCTCGGTGCGGGCCGGTTCGGGCTGATCGGAAGCGTCGATGTCCGCATCGACGCTTCCGCTGAGCCCGACCATCCTCAGAGAGAATCCCGACCCGAGGAGCACACCATGACCATTGCCGAGAACGAGGTCAGCCGTGGCTGACACCGTCTCTGCTCCCCCGGCCGGGGACCGTTCCACGATCGTCGGCAAGCGCCGCGCGGGAGACACCGTCTTCCTCGGCCTGTCGATGACGGCCTCGATCTCGATCATGATCATCCTGGCGGGTGTCGCGATCTTCCTGATCATCAAGGGCCTCCCCGCGATCACCGGCGACTGGACGCAGGGCGACCTCGCCGGCTACCAGAACGGCTCGTGGACGAACTTCTGGGAGTACGTCGGTCCGCTCCTGTGGGGAAGCATCTGGGCGGCGCTCATCGCGATGGTGCTCGGCACCCCCGTGGCGATCGGCATCGCGCTGTTCATCTCGCACTACGCCCCGCGTCGGATCGCCGGAGCGCTCGGCTACATCGTCGACCTGCTCGCGGCCGTCCCGTCGATCGTGTTCGGCCTGTGGGGCATCATCGTGATGCGCCCGCTCCTCATCCCGCTGGGTGAGTTCCTGAACACCTACTTCGGGTGGATCCCGCTGTTCGCCGGCTCCCCGTCGAGCACCGGGTCGACGCTGCTCACCGGCTCCGTGGTGCTCGCGGTGATGATCCTCCCGATCGTCACCTCGATCACGCGCGAGATCTTCCTCCAGACCCCGCGCCTCCACGAGGAAGCCGCCCTGGCCCTCGGAGCCACGCGCTGGGAGATGATCCGTCTGGCGGTGTTCCCCTACGCCCGCAGCGGCATGGTGTCGGCCACGCTCCTCGGTCTCGGGCGCGCGCTCGGCGAGACGATGGCCATCGCGCTCATCATCTCGCCCAGCCTCATCTATTCGGTGCTGATCCTCACCGACGGCTACAACTCGCAGACGATCGCCGCCAACATCGCGCTGAACTTCCCGATCGCGACCGACCTGCAGCGCTCGGCGCTCATCGGCACCGGTCTGATGCTGTTCGTCGTGTCGCTCGCGGTGAACATCCTGGCCCGCTACATCATCAGCGCGACCGGCCCGGGGGCGAAGGGTCGCAGGAAGGGGAAGCGCTCGTGACCACCACCAAGGCCCCGTCGGCGGCGGCGTCCGCCTCGACTCCGCTCGCGCTCACCAGCGGTCAGCTCCCCCGCTACATCGAACCGGCGATGCTCGTCGGTGTCGCGGTGCTGGTCGCCGGCGTCCAGTTCCTCGTCGGCGGCTTCCACCTGCCGAGCTGGCTGATCCTCACCGCCCTGCTCTACCTGATCGCGATCGCCGTGGGCTCCGCGATCGTCGAGAGCCGCCGCAAGGCCGTGGATCGCGTCGTCCGCGGCCTCGTCACCGCCGCGTTCCTTCTCGCGGTCGCTCCCCTCATCTCGACGCTGTGGACCGTGGTCTCGAAGGGCCTCGCGGTCGTCAACTGGAACTTCATCACCCAGACGGGCGGCAGCGCCTTCGACCCCGACACCCTCGCGGTCGTCGCCACACCCGGCGCGCTCCAGGCGATCGTCGGGACGCTCATCATCACGGGCATCGCGGCGCTCATCTCGGTTCCCATCGGTGTGCTCGCCGCCGTCTACCTCGTCGAGTACGCGCTGCCGACCAACCCTCTGCGCCGCACGATCACGTTCCTCGTCGACGTCATGACCGGTATCCCCTCGATCGTGGCCGGTCTGTTCGCGTTCTCGTTCTTCGCGCTGATCGTCGGCCCGAAGGCGTTCAGCGGGTTCTCGGCATCCATCGCCCTGTGCGTGCTGATGATCCCCATCGTCATCCGCTCCACGGAAGAGATGCTGCGCCTGGTGCCCGCCGACCTGCGCGAGGCGTCGCTCGCCCTCGGCGTGCCGCGTTCGGCGACGATCATCAAGGTCGTCCTGCGGACCGCGGCGAGCGGCATCATCACCGGTGTCGTGCTCGCCGTGGCCCGCGTGGTCGGCGAGACCGCGCCGATCTTCATCGCGGCCAGCTTCACCGACAACTTCAACTCCAACCCGTTCGACGGTCCGATGCAGACCCTCCCCGTGATGGCGTACACCGCGTACAGCTTCCCGGGGCAGGACATCGACGCCTCTCAGGCCCAAGCCTGGGGCGCGGCATTCCTGCTGGTCGTGCTCGTCGTCATCTTCAACCTGATCGCCCGCATCGTGGCTTCGGTGTTCGCACCGAAGGCACGCTGATCCCAGGAAGGCCCCCGTGTCCAAGCGCATCGAGGTCGAAGACCTCAACGTCTACTACAGCGACTTCCTCGCGGTCGAAGGCGTCTCCATCGACATCCAGCCTCGTACCGTGACGGCCTTCATCGGCCCGTCGGGCTGCGGAAAGTCCACGTTCCTCCGCACGCTGAACCGCATGCACGAGGTCATCCCCGGCGGACACGTCAAGGGACGTGTCCTCGTCGACGGCGACGACCTGTACGGCCCCGGCGTCGACCCGGTGCTCGTGCGTCGTCACGTCGGCATGGTGTTCCAGCGTCCGAACCCGTTCCCGACGATGTCGATCCGCGAGAACGTCCTGGCGGGCGCTCGCCTCAACAACAAGCGCCTCTCCAAGGGCGACGCCGACGCGCTCGTCGAGAAGTCCCTGCAGGGCGCGAACCTGTGGAACGAGGTGAAGGACCGCCTCGACAAGCCCGGCGGCGGCCTCTCCGGCGGTCAGCAGCAGCGTCTGTGCATCGCCCGCGCCATCGCGGTCTCGCCCGACGTGCTGCTGATGGACGAGCCGTGCTCGGCCCTCGACCCGATCTCGACGTTCGCGATCGAGGAGCTCATCTCGGAGCTGAAGAACGACTACACGATCGTGATCGTCACGCACAACATGCAGCAGGCCTCGCGCGTGAGCGACAAGACCGCGTTCTTCAACATCGCCGGCACCGGCAAGCCCGGCAAGCTCATCGAGTACAACGACACCGCGACGATCTTCACCGCGCCCACCGTGCAGGCGACGGAGGACTACGTCTCCGGACGCTTCGGATAAGCACCGCACCGCACGATGGCCCCGCACCGCGCGGGGCCATCGTCGTCTGCGGGCTCAGTCGCGCGGCGAGAGCAGGTAGGCGTTGAGCTCGGCCGTGATCGCGCGGTCGACGACCTTCCCCTCCCCGTCGACGGCCGAGATCGGGGCGGCCAGCCGGACGCTCGAGAGCACCCAGGCTGCATCCGCGCGCTGCAGGTCGGCCACCGGCACCGTCTCGTACGCGGTCTCGAAGCCTCGCTGCGCGAGGTGGGCGAACAGGCTCCGCTGCGTCGTCCCGTGCAGGATCCCGGCGTGCGGCTCCGGGGTGATGAAGCGGTCGCCGAAACGGAGGACGACGGATGCCGTGGGGGCCTCCAGCACGAACCCGTCGCTCGTGACGAAGACGGCGTCGTCCGCGCCGCGCCGCTTCGCCTCGCGGATCGCGGCCATGTTCACCGCGTACGACAGCGTCTTGGCCCCGAGCAGCAGCCACGGCGCCCGCGCGGGTGCGTCGAGGGCGTATCCGCGGTCGAGCGTCGCGATGCGGACGCCCTCGGTGCGCGCGCGGGCGCTGTCGGGCGCGTCGGCCAGGGTGACCCACGCGGTGGGCCCGGGGCCGTGCTCGACGCCGCGGCTGAGGATCAGCTTGATCACACTCTCCCCCGCGGGGGCGTCGGCGGCGACCCGCGCGATCGCGGCGCGCCACTGGTCGAGGTGCGGTTCCGGCAGCTCGCACAGCGCCGCCGAGTGGCGCAGGCGGGCGAGGTGCGGCTCGACCTCCTGGGGGTGCCCGTCGACCACGCCGAGCGACTCGAAGACGCCGTCGCCGCGCTGCGCGCTGAGGTCGCCCACGCGCAGCGCGGGTGCGTCGGGCGCGACCGAGTGGAAGGTGTCGGCGTAGTCCTCCCGGGGGGAATCGGATGCCACGGGGTCGATCAGAAGGACGGAACGCCAAGCCATGGATCGACCCTATGCCCGCTGCGCCGACACGCCCGGGGTTCGTCAACCC
Organism: Microbacterium sp. RURRCA19A; assembly: GCF_900156455.1. GTDB lineage: Bacteria > Actinomycetota > Actinomycetes > Actinomycetales > Microbacteriaceae > Microbacterium. The sequence goes on from NZ_FTNQ01000003.1 coordinate 299,217, forward strand.
CCGCCGTCGAGGGAATGTCTCCGTGGGGTGCTTGTTACACTTTCATAGCCGGGCCGCAGTAACCCCGGGCTCCATCTTCTGCCGCTATGAGCGGCCTTGCGCCGAGAGGCGTTCTGCGGCCCGGCACTTTCTTTTCCCGCGTGCGTGCAGCCGAGCGCCGTCGAGTGTCCACGACACGCCGCACGGGCACCCGACGCAACGGCGTGTCCTGGACAGTCGATGCCTCGCGTGGGTCGCTGCCCCGCGCCCGGTTCAGGTCAGCGCGTCGCGACGCCACAGGGCCGCGGCCGCGGCGAGGTCGTCGGCGTACGTCGACAGGCGCAGCGCCCGCGTGGTCAGCGCCGTGGCGCGCTCGGACTCGGTGTTCTCGTAGTCGTCGGCGAGATGCGTCGAACCCGATGCCTGCACGCGGCAGAACGCCGCGGCACGATCCAGCGCGACGGCGAAGTCGCCCTCGAACAGCCCGCGCAGGATCGTGTCGATGAGCTGCACGAGTTCTTCAGGACCCGCCGGCGCGGGCGCGCCCACCACGACCGGGTCGACCGTCGCCATCTCCACCCGACCACGCTCGAAGAGCAGGGCGGCGGTGGCGGCGTCGTCGTGGATCATGAGCTGGAGCAGGTAGAGCCGCCACAGCGCCCCGGGCAGCGACCGGGCGGGCGAACGCGACCACAGTTCGGCGATGTCGTCGATGCCGTGGTCGTCGGTGAAGGCGACGAGCCGCTCGACGACGTCGACGCTCGGATCGGCGCGCACGCGCGACAGGAGCGCGTGCGCGGTGCTGTGCGCGACGCGTGAGACCTCAGCCGGGTCTTCCGCCGAGAAGAGGCGGTCGAAGAGCTCGGCGGGACGCCGGACGGGCTTGTGGAACTCGCGAGGAGAATCGCTCATCGTTCCAGGCTAGAGCGTGCGCGACGACGCCCGGGCCGGGTGGAGGGACCGTTCAGGCGGTGGCCACCGCGACGACGGGAGCCGAACTCGGCGTGCCGTCGGGCGATCCGCCGGCGGGCTCCACGGTGACGGCGATGACGTCGCCGGAGTGGAACTCGCCCTGCAGCACCGCGGTCGCCTTGCCCTCGGCATCCGTCGAGAAGATCCCCGCGGCGATGGGGGTGTCGTCGCGGACGAACCACAGCTCGTACGTCTTGTCGCTGGGCAGCGTCGACATCTTGTCGGTCACGAGGACGCTCTGCCCCGTGGAGGCCGACCAGTGCGCCGTCACGACGGCACCGTCGGGCATGGTCGCCGTCGCCGACTGCGCGTCGGGCGCCGTGGTGACCTGCTCGAGCGCGACGAGCGACGCGGGACGTGTGAGCTGCTGCCCGATCGTGACCGCGCCGAAGCCCAGGACGAGGACGGCGACCAGCGACGCGGCCAGCGTGAACCAGCGGCGCAGTCCCCAGCCGCTCGACGCGGACGGACCGACGGTCACGGCCTCCTGCTCGGGCTCGATCGGCGCGGGGCCCGCGGCGGCGAAGTCCTCGAGCAGGTCGCGGTCGTCGACCGGGGCAGCGGACTCCTGCGGAAGGTCGGAGATACGCGCCAGGAGCGAGGCGCGAATGGATGCCGGGGGCTCGACCGGTTCGACGGTCGCGCTGATCGCGGCGACGGCGTCGGCGGCATCCCGAACGTGGGAAGACCAGTGCGGGTTGCCCGCCAAAGCCTCCTGGTACGCGCGTTCGTCCGCATCGGAAAGCGCGTTCAGCGCGTGACCGGCAGCGAGGTCGGCGAAATCCCTCTCGTTCACTTGTCCACCCCCATCTCGATTCTCAAGCGCGACAGGCCGTCACGCATCCTGGTCTTGACCGTTCCGAGCGGTGCCCCGACGAGGGTCGCGATCTCACTCTGGCTGTACCCGCCGAAATAGGCGAGCGTGAGTGCTTCCTTCTGGGCGTCGGGAAGCGTCGCGAGTGCATCGACGACGCGCCGCCCTTCGATTTTCAGTTCTACCTTCTCGGAGACGTCATCGAAAGCGACGTCCATATCCCGGAAGCCCACGCGTACGTCGCGATCAACGCTCGACTGCGACGACCGCACGCGGTCCACCGCTCGTCGGTGCGCGATCGTGAGCACCCACGATCTTCCTTGACCTTTGTTCGGAGTGAAGCGCGCGGCGGATTGCCAGATCTCCAGAAACACCTCCTGGAGCACTTCCTCGCTCTGCGACCGGTCGACGAGCACTCGCAGGATGAGTCCGAACGCGCGAGCCGACAGGGTGTCGTACAGCTCCGCGAAAGCGGTGCGGTCGCCGATGGCGACCTTCTGCAGCAATTCTCCGACGTGGTCGACGCGGTCCGCCCCGTCATCCGGGAGAGAGAAACCGTCGATCACCATGACATCCAGCATGCCGCACGCGCACGGGACTTCCCTTACTCGCGCGCGCGTGGCGCGCATGAGGTACGCAACCGTGACTCGGACGCATCCGAGACGGGTACCGCCGCACACCCCCGGCATCCCGAAAAACATTCTGAAGAATATTTATGCGGCCCCGATCTGGCTTTTTCGTGATTCTTGGATGCCGAATCGGGTGCGTTCCGCAACAATCCGCAATCCGATTGCGAGGGGGTCCCGAAGACCCTGTGTACGCCGCAATACGGCGAACCGCCCCCCGCACCGGGGTGTCTTGAACGGGTCGCAGCCGCGGTCCGAACGATTTCGGAGGAATGTCATGCTGAAGAACAAGAAGCCTGTCGTCGCCGGTCTCGCCCTCGTGCTGGGTTCGGCCTTCGCTCTCACCGCATGTTCGGGTGGCTCCACCACCGCCGGCGGAACCACCGAGGAGTCCACCGCTCCCTCCATGGCCGCGTCGCCCTCGGCGTCGTCGAGCATGATGGACCCGGCCGCCAACCTGGTGGGCCCCGGCTGCGCCGACTACGCCGCCGCCGTCCCGTCGGGCGCCGGTTCGGTCGAGGGCATGGCCGCCGACCCCGTGGCCGTCGCCGCGTCGAACAACCCGCTGCTGAAGACGCTCACCGCGTCGGTCAGCGGCCAGCTCAACCCCAACGTGAACCTCGTCGACACCCTCAACGGTGGCGAGTTCACGGTCTTCGCTCCGGTCGACGACGCGTTCGCCAAGATCGACGCCGCCACCATCGACACCCTGAAGACCGACTCCGACCTCCTGACCAAGATCCTCACGTACCACGTGGTCCCCGGCCAGATCGCCCCGGACGCGATCGATGGCACGCACACCACGGTCGAGGGCCAGGACGTCACCGTCTCGGGCTCGGGCGACTCGATCAAGGTCAACGACGCCAACGTCATCTGCGGTGGCGTGCAGACCGCCAACGCGACCGTGTACCTCATCGACTCGGTGCTGATGCCCCCGGCCATGTGATCTCACATGTCCGGACCGATCACTGATTGATCGGACCTGACGGCGAGCGCCGGACCCCAGGCGAGGGGGTCCGGCGCTCGCTCTTCGTGCGTTCAGCCGCCCACGACCCGCACGATCTCGTCTTGGACGAGGCGGGCCGCCGTGGGCCCGGCGTTCATGAACCACGGGTCGAAGTCGACCACGGTGGTCCGCCCGGCGGCGACGGCGTCGAGCGTCGCCCACAGCGGGGCGGACTCGATGTACGCCACGCCCTGACCGGTTCCGGCGTAGAAGACGTGGTCGGCGTCGGCGAGGTCGATCTGCTCGGCGCTCACGTCCTGCGACGTCTCGTCGAAGCGCTGCGACTCGGGTCGTGCGAGCCCGAGATCCTGCGCGAGGCCGCCCGCGAACGACGGCACGCCCATGATGCGCGTGCGGTCGCCGGTGGACTGCAGGAACGACACGGCCGGCGCCGGGCTCGGAAGCGTCTGCGCGAACGCGGCACTGTCGGCCTGGAGCGCGTCGAGGTTCGCCTGCGCGGCGGATCTCCGCCCGAGAGCGTCCGCGATGAGGAGGAAGTCGCTCTTCCAGTTCACGCCATTGCCCTTGGTGACGACCGTCGGCGCGATGGCGGACAGAGCGTCGTAGATCTCGGTACCCCGCGTCGAGTTGACGAGGATCAGATCGGGCGCCGCCTGCGCGATCGCCTCGAGATCGGGCTCGGTCCGTTCCCCGATGTCGGCCATGCCGTCGAGCTGCGCCGCGTCGGCGGGGAACGCGTCGCGCAGGTACTGCGGCACGAGCCCACTGTTCTCCGCACGCGTGGCCGCGACCGGTACCGCACCGAGAGTGAGGACGGCATCCAACTGACCCGTGGAGACGACCGCGATCCGCTCGGGGGCGGCGGGGATCCGGGTGGTGCCGGCGAAGTGCGCCACCTCGCGCGGGAAGACGCCGTCCGCTTCGCTCGACCCCATGCCGGGTTCGAGCTCGCGCGCCACGACCCACTCGCCGGTGGAACCGGCTTCCGCGTCGGGAAGGGCCGGTGCGGGCGCCGTCGAGGCGCACCCGGCGAGGGCGAGGAGCACGCCGATACTCGCGGCGGCCACGGCGAGGCGTCGCCGGGATCGGAGAGGAGGGGACGGGGAACGATGATGCGACATGTAGTTAGGTTAGCCTTAGCTATATGACGGTGATGAACCCGGGCGCATCGCCGACGGTCACCCTCGTCACGGCCCGGCGGCAGCGCCGACACGTGCGCGCGGTGGTCGCGACCCTCGCGATCGTGGCGCTCCTCGCGGTCGTCGTGGTCATGAGTCTCGCGGTGGGTTCGCGCCCGTTGGCGTTCCCCGATGTCGTCGCCGCGCTCTTCTCGGATCGACGGGATGCCACGGGCGTCATCGTCCACGACCTCCGACTCCCCCGCACCCTCACCGCACTCCTCGTGGGCTCGGCGCTCGGCGTCGCGGGGGTGCTCATGCAGGCGGCGACCCGGAATCCGCTCGCCGATCCGGGGCTCCTGGGGGTGAACGCGGGCGCCGCCGTGGGCGTCGTCGTCGCGATCGCGTTCTTCGGCGTCGGCACCGCCAGCGGATACGTGTGGTTCGCCTTCGCCGGGGCGGCGGGAGCGGCTGCGGCGGTGTACCTCGCGGCCCGTCCCGCCGGTCGCGGCGGCACAGTGGGACTGGTGCTGGCGGGAGTCGCGCTGAGCGCGTGCCTCGGCGCTGTGGTGCGCATCATCACGCTCGCCGACGACGACACGTTCGAGTCGTTCCGGTTCTGGGCGGTGGGGTCGTTCGAGCGCCGGGACACCGACGTCGCCGGCCAGCTCCTCCCCTTCGCCGTCGTCGGCCTGGTGCTGGCGGTGGTCGTGGCGCGCGGCCTCGACCAGCTGCGCCTCGGGAGCGACCTCGCGCGGGCGCTGGGGGTCTCCCCCGCGCTGGTGCTGGTGGCATCCGGGGTCGCGATCACGCTGCTGTGCGCCGTGGCGACCTCCGCCGCAGGCCCCCTGGCCTTCATCGGTCTGCTGGTGGCGCACGTCGTCCGCCGCGCGGGTCCGCCGGGGCTCCGGGCCCAACTCCCCCTCGCCGCGCTCACGGGCGCGACGCTCACGCTCGCGAGCGACGTCGTCGGACGTGTCATCGCGGTGCCCGCCGAGGTCGAGGCGGGCATCGTCGCCGCGTTCCTCGGCGCACCCCTCCTGCTGTGGCTCGTGCTGCGGAGGACCACGTCATGAGCTCCGCCGTGCACCGTGTGCGGTCCCGCCGCCGCACGCGCCACGGCGTCGCCGTGGCGATCACGGTCGCGGTCGCTCTCGTCGCGGCGGTCGTCGGTGTGCTGACCGGCTCGTTCCAGGCGTCACCGACGGAAGTGGCATCCGCTCTGCAGGGGGACGGCGACGCCCGCACGACGCTGGTCGTCGTGGGCATGCGGATGCCACGGATCGCGGCGGCTCTGCTGATCGGCGCGGCGCTGGGACTGGCGGGCGCGGTGTTCCAGACGCTCGCGCGGAACCCTCTCGCGAGTCCCGACATCGTGGGCTTCAGCGCCGGGTCGGCCACGGGCGCGCTCATCGGCCTGACGCTCATCGCTCCTACCGCGTCGCCCGCGCCCGGCGCGTGGATCGGTGGACTGTCGACGGTCGCGGTCGTGATGCTCATCGCGCGGAAGGCGGGAGTGTCGAAGGAGCGCACGATCCTCGCGGGCATCGCCCTCGCGATCCTCTTGGCCGCGGTGAACGACTACCTGCTCACCCGCGCGCCGCTGGAGATCGCCCGCAACGCGAGCCAGTGGCTGTACGGGAGCCTCGCCGCCACGTCGGGCGCGGACGTCCTCACGCTCGCCGCGTCGGTCGGTGTTCTCGGGATCGGCATCGTCGCGGTGCACGGCGACTTCCGCGCCATCGAGCTCGGCGATGACACCGCGCGGGCGCTGGGCGTGCGCCTGGGGCGCGTGCGCCTGTTCCTCATCGTGGTCGCCGCCCTCCTCACCGGCACCGCGACCGCCGTCGCCGGGCCCATCGGGTTCGTCGCCCTCGCCGCGCCGCAGCTCGCGCGACGGGTGACCGGGGCCAGTGGCATCCCCCTCGTCGCCTCCGCGGTGACCGGCGCGACCGTGCTGCTCGTCGCCGACGTGATCGCGCAGCGTGCCTTGGCGCCGCTGCAGATCCCGGTGGGGCTGCTCACGGGCGTGGTGGGCGGGGCGTATCTGTTCTGGGTCGTGGCGCGCGGGCGGCGGTGACGGCTGGTGCGCGATGAGGCGGCGGGTGCCGCGGCCGTCGGCAGCGGTCGTTCGTGGCCCCGGGGCGATGGACGTGGACCCGGGGCCACGCGCGGACGCGGGCACCCCGCGACCCCCGGTAGGGTGGATGCCACGGGCCTCTAGCTCAGTCGGTAGAGCATCGGACTTTTAATCCGCGGGTCGTGGGTTCGAGCCCCACGGGGCCCACCATGTTGCGCTTACTCGAAATATCGTCCAAAGCGATGTTTAGGATTTCGCGTGACTCCTGAGACATCGAAGCACCCTCGCCATCGGCGGGGGTGCGTTGCTTTTGGAATGCGTCATCTGCTGCCATGAGGGCGTCGAACGGTGCGTTGAGTTCGGCTCCCGTCACTTCGTCGGCTTGAACGTAGAGTCGCCGAAACAGAGCCTGGTTCATTAGCCGGCGGATCTCATCCGTGGCACTCGCGTAGACCTCGCCGGGGCGCTCCAGGAACGACACGGCAGCGTCAACGTAGTCCAGAACATCTGCGAGCTTGCGTTCGACATTGTCGAGCTGCGCTGTCATGATGGCGCGCTGCTTCGTGATCGCCGAGACCCGCTTCTGGATCGTCGCGCGAGGGATCAGGCCATCAGCGGCCAAGTCGAGCAGGTTCTGCTCCTGCGTATCCAACTTCGTCAAGTTCGCATTGACCTGTTGGTGCAGCGAGCGCGTAGCCCGCTGATCCTCTTCCACTGTCCGTTGGATGCCCTCTCGAAGCGCCCGCGAGAAGGCTTCCGTCACCTGCTGTCGCTGCCAGAAACGAACGACCGCATCTTCCAGCCGGGGAAGCTGAATGTAAGGGGCATCGCACAGGTGTTCCTGACGCCGCCTGCAGAAGAAGTACTGGTAGTCGCCGCCTCGCCCGCGCACATTGGCCATGATCATCCAGCCGATCGTTCCGTCCGTGTCAAAGCATCGCCCACAGAACAAGCTGCCTTTCAGGTAATGATCGTGCGTGCGCCTGCGCTCCCCCGTGCTCTGCGACGCGATCACCTCTTGCACCCGCGCGAACACTTCGCCGTTGACCAGAGCGTCGTGCCGCCCCTCGTAGACCTGATCCTTCAGGCGCGCCAGACCGAGGTAGTACGGGTCCTGGAGCAGGCGCTGTAACTGATTCTCAGAGATCGGACCTGCTGGGCGCGCGCTCGTAGCTCGAGTTGTCAGCCCACGCGCCGTGAGCTCATCTACGAGTGCGGGGATGCTGTACTTCCCCGATGCGTAGAGCTCGAAGGCGATAGCCACGAGCGGGGCTCGCTCCTTGTCAAACTGGACCGTGCGCACCTCACGATCCTCAACGCGCACACCGACGTTCTCGTAGCCAAGCGGCGCGCGGAAGACCGTGCCACCCTTCTTTGCCTTCTCTCCGAGCTTGTAGCTGATGTCAGCGCCATCCTCCGCTGACCGGTACTGGTTGAACGAGGACAGGATGCCTTGCATCAGCTGGCCCACGGGCGTGGCATCGATCTGCTCGGTCGCCGAGACCAGGATCACGTTGTGCTGTTGCAGCGTCATCATGGTGTTCACCTCGTCGTACCGGTTTCGGTGCAACCGCGACAGCTTGTATACGAGCACGACGTCCACATCGCGCTGCTCACGAATACGAGCAAGCATCTGCTGGAATGCAACGCGCTTCGACATCTCGGTGCCCGTGCGCCCCGGCTCAACGTACTCGTCGACAATCTCGAAGCCCTGCTGCTGGGCCTTCTGCTCGCACGCGAGCCGCTGGGCCGGCAGTGAGATCCCTTCGGGATCGAAATCGGTAGATACCTGGCGTTTGCTACTGACGCGCAGGTACAGGACCGCGCGAAGAGGTTTGGCTCCGTCGGGGAAGCCCTGGTGGCCCGCTGCGCGAGCGTGACGCCCACGCTTTAGCTGCGGGGCGTTTGCGTACACGAGCGCGCTGCCACGCGGCTCCTCGGATGATTCGTTTTCGAGGTTCATATGCTCCTCCCTTCTCCGCGCATGAGGCGGACTTAACTTCTTGATTTACGCTCACTTCACCTCTTAAGTCGAGATGTTTTGCGTTGTGGAATTGTCATCGCTGACCTGGGGAAAACGCGTCATGACGAGACTCCTGGCGATGGCGTGGTGGGTGTGAGGCCAGGCGGCTGGCTGCGTGCCTGGCCCCACACGGTGACGGTTAGTGTTGCCTCTTCCGGTCGGTAGCGGGGTTGAGCGTGATCTGACTGTCGATGAGCAGTCTCATGAACAGTCGGAAGTCGCTTGGCCGCCGGGCCAGGTACTCTTCGCGGGCGACGAAGAGGTCTGGGACTCCGGTTTCCGACATGAAGGTCACGGCGCTGGTGAAGGCGGGCCGGTACCCCTCGCGGTCGCCGTACTCGATGTACTCGGCAATGATGATCACCCCTTTAGCTCTGGCGGCTTTGGCGATGAACTCTCGTTGCCGGGCGAGCGAGTACGTGCCGACGCGGCGGGGTGCCCGGCCGTCTCCTTCGCGGCGTGCCCTCAGGTAGGCGACCCCTGTCCGGTAGGTCTCTCCGAGGTAGTGCTCTTTGTAGATTGACGTGATGTGCATGGTGCGCCTCCTTTCGGCTGAAGCACCGAAGCCGTTCCCTGCCGTCTAGGAACGTCCCCGGTCTGTTTGGTTGTAGGTTCCCCACCCGCGAGCGGTGGAGCCGGTGCCGCCCCGCCGATGTCCCGGACGGGGCGAAGTCTGAGTTCTGGCTACTTGTTGAAGACGTGCCACCATCCGTCGAGGCGGACCAGGTCGTAGGTGTCGAAGATCTGGATGTCGATGGCGGCATGGTTCCAAGTGAGGTGGTCTTCGGGGATGCCCTGGGCCTTCATGACGTCGTTGACCGCGTCGAGCCAGCCGAGGCCTTCGAGGACGTCGCGGCGGAAGTGACTGAAGTCTTCCCACGCGTCGACGTACGCGGCCGAGAACTTCTCGTCCAGGTCGTAGGCCGCCGCGTCGGTGTCGGAGAGCAGCAGGAACGCAGCGAACCCAGCGCCTCCTCGCTTGGTGAGGTCGAGAACGCGGAGGGCATGGTCCGGGTCGACAAGGGTGGCGAGGGCGGCATCGATGGCAGCGGCTGCTTCGGGGCCGAACCGGTCGTCCTTCCAGGAGTGTTCCTCGGGTCCGTGATCTGCGGGTGGCGGCGTCTCAGGACTCATGACGCCTCCTCACCTGGCTCGGTTATGTCACCCTGAAGCGGGGTGACGGTGGTCACGAACTCGCCCGGGGTGATGAGCGTGAACAGCCGGTTCGGGAGCGTCGAGTCCTCCGCGATGGCTGCCGTGAGCCGGGCGACGCGCCGCTGGGTGGGCACGACCCACAGCACCCGCGGGAACACGCCGTGCTCGACTTGGGCGCGGCCGGTGGCCTTGTAGGCGGCGTAGGTGTGGCATTTCTGGACGAGCACGGGCAGGCTCTCGGTGCCGCGGTCGATCTCGAGGTACCAGTGATCGTCGAAGTCCTGGGCGGCGACGGTGGCGAACAGGTCGGGCTTCAGGATGGCGGTCCGCCCCTGCGGGGTGAGGAAGCTGCGCCAGGCGTCCGGCTCGACCTGTAGTTCGGCGACCTCGAGGTCGCTTTCGGTCGCGAGTTCGTGGAGGGTGATGGCGGTGTCGGTGATCTGCAGGGTGTGTTCAAGGAAGGGCCAGGCGGGGTCGGCATAGCGGCGCCGGGGTCCGTTCGTCTTCCTTGTAAGGCGTTCGCCGGCGACGTCGAGGTGCCAGATGTAGGCAGCGGAGCCGTGGGGGTGGCCACCGACGCGGCGTTCGAGCCGGGTGATGAGGCGCCGCTCGAGGAGGCGGTCGAGGACGCGGAGGGTTGCGCGGGTGGCGGCGTCTTGGCTGGTGTGGCCGGTGAAGTAGCGGCGCCGGGCCTGGCTGGTGGTGGCGTAACGGAACTGAGCCAGGAACCCGAGGATGTCGCGGTCGCGGTCGGAGAGCGTTTCCTTGAGTAGTGCAAGCTGAGCCTGGCTGATGCGCGGGGCGGTGTGGTCGCTGTTCATCGGGTTGCCTCGCTCTCCGGTCGCCACCCCTGAGACTTAGGGGATCCCGCCAGGGGCGGGATAGTCGGCTCCCGTACGGATCCGAGATCGGCGTGAGGACGGGCAAGTCGGGCGGAATCCGTGGAAGTGATCCGATGGGCGATCCGACACCCCCTCGCCTCTTCTAGAGGGCTCATTTCGGGCTCCGTTTCGTGCGCCCGATTGGCTCGTCATCACCCTCGTCACCCTGTCCATCACCATGCGCGTCACCCTCCGCCGTCACCCTCTGGGCGGGCTGCGACAATGGAGCGGGCTGGGCTCCGTAGCGGGCGGCGGCTTCGGCGATGACGGCATCGGCGGACGAGACCGCTTTCGGGGGTGGGAGAACGCGGGCGGAGAACCAGCCGGTGCGGGTGCCGTGGTGCTGCAGGCTGGTGTAGATCTCGTAGGGCGGGAGCCGGGAGAAGTCCTCGGCGTCGAGACCAGTAAGACGGGCGGCGGTTTTCGCCTCGGCATCCTCTTGTCCGAAGAGAATTTTGTTCCTCGCATTCGCGTCAATCGCGTCGAGAAGCTTCGGAGGCATCTGGCCACGGTGCTGGTGAGCGAGGTGCCAGGCGGCTCCGAGGGAGCGGGATTGTTCGAGGGCTTCGGCGAGGTCGCCGAGGTGAAGGAAGTTCTGGGCCTCGTCGATGTAGATGCCCACCGGTGCACGCTCGTCCTTCGGGACAGCAGAGCGGGCTTGGATGAGCTGCCACAGCTGCGCCACCACGAGCGATCCGAGCAGCGACGCCGTCTGGATACCCAGGAGACCCTTGTTCAGGCTGACGACCAGGATGCGGCGCTTGTCGAACAGTTCCTCCAACCGAAAGGCAGGGTTCGTCTGCTCGAGGACGGCGCGGACGCCGGGGCGTAGGAGGAACTGGCGCAGTCGGGTCATGACGGGGCCGACAGTGTTCGCCTGCTGGCCCGGGCTCTTCTGGTCGTACTGCGCCCAGAAATCCAGCAGCGACGAGTCTTTGACCCGCGCGAGCACAGACCGGCGATACCGCTCATCCGTGAGGAGTCTCGGCAGCGCGGCCAGGGACGCGTCCGGGGCGTAGGTCAGGGTCAGGAAGGACGCGTGGAGCGTGTCGGACGTCAGCGGGCCGAAGGCGTTCGGGAACAGACCGCGGAACAGGTCAAGCATGATCTCCGCTACTAGCGGACGACGCTCATCCCCCTCGGGTCCGGTAAGGCCCGCGAACGGATTGATGCCGGAGGGCCGCTCCATAAACGGATCCACGATCGCCACCTCTCCCGTGCGGTGCTCCGGGATGAGCGACAGCGTGTCCATCGCCAGGTCGCGCTTCGGGTCGATGACCACCACCGACCGACCGGCGTCGATGTCGGCCTTGATGAGGTGCAGCAGCAACGTGCTCTTGCCCGCGCCGGTAGGTCCCTGAACGACGCTGTGGCGCATCGCGTCCTCGATGCGGATCCCGATAGCTGCGGTGGATCCGGGTGCGGTCGCCGTGGCGAAGACGCGTTCCTTTGCTCCGGTGAAGCCGGTTGGTGGTGGGATGAGCTTGGGGTGACGGCTGGGCAGGCCCGGGAGGTCGCCGTCCTGGGTCGGCCAGGCCAGCAGCGGCAGAAGCTCTTCGGATGTGAGCGCGAGGGGCTGACGCAGCGGCACGAGGCCGGCGTCGAGGTTGGCAGGGTTCTTCGTGGTGAGGGAAATTTTCACGCCGCTGGACTGCAGGGTACGGATGGCCGCGAGCAGGCTGTGGACGAGCAGACGCCTGCGCACCGGGGAGGGACTGGTGACGCCGATACGGATGACGGCGCGGAATCGGTACTGGGCGAGCTTGTCCTGCATTCGGGAGCGCACCGCCGTCGGCGCGGGCGACGCGCCACGTAGCAGCAACCCCGCCAGCGAGGTGCTCGGGTCTGGTGCAGCCGTGTGCAGCACCTCCGGAGCGAGCGCCCGACCGAGCACGACTTGCAGAACGAGGACATCGTCTTTCCCCGTCGCTCCGGAGAGCGCGGCGAGCACGGCTCGCAGGCTCTGCCCGTGCGCATCGACCGACAGCGCCAAGTGACGCCCGGTGATACGGATGCGGCCGGCGCGCTCGACAACGGCGCGGGGCTCGACAGGGGCCACCGTGGTGACGCCCGGAATGAGGCGACGCAGGGTCGACATCGCGGCGGAGAGATCCGTAGGGTCACCGCCAATGAGATGACGGATCTTCCCGGCTTCGGTGCGGGCCTCCCAGACCAGCCCACCACGAGCCGGGTCGGCAGCGAGGGCACGGAGGAACCCGAGGAGCTGCTGCTCGTCGATGGGCGGCTGGAAGTGAAGTTCACGCCACTGGGTCATGCGTCGCCCTCTTCTGACCCGACGTCGCTGAGCACGTCAGGTTCGGGTTCCGTGATCGACGACCCGTCGGAGGTTCCGCGCTCTCGCTGCTCCATGGCAGCGTGCTCGAGGAGAGCACGGGCGAGTTTCTCGTAGTCGGGCTGTTCCCGGCGTTCGCCCACCACACGGATGCGGTACTGGCGTCGGGGCCGTCCCCGACCCCGCTTCGGCGACGAACACCGGCTCATCGGGTGCCTCCTACCGAAACCAGCGGTCGCGCCGAAACCGGAGAGCGACCACCGTGACGGTGATGACGCCCGCGAGGACGACGGCGATGAGGAGCCAGACCCAGATCTGCTGGATGAGCCAGACGGCGAGCCACAGCAGGAACGCGGCGAACGCCACCATCGCGCAAGCGGACACGAACCGGCCGAGGACGGTCTTCTCGGATGAGGACATCAGGAACCTCCGAAGGGATGAAGGACATCTGGATCAGGTCAGGCACGGTCGGCCTCCGAACGGGGGTCGAGATCGCGAGGCGGTAGCGAGTCGCTGGGGACCGGGTAGCCGGGAATGGTGATGTCGCTCTCCACCTGATCGCCCCAGACGTGCCACCCAAGCGGGCCGGGCCGACGGGCGAAGAGTTCCAGATGCGGGCCGGGGCTGAGGCGCTCGATCATGACGTGGACCTCCTCCGGCTTATGGGAGTGGTCCTGGCGGGGCAGCATCGTGAAGCTGCGCTGCCCGCGGAACTTGACGGGGAGCTTCCCGCGGACGCCGAGCAGTAGGGTCTCGTGGGCGTGGCGGAAGTACTGGCCGAGGCCCATCTGGTCTTTGCCCCAGACGAACTCGTCCTTGAACTCGAACCCCCAGGCCCGCATCACGTCTTCGGCTACGTAGCGGGTCGCGGGGTAACACCAGAGGTACAGGTGAGCATTGGCTGCGGCGAGGTCGGCGACAGGCATCGCTTTGATGGCTTCAAGGCTCAGGAGCGGGTACTTCGTCCCGGCGCCGAGCCTGCCCTCCTGCCCTGGCTTCCAGGGCGGATCGGCGAGGATCGTCTGGTAGCGGCGGAGACAATCCGGCGAGTGTGGTTCGGGGTCCTTCTCCGGGGTGTCGGGGTGATCAGTGTTGCTATTGGTTGTGTGCATGGAACCCTCCTTCCTGCAGCGGTCTTCTTCGTTCACCGGGGCGCGGGTTGCGCTGGTCCGGCGGCTGCCCCATCACGTATGAGGCATGAGGTTCGAATCGCCAAGTGTCCGATCGGGATGAACAGGGGTAGAGAAAGCCCGGGGCGGTGAGTGTCAGGAATGTTCTGAGCTCGCCGCCCCGAGTTTGGGATGGGATTAGTTCTTCGGGATCTCGCCGCGTGCTAGGTACGACTCTCGGATGAGGGCTTTGCGGGCTTCGTGGGCGTCGGCGCCGAGCGCAGCGGACAGGTCGAGGATGGTGCGACGGAGCTCCGCCTGCGTCCGGTCCAGTTCGGCTTCGATGGCTAGCTGGTTTCGCTGCTCGCGTCTCTCATGCCAGTCGTCGAGGACACCCAGCGCCCAGCTCAACAGCAAGCCGAGCGCTGTGCCCACGACGATTCCGCCGAGGACTTGCGACACCACGTTCCACACATCGGGCATCACGACCACCGTCTGATCGCCGAGCCCGCCGCCAGCGTGTAGCTGTCGACGATCTCCCGGTATCGGGCCTCGCCAAGCGGCGCGACCGTGATGAGGTGCTGTTCGAGCGCCGTCAGAGCGCCAACGTGCTCGAGCGCGGTGTGGGTGATGAACGCCCGCCCGTCCTCGGTCAGCTTCGCGATGATCGCTCGGGACTGCACCCGCTCGACTTCGCGTCGCGTCTGACGCTGGAGGCCGAGGCTCAGCTGTGTCTGACCGGACGAACTGAGACCGCCGCCGAGCGATGACAGCTCCTTCGAAGTGTTCAACATCGTGTATCTCCTTCCTGTGTTGTGCGGAGAAGCTCCGCACATCCAGGCTCGGAGACGTCGCGGATGCCGTCACTGACACGAAAATGACACGATGGTGCCGTGAAGGACGACCCGCTACGTCGCGAGATCGAAGCTGAGTTACGAGCGCTGCGAACGAAGCCGATACCGCTTTCCCTAGAGAACATCGCCACGTCCTACGCGCTCACCGACGCGATCGGTCGAGGAAGCACCGAACGGGCCCTGAGCGTCATGATGGACGCGTTGGCTCAACACGGCAGCGAACCGGCCAGCGACATCGGCGCCTATTTCGAGACCTGCGGCATCGGGCTCGAGGGAGAAAGCCTGAACCAGCGACTGGAGGCGTACGAACGGGTGCATTTCGTCGATCGTCGGACGGGCCTTCGTCGTAGTGACCGTGGCGCGAACAAGCTCAGCATTATCCTCAGGGATGCGGCGGCACTCGACCGTCCGTGGGCAAAGCTCGTCGTCACGGAGATGCACGGCGGTGTCACTATGGGCCTACTGCTGGACATCCCAAAGAGCGCACAGTGGCGCAGGCCGCACGTTTACATAAACGGCGAGCAGGTCGAGCGGGAGTTCGAACTCCACGACTCGAAGAAGGGCGACCATTTCCTCAGCACCAAGGAGCGCTTTGACGACATTCCCCTCCGGAGCGTAGAGCCAGGAGAGGATGAGTTCGAAGCGCATGTGTTCTGGATCATGCCCATATGGCCGGTCTGGGGTATCAGTACCAGCCTCGCAACACCTGGGCTGGGGTCTGCGTTCATCACAGAACGCGAATCCGGGGCGACAGCGACTCTCTGGCGTTGAGGAATTTGCGATCATTGACCGCCTTATCACAGCATTCAGAACAGCGACTGCTGCTCGGGGAAGAGCGGCATCGGTCGAAGCTTCGGCGCGATGAAATTTACGCCGAGTCTGACTTGCACTCTAATTGCCGAGTGATCTGTTATTCCACTCGTGCGAGATTCGTGCAGATACTCGAAATCTTCCACCATGGAGATTAATCGATCACTAGCCCATCCATGATCAAATGTATACCCCTCCCCGCTTGGAGATATCCAGGTCGACTGCGGTGGTTGTCCAGTTAGAACTGACATATCTCGAAAACGAGCTTGCTCTAGCCTCGTAAGCCAATCGTATTCGGATGCAAGTTGAGGAAATCCCTTCGGGTTCTGACCATGGGGCACGATGTTCAGATCACCTAGAAGAAGCACCGGGTGGGATACGGAGAGTTCTCGCAATGTCTCCCCCCAAATCTTCATGTATGTGAACTTCCTCTCAAGTTTCATCGGATCATTACCTCTTGTGGGGAGGTACATTCCCACAACAAGAATTGAAGCCTCCGCGCCACTCACTTCCGCGATCAGGCACCGTCCGGGCAGATAATCCTCTTGCGGTCGCAAGGGACTCGGAACGGCATCGAACCGCGAGAAAATTGCAGTCGCTCGTTCGCGCTGCGTACACTTACCAACCAACGATCGCCACCCTTGCTGGTGGAACCAATTAACAATCGCCGCCGTGCCTGACCCAGAGGATATCTCAGTGAGAATTACCATATCCGCATCGATACTGGGGAACCACGCAACTAACTGATGGGCTCTCGCTAAAGACGGCGATGCGACATTTACTGTGGCGATGGTTATAGACACATTCGTCATTCTATTCGGATTATAACATCAAAAATTGCAGTTACAAGCATCTTGGACTAGCTCGAACTCTTGATTGAAGACCTCAATATGCGAAGGTGCGCTAGCCAGCGAGGCACACCAGGATGCTTTCGAATGTAGGCCGTCACCGAAACCATTCGGTGATGCTTGCCATAGAGTCGCTCGTAGTGGCGTTGCGGAATGGCGACGATCGTATCCACGACCTGGTTGTACGCGCGAGTAAGGTCCTGGAACTGAGCCAGGGTTGGATGCTCGCAGTCTTTCAGCTCACGTTGCCTAGACCTGAGGTTCGCGAGCGAAACGGCGGCGACTGCGTGTTCTTTAGACCGTCCCGCCCAATTCGTCATAAGGTCGAAAACCGTGAGGAACAGAACGGAAATCGAAACTATGCCGAGCACAATGCTTACGCGCAAACTGGCGCCAGCGACAAGAACGTCCACGTCAGTCTGAGCGAACGCAAAGCCGCCCGCACCAACCGACAGAACCATGATTCCAGTCAGAAGAGCATCGTGTCGTCGCGCGTACAGATCGCGCATCTCACAATGCATCGACACCATCTGATAGGCCACTCTCTCTTGCCGCGCAAACTCATCCGTCGCTTTGACCGGGATGTCCTCGGTGCCCTCTGGCGTACGATCAGTTCGATCCACGACGTGCTCCTCGGGGCCTCAAAGCTCACCAATATATGAAGTTAGTAGGTGGGAAATTCTCGACAGTGCGGTAGCACGCAGACTGCGTTCCGAAATTTCTCGACCCGTCGTGAGATCGCTCGAAAACGACGAACGGTCTTCAACGCTGCGAGGGTGGTCGGTTGCGTAGTGGAGGGCAGTAAATCCGAGATCTGTCGAGATGGCAGAAATCGCGTGCGCCATGACCGATACTTCATTGTCTACTGTTGCGAATCCGGCACGCAATGCACCCGTTATCAATTCCTTCGTTTCTCGCATCATGGTCGGCACGGACAGGTGACTCCCCGTGGCCAGATCGCCATTCCACTCCAGGAGCGGATTCCTTGGCGCGGCTATGGTCGCAATTTCTCCATTGTGGCCTAGGTTATAGAACGCATTCGGGACGAATGTTTTCTGGTAGAGAGGGGCATCTGTTAAGCTACCCAGCTTGCCAACATAGACCAAGTGTCGACAGCCAGCCCGAATGATTGCGGATGAAAGAATCCCCGCAACGGACCCCCAAAAGCTGTAGCGGACACTGAGTAGCGTGAAATATATTCCGTGGAATCGCATTCTGTACGCCCGATAAAGACCATCTTCCTCTAATGAATTCAGAACCGCACCACCCTCGACGAGATATGGAATCATAAGTTCGGAGTTGCCTAGAACTACAATTTCCTCTATCTTGCCCTGCAAAAAATCGAGACAACTGGCGATCCTGTGTTCATATTCTGAGAAGTATGTTACATCGCTCAGCTCGCGGCGGGTGCCTAATTGAAATTGTATTAGTTCCGCAATGTGTACGGTGTAGTCCAAACCTGCCGGGACAAATACGCGCAGAGTAGGCGGCGACACGGAGCTCGGTGCGTTTACGTACACGGATCGAATTCGGTTCGCCCACTTGATGGGGTGTGCCCCTCCTCCCTGCTCACGCTCGGTTATAGCCATCTTTGCCAGCATCTCCGGTGAGACGGACTGCACAAGAATTCGAGCATCGCGAGCAACGGCGATTTCAAGGGCCTGAACGTCGACACGCTGTTCCACGTACCTGACGAGCGTCTTTCCCATGCTGTGGAGTTCGGGGGGAACCACCTGTATCAGGTGAGCCACGGACTCACCTCGGCCGACTTTATCTTCATGGCCGAACTTCATGACAGCGCTCCCCATCGTCGTCGTCGGCAGTCGAGTCATCGAAGATTGAGTGCTTTATGCAGACTCGGATGTATATACACTGCACCTTCTCTCGGACGGGCGAGATCTGGGTACTCGGTACGGTATTTGACCTTCCCCTGGTCGTTGGCGCGCACCCCGACGATTGAATTATCAAAAAGCGGGCTGAATGTAGCGTCGTCAGGAATACTATCCGCTCGTCCGGAATTAGCTATGGATGAACACATCTGATCCCATGAATCAAACCTTCGAGGCCCATCTCTGAGAGACTCAAGCTGGTCGATCATCTGCGGATAGACGCGACGGAACTCTTGTTTGAGATCGTCAAGCTTCCATTTACTAAACCTCACCTCCGCTCGACGAACCGCGGACTTGCTGATGGTATGGCTCGACGCATCAGAAACTCTTACACACTCGTCAATGAATTGAATGACCTCGCGAGGTCGCAGAAAAGTCCGACGGATGACGTAGGCAAACGCAGACGGTGCGTCCCCCATCGATCCGCGCTCAAACAGGTCATCTAAATGAACGCCGGCGGGGAGTCGTCGGCCGATCATTTCGGCGAGTAGATCGTAGGTCCATTCAACCGATTGCTCTCGCGTGTGCAGCTTATCCTTGTCATCAAAATCTAGTGAGTTGTATATCTCGCTACGGAGAAACACTAGAACACGGACTCCGGTCCCTGTCGGACCTCGCGAGAGAGTATCGTTTAGTGTCTTCGCGGCCTTGACTAGGCCAATTAACATTGATTGAGAATCCGGCGATGCGTCCCACGAGTCGTCAAGTCGGTCGAGGGCAAGAGTAATGGGGGCTTCGTCTGCGATCAGGTTTGCTAGCGTAAGCAACTCTTCGAGCGATACACCGCGCATTGGCGCCAATTGAGGCGCGTCACGGGCGAGGTTAAATCCAAATCCCGCAACATTGATGCCGACCTGGCGAATCTGAGAGAGTGGACTCCCATTGGCTCGACCATTTTCAGTCGCCCCGTCATTGGCCACCTCTTTGCGTTTCACCTCTGAGAGTGCGTGACTCACCGCGGGACTCCATGCTCGTTCTGCGCCGAACGCGGCTGATGCTAACTCAGCCGTAAGTGTGTGAAGCCATGTCGATGTGTGAGCTTGTGCGGAAAGAAGGTTTCTTCTTTCGTTCTCAGGCAACGCGCTCCAGGCATACTTGTCTGGTGAAACGATCCTGACAATGTGGCCGTCGGGGGCGAGCTCAGGCAAACTGGTACACAATGCTGATTTGCCGGAACCTTTACGCCCGAGGAACAAGGTCCTCCGCCCGGCGAGGGCCTCACTGACGTAGGGTGTGGTTACAAAGTACTCGGCGAGTCTCCGATCTGACTCGGCATCGCTACCGCCAAGGTCCAACTCGCCGAGTGTCAGTCCGTTTTCCACCCCAGTCCCCCCGCGTCTGAAGCATGCTGTGCCGCGTACGATACCCGTGCCAACCGTTCGGCGCAGCATGCGGGCATGCTCAGGAGGCCATTTGGATTTGTGGCAGATTCGTTCCTGATCGGCGAAGTTGGTCATTGCAGTCGGCGGTCAAGGTGATCGGACCGACGATGCTCTTCCGCATCTGGCATATTGACGGGCACGTTCTTTAGCACGCCACCAGCGTCGTGCCAGCAGGAAGCTCATCGACTTGGCGCCCCTCGACCTCCGCGCTCTTCGGCGGGATGAGGCGCGCAATCAAGCGGGGTCTGACCTGGCGCCAGCAGATCGCAAGGGTGGACTTCCGTATCCCCCGGGTGGCTCGTGCGAGCGCACACCTCTTTTCTGGTGATCCAGCACGACTGCGTACTCCATCTCGACCAGCGCATTACTGATGCGATCATGGAGCCTGTTCGGCAGCGCGTCGCCCGTGACATCCCATAGCGTCGTTAGCTCGGCTCGCATGCGCTCGATGATCTTGAATGGGTCGCGTCGCTCGATTTCGCTCTCGATGGCATCGCGGAGCTTGCCGAATCCGCGCCTTTCCGCCCGCATGACCGTGCTCAGGCTAATTCCCGCGAATCGCGAGAGTTCCGCTCGGCGGTTCTTCAAGAGGCCCACCATGGGCATGATGCTCGTGCGGCGGTAGTTGCGCCCATCGTCCGTCCAGTACCGTCCACGGAAGGCGAGCGCGGCGTAGACCGCCGATCGCTCAAGGTCGTCGTCGATCGAGAGAGCGGCCTTGTCTATGAGGCGGTACAAGCCGATCCAGTCGTAGACCGAGAACAGTTCAAGCGGCACGTCGTCGCGCGGGGCGTCCTCGCTGATGCCGAGCCCCTTGCGCAGCCGAAGTAGCCACTCCAGTCGCTCGTCGCTGTCGGTCACGTCACGATACTAGTTGTCAGTAGGTAGACAACTGTAGTTTTCAGATTCTTGACAACTATTCGAGTTCCGCACACAGTAGGTGTCACCGCGTTGACACCGGCGACGAACCTGACCGTGAGCCCATCACGGCGCCGCCTGAATCACATGAAAGGCCCATCGCATGGCCGACGGTCGACCGACCTGGCTCACGCAAGATTGCCCAGCCTGGTGCACTGGCAGACACGACGATCAGGACGCACGCGAGGACCGGCACCACCACTCCCGAGAGACTCTGGTACCTGTTATCGCTCGCTCCCCTCGGTCAGGCGAACCTGGCACTCGCGGATCTTGGGGCCTCGAAGCGGTGGAGTTGGGCGTTCTGGGGACGCAGCCAGTCGAGGACGCGACGAGCATCTGGGTCGTTGTCGTAGGCGAACGCCAGTTTCTTGAGATCACGCGCGAAAGCGCTCAGCGTCTGCATGCCGCGCTCGGCGAGCTGCTCCATCGCCTGCAGTAGTCGCCGCTCCGTCGCGTGTGAGTTCCGCCAGAACCCTTCACGGTTCCCGAAGGAGCGCTAGAGGGTCGAGCTCGAGATCTGCGGCGAGGCGCTCAACCGAGCGAAGGCTGAGATTCCGGAGACCCTGCTCGATCCCACCGATGTAGGTGCGGTGGTAGCCGAGCCGCTCTGCGAACTGCTCCTGGCTGAGCCCCAGTGCTTGGCGGTGTGCTCGGAGGTTTTGACCGAGTCGGCGCTGAAGCTCTCCTTCCATCCCTCCACGGCATCACTTGGCTACTTATCGGTCTACAGACTTATAAGTCGCTTCGGGTGAGAGTATGTGCTACTTATGAGTAGCGTCGCCGCTCTTCCTGCTCGCACTCACACCCTGGGGGGACCCTCACATGACCCGACCTCGCCGCCTTCGCCGCGCCCTCACCTTTCTCACCGCCGCCCTCCTTGCGGGAGTGGGCTTGCTCGCCGCACCACAGTCCGCCACGGCCGACGGGGATGGTCCGCTCTACGGCGGCTACAGCTTGGATTGCTCGGGGGAGGTGCCCGTGCTGAGCTTCTCTGGGGAAATCACCGGCGACAACGAGGGTCACACCACCGGCACGACGAACATCTACTTCACGCTGCAGGGTCCGAGCGGCACGCAGGAGTTCGGTCCGAAGCAGGTCTCGTTGCCGTCGACGTACACGGACTTGTGGAATCTCACCGACGGTTCGGCCAAGTACACCTTCGGTCTTCGTCGTGGTGACGGGCCCCGTGGCGATGATCTGCAGTCCGTCTCATTCCCTGACGACTGCGTGAGCGGCTCGACAAGCTCCATGATCCAGTCGGGAGCTTCGTTCGGTGACGCCTACTGCACCGATGACGGCGGCGCGGCTGCTGACGTGGTGGTCTCGACCACCCCGCCGGTGCGGAACGTGAAGACCTATGTCACCGTCAACAACGGCGTCTACCCCCTACCCGTTGAAGGCCTCACCGGCCCGGACGGCACGTACACGAAGACCGTCCCGATCCCGAAGAACGGCACCACCAACATCACCGCAGGCATAAAGCTCGCCAGCGGGCAGTCCGTCTATGGCGGCGACCGCGACTACACCTTCCCCGATGTGTGCGCGACCCCGACCCCGACGCCGACCCCGACGACGGAACCCACATCGTCGCCCTCACCCACCGCCACACCGACGGATACGCCGCCACCGTCGCCGAGCGAGTCGTCCTCTCCGCTGAGTGTGTCCCTTTCGACCAGCACGGTCATTCGCGGCAGCCAGGTCACCCTGACGGCTAGTGGCTTCGCATCCGGCGAGACGGCGGAGATATGGCTCCACTCGACGCCGACAAAGCTCGTGACGGCCACCGCCGATGAGAACGGCACGGTCCGTCAGACCGTGACGATCGCCGAGGGCACTGCGATCGGCGCGCACAAGATCGAGGTACGGGGTGCGAGCAGCGGCTCTACCTTCGCGAACCTGACCGTCACCGACGGCCTGGCAGTCACCGGCTTCGATAGCAGCACGACCGTCGCGACCGGAGTCGGGGCGAGCGTGCTTCTGCTCGGCGGCATCGCCTTCGTCCTGCTCGCTCGGCGACGTCCGGCTCGGCGTTCGTGATTCTGTACAGCGCCGAAGAGCCGTCGGCGATCTTCCACTCGAACCCCGGTTGGCTCCTCCTCGTCGTCGTCTGCGGGCTCTTCTGCCTCGCGGCGCCGACGCTCGGGGTGATCGGGCTCGTCCTGGGTATGCGCAGGGGGCGAACCACGGCCGCGGTCTTCGGGTGGATCGGCATAGCGTTCGCCCTCTTCGCCGCGATGCTTCTGGTGTCGTTCCCGCTCACGCTGTTCGACGTGATCGCCTTCATCCTCTTCGCCCCGTTCGTGACCCTGCTGGCGATCATTGGGGTGGTCGGGGGCATCCTGTCGCTCGTGTTCGCGATCAGACGCCCCGCACCGGTGTCCACCTGAGAACACGAAGCAGACCCAGATGAATGTCGGTCGAGACAGAAGGAGCCGTGATTCATGAGGTTTAAGCAGACGGGCATCGAGCGCTCGGGCGCCGCACATTCTCCGAAATCCAGAGGGAGATTCTTGTGACACTCGCGGCGGACGCCGTCGAAGCGGAAGCCCTGTCGTCGCGGCGGGCGCCCATGACCGAGCTCGACCCTGGGATCATTGCCGTTCTTGGGATTGGCGCCAGCGTGGTCGGCGTGCTCGTCGGCGTCCTCACGTCCAACCTGCTCTTCGCCTACGTGATGCTCTGCCTCCCAATCGCCCTGGTGCTCCTGTTCGGTGCCTTCGCGCCGAGCAAGAGCACCAGCCGGCCCATTCCGGGCAAGTACGGCATCGCGCTCCCCGTCGCGGCACTCATCCTGAGCATCGTCGGCAGCCTGCTCGGGATCGTGCTCGGTCACGTCAGCCGTCACATCATCCGCGCCCACGGGGGTGATGGCGAAAAGATCGCCCTGGCCGCGTGCGTCGTCGGCTATGCCGCGCTGTTTCTCCAGATCGCAGTCGCGCTGTGGCTGGTGACCACCGTCCTGCGGGCTTAGCGCTTTCGCGAACCCGGACAAGAAGCTACCGGCTTTCGGTGACTCAATCACGCGAAAACGTCGGGGCTGCTCATAAGGTCGAAGATATGGCTACGCGACAGATTGCTCAGGTTATCGACGACCTCGATGGCACCACCCTCGACGAGGGAGAAGGACAGCAGATCACCTTCTCGATCGAAGGTCGCTCGTACGAGATCGACCTGTCGGAGAAGAACGCCGAAAAGTTCTACGCGGCATTTGCTCCCTACGTTGACGCTGGCCGTCCGATCGGATCCCCGAGTCGCCGCGCCACCCCGGCTCGCGCCGCGCGCGCGAAGAGCGACCTCGACCTCAACGCGATCCGGGAGTGGGCGCGGGCTAATGGGCACACGGTCAGCGATCGTGGACGCATCGCCGGCCCGATCGTTGAGGCCTATAAGGCTGCGAACGCCTAGCGCCTCCCGCCACCATCGGCTGATCCGCCTACGAGAGCACGACGCCTCCGCTTTCTTGCCGGAGGCGTCGTTCATTTCTTGGATGTAAGGAATCGCTGCCACAGCGGCAGCCGCACGTCGCCGTAGCGCCACCTCCGGTGAATCGGCATCACCGGATATCCGGGCGGCAGCGACCCTTGCGTCCTCCAACTGAACACGGTCAAGTTACTCTCGAGACTGAACGGCAATGCCACCGCTACCCGACGCCCGAACAAGCTGCCGTGCCGACGATGTAGACCACCGCGTCGGAGTCCAGGTGCTCGCCGATTCGGGTACCGTCCCCGGCGCGCGTGATTCTTCGCCGGGTTGCCAGTCTTCGTTCGGCAGACCGCGTCCACCTCGGCGCCGCACGACGGGCACTCGTGACGCAAGTCTTGGGTGACCTGGAACTGCCGCCCTAGATCGCGGTAGAACTCGTCGGTGTGGAGGGCGTGGCCCTCGGCGAGTAGTTCCTTCACCTTGTTAGGGTTCGCCTTGACCACCTCGTACCACTGGGCAGTCATGAGCGGCGAGACGCCGAACGCGTCGAACATTGACCGGAGAAACTTGGCGTGAGCACGCGGGCCGCCCGGACCGCCGTTGAGAAGCCAGACGCCTGCCGCTTGTAGCTCAGCGATCAACAGGACCTCGGCATAGTCCAGTTCGGAGGGATGGTCGTTAGTAACCGAGAATCTGCTTGGCGAAATGCTCGACGCCCAATTTTTCGATCACGGGTCTGAGGTAGCCACCGCTGCCGAGATATTTCTCGACGCTGTATCAGTCGAGGCGTCGCGACTGTCCCGCGTACGTGTATCCGTTGACGTCGTTGGTCGTGGCGTACAGGTATCCGATCGGCATGGTTCCCCCGACCACACGTTAGCCGGTCCCACCTCGATTCGAGACGGCGAATCAGCACGTCGACGACGAGGTGGGGGAAGTCAAGAGTGCGCGATCGACCTCAAGTTAGTGAAGTCCGCGGAATGCCGCGCCTGACTGCCACCGCCGCGTGCAGGATCAACAAGCAGCCCCAGCAGGAGATTTTCCGGATCCGGAATTGCCATACGCCGTTGAGGAGTGGCAAACCCAGCTTCAAGTAGATCGAGCAGTTCGTCGGCACTCTGATTGTCACTTCGGGCGTGTGCGTCGCACGCTGCCGCCGCCACCGCTGAAAGCCAATACATGAAAACTTCTACATGACCGAAGCCCTTCTCCCACAGTGACGGAGCCGCCTGCGATGAGGGAGAATCAGTCTGCCCCGCGCTTGAGTCAGCAGGGAACGACCATCCTTGAGGGAGTGCGAGAGGAAACGTTCTCACCGCTTCCTTGTATTCGGCGCGGACCTCTTCAAGGCCGACAAAAATGGGACGTGGGGACGTGTCTATGCGGTTGGTGGGAATAGAGCGCTCGGTAGCTGCCGAGGCAGCCGTGGGGGCCGCGATTGCTCCCGTGAGCGCTCCCGCGCCAATCAGGGCAACCCGCAGGAGTGCACGGCGAGAAAGTGCTCCTTGCGTTGGATAATCCATGAAATCTTCTCCTAAGGATTCACTCGGGGCATGTGGATAGGAAATGTCGGAGCGGCAAATAATACATCACAACTGAAGGCGGTGATGCTCGGCAAATTCGAGGAGCCTCTTCTTGATCGTGCTGACTCCCAAAATCAGGTCGCGTTCGACTGGTCGTAACGCATTTCGGCCGTAAAGTTGATCGGAACGTCGAAGTGCTGGTAGACGTCCAAGCGGATTAGCTTCCCTCCCGGTACAAATCCGACCTGCGTCCAGGGTCCAATCACACCCCAATTCTTGTCGCACCAGTGAGTGCCGTAGCTATTTCCCGAAGAATCGTACAGCGTGAAGAGCACTTGACCCACGCTAAAGGTTTCGCCATAGTCCGGGGTGATGTCGGTCATGCGGATCTGCACATCGCCCTTGAGGTACCTGTATGTCCAATACTGCACAGTGATCCCGCCGGCCTGGTAGGCCTTAATTGGCATGTTCGATGCGGTGATCCAAGTCATCTAAATTTGCTCCTCGTTTGAACTAATGTGGTCAACTGCCCCGAGGCCCACTATCTCGCCTCGTAACGCATTGACTAACTATTCCGAGTTTTTGAGTGTGCCGTACTGCACGGATCGTCGCGGGTTAGATTTCCGGCTCGGCGGAGAAAGCATAGAGGCGTGATCCAATGGGTCATGAAGCGCAACACCTGCACTTCCAAACCGGCGGCGGCCGTGGCGAACTCTCCAGCAGAGCCCACGCCGCCAAGCCACATCAGAAACCGCACCGGGTCGTCTCTCTCCCTTTGGCTGACAATTTTGCGGGTTGAGTAGATTGAGGCAGAAGGGTACGGCAGCCTTCAAGGCCTTAGCGGAAAAGATCGTCTCACTCGATGGTGGCTGGCCATCGCGCATCCCGAAACGGTTACTTCGGGATAACAGATATCAGATGACGCCGCCTCCTGTATGTCCCCCATTTGGCGGACAAGGAGTTCTATGTTCACAGTGATTCATGCTTCGCAGGCATAGGCAATTCGTAGCCAAAACACAATTAACGCGAATTCCTTCAGTCGTGCATATACTCCGCTCATGAACGGTTCATCGTCACGTTTCGCGGCCGCGTGTGTTGCTCTCGGTACGATCACTCTCATCGCGGGCCTCGCTGGGTGTGCGACTTCTGCCACCGCGGGTGTGACGCCTACAAGCGTGCAGAGCGACACGACGGCCGCGAGTACATCACCCTCGACCCAGATCCAAGTCACCGATCACGACTCATGCGTTGCCCTTGAGGATGTCTTTACTATCGTGCAGAACGCAGGAATGGGACTGAAGAGCGGCAGTATGGGGCAGCACGAGTACGACGGCTGGTTGCAGCTGGCCACGCGCGTCCTTGATCGCGTTCCCACCCGAGGCGACGGGAATGTTTCGGCCAGCATTGCCGCCCTCAAGAAGATCGCGCCCCCCGTCTCGGATCCGGCGGGCGGCTCGACCGGCATCGCCACACGTGAATGGAATGCGGACGCCGTGGGCTCAGCGTGTCAAGCAGCAGGCACACCACTCGCTGCCCAGAGCTTCACTGGCGGCTGAACTGGACCCAGAACCGCTTACATAGCAGGCGCTTGCCGCCGGTCGTTCGTCAGTGGTGCGGGCGAGTTCCCCTTCTGCTTAGCCAGCCCGCTTGGTGCTCCTGCTGAAGTGAATGAACCGGTCTCACGCTTTACGGGCGATCTTGCAATAGCCCCGCCCGGAACATTTTCTGTAATGAAGGAGTGAGCTTGCGCATCCAACTTCCGCTCTCGGTTTTGGTGGCTGGTTCGTTGATCGTGTCTGGCCTCGCCGCGCCAGTGCTGTCGGCGCCCGAGGCCGCGATTGCTGGCCAATCACAGATCGCTGCAGGCGATGATGCGGCTGGATCGGTGTCGCCTTCCGGTGCGGGTGTCGCGGTGGACGGCGGGGGAGCGGCCGACGGGTACCACGTGCGGGTGACTTCGGCGGCTTCGGGATTCGCGTGGCAGGATGTGGCGGTGTTGCGGCCCGCGGATGTGTCGCCCGGTTCGTGGTACGGCTATCAGTGCGTCACCTCCGACGGTGATTACGCTGCGGTGGCGGTGCTTCCTGGGACGGCGATCAATGTGAACGCGGCTCGGGATCACGGTGCGTACGCGTACGCGGTCGACCTTCGCTCTGGTGTCGTGTCTGCGCTCGGGTCTGGCGTGGGCCTGAAGTACCACTCGCCGCAGTGCGGGCTGGATCACTCGGCTGTGTTCACGAGCAACCCAGGGGCCAATGAGGGTACGACGGTTGCGACCCGCTACGACCTCGAGGCGGGCACCCAGATGTCTCAGTCCATCGTTGCCGGGCAGGTGACCAGCGTCATTCCTGTTGGGGACGGCATGGTCGGCGCTCAAGGGACATCCCTCGTCAGCATGCCGGCACAGGGCACTCTCGACAGCCCTGCAAAGGTATCGACCCTTACCGACACGGGGGGTGGCGCATACGACCTGCGGCCCGCTTCCGATGGAGGAATCGATCTTCTGAGCACGAGTGCTGACGGGCACGTTCAGATGCTGCACGAGATCAACGGTGCCGCGCGAAAAGTCGGTCACGATGGCATCGCCGGAGCCAAACTTTTCCTGGGAGCGGGCGGTCACAACATCGCCGTGGGTGTGTCCGCCGGGACCGGTGTCACCAGCGTTGATGCCTCGAAACTCCCGGTCGGTGCCGACAACGCCACCCTGGACGGTACGGCGGTGTTCGGTCCTCGCCAAAACGCCCCTCCCGGCAAAACGGGAGACGAAGCCACTCAATCTGACCTCTCCGAACAGGTGGCACCACCGCTCGTTCAGGTTTCCGGAACGAGTGAGGTGAAGGACACCACGGTCCACACCGCCGCCCCCCAGGTCGAGAACTCGACCGGCCCGGCCCTCCCCGGCGCAGACACCCCCTCGGACCCATCCACACAACCCGCACCGCGAGAATCCAACCGGTCCGCATTCGTTGGCGCCGGACCTGCCGCATCATCGGTGCAGACAGCGAGCTTGATCCGCCCGGCCGTCTCGGCTGGAGCGAGCACCCCGACGTGCTCGGTCGCGCGTCTACAGCCCACCCTCCAGGCGATGCAGCCGTCGAACGCTCAGGTTGATTGGGCGACGCAGATGGCGGAGCAGGGACTGCTCACGGGAGCGTCCTCCACCCGTCCCGCGAACTTCGCGAACATGGGACTGGCGTCGTACTCCCCGAGTAGCGATTTCTCCCCGATCGCGCTGAAGCACCCGTCGTCCGACAACTGGAGCACGGTGCCGCGATCGGTCATGGTCGCGATCGAAGCGCAGGAGTCGAACTTCAACCAGGCTTCCTGGCACGCCCTGCCCGGCCTTTCCGGAGACCCGCTGATCGCCGACTACTACGGCGCCGGTGATGCGATCGACACCATCGATTACCCCGACGCTGACTGTGGTTACGGTGTCGCGCAGGTAACGACCGGCATGCACGCGAGCGATACCTCGATCTCCTACCACGGGCAGATGAAAGTCGCTGTCGACTACGAAGAGAACATCGCCGCCGGACTGAACATCCTCCAATCGACCTGGAACCAGCTCTACGACGCCGGCATCACCGCCAACGGGGGCGACCCGCGCTACCTGGAGAACTGGTACTTCGCGGCCTGGGCCTACAACACCGGTGTGCAACCCACCGCGGCGTTCGGAAACACCTCGGGATGCACACCCAGCCCGACCTGCACGGGGCCGGATGGGACATGGGGACTCGGGTGGTCGAACAACCCGCGAAACCCCGACTACGACCCGTCACGCGCGCCGTACCTCAAGAACACGTACGCGGACGCCGCCCACCCCTCCAGCTGGCCGTACCAAGAACGCATCATGGGCTGGATGGGATCCCCCATCATCCGGTATGGCTACATCGCCTACGACACCCCCGACTACCACGGCGGCAATAGCTGGCTGCAGATCCCCGGGGCCAACAGCATGTGCTCGGCAGACAACCACTGCGATCCGTCGAACGCGGCCGGCGGGTACTGCGGCCTGAGCGACTCGGAATGCTGGTGGCACCAACCCGTCACCTGGGTGACCAACTGCACCTCCACGTGCGCGACCGCCGCATACGAAGACGGCGCCGGGTCGACGGAGCCGAGCTATACGGACCCCTACCCGCCCACCTGCAACCAGGACACCTCGAAGGTTCCATCCGGGTCCATCATCGTCGACGACCTGGCCACCCCGACACAGAACCGACAGGGATGCTCCGGCATGAACTGGAGCAACGGCGGCAGCTTCAGCTACAGCCCCGGCACTAACTCCTCCGGGGATCCGGTTGGCAACATCGATACACACCAACTCGGTTCTGGTTTCGGTGGACACATCCTTTTCGCCCACACGGAACCGGCAAGCTCGACGAGTCTGATCAACACCGGCACCTGGACTCCCAACCTGCCGAGTTTGCAGTACTACAAGATCAAGATCCACATCCCACAGTCCGGCGCGACCGCGACCGATGTCGTGTACACGATCAACCCGGGCGGCTCCGCCGCTCCGTGGAAGATGCGCGTGAACCAGGACTGGGAGTCCGAGCAATGGGTCACCATCGGCACGTTCGCCATGCAAAACGGCGGCAACGTTCAGCTGACCAACACCAGCTCGATGGATGCCGGCGCCTACGACGTCGCCTTCGACGCCATCGCCTTCGTCCCCCAAGGAGGCACCCCCGGCCAACCCATCGGCGGCCCCCCAGGCATCCAAGACGCGCCCAAAGGCTCGAACCCGGCATGGGTCAACTGCGGATGCGTCCGCCGCACCGAAGGCGACCCCGTCGACACCGCAACGGGCTACTTCGGAGAGACCGCGACGGACCTGAGCACGCCGGGGCTCGGGGAAGCACTCGCGTTCACCCGCACCTACAGTTCATCGCTCGCAGACCCCGCGGGGCCCTCGGGATCAGCCGCGCTGAACGGACCGCTTGGACGTGGCTGGTCGTTCGCGTACGGCATGAACACCACCGTGACTACGGGCGGTACCGTCACCGTGCATCAAGAGGACGGGTCCACGGTGCCGTTCACCGTGGACGGCAGCGGCAACTACGCCCCCTCCGCGCCCCGCTTCGACGCGACGCTGGTCAAGACCGGCTCCACCTTCGTGTTCACACGCCACTCGACCGACCAATTCACCTTCGATGCGACTTCCGGTCGACTGCTAAAGATCAGCGACCCTGCCGGACGAGCTGCATCAACTCCATACGCCACGACCCTGGCATACGACTCCTCCGGGAATCTCCAGAGCGTGACCGACCCCGCCGGACGGGCGTACACGATCACCTGGACAGGAAGCCACATCACCAAAGTCCTCTCGCCTGCCGCGCAGGAAGTCGACTACGTCTACAACACCGCAGGCGACCTCACGGACGTATATGGCGTCGGCACCACTCGCTCAAGCGGCACGAACGGGGACCAAGACCACGCGCAGTACCAGTACAACGCCGCCAATTTGATGACCTCGCAGCGCACGCCTGCAAACTACGGCAGGACCGGGACGCCCACCCCAGTCACCTCGATGACCTACGACAGCTCCGAGCGCGTGCTCACCCAAACCGACCCCATGGGAGATGTAACGACCTTCACGTACGGTCCGAACTCGACCGCGGGCCTGACGGCGGGGCAGACGCTCGTGACCGACCCGGTGGGCCACAAGACTCTGTACAGCTACCAGGGCGGGCTACTGACCTCGATGACCAAGGGATACGGTCAAACCGGCGCTTCGACATGGTCGTACGCCTACGACCCCGTCACCCTGGGTGTGTCCGTCCAGACCAACCCCGACGGCTCAACGCAGACATTTTCGTACGACGACGCCGGCCACCAGATCTCATCGAGCGACGGCCTCGGCCGCACCACCGCCACCCAATACGACGCGGCCGGAAACGTCCTGCAAAGAACGGACCCGGCTGGCCTGCAGACGATCACCACCTACAACGCGGCCGCGAAGCCGACGAAAGTGCTGGTGACTCTCCTCGGACAGAGCGCCGACTCGGCGAACAACGTGCTCAACCCCTCCTACGCGCGCGCGGCGACATACGCCTACGCCGATGCAGCCCACCCGGGGAACGTCACGGGGTATACCAACGCGAACTCCCACACCTCAACCTACGGCTACGACGCGTTCGGTGACATGACCAGCGTCACCGACGCCCAAGGCAACGTCACCAAATTCGGCTACGACACCAGCCGCGGATGGAAGACGAGCACCGTATCCGCTGTCGGTGTCGCCGCCGGCACCGCTCCCGGCTGCACCCCACCATCAAACGGGTGCACGACCTTCTCCTACGACACCCATGGTCACATCACGACCACGACCAACCCGCTCGGGCACACATCAACAGCGACCTTCGACGCCGACGGCAACCAGCTCACCAACACCGACGGCAACAACCACACCACGACAACCACCTACGACGCCGCCGATCGCCCGGTGAAAGTCCAGCAGCCCTCCACGGACAAGACTCAAACGACCTACAACGCCGACGGCACGGTCAATAAGGTCGCCGACGCGGCCAGCCACACCACGAGCTACACCTACGACGCGCAGGCACGCGTCACATCGATGACCGACAAAGACGGAAAAACCACCGCCTACACCTACGACGGCCTCGGCCGGCTGAAAACAACAACCGAGCCGAACGGCGACACCGAAACACAGGCATGGGACAACGCCGGACAGCTCTCCTCAATCACCTACTCCGGTACAAGCACACCAGCGACGTCCTACACCTACGACGCCGACGGACGCCGAACCACGATGAGCGATGGAACCGGCACCAGCCACTACACATACGACGCATTCGGAGAACCCGTCAGTGTGAAGACCGGGACCGGGGCCACCACCAAATACGGATACGACGCCGCTGGCAACACCATCAGCATCGCCTACCCCGTCGCCAGCACCACCATCACCCGCCACTTCAACACCCTCGAGCAGCTCGACAGCGTCACCGACCCGCTCGGCACCGTCACCTCATTCGGATACTCCGCCGACGGGCTCCCCACAACAATCAGCTACGGCAACGGCAACACCTCCACCGTCAGCTACGACAACGCCGACCAGCCCACCTCTAGCGCCCTCACCCGAACCACCACCGCACTCGGCACGATCACCTACGGACGCGACAACACCGGCGACCTGAACTCCACCACACCCACAGCCGGCGCCCCAGGATCCGCGACGACCTACGGATACAACGCCAACCAGTACCTCGCCAAAGCGACTGTAGGCTCCACCGTCACCAACTACGCCTACGACAACGTCGGCGACCCGACCAAGATCGGCACCGCCACCCAAACGTTCGACCCGGCCGGCAGACTCTGCTGGACGACCACCGCCACGGTCTCCGCGCCATCGTGCGCGGCGACCCCCGCCAACGCGACCACCTACTCGTACGACGACAACGGCGACCGCACACAAAAGACCCCATCCGGAGCGGCCGCAACCACATACACCTACAACGTCGCAGGCGAACTCACCGCCATCTCCGGCGCGACGGTCGCCACGTACACCTACAACGGTGACGGTCTCAGGACAACGAAGACGACCGCAGGGGCCACGGCAACATTCACATGGGACGCACGCGGAAAAGTACCCGAGCTCCTCAGCGACGGAACCACCAACTACGTATACGGACCAACCGGCACCCCAGTCGAACAGTTCGGATCAGGCGGATCCAGCCGGACCTACTACTTCGCAGACACACACGGCTCCACAACAGAGCTAATGAACCAGGCAGGTACCGTCACGGGAACATACGCATACTCCCCATGGGGTTCCGTCACCGCACACACGGGCACCACCATCCGAATCCAATTTGCTGGCGCATACGCCGACTCTGAAACCGGCTTCCTCTATCTAAAAGCTCGATTTTACGACCCGATCACCGCGCTCTTCACGAGCGTTGATCCTCTCGTGAGCAAGACGCTCGCCGCCTATCTGTACGCCACGAACAACCCACTGAACCATCTAGATCCCCTCGGTCTCGCTGACTGGTGGAACCCCGGCAGCTGGGATGCCACCACCTGGGCGGTCGTCGGGGGCGTCGGACTCGCGATCGGTATGGTGGCGCTAGCTGCTACGGGCGTAGGCCTCGCCGCGGACGCTGGCATCCTTGCGCTCGCTGTCGGAGTTGATGCTGCGGAAACGATCGGGACTGTCGCCGGGATAACCTCCATCGCGGGTGGGGCGGCGGGGGTCGCGCTTGACGGACTAGGTTGCTGGGGACAGGGAGACGAAGGCGCGTGTGGTGCGATGATCTTCAACGCTGCTGGTGCGGGGATGGGCACGCTCGGTTATGGCGTCGGGCGGAGCGGCATCACCGGCGCTCGCAGCCTGGGCGTGGGGGTCGGCGTGAACGGAGTCCCGTACTCCGGTTTCGGGTTCGGGCTTGATGCGAAGGGATTTGTCGAGTCCTGCCATAAGGCGCAGGAGGGCGACGAATAATGGAAACTGCAAATGCGTGCTGACAGCGGACTCAAGAACCCGGTCGTTATCCATATCTTTGTTCAGATCGGCGTGTTCCTCGCGCTTCTAGCTGCGACACTCTTGGTGGCGCAATCTCTTGAACTGAACGTGGTTGCCACAATCGCCGCGACCGTCCTGCCCGCGACGGTCATCATATTGATATCCGTTGGATATTCGATGGCTACACTGAAGCAGCGCTCTCGTCGCGCGAGCGTTGTTGCGAATAACCCCGGCGCCACCGTAGTTTCCGCAGAATGGAATAGCGGGGTTCTTGCACCATTCTTGCAAAACGCTACTTCGACCCATTCGAGCTACCGAGGGTTTGGTGTAGAGCTGGCCGCGGACAAGGATGGAGTCTCGATCTGGCGGAGCCACACAAAGGGTGGCGCGTTGCTGCTGGGAAAGCTCAGTTGGTCACAGATCGATTCCGTCGAATCCGGAACAGTGAAGGCCATGATCGGATCGAAGGTCGCACCAACAGTCAAAATTCAGGTGAGGCCCGGTGCTAATTCTCCGTTCGCCGACGAGATCGAATTGATAGTTCGAAGGATGCCGATCGAGGAGGCACTGTCTGCGCTCCAACCCCCTTCAAGGTAATGGTCGGCGGAGCCTGGCCTATCGGATCGCGACCGCCTGTTACGGCGTTGAACGCTTGCTGTGATGTCCGATCGGACAGTTGTTCGCTTCCCGACTTCGTCGTTCACTAAAGCCAGCGGGTGCTGCGGTTCAGTCCTGGCACCCGCTCCATTTCCTCGTTGCCGATCTGCGGTCTGTAGAGAACCACTCGAGTTCTCGGCCGCACCCGTCAAGGAGGTGACCCGCCCTCATGAGCGAGTCCAACGTCAACACCCCGCCCGCCTCGTCTGCGTCCGCCAACGGACTCGGCTACGGCCCGATCAAACCCCTCGCGGTCAGACTCAACGAGTCCACCCGCACCCAGCTGGACATCATCGCCCAGCTGGGCGACCGGACCGTCACCGACGAAGTCCGCCTCGCCATCGAAGCCTGGATCGACAAGACCAAAGCCGACCCAGCCATCCAACGCCGCGCACAAGACGTCCGCGACGAGATCGAACGCGAGGCAGCGGGCAAACGCGACGCCATCGCCGCGATCTTCGACGCCTCCCCGGCGCCGAAGACACCGCGCACGCCGCCGAAGCCGCAGACGACCTGACGGCTCAACCTCAACGGGCGGTCGGCTCGAGCTACGTCCACCCGGACGCTTGCTCGCCGGCCGCCCTGCCTCACCCTTGCCCGCGCCGATTGCCCGACCTCGTTTGTGCTCTGCGATTCCACGAGAACCATCCCGGTTCCCGGTCGCACGCACAAAGGAGGAACACCACCATGGTGCAGGGCATCATCATCCCGGCGGACAACACCGCACCCCTCAGGATCGCCACGCTGGATTCGCTGGAGGACTTTCAGCGGGCCGTCGGCGGCTGGATCGAAGCGGTCGACATTCCGAACCTCGGCGTCACAATGTACGTCAATGAGGAAGGGCTCATCCGCGACTTGCCATTCAACCGCCGCGCCACGTTCCTGTGGCGCTTCCACGTCCCGCAGGCCCACGACGCCCGTCTCGTCGGAGACGTCACACTCGTCGGACTGACCGACGAGGAGGGCGAGAACACGGAGCCGCCGAGCGAACTCGGACGGCGACTGCTGGAGCCTGGCGTCTACCGCGTCCGGACCCGCGAGCATGGCGGTAGCCGATGGCACGAGGAGCCGATCGATCGTGACGACTACCTCGAAACGGTCATCTGGGCGGCGCTGTTGCAGGAGATGTCGCCGGCTCTGGAGGTGCGGATCGAGCTCGTCGACCGCGATGACGAAGGGAACAACGAGCCTTGACGGGGCGGTGGTCACTAACGATGACCACCGCCATTCATTTTCATCTTCGATTCCAGACGGAGAACGACGCGGGCACCACGAACAGCCGCGTTAGCGTCTGACTCGGGTGATCCGAGCCTCGTGGCGATGAGGGGAAAGATCAGTCACTCGGCTCGCAGCATCTACGTGCACACGGAACAAGGAGAATAGATCGTTCAGGCCGAATACGTAATAGCTATAGTTCCAACCCCGCGCGAAACGCACCTCGGACACCCAACGGTGTTGACCTATGATGATTGCCACATCCGCCGGATATGTAACTAGCCGCGTGCCCCCAATCGCAACCGGAACCGCGAGATCCTCGTCCAATGGAATTTTCAGCGCATCCGCAATTCGCGCATCGATGGTTGTGGCCATTGCTCCACTGTCAACCAGTCCCCAAAATGTTTGCCCGACCGGCATTCCCTCGATCCGAAACCTCAGCATCGGACGATAGGACAAGTCTGGGTACACCTGCGCGAATGGATGCCTCACTGTTTGCGCTCCGGAATGAACAATATTGATGCCTCCGATGAATGCACCTTCACCATCAGTTCCGCCAAGTCGAGCGAGGCACCAAGTATTTGTCCTCCTTGCAGGGCCACCCAGTGACCCGCTAGCCGAGCCAGATCCGAACGGAGGTTCTGCGGGCGAGCAGGCTCCTTCGCAGGCTGGTCACGATAAATTTCAAGTCCGAGCACGTTGGCAACCTCGATCCCAACTCGCGCTGAAATCGTTCCTTGCTCGGCTGACAAGATCTTCTCCAGAACTGGTAGCAGTTCGATCCGCTTGCCATCGAGAAGAACTTCGAACATCATTCCCGACGACGGAGGTAGTGACATCGCCGCGCGCCGCAGGGCGTCGACAGTGATGGGATAAGTTCGTCCATCGATGCTAGCGAGTTCATACGCCTCAGGTGGCTCATTCATGACCGGACTCCCAAGAGGACTGCACCGACCGTGAAAGCGTCACCACTAGAGCTGACCGCTCCACTGAGTCCAAGGATGGTACTTGGAAGCAGCAAAGATAGCGCGGCTAGATGGCAGATCGTCAGAAATGCGCCTGCGTCGCGCCAAAGCAGACTATCTCCGACGGGATACCTCTGAGCTATGAGCCTCACATCGGCGACCGCAAACAGTGCAGAACTCGCCCTCTCATTTCGCGCCGCATGGCGCACCGAAGCCGTCAGCTGATCAGCTAGCTGGGATGGTACACGCACCCGACAAATGAACCCACCGCGAACAACAAACCAATGAGCCCCATACCAAAGGAGCGCCTCAATAGAATGCGTTCCGCCGGCCGACGGCGCCAGGCGAGATTCCCATTGCCGACCGAAACGATCGACTGACCTTTCCCTCACAGACGACATCGATGAAAGCAGGTCGAACGCCGCTTCGAGCGGCGGCATTTCCGCCGGCATCTGACTCGTACGTGACTGGAGGTATATTCCTCCCAATTTGTGCTCGAACGACTGGTGGGAAATCTGCGAGATCGGCTCAAGCTGGCGGACTAACCAATGTTCGGAGTGGAGTGTCGCCGGGTCGCCGTCAGCCGGCTCTGCCGGATAGGATCTCAGGGCACGTTCAAAGACCTGTTCCCACAATTTCGACACCCGCCTCTTACTGCAAACGACCGAGAGACACAAGAACGCGTTCGCGTTTATAGCAACCCGGGCACTCCATACAAGGCAGGGAGGCCCGGTGACAAGAGTGCGAGTACGCCAGTAACGCGTCAGGTATAGTGCTGTCGACCACGAGTTGCTCTGAGGAACGGTGAATCGCGGGAGCGACTACGGTCATCGCGCCCTCCTGCAGTTGCAACAGACGCGAGATCTGGTCGACGAACTGCTCGGATCCGTCAATATGCCTATCGCCATCACCTTGCACGCAACCGATCAGTAGACTAACCGACTCGGCACCCGACAGCGCCCCGGTATTTCTGCAGGCCCACGCGGCGGCCAAGGATATGAGCATCTGATTTCTGAATGGCCACCATTCCACGCTTGGGGCGTTGTCTATAGACAGTGATTCGGTCGACATGAGGCCGCCGGACGTTGCCGACAGATCAACCACCAATGAGTGGAACTCAAGACCCAAAGCGTTCGCAACGGCACGGGCCGAACGCTCCTCCGCCACACTCGCCCGCTGACCATAGTTGATGAACAGTGTGTAGGCTGGCCTGATTTCATATGCGAGAGCAACACTGTCGAGGCCGCCCGACAGCAGAAGCACCTCTCTGCGAATGCTGCTCACGTAAGCCAGCCCGAGGTGGTGCGCATCCCCATGCCCGCCCAAGCTGCTCGATAACACGCGGTCGCCAAGTCCCGATGGAGTTCGACCGAAGATCCACCGAGCATCTTCATCCCCTCCTTCTCGACCACACGTCCGAAGCCCACCACGGGAATATCGCGCGCGACCGCCCATCCGACTTCAAAGATCGTTCCCGCGTCAGAGTGATCGAGCATCGCCAAAACCGCGTCAGAATTCCGCAGCCCCTCCAAGTCGGCCTCGGCTATATCGTCGCCGTGGCCCACCTCGTGGACGGGAGACCAAGCGACCACTCCCAGGCTATTCAGCATGTCCCGCACGGTCTCGATGAGCCACCGCTCCCCGGTGGTAAAGAACGGGCCTGCGAGGTAAATCTGTGCTCTTCGCGGATTAAGGACACCGCCAGTTGATTCGCCGCGAAGAATTGATGCGGGCACGTCGGGCTGCTGCGTCGAACACCAATGCGCAGCGCTCCGCGACCCAATCCGCGCAGCCTCGACGAAGTGCGCCCCCTCAGATAGTGCGAACGAAAAGCCAGCAGAAAAAACATCCCCACTACCAATTGGCCAGACTCGCTTCGTCGGGTGCGCGCCGACAGTTTCTTGCCGTACGCTCGTTCCTTCCCGCCACGTAACTAAACACCCCGCGGCGCCCTGTTTCGTGATCACCGCGGACGCCTCCGACGCATTCAACAGCAATCGAGCGGCCACACTGACCGAGCGAGCCTCACGCGCAAGCTGGAGAGTTTCTGACCGATTAGCGACGATGACGAGTCGATCATAAGAGAGGTCCGCTAGCTGCAACTGCTCCGTGTCTCTCGGCTTTTGCGGATCAAGCACCACGGTTGACGCATCGACTTTTCTCTTGCCGAAATGTCTTTCGACAAGACCGAACAATAGCGCGAAGGAGTCCTCAACCACTACGTCGTCATAAATTCGTGCGCCAATACCGTTAATCAGAGGTGCGCTGATCGGCGTCATGTAGCGGAAACCGACTGGTTCTGACCTTTCCACGACCGTCCGGTTGACTCTCAGGGCAGTCGCGATCCAGTCCACAGGTTCGTTCAATTCAGAGTCGATAGCCGTGATCAGTGAGAGGTTGTCAACGTGTGGCGCTAAGGCTGCGGCCGCGCGCATTCCTGATCCCATAATTTCCTCGGAGTCAGGTTCAACGACGGACTCTGTGTACGTACCGCCGACGATTTTCATCGAGGGCGCACCTGCACACGCACCGAACCGCCCTCGCGGTGCAGCACCTCCGCCTCATACTGGTTCCCTAGCTCAATACATCTCCGAAGCGCGATGATCTGCTGGGTGATAGCCCCAACCGTTGGCCCGTTGATCACTACCGCGACCACACCGCGAATTGGCTCCTCGACACTTACCACGTCAAGTATCTCGGACGACCCAAGGTCATCTATGACCCGCGGGTCCGGCGACGCAAGCGTTGTCTCGAAGACAATGGCGCAGTCTGCGGGCCCGCCCGGGCCGCCGCCGGCCGAGCGCTTGATACTGGAGTCGCTTCCGCTCATGATTAATCCTCTCTACTGTCTCGCATGAACTAACTCTGGACGTTGCCCGGTGCCATTTCTGGCGGCCATACGGGTCTAAGGGCTACATTGGAGTAGGAATCGACTCCGAGAACGTCCTTGGCCCAGGCTTCGTCTCCTGCGAGATACCCCCATATAACCGAATCGAGTGCGGCAGCAGATAGGCCAACGGATTGGCTCCACGAAAGAAACGCCGCCTCAAAATCCAGATAGTGCCTATTCACATCCCAGGCCGGGTCGAATACGCCCGCTACGATCCCAGCGCGAGCAATGTGGATGTCGATGATAGCTACGCGGTCACTCGCGCGATGATTGCGGACCACCCAACTTGCCGTCTTCGGACCAATGCCCTCAATAAGCATCAGTGCGTCGCGCAACTCTAAGTCGCCCAATTTGCTGTACTCGCGCTCGCAGACAGCGTTCAGCGCCGACGAGAGCCGTCGCGCGCGTTGATTCGGAAATCGGTAGCGTTGCCAACGACCGTCAATGAGAACGGGTTCCGTCAAGAGCAGCCGCAGCTCGTCGATCGCCACGACGTCCCGGGCGAGTGCGCCCGATTCCCGAATTCTCTCTATATACGGCGAAACCGCACTCCATCGCACGCCATATCCACCGAGCACACATGCAAGTATTTCGTCACGCAGATTTTCTCCGAGCCGGTAATGACCAGATACGCTCGCTTGACGACACGTCTCTTCCCAGAAGCGCGCGGTGCCCAACTGCCACGATTGCCCGGACCAGTAAGGCCGCTCGTCCCCACGAGAATCTCGTACGTACCTCAACTCGCCGCGATCCCAGACCCCGACACCTCTGTGGTCGCACAGGACAACCTCCGGCGAGGCATCGGTCAGACTCTGCTTTCGCGTCGCCCGCGCCGACCGCGATCTCTGAGGTCGATCGATGCTGTGTCCAACCAGCGGAGCATCGCGCGTGCGCGCCTCCACGATCGACGTCGTGAGCGCGGCCGCGCTTGAACCCGCTGGTCGCTGACGTATGAGCATGTCCGTAGCCATGGGCTGGATGCTACAGGCCATGTAGTAGGTTTGGCAGGACCTTCACGACCGTGGCGCGTGCCCCTAAGCAACACAGGAGTCGCTTTGGAAGCAAAAGTCGTTCGCACGTTCAAATTCTCGGCCGCCCATTCCATCTCGGGCCTACCCTCTGGGCACAAGTGCAGCCGGTTGCACGGTCACAGCTACAGAGTCGAGGTTGAGATTGCTGGGCTCGTCGACGACGTTGGAATGGTTATCGACTTTGGAGAACTCCAGTGGATCCAGAGTTTCCTCGACAACACTGTCGACCACCGAACGCTGAACGACGTAGTGTCGGTCAACCCGACGTCCGAACTCCTGGCCCACTGGCTTTGGGGAGAGATAAATCAATGGTTGGCGCATAGACCAGAGCGTGAACGAATACAAACTCTCTCTGTGACGATGTCGGAATCGGCGGGCACCAGGGCGACGTACGGCAGAGATCTTTAGATGGCCGACCTGCCAATTGCAGAAATCTTCGGTCCAACCATCCAGGGCGAGGGTCCATACGCTGGGCGGCGCGCAACGTTTGTCCGGC
Organism: Microbacterium sp. RURRCA19A; assembly: GCF_900156455.1. Lineage (GTDB taxonomy): Bacteria > Actinomycetota > Actinomycetes > Actinomycetales > Microbacteriaceae > Microbacterium. Next base: position 340,620 of record NZ_FTNQ01000003.1, read on the forward strand.
TCGGCGGCTGTAACCTGTCGTGCTCTTGGTGTGATACTTCGTTTACCTGGGATTCTGACCGACATAATCTCAGGGACACAATTTCACCGATGCCAGTGGACCACATCGTTGAGGAGACAATGCGTCGGGACGGCGTGGTGGTGGTGACAGGCGGAGAGCCCCTCCTGCACCACAGAAGCCCCGCTTTCTATGATTTGCTGACTACTCTTCGGTCTCGCGGTAGGCAGATACATCTCGAGACTAACGGTACAATATATCCTGGGGGCGACATTGTGGGCCTGTTTGATGTAATTTCACTTTCCCCCAAGCTTGCAAATGCCGGCCCCCATCGCGGCTCACAATCCGCAGCGTTCGCCTCGGGCTGGGGGGCTTCGTCGGGTTTCACCGAAATTCACCTTAAGATTGTGTGCGAGAGTCGTGAAGATGTCTCGGTCGCGGCGTCATTCGCGAAAGAGCTCGGGTGGCGATCAGACAGGGTGTGGGTGATGCCGCAGGGCATCGATGCTCGCCAGCTTGAGTCGAGGTGGCCGACTATTGCGCAAGCCGCGGTCGACTTCGGTGTCAACGCGACTAATCGCCTTCACGTCTTGGCTTGGGGTGACGAGCGTGGACGCTAAGCCATCACTTCCCCTTAAGGGCGGGCACGGCGTTCGCGATTCCCACCGCATTCACCACATCTGGACCGATACGGTTCGTAGAAGTACAGGGAGTGAAACAGGACGACCAAGTTCGCGTCGAAGGCCTCGTGCGGCCCGATATCGACACGACAAGCTTGCCTGTGCGCTGCTTGCCTTCGCCAAGGACTAGGTCGACCGTGAGCGTCGAAACTCGTAACTCACCGCGCCCCGCCCCGCGGCCGAAGCTGCACACCAGCACCCATGAGCTGCTTGCGCACGCAGGCGTAGCTGACGCCAAATCCCTCCGCGATGCTGCCTATCGCCTGTCCCCGCTCGTACCGATCCGCGAGGTCCCGTGCCTGCTCACTCGTCAGCTGTGAGCCTTGCGGGCCACGAGACCTGATCGGCTCCCCCACCGCGACCAGCAACCGTTGCACCTTGTTCGGGCTGAATCCATGCCGGCTGCCAATGACTGCGAGCGTCGCTCCTGTTCGATACGACGCAAAGATCTCGTCCCTGACCGCCGGAGGGACGGCGTCCGGATCCTTGCGGGTGAGTTCCAGGCGCTTGATGAGGTTGTCGAGCGTCGTCCGATGGACACCGAGCTTCGTGGCTAGGTCGGCGATCGGCTCACCCTGCTCGTAGCCCTCAACGAACCCCATCTTCTCGTCGTCAGTCAGCTGCCGAGCCTTCCGAGGCAGACTTCGCCGCTCATCCGGCCGCCGATCAGGTCCTGTGGCCGCCAACCTACGGAGGTGGGAAGCCCCTCCCGATTTATTCGAGTACCACTGAACGAGCCCCACCACACTTCGGCGATCGCCGTCGGGACGGCCGTCTCGTCCCCGGCCAGCGGCATCCACGAGCGCAAAGCCTCTCGACCGATCCGGGAGCGTCGCTCTCCGCCCGCGAGCGCGGGACCGTTCGTCGCGGATACGGCCGGGGCGTCAGATCCCGCTGACGAACTCGATGCGGGCCGCCCGACGGATGACGTCATCGGCGCGGGTGTGTTCGACGTCGGCCGCGTGCTCGGACTGCCGGCGGGCGCTTTCGCGTTCATCGCGAACGTTCCGTGAGATTCGCGCGAGGACGTCGGCGAGCACCGTCGAGAGGCCGCTCTCGAGTTCTTCGAGGTTGGACTGGTGGATCTCCAGCCGCCGGTCCGAGACGGTCAGGGTGACGTCGGGGTAGCCGGCCTCCGGGAGGGTGGCGGTGTCCGCGTGGAGAGCGTTGAGTTCTTCGGGAAGGGGGCGCCGGTTGAACACCGCGTCGATCTGGTAGCGCTGCGGGGCGTCGGGGGTCCCCAGGCTTTTCGGGAGCGAACCGGGGAGGACGGACGTGAGCCCGAGGTCGCTGTCGGAGGATGCGGGGGCGGGTTCGATCGTCATGGCTGGGCAGGCTCCTCGTTCGTGTCACTGGTGCTGCTGGTGACCGGCCGCGATCGGAGCCCGGGCGTATGGCCGACGGGTGAGGGGCGGTCGGATGCGGACCCGGTCGCCGCGCGTGCAATCTCTGCCTCTCGTCGCGCTCGGGTCTCCTCGGAAGGGGCGTACCCCTGCCAGTGCTCTCCGGTCGCGTCCGCCCATCGTCCTCGCCGGGCGCGGGCGCGGCGAGACTCGTCGGAGGTGGTGCCGCCGCCGTCATCCGACCAGTGTGCAGCAGCGGTGTCGTCCTCTTCGTCCGTCGATGTGTCGCTCATAGCCGGACTCTACGCGCGCGATTGTCGGACGGATAGGAGGGGTCCGACATCGGCCACCGACGGGACCGGATCAGCTCGATCGTCGTGCGGCGCTGCGGCGCACGAAACCGAAGATGACGGTCCCGACGAACAACACGACACCGATGATTCCGAGCCAGAGAAGCCCTTGGAAAGTGAACCCCACGATCGAGAGCACCACCCACAGCACGAGAAGGATGATCAGTACGGTCCACATGTTCGCGACTGTACGCGCCCACGACCGGCTCGTACCCCCTGCCTCTGCCGGCGATGCGTTTCCCGGCTTTTCCGACGGCCGCCGGACAAGAAGCGATAGATCCCGCGCGGGCGGTGCGCATTTTCTCGGTTCCGCAGCACGGCCTCCCCGCGCGCCACCGCGATACCCTGGAATCCGGCGTAGCCGCCCGTGCGGGCACCGCCCCACACTATGAAGACCTCCTCGCTCTCCGCCCTCCGCCATGACGCCCCGGTGCTCGTCGTCGGTGACGGCCGCATGGGCCGTGCGCTCGCGGCGTCGCTCGAAACCGTCGGCGTCTCGGTCGTCGGCCCCGCGGGTCGGGGCGAGAACGGTGCGGATGCCGGAATCGTGCTCCTGGCCGTCCCCGATGCCGCGATCGCCGATGCGGCGCGGGCCATCGCACCCGGCCGGCTGGTCGGGCACCTGTCGGGCGCGCTCGACCTCTCGGTCCTCGCGCCGCACGAGGCGTTCGGCATCCATCCGCTCATGACCGTTACGGGTGCGGGGGCCTCGTTCGCGGGCGTGACCGCCGCCCTCGCCGGTACGACCCCGCGCGCCCACGCGGTCGCCGAAGCACTCGCGGACGTCCTCGGGATGACGGGCGTCCGGGTGCGTGACGAGGACCGTGCGGCGTACCACGCGGCCGCGTCGATCGCCGCGAACTTCCTGGTCACGCTCGAGGGCATGGCGGAAGACCTCGCCGCGACCGCCGGCGTCGACCGCGACGCGCTCGTGCCTCTCGTGCGCGCCGCCGTCGAGAACTGGGCCGATCGCGGGGCGGCATCCGCCCTCACCGGCCCCGTCTCACGCGGAGACGACGTGACGGTCGCCCGCCAGCGCGCGGCCATCGCCGAGCGGATCCCCGACCGTCTGGCGCTGTTCGACGCCCTCGTCGACGCGACACGCGACCTGGCCGCGACCCAGCGCGCCGGAACCACGGCGACCCCGTGAGCCCCCGGATCGTGCGCACGGTCGCCGAACTTCGCGCCGTGCTCGCCCCGCTTCGCGCGGCCGGCGTCGGCTTCGTGCCCACCATGGGCGCCCTCCACGAGGGACACCTGTCACTGCTCCGCGCCGCACGGAACGACAACGGCACGGTGGTGCTCTCGATCTTCGTGAACCCGACCCAGTTCGGCGAGGCCGCCGACCTGGACGCCTACCCGCGCACCGAAGCGGCCGACGTCGCCCTCGCCGCAGAAGCGGGCGTCGACGTCGTCTTCGCGCCCTCCGTCGCCGAGATGTATCCCACCGGCTTCGCTACCACGGTGTCGGTCGGCGGGGCGATCACCGGCACCCTCGAAGGCGCCGAACGCGGCCGGGCGCACTTCGACGGGGTCGCGACGGTGGTCTCGAAGCTCCTGTTCGCCGTACAGCCCGACCGCGCCTACTTCGGGGCGAAGGACGCCCAGCAGGTCGTCGTCGTCCGCCGGATCGTGGCGGACCTCGGCATCCCGGTCGAGATCGTCACGCGACCCACGTCCCGTGATGCGGACGGGCTCGCGCGCTCCAGCCGCAACACGCGCCTCTCCCCCGATGATCGCGCGGTCGCCGCGGCCATTCCCCGGGCGCTCCGGGCGGCACAGGATGCCTTCGTCGACGGCATCCGGGACCCCCGACGTCTCACCGACACCGTGCGCGCCGAACTCGTCGGCCTCTCCCCCGAGTACGTCGAGCTCGTGGATGCCGACAGCCTCGACCCGATCCGCGAGATCGAACGTCCGGCGCTCCTCGCGCTCGCGGTCCGTGTCGGGCAGGTGCGCCTGATCGACAACGTGGTGCTGGTGCCCGGGGTCGACGACCGCATCGCCCTCGGCCCCGCCGAAAGGAGTCACGCATGACGAGTCCGAAGGTCACGCTGCGACGGCTCCGCGAGCTCGCCGACGCCGGAACGCCGATCGTGATGGTCACCGCGTACGACTTCGTGTCGGGCCGCGTGGCCGAGCGGGCGGGCGTCGACATCGTGCTCGTCGGCGATTCCGGGGCCCAGGTGGTGCTCGGCTTGCCCGACACGACCTCGGTGACGCTCGACGAGATGCTGACGCTCGCCAAGGCCGTGCGACGCGCGGTCCGCACCCCGCTGATCGTGTGCGACCTGCCGTTCGGCACCACCGAGCTGAGCGACGCGCAGGCGGTCGCCACGTCCGTCCGTTTCGTGCAGGAAGCCGGGGCCGACGCGGTCAAGATCGAGGGCGCCAATCCCGCGCGGCTCTCGCGACTCCGGGCGATCGTGGAGGCCGGCATCCCCGTGGTGGGCCACGTCGGCCTCACCCCGCAGACGGCCACGGCGCTCGGCGGTCTCCGCGCGCAGGGTCGCACCGCCGACGACGCGATCCGGGTCGCGCGCGACGCCCTCGCGGTTCAGGATGCCGGCGCGTTCGCGGTCGTGATCGAAGCCGTCCCCGCGGACGTCGTCGAGGAGATCCGGCGGGCGCTCCGCATCCCCGTCATCGGGATCGGCGCGGGCACGGCCGACGGGCAGGTGCTCGTGCAGCACGACCTCCTCGGGATCACCGAGGGCCGCGCGCCCTTGTTCGTGAAGCGGTACGCCGCGATCGGCGACGCGATGGTCGAAGCCGTCGAGGCCTACGCGCGCGAGGTGCGCGACGGCGTATTCCCCGCGGCGGAGCACGTGTACCCGGCGTCGGCGGAGGTCGCGGCGGCGGTGCGGGAGTATGTCGAGGGTCGCGACGACGCGGACCGCTGACGCCGCACTTGCACGCAGGTGGATGCCGAGCTCATCCGAGAAGCCCGCGCACACCCCCTGCCAGGCAGATGACACCGGCGACGGCCGCCACGACGCTGAAGAGCCGTACCCCGGACGCGTTCGTCACCGGCACGGGTTTGCGGGCCAGGGTGACGAACCGCGGCGGTCCCGTCAGTTGCGCCCGCAGGCGAACCGACAGATAGGCCAGCAAGACGAATACGCCGCCCAGGACGAACAGCGCTGTTAGGACGATCGGCGTGAATCGGGGGCCATGGGCGCGATCGGGCCACACACCGAGCACGCAGAGACACGCCAGGACGAAGAAGGTCGCCGACATGAGGGCAGCTCCGACCGCCACCGGAATCATGGCCCTTCCGTCTTGCTGCGGCTTCCTCAGGAACGCCCCTCGAAAGGGGATGCCAGAGTTGTCTCGGATGAAACCGCTGATCTCCACGGCAAGGAAATCGCGAGCACCGAAGGTCCCCGCGGAGATGACGAACGTGACAGACCCTGCAAGGCCCAAGAACCCAGAGCTCAACCCGGTCCCCATCGCATCCCCCACCCGCCGCACCGTGGCGACGACACAAGAGTATAAGGACCGAACTCCCGCCGGCGTGCCGACGTCTATCCGTGCGGTCACACCACCCGGGCAGGAGGAATCGTCATGCCGACTCGCCGCTCTTCGCCCAGCCGTCGGGCGCGGCGATGTTGAACATCCACGCGACGCCCCACGGGTCGACGATCTCGCCGTAGAAGTCGCCCCAGACCTGCTTCTCGAGCGACTGCACAACCTCGGCACCGCGCTCCACGAAAGCGTCGTAGAACCCCGAGACACGGTCGATCTCATCGCTCATGAACGCGGCGTGCACGCGGTTCTTGCCCCAGCCCTCCGCCGGCTCGCCGAACGCATCCGCCCCCATGACCGTGAATCCGTCCACGCGCAGCTCGGAGTGCATCACACCATCGGCGGGCGCGTCGGACATGCCGAAATCGGCGAAGGTCGAGATCGTCAGCTCACCGCCGAACACCGACCGGTAGAAGGTCATCGCCTCGCGGGCGTGACCGTCGAACGAGATGTAGACGACGAGCGACGTGGGCATGGCGGCATCCTTCGCTGGAGGGTGGTCGGTTGGGGGCCACGCTAGACCCGACCTCCGACACGCGAAAGCCCCATAGCGAGCACATAGGAACGATGAGGATGCCATGAGTCTCCGCCCCCGATGCTGAGGTCGTCCCCGAAACGACCGGCATCCAGGAGCAGACATGACCCGCATCCCCGAACCCGACCAGACCCCCCTCGGCCCCGCCTACGAAGGGCGCCTGCTCGACCGTCCCGACGACGAGGTCGTCGACCAGGGGGCGTCCTTCGACATGCGCACCCTCGTCAGCCGCCGGAACGTCCTCGGCATCGTCGGGCTCGGCGCCGGCGCGGTCGCCCTGGCCGCCTGCACGCCGCAGACCGCGGCCTCCACGGCCACCACGGCGACGGCCACCGCCACCCCGACCGCGAGCGCCACCGCGTCGGCGACTCCGACGGCGACTGCCGCCGCGGCGGCGTACGCGTCCGAGGAGATCCCGCAGGAGACGAACGGCCCCTACCCCGCCGACGGCACCAACGGCGTCGACGTGCTGAACCAGTCCGGCATCGTCCGCAGCGACATCCGCTCGAGCCTCGACGGCGGCGCGACCGCCGAGGGGGTGCCGCTGACGTTCACGTTCACGCTCAGCGACCTCGCCAACGGGAACGCCGCCTACGCCGGAGCCGCGGTGTACGTGTGGCACTGCGACGCCGACGGACTGTATTCGATGTACTCCGACGCGGTGGTCGACGAGACCTACCTCCGTGGCATCCAAGTGGCCGACGCGCAGGGTCGGGTGACCTTCACCACGATCGTCCCGGGCTGCTACAGCGGGCGGTGGACCCACATCCACTTCGAGGTGTACCCGGATGCCGCGTCGGCGACGAACGTGTCGAACCAGATCGCGACCTCGCAGGTGGCGTTCCCGCAGGACATGCTCGACGCCGTCTATGCCCTCGACAGCTACCCGGACTCGGCGCGCAACCTGGCCCAGATCGGCAGCCTCTCCAACGACAACGTCTTCTCCGACGGCTGGGACCTCGAGATGGGCACCTTCACCGGCGACCCGTCCACCGGCTACGTCGGCAGCCTCGCGGTCGCGATCGATGCGACGACCGAGGCCACCGTGTCCGGCGGCGGCGGACCGTCCCGCCCCTGATCCCCTCACACCCAGAAAAGAGACCCCCATGTTGCAGAACCTCACGGGCTGGCACGCCCTCCTCATCCTCGCCGTCGTCGTTCTGATCTTCGGTGCCGCCAAGCTCCCCGCCCTCGCGCGCAGCGTCGGCCAGTCGATGCGCATCCTCAAGCAGGAATCCGAGGCCGACCGCACCCCCGAGCCGGAGACCACGGCCGTCCCGACCGTCACCGACGCCGCGCCCCGCACCGCCCCCGTCGAGGCGGCTCCGCAGAGACACGTCGCATGAGCGCCGCCACCGTCGCCGCACGGGCGGCGATGCCGCTCGCCGGGCACGCGCGCGAAGCCCGCATCCGCTCGATGCGCGCGACGGTGGCACTCGTGGTCGGCATCATCGCCGGCTACGCCCTGTCGGGCGGCATCCTCGAGGTGCTGCGGGACCCGATCGAGCAGATCGCCCTGGCGCGAAACGCCAGCCTGAACTACGACAGCGTGTCCGCCGCGTTCGACCTCAAGGTGAAGATCGCCATCGTCGCGGGCATCATCCTGTCGAGTCCGATCTGGCTGTACGAGCTCTTCGCGTTCGTCTCGCCCGGCCTCACGCGCCGCGAACGGCGGATGACGGCCGGCTACACGGTCGCCGCGATCGTGCTGTTCGCCGCCGGATGCACGCTCGGCTTCGCCGTCTTCCCGCACGTCGTCGAGGTGCTCACGAGCTTCTCGTCCGACCAGGACAGTTCGATCCTCAACGCCGGCACCTACGTCGACTTCGTGCTGAAGCTCGTCGCCGCCACCGGCGTGGCCTTCGTTCTGCCGGTGCTCGTCGTGCTGCTGAACGCCGTGGGTCTGGTCTCGTCCCGGACCATCCGACGCCACTGGCGCGTCGTGGTCGTCGCCATCGTTCTCTTCAGCGCGCTGGTGACGCCGGCTGCCGACGTCCTGTCCATGTTCCTGGTGGCCGCGCCCATGTCGGCGCTGTTCGCCGCCGCCCTCGTTATCACGCACCTCGCCGACCGTCGGCGTGCGCGTCGCGACGCCCTCGACCGGAGATGACCCGATGTTCGGAATGAGCCTCGAGAAGCTGGTCCTCGTGCTGCTGATCGCCGCCGTGCTGATCGGCCCCACCCGTCTGCCCGACTACGCGCGCCGCCTCTCGAGCGTCATCCGCTCGGCTCGGGGGCAGATGGATGCCGCGACCGCACGGCTCGCGCAGGAGACCGGCCTCCCGCGGGAGCACTGGAACCCCGAGGAGTGGCGCCGCTACGACCCCCGGGAGATCGTGCGCAGCGCTCTGCGGGACGCGCCCGCGGACGCCACGCCACCGACATCGGATGCCACGGCCCCACGCGACACGACCGCCGACGAAACCGCGAGTGGCACGGCATCCGACTCCCCCGAGTCCGGTGACCCGTGGGCCGAGGTGCTGTCCGCACCCGAGACACTGGCGCGGATCCGCCCCGGGCAACGTTTCGTCGTGGTCGGCGGCTCCGCCCACCCCGCGCGTATCGCGCTCGATGATCTCCCGGACGATCACCCCGCTCGTCGGGCCGCGGAGGTCACGCCCGAGGACGAGCCGACGCCCGCCGCGCCGGTCCCGACGGGTGGGACGACGGGCCGGCCGCTCGCCCCCGCCGACGCCGCCGACGCCGGTTGATCGGTCGGCGACCGATACGTCACCCGCCTGCGCGCACATCCGCCGGCAGGTCGGTCGAGAACGCGGCGTGCGAGAAGCGCACCGTGCACCCCTGCCCGTTCGGCGACTGGGCGAGGAAACCGAACCGGGTGAACGGCAGATCGCGCCCGAACGTGAACACCCGGACCATCCGCCAGGTCTCACCGTCGGTGGAGGCGTGGAAGGCGATGATGTGCCCCATGCGGACCGCACGCAGCCACACGGTCGGCCCCTCGACGCCGAACGCGTTGGCATCGTCCGCGTACTCCCGGGTGACGACCGAGACCACCAGAGGCTCCTTCTCGCGGGACAGCTCGAAGCAGAGCTTCGCCCAGTGCGCATCATCCCGCCACAGCAGCAGGACGCCGGCGTCGAAATCGCTCGCGAAGTCGACGCTCACCTGAGCCGTGAACGTGAAGTCCCCCTCCGGCAGCTCCGCGAGCAGTGTGTCGGCGTTCAGCCGTGTGTACTCCCCCGTCACCTCGGTGTAGCCGGGGTCGAGGAAGTAGTCGGTCATCGGAGAGGAGGTGACGTCGACGCCGGTGGCGGACAGGCGCCAGTCGGCCTCCGACGAAGCGGTGAAGTCGAACGGGAGGGAAGGGAGACGGGGCATGTGAGTCTTTCGGATCGAGGAGGGGAACGGGGCGGGACGGTCGTCGTCCGTCACGAGAGGGCGAGGACGGCGGACGCGGCATCCGGATCGCCCGAGAAGGCCGCGGCCTCGATCGTGACGGTCGATGCCACGGGGTGGAACCGACCGTCCGACCAGCGCTGGAGGGGACGCGTCGACCCGACGATCTCGATCGAGCGTTCCTCACCGGCGGCGAGGTGAACGGGCGCGAAGCCGACGAGGACCCGGACGGGGAAGTCGGGGGCATCGACGCGCGCGTACAGCTGGACGACGTGGCGCCCCGGGCCCGACCCGGTGTTGGCGACCTTCACGCGCGCGGCGAAGCTCTCGCCCACCGGCGACGCCGCCTCGACCTCTGCGATGGCGAAGGTCGTGTACGACAGACCGAAGCCGAGCGGGAACGCGGGCTCGATCCCGTCGCGGTCCAGGAGCCGCTGCCCGTGCCACCGGTCGTATTCGATCGAGGTCGCGTTCATGTCGAAGAACGGCAGGTGGTCCTCGCTGGTGGGGATCGAGTACGGCAGCCGGCCCGCGGCATCCGATCGCCCCAGAAGCACGTCGGCGAGCGCGTGCCCGCCCTCACTGCCGGCGTACCAGCTCAGCAGGACCGCGGGAACCGCGGAACGCCACTCCTCGGTGACGACCGCTCCCGCGGTGACGATGGCCACGATGGTGCGGGGATTGGCCGCCGCGACGGCACGGATCGTATCCACGTCGTCGGGGCGCAGCCGGAGAGAGCGCCGGTCTCCACCGAGCGCCGTCCCCATGGAGTGGACTTCTTCTCCCTCGGCGGCCGGCGCGAGAAGCGCGGCCAGATCGACACCTTCCGGCGGCGGCGGGAACAGCGACATCAGCTCGGGGCTGTGGGACAGCTCGCCCATGTACTCGCCCTCATCGGCGGCGGTGTACCCGACGACGACGACGGCGACGTCCGCCGCGGATGCCGCGCGCGCGGCATCCGCGGTGTCCCCCGAGAGCACGGCATCGATCTCCGCGTCCGGCAGGGCCTCCCGCAGCCCCCGCAGCGGAGTGACCACGTGCGGTGGGCGCACGTTCGACGAGCCTCCGTCGCCGGTGTTCTCGAGGTCGGCGAGACGGCCGATCACCGCGACCCGGCGAAGGTCCTCCGCCGAGAGCGGAAGCAGCGGCCGACCGCCGACGGGCTCGTTCTTCAGCAGAACCGCCGCGGTGGCCGCGGCCTCGCGGGCCAGGGCCCGGTGGGCGTCGGAGAAGACCACCCCGGCGTCGGGGGCGGGATCCAGGTCACGGGCGAAGAAGGCCAGCTGCGTCGCGAGGATCCGTCGCGCCGCACGGTCGACATGGCCCCAGGAGGCGCGTCCCTCGTCGAGATCGGCCCGCAGCGAGACGGCACGTTGCTGTCGGAACGGTTCCTCGACATCGAGCCCGGCGGCGAGGGACTTCGCCGGGTCGCGGAGCCCGAAGATGAAGTCGCTCACCGTCACCCCGGTGAAGCCCCACTCCCCCCGGAGGATGTCCTCCATCAGGTACTCGTTCTGACCGGCCCACTCCCCGTTCACGCTGTTGTACGCGGTCATGATCCCGTCGACGCCCTCTTCGACGACGCGACGGAAGTGCGGCAGGTAGACCTCGTGCAGCGTCGCCTCGTCGACGGTGACATCGACGGTGAACCGGGCGTTCTCCATGGAGTTCAACGCGTAGTGCTTGGCCACCGCCATCGCGTGACGGCGTACGCCCCGGGTGAGCGCCGCCCCGAGTTCACCGAGCAGCAGGCTGTCCTCGCCGTACGTCTCCTGCGCGCGCCCCCACGCCGGATGCCGCGGGAGGTTTATGCACACCCCTCCGAAGAAGTTGGCGCCCTGTGCGCGCATCTCGGCGCCGATCGCGCGTCCGATGCGCTCTTCGAGGTCGACGTCCCAGGTCGCGCCTCGGGCCATGGACACCGGGAACGCGGTGGACCGCCCCACGACGACAACCCGCGGCCCATCGCTGAAGCGGAGACCCGGGATGCCGAGCCTGTCGACCCTTCCCATGATGATCGGCTCGGTGTTGTACCCGCCGCCGGACATCTGAGCCATGCCCGACCAGAAGTCGTCGTCCCCGTCCAGGAGCCACAGCTTCTCGTCCGGTTCGAGGTGACCCAGCAGTTCCTCCGTCACCTCCTCGACGAGGGCTCCGCGGCGAATCCGCTCGACGCCCGAGGCGAACACCGTCGACGCTGTCGTCGTTGACATGCCTGCTCCTTCGCTCTTACCTGCATAAGTGCAGGTAAGAGCGAGTGTATGCGAGTCGCCAACCGGAAGGGAAGGGCCGATGTGTGAACCTGAAGTCATGACCTCCGTGCCGAGACGAGTCCGACTGACCCCGGAAGCCCGGCGGGCCCAGCTCATCGCCTCGGCCCTGACCCAGATCTCCGAGCGCGGCTACAACGGCTTCACGCTCTCGCGCCTGGCCGCCGATTGCGGCATCACTCGAGCCGGAGTCGAGCACTATTTCCCCGACGCGGCGAGCCTGCTCGTCGCGGTGCTCGAACACCGGGACGATCTCGATCTCGAGGCGGTGACCTCGACCGCGCTCCGGGGGTTCACCGGGGCAGAAGTCGCCTGGCGAGGCCTGGATGCCCTGGTCGAACGAAACGCGCAGCAGCCGGAACTCGTCCGGCTCTACGCCCTGCTCGAGGCCGAGTCCCTGCATCCCGATCACCCGGCGCACGACTACTTCATCGACCGGACGCGCAACGCCCTCGCGGCGCTGACGAACCTCGCCGCCGACTGGCATCCCGATCCGCCGTCCTTCGCCGCTGTCGTCCTCGCTCTCCTGGACGGGCTCCAGCTGCAATGGTTGCGCGAGCCCGGCAGCGACCTGCTCGACCTCTGGTACCGCGCGGCATCCCTGATCGGCCGTCCCGCCCGCACGACGCTCGAGTGAGCCGCTGCCCTCACTCCATCTCGCGGCCGCTCCGCAACAGAAGGACGAGCGCCCAGTCCTGATCGTTGGCCAGCGGATCCTCGGCGTAGGCCGGCTCGCCGTCGACGGTGCTGGGGAACACGAAGGCACAGGTCGCCGAACCGTCCTCGCGGATGTTCGCCAGGTTCGCGACGAAGATCCGGTCGATCTCCGCCTCGATCGACTCGTCGCGCAGGTCCTCCTCGAGGAGATCCAGAGCACTGGCCGTCAACGCGCTCCAATGGTGGGGGAACACGTCGCCCCACTGTCGACGCAGACCGAACCAGAAGCCGTCCCAGTGCCGCAACGCGATCGAGCGCAGTCGCGGATGCGGCTGGGGGCCACCGAACGCGCGCAACCATCGCACGGCGGACTCGAGCGCGCGGCGATCGCGATCGTCGTGGCGCAGCGTGCGGGCGACGGCCAGGAGCGACACCAACGGTGCGATCATCGCGTGCTCGAAGTTGACCTCGTGACCGGGCAGCGCCCCGCCGACGCGACCGAAATGATCGGCCGCGCTGAGGATGACACCGCGCATCTCGTCGGCGTCGGGCGTCCGACCCACGGCATCCAGACTCCCCGCCAGCGCGCTCAGCGCCTCGGCGAACCCGATCGCCAGGTGCCGGGTCGCCCCGAGTTCGACCGCGCGTCGCTGGACCCGGAGCGCCAGGTCGAGCAGGCCCTGGTCACCCGTGATCCGCGCCTGGTCGCACAGGATGTGCACGAGCCAGGGGAAGTTGTAGAGGCGCGGGTGGGCCTCGACGATCCCGCTCCCCCATCGGACCGTGGCGTCGGTGTCCAGGAGATCGGCGGTGGCGAAGTCGATCCAGGCCGTGACCGCGTGGAGAAGCTCTTCGCGATCACCCCAGCCGCGCAAGAGCGCCTGCTGCAGGAGCGCGGGCATCGCCATCCGCTCCGCCCCGTCCGACCAGTCCGACCAGCCGTTCGTGCTCTGCCGGAGCCCCGTCCGCGTGTCCACCGGAACGAGGGCGCCGGCACCCGAGCCCGCTCGCTCGACGGCGCGCTGGTGGCGCAGGATGTAGGCCACTCTTCGCTCCACGAGTTCGCGGACGGGGAGGTGGAAGAGAACGGAGGTCTGCATCCCCGCCACGTCGACGGCGAAGACGCCGTGCGACGCGCCCGACAGTTCCACGGCGCCGTCGCGCCCCCCGACGCGGACGGCAGGATCCGCCCGGACCGCGTCGAGCGCCACCGGCAACGTCACGCGCCCGGGGATGGATGCCGCCAGCTCCACGCCGTAGAGGGGGTGCGAGCGCGCGGACTCGAAGTGCGCGGCGCTCTCGGGGAACCCGACCTCCCACTCCCAGACCTCCGCCTGACCCGGAGGGACGGACAGCACCCGCTGGCCGCCCATCGCCCGCGGGTTGCGACCGGCATCCGTGGGGTGCAGCACGAGGTGTCCGCGCACGTTCGAGACGGTGTTGATGTTGCGGGACTCGACCGAGTAGGCCGTCAGGCGCCCGCGGGTCAGGGTGAGCGCCAGGACGTCGTCCGCGCCCGACATCGGACGTGCGAGCACCCAGGAGTCCGAACCTCCCGTCCACACGTGCACGTGGTTGCCGCGGGCGAGCGCTCCGCCGTCGGCTTCATACACGTCACGGAACGGGGTGGACACCCCCACCGTCGAGACGTCGATGGCTCGCGACCCATCGTTGCGCAGCTCGAAGGTCTCGCGCAGGCATTCCCCGATCACCCGACGCGTGACCATCAGCCGGCACGTCTCCGCCAGTACGTACTCCGCGCGGAGGCCGTCGGGCACGCGTTCGAGGACGTCCGGCCGATTCCACCGCACCGCCACACCCTCGATGATCGCGAAGCCGCTTCCCCACGCGTGATCGGGGTGATGCCAGGCGTCGATCCGCGCATCGAGAAGGAACGGGCGGTCCGGATCGCTCGCGCGGGAGAACTGCACCGGAGCTCCGGTCGCCCCCTCGATCACGACCGAGCCTCCCCCGAGGACCCACGTCTGATCGTTCACGGACGCTTCCCCTCGAGGCTCGCGCGCGGGGTTCGGATGACGCGCCACGCGCCGGCGGGGACCACGAGCTCGGCTCCGCACGGCTCGCCCGTGACGACGTCCGACGAGCCGGACTCCACGGCGAGGACGACGTCCGCCGTGCCGTGATTGACGAGAGTGCGGTATCGCGCATCGTCACTCCAGCGATCGACGCGTTCCAGCCCCTCGGGCAGGGCGTCGACCACCAGCCCGGCGTCGGCGAGCACGTCTCTCAGCATCCGGTCTCGCGTCGGGGCATCGGGTGACGTCGCGAGGTACCACGCGGATCCTTCGCCGTACCGGTGCCGCGTGAGCGCGGGCCGAGAGGCGGCTCGACCGGCGGCGAACGTCTCCCGCACCTCCGCTACGTCGAGGACGAGATCCTCGGCCCAGAGCCGGCCTTCCCCGCCCCCGGTCAGCGGATGCCGCTCTCCGGCGGCGAACGGCAGGTATTCGTCGACCCCGACTCCGAGCACCTCCCGGAGAGGCGCGAGGAAGCCGCCCGGGTGGACGTGGTCGTTCTCGTCCACCGCCGCCGTGCCGAACTCGACCAGGGCGACCCCGCCGCGCGCGACGAATGCCTGTATCCCCGCGGCGGCGCGCGCGGAGAGCAGGTGGATGCCGGGCAGGATGACGACGCGATAGGCGGACAGGTCAGCTTCGGGGTGCACGAAATCCGTCTCGACCCCGTGGCGCCAGAGAGAGGCGTAAGCGTCGACGGTGCGATCGTAGGAGCGGACGTCTTCCGAAGGGCGCCACTCCAGGCCCTGGGCCCAGGCCGCCTCCCAATCCCAGACGATCGCCACGTCGGAGCGCACGCGACTGCCCTGGATCTCAGAGAGCGACTCGAGCGACTCGCCGAGCGCGAGAACCTCTCGCCACACTCGGGTTCCGGTTCCCGCGTGCGGCAGCATCGCCGAGTGGAACTTCTCCGCGCCGGCGCGCGACGCCCGGAACTGGAAGAACATGATCGCGTCCGCGCCCCGCCCGAGGTGCGCGATGCTGTTGCGCGCGAGCTCGCCGGGGAGCTTGGCGAGATTGCGGGGCTGCCAGTTCACCGCCGATGTCGAGTGCTCCATGAGCATCCAGGGCCGACCGTCTCCGAGCGAACGGGTGAGATCGGCATCCATCGACAGCAGGATGTGCCGGTCGTCGCGCTCGGCCTGGAGGTAGTGATCGGTGGCGACGACGTCCACCTCGGGGGCCCACCGCCACAGATCCATGGAGACCTCCGTCGACGCCATGAAATTGGTCGTCACGGGCAGGTCCGGCGTGTGCGCGCGGATCGCGTCGCGCTCGGCGCGGAAGCAATCGAGCAGACTCTCGGAACTGAACCGCGCGAAGTCGAGGCGCTGCGAGGGGTTCGTCGTGGTCGCCGCGAGGCGTGGCGCGTCGATCTCCTCCCACTCGTGATATCGCTGCCCCCAGAACGCCGTTCCCCACGCACGGTTGACACCGTCGAGCGACCCGTAGCGATGCTGCAGCCAGACGCGGAACGCCGCCACCGAGTGATCGTCGTAGGACGCCGGGATCGGATTCCCGTACTCGTTGTGGACGTGCCACATCGCCAACGCGGGGTGCGTGGCATACCGCTCGGCCAGAGCCGAAGCGATGCGCACGATCGCCCCCCGATAATGCGGCGAGTTCGGAGAAGCCATTCCGCGCGACCCGAAGCCGAGCCGTCGTCCGTCCCTCGTCACCGGCCAGGCGTCGGGGTATGTCCGGAAGAACCAGGCGGGAGGGGATGCCGTCGGGGTGGCGAGGTTGACCCCGATTCCGGCCTCGGCGAGCGCGTCCATCGTCTCGTCGAGGACAGCGAAGTCGAATTCGCCCTCGCGGGGCTCGATGAGTCCCCACGAGAAGATGCCCACGCTGACGAGGTTCACGCGCGCGGCCTTCATGAGTTCGATGTCTTCGCGGCGGGTGACGGCATCCCACTGCTCGGGGTTGTAGTCACCGCCGTATCGCAGCCCGACGCGGTCGCGCGGCCAGGTGCGGTCGGGGCGGGGGGCATCCGGGTTCATGTCACAACTCTCCTTCAGGCCAGGATCACGGCCTGTGCAAACCTAGCGCAGAACCCGTGCGCGCTCACGGTTCATTTTTTGATTTCGCGCGCCAGCCCGGTTGACAGGTCAGCATTTGCAGGTCATGCTTGCCTCGATCCTGCTGGGAGCGCGCACAGGTTTTGCCGCAGTAGGATCGACACCACCATCCTGCACTCGACGAGGAGTTACCGTGCGTAGAACCCGCACCGTGGTCGCCGTAGCGGCCATCGCCGCAGCCGTAGCCGCCCTGAGCGGATGTTCGGCGGGCTCGGCCCCCGAAGAATCCGGACCCGTCACCCTGACTTTCTGGGGTGGGACGAACACCGACAAAGTCGCGGCGGTCTGGAACGCCTCGCACCCCGACATCCAGGTCAAGGCCGAGGTCGTCCCCGGCGGCGACCAGCTGACGACCAAGCTGCTGACGGCGATCAAGGCCGGCAGTGGCGCTCCCGACGTCGTCGGCGTCGAGTACCAGACGATCGCGACGCTCGCCTCCGCCGGCGCCCTCACGGATCTGGCGCAGTACGGTCTCTCGGACGCCAAGTCCACCTTCACGGATGCCACCTGGAACTCGGTGACCCTCGGCTCCGACACCGTCTGGGGTCTGCCGTTGGACCAGGGGGCGATGCTGTTCTACTACCGCGAGGACATCCTCGCCGAGCTCGGTATCGCTCCCCCGAAGACGTGGGACGAGTACGCCGCCGCCGCCAAAGCCGTCAGTCAGGCGCGGCCGGGCACGTATCTCGGGACATTCGACGCTGCGGGCAGTGCCTGGTTCGCGTCACTCACCCAGCAGGGCGGCGGTTCCTGGTACGGCTCGGACGGCGAAGCATGGGACGTGACGATCGACTCCGCCGAGAACCAGAAGGTGACATCCTTCTGGGGCGACCTCGTCGCATCCAAGGCCGTGGACACGACCCCGATGTTCACCCCGGAATGGAATGCCGCCCTCGCCGCCGGGACGCAGATCGGGTGGACGGCACCCGTGTGGGGCGCCGGAGTCCTCGCGAGCAACGCGCCGGACACCGCCGGCAAGTGGGGCGTCACCGCCCTGCCGCAGTGGAAGGCCGGCGACGACGCGAACGGCAGCTGGGGCGGCGGCGCCGAAGTCGTGACGTCGCAGTCGCAGCATCCCGAGGCCGCCGCGGAGTTCGTGAAGTGGCTGACGACCGACAAGGACGCCATCACGGCGTGGGTCAACGACGTGGGAATCTACCCGGCGACGACCGAGACGTTCGGACTGCTCGACAAGGCTCCCGAGTTCATGTCGAACGTGCCCGACTTCTACGAGATCTCGAGCAAGGCCTCCCAGGCGGTCCTCCCCGTCACCTACGGTCCGAACGTGAATGTGGCGTACAGCACCTACAGCGACGAGTTCGGCAAGGCCGTCCAGGCGGGTACCGCGCCGGCATTCCTCGACGCCCTGAGCGCCGTGCAGAACGCCACCCGCGACGACCTCGAGAAGGCCGGCTTCACCGTCAAGTAGTCGAACCGACCGGGAGGGGATGCCACCGGCATCCCCTCCCGTCCCAGCGAGAGCCGAGAACCCATGACCGTCACCACCCCCGACATCTCCGTCGCAGCCTCCGCCCCGCCGCCCGTATCCGGACGCCGCCGTCGGACGGGCGCGCCGGGAACGCGCACGATCGTGCCGTACACGCTCCTTCTTCCCGCCATCGTGCTGTTCGTGCTCTTCATGGCGGCACCGATCGTCTACACGGTCGTGCTGTCGTTCCAGAAGTCCACCGTGGAGGGCCTCGGCATCGGACCCGACAGCCGTCGGATCGAGTGGGCCGGGCTGGAGAACTTCGCCGCTGTCCTCACCAGCGGGGAGTTCCTGGAGAGCCTCCTCCGGATGCTCGTCTACGGCCTCATTCTGGTCCCGGTGGTCCTCGGACTCGCGATGCTCTTCGCTCTCCTGCTGGATTCACCGCGGTCCCGCGGGCGCCGGTTCAGCCGGGTCGCGATCTTCCTCCCGTTCGCCGTTCCGGGTGTCATCAGCTCGCTGCTCTGGGGCTTCCTCTACCTCCCCGGCGTGAGCCCGATCAACGACATCGCCTCGTTCTTCGGGGTCTCCCTGCCCGATCCGCTCTCCCCGGATCTCGTGCTGTTCTCGATCGCGAACATCGGGCTGTGGGGCGGCGTCGGCTTCAACATGGTGATCATCTTCACCGCACTGCGTTCGATCCCCACCGAGATCTACGAAGCCGCGCGCATCGACGGAGCCAGTGAGACGCAGATCGCGCTGCGCATCAAGGTTCCCCTCGTCATCCCGTCGATCATCATGACCTCGCTGTTCTCCATCGTGGCGACCGTCCAGGTGTTCACCGAGCCCACGGTCCTGCGTCCGCTGAGCACGTCGATCTCCAGTTCGTGGAGCCCGCTGATGATCGTCTACCGCGACGCCTTCATCCGCGATGACATCTACGCCTCGGCAGCGACGAGCATCGTGCTGGCTCTCGGCACTTTCGCGCTGTCTTTCCTGTTCCTCCGCGTCGTGCAGCGACGCGCATTCAGCCAGGAGAGCTGACCTGTGGCGACTCTCGTCTCGACCCCCGTCACGACCGGCCGCGCCGCACGGTCGCGCGACCGCTCGGCGCGCCCGAGCCCGTTCTCCACCGGCATCCTGCTGCTCGGCGCCGCGTATTGCCTCCTCCCGGTGCTGTGGGTGCTCATCGCCGCGACGAAGAGCAGCGGCGATCTGTTCTCGACGTTCACGTTCTTCCCGAGCGGAGACCTCTGGGCCAACATCACCGAGCTCAGCCAATTCCGCGGCGGACTGTTCTGGAGGTGGATGGCCAACACGGCGCTCTACGCGGGCGTCGGCGCGCTCCTCTCGACGTACATCTCGGCCCTCTCCGGCCACGTGCTGGCGAAGTTCCAGTTCCGGGGGAAGAACGTGGTGTTCGCCATCCTGCTCATGGGGGTGCTCGTCCCGGGAGTGATCCTCGCGGTCCCGCAGTACTTCCTCCTGGCGAAGGCGGGCCTGGCCGGAACGTACTGGTCGGTCCTGCTCCCGCAGATCCTGAGCCCCTACGGCATCTACCTCGCCCGCATCTACGCGGCCGCCGCCGTCCCGGTCGAAGTCGTCGAGTCGGCCAAGACCGAGGGCGCCGGGGAGCTGACGATCTTCCACCGGATCGCGCTGCCGATGATGCTCCCCGGCCTCGTCACCATCTTCCTGTTCCAGTTCGTGGCAGTCTGGAACAACTTCATGCTTCCGTACATCATGCTCGGCCAGGAGGAGCTGTTCCCCGTGACGGTCGGACTATCGGCACTGCTCAACCAGGGCGCCTCGCAGCCCGCGCTGTACTCCCTGGTCATCACCGGATCGCTGCTGTCCGTGCTCCCGCTGATGGCTCTGTTCCTGTTCCTGCAACGGTTCTGGCGGGTCGACATCGCCGCGGGAGCGGTGAAGGCGTGACCGTCACTCCCCGCCCGCACGCCACGACCTCGTCCGGCGCCGAGGTGTCGCGCCGTCGCCCGACGATCGAGGACGTCGCGGCGGTGTCGGGGGTGTCTCGCGGCACCGTGTCGCGCGTCCTGAACGGCAAGCGCTGGGTCAGCCCGGAATCACGGGATGCCGTGCTGGCAGCCATCAAGTCCACGGGATACCGAGCGAACGTCGCCGCGCGAACCCTGGCGAGCTCCCGAAGTCGCTCGATCGCCTTCCTTTTGACCGAGCCGCAGCAGTTGCTCTTCGAGGACCGGAACCTGGCAAAGGTCCTGCAGGGATGCGGCGACGCGCTCGGGGAGCAGGAGCTGACGCTCGTCATGCTCACGGCGGCCACGGATGCCGAGAAGACCCGGGCCCTGGACTTCCTCGCCGGGGGCGCGGTCGACGGAGTCCTGATCGTCAGCACGCACGAGGGCAACCGCGACCTGATCCGCTCGATCACCGATCTCGGGCTCCCCCTCGTCGTCTTCGGCGTCCCCTTCGGGTTCGAGCACAGCGTCTCCTACGTCACGGTCGACGATGTCTCGGGCAGCCGAGCCATGATGAATCTGCTGCTCGGGCTGGGGCGCGACAAAGTCGGGATGATCGCCGGTCCGCAGGACATGTCCGGGGGTCGCGACCGCCTGGCGGGCTATCGCGAAGCCCTGGGTGCCGACTTCGATCCGACTCTCGTGGAGTTCGGGGACTTCAGCCGGGACAGCGGAGCCACCGCAATGCGCGCACTTCTCGCCCGCCACCCCGATCTCGGAGCCGTGTTCGCCGCCAACGACCGGATGGCTCGCGCCGCGATCGAGGTGCTCGTGGCGAGCGGGCGCCGCGTGCCGGAAGATGTGGCGGTCGGCGGATTCGACGACGCCCCCGAGGCAGTGGAGTCCCATCCGCACCTCACGACCCTCGACCAGCCCTTCGACCGCCTCAGCCGCGAGGGCGTCCGCCTTCTCGGGGAGATGATCGAGGGCAGCGGGGTCGCGGCCGTCCGTCTGCCCGCGACACTGATCGAGCGTCGCTCCACGGCGCGGTGATCACCTGCGTCACGCCCCCGCGAGGGCGCAAAGACGACCCGCCGGCCGCGCGAGGACCGCGTCCAGCTCCTCACGGAGACGCGCACCGACCACCTCGGGCCTGAAGCGGGTGGCGGAGCGACGCGCCTCTGCGGAGGCGCGCTCCCATTGATCGTCGTCGCCGAGGAGCGACACCACGCCCGCGGCGATCCCGGCGACGTCGCCCGCCGGCACGAGGATGCCGCCGTCGCCGATCACCTCGGCCGGTCCGTAGCGCACGTCGGTCGATACGACCGGCACCCCGGCCGACAGGGCTTCGACGATGGCGAGGCCCTGTCCTTCGAACGCGCTGGTCGACAGGAAGACACGGGCTCTCTCGATCGCCGCACGGACATCGTCGTCGTGTCCGCGCAGTCGGATCGCGCCCTGCAGACCGCGCTCGCGCACCATTGTGCGGAGGTGTTCCCGCAACGGTCCGTCGCCGTAGATCTCCAGGCGGGCACCCGGCCGCTCGCGGACGACCTCCTCCCACGCGCGGATGGCGAGGTCGATGCGCTTCTGTTCGACCAGACGGCACGCCATGACCACCACGTCGTCACGGCGGCACGACGCGACCCGGGCCGCCCGCCGCGGCAGGATCGCCGAGGGCACCGTGGCGAAGCGCACGCGGTGCGGGAAGCGCTCGTCGACCTCGCGCGCCTGCGCACGTGTAGGCCAGAGCACCAGGTCGAAGCCGTCGAGCGCGTCCAGCCATCGCCGCCACCCCTCGTCGCGCACCGGCGCGGCGGCGTCGAACGGGTGTGCGAGGTGGGAGTTGTGGACGGTGTGCACGATGCGCACCCGAGGATCGCACCACCGGCCGAGCGTCTCCCCGATCTGTCGGGACTCGCAGATCACGACCAGGCGCCGCTCGGCGTCGCCCGCCGCGGCGCGCAGGTCATCGGCGACGTGCGAGAGCCAGGCGACGTACAGCGCCGCGAACCCGGGGAGCACGCGGTCGCCCTCTCCCCCATGGATCACCACGTTCGCCTCGGACAGATGCCAGGCCGCGTCGGCGACGACCGGCAGGGACACGACGAGCGCGCCGTGATCGTCGCGGAGCTCGCGGTAGGCCACGCCCGGTGTCCGCCCGCCGGGGCGTGCCTGCGCGCGGAGCCGACGCGGATCCCGGACGACCTCGTCGAACAGGTTCCGCAACGTGAAGGACCCCGCCGGCACCCCGTGGGCGTGCGCGTACGCGACGGCGCGCTCCCGGTCACGGGGCGAACCCACATCGAGGGTGAGAAGCAGGGGATGCCGTACCCCGGCGCTGTGCAGGGCGAGGAGCCGGGACAGGACCGCCACCGCATAGCCCCCGTCCCGTTCGGGCGCGAATCGGCTGGTCAGCACCACCACGTCGGCGTCGAGCGGTCCGGTCATGGCGGTCTCCTGCGTGTCGGGGGAACGGATCTCGACGGTAGGGATCGGGGACTCTCCCCCGGCTAAGCGTTCTTATGAATGGGCTGGGAACGACAGCGGGTCGTGGAGCGGGCGGAGCGGTCCCGGTCCACGACCCGCGGCGGCCGATCAGGGGCGACCGCCGCCCATTCCTCCTCCCATCCCGCCGGCCACGGCCTGACCGGCCGTCACCGTCGTCGAGGTGCCGTCCACGGTCACCGTGTACGACTGGCCCGAGGTGATCGCGGACGACGAGAACACCACCGTCTGGAAGTCCTTCGCGCCGACGTACGACGCGATGACCGCGCCCGTGGCATCCGTGATCTGGATCGACGCACCGTCGGAGCCGTCGACCGCCGCGGCGAGCCATCCCTGCGGCGAGGAGGTCTCCGGAGACTCGGCCATTCCGCTGCTGCCGATCGCGACGAGGGTGCCGCCCGAGACGGTGATCCCGCCGTTGGAGTCGAGCGCGCCGTTGTTGCTCGCGGTCGGGCCGTAAACGGTGACGTCTCCCCCGGTCATCGTGATGGTGCCGTTGGAGTCCAGGCCGTCGCCGTCGGCGTCGATCCGCAGGGTGCCGTCCGAGATGGTGAGCGTCTCGCCGGAGTCCTGCATTCCACCCCCGCCCACGCCGCCGCTCGACGTGGAGTTCCCCGAGGCGTTCACGCCGTCGTCGGAGGAGGTGACGCTCGTCGCTCCGCCGGCGATGCGGATGTCGGCCGACTCGATCCCCTCGTACGAGCGGGTGATGTCGACCTGTCCACCGGCGATGGCCAGAGCCGTCTCGGAATGGATGCCGTCGTCCTCGGTCGCGAGCGTGATCGTGCCTCCGGTGATGACGGCGTCGGTCTGCGCGTCGATGCCGTCATCGCCCGCGGTCGCCTCGATGGTGCCCCCGGCGATCCAGACGTAGCCCTTCGTGGCGTCGTCGGTCTGATCGCTCTTGAGCGCATCGCCGCCCGCGGTGATCGATACGGTGCCGTCCTTCACGACCAGCGAGTCCTTGCCGCGCAGGCCGTCGTCGGCGGCGTCCACGGTGATCGTGCCGCCGATGATCGCGAGATCGTCGGTGGCGGAGATCCCGTCGTTGCCGGAGTCCGTGACGGAGAGGCTCCCGGATCCGGAGATCGTGAGGTCGGTGTCGGCGTAGATCGCCGCGCTCGCGTCGGCGTCGGCCGAGCTCGCCGCGGTGATCATGTTCGTCGACCCCGCGGCGAGATTCACGGCCACGTCGTCGGCGGACACCACGTGGATGGCCGCACCGCCGGTGCTCGTGACGGTGGCGCCGTCGAGGACGAGCACGACCAGGGCGTCCTCCGGGGCGTCCACGACCACCTGCCCGTCGAGGGTGCCGCTGAGGCGATAGACACCGGCAGCGGAGATCGTGACGGTCGAGCCGTCGACCGCGACGGACGACGAATCACTCGTCGCGGTGGCGCCCGAGAGGGTGACGTCGACGGCATCCGCGATGTTCCACTCGTCGTCCTTCACCACCGTGCCGTCCGCGTTCGCGGCGAGCAGCTCCGCGGCGGCCGCCGGGATCGTCGAGTCCACCTCGGTGATCGCCTCGGTACTGGTCTGCGAGGTCGAGACGGAGGTGTCGCCGACGGATGCCGGTTGCGCGGTGACCGCGCATCCGGCCAGGACGAGACCGGCAACGGCCAGCGGGAGGGTGAAGGGGATCAGGCGGCGGCGCATGGCACGTCCTTTCGGTCGGGGCGGGAAGTGGGGACGGCGGTGGCGAGGGGACCCGCGAGGACCCTCGACCAGCGGTTGCGGGGCAGGTCGCGATGGAGGGCGGCGAGGCCCGTGGCGTACTTGCTGATGCGCTGGGGCCGGTGACCCGCACGCCACAGGGCACGGTCGAGACGGCCCGCCTGGCCCGGCGACTTCGTCTCGACGATCGCGAAACGCGGCAGGAGGAAACCGCCGCCGGTCGCATCGACCCACTCCAGGTCGAGGTCGACGGTGGCCCGCGAGGACGGCGCTCCCCCCTCACCGGGGAGGAGCAGCGTCGCGCGCCGGTAGAGGGTGCGCAGGCGCGAGTCGAGCTCGTCGGCGCGCGTGGCGGGGATGCCGATGGCATCCAGGGCGAGGGCGACCTCGTCGCGGGCAGCGGGCGTCAGACGGTCGGGCACCGCGCCGGCGTAGGCGTCGCGATCCTTCTGCGTCGAACCGCGCGCCCCGCGGGTCTTCATCTCGAGGAACGTGGAACCGGTGTCCAGGTACGAACGCGTCCGCAGCTTGAACCGCCGCCGGCGCCCGTGCGCCGCGAGGCGGAAGCTCAGCAGATCGGGGGTGTCGAAGTACACCGACCGGTACGCCATCTCACGCCGTGCGTCCATCTCCAGCACCCGTGGGGCGTTCTGCCGACGCCCGAGCCCTTCGAGCAGCTCAGCCGCGGAGGCCAGCGGCACGAGGTACTTGCGATCCACACGCGTGAGCAGAGCGGCATCCTCGGTGAGCTCTTCGAGGGAGACCGGGGGCAGCACGTCCAGCGCGGCGGCGACGCGCGCGCGGGCGCTCACCGCCCGCCCCCGAGCAGGTCGGCGAAACCCGTGTCGGCCGGAGCGGACGCCCGCACCTCGGAACCGAGGCCCGGGTCGACGCGCGTCGCGACCGGCGCCGCGCCGGGGCGCACCCGGTAGCGCACGTCCACGAGCGTGGTGTCATCCACCAGATCCAGCTGCTGCACCGTCATCGCGGTGACCTCGCCGCCGAGCTGACGGCCGAGCTCGACCCGCAGCTCCGTCTCGTCGGCGATCGCCCGATCCAGGTGCACCGTCTGGTGCCGCGCGCGCGACAACAGGCGCGGGTGATCGGCGATCGCGAGCACCGCGACGATCAGGCCCACCAGCAGCAGCGGCGTCGCGAGGTCGGTGTGGGGCAGGCCGCAGATGAGGCCGACCGCCAGAGCGGCGAAGTAGTACGCCACCTCGCGCTGGCTGATCTCACTCGAGCGCAGCCGGATGATCGACAGCACGCCGAAAAGTCCGAGCCCGAGCCCCAGCGCGACCTCGGCCGTGCCGAGCACGGTCGCGACGGCGAGCACGCCCACGTTCACACCGAGGAAGGCGACCACCAGATCGCGACGGCGGTGCCGGTGGAAGTACACGGCGCTGAGGATGACGGCGGTGACCAGATCGGTGGCGGCCAGCAGAAGGGCGGTGGTGGTCATCGGATTCTCCCTGTGGTGGGTGTGGTGGTCATGGCATCCGGATCCGCGGTCACGCGCGGTGCCGTGTCGACGCGGGCGGTGGCGGCGGGCGGTGAGGCGTCCGCACGGGGGAAGACGAGGGTGCGTTGCACGCCGTAGCTCAAGATGAACAGGACGCCTTCGGTGACGACCTTCGCGGGCAGCAGCGCGAGGCCGTTCTCGGTGAGGAAGGACATCCACGCGATGTTCGAGGCCAGGAGCGCCAGCGCGAGCACGCCGTAGCGGACGGCCTGTCCCGTCAGCGCCTGATCGCGGGCACGGAACACCATGCGACGGTTGACGAAGAAGTTCACCGTGGCCGAGAGGATGCGGGCGGCGACGATCGAGGGGACCAACCATCCCGTCAGGAGGTCGAGGACGAACAAGGCGACCGTGTCGACGACGAACGCAGCGAGCGACGACGAGGCGAACAGCAGCACCGGGAGCAGCACCCGCAGCGAGTCCCGCACGGGACGGAAGTGGCTCGAGGCGTTGCGCGCGAGGTACACGGTCGTGATGGGCACCTCGCGCACGGCCACCCCGTCGGGCGCGAGCCGCAGGAGCATGCGCTGCTCGTACTCGAACCCTTCACCCGGGATGCCGAGCGCCCAGGCGATCCGATCGGCGGGGATGCCGCGCAGGCCCGTCTGCGTATCGGTCACGCGGCGCCCGGTCGCGACGCGGAAGAGCCCGCGGGCGACCGCGTTGCCGACGCGGCTGCGCAGCGGGACGTCTCCGCCGAAGTCCCGGATCCCGAGGACGAGGGCGCTGCGCCCGCGCCCGGCGTCCTCACGGAGAGCGTCGGCGACGCGCAGGACGTCGAGGGGCGCGTGCTGCCCGTCGGCGTCGGCCGTGACGACATCGGCATCCGGACAATGCACCGCGATGTCGGCCAGGCCCGTCTTCAGGGCCGCACCCTTGCCGCGGTTGACGTCGTGCGTCACGACCCGCGCGCCGGCGTCCCGCGCGTCCGCGAACACCTCCGCGAACCCCGGGCCGCTCCCGTCGTCGACGACGAGGACGTCGAGATCGGGGTCGGCGTGCCGGAGGTCGGCGACCAGACGCGGGAGCGCCGGTCCGGGTTCGAAGGCGGGGATCAGGACGAACACCGCTCAGCCCGCCACGTACAGGATGTCGCTCGTGCCGCGCTCGCCACCGTTGGACGGGGAGTTGACGACGCTGCCGTTGAAGTACATCGTCGAGCTGCCGCCGCCGTCGAGGTTGTACCCGGTGGTGGCCCCGAGAGAGATCAGGATCTCGGCGAGCTCGGGCAGGGTGGCACCCTCGCTGTACCCCTCCTGGCGACCGTCGACCACGACGAAGACGAGATGGTTGTCCCCGATCACGCCGATGGCCGTGCGGGGCTGATCGCCCTGGATCGAATGGTTGCCGACGTTCGTATCGATCTCGACGGAGTCGATGCCCGCCACCGCCGTGCCGTCCTCGACGATCGCGGGTCCGAAGCTGACGGTGTTCCAGACGCCCGCGGCCAGGAGGGCGGCGGCGGAGGTCTGCGTCTCGTCGTAGACCTCGACATGCCCGTCGAGGAAGAAGGCGAGCCCCTGACGGGCGGGCTCGTCGCGGTAGACGGCGCCGTTGCGGATCTCGATCCCGGTCGAACGGAAGCCGTAGTAGTCGCCGTTGATCGCGAACACGGCGCCGTGCGCCTGCGCGATCTCGCTCGTGGTCTGGATGATGTTCTCGCCGAACTGGTCGTCGGCGAAAGCCGAGCGCAGGGCCGTGGCATCCCCCAGGGTCACGTCGGCCACGTAGTACGTGAGAGCCGACGAGCCCGACCCGGTCGAGACGGTGGAGAGGGCGATGGAGGTCGCGCCGTCGCTGAACGTCGTGTCGGTCAGCGTGGTCGTCGCGGCGGCCGTCGCGCTCGCCGCGGCCTCGGCTGCCGCGCTGGCCTCGGAGCTGACGTGCTGAGCCTCGTAGGACGCGACGTCCGCGACCTCGACGTGCGGGATGAGGAACCTGTCCGCCGCCCACCATGCTCCGCCACCGACGGTGAGCAGAGCCGCAGCCCCGCCCAGGAGCACGGAACGCCGGGTGACGATGCGACCCGCGCCCGTGCGCCGCGGGACCGGCGTCGCCTGGGGAGCCGGTGACGACGGGTCGGGCGAGACGCCCGCGACGGGCTCTCGATCGTCCGGGGATCCGGTGGAGCGGTGTGCGTTGTCCATGCCCCCTTGTCTACGGACGGGGCACTAACCGGTCCCTCCCCGCTCCTCGGCGTGGGCTGTGGAAGACTATGCGTCTGCTGTGACCGGCGAGGAGCGGAACGCGGGCAACCGCACCGTGAAGGTCGTCTCGCCCGGGCGGCTGCGCACGTCGAGCGAACCGCCGTGCGCGGCCACGATCGCCTGCGCGATCGAGAGCCCCAGGCCGGTGCTGCCCGCGTCGCGGTTGCGAGCCCGGTCGCCCCGCGCGAACCGCTCGAACAGCGTGTCGGCCACGACCGGGTCGATCCCGGGCCCCGTGTCGGTCACGCTCAGGACGGCCTCGTCGCCTTCGCGTCGGATGGTGGTGGTCACGACGGTCCCGGGCGGCGTGTGCGTGTGGGCGTTGCGCAGCAGGTTCGCGACCACCTGACGCAGGCGGTCCTCGTCGCCGGGCACGGTCAGCGGGTCGTCCGAGGCGACGTCCAGCCGCCACTCCCGGTCGCGGTCGACGGCCTGCGCGTCGCTGACCGCGTCGATCGCCAGCAGCGGCAGCTCGACGTCGTCCACCCGCAGCCGCTGGCCCGCGTCGAGCCGCGCGAGGAGCAGCAGATCCTCGACGAGCGTCGTCATGCGGCGGGACTCCGATTCGATCCGCTCGAGCGAGCGCTGCTGCGTCGACGACATCGGTTCGGGCCCCGACAGCGTCAGCTGCGCGTAGCCGCGGACGCTGGCCAGGGGTGTGCGGAGCTCGTGGCTGGCATCCGCGATGAAACGGCGCAGCTCGTTCTCGCTGTGCGCGCGGGCGGCCAGCGCGGCCTGCACGTGACCGAGCAGGTCGTTCAGGGACGCACCGACCCGTCCGACCTCGGTCCGGGTGTCGGTGTCGGCCGGCGCCACCCGGTCGGGGATGTCGACGTCGCCGCGGCCGAGCGAGAGCCCCGACACCCGCTGCGCGACCGCGGCCACGCGGTCCAGCGGGCGCAGCGCCCGGCGGACGAGGAAGGACAGTCCCGCGATCGCCGCGAGGAGCGTCGCCGCTCCCACGGCGATGAGGATGGTCGTCAGTGCGGTCGTCGTCGCCGCCGAGTCGGCGAGGGAGATCCCCGAGAAGACCGTCGTCCCGTTCGAGTCGCGCGCCGCGACGCGAAACGCACCGAGGTCTCCTCCGAGATCCGCCGTGACGGGGACGCCGTCGGTCGGCACGGCGGCCTGGAGGATCGCGATCTGATCGGCCGAGAGCGTGACGACCGTTCCGTCCGACTGCGTGTAGCTGGAGGACTGCGCGCTCCCGTCCGCCCCGATCACGAGCTGCAGCGATCCGACGCGCGGCGACGGCCCCCGCCCCCCGGACCCGCTCACACTGCCGGACGGGGTGGGTGCGGGCGTGGAGGACGCCCCCGCATCCGCACCGGACGACTGCCCGTGCCCCCCGTCGCGCGGCCCGCCCACCATCATCAGGCCGCCCTGCACCTGTTCGTCGAGCCGGTCGTAGACGAAGGCGCGGAGCGCGGTGATGGTGGCGACGCTCATGATCAGGAGCGCGACGGCGACCAGGGCGCTCGCGCCGATCACGAGCGCCCTCTGCAGCGTCAGCGGCCGGCGGCTCATGAGGACTTGATGGTGTATCCGACACCGCGAACGGTGTGGATCAGCGGCTCACCGAGCGCGTCGATCTTGCGCCGCAGGTACGAGATGTAGATCTCCACCACCCCGCTGCTCCCGCCGAAGTCGTACCCCCACACGGTGTCGAGGATCTGCGTCTTGCTCACGACCCGTCGCGCGTTCTGCATGAGGTAGCGGAGCAGCTCGAACTCCTTCGCGGTGAGCTTGA
The DNA here is from genome assembly GCF_900156455.1 of Microbacterium sp. RURRCA19A. Lineage (GTDB taxonomy): Bacteria > Actinomycetota > Actinomycetes > Actinomycetales > Microbacteriaceae > Microbacterium. The sequence continues at coordinate 370,490 of NZ_FTNQ01000003.1, forward strand.
TGGCGACCCCTGCCCGCTGGACCTCGTACGCGTCCTCGTCGAGCGACAGGTCGCCCACCCGCAGGAGGCTGTCGGCCTCGGCCGCGGCGGCCACGTGACGGCGGGCCATGCCGCGCAGGCGCAGCACGACCTCCTCGAGGTTGAAGGGCTTGGTGACGTAGTCGTCGCCGCCGGCCGCGATCCCCGCGATGCGGTCCTCCACGGCATCCTTCGCGGTGAGGAAGAGAACCGGCACGTCGTTGCCGCCGGCACGCACGCGGGTGAGCAGCTCGACGCCGTCGATGCCGGGCATCATCACGTCGAGCACGAGCAGGTCGGGATCGAACTCCCGGATGACGTCCAGGGCGTCGCGGCCGTTCGTCACCGCGCGGGCCTCCCACCCCTCGTTGGTCATCGCCATGCGCAGCAACTCGCCGAGGTTGACCTCGTCGTCGACGACGAGTGCGCGGATCGGCGATCCGTCGGGGCGGGAGAGCGGATGCCGTGCGATGACCATGGGGTTCAGCATGCCCTCTCCGCGCGGCCGGGGCGAGCCGATCGCGCCGACATCAGCCTCTCCAGGTCAGCGCCAGGCGCGGGCACACGGCCGCGGCATCCCGGGCGTCGCGTTCGCGGCCCGCGGGCACGACGATGTCGGTGCCGCCCTCGGCGAGGGGGTACCCCCAGTCGTCGGTGCGGACCACGCCCGCCAGCAGCTCGGCGCAGACCCCGCGGCCCGTGCAGGCCGTCCAGTCCACGTGCAGGTTCTTCGTCATGATCTCACCCTTCTTCCCGCCCGGCAGCGACTCTCCGTGTGGGCCTGCGCGTCGTCCGCGAACACCGTCAGCGCGCTCCGCAGCAGGCGGACCGTCCCGTCGGGGTGCGCGCAGGCCCCCCGACCGTCGACGAGTCCGGCGAGGCGTCGGAGTTCGTCCCGGGTGTCCCGCCCCGCGGCGAGCGCCCGCATCGACGCGGCGATGGCGGGTAGACCGTTCAGGCACGGCCCGCACTGCCGGGCGGACGCCGCCGCGAGGAACGCGAGCATGTCGGCGGTCGCGCGGATGCCGCAGTCTCCGCCGGAGAGGACGTGGAGCACGCCCGCGCCCGGGGACGCGCCCCACTGCGCCAGGCCGCGGGGCGAGAGGGCAGCGTCGAGCGCCTCCCGCGGGAGCCACGTGCCGTGGAACCCGCCGACGAGGACGGCCGCGGGGTCTCGCGTGACCCCGGTCGCCGTGAGGATCTCGGCGATCGCCGTTCCCCCGTCGACCTCGAGCACGATCGGCGTCTCCCCCGGCGTGCTGACACTCACCAGCCGTGTTCCGGCGTCGCCGGCGCGACCGCGACTCCGGTGCCGGTCGGCGCCGGTGCGGGCGATCACCGCCACCTGGGCCAGCGACTCGACGTTCTGCACCAGCGTCGGCCGCCGGCGCAGACCCCGCTCCGCGAGGCGGACGACGCGATCGGAGGGCACCCCGGGTCGCCCGGACACTCCGGCGACGAGCGCCGACGCCTCTCCTCCGACGAAACCGTGATCGGCGACGTGCAACCGGACGATTCCGGCATCGCTGCGTTCGGCCAGCGCCCTCTCCGCCGCCGAGCGCGCGTCGGCGTGCACCACGAGGTGGGCCTCATCGGACCCCAGCGCCTCGGCGCAGATCAGCAGTCCGTCGAGGACCAGGTGCGGGGCGCGTTGCAGCAGCACCCGGTCCTTCGCGCTGAGCGGCTCGCCCTCGCTGCCGTTGCCGACCACGATCGGGGCGCCGCCGCGCGCCGAAGCGCGCGCCACGGCGGCGAGCTTGCGGTGCACGGGAAATCCGGCGCCGCCTCTCCCGTCGAGGCCCGCGGCCTCGAGCTCGCCGAGGAGGCCGTCGAGCGACGGCGACGGGCGAGACCCGAACACCGCCGCGTGGGCGGCCAGGCCGGGATCGGCGGCACGCAGGAGGATCGGCGCGGTCATGACGCCACCCCCACACGCGCCCGCGGACGGTCGACGTCGGCGACGAGCCCGGTCGCCCGGCGTTCGCGGGACCGGAGGACCAGACGCCACCCCACGGCCGCGGCGACCGCCACGGCGCACGCCGCCGCAGTGGCGAGGAACCACGGCTCCCCGGCATCCGTTCCCGCACCGATCGCGTGGGCGAGGGCCAGGGGCCACAGCAGGTAGGTGCCACGGTGGACGAAACGGAAGACGCGGGCACCGATCCGGTGCCGGAGCAGCGCGGTCACGACCACCGCGAGCACGAGGTCGATCGCGAGCGTGCCGAGTCCGAGCCACACCGGACGGTAGGCCGCGAGGAAGGGCACGAAGAAGTCGACGACGTCGAGCTGCGCGTAGCTGTCGAACAGCAGCGACACCAGATGGATGCCGATGAACACCGTCGCGAGGAGGGCGATGTCGCGGTGCAGGCGCGCGGCGCCGAACCTCCCGAGACCCGGCAACGGCGCGCCCGAGCGGACGACGATGCCGCCGACGACGGCGAGACTGAACAGCACGAGTCCGACGACCCCCGTGCCGCGCCCGAGGGCCCACAGTGCCTCATCCACGGATCATCGCCTCCCCCGTCGCGTGCGCGGGAACGGGTTCCGCCGGCCAGCCGCCGACGGTGTGCACCCGACACTGCTGGTCCACGAGCCGCGCGGGCGCCCGGTCCGCGAGCCACTCGAGGGCCGAGGCGCCGCGGACGATCGCGGCGGTGGCGTACGCGTTGGCGAGGACGCAGCGCGACGCGGCGACCGTGACGGTGCGCCAGACCGGGTCCGCGGGGAGCCCCGTGCGGGGATCGAGGATGTGGTGCATCGTCTCGCCGCCGCGACGCCACCGGCGCCGAAGGGTGCTCGAGGTCGCCACGGCGTGCCCCGCCGCCACCCGCACGGTCGTCGCCGGCTCGTCGGGCAGGTCCTGCACGCGCACATGCCATCCGTCGCGCGGTTCGGGACCCGCCGTGGAGACGTCTCCGCCGAGCGACAGCAGCACCGAGCAGTCCAGACGCGCGGCGATGGTCGCGGCCACGCGGTCCGCGGCGAGCGCCTTGGCGGTGGCGCCGAGGTCGAGCGTGCGGTCCGCCGGGACCCGGAGACGCCGGCCGCGCAGCTCCACGCGCTGCCACCCGGCGACGTCCGTCGCGACGGCGCGCACCGGTCGGTCGTCGTCGTCGAGGACGAGGGCGATGTCGCGGTCGTAGCCGAGCGCGCTCAGGTGACGGCCGAGGGTCGGATCGACGGCTCCCTCGGTGAGCCGTGCCGCGTCGAGGGCCGCGCCGACGTACTCCGTGAGCAGGGCGCTGATGCTCACCCCCCGCGGCAGATCGCTCGCGATGCGGTTGATCTCGGAGTCGCCGCGGAAGCGGTTGACGGCCGCGTCGACGAGCGCGAGTTCGCGATCCGCGATCTCGACGGCGGCGTCGCGGAGGTCGTCGACGTCGCGGATTCCGCGCGGCAGACGTTCCGCGTCGCTGTCGACGACGAGGGTCGCTTCGGTGGACCAGAGGCCCCACAGGGAGGAGGCGCGCATCACGACCCGCTCGAGGTGGCGTCGGATCGCGTGGACTGCGACGAGGAGACCGAGCCGGATGCCGAACCCGTCGAGCTCTCCGAGGTCGAGGCTCCCGAGCTCGACCCGCTCGCGGTGCCGTCGGACGCGGAGGTGCCGGTCGTGGCCGCGTCGTCGGTCGTCGTGGTGGCCGTGGTCGCCGCGGTCGCCGAGGCCGAGGGCGTCGGCGTGACCGTCGAGTCGGCGGTGTCGGACGTCGTGGTGGTCGTCGCGGCTTCGGTCGCCGAGGATCCGTCGACCACCCCGGCCGCGATGATCACGACGGCGCCGGCGCTGAGGGCCGCGACCATGGCGGTGGCCACCCGGGTGCGGAGCCACATCTTCTGCAGAGCACTCATCGGTGCCTCCTTTCGATGGCCCCATCGTCACGACCGCCGACAAGAGCAGCACTCACCGATTCGATGCGCCGTCTCTGCGATGTCTATGCGTCTGCTGTGCGACCGGGGCTCGGTGGATCGAAGGCGGATCGCGAACATACCCCCTGCATAGGAAGCGTGAGGGATCGGTGAGGGCGCCGTCCCTACTTTCGGGGCCACGGCCGCACTCCGCGCCGGGAAGGAGAACCATGTACTGGACGTACCTGCGGCGCGAACTCGCCGGCCGCACCAAACAGACCGTGATCGTCGCCGTGGGGTTGGCGGTCGCGATCGCGCTCGTGATCGTCGTGAACGCCCTATCGGCGGGGGTGCGCGACGCGCAGGCGCAGGCGCTGTCGTCGGTGTACGGCGTCGGCACCGACCTCACCGTCACCGGCGCGCAGACCCAGCCCGGGGAGGGCGGCGGCGGTCCGCGGTTCGACTTCGGCGCCGACGACGGCTCCACCTCCGACGGCACGACGTCGCTCAGCCAGTCGCGGCTGATGACCGACATGATGCGCGGGACCCTGGATGCCTCGACCGTGACGACCGTGTCCGGGCTCGACGGCGTGGCCTCCGCCACGGGCGCTCTCGCGCTCACCAACACCACGTTCTCGGGCCAGATCCCCGACCGGGGCGCGAACTCGGGGACGAGCACCGACGGCGCGCTGGGCGGCGGCGGCATGGGCGGCGAGCCCCCGTCCGGCGGGCCCGGCGGAGACGGCGGCAGCGCGTTCGGCATCGACTCGTTCAGTGTGCTCGGCGTGGATCCCTCCGCGACCGTGGGCCCGCTGACCTCCGTCACCGTCTCGGACGGACGGGCGCTCACAGCCGCCGACGCCGGAACGGACGTCGCCGTGGTCGACGCGACCTACGCCACCACCAACAGCCTGACCGTCGGCGGGACGATCGACGTCGGCGGCACCACGATGCAGATCGTCGGCATCGTCGCCTCCGCTTCCGCCGACGCGGACACCGCGGCGAACGTGTACCTGCCGCTCGATGTCGCGCAGTCCCTCGCCGGTGTCGGCGCGGTCGTCTCCACGGTCTACGTGCAGGCGGATTCCGCGGATGCCATCGACACCGTCCAGGCCGAGGTCACGGCCGCTCTGCCCGACGCGACCGTGAGCTCGCAGTCCGAGCTCGCCTCGACGGTCTCGGGCTCGCTGTCCAGCGCATCCTCGCTCATCACCAACCTCGGCACGTGGCTGTCGATCGTCGTGCTGGCCGTCGCCGTCGCGCTGGCGGTGCTCTTCACGCTCTCCGGGGTGGCCCGCCGCACGCGGGAGTTCGGCACGCTGAAGGCGATCGGCTGGTCCAACGGCCGCGTCGTCCGCCAGGTCGCCGGCGAATCGCTCGTGCAGGGGCTCATCGGCGGCGCCGCGGGACTGATCCTGGGTCTCGGCGGCATCCTGCTCGTCAACGTGATCTCGCCCACGATCTCGGTCACGGCGTCCTCGACGACGGCGACGGGTCCCGGCGGTCAGGGCGGACCGGGGATGGGCGGCGGCGGCTTCGGCCAGGCGGCCGCGCAGGCCACTGACATCGTGCTCAACGCCCCCCTCACGCCCACCGTCGTCGTCGCGGCCGTGGGGATCGCCGTCCTCGGCGGCGTGTTCGCCGGAGCCTTCGGAGGCTGGCGCGCTGCGCGCCTCAGCCCCGCCGCCGCCCTCCGCTCGGTCGCGTGACCGGCATCCGTTCGCATCTCACCCGCAGGGAGACATCATGACCATGACCGGCATTCCGCCCCTTTCCCCCGACCCCGTCGTTCCGACACCGGCCTACCGCCTCGAGGGGGTGACCCGCACCTACCGTCAACGCGAGCGCACCGTGAAGGCGCTGGACGGCATCGACCTCGAGATCGCCGCGGGCGATTTCGTGACGATCCAGGGCCCCACGGGCGGGGGCAAATCGACGCTGCTGCAGATGCTCGGCGCTCTCGACCGTCCCACCGCCGGGAGCGTGTGCCTCGGCGACCTGGACATCGCCCGGGCGACCAACTCCGAGCTGGGTCGCGTGCGCGCGGCCGAGATCGGGTTCGTCTTCCAGGGCTTCAACCTCATCCCCACGCTGACGGCGGCGGAGAACGTCGACATGGGCCTCGAGCCCCTCGGCCTCGACCGCGACGAACGCCGCCGACGGGTCACGGAGGCACTGGAGCGTGTGGGCCTCGCCGACCGGCACGACCATCGTCCGACCGAGCTCTCCGGGGGGCAGCAGCAACGTGTCGCGATCGCCCGGGCCGTGGCCAAACAGCCCCGCGTGCTGCTTGCGGACGAACCCACGGGGAACCTCGACGAGCACATGCGCGACGAGATCCTCGCCGTCCTCGAGGCGTTGAACGCCGAAGGACTCACGCTCGTCATGGTGACCCACGACTCGGCGGTCGCGCGGCGCGCGCGGCGCCGTCTGCGGCTCGCGAACGGTCGGATCACCGACATCACGCGCGGGTGACCCCGCTGCTGCCGGTGCCGTCAGCGCACCGGCAGCAGCGCCACCGTGAGGCGGACGAGACCCGCCGCGGCGAGGATGCCCGCGTACAGGAGGCGATGATCGGTCCGTCTGAGCCGGGCGTAGATCCGCTCGATCCGTGACGCCGTCGCCGGGAACAGCGACCACGCGCCCGCCACCCCCGCGAAGGAGGCGGCGACGCCGACGAGGAAGAGCGTGCCCGCAGCGGCATCCACCCGGGCGTGGCGCACCGCGACGGTCCCCGCTCCTCTCGCGCGCGGGCGGTTGCCCCGGGGCGGGTGCACACAGCGTATCGGCGGACCCTCCCGCCCGATCCGTTCCCGCCTCCGCTCCGAACAACGGAATGACGGCGGGGCCTCCTGCGTCGTCGACCAGGAAGAGGGATGCCATGACCACCGACACCGCGGCCCGCACCGGCGAGCCGACCAGCGTCCGGCGTCCGCGGGCGTGGTTCTGGGCCGCCCTCGCGGGGCTCGTCTCGGCCGCGTCCCTGCTCGCCGTCGCCGAACTGTTCGCGGTGCTCGTGGCGCGATCCGCGAGCCCCGTGCTCGCGGTCGGCTCGTTCATCGTCGACATCGTGCCCCGCCCGCTGAAGGAGCTCGCGATCACCGTGTTCGGCGAGTCCGACAAGATCGCGCTGCTCGCCGGCGTCGGGCTCGGCGCCGGTGTCGCGGCCGCGATCGCCGGTTTCGTCGAGTACCGGTTCCGCCCGGTCGGCGCGATCCTGCTCGGCGTCGGCGGGGCGCTGGCCACCGCCGCCATCGTCACGCGCGCGGGTGCGACCGCGCTCGCCTGGCTGCCGCCCGTCCTCGGCACCGTGGTCGGCGTCGTGCTCCTCCTCCTGCTGAGCCGTCGTCTGCGACGGTGGTCCGCCGCGGCCTCCGACGGCGACGCGACCGCGGCCGGCGTGGACCGCCGCGGCTTCTTCCTCCTCTCCGGCATCGCCGCCGCGACCGCCGTCGTGGTGGGTGTGGGCGCGCGCGTCGTCAACGCCGCCACCGCGTCGGTCGCCGCCGCTCGCGACGCGCTGCGCCTTCCCGCGGTCCGCAGCACGGTGACCGTGCCCGAGGGTGCGTCGCTCGACGTCCCGGGCCTGTCGCCGATCATCACGCCGAACGCGGACTTCTACCGCGTCGACACCGCCCTCACCGTGCCGAACGTCGACCCGTCCACGTGGCGTCTGAGCATCGAGGGCATGGTCGACAAGCCCATCGAGCTCACCTTCGACGATCTCGTCAACATGGGCCTGGACGAGTACGGCGTGACCCTCACGTGCGTGTCGAACGAGGTCGGCGGAGGCCTCGTCGGCAATGCGATCTGGCAGGGCGTCCCCATCCGCGACGTGCTGCGCATGGCCGCGCCGCAGGGCGACGCCGACATGGTGCTCTCCGAGAGCGTCGACGGGTACACGGCATCCACTCCCCTGTCCGCCCTGACCGACGACGGGTTGGATGCCATCTTCGCGGTGGCCATGAACGGCGAACCGCTGCCGTTCGAGCACGGATTCCCCGTCCGCATGGTCGTGCCGGGCCTGTACGGCTACGTGTCGGCGACCAAGTGGGTGACCAAGCTCACCGTGACCCGCTTCGACGAGATGGAGGCGTACTGGACTCCGCGCGGGTACTCCGCGGAAGCGCCGATCAAGATGTCGTCGCGCGTGGACACCCCCAAGATCGGTACGCCCGTCTCCGCCGGCAAGGTCCCCATCGCCGGAATGGCGTGGGCGCAGCCGATCGGCGTGAAGACCGTCGAGGTGAGCATCGACGACGGCGACTGGCAGCAGGCGACCCTCTCGACGCCCATCAACGACCAGTCGTGGGTGCAGTGGGTCCTCGAGTGGGACGCGCAGCCCGGATCGCACTACATCACCGTCCGCGCGACCGACACGCAGGGCAACGTGCAGATCCAGGAACCCGCCGCGATCGCGCCCAACGGGTCGAGCGGCTGGCAGCGCACCCTTGTCACGGTCCGCTGACGGTACGCGAAACGTCCGGCGGACGACTCGTGTCAAGCGCTGGTCTTCCCTGTGTGGATCGCGGCATGATCGGGGCATGCCTTCAGCAAGCATCCCGCCCCGCATCGGCCGAACCGCATGAGCGTGGCCGAGGACGACACCTCCCCGTTCCGCGCCGCGCCCCCCTCACCCGACGAGGTCAGACCCATCGCTAGCCTGCGCCGCACCCTGCCACCGGACTGGGACGGCCAGGTCGACCAGTTCGCCATCGTCAAGCTCGACGGCGGCGGCATCGTGCGCGGGTGGAACGCCGGAGCCGAACTCATCAAGGGCTACGCGGAGCACGAGATCGTGGGAGAGCATTTCTCGCGCTTCTACCGCGAGGAGGACCGCCGCCGCGGCCTCCCGAACAAGCTCCTCGCCGCCGCGCAGCGCGACGGACACGTGGAGGACATCGGGTGGCGGGTCCGCCAGGACGGTAGCGAGTTCTGGGCGAGCGTGACGATCTCCGCGATCCGCAGCGAATCCGGGCAGGTGCTCGGGTTCGTGAAGATCGTCCGCGACCTCACGAGCGAGAAGCAGTCGGCCGACGAGCAGGCCGCCCTGCAGAGGACGTTCGCGCACGACCTGCTGTCGCCGGTCACTGCGCTTCGCGGCTATCTCGACCTGATGGCCGAGGAGCTCCCCGCCGACCATCGGCTCCTGCGCCTGGCGGGAGAGGCGAGCGACCACCTCGTCGCGATGGCGCAGGCACTCATGTCCGACGCGAACGCGCGCCCCGAGCGCGGGCGTCGCCGCGTCACCCTGGACCTCGTGGCGCGGGGCGCGGTCGCCCTGGTGCTCCCGGGCGACGCCCCTCACCGCATCGCCTATGGACAGATGGATGCCGTCCCGGTCGTGGGCGACGTCCTCGGCCTCCGCCGCGCCGTGGCGAACGTGCTGGAGAACGCCGCGAAGTACTCGGACGACGTCATCGAGGTGCAGGTCTACGAGACCGACGAGGGCGCCACGGTGTCGGTGCGGGACGGGGGTCGTGGCATCCATCCCGACGACCTGCGGACCGTGCTCGACGAAGGAGAACGCGGGAGGCTGGCGGATGCGCGCGACGGGGGCAGTGGGATCGGTCTGGCGAGCGTCCGGCACATCCTGCAGGAGCACAGCGGCACAGTGCGGATCGCGAGCGAGCTGGGCGCAGGGACGACCGTGACCCTCACGATTCCCCGCGCCGAGGACGAGGTCACTCCGAGCGAGTGAGACGCGCTCCGGCCGTCTCGATCTCCGACAGGGCCGCGGCGCTGGAATCGGGGTGCACCCCAGCGACGAGGTCGGTCAGCACCCTCACCGTGCGACCGGCACGGAGAGCGTCGAGTGCGGAGGCGCGCACGCAGTAATCGGTCGCGATACCGACGATGTCGATGTCGCGGATGCCGTGCTCGTCGAGGATGCCGGTCGCGGTGCGACCGTCGTCGGTCACTCCCTCGAACAGCGAGTACGCGGGTCGGCCCTGCCCTTTCTTGAGGTGGTGGGTGACCCGGCGGGTGTCGAACACCTCGTCGTAGTCGGCTCCGTAGGTTCCCCCGACGCAGTGCACGGGCCACGTGTCGACGAAGTCGGGTTCGGCCGAGAAATGGCCGCCGTTGTCGTCGTCGCCGTGGTGCCAGTCGCGCGAGGCGACGACGACCGCGTAGTCGTCGGCGTGCGCATCGAGGTACCGCGAGATGCGTTCGGCGACCGCGTCGCCGCCGACGACGCCGAGGGCGCCGCGTTCGGTGAAATCGTTCTGGACGTCGACGATGAACAGTGCCCGGCTCATGACCCGAGCCTACGCGCGGCCGGAGTGGCGGGAGCCGTCATCCACGTGTGAACAGCAGGACGATCGAGAGGGCGAACGCCACCGCGCCGAGCCCGAGGACACCCACCGCGAGCAGGGAGACGAACCGGACCAGCGGCGACGAGCGCGTCAGCCGCATGCGATGCTGCGACCCGCGGCGCGCGAAGACATCGGCCATGTCGGCGTCGCCGATGCGGGCGTCGTCGTGCGGCGAGAGGGGGGCTTCGTTGACTCCCCCGTTCTCGTCGAACCAGCGGACGACGCGGTGGTCCTCGACGTCTTCGACCACGGCGCGCACGGGGACCCAGGTGCCGTCGGCGACGTAGAGGATCAGGGCCGCCACCGCGAGGAGGATTCCCGCCCCGAGACCGACCCACGTGAAGAGCTCGATGACGACATCGACGACGTTCGACACGGGGGCTCCTGCGGGCGGGGCGATGGTCTCCGCGCCGAGGCGCGACGGTGGAGCTTCAGCCTATCGGGCTGTCGGAACCCGCCCCGTGCCGCCGATCGGGACGGGGGAACACGAAAGGCCCGGGGGGAACCCGGGCCTTTCGGTTTGTGCTGGAGCCGCCTAAGGGAATCGAACCCTTGACCTATTCATTACGAGTGAATCGCTCTGCCGTCTGAGCTAAGGCGGCGCGCGCCGCTGACGCGTGCACGATCATCGATCTTACATGCTCAGCGGGCCACCCGACGAATCGGCGCCCGCTCAGTAGTCGCCGGTGGCGGAGCGGTCGGCGAGGATGTCGCGGCTCGACGACAGACCCAGGCGGGTCGCGCCGGCGGCGATCATGTCTTCGGCGGCGGCGCGGGTGCGGATGCCTCCGGATGCCTTGACCTCGGCACGGTCGCCGACGGTCCGCTTCATGAGCGCGACGGCGTGGACGCTGGCCCCTCCGGCGGGGTGGAAACCGGTGGACGTCTTGACGAAGTCGGCACCCGCGGCGACCGCGGCCTCGCAGACCGCGACGATCGCCTCATCGGAGAGTGCGGCGGCTTCGATGATGACCTTGAGCACGGTCGGTGCGGGGACCGCGGCCCGGACCGCGCGGATCTCGGCCTCCACGACCTCGTAGCGTCCCTCGACGGCGGCGCCGATGTCGATGACCATGTCGATCTCGTCGGCGCCCTGGGCGACCGACAGCGCCGCCTCGGCGGCCTTGACCTCGGCGTGGTGCTTGCCGCTGGGGAACCCGCAGACGACGGCGACCTTGAGCCCCTCGGGCACCTCGACCGGCAGGAACGACGGCGACAGGCAGACGCTGTACGTGCCGAGCTCCGCGGCGTCGGCGATGGTGCGTTCGACGTCGGCGCGGGTCGCTTCGGGCTTGAGCAGCGTGTGGTCGATGTAGGTGGCCAGGTCGGGGGTGGTCATGGTGCTCCTTCGGGCGGGGACGACGACAAGCCTACGTTCCGCGCGCCCGCCGCGCGCTTCGCGATCGCTGCGACGGCGAGCCCGCGACCGATGTGTCGGTCGGCCGACGCGACGGTCAGCCGCAGCGGAGGCCGTTCTCGGGCACCGTGCCGTCGACCAGATAGGCGTCGACCGCGTCGGTCACGCAGGCATTGCCCTTGTTGTAGCCGAGGTGGCCCTCGCCGACGTTGGTGATCAGGACGCCCTGCGCCAGCTGCGACGCGAGGCTCTGCGCCCCCTCGTATGGGGTGGCGGGGTCGCCCGTCGTCCCGACAACGACGATCGGCGGGGAGCCGGGCGCGGTGATCGGTTCGCGGACGCCGGTGGGCGGCGCGGGCCACGTCGCGCACGGGTCGCCGCCTGCTCCGGCCCAGTACGGGGCGATGACGGGGGCCTGGACGTCGAGCTCTTTCTGGAGCGCCGCGAGGTCGGCATCCGTCCCCTCGTCGGGGTAGTCCATGCAGTTGTAGGCGACGAACGCCTCCATGGTGTTGCCGCCGTACGTGTCGCCCATGCGGCCGTTGTAGAAGTCGGCGAGTTGGAACGCGACATCCGCGCGCCCGTTGCTGACGTCGGTCAGTGCCGAACGCAGGTACGGCCAGCTCTCTTCGCTGTACAGCGCCGCGGTGATGGCCGTCATCAGCGAATCGCCGCCGAGCTTCCGACCGTCGGCCGCGGTGATCGGGCGGGCGTCGACGCGGGCCAGGAGGGCGGAGAGATCGGACATCGCGTCGTCGACGCTGCCCGCGAAGGCGCATTCGTTCGTCGCCAGGCAGTCGGCCATGAACGCGCGGAGCGACTGCTCGAAGCCGACGGCCTGCCGCAGCGACGTGTCGGAACCCGAGACGCTGGGGTCGATCCCGCCGTCGAGCACCATGCGTCCGACGCGCTCGGGGAAGAGTCCGGCGTAGGTCGTGCCGAGGAACGTGCCGTACGAGTAGCCGAGATAGTTGAGCTTCGAGTCGCCGAGCACCGCACGGAGCACGTCCATGTCACGCGCGGAGTTCGCGGTGGTGATGTAGGGCAGGATGCCGTCGCTGCGGTCCCGGCAGGCTTTCGTGAAGTCAGCGGCGCGCTGGTCGAGGGCGGCTCGCCGTTCGTCGCTGCCGCGCGCTCCGGGCGGGATGTCGTAGAGGTAGGCGTCGAGCTGCGGCGGGTCGTAGCAGGTGACCGCGGTGGACTCGCCCACTCCGCGCGGGTCGAAGCCGATCACGTCGTAGGCCGCGGTGAGCTTGTCGTCGACGAGGATCGACAGCGCCTGCTTCATCAGCGAGACGCCCGCGGCCCCGGGGCCGCCCGGATTGGTCAGGAGCGAGCCGATCGGCGCGCCCGAGGTCGCGCGGTGGCGCACCACGGCGAGCTGGAGATCACCGACGCTGGGGTCGCTGTAATCGCGCGGGACGGTCACTTTCGTGCAGTCCAGACCCGTGCCGCACTCCTGCCAGTCGAGCGTCTGCCCATAGTACGGGAGCAGTTCCGCGGACACCCCGTCGGTCTGCGGAGCGAGCGATGCCCCACCGCCCGGGGGCAGCGGCGGGATCTGGGCGTAGAGGCATCCGGACAGGGCGACGGCGAGGGCCACGACTCCGGCCACGGCCGTGGCGACGCGTCGGCGGAGGCTCACGGCGCGGATCCGTTCGCGACGGTGATCAGCAGACTCTCGAGGGCGAGCAGCGGGGCCGCGTTCTGCTCGAGGTTGCGGCGGGTGTCGGTGATCCGGTCGAGGACGCCCAGCGTGCGGGCAGGGGTCCACTCGGTGGCGAGGGAGCGCAGATCGTCGATCCTTTCGGCGTTGACGAGATCGCCGTCGCGCCCGTACTGGAGCATGACGACGTCGCGGAAGAGCGACTGGAGGTCGGTGAGCACGCGGTCGATGCCGTCGCGGAGGCTGCGGGTGGCCCGGCGCTTCTGGTCGTCTTCGAGGGCGTTGAGCTGTCCGCGGACGCTCGGCGGGACCGCGGCGCCTTCGGCGACGCCGAGTGTGCGCAGCAGGCTGCGGCGTTCTTCTTCGTCGCGGGTGGCGGTGAGGGCCTTGGCGTCGTCGGTGGCGAGACGCACGATCTGCCCGGCCACCTCGACCGCGTCGCTGATGCCGCGGACGGCGAGCACCGCCGACAGCGTCTCGGCGCGGCGGGCGCGGGCGTCGTCGTCGGTGGCGAGGCGCTGGGCCATGCCGATGTGGCGCTGGGCGTGGCGTGCGGACTCTTCGGCGACGTCGGCGGGGACGCCGGTGCGTTCGACGATGAGCGAGGCCACGTCGGCGACCGATGGTTCGCGCAGGCGCAGGACCCGCACGCGCGAGCGGATCGTGGGGAGCAGGTCGGCGTCGCTGGGCGCGCAGAGCACCCAGACCGTCTGCTCGGGCGGTTCTTCGAGGGCTTTCAGCAGGACGTTGGAGGTGCGCTCGGCCATGCGGTCGGCGTCTTCGACGACGATGACGCGGTGGCGCCCGAGCGACGGGGCGAACGACGCGCGTTCGACGAGGCGGCGGGCTTCGTCGATGCGGATGACGACCTGTTCGGTGCGCAGCGCCGTGAGATCGGGGTGGGTGCGGGCGAGGACCTGGCGTTGGGCGGCGTCGTCGCCGGGGTCGGCGATGAGCGCCGCCGCGAAGGCGTAGGCGAGGGTGGAGCGCCCGGAGCCGGGCGGACCGGTGATCAGCCACGCGTGGGCGAGGGCGGCGGGGTCGGCGGCCGCGGCGCGGAGTGTCTGGACGGCCTCGTCTTGCCCCCATACCGCATCCCACGGGAAGGGCAGGGCGGCGGTCTGCGAGGGGGACTCCACGGCGGCCGACATGGGTTCCACCCTAATCGCGGGCACCGACACCGCCGCTGTCGATCGGCTGGGGGTCGGCAGGGCGTCGATCGGGTGCGCCGGTCACCCGAGTCGGGATGCCACGGCCTCGCGGACGCGTTCGGCGAGCGCGTCGGCGGGTTGCGTGGCATCCAGGACGAGGAAGCGCTCGGGTTCGGCCTCGGCGAGCGTGAGGAAGGCGGAGCGCACGCGTTCGTGGAACTCGGTCTTCTCGGCTTCCAGACGGTCGAAGGGCTTGTCGTCGGCGTCGAGTCGAGCCCGCGCGGACCCGGGGTCGAGGTCGAGCAGGACGGTGAGGTCGGGCAGGAGCCCGCCGGTGGCCCAGAGCGACAGTTCGCGCACGTCGCCGGGGTCGAGGACGCGTCCGGCGCCCTGGTACGCCACGGAGGAGTCGAGGTAGCGGTCCTGGATGACGACGTCGCCGCGCGCGATCGCGGGTTGGACGACGGTCTCGATGTGGTGGGCGCGGTCGGCGGCGTAGAGCAGCGCTTCGGCGCGGGGGGCGATGTGTCCGCGGTGGTGCAGGACGATGTCGCGGATGCGCACGCCGACGTCGGTGCCGCCGGGTTCGCGTGTGCGCACGACTTCGCGCCCCTGGGACCGCAGCCATTCTTCGAGGAGCACGGCCTGGGTGGTCTTGCCGGCGCCGTCGCCGCCTTCGAAGGTGAGGAAGAGGCCGGGTCCCCCGGCCGTCGTCGCGTGGGGGGCGTGCGGCGGCCGGGGGGCGTCGGCGGTCACGACTTCTTCGCCGGGGCCTTGCGCGTGGTCGTCGTCTTCTTCGCCGCGGTGCGCTTGGGCGCGGGGCCCTTGGCGCGCTTGTCGGCGATGAGTTCGACGGCACGCTCGAAGGTGACGGCCATGGCGTCTTCGCCGCGCGGGACCGTGGCATTGGTCTCGCCGTCGGTGACGTACGGTCCGAAGCGGCCGTCCTTGAGCTTGATCGGCTTGCCGCTGACCGGGTCGGCGTCGAATTCCTTGAGGGCGCTCGACGCGCGTCGGGCACCGTATTTGGGCTCGGCGTACTTGGCGAGGGCGTCTTCGAGGGTGATGTCGAAGATCTGGGTCTCGGAGTCGAGGGACCGCGAGTCGGTGCCCTTCTTCAGGTACGGACCGAAGCGGCCGTTCTGCGCGGTGATCTCTTCCCCGGTGGCCGGGTCGGCGCCGACGACGCGCGGGAGCGACAGCAGCTGCAGCGCGGTGTGGAGGTCGATGGTGTCGACCGACATCGAGCGGAAGAGCGATGCCGTGCGGGGCTTGGGCGCGGCCTCTTTCTTCGCGCCGCGCTTCTTCGGCGCTTCGACGACCTCGCCGGTGGCCTGGTCGACCTCTTCCGGCTCCTCCGCCTCGACTTCCTGGACGTACGGACCGAAGCGGCCGTCCTTGACGACGACGAGCTTGCCGTTCTCGGGGTTCTCGCCGAGCACACGGTCGCCGGCGACCGGCGCCTCGATGAGCTCCTGGGCCTTCTCAGCCGTGAGCTCGTCGGGTGCGAGGTCTTCGGGGATGTTGACGATGCGCGGCTTGGCGTCTTCGGGCGCGCCGGGCTCGACGACCTCGAGGTACGGGCCGTACTTGCCGAAGCGGAGCGTGGCGGTGTCGGTGATGCGCGTGGAGTTCAGTTCGCGCGCGTCGATCTCGCCGAGGTTCTCGACGATGTGGCGCAGGCCGACCTGCTTCTCGGAGCCGAAGTAGAACGCCTTGAGCCATTCCGTGCGGCGCTGCTCGCCGCGGGCGATGGCATCCAGGTCGTCTTCGAGGGCCGCGGTGAAGTCGTAGTCGACGAGGTCGGCGAAGTGCTGCTCGAGCAGACGGACGACGCTGAACGCGAGCCAACTGGGAACGAGGGCCTGGCCGCGCTTGGTGACGTAGCCGCGGTCGAGGATGACGCCGATGATGCTGGCGAAGGTCGAGGGGCGACCGATGCCCTTCTCTTCGAGCGCCTTGACGAGGCTGGCTTCGGTGTAGCGCGGCTTCGGCGAGGTGCTGTGGCCCTTGGGCTCGACGTCGCTGATCGCGAGTTCGTCGCCGACGGCGACCACGGGGAGCGACTGGTCGGCGTCGTCGTCGTTGCGCTTCTCGTCGTTGCCCTCTTCGTACGCCTCGAGGAAGCCCTTGAAGGTGTACACGGTGCCCGAGGCGGTGAACTCGGCCTGCTTCTCCCCCGCCTGGACGGCGAGGGTGACCGTTGTGGTCTCGTACTTGGCATCCGACATCTGGCTGGCGACGGTGCGCTTCCAGATCAGGTCGTACAGCTTCTGCTCGTCGCGGTCGAGCGACGAGGCGAGCGACGCGGGCGTGCGGAAGTGCTCGCCCGAGGGACGGATGGCCTCGTGCGCTTCTTGCGCGTTCTTGGACTTGCTCTTGTAGACGCGCGGGTTGGCCGGCACGGCCTTGTCGCCGTAGAGCGCCACCGCCTGCTCGCGCGCGGCCTTCACGGCCTGCGTCGAGAGCGCGGTGGAGTCGGTACGCATATAGGTGATGAAGCCCTTCTCGTAGAGACGCTGCGCGACGCCCATGGCGTGCTTGGCGCTCATCGAGAGCTTGCGTCCGGCTTCCTGCTGGAGCGTGGAGGTGGTGAAGGGAGCGCGGGGGCTGCGGGTGCCGGGCTTGGCCTCGACCTTGGCGACGGTGGCCTTGGCGGCGGCAATGATGTCGGCGGCGAGCGCGCGGGCCTGCGCCTCGTCGAGGACGACGACGGCCTTCTTGAGCTTTCCGTTGTCGTCGTAGTCGCCACCGCGGGCGAGGGGGGCGCCGTCGAGGCGGTTCAGGCGCGTAGTGAACGACGAGCCCGACTTGGATGCCAACGCCTCGACGTCCCAGTAGGTGGCCGAGACGAAGGCCATTCGCTCGCGTTCGCGCTCCACGACCATACGGGTGGCGGCGGACTGGACGCGGCCGGCGCTGAGGGCGGTGCCTTCGCGGCCGGAGCCGACCTTGCGCCACAGCACGGGCGAGACGTCCCAACCGTAGAGGCGGTCGAGGACGCGGCGGGTCTCCTGCGCGTCGACGAGCGACTCGTCGAGGTCGCGGGTGTGGTGGACGGCGTCCTGGATGGCGTCCTTGGTGATCTCGTGGAACACCATGCGACGCACGGGGACCTTGGGCTTGAGGACCTCGCGGAGGTGCCACGCGATGGCCTCGCCTTCGCGGTCACCATCGGTGGCGAGCAGGACTTCGTCGGCCGACTTCAGGGCGCGCTTGAGCTCGGCGACCGTCTTGGTCTTGCGGTCGTTGACGACGTAGTACGGGTCGAAGTCGTTCTCGACGTCGATGGAGTACTTTCCGTACGCCGCCTTCTTGTCGGCCGGGATCTCCTTCTTCGAGGCGAGGTCGCGGATGTGCCCGACCGAGCTGAGCACTTCGTAGCCGTCGCCGAGGTATCCCTGGATCGACTTCATCTTCGTCGGGGACTCGACGATGACGAGCTTCTTGCCGTTTGCCACTGGGGTCCTTTCTTCGTTGCACACCATACACACGCCTTCCTGGTCGGGTTCCGGGAGGTCGTGCGCCGTCGAGACATCGGGTGGTCCTGCGCGGGAGCGTGCACCGAACGGAATCCCACCGTACGCGCTGCCGACGGCGACCGTGGCGACGAGGCCGTCGACATCGCATTCGTCCAGGTTCACGCCGCCGGCATCGGCGACGGCGGCGGCCGCCTCGCAGGGCACCCCGGGGATCGCGCCGCTGACGGTGTCGGCGGCGGCGAGGGCCGCGGCATCCGCGATCCCGGCGAGACGTTGCACCTGCGCGGCGGCGCCCGCCGCGACGGCCAGTCCGAGGGCCGCGGCGGCGACCGCCGCGACCACGCCGACCGCCGATACGCCGCCGGCCATCACCCGCCTCCGTCGAGTGCGCACGACCTGGCAGCGAGCGGGCCGAGGGGAAGAGGCACCGGCGGCGTCGCCGTCACGTCGACGCACACCAGCGCATCCGTGCGGGTGACACCGACCGTCGCCCCGACGCGCGCCACGACGGCGCGTGCGCCGGCGTCGTCTCCACGTCCGAACAAGCGGGCGGACTCCGCGGCGGCGTGCTGCAGCCGCACCCCCGCCGCGCCGGCCGAAAGGGCCCCGAGGCCGAGAGCGAGCACGAGCACGACGGCGGGGAGCACGACGGCGAACTCGGCCGTGACCGCTCCGCGGTCGTCGAGCCCCGTCCTCCTCATTGCACCGTCAGGGCGCGGCGCACGAGGTCGGTGAGGATGCCGCGCACCTCATCGGAACGCATGATCAGAACGAGAAGGCCGGCGAAGGCCACAGCCGCCATCGTGGCGATCGCGTACTCGGCCGTGGCGGCGCCGCGATCGTCGAGGAACAGCAGCGCAGCGCGACGCGACGTGAGCGGCGGCAGCGCAGGAAGAGGGAGCACGGGGCGGGACGGAACGGACATGGGATTCCTTCGTGTCGTGGACGGGTTCAGAGGGGCAGGACGGTGGAGCGGATGACGCCGAGCACGGCCGGCACCACCCCCAGAAGCAGGAAGGCCGGGAGCGTGCAGACGCCGAGGGGAAGAAGGAGTCGAGTCGACAGCCGCGCGGCGGTCTCCCGCCCCTCGGTCCGGGCACGTCGGCGCGCGAGCCAGGCCTCTCCCCGGAGCAGTTCGACCGCGGGCGCCCCGGTTCGGATCGAGAGTTCGAGCGACGCGGCGATCCCCGCGCGAACCGAGGCCGCAGCGGTCGTTCCGCGTTCAGCCGCGGCGAGCGCTTGCGCGCGGTCGACGGACACGCCGGACGACAGGGCGATGGCCACGAGCTCGGCCTCCCACCCCGGGAGATCGATGGAGGGCGCCGAGCGGTCCGCCAGACGGCGCGTCCACACGTGGGAAACTCCGATCAGCAGGAGTCCCGCGAGGACGGCACCGGCGCCCAGGGGCTCGGTGATCACTCGGAGCGGATCGAGCCCGAGAGCGACCCCGATCGGGAGCCCGAGGAGCGGAAGCCAGGTGAGCACGCGCGCGGTGGCGACGGGCTCGGCGAGCGCCACCTCGACGTCGTCGCGGACCTCGCCCGCGTCGCGGAGGGCGGTCACGGCAGAGCGCAGCGTATCCGCGAGGGGTGCGCCGACGGCGATCGCCACGGCCCACGCCGCCGCGATGTCACGCCATGCGTCGCCTCCG
The DNA here is from genome assembly GCF_900156455.1 of Microbacterium sp. RURRCA19A. Classification (GTDB taxonomy): domain Bacteria; phylum Actinomycetota; class Actinomycetes; order Actinomycetales; family Microbacteriaceae; genus Microbacterium. Next base: position 389,978 of record NZ_FTNQ01000003.1, read on the forward strand.
GAACGCAGTGCCGCGGCGACGTCACCGCCGTCCTCCGCAACCCGCGCCGCAGCGACGAGCACTGCATCGCCGTCGCGGGCGAGGTGACGCCAGGCAGCCGGTACCGTCACTCCCGCCGACAGGAGGACGGCGAGTCGCATCGCCACGTCAATCGTCGCGACGTCGGCACCGGACCGTGCTCGCGTCCTCATGCGCAGCGGACCTGTTCGACGATCAGCCGGTCACCGTTCAGAACGGGGCGGCCGATCCCGGCGACCTGCCGCCGTCCGCCGCGGCGTTCGACGTGCAAGATCGCATGCAGGGCGCTGACGGCCTGACGCGCCAGGGCGACGGCATCCATTCCGGCGAGCGCTCCGAGGGCTTCGAGCCGCGCGGGCACCTCGGCGAGTCCGCGGGCATGCAGTGTTCCGGCACCGCCGTCGTGCCCGGTGTTGAGTGCGAGGAGGAGCTCTCGGATCTCCGCGCCGCGACATTCCCCCAGCACGAGACGATCCGGTCGCATGCGCAGGGCTTCGCGCACCAGACGGGTCAGCCCGATGCCGCCCGCGCCCTCGAGATTCGACTGTCGCGCCTCGAGGACGACGTGATGGGGGTGGCGAGGCCGGAGTTCGGCGACCTCCTCGATCGTCAGGATCCGCTCGGCGGCGGGGACGCGCGTCAGGAGCGCCGACAGCAGCGTCGTCTTCCCCGCCCCCGTCGCGCCCGAGATCAGAACGTTCGAGCGCTCGTCGACCAGCGCCTCGAGCTGCGTGCGGACTCCCGCGGGGAACATCCCCGTCGCATCGAGAGAATCGAGGTCGGGGGCGTCCCACCGCGGCACACGGATCGAGATCGCCGTCCCGCGCACGGCGACCGGCGCGAGCACCGCGTGCACCCTCACTCCCCGTTCGAGTCGCACGTCGACGCACGGAGATGCGTCGTCGAGGTGACGTCCCCCGAGCGCGATCAGCCGCACGGCGAGCTGCCGCACCTCGGCCTCGGTCGCCCGCCAGGACGGTACGCGCTCGGCCCCTCTTCCCCGGTCGACGAAGAGGCCGTCCTCCCCGTTGACGAACACGTCGCTGACGGCGGGATCGTCGAGGAAAGGACGAAGAAAAGCCAGGGCGGGGTCGGACCATGCGGAGGGCATTTCCGCGAGCGCGGAATGCGCCACGCCGGCGGATTCCGGAACGGGGAGAAGGAGCGGGGAGATCACACCGACGACGGTAGGAAAGTCCCCCATCCCCGCGTGGTGACGAGGGGCTCATCCGTGGAGAGGTCCGCGACTTCGCGGCCTGGGGAGAAACCGACGGCCCGCCGAACGGGCCCGGAAAAAAGAGGAGGCGGCATCCCGTCAATGGGGGGCGAGGGATGCCGCCACGCGCCGGGGAAAAATTGGGGGGCTCCCCCCGACGCGCTGCCGGAAGCGATGTTCGGGCAGAGACAAGACTAACCGCCCGCAGCCGTCGAAGGAACCGAATGGCTCGAAAAGCGAGCGATATATCAGCCGGGTCGTTTCCGGCCGATCCCAACTATCGGAGGTAACCGGCGTTCACGGACGAGGGATAACGTGACCGTGGCGCGAGGACGCGCCGTGCCTCGACCGCGAAGGAGCGCCAGATGAGCAGCCAGATCGATCATCTCCTCAACGAGACCCGCCGTTTCGCCCCCTCGGCGGAATTTGCCGCGAACGCCGTGGGCGACGCGAGTCTTTACGAGCGCGCCGCCGCCGACCGCGAAGGATTCTGGGCCGACCAGGCCCGCGAACTCCACTGGCACACGCCGTTCACGACCGTGCTCGACTGGTCGAACCCGCCGTTCGCCGAGTGGTTCGCCGACGGCGAGCTCAATGTCGCCTACAACTGCCTCGACCGTCACGTCGAGGCCGGCAACGGCGACCGCATCGCGCTCCGGTGGGAGGGCGAGCCCGGCGACCAGCGGAACGTCACCTACGCCGAGCTCACCGACGAGGTGAAGCGCCTCTCGAACGTCCTCATCGACCTGGGCATCGAGCGCGGCGATCGCGTCGCGATCTACCTCCCGATGATCCCCGAGGCGATCGCCTCGATGCTCGCCGTCGCCCGCATCGGCGCCGTCCACTCGGTCGTCTTCGGCGGCTTCTCGGCCGACAGCCTCCGCTCCCGCATCGACGACGCCGGAGCCAAGCTCGTCATCACCGCCGACGGCGGCTGGCGCAAGGGCAAGGTCTCGGCCCTCAAGCCCGCGGTCGACCAGGCCCTCGCCGACCGCAACGGATCCGGCATCCAGGAGACCGTCGAGCACGTGCTCGTCGTCCGGCGCGGCGAGAACGACGTCGACTGGACCGACGAGCGCGACATCTGGTGGCACGACGTCGTGCCGCAGGCCTCGAACGACCACGAGGCCGAGGCGTTCCCGGCCGAGAACCCGCTGTTCATCCTCTACACCTCCGGCACCACCGGGAAGCCGAAGGGCATCCTGCACACCTCGGGCGGCTACCTCACGCAGGCGGCCTTCACCAACCGGGTCGTGCACGACGTCCACCCCGAGACCGACGTCTACTGGTGCACCGCCGACATCGGCTGGATCACCGGCCACACCTACGTCGCCTACGGCCCGCTGGCGAACGGCGCGACGCAGCTCCTCTTCGAGGGCACCCCCGACACCCCGCACCCGGGCCGCTGGTGGGAGCTCATCCAGAACCACGGAGTCACGGTGTTCTACACCGCGCCCACCGCGATCCGCTCGTTCATGAAGATCGGCCGCGACGTGCCGCAGAGCTTCGACCTGTCGTCGGTGCGGTTGCTCGGATCGGTCGGAGAGCCCATCAACCCCGAAGCCTGGATCTGGTACCGCGACATCATCGGCGGCGACCGTGCCCCGATCGTCGACACGTGGTGGCAGACCGAGACGGGCGCCATCATGATCTCGGCCCTCCCCGGCGTGACCGAGACCAAACCCGGATCGGCGCAGGTACCGCTCCCCGGCATCTCGGTGGCGGTCGTCGACGACGCCGGTGAACCCGTCGGCCACGGCAACGGCGGCCTGCTCGTCATCACCGAGCCCTGGCCGTCGATGCTGCGCGGCATCTGGGGCGACCCCGACCGCTACGTCGAGACCTATTGGCAGAAGTTCGCCGACAAGGGCTACTACTTCGCCGGCGACGGCGCCCGCCTCGACGACGACGGCGACGTGTGGCTGCTCGGCCGCGTCGACGACGTCATGAACGTCTCGGGCCACCGCCTCTCGACCGCCGAGATCGAGTCGGCGCTCGTCGGACACGAGGGTGTCGCCGAGGCCGCCGTCGTCGGCGCGTCCGACGAGACCACCGGCCAGGCCGTCGTCGCCTTCGTCATCATCAAGAGCCGCTACCTGAAGAAGAACGGCGTCGACGGCCTCGGCGACGAACTGCGCAAGTGGGTCGGCGAACAGATCGGCCCGATCGCCCGCCCGCGCGACGTCTACATCGTGGGCGAACTGCCCAAGACCCGCTCGGGCAAGATCATGCGGCGACTCCTGCGCGACGTCGCGGAGGGCCGCGAGGTCGGCGACACCACGACGCTCGCCGACACCGCCGTGATGAGCGTCATCAGCGCGCAGGTGAAGTGAGCCGCACGCACTGAGCGCCCTCGCCGGAGGTCCCGGATGCCGCAGGCGTGGCATCCGGGACCTTCGCCATCTCTCGCATCTGTATACGTTGCGCGCAATACCGAGGCCACGGGCACGCTTTCACCGACCTTGTGTATACACTGAGGGGACCGAGGGCGAGGAGGATGCCATGCGCGCGAGCGATCGGGCCTACGCCACGCTCCTCTCCGAGATCCAGACGGGCGTGCTCCCGCCCGGAACCGTGCTCGGCGAGGTCGAGCAGTCCGCCCGCCTCGGAGTGAGCCGCACGCCCCTGCGCGCCGCGCTGGCGCGCCTCACCGCCGACGGGCTGGTCGCCCAGGCCTCCCCGCGCGTCACGGTGGTCACGGCGGTCGACGGCGATGACATCCGGTCCCTCTTCATCGTGCGCCGCGCCCTCGAAGAGACCGCTGCGCGTCTCGCCGCCGCCTCGCCGCGAGCCGCGGACTTCGCCGACCTCGTCACGTCATTCGACGCCGCACGTCTCGACGGCGAGGCCGCCCGCGACGCCTACTACCGCCTCATCGCCGAGTTCGACGCGGCGCTCGACGCCGCCGCCGCGAACGACTACCTCACCGCGGCACTGCGCAGCGTCCGCACCCATCTCGTACGCGTGCGACGACTCGCCCGCTACCAGCCGGAGCGGCTCGCCGCCTCGGTGTCGGAACACCGGCTGATCGCCGCCGCGATCGCCGCCGGCGACGGCGACCTCGCCGCCCACGCGACCCACGTGCACCTGCACAACGCCCTCACGAGCATCCTCGAGTCCCTCGACGACGCCGCCCCCCTGCCCGACCGAAAGGCCCTCGCATGACGATCACCCACCACCTCCGCGTCCACCGCAGCGACGAGAACCTCGCGCGCGAGGGACAGCTGGCGTGGGCCCTCGCGCGCATCGCCGTCGACCCCGTGGCAATCGACGCCGACGTGGTCGACATGATCATCAACCGCGTCATCGACAACGCCGCGGTCGCCGCCGCCTCGCTCACCCGCCGGCCGGTCAGCGCCGCCCGGCAGCAGGCGCTCGACCACGCCGTGTCGATCGGCGGGGTCGGTGCGACGGTGTTCGGCTGCACCCTCGAACGTCGCTCGAGCCCCGAATGGGCGGCGTGGGCCAACGGAGTCGCCGTGCGCGAGCTCGACTACCACGACACCTTCCTCGCCGCCGACTACTCGCACCCGGGCGACAACATCCCGCCCGTGCTCGCCGTCGCCCAGCACGCCGGACGGGACGGCGCCGCGGTGGTCCGCGCGCTCGCGACCGCCTACGAGGTGCAGATCGACCTCGTCCGCGCGATCTCGCTGCACAAGCACAAGATCGACCACGTCGCCCACCTCGGCCCCTCGGCGGCCGCGGGCATCGGCACGCTGCTCGACCTCGACCAGGAGACGATCTACCAGGCCATCGGCCAGGCTCTGCACACGACCACGGCCACGCGCCAGTCGCGCAAGGGCGAGATCTCGACGTGGAAGGCGCACGCCCCCGCCTTCGCCGGGAAGATGGCCGTCGAAGCCGTCGACCGGGCGATGCGCGGCGAGACCAGCCCCTCCCCCATCTACGAGGGCGAGGACGGTGTCATCGCCTGGATGCTGGGCGGCCCGGATGCCACCTACGACGTGCCGCTGCCCGCTGAGGGCGAGCCCAAGCGGGCCATCCTCGACTCGTACACGAAGGAGCACTCGGCCGAGTACCAGGCGCAGGCGTGGATCGACCTCGCCCGGCGCCTCGGCACCGAGCGTCCCGAGCTGCGCGACCCCGCGAACGTGGCATCCGTGGTCCTGCACACGAGCCACCACACGCACTACGTGATCGGCTCTGGCTCGGGCGACCCGCAGAAGTACGATCCCACCGCGTCGCGCGAGACGCTGGACCACTCGATCCCGTACATCTTCGCGGTGGCCCTGCAGGACGGCGTATGGCACCACGTCGACTCGTACACGCCCGAGCGGGCGGGCCGCGCCGACACGGTCGAGCTGTGGCACAAGATCACCACGGCCGAGGATGCCGAGTGGACGCGCCGCTACCACTCCGAGGACCCGAACGAGAAGGCGTTCGGCGGACGCGTCGTCCTCACGCTGACCGACGGATCGGTCGTCGAGGACGAGATCGCCGTCGCCGACGCCCACCCGCTCGGCGCCCGCCCGTTCGCCCGCGAGGACTACGTGCGCAAGTTCCGGCTGCTCGCGGAGCCCGTGCTCGCCGCCGAAGAGATCGAACGTTTCCTCGATCTCGCCCAGCGCCTGCCCGAGCTCACCGCCGAAGAGGTGCTGCAGCTCACGATCGTCGCCAAGCCCGGTGTGCTGGCCCTCGCCCCCGCGCCGAAGGGCCTGTTCTGATGCGGTGGCTCGGCGGCACGTCGTCCCGGGCTCCGGAGATCCGGCAGTCCGGCGCGCGTTCGGAGCGCCGCGCAGGTGGATCTGCCGAGATTCTCCGGAGCGCGGCACGCGGGTCGGAGGAGAGCTGATGCTGTACGCCCAGACCACCCCGGCGCAGAAGCGTCGCGCGCTGCGCGAGAAGCTGGCATCCGGTGAGCTCGTGCGGATGCCGGGCGCCTTCAACCCGCTGTCGGCCCGGCTCATCGAGCGCAAGGGCTTCGACGGCGTGTACATCTCCGGCGCCGTGATCTCCGCCGACCTGGGGCTGCCCGACATCGGGCTCACGACCCTCAGCGAGGTCGCCAGCCGCGGACAGCAGATCGCCCGCATGACGGAGCTGCCGGCCATTATCGACGCCGACACCGGGTTCGGCGAGCCGATGAACGTCGCCCGCACGATCCAGACGCTCGAGGACGCGGGGCTGGCCGGCACCCACATCGAAGACCAGGTGAACCCGAAGCGCTGCGGCCACCTCGACGGCAAGAGCGTGGTGGATGCCGACACCGCGATCAAGCGCATCCGCGCCGCCGTGGATGCCCGCCGCGACCCCGACTTCCTGATCATGGCCCGCACCGACGTCCGGGCCGTCGAGGGCTTGGATGCCGCGATCGACCGCGCGAAAGCGCTCGTCGACGCCGGCGCCGACGCGATCTTCCCCGAGGCGATGCGCGACCTCGGCGAGTTCGAGGCGATGCGCACGGCGCTGGACGTGCCGATCCTGGCGAACATGACGGAGTTCGGGAAATCCGACCTCTTCTCGACCGCCCAGCTGCGGGACGCCGGCGTGAACATGGTCATCTGGCCGGTGTCGCTGCTGCGGCTCGCGATGGGTGCCGCCGGACGGGGCCTGGACGCGCTGGCATCCGAGGGGCACCTGCGCGAGCAGCTCCGCGAGATGCAGCACCGGGCCGACCTGTACGACCTGATCGACTACGAGCAGTATTCGCGCTTCGACGCGAACGTGTTCGACTTCACCGTCGCCGACAGCCGAGTCACGAAGGAGTGAGCATGACCGAGATCGAGATCAAGAAGGGCCTGGCCGGCGTCACGGTGGACCACACCGCCGTCAGCAAGGTGAACCCCGAGACGAACAGCCTGCTCTACCGCGGCTATCCGGTGCAGGAGCTCGCCCCGACCCAGCCCTTCGAGGCGGTGGCGCTGCTGCTGTGGAACGGCGAGCTGCCGGACAGGGACGAACTCGCCGAGTTCGAGGCGTTCGAGCGCTCGCATCGGGAGCTCGACGCGGCCGTCCGCACCACGATCGACCTGCTGCCGCTCGACGCCCACCCGATGGACGTCGTCCGCACCGCGGTGTCGGTCCTCGGAGCGCTCGCCCCGGCGGCCGAGGTGGCCGACAACTCCGCGGCCTCCGATCTCGCCAAGGCGAAGCTCCTCTTCGCCAAGATCCCCGCGATCGTCGCGTACGACCAGCGCCGTCGCCGCGGCGAGGCACTCGTCGAACCGCGCGCCGACCTCGACTACTCCCGCAACTTCCTCTGGATGACGTTCGGCGAGGAGGCCGACGAGGTCGTCGCCCGCGCGTTCGCGGTGTCGATGGTGCTCTACGCCGAGCACTCGTTCAACGCGTCCACCTTCACGGCGCGCGTGATCACCTCGACCACCGCCGACCTGTACTCCGCGGTCGTCGGCGCGATCGGCGCGCTGAAGGGCGCCCTGCACGGCGGCGCAAACGAAGCGGTCATGCACATCTTCGACGAGATCGGCGCGGCCGAGAACGTCGGACCGTGGCTCGACACCGCTCTCGCCGAGAAGCGCAAGATCATGGGCTTCGGGCATCGCGTGTACAAGAAGGGCGACTCGCGCGTCCCCACGATGAAGGCCGCGCTCGACACGCTCGTCGAGCACTACGGGGCCGGTGACCTGGCGGCTCTCTACGACGCCCTCGAGGGCGAGTTCGTCGGGCGCAAGGGCATCTACCCCAACCTCGACTACCCGTCGGGGCCGGCGTACCACCTCATAGGGTTCGACACCCCGACCTTCACACCGCTGTTCGTCGCCGCGCGGGTGACGGGGTGGACGGCGCACATCATCGAGCAAGCGGCATCCAATGCCCTCATCCGTCCGCTCTCGGCCTACAACGGCGTCGACGAGCGGCACATCGACGGATACGTCGCCACCGACGCGGAGCGGGAGGCCGCCGTCCGCGACGAAGAAGCGCAGTGACCCCGCCGCCCCGACCGGGGGCGGTGAGGTCGGCCCCGCACCCGGGGCCGTGAAACGGATCCCGCGACGCGGCGGGATCGGACGAGGAGAGATCGATGAAGATCGTGGTCCTGGTGAAAGACGTGCCCGACACCTGGGGCGAGCGCAGGCTCGACCTCGAGACCGGGCTCGCGCGGCGCGACGAGAGCGATCACGTCCTCGACGAGATCGACGAGCGCGCCGTGGAGGTCGCCCTGGCCTTCGCCGACGGGCATCCGGATGCCGAGGTCGTCGCCGTCACGATGGCCCCCGAGTCCGCCACGGCGACGCTGCGCAAGGCCCTGGCCATGGGCGCGCACTCCGCGGTGCACGTCGTGGACGACGCCCTGCGCGGCGCCGACCTGTCGTTGACGGCCGAGGTGCTCGCGGCGACGCTCACGCACATCGGCTTCGATCTCGTCATCGCCGGCAACCTCTCCACCGACGGCGCGGGCGGAGTGCTGCCCGCGATGCTCGCCGAGCACCTGCGCGTGCCGCACGCGACGTCGCTGTCGGCGGTCGACATCGGGGATGCCACGGTCACGGGCACCCGGACGACCGAGTCCGCCACGGCACGCGTCTCCGCACCGCTGCCCGCCGTGATCTCGATCACTGAGGCACTGCCGGACGGCCGGTTCCCCACGTTCAAAGGCATCCTGGCGGCGAAGAAGAAGCCGTACGAGACGCTCTCGCTCGCCGATCTCGGGCTGGACGCCGATCCGGCGCGGGCGCCGTGGTCGATCCTCACGACCGTCGCCGCGCGGCCCCCGCGCGCGGCCGGGGCCACGATCGTCGACGAGGGCGACGCCGGGGATCGGCTGGCGGCCTTCCTCCTCGAGAACCGACTGGCGTGAGGGGACGACGATGACCGACACCATCCTGGTCCTGCTCGAGACCGCTCCGACCGGCGGGCTCGCGAAGACCGCCACCGGCCTGCTCGGCGCGGCGCGCGGGATCGGCTCGGCGGTCGCGCTGATCGTGGCCGACGGCGACACCCGCGCGCTCTCCGACGACGCGATCGGCGCGGGAGCCGAACGCGTCCTCGTCGCCCCCGGCGACCCCGCCGCCCTGACCGGACCCGTCGTCGACGCCCTCGACGCGGCGTTCGCGCAGGTCTCCCCCGCCGCGGTGCTCGTCCCGCACACGGTCGACGGGCGCGACGCCGCCGGACGGTTCGCCGCGCGTCGCCGACTGCCCCTCGCGATGGATGCCGTGGGCCTCGAACGCGACGACCTCGGCGTCCTCGCCCGGCACTCGGTGTTCGGCGGCGGGTTCGACGTCACGTCCGGCTCGACCTTCGGGCCGCTCGTCGTCACCGTCCGCCCGGGCGCGATCGACGCGCGCGCGGAAGCCGTCCCGGACGCCGCGGTCGAGACGCTCACCGTGACCGCCTCGGGCCTTCCGACGGCCCGCGTCGAGCACGTCGAGCCGATCGTGTCGGCCTCGGCACGTCCGGAACTGCGCGTTGCCGCCGCCGTCGTCGCGGGCGGGCGGGGCCTCGGCTCGATCGAGGGGTTCGCGCTGGTGGAGCAGCTGGCCGACGCGCTGGGCGCCGCCGTGGGCGCGTCGCGGGCGGCCGTGGATGCCGGATACGTCGCCGCGGCGGCCCAGGTCGGGCAGACGGGGGTGTCGGTCTCGCCGCGGCTGTATGTGGCGCTCGGCATCAGCGGGGCGATCCAGCACCGTGCGGGCATGCAGACGGCGCAGACGATCGTCGCGGTCAACAAGGACCCCGAGGCGCCGATCTTCGCCATCGCCGACCTCGGCATCGTCGGCGACGTGTTCACCGTGGTGCCCCAGGCGATCGCCGCGCTGGAAGCGAGGCGTTCGTGAGCAGCGTCGTGCGGCGGGGACTCCCCCGGGTCGCGGGCGGAGCACCGTGGCCGCCGCTCGACGACGACGTCGTCGGTGTCGACGCCGCGCCGTCGCGCGGAGTTCGAGCCGGACACGCCGCCGCGGACGTGGCATCCACGGCGAGTCGGGCGGAGGGTCCGCAGGACGGCGGGCCGTCCCGCGCCGGGACGACGCCGCCGGCACTCCCCGAGGTCGCGGCGATGGCCACCGAGCCCACCATCGCCGAGGCTGCGAATCCGGGCGTGCGGCGAGGCCTCCCCCGGGTGGCGGGAGGCGAGCCGTGGCCGCCCGCCTCCGCGCGCCCGCTCGCCGCGACGCCCGGGGAATCCCCCGGTGCCGCGACCACGGCCGCGCACGAGCCCGCGCCGACGCCCCGCAGCACGGCCGCCGCTCCCCCGGCATCCGCCGCCCCCGCGGCATCCGTCCCGACGCGCCCCCCGCTGCGCGGGCGGCGAACGGTCTTCCCCACCGTGTCATCCGAGCGGTGGAGCGCTCTCCGGGCCGAGCGTCTCGGCCGCGAACGCCCCACGGAGGTCGAGGCCCCCCGGCGCACCGGGCTGCTCCTCGTCGGCGCCGTCGGGCTCGGAATCGCCGCGGGAATGCTCGTGCTGCTGACCCGCTGGCTCCTCAGCACACCGGCGGGCGCGGCGTTCCTCGCCGCCTACCCGGGCGAATACCCGCTTCCCGCCGCCGCGCCCGTGGGCCTCCCCCCGTGGCTCGGGTGGCAGCACTTCCTCAACGTGTTCTTCCTCGTGCTGATCGTGCGCTCCGGCCTCCAGGTGCGACACCAGAAACGCCCCACCGCGTTCTGGTCGTCACGCCGCGATCCGAGGCACAAGATCAGTCTGACCCTCTGGCTCCACCAGGCCCTCGACGTGCTCTGGATCACCAACGGCGTCGTGTTCCTCGTCCTGCTGTTCGCGACCGGCCAGTGGATGCGGATCGTCCCGACGTCGTGGGACGCGATCCCGAACGCCCTCAGCGCGGCCGCGCAGTACGTGTCGCTGGACTGGCCGACGGAGAACGGATGGCTGAACTACAACGCGCTGCAGCAGCTCGCGTACTTCACGATCGTGTTCGTCGCCGCCCCGCTCGCGATCGTCACCGGGGTCCGCATGTCGGGGGTGTGGCCGCGCGAGGCGCCGCGCCTCAACCGCGCCTACCCCGTGGAGTGGGCGCGCGCCGTCCACTACCCCGTCATGCTGTTCTTCGTCGCGTTCACCGTCGTGCACGTCGGGCTCGTGCTCGCCACGGGCGCACGACGCAACCTCGGTCACATGTACGCCGCACAGGACGGCGACGGATGGCTCGGGGTGGCGCTGTTCGCGGCGTCGATCGCGGTGATCGCCGCCGGATGGCTGGCCGCACGGCCGCTCGTGATCGCCCCGATCGCCCGGCTCTTCGGCAACGTCGGGACGCGCTGAAGCGAACGCGGACGGGCTGCCCGGAGGCGCTCCGGGGGTCAGACGACGGTGAAGACGACCTCGACCTCGACCGGGCTGTCCAGCGGCAGGACGGGGACACCGACGGCGGAACGCGCGTGCGCCCCGGCTTCGCCGAACACCTCACCGAGGAACTCGCTCGCCCCGTTGATGACGCCCGGCTGCCCGGTGAACTCGGGCACGGATGCCACGAACCCGGTGATCTTCAGGACACCGGTGATGTTGTCGACACCGCCGACGAGCGACGCGGCGGCCGCGAGGGCGTTGAGTGCGCTCTGCCGCGCGTAGGTCTTGGCATCCGCCGGCGACACGAGTCCATCGCCCTCACCGACCTTGCCGGTGGCGGGCAGCGCACCCTGCACCATGGGGAGCTGACCGGAGGTGTACACGAGGTCGCCGTGGCGCTTGGCGGGGATGTAGGACGCCACCGGCGGGACGACGCCCGGGACCTCGACGCCCAGCGCCGCCAGGCGCTCCGAGACGCTCACTGCTGACCCTCGAACTGGCGCGCGGCGGTCGCGGCGGCACCGAGACCGGCGTTGGCCTCACCGCCGCCCACGGGACGCTTGAAGTACGCGACGAGGCCGCCCTCCGGGCCGGTCACGACCTGGACGAGCTCCCAGCCCTGCTTTCCCCAGTTGTTCAGGATCGCAGCGGTGTTGTGGATCAGTAGCGGCGTGGTGAGGTATTCCCACGTGGTCATCGGGGCTCCCGGCGGGTCGGCTCGGCGGTCGAGCGAGAGGGTGGACGCGTACGCGCGCGAGCGCACGCCTTCGAGGCATCGCCCAGCAACGTCGCTTAGCATCAAGCCTATGCCTGAGAACAAACGTACGGCCAGCGGCGCCCTCGGCGGCATCGTCGGCCTCGTCGGCCTGAGCGCAGCCGCCGGCCTCCTCGTGACCGCGGCAGTCACCCCGGCGATCGCCGTTTCGGGCCTGGCCGCGTCGAGTGCGATCACGATCTTCGACAACATGCCGAGCTACCTGCAGCCCGACAAGCTGATGCTGCCGACGACCCTCATGGCCGGCGACCAGGTCCTCGCGAAGTTCTACGACCAGAACCGTTCGCCGGTGACGTTCGATCAGATCAACCCGGTCATGTACGACGCGATCCTCTCGTCGGAAGACCCCCGCTACTACCAGCACGGCGGCGTCGACCTCATCGGCACCACGCGCGCGCTCCTCAGCAACGCCGCCGGCGGGGCGACCCAGGGTGGCTCCTCGATCAGCCAGCAGTACGTGAAGAACGTGCTCGTCCAGCGCTGCGAGCGCAGCGCCCGGGCCACCGACGCCGTCGAGGCCACCGACACCACCCCGGCGATCCCGGCAATGACGCGCGACGAAGCGCTGCAGAAGTGCGCGCTCGAGGCGATCCAGGCCGACGGCGTCGAGGGCTACCAGCGCAAGCTGCAGGAGATGCGCTACGCGGTGCAGCTCGAGAAGCAGTACACCAAGGACGAGATCCTCCTCGGCTACCTGAACATCGCCAACTTCGGTGGCGTGACCTACGGCATCGACGCCGCCGCCAAGCGGTACTTCAACGTGTCGGCCGCCGACCTCAACATCGGCCAGGCCGCGGTCCTCGCCGGCATGGTGCAGAACCCCAACCGCTTCCGCATCGACCTGCCCGACGGCTCCATCGTCGACGCCGACGGCGTCGCCTCCAACAAGCAGCCCGACGGCTCGATCGACGACGTCGAACAGAGCACGATCCAGGCGCTGTACACGCTGCGCGACAACGGCGAGATCACGCAGGAGCAGCTCGTCACCGCCGCCGACGGGTACAGCGAGACGAAGGGGCGCCAGCTGTACGTCCTCAGCCGCATGGAGGACGACGGCAAGATCACGCACGAGCAGTTCGTCCAGTACGCGCTCGAGCCGATCACCCCGAACCTGACCACGACCTCTCAGGGGTGCGCGGTGTCGGCGGCGCCCTACTTCTGCCAGCTGGTCGTGTCCACGATCCTCAGCGACCCCGCCTTCGGCGCCGAGGACGACGATCGTGTCCAGGCACTGCGTCAGGACGGACTCACCATCCAGACGACGCTCGACCTGCGGATGCAGGAGGCGGCGCAGAACGCCATGAACGACGTCGTGCCGTCCAGTGACGACCGGCTGAAGCTCGGTTCGACCGCGCTCAGCCTGGAAGCGAAGACCGGGCGTGTTCTGGCTGTCGCGCAGAACACGAAGTTCCCCGAGGATCCGACGCAGTCGGAGAACGATCCGTCCTACAGCTCGATCGTGTTCGCCGGCAACAGCGACATCGGCGGCTCCATCGGCTTCAACGCAGGATCGACCTTCAAGATCTTCACCCTCGTCGACTGGCTCGAGAAGGGGAACTCCCTCAACGCACAGTTGAACGGGCGCCTGCAGCCGGTCCCCAACATGAAGAACTCGTGCACGGGCCCCTGGGTCAACACCGACCGGTACGAGATCGAGAACTTCGATCAGAATCCGGGCTACTACGGCACACCCCTGCGCTTCACGAAGGAGTCGTTGAACACGGGGTACCTGGCAATGGCCGCGCAGCTCGACCTCTGCGACATCGCCAACGTCGCGAAGAAGATGGGCGTCGGCACCACCGGCGACGGCAAGCCGATCACGATGGAGAACGCCAACGAGGTCATCGGTAGCGACAACGTCTCGCCCCTGGCCATGGCCGGCGCCTTCGCCACGGTCGCCAACGGCGGGTCGCACTGCCAGCCCAAGCTGATCGACAAGGTGACGGATGCCGACGGGGCGGAGCGTCCGATCCCGCAGCGCACCTGCGAGACCGTGCTGACCCCCGAGGTCGCCGCCACCGCCGCCTACGCCCTGCAGGGCGTCATGAGCAGCGGCGGCACGGGCCAGACCGCCAACCCCCAGGACGGCACTCCTGTGCTGGGCAAGACCGGTACGCACGAGGCCCACGAGACGTGGATGATCGAGTCGTCCAGCAACGTCACGACGGCCGTCTGGGTCGGCAACTGGGACGGCGGCAGGGAGACGCTGTTCCGGAAGTACGCCAACGGGTACCAGATGAGCGACATGCGCTACGCGGTCGCCCGCCAGGTGCAGAGCGCGGCCGACGAGTTCTACGGCGGAGACCGGTTCCCCGACCCCGCGCAGAACCTCCTGCGCACGGTGACCAAGGACGTGCCGAACGTCGTCGGGCGCAGTATCGACGACGCCCGGTCGACGTTGCAGGGCGCAGGCTTCTCCGTGACGGTGGGCGACCCGGTCGACGCCGAGTTCGGGGGCGACCGCGTGGCCGCACAGAGCCCGAGCGGCTCGGCTCCGGCCGGCGCGTCCATCACGATCAGCCCCGGCAACGGCCAGGGCGGCACGGTCCCCGACGTCTCCGGTCAGACCCTCAACGCGGCCCAGGCGGCACTCAAGTCCGCCGGCTACAACAACCTCTCGGTCAGCTGTAAAGAGGACGGTGGAGCCCCCGAAGAGGGTCGCGTGACGGCAACGAACCCCGCCGGCGGAACCTCCGCCAACAAGAGCACCGCGATCGTGCTCGATGTCGCGAAGAAGAAGTGCCAGTGACGCACCCCGTCGTGAAGGCCGCCCTCGCACCCCTTGGGGTCGCGGGGGCGGCGGCCGTCGGCGCCGCCGTCTGGGGCATGGGCGTCGAACGGTATCTGTTCACGGTCCGGTACCACGCTCTGCGCGTGCTGCCCAAGGGATCGGATGCCGTGCGCATCCTGCACGTGTCCGACGCGCACATGGCGCCGTGGCAGCACCGCAAGCAGGAGTGGATGGCACGACTCGTCGAGCTCGCGCCCGACCTGGTCGTGAACACCGGCGACAACCTGGGTCACCGCGACGGGCTGACCGGCGTCCGGACCGCGTTCGCCCCGCTGCGCGGCGTGCCCGGCCTGGTCGTCCACGGATCGAACGACTTCCAGGAGCCCTCGCCGCGCAATCCGCTGCGCTACTTCACGGGGCCCTCGAGCAACGTCCCGGATTACAAGCATCTCGACGTCGACGCGCTCGACCGCTTCTTCAGCGACGATCTCGGCTGGAGCATCCTCGACGACACCGCGGTCTTCGTCGAGGTGAAGGGTCTGCGGATCACCGCGTTCGGGGTCAACGACGCGCACCGCAACTGGGACAGGCCCGAGCTCATTCCGCCGGTGCTGTCGAGCCTGGATGCCGCCGACCTGACGCTCGGCGTGATGCACGCCCCGTACCGACGCACGCTCGACCGCTTCATCGATCTGGGCGCGGACGTCCTACTGGCCGGTCACACGCACGGCGGGCAGGTGCGCGTCCCCTTCAGCCGGAAGGCGCTCGTCTCGAACTGCGACCTGCCGCTGGAGCAGGCGCGGGGACTCAGCGAATGGACGCACGGCGGCCGGACCGTTCCGCTGAACGTCAGCGCCGGGCTCGGGCACTCCATCTACGCGCCGGTGCGCTTCGCCTGCCGCCCCGAGGCCACGTTGCTCACGCTGCTGCCGCGCTGACGCCTTCTCCCCCGCTCTTGAAAGGGCCGATCCCTCCACGGATCGGCCCTTTCGTCGATCTCGGCGACCCACCGAAACCGCATGATCGAGTCTCCTCGACCGAAGGGACACTCGATGCACCACCCTCCCCCGCGCCGCCGCCGTCCACTGCTGACCGCGCTCACCCTCGCCCTCGTCGCCGTCGTGGGCGTCCCCGCGCTCGCCGCCGCGCCCGCCCACGCCGCCGAACGCGGAACGGGTTTCGGCACCTGGGCTCCGCTGTCGTGGACGGGCTGGCACGGCTCCATGCGGGTCGGCGACGTCCACACCTACTGCATCCATCCGGGGCTTCCCGTGGCGACCGGAACGACGACCGATCACGGCGAGACCTCGGACGTGAACGGCCTGACCCCCCAGCAGCTCGTCTCGATCAACCACCTCGTGACGACCTACGGGCAGACCGACGACCCGGTCCAGGCCGCCGGCGTCGGCTGGGCGGTGAAGGCGATCGTCGATCGCGACACGACCCTGCACTCATGGGGCTACGAGGGCGACTCGCTCCGTGAGGCGATCGCCGACATCATGCGTCGCGCCAGCCCCGAGAACAGTGCGGCCGTGCAGGATCGCGCGGAACGGTATCTCGCGGAAGCACAGGAGATCCGCGTACCGCGGGTGGGGGGAACCCTCACGCTGACGGTCGACGCGAACGATCCGACGCGCGGGACCGTCACGGCCGACGTCGATCCGGATGCCACCGGCGGCCTCCACCTCGAAGGAGCGGTCTTCGCCGACTCCGGTTCCGCCGACCGCACCGGCGTGACCCCGGGCGCGTCCTACCCGATCCTGGCCTCCCCGCCCGCGAACTCGGACGGTCGCCCCTACACGGTGCGCGCCCGTGGGGCGTTCACGGTGCGCGCGGCGGCCATCCGGTACTTCAGCACGCCGGGGCAGCAGGAGTCCGCGGGCCCGGCCGGCCCGGTGCGCTTCGACCTCACCGCGGAAGACACGGCGGCCCGCCCCGTCCGCTTCTCCCCCCGCATCCAGACGCACGCGCGGCTGGAGGACGGCCGCTTCGTCGACGAGGTGCAGTTCTCCTCCGGAGAGGGCGTCTGGCCCCGACTCGCCGACGGCACCTTCGTGCGCATCCGCGCCCGCGCCGACATCTACCGCACCGGGGCGTTCCCGGCGGAGTCCCCCGAGGTCCCCCGCGGCCTGCAGCCGGTGGCGCGTCTCGAACTCCTCACCGACCCCGAGATCGGTGCCGGGAACTACACCACCGCGACGGACGGTCCGCTTCCCGGGCCGGGGGTCTACACCGCCGTCTGGCGGATCGAACGCGCCGATCAGGATGCCGAGACCGTTCCGCACCTTCCGGGCCGGTTCACGTGGGTCGAACGCTTCGCCACCCCGGCGCAGACGCAGCAGCTGGTCGCCCCGCCACCGCCCGCCGTCACCCCGAGTCCGACCCCGACAGCGACAGCGACCCCGGCGGTCGCTCCGTCGCCCACGCAGACGCCCCCTGCTGCCGCGCTCGCGGCCACGGGCGCGGCGACCGCGGGGCTGGCCACCGGCGGGACCCTCGCGGCCGTAGCGATGGCGGCCGGTCTCACCGCCCTTCTCGTGGCGCGTCGCCGGCCGGGCGCTCGCGCCTGAGACGGCGCGACCGGGGCGTCGGGAATGCGCGGACCGCGAGGCGACGCGCCCGCCCGACGCCCCGGTTCGAAGCACGGTCGCGAACGGGGTAGACTTACAGGGTTGGCCACGGGGTGTGGCGCAGCTTGGTAGCGCGCGTCGTTCGGGACGACGAGGCCGCAGGTTCAAATCCTGTCACCCCGACCATGTCATGGATGTTCCAACCTTCGGACAAAGAATTTGCCTGAAGGGACGATGTAAGAGAGCCTTCCGCAGAATCGCGGGAGGCTTTCTTCGTTTTGGCCGGAGTGTTCCTGGCATGGTTCCGACGATTGAGCTCGTGGACGGCTCCGTTGACGACAGTGCGCTGGCTGCTCAGCGCAGGGCTGCCATCCTCATCAACAGTGACGACGAACCGCTCGAAAAGGCCCGAGATGAGATCACGGCGTACGTTGCCTTCGGCGTTTCGATACAGCGGTCCGGGGCGCTCCAACAGATCGAGCTGAGCGGCCGCCCGTTCGGCTCCCGCAGTGAGACGCTCGATCGTGTGAGTGAGCTTCTCGGCAATCACCCGCTTCTTCAGAGTAATGTCGTTCAGCTTCTCGCGGAGCTTCGGCGTCGAGACGGCGCCGTCGGCGGCGAGCTCGATCAGGCGCTCTTCCTGACCCTCTAGCTTGCGTAGTTCTGAGCGCAAAGCCTCCTTCACCCGCTGATCTTGAGCCTGCATCTCATCGGCGGTCTCCTGCAACTGCACGCGCATCACCGCGATATCACCCGGGGTCAAGCCTTCGCGGACCACCTCGGCCGCGACTGCCATCTCGATCTCTTCCATACGGAGCGAGGGAAGACGGCAGCCATCGCGGGTCTTGCCGGAGCAGACCCAGTACTCGTACACTCCCCCGTTGCCCTGACTCTGACTGTAGACGAGGCGACGAGTACGCCCCTCGGTCCGACAAAGCCCGCAGTACAGCAGTCCTTTCAGGTAGTGGAAGTGAATGAAATCGCGGTCCCCACGGCGATTCCGGCGGTCCAGAATCGCTTGGCAGACTTCGAAGGTCTCCTGCGTCACAAGAGCGGGGTGACGCCCCGCATACAGCTCTCCTTTGTATGGGAGCATGCCGGTGTAGTACGGGTCGCGAAGGATCTTTGCCACCGCGCTGGTCGAAACCGGACGGGTTGGCCGGTCTCTTGGTCCCCGACTAGTGAGACCCATGTCACTTAGAAGACCAGCGAGCTGCCAGACCGAGTACCGATCGGTCGCATACTGCTCGAAGGCGAACCGTATGAGCGGGGCGCGTTCTTGGTCGAGACTGATGGTGTTCACAAGGCGCCCATCGAACTCCGCACGGTCGTTGATGTAGCCGAGCTTGGCGCGCCCGATCGTTGAATCGGCCTGACTTTCGTTCCGTTCTTCAAGCAAGGATGGAACTCGATGAACAGGAAGTACTCGCCGGAGATGCGTGAGCGGGCGTTGCGGAT
>NZ_FTNQ01000012.1 GCF_900156455.1 Microbacterium sp. RURRCA19A
GCGGGCACGCTGAGACAGCGTTGGAACCACGACGCGTGGGCTGCTGTTAGCGCTGCCTTAGCGCCGTCGGATGCGGCTGTAGTCGATCCGTCCGGTGCCTGGTGACTGCCGCAGGCCCCCGGTGTTCGCTTTCCCGAGGTCCTCGGTTCCGGTGAGCGTCGACCATTCGCGCCTGAACTGGGCCTCCGCTGCTTGAAGCTCAAGGTCCACAGCGATGCGGTGCGCATCAAGAAGATCGGCCAGCTGCTTTACAAGCGGCTGGCCGATGAACTCCTCGACGAGGACGTGCGGGAGGAAGTCCTGCACGATCTTTCGCCGTCGGTCATCGCCTGCGCGCATCGCGTTGCTGATGGTGCTTGCTCCCATGGAGGCGAGCCGTTCGGGCAGAGTGGTCATGTCAGCCTCCTCGGGTTGATCCGTTGGCGCTGACTGTACCGAAACGGAACTAGTCGCCACAACAAGTCTGAACCGGTGTCAGCAAACCCTCAGCGTGCCAGGTGTAGGCCCGCTGGAGCACCGGCAAGGATGCCTTCGACAACAGCGTCGTTCAGCCTGTTGATCCGGATAGCAACACTGCCGGTCTCGACAGGAACGATCGCTGTGAGCCCTAGAGCAAACGCCCCCACGCGCTGATACGTTTCTGCGCTGTCATCCTCGACCTGGAGATCGACCCGGAGCTTCTCGGAAGTCACTTTTGGCACAGTCGTTCGATGCTGAGAGTGAAGCATGAGGTGACGTAGCCAGCCCTGGTGATGCTTCCGGGGATCGTCCTTGAGATCTATCTCGATTACCGCCGCCCAGCCGGATCGCATTAGAGGAATCTCCGAAACGGCGTCCACGCTCAGGTCAGGCAGGAGTTCTTCGACAATCGGGGCGACCGGCGCCACCTCATCGACCCCGACGACACGGAGCGCGGGCCGTTGAGGCTCAAACTGAGCAAGCTCGCGTTCTGGCACGCGCTCTCCTGAGGGATGGGTTGTCGACTGCTCACGCTCCATCTGCGTGCCTGACTATGAGACTTGAGTCGACACATGTCAAGTATGACCGGGGTGACCCGGCTCGGGGGCGTGAGGCGCGGACGGACTCGCAGGGCCGCTTACCGCGAAACAGCACGAGCCTACGGCTACGACACGCCGATCGCCAGTGTTTCGTGTTCAGGCCGTGACCTTTGCCCGTGTGCACAGCGCCCTCCGGTCAGTATCGTTAGCTCACGATAATTGCTAACTAATGATGTCGAGGGCGACACGCGGGGGAAAGAAGGGGGCTATGACGCGAGTCGGTCACCTGATCTCGCGCGCTGAGGCCGCTGCCGCCTTGGGCGTATCGCCGGCCAGAATCTCCCAATTGCTTCGAGAGTTCTGCCCGGTGACAGGAAAACCGGAACTTGAAAGCCCAGACGCCCTCCCAGATCACGGCCGTGTTGGGCGTCGGATGGTTCTGCGTGACTCTCTCCACGCGTACCAGCAGCGCCACGAACGCACAGCAACACGATGGCGAGAGAGAACGCCGACGGATGGCATCTTCAGCGAGATATCCAGGCAAACTGGTCTCGTCGAATCGACGCCAGAGCACCTAGCCAGGCAAGAAGACGAATCTGCGATTGACCTGGATAGAGCGCAGCGATCTAG
>NZ_FTNQ01000006.1 GCF_900156455.1 Microbacterium sp. RURRCA19A
ATCCGCAACGCCCGCTCACGCATCTCCGGCGAGTACTTCCTGTTCATCGAGTTCCATCCTTGCTTGAAGAACGGAACGAAAGTCAGGCCGATTCAGACTCCGTAAGACGAGTAGCAAACGCGCCACAAGACCAGCGACGCTCGACAAACCACTTTCAGTCCCAAGCCGCAACACGCAGCCACCGCTCGCCGATGCGTTCGACGTCGACGACCACCGTCCGGTGGTCCCGATCAGACCGGGCGGTGAAGCGCCAGGCGTCCCAGAGAACGCCGTCGGCCTGCAGGGTGGGCGTATCAATGACCCGCCAACGCTCCTGCCGCCAGACGAGGCGGTGGGGTACGCCTGCCTCACACCAGAGTTGAATCTTCTCGCGGACCGGTACTCGCATCGTCATCCCCATCGCCGTAGAGATATTCGATGCTAGGACCCGTCTCGGACACCGCGGTCGTCTGTTCGGATAAGTGCGCCGCCAGGCACGACGAGCACCACCAGCCAAAGCTCCGCGCTTCGAGTGGCGATAGGCAGCCCGGGCAGTTCATCGTGGACAGCGCGAGCGGGTCGCCGGGGAACTGGATGAGCACGACATCACCGTACGCCGGGAGGCAGGTGCCCGCGGAGGTTATTCACAGCCTCTTGGCGACTCTCGAAAGTACCGCCCTCGCAGGGAGTCCGGCGCTGACGGCTGACGCCGTACTCGCACGAAACCCGAAGCGAATGGTCAAGGCTGCGTGCGCCGCCGCTCCTGCTTCAAGTTGGCGAATGGGAGTCTGCCGTAGTGCGCGGTGAACTCGCGAGTCAGCTTGGCCTCGACCGCTCCAGGATCCTCCGCTTCGACGCGCCATGCAACGAGCAGCTCATCGCTGTCCGCGAGGCACCAGATGTAGCGACCGCCCCAATGTCCGATCGGCTCCCCCGCGCCGTGGCGACGAAACTCGTCGAGGCGCTTGGAGATCCCGCGTCGGCCATTGGCACCGGGCGTGGCGACGCCGATGTAGATGACTTCGGCATCGCGCAGCCACTTGCTCTGTAGCTTCTCGAGCGGCACGGATGGGTCGCGGCGTTGGAACCACCCAGCCGGACTGACCTCACGAAACTCCGGCGGCTCGTCGTCTCGGGGACGCATGACGAGGTAGACACCACCTGCCTTGGGAACATCTGTTGCTGGTAGGTCGGCGAAGCGGACAAAGCCGTTGAAGCCGTCAGCGCGTAGTCCATCGATCGTCCAGCGGCTGGAGTCGGCGATCCACTGCCGCATGCGTCCCGTGAGTTCTGCGGGTGCGGCCTGCCGCTGGGTGATGAAGATGTTGACGAGTTGGTTGTCGGCCATCCAGTGCACGTCGCTCGACTCCTCGGGCACCGCGATGAGAAGCTCGGCGACGAACTCGTCGTAGGCCAGCGCGCGATCGAGAGAGTCGAGATGGTCGGCCGCTGCGGTGAGATCGGACACAAGCTGCCTGTTGGAGGTCACTTCCGCACTGTAGCGGCGCGAACGGACACCGCGTTCGCGCGACTGTGGCCTGTCTTGTCCATGGGACCGTACAGCGTGGCGGCGAGCGCGACGTGAAAGAAGCGGCGACCGCGCCGAACCGAGTACTCGTGGTGCTCAAGGTCCGGGCAGTCGCCGCCGCGGTGGTGGGTGTGCCTGAGTCCGTCAGGTGGCGGGTGGGTGTTCCAGGTCGACCGCGTCGGTGGCGCGAATCGGCTGGATGGTGATGCCGCTGCCCACGGGAACGACGCGGACGTCTTCTGCGTGCCTCCATCGTTCAAGCGTGACCATCGCCCAGACGAGCGCCTCGAAGTAGTCGGTGTGGGTCGCCGGGATCTGCATCCAGTCCTTCTCACCCTTTACCTTCGCTTCGACGCGCCATCTGCCCGGTTCGGTGAGGAGCCGAGCGACGTCGTTCGGGATGCTCGTGCTGTCGCCGTTTCGGTCCGGCAGCCCGACGATGAGCGCCGGACCGACGAGCATCGCCTTATGGCGGGCCTCAGGAATGAAGTACCACCAGAGGAAGGTGGCGCGGGAGTTGAATGGCAACCCGAGCACCAAGCCTTCCTCGTGGACGTAGATCGTGATCCCGAGCTCCGGGATGTCGACCGGCTCGATCCAGCCGCCCACCGCGGCCTGGTAGTCCTCCAGCTGGTGGACCTCCAGCGCGGTGATCGGCTCGTCTTGGTCGGCGGGGAGGCGCAGTGCCCTCACCACAGCAGCTCACCTCCGGAAGCGCGGAGGCCTGCGAGCAGGTCGGTGCCCGAGGTTTCCCCGACGATGCGGAAGCGGGACGCCCCGCCCATGGTCGCCCGAAACAGCGAGCACCAGACGGCGGCATCGAACACGTTGTCGAAGCGTGCCATGGTGTCGAGCCAGGTTCGCTGGTCGCCTCGTCTCGTGGCCTGCACGAGGATGCTACTCGTGCCGAGGAACCGTTCCACGAGTACCGGGACGTCACCGCCGTCTTCGTCGAAGTGCTGACCGTTGCCGGACAGCACCACGTCGCCGAGGATCAGCGGATACTCGGTCGGCACCGCGCTGCAGTACCACCAGAGCGCCGAGGCGCGGACGTTGAGCGGTTGATGTTCCCGACGTGCGCCCTCGTTCATGTAGACGGTGACGTCGAGGGTAGGGATCTCGAGCGGTTCCAGATTGCCGTCAACGGCGGTCTGGAACGCGCCCAGATCGGGTAGCTCGCACACGCGAGCGGGCCGCCGTATGTCATGCGGGATGACGATGCTTCGCACCACCTCCCACCTCCTTACTGTTGTCGCGACCGAGAACCCCGATGGGTTCCCTGACAAGTCGCGGGGCAGCAACGAGATGGGTTGCTTCAGGCGACCGGCCCGGAGGCAGTGCGCTGAAGCACTCGACCTCCGGGACAGCCGCCCTCTCCCGAACCCCCAGTGACAAGGGAGGGAGTGCTGGCCGCTCAACCGAGCGCGGACGAATGTCGTCCTACGCGGGAGCAGCCTTTCCGCGACTCGACGGAGCTTTCGCTCCGGAATCGGCGGCGCCGAAGATGGCCTCGATCGCGCTCTGCTTGGTCTGTGCCTCGCGCTCGATCTCTGCCCGCACCGTCTCGGCGCGCTGGAGCACCTTCGGATCGGACTTGGAAGCCTCGATCCAGGACTCCAGTGCCAGACGGATCTCTTCGGTGACGGTGCGGTCGTTCAACTGGGCGATCACGTCCAGCTGTGCCCGCAGGCCGTCGGTGATGCGAACAGCCAGTGTCCGCAGGGGCCCGAGGGCCGTGGCCGGCACCTCGCGCAGTTCATTCTCAGCCATGCTGAGCCTCCTCATCGGAAGCGACGGACGACCCCCGGGTGGGGTCCTCTCTGCGTCGCAGCCCGGCGAGGCGGATGAGCGATTATGAACGAACGATCTGGAAAGTCAATACCCGTTGTTCATTCCACAACGAGCTACCTCTGATGAGGTCAGGAGGGCTCGGGCGTCCGATTTACGAAACCGGCGATGCTTCGCTGGGCACCGTCATACGCGTGTGTCCAGCGCTGGGCTACCGCGACGTCGGGCTCGAACCGTTGCACAAGCAGCTCGCAGATCGTCTTGGTCGCCTCGATGGTGTACATGCAGTACTCCATGAGCATCTTGTCGTCGCGGCGGATGCGGCCGGATTGGAAGTCATAGAAGTTCGCCGTCGCCCATTCGTTGGCGTGCGCCGCTCCGGACAGGCCCGAGTAGGTGTACGCGCCGTGACTCGGATACATCGACTCCAACAGTGCGATCGCGAGCACGCCTGGCGCACCACCGCCAAGCGTGACGCCACGCGCTTTGGCCCAGACCGCAAGGCGCTATCGATGCTCGTCGACCGGCTTCGTCGCCTCAGTTTCAAACGGGAGCCGCCGAAGGAGCGCGCCCACCCGCTCCGGGTATGACAGCGCCAGATACTCCAATGACGCGAGGCGGCTGATGCACTCCTCGACAGTCTCGGCACTCAGGAGCCAGTAGACGCGTCCATACGCCTCGATGGCAGCCCGGGTAACCGTCGCCAGCGGCACCGCGAGTTCGCGACGGGATCGAGCCAACTCGAAGAGCGCGAGTCCGTGCTCGCGGGCGGCCTCGGTGCCGCGCGCGATGTCACCGCGTAGCCGCGAATGGAGCACGTTGCCGTCCCAGGCAGGCGCGAGGTTGAGGTTCGACGCCGCGATCTCGGCCGACCAGCTCCACGCAGTCAGCGGGCCACGGACGCAGTCCTTCGTGAGAGCCTCGGCTGCTTTCAGCACCCGGAGAAGGGCCGCCGTGAGGGTGTGGCGGTGCTCGGGCTCCATCGCCAGCATCGCGGCTACGCCGCTTGCCGCCGAAGGATCCGCAGAAGGAGGTCGGCCAGCAAGATGACCTCGCTCGCTTCGCCTGGATCCTGATAGTCCACTCGGCGGTGCGACGCCGGATTCTTGAACAGGCCCATCGCGCCGGCAAAGAGGTTCATCTGTGCGACTGACTCCGCCGGATGCACCTCGGAATCGTGGAGCGGCCCGCCCTCTCGGAAGGCGTTCTGCATCAGTGCCACACCAACGAGATCCGTGCCAAGACCGCCCTTCTCTCGGACTGCAATCTCCACTTCACGCATAGCAGCGAACGCCGCCAGCTCGAAGTCTCCGAGCAAGAACTGGGGACGCACCTTCTGCTCCAGTGGCTCCACCAGCTCGACATCGAGACGGATCGCCGCGCGCACGTACGGCAGGCCTCGTTCGAGCGCCTGGCGCCCCGCCCGCGTCACACGAAAATCGTGGAAGTCGTACGAGCCGCCCGTGCCCTTCGTCGAGATGAGGGTCTTTGCCATGAGCCAGCCCCACGCCTCAGCGATCGCGTTCTGCGCGTCAGCCAATCCCTCGCGGGGGCGGTCTTGGGCGAAGCCGAGCGCCCAGTTGCGCCAATTCCACGTACTGACTCGAAGGGCATCGTCGAGCACCAGCAGCGCCAGGCGGTCGACGGGAACTTGCGTGATCTCGTCGTTGCTCAGCGTGCGGACATCTGCGGCTGTCACGACGCCGGTACACGAGAGAAGTGTGTCTCCATGGCGATCAGGGTATTGCGCAGCGCGGACACTCAAAGCCAATGTGCGCGCACGTTGGTGTGCGACGCCCGGTCGGTGGCGGATAGCGTGAGTGAGCACGTGACGAGGAGACCCGCCCATGCCACTGACGCTTGGCCCACTGCTGATTGACGCCGGCATCGAGCCCGCACAGGCGCTCGTCATCCGGCACGCATTTGTGACCGAGCCCGAGGAGAGCGGCCTCACCGGTCTGCACGCGGACTCGACGCATGCCGAGATCTTCTCGTACACCGGGACACAGTCCTCTGACACGAGGCGCTTTCCGGCACTGCCACCGCGGTACTGGGTCGTGTTCATCAAGGAGGGCGGCGATCAAGCGCGGCTCTGGTCCGTCGTGGAGAACCGCGGCGAGGTCTCCCGCGACGAGATCCGCCGGACCTTCGACATCGTCGAGACCGAGCACATGGAAGACCTGCGCGCTCGCCTCGTGATTGGTTGGAAGTCTCCCCGCACTTGGCGGATGAACGCGTCCACCGCAGCGAGCTACCCGGTCGTGGGCATCGCAGACGCCGAACCCATACCGTTTCCGGGATTCGACCGACTCGTGCTGAGCCACGTCCAGCTGCAAGCCGTCATGCGGGAGCACCGCTACGCTTCGTGGCGCACTGCGCTCTCCTCGGTCTTCGGTATCTACCTCATCACGGACACCCGCGACGGTCGGCACTATGTGGGCAAGGCAGACGGCGAAGAGAGCATCCGGCAGCGCTGGCACGCCTACGCCACCAACGGCCACGGCGGCAATGTCGAGCTGAAGACGCTCGACCCCAGCAGCTTCCGCTTCTCGCTGCTCCGCGTCTTCGACCCCTCGACGCCGAGGGCAGATATCAACGCGGCGGAAGGCCATTTCAAGGTTGCGCTCGACTCGGTGCAGCACGGGTTGAACCGAAACTAGCGCCGCCGTGCGGCGTGCGTCGGTACGGACTGCGCGCAGATAAATACCAGGCTAGGCCGGAAAGTGCTCTAGAGGGATCCGAACCCCGACCCGCTCCTCAGCACGGAGTGACTCTTGCAGTGAGCGTCAGAGGCCAGCGCTAAAGCGAAGCGCGCCGGAAGTGGGCCGTTCCGGCGCAGAGATCACGGCGCGAGTCAGCTCGACGAGTAGCCGCGGTGGGTGTTCGTCGCGATGAAGCTCATGAGGTGCTCACGCTGGATATACTTCCTTGAGCCCATCTTCGTGTACTCGATGTCGCCGCGGTTGGTCAGCTCGTAGAGCGCTGAGTAGGGAATGCCGAGCGCAGCTGCTGCATCTTTCAAACTGAGCAGCATGGGGCCTGACTCGGAGAGCTTGCTCGGATGGATGACGGTGGTCTTAACGAGCTAACTGGGTGCCGCGCTCGGTTTAGCACACCGCGCGCTGGGGAACGCCGCAAGCTCCGAACCGAACGTCGAATGGGTAGCTCGAAAGCCGAATTCGCCAAGTGTCAGGATCGCATTCTCTTCCAAGCAAACCAGGACCCGGAGCTCAAGAAGCGTTTGCTGGCCATCGCCAGATTCTCGGCAGACGACGAGTTTCAGCGCTTGGGAAGGCGTCTCCGAAGCACTACCTCATCTTCGAGCTGAAAGAAGAGCCCGCCGAGCGGCGGAAGTCGCCCGCGCGGGCTCTTCTTTTCGCTCGAGGCGGGCTCGAGTTGATGGTCAGTTGACCGTCATGCCACCGGAGAGGACTCCGCGGCTGATGTGCGCGTAATGCTGCAAGAGCACTCCGCCGTTGACGCGCGCGTCACCATCGATTCGGGCGTGATGGGCGAGAGAGGCCTGCCCGCGGACGAGTGCCTCACCGCCGATGCTCGCATTCTCGCGCAGCGTGACGCTGTCGGCCACGAGGGCGGTTCCTTCGATCACGGAGCGGTCGAACAGCCGGACGGATCCGACAACGATCGCGCGGTCTTTGACCATCGCGTTCGGTCCGACGAAGACGCTGGGAGCGACAACGGCGTGACGGCCGACGAGACCGCCACCGTGTACGTGCACGCGGTACTGCTGATCGCCTACGCACACGTGCGCATCATCGAAGGGTATGGTCCACGGCTCCGTCAACGAGACGCTCGCTTCTAGCCCGGTAGCGTCGATCTTCGAGCCGGGGTTCGACCCTTGTCTCGGCCGAGAAGTTGTCGGCATTCTGCTCTCCTGGTTTGTTCGGATTCCAGTTCCTGCGGTTGCAGGAGTGACCGCACCAGCTCCGCAGCACTGCCGCGATGATGTCGCCACTCCCGCA
Organism: Microbacterium sp. RURRCA19A; assembly: GCF_900156455.1. Classification (GTDB taxonomy): domain Bacteria; phylum Actinomycetota; class Actinomycetes; order Actinomycetales; family Microbacteriaceae; genus Microbacterium. Next base: position 7,279 of record NZ_FTNQ01000006.1, read on the forward strand.
CCCGAGAGGCGGGTGGAGAGCTATCCCGAACGCATCACGTAAGCGAGAAGTCGATGAGCGTTCTTGTCGAGTGTTCTCGTATCAAATGAGACCTCGACTGGCCGCTAGTATCGCATATTTGTTCGAACGTGTCAATAGCAAATAGCGCCGGTCGCGTCGGAGTGAGCGCTACAGATAGCGCTCATGGCACCGCGGCAGGCGATTGCACCGACGAGCGCCGACCCGTCTGGGCTCACTCCGCGCGACCTGCCGACAGATCCGGCCAAGGCTGCGGGGCGAGATCATCGAGGGTCATGCCGAGGACTTGGGCGATGGCCATTATGTTGCGCAGGCTCGGGTTGGCGGGCGTGTCCGGCATGGACTCGCCCTTCTCGAACTTCTGGAACGTGTAGCGGCTCAGCCCGGCAGCGTAGGCGACCTGCTCTTGCGAGAGTCCGCGCTCTAGGCGGGCGCGGTGGATGTTCGTGCCGACTGTGCGCGCATACGCCGCCCAAGCCCCCTCAGGTCGTCGTTTTGCCATTTTTTCAGCATGAAAGCCTCGGCATTTGCAGGTGGCCTCCTGTATATGGCATCGTGTGAGCGACCTCCACCAAGAGGCTCAGCCCGTCCGCTGGCGTGCCCTCCCGCACGTCACCTAAGCCCCAATCCAGGAGCCTCATCGTGGGACGTTTCCGCAGCAGCCGCATGTCCACCGTTCTCATCGCGGGCACGGTCGCCGCTTCCTCGGCGCTGTTCGCAGGGTGCGCCTCAAATAGCGCTCCGCCGCCCAGCAGCTACTGCGACACGGAGCGTGACGCGTATGTCGATTTCGTCACACAGGTCACCGCACTGCAGGAGGGAGGCTCGACGGAAGGGCAGCACACCTCGGACGAGTTCGCCGAGATGTTCACCACGTTGTCGGAGGCGATCTCAGATAAGGACGTCTCGTCCTTGTTCTCAGACATGGCAGACTTTGCCTCCCGTACCTCTGACGGAGGCGTGGAGGCCGCAGCGTTTGGCGACATGAGCTTCTCGTGGCCGCATGCGGACACGTTCATGCGGGCAGCGTGCACCGGACTCGAGCCCGATCTCAGCGCGATCAGCACGCCAGAACCTACCGAGGAGCCTCCCGCCGTCGCAGAACCCTCGCCGTCATTCGGCGTGATGACTGGTGGTGGCTACACCTACACAATCGCGGTCGACACCTTCAGCGCCAGCGCGACAAGCAGCGTCACGCACGCTCCTCCCGGCAAGACCGACCTCACGATCGACTACAACTTCACCGCGACATTGACGAACACGACGGCCGGACGGACGCTCGGTGAGCTCTACCTACCAGTCATCGCCCTCTCATTCCCCGCGTCGTCCGCGATCTGCACAACTCCGCTCGAGCAGCAGGGGTCCGTCGGCGGCACAACCGCTGCGCGCACCCTCACCGTCTCCGGGACAGGGTGCACCCTCGTGCTGAACACCGTCTCAGCACCAAGCGCGATGCCAACAGTCAATCAGAGCGTCACGCTGCACTCTTCCGCCTCCCCGTGGAAGACGGACGGTGGCGCCGCGTCAACCTCCACCATGTTCTACCGTGTCGATGAGGCCGTCGCGCCGACGCTCGCGAATGAAGTCCAGGGCGCCTCCCTGGTCGTTGGCTACACGAGCCAGATGGTCGGGCAACGTAGCCTCAGCTTCACGCCGGAGGCCTGCACCGCCGAGATCTCCAATGCCACAAGCGCAGGCAGCTTCACGGCCCGCATCGGGCTGCAGGGGAACGTGCAGATCTGCCAGTAGCAGGTCGAGTGAGCGGCTCCGGGTTCAATCAAGATCACATTTGGCGGGTTCCTGTTGTGGAAAGCACATCGGGCGGGCCACCCCTGTTGACGGCGGCCCAACGCACGCGCGTCTCTTTACAAATGAGGTCGAATGTGTCATAACAAGGGCTGTCCTGCGGGACGTGAGGGTGACCCCTCGTTGCTGACCATCAGCGGCGAAGCGCCACTCTCAACCACCCTGTGTGTGTTGGGCGTCGGCATTACCGACACACGAAAGGACTATCACCATGCCGACACACCATGGCCTTCCGCCCGTACCTCGCCCCGATCAGACGATTGCGGAGTTCATCCGCGAGCACAGTGCCGAAGAGTTTGTCGAACTCGTCGGCGCACTGATCGACTGGGACACCGACGAGGAGCCCAGGCTCTTCATTGATGAGCTCTGCGAGCACGTCGCGCCCCATGACCCCGAGTTCGCAATGCGGGTTGTTGAGCTGCTGCTCGTCGACACCGTTCAGCGCGAACGACCCCTCCTGATGCGTCGACTCATCGTTGATCTCTTCCCCGGACTGCTGTGCCGCGGAATCGATCGCATCGAGGAGATCGCCTGGGCCCTCCTCTTGGAGGACCCCGATGATGACGTCTTCGAGGCCACGTACTCCATGCTCGAGATGACCACGCGGGACGAGGTCCAGCTCAGCTGGACGACAGAGACGTACGACCACCTCTACGGCGGCAACGCCACTCCGCAAGTAGGGAACTGGAGTACGCGCCTGACCCACATCCTGAAGCTCCGTCGAGCTCGCGCCCGGCACCAAGCGCTTCAAAGCCCCGCCACATCGAACTGACAATGCTCCCGCCTGGCCCTCGCGGTTCGCGGTCGCAGCACCGTCACGGACGTGGGCGGGGCATTGTCATTTCCTACCACCAGCACCTCGGCCGGCGCCGAGGTGCTTTGGTATCCCAGCCCAGGTCACGCCGCCGCCTGCGCACTACTCGATACCGCAAAGCGCAACGACCGAAGCGACTACTGCCCCTCGCGTCCCGGCGGCCCTGCGGGCTCGCTCAGTCCGCAGTCGCCCGCTCTCCACCTTTCAACAACCAGATGATGGCCATAATCGTTGGCGCGACCCGTCGCACCTCGCTCGCGCGCGTTGCCCCGCCCCTGATGACCTGTCGCATCGCGATCGCTTCGGCCGGGTTGGCGGTGATCGCCGCATCCCATTGCCGCAGGACGGAGAGCTCGACGTCGCGAGGGTCAAGGTCTGGCTGGTCTTCGAGCACGGCCGCGATGGTTTCGTTAAGGATGCCTTGGAGCGCGAGGTCCGTCATCCGGGCGCGCAGGCGAACCAGCTCGACGAGATCGTTGACGTACGGACCATCGGCGGCGACTGCTTCAAGCGTGGCGTTCAGCGCGTCGAGGGGCTGGCTGGCGAGCTCGCCCCACACCCAGCATCCGAGTATTCGCTCGATCGCTCCGAGGGAATCGTCGACGGTGCGCCACGCGTCGGCTACCGAACTAAGCCTCAATGGCACCGTCGGACTGTCGATTCCGACTCTGGTCTGCTGCCAACTGGCCCGCACATCAGCGGCGCGGGAGAGGGCATCCCCCATATCCTCGACGTGCATGCCAGGGCGCAAGTACTCTTTCGCTTCCCGTCGAAGCGCCCGGCGCTGCGTCATCGTGAGAGGAGGAGCGACCACGCCGGTTTGGTAGGCATGAAGAAGCCGATCGAGGGGTCGATCGAAGATGGCCGGCGTGAAGAGGTCGAGCGTTTCGCGCACGCGAGCGAGCAGATTGAGTCGGACACCAAGGTCTTTGACAGATCCGAACGCAGCAAGGCCGGCCTCTTCTACGAGCCGCGTCCCAGACTCGATGAGCGACGGAAGCGAACTCCACGCCAATTGCCCCGCCAGCAGCTGCACCTCGTGAAACTTCGCGGCATGCTCCAACTTTGCATTGCGCCACGGCGAGTCCGTAGGCGGCCCCTTGGGCGGGCGCGCGAGGCGGGACGTCGCGCGCGCCTGCGCGCCGCGGCCGCCTTGGATAGTCGCATCCCGAGGCCCGTCTCGGCGCAGCGTATTGCTGTCCGGATCCCAGAACTCGAAGCCCTCGCCATCCTGCGTCACGGCCAGGAGGAACGCCACGAGCGCGTCTTGGATGCTCGTCTTGAACGGCTCTCGGCGGGCGTTGTCGTAGTCCGCACTTTCCAGCGACTGCGACCCGCGTCGGCCCTCCACATGCTGGCGATACTCGAAGCCCGCAGCGGAGTGGCGGAAGGAGCGCTGGTGAGTATCGGCGTGCGCGCCTCGTAGCGACCGGAGCTTCGCGGTACGCACATGCGCCGCCCATTGCCTAGCCATCTCCGATAGGTCGCTGATCGCCCACCAGGCAGCGGCAGCGGCCAGCCGAGCGCGGAACTCGTCGTAGCGCCAGTTGCCCGCGAGCGCCTTGTTCAGCGCACCCACCGAGTACCGCACTTGCTGCAGGAGCGCATCGCTTCCCGCGCTCGGGTGCACACCGAGTTCCCGAGCGAGCGCGGGAAGCGTTGCCACGGAGAAGCTCCCGATGCGGTGACCCCTGCCAGTCGCGATAGCGCGCAGCTCTCGCTCCCATGCAGGCAGAAGCGCGTCGACATCCCCACGCTCAGCTTGCTCCACCCTCTTAGCGTATCTGCGCCGTGACAACCGGCCCCTGTCTGCCGCAGCGCGCCCACGAAGGTGCGCGCCGCGGGCACCACTTCAGCGCCCGACCAGGGGTTTCCAGATTTTCCCCCAGGTTCCGAACCAGCGCGCTCCCCAGGTGCCCAGCTTTCACCCCGGACTGCGTTCGACACCCCTGAGCCGTCGTTCATAGCGTCAATCCTGTTCGGACCGGAAGCCCTCCGGAACACCCCGACGAAGCCGCAAAAAGGATCCAGACACCTCATGACCGCCGCCACCATTCCCAGCGCACAGCTCCAGGCGATCACCCGCCTGGAGCTTGCCTCCGACGCACTGGACAAGGCGCTTCGCGCCGTGCAGCATCCCGACCTCGAGTTCGGCGGCAGCGCCCTCATCGCACCGTCCGGGCTCAAGCACCTGGGCGCGATCCGTCAGACACTGCACGCTCTCGAGTCCGCGATCCGCTCCGCTGGATTCGCCACGCCTGAGACGAAGATGGCACCTCTCCCGGTGCCCGCGGCTGATGTGGAGGCGAACACGGTGCGCTCATCCCTTAGCCCGCTCGGCCGCCGCGTCGCTGACAGCGTCGACCTCGGGCTGGCGACCGACCTGCACGAAGCGTTGGCGGCTGCCCGCCAGCAGCTCAACCTCGTGCCGGAAATGCAGGCAGATCCCGAGCTGCGCGCCCGCGTCCTGGACTCGGCGCTCCGGGAGGGCAGCCGGCTTGGCCGACGCATCTACCACGCCCTCCAGGACGACCCGCGGAGCCACCCGTCCACCCACTAGAGCGGGGCGATCCAGCGCCAACTGGACCGCCCCCGTCACGAAGCACCCACCCATCACCTGCAAAAGATCAAGGAAAGGAAACGTCCATGACATCCTCAGTATCCCGCCAAGGGACTCACCTCGGCATCCTCGTCAGCGTCATCATCGCCCTCGCGGCGATGCTCCTGGCAGGCTGCACCGCCACCCCGCCCGGCGACCTCGGGCGCCTGCAGTCTCTGCTGGCGTCGTGCCCGGACGGTAAGAAGATCAACGACTACGAGGCCCTCGACGGGTCGGGCACAACCCAGAGCAAGGAGATCGCGCGGGAGTACCTCGCCTATGTCAAGTCGCGCATCGAGCGCGTCGCGGTGTGCGGTGGCCACACCCAGATTGTGGCCTTTGGCACCAACTCTGTGACCGTCCCGATCTACGAGGGCGACCTGCAGGTCGAGGGTGCCACCGACCTGGCCCGGCTTCGCCGCGTCCCGGCGCTGGTCGACGAGGTGATGGCCGAGGTCACGAAGCACTACCAGTCGGCCGTCGTACTGCTCCCCGAGGGCGGCACCGACGTCACCGGCCTGCTGCGGCTCCTCGAGGAAGCCCAGGCGCTCCGTCCCGACATGGAACTCGAAGCCTCGATCTTGACGGATGGGCTGAACAATCAGGGCGTCGTCATCGACCGCGTCCTCTCTCCGGAGGAGGCGACCGCCTTGGCCGACACCGTGGCGGTGCCGCAGCTCTCGGGGTCGGTCGCGATCATCGGGATCGGCCGGGTGGCCGGCGACCCGCTTCCGAGCGACTTCATCGCCGGGATGAAGGTCTTCTACACGCGGCTGGTGGAGCGCACCGGTGCTTCGAGCGTCCTCGTGATGACGGACGGCCGCTAGGAATGGCCCGGGAACTGGATCCGCTGGCGGGCGCCAGCGCGGCCGACGCACTGGCCGAACAGATCGCCCTGCAGCGCGTCGACGAGGCCGGGGCAACACCCCAGCCGAACTCGGTCGCGAAGCTCTGGGTCAGCCCCGAGTACGACGAACTCACCAGCGAGCAGCACGACCTGTTTGAGGCCCTCGGTGTCGAGCAGTCCCGTCAGGCCACAATCGAGGCGGCGGGTCTTGCCCTCGCCGCCACGGCAGACCAGTGGCTCGTCGAGGGGCAGCGCGTCGTGGTGGAGACCGTCAAGGCCACCTACGTCACGGTGCTGGCGGTGCTCACGCCGTACCGGCGGCGGCCACCGATAGCCAAGCGCTGGCATCTGCTGGCCAAGGCCGCCTTCCTGGTCGGGGACATCGCGGGTATCGCCACCGCCGCCATCTGGCTCGGGGAGATCCCGGCCATCGCAGTGATCATGGCGCTGTCGGCAGCCGCCGCCACCGTCACGGCGGGGCTGTCGGGCTCGGAAGTCCGGGACGTCAGGGACTGCATCCGGCGGGCCGTCCTACTGCCCGATCTCCCGGATGCACTCCTCCCGTACCGCCATCTGTTCGAGGCACCCGAACGTGCCTGGCCGTACGTCAAGGCACTCCTCTGGGTGTCCGTATCCGTCGCAGCGACAGTGGCCTGCGCAATCTTCGCGCTGCGGGCCAGCATCGAGGATCCGCTCGTTGGGCTGGTCTTCGGTGGGATCGCTGCGGCGATCGCGGCAGCCAGCTGGATCGAGAGCTTCTGCTACGCCGACGCCGTCGCCGACCTCATCGACAACGCCGACGCGGATTACACCCGAGAAGTCGCCAAGCATCAGGAGCTCGCCGCCAGCGCCGCGCTCCAGCGTCACAACGAGGCGCTCGCGACGGCGACATCGATCCAAGCGGAGCAGTCCCACCGCGGTGACGCCGCAGGGCACCACATGCAGGCGCTGCTCTACGGGATCCTCCGGAGAAACCCGCAGACCGCCGGGAACGGGCCAGCCGCGGAGCCAACCACCATCGGGCAGACAACTCGTCGAGGAGGCACCAAATGACCCCGTACCTCCAGCCCTCCGGCATTCTCTCGGGCGGGCTCATCCCGGTGCGGGACTTCCCAAGCGAGCAGGAGCCCTGGATCGAACTCGGCTGGCCCGGGCTCGAGTCGAAGCGGCCGTGCCTGGTGATGCTGAACTTCGACAGCTCAGGCTCGGTGATCGCGCCGCAGGGCAACGACCCGATCGGCAATCGCTTCAACGAGGCCCGGCGGGCGATCAGGCTCGTGGCGGACTGGACCTACACCAGCCGGTCGAAGGTCGCCGTCCTGCACTTCGACCACCCGCTCGGCGCAAGCGGTGTCGTGTCCTTGAACGACCGACGTCTTCTGCAGCGGCTCGACCCGTCCCTCCAGAACCCTGGCGGGCGTGGAATCAGCGACCTGCTGCCCAGCCTGTCCGAGATGGAACGACTCGCGGAGGCGCACCCGGAGCACGACCTCATCGGGGTCATCGTGTCGGACTTCGAGCTCAGCGACGTCGACCTGTCCGAGGTGTTCACCAGGCTGCGGGCCTTCCCCGGGAGGATCCACGCCGTCGTGCTCGGCGGGCAGGTGCCACCGGACCTCGTAGGCGCCGACAACGTCACCGTGACAACGCTCAGCGCCGGGGACCCTCCCGGAGCGTTCGCGGCGGCACTGCACAGGTCGCTGACGGCGACCCGCGTGGCGGCGCGCCATTCGCTGCTGCACGGCCCGGCCGGAAAGCAGGTGCTGTCGTGAGCAGGCGGGCGACGTTTACGGAGTCGGAACTGCAGGCGGCACGGGAGACGCTGACCGCGTTCGTGTGGGAGCGGGCCGAGGTGACCCGCGCCCGCGCCGGCGTGGACTGGGTCTTCACCCCGGACGCCCCGAACACCTATACCGAGCTGCGTCAGGCGTGGGAGGTATCGCTGTCCACAGGAGCGCCACTCCCGGTCCTGAACGACCACTCCGAGAGCGTCATCTTCACCGAGCCCGAGGGCAACTTCGTCTACCGGTACTGGCACGACGTGACGCACCTGGAGCGGGAGCGGAACTTCTCCAACCCGCACGAGTTGGACATGGCGATGTTCCACCTCTGGGACGCCGAGCAACACGGCCTGTCCCGGGGGTCGCTGCCGTGGCGGCTGCTGCACGCCGATGCGATCGGGAACGTCCTGCACTGGTCGGTCTATCGCGACTACGTGCCGGATCAGCGGGTGTTCGTCGAGAACGTCGTGTGCTTCGGGCTCGAAGCCGCGCTGCTCGGTGAAGCCGCGCGGCGAGGGCTGTTCAACCCGCAGGTACTTCCCGCGGGGATGGACTACCAGACCGGCTCGATCTGCCCGTCGCATCCGTCGCACCTCGCGCCGTCCATGTAGGTGAGCGGTCTGGCCCTGGGTGTCGTCGATTCCACAACACGCACATCCACAGCCAAGCGGCTCGCCCATCCTCCTCTGCCCGTGACCGTCCGCCCGGATGTCTCGTCGCTTCGGCGCCGGAGCGACCGGACGGTTGACGTCCCGACTCGAATCCGTCACAACTATCCGTCCCCTCCGACCTGGACCAGCAAGCGTTCGGCGGACGGGAGGAAGGACCACCACATCATGACCACCACCACGAAGCCCTCCGTAGCGGAGGTGAAGGCCTCCAGCGAGGCGCCGTTCCGACAGCAATGGGACGCCTGCCTCGCGGATCCCCCTTGGCCCAAGCAAGGCGGCGAGAGGCATTACGACACGATGTCACTCGCCGAGATCCAGGCGATGACGCCGGCCATCCAGGCGCTCATGAAGCCAGATTCCTGGATGTTCATGTGGACCACCGTTGGCCTGGAAGAGATCTCCAAGCAGATCCTGGGCAGCTGGGGCTACCGCTACGAGAACCGCATCATCTGGTGCAAACCCAACCGCTTCGGCTTCGGCGATCCCCGCATCGGGATCCGCCGCTCGACCGAAGTGCTGCTCGTCGGCACCCGCGGTAACGTCCGCAGCCACTTCCGCTCCCAGCAGGACTGGTTCATCTCACCGGCCGGACTCCACTCCGAGAAGCCGCTCGAGCAGTGGGCGATCCTGCGCCGGATCGTCGGCCCCGACGCCCGCGTGCTCGAGCTGTTCTCGCGCCAGCGGTTCCCCGACGCTCGTCACGGGTTCTGGGGGCAGGAGTTGGAGACGTGCGACGTCTCGCTTCTCCCCTGGGGCTACGCCGTCCCGGCGGACTTCACTACGCCCGATCCCGGCTCCATCGCTGAGCCCTTCACCTCGAAGGAGTGACCGATGTTCAACGAACCCAAGCACGACGACAAGGAGCCCGTACCGATCATGAAGCGCTTCCTCTACGGCTGCCTGCTTGCCCTCGCCGGCGTTATAGCGCTCTGGCTCGCGCTGCAGCTCCTGGCGCAGTTCTGGGGCTGGTTGCTGCTCCTTGCCGCCATCGCCAGTCTCATCTACGCCGCTGTCCGATTCGTCCGGCGGCGGCGAGATGGGCGGTGGTGAGCATGAGCACGATCACCCCTGGCGAGACGTTGTGGAATCGTCAACGTAGGTTGACAGAACGACGGCAGTGCCTCATAGTGCCGCGTCCCCTCCGCGATCACAGGCGCTTTCACGGCGCATCGGCGGGAGCACATCAACAACTGAATAGAGAGGAGGTAGCCCTGTGAGCACCCCACCGAATCGGGCAGGCCGACGCCGGTATCGCAAGAGTCGCGACCGCCGCGTCTGGGTCTTCTCCGAGCTCAATCACGACCTGCGCCCTGAGCAGATCGCGAAGATCCTCGTCAGCGGCGGTCTGGAGCAGGCGCGGCGTGAAGCCGAAGCCCGTGCCGAAGAAGAAGCCCGCCTCGCGACCGAAGCCCGCGACGCCTCGACGGGCGAGGAGGACGGCGATGCCTGAACCGTTCGTCTTCACCCGCCTGCATCTTCCTCGTCCAATCTCGCCGGACATGGCCAGCGCCCTGCTGAGCCGCTTGGCGGGAACCGACGTACCGCGCCCGCTCTCGTTTGAGGTGCGGGCGAGCGACGACGGCATCCAGCACGTCCTCGGCTGCGCCAAGACGAGCGCCCACTACCTGAAGCACCTGCTGAAAGGGCACGTGCCGGGCATCGTCTTCGAGGCGGCCGCCCGGGCGCCGCTGGTGTCCGCCGGACGCGTCGAGGCTCGCCAACATGGCCTGCCGACAGGCTCCCCCGATCCCGAGCAGCTGACCGCCGCGATCTACAACGTCCTGGCGGCACGAAAGGACGGCGAATCCCTCGTGCTCCAGGTAGTGCTGGGACGGGCGTTCGCTCCGCAACTCGTCCGTGCTGATGCACCTGATCCGCTCCAGCCGCTCACCTCGAGACTCTGGCATGGCGTCAAGAAGGCATCGCTCGACACTCGACGGAGGCTCCAGGAGCACGCCGCCGAAGTGCGTCGCCAGGTCGTCGTCCGTATCGGCGTCGACGGGCCGGATGCAGGGCGCCGCGCGCTGCTGGCCCGCAGACTGTTTGGCAGCCTGCAGGGGCTCGAGGCTATCGGGGTCACCCTGTCACTTGTACGCGAGGCTCCGACCAACCTCCACTTCGCAAGTTCTGTCCGGGCACGCCTCGAACTGACCGCCTCGGAGCTTGCGCCGCTCCTCGGGTGGCCGCTGGGTGAGCAGGACCTGCCCGGCATCGAACCGCTCCATCCGAAGCGCCTGCCGGTACCGAAGGGCGTGTCGAGGACGGAGAGCGTCTTCGCCACGGCGAGTGGGCCGGGGCCGGAGCGGCTGATCGGGTTCGCGCCCGACCAGCGCCTTCAGCACTCCGTCGCGCTCGGGCCCACGGGGTCGGGTAAGAGTGTGCTCCTGGAGCACCTCATCCTCAGTGATATCGCTGCGGGACGTGCCTGCGTCGTGGTCGAGCCGAAGAAGCAACTCATCGACTCGATTCTCGACCGGGTGCCCGCCTCGGACGCGGACAGGATCGTCGTGCTGAACGCAGCGGACGAGTTCCCGGTCGGGTTCAACCCGCTGGAACTCGGCGCCGATGATGACCCCTACGTCGTCGCCGACAACCTGCTCGCCGCCTTCGCCGCGCTCTTCCAAGACGGCTGGGGACCACGCACCGAGTACCTCATCCAGGGCGCGCTCGTGACCCTGCTGCTCGCTGGGCACCGGCGCGGCATCCCGTACACGATTCCGGACCTGCCGCTGCTGCTCACGGACGCCCCGCTGCGGCTTGAAGCCGTCAAGTACGTCACCGACGATCCATCGCTCGCGGTGTTCTGGAGCGAGTTCGAGGACATGCCGGTGCGCCAGCGCGTCAACCAGATCGCAGCACCGCTGAACAAGCTCCGCAAGATCGTGATGCGCAAGAACCTTGTCGCCATGCTCGGACAGCCGTCGCCCCGCTTCCGGCTCCGCGATGTCTTCCGTGAAGGCAAGACCGTCCTGGTGCCGCTCAACGAAGCGCTCATCGGGAAGGGCGCCGCCAACTTCCTCGGCAGCCTCGTGCTCGCCGAGCTGTGGACCGCCACGCTCAAGCGCGCGAGCGAGAAGGAACCCTGGAAGCGACCCGGGATGATCTTCGTCGACGAGGTGCAGAACTATCTCCACCTCCCGACCGACATCGGTGACGCGATGGCGACCAGCCGCTCCTACGGGGTCGCGTGGCACGTGGCGCACCAGTACCGGACCCAACTCCCTCCGGCGATGCGAGAAGGCTTCGACACCAACGCCCGCACGAAAATCGTGTTCGCCCTCGAGCACAAAGACGCCTCCGACCTCGCCAAGCGCGCGCCGGGCCTCACTACCGAGGACTTCCAAGGTCTCGGCAAGTACGAGATCTACGGACGTCTAGTGGCGGGCGGTGCCCCGACCGACTGGTTCTCCGCCCGCACGCTGCCACCCGCGCCGCTCGTTGGTGCCGGTGAGCAGATCCGCGCTACCAGCCGCACCATGTATGGGCTGCAGCCCAAGTCCGTCCCAGATGCCCTCGTCGACGCGCCACTCGCTACGCCAGCCGCAGCACCCGCCGCGCCACAGGCCAAGCGTCCTCGCGGGCAGAAGGCGAGGCGCTCATGAGTCTCGGAAGATCTCCCGGCTACCTCTGGCGAGGAACGTCCGGTCGCCCGTCCGCTCGGCCGTCCACTCACATCCGGCAACGTGCCTCGCACCCCGCCCCTTTCAGGCCCGTACGGCCCCTTTCGGGCGGGGACTCACCCTGCTTTGCAGGGATGGTTCCACTGCCTTCCCGCATCCGGAGGCGGCCATGACCGACACTCCGCGCACCTGGAAGCCCAGCCGCATCCGTGAGCTCGAGCAGCACCTCACCGAGCGCGACGTCGCACTGCTTCACGACCTCGAGCGGTTCCGGCTGCTCCGAAGCAGCCAGCTCCAGCGCCTCCACTTCGGAGTCACCCCACTCGGCAAGCACGCGACCGAACTCGCAGCAGTTCGCGCCACCAACCGCGTGCTCACCCGACTCCAGCGTCTCGGCGTCATCGAACGAGTCGGGCGGCGGATCGGTGGCCCACACCACGGGTCGAGCGCCACCATCTGGCAACTCGCACCTGCTGGTGAACGGTTCCTGCGCGCCCTGCGAGGAGACCCGGACCGCCGCAAGTTCGGCACACCCGGAGCGGTGTTCATCTCACACACACTCGCCGTCGCCGACGCCGCGATCACCGTTCTGGAGCACGCCCGCTCCGGCCGATACGAGGTGTTGGAGCTGGAGACCGAGCCGGACTGCTGGCGCAGCTTCCAGGCGGGTGGTTCCGCCCTGGCACTGAAGCCTGACCTGCTCATCGTCACCGCCGATACCCAGACCGAGACGCACACGTTCGTCGAGGTCGACCTCGGTACCGAGCACCTGCCCGCCATCCGCCGAAAGTGCGACCTTTACCAGCGCGCCTACCTGGGTGGCAGCGAGGAGCGCGCCCGTGGCCTCTTCCCGGCGGTTGTCTGGATCGTCCCGGACAACAAGCGCGCCGCGTCGCTACGCGCCGGCATCGCCACCCACAGGTCTCTCGATCCCGACCTGTTCACGGTCGTCACCACCCACGAAACGCTCGGCACCCTGGCTCCCTACGAGCCCACCACCAACCACTTCCCTCGAAAGGAGGACCCCACACCATGACTTCATCAACACAACTCGCGCTGGATATCGACAAGATCGTCCCGGCCAGCCTCGACCAAGCGGAGACCGCGCTGCGGATCCTCGAGGACTGGGCGGACGGCGACAGCACCGACATCGACGAGGGCATCGCTCGGCTCCTCGCCGCCACCATGCACAGCGGGCCGGACACCGCATTGCACCAGTTTGCAAGCACCGGCGAGCTCATCGCCGACCAGGCACTCGCCGAACTCGGCGACGTCGAAGTACCGCTGGAACGCGAAGCCTGGGTCGACGCCCTTGGTCGCTACATCATCAGCGGAGGGCGCCGCTCATGAGCGAACACGAACCGCACATGGCCCCAGAACCCCGTCCCGCACAGCAACGCGAGACGCCGGACTGGCGGCGCCTGGAAAGCGCCACGAACCGCTTCGCGCAGCTCGTCGTCGACGGGATCGCCGAAGCACATGCTGAGGGGCGGGAGATCGATGCGTCGACCGCTCGTTGCATCGCCCACGTGCTCGGCCGCGCCTATGGACGCGAGAGCGCGCTGGCGGGCTTCGGCCGCACCGGCGAAGGATCGTACTTGTCGCTTCGCGACGAGTACCTCGACCTCTACGGAGACGAACGCGCTGGCACAGTCATCAAGGAGATGATCGACTGGCTCGGCACGTACCTCGTCCAGCAAAAAGGCACGGGATCCGGCCGTCGCTTCATGAACGAGCACCTGCCACCCAAGCTCGACCAACTTCTCATCCGCACCAGCGTGCCCGTGGCAGGCCAACGCTTCACCGTCCACATCCCCGCCAGCTGGCACAGCGGCCACGAGGACGAACTCATCGAGCTGCTCACGACGCTCCAACTCCCCGAAGACGAAGCCCTGCAAGCGTTCCTGTCGCTGCCCGACGTCAACGTCGGGACAGACGACATCATGAAGAGCTTCCACGAAGCCTTCGCCGGAACCTACCGGGACGAGGACGCCGCACTGCGAGCGCTCAGCCCACTCGAGGACTGGGAGAACAGCCTCGCGGACTGGTGCATCGACAACGCCGTCGAACCCGAGGCCCTCGACTGGAACTACGAACCGCTCATGGAGCGGCTCCGTGGCATCTACGACGTCGTCGAAGGCAAGGAGGTGCTCCATGTCTTCATCAGATAGCGGCCCGCCACCTCAGATTCGCGGACCAGCCGAGTTCGCCCACGGCAGACAGCGGCCGTTGCCGATTCCACAACAGGAAAAGCCAGATAAGGCGGTAAAATTAGAGGGTAAACGGAGCACACCCCGCATGTCGCGATTCAAGACTACGGGCCCGCGTCCCGGCCCGAGATACTCGGGGGCGCACACTCCACCACATCTCTCTCGAAAGCTCGCCGCAGTCGCGGTCGCAGCCCTCACCGACACGGAAGGAGGGCAACGATGAGCATGCCCGAACTCGACACCACCGCTGCGTTCCTGACCGCCCCGCCACCACTGCGGAGCGCCAAGATCGAGATGACCGAGGACGAGGTCGTCGCAAGCATCACCAGCGATAACCCGCTGGTGCCGTCCAGCCTCCCGAAAGGCACGCGCGCCGTGCTCTACCTCCGCGTCTCAAGCAAGGGCCAGGTCGACACCGACTACGACCCCGAGGGCATCTCGCTTCCCGCGCAGCGCATCTCCTGCGCGCGCAAAGCGGAACAACTCGGGTTGACCGTCATCGGCGAGTACGTCGAACCCGGACGCAGTGCGACCGAGATGACTAAGCGCGTCGCCTTCCAGGCGATGCTGGAGCGCGTCTCACGCCAGCACGACGTGGACGCGATCATCGTCCACGACCTCAGCCGCTTCGCCCGCAACCGCATCGACGACGCCATCGTCATGGCCGACCTCCGTAAGCGCGGCGTGACCCTGATCTCCGCCACCGAATCCATCGACGCGACCCCGGTCGGGCAGCTCATGCACGGACTCTTGGCTGCATTCAACGAGTACCGCAGCGCGAAAGACGGCGCCGAGGTGTCCTACAAGATGGGGCAGAAGGCGATGAACGGCGGCACGCTAGGTCGAGCACCGCTGGGCTACCTCAACGTCACCGACAACATCGAGGGGCGCAAGATCAACACGATCGCGGTCGACGAAGAGCGAGCACCGTTCGTGAAGCTCGCCTTCGACCTCTACGCCCGCGGCCAGATGACCTTCCAGGACATCGCCGACGAGCTCACCGACCGGGGACTCCTGACCAGGGCGACCGCCCGCTGGCCAGCCGGCCCCGTCTCGGACTCCAAGATCCACCAGATGCTCCGCGACCGCTACTACCTGGGCGAGGTGCGGTATCGGGGCGAGTACTACGAGGGTCGCCACGAAGCACTCATCGACGTGAAACTCTTCGACCGCGTGCAGGAACTGCTCGACACGCGCGGCTACTCCAGCGAGCGCCGACGCAAGCACGATCACTACCTCAAGGGCACGATCTGGTGCGGGCGGTGCCGACTCGAAGCCGACACCAACCGCCGCATGATCCTCATGCACGTCAACAGCAAGACGAAGGCGACCTACTCATACTTCTTCTGCCGCGGCGTGCAAGACCACACCTGCGATGCCCCATACTCCAATATCGACCGCATCGAGGAAGCCGTCGAACGGCACTACAAGACGCTCTCGCTCCGGCCGGAGTTCGTCCAGGCCGTCCGCACCCTCATGGAGGCCGCCGTCAACGACCAGATCGGTGCGCAGAAGATGCTCCAAGAGCAAGCGAAAACCCAGCTGCAACGGCTCGCGACCCAGGAAGATAACCTCATCGACCTCGCCGCAGACGGCGGCATCGACACCTCTCGCGTCCGCAGCAAGCTGCGCGATATCGCTCGGCAGCGTAAGGAACTCGAAGTCGAACTCGCCTCCGTCACGGACGACATCGCGCCTGGCATGGCGTACATCGACGCTCACCTGGAGTTGCTGACTCAGCCGTACGAGCTGTACCGCTACGCAAGCGACCAGACGAGGCGCATGCTCAACCAGGCGATCTTCAGGCACGTCTATGTCGTGAACGAAGAAGTAGTCGGCGACGAGCTCAACACCCCGATGCGGGAACTGCTCGCCTCCCAACGCGGCTGGAGCGTCTTCGAGGACACCGGTGACGACGTTCTCGCCCGCGAACTCGCCACCGCTGAAGCACAGCGTCACGCAGGCGTGGGTGAAACAAAGCAGGCCACCGTTTCCGGTGGCCTGCTTGATGATTTCATTCCGGCCCTACTGACCGACCGTGCGGAAACGGTTGGCATTTGCAGTAAGCCATCTATGGTGCGCCCGAAGGGACTCGAACCCCTAACCTTCTGATCCGTAGTCAGATGCTCTATCCATTGAGCTACGGGCGCAGGGCCTCCGCGCGAAACGGCGCGCAGGCCGTGGTCCAGCATAGCCCGGACCCGCGTCGAGGTCTAATCGGCGCCGGAGGCAACGCATCCCGGGCGTGGCGAGCGCGTGACGAGGCGATGAAGACGCGCCGAACGTAGGCTGATCGCATGAGCGCCTACGTCTCGGCGTTCGAGCTGTTCTCCATCGGTGTAGGACCCTCGAGCTCCCACACGGTCGGCCCCATGCGGGCCGCCGCAGAATTCGCCGCACGCCTGCGCTCCACCCGAGCGCTCGACCGCGTGGCATCCGTCTCCTGCGCCCTGTACGGGTCGCTCGGCGCGACCGGGATCGGGCACGGCACACCGGATGCCGTCGTCGCGGGCCTGCAGGGACTCGAGCCCGAGACGGTGGAGCCGGATGCCGTTCGCCGGGCGTGGTCGGACTGGCCCGACGGGCAGACGCTCGCGCTGGCCGGGAGCCATGGCATCCCGTTCTCGAAGGGTGACATCGTGCTGGCGCCGCGCACGCGGCTGCCCGGACACCCGAACGCGATGACGCTCTTCGCGCGCGACGCCGGCGGCGCGATCCTCGCCGACGAGACGTACTACTCCGTCGGCGGAGGGTTCATCCGCCGGGACGGGGAGCCGCCGCGGGTCGCCGCAGCCCCCGTGCCGTTCCCCTACACCGACGCCGCGACGCTGCTCGCGCTGTGCGACGAGCACGGCATCACCATCGCGGAAGCCGCGCGGCGCAACGAGGAGGCGCTGCGCTCCGACGAGGAGATCGCCGAGGGGCTCGACCGGATCTGGGATGCCATGGCCTCCTGCGTGAACGCCGGACTGCAGAACGACGGCGTGCTCCCCGGCATCCTGAAGGTCAAGCGGCGGGCGTCGGTCATCCGCGCGCAGCTCGAGGAGATCCAGGCCGAAGGGCACCGCGAGCTCCCCGGGGAGTGGCTTGGGGCCTTCGCGCTGGCCGTGAACGAGGAGAACGCCGCCGGCGGGCGCGTCGTGACGGCTCCCACGAACGGGGCGGCCGGCATCCTCCCCGCGGTGGCGATGTACTGGTGGCGCTTCCTCGCGGATTCCGGACTCGGCGTGGGGAACGCCGTCACCCCGCACGGGGAGCTCGTCGGCAGCGCGCTGCTCGGGTTCCACGGGCACGCCGCGACGCGCGCCGAGGCATCGGGGTGGGACGACGCGCAGGTCGCCGAGGCGAACCGGCGCCGTGGCATCCGTCGCTTCCTCCTGACGGCGGCGGCCCTCGGGTCGCTGTTCAAGAACAACGCCTCGATCTCGGGAGCCGAGGGCGGATGCCAGGCCGAGGTCGGCTCCGCGTGCGCCATGGCCGCGGGCGGGCTCACGGCGGTCATGGGCGGGACGAACCGGCAGATCGAGAACGCCGCGGAGATCGCGATGGAGCACCACCTCGGGCTCACGTGCGACCCGGTCGGCGGGCTCGTGCAGATCCCGTGCATCGAGCGCAACGCGATCGCCGCGTCCACCGCGGTGACCGCAGCCCGCCTGGCTCTGCGCGGCGACGGCACGCACTACGTCTCGCTCGACACGGTCGTCGAGACGATGCGGCAGACCGGCATCGACATGTCGACGAAGTACAAGGAGACGAGCGAGGGCGGCCTCGCGGTGAACGTCATCGAGTGCTGACGCGGGGTGGTCGGCGTCGCACCGCGCGCCAGTGTCCAAGACACGCCGATGCGGCGCGCGCGGAACGGCGTGTCCTGGACACTCGACCCGCGAAACGCCGGGCGCGTCAGCGCGTGTCGCGGAGCTTCGCCGTCAGCGCGTGGAGCTGGGTGAGCTCGGCGTCGTCGAGTCGCGCCATGCGCTCGGCGATCGACGTCGCGTGCGCGGCGGCGAGCTGCCGGAACGCCGCGGCGCCGGCCTCGGTCGCCGTCACGAGCGAGCCGCGGCCGTCCTCGGGGTCCGCGCATTTGGTGAGCAGGCCGCGGGCGACCATGCGCTCCACCAGGCGCGAGACGCTGGGCTGGCTGATGAGCATGTTCGCCGTGACGTCGCGGAGGCGTGCGGTCATCCCGCGGCGACGCGTCACCGTCAGGAGCACGTCGTACTCCGCCTGCGACAGCTCCGTGCCCTCGAAGTCATTGCGCAGATCCTCGAACACCTCGTGCTGCGCGCGGAACAGGCTCTCCCAGGCGCGGACGGCGAGGCGGCGATCGGTCATGCACTCAGGGTAGGGCGTCCCGACCCGACGGGGGCGGAGCCACGTCCATGTCGATGAATACAGGAAGGGCCGGTCGAAGCGGCATCCGACCGGCCCTCTGCACCAAGAGTGTCCTGCAATCACATGTCGGTAACCGCCACAGCAAAACAGCTACCGTGCGATGACTCTATAACGGTGAGGTAACGGAAGGGAAGAGGTTTCCGTGACCTTTTCGTGATGCGCGTCGGCTCAGCGTCCGCGCACGTGGTTCCACTGCGTGATGACCTCGGAGCCGTGCTCGAACCCGAGCTCGCTGACGGCGGACGTGCCGAGGACGAAGTAGCGCCCGCCCGCGGCCGTCAGGCCGAGCCACGTGCCCGCGAGGGCGCGGAGGAAGTGCGAGTGCGAGAACAGCAGCACCTGTTCGCCGGCGCGTACGCGCGGGCGCAGCTCGTCGAGGAGGGACTCGGCGCGGGCCGTGACCTGCGCGACCGTCTCGCCGGGGGTGGCGCCCGCGGGGGCGCCGGCCTGCCAGATGGTCCAGTCGTGGCCCAGCCGAGCGCTGATCTCCGGGGTCGTGAGGCCCTCGTAGGCGCCGTAGTCCCACTCGACGAGGCGCGGCTCGATCTCGGCCTGCGGGTAGCCGGCGCGGGCCGCGGTCTCGACCGCACGCTCGAGGGGGCTCGTCAGGACGAGATCCCAGTGCCGTGTCGCCAGCAACGTACCGGCGAGCTCGGCCTTGTACGCGCCGGTCTCGGTGAGCGGGATGTCGGTGAGCCCGGTGTGGCGGCCGGTGCGGCTCCATTCGGTCTCGCCGTGGCGCACGAGCACGAGGCGCCCGTCGGGGTCGGTCAGATCCTCGTCTTTCACGTGCCCATCCTCCCGCGTTCCGACCCGGCGGTCGCCGACGGGGCCGAGAGCGGACGAAGGGCCGGTCGAGGAGTGTCGACCGGCCCTTTTCCCTGCACCAGAGTGTCCTGCAATCACATGTCGGTGGCTGCCACAGCAAAACAACCACCGTGCGATGACTCTATAACGGTGAGGTAACGGAGCGGAAGGGGATGCCGTTATCTTTTCGTGACTTCATAGCTGCTTCATCAGTTCCGTTGTGCCGGTCACGACAGCCAGGTGTTCCAGCCGACCCGCACCGGCGACGTGATGGTCGAGGTGCGACTCTCGACGGCCTCGCACGACGGACCGTAGAGCGTTTCGGTGCCCGTCACCGTGACGGTGTACACGCCGTACTGTCCGTTGCCGGTCTGCCCGGGCGGGATGTCGATCGTGATGTCGTTGCCGAGGCCGGCCGTGAGGCTCGCCGAGAACGACGTGCCGTAGGTTGCGGACATGCTCGCGAGCTTGGCATCCAGGCCGACGTTCGCACTTCCGCTGACACTCGCCTCCACCGTCGCAGAGGCCTGCGCGCTGAACGTCGTCGACGCCGTCGATCCGGTGCCGTTGTAGTTGGACTGCGGCGGCCCTGCCGACACGAGCGACTCCGCGCTCTTCGTCTCCGGGCTGAACAGCCACTGTCCCGACTCCTCGCACGCGGCCTGAGCGGGGAGGGATCCGGCTGTCAGCATCGCGGTGATGAGTCCGACGGACGCGGCCGTTCCCCCGAGCAGACGGCGTCGACGGCGGGGGGAGCGGGTCTCGGTTGCGGTGGTCTGGCTGTCGGTCACGATGTCTCCGATCGTCGTGCGGATCCGAGGATCCGTCGTTCGTTCTGCCGACCGCCCCGTCGTCTGTGCGGGACGCGTTGCATTCGACGTTTCTCCGCCGACCGGCTCGGATCAACCGGCCTCGCGAGTTGGGAGCGCTTTCATGGCACGACTCTCATCTTCCGCTGGGTGCCGGGTGTGAGCCTTCTGGACAAGCCCGGTGAAGGCGCCCGTTGCGATCGGGGGAGTGGTTCGCTTCCGCCCCGGTCCACGCGGCGCGGCAGGTCGTCTCCGGCTCCTCGGCCGAGGGCTTCCCGGCATCCGTTAGCCTGACGTGCGCCGCGATTCGGGCCGAGGGTCGAAAGGTCGGCCGTGCGAGCCCCGGTTCCCGGTCTCTCCACGATTGCGAGTCCACATGACAACCTCCCCGGGTTCGTCCGCCCTGCCCACCGAGATCCCTGCCGCGACGGCGCCCCCGCGCACTCTGCGGCGCGCGATGGATGCCAGGCATCTCGTCATGATCGCGCTCGGCGGGGTCATCGGGTCGGGACTGTTCCTCAGCTCGGGGTACACGATCCACCAGGCGGGCCCGCTCGGTGCCGTGATCGCGTACCTGCTCGGCGCGTTCGTCGTGTGGCTGGTCATGGTGTGCCTGGGCGAACTCGCCGTCGTCTACCCCGTTTCGGGGTCCATCCACGTCTATGCGGCGCGCACGATGGGGCCCGCGACCGGGTTCGCGACCGCGTGGCTGTACTGGCTGTGCTGGGTGGTGGCACTGGGGTCGGAGTTCACCGCGTCGGGGATCCTCATGCAGCGGTGGTTCCCCGGCGTGGACGTCTGGGTGTGGTGTCTCGTCTTCGCGGCGGTGCTGTTCACCCTCAACGCCATCTCGGCGCGGGTGTTCGGTGAGACGGAGTTCTGGTTCTCGCTCATCAAGGTGCTGGCGATCGTTGCTCTCATCGTGCTCGGCGGCCTGGCGATCTTCGGGTTCACCCCGCTGTCGTCATCGCCCCACGAGGCCGTGCTGTTCAGCAACTTCCTGACCCCCGAGGGTCTGCTGCCCGCGGGGCTCGGGGGAGTGCTGATCACCTCGCTGGCGGTGTTCTACGCCTTCAGCGGCGCCGAGCTGGTCGGGGTCGCCGCGGGCGAGACCAAGGACCCCGGTCGCAACATCCCGCGCGCACTGCGCTCGACCGTGCTGCGGCTGCTGGTGCTGTTCGTGCTCTCGATCACGGTGATCGCCGCGCTCCTCCCGTACGAGCGCGCCGGTCTCAGCTCGAGCCCCTTCGTCGACGTCTTCGAATACGTCGGCGTTCCCTACGCGGCGGACATCATGAACTTCGTCGTGATCACGGCACTGCTGTCGGTCGGGAACAGCGGGCTCTACTCGTGCGCCCGCATGCTCTTCTCGCTCGCCGAGGAGGGCTACGCGCCGCGCGCGTTCACGCGCCTCACCCGGCGTGGCATCCCGATCGTCGCGCTCCTGGTGAGCCTGGCGATCGGACTCGTGTCGTTGATCTCCAGCGTGATCGCGGCCGAGACGGTCTATCTCGTGCTCGTGTCGATCGCCGGTTTCGCCGCGGTGGCCGTGTGGATGTCGATCGTGGCGGCGCAGTTCTTCCACCGCCGCCAGTTCCTGCGGCGCGGGGGCGACCTGTCCGCGCTGGCCTATCGGACGCCGTTCTACCCGGCGGTGCCGATCCTGGCGTTCGTGCTGCTGACGGCCTCGATCGTGGCCATCGCCTTCGACCCCGCCCAGGCGCCCGCGCTGTACTTCGGCATCCCGTTCGTCCTGCTCTGCTACGCGTACTTCTGGGTGCGCTACGGCCGCCGCGGCGCGCGCCCGGTCCCGCTGGACGAGGAAGCGCTCGTCGACTCGCGCGAGTGATCTCCGACGCGCGTGCGACGGCACCGAGGATCAGGGGAAGGTCCCGCGGTCGCTCGCACGGTCGCCGAGGTCGCGGCGGGACCGGGCGCCGACCTTGGCCCGCGCCTGGTAGATGTGGGATTCGACCGTGCGCACGGACAGGAACAGGCGATCGGCGATCTCGCGGTTCGACATCCCCGCGGCGATCAGACCGGCGATCTCCCTCTCCCGCCGGGTCAGCGACGACGCGTCGGTCGTCCTCGACCCCGGGGGAACGGCGGGCGACTCCGTCGGCGGGTGCGAGGCGGAGCGCGGCACGAGCGTGCGCACGAGGGCGTCCCGGAGATCGGAGTGCCGGCGACCGGCGACGAGAGGGACCGGCGCATCGTCCCAGATCCGGCGGACGGATGCCGTGGACCCGGACAGCAGGCGACGGATCTCGTCCTGGAGATCCTGCTCCGCCACCCCCAGCGTCACCGCCCGATGGAGATCCCGCACCCGCAGCATCGGTGCGGGTCGCTCCGTCGTCAACGACAGTGCGTGCCGAGCCGCCCGGGCGGCGTCGTCGTAGCGCTCGTCCAACGCGTCGACCATCGACCGCGCGGCGACGCAGTCGTGACGGAGGCTCAGAGGTCCGTCCGCCCAGAGGCCCGAGACCCGGTCGACGATGCGTCGTGCCTCCGGGATACGGCCGCGGACGGCGACGAACTGCGCGATCAGCAGCTTCACGCCCGCCACCGCCATGTCCTTGCGGATCAGGTGGAACCGCCCCCGCGCCGCGTGGAGATCGCGGAGGGCCCCGTCGTCGTCCCCGGTGACGGCCGCCGACAACGACGCGGCCAGTCCGGCCACCCCCAGCGCGCGGTCATCCCCCTCCCGCGCGGCTCGGCGGCGCTCATCGGCGATCCGTTCGTGGATCAGCGGCACGTCGGAGCCCAGCGTGAGGTGCGTCATCAGGGAGACCGTCAGCGCCCACGCCCGTTCCGCTGTGCCGAGACCGGCGACACCGCTCTCGTAGACGAACTCCTCGATGCGAGCCGACAGCCGATCGGCACCGTCCGCGTCCCCCAGATGTGCGCGGGCGTACGCCTCCCGCAGCCACGCCCAGACCCGCCGGGAGCCCGAAGCCGTGCGGGCCGTCTGCTGCGCGACGTCGCGCGCGAGCGGCCACTGCAGCGCGAACCCGAGAGTGTCGACCCGTGCGGAGGCGGGATCCTCTTCCGCACTCGGTGCGCGACCGCGGTCGAGCGCGGCATGCAGGGCGCGGGAGGCGGAGGAGAATCCGCGCATCTCCCACGCCGTCGCGATCTGCTGCGCCCGATGCCTGTCCCTCTCCGACGCGACCACCGGCGGCAGGGGGCTCTCCGTCTGCGGCGCGCCGACGGAGACCCGCGCGTGCGCGAGTTCCAAGCGGAGGGCCCCGTCGTCGGGGTCGCCGGCGAGCCCGGTCGTCGCGAACGCCTCCGCCGTCGCGAAGCGCCCCTGGTCGTTGGAGTGTCTCGCGGCGTCGAGCAGCGCGCGCCGACACAGATCCTCGGTCGCCGGGACGGGCGGGGGATCCCCGCGCAGGAGTGACTCGGCCACGACGGCCGCGATCGGCGGGCTCCACCATCGGCCGCCGGCCTCGAACATCTGCGCCGCTGCGGCCTCGACGATGTCGCGGACGTGCGCGTCCCCGAGGCTGCGCGTGGCCTCGGCGGCGAGCACGGGATTGGCCCAGAGGGCACCCGCATCCGAATCGTCTCTCCAGATGCAGCCGTACGCGCGGAGCGTCTCGACCTCATGACAGGGGCGGATGCGGGCCGCGTGCGACGACGATATGCCCGGGAAACGCCCTACGGCCACCAGCGTCGAGAGATGCTCGACGTCCAGGGCCGACAGATGCGTGCGCACCGCGTCCCCGAGTCGCGTCCACATCGGAGCCTCCCGCAGGGCGGCGAGCGGATCGCGCCCATGTCTCGCGGCGTGGGTCGCGACCTCGGCGAACTCGAAGAGCAGGGCGCGCGAGCCGTTCGCCATCCACACCAGCGCGTCCTGGGTCACGCCGTCGAGCGCGTCCGCCCCGCACTCGCGCAGGAATGCAGACGCCTCCGTCTCTCCCAGGGGCTCGAGGTCGATGCGGAGTGCGAAGCCGCGGCTGCCCAGCTCCAGCAGCGAGTGCGTGAGATCGTCGGATGCCGGGCGCGTGAACCGTGGCGTCTCCACCGCGATGCACGCCGTGACGCGGCGATGGCACACCGCGCGCAGGAGGGTCGCCCCGGAGCGCTCGTCGAGAGCGTGGGCGTCGTCCACCAGCAGCGTCGTCCCCGGCGCGGGGAGGTCCTCCATCACCGCGGACCCGGCCTCGGGGGTCAGCTCCACGCCGCGCACGAGCTGGGTGGGGACCTCCCGCCGCGTCAGCGCGTGCGCGACGCGGCTGATCGTCACGGTCTTCCCGACCCCCACGGGCCCGACCAGGATCACGGGAGTCCCGGCCGCCAGATGTCGCGCGATCACCTCCGGGTCCGCCGCATGTCGAACGGTCCGCGGAGTGCTCTCCCCACCGCGGAAATCTGCGATCGCCCCCATTGCCACCCCCTCGTGGAATCGGTCCCACATCACGATAGCCGCACCCACGCAGACCGGGTCGGGCGTCGATACGGAGGACTACCCACTTTCTCGGCTCAGTAGTCGCCGGGAAATACGGGGTTCTCATCCGAATGGACGAGCGCCCATCGGCATCCCACTGGTGTTCGCTCTGGTTCGCGTCTCCGGACCTTGGCGCGCCCTCCACGCGCCGAGAGGCTCGCCATCGCGGGGTCGTCCCGCTCGCTGGGCATCGGCCGAGCGGTCCTGAACCAATGGGGGTTTCCATGGAGAAGCAGAAGCACCGGGTCGTCCGGCGCCGGATTTTCGCCGTCGCCGCGGGAGGCGCGGCTCTCGGGGTCGGCGTGGCCGCCACCCTCGCGGCCTGGACGGACACCGAGTGGGTGTTCGGCGGGGACGGCACGGGGGGACCGGGTGTCGGGACCTCCACCTTCGCGATCGAGCAGAACACGGACCCGGGCTTCGACGAGGCCGCCTGGACCGATGAGCCGGACAACCCCGGCGGCGAGATGGTCTTCTCCGCCGCAGGGCTTCTCGGCACCGAGCTGACGCCGGGTGACAGCGTCTACGCCGCGGTGGCGCTGCGCACCAAAGCCGCGTCGATCGCGGGCGACGTCGAGCTCCAGCCCGCCGTCACGGCGGCGGGGATCGCCACCGTTGACGACGGCGACCGGCTGTTCGACGCCCTGGATGTGCGCGTCGCCACCGCGACCGCGGCCTTCACCTGCGACGCCTCGGCCTTCACCGGCGGTGCGACCATCATCGCCGACGGTCCGCTGTCCGGCACCGGCGGGTCCGTCACGCAGTCGCTCGCGGCGGCGGCCGGCTCGGTGCAGTACTACTGCTTCGAGGTCACGCTCCCCGACCCGATCCCGCTGGCTCCCGGATTCGACGCCGCGGACTACATGGGCCGGACCATCGCCCCGGCCTGGGAGTTCGTGGCCACCTCGTGAACGATCTGGTCACGGCATCCCGGCCGATCGCCGCACACGCCTCCGGCGCCCGGCACAGGTCATCCTCTCGAGCGTCCGCCGTCGGAACGGTCGCACCGATCGAGCGGGTGCGGGATGCCGTGACCATCTTCGTCGGATGCCTCGGCATCCTCACCGTCGCCTGGTTGGCGGCGAGCGCCGTGTGGGGGCTGGGGATCATCGTCTTCGTGACCGGGTCGATGTCCCCCACGCTCCCCACGGGGGCCGCCGCCATCACCCGCACGGTCGACGCCGTCGATCTCGCCGTCGGCGACGTCGTGACCGTGCGACGGCCCGGCAACGGGGCCCAGGTGACCCATCGCATCATCGACATCGCGCCCGTCGCGGGGGACCCGCAGGCCCGCAGCCTCACCCTCCGCGGCGACGCGAACGACTCCGCCGACCTCCGGCCGTACGTCGTCACCAGCGCCCCTCGGGTCCTCGTCGGCGCACCCGGCGCGGGGTCGATCGTCACCGCCGCCAAGACGCCGGTGGCCATGCTCGGCGGGTCCGTGCTCGTCGCCGCCGTGATCGCGTGGGCCCTGTGGCCCGCATCGGTCCGGACGCGCGCCGACGACGCGGACCCGCAACCCTCTTCGCTTCCTTCCCGCTGATCCCAGGAGACCCATGTCCCTCTCTCCCCGCGCCGGTCGTCGGCGCGTCAGCGCGGTCCTCGCCGCCGCCGCCTCCCTCGCGCTCGTCGGCGCGGGAGGCCTGTTCGTCGCCGATGCCGCCCGTGCGGCGTTCATCGACGTCCCGCCCACCGGGGCGCCGGGACGGCTGGTGCTCTCCTCCGACCCGTACCCCGCGGAGTTCCTCGATCTCAGCCCCGGCGACCCCGCTTTCTGGCAGATCCGCGCCCGTCTGGAGGACGCCACCCGGGCCACCCTCGCGCTCGAGCTGCGGAAGAGCGGTCCGCTCGCCGAGGCCCCTCGCGGCTTGAATGTGCAGGTGGACGTGTGCGATTCGCCCTGGGCGGGGGTGCCCGAGCAGCCCACCTGCGCCTCCGGGAGTCGTGCGGTGACCCTGGCCACACCGGCCGAGGACTACACGTCGTCGTCTCCGTCGTTCGAGTTGCGTCCCTTGACGCCGTCGGCGCCGCAATACCTGCTCGTGACGCTCTCCGTGGAGGATTCCGCCGCAGCACAGGGGGACACCGCCCTCATGGGGCTGCGCGGTCGGATGGGGATCGGTCTGACGGCCACATCGATCGACGACGTGGCCGTGCGACCGCCGGGCCGCCTGCCGGCCACCGGGTTCGACCCCATGGCTCTGATCGGCGTGGGCGCGCTGGCCGCGGGCCTGCTCGGGCTCGGGGCGTCGCTGCGGATCGCGCGGAACGGAGGACGACGGTGAAGACATGGATGCGCGCGGCACTGGCCGCGTCGATGGGCGCGGCCCTCGTGGTGCCGCTCGGCATCACTGCCACGACCGCCAGTTGGAACGACACCGAGTGGGTCCATGAGGATGCGCTCGGGACGTCCACTCTCGACTGCGCGCAGAGCCCGGCGCTGGAGAGCCGCTCGCGCGGCACGTTCCTCGCCGGGGAGCTGCTCGGCGTCGACCTCGACACCGTCGCCGCGCTCGAGGACATGCGCCTGACCGTGCAGGCGGACGGCACCGCCGTGCCCGACCCGTCGAACGCGATCGACCTCGGCTCGACACCGCCGACGTCCACGTATGCGAATCCTCTGGAGGTCACGGCCCTGGGCATCGTGGGCGTGGACCTGACCGGACTCGCCGTTCCGCTGCCCGGTGCAGCCCTCGGTGCGGCCAACCAGTGGGCGCAGGGATCGAGCGGCGGGCGCGCGGCCGGCGCGGCCGGGCTGATCAACGACTCCGGTGGCGTTCTCGTCTCGGACACCACCCCGGACGACGATCTTCCGCGGCCGGCGACGATCGACCTCACCGCGTTGCTGCCCTCCGTCGTGGGGCTGGACACGGCGACGCTCGAGGTCGGTGCGGTCGCCGCGAGCTCTCAGCTCGACGGGTGCGCCGCCCTCCTGCAGCAGGTCTGGGGGGTCGCTCCGACGCAGCCGACGGTCGAGCGCGACTACGGCATCGCTTCGCTCGGGGTGGTGCTGGACGCCCCCGCGGTGGGGGCGCTGACGGGTGCCGTGACCACGACGGTCGGGCAGCTGGAGACCGCGGTCGCCGGACTCGTCGGGCAGAACGGTCTGATCGCGCAGAACCTGCGCACTGCCCTGGCCCTGCGGGTGCCCGGGATCGCCGCGGCGACCCTCGCGGGTACGGTCACGATCACCGGACTCGACCTCGGGGCGACGGTCGCCCCTTTCCTGGGCCTCCAGCTGGAGGGCGACGGCTTCACGATCGATCTCGCGAGCGGGCGGATCCTGGTCGACATCGCACGACTCACCGGTCCGCTCAACGACGCGGCGCCGAACACGGAGCTCGTGCTGAACGCGGGGGTCGTGAACGCGATCGTCGCCGAGGCCGGGACGCTGCTGGACGACTGGGCCGAGGACGTCACCGATGCGCTCAGGACCGCGATCCGGAACGCACAGCTGAAGATCGCCCTGACCACCTCGGTCTCGGCCGCCGGGTACACGCTCGCCACGGTCCAGCTGGGTCTGGATGCCACGATCGGGGCCGTCGTCGACGGCACCGCCACGATCGGGGTGACGCTCTCGAACCAGCCGACGGGGCTGATCGTCGCCACCATCAACACGGCGCTGGCGGCCCTGGGACTGCCGACGCTCACCTCGATCCTGTCCACCCTCACCTCCTCCGGGTCCGCTCTGACCACGAGCGTGGCGAACCTCCTCACGACGCAGCTCTTCGACCGCGTGACCACTCTCGGCGCCACCCTGTCGACGCTCTCCGCCCCGGTGGTGACCGTGCTCGCCACCGTGCTGAACGCGCTCCCGACGGTGGTGTCCCTGATGGTCAACGTCCAGCCGGACCAGCCCGGTGCGCCGCCCGGATCGACCTTCACGGCGGCGACGTCGCGGTCGACGGCGGAGTACGCGGTCACCGCGCTGCGACTCGGACTCGCCGACTTCGCCGTCCCCGACGACGTGGCTCACGTCCTGTTCGGCACCGGATCCGCGGGTCCCGTGACCCTGCCCTGAGCGGGTCGCGGCGGTGAGGGATCACCGCCGCGGCTAGCTCTTCGCTCCGGTCAGCGCCAGCGCCCCGCCGAGCCCGATCATCATGACCCCTCCGGCTCCCGCCAGCCCCGAGATCCGCCGCGGGGACCGCGCGAACCAAGCCCGGGCCGTCCCGGCCGCGAGCGCCCACGTGCTGTCGCAGACCAGCGCCATGGCCTGGAACAGCAGTCCCAGCGCCAGCAGCTGAGCCCAAACGGGCCCCGCCGCGGGTGAGACGAACTGCGGCAGTACGGCGACGAAGAAGGCGATCGTCTTGGGGTTCGTCACCCCGACGACCATCCCCTGGCGCAGCAGTGTCCAGGTCGACCGGGTCCCGACCGCGGCGAAGGCGGCGCCGTCCCGTCGGTGCCGGATCGCCTGGACACCGAGCCAGACGAGGTACACCGCACCGACGATCTTGATCACAGTGAAGGCCACGACGGACGACGCGACGATCGCCCCCACGCCGAAGGCGACGGCGATCACGGCCGGGATCGTTCCGAGGGAGTTCCCGACGACGCTCAGCACGCCGGCGCGCCGACCGAGGGCGATCGACCGGCCGATGACGAACAGCACGCTCGGCCCCGGGATCACGATGATCACGGCGGAGGCGAGCACGAACGCCACCAGGTTCTCCCACGGAATCATGCGCTCACCGTATCCCCGCGGGCGTCGGCGTGACGACTACTCTCGTGACACGGTCGTCTACCCGAGGGAGCCGTCATGCAGGAGCAGTTCGACACCGTCGTCGTCGGAGCCGGAATCGCGGGTCTGTCCGCGGCTCGGCTCCTCGCTCGCGAAGGCCGTCGCGTCGTCGTCCTGGAGGCGCGCGACCGCGTGGGCGGCCGCGTGCACTCGCAGCGCGACGGGCACCACGTCACCGATCGCGGGGCGTCGTGGATCCACGGCATCGACGACAGTCCGGTCGAGGCCGCCGCCCGGAGCTTCGGGATGCCGATGGCGGAGTTCACCGTC
The DNA here is from genome assembly GCF_900156455.1 of Microbacterium sp. RURRCA19A. Lineage (GTDB taxonomy): Bacteria > Actinomycetota > Actinomycetes > Actinomycetales > Microbacteriaceae > Microbacterium. The sequence continues at coordinate 37,123 of NZ_FTNQ01000006.1, forward strand.
GGCGGCTACCAGCCCGACAGCCGCCCTCTGGCGTACTTCGGGCCGGATGCCGCGCGCCTCGCCCCCGACGAGGTGCGGGTGTTCGCCGATGACGTCCGCGCCCTGAACGCCGATCTGGTCGACGTCATCGCCCGGTCGGCTCCGGATGCCACGTACGCCGACGTCGTCGAGGAGGCGCTCGCCGCCCGCGACTGGGCGCCCGAGCGCGCGCAGCGCGTCCGCGAGTACAACGGCCGCCGTGCGGAGGAGCAGTACGGGGTCCACATGTCCGTCCTCGGGGCGCACGGCCTCGATGACGACACCGTCAACGGCGACGAGGTGGTTTTCCCCCGCGGATACGACGAACTCGCGACGAACCTCGCCGTCGGCCTCGACGTGCGGTTCGAGCACGTCGTGACCGCGATCGACTGGTCCGACGCCGGGGTGACCGTCACCACCGACCGCGGCACCTTCCGGGGCGCGACCGCCGTCGTCACGCTCCCCATCGGCGTCCTGCAGTCCGGTGATGTCGCGATCACGCCGCCGCTGCCGGACACCCATCAGCGGGTGCTCGAGGTGCTGGCATCCAACGCCTTCGAGAAGGTGGTGCTGCGCTTCCCCGAGCGGTTCTGGGATGCCGGGGTGTATGGCATCCGTCAGTTCGGCGCCGAGGGGGAGTGGTGGCACTCCTGGTACGACCTGGGACGGATCCACGACGAGGCGGCGCTGCTGACGTTCGCCGCCGGTCCCGCCGCCGTCGCCACGCGGCACTGGAGCGACGAGGAGATCACGGCCTCGACCATGGCGCAGTTGCGTCGCCTGTACGGCGAGGAGATCCCCGACCCCGACAGCGTGGTCGTCACGCGCTGGCAGGACGACCCGTTCTCGCGGGGGTCGTACAGCTACATGAAGCCCGGCTCGGTCGGCCCCGACCACGACGAGCTCGCCGCGCCGATCGGGGGAGTGCTGCATCTCGCCGGAGAGGCCACGTGGGGCGACGACCCCGCGACGGTGCCCGGTGCCCTGCTGTCGGGGCACCGCGCCGCCGAGAACGTGCTCGGCCGCGCGGTGCCGATCGAAGAGCTCTGGGCCTGACTCAGCGCGCCTCGGCGCCGGTCGCGACCGGCAGCTCCGGGTGGTTCGACCACTGGCTCCACGACCCGGGGAACACGCGCGGCGTGAACCCGGCGAGGGTCAGCGCGACCGCCTGGTGCGCCGCGGTGACGCCGGACCCGCAGTACACGCCGACCTCGACCTCGGGGGTCGCGCCGAGCGCCGCGAAGCGTTCCCGCAGCGCCTCCGGGTCGAGGAACCGCCCGTCGGCGCCGACATTCTCGGTGGTGGGGGCGCTCACGGCGCCGGGCACGTGCCCGGCGCGGGGGTCGATCGGCTCGACCTCGCCCCGGTATCGTTCGCCGGCGCGCGCGTCCAGCAGGAGCGCCCCGTCGGCGAAGGCGGCCACCTCGTCGAGCGGGAGCACGGGCAGCGCGCCGTAGGCCAGCGTCACCGACCCGGGCGCGGGGGGAGTGACATCCCCCGTCTCCACATCGAACCCGGCGTCGGTCCACGCGCGGAGCGACCCGTCGAGCAGACGCACGTCCGCGACGCCGGCGTACCGCAGCAGCCACCAGGCGCGCGCGCTCGAGAGGTTCTTGAGGTCGTCGTAGACCACCACGGTGTCGCCGTCGTCGATGCCCCACCGTCGGGCCGCCTCCTGCAGCGCCTCGACGGGCGGGAGCGGATGCCGCCCGTCGGTGGGCTCCCCGTGCGCGGCGAGCTCGTGGTCGAGGTCGACGTACTGCGCGCCGGGGATGTGCCCGGCGCGGTACTCGGGCCGCCCGTCGGGGCGGTCCAGGCGCCAGCGCACGTCGAGCACGCGGACCGGGCCGCCGTCGGAGAAACGCCCCGCGGCGAGGGCGTCGCGCAGTTCGGTCGCGGTGACGAGGGCGTCAGACATGCGCGTGCACCGCCTCGGCGTCGTGGATGCCGGACAGCTTGAATGCCAACCGACCGTGCGCGAACCCGCCGCCGGCGCGGATCGCGGTGGCGACCCATGCGGCCTCGGCGAGCTCGGCCTTGGAGGCGCCGGCGCGGACGGCCGCCTGCGAGTGCCCGTCGATGCAGTACGTGCACTGCGTGGTGATGCCGACGGCCAGGGCGATGAGCTCGCGGAACTTCAGGGGGATCTCGCGCCCTTCGGGCGCGAACACGCTGTCGTTGAACGCCGTGAACGCGGCGAGCACGTCCGGCGTCGTCTCCTTGTAGTCGCGCGTATAGGCGCGGTCTCCCTCGCGGTCGAAGAAGTCGCTCATCTCTCACTCCTCGTGGCGGCGCCGATCGGATGGTGCACCGGTCCGAGCCTAGGAAGACCGCGCGCGGGCGAGCAATGCCGGGTCCGTGATGAGCACCCATCGCCGTGCCCGATGGATGCCATGTGAACCCGCGTGACCGTCGCCGAGCGGGCGGGGCGCGCGGCCGTCTATCGTCCAGGCATGGCCGAGACGCTCGACATCATCCAACTGCGCACGTTCGTCGCGATCGACGAGTGCGGGGGATTCGGCCGTGCCGCGGTGGCCCTCCACATGTCGCAGCCCACGGTCAGCCAGCACGTGCGCTCCCTCGAGAAGCGGCTGCAGCAGCCGCTGGTCGAGCGGGACGGCCGGCGCGCCCGCTTCACGCTGGCGGGGGAGAAGCTCCTCGCCGAGGCCCGCCGCATCCTCGCCGTCCACGACGAAGCCCTCGCGCGTCTGGACGTCACGCGCGCTCGCACGATCGTCGTGGGGTCCACCGAGACGGCCGCCGAGCAGATCCTGCCGGAGCTCCTCGGGACCCTCCGGCGCGCGTTCCCCGACCGCCAGGTGCAGTTCCACATCGACCGCTCCACCAAGATGACGGAGGCCGTGACCAAGGGCACCATCGACCTCGCCGTCGTGCTCGACACCGGATCGACCGTCGCCGGCGTCGAGGTGGGCGAGCTGCCGCTCAACTGGTACGCGTCGCCGTCCTGGCAGCCGCCGGGGCACGGCGAGGCCGTGCCGCTCGTGGCGTACGTCGAGCCGTGCGGCATGCGACAGCGCGCACTCCAGGAGCTCGGCGACATCGGTGCCCGCGTCGACATCGCGGCCGAGTCCGGCAGTCTCGAGGGCGTCATCGCCGCAGCCCGTGCCGGCCTGGGCGTCGCCGTCCTGCCCACCGCGGGTCGTGCGCCCGCCGGTCTCGTGGTGCGGCGCGACTTCCCCGACCTCGGCCGCATCTTCGTCCGGCTCATCACGCGGCGGGGCCTCGAACCCGACGTGGAGCAGGCGGCGCTGGCCTCCCTCGACGGGTTCTTCGCGGTCCGACGCCACATCCACGCCGTCTCGGCGTGACGTCCGCGCCCATCGGAATGCCCGATGGGTGCGGTTCGAGGATCGCTGTTGGACGCGCGCGGCCCCTCCCGCGGAGCATGGGGGCATGACTGCCTCTCCGACCCTCTCGCGCGTCGACCTCGGCGCCCTCACCGCCGCCGTCGCTGAAACCGCGGAACGCTACGACCGTTCCGGTGACTTCCCCACCGACGGTCTCGCCGCCGTCCACCGGGCCGGAGTGTTCCAGGCGGTGCTCGGAGAACGTTTCGGCGGCGATCAGGTCGACGCCCTCGAGCGCCTGCGCATCCTGCAGGCGATCGGTCGCGGCGATCCCTCGGTGGCGCTCATCGTCGCGAACACGCTGGCGACGCACATCGCCCAGATCGACCGGGACGTCTGGCCGGCGCACCTGTACGAGAGGGTCGTCGCCGAGACAGCCGAGCGTCCCGTCTCCATCAACACGGCGCGCGCCGAACCGGAGCTCGGCGCCCCGGCCCGCGGCGGTCTCCCCGCCACGACGGTCCGCCGCACCGCGAACGGCTGGGCCGTGACCGGACGGAAGGCCTACGTCACCGCGAGCACCGGGCTCGACTACCACCTCGTGTGGGCCAAGACCGACGACGCGGAGCCGCGGGTGGGGCACCTGATCGTGCGGGGCGACGCACCGGGCCTCACGATCATCCCCACCTGGGACCACCTGGGCCTGCGGGCCAGCTCCACCCATGACGTCGTCTACGACGGCGTCGAGGCCCCCGAGGACCACTTCCTCGAGATCCCCTTCACGGGGGTCTACCGCGACCCCGCGGCCCAGGCGAGTGCCCTCGGCCTCACGCACGCGGCGCTGTACGTCGGCGTCGCCCGCGCGGCGCAGGACTTCTTCATCCGTTTCGCCCACGACCGGGTCCCGGCGGGGCTCGGACGCCCGATCGCGACCACCGATCGCATCCAGACGGTCGCCGGCGAGATCGAAGCGCAGCTCGTGCAGGCCGAGACGCTGCTGTACGGGGCGACCGAGAAGGCGGTGGCGGGCGATGCCGACGCCGTCGCGCGCGTGCCCCTCGCGAAGATCCTCATCGTCCGCTCGGCGATCGCCGCCGTCGAGGCGGCCGTGGCCGCGCTCGGAAACCCGGCCCTGAGCCGGACCAACCCCCTCGAGCGACACCTGCGCGATGTCCTCTCCGCGCGCGTGCACCCGCCCCAGGAAGACCAGGCGCTCCTCGGCGCGGGGCGGAGAGTCCTCGGCGTCTGACGCAACACGGCGTCATCGGAGCCGCCCCCGCCGCGCGCGCCACACCGGCCTCCGACACCCCGAAACCCCCGGAATCCCGCGGATCCCGGGGGTTTCGGCATCCATCACCAGGACCGATCGTTTCCGATCCGCCGTCGTCGTTGGACGCTCACCCGCGGCCCGCTGAGACTCGCTGAAGAGTTCCCGACCGCGCCCGGCGGTCGGTCCCGACCAAGGAACACAGCCCATGTCCTCATTCCCGAAGCGTCGACGGCGAGCCGCCCTCGGCGCCGCCCTCGCCCTCTCCCTGACCCTCCTCGCCGGCTGCGCCGGCTCCACCACGGCGACCGCCCCGACGGACGCAGCCCCCACCGAGGGCGGCGACGTCGTCTTCCTCATCAACTCCCTCGGCACCAGCTGGGTCCCCAACGAGAGCTCGATCTCCAGCTACCAGGGCAACATCTGGGGCCAGGTCACCGACAAGCTCGTCTACGTCGACGACAAGGGCGCGGTCTCGCCCTGGATCGCCGAGAGCTGGGAGCAGAACACGGATGCCACCGAGTTCACGCTGCACCTGAAGGACGGCGTCACGTTCTCCGACGGCACGCCCCTCGACGCCGCCGCGGTCGTCACGAACCTCGACTACTGGGCCTTCGGCAGCGCCGACAAGGGCATCGCCCCGATCGGCCTGTTCCCGAAGACGTACCAGAAGGCCACGGCCGTCGACGCGAAGACGGTCACGGTCACCTTCTCCGCGCCGGCCCTCGGCTTCATCCCGACCCTGGGCTACCACGGCTCGATCCTCGTCTCCCCGAAGACGCTCGCCCTCAGCAAGCAGGACCAGGGCAACCTCGACAACTTCTCGGGCTCGGGTCCGTTCACCATCAAGAGCTGGGCGGACGGCGACGACGTCGTGCTCGAGAAGCGCGCCGACTACAGCTGGGGTCCGGAAGCGCTCGGACACACGGGCCCGGCGTACCTCGACACGCTCACCTACAAGCAGGTCGCCGAGTCGAGCACCCGCATCGGCGCGCTCACCTCCAACCAGGCGCAGGTCATCTACAACGTCCAGCCGAGCGAGATCGCGAGCCTCACCGACAAGGGCTTCGTCGCCGGTCTCCCGCGCTATCTCGGCTTCACCAACGGGTACGCCGTCAACGTCCAGGCCGCGCCCTTCGGCGACGTCAAGGTGCGTCAGGCGCTCCAGCACGGCATCGACCGCCAGCAGATCCTCGACACCGTGTACACCGACGGGTGGCAGGCCGCGGAGGGCTTCATCCAGAGCGGTGTCCCCGAAGCGACCGACCACTCCGCGGACTTCGCCTACGACCCGAAGGCCTCGGCCGCCCTCCTCGACGAAGCCGGATGGGTCGAGGGCGCCGACGGCAAGCGCACCAAGGACGGACAGCCGTTGGCGGTGACGCTCTACGCCAACCCGTACCTCGCGACGTCCGCCTCGATCGACGAGCTCGTCTCGCAGCAGCTCGGCGACCTGGGCTTCGACGTCACGGTGCAGACCTACGACGTCGCGACCTTCGGCGAGAAGGTCAAGATCGGTCCCACCACGCCGCTGTACGAAGTGACCCGGTCCTTCATCGATGTGGGCACGGTGGCCGGCATCCTCACGAACGCCAACAAGGGCGAGGACTGGTTCGGGCTCGGCGAGACCGACCCGACGCTGAACGACCTGCGTGACCGGATCGCCCGGGCCACCGACAAGGACACCCGCGCGACAGCCGTCGACGAGCTGCAGACGTACGTGCTCCAGCAGGGGCTGTTCGTGCCGATCACGCAGATCGTGCAGCGCATCTACGTCCAGAGCCCGAAGCTGCAGGGCGTCACCTACAACGGCGTCGCGATCGCCGACTACGCGACCGCGTACCTGCAGAAGTAGGCCTCCGACATGAACTCCGCCTACCTGATCTTCGCGGCCAAGCGCCTCGGCCAAGCGGTCGTCGTGGTGCTGCTGGCCTACGTGCTGACCTTCGTGGTGATCAGCGTGCTCCCCGGCGATCCGCTGTCGAGCACCCTGCGCAACCCCGAGAACGGCTTCACCGAGGACCAGATCCAGAAGATGGTGGAGTTCTACGGACTGGACCGCCCGGTGTGGGTGCAGCTGGTCGAGGCGCTGGGGCGCTTCGTCCGCGGGGACCTCGGGATCTCGCTCCGGTCCAGCCAGCCGGTGGCCACCATCGTGGGAGACGCCCTGCCGTCGACGTTCGCCCTGGCGGCGTCGGCGCTGGGCGTCGCCCTCGTGCTCGCGTTCGCGATCGCCTACGGCACCCAGGTGCTCCCGCGCCGAGCGGCGCAGCTGCTGCGCTCGGTTCCGGCCCTGTTCCTCTCGGTGCCGAACTTCGTCATCGGCCTGCTGCTGCTGAACGTCTTCGCGTTCCAGCTGAGCCTGTTCTCCGTGATCGACCCGGACGCCCCCGTGGCGACCTTCTTCGCGGCGGTGGCGCTCGGCATCCCGGTGTCCGCCCAGATCGCGCAGGTCCTCATCACCGGACTCGACCACGAGTTCGGCGAGGACTACGCGGTCGTCGCCTACGCCCGGGGGCTCGGGCGGGCGCGCCTGTTCTTCGCGCACCTGCTCAAGCCCTCGGCGCTCCCGGTCGTCACGATCATCGCGCTCACGGTGGGGGAGCTCCTCGGCGGCGCGCTCATCACCGAGACGGTGTTCGGCCGTGCGGGCATCGGCAGCGTCGTCCAGACCGCCGTCGCCACGCAGGACCTCCCGGTGATCCAGGCGGTGGTCGCGCTCGCGGCGGTCGTCTTCGTCGCGGTGAACCTGATCGCGGACCTCCTCTACCCCGTGCTGGACCCGCGCGTCTCCCTGCTCCAGCCGAATCGTCCCGCGGTCTCCTCTCCGGCCGCCGATCCGGCTCCCCTCGAGAAAGCGACCGTTCGATGACCGCCGTCCTCTCGCCCCTCCTCGCCGGTGCCGACGCGACGGCTCGTCGTCGTCGCCGCATCCCGGTCGCCGTCGTCGTGTCCTTGCTCGTGATCGTCGTCGCCGCGGCGTGGGCGGTCGCGCCCGCCCTCTTCACGGGCTACGACCCGATCGTCGGCGACACGAGCGAGAAGCTGCTGGCCCCGAGCGCGGTGCACTGGTTCGGCACCGACAACCTCGGCCGCGACGTCCTTGCGCGCGTCATCTTCGGCACGCGCTCGTCGGTGCTCAGCGCCCTCATCGCGGTGGGCATCGCGGTGGTCGTCGGCGGGCTGCTCGGGCTCGTCGCGGGCTTCTTCGGTGGCCTCGTCGACGTCGTCACGGCCCGCGTCATCGACGTGCTGCTGGCGATCCCGAGCTTCCTGCTCGCGGTGGTCGTCGTCAGCTCCCTGGGCTTCCAGACCATCAACGCCGCCATCGCGACCGGTGTCTCGGCTGTCGCCGTCTTCGCGCGCGTGATGCGCTCCGAGGCGCTGAAGGTGCGCGGCACGGTCTACGTCGAGGCGGCGGAACTCCAGGGCGGGTCGCGCGCGCACGTGCTGCTCACGCACGTCCTGCCCAACGCCTCCCGGTCGGTCCTGTCGCTCGCGGTCCTGCAGTTCGGGGTGTCGATCCTCGTCATCGCGGGACTCGCGTTCCTCGGCTACGGCGACCCGCCCCCGGCATCCGACTGGGGACTCCTGGTCTCGGCCGGGAAGGACTACCTCGTGTCGAGCCCGTGGCTCGTCTACGCCCCCTCGGCGGTCATCGTCGCCGTCGTGCTGTCGATCAACCGGGTCAGCCGCTGGCTGCGAGCGAAGGACTGAGCCATGACAGACACCCTCCTCTCCGTGCGCGACCTGTCGGTGTCGTACGGCGGCCGTCGGGTCGTCTCCGACGTCTCGTTCGACCTGCACCGCGGCCGGAGCCTCGCCCTCATCGGCGAGTCCGGCTCGGGCAAGTCGACGATCGCGAAGGCCGTGCTGCGGCTCCTCCCGCGCGACTCCGGTCACGCCGAGGGTCGCGTCCTGCTCGAGGGCGACGACGTGCTCGCGCTGCCCCTCGCCCGCTTCCGCCGGTTGCGCGGCCGCCGCCTCGGCTTCGTGCCGCAGGACCCCGCGTCGGCCCTCAACCCCGTCCGCACCATCGGCAGCCAGGCGCACGAGGCGGCCGCCCTCACCGGGGAGCGGGATGCCGCGCGCCGCCGCGCCGCCATCCTCGAGGTGTTCGAACGCGTGGGGCTCGCCGATCCGGAGCGGGTGTACCGGTCCTACCCGCACCAGCTCTCCGGGGGCATGCTGCAGCGCGTGCTGATCGGGCTCGCGGTGCTCCCCGCGCCGGCGCTCCTCGTCGCCGACGAGCCCACGAGCGCGCTGGATGTCACGATCCAGAAGCGCATCCTCGACCTGCTCACGGAGCTGCGGACGTCGCTGGGCATCGGGCTGCTGCTCATCACCCACGACCTCGCGCTCGCCGCCGAACGCGCCGACGACCTGGTCGTGCTGCGCGACGGCGTCATCCAGGAGGCCGGTCCCGTGGCCGAGGTGTTCGCCTCCCCCCGGTCCGAGTACGCCGCAGCGCTGCGCGCCGACGTCCCCGCGCTGTCGCCCGACCGGTATCGGGCCGTGCTGGCGGAACGGCGGATCGACCGTGCCCGTCCCGCCGTGCAGGTGTCGGACGTCGTGAAGACCTTCCGGGTGGGCGGGGAGGAGCTGCGCGCGGTCGACGACGTCTCGTTCGAGGTGGCGGCCGGCAGCACGCACGCGCTCGTCGGCGAATCCGGGTCGGGCAAGACGACGACCGTCCGCCTGCTCCTGGGGCTCACGTCCCCGGATGCCGGTGACCTCCGCGTCGCGGGGGAGGCCGTGCACGGGCGTTCCCGCACGGACCTGCGCACCGTGCGGCGACACCTGCAGCTGGTGTACCAGAACCCGTTCACGTCGCTGGATCCGTCGTGGCACGTCGAGAGCCTCGTCCGCGAGCCCCTCGACCGCTATCGGGTCGGCGACCGCCGGGCCCGCCGCGCGGCGGCCCGAGCCGCCCTGACCGCGGTCGGGCTGCGGGAGCACCTGTGGCGGCGCCGCGCCGCGGCCCTCTCCGGCGGCCAGCGCCAGCGCGTCGCGATCGCCCGCGCCCTCGTGCTCGAGCCCGACGTCCTCGTGCTCGACGAACCCACCAGCGCGCTCGACGTCACCGTGCAGGCCGAGATCCTCGACGTGCTCGCGCGGCTGCAGGTCGAGCGGGGTCTGACCTACCTGTTCGTCTCCCACGACCTCGCGCTCGTCCGGCAGATCGCGGACACCGTCACCGTCCTCCGTCACGGACGGGTCGTCGAGCACGGTCCCGCCACCGAGGTGCTCGAGAAACCGCAGCACCCGTACACCCGCTCCCTCGTCGCCGCGGTCCCCGATCCGCGCGGCATCCGACCCGCCGTGCCCGTCACGGCCTGACCCCTCCGTCTCCCGCGAAAGGAACTCCCATGCCCGTCGAATTCGTCAACATGGTCGGCAGCCGTCCCCCCGGATCCCCCGCCCCGGGCGGCACCACCTTCACCACCCCCATCGACGTGGACTGGCTCCGCCACTACGCCCGCACCATCGAGGCCTACGGGTTCGACTACACGCTGATCCCGTACGCGTCGGCCAGCGCCGACCAGTACGCGCTCGCCGCGACGGTCCTCGCGGCGACGCGGCGCCTGAAGACCGTGGTGGCGGTCCGACCCAACTCGGCGTTCCCGACCGTCGCCGCGCAGGGGCTGTCCACGCTCGACCAGCTGTCGGGCGGGCGCGCGCTCGTCCACATCATCTCCGGCGGCAGCGACCAGGAGCAGGCCCGCCAGGGCGACTACCTCGACAAGGAACAGCGCTACCGCCGCTCGTCCGAGTTCATCCAGCTGCTCCGGCGCGTGTGGACCGAGAAGGAGCCGTTCTCCCACGACGGCGAGTTCTACCGTTTCGACGGGTTCGGCCCGGGGTACGCGACCCATTCGGGCGGGGCGTTGCCGGTGTCGCTCGGCGGGTCGAGCGAGTTCGCCTACTCCTCCGGCGGCGCGCACGCCGACATCTTCGCGCTGTGGGGCGAGCCCCTCGCGCAGACCGCGGAGCAGATCGACCGGGTCTACGCCCACGCCCGCGCGGCGGGACGCACCGACCGCATCCGGTTCTGGGTCACGTTCCGCCCGGTGGTCGCCGCCACCGACGCGCTCGCGCGCGAGAAGGCCCGCGGCATCCTGGAGGCGGCCCGTCCGTTCTACGAGAAGGTCAAGGACATCAACAGCACGAACGTCGGGTCGGTGCGGCTCCGCGAGATCTCGGAGCAGTCCGAGGAGCACGACGGCGGCGTGCTGTGGACGCCCCGCGGCGTCGCCGGGTCGGGCGGCGCATCGTCGCTGCTGGTCGGGTCGCCCGAGACGGTCGCCCGGGCCATCGTCCGGTACGTAGAGCTCGGCGCCGACATCGTCTCGCTCCCCACCCTCGGCGACCTGAACGACGCGGTGGATGCCGGCCGACTCGTCATCCCGCTGGTCCGCGAAGAGGTCGCGCGCCGCGGCATCGATCCCGAGGTCGTGTTCGGGCAGCGGAACGTCGCGTGAGCGGACGTCGACTGATCGTCGGGGCGGGCGCCCTCGGTGCGCTCCTCGCCGCGCAGTGGCGGGCCGCCGGGGTTCCGGCCGTGCTGATCGCCCGGGGCGCCGCGCTCGAGGTGATCCGTGCGCGCGGTGTGACCGTCCGACGCCCGCACGGGGACGAGACGGTGCCGGTGGACGTCGTCGGCGCGATCGACGAGACCGAGCCGGCGGTGGGCGACTCCGTCGTGCTCGCGGTGAAGGCGCAGGATGCCGAGCAGGCCCTCGCCGCGATCGCGTGGCGCCCGCTCGCCGGGGGTGGCGCGGTGGCGGACCTGCCCGTGGTGACGCTGCAGAACGGCCTGTCCGCGGAAGCCGTGGCGACGCGGCGGTCGGCCGCCGTCGTGGGGGTCTCGGTCGGGATCGCGGCGAGCCACCTGCGTCCGGGCGAGGTCGTCTCGCCGTCGTGGCCCACGATCGGTGTCGCACGGGTGGGCGCGGCGACGGTCGCGGGCGCGCCGTTCGTCGAGGCCGTGCGGGAGGATCTCGCCCGCGCGGGCTTCGCGGCATCCGCGGTGGACGACATCGCCGCCACGAAACGGCGGAAGCTCCTCGGAAACCTCCGCAACGTCGTCGAGGTCTTCGACGTCGAGGCGCCGGAGCGGGATGCCGCGACGGACGCGCTGCGCCGTGAGGCGGAGGCGCTCTTCGCACGGCTCGCCCTGCCCGTCGCTCCGGCCGAGCAGGGGTTCCTCCCGGTCGAGGACGTCCCGGGCCACGTGCCCGGGCGGCTGTCGACGTGGCAGAGCCTCGAACGCGGCACGAGCGTCGAGAGCGACTACCTCGTCGGCGACCTCGTGCTGCTCGCCCGGCAGGCCGGGGCCGCCGCGCCGCTGGCGGAGGCGATCCAGCGCGCTCTCGGCCTCCTCGCCGCCCGAGGCGGTCGTCCCGGGAGCGTCCCCCTGCCGGCCGAGATCATCCACGCCGTGCGGGCCGGAGCCGCTTCGTGAGCGCGCCCGCGCTCGCCGTGGCCTCGGCCGGTGCGTCGAGCCGCGACCTGCGCGTCGGGTTCCACACCCGGGTTCCGTTCGAGACCGGACAGGCGGTGGAGGGGCTCCGGGACGGGATCGCCCTGTTCCGCGAGGCCGAGGGCCTCGGCTTCGATCGGGGCTGGGTGTACCAGCGGCACTTCGACAACTACCTCGCCGCCCCGCTGGTGTTCCTGCCGGTCGTCGCCCAGCACACCGCCCGCATCGGACTCGGCACCGCGATCATCGGCATCCGCTACGAGGACCCGATGCTGCTGGCCGAGGCCGCCTCGACCGCCGACCATCTCAGCGGTGGTCGGCTGGAGCTCGGGTTCGGCACCGGGCTCGGTGGCTTCGACCGCGCGTTCGGGCAGGAGCCGAACGACGGGCGGCGGCACTCCCTCACGCGGCTGGACACCTTCCTCGCGGCGCTGCGCGGCGAATCCGTGGGCGCGGCGCCAAACGGCGATCCCCTCACCGTGCGGGGCACGAACCCCGATCTGCTCCATCGCATCTGGTACGGAGCGGGCTCGATCGCCTCGGCGGAGCGCGTCGGGCAGCGCGGGATCAACCTCATGCTCAGTACGATCCTCACCGGCGACATCGCCGAGTACGAGGCCGAGCAGCGGGCGGCGATCGAGGTCTTCCGGGGCCTGCACCCGACCGCCGCGCGTGCTCGCGTGTCGGTGAGCCGGTCGATCCTGCCCACGACCTCGCCGGAGCGCGCGCGCCGCTACGCCGCCTACGACGCCGATCGTCGGGCGAACGGTCCGGCGGCGTCGCGCCCGCGCGGAGCGGTCGCGCCGACGGCGGCGCCCCCGGGCGCCTACACGATGAGCCCCGCGATCCACGGCGAACCGTCCGCGGTCGTGGACACCCTGCTCGCCGATCCCGCCGTCGCCGAGGCGGACGACCTCATCGCGTTCCTCCCCCCGGAGTTCGGTCTCGCCGAGAGCACGCGCCTGCTCGAGGACATCGCCGAGCACGTCCTCCCTGCGCTCCGCGCCGAACGAAAGGTCCGCGCATGACGCTTCCCACGACCGAGATCGACCGGGCCCTCGACCGCTCGGGACTCCAGCCGCAGGGGCGACCCGCCGAGATCGTCCTGGCCCGGGATGTCGCGGATGTGCAGGAGACGGTGCGCCGAGCCTCGGCATCCGGTGTTCCGCTCATCACGCGCGGCGCGGGATCGGGCCTGGCCGGAGGGGCGGTGGCGGGGGAGGGGGCGATCGTGCTCGACCTGTCGCAGCTGAACCGCATCCGGGCGATCGACCCGGTCGACGGCACCGCCGAGGTGGAGGCCGGGGTGATCACGGCGGATCTGGATGCCGCGGCCCGCGCGAACGGCCTCCTGTACGCGCCCGACCCCGGCAGCGTCGGCATCTCGACGATCGGCGGCAACATCGCCACCAACGCCGGAGGACTGCGCGGGGCGAAGTACGGGGTGACACGGGATGCGGTGCTGTCCGTCGACGTGGTCCTCGCCGACGGCTCGCTCGTGCGCCTCGGCCGCCCCACGATCAAGGGCGTCACCGGGTACGACCTCGCGGGCCTCGTGGTGGGGTCGGAGGGGACGCTCGGCATCGTGGTCGCGGCCCGCGTGCGCCTGCTGCCGGCTCCGCAGCGGGTGGCGACGGCCTCCGCGTTCTTCGCGACGCTGGAGGACGCCGCGCACGCGGTCGCGGCGATCGCGGTGAGCGGGGCTCGCCCCGCGGTGCTGGAGATCCTCGACGGTGCGACGCTCGCCGCGATCGACGACGCCTCGGGCACGGCGCTCCGTGCGCAGGGGGAGGCGCTGCTGCTCGCGCAGACCGACGGGTTCGGTGCCGCGGAGGAGATGGCCGTGGTCCTCGCGGCGGTCGCCCCGACGGCGACCCGCCACGAGTGGACCGAGGATGCCGAGCGCGCCGCCGATCTCCTGTCCGCGCGGCGGCAGGCGCTCCCGGCGCTGGAGCGGATCGGTCGACCGCTGATCGAAGACATCGCGGTTCCGCGGAGCCGGCTGGCGGAGGCGATCAGCGGCATCCGGCTCATCGCGGATCGGCACGGGGTGCCGATCTTCGTCTTCGGTCACGCCGGCGACGGCAACCTGCATCCGATCATCGTGGTCGAGCCGGGCGACGGAGACCTGCCCGAGACCGCCGTGCGCGCCGCCGACGACATCTTCGCCCTCGCCCTGTCGCTCGGCGGCACGGTCACCGCGGAGCACGGCGTCGGGCGTCTCAAGCGCGAGTGGGCGCGGCGCGAACTGGGAGACGACGTGGTGCGGCTGCACGACGAGATCAAGCGCGTGTTCGACCCCCGCGGCATCCTGAACCCCGGCAGCGGCTACTGAGCGGGCTCGACCGGCGGGCGTGCGGAGGTGCGCCCGTCGGCCGCGCGCGCCGCCGCCCGGTCGTGTCGTGAGCCCACCGGAACGATCGCGGTCGCCTTCGGCAGTCCCATCGGCGGGGTGGCCACGAAGATCGACTCGGCACGGTCGACGAGGTACGTCTCGTGCCAGATGCCCACCGCGCCCGCGGCCTTCCGCGCGCGCTTGTTGAAACGGGTCCAGGCCGGGCGGTGCGCCTGCGCGGGGGCCGACGCGTAGGCGTACAGCTTCTCCAGCGACGACCAGTACTGCACGAGGTACGGTCCGCGGGCCCCGATGAGGGTCGTGAACCCGAGCAGGCCCGAGTCGGGATCGCTGCTGAGCTCGCGCAGCATGGGCCCCATCTCGGCGGAGATGGGCAGCCAGAGGTCGGGCCGCCACCACCGGTTGATGGTCATGCCGATGTGGAAGACGACGAGTTCGCCGTCGTGTCGGTGGGTCATGCGACCCGGGTGGAGGGATGCCATGGGCTCGTCCTAACTGGATAGTGTCACTATCTAGTGTTGGATAGTAGTGCTATCCAGTCAAGGGGGAATCCATGCGCATCTCGGAACTGTCCGCTCGCAGCGGAGTCTCCGTGGCGACGATCAAGTACTACCTCCGCGAGCGCGTCCTCCCCGAGGGGGAGCGGACGTCGCCGACCCAGGCGACCTACGGCGAACCGCATCTGCGCCGGCTCGGCGTCATCCGGGCCCTCGTGGATGCCGGCGTCGGCATCGCCGGGGTGCGCAACGTCATCTCCGTGCTGGAGAACCCCCCCGAGAGCCCCGGTGCCCTCCTCGGCGCCGCGAGCACCGCCGTGAACCCCGACACGGACGACGCACACCTCGACCTGGAGCCGGCGCGCGCGCTCGTCGCCCGCTTCGGGGGCGCGGCGGACGACTGCGCGCCGGGTCAGGTCGCCGCCGTCGCACGGGCCCTCGCCTCGCTCGACCGTGCGGGCTTCGCTGTCCCCGAGCCGGTGCTCGCCGCCTACGTCGAGCATCTCGCCGCCATCGGCGAGGCGGAGCTCCAGGCCACGCCCGCGGACTCCGCCGACGAAGCCGTCCGCTATGTCGTCCTCGGCACCGTGCTGGTCGAACCGCTCATCCTCGCTCTCCGGCGCATCGCGGAGCAGACAGCCGCTTCGCGCCGGTTCGGGAGCGGCTGAGCCGTCCGGTCAGCCGTGGGGATTCGTGGCGGCGCCGTCGAGCCAGAGCGTGTCCGTCGGGTCGCTGTGCGTTCCGCCGGAACCGACGTGGGCGGCGCTGATCCGCGGCCCCTTCGTGATGACGTGCACGAGGGCCATCCCGTGTCCGCGTCCGACGTCGTAGTCCGTCTTCAGCCACTCCAGGATCGGGGTGGCCTTCGTGTCGGGGCCGAACCCCCGTTCCGCCGCGAGGTCGACGAGCTGGCGCGGCGTCAGTCCGGTCTTCTTCTCGACCGCGTCGAGGTAGGCCTGGAAGGACATGGGATCTCCTGTCTCGGGGCGGGCGTCGGGGCTGGCGGGCGACCGGCGCTCGGGCTCAGGCTAGCGACACGGCGCGATAGCGTCGAGGGATGGCCGTCACGTTCCATCGCGCGCCCGTCGCCGAGATCGCCCCGCTCACCCTCTACCGCCTGCTCTGGCTGCGCGTGTCGGTATTCGTGGTCGAGCAGGAGGCTGCGTACCCCGAGATCGACGGCCGCGACATCGAGCCCGGCGCCGAACTCCTGTGGGCGCAGGACGAGGCCGGAGCCGTGCTCGCGACCCTGCGCCTGCTGCGGGAGGAGCGCAACACCCGCATCGGGCGGGTCGCGACGGCCGCTTCCGCGCGCGGGCGGGGACTCGCCGCAGACCTCATGCGCACGGCCGTCGCGATCCTGGACGCCGAGGCTCCCGGCATCCCGATCCTCCTCGACGCGCAGGCGCAGCTCGCCGACTGGTACGGCCGATTCGGGTTCGTCGGGTCCGGAGAACCCTTCTCCGAGGACGGCATCCCGCACCTGCCGATGCGGCGGACGCACCTGACCACGGCGCGGCTGGTCCTGCGGGAGTGGACCCGCGCCGACGACGACCGGACGTTCCTGTTCGACATGTACCGCCGACCCGAGGTCCGTCGGTACATCGGCGACGGTCGGACGATGACGGATGCCGCCGAGGTCGACGCCCTGCTCGATCGGTGGAGCAGTCGCGGCGACGGGGTCCTCGGCATCCGGGCCGTGACCCGCGCCGACGGGGAGCGCCTGGGCGCGATCCTGCTGAAGCCGATCCCGTGGTCGGCGGGGGTCGGCGGCGACCGGGCCGACGACATCGAGATCGGCTGGCACTTCCACCCCGACGCCCACGGCGAGGGATACGCGACCGAGGCCGCCGCCGCGATGCTCGCCCTCGCGCACGCGGCCGGCATCCCGCGCGTGGTCGCGGTGACCCACCCCGACAACCGCGCCTCGCAGGCCGTCGCCGAGCGCATCGGCATGCGCGCTGAGGGAGAGACCGACGCCTACTACGACACGACGTGTGTGCTGTTCGTCTCGGATCGGCCCTCGTGAGACGTCCCGCCGCAGCGGCCGCCGTGCTCGTCGCGCTCCTCGTCCTCCCGGGGTGCGGACTCCAGTTCTCGCTCGGATTCGGCACCGGGTCGGACGGCCGGTTCGAGGGCAGCGAGATCACCGTGCCCGTGCTGTACGCGAGCGGGAAGAAGGGCGTGCTCGCCAGCCAGCGCATCACCGCGGCCTCCGCCGAGGGCGGCGGCCTCAGCGTCGACATCACCGAGAACGACGTCAGCGGTGTCGATCCGGTCACGCAGTCCGCGACGTGGACGGCGGTCACCGCCGCGACCCTGCTCACCGGGGCGCGGCCGGACACCGCGTACACCTTCGGGTTCGACACCCGCCTGGCGACCCCGGCGGCGGGCGCCGTCACCGCGGTCGGCGTGCTCGCGCTCTACTACGGCACCGAGGTCCAGTCGGGAGTCGCCCTGTCCGGCGCCGTCACCCCGTTCGGTGCGATCCGGCCCGTGCCCGGGCTCGCCGAGCAGGTCGCCGCCGCCGTCGAGGCCGGCGGGATCGACACGATCCTCGTTCCCGCCGGGCAGCGGACGGTGCGCAACGCCCAGGGCGAGACGGTCGACCTCGACCAGCTCGCCGCGACCGGCGGCATGACCGTGACCGAGGTCGCGGACGTCGCCGGAGCGTACGCGGTGATGACGGGGGAGGAGCTGCCCGAGGCCGCATTCCCCACCCCTCCGCCCTCGCCGTCGCCCCTCGCGACGGTGGACGGCGACCCCGCACCCGACGACCCGCTCGGTGTCGCCGCGGGCGACGTCATCGAGACCGCATCCGCCGCCCTGGACGCGGCCGCCGACCCGGCGGTCGCCGACGCGGCCCGGGACGCGCTCGAGCGTGCTTCCGCCCTCCGCTCGGACGGAGGCGCCGGCGCGGCGTTCGCCGCCGCGACGACCGCCGCCGATCGGGTGGCCCTCGCGGTGGCCCCGCAGATCTCCCCCGACGAGGCCGGCGCGGATTCCGCGCGGGTGCGCGATGCCGCCGCGGCGCTGCTCGACGACCTCGACCGCCGTTCGCCCGAGACCCTCGACGACCTCGACGCGGTCCTCCGCGCCGCGACCGCCGCGACCGAGGCCTTCGCCCTCGCCCGCTACGCGGAGGACATGTCCGCCGACCCCGCGGACGACGTCTCCGACTCCGTGGCGACGACCGCGGTCGCGCTCGCACGGTCCGCGCTCCGAACGGCCGAGGCCCTCGGCGACCTGCCCGCGGGCGGCGGGGGGCGGCTCGACGGCGAGGCGGACCTCGCCGGGGTGGCCTCGCTGCTCCGACGGGCCGGCATCGCCGCGAGCGACGCCTACCGGTCGCGGGTGATCGCCTCCCGGGCCGACGCCGACGGAATCTCCGTCGACGCCGCCGAGGCGCGGGTTGCGGCAGCCGACCCCGCGGCGCTCCGCGCGCTCGCCCTCGACCAGGCGCGCGACGAGCTCGCCGAACGGGCGCCCGACGACCGCGGATGGGCCGCGCTCGGTCTGGCTCTCTCCGGCTACACCCACGTGTCTCCCGTGCTCGCGGCGACGCAGACCGTGCGCCCGCCCTCGGACACGGATGCCGCGGACGCGGCGACGCGACGGATCGCCGTGGCCGACGAGTACACGGTGTCCGCCGTCGACGCGCTCCTGGCCACGGGGGCGGCGGTCCCGATCGTCCGCGGCGCGCTCGCGGAGGCGGCGACGGATGCGGGGGCCGCGCCTGCCGCCGGGGCGGTCGGCTACGTCACGCCCTTCGTGACCGCCCGCGTCCTCGCCTTCGCCGCCGGGGTCGAGCGTTCCTGAGCCGGACCGCGCGTCAGAGCTCGACGCCGTTGTCCGGGTCGTCGACGCCCACGTTGCGACCGCGGTTCGACTCGAACGCGATGAGCCATCCGAGCGAGATCACCGCGGCCAGCAGCAGACCCAGCCACACGTTCTGCCAGACCAGCCCGAACAGGATGCCGGCGCCCAGCAGCACCACAGTCCCGAGGAGCCAGTACGTGCGTCCGCGGGGCCAGCCGGTGCCGGAGTTCGTCATCCGGCCAGCCTAGGCGGTCCGCGATCGGGGCCCGGGATCAGCGGTCGCGGTGGTCTTCGGGCGCGAGCCGCGGGCCGCGCCGCGGTTCGAGCCCGGCCCCGGCGTAGATGAGACGGATGACGCGCTGGCGGTGCCCGGCGAAGGGCTCGAGCAGCTCGAGCATGCCGTCGTCGTCGGTGCGGTGCCCGGTCAGGGCGTAGCCGACCTGGTGGGCCAGGTGGTAGTCACCGATGCTCACGGCATCCGGATCGCCGAATGCGCGGATACGCGTCTCGGCGCTCGTCCAGACGCCGACTCCGCGGAGGCTGATGAAGACCCGGTCGCGGGACTCGCCGTCGGCGGCGTCGGCCGTGGCCCGTGCGATCGACGCGCCTCGGCGAGCGGCCTCGACGATCGTGCGGGACTGCGGCGGCTCGAGCCCCGCGCGGTGCCAGGCCCACGACGGGACGTGCCGCCAGCCTTCGATGTCGGGCGGGGCGAACATCGGGCGCGGTGTCGGACCGGGGGCGCGTTCGCCGTACCAGGTGACGATGCTGCGCCAGGCCGAGAACGCCTGGAGGCCCGTGACCTTCTGCTCCATGATCGCGCTCACGAGCGCGTCGAACACCAGGTCGGTGCGCCCGATGCGGAGGTCGGGGAACCGTCGATGCCACTCCGCGACCGAGGGGTGCCGCGTCGCGTCGAAATCGTCCGGCTCGTCACGCGCGCCGCACAGGGCGGGTAACTGATTCAGCGCCCACCCGGCGCCCGGGCCCCACGCCGCGGCGTGGACCGCGCCGTCGGCGGTGCGGCGGAGCGCGAGCGTCGCGACGCCCGAGGGGGTGCGACTCGCCCGCCAGATCACGCCCCCCGAGCGGAGCGGGCCGGTAGCCGTGAAGGTCGGGTCGTGGCGTCCGTGGCGTTGCGCGCCGACCGCGCGATCCACGTCGACGGGGGACGGCGGGCGGTACTCGGTGCGGAGGGGCCCGACGTCCGGCGGGCGCGGGTCGCGCGAGGACGGACGCGCGGGCACCCGGGTCGACCTCATGCCGACACCCTACGTCGGCCCGCCGACATGACGCTCAGCGGGGCCGTCCGCTCAGAAGCGGTCGGGCGAGGGGGTGCCGTGGCCGTAGCGGATGGACACGTCGGCGTGCCGATCGAACCGGTAGCCGACGCCGCGCACGGTGCGGACGATGTCCTCGTAGACCCCGAGCTTCGCGCGCAGGCGACGAACGTGCACGTCGATCGTGCGCTCTCCGGGCGCCTCGTCGTCGGTCGCCCCCTCCCACAGCGACGAGACGAGCTCGGTGCGCTCGATCGTGCGACCCTCGCGGAGCACGAGGTACTGCAGCAGCTCGAACTCCTTGAAGGTGAAGGCGGCGGACTCGCCGTCGATGAGGACGCGCTTGCGCGAGATGTCGACCACGACGCCGCGGGGGGCGCGGTCCTCCTCGGCCGGCTCCTCCTTCGTTCGTGCGACGGCCGAGGGTTCGTGCAGCGCGAGCCGCACCACGTCGACGTCGCGGCCGCCGGCACCGGCCGGAGCGAGGGCGACCGTCGCGTAGGTCTCGGCGGCGGGGGCCAGTTCCCCGAGGGTGCGGCGCAGCGCCTCGACGAGCGTGCCGAGGCTGACGCCGGCTTCGGCGGCCTTGGCCTCGTCGATGCCGACGTAGAGGGCGAAGCCGCGGGGAGCGGTTCCGGCGGGCAGCGCCGGACGCGCGGCGGGGGCGGCGGGTGTCGCGGGGGCGGTCGGTCGCACGGCGGCGGCGCGGTGCGCGGGCCGGGGGCCGGTGGCAGTGGTCGAGGCGGTGGTGGCGGGGCGGTCGAGAACGGCGGAGATCGACATGAGGGAGGTGTCCTTCAGTGGTGAACCCGGGCGTCCGAGAGAGCGGGGTTCAGCGGGAGGTGTGTGGCCGAGGGGCCGGAGCACGGTGTCCGGGTGCGCGTGATCGACGCGGAAGGCGGACGACCGGGCGACGATGCCGGCGTTCAGAAGCGCGGGATCGTCGGAGCGAGGGTCGCTGTTAGCGGCACATTCGACAACACAGGACAACGCGGCCGGGCATCATGATGCCGGCAGTTCCGTTCGCCTCCCGGGCGGACAGAGCAAGCGCGTTGACAGTCATGGGGCCGATTATGACGCACTGCGGCGGATCGCGTCAAATCGCGACCGCCGGGGATGTGGCATCCTGCTCTGTTTTCGAGGGATCACCGCCCTTCGACCGAGCACTTTGCGTTCTCGGAGCCCGATCCCGGGAAGCGGCGTACCGTGAACGGCATGACCGACCTGCGTTTCGCCGACGATCGCGCCGCCTCGCGGTACACCCTGCACGACGGCGATGATCTGGTGTCCGTCCTCGACTATCGCGACGATGGGAAGACGATCGCGCTCACGCGCGCGTTCACCATCCCCACGTTTCGCGGGCGAGGGTACGCCGCCGTGGTCGTGGAGCGGGCGGTCGACGCCATCGCGCAGGCGGGCGATCGCGAGATCCTCCCGGTCTGCTGGTACGTCGGGGAGTGGTTCGAAGCCCACCCCGAGCGTGCGGACCTGTTGCACGCCCGCCGCTGAGCGTCCGATAACCACGCCCCCCGCGCCCGTCAACCCCCGGAGGTCGAGGGGGACCGGCGACCAAGCTGGGTGCGTCGAAAGGGGATGCCATGACCGACGACCGCGACCTTCCCGAGGGCGTCATCGATGCCAACCCTCCCGGTGGCTGGGTGAGCGGCGATGTCGCCGACGGCGAGACCGCCGAGCAGAACGACCGGGCGAAGGGCTCGCCGCGTCTGAACGACGCCGAGCCGTCGGACCCGATCGAGGGCGACGCGGCCGGTCAGGGCATCGATCCCGACCTGAGCACGGAGGACTGACATGACCGACCACTCCCATACCCCGGAGCCCGCGGACGCCCCGCAGACCGGTGCGGACCCGGCCGATTCCGTCGGTGGTTCGCTGCACCCCGAGGGTAAGGTCCCGCGTCCGGACGAGCAGTCCACCCCCGCGATGGACACTCACCCCACGGACGACGCGGCGCGCATCGCGGGTGTCGTGGCGCAGACGCGCGCCGACGTGGGGGATGCCTCGTTGGAGCGCATCGCCGACGTGCTGCGCCAGCGCTTCTCCGATGTCGGCCTCGACCTCGGCGACGACCGCATCCGTGCCCTCGCCGCGGAGGTGGCCGCCGGCTGACCCGCCGGGATGTGCCGGCGCGGGCGACCCGCGCGCGGGCTGAACGCCGATGTCGGAGGCCCCACGTACCGTGTGAACATGCGGATCCTGCACACCTCCGACTGGCACATCGGGCGCTCGTTCCACGGTCACTCGACGCTCGGCGCCCTGGCCGACGTGCTCGCCGCGCTCGTCGATCAGGTGCGCACGCACGAGGTCGATGTCGTCGTCGTCGCGGGTGACGTGTTCGACTCGGCGGCTCCCGCCGCAGCCTGCTATCCGATCCTGAGCGACACGTTGGCCGCGCTCGCCGACACGGGGGCACGGGTGATCGTGACCTCCGGCAATCACGACTCCGCGGCGCGCCTGGGCTTCCAGTCGGCGCTCCTTCGCGAAGACATCACCATCGTCACCGACCCGCTGACCGTCGGTACGCCCGTGACCGTCACGGACGCGCACGGACCCGTCCACTTCTACGGCATCCCGTACCTCGAGCCCACGATCGTGCGTCACCTGTGGGAGGGGGCCGAACTGCGCAGCCAGGCGCAGACCATCGGCCACGCCATGAACCTGGTGCGTCGCGATCTCTCGGCGCGCGGCGGCCGCTCGGTCGCGATCGCGCATTGCTTCGCCGCCGGCGTCGAGGCCACGCCCGGTGTGGAGCGCGAGATCCGGCAGGGCGGCCTCGACAACGTGCCCCTCCCGGTCTTCGACGGTCCCGACTACGTCGCGCTCGGGCACATCCACGGGCGCCAGCAGCTCTCCGACCGCGTGCGCTACGCGGGGGCGCCGCTGCACTACAGCTTCGGCGAGGCCGGCAAGCCGCGCGGATCGTGGCTCGTCGAGCTGGATGCCATGGGCCTGGCCTCCGTCGAGTGGCTCGCGCTGCCGGTGCCCCGCCCGCTGGTCACGCTCCGGGCCTCCTTCGACGACCTGCTCGGCGATCCCGCGTACGACGCCCACGTCGACCAGTGGGTGCGGGCCGAGTACACCGACGCCACGCCCCAGATCGACCCGATGCGCCGTTTGCAGGCCCGGTTCCCGTGGTGCGCGACGGTCGCGCACACGCCTGCCGAGTCGCGCATCGACGACGGTCTCGGCTACGCCCGACGCGTGCGCGCCGCGCGTGACGAGACCGAGATCATCGACGCGTTCCTCACGCACGTCCGCGAGGGCGAAGGCGCCTCCGACGCCGAGCGCGCCCTGATCCGCGAGGTGCTCGACGCCCGCGCGGTGGCGGAGGCGCACTCGTGAAGCTCCATCGCCTGGAACTGGAGGGCTTCGGGCCCTTCCTCGAGCGGCAGATCGTCGATTTCGACGCCTTCGCCGACGACGGCATCTTCCTCATCACCGGCCGCACGGGCGCGGGGAAGTCGAGCGTGCTCGACGGAGTCTGCTACGCGCTCTACGGCGGAGTCCCCCGGTACGACGGGGCCGAGCGGCGTCTGCGCAGCGATCACTGCGGACTCGACGACCCCACGACCGTGACGGTCGAGTTCAGCGCCGAGGGGCGTCGGTGGCGGGTCACCCGATCGCCCGAGTACGAGCGCCCCAAGCGCTCCGGCACGGGGACGACGAAAGAGCCCCACCGCGCCGCTCTCGAGGTGCTCGAAGCCGAAGGCTGGACGGGGGTCGCGGCACGACCGGTCGACGTGGCCGCCCACCTGGACGAGATCCTCGGACTCACCCAGCAGCAGTTCCTCCAGGTGATCCTGCTGGCCCAGAATCGGTTCGCGCGGTTCCTCCTCGCCAAGAACGACGAGCGACAGGCGCTCCTGCGCACGCTCTTCGGCACCCGCTCGTTCGAGCAGTACGCGGCGGCGCTCGACGATCGCCGCAAGCGCGCGGCCGAACGTCTCGCTGCCGAGGGCACCGAGGTGTCGACGCTGGTGGACGAGGCCGAGCGCATGGTCGCGGCGTTCGACGCGGCGCGGGCGGCCGACGACGCCGGCGACGACACGCCACCGCCCGCCGTCGCCGCGGGCGCGCCCTCCCACGGACCCGCCCCGACGATTCACGATCGACTCGCGCACGTCGTGCGCGGCGTCGAGCGCATGGAGTACCGGGTCGAGGCAGCCGCCCACGAACGCGAGACGGCGAAGCGCGGACTGGATGCCGCACTCGCGGCCGAACGTGAGGCGACGGCGCTCCACGGCCGTCAGGTCGAGCGTCGCGCCACCCGCGAGCGACTCGCGGTCCTCGAGTCCGACACCGAACGGATCGACGCCGCGCGTGCCGAGCTCGGGACGGCGACCGCGGCGGAAGCGCTGCGCGCGCCGCTCGAGGCGGTCGCGCGGGCGGAGCGGTCGCTCCCTCCCGCGGAGGCGGCGCGCGACGACGCGGTGGCCGCGGCCGAGCGACTCGGCGAGACGGGTCTCGATTCGACGCTCACTCTCTCCGCACGCGATGACGCTCTCACGACCCTGCTCGCCCACGTCGACGAAGCGCTCGCGCTCGAGGACGACCTCGCGGCGATCGACGCGGACATCCGCGCGCGCCAGGTGCAGCTCGACGATGCGGTTCGTCGGGCGGACGACGTCGCCGCCCGGCTCGCCGACGTTCCCGCAGCGCGCGTCGCCCTCGACGAACGACTCGCCGAGCTGGCCGACGCGACGGCGCGGCGCGACCTCGCCACCGCCGAACGGGCGGAGGTCGATCGACGCCTCGAGGCGGCGCTCGAGGCGGAGCGTCTTGCCGAGGAGCGCGACACGGCCGATCTGGCGGCCGTCGTCCGGGCCGATGAGCTGCAGCGTGCGGTCGAGGCGTGGAGCGGACTGCTCCGACGCCGGTTGGCCGGAGCCGCGGGCGAACTCGCGCACGCGCTCGTCGAGGGCGAACCGTGCGCGGTGTGCGGATCGACGGAACACCCCGCCCCGGCCGTCGGCGCGGACGACCCCGTCACCGACGCCGAGATCGCGGCGGCGGAGGACCGCAAGAACGCCGCGACCGAGCAGGACCGCCTCGCGTCCGATGCCGCGCGCATCACGCGGGACGCGCACGCGCTGGCTGCGGCGCGCGCCGGGGGCGAGACCGTCGTCGAGCTGCGCCGGCGCCGCGATCGGATCGACGCCGATCTCGCCCGAGCGCAGGCCGATGCGGCCGAACGCGACCGCCGCGCCGCAGAACGGGTCGCCCTCCTCGAGCGAGAGGCGACGGATGCCGCGGAGAGCGAGCGTCTCGGCCGCGAACTCGCCGATGCCCGCCAAGAACTCGCCCTGCGTCGGCAGAGCGCCGAGACAGCGCGGGCCGCGGTGACCGAGGCCCGCGCGGAGTTCCCGACGGTCCGCGATCGTCGCCGCGACCTGCGCGCGCGGCGCGACGGCGTGCGGGCGGTCATCGTCGCGCGCTCCGAGCACGAGACGCGCGTGCGTGCCGTCGTCGAGGCGCGCGCCGCGCTCGACGAGGTGCTGGCCGACAGCACCTTCGCGGACGCATCCGAGGTCCGCGCGGCCCTGCGCGAACCCGGGGAACGGCGACGGCTGGAAGCCGCGGTCGCCGATCACGACGCCACCCTGGCCGCCACCCGCCGTCGTCTGCTGGAGCTCGAACTCCACCTCGTCGACGCCCCCGACGAGCCGATCGATCTCGCCCCCGTGGCGACCGCGGTCCTCGAAGCGCGGGGCGCCGTCGAGTCCGCGGCGGCCACGCACGCTGCGGCAGCCGCGGCCGCGACACACGTGCGCGCCCTCGCCGAGCGCGCCGACGCGGGCAGCGCGGCGGTCGCGGAGCTGGCCGACGCGCACGCCGTCGTCGCGCGTCTGGCCGACACGATGGCCGGGCGCGCCCCGAACACCCGTCGCATGACGCTCGAGACCTTCGTCCTCGCGGCCGAGCTGGAGGAGATCGTGGATGCCGCGAACCTCCGTCTCGACCACATGTCCGCCGGGCGCTACCGCCTGCAGCACACCGACGCCCTGGCGGCCCGCGGAGCGGCCAGCGGACTCGGTCTCGAGATCATGGACGCCTTCACCGGCCAGTGCCGGCCGCCGCAGTCGCTGTCGGGCGGCGAGACGTTCCTCGCCTCGCTGGCCCTGGCGCTCGGGCTCGCCGAGGTCGTGACGGCGCGAGCGGGTGGCATCCGGCTCGACACCCTGTTCATCGACGAGGGGTTCGGTTCCCTCGACGACGAGACCCTCGACCTGGCGATGCGCACCCTCGACGAGCTGCGTCAGGGCGGCCGCACCGTCGGTGTCATCAGTCACGTCGCGTCGATGAAGGATCAGCTGCCGGCCCAGGTACGGGTGACGGCGACCCCGCGCGGGCCGAGCGTGATCCGTCAGGACTCCGCGGCCGTGGGCGCCCTCGCCTAGGCTGGAGCCATGCGTACGAGCACCCTGTGGACCGTTCTCGGCGTGATCGCGGCCGTGATCATCGCCTGGCTGCTGGTCAACGTGCTCCTGTGGTTCATCGGGTTCGTCTTCCGGCTGCTTCTCATCGCCGTGGTGGCGGTCGTCGTGTTCTTCGTGCTCCGTGCAGTCTTCGCCCGGCGCGACGCGGACTGAGCGGCAGACGCCGCGCCGCGGATCGGTCCGCCGGCGCAAGCCCGCCCGCGGTGTCCGCGTCCGCGAGTAGCGTGAGCCGCGATGCCTGACGAACGCACGTCCCCCCACCCGCCCACGCGCGACATCCAGCTGTCCCCGCGCCATCGCTGGCGCGCCTACTGGATCGCCGTCTCGGTCGCAGCCCTCACCATCCTCGACCTCACCAAGGTCAATGTCGCGTTGCCCTCCATCGAGGCCGCGCTGAACGCCGGACCCACCGAGCTGCAGCTGGTGGTGTCGGGGTACATCCTGACGTTCGGTCTGGTTCTGGTCCCGGCGGGCCGTCTGGGCGATCTGCGGTCGCGGCGGGTGCTCTTCCTCGTCGGGCTCTCGCTGTTCCTCGTCACCAGTCTGGCGTGTGCGCTCGCGCCCAACACCGCCGTGCTCCTGACCGCCCGCCTCCTGCAGGGCGTGGCAGCCGGCATCCAGATGCCCCAGGTCCTCGGTCTCGTGCAGCAGTTGTTCCAGGGCAAGGAGCGCGGCCGCGCGTTCGGTCTGTTCGGTGCGACCATCGGCATCGCGACGGCGTTCGGACCGACGCTCGGCGGACTGCTCATCGCGCTCGGCGGTCAGACCGACGGGTGGCGGCTCATCTTCTGGATCAACATCCCGCTGGTCGCGATCGTGATCGTGCTGGCCGCGTGGCTCCTCCCGAGCACGCGGACGAAGTCGCATCGTGCCCTCGACCTCGATCCGATCGGTGTGCTGCTCTTCGGACTCACGATCGTCGCGCTGATGTGGCCGTTCCTCTTCACGACCGGTTCGCCCGACGACGACCCGCGGCGCTGGTGGCTCCTCGTGGCATCGGTGGTCTTCGCCGCCGGCTTCGTCTTCTGGGAACGTCGCTACGCCGATCGCGGGCGGATGCCGCTCATGCCGTTCGCGATCTTCGCCCTCGGTTCGTACCGCAACGGTGTGCTGATCTCGACCGCCTACTTCGCGGCGGTTCCGGCCATGTTCCTCCTCGGAACGCTCTACCTGCAGGGCGGCCTCGGCCTTCCGCCGGTGTTCGCGGGCATGGTGACGATCGGCTTCGCGGTGGCCTCGGCCTGCAGTGCGTGGATCGGTGGCAACCTGGTCACCCGGCTCGGACGCCCGCTCGTCGTGGGCGGGATCCTCGGAATGGTCGCCGCTGCGGGAGCCCTGGCGCTGGTCGCCGTCGTGACGCCGCCCGAATGGACGCCGTGGGCGATGGCCGCGGTCATGGCCGTGGGAGGATTCGCCGGGGGACTGGTCGTCTCTCCGAACCAGACGCTCACCCTCGCCGACATCCCCGTCTCGCGCGGCGGCGTCGCGGGATCGATCGGTCAGCTGGGGCAGCGCATCGGAACGGCGGTGGGGACCGCGATCGCGCTCGCGCTCTTCTATGCCACCGTCTACCGCGAGCAGGGCGACCGCGAGCAACTCGCGGTGTTCCACGACGCCTACGCCAGCGGGATGATCGCCGTGGGCGTCTTCCTCGGGCTCGCCCTCATCGTGGGCGTCGCCGATCTCGCCGGACGCGCACGTCACGGGTCGCAGACCCCCTGACGCCCGCGGCCGGGCGGGCCGACGCGGCGGTGGTCAGACGCCGTAGAGTTCGCGGATCTTCGCGCGCAGTTCGTGGCTGCAGCGCTCGACGACGTCGTCCCAGAGCTCGGTCGCACCGTCCTGGGCGCGGTCGGAGACGGCCCGCAGGATGCGGATCGGCACGTCGAACTGCTGCGCGACCCACGCCAGCGCATACGACTCCATGTCGACCATGCGCGCGTCGAGACCACGGATGAGGGCGACCGCGTCGGCGTCGTCCACGAAGTGGTCGCCGGTGGCGATGACCACCCCCTCGGTGGCGATGTCGACCCGCGCGGGCAGCCACACGTGCTGGCCGAACGCGCCGTCCAGGCCCTTCACGTCGTGCTGGATCGTCGCGGAGATGTCGTAGATGCCGCCCTCGAGGTCGGGATCGATGGCGCCGGCGGTCCCCACGACGACGATCTCGTCGTAGGTGCCCTCGCAGAGGGCGCGCGTCAGCGCGTAGGCCGCGGGGATCTTGCCGACGCCCGTCAGCAGCCGGTCGAAACCGGGGATGTCGGGCTCGAAGGCGACGAATTCGGACGCGTGGGCGGCGACGAGGAGCTTCACCTCCCCATTCTGACCGACCGAGGGGCCGCGCGACGACGCGCGACCCCGGGTCGGGTGGAGCGATCAGTCCTGCGCGGCCGCGGAGACCTCGTCGAGTCGTGCACGCTCGTCGGCCGACAGCTCCAACGACATGCTGGCGATCAGGTCGGGGACCTGCTCCAGACGCGACGCGCTCGCCAACGGAGCGACCACGGTCGGCTGCGTGCGCAGCCACGCGAGGGCGGTGCTGGCGATCGACGCGTCGTGGGCGCGGCCGATGTCCTCCAGCGCGTCGATGACCGCGAGACCCGCGGGGGTCGCGAGCTTCGCGGCGCCGCCCGCGCGGGGGGAGTCGCCCGCGGCATCCGTCGTCCGGTACTTGCCGGTGAGGAAGCCGCTCGCGAGGGCATAGTACGGCACGAGCGAGAGGCCGTACTGCTCGGCGACGGGCACGATCTCGCTCTCGACGGCGGTGCGGTGGACGAGGTTGTAGTGCGGCTGAACGGCGACCGGGAGGTCGGCTCCGGCGGCCTCGGCGAGGGAGATCCACTCGCGGATGCGGTCCGCGCTGTAGTTCGAGACGCCGACGTAGCGCACGAGACCGTCCGAGACGAGGTCGGCGAAGGCGCCGACGGTCTCTTCGAGCGGAGTCTCGGGGTCGTCGAAGTGGGCGTAGTACAGGTCGATCGCGTCGACGCCCAGCCGGGCCAGCGACGCTTCGGCCGCGGCCCGCACGTTGGCGGCGGCGAGACCTCGGAAATCAGGGTGGGTGCTGACCTTCGTGGCGACCACCACGTTCTCCGGCTTGCGGCTCGCGAGCCACTCGCCGATGATCGTCTCGCTCTCGCCGCCGGAGTTGCCCGGCGCCCACGCGCTGTACCCGTCGGCGGTGTCGATGAAGTCGCCGCCGCCGGCGTGGAAGGCATCCAGCACGGCGAACGAGGTGTCCCGGTCGGCGGTCCAGCCGAAGACGTTGCCGCCCAGGGAGAGGGGACGGATGTCGAGGTCGCTGCGTCCGATGCGCGCCATGATGCCCTTTCGTTCGGTGATCGATGCCCTCAGGACAACGGCACGGACCGTGGGGAATTCCCGGCGGGCGTCAGTTTCCGGAGCCTCCGGTGAGGATGCCGATGAGGCCGCTGCCGAGCAGCCAGAGTCCCACCGCCGAGACGGCGATCCAGATGACGACCTGACCGCGCGGATACTTGCGGGGTTTCTCGCCCTGACCGCCCTCGTCGGGGGCGGTCATGAGCGCACCATCATCACGATCGACACGATGATCACGGACAGGCCTCCGATTCCGGCGATGGCGGCGATCACGGGGCCGCCACCCGCGAGGAGCGCGGCGATGCCGAGCCCGAGGAACAGCATGCCGAGGACGATCCCGCCCACCTGGTAGACGCGGAACCGTCGACCGGTACCGGTGCCGTGTTCGCCGCTCACTCGTGCCCCTCCTCCGCCCAGGCTATCGAACCGTCGCGCACCCCCGTGCCACGCTTCGATCACGGCCGACCCTCGCGGTGCCGGCGCGGCGTACCGTTGATCCATGGCGCGCCCCGTACCCGACCCCGTCCGTCCCGGCCAGGAATCCGTGTGGGACTACCCCCGGCCGCCGCGCGTGGAGCACGTTCCGAAGCGCGTGCAGATCGACTTCGGCGGCGTCCGGATCGTCGACACCGACGACGTCGTGCGCGTGCTCGAGACGAGCCACCCGCCGGTGTACTACCTGCCGATCGCCGCGTTCGGCGACGCGCTGACCCCGGGGCAGGGCGCCTCGTTCTGCGAGTTCAAGGGCGGTGCGCGGTACTTCGACGTGCACGGCGGCGGTGTCGTCGCCGAACGTGCGGCGTGGAACTACCCGAACCCGATGCCCGGCTACGAGGTGCTCGCCGATCGGGTCGCCGTGTACGCGGCGCCCATGGACCGGTGCGTCGTCGCCGGCGAGACCGTCGCGCCGCAGCCGGGCGGCTTCTACGGCGGCTGGGTGACGCGCGATCTCGCGGGGCCGTTCAAGGGCGTCCTCGGCTCGATGGGGTGGTGACGGTGCCGCACCGCGCCTGCGCGCGCGCCTCAGTCCCCGACGAACGCCTCCGGGACGGCGGCGTGCAGCTCGGCCAGCCAGGCGCGGGCGTTGCCGTCCGACGGTGCGCGCCAGTCTCCGCGCGGTGACAGCGACCCGGCGGGCGACACCTTCGGTCCGTTCGGGATGGCGGTGCGCTTGAACTGCGCGAAGCCGAAGAAGCGCTGGAGGAAGACCTCCATCCACCGGGCGACGGTGATGAGGTCGTACGACGGTCGCGCGCCCTCGGGGTAGCCCGCGGGCCAGGATCCGGCATCCGGGTCTCCCCATGCCTTCGCGGCGAGGAACGCGATCTTCGACGGCCGGAAGCCGAAGCGCAGGACGTGGTACAGCGTGAAGTCGTGCAGGTTGTACGGGCCGATGCGGTCCTCGGTGGACTGCATCCTGCCGTCTTGCCCTGCCGGAACCAGCTCGGGGCTGATCTCGGTGTCGAGGACGGCCTGCAGCACCTCGATCGTCGCCGCGCTGAGCTCGCCCGACGAGATCACCCACCGGATGACGTGCTGGATCAGGGTCTTCGGCACTCCCGGGTTCACCGAGTAGTGGCTCATCTGATCGCCGACACCGTATGTCGACCAGCCCAGCGCGATCTCGGACAGATCGCCCGTGCCGATCACGATCCCGTTGTTCTGGTTCGCCAGGCGGAAGAGGTAGTCGGTGCGGAGCCCCGCCTGGACGTTCTCGAACGTGACGTCGTGCACGGGCTCGCCCGAGGCGAACGGGTGGTCCATCCGGGAGAGCATCTCGGATGCCGCCGGGCGGATGTCGATCTCCTGGATCGTCGCACCGACCGCTTCGGCCAGGGCGATCGCGTTGCGCTTGGTCTTCTCGCTCGTCGCGAACCCGGGCAGCGTGTACGCCAGGATGTCGCTGCGCGGGCGTCCCATCCGGTCCATCGCGCGGGCGATCACGAGGAGGGCGTGCGTCGAGTCGAGTCCGCCGCTCACACCGAGGACCGGTCGCGGTCCGCCGATCGCCTCGAGCCGCTGCACGAGCCCCGACACCTGGATGTTGAACGCTTCGTAGCAGTCCTGCGCCAGACGCGCCGGGTCGTCGGGGACGAAGGGGAACCGGTCGAGCGCGCGCCGCAGGCCCAGGTCGACGGCCGGGGGCGCGAGTTCGAACGGCACCGTGCGGAACGGCGTCCCGGCCGTGCGGCGGTTGTCCTCGAACGTGCCCTGGCGCAGGCGGTCCTGGCGCAGGCGGTCGAGGTCGACGTCGGCGACGCTGCGGCGCGGACCGTCGGGGAACCGTTCGGTCGTGGCGAGGAGCTGACCGCCCTCGTAGATCATCGTCTGGCCGTCCCACGACACGTCGTTGGTCGACTCGCCCTGTCCCGCGGCGGCGTAGACGTAGGCCGCGAGACAGCGGAGCGACTGCGACTGGCACAGGAGGCTGCGGTCGTCGGCGCGTCCGATGGTGATGGGGCTGCCCGAGAGGTTCGCGAGCACCGTGGCGCCGGCCAAGGCCGCGGGGGAGGAGGGAGGGATCGGCACCCACACGTCCTCGCAGACCTCGGTGTGCAGCGTCAGCCCGGGCACGTCGACGGCGTCGAACAGCAGGTCGGCGCCGAACGGCACGGTCTCGCCGGCCACGGTGATGTGCTGACCGGCGGTGTCGTCGCCGCGGGCGTACCAGCGCTGTTCGTAGAACTCGCGGTAGGTCGGCAGGTACGACTTCGGCGCGACGCCCAGGATGCGCCCCCGGTGTACGACGACGGCGCAGTTGTACAGGCGGTTCCCGTGGCGCAGCGGCGCCCCGACGAGCAGCACGGGCAGGAGATCGACGGATGCCGCGACCACGCGCGCGACGGCGGCCTCCACGGCATCCAGCAGGGGGTCCTGCATCACGAGATCGTCGATCGCGTATCCCGACAGGCACAGCTCGGGGAAGACGGCGACCGCGACCCCCTCGGCGTCGCACTCGCGCGCCGCGACCAGCACCGCTTCGGCGTTGGTCGCGGGGTCGGCCACGGCGACGGGGATCGTGCACGCCGCCACGCGCGCGAAGCCGTGCCGGTAGACGTTCTCGAACGGCAGCTCGGTGATCACCGCTCCAGTCTGTCAGGTGGCGTCGACACTGCGGGGGACGGCTGTGGGACGCGGAGTCCTGTGGACGAGCGACCGGCGATGTCGGCGGCCCCGGTTAGCGTTGACCATCATGCGGTACATCGAGCAAGACGCCCGGATCGTCTGGAGCGCCAGCGACCTCAAAGCGGCAGCCGAGTGCGAGTTCGCCTGGCTGCGGGCGATCGACGCGAAGATCGGCCGCATCGAGGCCGTGCCCGATCCCGAGGATGCCACGCTCGAGCGCGCCGCAGCCCTCGGTACCGCGCATGAGCTGCGCGTGCTCGACGACTACCGCCGCGATCTCGGTGCGGCCGTCCGCGAGATCCCCGCCGCCCGATCCTCGGACGCCGCGGCGCTCGCCGAGGCCGTTCGCCTCACCGACGAGGCGCTGGCTGACCCGACCGCCGAGGTCGTCTACCAGGCGGCCTTCGCGACCGATGAGTTCGTCGGTTTCGCCGACTTCCTCGTGCGCGAGCCCGACAGGGGCGACGGCGGCCCGCGGCCGTGGATCGTGCAGGACACCAAGCTCGCACGCCGTGCCCGCGTCACGGCCCTCATGCAGCTCGCGGCCTACGTCGACCAGCTCGACCGCCTCGGCGTCGCGCGTTCCGACGAGGTCCAGCTGCTGCTCGGCGACGGCGGCACCAGCACCCATCGCGTCGACGATCTGCTGCCGGTGTTCGCCCTCCGGCGTGCGCGCCTGCGCGCCCTCATCGCCGATCGCCGGGTCGGGCTCGGCGTCGCCGGACCCGTGATCCCGTGGGGCGACCCGCGCGGCGAGCTCGCCGTCCTCGCGTGCGGTCGCTGCCCGACCTGCGAGATCGAGGTCGTCGCCCACCGCGACCTGCTCCTGGTGGCCGGCATGCGCCCCGTCCAGCGCGACCGTCTGCGGGCCGGAGGGATCGACACGATCGACGCTCTGGCATCCTCGCCCGTCGCCCCCGCGGGCATGAGCGCCGACACCTTCGCGTCGCTCCGGACGCAGGCCCGCCTGCAGCTCGAGAGCCCGGCCGGAGACGGGGCGGCGGGCGATCACGTCGTGCCGACGTTCGAAGTCGTCGAACCCCGCGCCCTGGGTGTGCTCCCGCGCCCCGACCACGGCGATCTGTTCTTCGACTTCGAGGGCGACCCGCTGTACACCGAGGGCGAGCGGGAGCAGTGGGGCATCGACTACCTGTTCGGCTGGGTCGACACGCGCGAGCGCTATGGAGCCCTGTGGGCACACTCGTTCGACGAGGAACGCGCCGCATTGGAGCGCTTCCTCGATCTGGTGGCCGTGCGCCGTGAGCAGTTCCCCGACATGCACATCTACCACTACGCACCGTACGAGCCGACGCACCTGCTGACGATGGCGGCGCGGTACGGCGTGCGCGAGGCCGACGTCGATCGGCTGCTGCGCGACGGCGTCTTCGTCGACCTGTACCCCGTGGTGCGCCGCGCTCTGCGGGTGGGGTCGCGGTCCTACTCGATCAAGAAGCTCGAGCCGTTGTACATGGGCGACGAGGTGCGCACCAGCGACGTCCAGCGCGGAGACGACTCGATCGTGAAGTACGTCGAGGCCCGTGCGCTCGCCGCTGACGGCGAGGTCGAGGCCGCTCAGCGGGTGCTCGACGACCTGGCCGACTACAACCGGTACGACTGCGTCTCCACCCGGCGTCTGCGCGACTGGCTCGTCGACCGCGCGCGCGAGGGCGGGGCGATGCCCGCCCGCGGTGCCGAGCCCGACGAGCAGGCCTACGAGCCGTCCCCCCGTGCGACCGCGCTGCAGCGCTGGGCGGTCGACGCCGACGAGCCCGACGCGACGGCCCTGCGTCTCGCGGCGGCCGCGATCGACTACTACCCGCGCGAAGAGAAGACGTACTGGGCGACGCACTTCCTGCGTCTGCGCGAGCCGGTCTCGATCTGGGAGGACACGCGCGACGTCATCGTCGTCGACGCGGCACGCTCGCGGGTGGTCGCCGACTGGCACATCGCGGAGTCGGGCCGCGGCGCCGAGCGGCGTCTCGTCGAGGTGCGGGGCGAGGTCGCTCCCGGCAGTCGGTTGTCGGTGGATGCCGAGCCCTTCGCCGTCTACGACCTGCCGGCGCCGTTCCCCCTCGACGTCCGTCCCCGCTGGATCCACGGTGCGCGTCGCGTGACGGTGCGCGACGCGCTCGATGACGGTGCCGTGATCGAAGAGATCGCGGTCGACGGGGTCACGTGGGACACGCTCCCGCTCGCTTTGACGCCGCCGGCGCCACCGCGTGCCGGCAACCAGCAGAAGGCGATCGACGCGTGGGCCGACGCGTTGCTGGCCGCGGCTCCCGCCCTTCCCGACGGCCCGGCGGCCGACATCCTCCGGCGGCGCCCGCCGCGCACCCGCTCCGGTGCGCTGGTTCCGGTGACCTCGATCGACGGGGGCGCCGGAGACGACGAGGTGGCCGCGATCGCCCGCAGCGTCGCCGACCTCGACCGCAGCTATCTCGCGGTGCAGGGCCCCCCGGGCACGGGCAAGACCTACGTCGGTTCGCACGTCATCGCTCGATTGGTGGCGGAGCGGGGCTACCGCGTCGGAGTCGTGGCGCAGTCGCACGCGACGGTCGAGCACATGCTCGACCGCGTCATCGCCGCTGGCGTCCCCGCGGGGCGGGTCGGCAAGGCTCCGAAAGACCCGGGTGCCGACCATTCGTTCACCGTGCTGCCGAAGAACGGCGTTCCGGCCTTCGCGGCCGAGAACGCCGCTCACGGGTACGTGGTCGGCGGGACGGCGTGGGACTTCAGCCACGAGGGGCGGATTCCGCGCGGAAGCCTCGACCTCCTCGTGATCGACGAGGCCGGGCAGTTCTCGCTGGCATCCACGATCGCGGTGTCCCTCTCCTCTCCGCGCCTGCTCCTGCTCGGCGATCCGCAGCAGTTGCCGCAGGTCAGCCAGGGAACCCACCCCGAGCCGGTCGACACGTCGGCGCTGGGGTGGGTGATCGACGGTGCCGAGGTGGTCCCGCCCGAGTTCGGTTACTTCCTCGCCCGGACGCGCCGCATGCACCCGGCGGTCGCGGGCCCGGTGTCGCGGCTCTCGTACGAGGGGCGCCTCGCCGCCCATCCGTCGACGGCGCTGCGATCGCTGGGTGGAGTCGAGCCCGGGCTCCGGGCCGTTCCG
The DNA here is from genome assembly GCF_900156455.1 of Microbacterium sp. RURRCA19A. GTDB lineage: Bacteria > Actinomycetota > Actinomycetes > Actinomycetales > Microbacteriaceae > Microbacterium. The sequence goes on from NZ_FTNQ01000006.1 coordinate 73,183, forward strand.
GTCCGGCACCACGGCAACACGACGTCCTCGCCCGAGGAGGCTGCGGCCGTGGTCGCGCTGGTGGCCGACCTCGTCGGTCGCGAGTGGACGGGTGCCGAGGGCGGCGTCGGCGACGCCGCCGTGATCCACCCACCGCGTCCGCTCCACGCCGACGACATCATCGTGATCACGCCGTACAACGCGCAGCAGGTCGCGGTGGAGGAAGCCCTCGCCGCGGCGGGGTTCGCCGATGTCCCGGTCGGGACGGTCGACCGTTTCCAGGGCAAGGAGGCGGTGGTCGCGATCCTCACGCTCGCGGCATCATCCGGGCGCGAGGCCCCGCGAGGCCTGGAGTTCCTGCTCCTGCGCAACCGCATCAATGTCGCGATCTCGCGGGCCATGCAGGCGGCGTTCGTCCTGTTCTCTCCCGCGCTGCTCGACGACCTGCCCCGCACTCCCGAAGGCGTCGCACGTCTCAGCGCTTTCGCGCGACTGGTCGGTGCCGACGCCTGAGAGCCCGGCGAAGACTCGGCCTCAGGCGGTGCCGTACAGGCGGTCGCCCGCGTCGCCGAGCCCGGGCACGATGTAGCCCTTCTCGTTCAGACGCTCGTCGAGGGCACCGAGCACGAGGGTGACGTCGTGTCCCTCGACCTGCTTCTCGATCGCGGCGACGCCCTCCGGCGCGCCGAGCAGGCAGATCGCGGTCACATCCTGCGCGCCGCGGTTGAAGAGGAAGGTGATCGCCGCGCCGAGCGAGCCGCCGGTCGCGAGCATCGGGTCGAGCACGAAGCACTGGCGGTCGCTGAGGTCGTCGGGCAGCCGCTCGGCGTACGTGGTCGGCTGGAAGGTCTCCTCGTCGCGGACCATGCCGAGGAATCCGACCTCGGCGGTGGGGAGGAGCTTCACCATCCCCTCCAGCATGCCGAGACCCGCGCGCAGGATCGGCACGACGATCGGTCGCGGCTCGCTGATCTTCACGCCCTGGGTGGTCGTCACCGGGGTCTGGATCTCGATGGGGTCCACCCGCACGTTGCGGGTGGCCTCGTACGCGAGCAGCGTCACCAGTTCCTCGGTGAGCTGACGGAAGACCGGCGACGACGTCTGCCGGTCGCGCAGCACCGTGAGCTTGTGGGTGATGAGGGGGTGGTCGGCGACGTGGACACGCATAGGCTCAAGGCTAGCCGCTCGACCCCGAGACTCCGCCCCCGTCTTTTCGGAGCACCGTGACCCCCACCGCCGCCGACCTCGCCGCGATGCGCCGCGCGCTCGTGCTCGCCGGCGACGCGTCCGCGCACGAGGACGTGCCCGTCGGGGCGGTCGTTCTCGGTCCGACCGGCGAGGTCATCGGCGAGGGCCGCAACCTCCGCGAGATCACGAACGACCCGACGGCGCACGCTGAGGTCGTCGCCCTGCGCGAAGCCGCCGCGTACCTCGGCACATGGCACCTCGCCGGGTGCACGCTCGTGGTCACCCTCGAACCGTGCGTCATGTGCGCGGGGGCGATCCTGCAGGCGCGTGTGCCGCGCGTGGTGTTCGGATCATGGGATGCCAAGGCGGGTGCCGCGGGCTCTCTCTACGACGTTCTGCGCGATCGGCGTCTGCCGCACCGCGTCGAGGTGGTCGGCGGGGTCGCCGAGGCGGAGGCATCCGCCCTGCTGCGGGACTTCTTCGAGAGCCGTCGCGACTGACCCGGGTCAGCGGGGGAGGAGCGGCAGCAGCTCGGCGCCGACCTCGTCCGCGTGGTCGATGTCGCGCAGGTCGAGGAGTTGGAAGTACACCCGCTCGGCGCCGAGATCCCGCAGCCGCTCGACCTTCGCCGCGATCTCCTCGGGGCGCCCGATGAGATTGGCGCCGTTGTCGAACTGCGCGCGCGTCTGGCCGATCGCGGCCGCACGACGTTCGATCGCGGCGTCGTCGGCGCCGACGATCGTGGGAAGCGCGACCGAGAACTTCAACGTCGCGGGGTCGCGACCGATGTCCTCGCACGCCGCGCGCACGACGGCGAACTTCTCGGCGACGACATGCTCCGGGACGAACCCGATGTTGAACTCGGTCGCGAAGCGCGCGGCGAGGGCGGGCGTCCGCTTCGGGCCACCGCCGCCGACGATGACCGGCAGCGGCGACTGGACGGGTTTCGGCAGCGCCGGTGCGGCATCCAGGCGGTAGTTCGCGCCCTCGAACGAGAACGTCTCACCCGCCGGCGTCGACCACAGTCCGGTGACGATCGCGAGTTGCTCCTCGAGCAGGTCGAACCGCTTCGGCGGGAACGGGATGCCGTAGGCGGCGTGCTCCGCCTCGAACCAGCCCGTGCCGAGACCGAGTTCCGCGCGGCCGCCCGACATCGCGTCGACCTGCGCGACCTGGATCGCGAGGATGCCGGGGACGCGATAGGTCACCGACGAGACCAGCGTGCCGAGACGGATGCGCGAGGTCTCGCGGGCCAGGCCCGCGAGCGTCGTCCAGGCGTCGGTGGGTCCGGGGAGCGCGTCGCCGTCGCCCATCCGCAGGTAGTGGTCGGAACGGAAGAAGCCGTCCAGACCGTGTTCCTCGGCCGATCGCGCGAACGCGAGCTGGTCGTCGTACGAGAATCCCTGCTGGGGCTCGGTGAAGAGGCAGTACTCCATGGCGTACCCCTCAGTCGGCCGAACGCAGGATGATCGCCTCGGTGGGCGGGGCCGGATCGGCGGGGCGACCGACGTAGCCGATCACCGTCAGCAGCGCCTGGCGGAACTGCGCGGGTCGTTCGAGGTGCGGGGCGTGCCCGGCGCCCTCCACGGCGATCTCGGTGACCTCGCCCCCCGCGGCGGCGTAGGCCTCCAGAACGTCGCGCGTCTGCGACACCATGGGCTGTGCGGGGGCGAGCTCTTCACCCGGCCAGCCCGGCACGATGCCGAGCGCGCCGAGGTGGTTGAAGTCGTAGAACGAGGCGTCGGAGACGATGGCGTCGGCCGTCCCGTGGATCCACAGGATCGGGGGCTTGTCGGCGAGGTCGACGATCCCGGAGACGTCGAAGTGCTTCGGCGCCATGGTGTTGAGCACGCCCAGGTTCCCGGCGGCGAACCCCGGCCAGTTCGGCGAGGCGACGGAATCCCCGGGGTAGTTCCCGCCGGCAGTGGAGGTCGTCAGCATCGACTCGACCCAGACGTCCTCGTGCTCGCTCGTGTAGCCGGGGGCGACGTAGCCGGACCGGAAGACCGAGCGCGGAGAGGTGGGGGCCTCGTCGGTCGTGTCGTGGTCGATGAGGCGCTGCACGAAGTCGGGGTTCGCGCCGCCGGCCCCGGCTCCGGCGTCGTCGTCGGTGAGGCGCGACCCGTCGCGGCGTGTTCCGCCGAATCCGTAGGGCGAGACCGGCGCCTGCAGGGTCAGCGAGAGGACGGGGTGGTCGAGGGCGTACTGCAGGACGACGCCGCCGCCCATCGACCAGCCCACGAGGTGTGCGGTGGGGATGCCGAGGGCCTCGAGAGTCGCGTGGAGGTCGTCGCTGAAGTCGCGTACGCCGCGGGTCGCGTCGATCGGGGCGTGCTCGGTGCCGCCGAAGCCGCGGAGGTCGACCGCGAGGACCCGCAGGTCGCTCGGGAGGTCCTGCATGATCTCCTGCCAGAACAGCGACGACGAGACGTTGCCGTGGACGAAGACCACGGTCTGCTCGGGTCCGGTGGCGGGGTCGTCGGCCGCGCGTTGGAGCACGTTGACGCTCAGCCGACCGGTTTCGATCAGGCGCGAGGTGATGCCGTCGAAGAGAGTCATGGGGGTCCTCCGTGTCACTCGCATCCGCTCCGGTACGGACGCGCTCCGACTCTAACGCGCGCCCCTATCGGCCGCACTCAGGGTTCGTAGACTTGCCTGCATGACGGATGCCACCCCCTCCCTGCCCCCGCTCGCGTTCCTCGGCGCCGGTTCCATGGGGGGCGCGATCCTGCGGGGGCTCGTCGCCGCCGGCCTCACCGGCGGGGGAGTGACCGCCACCAACCGCTCGGCGGCCAAGGCGGCTGAACTCGCCGAGCTCGAGGGCGTCACCAGCGTCGCGCTGGAGACCGCGCCGGACGCCAACGTCGCGGCCGCGGCATCCGCCGATGTCGTCCTCATCGGCGTCAAGCCCGCCATGGTGCCCGACCTGCTCGACGAGATCGCGCCGCACCTGCGCCCGGGCGCGGTGGTGGTGAGTCTCGCGGCCGGCGTGACCCTGGCGACGTTCGCGAAGCACCTGGGCGAGGGCGTCGCGACGCTGCGCTCGATGCCGAACACCCCTTCCCTCGTCGGCAAGGGCGTCACGGGGCTCGCGGCCGGGGCCGCCGCGACCGCGGACGACGTCGCGCTCGTGCGCGCGCTCTTCGAAACGGTCGGTCAGGTCGTCGAGGTTCCGGAGTCCCGGATCGACGCACTCTCCACCATCTCGGGCTCGGGCCCCGCGTACGTCTTCCTCCTCATCGAGGAGTTCACGAAGGCCGCCGTCCGCATGGGCTTCGACGTCGACGCCGCGCGCCTGCTGGCGGAACAGACGTTCATCGGGGCGACGGCGCTCCTGGCATCCGCGGACGTCGACCCGGCCGAACTCCGTCGCCGCGTCACGAGCCCGAAGGGCACGACCGAGCGTGCGGTCGCGGTGCTGCAGGCCGCCCGCCTCGACGACACGTTCACCGCGGCGGCCGAAGCCGCCCTCGCCCGCGCGAAGGAACTCGCCGCCGGGGCCTGACATGCGGCTGCGGTTCGAGGGGCCGATCTGGTACTGGCGCGGACCCGCGCCGTACCACTTCGTCACCGTGCCGCCCGCTGAGGCCGCGGCCATCGCCGAGGTGGCTCCGGTCGTCACCTACGGCTGGGGCATGATCCCGGCGGCCGTCACGATCGGCGCGACGCGGGTGACCACGGCCCTCTGGCCGAAGGAAGGCGCCTACGTCGTGCCGATCAAGAAGGCGCTCCAGGATGCCGAGCACCTCGGCGTCGACGACGTCGTCACGGTCGAGCTGGAGATCGAGGTCTGACGGCATCCCTCGCGCTCCTCCCCGCGATAAACGCGATCGGCGGCGAGAAACGTGCTGTGCAGCCGTGTCTCGTCGTGGATCGCGTTTATCGGCTGAGAGTGGATGCCGAGCGGCCGGGGGACGCGCAACGGACCCGGGGGCGGCGCGGGCATCAGCGATCCAGCGCCGCGAACCGTTCGATGTCGCTGTTCGTGCCCGACACGATGATGAGGTCGTGGTTGGTGACCACGGTGTTCGCCTCCGCGTAGCGGAACGGGCGGCCCGGGCTCTTCACCCCGACCACGGTGACGTTGTACTTCGTGCGCACGCCCGACTCGTTCAGGCCGACCCCCCGCACCAGCTTCGGCGGGTACATCTTGGCGAGCACGAAGTCGTCGTCGAAGCGGATGAAGTCGAGCATGCGTCCGCTCACCAGGTGCGCGACGCGCTCGCCGGCCTCGGCCTCGGGGTAGATGACGTGGTTCGCGCCGACGCGGGCGAGGATCTTCCCGTGCGACTGCGACACCGCCTTCGCCCAGATCTGCGGCACCTTCAGGTCGACGAGGTTCGCGGTGATGAGGACGGATGCCTCGATGAGCGAGCCGACCGCCACGACCGCGACCTGGAAGTCCTGCGCGCCGATCTGGCGCAGGGCGTCGATGTTGCGGGCGTCGGCCTGCACCGCGTGGGTCACGCGCTCGGACCACTTCTGGACGAGGTCGAGGTTGCCGTCGACGGCGAGCACTTCGCGGTCGAGTCGGTCCAGCTCGCCGGCGCACGCCGCGCCGAAACGCCCGAGGCCGATGACGAGGACGGGCGCGTCGCTGCGGATCCGTTCAACCAACGATCGGCCTTTCGACGGGCAGCGCGTAGAGCTGCGAACGGGAGGACGCCGCGACGGCCGCGGCGAGTGTCACAGTACCAATGCGCCCCATGAACATCGTGAGAGCCAGCACGTAGACGGCGGGGTCGGGCAGCTCGGCGGTGAGCCCCGTGGACAGACCCACCGTGGCGAAACCCGAGATGACGTCGAACAGCACGTGCTCGATCGGTGCGTCGGTGATCCGGCTGATGGTCACGGTCGACAGCGCGACGATCGTGGCGCCCCACGCCACCACGGAGAGCGCCACACGCTGCACGTCGCTCGGGATGCGGCGGCCGAACGCCTGCACCGAGGGACGACCCTTCGCCTCGGACCACACGGCGAGAGCGAGGACCGCCAGGGTCGTGACCTTGATTCCGCCGGCGGTGGATGCCGAGCCCCCGCCGACGAACATGAGCATCGACCCGACGACGAGCGTGGCGCCGTTGAGGTCACCGATGTTCACGACCGAGAACCCGCCCGATCGCGTCATCGCCGACAGGAAGAACGCCTGGAACGTGGTGTCCCACGCGTCCATGCTCCCGAAGGTCAGGGGGTTGTCGTATTCCAGCAGCAGAATGACGCCGGCGCCGGCGAAGAACAGGACGACGGTCGTGATGATCGTCAGCTTGGCGTGCAGCGACCACAGCCGGAACCGCCACCAGTGCCGCCACAGCGTGAAGATCACGGGGAACCCGATCGAGCCGAGGAACACGCCGATCATGAGCACCGTCAGCAAGTAGTAGTCCTGGGCGAACGGCAGCAACCCGTCGGCGTTGGGGACGAACCCGGTGTTCGTGAATGACATCGCCGCGTAGTACGGCGCCTCCCAGAGGGCCACCACCGGGTCGATCCCGCCGATGATCAGCGACGGGTAGATCAGCACCGCGAGCGCCGCCTCGATCACCAGGGTCGACAGGGCAACGGTGCGCAGCAGCTGGCCGACTTCGCCCAGTCGGATCGTCTGGCCCTCGTTGACGGGGCCGCCGTGCGCGCGGAGCGGGTTGCTGTCGCCCGCGGCGATGAGCTTGGCCCGCAGGCCCAGGCGCTTGGAGATCACGAGACCGAGGATCGAGGCGAGGGTCAGGACCCCGAGGGCGCCGACGTTCACACCGACGTACGTGATCACCCGGCCCAGCGGCGACCAGTCGCTGTACATGTTCACCGTCGACAGGCCCGTCACGCAGATCGTCGACACCGCAGTGAAGAGCGCGTCCGCGAGGGGCGTGCGCTGGCCGTTCGCGGCGGCCGCCGGGAGGGAGAAGAGGGCGGTGAACAGCAGGATGAGGATCACGAACACCAGGACCGCGAACCGGGCGGGGGATGCCGTCGTCAGATCGCGCATGGCGTCCCATGCCCGGAACGCGATGCGGCGTACGCGCACCGACATACGCGCCTCGTCGGGAGTCGCGGCCATGCGTGACTCCCTTCGCCGACGAACCCGAATCATGGTACTCGGGCGGGCTCGCGGCTAACCTAATGCCATGGCGGACATCTTCGACGTGATCGCTGACGGCACGCGTCGCGACATCCTTCAGCTGCTCCTGGACCGTGCGACCGGCGGTGAGCGGGGCACGAGCGTCTCGCAGATCGTGCACGCGCTCGGAGTCAGCCAGCCCACCGTCTCCAAGCACCTGAAGGTCCTGAGGGAGGCGGAACTGGTCTCGGTGCGGGAAGAGGGGCAGCACCGCTACTACAGCCTCGCCGTCGCCCCGCTCGACCAGGTCGACGACTGGCTCGTGCCCTTCTTCTCGGTGGACGTCGACAACGAGCCGGCACTGCCCGAATCCGCCGTCCACGCGGCCGAGGTCGTCGGACGCGCGGCCGCTTCGGTGAAGCACTCGGTCACGTCGGCATTCCGCAAACTCCCCGGCCGCTGAGCGGCCCTCCAGCCCGGTGAACACCGCTCTCTCATCTCACTTTCGTCACAGAAGCCCCACAGGTTTACACGCGTCGCGGGCAGACCCTAGAGTGTGTCCACATCAATGGGTGGCGGACACCCGCGGCGAAGGGTGATCGATGGCAGAGCTGCCCGACGTGCGTTTCCTGACGGTCGCCGAGGTCGCCGAGCTGATGCGGGTCTCGAAGATGACCGTCTACCGTCTCGTGCACGCGGGCGAGCTGCCCGCCGTGCGGTTCGGTCGCAGCTATCGGGTGCCCGAATCGGCCGTCGCCGAGGCCGTGCAGCGGCCGGTGTCCGACGTCGGCTAGACTGGTCCGAGGCCTTTTTCCAACGCCTGCCCGTTCCCGGGAGCCGACATCGGCACCCAGACCCCGACTTAGTGAGGTTTTCCGTGGGTTCTGTCATCAAGAAGCGCCGTAAGCGCATGGCGAAGAAGAAGCACCGCAAGCTGCTTCGCAAGACTCGTCACCAGCGTCGCAACAAGAAGTAACGCGACCACCACACCGAGCGCCTGTCATCCGACGGGCGCTTCGTGTATGCGGCCCCCGATCACCGACGCCCTCTCGAGGAGCACACATGCAGTCCATCTCGGTCCACGACCTGCACGCCGGACGCGATCGTCCGCTGATCGACGTGCGCGAGGTCGACGAGTTCGCCGGAGGACACGTCCCCGGCGCCGTCAACCTGCCGATGTCGACGATCGGCGAGAACCTGGACCAGCTGCCCGAGGGGGCGTTCGACGTGATCTGCCAGGCCGGCGGTCGCTCGGCGCGCGTCGTCGAGGCGCTCACGGCCCGCGGTCACGACGCGACCAACGTCGAGGGTGGCACCGGCGAGTGGATCGCCTCGGGCTACGACGTCGAGTCCTGACGCCCCGACGCGCCCTCCTAGGATGGGTGAGGTGACGACCCTCACGCTCATCGGCAAGCCCGACTGCCATCTCTGCGACGTCGCCGAGCAGATCGTCGATGCCGTCGTCGCCGAGCTTCCGGCCGAGGTCGCCGACCGCCTCGTCATCGAGCAGGCGTCGATCGCCGAGGACACCGGCCTGTACGAGCGGTGGTGGGAGAAGATCCCGGTCGTCCTGATCGACGGCGAACTGCACGCGCACTGGCGCGTCTCCGCCGATCGCCTCCGCGCCGCACTTCTCGCGGCCGACCCCGAAGGAGCCTCCGCGTGAGCATCCGTCACATCGTCCTGTGGAAGCTCGCGGCGGACGACGCCGACACCCGCGCGCTGCACGCCGAGCAGATCGCCGAGCGGCTGCTCTCGCTCCGCGGCCGGATCCCCGAGATCGAGCACCTCGAAGTGGGGCGCAACGTCGCCTACCCGCAGACCAACTGGGATGTGGCGCTCGTCAGCGAGTTCGCCGACGTGGAGGCCCTCGAGCGGTACCAGGTGCACCCGGCGCATCAGGAGGTCGCGGCGTTCGTCCGCTCGGTCGTCACCGATCGGGCCGGAATCGACTTCCCCGCCTGACCCGCTCCACCCGCCTCGGCCACCGACGCCATCCGCGGCGTTGTCACGCGGGAGCCGCGGCTCAGCCGAGCGGCCGCACCGTCACGGCGGACGTGGCCAGGGCGATGCGCACCGGCGCCTGCGGGGCGACGCGGTCCTCGACCGAGTGCTCGATCTGGACCACGCTGCCGTCCTGCGCGCGCACCTGCGTGAGACGCATATTGCCCAGGAACGTGGTCTCCTGCACCACGGCGTCGACGCCGGGTTCCGTCGGGCCGACCAGCACGACCTGATCGGGGCGCACGATCACCTCGCAATGCCCGTCGGGACCGGCCTCCGCGAGGGGGACGTCCTGGCCCCAGACGTCGACCGTGACGTCCTCGACGATCCCGGGCACGGTGCTGACCGGACCGAGCACCGCGGCGACGGCCGGATCGCCCATGTGCCGGAACAGGTCCTCGGGGCTCCCCGAGGCGGCGATCCGCCCCCGCACCATGATGGCGATGCGATCGGCGACGGCCGCGGCCTCGCTGGTCTCCCGGGTCACCCAGACCGCGGTGATCCGCCGATCGCGCAGGTGCTCGACGAGCCGATCGCGCAGGACCGCGCGCTCGTAGTTCTGGAGTCCGTCGAGAGGATCGTCGAGCAGGAGGATGCGCGCTTCCGACGCCAGAGCCCGCGCGAGGAGGACTCGGCGGCGATCGCCCCGGGCCAGGCGATGGGTTGCGGCATCCGGGTCCGACAGCCCCAGGAGCCCGCACAGCTCGCGTGCGCGTGCGTCGGGATCGGGGTGGCCGGCGCGGCGGGAGACGGTGGCCACGGCCTCACCGACCCGGCCGAATCGCGGCACCGCCGTGTGGGCGAAGACCGCCGCCGTGGACAGACCGTCGGCGATGCTCACGGTTCCCGTGTCCGCGCGTTCCAGCCCGGCGATCACGCGGAGGGCCGTCGTCGCACCACACCCCGACGGTCCGACGATCGCGACGATCTCCCCGACGGCGACCGTGAGATCGAACCCGTCGAGCACACGCTCCCCGGCGCGGGTACGGCCGACGGCGGCGACCCGGACGCTCCACCCCGCGCTCGACCGGCCGTCCGCAGGGACGGTCACCGCGACGCTGCCTTCGACCATGACGACACGCTAGAGGTCACGGATGACCTCGCCCGGCCCGGTGAGTGAACCTCGGGGGTCGGGCGGGGGAACTCAGGGAGCCAGGCGCGTGGGGCCGCGGAAGAGGTAGGTGACCTCGCGGATCGACGACTCGCCGAGGAGCAGCATCAGCACGCGCGCGAGGCCCATGCCGAAGCCGCCGTGGGGCGGAGCGCCGAAGCGGAAGAAGTCCAGATAGAAGTCGAGGTGAGCGGGGTCGAGCCCCTTCTCCTTCGCCTGCTCGACCAGGACGTCGACGCGGTGCTCGCGCTGCGCGCCGGTGGTGATCTCGACGCCGTTGAACAGCAGATCGTACGACTTCGTGAGCCCGGTCTCGGGGTCGCGCATGTGGTAGAACGCGCGGATCTCGGGGTGGTAATCGGTCACGAAGACGAACTGGTGGCCGAACGCCTCGCGCACGTGCGCGGCGATCTGGCGCTCTCCCTCGGGGTCGAGGTCGCCGTCGGTGCGGGGGATGTCGTAGCCGCGGGCCGCGACGATCTCGCGGGCCTCCGCGAGCGGGATGCGGGGGAAGGGCACCGCGGGCACCTGCACCTCGACGCCGAACAGCTCCTGGATCTCGTCGCCGTGCTTGTCCTTGACCGCCTGGAACGCGGTCTGCAGAAGTTCCTCCTGCATGCGGGCGACGTCTTCGTGCGAGTCGATCCAGCTGATCTCGGCGTCGATCGAGGTGAACTCGGTCGCGTGGCGGCTGGTGAAGGAGGGGTCGGCGCGGAACGCGGGGGCGATCTCGAAGATCTTGCCGAACCCGGCGACCTGCGCCATCTGCTTGAAGAACTGCGGGCTCTGCGCGAGGTAGGCGGTCTTGTCCTCGAAGTAGGGCACCTCGAACAGCTCGGCGTTGGACTCCGAGGGGGATGCCATGAGCTTGGGGGAGTGCACCTCGATGTAGTCGCGCTCGACCCAGTAGGTGCGCATGGCGTGCTCGAGGGTGGTCTGCACGCGGAAGATGAGGTTGTTGCGACGCTGGCGGAGGTCGAGGAAGCGCCAGTCCATGCGCTTGTCCAGACCGCTGTCGGCGGCGATCGGGGTCTCGGGGTTCGCCGCCGCGGCGATCTCGAGCTCGCCGATCTTGATCTCTACGCCGCCGAGCTTGACGCGCTCGTCGTGCTTGAGCTCACCGCGGACGGTGAGGAAAGTGCCGTTGGCCAGGCCGCCGATCGTCTCGGTGAGGGCCAGGGCCGCGGCATCCTGGTCGCCCGCCTCTTCGGAGGGGCGCGTCGCGGGGTTCACCAGCTGTACGGCACCGGTCTCGTCGCGCAGGACGACGAACTGGACCTTCTTCTGATCGCGGACGGTCTCGACCCACCCCGACACCGAGACGGGGCCGGCGGGAAGGGACTTCAACTGCTGTACGAGGACGCGTTCGCTCACGAGGAACCAGTCTACGTGCGGGGCGGGCGCCGCCCGCGCGTCAGCGTCCGGCGCCGGCGCTGAGCCCCGCCTTGACGTGCCGCTGCGCGGCGAGGATCACCACGAGTGCCGGAACGCTGGCGATGAGGGATGCCGCCATGGTCGCGGCCCAGGTGTTCAGGTTCGAGTTCGCCAGGGCCAGGATCAGCACCGACATGGGGTACATCTCGTTGCGGTTGACGAGCGTCAGCCCGAACAGCAGATCGCCCCAGCTGAACAGGAACGCGAAGACCCCGGCCGTGACGATCGCGTTGCGCGAGAGCGGGACGACGATGCGCCACAGCGTGCCGATCGGCCCGAGTCCGTCGACCGTCGCCGCCTCGATGACCTCGGGGTCCAGGCGCAGCATGAACGCCCGCATCACGATCACCGCGAAGGGGACTCCCGCGGTCGCGTTCGCCAGGATCAGTCCGATGAACGTGTTCAGCAGCCCCCACGAGTTGAACATCGCGTAGAACGAGGTGGCGAGGACGACGCTGGGGATCATCTGGGCCAGCAGCAGGAGGATGAGCGCGATGCTCACCGCGCGCGAGCGGAGCCGGCTGAGGGCGTACGCGGCGGGGACGGCCACGAGGAGCGTCACGAGCACCGATCCGAGCGATACCAGGATCGAGACGCGCAAGCCGCCGATGCCGGCGTCGTCGAGCGCTTGCTCGAAGCCCCCGAGCCCGGGGGAGACGGGGAACCAGGCGGTGTCCGCGGAGTTGGCGGACGGCTGCAGCGAGGCCGAGATCATCCAGTAGACGGGGAAGAGGTACACCGCGAGCACGACGACCGTCACCATCGTCCAGGTCCAGCCGCGGCGGCGGCGGCGTTCGGCGATCGGCGCGATCACCGGTTCGGCGGTCACGGTCGCCGAGGCGGCGGGCAGGGTCGCGGTCATTCGTCACGCTCCTGACGCATCGACATCACGGTGTACACGATCGCGAACAGGATGCTGATTCCCAGCAGCAGCATTCCGTAGGCGCCGCCGAGTCCGAATTGGAACTGTTGGAAGGCCTGGCGGTACGACAGCAAGCCCAGGGTCACGGTGCTGTTGGCGGGGCCGCCGGCGGTGAGCACCAGCACGAGGTCGACGATGAGGAGCGTGTAGACGACGCTCATCACGACGAGCACCGAGATCACCGGCCAGATCGTCGGGATCACGATCGAGACGAGGCGGCGCCAGGCCCCGGCGCCGTCGAGCTGTGCGGCTTCGAGCTGTTCCGCGGGAACCTGCTTGAGGGCTGCGCCGAGGATCGTGGCCCAGTACGGCAGGCTCGCCCAGACCGCGACGACGATGACGGCGGGAAGGGCGGTCGCGGGATTGGCGAGCCACGCCTCGACGGGGAGGCCGATCGCCCCGAGGACGTCGTTGATGGGGCCGTCGCCGGCGAGGAGCGACTTCCAGACGGTGGCCACGACGACCGCGGGGAGCAGCCACGGCAGGAGGATCAGGGTCGGGAGCCAGCGGCTGCCGGGGAACCGTTTGGCGAAGAGGAGCGCGAGGAGGAGCCCGAGCACGAGCTCGACGACGACCGAGACGACGGTGATCGTGACCGTGTTCGCGAGGGCGCGGAAGGTGATCGGCTCGGAGAGGATCGCCTCGAAGTTCGCCGTCCCGACGAAGGGTGCCCGGCCCGTGATGAAGGTCCCCGTGGTGAAGTTCGTCGTGCTCATGTACACGCCGTACCCGAGGGGGAAGAGGAAGAAGACGACGAAGAACACGATGGCCGGGGTCAGGAAGCCCCACAGCTCGCCGCGTTGGCGCGCCGCCAGAGAACGCCGGAACCGGCCGGGGGTGCGTGCCCCCGGCCGGCCGGTCGTCGTCAGCGTGTCCGCCGTCACTTGCCGCTGGCCTGCTCCAGCGCGGCCTGTGCCGTCTGCCCACCGACCGTCGCACCCTGGATGGCGTCGACGTACTGCTGCTGCAACGTGTTCCACTCGGTGCCCAGCTGAGCGGAGTTGTACGCACCGTCGACGGCGTCGACGAACGGGGCCGCGGCGGGCACCTTCTCGACGAAGGCCGCCTGCGCGCTCTTCAGCGCGGGGATGTACCCGCCCTGGACCGCGGTGTCGACCTGGTTCTCCTCCGAGGCGCGGCACTTGATGAGGGCGGCGGCGGCCGCTTCCTTCTTGGCATCCGCGTTCGCGGCGGCGCCGTAGGCGTACCCGAGCAGGTTCACCTTGGGCGACTCGCCCGACGTCGCGGTCGGGAAGGGGAACGTGCCCCATTCGAACGGGATCGAGGTGTCGACGAGGTTCCACGGGCCCGACACCGTCAGCGCGGCCTTCTGGGAGGTCCACTGGTCGATCGACTCCCAGCCCCAGTTGACGAACTCGGGCGAGAGCGAACCGTTGTCGACGAGCTTCTTGTAGAGGTCGACCGCCTCGACGGCGCCGGTGCCGGTCGGGTCGGCGGGGTCGCCCCCGGCCGAGAGGAGGAAGGGCAGGAAGTACACGGGCGTCGATCCGTCGCCGCCGATGCCGGGGAGCACGATGCCCTTCTGGTCGGCGGTCGTGAGAGACGCGGCGAGCTTCACGAGGTCGTCGAAGGTCTTCGGCGCGGTCTCGGACACCCCGGCGGCGGCGAACGCGGCCTTGTTGTAGAAGATCGCGTAGTCCTCGACCTGCACGGGCAGACCGTAGAGCGTGCCGTCGTAGCGGCCGAGGTCGGCGGCGCTGTCGGCGAGTCCGTCCGTGGTGACGTCGTACTGGCTGAGGTCGGCGAGCACACCCTGCGAGGCGAGCTGCGGCAGCTGGGTGTCGGTGGACAGCAGCGCCACGTCGGGAAGCGCCTTGGCGCCCGCGGCCTGCAGGAGCTTGGTGGTGTAGTCGCCCGACTGGGTCTGGACGTCGACGGTGATGCCGAGGTCGGCGGCGCAGGACTCGAAGTACTGCTTCTGCAGACCCTGGTAGGGCTCGAAGTCGATGTTGTTCCACACGGTCAGGCTGACGCCGTCGAACCCGTCGGTCTGGGCGGGGGCCGCCTGGCCGCCGGCGCAGGCGGTGAGGGCGAGGGCGGCGGTGAGGCCGACCGCGGGGAGTGCGACGCGTCGGAGCCGCTGAGCTGTGGATGCCATGGGGTGTGTCCGTTCCCGACGGCGCCGACGGCGCCGATCGACATGTGCTGTGAGGACACGGGTCGGGGCCGCCCGTGTCATCCCTCACTCTGGGGTCTCCTCGTGACGAACAGGGAACGAACGCGTCACGCGGTGTAACACCGCGCCGTGTCGCGGCGCCCCACCGGGCAGGGTGAGTGCATGGCATCCCCTTCTTCTTCCGCCGTCCGCCGTGTCCTCGTGGACACCGACACCGGACTGGACGACGCGCACTCCCTGATGTACCTGCTGGCCCAGCCCGACGTCGAGATCGAGGCCATCACGACGATCTACGGCAACACCCCCGTGGAGGACTCGGCCCGCAACGTCCGGACGGTCCTGCGGCTCGCCGGCCGCGAGGACATCCCGGTGCACCTGGGCGAGGCGGCGCCGATCGAGGGCGAGGCCTCCATCGCGGACTTCGTGCACGGCACCGACGGTCTCGGTGACCGGTTCGACCGCGCGGAGCTGCGCGTGGAGGACGAGGGAGCGGTGGATGCCATCCTGCGCATCGCCGCGCAGCACCCGGGCGAGGTGGACCTGCACCCGCTCGGACCGCTCACCAACATCGCCCGTGCGCTCGAGCGCGACCCCGACCTGTTCCTGAAGTTCCGGTCGGTGGTCATCATGGGCGGGGCGGGGCCGTACCCGGCGCCGGGCGGCGCGACGCTGACGGATGCCAACACCGCCAACGACCGCCGCGCCGCCGAGATCGTCTTCGGCGCGCGCAACAGCGGCAACGTCGTCATGGTCGGCGTGAACGTCACCGCCACCGCGATCCTCGACGAGCACGTGCTCGCCGTGCTGCGCGGAGCAGGGACCCCGTGGGCGACGTTCGCGGGCGAGGTGCTCGACGCGTACAACGACTTCTACCAGTACAAGTGGGGCCGCCGGATCTCGTCCGCCCACGACGGCCTGGCGACCGTCATCCTCCACCGGCCCGAGATCGTCACCGGCTGGATCGAGGGGCCCGTGGACTACACGCCGTACGCGGACTCCCTCGCGACCCGCATCGCGCTCACGCACGACGGCCTGCCGCTGGTGTGGGGGACGCCCGAGGGCCCGACGATCCGCGCGGTCACGTCGTTCGACAAGACCGAGTTCCTCCGCCGGTTCGTGCAGGCTCTGTCCACGGGACCGGCGCCGCGGGACTGACCGCGGCGCCCCGGGTCAGCGCGCGCCGGCGCGCGCCGGGTGGTCGTCGCCGAGACGGTCGCGGCGGTCGCTGCGCAGGCGCGAGCGGAACGTGCCGTCCTGCGGGAAACCGCCGTACAGCCCGCGCTCGCGCAGCGCCGGGACGAGGAGCTCGGCGAAGTCGTCGACGGAGCCGGGCGACAGGAACGGGTGCAGCAGGAAGCCGTCCACCCCCGATTCCTCGACGAAGGCGCCGATGGCATCGGCCACGGTGTCGGGGGTGCCGAGGAAACGGTCGTCCGCGAACGCGGTCACCTTCGAGAACTGGCGGCGCACGTCCCCGGCGGTCAGCACGGGCGCGTCGCTCCGGGTCTCCTTCGTCTGGGTGGCGTTCGTCGCACGCTTGACGAGCGGCTCGTCGTCGGCGTACTGCGAGAAGTCGATCCCGCCCCACCCGGCGTAGGCGGCCAGCTGGGCCTCCGCGGCGTAATGCGCCTGGAGGGAGTCGATCTTCTCCTGCACGGCGATGTCGGTCGGGGCCACGACGAGGTTCATCCCGACGACGGCGCGGATCTGCGAGGCATCCCGTCCGAGCTCCTCGGCGCGGCGACGGATGCCGGCCAGCCCCTCGCGCACGGCGACCGGGTCGGAGTCGCCCACGAAGATCAGCTCGGCGTGCCGGGCGGCGAACTCCCGGCCGCGCGGCGACCATCCGGCCTGGATGATGACCGGGGTGCGCTGCGGCGACGGCGTCACCAGGTGGGGCCCCGCCACGCGGAAGTGCTCGCCGACGTGATCGATGCGATGCACCTTCGCGGGGTCGGCGAAGACCCCGGATGCCTTGTCGCCGAGGAACGCGTCGTCCTCCCAGCTGCGCTCCCACAGGGCGTAGGCGACCTCGAGGAACTCGTCGGCGCGGTCGTAGCGGCTGTCGTGCGCCATCACGTCGAGGCCGAAGTTGGCCGCCGCGCCCGGCAGGTACGACGTCACCACGTTCCAGCCGATGCGACCCGCCGTGAGGTGGTCGAGCGTCGAGAAGCGGCGCGCGTGGGCGAACGGGTGCTCGTAGGTGGTCGACACGGTCGTGCCGAACGCGATCCGGTCGGTGACGGCGGCGAGCGCGGGGATGTGCAGCATCGGGTCGAGCGCCGGGATCTCCACGCCGTGTCGGATCGCCGTCTCGGCTCCACCCCGGTACGTGTCGTAGAGGCCGAGGACGTCGCCGAAGAAGAACAGGTCCATCCCGGCGTCCTCGACGCGGCGCGCCTGGTCGGTCCAGTAGCGCAGCGACGTCGCCGACAATCGGTCGTCGGCGGGGTGGGTCCACAGGCTCGCGGCCGAGGAGCCGTTGCCGACGCAGGCCTGCTCGTAGAGGCCGAAGAGCAGCGGGCGGGGGTCAGACATGGGCGGTGATCCGTTCGTGGTCGGGAGCGGTCGTCCAGCGGACGCGTCCGCCGACGACGGTGAGGGATGCCTCGGCGGGGCCGTTCTCGACGAGCTCGGCGAGCGCGTCGCGGGGCGTGGCCGAGGCGACGGGGAAGACGACGAGGTCGGCGCGGCTGCCCGCGCGGAGCGCACCGGTGTCGGCCTCCAGACCCAGCGCGCGGGCGCCCCCGACCGTGGCGGCCGCGAACAGGCGGGCGTGCAGATCCTCGTCGGCGTATCCCTGTGCGCGGGCGATGCCGAAGAGCGCGGCGACGTCACGCCAGGGGGAGAGGCTCGGCGACGACGAGAGCGAGTCCGTGCCGACGGCGATCGCGTTGCCCTCGCGCAGGTACGCCGCCACGGGCGGCGGGTCCAGGCCGATCACGGCGTTGGACCGCGGGCACAGCGCCACGCTCACGCCCCGGGTGCGCAGGAGCGCCCGGTCGTCGGCATCCACGTAGATCCCGTGCGCGAGATGCGTCGTCGGGGTGAGGGCGCCGAGGTCGTCGAGGTACCGGATGACACCCGTGCCCGCTCCGCCGTCGCGCAGCAGCGCGAACTCGCCGCGGCCGTTCGCCCGCCACCGCTCGGCGAGATCGCCCGTGCCGGAGCGCACGTACGCGTCCTCCCACGCCGATTCGGCCGCGTGGATGTGCTGGCGGACGCCCAGGGTCCGCGCGAGGCGCGAGAGCGCGCGGAGCACGGCCGTGTCGAGCGAGTAGACCGCGTGGGGCGACAGCCCGGTCGTGGGCGGTCCGGGGAGCGCGGCGAGCTCGGCGCGCACGGTGCGCTCGCCGTCCTGAGCCCACGCGCGCTCGGTCCACCCGAGCACCTCCCAGAACGTGATGCCGTGCAGGCCCGCCTCGTGGACGGCGGAACCTGCGGCGGCGTCCGTGACGATCTCGGCGACGGCCGTCGTGCCCGAGCGCAGGGCCAGCGCGGCGCCCGCCGCGGCCGACGCGCCCCAGTCGCGGGGCAGGGGGTAGAGCTCCATGAAGGCGCTCATCCACGCCTCGAAGCCGGTGTGCTCGGCGAGCCCGACGGCGGCCATGTCGCTGTACTGCAGGTGGGTGTGCGCGTTGACGAGGCCGGGGGTCAGCGCACCGTCCCACTCGTGCAGCTCGGCGCCGGTGCCGGCGGTGGCCAGGACCTCGTCGGCGGGACCCACCGCGCGGATGCGGCCCTCCGCGATCGCCACGGCTCCGTCGGTCAGGGGCGCGGAACCGGGGGAGAGGAGGATCGGGGCGCGGTGCACGACGACGGTCACTCCTCGCCCTCCTCGGGATTCCACGCCGCGAGGAACGCCTGCTGCGCCGCCGACGGGGCGTCCAACGACCCGCCGAACGACGACAGGGCGATGGCGGCGACCTCGTCGTCGGCGGCGCGGGGCAGCTCGTGCACCCCGGGCGCGAGATCGGGCCTCGACAGGACGTGGGCGACGGAGGCGAGCTGCACACCGAAGGAGAGGTCCATGATCTCCACCGGGTTCCCCTCGGCGGCGCTGACGTTGAGGCAGTTGCCGTCGTCGAGCACGCGGACCTCCGCACCGCTCGGCATCCTGAGGACCGAGACGGAGCCGGTGCGGGCGATCTCGACGGCCCCGGCCGCGCGGGCGGCGTCGAGGGCGATCTCCTGCCCCACGCCGCCGCCGACCGCGACGACCGCCCCGCTGCGGAGCGCGTCGAGGTGCCCGACGTCGATCGTGTGGCGGATGCCGGTGGCCGAGATGACGATGTCGGCGAACCGCACGGCCTCGGCGAGGGTGCGCACCTCGAACCCCGCGAAGGCCGCCTGGAGCGCGGCGACCGGATCGGTCTCGGTCACGACGACCCGTGCGCCGAGGGCGGCGGCGTGCTGCGCGATGCCGGTGCCGACCCGGCCGAACCCGACGACGGCGACGGTCGCGCCGCGGAAGGAGCGGTCCGCGACGTCGGCGACGGCGAACACGACCGACTGCCCGGTGCCGTGCATGTTGTCGAACAGCGACTTCGACCGCGCGTCGTTGGCCGCGACGACCGGGATCCGCAGCGCCCCCTCGGCCTCCATGCGGCGCAGCGGCCGCACTCCCGAGGTCGTCTGCTCGGTGGCCCCGCGCATCCCGGCGACCACGTCGGGGCGCTCGAGGTGGGCCAGGCGGATCGTGGAGGCCCCGTCGTCGACGATCACGTGCGGGCGGTGGTCGAGGAGGGCGAGGGCGTTCGCGCGGTCCTCCGCGCGGTCGGCGGCCGCGCGGGCGTAGGTCGGGATGCCGGCATGGGCCAGCGCCGCGGCCACGGCGTCGTCGGTGTTGCGTCCGGCGGAGGTGACCGTCACCTCGGCCCCGGCCTCGGCGAGGGCCAGCGCGACCGTCGCGGTCTTGGGCTCGAGCACGTCGGAGACGCCGATGCGGACGCCGGCGACGGTGCCCTCGCGGGACAGCAGAGCGGCCAGTGCCGTGGTCACGGGCATGTGGGCCCGTGCCCACTCGATCCGGTCGTGCCCCGCACGCCACAGCCCGGGGTCGGCGATCCGGCCGGTCACGGGGTCACCGCCGAGGCGAACGCGGCGTCGTCACCGCTGATCAGGGCCGCGACTAGGGCGTCGGCGAGCCGCAGCTGTGCCGCGGTGGGCGGTTGCCCCTCGACCGGGAGGGGCGGGGGGATCTCCACGAGCGATCCGTTCGGGGTCGTGCGCACGTGCGGGCGAGGGGAGGGGAGATCGGTGGCATCCACCGGTCGGGGGGAGGCGTCGGCGACGAGACCCCGCACGTCGAACGCCGTGACGCCGTCGTGGCCCACACCGGCGAGGACCGTGAGAGGCGCCGCGCCGACGGCCGCCACGGCCTCGACGCGGACGCCGTCGAGACGGGCGGCGAGCCGTTCG
The DNA here is from genome assembly GCF_900156455.1 of Microbacterium sp. RURRCA19A. Taxonomy (GTDB): domain Bacteria; phylum Actinomycetota; class Actinomycetes; order Actinomycetales; family Microbacteriaceae; genus Microbacterium. The sequence continues at coordinate 93,431 of NZ_FTNQ01000006.1, forward strand.
GTCGGATCGTCGGTCGCGCGCACGACGGCGGCTCCCAATCGGCGCAGGACCGTCGTCAGCGCGGCGGCGAGGGGGCCGTCGCCGACGATCCGCACGGTTCCGCCGGCGAGCGTCAGGTTCGTGCGGGCGGACAGCGCCAGGACGACCTGCTCGGCGCGCAGGTGGCCGTAGAGGATGCCGAACGCCCGCGACGCGAGCGGGTCCGGCGCTGCGGGGTCGTGGACGACGTCGAGGTTCCAGGCCGAACGGAGATCGGCGCGGAGGGCGGCGGACACGGGGGGAAGAGCGCCGCCGTAGGCGAGCGCGACGGGGTCGGCCGGGCGCGCGTCGAGGAACCCCCGCGCGATCGGGAACACGGCGTCGAGCCCGACGGGGGCGGCGGACGAGGAGGACGACACGGCTCGAACGTAGGGCGCGACGGCCGTTCGACGCGAATCGATGACGCCGCATCTCTAGGATGGCGCGCGTGACCTATTCCCTCTCCCCGGACTCGTACCGGACGCTGCGGCCCGAACAGCCGCCGCGTCCCGCGCGCCGGGGCTGGGACCTCGTGATCACGGTCGTGTTGCTCGTGCTGCTGCCCCTCGCCGCGCTCGCCGGCTCGTACGCCGGTTTCTTCCTCGCGTTCGCGTCGGACGCGTGCGGCTCGGTGACCTGCGACTACGGCGTGATGAACTTCGGCCTCTGGTTCGCCGTCGTGGCCCCCTGGGTCGTCCTGTTGCTGACCGTCGTGGTCGCCATCATCCGGTTGGTGCGGCACCGCCTCGCCTTCTGGGTGCCGCTGGCGGGCATCGTGCTCATGGGCGCGATGTGGTTCGTCGCCGCGGCGATCGTCAGCGCCGGGGTCTCGGCATCCTGACCTCTCTCTCACAGGTGCTGCCGAGGCGGCGGCCCTAGGCTTCGGGCGGGCGTCCGGACGGGCGGCCGATCACCGAGCGCGAAGGCACCCGATGACCGACAGCACCCTGACCCTCCGCGGCGCGTCCGCGGGCTCCTCCTCCGGCGACGAGTCCTGGCTCACGTCCCTGGCCGACTGGACGGTCTCCCTGATGGAGATCATCGGACCGGTCGGCGCGGGCATCGCCATCGCCCTGGAGAACCTCTTCCCGCCGCTCCCGAGCGAGGTCGTGCTGCCGATGGCGGGACTCACCGCCAGCCGCGGCTCGTTCACGCTCTTCGAAGCGCTGCTGTGGACCACCCTCGGCTCCGTCGTGGGCGCGTTCGCGCTGTACGGGCTCGGCCGGTGGCTCGGCGCCGCCCGGCTGCGTGCGATCGCGGCGAAGGTGCCGCTCCTGCACCCCGAGGACGTCGACCGCACCGTCGCGTGGTTCGAGCGGCACGGCGGCAAAGCCGTGTTCTTCGGACGCATGGTGCCGATCTTCCGGAGTCTCATCTCCATCCCCGCCGGCGTGGCGAAGATGCCGCTGTGGCGCTTCGGTCTGCTGACCGCCGCCGGCAGTCTCATCTGGAACACGATCTTCGTGCTGGCCGGGTATCTGCTCGGTGAGAACTGGCACGTGATCGAGCAGTACGCCGACATCCTGCAGTACGTCGTGATCGCCGGCGTCGCCGCGGGGATCGCGTGGTTCCTGTACGCCCGCGTGCGGTCGCTGCTGGCGTCGCGTCGCCTGAGCGAGGCCGGCGAATAGGTCGCCGTCGAACCAACGGGGTCCTTCGCTCAGCGCGCCCACAAGACCCGACCGTAGACTGGAGACCGTGCCCGCCGACCGCCTCCATCTCGTGCGCCACGGGGAAGTCCACAACCCGCGCCGCGTGCTCTACGGTCGGCTCCCCGGATTCGGTCTGAGCGTCGACGGTCGCCGCATGGCGCGGCAGGCCGCGGAGTACGTGCACGGGCTCGACCGCCCGGTCGGAGCGCTCGTCGTCTCGCCGCTGCAGCGCACGCGCGAGTCCGCCGAACCGTTCGTCGGGCTCTTCGGCATCGACCCGTTCATCGACGATCGGGTCATCGAGCCGACCAACGTGTTCGAGGGCCGACGCATGAAGAAGGCCCTCGCCAACCCGCTGAACTGGCGGCATCTCTCGCGCCCCGCGGTGCCGAGCTGGGGCGAACCGTACGAACGCATCATCGCGCGCATGACCGAGGCGATGACCGACGCCTGGGACCGCGTGCCCTCGGGCGATGTCGTCGTCGTCTCCCACCAGCTTCCCATCTGGGTGACGCACCTCGCGCTCTCCCAGCAGCCCACCCGCCACGACCCCCGCAAGCGCCGGTGCGCATTGTCGAGCGTGACGAGCTTCGAGCGGCGAGACGGCGCCGCCGGGTCGTCGCGCTGGGTCGAGGTGGCGTACGCCGAGCCGGCCGCGACCGCCGGAGCCGTCGACGTAGGAGCCGTGTGATGCGCCGAATCCTCTCCGCCGCCGCCGCCCTCGCGCTGGTCGTGGGCCTGGCCTCGTGCAGTGCCGACCCGCTCGCCGAGCAGTACCGCGCGGGAGACAACAAGGGGTACATCGCCGCCAACGGGTTCCAGACGCAGGAGATCGCTCCGGAGAACCGCGGCGAACCCGTCGACTTCGCGGGAACGCTCGACAACGGCTCCGCCGTCTCCAGCGCCGACTACGCCGGCAAGGTGCTCGTGGTGAACTTCTGGTACGCCACCTGCGGCCCCTGCATCATCGAGGCGCCGCGCCTGGAGCAGGCCTCCCAGGCGTTCGAGGGCCAGGACGTGTCGTTCCTCGGCGTCAACACCTACGACCAGCCGGCCACCGCGCTGTCGTTCGCGCGCGACAACGGCGTCTCCTACTCGTCGGTCATGGCGGTCGACGATGCCGAGCTCAAGCTCGCGTTCGCCGACAAGACGCCCATCAACGCCACCCCCACCACGCTCGTGCTCGACCGGCAGGGCCGCGTCGCCGCGCGCGTCATCGGCGAGCTGCCCGAGGCATCCATCCTCGAGGCCATGGTGCGCACCGTGGTCGCGGAGAGCGCGTGAACCCGGGCGCCCTCGTCTTCGACGGCGCGCTCTGGCTCGCGATCCCCATCGCCCTGGCCGCGGGGCTGATCTCGTTCCTCTCCCCGTGCGTGCTGCCGCTGGTCCCGGGCTATCTCGGCTATATCGGCGGCGCCGTATCGCCGCGCGGGGGATCGGCATCCGCTCCCGGGCGTTCGCGGCTGGTGTTCGGCACGCTGCTGTTCATCGCCGGATTCACGCTCGTGTTCATGGCGGTCAACGTCTTCAGCGGCACCGTGGGGATGTTCTTCCTGCGCTACGCCGACGTGATCACGCGCGTCATGGGCGTGGTCATCATCCTGCTGGGTCTGGTCTTCATCGGGCTGTTCGGCCTCGCCCAGCGCTCGGTGCGCCTTCAGGCCCGGGGCAACCTGGGCCTGATCGGCGCCCCGCTGCTGGGCATCGCGCTGGGCGTCGGATGGACCCCGTGCATCGGCCCGACCCTCGCCGCGATCCTCTCGGTGTCCTACAACCTGGGAGACCCCGGTCGAGCCGCCCTCCTGGGCCTGGCGTACTCGCTGGGCCTCGGCATCCCCTTCCTGCTCCTCGCCCTCGGCTTCGGATGGGCGACGCGTTCCGTGGCGTTCGTGCGGCGACACATCCGCGTCGTCAACCTCGTCGGCGGCGCCCTGCTGATCGTGCTGGGCCTGCTGATGGTCACCGGGCTCTGGGGATCGTGGATGTCCACCCTGCAGGGGGTGATGCAGGGTGTCCAACTCCCGCTCTGACCTCTCGCCCGACCGGAAGAAGATCGTGACCGACCCGCTGCGCCCGTCCGACCACGCCGACTCGGCACCCGCCGCGGACGAGGGTCGAGACGACATCACCTCGCCCCGTCTCGGACCCGTCGAGTGGCTGCGATGGGGATGGCGTCAGCTCACGAGCATGCGCACCGCGCTCGTGCTGCTGCTCCTCCTCGCGATCGCCGCCGTCCCGGGATCGCTCGTCCCGCAGCGCGGAGCCGACCCCAACGGCGTCACGCAGTACTTCACCGACAATCCCGACCTGGCTCCCGTGCTCGACAAGCTGAGCCTGTTCGACGTGTACTCCTCGCCCTGGTTCTCGGCGATCTACATCCTGCTGTTCGTCTCGCTGATCGGGTGCGTCCTGCCGCGCACCCAGCACCACTGGAAGGCCCTTCGGGCGCAGCCGCCGCGGACGCCCGCGCGCCTCACGCGCCTGGACGACCACCGCGACGTGACGGTGTCGGTCCCCGGGGGACAGGATGCCTCCGCGGTCGCGGCATCCGCCGTCGAGACCGCCGCCGCGCAGCTGCGCAGGAGCGGCTACCGCGTCGCCCGGTACGACGGACGCGGCGCGTTCTCGGTCTCGGCCGAGCGCGGATACCTCCGCGAGACCGGCAACCTCGTCTTCCACATCGCGCTCGTCGGCGTGCTCATCGCCGTCGGCGTGGGCGGCGGCTTCACCTACACCGGACAGCGCGTCCTCGTGGAGGGGCAGGCGTTCACCAACAGCCTGCTCGACTACTCCTCGTTCAACCCCGGGCGTTTCGTGAACACCGACACGCTCGCGCCGTACTCGATGACGCTCGACCGCTTCGACGTCAGCTACGTCCCGCCCGGTCAGCCCGGCTCGGGGCAGGCGGGCGACTTCGCCGCGAACGTCACCACCCTCACCCCCGACGGGCAGCGCCAGGACGGGCAGGTGCGCGTCAACCACCCCCTCGACGTGCAGGGCGATCGCGTCTACCTGCTCGGCAACGGCTATGCGCCCACGGTCACCATCCGCAACGCCGAAGGCGTGGAGGTGTTCCACGACTCCGTCGCCTTCCTCCCGCAGGATGCCAACATGACCTCGCTCGGCGTCATCAAGGTCGCCGACGGCATGCCCGAGCAGTTGGGCCTCATCGGGTTCTTCTACCCGACGATGGACACGCTCACCTCGGGGGCGCTCACGTCCACCTACGGCGACCTCGAATACCCCGTGCTGACCCTGCGCGTCTACGCGGGCGACCTGGGAATCGACGACGGTACGCCCCGCTCGGTCTACACCCTCGACCCCACGGGCATGACCCAGATCGCCGGCGGCGACAGCGGCACCCCGGCCCTCCGCCTGATGCCCGGCGAGACGCAGGACCTGCCGAACGGTCTCGGCACGATCACGTTCGAGAACGAAGCACCCGCCGGGACGACCGGATACGCGGGGTCGGTCAAGCGGTTCGCCTCCCTGTCGATCCACCGCGACCTCGCCGGCCCGTGGGTGCTCGGCTTCGCCACGCTCGCGACCCTCGGTCTGCTCGCCGCGCTGTTCGTGCCCCGTCGGCGTATGTGGGTGAAGGCGACGCCGCACGGCGACACCGTCCGCGTCGAGTACGCCGGACTCGCTCGAGGTGAGGACCCCACACTCGCCGCCGCGCTCGACCAGATCGTCGAACGCCACCGTCCCGCGCTGCCGGCCCCGACCGACCAGAGCCCTCCCTCCCGCCCGGCTTCCGATGACCAGAGCCGCCCCGACACCGGAAAAGTAGACTGACACCATGCCCGGAACCGATCCGCTCCTCCTCGACGAGATCTCCCTCCTCCTCGTGTGGACGGCCGTCGCGATCTACGTCCTGGCCTTCATCGCGTACGCGATCGACCTGGCCCGACGTTCGGACCTCGCGATCAAGGCCAAAGACGAGGTCGTCGCACGCGAACTCGTCACGGCCGGTGGGGGCGGTGTCATCGACGCATCGCCGCGGCCCGCGGCATCCGGAACCTCCTCCGCGACACCCCGCTACCTGTGGGCGCGCATGGGGACGGCCCTCGTCGCGCTGGGCTTCCTCTTCCACCTCGCCGGCGACGTGCTGCGCGGCGTCGCCGCGGGACGCGTGCCGTGGTCGAACATGTACGAGTTCGCGCTGACCGGCACGCTGCTGGTCGTCGCGGTGTACCTCGTCGTGCTGACGCGCTTCGACCTGCGCTTCCTCGGCGCGCTGATCACCGGCCTCGCCGTCGTGCTGCTCGGGGGTGCCACGCTCGCGTTCCACGTCGAGGTCGTGCCGCTGGCGGATCCGCTGAAGTCCGTGTGGCTCGTCATCCACGTCTTCGTCGCATCGCTGGCCACGGCGCTGTTCGCCCTCGCCTTCGGGCTGTCGGTGATGCAGCTGCTGCAGACCCGTCGGGAGCGCAAGCTCGCCCTCGCGGCATCCTCGGACGCCCCCGCTCCGCGCCGCAACTTCCTGCAGACCCTGCCGAACGCCGACGCGCTGGAGTCGCTCGCCTACCGCTTCGCGATCGTCGGCTTCATCTTCTGGACCTTCACCCTCATCGCCGGATCCATCTGGGCCAACGACGCGTGGGGCCGGTTCTGGGGCTTCGACACCAAGGAAGTCTGGACCTTCGTCATCTGGGTGCTCTACGCCGGATACATCCACGCCCGTGCCACCCGCGGCTGGCGCGGCACCCGCTCGGCTTGGCTGTCGATCATCGGCTTCGCCGCCGTGCTGTTCAACTTCACCATCGTCAACGTCTTCTTCAAGGGCCTGCACGCCTACTCCGGCCTGACGACCTGAGGCCCCGCGCGCTCGGCGCGGGGTCGAGTGTCCGAGACACGCGGATGCTTTCCTGCGGTATCCGCGTGTTCTGGACACTGAGCCACAAGCCCTCGTTCTGGATCGCAGCCCGTGGTGTGAGTGTCCACGACACGCGGATGTGCCGTCTGCGCGTCCGCGTGTTCTGGACACCGGACCGTCGGCGAACGCCGAGGAAGCGCGCGGGAACTCACGCGTCGGGGCGCCAACCCCGAGAGAGCAGCGCGACGCGAACGGGTGCGACGACGTCTCGTTCGGGGTTCCGCATGTGGTGGTCCAGCACGCGGACCAGGATCCACCCCGCGCTCGCGATGGCCGGCCACCGGTCGGCGTCCCGCCGGAACTGCTCCATCGAGGCGTGCTGACGCCCGTCGTACTCGACCGCAACCCGGTACCGGCGGTAGGCGAGGTCGAGGCGCGCGATGAAGCGGCCGCCGTCGATGAGGTCGCCGTTGAGTTCTGGTTCGGGAAACCCCGCCCGCTGCAGAACAAGACGCAGGTCGGTCTCGCGCGGAGACTCCGACCCGGGACGAGCGAGCCCGAGGGCCGCGTCGAGGTCGGCGGCGCCTCGTCGACGCAGCCGCTCGATGGCCGTTCGAAGGTCTTCCGCGTCCGCGTCGCCGCGTGTCAGGATCGCGTCGGCTGCGGTCACGAGCGCGCCGACCGGAACCATCCCGCCGAGCTGCGCCCAGGTCTCGGCGGCAGTGGGAACCGGGAGCCCCGAGCGGAGCGTGAGTCCCGCGGCATCCATCCGTATCCGGTGGCCGATGACTCCGGACGTGCGCGGCTCCCTCGCGGGCGGGCTGGCCGAGACGTGGAGATCACGCGTCGTGTGGAGCGGCAGCGGCAGCTCCCACACGGCGGCGGCCGTGGTGTGACTGAAGAACTGCAGACCTCGCAACCGAGGCGCGTACGCACGGCATCTCTGGAGAAGGGTGGTGCACTCCTCATCGGCACGCACCCGGATGCCGTGGAAGGGTGCCGCGAGATCTCTCGCGAACAGCCGGCCCGAGGTCACCCCCGCTCGCCGGGCGCTCGCGACGTCGAAGGCGACCCCGAGGTCGGAGGGAAGCGGTGAGCGGCGCACCGCCCCAGGGAACCCCATTCACGCGGCGCCGCGCGAGTATCGGTGACCGTTCAGAGGAGAACTGCGCCGATCTGGCCCTTGGGGAGGACATGTCTTGCGGCGCCCACCGGCCCCGCCTCCCCAAGTTCACTGTCCACGACACGCGGATGGAGTCGCCGCTCCTCCGCGTGTCTTGGACACTCGACCGGGGCAGCGCCGCGCCCGCTACGCGGGCAGGGCGGCGGCGCGGACCGACGCCGTGCGGCGACGCACCACGATGAGCGTCGTGACCACGAGCGCCAGCACGGCCCACACCGCCAGCGCCACGACCCCGGCCCCGACGCCGCCCGACGAGGCGAGGGCGCCCAGCATGGCGGAGTACGCCGGAGACGTCGGCAGCAGCGAGGCGAATCCGGCGAGCACGGGCGGCACCGTCGAGACGATGTTGGCCGCGACGGCCAGCGCCCCCACGATCGCGGCGATCCAGCGGCCGGCCCCGCCGAACACCGCGACGAGCGCCTGGTTCACGGCGGCGAACGCGACCCCGGCGGCGATGCACACCAGTGCGAACAGCGCCCAGTCGCTCCAGTCGTACTGGGATGCCACCTGCACGACGCCGGCGACGAGCAGCCCCTGCACGGCGCCGATGATCGCCGCCGGAGCGAAGCCGCGGAGGGCGACGAGCCCCGACGCGCGCCGACTGGTCAGCGCCCGCGCCGACACGGCCTGGAACACCACGAACGAGGCGAGACCGCCGAACCACAGCACCGCCATCGCCAGCAGCGGGACCGCCGCGATGCCGAACAGCGAGTCGCTCACCCCGGTGGCCGACACCGGGTCGGCGACGACGTTCGCGAGACTCGTGGCCTCGGCGTCGGTGTAGGTGGGCAGCTGGGCGACCGCGGTGTCGAGTCCGTCCGCGAGCGACGAGGTTCCGGATGCCACCTGCTGTACGCCGTCGGCGAGTTGTCCGGCGCCGTCCTCGGACTGGGACACCCCGGATGCCACTTGCGCGGCGCCCGAGCTGAGCGTCGCGGCCCCAGCCCCCAGCTTGCGCGTGCCGTCGGCGACCTGGCTCGCACCACTGCTGAGGCCGTCGATGCCACCGGCGATCGTGTCGATGCCGTTCGCGGCCTTGAAGCCGCCGTCGGCCAGCTTCTGGTTCGCGGCAGCGATCGCGCGGACCCCGGCGGGAAGCTGCGCCGCTTGACCGGCGAGCGTGCCGATCTTGGTCACGGTCTCGGTGGCCTGCGGGAGGGCCGCCTTCGCATCGGCCGCGGCCGTACGCAGCGCGTCGCACTGCTCAGGCGTGCCGGTGCACTCGTCCGCGGCCTTCTTCAACGCCGCGGCGGCTTCCACCAGCGCGTCGTTGACTTTCGGCGCCGCGTTGGAGAGGTCGGTGGCCACCTGTGAGAAGTTCGGCGGGATCTGGTCGGCCAGGCCGTTGATCTGGGTCGCGAGAGCCTGGTTGCCGTTCGCGAGATCGCGGACGCCGGACGCGGCTTCCCGCGTGCCACCGGCCAGCGCCGTCGCGCCGCCGGCGACCTGCGCGGCGCCGTCGGCGAGCGGAGTCGTCCCCGCGGCGAGCTGCTGCGCGCCCGTGGCCACCTGCGAGGCCCCGTCCGAGAGCTGGCCCAGGCCGTCGGTGAGCGTGGTCGCGCCGGTCGCCGCCTGTCCTGCGCCGTCGGCGAGCTGGTGTGCGCCGCTGGCCGCGTCGCCGAGGTTCTTGCTGAGCGTCGTGAAGCCGAGGAACACGTTGGTCAGGTACTGCGACGACAGCTCGGTGCCGAACACGGACGACGCGGTGGATGCCAGCTGCGCGGTGATCGCGCCGTCGACCACGCGCGCGTCGGGTGCCGTCTGCACGCCGATCGTCGCGCGTTCGGGGGTTTCGCCGGGGCGGGTGGACAACGCCGCCGACGTGAAGTTCTCGGGGATCGTGACGACGGCGGTGTAGGTGCCGTCCTTGAGGCCCGCCGCGGCATCCTCGTCGTTGGAGATGACCCAGGCGATGTTGCTCGGCTGATCGTCCGCGCCCTTGACGAGGCCGCCGGTGAGCTGGCGGCCGAGGGGGACGAGCTGACCGTTCAGTTCGACGGCCTTGTCGTCGTTGACGATCGCGGCGGTGATGTTGTCGAGACGGTCGGTCGGGTTGTAGAGCGCTCCGACCAGGATGCCGCCGATGACGGCCGGCAGCAGGAGCACGCCGATGAGGGTCAGCCAGGTCACGGGGCGGCGCGAGCGGGAGCGCTCGACGGGGACGGTCATGCGAACACCTCGGAGAGATCGGTGGAGGACTCGGGGGCCGGGCGGTGCCGGTGGGGGGCGGGCAGCGCCAGCGAGGTCACGTCGGGGCGGTGGGCGTCGGCGAGGAGGGCGAGCGCGCGGCGTTCGTCCCGGGCCGACACCACGAGGGTGAACGCCGACCCGGCGTCGCCGTCGCGCTCGCGCGCCGCGACGGCGACGCGCCGCAGCTCTTCGGCGACGTCGGCGCGCGCGTCGGCGTCGAGCCGGTCGACGTCGCAGAGCACGGCGAGACGCGTGGGGCCTGCGAGAGCCCGGGCGACCTCGTCGGCCGCGCTGTCGGGGTCGTCCAGGAGCGCCAGTCCCACGCGGGAGCGGACGGCGCCGGCCCGCTCGGGGAGCAGGAGGCCGTCGACGCGGAGGCGCCCCTCGACCGCGGAGAGTCGGCCGGCCAGGGCCAGCAGCAGGGGGCGGGTGACCCGCGTCTCACCGGTCACGAGCAGCGTTCCGCCGTAGCCGACCCGCAGCCGCACATCGGCGAACGCCGGATCATCGTCGTCCGAGGGCGTGGCGGCACGCAGGTCGTCGGCGGCCACGGCGATGGCGGGCTCCGTCGGCCAGTCGCGCAGGCCGATCTCGCGTTCGACGGCTTCCCCCTCGACGTCGAGCTTGGGCAGCAGACGGTCGAGCCATCGTGGCATCCACCAGGCCTTGTCTCCGAGGAGCGCCAGGATCGCGGGGACCAGGGTCATGCGCACGAGGAACGCGTCGACGGCGACACCGACGGCGAGACCCAGGGCGATGGGTTTGAGGCTCGAGTCGCCTTCCGGCACGAAGGCGACGAAGACCGAGAACATGATGACCGCGGCGGCCACGACGACGCGGGCCGAGCCCATGAAGCCGCTGCGCACGGCCCCGAGCGCGACCTCGCGGGGTGTGCGCCCCTGGCGGTCGGCGTGCACGTAGTCCTCGCGCATGCGCGACACGAGGAACACCTGGTAGTCCATCGCGAGGCCGAACAGCACGCCCATCAGCACGATCGGCATGAAGCTGATGATCGGTCCGACCTTCGCCACGTGGAGGGCGTCGGCGAACCAGCCCCACTCGAACACGGCGGCGACGACACCGAAGGAGGCGGCAACCGACAGCAGATACCCGCCCGCGGCGGTGAGCGGCACCCAGATCGAGCGGAACACGATCATCAGGAGGATCAGCGACAGCCCGACGACGAACAGACCGAACGGCAGCAGGGCGGCGCCGAGCTGATCGGAGATGTCGATGGTGACGGCGGTGTACCCGGTGACGAGCAGACGGACGCCGAACTGGTCGTACAGGCGGTCCTCGGCGGCACGGAGCTCGCGCACGAGGTCGGCGGTGCGGGGGTCTTCGGGACCCGTCTCCGGCACGATCTGCACGATCCCGGTGTCGGCGGTCTCGTTCGGGGTCGCGAGCGCGACCTCCGCGACGCCGGGGATCTTGGCGACCTCGTCACCGATGTCGGTCATGAGGGTGAGCGGATCGTTGGAGGTGACGATCGTGCCGGTCATGATGAGTGGGCCGTTGGCTCCGGGGCCGAAGTACTCGTCGGTCAGCTCGTACGCGGTGCGCGCCTCGTTGCCCGGGGGAAGCTGGCCCGCGGTGGGGAGCGTGAGGGCGAGGCTCCCGGCGGGGATGGCGGTGACGCCGAGCAGGCCGATCACGGCGACGGAGGTGATCACGGGATGCCGGGTCACCAGGCCCACCCACCGTTTGGCGGGGCCGCTGCGTTCGGTGCGGGCCTTGCGGGCGGCCGCCTTCCCGGCGCGGGCGGCCTCGGCCGCGGCGTCGGCCTCGGCACCCTGCTCCGCCGTCATCGCGCGGCGGCGGCGTGCGGACGTCCGCTTGCGGCCGAAGCCCCAGCCCACCACGCGCCCCTTCGCGAATCCGAGGAGAGCGGGGGTGAGGGTCAGCCCGATGCACACCGCGATGGCGACGGCGACGGACGCGGCGACCCCCATGGTGGTCAGGAACGGGATGCCGGCGAAACCGAGTCCGATCAGGGCGATGAGCACCGTGATGCCGGCGAACACGACCGCGGAGCCGGCCGTGCCGGTGGCGCGGGCGGCGGATTCCTCGGGGTCCATGCCGCCGCGCACCTGGTCTTGATGTCGGGACACGATGAACAGGGCGTAGTCGATGCCCACGGCGAGTCCGAGCATGACCGCCAGCAGCGGGGTCGTCGTCGACACCGTCGCGAAACCGGTGGCGATGAAGATGAGGGCGACCGAGAGCGCCACACCGAGGAGCGCGGTCGCCAGCGGCATCCCGGCCACGAGGAACGACCGGAACGTGAGCATGAGGACGATCGCCGCGATCACCACGCCGAGCGCTTCGGTGATGCTCGCGCCGGGGATCTCGGTGGCGAAGAGCTGACCGCCGAGGACCGCCTGGGACCCGGCGGGGAGGGCGGAGCCGAGCGCGGTGGTGTCTTCCCGGAGTGCGTCCTCGGTGGCGGTGGGCACTTCGGTGGCCTCGCCCGAGAACTGGATGCGGATGATGGCCGCCCTGTCGTCGTCGGAGACACCGCCCGAGATGCGTTCGTCGAAGGGGTCGGTCACCGCCTCGACGAAGTCGAGCTTGCCGATGTCGGTGACGGTGGTCTGGATGGTGTCCTGGTAGTCCTGGTCGCGCACGGTCGCGCCGTCGGCGGCGACCACGACGATGTCGGCGCTCGCCCCGCTGACCTGCGGGAAGGTGCGCCCGAGCATCTCGAGCCCGGCCTGGGACTCGGTGCCGGGGATCGCGAAGGTGTTGTCGGTGCCCTTCGCGAAGAGCGCGACCCCGCCTCCGGCGAGCACGAGGATGAGGATCCACGCCGAGAGGACGCGCCACGGGTGGCGGAACGACCAACGGCCCAGGGTGTACAGGAAAGTGGACACGGTGGCTGCTCCCGAGGTCGGCGGTGGGTCGATACAGCACCGTATCGGATACAACAATGTATCGTAGTTGTCCGGGGGAGGCGCCAACCTGAGTCTCGCCCGTGAAGCCAGAGGAGCGCCGCATGACCGACACGGCACCGGCGCCGTCACGACGACGCGAGAACACCCGCACCCGACTGATGGATGCCGCGGCCCAGCTGTTCGCGGAGGAGGGCATCGACGCGACGTCCGTGGAGGCCGTGTGCGAGCGCGCCGGGTTCACCCGCGGCGCGTTCTACTCGAACTTCGCCTCGAAGGAGGAGCTGTTCCTCGCGCTGTGCGAGCGTTCCGCGAACACGACGCTCGCGGCGCTGCGCGAGCGCATCGCCTCTCTCGAGGCGCACGATCTCGACGCGCACACGGAACTGCACGATCTCGTTCAGCAGGTGCTGGAGATCGCGGCGCAGGACCGGCTCGACGTGCTGCTCAACGCGGAGATCCGGACGCAGGCCCTCCGCAACGCGGACTTCGCGGTGGCGTATCGCGCGCTGGACCGGGGGCTGTCCGAGAGCGTCACGCACCTGGTCAGCGACATCGCCGCGGCGCGGGGACTGCGTCTGCGGATCCCCCCCGAGGCGGCCACCGAGCTCCTGCTGTCGATGTGGGTGTCGGCGACCGAGCACGCGCTCATCGCCGGCCACGACCCGCGTGCGGCTCAGCCCGAGCTGGCCGCGCGGCTCTCGCACATCCTGACGCTCATCCTCGAGTGAGGTCGGCCTCCAGCAACCGGTAGCACCGGGTCAGGCGCTGAAGCCACCAGTCGCACCGGTCTTCGGCGGCCTCGACGCGGTCGAGCGACGCCGTGGTCGGCGACACGCGCGTCGGCGTCAGCGCGCCGTCGCGGGGGCGCAGGGGTGCGGCGACGACGTCCGCGGTGAACAGCGCCGCGGTGCCGAGACCGCAGTCGAACTCCAGCTCCGGCAGAGCGGACGCGAGAGCGAGACCCATCGACAGCCCCACCGACGTGTCGAGGGCGCTGGACACCACCGCCGGGAGTCCCGCTTCCGCGACGATCGCCAGGGCGGCGCGCACGCCCCCGAGCGGCTGCGCCTTGATCACGAGCAGGTCGGCCGCTCCCGCGCGTGCGACGCGGAGCGGGTCGCTCGCCTTGCGGACGCTCTCGTCCGCGCCGACGGGGATGTCGAGGTAGCCGATGCGCTCCCGGAGCTCGGCGAGCTCCTCGACCTCGGCGCAGGGCTGCTCGATGTACTCGAGGTCGAACTCGGCGAGGGCGTGGACGGCGCGCTCGGCCTCGTCGACGTTCCATCCGCCGTTGGCGTCGATGCGCACGCGCCCCTCGGGCCCCATCGCCCCCCGCACGGCGCGCACCCTCGCCACGTCGTCCGCGAGCACCTGTCCCGCCTCGGCGACCTTCACCTTGGCCGTCCGGCATCCGTCGTAGCGGGCGAGCACGCCCTCGACCTCGGATGCCGGCACCGCGGGGACGGTCGCGTTGACCGCGACGCGCGAGCGCACGGGAGCGGGGGTGGGATGCCAGCCGAACTCGAGCGCGGCAGCGAGCCACGTCGCGGCCTCGGCGTCGCCGTACTCGGTGAACGGCGAGAACTCCGTCCATCCCTCGGGCCCCTCGAACACGACCGCCTCGCGCGTCCGGATGCCGCGGAACCGGGTGGCGAGGGGGAGGGCGACGACGCGGGCCGTGGCGAGGACGTCGGTGAGGGGCGGGAGGGGACTCATCCCCCCATCCTGGCCTCGGTGTCGGACGTCGGGAATAGGCTGGCCGCATGCTCTTCGACACCCCGGTGCGTCTCGGCGTCCAGATCCAGCCGCAGCACGTGCAGTACTCCGACATCCGCGACGCCGTCTTCCGTCTGGAAGAGATGGGCGTCGACGTCCTGTTCAACTGGGACCACTTCTTCCCCCTCTACGGCGACCCTGACGGCGAGCACTTCGAGTCGTGGACCATGCTCGCCGCCTGGGCCGAGCAGACCGAGCGCGTCGAGTTCGGCGCTCTGGTCAACTGCAACAGCTACCGAGGTGCCGACCTGCAGGCGGACATGGCCCGGACGATCGACCACATCAGCAAGAAGGGCGGCGACACCGGGCGCTTCATCTTCGGCACCGGATCGGGCTGGTTCCAGCGCGATTACGACGAGTACGGCTACGAATTCGGAACGGCCGGTTCGCGACTGAACGCCCTCGCGAGCGACCTCGACCGCATCGTCGACCGCTGGGGCAAGCTCAACCCCGCGCCCACCCGCAAGATCCCGGTGATGATCGGCGGCAAGGGCGAGCAGAAGACGCTGCGCATCGTCGCCCGTCACGCCGACATCTGGCACAGCTTCGTCACGCCCGACGAGCTGCCGCACAAGTTCGAGGTCATCGAGCGCTGGGCCGAGACCGAGGGGCGCGACCTCTCGGGCCTCATCGTCTCCAACGAGCTGAAGGACCGCGACGAGACCGTCGCCGACGCGCTGTACGACGCCGGCACCCGCCTGTTCACGCTCGGATTCTCGGGCCCGGACTGGGACTACTCGATCATCGAGCGGTGGCTCGCCTGGCGGGACAGCAAGAACGCCTGAGTCCCGTGAACGTCTCGGGCTTCGGTCAGTCGTCCGACAGCATGCGCGGGAGGTAGCCGAGCGCGTCGAGGCGGCGGATGAGTCGTGGAGCGAGCGGACCTCGTGACAGAGACAGGCGGTAGAAGCGCGGTCCTTCTTCCGCCTGCTGGAGCAGATTGCGTTCGCGCAATGCCCGGATGAATCGAGACCGTTGGGCGGCGGTTCCCGGCGCGACGTGTTCCAGGTCGCCGGCCTTCACCACGCCGCGTTCCAGCGTGGCGCGGAGGGCGGCGTGGGCCTCGCGCGAGATCAGCCCGTCATGCAGGAGGCCGTCGAGAGCGGGCCCGACGACCCGATCTATGACGAAATCGTGGTGTTGCAGGTCGATCAGCCGAGCGACGTCGTCGCGGATGCCGGTGACGAAGAACTCGGCCCACGAGATCGTGCCCTCCGCGGTCAGGTCGTCGGCCCGCTCGAGAGCCGAGATATAGGCGTCACGGTCGTTGCCGAAGACCGCCGTGGGATTCAGGGCGCTGTAGCCCCGCGTCGCGAAGATCGTCTTGCGCAGCATGGCGTAGGTGAACAGGCGGGATACCCGTCCGTTCCCGTTGCGGAACGGGTGGATCCACACGAACCGGTGGTGCGCGATCGCGATCTGGAGCATCTGTTCGTGGAGGGGGCGCTCAGCGTTCGCGAATTCCAGGAGCTCGGACATCTCGGCGTGCACGGTGACCCAGCTCGGCGGAGTGTGTGCGGAATCGGTGATCGCGACGTCGACCTCGCGGTACGACCCCGGCGTCGGGTCTCCTTCGCGCACGAGTCCGTCGACGGTTCGGCGATGGATCTCGCGGACCAGCGTGTGGGTCAGGGGAGCGTCCGGCGGCAGTCCGTCGATGAAGCGGGCCGTCGTCGCGATGTTCTGGATCTCGCTGATCTGGTCCGCGCTCGTCGATCCGCCGGCCTCGATCTGGTCGAGCGCGTCGTAGACGGTTGTGTGATTGCCCTCGATACGGGCGGACACGACGCTCATCACGAAGTCGAAGAGATGATGAAGTTCGAGATAGGTGTCACGCGGTGTGTCGCCGGTGCCGATGTCCGACCGGAAGCGCTCGATCTCGAACAGCGTCGCCACCAGCTGCGACTCGAAGTCGAGGCGAGGGATCACGTACTTGTCGGTCATACGGTTCTCATTTGCGCATCGGGGATCGTGCTACTTGCGAGGAATGGGTGGTTTTCGCCGTGATTACGGCACCTATGGCAGCTTTCCTCGTCCGATTAATTGCACCTACCGTACGCTAGAACTTGCCCTGATCTCCGTCGAGACTTGCGCAGAGAGGCTTCGATGACCGTCTCCGACATCTTCGATCCGGCCGAGTGGACCCTCGCTCCCGGCGCCGAGGACTACACCGACATCACCGCCCACGTCACCCATGACGGCCGAGTGGCCCGCATCGCGTTCGATCGGCCGGAGGTGCGCAACGCGTTCCGCCCCCACACCGTCGACGAGCTGTACCGCGCGCTCGACATCGCCCGGCAGGACCACCGCATCGGCGTGGTGCTGCTCACCGGCAACGGGCCGAGCCCGAAGGACGGCGGCTGGGCGTTCTGCTCGGGCGGCGACCAACGCATCCGGGGACGCGACGGGTACAAGTACTCCGACGACGAGACGGCGGTCGCCGACCACGGCCGGGCGGGGCGCCTGCACATCCTCGAGGTGCAGCGTCTGATCCGGTTCATGCCGAAGGTCGTCATCGCGGTGGTGCCCGGGTGGGCGGCCGGCGGCGGGCATTCGCTCAACGTCGTGTGCGATCTCTCGATCGCGAGCGCCGAGAACGGCCGTTTCAAGCAGACGGATGCCGACGTGGGCTCGTTCGACGCCGGTTACGGGTCGGCGTACTTCGCGCGGCAGATCGGGCAGAAGTTCGCGCGCGAGGTCTTCTTCCTCGCCGAGGAGTACTCGGCCCAGCGCGCGTACGAGATGGGTGCGGTCAACCGCGTCGTCCCGCACGCCGAGCTCGAGCGCGAGGCGCTGGCCATGGCGCGGACGATCCTGACGAAATCGCCGACGGCGATCCGCATGCTGAAGTTCGCGTTCAACGCGGTCGACGACGGACTCGTCGGCCAGCAGCTGTTCGCGGGCGAGGCGACGCGTCTCGCGTACGGCACCGACGAGGCGGCCGAGGGGCGCGATTCGTTCCTCCAGAAGCGCGACCCCGACTGGTCGGGCGTCCCGTGGCACTACTGATCCCCGGATGCACCCCCTCGGGCGACGCCCCGGTGCGGCCGTGAAGCTGGAGGCGGTGGCATCCGACGATCCCCGCGATGTGCTGCGCGCGCTGCGGCACGCCGTCCTGGGGGCGGGACCCGCGGTCGCCCTGGGCGGCGACGGGCTGCCGGACGAGGTGCCGGTCGGGACGGGCGTGGTGATCACGACGTCGGGGTCGACGGGGGTGCCGAAGTCGGTGGCGCTCGGCCGCAACGCGTTGATCGCGAGCGCCTTCGCCACCTCGGCGCGGATCGGGGAGGGGGCGTGGCTGCTCGCCGTGCCCGCGACGTACGTCGCCGGGGCGCAGGTGCTCGTCCGCGCGCTGGTGAACGGCCGGGAACCGGCGATCCTCGCGGGACCCTTCCGCCCCGAACCCTTCGCGGCGGCGGCCCTGGGGATGGCGTCGCACGAGAACGGCGAGCGGATTCCCACGTACACGTCCCTCGTTCCCGCACAGCTGCACCGTCTGCTCGACGCCTCCGAGAGCGACTCCGAGGTGCGGCGGGCACTGCGTTCGTTCGAGCGCATCCTCATCGGCGGGCAGTCCCTTCCCGTCTCCCTGCGGGAACGCGCGGCGGCCGTCGGCGCGCGGATCGTCCGCACGTACGGCTCGACCGAGACCAGCGGCGGCTGCGTGTACGACGGGGTCCCGCTCGACGGAGTGACGCTCTCGATCGTCGACGGCGAAGTGCGCATCTCGGGCCCGACCCTCGCCGACGGCTACCTCGGTGAACCGGGTCGCACGGCCGAGGTCTTCCCCGTGGATGCTTCCGGCACCCGGTGGTATCGCACAGGTGACGGGGGCGAGCTCGCCGACGGGGTGCTGCGGATCACCGGGCGCCTCGACAACGTCATCGTGTCGGGGGGCGTGAACGTCTCGCTCGACCGGGTCGAGGCGGCGGTGCGCGGCATCCCGGGTCTGGAGTCCGCGGTCGTGATCCCCGCGGACGATCCGCGTTGGGGGCAGGGCTCCATCGTGGTGGCGGCCGCCCCCGGTCTCGACGAGCGGGAGACGCTCCAGCGCGTCCGCGCGGAGGTCGCCGCGGCGATCGGTCCGGTCGCGCGGCCCGCGCGCGTCGTCCTGGTCGACGGGCTGCCGCTGCTGGCATCCGGGAAGCCCGACCGCGCCGCCCTGCGGCAGCGATTCGGCTCCGCGAAGAATTAGGCTTTCCCTCCGTGGCAGCACAGTCTCGCAAGCGCTCGCGTCCGGCCCCGAAGCGGCGTCCCGGCGGCAACCCCCAGAAGGCGCACCGACCGGCTCCGCGCGCGGCGACCCGGGCGACCGCGCGCGATTGGATCGGAGCCGCCCGCCTCCGGACGCTGCCGCTCGCCATCACCCCGGTGCTCATCGGGACCGGCGCCGCGACGCTGGTGGACGATCGGTTCCACTGGGTCATCGCCCTCGCGTGCCTCGCGGTCGCCTTCGCGCTGCAGATCGGCGTCAACTACGCCAACGACTACAGCGACGGCATCCGGGGCACCGACGACGTCCGCGTCGGCCCCGGCCGACTGACCGGCGGCCGGAAGGCGAAGCCGCGCACCGTGCTCATCGTGGCGCTGGCGTTCTTCGCGCTCGCCGCGGTCATCGGCCTCGCGCTCGTGATCCGCACCGGGCAGTGGTGGCTCATCGTGGTGGGCGCGGCGTGCATCGTCGCCGCGTGGTTCTACACCGGGGGGAAGCGCCCCTACGGCTACAACGCGCTGGGCGAGGTATTCGTCTTCGTGTTCTTCGGCCTCGTCGCCACCCTCGGCACGACGTGGCTGCAGGTGCAGGCGCTGCCGCAGGAGGCGTGGTTCGGCGCCGTGGCCGCGGGTCTCCTCGCGTGCGCGGTGCTCCTCGCCAACAACCTCCGCGACATCGACCAGGACCGGCTCGCGGGCAAGCGCACGCTGTCGGTGCTCATCGGTCGCCGGGCGACGCAGGTGCTGTTCACCGTGTTCGTGCTGGTGCCGTTCGGGATCGCGGTGTTCCTCGCGCCGGTGTACCCGATCGCGTGGCTGACGCTCATCGCGCTGCTCGGGGCTCTGTCGGCGATCCTCATCGTCTGGACCTACCGGGCGCCGCGCGAACTCATCGTGGCGTTGCAGGTGACGAGCTTCACGTCCGTCGCGTACGGCGCGGTGTTGTTCTGGGCGTTTCTCGCCTGACTTCAGCGCTCGCTGTCGAGCCGCTCGTCGCCTGCGGCGTCGACCACCGCGTCTTCGACGTCGGCGTCGCGTTCCGCGGCGGTGCGGCGGTCGGCCGCGCGTCGCGTCGCCCGTCGCTCGGCCAGGTCGCCCGTGATCCGGTCGAGCGGGCGACGCAGGAACAGCAGCGACAGGCTCAGCCCGATCAGGGCCGCGAACACCGCGGCCAGCCACGGCAGCTCCTGGAAGACGGGGAACAGCAGCAGGATGCCGAGCGGCACCACGAAAGCGAGGAGACGCAGCACCGTGTAGACCAGGGCGGAACGGGCACGCATGCCTCCACTCTACGACCGCGTCGGCCCGACTCGGCGCCCGGCCGCTGCCCAGGCAGCGCCGGTAGAATCGCTGCATGGCACGCCTGCTGCTGATCCTGGCGCTCGTGGCGACCGCGTTCTGGGTCTACACGATCGTCGATTGCGCCGTTCAACCGGCGACCCGCCACCGCGGGGTCAGCAAGCCCGCGTGGATGGTCATCGTGATCCTGTTGCCCGTGCTGGGCGGCATCCTGTGGTTCGTGATCGGTCGTGGCCGGGCCGGCGGCCCGGTGCTGCGACGGGCTCCCGACGACGACCCCGAATTCCTCGGCGGGCTTTCCGCCCGCGCCCGCGCCGATCAGGACGAGCGCATCCGCCGCCTCGAGGAGGAGCTCGCGCAGCTCGACTCCGAGGGGGACGACCCTCGCGACGCGCGGCCGGCGCCCCAGCCGGACACGGACGAGCCCGGCGGCAAGCCGGGCGACGACGACACCCGCGGTCAGCGCGGCGCCGTCGGCTGACCGTGGCACCGGCGGAAGGGGGCGCTTCGGCGCCCGCGACGGACGCGGCTGCGGCGCTGCTGGCCGGACTGGTGTCCCGTGGCGTGCGGCACCTCGTCGTGAGCCCCGGGTCGAGGTCGCAGGCGTTGGCCCTCGTGGCGGCAGAGCTGGAGCGCACCGGACTCGTGCGATTGCACGTGCGCATCGACGAACGCGTCGCCGGGTTCACGGCCCTGGGCATCGGGCGCGAGACCGGGATGCCCGCGGCCGTGATCTGCACGTCGGGCACGGCGGTCGCGAACCTGCTGCCCGCGGCCCTCGAAGCGCACCACTCCGGCGTCCCTCTCCTGCTCCTCACCGGCGACCGTCCCCCGGAGCTCCGGGGCGTCGGTGCGAACCAGACGACGCGGCAGCCCGGGCTCTTCCACTCGGCGACCCGATTCGAGGCCGATCTCTCGGTCCCTGAGACCGTCGACCCGGATGCCACCGACCCCCAGACCGCCGCGTTCGACGCGGTCGCGGCGACGGCGCTCGCCGCGGCGCTCGGGGAGGGCGCGCGTCCGGCCGGCCCCGTTCACCTCAACGTCCCGCTGCGGGAGCCTCTCGCGGGCGCCGTGCCCGCGTGGCTCACGGATCGTGCGACCCGACGCGCCCCGTCCGGCGATGTCGGCGACGTCGAGGCATCCGGGGCCCTGTACCAGGGCGGTGGGGGGATCGGAGTCGCGGACGTGGCCCCCGAGCCCGAGGCTGCCCTGGTGCTCGAACCGGGGCCGCGGACGATCGTGGTGGCCGGCGCGGATGCCGGGGCCGCCGCCGAGGAGCTCGCTCACCGCGGTGGATTCCCGCTCGTCGCCGAGATCGTCAGCGGCGCGCGGTTCGGCCGCCACGTCGTGCACGCGTACCGCGCTCTGCTGCGCGACCCCGGACTCGGCGGTCGCGTCGAACGGGTCGTCGTGTTCGGGCATCCGACCCTGAGCCGCGAGATCACGCGTCTGCTCAGCCGCGAGGACGTCGAGGTGATCGCGGTACGGGGCCCGGGCGAGCCCATCAACCTCAACGGCGCGACCCGGGCGGCGGACGCCGTGGATGCCGACGGCCCCGGGGACCGCGCGTGGCTCGGGGAGTGGATGCGCGCGTCGCGTGCCGCCGCCGTCGACCTGAGCCCGCCCGCTCCCGACGCCGACGGGCTGGCGTCCGCTGTTCCGCAGGAGCGTCTCGGCGCGATCAACGCCGAGGTCGCGGTCATCCGCGCCCCCGTCGACCGTGCCGCTCTCGTCGATGCCCTGTGGCGCGCGACCTGGCCCCACGACCGGCTCGTGTTCGGCTCGTCGCGTCTCGTGCGCGTCGCCGACGAACTGCTCGGGGGCAAGAAGGTGGCCGTGCACGCGAACCGTGGACTCGCGGGCATCGACGGTACCATCGCGACCGCGACCGGTGTGGCGCTCGCCAGCCAGGACGCCGAACGCCCGGGCGTCACGCGGGTGCTGCTCGGCGACCTCGCGTTCCTGCACGACGTGGGGGCGCTCCTCCTCCCTCCGGGGGAGCACGAACCGCGCCTGCAGGTGATCGTCGGCAACGACGGCGGCGGCACGATCTTCGACGGCCTCGAGGTCGCCGGTGTCGCCGGCGCCGACGCGATGGAGCGCGTGCAGTACACGCCCCAGGATGTCCGGCTCGAGCAGCTCGCCCTCGCGTACGGCTGGGAGTATCACCGCGTGACGACCCGCGTCGCCCTCGATCAGGCGCTCACCTCGCCCGCGGGCGGTCGCCAGCTGATCGAGGTTCCGCTCGAGCGCTGAGCGGAGTCCGTCAACCTCTTGGCGCGCGCCGCGCGCGCACGGCACGATGTGTCGATGAGTGCGCACACCCACTGGACCACGCCCGCCGCCGAAGCCCTCCGCGTGGGGCCGGGCTTTCGACTCGCCGACGTCGACTCTCGGTCGACCCCGGGGTATGACGGCGACAAGGCCCGCGGCACGGCCGACCTCGAGTCCGGCATCGCGCCGCTGGCCGACCTGCAGGGGCGTCTCTTCGCGCAGAGCGTCGCGGGTACGGCGACCGGGTCGGTGCTGCTGGTGCTGCAGGCCATGGACACCGCGGGCAAGGGCGGCATCGTCAAGCACGTCGTCGGCGCGGTCGATCCGCAGGGCGTGGAGCTGGCCTCGTTCAAGAAGCCCACCGCCGAAGAGCTGTCGCACGACTTCCTGTGGCGCATCCGTAAGCGGCTCCCCGATGCGGGGCGCCTCGGCGTCTTCGACCGGTCGCACTACGAGGACGTGCTCATCGGGCGCGTCCGTTCCCTCGCCCCCGCCGACGAGATCGAACGCCGGTACGGGGCGATCGTCGCGTTCGAGGCCGAGGCGGCGGAGCTCGGCATCCGTGTCGTGAAGGTGATGCTGCACATCTCGAAGGAGGAGCAGCGCGAGCGCCTGGCATCCCGTCTGGATCGGCCCGACAAGCACTGGAAGTACAACCCGTCCGACGTGGATGAGCGCGCGCTCTGGGACGAGTACATGGATGCCTACCAGGTGGCGTTCGAACGGACCTCGACGCCCCTCGCCCCGTGGCACGTCGTGCCCGCGGATCGCAAGTGGTACGCGCGGCTGGCGGTGCAGCGTCTGCTCACCGACGCGCTCGCCGATCTCGACCCGCAGTGGCCCGCGGCCGACTACGACGTCGCGACCGAGAAGAAGCGGCTCGCGGAGTCCTAGGCCAGCGCCTCCACGATCGGGCGGAATTTCACGCGGGTCTCCAGCAGTTCGGATTCGGGCACGCTCTCGGCGACGATCCCCGCTCCCGCGTACGCGGTGATCGTGGCGGTGGGGGCGGTCGGGGCCGCAGGGTCGATCTGCGCGCAGCGCAGCGCGATCGCCCACTCGCCGTCGCCCGATGCGCCGATCCAGCCGACGGCCCCGGCGTAGCGCCCGCGGTCGAAAGGCTCGAGGCGACGGATGACGTCCATCGCGACGGCGGTCGGGGTGCCGGCGACGGCGGCCGTGGGGTGCAGCACCGTGAGGAGGTCGAGGGAGGATGCCGCTTCCGACAGCTCGCCCTCGACATCGGTGGCGAGGTGCCAGACGTTCGGGAGCTTCAGCGTGAAGGGCTGCTCGGCGGCGGCGAGGGCCGAGGTGTGCGGGCGGAGGGCGGCGAGCACGCTCTGCACGGCGAACCGGTGCTCTTCCTGGTCTTTCGCGCTCTCGGTGAGGGCGAGCGCCGCGGCGACGTCGCTGTCGGCATCGCCGCCGCGCGCGGTGGTACCGGCCAGGACGCGGGCGGTGACCGTGCCGCGGGAGACCGTGACGAGCGTCTCGGGGCTGGCGCCGATGAGGCCGTCGACCGCGAAGACCCAGCAGTCCGGGTACCCCTCGAGGAGCGAGCGGACGAGGCGGCGTCGATCGGATCCGGCGGGGATCGTGCCGATGATGTCGCGCGCCAGCACGACCTTGCGGACTTCGCCCATCCGGATCGCCTCGACCGCCCGGTGCACGGCCTCCTGATATCCCTCCGCGGTCTGCCGCCCGGGACCGAGCGTGGCCGACCAGTGCGGGCCGAAGGGGGAGCGGGGCGGCAGATCGGGTTCGGGTTCGTCGGGGGTGTCGGCGAAGGCTAGTCGCGTGACCCAGGCCCGGCCCCCGTGGCGTCCCACGATCGTGCCGGGCACCCGGAGGATGCTCTCGCGCTCCGAGCGGGGGTCGAAGACGAACGAGCCGAAGGCCACGAGACCCGTGCCGGGGAGGCCCAGCGGGTCGTCGATCTCGGCGGCGGCGGCGATCCGGCGCCACCGGTCGGCGATGCTCGCGTCGCCCGGCCGGGCGCCGGTGTAGCGGATCGTCAGCAGATCGCCGAAGCCGGCGAGCGACTCGCCACGTCGGCTCCAGAACAGGGGGTCGTAGCCCGTCGTGTAGTCGAGCACGTCGTCCATGGGGGCCAGTTCCCGGGTGACGACGCGCAGACGGGGCACGAGGTCGTCCGCCGGTTGCTGCACATTTCCACAGTAGACCGCCACTGAGACTCGCGGCAGGGAAGCGCCAGGACGCCAGCACCGTCACCTGTCGGGCGTGCACCGCGACTTAGACTCGCGGCATGACCTCCCGTCCCGCACCCGGCACCCGGCTCGTGTTCCGCTGGCGCAAGTGGGACGGGTCGCCGCACTGGGAGCAGGACTGCGTCTACTTGGGCTCCGACAGCTGGGGCGACTGGTTCGGGCAGCAGATCGGGTGGCGGAGCGTCCGCCCGGGCCGCGAGTTCGTGTGCCGCGAGCCCAACGTCACGCTCGTGCCGGCCAGCGGCGACTGGGCGTTCACGCACAACGCCGCACCGCATCCGGTGGCCGTGTACATCGATCTCGCGTGGAACGTCGGCTGGGACGACGACGGCACCCCGGTCGGCATCGACATGGACCTGGATGTCGTGCGCCGCACCGACGAGCGCGGCACCTGGATCGACGACCGCGACGAATGGGACGAGCATCGCGTGCAGTACGGCTACCCCGCCGACATCCAGACGCACCTCGAGACCGTCGCCGCCGATCTCGAGCAGCGCGTGCGCGACCGGGAGGCGCCGTTCACGGACGACGTCACCGGCCCGTGGCTGCGACACCTGGCCGACCTCGCGCAAGCCGGGGACGACGGCGCGGCCCGCGCCTAGACTCGACGGGTGAGCAGCGACCCCAACCGCGCCGATCTCGGCAAGGACCCCCAGCGCGTCAGCGGAATGTTCGACCAGGTGGCCGCGGCCTACGACCGCACCAATTCGGTGCTGAGCCTCGGCAACGACCGGTTCTGGCGCGTCGCGACCCTGAAGGCCGTCGCCCCGAAGCGGGGCGAGCGCATCCTCGACCTCGCCGCCGGCACGGGGACGTCATCGATGGCGTTCGTTCCCAGCGGAGCCCACGTCGTGGCGGCGGACTTCTCGCGCGGCATGATCGCCGAGGGGCGCCGTCGGCACGGGAACGTCCCGAATCTCGAGTTCGTCCAGGCGGATGCCACCGACCTGCCGTTCCAGGACGGCGAGTTCGACGCGGTGACCATGTCGTTCGGTCTGCGGAACGTCAACGACCCGCGGCGTGCGCTGCGCGAGCTGCGCCGGGTGACGAAGCCCGGGGGGCGCATCGTGGTGTGCGAGTTCTCGCATCCCCCGTCCCGCGTGTTCAACGGCCTCTACCGCTTCTACAACGACCGCGTCCTCCCGATCGTCGCGAAGACGGTGAGTTCGAACGCCGAGGCCTACGACTACCTGAACGAATCGATCCGCGACTGGCCGAACCAGCCGACGCTCGCGTCGTGGATGCGGGATGCCGGCTGGACGGACGTGGCGTACCGCAACCTCACGTTCGGCATCGTGGCCCTCCATCGCGGAGTGAATCCCGGCGCGTGAGGATGTGCGCGCTGTCAACCGTCGAGATACCGTCGGCTGCCCCGGACCGCGCCAGGATAGGCTGAAACCGTGACCCCGAGACCGCCCGCGGCCGGCACCCGCCTGTCGGGCAAGCTGGGCCTGAGTGACCGCATCTTCGGCGGGCTGCGCGCGCGCACCCTGCTCTCCACCGTCGAGGCAGGTCTCGACCTCGTCGAGAGCACCCTCGAACGCGAGGTGCGCAGCGCCGACCGACTCGCCGATGTCACCGCCCGATACCTGTACGAAGCGGGCGGGAAGCGCGTGCGCCCGATGCTCGCCATCCTCACCGCTCAGCTCGGCCGGGGCACGACGCCCGAGGTCGTCGAGGTGGCCACCGCTCTCGAACTGACGCATCTCGGCTCGCTGTATCACGACGACGTCATGGACGGCGCCGACAAGCGCCGCGGCGTCCCCAGCGCGCAGACGGTGTGGGGCAACAACATCGCGATCCTCACCGGCGACCTCCTCTTCTCGCGCGCCAGCCAGCTCATGGCCCGCCGCGGTGAACGGGCGATCCAGCTGCAGGCCGACACCTTCGAACGACTCGTCCTCGGGCAGATGCACGAGACCGTCGGTCCGCAGGAGGGCGACGAGCCCGTCGAGTTCTACCTGCGTGTGCTGGCCGACAAGACCGGTTCGCTCATCGCCGCCGCCGCCCAGTCCGGTGTGATCTACTCGGGCGCTCCCGAGGAGTTCGAAGCTCCGATGGTCGTCTTCGGCGAGAAGGCGGGCGTCGCCTTCCAGCTGCTCGACGACGTCATCGACCTGTCGCCCGATCCGTCCGAGACGGGCAAGGTCCCCGGCACCGATCTGCGCGCGGGTGTGCCGACGATGCCCTACCTGCTTCTCGGTCACCGGTCGGATCAGGCTTCGGCCGACCTGCGGGCGCGCATCGACGAGGGGCAGGATCGAATCGCCGCGGGCGCCGACCCCGCGATCCTCGACGATCCGCTCACGGAGTTGCGCGAGCACGAGACCACGCGCGAGACGCTCGACCTGGCCCACCGGTGGTCGCAAGAGGCGATCGACGCGCTCGCGCCCCTTCCGGACGGGGCTGTCCGCAAGGCCCTGACGCGGTTCGCCCGCGCCGTGGCCGACCGCTCCGCCTGACCTTTCCCCACACCCCCCCCGATCACGATCGAGAGGACCCCCATGACGAAGCTGCGCCTTGCCATCGTCGGCGCCGGCCCCGCCGGCATCTACGCCGCCGACATCCTGTTGAAGGCCGAGCGCGAGTTCGACGTGTCGATCGACCTGTTCGAGCAGCTCCCCGCCCCCTACGGCCTGGTCCGTTACGGGGTGGCCCCCGACCACCCGCGCATCAAGGGCGTCATCACGGCGCTCCGTGAGGTGCTCGACCGGGGTGACATCCGCATCTTCGGCAACGTGAACTTCGGCACCGACATCACGCTCGACGACCTGAAGCAGCACTACAACGCCGTCATCTTCGCCACCGGCGCGATCCGCGACGCCGACCTCGACATCCCCGGCATCGACGCGCACGGCTCCTACGGCGCCGCCGACTTCGTGAGCTGGTTCGACGGGCATCCCGACGTCCCGCGCGAGTGGCCGCTGGAGGCCGAGTCGGTCGCCGTCATCGGCAACGGCAACGTCGCCCTCGACATCACGCGCATGCTCGCCAAGCACGCCGACGACCTCCTTCCCACCGAGGTGCCCGACAACGTCTACCAGGGGCTCAAGGCCTCGCCCGTCACCGACGTGCACGTGTTCGGCCGTCGCGGCCCCGCCCAGGTGAAGTTCACCCCGCTGGAGCTGCGCGAGCTCGGCGAGCTGCGCGACGTCGACATGGTCGTCTACGACGAGGACTTCGACTACGACGAGGCCTCCCGCACCGCGATCGAGACCAACAAGCAGGTCAAGGTCATCGACCGCGTGCTGCAGCAGTGGCGTACCCGCCCGGGCGTCAACAACGCCGGCGGAGAGGCTTCGCGCCGTCTGCACCTGCACTTCTGGGCGAAGCCGCTCGAGGTCGTGACGGATGCCGACGGCCGCGTGGCCGCGTTGAAGTACGAGCGCACGAAGCCCGACGCCGAAGGCGGCGTGGTCGGCACCGGCGAGATCCGCGAGGTGCCGATCCAGGCGATCTACCGCGCGGTCGGCTACTTCGGTTCCCCGCTCACCGACGTGCCGTTCGACGAGCGTCACGGCGTCATCCCCAACCACGAGGGCCAGGTCCTGGCATCCGACTCCAACGAGCGGATCCCGGGCCTCTACGCGACCGGCTGGATCAAGCGCGGTCCCGTCGGCCTGATCGGGCACACCAAGTCGGATGCCATGGAGACGGTGCGCCACGTCATCAACGACCAGGCCGAGTGGTGGCGTCCCGCCCACCCCGAGGAGGAGGCGATCCCCGCCCTGCTCGAGGAGCGCGGCGTCCGGTGGACCGACCTCGACGGCTGGCACCGCCTCGACGAGCACGAGATCGCCCTCGGCGCGCCGCACGAGCGTGCGCGCATCAAGGTCGTGCCGCGCGACGAGATGATCCGCGTCTCCCGCGGCGAGTAACGGGGGTTAGACCCCCACCCGTAGGCTGTGCCCATGGGGGACGCGGGGGAGTGGCATCCGGACATCCTCGGGCCGGGCTTCGAGCAGCGGACTCTGCCGCTGGGCGCGGACGACGAGGGTGAGGTCGTCGCCACCCTGGTGCGCGCGATGCCGCACCCGGGCGCGCGCCTGTTCGGGGCGTGGCGCGATATCGACGTGCTGTACGTGCACGGGTGGTCGGACTACTTCTTCCAGGCGGACCTCGCGCGGTTCTTCACCGACCGCGGCGCGCGTTTCCACGCGCTGGATCTGCGCAAGTACGGGCGCAGCATCCGGCCCGGGCAGACGCGCGGCTACGTCGCCGCGCTCGACGTGTACGACGCCGACATCGAGGCGGCGCTCGAGGCCATGGGGACGCAGGCGCGCGGGCGGCGGCTCGTGCTCCTCGGGCACAGCACGGGTGGGCTGACGCTGACACTGTGGGCGGCACGGCATCCGGGACGCGCGCACGCCGTCGTGCTCAACAGCCCGTGGCTGGAGTTGCAGCTCGGCCCGCTCGGACGTCAGGCCCTGGCTCCGATCCTCAACGCGCGCGCCCGCATCGACCCGCTGGGCACGCACCCGGTCGTCGATCTCGGGTTCTACACGCGTGCCCAACGCGAGGTGGGGACTCTTCCCGACAGCCCGGACGGGTGGCGGCCCGAGCGCGGCTTCCCGACCCATCCGGGGTGGCTCGCCGCGGTCGTCGCGGGCCACGCGCGGGTGGCATCCGGGGTCGATGTCGGGTGCCCGGCACTGGTGTTGTTGTCGGCCCGGTCGACGTCGGCGCTGTCCTGGAGCGATGCCATGCGCGAGACCGACTCGGTGCTCGTCGTCGACGACATCGCCCGCGCGGCGACCCGTATCGCGCGGGAGGTCACGATCTCGCGCATCGACGGCGCGCTGCACGACGTCTTCCTGTCGCAGCGGAACGTCCGGGACGAGGCGTTCGCCGCCCTCGACCGATGGTCGGGGTGGCTAGCCTAGAGGGCTGAGCGAAGGAGCCTCATGACCTCGACCACCCCCACCGAGCAGTACCGCGCCGCCCGCGACCTCCTCCTCGCCGCCCGCACCGACCCGGACCACGCCGCGGCGTTCGAATGGCCGAGGATCGAGGGGCCGTTCAACTGGGCGATCGACTGGTTCGACCCGATGGCGCGAGGCAACGACGCACCGGCCCTCATCGTGGTCGACGATGACGAGACCCACCATGAGCGGACGTTCGACGAGCTGGCGCGCCGCTCGGATCAGCTGGCCGCCTGGCTGGCATCCCGGGGCGTGCGCGCGGGGCACGCGGTGCTGCTGATGCTCGGCAACCAGGTCGAGCTGTGGGAGTCGATGCTGGCGATCATGAAGCTCGGCGGCGTCATCGCGCCGACCACGACGGCGCTCGGGCCGGGCGATCTGGCCGACCGTATCGATCGGGCCGAGATCCGGCACGTCATCGTCGGATCCGCGGATGCCGACAAGTTCGACGGTGCGGGTCAGGACCTGGGCCGCATCGTGGTCGGCGAAGCGCTGCCGGGGTGGGCCCGCTACGACGACGCGTTCCTCGCGGAGGCGGAACCCGCCCGGCATCCCGGAACCACCGCCGACGACCGCCTGCTGCTGTACTTCACCTCCGGGACGACGTCGAAGCCGAAGCTCGTCGAGCACACGCACGCGTCCTACCCGGTCGGCCACCTGTCGACCATGTACTGGCTGGGGCTCGAGCCGGGCGACGTGCACCTCGCCATCAGTTCGCCGGGGTGGGCGAAGCACGCGTGGAGCTGCTTCTTCGCCCCGTGGATCGCCGAGGCGACCGTTCTCGCGCTGAACTACTCCCGGTTCTCGGCCGACCGGTTGCTGTCGGAGCTCGAACGCGATCGCGTGACGACGTTCTGTGCTCCGCCGACGGTGTGGCGCATGCTCATCCAGGCCGATCTGACGGGGCGGTGCGGGGCGCTGCGCGAAGTCGTCTCGGCGGGGGAGCCGCTGAACCCCGAGGTGATCGCCCACGTGCAGCGCGCGTGGCAGCTCGACATCCGCGACGGGTACGGCCAGACGGAGATGACGGCGATCGTCGCGAACACCCCGGGCGCGGGCCTCGTGCCCGGCTCGATGGGACGGCCGCTGCCCGGCTGTCCCGTCGTCATCGTCGACCCGCTCACCGGTGAGCGTGCGGACGAGGGCGAGATCTGCCTCGATCTCACGAACCGGCCTCTCAACCTCATGACCGGATACGTCGCGGATCCGGAGCGCAACGCGGATGCCTTCGCCGACGGGCTCTTCCACACCGGCGACGTCGCCCGTCGCGACGAGACCGGAAGCATCACCTACATCGGCCGCACCGACGACGTCTTCAAGTCCTCGGACTACAAGATCAGCCCGTTCGAGCTGGAGAGCGTGCTGATCGAGCACCCCGCCGTCGTCGAGGCAGCCGTCGTGCCCGCGCCGGACGCGCTGCGCCTGTCGGTTCCGAAGGCGTACGTCGTCCTGGCATCCGGGCACGAGCCGGGCGAGGAGGTCGCGCTGGAGATCCTGCGCTTCGCGCGGGAGAATCTCGCGCCCTTCCAGCGGTTGCGGCGCATCGAGTTCGCCCAGCTGCCCAAGACGATCTCGGGCAAGATCCGCCGCGTCGAGCTGCGCGAGCGCGAGGAGCGCGCCGCCCGCGGCGAGATCGTCGTCGTGGAGTGGCGCGACGACCGCCTGCGCGGCTGAGAGGACAACAGATGGAAACCGGACCCTTCTTCCACGGAACGAGAGCGGACCTCCGGGTCGGCGACCTCCTCACGCCCGGCTTCCGGTCGAACTACCGGCCGGAGGTGGTCATGAACCACATCTACTTCACGGCGCTCCTCGACGGAGCCGGGCTGGCGGCCGAGATCATCCCCGGCGACGGTCCGCCGCGGGTCTACGAGGTCGAGCCGACGGGGGAGTGGGAGGACGACCCCAACGTCACCGACAAGAAGTTCCCCGGGAACCCGACGCGGTCCTACCGCAGCGCCGCCCCGTTGCGCGTCGTGGCCGAGCGTGACGACTGGACGCGACTCACGCCCGAGGTGCTCGCCGAGTGGCGGACCCGACTCGCCCGCATGCGCGACGAGAACGCCGAGATCATCAACTGAGGGATCAGCTCGCCGAGTGGCGGACCCGACTCGCCCGCATGCGCGACGAGAACGCCGAGATCATCAACTGAACTCCTAGCTCGGTTCCGTGGTGCGGATCAGCCCGCAGGTCACGCACGACCACGCCACGAGGAAACGCTCGTCGTCGAGCACCTCGAACCGCAACGGATCGCCGCACGTCGGGCAGGTCGGGAGACCCTCGGGTGTCCTCACCGCTCGAACGTCACGTGAACGACGCCGCTCTCGGCGACTTCCGACGTGACGCGGTAGTCCGTGTGCAGGTGCTCCAGGTCGTCCCACAGGCGGGTGCCGCGCCCCAGGACCACGGGGCGGATGGCGACGTGCAGCCGGTCGACGAGGCCCGCGGCGAGGGCGGAGCGCGCGGTCGAGACGCCGCCGCCCACGCGCACGTCGGCGTCACTGGCGAGTCCGGTCGCCCGGCGCACGGCATCCTCGATCCCCGTCCGGACGAACTCGAATCGCGTGCCGTTCGCGAACTCGATCGGCGCGCGTTCCCGGTGCGTCAGCACGAGCACCGGCACGCGGAACGGCGGCTCGTCGCCCCACCATCCACGCCAGTCCGGGTCGTCGGGGAACGAGTGGATGCCGAACATCCCCGCGCCCATGACCTCGGCGCCGACGCCCTCGAAGTAGGCGGCGGCGTACCGGTCGTCGATTCCGGTCGTCCCCGCGCCGGAGGTGTCGCCGAACACCCGCGCGCGGAACGTGCGCGTGGCCATGTAGTCCTCGACGAGCAGCCCCCAGTCGGCCCCCATCGGGTTCTCGGGCGAGATGTCGGCGGGCGCGGCGACCCCGTCGAGCGAGATGTTCAGATCGACACGGACGGCCATGGCATCCCTGGAATGTCCTCTTAGCGGTAGTTCGTGAACTGCAGGTCGACGTCGAGGTCGGCGGCCTTGAGGAGGCGCTGGACCTCCTGCAGGTCGTCGCGGGACTTCGACTGCACGCGCAGCTCGTCGCCCTGGATCTGCGACTTCACGCTCTTGGGGCCCTCGTCGCGGATGATCTTGCCGATCTTCTTGGCGTTCTCCTGCGAGATGCCTTCCTTGAGCGTCGAGGTGATGCGGTATTCCTTGCCGCCGGCGACCGGGTCACCCGTCTCGAGGCTCTTCAGCGAGATGCCGCGCTTGATGAGCTTGGTCTGGAAGACGTCGAGCACGGCTTTCGCCCGCTCCTCGGAGTTCGCCTTGATGAGGATCGCCTCACCGCTCCACTCGATGGAGGCGTCGGTGCCCTTGAAGTCGTAGCGCTGTTCGACCTCTTTGCGGGCCTGGTTCAGGGCGTTGTCGGCTTCCTGGCGGTCGATCTTGGAGACGATGTCGAATGAGCTGTCGGCCATTCCGTGATTCTAGCGAGCGTCGACGGGCCCGGCCCGGCGTGCCCGGGTCGCTCGTAGACTCGGATGCCATGCGAGCACTCACCGAGAACGAGGTGCGCGATGCGTTCGTCAACGCCGCGCCCGAGGAGTTGCGGGTCGTGGCGCTGCCGCACGACTTCCTGCTCACCGACTGGGACCACCTCGACTTCTTCGCGTGGCGAGACCCGCGCAGTCGGGGGCGCGGGTACCTCGTGACCGAGCGCAACGGTGAGCCGACGGGGATCGTGCTGCGGGTTGCCGACGGGCAATCGCGCGCGCGGGCGGCCATGTGCAATCTCTGCCACACGATGCAACCGGGCGACCAAGTGGCGTTGTTCACGGCGCGGAAAGCCGGGGCGGCGGGGGAACACGGCGATACGGTCGGAACGTACATGTGCGCCGACCTGTCGTGCCACGAGAACGTGCGCCTCGCGATGCCGCTGGCGCCGAGTGAGATCCGCGGGAGTGTGGACATGAAGATCGACGGCACCAAGCGCCGCACCGAGGCTTTCGTCGAGCGCGTGCTCGAGACGGCCGGGGTGCAGCGATGAGCGGCCGGGTCGTCGTCATCGGCGACGCCCTCATCGACGAACTGCGCGACGACGCCGGTGTGCGCGAGTTCGTCGGCGGTGCCGCTCTCAACGTCGCGGTGGGACTGTCGCGCCTCGGCGTCCCCACCTCGCTCATCGCCATGGTCGGCGACGACGCGGCGGGCGAGCAGATCCGCGACTACCTCGCCGAGTACGACGTCGCCCTTCTGCAGAGCCCGTCGGAGCACGGGTCGTCGCGCGCGGTGAGCACGCGATCGGCCGGCGGTGAGCCCGAATACGCCTTCAACGAGGCCGCGCAGAACCGCCGTGTGCGCTACGGCGACGCCGAGCGCGCCGCGCTGGCCGACGCGCCCCTCGTCGTGGTGAGCTGCTTCCCGTTCGACGACGCGGAGCAGACCGAGGCGCTGCTGGATGCCGTGGGGGCGGCGTCCCTCGCGATCGACCCGAACCCCCGGGCCGGCATGCTCCACGACCGCGAGGCTTTCGTGCGCGGGTTCGAAAAGGCCGCCGCCCGCGCGCAGCTCGTGAAGGTCGGCGAGGACGACGCGCAGCTCCTGTACGGCGGACCGCTCGAGGACCTCCGCGAGAAGCTCTCGGCCCTGGGTGTCGAGGCCGTGCTGGCCACGTACGGCGCCGGGGGAGCGGCCATCGACGCGCACGGGCTCACCGTCTCCCGCCCGATCGTGGAGCTTCCCGAGCCCATCGTCGACACGATGGGCGGTGGCGATGCCGTGCTCTCGACGACGGCGGCGCTCGTGCGCGGGGGTCTGCCCGAGGACGAGGCGGGCTGGGGCTTCGTGCTCGATCGCGCCATGGAGGTGGCCGCCGTCACCTGTCGCAGCGAGGGCGCGCTGCTGCGCATCCCCGAGTGATCCCGGCGTGAACCCACCCGTGTGGGAAGGCTCCGACGGAGGAGGTGCGTGTCACCCCCGGCCCGTGTTGGAACCACCCCCTCGGGGAGGGTAAGGTAGGTGATCGCGCCTCTGGTCGACTGAGAAAGCCGGGCGGGTGCGCACCTGGCGAGTTACCCAAGCGGCCAAAGGGATCTGACTGTAAATCAGACTGCATTGCATTCGGGGGTTCGAATCCCTCACTCGCCACCGAACATCCTCGAGAAAGCCCCGGGCAACCGGGGCTTTCTCGTTTCTCACGCCGATTCGCGCCAGACGATGGGGCTCTCCAGCAGGATCGGGGCCGTGAAGGTCTGTCCGTCGAGTTGCGCGAGGACGGCGCGTGCGGCGGCGCTGCCGAGCTGGTCGGCGGGTTGGTGCACGGTCGAGAGCGGCGGGTCGCAGCGCAGCGCCCAGGAGCTGTCGTCGAAGCCGACGATGCCGACGTCGTCGGGGATCCGGCGTCCGGCTTCGCGGAGCGCCTCCATGGCGCCGGCGGCGACGGCGTCGCTGGAGGCGAAGACGCCGTCGATGTCGGGAACGCGGTCGAGGAGGCGCTTCATGCCGGCCTTGCCGTCGGAGAACGAGTAGAACGGCACCCGCTCGACGAGCTGCGGGTCGAAGTCGCCGCCGAGCGCGTCGACGAATCCGGCGAGGCGGTCGGCGCCGGAATCGCGGTCGAGGGCGGCGGCGACCATGCCGACGCGACGGCGTCCCGTGCCGACGAGACGTTTCGTGATCTCGCGCGCCGAGCCGCGGTTGTCGATCGCGACGTGGGCGGCGTCCCCTATGTCGCGGGGGTTGCCGACGAAGGCGGCGGGGAGGCCCAGTTCCACGACCGCCCGGGTGATGGGGTCGCCGACGCGGGCCGAGACGATGATCACGCCGTCGATGAGGCCGCCACTGAGGTAGCGGGCGAGTCGGTCCACGTCGCGCGGGGTGTCGGCGATCAGGCACGAGAGCTGGTAGTCGGCCTCGGAGAGCGCGCTGTTGGCGCCCAGAAGGATCGAGGCGATGTTGGGGTCCTCGACGAACAGCGAGTGCGGCTCGTGCACGATCAGACCGATCGCCTGCGAGCTCTGCATCACCAGACTGCGCGCGGCGCGGTTGGGGACGAACCCCACTTTCGCGATCGCCGCTTCGATCGCCGCGCGCGCGTCTTCCGAGACGTACGGCTGCCCGTTCAGTACGCGGCTGACCGTCCCCCGAGAGACGCCCGCCTCGAGGGCGACGTCTTTCACGGTGGCGCGACGCCGACGCTCCGTTTCCACGTTCCCGATCCTAGGGGCGACGACCCTGATGTGTGAACGAGCACAGATTGATAACGGTGACTTGACGAGCAAAACAGGGGATGCCACTCTGTGTACGTTCACAGAACCTCGACGTGGAGGCATCCGCTCGAGACTGTGCACGTTCACAGAACGAGGAGCAGGATGACCGGCCGGACCCCCTTCACCCACGAGGGCATCGCCTTCGGGTGCGACTACAACCCCGAGCAGTGGGCGCCCGAGGTGTGGGACGAGGACATCCGCCTCATGCGGGAGGCCGGGGTCGACCTCGTCGCCCTCAACATCTTCGGCTGGTCCCACCTGCAGCCCGGACCCGACGCGTTCGACTTCGCCGCTCTCGACGACATCATCGAACGGCTGCACGCCGCCGGCATCCGCATCAATCTCGGAACCGGCACCGCCTCGGCGCCCGCGTGGCTCAGCCGCGCGTACCCCGAGGTGCTCCCCATGGCCGAGGACGGCACGCGCCGCTACCCGGGAGGTCGTCAGGCGTGGTGCCCGAGTTCACCCATCTTCCGCACGGCATCCCTCCGACTCGTCGAAGCGGTCGCGGCGCGGTACGGGTCGCACCGGGCGGTGGCCCTCTGGCACGTCTCGAACGAACTCGGATGCCACAACGCCCTCTGCTACTGCGACGAGAGCGCCGCCGCCTTCCGGGTGTGGCTGCGCGAGCGGTACGGATCGGTCGCGGAGCTCAACCGGGCATGGGGCACGGCGTTCTGGAGCCAGTCGTACTTCGACTGGGAGGAGATCCTCCCTCCGCGGGCGGCCCTGTCGGCCCGGAACCCGGGGCAGTTGCTCGACTTCCACCGCTTCAGTTCGGACGCGGTCTTCGCGCAGTACCGGGCGGAGGCCGAGGTGCTCCGCCGTCTCAGCGACCGCCCGGTGACGACGAACTTCATGGTCACCGCGCACATCGAGAACATGGACTACTGGTCGTGGGCCGACGAGATGGACGTCGTCGCCAACGACCACTACCTCGATCACCGGCTCGGCGATCCGCTCAGCGAACTGGCTTTCGCCGCCGACCTCAGCCGCGGGCTGGCCGCGGGGGATCCGTGGATCCTCATGGAGCACTCGACGGGGGCCGTCAACTGGCAGCCGTTGAACCTGGCCAAGGAACCCGGTCAGCTGCTGCGCAACTCGCTCACGCACGTCGCGCGGGGCGCCGACGGCGTGTGCTTCTTCCAGTGGCGCGCCTCGTTGCAGGGCGCCGAGAAGTTCCACTCGGCGATGCTTCCCCACGCCGGTACCGACTCCGCCGTGTGGCGCGAGGTGGTCGAACTCGGCGGGATCGTGGACCGGCTCGGCGAGGTCGCAGGTTCCCGCGTCGTGGCCGACGCCGCGGTGATCTTCTCGTGGGAAGCCTGGTGGGCCACCGACACCGAATGCCGCCCCAGCCAGTCGGTCGGCTACCTCACCCAGGTGCACGCCACGTACGCGGCGCTGCACGCCCAGGGGCTGACCGTGGACATCGTGCGCCCGGGGGCCGACCTCGCCGCGTACCGCTTCGTCGTGGTTCCGGGACTGCATCTGCTCCGCGCCGACGAGGCCGCCGTGCTCACCGACTGGATCGCCGCGGGCGGGATCGCGGTCGTCACCTACAACTCGGGCATCGTCGACGAGAACGACCGCATCTGGGCGGGCGGGTACACCGGCCCGCTGCGGGACGCCCTCGGCATCCACGTCGAAGAGTTCGCGCCCGTGCGGCCGGGGGAGGCGATCGTCCTCGACGACGGGACCGGCGCCTCCCTCTGGAGCGAGCGTCTGCGCGCGACCACCGCCGAGACCGTCGCGTCGTTCGTCGACGGGCCGTCCGTGGGGTCGCCCGCCCTGACCCGCAACGCCCATGGGCGGGGGACCGCGTGGTACCTCGCCACGCAGCTGGACCCCGCCGCGCTCGCGGACCGACTGGGGGCGATCGCCCGGGGTGCCGGCATCCGGCCCCCCGCCGAGGTCGATGCCGACGGCCCGTTCGAGATCGTGCGGCGCCGGGGAGCGGATGCGTCCTACGTCTTCGTCGTCAACCACGGCGACACCGACCTCGTGGCCGACGTGCGCGGCACCGAGCTCATCACGGAAACCGCGGTCGAGGACCGACTGCGCGTCCCTTCCGGCGCCGTGCGCGTCGTCCGAGAGGAGAACCACTCATGACCGCTCCCGCCGCCACGGCGCGAACCACCGGAGCGCCGTCCGGGGCAGTGACGCCCCGGGTGCGTCGACGCATCCCCCACAAGAGGGCCATCGCGGCCTTCATCGCGCCCTTCGTGGTGCTCTTCGTGCTCTTCTACCTGGTGCCGATCGGCTACGCGATCTGGAAGTCGTTGCTCGTCGTCGAGCGCGAGGGCACTTTCGGCCAGGCCCGCGAGGTGTTCGGTGGCCTCGCACAGTACGCGCTGGTGTTCCAGAACACCGCGTTCTGGACCTCGGTCGGCCGCGTGCTGCTGTTCGGCGTCGTGCAGGTGCCGGTGATGCTCGGTCTGGCGCTGCTGTTCGCCCTGCTGCTGGACTCGCCGTTGCTGCGCGGCAAACGCTTCTTCCGCCTGGCGTTCTTCGTCCCGTACGCCGTCCCGGGAGTGATCGCCGCGATCATGTGGGGCTTCCTGTACTCGCCCAATCTGTCGCCCTTCCCCGGCATCACCTCGAACGTCGACCTGCTGTCCGCGGATCTCGTGCTGTGGTCGATCGCCAACGTCGTGACCTGGGTGTTCGTCGGCTACAACATGCTGATCATCTACTCGACGCTCCTCGCGATCCCGCAGGAGATCTACGAGGCGGCCCGCATCGACGGCGCCGGTCAGGCCCGCATCGCGTGGTCGATCAAGATCCCGCTCATCCGGCCGGCCCTCGTGCTCACCGGAGTCCTCTCGATCATCGGAACGCTCCAGCTCCTCGCCGAGCCCCAGACGTTCCGCTCGTTCAGCTCGGCGGTGACGAGCACGTTCACCCCCAACATGACGATCTACGCGACCAGCTCGATCCCCAACGTCTCGCTCGCGGCGGCGTTCTCGGTCGTGCTCGCCCTGGCGACGTTCGTGCTGTCGTTCACCTTCCTCCGTCTCAGCCGTCGTGGAGCCCAGTCATGAGCGCGAT
Organism: Microbacterium sp. RURRCA19A; assembly: GCF_900156455.1. GTDB lineage: Bacteria > Actinomycetota > Actinomycetes > Actinomycetales > Microbacteriaceae > Microbacterium. The sequence goes on from NZ_FTNQ01000006.1 coordinate 132,180, forward strand.
CGCCCCCACCCCCACCGACACCCGCACGCTCACCACCGGACGCCGCGCCGGCCGGGCACGACCGGCGGCGACCGGCCCGCGCGAGAGCATCGTGTCGCGCACGACCGCCATGGTCGTGATGGGCATCTTCACGCTGTACTTCCTCATCCCGCTGTGGTGGCTCGTCGTGGCCTCCACGAAGGACCGCGGGCAGCTGTTCAGCACCAACGCGCTCTGGTTCGCCGACTTCCGGTTCTTCGAGAACGTCGGGCAGCTCTTCGCCTACCGCGACGGCGTCTACCTGAAGTGGCTCGGCAACAGCGTGCTGTACGCCGGCGTCGGCGGCGTGATCGCGACGGTCATCGCCGCGATGTGCGGCTACGCGCTGGCGAAGTACCGCTTCCCGGGTCGCGAGGCCATCTTCAACACCGTGCTCGGCGGTGTCCTCGTGCCCGCGACGGCTCTCGCGCTGCCGCTGTTCCTGCTGTTCAGCCAGGTGCAGCTCACCGACACGTACTGGGCCGTCCTGCTGCCGAGCATCGTCAGCCCCTTCGGCGTCTACCTGACGCGCGTGTTCGCCGAGGCATCCGTTCCCGACGAACTCCTCGAGGCCAGCCGCCTCGACGGCGCGGGAGAGGTGCGGACGTTCTTCACGGTGTCGATCCGCCTGATGTTCCCGGCGCTGGTGACGGTGTTCCTCTTCCAGTTCGTCTCGATCTGGAACAACTTCTTCCTGCCGCTGATCATGCTGCGCAGCGAAGAGCTCTTCCCCGTCACGTACGGCCTCTACGCGTGGAACTCCACGATCAACCAGTTCCCCGAACTGCGCACCTACGTGCTGGTCGGGTCCCTCATCTCCATCGTCCCGCTCATCGTGACGTTCCTGCTGCTCCAGAGGTACTGGCGCACCGGGCTCGGCACGGGGGCCATCAAGTAACACACCTCCCGCCGGCACGACCGGCGGGCCAACCGAGAGAAGGAATCATGCAGCACAAGAAGAGAGCGGTCAGCGTCGCCCTGCTCGCCGCGGGCGCCCTGGTCATGGCGGGATGCTCGTCGTCGAGCACCGGCAGCGCCGACGCGGCGTCGTGCGCCCCCGCCGGCGAGGACGTGACGCTCACGTTCACGTCGTGGATCCCCGGCATCGAGGATGCCGTGGCGATCTGGAACGAGAAGAACCCCGACATCAAGGTCGAGGTGCAGACGGGTCCCTCGGGCAACGCCGGCACCTACCAGAACTTCTTCAACCAGCTGCAGGCCGGGAACGCCCCCGACCTCGGCCAGATCGAGTACGATGCGCTGCCGAACTTCCGGGTGCAGGACGGCCTCGCGAACCTCGGTGCGTGCGAGGACGTCGTCAAGGCCCAGGACCAGTTCGTCGACTGGACGTGGAAGCAGGTCACGCTCGGCACCGAGAACGAGGTCTACGGCGTGCCGCAGGACGCCGGCCCCATGGCGCTGTTCTACCGCAAGGACCTGTTCGAGCAGAACGGCATCGCGATCCCGACGACGTGGGACGAGTACCGCGAGGCCGCCAAGAAGATCCGCGCGCTCGGCGGCTACATCACCAACTTCTCGCAGAGCGACATCAACCAGTTCGCCGGCTTCGTGTGGCAGGCGGGCGGCCAGTGGTTCTCCAACGACGGCGACGCCTGGAAGGTCGACCTCACCAGCGACGCCTCGACGAAGGTCGCCGACTATTGGCAGGGCCTGATCGCGGACGACCTGGTCTCGTCGTACCCGGCGTGGACCGACGAGTGGAACAACGCATACAACACCGGTGAGGTGTGGTCGTGGAACTCGGCCGTGTGGGGTGCCAACTCCATCTCCAGCGGTGCTCCCGACACGTCCGGCAAGTGGGCCGTCGCCGAGGCCCCGCAGTGGCAGGCCGGGCAGTCGTCCGCCGGCAACTGGGGCGGTTCCTCGATCGCCGTGTTCAAGTCCACGAAGCACCTCTACGAGGCGGCGAAGTTCGCGCTGTGGCTGAACACCTCCGAGGAGGCGCTCACGTCGCTCAACAAGACCGCGGCGATCTACCCCGCCACGAAGGACGGGCTGAAGCTCCCCGCTCTGCAGGAGGGCGTGCCCTTCTACGGCGACCAGAAGATCTACGACGTCTTCGCCAAGGCCTCCGGCGAGGTCGACCCGAACTTCGTGTGGGGTCCGACGATGACGCAGGTCTACGCGGACGTGTCCGACGGCTTCAAGTCGGCCGTGGCCGGCTCGGGGACGCTGACCGAGGCCCTGGCCTCCGCGCAGGACAAGACGATCGCGACCCTCGAGGCGCAGTCGATCCCGGTCGCGAAGTAACCTCCATCGCATGATCCATCACCTCCGCGCCGCGGGCGTCGACTTCATCCTCGACGCCCGCGGCCCGGCGGCGCCGGTCGTGGTGCACTGGGGGCGCGCCCTCGGTGACCTCGACGCCGCCGCCCTCACCGCCCTGGCCGACGCCGCCGCACCGGCCGTCGCTCCGAGCTCGATCGATCGTCCTTTCCGGGTCGGTGTCGTGCCCCTCCTCACGGAAGGCTGGACCGGCCGTCCCCCCGTCGAGATCTCTCCCTTCTCCCCGGTGCTGCGCCACCTCGGCACCCGACGCGACGGCGACGCCGTCGTCGTGACGCTCGCCCTCGGGGACGCGGGGCTCGAGCTGCGGTACGCCCTCACTCCGCAGGGCGTCCTCCTCGTCGACCGTCGCGTGCGCAACGACGGTGCCGCGGATCTCGAGGTGCGCGCCCTGTCCGCGCTCCTGCCCGTGCCCCCTCGCGCCCGTGAGGTGCTCGACTTCACCGGCCGCTGGGCGGGGGAACGCGAACCGCAGCGCTCGCGGCCCGGCCACGGCGTGTGGGCGCGCGACACCCGCCACGGCCGCGGCGGCCACGATGATCCGTTCCTCTTCGCCGTCGGCACGCCGGAGTTCGGGTTCCGTCACGGCGAGGTGTGGGCCACCCACGTCGCCTGGAGCGGCGACCGCTCGGTCTGGTTCGAGCGCGGCGACATGGGTCTCTCGGTCATCGGTGCGGGCGAACGCCTCGACGGCCACACCCTCGCCGCGGGCGACACGTACGAGGCGCCCACCGTGGTCGCCGTGTGGTCGGACGTCGGCCTCGACGGTCTCTCGGCGCGCCTGCACCCGTGGGTGCGGTCGTGGGCGACGCCCCGTGGTCCTCGTCCCGTGACACTGAACACGTGGGAGGCGGTCTACTTCGACCAATCGCTCGAACGGCTCACCCCGCTGGTCGACGCCGCCGCGCGGGTCGGCGCGGAGCGCCTGGTGCTGGACGACGGCTGGTTCCACGGCCGCACCGATGACCGGCGTGCGCTCGGCGACTGGACGGTCGACGAGCGGGTGTGGCCGGACGGCCTCGGCCCCCTCATCTCCCGTGTGAACGGCGACGGTCTCGAGTTCGGCCTATGGGTCGAGCCCGAGATGGTCAGCGCCGACTCCGACCTCGCCCGGGCGCACCCCGAGTGGATGCTCACACCGGCGGATGCCGTCTCCTGGCGGTTCCAGCACGTGCTCGACCTCACGAACCTCGACGCCTGGCAGCACATCTTCGACCGTCTCGACGCGTTGTTGACGCAGTACCCGATCGCGGCGCTGAAGTGGGACCACAACCGCGACCTGCTCGTGCCGCGGACCGGGGGTCAGGTGCGGGCGCTGTACCGGCTCCTCGACGCCCTGCGCGCCGCGCACCCGGAAGTGGAGATCGAGTCGTGCGCGTCCGGCGGTGCCCGGATCGACCTCGGCATCCTGCGTCGCGTCGACCGGTTCTGGACCAGCGACACCAACGATCCGCTCGCCCGCCAGCGCATCCAGCGGTGGACGGGCATCCTGATCCCCCCGGAGTTCCTCGGCTCGCACGTGGGAGATGAGCGCGCGCACACGACGGGGCGGACGGCGTCGGCGGCCTTCCGCATGACTACGGCGCTGTTCCTGCACGCGGGGATCGAGTCCGACATCTCGCGCCTCGACGACGCGCAGCTCGAGGCGCTCGCCGGGTGGACGGCGCTCTACCGCGCACACCGAGCGCTGCTCCACGGCGGCACGACCGTGCGCGTCGACGACTCCGACCCGGCTGTGCTGCAGCACGGTGTCGTCGCCCCCGACCTCGGCGAAGGGCTGTTCGCGTACGTCGCCCTGGACCGATTCGATGCGGCCCTTCCCTCGCCGATCGTGCTGCCGGGCCTCGATCCGGATCGGCGCTACCGCGTGAGGGTGATCGAGGTGGGCGCGCCGGTGCGAACGATCCAGGATGCCGACCCCGCCTGGATCACCGCCGGCGGCGTGGTTCTGCCGGGTTCGGTGCTCGCCGAAGGTGTTCTGCCGGCGCCCCTGCTGGCGCCGGGCGAGGCGCTGCTGCTGCACGTCACCGCGGAATGAGATGACAGCGAAAACCCCGCCCCGAAGATGGGGCGGGGTTTTCCTGATCCTGGTTCAGTCCGCGTCGGCCGTGAAGGGTACGCTCCCGGCGCTGCAGTACGAGCCGGGGGAGTGGACGAGGTGCGCGATGCGCAGTTCGGCCTCGGCGTCGCCGGACATCTCCGGTCGCACCTGCGGGGAGGCGTTCCACCGGAACTGCTCCTGCTCGGGGAAGCGGCGGGCGTGCGCCTCGAGTCCGAGCGGCAGCAGCCGCATGCGACGGTCGACCCACTCCGCATCCCACGGGCCCTCCGCCTGGATCTGCTCGGCGGCACGGAATTCGTAGTAGATGGTGCGGCGCAGGCGGTTGCCGGTGACGGCCTCGGAGCCGTGCACCACCATGACGTCGTGGACGAGCACGTCGCCGGGTTCGAGCTCGACCTGCACGACGCCGGGTGCGTCCCACCCGTACTCGTCCTGGAGCTGGCAGACGTCGACGGGGGCGAGGTGCGAACCGGGCGCGACCCGGAGGGCGCCTTCGCCGGCCTTGGAGGCGTCGAGGTACACGTCGACGTTGAAGATCCGGTGCGTGCGGGGGTGAACGGCATCCTGATGCCAGTCGATCGCGGCGCCGTCGCCGGTGTCCTTGAAGACGAGCGATTCGTAGGTCGGGACGAGGTCGGGTCCGGCGAGGCTCTCGGCGATCCCGAGGACCGCGGGTGAACCCAGCAGTTCGAGGGAGGCGGGCGAGCCCTTGCCGTGGAGGTAGTCGACGCGGAACATGCGTCGCGCGCCGCCGCGGGTGGCCCACTGGTAGTCGGGGCCCTCCGGGCTGTCGGGGCCGAGCGCGCGACCGGTGGCGATCCACTCGTCGGCGGCCTCCTGCAGGCGGGCCAGCAAATCCGCGGGGATGCGCCCCGGCAGCACGACGTAGCCGTGCGCGTCGAAGTGCGCGATCTGCTCGGGGGTCAGGTGGTACGGGGCGGTGGACACCGAGGCCGGTGTCGAGGTGAGGGTGCTCATGCCCTCACCGTATGATCGGACGAAGGGCGATCTCATCGCGCTGGGACGGGCGTTCTTCCGGGATACTCGGATCATGGATGCCACCTCCTCATCGTTCGACCTCGCCTGCTGGCGAGGGGCCGTCCCGCGCATGTCGGTGGCGCACACGCACGACGATCTGGAGTTCAACACCGCTCCGGTGGAGCTGGAGTACCTCGTCGACGGTCGACAGGTCGTCATCCCGGCGGGGGCGCTCGCCGTGTTCTGGGCGGCCCGTCCGCACCAGCTCGTGCGGGACTCCGGCGGCCGTGAGCTCGCGTGGCTCACGGTGCCGCTCGCCGAAGCCCGTGGGTGGCGGCTGCCGGGGGAGTTCCTCGCGCGGATGTTCGCCGGTGACATCGCGGTGTCGCCGGCCGCGAAGGGGCCGCTCGACCTGGCCGAGCGGGTCGGCGCCTGGGGCGAGGAGCTGCGCCCGGGCCATCCGCTCCGCCGCGCGGCGGTGGGGGAGGTGCAGGCGTTCGTGCTGCGCGCCGCGCACGCGACCGCCGCGGTCGCGGCGATGCCGCAGCGCGGGCGAGGGTTGCGGGCGGATGTGGCGGACATGGCCGCCTGGATCGCGGAGCATGCGGCCGAGGACGTCTCGGTCGCTGCGGTCGCCGATCACGTGCATCTGCACCCGCACCACGCGATGGCGGTTTTCCGAGCAGCGCTGGGCGTCACGATCGGCGATTACCTCGCGCAGTGCCGGATCGCGCGCGCACGGGAACTGCTGCTGACCACCGACGAGGCGATCCCCGACATCGCGGCATCCACGGGCTTCGGTTCGCTCAGCCAGTTCTACGCGCGTTTCCGCGATCACACCGGGGAGGCGCCCGCCGCGTATCGGCGGCGCCACCGCGGGTGAGGCGCGTCAGCCCGCGGCGAGCAGCTCGCGCGACTTCGTCTCCAGGAACGACACGAGGGCGCCGAGCACGTTGAGCTCGTTCCCGAGGTTCACGATCCCGACGGCGGTGAGTTCGATCGTGGTGTCGCGCGCCTCCATCGTAGCCTTCCACCGGCCGTCGCTCCCGGCGATCGGCTGGAGATAGGTGATGGTGGCGGCTTCGCTGAGGTCGACCACGATCAGTCCGCGGGCGACCTCGGTCTCGTCCTGCTGCTCGAGGACCCGCATGTCGCTGCCGGTCAGGTACCCCAGGCCGCGGAACTCTTCGAGCCACTGCTCGAGCAGCTGTATGTCGAGCAGATCACGTACAGGCACAGCACACTCCGTCTCGGCGCGGGGATGCGCTCGAGACATTATCCCGGCTCCCGCGGGGAGGCGGGGCGTGTGCTACCGGATTCAGGCCGCGCGCACGGACCTCGCCGGGCGCCGGGGAGCGACGTGCTGCGCGGGCGTCCGGGGGAGGGCGCTCTCGTCGTCCGCCCACGTGCGGAGGTCGACGACGAGTCCGGCGGACGCGTTCGCCTGGTCGGCCAGCGCGCGGAGGTATTCGCCGACGAGGTGCTCCGGTTCGGCGGAATCGAACACGAAGCGCATCGGGATGGACGGGTGCAGCCAGATCGCGGAGCGTCCGGGGGTTTCGGGGTCGCCGGTCCAGGTGAGGGTGAAGGACTCGTTGCGTCGGAGCTTGGTGGAGGCGATCACCTTGACGTAGGCCAGCAGACGGTCGGGAAAGGTCACCGGAGAGGCATCGGTGCCATAGAAGAGACGGGCCATGCCGCGACCGTAGCACTATTTAATCAAGTTAAATAACTGAATGAAATATTCACAGGTTTAATCAGTGCTGGCTAGGGTGGATGCCATGTCCCTGCGTCCCGCACTGTCCCTGGCGCTCGACGCCTACGTCGAGGCGCGTCGCTCCGCGGAAGCGGCCACGCGGGCGGAGTTGCGGCTCAGCGAGACCGAGGTGCGTGCCCTGCTGCGCATCCGCGAGCGGCCCGGCATCCGCCCCTCCGAACTGCGCGACCACCTCGGCGTCACCTCGGCCGGGGTCACGACACTCGTCGACCGCCTCGTCGAGCGCGGACTCCTGCGCCGCGAGCTCGACACCGAAGACCGGCGCGTGAACCACATCCACCTCGAGGTCGACCTCGACGCCGTGCCCTGGTCGCAGCTCGACCGCTTCGCCCGTGATCTGGATCACGCCGTCGACGGGGAGCGGGTCGCCGAGACGGCCGTCTTCGCGGAGATGCTCGGTCGGATCACCCGATCCGTCCTCACCCCGCGCTGATCTCCGGGACGCGGGCGAACGCCTTCTCCAGCGCCGCGCGCACCGCGCGGATACCGGGGCGATCCGCCGTTCCGCGTCGCACCGCGGTGAAGATCTCGCGTCGCGGTCGGCCGGGGAGGTCGATCGACCGCGTGGCCGGCTCGTCGCCGCCGAAGACGAGCGCCGGGATCATCCCCACTGCATGCCCGGATGCCACGAGCCGCACGTGAGCGGTGAGGTCGGCCAGGGCGAAGCGGACGTCGGGCTCGAACCCCGCGGCCCGGCACTGCTGCGTCGCCCACTGGCGGGCGGCGGTCCCCTCCGGTTCCATGACCCATGCCCGGTCGCGCAGGTCGGCGAGCGCGGTGGCCCGGTCGTCGTGCGCGACGGCGAGGCGGATGGCATCCCGTCCCAGCGTGCGACGCTCCAGCAGAGCGCGCTGCTCCCGCGTGTGCCCGGGATACTGTTCGGCGACCGCCAGGTCGAAACCGTGGGCGGCGACTTCGAAGAGCCCTTCCTCGGGCGCGAGCTCGGCGATCTCGACCCGGAGGCGCGGCTCGGTCTCGGCCAGGACGTCGAGCGCCCTCGGGACGAGCCCGTGCGCGGCCGACTGCATCACGGCGAGGCGCACCGGGGCGAGCGAGGGGCGGAGCAGCTCCAGTTCGGCACGCGCGGCTTCGTCGGCGGCGAGCATGCGGGCCGCGTGCGCCGCGAGGGCTTCGCCCTGCGCGGTGAGGCGGACCCGCCGCCCATCGGGTTCGAGAAGCGGGACGCCGGCTTCGCGTTCCAGCTGGGAGAGCTGTTGCGAGATCGTCGAGGGGCTGAACGACAGGGCCTCGGCGACGGCGGAGAGCGTGCCGCGCATCGACAGTTCGTGCAGCAAGCGCAGGCGGCGCAGATCGAACATCGGCATCCTTTCGTTCTGATCGAACAATACTGTTCGTAAATCATCGCTTTTGCTGAAACGTGGCCGGCCGCACACTGAGGGCATCCGAGGAAGGATCCCCATGTCGCTCACTGATGTCCCCGGCACTGATGTCCCCGGCGCTGGTGTCCCCGGCACCGATGTCCCTCCGGTGGCGGTCGCCCCGGCCGATCTGGCCGATGACGCCGTCGCCCTCGTCCGTCGCTGGCTGGCCGAGAGCCGTTCCGAACCCGTCGACGCGGCGGCCACGCGGTTGGCCGGTGTCCTGCGCGACCCGAACGGACTCGCCTTCACCGTGGGCTTCGTCGACGGCGTGGTCCGGCCCGAAGACCTGCGCGTCGCCGCCGCGAACCTCGCGGCTCTCTCTCCGCTCGTGCCGGCGTTCCTTCCGTTGCACCTGAAGGCCGCGATCCGCCTCGGCGCCCTGACGGCGCCGATCCTGCCGCGGGTCGTCGTCCCCGCCGCGCGGACGGCGCTGCGGTCGATGGTGCGCCACCTCATCGTCGACGCCAGCGACCGTCGTCTCGGCGAGGCGATCGCCGCGATCCGGGGCCGCGGCGACGGCGTCCGGCTCAACGTCAACCTCCTCGGTGAGGCGATCCTCGGCAGGAAGGAGGCCGCCCGCCGTCTCGAGGGCACCCGTCGCCTGCTCGCCCGTGACGACGTCGATTACGTCTCGATCAAGGTGTCGTCGACCGTTGCCCCGCACACCCCGTGGGCGTTCGACGCGGCCGTCGCCGACGCCGTCTCCGCCCTGCGGCCTCTGTACCGCGTGGCGAAGGAGACCGGCACCTTCCTCAATCTCGACATGGAGGAGTTCAAGGACCTCGACCTGACCCTCGCCGTCTTCGAGACGCTGCTGGGAGAGCCCGAGTTCCACGGGGTCGAGGCGGGGATCGTGCTGCAGGCGTACCTGCCCGACGCGTTGGCCGCGATGATCCGCCTGCAGGAGTGGACCGCCGCGCGGGTGGCATCCGGGGGTGCTCCGATCAAGGTCCGCGTCGTCAAGGGCGCGAACCTGCCGATGGAGCGGGTGGATGCCGACGTGCACGACTGGCCGCTCGCGACTTGGCCCTCGAAGCAGGCGACGGATGCCTCGTACAAGGCGGTCCTCGACTACGCCCTGCGCCCCGAGCACACGGCGCACGTGCGGATCGGGGTCGCCGGACACAACCTCTTCGACGTGGCGCTGGCGTGGCTGCTCGCCGAGCGTCGCGGGGTCACCGGTGGCATCGACGTGGAGATGCTCCTCGGGATGGCGACGGCGCAGCAGGCCGTCGTGCGTCGCACGGTCGGCTCGATCCTGCTGTACACCCCGGTCGTGCACCCGCAGGAGTTCGACGTCGCGATCGCGTACCTCATCCGGCGCCTCGAGGAGGGCGCGTCGAGCGAGAACTTCATGTCGGCGGTGTTCGACCTCGACACGCACGAAGCGCTGTTCGCTCGTGAACGCGACCGCTTCCTCGCGTCGCTCGCCGACATGCCCGCGGGGGTTCCGGCGTCCCACCGGGTGCAGGACCGCGCGGTGGCGCCCGTGCCGGCGCCGCGCGCGGGCTTCCGCAACACCCCCGACTCGGACCCCGCGATCGCCGTCAACCGGGCCTGGGCCTCCGGGATCGTTTCGCGCATGGCCTCGTCGCGCCTCGGAGCCGACACGATCGCCGCGCGCACCGTCGCCTCCGAATCGGTGCTCGACGAGCGGATCCGCGCCGCCGCGGCCGCCGGCGCCGCGTGGCGCGACCTCGGGGCCGACGCCCGCGCCGAGATCCTGCACCGCGCGGGCGACGTGCTCGAGGCCCGTCGCGCCGAGCTCCTCGAGGTGATGGGTGCCGAGTGCGGCAAGGTCATCGAGCAGAGCGACCCCGAGGTGTCGGAGGCCATCGACTTCGCGCACTACTACGCCGAGCAGGCACGGCACCTCGACCGGGTCGACGGGGCGCGGTTCACGCCGGTCGGTCTCACCGTGGTGACGCCCCCGTGGAACTTCCCCGTCGCGATCCCCGCCGGATCCACCCTCGCCGCGCTCGCCGCCGGGTCGGCCGTCGTCATCAAGCCGGCGGGGCTCGCCGAGCGCTCCGGGGCCGTGATGGTCGAGGCCCTGTGGGAGGCCGGGGTGCCGCGCGACGTGCTGACGCTCGTGCAGGTGTCCGAGAGCGACCTCGGCCGGCAGCTGCTCACACACCCGGCCGTGGAACGCGTGGTGCTCACCGGCGCGTACGAGACCGCCGAGCTGTTCCGTTCGTTCCGTCTCGACCTGCCGCTTCTGGCCGAGACGAGCGGCAAGAACGCCGTCATCGTGACGCCCAGCGCCGACCTCGACCTCGCCGCGAAGGACGTCGCCCTCTCGGCGTTCGGCCACGCGGGACAGAAGTGTTCCGCCGCGTCACTGGTCGTGCTCGTCGGTTCGGTCGCGACGTCGCGTCGCTTCCGCGACCAGCTCGTCGACGCCGTCACGTCTCTCGAAGTGGGGATGCCGTGGGACGACGCCGCGCGCGTCGGGCCGCTCATTGAGCCCGCTCGGGGCAAGCTCCTGCGGGCCCTGACGACCCTGGAGCCCGGGCAGCGCTGGGTCGTCGAGCCGCGGCGCCTCGACGACGACGGGCGTCTGTGGAGTCCCGGCATCCGCGAGGGTGTGCAGCCGGGGAGCGAGTTCCACCGCACCGAGTACTTCGGTCCGGTGCTCGGGATCATGACGGTGGAGACGCTCGACGAGGCGATCGAGATCGTCAACGCGATCGAGTACGGCCTGACCTCGGGGCTGCACGCTCTCGACGAGTCCGAGATCCAGCGGTGGCTCTCCCGGATCGAAGCCGGGAACGTGTACGTCAACCGCGGGACCACCGGCGCCATCGTCCAGCGGCAGCCGTTCGGCGGGTGGAAGAAGTCCGCGGTCGGAGCCGGGACCAAGGCCGGCGGACCGCACTACCTGTTCGGGTTCGGGTCGTGGACGGATGCCGGATCCCGCGCGCCGCGGGGTGTGGACGCCCTCGTGGGGGCGGCGTCGGCGGCGGTGCCCGCCGAGGACCGCGAATGGCTGGCATCCGCCCTCGCCTCCGACGCCGCCGCGTGGGCGGGGCAGTACGCGTGTGCCGTCGACGTGACGGGTCTGGAGTCGGAGCAGAACGTGCTGCGGTACGGAACCGTCCCGGTGACCGTGCGGTTCGAGGACGCACGCGACGTGGCTCTGGTGCGCGTGGTCGCCGCGGGCGTGCGCGTCGGCTCGGTCGTCACGGTGAGCTCCGGACGCGCGTTGACTCCCGCGGTGCGGGCATGGCTCGAGGGCGTCGGCGTCGCGCACGAGGTCGAGGATCCCGCCGCGTGGGCCCGGCGCGCTGCGGGGCTCGCGCGTTCCGGCGGGCGGGTGCGCCTGCTCGGCGGCTCCGCCGAAACGTTCGCCGCCGTGACCGACGGTTCGCCTGCGGTCGCTTTGTACGCCGGGGAGGCCACGCGTGCCGGCGAGGTGGAGCTGCTGCCCTTCCTGCGCGAACAGGCGGTGTCCATCACCGCGCACCGCTTCGGGACGCCGCGGCGTTACGCGGTGCCGCCGCTCGTGGCGGTCTGATTTCGTTGGATCGAGGCGGGGACGGGTGTCCCGGCGGCGGTCTGCGGCCATCACCGCGCATCGCTTCGGGACGCCGCGGCGTTACGCGGTGCCGCCGCTCGGGGCGGTCTGATTCCGTTGGATCGAGGCGGGGACGGGTGTCCCGGCGGCGGTCTGCGGCCATCACCGCGCATCGCTTCGGGACGCCGCGGCGTTACGCGGTGCCGCCGCTCGTGGCGGTCTGATTCCGTCGGATCGAGGCGGGGACGGGTGTCCCGGCCGCGGTCTGCGGCGAGGTGATCGGTTCGCCGGCCGTGACGCGCAGGGGGAGCTCGCCGGCCCAGACCCCGCGGTCTTCGCCGTCGCCGTCCTCTTCGACCTCGGAATCGGCGTTGTCCTTCACGCTGGCCTCGGTCAGGGGCAGACGCAGGACGAGCGTTGCGGCGAGTTCGCGACCCGTCATGGCGCGGACTTCTTGCGCCCGGCCGGGCATGAGGTGTTCCGACAGCGCCAGCAGGGCGGCCTCCTTCTCTTCCGGCGGGACCACGGATGCCACGCCGTGCACGACCGCGCAGCGGTATCGCATCGAGCTGTCGAACAGCGAGCGGGCGTACTTCAGCCCGAGCAGGTGCGTCACGGTGAGGCACACCGGTGCTCCCGCGGCGATCCGCCGGAAGAAGTCGCTCCCCGTCGACCCGTGGATCAGCACGTCGTCGCCGTCGCGACCGATGCCGACGGGCAGGGCGATCGGTCGGTCGTCGCGCACGATGGCGAGGGTGGCCGCGAGGGATCCGTCGAGGATGTCGTACAGGGCTGCGCGGTCGGTGACCTGGTACTGCGGGAGGCGGCGGACGCGCGTGAGCGAGGTGACGGGCAGGTCGGTCATGTCTCGATCTCAGCCGATCGAGTGGTCCAGCATGTAGGCCGGTTCTCGCGTTTTCATCTGGACCAGTGCAGGCTGGAGCGATGATCGCATCCGGCATCCTGGACCGTTCCTCGACCGTGCCGCTGCACGTCCAGCTCACGCACGGACTGCGGGGCGCGATCGTCGACGGTCGGTGGGTGGCGGGGGAGCCGTTGCCGTCGACGCGGGCTCTCGCCGGCGACCTCGGCGTTGCTCGCGGCACCGTCGTCGCGGCGTACGAGACCCTCGCCGGCGAGGGGTATCTCGTCGTGCGGCCGGGCGGGCGGACGACGGTCGCGACGCTCCCCCTGGGCTCCGCCGGCCCGGTGGACGCGCCGACCCCGCACCGCCCGTCTGATGCCGCGGCGATCGATCTCCGCCCCGGGAGGCCCGGCACCCGTGGCCTCGCCGACGCGGCGTGGCGGTCGGCCTGGCGGCGCGCGAGCGCCCGCGATCCCGAAGCGGACGTCGACGACGAGACCGGGCTGCCGGCGCTGCGCGAGGAGATCGCTCGTCACCTCGGACGTACGCGCGGGCTGGCCGTGGATCCGGCCGACGTGATCGTCACCGCCGGGACGAGTGATGCCCTGCTGCTGGCAGCGCTGGCGCTGTCGCCGCCTTCTCATCGGATGCCGGGGCGGTTCGGGGTCGAGAACCCGGGGTATCCGCGGGTGCGGGCGGTCCTTTCGCGCGTCGGCGTGGAGGCGGTTCCGCTTCCGGTGACCATCGACGGCGGTCTCGACCTCGAGGTCGTCGAACGGCACGGCGACCTGGACGCCGTGGTCGTCACGCCCCACCACCATTACCCTCTCGGGAGTCGGATGGATGCCACGGCGCGGGCACGCCTGATCGCCTGGGCGCGCGGGACCGGGACGATCGTGATCGAGGACGACTACGACAGCGAGTTCCCGCACGGGCGGGCGCCACTGCCCCCGCTGCGGCTCCTCGACCCGCACGGGGTGGCTCTCGTCGGCACCGTGTCGAAACTGCTGAGTCCCGCGCTTCGCTTCGGCTGGATCATTGCCTCGGGTCGTGTGCGCGAACGGTTGGGTGCCGCGCGCGCCGATCTGGACCTTCCCGTCTCGAGCGTTCTCCAGCACGCGCTGGCGTCGTATCTCGCGGAGGGTTCCCTCGCCCGGCACACCGCCCGTCGGCGTCGGGACTACCGCCATCGTCGCCGACTCGTGCTGGAGACGCTGGAGCCGGTCGACGGTGTGCGGTTGGCGGCGATGAACGGCGGGCTCCACGCCGTCGTGCTGTTCGGTGAGCGTGAGACCGCGGTCGCCAGCGGATCTCGAGGGCAGTCGACGGCGCCCGGGGTGGTGTCGCAGCGCGAGTGGGAGGCGGTGCCGGAGGGGGCGCGTTCCTGGGGAGGAGGCCCGGACGCCGCGGGGGAGCGGACGGGGGAACCGCAGCGCGAAGGTGAGGGGGAGCGCGAGCGGGCGGTCGTCGCTGCGATCGCCGAACGCGGTGTGCTCGTGTCGGCGCTGTCCGAGTACGCGGTTCCCGGTGCCGCGGCGGATCTTCCCGCCGGCATCGTGCTCGGGTACGCCGAACCGACGACGCCGCAGTTGACGCGAGCGCTCGCCGTCGTCGCGGATGTGCTCGCTGCGGCGAGCCCGATGGGTGCGCGGACCTGATTCCGGGACCGGCCGGTCGGCCATGACCGCGGCCGGACGCGCGGCGACCGAAATACGGTCTGTAGGTGTTGCGGGGCGGGAGACGTGCGGGTGCTCGAGTTCCGGGGTGCGAGACGTGCGGGATTCCCGGGCTGCTGGTGTTGCGCGGTGCGAGACCTGTGGGCTGCCCGCGTCGCGGGATGAGCGCTGCGCCGATCAGACGCGGGGGCTCGTGACGACAGCGGTCAGGTCATTCGGGTTCAGGTTCGTAGGGGTCGCATCGCGGCGATCAGAACCCCTGCGACCGGGCCGCCGAACCGAGCCCCGGGCATCAGAACAGCCGGGGATCAGAACAGCCGGGGATCAGAACGGGGGGGGG
>NZ_FTNQ01000005.1 GCF_900156455.1 Microbacterium sp. RURRCA19A
CCGGACGGATCGACTACAGCCGCATCCGACGGCGCTAAGGCAGCGCTAACAGCAGCCCACGCGTCGTGGTTCCAACGCTGTCTCAGCGTGCCCGCACGAAAAGCCCCGGTTCGCCGGGGCTTTCGTCGTTTGCACGACCTGCTCCGAGAGGCGTGCGCTCGAGTGTCACGAGGGCGCCGCCCGCCGGCATCCCTCCCCGTCCCCGCGCACGCGAACGGCGCACCCGGGAGAACCCGAGTGCGCCGTTCGCGCGTGAGCCGGTTCGGCTCGCCGGTCACGCCTGGATGAACGCCAGGATGTCCGGGTTGATCACGTCGGCGTGCGTGGTCAGCATGCCGTGCGGGTAGCCCTCGTAGATCTTGAGGGTCGAGTTCTGCAGCAGTTCGTGCTGCAGGAGCGCGGCGGCCTTGTACGGCACGACCTGGTCGTCGTCGCCCTGGAGCACCAGGACCGGGACCGTGATGGCCTTGAGGTCTTCGGTCTGGTCGGTCTCGGAGAACGCCTTGATGCCGAGGTAGTGGGCCTGGGCGCTGCCGGTCATGCCCTGACGCCACCAGTTGTCGATCACGGGCTGGGACGGGGTGACGCCCTCGCGGTTGAAGCCGTAGAAGGGACCGGATGCCACGGCCTCGAAGAACTCCGAGCGGTTCGCGGCGAGGGCCTCGCGGAAGCCGTCGAACACCGACAGCGGCGTGCCCTCGGGGTTGGTGTCGCTCTGCAGCATGATGGGCGGGACGGAGGCGACGAGCACGGCCTTGGCGACGCGCCCCTGCGGCTCACCGAACTTCGCGACGTAGCGGGCGACCTGTCCGCCGCCGGTGGAGTGACCGATGTGGATGGCGTTGTGCAGGTCCAGGTGCTCGACGACGGCGGACGCGTCGCTGGCGTAGTGGTCCATGTCGTGACCGGTGCCGATCTGCGAGGACCGGCCGTGACCGCGCCGGTCGCTGGCGATGACGCGGTAGCCCTTGTCGAGGAAGTACAGCAACTGCGCGTCCCAGTCGTCCGACGACAGCGGCCAGCCGTGGTGGAACATGATCGGCTGGGCGTCCTTGGGGCCCCAGTCCTTGAAGAAGATCTCCGCGCCGTCTTCGGTGGTGACGAATCCCATGATCGAACCTCTCGTGTGATGGATCCGAGCGCTGCTCGGGGGTGTGGGTGGGTCGCTCGCCATCCGGGTCCGGGGCCGAGCGCGTTCACGATAACCAGGACGGTCCCGCGGCCTGCTTCGACATTTGTCTGATCTCTTCGCACACCTGGACGGGCTGTCGGATGCCGGCGGCGAGCGCCTCAGTAGTCGTCGTGGTTCTCGCGGACGATGTCGAGTCGCGTCTCGTCGTCGGCCCATTCCGCGAGCGCTGTGCGCAGTTGTCGCTGGAGCCAGGCCGCCGGAAGCAGGGCGCCGTCCCGCTCCAGATCGTCGAGGCGCGCGAGGCGTTCGTCGACGGAACCGGTGAGGTCGGGCAGAGCGGGGGTGTCGCTGTGGCTCATGGGAGCTCCGTTCTCTCCCCGCGGGTGCCGGGTGCGCCCGCGGTGCCCCGAGGGTAGGCGTCGCCCGCGCGACGACGGTTCGACGGATGTCGAAGGGTGGGTCGTCCGCTGTCCGAGTGCCGAGCGCGTGGGCCGACGTAGCCTCCTTCCCGGCGGGCATGCGCCGTCGTCCGCCGCCCATGATCGCTGAGCCGGAGGGTGAGATGAACGTCGCCGAAATGATCGTCGAGACGCTGCACCGAGCAGGGGTGGAACGGGTGTGGGGGCTCCCCGGCGATTCCTTGAACGCGTTCACCGATGCCTTGCGTCGCGACGGGTCCCTCGACTGGATGCATGTCCGCCACGAGGAGTCGGCGGCTTTCGCGGCGGCGGGGGAGGCGGCGATCACCGGTCGGCTGGCCGTCGTGGCCGGCAGTTGCGGCCCGGGAAGCCTCCACTTCATCAACGGTCTCTACGACGCCCAGCGCTCCCGCGTCCCGGTCCTCGCGATCGCCTCGCACATTCCGTCCGCGGAGATCGGCAGCGGGTACTTCCAGGAGACCCACCCCCAGGAGCTCTTCCGCGAGTGCAGCGTGTACGTCGAACTCGTCGGCGGCCCCGAGCAGATGCCGTGGGTACTGGAGGCCGCGATGCGCGCGGCTGTCGAGAAGCAGGGCGTCGCAGTCGTGGTCGTGCCCGGCGACGTGTTCTTCGCTCGGGCTGCGGATCGCCGACCCAGCGCCCCGATCGTCGCCACGGCGTCGCACATCGTCCCGACCGACGGGGCGCTCGCCGCCGCGGCCGAGATGCTCGACTCCGCCGAGAACGTCACGATCCTCGCCGGGGCGGGGGTCGCCGGCGCCCACGCCGAGGTGCTGGCCCTTGCCGAGCGGTTGAAGGCTCCGATCGTGCACGCGTTCCGCGGCAAGGAATGGATCGAGTACGACAACCCGTTCGACGTCGGGATGACGGGGCTCCTCGGCTTCTCGTCCGGATACCGCGCCATGGAGCACTGCGACGCGCTGCTCATGATCGGCACCGACTTCCCCTACCGGCAGTTCTACCCCTCCCGCGCCAAGGTCGTGCAGATCGATCTTCGCGGCGAGCAGCTGGGCCGGCGCACCGCGATCGACGTCGGTCTCGTCGGCGACTCCGGCGACACCGCGCGGGCGCTGCTGCCGCTCCTCCGCGACGATCGGGACGACCGGCACCTCCGGCGCAGCCTCGACCACTACCGGCGGGCGCGGACGGGTCTCGACGATCTGGCCGCCGACGACGGCCGGCAGCCTCTGCACCCTCAGTTCGTGGCGCGCCTCGTCGACGAGCTGGCCGCCGACGACGCCGTGTTCACCGCGGACGTCGGGACGCCGGTCATCTGGGCGGCGCGCTACCTGCGCATGAACGGGCGCCGGCGCCTCATCGGATCCTTCACGCACGGATCCATGGCCAACGCGATGCCGCACGCGCTCGGTGCGCAGGCGGTCGACCGCGACCGACAGGTGATCGCGTTGGCCGGTGACGGCGGCATCGCGATGCTGCTCGGCGATCTCCTCTCCATCCGTCAGAACGACCTGCCCATCAAGATCGTCGTGTTCGACAACTCGGCTCTCGACTTCGTCGAAGTGGAGATGAAGGCCGCTGGCATCGTCAACGCCGGCACGCACCTGCAGAACCCCGATTTCGCCGAGGTGGCCCGGGCGATCGGCATCCCGGGTTATCGCGCGACGACCGGCGAAGAGCTGCGTTCCGCGCTCGCCGAGGCGTTCGACCGACCCGGACCCGCGCTCGTCTCGGTCGTCGTGGCGCGCCAGGAGTTGGCGATCCCGCCGACGATCACGGCGGAGCAGGCGAAGGGGTTCGCCCTCTTCGCCCTGCGGACGCTGTTGTCGGGGCGCGGCGATGAGCTGATCGACCTCGCCGACACCAACGTCCTCCGGCGCCTGCTCCACCGGGACTGAGGCGGCGTTCGCCGGCACCCGTCGCCGATCTTCCGGGGTCGACGGCGGCGGCCGTCGAGCCTCAGGCGGCGACGACGGACGGGGCGGTGAGGAGGGCGAAGACCTCGGCCGTCACCGAGCCGGGCGTGGCGAAGTACATCGTCACGAAGCAGCCCGGGTGCGCGGGGGGAGTGAAGTTCTGCACACCGATCTCGAGCTCACCGAGATCATCGACGCGGGCCGACAGTCGGAACGTCGAGGGCTGGGCGACTTCATGCAACGCCCACAGGCGCGGGAAGTCGGGGTCGTCAGCGAGCTGCGCCAGCAGTTCCTGTACGCGGGGGGAATCGGGGTCGGCGTTGAAGCGGAACGATGCGATGGCGTCGCGCGCCACTCGCTCCCAGTCGCGCACCGACTGGCGGGATTCGGGGCGGAAGGTCTGCAGAAGGGCGTTGCGGCCCGGCGCCAGGTCGCCTCCCGAAAGGGCGAGCATCGCGTCGTTGGCGGCGAGGATGTCCAGGGCGCTGTCGGTGACGTAGGCGGGGCAGGCCGGCCACTGCTCGAGCAGTACCCGAAGGCTTTCCGTCGTCTGCGCGGTGACCGGGCGGGCGGGGCTGGCGGCGCCGCGGGCGAGTCGGTGGAGATAGTCGGCGTGGACGGCGTCCATGCGCAGAGCCCGGGCGAGCGACTCGGTCACCTGGTCGGACGGGCGGGTGACGCGCCCCTGCTCCAACCGCACGTAGTACTCGAGGCTGATTCCGGCCCGGGCCGCGACTTCGTCGCGTCGCAGCCCCGCGACGCGCCGACGACCGTCGCGCTCGACGCCGAAATCCTCGGGTACGCATGCGGCGCGACGGGCGGCGAGGAAGACTCCGAGGGGCGAGGAGCGACGGGCCATGTGATCCTCCGGGGTGAGGGCGATGGCATCACGTTAGGTGATGGAGCGGTCGCTCCACATCACCCGGGGCATCCCCCGACATCGCATATCCGCTCAGGCGGCGCGGACGGCCTGTGCGATCATCGCCGCGCTGTCCCGGGCGGAGCGCTCCAGCACGTCACGCGAGCGACCCAGGCGACTCACCAGGATCAACGACTGGGAGGCGGCCACGGCCTGTTCGGCGGCCCGGGATGTGTCGCTCCGCTCGTCGTCCGCGGGGGAGGCGGCGTCCAGAGCCTCGGCGACCGCGCTCACCATGCGTGCGAGCGTGTCGTCGGCGATCTCCGCGATCGGCGCCTCGTGCCCGAGTTCGGCGATGGAGTTGATCAGAAGGCACCCGCGTCGCTGCGGATCGCCGGCGCAGTCGTCGACCACCGCGGCGAAGTAGCGGGCGAGTACGTCGTCGGGGGATGCGGCCGGCGACGC
This sequence comes from Microbacterium sp. RURRCA19A, assembly GCF_900156455.1. GTDB lineage: Bacteria > Actinomycetota > Actinomycetes > Actinomycetales > Microbacteriaceae > Microbacterium. Next base: position 4,771 of record NZ_FTNQ01000005.1, read on the forward strand.
GACCGCGCTCTGGACGAAGGCCACCCGCCGCTCGCAGTAGGCGCGGAACGCCGCCAGGAACAGCTCGCGCTTGCTGCCGAAAGCGAGGTACAGGCTGCCGTTGCCCACGCCGGTCGCTTCGGCGATGTCCTGCATCGACACGCCCGCGAAGCCGCGGGACCAGAATAGATCGATGGCGGCGTCGACGGCGGACGCCGTATCGAAGGTGCGACCACGCGGCATGACACGACCGTATCGGACGGGGTGGAGGTCGGGACGCGTGGGAGCGTTCTCTTGCATTTCCACGTATTGGATCGCTCACTCCAGTACGCTCCGTCATGTGGCCCGCTCTTCCTCGCCCTCGGAGCCGGACCCGGCGCTCGCCCTGAGCCCCGGCGTCTCGCGCGGCACGCTTCCCGTGCGCGGACGCGACGACGTCCTCCTCGAGATCGATCGAGCGCTCGACGCCCCCGCCGTCAGCGTCGTCGTGCTCGTCGGAGGCCCCGGCATCGGCAAGACCCGACTGCTGGAGGAGACGATCGCGGCCGCGCGTCGTCGCGGCTGGTGCCGTGTGATCGTCGCTCCGACGCCCGACTCGCGGACGACGCCACTGGGCGCCCTCACCGATGCCGCCCTGGCTGCCAGTCCACCCCTGCTGGACGCCGCGGAGCTGGCGCCGGTCCTGCTCGGATCCCATCCCCAGTACTGGATCACCCGGCTGCTGCACGACGGGATCGAACGTGCCGCCACCTCCCGCGGACTCCTGTTCGTCATCGACGACCTGCAGTGGCTGGATGCGGGTTCCGTGGGTGCCGTGGCGGCGCTCATGCGGACGACGGTCGGAATGCCCGTGACGTGGCTGATCGGCACGCGTCCGGGCGGGACGGATGCCGGTCAGGACCGCCTCCTCTCGTACGCCCGCGACGTCGGTGCGCTGATCGAACTCGAGCCGCTGACCGACGCGGCGGTGCGGGAGATCGGCGGCGACGTGCTCGGGATGCCCGCGGGCCCCGTCCTCGCCGACGCGCTCGGCGCCGCGGAGGGGAGTCCCCTGCTGGCGCTCGAGATGCTCTACGGGCTGTCGGACGAGAACCTCATAGATGTCACGGGCGGCACGGCCGAGATCGTCGACTCCCGCGTGCCCCGCGGGTTCGGCGCGTCCTCGCGTCGACGGCTCGCGGCGGTCTCCGCCGATGCCCGACGGGTGGCGCAGGCGGGCGCGCTGTTCGGGCGACGGTTCGGGCTGCCGGGAGTCGTCTCCGTGCTCGACCTGCCGCTGGCGTCGGCGCTGGCGTCGGTGGACGAGCTCCTCGCCGCCGACATCGTCGCCGACGACGGTACGGGTCTGGTGTTCCGTCACGACACGATCCGCGATGCCGCCCTCGAGAGTCTGTCTCCGTCTCTCCGTCGTGCGCTGGGCCGTGCCGTGCTGGAGAAGCGCCGCGCGGAGGGCGTGCCCGCCGCCGCGCTCGCGCCCGATCTCCTCCGCTTCGCCGAACGGGGCGACGACGAGTCCCTCGCCCTTCTCCTGGATGCCGCCCGGGAACTCGCCGCGACCGACGCGCAGACCGCCGCCTCGCTGGTCGCCCGGGCCGCCGAGCTGGCGCCCGCGACCGAGCGGTACCGGGCCGAGATCGTGGAGCTGCTCCCGGTGCTGTGGGCGGGGGGACGGGCGGATGAGGTGGCCGCGATCGGCGACCGGTTCTCCGCCTCTCTCGGCGGCGACGAACGGGCCCGCGTCGATCTCGTGATGGCCCGCCTGTTCACGGAGTCCTCGTTCGAACGGGCCCTGGAGATCTGCGACCGCGCCCTGGAGATCCCGGATGCCGCCCCGGCGACGCGCGTGCAACTGCTCGCCGTGCGCGCGCTGAACTGTGCCAACGCGGCAGACCCCGAGGGGCTGCGCGACTCGATCCGTCGGGGGCGCGCCGAGGCCGACGACCGGCGCGACCTCGTGGCTCTCGCGACGCTCGATGCGAGCGAGTCGGTGCTGACCTTCTACGAGTCGCGCTTCGACGACGCTCTCCGGCTGCAGCGCGACGCCCTCCGGCGGATCGCGGACTCGGGCACCCTCGCCTCGCTGTGGCTCCCGGAGGGCCTCTGGATGGCGTTCATGCGGAACTCGCTGGGTGAGTGCCGTGCGGCGCTGCGCGACGTCGACACCGGTCTGGCCGAAGCGCGTCGTGCGCACAACGTCATCGCCGAGGCCTTCTGGATGATGGTGCGTGCCCGCGTGCTCTACGACCTCGGCGCCCTCGAGGACGCTCGGACGCAGGCTGAGGCCGTCCTCGACCTGGCGTCGGAGCTGCAGCTCGGGGATTTCGCGAACGCCACGGCAGGCGTGGTCCTGTTCCGGATCTCCCTCCACACCGGCGACCGCGTCCTGCGCGACCAGACCCGCCCGCTCGTGACGGCTCTCGCCGAGGGCAAGGGCCTCACGCGCACGGGTCGGTGGAACCTCGTCGTGGAGGCCCTGGACGCGGGGCGGTTCGACGACGCCCGTGCCCTCAGCTCGCTCGCGCTGGAAGGGCTGGACCAGCCCGCGCCGGCGATGACCACCCCCGCCGACCTGCTCGACGACCTCCTCCTCGCCGAGGTGTGTCTGGGTGCCCGCGACACGGACGCGCTCGACCGGGTCCGCGTCACCGTCGCCGCGCGGGCCGACGCCAATCCGGACCGCCCCGCGGTGCAGGCCGTCGAGCTCGCGGTGCGCGGTCTGGCCGACCGTTCCGAGTCACTGCTGAGGGAGTCCGCGGTGCTGTGTCGTGCGGGCGAGCGACCGCTCGTCCTGGCGCGCGTCCTGGAGGTGCTCGCCGCCGTCCTCGTGGGCGATGAGGAAGCCGCGCGGACGCTCACCGAAGCGCTCGATGTCTACCAGGCCGTGGGCGCGACCCGCGACGCGAGCCGGGTGCTCCGCAGCCTTCGGGCGCGTGGCGTGCGCACGCGCCCGAAGGCGGCGTCCACGGCCGACCCGGCCGGCCTCGGCCTGTCGCAGCGCGAGCAGCAGGTGGCCGATGTGCTGCGGACCGGGGCGACGACGAAGGAGATCTCGGAAGCCCTCCTCCTCTCGCCCCACACCGTGGTCACCCACGTGCGTCACATCTTCGCCAAGCTCGGGGTCAACACCCGGAGCGAGGTCATCGAGATCCTGTCGTCCGCGCACGACTGAACGCCGCGGATCCTGACGGATGTCGGATGCGCATTCGTCACCCGTCGGGTGCGGTCGGCGTGCCGGTCGGTCACCATCGTCGTCATCGACGATCTGGAGGATGCCATGACCGACTCACTGTCCCGTCTCGCGGGGCCCGCCATCGTGCACCTCGAGCACGAACTCATCGTCCGCGACTTCCTCGAGCTGCTCGACGAGCAGTGCTGGAGCGACCTCCGGCCGTTCCTCCATGACGAGGTCGTGTTCGTCACAGCCCCGGGACGCAGCATCGACGGGAGGGAGTGCGTGCTCCGGGCCGTGCGCGAGATCCGCCACGGCTTCGCCCGCTTCGGGGTGGAGCTCGAGGACCTCGGATTCGGACCCGCCACGGTCTTCGCCCACCTGACGCTGTCCCTGCGGCTGCCCACCGGCGAGGAGGCGCGGGTGCAGAGCTTCGCGAAGTTCCGGCTGCGTGACATGCAGATCGTGGAGTGGACGCAGTCCTATGCCTGATCGGCACCTGCGGCGGCCGCGACCGTCGAAGGGTCTCTCGACGTCTGTCGGAGCGGCGGTCATCCCCGTACGCCTAGCCTGCGGTCGCAGGCGTTCGTGGTCGCGGTCGTCACGACGGGTCGCGCCGGGGGAGAGGGGTTCCATGGGAGAGATCGAGTTCGACGGGTACCTCGCGGAAGCGCGCCGGCACGTCAGCGCCGCCAACTACGACGTGCAACGGATGTCCGACGACGCGGGGGATCGACAGGCCGTCCACAGCGTCGTGCTGGCCCTCGACGCGATCCTGGCCGCCCTCGAGGACGTGGACGACGCGCGGTCGCGCGCGGGGGGAGAACGCCCGTGAGGGGCGGGCTGCCGGACGGTGTGCAACGCTTCACCGCGCCGCTCACGGGCCACGCGATCTTCCTCGTCGTCACCGTGGCGGACTCCGCCGTGGACGACGTGCGGGATGTGCTGCGCGACCTCGGCAGACTCGTCCAGACGGTGCGATTCCGCGACCCCTCGGACGGGCTGTCGTGCACGGTCGGTATCGGGGCCCGTGTGTGGCCGACGCTCGTGGGTGGTCCGCTGCCGCGCGAACTGCACCCGTTCGCGCCGGTGGTCGGCGCCGTGCACACCGCGGTCGCCACGCCCGGCGATCTCCTCTTCCACATCCGCAGCGATCGCGCCGACCTGTGCTTCGAGTTCGAACGACTCCTGGTCGCGGCGCTCGGGGACGGCATCCGGGTCGAGGACGAGACGTCGTGCTTCCGCTCGTTCGATCGGCGCGACCTGCTCGGCTTCGTCGACGGCACGGCGAATCCCGTCGGAGACGACGCCGACGACAGCGTGCTCGTGGGCGACGAAGACCCCGCCTTCGCCGGGGGCACCTACGTCGTGGTGCAGAAGTACCGGCATCCCCTCGAACGGTGGCAGGCGTTGCCCGCCGAGGTCCAGGAGCACATCATGGGCCGGACCAAAGCCGACAACGTCGAGCTCGACGACGCCACCTCGGGACAGAAGTCGCACAAGACGCTCGCGACGATCGTCGACGATGCGGGCGTCGAGCACGACATCGTGCGCGACAACATGCCGTTCGGCCGCCCCGGCCACGGCGAGTTCGGCACCTACTTCCTCGGCCAGGCGCGTGCGCTGTGGGTCATCGAGACGATGCTCCGGCGGATGTTCGTGGGGGATCCTCCCGGCATCCACGACCGCCTGCTCGATTTCTCCATCGCGCTGACCGGCTCCACCTTCTTCGCCCCGTCGGCGGCACAGCTCGCGGTCCTCGGAGACGACCGCGATGCGCCCGTCCCCGCCGCGACGGTCGTCGCGGCTTCCTCCCCTTCGCTCGGTATCGGCGCGAACCGCGCCCCGCTTCCCCAGGAGAACTGATGGATCATCTCACTCGCCGTCTCGCCCCGATCACCGACGAGACCTGGAACGCGCTGGACGACGAGGCCCGGACCCGGCTGCAGCCCGTTCTCGGCGCGCGTCGCCTCGTCGACTTCGTCGGGCCGCGGGGATGGGAGCACTCCTCGACCAACACCGGTCGTGTGCGCCCGGTCGGCGACGACGCCGGACTGCGCGCGCGGCAGCGCGTCGTGCTCGCGCTGACCGAGGTGCGCGCGGACTTCGTCCTCGCCAGGTCCGAGCTCGACGACACGGCGCGCGGCGCGGTCGACACCGACCTCTCCGCGCTCGACGAGGCGGCGCACCGGCTCGCCGTGCGGGAGAACACCGCGATCCTCGCCGGCTGGCCCGCCGTCGGCTTCGCGGGCATCGCACCGAGTTCGCCGCACGCCCCGATCGATGGGGCGGGGGATGCCGCGGGGCTGACGCGTCGCACGGCGGAGGCCGTCCGTCGACTCGGCGACGCGGGGATCGGCGGACCGTACGGCATGGCCGTGGGATCGCGCGAGTGGGTGGAGGTCCTCGGCGGGAACGACGCCGGCGGCCAGCCGCTCCGGCGGCACATCGAGCGGATCCTCAGCGGCGATGTCGTGTGGACACCCGGAATCGAGGGCGCGGTCGTGATCAGCCTGCGCGGGGGCGACTTCCTCCTCGAGGTCGGGCAGGATGTGGCGCTCGGGTACCTGGCGTCCGCGGAGGACCGGGTGCAGCTGTACCTCGAGGAGTCCTTCAGCTTCCGCATCGCGACTCCGGAGGCGGCGATCGCGCTCCTCCCGGGCGCGGACGACGACTGATCCGTCCGCGCTCAGCGGCGCAGGAACGCGTCGACCACGGCGTTGAAGCCGTCGGGGTCCTCGAGGAACGGGAAGTGCGAGTGCGCGGTGTTCCCGTCGAACACATGCAGTCGTGCCCCGGGGATGCGCTCGGCGATGTAGCGCTGCGACGTCGGTGTGACGTGGCTCCCCACGCAGCCGATCACGAGGGAAGGGAGGTCGATCCGGGGGAGAAGATCACGCCAGTCCTGCCCGGCGTGATCGACCAGGAGTGTCGAAGCCTGTTCCCGGGGCGCGGACCGCAGCTCCGCGCAGACGAAGTCCCACAGCTGCGGATCCGGTTCCCGCCCGAACATGCTGCGGACGAAGTCCCGCGTGACCTTCCCGGTCGCGTCATCGTGGATGGCCCCGGCCAATGCGTACAGACCGGCCGGATCGAGGATCGCGCCGGTCTCCTCGCGCTCCCGCGTCGAGATCCACGGCGCGGCCACGACCGCGGCGGGTTGATCGACGAAGATCGCGCGACCGAGGCCGTCGGTGCCGAACTGATCGATCAGCGACCACAGGACCGAAGCCCCCATCGACCAGCCCAGAACGTCGACCTCGGCGACGTCCAGCGCCGTGATGAAGCCGTGCACGTCGCGGGCCAGGCGCGCGACCCGGTACCCGTGCACCGGCTTCGCGGATTCGCCGTGTCCTCGGAGATCGAGCGTGATCACGCGGCGGCCGGATGCCATCGTGCGCTGGCCCCGGAACATCTCCCGCGTCTGACCCCACCCGTGCAGGAGGACGAGCGGCACTCCGTCGCCCCCGGTGTCGTCGAAGGCGAGGGCGACGCCGTCGTCCGTGAGGTGGCGCAGGGCCGTCGTCGTCCTCATGCGTGCAGCCCCGCCGCCGCGCGGTGGTACTGGAACAGTTTCATGCTCATGTGCAGCGCACTGCGCCGCGGTCCGTCGTCGAGCGCGTCCTTGACGGTGTCGGGGAGGTTGTCGAGCCGGTAGTACAACGTCGTGCGGTGGATGTGCAGCTTCTCGCACGCCACCCGGACGTTCCCCCCGACGTCGAGATAGGTCTCCACGGTCTCCCTCTGGGTCGGATCCTCCGAGGTGCACAGCGCGTAGGCGGCGGGCGAGTACACGCGGACGGCTTCGGGATCCGCCGCGACGCTGTCGATGAGCGCCCAGAAACCGAGGTCCGCGATGTCGGCGATACCGGCCACCGACGGCACGCGCGACACGATGCGCGCCGCGATCACGGCGCGGTCGGCCGCCCCGACCAGGTCGCTCTCGGCTTCGTCCAACGTGGCGGTCCCGATCGGGGCCGGGGCCATCCCCGCCGCGGCGAGCTCGTGGGAGACGACCTGTGCGACCGCCTCCACGTCGGTCGTGCGAGCGGCGAGCAGCAGCGGGCCACGGTGCACCCCGAGCGACAGCACGCGCGGCGCCCGGGTCGTGGCGAGGCGTCGGCCGAGAGTCAGCCGATCCATCTCGCTGACCGAGCCGTCGATGCGCAACGCCAGGACCGTCGTGCCCGGACCCGGCGCGAACATGCGCCGGTCGACCGCCTCGCGGAACGCGCGGCGGGCCGTCGCGTCGTCGGAGGAGAGCAGCGCGTCGATCACGCCGCGCGCTTCGCCCCCGTCGCGGTCGGCCTCCTGCTCCAGGAGCACCCGGATGAGTTCGCACGCCGCGTCGATGGCCGCGTAATCGACGCTGCGGAGGACCGGTTTGTCGCCGGTGATGAGCCAGAGGAGCGCGATCGTCTGATCGCCGCTGCGGATCGGGATCGCCAGGCGTTCCTGACCGCCGAACGGCGCCATCGGAACGTTGGTGGGCTGCCGGATCTGCCGGATGTGGAGCCCTTCCAGATACTCCCGCGCCTCGGGCGGGGTCGTGCGCTTGAGGAGGGCGCGGCGACGCATCTCGTCGACGTCGTCCTCCTGCTCGCTCGCCGCGATGGGCGTGTAGTCGAGGTCGTTCACGACCACGGAGCGCCCGAGCGTGCGGGCCAGCTCGTCCACGATCTCCTGCAGCTTCATGATCCGCGAGCGTAGGCGGGCTCTCCCGCCCCGGGGAGGGGTCGGGTTTTACCACCCTCGCTCCCGGGCGTGTCCGACGAATGATGTAAAGCCCTTCGACGTACGACGGGGAGCGGCGATCCCGGCGCTCTCTAACCTGTGACGACCCGGGCGGTGCCCCGCGCGTCCGGGAGGGAGAGGACATGATCGAGACGACACTGGACGACGGGTGGACCCTTCCTTCCTTCGCGGTGGGCGAAGGCCCCCCGATCGTCCTGGTGCTGGGGTCCGTCGAGGCCGTCCACAGTGCCGCGGCGGTCGCGGCCGACGCGGCGGCGGGGCACCGGGTGGTCGTGGTCGACGTGGCCGACCTGGCATCCGATCCCGCCGAGACGACGATCGCGACCGGGCGTCTTCTGGCTCTGCTGGCGTCCCTCGGAATCCGGGATGCCACCCTGGTGGGCCACACCGTCGGGTGTGCCGTCGCCGCCCACGCCGCGCGCACCGCGCCCGCGGGTGCGATCTCCCGGCTCGCCCTGATCAGCTCGCCGGTCGTGCTGCCGGCCTCGTCGGTCCCGTCCCTCGCCGCCGACTACGCCACCGACCTCGGTCACGTGACGGTGCCGACCCTGGTGCTCCACAGCGAGACCGACCCGGTATCCCCGGTGAACGACACGGCCCTGGGGGCGGCGATCGCGTCGCCGAACGCGCAGCTGCGGGTCTACCCGGGGGTGCGTGAGGCGTTGAGCGCGGAGCAGCGCGACGCCGTGATCCGCGACCTGCTGGCTTTCGCGGACGACTGAGCGCGGGCGGGTGCGCCACCCGCCGCCCTACGCCCGCCGCACCTCGAGCGCGTCGATGCCCGGCATCCCGAACCAGGACCGTCCGCCGATCTCGTCCACCAGGGTCATCAGCACGGCGTCGCACGAGCGGCAGCGTGCCACGGTCCCCATCGCCGTGGCGTAGACGGCGACCCGCGCCATCGCCCCGCCGTCGCCGCAGGATCGGCAGCGGATGAGCGAGTCGGTGGCATCCCATCCGAGGAGGTCGGTCAGCCGGCCGGCGAGTGCATTGCCGTCGAGAACGCCCATCACGAGCCTCCGAATCGCTCGGTGCGGATGTCGCCGGGCCGGTGGCCGGCGGCGAGGAGCCAGCGCGACACGGCTTCGACGAACGGGGTCGGGCCGCAGACGTAGACGCGCGGGGCGCGGGCGGCGGAGAGCACCGCGTCGCGCAGACGCTCGGCCGTCAGACGGCCGGGCGGGGTGGATGCCGCGGGAGGCGCGGCGCGCGTGTAGACGAGGTCGAGGTCGATCGCGCCCGACGCCGCGAGCGCCGCGAGCTCGTCCGCGAAGAACAGGTCGCCCGGGGTCCGCACCGAGTACAGCAGGCGGAACTCGCTCGGGTCTCCGGCGGCGGCGTGCGCCTGGGCCATCGCGTAGAGCGGAACGACTCCGGAGCCGCCGGCGATCAGCTGCACGGGCCGCGGCGATGCCTCGGTCGGCGGCGTCCACACGAAGAACGCCCCGAGCGGTCCGTGCACCTCGATCTCGTCGCCGACCCGCAGATCGTGGACGAGGAAGGGCGAGACCTCGCCGTCGGGGACTTCGTCCACCGCCAGCAGCACGCGCGTGCCGTCCCCGGACGAGGCGATCGAGTACGACCGCGACGCCTGATATCCGTCCGGCGCCGTGAGACGCAGATCGAGGTGCGCCCCCGCGTCGTTCCCCGGCCAGGTCGGGATGTCGAGTGCGATGCGCTGCGCCGTGGGGGTCTCGGCGCGGATGTCCGCGACCGTCGCGGTGTGCCAGGCGGTCGGGCGGCGCGTCACCAGTACCGTTCCTCCTGCCACGGGTCGCCGTGCAGGTGATACCCGTTCTGCTCCCAGAACCCCGGGTCGTCGTCGGGCATGGTCACGAGGCCGCGGACCCACTTGGCGCTCTTCCAGAAGTACAGGTGCGGCACGAGCAGCCGGGCGGGGCCACCGTGCTCGGGGGTGAGGGGTTCGCCGTCGGCCTCGAAGGCGATCCAGCTCCTCCCGTCGAGGAGGTCCTCCAGCGGCACGTTCGTCGTGTATCCGCCGTAGGAGTGCGCCATCACGTAGTCGTGGGCGGTCTCGACCTCGTCGAAGATGCGGTCCAGCGACACCCCGCGCCACGGCATGTCGAGTTTGGTCCAGTGCGTGACGCAGTGGATGTCGACGGTGATGTCCTCCATCCCCAGCGCCTGCAGCTCGGCGGTGTTCCAGCGGTGGTCGCCGTTCTCGGTGCGCACGACGAACTCCCATTCGTCGGCGTCGATCTCGGGCGTCGGACCGGCCGACAGCACGGGCCAATCGCCCACCAGGGTCTGGCCCGGGGGGAGACGCGGGTCGCGTTCGGAACGGCGTCCGGAGAATCCTCGAGTGATGAACGACATGGATGCCTCTTTCCTCCCCGGCGTGGGCGAGTTTCACCCTAGCCAGGTCGCCGACCGCGCGACAGGGACGATTGTCGGATCCCGGGGCGTCGCGACCCGTCAGTTCGTCGAAGACGTTCCGTCGGCGTGCGGACCGCCGGTGTCCGCGGCAGCCGCGCGCACGGTGCCGACCAGTGCGGCGGTCTCGTCGCCCCCGACGGCGATCGGCTGCAGGATCTCGCCGGTGGTGGTCAGCAGAACCCCCACCGGGCGGGTGCCCGGGATGCCGAGCGCCCTGGCGAACTCCCCGGACGGATCGACGTGCAGACCCTCGTCGGCCGCGCTCAGGGGCATGTCGTCGCCGACCGGCACGATGAGTCGGACGTCCACGAGGGTCTCGAGCGGGGCGCGGTCCCATCGCATCCGGTCGATCAGGTTCTCGCACGACGTGCATCCCCGTCGGACGAAGAGCAGCAGTTGCGCGCGCCCGCGCAGGGCGCGCTGACGGGGGACGACGACCGACCCGTCCGGCGTGAGGAGGGCGGCGTCGGGCACCCCGGCCGCGGGGGACGCCGAGCGTCCGCCGGAGGGTCGGAGCGTCGCGGCGATGACGGCGACGGCTGCGACGCTGAGCAGCAGGACGCCGTCGAGCAGAGGGGACAGGGCGAGGCGGACGGCGACCGCCGGCGCGAGCGGTGCGCTGACGGAGCCGACCATCGCGAGTCCGGCGAGGACGGCGATCGCCGTGTTGCGCGCCGTCAGGGCAGGACCCACGGGAGTGGATGCCAGTCGTCCGAAGCATCCGCAGTCCTCGGTCGACGCGCGCGTCTGCGCCCGCACGCCGACGGCGAGGAAGACGATCGACAGCGCGAGGGCGGCAGCGCTCGCGGTGGCGGAGACCACTCCGCTCCCGAGGAGGAGTCCGACGGCGACGACGAGTTCGACGACCGCGACGGCACCGACGACGGTCCGCGGAGGGAGACCCGACAGGCGCAGCGCGCGCAGTGTCGCGGGCGCGGCGTCGATGTCGAGGAGCTTGCCCACGCCGCTGGCGGCGAACACGGCGGCGAGAGCGAGGACGGGGAGGCTGAACGGCCCGAGCATCGCCCCAGAGTCCCACCCTCCGGGCGAGCGGTGCGGCCGGCGGTGCCGGGCTTTCGGCGGGTGAAGTCGGCCGGCGCGCCCGCCGTTCGCGGGGGCCGATAGTGTCGCTGTGACGACTCCGTCACTGCGCGCGGCTCCCGCGGCAGCCGCTCATCCAGGGAGAATCGCCCATGTCCGTCGGTCTGCTCGCCGTGGTGGATGACATCCTCGGCGCCGCACTCAAAGCCAGCGCGAAGACCGCGGGCGTCGTGATCGACGACGCGGCCGTGACGCCGCAGTACGTGCAGGGCATCACGCCCGCCCGTGAGCTGCCGGTGGTCTGGAAGATCGCCCTCGGCAGCATCATCAACAAGTACGTCATCATCATCCCGATCGCGCTGCTGCTGACGGCGTTCGCGCCGGGGGTGCTGCCGTTCCTGCTGATCCTCGGAGGCGGGTTCCTGTGCTTCGAGGGTGCGGAGAAGGTGCTGGAGTGGTTCGGGGTCGGTCACGGTCACGGTGACGACGACGGGCCTCGCGACGAGCGCAAGCTGGTACTCGGGGCCGTGCGCACCGACCTCATCCTCAGCACCGAGATCATGCTCATCGCGCTCGCGAGCCTGGATCCCGGCTTCGGCATCTGGATGACGCTCGGCGCGCTGCTCGTCATCGGACTCGCCATGACGGTCGTGGTCTATGGCGCCGTCGCACTCCTGGTGAAGATCGACGACATCGGACTGCGGTTCATGAAGAGTCCCGCGCGTGGGGTCCGTCGCTTCGGCGCCCGGGTGGTGGCATCCATGCCCGCCGTCTTCCGTGTGATCAGCGTGATCGGGACGATCGCGATGCTCTGGGTCGGCGGTCACCTGGTGGTGCAGAACCTCGGCGAGACCCTCTGGGCGGGACCGTCCGATCTGCTCCACGCCGTCGAGCACGCGATCGAGGCCACGGGCCCGGTCGTCGTGTGGATCGTGGACACCGCGATCTCGGCGGTGTTTGGTCTGATCCTGGGGCTCGTCATCGTCGCCGTCGTCACCGGCCTCCGGCGGGTGTTCCACCGCGGCGAGTCGGCCGACGCCGCGCACTGAGCCCCCGCCGGCGGGGACCTCCGAGGCTCGGCGTCAGTCGAGGCGCGAGTGCTCGCCCAGGCGGTGCCACGTGCGGTTGTGGTACACCAGGGCGGCGCCGGGCTCGCCCGGCTCGAGGTCGCGCTCGACGTCGACCTGCAGGGCCTGGGCGGCGATGACGGTCGAGCCGCCGGCATCCATCCGACTGACCACGGCGCACCGCAACCATGCCCGGACGCCGTGGTACACCGGCTCGCCCGTGGGCAGGCGCGACCAGGTCGAGGTGTCGGCGAAGCGGTCGAGTCCGCTCGTGGCGCCGGCACGGGCCAGGACGATGTCCTCGGCGTCGAGCAGGTGCACGACGATCGTGGACGCGGCCACGATCGTCGGGGTCGCCGACGACAGGCTCGAGACCGAGAAGATCAGCAGCGGCGGCTCGGCCGAGACCGACGACACGGATGAGGCGGTGAGGGCGACCGGTCCGTGCTCGCCGTACGCGGTGATGACGGCGATGCCGCCCGGGTGGCCGCGGAACGCGCGCTTGAAGTCGTCCGCCGTGACGGACGTGCCGATGGTCGGCGTGCTCTCGGATCGCTCCTGCGGCAGGGAAGTCATACCTCGACGGTAACCCTCGGCGCGCGGCCCGGCGCGGGACGCCGAAACGCGGCGACACACGTGATCCGCCCGCACGCGAGTGTTGTGAGGCTTCACATCGCCTTCTCCGTGATGTTTCCGTTGCAAATCGTTCTTGACAGAGCGCTGAGTGTGAGCGCTAACATTCAGAAGTCAGCCCGCCCGAGCGGCTGCATCACATGGACCGGCGACGCCGCCGGCGAAACGAGGAGGTTTCATCATGAAGGCGAAGAAGACCCTCGCCGGACTCGCGCTCGTGGGCGCGATCGCTCTGACCACCGCCGGCTGCGCCGGTGGCGGCTCGACCGCCGGTGGCGGCGGAGACGACAAGGTCATCACCGTCGGCTTCGCGCAGACCGGTTCCGAGAGCGGATGGCGCAGCGCCAACACCGAGTCGATGAAGACGGCGTTCTCCGAGGCCAACGGCTTCAACCTCATCTTCAACGCGGCCGACAACAAGCCGGAGGCGCAGATCGCCGCCGTCCGCAGCTTCATCAACCAGGGTGTGGATGCCATCGTGCTCGCCCCCATCGTCACCGACGGCTGGGACGACGTGCTGAAGGAAGCCAAGGACGCCAACATCCCGGTGATCCTCGAAGACCGCACGGTGTCCGCGTCGGAAGACCTGTACGCCAGCTGGGTTGGTCTGGACTTCAAGAAGGAGGGCGAGACGGCCGGCAAGTGGGTCGCCGAGAACTTCGGCAAGACCCCGACCAACCTCGTCGTGCTCGAGGGCACCACGGGTTCGTCGGCCGCCACCGACCGTGCCACCGGCTTCAACGACGCGATCAAGGGGACCGACATCACGGTGCTCGACTCGCAGACGGGTAACTTCACCCGTGCCGAGGGCAAGACCGTCATGGAGGGCTTCCTCCAGAAGTACGGCTCGCAGATCAACCTGCTGTTCGCCCACAACGACGACATGGGCCTCGGCGCGCTCGACGCGATCAAGGCGGCGGGCCTCAAGCCCGGCACCGACATCAAGATCGTGACGATCGACGCGGTCAAGGACGGCATGACGGCTCTGGCCGACGGCGAGTTCAACTACATCGTCGAGTGCAACCCGCTCCTGGGCGACAAGGTCGCCGAGGTCGTCAAGAAGGTCGTCGCCGGCGAGTCCGTCGACAAGCAGTACATCGTCGAGGACCAGGCGTTCGACCAGGAGCAGGCCAAGGCCGCTCTGCCCGACCGCAAGTACTGATCCATCCACGGACGCCTGGCGTCCGTCCCCGGGTGTGCGGGGCCGATTCCGGCCCCGCACACCCTCCCTCGACTCATCCCCCGAGAAAGCGATCGAGCATGACATCCGAACGCTCCGCCGTCGTCGCGATGCGCGGCATCAGCATCTCCTTCCCCGGAGTGAAGGCGCTCGACGGCGTGGACTTCACCCTCTATCCCGGCGAAGTCCACTCCCTCATGGGGGAGAACGGCGCCGGCAAGTCCACCCTCATCAAGGCCCTCACCGGTGTCTACGGAATCGACTCCGGCTCCATCCGCGTGCAGGGCGAGGAGCGTCTGTTCCGCTCCACGGCCGATGCGCAGGCGGCCGGAATCGCCACGGTCTACCAAGAGGTCAACCTCTGCCAGAACCTCTCCGTCGGTGAGAACGTGATGCTCGGCAACGAGATCCGTCGCGCCGGCATGGTCGACTGGCGTGCCACCCACGCCGCGGCCGCGACCGCGCTCGCCGAGCTCGGTGTGCACATCGACACCCGCTCGATCCTCGCCAGCCACTCGATCGCGATCCAGCAGCTCGTCGCGATCAGCCGCGCGATGGTCGTGGACACGACGGTGCTCGTCCTCGACGAGCCGACCTCGAGCCTCGACCGGGGCGAGGTCGAGCAGCTGTTCGCCGTGGTGCGGAGCCTGCGAGACCGGGGTGTGGCCATCCTGTTCGTCTCGCACTTCCTCGACCAGATCTACGAGATCTCCGACCGCCTGACGGTGCTGCGCAACGGCACGCTCGTGGGGGAGTACCCGATCGCGGAGCTCAGCCGCGAACAGCTCGTCGCGAAGATGATCGGCCGCGAGCTCGGCGAACTGGATGCCATCTCGGCCAGCGCCGAGCGTCCGATCGACCGTTCCGGGACCCCGGTCCTGAAGGCCGTCTCGCTGGCCCGCAAGAATGCGCTCGAACCGATCGACCTCGAGGTCTTCCCGGGCGAGATCGTGGGTCTGGCGGGACTCCTGGGCTCGGGCCGGACGGAGCTGGCCCGCCTCATCGCGGGCGCGGATCGCGCCGATCAGGGCCAGGTCGAGGTCGGGGGGTCCCCCTCGCGCCTCGGCTCTCCGCGCCATGCGCTCGATCGCGGGATCGCCTTCTCGTCCGAGGACCGCCGCGCCGAAGGCATCGTCGGCGACCTCACCGTCGCCGAGAACATCATCCTCGGCGTCCAGGCCCGCCGCGGTGCGCTGCGCAAGCTCGGCGCCGCCGAGGTGCAGGCGATCGTCGACGAGTACATCACCGCGCTCGGGGTGCGTCCCGCGAACCCGAACGCGCTCATCCGCAACCTGTCCGGCGGAAACCAGCAGAAGGTGCTGCTGGCCCGCTGGCTCGCCACCGCGCCGGAACTGCTCATCCTCGACGAGCCCACCCGCGGCATCGACGTCGGCGCGAAGGCCGACATCCAGCGCAAGGTCGCCGAACTCGCCGAGAAGGGCCTCTCGGTGGTGTTCATCTCCTCCGAGCTGGAGGAGGTGCTGCGCATCGCGCAGCGCGTGGCGGTGCTCCGCGACCGTCGTAAGATCGGCGAGCTGGCCACCCAGGACGTCGACCTCGACGGTCTGGTCGCCTACATCGCCGAGGGGCAGCCCGAGACAACGTCGTCCGATCGGGAGAAGATCGCATGAAGAAGTTCCTTTCGCACCGCCTCGTGTGGCCCATCGCGGCCCTCGTGGCGCTCATCGCCGTCAACACGATCTCGCGGCCGTCGTTCCTCAGCATCACGGTGCAGAACGGGCAGCTCTACGGATCGCTGATCGACATCCTGCGCAACAGCGCCCCGCTCATGCTCGTCGCGCTGGGCATGACGCTGGTCATCGCCACCCGTGGCATCGACCTGTCGGTCGGAGCGATCATGGCGGTCTCCGGTGCCGTGGCGCTGACGATCATCGAGGCCTCGCCCGACCCGGGCAACCTGGGCGTCGTCATGATCGCCATCGCCGCCGCGGTCGGCAGCGCCCTGCTGCTCGGCGTCTGGAACGGCTTCCTGGTCTCGGTGCTCGGCATCCAGCCCATCATCGCCACCCTCGTGCTCATGCTCGCCGGCCGCGGAGTCGCCCTCCTCATCACCAAGGGCTTCATCACGACGATCAACAGCGACCCGTACCAGTTCATGGCGCAGGGATACGTCCTGGGGCTCCCGTTCGCCTTCTACGTGTCGATCGCCGCGGTGATCGTCGTCGGCATCGTCGAGCGACGCACCGCGCTGGGCATGCTCACCGAGGCGGTCGGCATCAACCCCGAGGCGAGCCGCCTCGCCGGAGTCCGCTCGCGCGGCATCATCTGGGGCGCCTACATCGCCAGCGGCACGCTCGCGGGCATGGCCGGAATCCTCTACAGCTCGAACATCATGGCCGCCGACGCGAACGCCGCGGGTCTCTACATCGAACTGGATGCCATCCTCGCGGTGGTCCTCGGTGGAACCTCGCTCGCCGGTGGCAAGTTCAGCCTGGCCGGCACGGTCGTCGGCGTGTTCACGATCCAGACGCTCAAGAGCACGATCACCTTCCTGGGTGTTCCGCCGGCCGTCAGCCCGGTCTTCATGGCCGCGGCCGTGCTGATCGTCGTGCTGCTGCAGTCGCGCCGGTTCCGCGCGTTCTTCCAGACCGCGGGCCGTTCCGCCCTGCGTCCCCTCACCCGACGTCCTGACGCAAAGGTGCTGTCCTGATGGCCACTCTCACCGCTGAGCGGGGCCCCGTCGCCCCGACCACGTACCGCCGATTCCTCAGCCGCCACGTCTCGTGGATCCCGGTGTTCGCCGCGATCGCGATCCTGCTGATCATGATCGCGGGGTCCATGGCGTACTTCCCGAACTTCCAGCTGCCGCGGATCCTGTCGTCGATCCTGCTCGACAACGCGTACCTGCTGGTGCTCGCGGTCGGCATGACCTTCGTCATCCTGACGGGCGGCATCGACCTCTCCGTCGGTGCGGTCATGGCCTTCACCGGCATCCTGTGCGCCAGCCTGCTCTCGCAGGGGGTTCCCGTCGCGGTCGCGGTTCCGGCGATGATCCTCATCGGCGCAACCATCGGTCTGCTGATCGGCGTGCTCGTGCAGTTCTTCGACGTGCAACCGTTCATCGCCTCGCTGATCGGCATGTTCCTCGCCCGCGGCCTGGCGTTCGTGGTGAGCCTCCAATCGATCAAGGTCGACAACGAGGGACTGCTGTGGCTGCAGTCCACCCGCTTCTCGTTCGCCGGGTGGTACATCACCCCGACGGGGATCATCGCGCTGCTCACCGTGGCGCTCGCCGCGTTCGTGCTCCGCTTCACCCGGTTCGGGCGCACCGTGTACGCGGTGGGCGGCAACGAGCAGTCGGCGCGGCTCATGGGCCTGCCCGTCGTGCGCACCAAGCTGTCGGTCTACGTCATCAGCGGCGTGTGCGCGGGGCTCGCGGGCATCGTCCTGACCGCGTACTCCGGCGCCGGCTACCCTCTCAACGGCGTCGGGACCGAGCTCGACACGATCGCCGCGGTCGTCATCGGCGGCACGCTGCTGACGGGTGGGAGCGGGTTCGTGCTGGGCTCGATGATCGGTGTCTTCGTCTACGGCCTGATCCGCACGATCATCTCCTTCTCGGGCGCCGAGCAGTCCTGGACCCGCATCACCGTCGGAGCGCTGCTGCTGGTGTTCGTCGTGGTCCAGCGGATCATCGTCTCGCGGTCCGCGCTCTCCAAATGACGCGCCCGCGCAGGATGCGCGCGCGACGAGCGTCGCGCGGGCATGATTGACCCCATGTCCACCGTTGCCCCGCCCCTCCTCGAGGTTCGCGGGGCGACGGTGCGTTTCGGCGTCGAGTCCGCCCTCGCCGACGTCGACTTCCGCCTGCGCCCCGGCGAGGTGCACTCGCTCATGGGAGAGAACGGCGCGGGCAAGTCGACGCTGATCAAGGCGATCACGGGGGCGCTGCGTCTCGACCAGGGGGAGATCCTCCTCGACGGTCGTGCGATGCAGTTCTCCACCCCGGCGGATGCGCAGGCGGTCGGGATCTCCACCGTCTACCAGGAGATCGACCTCCTCCCGAACCTCACCGTCGCCGAGAACATCTCGCTCGGACGCGAGCCGCGGCGGTTCGGGATGATCGATCACCGCGCGATGCGCGATCGCGCGGCCGAGGCCCTCGCGTCGCTCGGCGTCGACGTCGACCCGTCGTCGGTGCTGTCCACCCACCCCCTCGCCATCCAGCAGCTCGTCGCGATCGCCCGCGCGGTCTCCATCGAGGTGAAGGTGCTCGTGCTCGACGAGCCGACCTCCAGCCTGGATGCCGACGAGGTCGCCGAGCTCTTCCGGGTCATCCGCGATCTCAAGACGCAGGGGATCGCGATCGTCTTCGTCTCGCACTTCCTCGACCAGGTCTACGAGATCTGCGATCGCGTCACGGTCCTCCGCGGCGGGCGACTGGTGGGGGAGTACGGCACGCGTGAGCTCCTCCGCATCGACCTCGTCGAGAAGATGCTCGGCGCCGCCGCCGACGCCCTCGCGCCGCTCGGGCAGCGTTCGCCCGAGCCCGCGGAGGGGCCGTCGATCGTGAGCGCGCGGGGTCTGGCATCCGGGTCCCGACTGCGCGACGCCGACGTCGACATCGCCGAGGGCGAGGTCATCGGTGTCGCCGGGCTCCTGGGGTCGGGACGCAGCGAACTGGCGCGAGCCCTGACCGGCGTCGACCACCCCGACGGCGGCGAGGTGCGCATCGACGGTGAGCCGGTGAGGCTCGGGTCGCCCCGCGAGGCGATCCGCCGACGCGTGGCGTACTCCTCGGAGAACCGGCGCACCGAGGGGATCATCGGCGACCTCAGCGTCCTCGACAACATCACGCTGGCCCTCCAGGCGCAGCGCGGGATCTTCCACCGCCTCAGCACGGCGCGGCGTCGGGAGCTCGCGACGAGCTGGGTGGAGGCGCTGCACATCCGCCCCGCCGACATCGACCGCCCCGTCGCCACGCTCTCCGGGGGCAATCAGCAGAAGGTGCTGCTGGCCCGCCTCCTCGCGCTCTCGCCTCGGGTCATCGTGCTCGACGAGCCCACGCGCGGCATCGACGTCGGGGCGAAGGCCGAGATCCAGCGCCTGGTGGGCGAACTGTCCGACAACGGCCTCGCGATCGTCTACATCTCCGCCGAACTCGACGAGGTGCTGCGGGTCGCGCACCTGGTCGCGGTCATGCGCGACGGCGTGCTCGCGCAGATCCTTCCCGCCGCCGAACTCACCTCCGACGCCCTCCTCGCCCTCGTGGCCAAGCCGGCCGCGGGGGAGGAGGGGGTCTCCGATGGCTGAGGACAAGGCATCCCGGACCGCCAACATCTTCGATGTCGCCCGCCTGGCCGGTGTCTCGCACCAGACGGTCTCGCGCGTCCTGAACAACATGCCCAACGTCCGGCCCGCGACGCGGGCGCGCGTCGAGCAGGCCATCGCGCAGCTCCGGTACAGCCCGTCGCCGGCGGCGCGGGCCCTGGTCACGCGGCGGACCCGCACGATCGGCCTGGTCACTCCGGGCACGGTCGACTACGGTCCCACGTCGATCGCGACGAACTTCAACTTCGCCGCCCGCGCCGCCCGCTACAACGTCGACGCGATCAGCTCGCCCCAGAACGACGTGGCCGCCGTCCGTGCCGCGATCGACGGGCTCCTGAAGCAGCGCGTGGATGCCATCGTGCTCATCGTCGTCGACGTCGAGGTGCTGGCGGCGGTGCAGGCGATCGAGATCGACGTCCCCATCGTCGCCGCCGCCACGACCAGCCGTCCCCACCCGCGCCTCGTCGCGATCGACCAGTATCGCGGGGCGCGGGCGGCTGTGCGACACCTGCTCGAGTCGGGATACACGACGGTCCGCCACATCGCCGGTCCGGCCCGCAACCCCGACGCGGTGGAGCGTCTGCGGGGGTGGCGCGAGGAGATCGCCTCCGCGCGCGCGCAGTCCACGCCTCCCGTCCACGGCGACTGGTCGGCGGCGAGCGGCTACCGGATCGCGACCGAGACCGACATCGCGCCGGGCGAGGGGATCTTCGTCGCCAACGACCACATGGCGATCGGTGTGCTGTCGGCGCTGCGCGAGCGCGGGCTCCGGGTGCCGGAGGACGTCGGGGTGGTCGGCTTCGACGACGTCCCGGAGGCGCCGTTCCTCTTCCCCTCGCTCACCACCGTGCGCCAGGACTTCGCCGCGCTGGGGGAGATCCTCATGCAGAAGGTGCTGCTGATGGTCGAGGAGCCCGACACCGTCAGCGAGAGCACCCCGTTGCCGACGCGTCTCGTCCTGCGCGATTCGGCGCCGCTGCGCCCCTGACGCCGAGCCTTCGGGCGTCTCCGGCGGCCTCCGCGTCGCGGTTCGGTGCGTTCCCCTGCGCCCGCGCGGAGGGTTCGGTGTCCACGACACGCGGATGCCGCGGGGACGCGTCCGCGTGTCCTGGACACCGAACCGGATCCGTCCCGGCGTGACAGGGCGTGGGATCGCTCTCAGGCGGTCGGTTCGCGTCACATGCTGGCGAGCGGGGCACTGTGAGCGCTAACATCGCGTCAGTCGTCGTTGTCGTCGACTCATGCAATGTCGCATTCACGAGAGGACCCGCACCCCCGTGCCTACACTCCACCGGACGGCGCTCCCCCGCCGTCTTCCCTCCTGGGCGCTCGCCGTCCCGGTCGTCGCCGCGCTCGTCGCGGCACCGATCGCCGTCCCCCTGGCCGCAGATGCGGCGACACCCACGAGCGGACTGGTCGTCTCCTACCCGCTCGACGAGACCTCGGGGACCGTCGCCCACGACGCCTCCGGCAACGGTCGCGACGCCGCCTACGTCGGCGGACCCTCGCTGACCGGCGGCGACGGCGTCCGACTCGACGGCGCCGATGACTATGTGAGCGTTCCCAACGACATCCTCGCGGGGCTCTCATCCATCACCGTCAGCACCGACGTGCTCGTGCGCCCGGAGCAGTCGGGCAACTACTTCATCTGGGGTCTCGGCAACACCACGGACTGGTACGGCAACGGCTACCTGTTCGCCACGGGCAACCCGGCCCGCACCGGCATCGCCAGCGGCAACTGGTCGACCGAGCAGGAGACCCGCGGCTCGGCGAACCTCGACCGCGGCGTCTGGAAGACCCTCACCTACACCCTCGACGCGGGCAGCAAGACCTCGCGCCTGTACCTCGACGGCGTCAAGGTCGCCGAGAACACCAACACCACGACCACCCCCGGTGCGATCGGTGGCGGCAAGACCACCGCCAACTACCTCGGCCGCTCGAACTACACCCCCGACAAGCGTCTCGCGGGCAGCCTCCGCGACTTCCGCATGTACGACCGGGCCCTCTCCGCCGACGAGGTGACCACGCTCGTCCCCACCGATGGGCAGCGCGTCGCCCGCGACAAGGCCGCCCTCGGCCTCGGCGACCTGAGCGCCGTGACCGCGGACATCGCCCTGCCCGCCGGCGGCACGAACGGGTCGAGCATCTCGTGGGCGTCGTCGAACCCCGCGGTGGTGTCGTCCACGGGCACGGTCACGCGCCCCGCCGCCGGACAGGCGGACGCCACGGTCACGTTGACGGCCACTCTCACCCGCGGAACCGCGACGCAGAGCACCGGCTTCACCGCCACCGTGCTGGCCGTCCCCGATGACGCGGGAGCCGCGCAGCGCGCCGTCGACGCGATCACGGTGGTCAACGCCGACGATGCGCGCGGCAATCTGACGCTGCCGACGATGGCGGACGGTCTGCCCGTCACGTGGACGACCTCGAACCCCGCGGTGGTCTCCGCCACGGGTGTCGTCGCGCGCCAGGAGGCCGACACGACCGTCACGCTCACGGCATCCGTGACGAAGGGCTCGGCGACCCGCACGCGCGACATCGTCGTGAACGTCCGCAAGGCCGTGCACCTCGGTGCCTTCGAGGGCTACACCTTCGCGTACTTCACCGGGAACACGATCGAGGGCGAGAACATCTACTTCGCCGCGAGCAACGGCAACAACGCGCTGTCGTGGACCGAGCTCAACGGCGGCAAGCCCGCCCTCACCTCGAAGTACGGGGAGAAGGGCCTCCGCGACCCGTTCATCATCCGCTCTCCCGAGGGCGACACGTTCTACCTGATCGCCACCGACCTCTCGATCGGTGGAGGCACCTCGTGGGGTGACTCGCAGACCATCGGCTCGAAGTACATCGAGGTGTGGGAGTCGCACGACCTCGTGAACTGGAGCGACCAGCGGCACGTCCGGGTCTCGCCCGACACCGCCGGCAACACCTGGGCGCCGGAGGCGTACTACGACGAGAGCCTCGGCCAGTACGTGGTGTTCTGGGCCTCGAAGATCTACCCGGCGGATGACCCGAATCACACCGCCAACGTGCCCAACAGCATGATGTACGCCACCACGCGCGACTTCGTGACCTTCAGTGCGCCGCAGGTCTGGCAGGGCGGGATCTCCCGCATCGACTCGACCGTCATCAAGGCGAACGGCGTCTACCAGCGGTTCACGAAGGATGAGGGCGCGGGGACCACCGGCTGCAGCGACATCATCCAGGAGAGCTCCGCGGTGCTGACCGCTCCGCTGAAGGACTGGACGCAGGTCACGTCGTGCATCGGCAAGAACGCCGGCACGGGTGCCGTGGAAGGCCCGAGCATCTTCAAGTCCAACCCGGGTGACGTCAACGGCGACAAGTACTACCTGTTCGTCGACGAGTACGGCGGGCGCGGGTACATCCCGCTGGCCACCACCGACATCGCGAACCCGAACTGGCAGGTCCCGGCGAGCTACACGCTCCCGAGCAGCCCGCGCCACGGCACCGTCATGCCCGTGACCGCGGAGGAGCTCGCGGCCCTGCGGAAGAACATCGTCACGGAGCCCGGCGTGACCCCGGTCACGGCGAACGACAAGGGCGAGGTCCTGCGCTACGACTTCACCGACGGTTCGGGCGCCACGCTGCACGACCGCTCCGGTGCGGGCCGCGACGCGCAGATCCAGGGCGGGGCGACGTTCTCGGACGGTGCGCTGACCTTCGACGGCAGCAACGACTACGTCGATCTGCCCGACAACGTGCTGGCGGGTGTCACCGACTTCACCGTCGACACCGAGGTGCGGATCGACGCGGCGCAGAAGAACCCGTACTTCCTGTACGCCTTCGGCAACACCGGCGGAGACGGAAAGGGCAACGGGTACCTGTTCTCGACCGGCAACGGCCAGTACCGCGGCGCGCTCACCACGGGCAACTGGACGGGCGAGCAGAACGCGTCCGCCGCCAGCGCCCTGCCGCGCGACCGCTGGGTGCACCTGACGTACACGTTGAGCGGCAACACCGCGCGACTGTACCTCGACGGCCAGAAGGTCGCAGAGAACACCAACGTCACGGTCCGACCGGGGGACATCGGCAAGGGCACGACCCTGGCGAACTACCTCGGCAAGTCCGTGTACAACGACGACAACCTCTTCCGCGGCCAGATGCGCGAGTTCGCGCTCTACAACCGCGCGTTGAGCCCGGACGAGGTCGCGGCCCAGAACCCGGGGCTGATCACCGAGGTCGGTCTGCAGGATGCCGCGGCGCTCAAGGTCGCCCCGATCGTCGACGCCGAGAACCGCACGGTGCTGTTCCCCGTCGTGCCGGGCACCGACCTGACGAAGCTGCGCCCGACGTTCACGACCGCGTCCGGCACGACGGCGACCCCGGCATCGGGCACGGTCCGAAACCTCAGCACGCCGGTCACGGTCACGCTGAAGACCGACGGGCAGGCCGATGTGGTCTGGACGCTGAAGGCGGTCGAGATGAAGAGCCCGGTCCTGCCGGGCCTGTACGCCGACCCGAACATCGCGGTGTTCGGTGACACGTACTACATCTACGCCACCACCGACGGGGTCCCCGGCTGGGGCGGCAACACGTTCTACGTGTGGAAGTCGAAGAACCTCGTCGACTGGACCCGGTCCGACAAGCCGTTCCTGACGCTGGACGGCACGAACGGCAACGTCCCGTGGGCCACCGGCAACGCCTGGGCTCCGACGATCATCGAGAAGGGCGGGAAGTACTACTTCTACTTCAGCGGTCACAACCCGCAGGACAACCGCAAGGAGATCGGTGTCGCGGTCGCCGACAGTCCCGAGGGGCCGTTCACCGCGGACGCTCAGCCGATGATCACCAACGGTGAGAGCGTCCACAGCGGACAGGCGATCGACCCGGCGGCGTTCCACGACCCGAAGACGGGGAAGTACTACCTGTTCTGGGGCAACGGCAACCCGGTCTACGGCGAACTGTCCGATGACATGAAGAGCATCAAGGCGGGCACGATCAAGCCGATCTCGGGTCTGAACGACTTCCGCGAGGGGACGTTCGTGAACTACCGCGACGGTCTTTACCACCTGACGTACTCGATCGACGACACCGGTTCGGCCGACTACCGCGTCGGCTACGCCACGTCGGCGAGCATCGACGGCCCGTGGACGTACCGCGGCGTGATCCTCTCGAAGGACACCTCGCAGGGCATCCTCGGCACGGGACACAGCTCGATCATCAACGTGCCGGGCACGGACGAGTGGTACATCGCGTACCACCGGTTCGCGATCCCGGGCGGCGGTGGAACGAACCGCGAGACGACCATCGATCGCCTCGAGATCGGCCCGGACGGGCTGTTCCAGGCCGTGAAGCCGACCCTGTCGAGCGTCGCGCCGCGCGAGGTTCCCGACACGACGGAGCCGACCCCGACGCCGACCCCCACGGCGACGCCGACGGCCACGCCCACGGCGACGCCGACGGTCACGCCCACCGCGACGCCGGAGCCGACGACCGAGCCCACGGGCACGCCGACCCCGACGGCCTCGCCCACGAGCACTCCGGATGCCGCCCCGTCGGTGTCGGTCTCGACCACCACGGTCGAGCGCGGGGGGATCGTGCGCGTGACGGTGACGGGCCTGGCTGCCGGTGAGCAGATCACCGCGGAGCTGCGCAGCGACCCCATCCGCATCGCCGGCATCCCCGCCGCCGACGCGAGCGGCCGCGTCACGTTCGACGTGCAGATCCCCGGCAACCTCGCCGCGGGCAGCCACACGATCGTGGTGTTCGGCGCCGACGGGAACGTGATCCGCACGATCCCGATCACCGTGGTGGCCGCGGGCCAGCTCGCCGCGACCGGGGCGCAGGCTCCGCTCGGGGCGGCGCTGCTGGCGTCCTTCCTGCTCGTGGCGGGAGGAGTGGTGTGGACCCTGCGTCGTCCGCGACGCACGGTGTCGTGATCGTCTGACGATCGAACGGGAGGAGCCCGGATGCCATGGCATCCGGGCTCCTTCTGGTCTCGTCCCCGCCCTTCGAGCGGACCGGCGTCACCTCACCGATAAACGCGATCCACGCCCAGAAACGCGCTGTCCCCGCGTTTCTGGGCGTAGATCGCGTTTATCGCGCCAGGGGTGGCGGCGGGTGCGAGGGTGGCGGGGGCCGCGGGGGTGGCGGCGGTTGCGGGGGTGCCGCCGGGCGTTCGTCCGCGCACGGTCGTCGGAGACGGGGCACGTGACATGCGGCTTCGCCCTTGACGGCGGACGAGTCTCCCGTTTACCGTGTGTCGAACCGGTTCGACACAAAATCCCGGTGACCCCACTCAACGACGAGAGAAGAGTTCCATGAGGTCGACTCGACGGCGCGCCGCCCGCGCGCCCATCACCACCGTCGCGGCAGGGCTGGCCGTCGCCGCCCTCGCCGTCGGTTCCCCCGTCCATGTCCCTCTCGCCGAAGCGGCCCCCGCCGACGACCCGAGCGGCCACGTGATCCTCGACTACGACTTCGACGCCGCGGCATCCGTCACGGCGACGGTGAAGGACGAGTCGGGCAAGGGGCGCGACGGCGTGCTGGACAACCCGGGCTCCGCCCAGCTCGTCGACGGACCGGCCGGAGGAAAGGCCCTCCACCTCTCCGGCGGGGCCGCAGGTTCGACGACCGCGCCGTTCATCACCGTCCCCTCGGGTCTGTTCCAGGGGCTGACCTCCACCACCATCTCGTCCTGGGTCAAGTGGGACGGCGGTGACGCTTTCCAGTGGCTCTACACGCTGGGCAAGGACAAGGACAGTGCGGCGTTCTACACGCCGCGGTTCCAGGGCGACGACAAGGCCCGTTCCAGCGTGAAGCCCACCAGCCAGGGCGAGGCGGGTGCCGCAGGATCGACGGCGCTCCCTTCCGGCGAGTGGCACCTCGTGACCACGACGATCGACGCCGGAGCGCTGGTGTACTACCTCGACGGGCTCGAAGTCGCCCGCACCGCGGTGGGCGCCGATGTCTCCAGCGCCCTCTTCGGCGCGTCCTCGCCCGACTCGGGCTACATCGGGCAGCCCTTCTGGACCGGTGTCCACCCCTTCTTCGCCGGCGCGATCGACGACTTCCAGGTGTACGACACCGCGCTCACCGCCGGCCAGGTGCGCGCGCTCGCGGGGGATGCCGCGCCCCAGCTCACCCGGGTGCTGGAGACGAGCGTGACGGTGCAGACCGACATCGGTGCCGCGCCGCAGCTCCCGGGCGTGAAGGCCGAGTTCGACGACGGGCAGCAGCGACTCGCGCCCGTCACCTGGGCCGACGTCCCCGCGTCCGCCTACGCGCAGCGCGGCGTCTTCACCGTGCAGGGCGCCGTCGACGGCACCGACACCGCGGTCACCGCGACCGTGCGCGTCACGACTCCCGGCGAGTTCTCGATCGACGTCGGTGACCGCACGGGCGCCTTCATGGGAGGGGCCTCCGGAACCCTCTACGGTCTCTACGGCCCCGGTCTGCCCTCGAACAACCTGATCGACGGCATCCAACTGCGCACCGTGTCGACCAAGGCGCAGGACGGCCCGCAGCACCCGGGCGCCGACGCGCTCGAGGTCGTGAAGCCGCTCGCCGACTCGTCCAACGGTGACGTCTACATCTACATGACCGACATCAACCGCGGCTTCCCGTACGAGGTGCCGGGAAACAACGGCGCCGAGAAGGAGGCCTGGTTCCTCGACTCGATCGGCGCGCAGGTCGATCAGGTGCTCCAGCTCCCCGCGGAGTACCAGAAGCGCATCGTGTTCGTGCCGTTCAACGAGCCCGAGGGCAACATGTACGGCAACGGCGGTCAGTCCTTCTGGGGCCAGAGCTGGCTGGACGACCCGGATCGCTTCTTGAGCGCGTGGGACCGCGCCTACCGGATCATCAAGGACAAGATGCCCGACGCCCGTGTCAGCGGCCCGAACACGAGCATCCTGTTCAACCAGACGTACGGTTTCCTGCAGCACGCCATCGCGAACGACACGGTCCCCGCGGTCTTCACGTGGCACGAGTTGAGCAACCCCGCGACGATCCGCGACTCGGTCGCCCGCTACCGCGGATGGGAGGACGAGCTGTTCGCGGGCACGAAGTGGGCGGGGACGCATCTCCCGATCAATGTCAACGAGTACGCCTTCAACTACCACACCTCGGTTCCGGCGCAGATGATCCAGTGGATCTCCGCGATCGAGGACTCCAAGATCGACGCCGACATCGCCTACTGGAACATCGACGGCAACCTGAGCGACTCCGCCGTGCAGTCCAACCGCGGCAACGGGCAGTGGTGGCTGCTGAACGCGTACGGGAACATGACCGGGGACACCGTGACGGTGCACCCGCCGCAGCCCGGTCAGAGCTACACGCTCCAGGGCGTGGCGACCGTCGATGACGCGAACCAGAAGGTGCACGCGCTCTTCGGAGGCAGTACGGGCGATCAGAGCGTCTACTTCGATCGCCTGCCCGATTACCTCGGCGGCTCGGCCCACGTCCAGGTGCGCGACATCCGTTGGACCGGTCAGATCGGTGACTCCGGCGAACCGCAGACGGTCGCCGAGTTCGACGCCCCGATCGTCGGGGGTTCGCTGAGCCTGCAGTTCGGCCAGGGCGATCTGCCCGCGCTCGGCACCGACTCCGCATACGAGGTCATCGTGACCCCGGGCACGGACACCACCAGCCCGGCGAAGTCCCCGGTGTCGTGGCGCGGCGTCTACGAGGCGGAGGATGCGCCGTTCACCGGCGGAGGCCACTTCGTCAACTACGAGGGGTCGCCGGCCGATGTCGGGAAGTTCTACACGTCGGGCAACCGCAACGTCGGCAACATCACGGGGGAGGCGTCGGGCGACGGCTCCACCGGAGACCTCGCGCTGAACTTCCAGGTCGACGTGCCGGCGGACGGCACGTACGACCTCAGCATCCTCGCGAACGCGTTCAACAAGGAACCCCGCAACGAGGAGCAGGGTCCCGTGAACATGTTCGTGCGCGTCGACGACGCCGCCGAGCAAGAGGTCTACGCCGAGCTGGGATACAAGTGGGTCGTCTGGAACCACACCGACACCACCGTCGAGCTGACCCGCGGGCGCCACACCATCACGGTCGCCTCGCAGAGCCTGGACGGATCGAAGAAGACCAAGGGCATCGCGCTGATCGACAAGATCGACCTGACGCTCGCCAACCCCGACTACACGCCCCTGTACGAGGCGGAGAACGCCGTCCTGCACGGAGCCACGGCGTCATACGACCGGCCCGGTGTCTCGGGCTCCGGATACGTCGACGTCGCTGCGGGCCAGTCGGCGACCTTCTGGGTGTACAGCAAGGACGACGCGGAGAAGTCGCTCGAGGTGAAGACCCTCGGCGGGGGAACCGGCATCCTGAAGGTGAACGACGTCGAACTCGGCGAGGTCTCCGACACCGCGCGGGTCCCCGCGTTCCTCGTCGGCGG
This sequence comes from Microbacterium sp. RURRCA19A, assembly GCF_900156455.1. GTDB lineage: Bacteria > Actinomycetota > Actinomycetes > Actinomycetales > Microbacteriaceae > Microbacterium. The sequence goes on from NZ_FTNQ01000005.1 coordinate 33,660, forward strand.
CATCAACAAGGTCGAGATCGTCGGGGGCAGCGGCGCCCTGGCCGTGGACCGCGTGGCGGTCGAGCCCTCAGAGGGCGTGCTGGCCAGCCAGACGATCGAGGCCGAGGACGGCGTCTTCGGCGGGTCCGCCCGGGTGCAGGATCTCTCCCTCGCCAGCGGTGGAAAGGCGGTCGTGGGCGTCGGCGGCGCGCAGGACAACGCCAACACCCTCACGACGAAGGTCACGGTCGCCGAGGCGGGCACGTACGCGATGACGGTGCGCTACTCCAACGAGGAGCAGTCGCCCGCATCGCACTACAACCCCGACCCGGTGGCGCGTCGTGCCGACATCTCGGTCAACGGCGGGACCGTTCAGAAGGTGCTGTTCCCGCAGAGCTACAACGCCAACCAGTTCTGGGAGCTCACGGTCCCGGTCGACCTGGGGGCCGGGGAGAACACCGTGTCCTTCGCCTCGAAGGAGGCGCCGGACTTCAACGGCACCACCTTCATCTCGGAGCGGTTCCCGACCCTGGGGCTGCGCTCGCAGTGGGCGCCGAACCTGGACCGCCTCACCTTCACCGCGCTGCGTCCCGCGGACGCTCCGCCGGTGGTGGCGACGGTGGACGTGGACGCGACGTCGGTCGCGCAGGGCGGCACCGTGTCGGTGTCGGGCTCCGGCTTCGCCCCGAACGAGAAGGTCGCACTGGAGTTGCACTCCGACGTGATCGTCCTCGGAGAGGCGACCGCGGATGCCGCGGGTGCGTTCTCGACGTCGGTGATCGTCCCGGGCACGGCGCCGGTCGGCGACCACGAACTGGTGGCCACGGGGGCCGACTCCGGCCGCACCGCGTCGGCCGCGCTGTCGGTCACCGCGGCCGATCCGGGCACCGGCGGCGGTTCCGGAACCGGTGGCGGCTCCGGGTCCGGTGGGGGCACGGGGTCGACCGGGTCGGGAAGCGGCGGGGGAGCGTCCTCCACGGGTTCGACCGGCGGGTCGCTGGCGACCACCGGGGGTGCCTTCGCCGGGTTCGGGGCGGTGTTGGCGGGCGCTCTCGCCGTCGCCGTCGGCGCCGGCCTGATCTCACGCCGGCGCGGTCGCGCCGCCGACTGAGCCTGACCCGCAGAACCCCCGCGACAGCCGTCGCGGGGGTTCTGTCGTGGTCCGGGTGATTCCGGGTCACAATGACAGGTATTCGACGACATGGCTCTTGCTCCCCCGGGCAGAACGGCGGTACGATGATCGAACCGGTTCGATGATGAAAGGGGCGCGACATGACCACCATCGGTGATGTGGCCAAGGCTGCGGGCGTCTCCCGCAGCACCGTCTCCTACGCCCTGTCGGGCAACCGGCCGATCTCCCGAGAAACGCGCGAGCGGATCGACGCCGCGATCGCCGAGCTCGGTTTCACCGTGAATGCGGGCGCGCGCGCCCTCGCGACCTCGCAGACCATGGTCCTCGGGCTGCTCCTGCAGTTCCACGACGACGAGTTCCCGCCCGCGATGCTGCAGTACATCCTGGCGGTCTCGAATGCCGCGCGGGAGCTGGGCTACGACATCCTCATGGTCACCGACGGCGACGGCCCCGGCGCCGTTCGACGTATCACGTCGTCGAACATGGTCGACGGCGTCGTGCTTCTGGACGTGACCCACGACGACCCCCGACTCGCCGCGTTGCGTGAGGCACGTCAGCCCGGTGCGCTGGTGGGCCTGCCGCGCGACACCGAGGGCCTGGACGTCTTCGACCTCGACTTCGGTGAGGCCGCGCGGATCATCGTCGACCACCTCTACGGTCTCGGGCACCGCGACATCCTGCTGGTCTCGCCGCCCCGGCACGTGTTCGAGCGCGGGGGAGCGTACGCGTGGCGATTCCGCGACGCCGCCCTGGAGCGCGCGGCGCGATACGGCATCCGTCTCCATCCGTACTACGGCGAATCCCAGTCGCCCGGCATCGAGCGCAGCCTCAACGCGATCCTGGACACGCGGTCGGATGCGACCGCGCTCATCGTCCACAACGACGCATCGATCGCGGCCCTCCCCGCCGTCCTCCATGAGCGGGGAACGGTCGTGCCGCGGGACCTCTCCGTCGTCAGCCTGTATTCGCGCGATTTCGGGCGCACCTTCCTCCTGCCGTACACGGCGGTCGAGACTTCCCCCGACCGGCTCGGCCGCATGGCGGTCCAGCACCTGGTCCGGCGCATCGCCGATCCCGCACACGGCCCGTCCGTCGTCGGTTTCATCGAGCCGGAGCTCACCGACAGGGGGAGCACCGCCTGAGGGCGGCGGACGCGTGCCGTTCTCGTCGCCCGTCGTCGAACCGGTTCAACGCGTCATCTGCAGGACAACGCAGTCACATTTCAGAGAGGAAATCGCAGTGAGCACGAACAACACCCGTACCCGCGCTCTGGGCGCGGTCGCCATCGGCGCCGTGGCCGTCGGCATTCTGGCCGGCTGTGCCGGTGGCGGCACCGGCGACAGCAGCAGCGGCACCGGAGGCGCCTACACGTTCTGGGACCCGTACCCCCAGTACGACGCCTCGTCGGACTGGGCCAAGGTCATCGACACATGCGCGGCCGACGCAGGGGTCACCGTCGAGCGCACCGGCTTCGACACCAGCGACCTGACGAGCAAGGCCCTGCTCGCCGGACAGCAGGGCGACTCGCCCGACATCCTGCTGATCGACAACCCGGCCGTCTCGACGCTGGTCGAGGCCGGCATCCTCACCGCGACCGACGAGAACGGCCTCCAGGTCGGCGACGTCGCCGAGAACATCCTCGGCGCCTCGGTGGTCGACGGAAAGACGTACGGCGTCCCGATCGGGGCCAACACCCTCGCGCTGTACTACAACCCGCAGGTGCTGACCGCGGCCGGCGTCGACCCGACCTCCATCACGGACTGGACGACCCTGAACGCCGCGATCGAGAAGGTCGTGGCGTCCGGGAAGAAGGGCATCACGTTCTCGGGGATCGGTACCGAGGAGGGCAGCTTCCAGTTCCTCCCCTGGTTCTGGGGCTCCGGCGCCGACCTCACGAAGCTCGACTCGGCGCAGGCCGTCTCGGCCGTCCAGCTGTGGACCGACTGGGTGAAGAAGGGCTGGGCGCCGAACTCCGTCATCAACAACACCCAGACCACCAGCTGGCAGGAATTCGAGACGGGCGACTTCGGCTTCGCGGAGAACGGCACCTGGCAGAAGGCCGGAGCCGCGAAGGCCGGCTACGAGGTCATCCCCATCCCGGGGGCCACGGGCGGTGCGGCTCCCGCGCCGACCGGCGGCGAGTTCCTCACGCTGCCGGTGCAGAAGGACTCCGCGCGCTACGCGGCCTCGGCCAAGATCGTCGAGTGCCTCACGAGCACGGCCAACGTGGTGAAGACCGACAACACCCTTAACTACGTCGCGGCCACCCCCGAGGCGCAGAAGGAGCAGCTCGCCGGCGACGCCTCGCTCCAGCCGTGGGTCACCGCCGTCAACGCCGCGAAGGCCCGCACCGGAGACAACCTCGGAACGAAGTACCCGGTCATCTCCGAGCAGCTGTGGACCGCCGTGCAGAACTCCCTCACCGGTGCGCAGTCGCCGCAGGACGCGCTGAAGGCCGCCCAGCAGGCCGCGTCGTCCAAGTAACCGCATCCACTCGAAAGGGGCACGCCGACATGACCGCGACGCAGATCACTGCATCGACGGGCACCGGCGATTCCGGGAGGGCGGCGGCCGCCGCCGCCCTCCCCACCCCGGGCCGCCGTCCGCGGCACCGGGGCCAGTGGGCCGCGTGGGCGTTCCTCGCCCCCGTCGTGATCTACCTGGTCGTCTTCTACGCCTATCCGCTGTACCGCAACCTCGACCTCAGCCTGCGGGACTACACCGTCCGCTCGTTCATCGACGGCAACGCCCCGTTCGTGTGGCTCGCCAACTACGTCACGGTCTTCCAGGACGCCACGTTCTGGCCGGCCCTGGCCAACACCGCGACGTTCACGCTCGTCTCGATCCTCTTCCAGTACTCCATCGGGATGGCGCTGGCGGTGTTCTTCTTCCAGCGCTTCCCGCTGTCGGCGACGCTGCGGGCGCTCTTCCTCGTGCCGTGGCTGCTCCCGCTGCTGGTTTCGGCCTCGGCGTGGTCGTGGATGCTCAACTCCGACTCCGGCGTCGTCAACGCCGCCCTGAGCGCGATCGGCCTGGACCCGGTCAACTGGCTCACGTCGCCCCAGTCGGCACTCGTGTCCGTGCTCATCGCGAACATCTGGATCGGCGTCCCGTTCAACCTCGTCATCCTCTACAGCGGCCTGCAGAACATCTCGGGCGACATCTACGAGGCGGCATCCATCGACGGCGCGAACGCGTGGCAGAAGTTCTGGCGCATCACCTTCCCGCTGCTGCGCCCGGTCTCGGCGATCACGATCCTGCTCGGCCTGGTCTACACCCTGAAGGTCTTCGACATCATCTGGATCATGACGCGGGGAGGCCCCGGGACCAGCTCGACCACCCTCGCCATCTGGTCGTACCGGCTGGGATTCGGCTCGGCCCTGCCCGACCTCAGCCCGGCGGCCGCCGTCGGCAACCTGCTCATCGTCATCGCCCTCGTCTTCGGGCTGATCTACATCCGCGCGCAGCGCCGTCTGGAGGTGTGATGAAACGTCGACCGTGGTGGATCACGCTCATCGGCGTGGTCCTGACCGGGATCATGCTGTTCCCCGTCTACTGGATGATCAACGTGTCGCTCACCCCGCAGAGCGACATGCGCAAGTCCCCGCCGGATCTGTTCCCGCTCACCCCGACGTTCGAGGGGTACGAGCGGGTGCTCTCCGACCAGCTGCCGTTCCTCGGGACGAGCTTCGTGGTCGGTGTCGGGACCGTGATCCTCACCCTGGCTCTGTCGGCGCCGGCGGCCTACGCGCTGGCGAAGCTGCGCCCGCGCGGCGGGAACGCCCTCAGCTTCGTGCTCCTCATCGCGCAGATGATCCCCGGGATCATCATGGCGATGGGCTTCTACGCCATCTACCTCAACGCGGGGATCCTGAACACGATCCCGGGGCTCATCCTGGCCGACTCGACGCTCGCGGTGCCGTTCGGCGTGCTGATCTTCACGGCGTTCATGCGCGGCATCCCGGACGAACTGCTCGCGGCCGCCCGCATCGACGGGGCGGGCACCTGGCGAACCTTCCGCTCGATCGTGCTGCCGGTGAGCCGCAACTCGATCGTCACGGTCTCGCTGTTCGCGTTCCTGTGGTCGTGGTCGGACTTCATCTTCGCCTCGACGCTGAACAGCGGAGGCAAGCTGCAGCCCATCACGATCGGCATCTACCGGTACATCGGCAACAACAACCAGGAGTGGAACGCGATCATGGCGACCGCCGTGGTGGCATCCATCCCCGCCGCCGTGCTCCTGATCCTCGCCCAGCGCTACGTGGCGGCCGGTGTGACCGCCGGCGCCGTCAAAGACTGACCCTCGAAAGGCCCTTCGTGTCCGTACCCTCCCTCCCGTCTTTCGACGTGCGCGAGATCCCCTTCAGTAGACGCGGATCCTGGCTCGACCTCTCGCCCGTCGTCGGTCTGCACCGTCACGCCGACGACGTGCACCTCGTCTCGCACGTCAACGGCATGCACGCGGTGCTGCGCCTCGTCCCGACCCGGGGCGGGAAGAGAGTGGATGCCGTCGTCCGTGCGGACGCGTCCTGGGTGACGTGGCACGTCGACGGGGAGGCCGTGGCGGCCGCGGTGTTCGAGTCCGACGAGGTCGTGCGGATCGCCGGCGGCGGCGATTTCACGATCGAGGATGCCGTCGCCGAACTGACGCCGTTCACCGGGTCGTACCTGTACCAGGATCCCCTCGACGGCTCCCACGTCTTCACGTCCTACGAGACGGGACGCCGCTACCGGGTGACGGTGCTCACGGGCCGACTCGCCGTCACCGGTGCCGAGGCGCTCGGGCATGGCATCCGATCGCTCACCTTGAGCGGGGAGGAGTGGGAGGTCGCGATCGAGGAGATCACCTCCGCGGCCCCGCCGTACGTGCCGCGGGAGGCGTTCGGCGAGGTGCGCCACCGGGTCGCCGGCGAGTTCACCGAGTACCTCGACGCGATCGCCGCGTGGCGCACCGACGAGACCCCCGCGGTCGCGCTCGCGGCCTACGTGCTGTGGTCGGCGACCGTGGCTCCGGCCGGATTCGTGCACCGCGAGTCGGTGCTCATGTCGAAGCACTGGATGGACAAGGTGTGGAGCTGGGACCACACCTTCAACGCGCTCGCGCTCGCCCCCGGGCTGCCCGATTCCGCGCTCGATCAGTTCCTCGCGCCCTTCGACCACCAGGATGCCGCGGGCGCGATGCCCGACTCGATCACCCACTCCGAAGTGCTGTACAACTACGTCAAGCCGCCGATCCACGGGTGGGCGCTGGCGAAGCTGCGCGAACGGATGCCGCGGGCGGCGACCGAGGAGGAGCTCCGCGCGATCTACGAGCGGCTCTCGCGCTGGTCGCGGTTCTGGCTCGAGCACCGCACCGCGCCGGGCCGCGCGTTGCCGCACTACCAGCACGGCAACGACAGCGGTTGGGACAATTCCACCGCCTTCGACCGCGATCGCGTGATCGAGGCGCCCGACCTGGCGGCCTTCCTCGCGGTGCAGCTCGACGTGCTGGCCGACCTCGCCGACGAGCTTCACATCGACGAGGCCGCCGGCTGGCGGGCGGAGGGCGAACGGCTCCGGGCGGCGCTGCTGCGCGAACTGCACGACGAGGACGGATTCTTCGCCGTGGCGCCGCTGAGCGGTCGCGTCAGCACGCGGTCCAGCCTGCTCACCCTGCTCCCCGTGCTCGCGTCCGACCGGCTGCCGGACGAGGTGGTCGACGGGCTGGCGGAGCGGATCGCGGCCCATCTCACGCCGTGGGGCCCGGCGACGCAGCTCGTCGACTCCGCCGAGTACGAGAGCGATGGGTACTGGCGCGGGCCGATCTGGGCGCCCTCGACCATGCTCATCGAGGAGGGCCTGCGTCGCGGTGGCCGAACCGCGCTCGCCGATGTCGTCAACGAGCGCTTCCGGGCGCTGTGCGAGCGATCCGGCTTCGCGGAGAACTTCGACGCGCTCAGCGGCGCGGGCCTGCGCGACCGCGCGTACACGTGGACGGCGAGCGTCTACCTGGTCTTCGCCCACGAGCATCTCCTCCGCCGAACGGGGCGCGGCCCCGCGTCCGAGGCATCCGCGTGATCGACGCCCCCTTCGTCGTCAACGGGCGACGGCTGATCTGGCGCGGCGACGGGGAGACCGTCGTGATCGAGCCCTGGGGCGCCGACAGCGTGCGCGTGCGCGCGCGTCTGATGCAGGACGTGCTCGATCACGACTGGGCGCTCCTCCCTCCGCCGCCGTCCGTCGTGGCCGACGTCGCCGTCGACGGTGACACGGCGACGCTCACCGTCGGGCGTCTGCGAGTGGTCGCGACCTCGTCCAGCGCCGTGCAGCTGCAGACCGGATACGACCGCAACCACTGCCATCTCGCCTTCTTCGACGCCGACGGCACCCTGCTGTTCCAGGAACGCGACGCCGGCGGATCCCTCGCGCTCGTCGCCCGCGAGCATCGCCCCGTCCCCGGCGGCGAGGTGCGCCTGACGGCGTCGTTCGACCACGATCCCGACGAACGCCTGTTCGGGATGGGGCAGTACCAGCAGGACGTGCTGGACCTGAAGGGCTGCACGTTCGAACTCGCCCACCGCAACTCCCAGTCGAGCGTGCCGTTCGTGATGTCCAGCCGCGGCTACGGGTTCCTCTGGCACAACCCCGCGATCGGACGGGCCACCTTCGCGACCAACGGCACGCAGTGGTCGGCCGAGGCGACCGATCAGCTCGACTACTGGGTGACCGCGGCCGGGTCGCCGAGCGCCATCGCCCGCGCGTACGCGGATGCCACGGGACACACGCCGATGATGCCGGAACGCGGACTCGGCTTCTGGCAGTGCAAGCTGCGCTACTCCTCGCAGGAGGAGCTGCTGGAGGTGGCCCGCGAGCACAAGAGGCGGGGGCTCCCGCTCGACGTCATCGTGGCGGACTTCTTCCACTGGCCGAAGATGGGCGACCTCCGCTTCGAGGACGAGTTCTGGCCCGACCCGACGGCGATGGTGCGCGAGCTGGATTCGCTCGGGGTCGAGCTCATGGTGTCGGTGTGGCCGCAGGTGTCGCTGGAGTCCGAGAACTACGCCCGCATGAAGAAGGAGAACCTCCTCGTCCGCGCCGAACGCGGACTCGACGTGCACATGTCGTTCGAGGGGCCGAGCGCCTTCCTGGATGCCACCAACCCCCGCGCCCGCGCCTTCGTGTGGGACCGCATCCGCGCGAACTACGGCGTGCACGGCATCCGCACCTTCTGGCTCGACGAGGCCGAACCCGAATACGGCCTCTACGACTACGACAACTACCGGTACCACCTCGGATCGGTGCTGAAGGTCGGCAACCTCTACCCGCAGCACTACGCCCGCGCCTTCGCCGAGGGGCAGTGGGGCGATGGCGAGACCGACGTCGTGAACCTCCTGCGGACGGCCTGGGCCGGCAGTCAGCGCTACGGCGCCCTGGTCTGGTCGGGGGACATCGCCTCGACCTTCGCCGCGCTGCGCGCGCAGGTCACCGCCGGCATCCACATGGGGGTCGCCGGCATCCCGTGGTTCACGACCGACATCGGCGGCTTCCACCACGGCGACCCGGATGACGAGGGGTTCCGCGAACTGCTGGTGCGGTGGTTCCAGTTCGGGGCGTTCTGTCCCGTGATGCGGCTGCACGGCGACCGCCTTCCCACGATCGCGATCACCGCCGCCGACGGGACGCGACGTTCACCCTCGGGCGGACCGAACGAGGTGTGGAGCTTCGGCGAGGCCGTCACACCGGTGCTCGAGCGCTACCTCTTCGCGCGCGAGGCGCTGCGACCGTACGTCCGCGACGTGATGCGCGACGCGCACGAGAACGGGCAGCCCGTGCTGCGCGGGCTGTTCCACGGGTTCCCCGACGATGCGCGGACGTGGGACGTGAAGGACCAGTACCTCTTCGGCCCCGACCTGCTCGTCGCGCCCGTGATGGAGGCCGGCGCGCGCTCACGGCGTGTGGTGCTGCCGGCGGGGGCGGCGTGGACCGATCTGTGGAGCGGGACCGTGTTCGCCGGCGGCGGGGAGATCGAGGTCGACGCCCCGCTGGAGCGGATCCCGGTGTTCGTCCGCGACGGCGCGCAGGCCGAGGTGGTCGCTGCGGTGCGCGCGGCGCTCGGCATCGCGTGACCGCGTGGCCGCGGGTGAGCTGCCGCGCGGGCGAGCTGCCGCGGGGGTGCGCTGCCGCGTGGCGCGCGGGGCGGTGCCGCGCGAGCTGCCGCGCGGGTGAGCTGCCGACGTGGGTTCAGCCGACACCGATAAACGCGATCCACGCCCAGAAACGCGGGGAGAGCGCGTTTCTGGGCGTGAATCGCGTTTATGACGCGGGGGTGGCGGCGGCCGCGCCTCAGCCGAGGAGCGGCACCGCGCCCACGAGCACGCCGACGGCGAGCATCACGAGCGAGACGATCGTCGCCCGCCACAGCACCTTCTTGTGGTGGTCGCCGAGGTTCACCCCGGCGAGCGAGACGAGCAGCAGGATCGCGGGCACCAGAGGGCTCTGCAGGTGCACGGGCTGACCGGTGATCGATGCGCGGGCCATCTCGACCGGGGCGATGCCGTAGTTCGCCGCGCTCTCGGCGAGGACCGGCAGGATGCCGAAGTAGAACGCGTCGTTCGACATGAAGAATGTGAACGGGATCGACAGCACGCCGGTGATGACCGCGAGGAACGGGCCCATCGAGGAGGGGATCACCTGCGTGATCCACGCGGCCATCGCCGTGACCATGCCGGTGCCGTTCAGGACGCCCACCAGCACGCCGGCGGCCAGCACCATCGAGACGACACCGACGATGCTCGGGGCGTGGGCGACGATCTCGTCGGCCTGTCCGCGCAGCTTCGGGAAGTTCACGATCAGGGCCAGCGCCGCGCCGACCATGAACACGAACGCGAGCGGGAAGACGTCCATCACCAGCAGCACCATCACGGCGACGGTGAGCGCCAGGTTGAACCAGATGAGCTTCGGGCGGAGCGTCGCGCGGTTCGGATCGAGCATGGTGTCGGCCATGGCGGTGTCGGCCGCGACGACGAGCTCGGGGGCGGCGACGGCGCCGCGCCCGCCGCGGACCGTCACGACGTTGCCGGTGCGCAGCGACGCGACCGCGCCGGGCTTGGACTCCGCGCCGCGGAACAGCTTCGGTCCGCCGAGCCGGCCGAACCCGGTGGCGCCGTCGAGCTTCGAGGTGTCCACCGAGCCCGCGAGGCGCTTGCGCTCCGAGAGGCCCAGGAACCACGCGAACGCCAGCGCGACGACCAGGCCCGCGAGGAGCGAGGGCAGCATGGGCACGAAGATGTCGGTGGGCTGGACCCCCAGCGCCGTCGCGGCGCGGACGGTGGGGCCGCCCCAGGGCACGATGTTCAGCGTGCCGTTCATCAGTCCGGCGACGCACGTGAGCACGACCGGGCTCATGCCGAGGCGCAGGTAGAGCGGCAGCATCGCCGAGGTCGTGATGATGAAGGTCGTCGATCCGTCGCCGTCGAGCGACACCGCGCCGGCGAGGATCGCCGTACCGAGCACGATCTTGGCCGGGTCGTCGCCCAGGAAGCGCGTGATCACGCGGATCAGCGGATCGAACAGACCGACGTCGATCATGATGCCGAAGTACATGATCGCGAAGAGCAGCAGGGCCGCGGTCGGCGCCATCTTGCCGATCGCGTCGATCACCATGTCGCCGAGACCGAAGCCCGCGCCGGCGATCAGGCCGAAGATCGTCGGGACGACGATGAGCGCGACCATCGGGGTCAGGCGTCGCGTCATGATCAGGGCCATGAACGACAGCACCATCAGGAAGCCGAGGGCCACGAGCACCCCGTCGGCGGGTGTGTAGGCCACCGGGTACTCGGCGGCTTCGGCCGCAAGGATCAGGGGGGTCATCGCGACTCCTTCGTCGTGGATGCCGGCGCACCGCGCGCCGTCGATCCGCTGAACCTACGGACGCGGCCCCCGGTCGCGCGCGCTTGCTCGCATTGACCGGCGTTGTGCGCGTAGCGTGTGTTCTGCGCATTTCGCGCACAACGGCGTTCGGAGGTGCCATGCGGTTCGCCACCCGGACGCTGCTCGTCCAGATCGCCACGATGGTGGCCGTGGTGGCCGTGTGCACCGCGGTGTTCGCGTGGCTCGGCATCCAGCAACTGCGCGCCGAGGCCGACTCGTCGGCGCTGAACATCGCGCGGTCCGTCGCCGAGGCGCCGGAGGTCCGTGAGCTCGTCGCCGCGTACTCCGCCGACCCGGGAACCCCGGATGCCGCGAGCCTCCGCGGCGGCACGCTCGAGCGCTACGCCTCCGACGTCACCGCGCGGACCGAGGGCCTGTTCGTCGTGATCACCGACGACCACGGCATCCGTCTGGCCCACCCCGATCCCGATCGCCTCGGCGAGGTCGTGAGCACGAGCTTCGCCGACGCGCTCGCCGGGCGCGAGGTCGTCACGTGGGAGACGGGCACCCTGGGGGAGTCCGCCCGCGCGAAGGTCCCCGTCTATCCGCCCGACGGCGGTGCTCCGGTGGGCGAGGTCAGCGTCGGATTCGAGCGCGCGAGCGTGTTCGACGACCTGCCCGCCCTCCTGATCGGCATCGGCATCGCGGTGCTCGTGGCGGTGGGGCTCGGTGTCGCGGTGGCGCTGCTCACGCGGCGGCGTCTCGAACGCCTCACGCTCGGGCTGCAGCCCGAGGAGCTCGTCGCCCTCGTGCAGACGCAGACCGCCGTGCTGGAGAGCGCCGACGAGGGCGTCGTCGCGATCGACGACGCCGGCGTCGTGCGGGTCTGCACGACGACGGCCGAGACGCTCCTCGGGGTGTCGGGCGCGGTCGGGCGCCGCCTGGACGAACTGGGACTCCCGCCCGCGGTGGCCGCCGTGCTCGCCGGGTCCGGGGCGCCGAACGGGATGCCGATCGGCGAACGCGTCGTCTTCGTCGACGTCCGGCCCGTCCGGCGCGGGACGCGCGCGCTCGGCCGCGTCGCGGTGCTCCGCGATCGCACCGACGTCCTCGCGCTGTCGGACCGTCTCGACAGTGTGCGGGCGCTCGGCGACGCGCTGCGGGTGCAGCGCCACGAGAACGCCAATCGCGTGCACGCCGCCGTCGGCCTGCTCGACGCCGGGCGCACGGCGGAGGCGCGCGCGTTCCTCGCCGATCTGGTGGACCGCGGGTCGGTCGACTGGGCCGTGCCGGGGCTCGATCTCGTCGGCGACGCGATGCTGCGGTCGTTCCTCGGGGCGAAGGGACTGTCCGCGCGGGAACGCGGGGTGACCCTCCGGGTCGCGGACGAGACGTGGCTTCCCGCGACCGTCGTCGACGTGGAGGACGTCATCGCCGTGCTCGGCAACCTGGTCGACAACGCCGTGACGGCGGCGGCATCCGGGGGCGAGCCCCGCGCGGTCGAGGTCGCCGTCCTCGGCGACGGCGGCGACCTCGTGCTCACGGTGGCCGACACCGGCGGCGGCATCGCCGACGTCGACGCGGCCTTCGCTCCGCGCGAGCGCCCCGACGATCCTGCCGCGGTGCACGGTCTCGGCGTGGGGCTGCCGCTCTCGCGCGAGTTCGCCCGGCGGCGCGGCGGCGACGTCTGGATCGTGGATGCCGGCGGGTCCGGGCACGGCGCGGTGGTCGCCGCTCGGCTGCCGGGCGTGCTCCACACCGGCGCCGAGGGGGCCGCGCGTTCGCCGCGACCCGCGACCGAGGGGGAGAGATGACCGAAATCCGCGTCCTCGTCGTCGACGACGACTTCCGTGTGGCGGGGCTGCATCGTGACGCCGTCGATGCGCGCCCCGGCTTCACGGCCCTGGAACCCGCGCGGACGGTCGGGGACGCGCGGGCGGCGATCGCCGCGCACGCCCCCGACCTGGTGCTCGCCGACGTCTACCTGCCCGACGGCGACGGGATCGAACTCGTCCGTTCGGTCGGTCTCGACGCCTTCGTGCTGTCGGCGGCGACGGATGCCGCGACCGTGCGGCGGGCGTTCACGGCCGGGGCGCTGGCGTTCCTCGTGAAGCCGTTCGACACCCGCGTCCTGGCCGAACGCCTTGACCGGTACGCGCGCTACCGCAACCTGCTCGCGTCGTCGCGGCCGCTGACCCAGGACGACGTCGACCGCGCCGCCGCGGTCATGCGAGGGGAGCGGGACGGTGCGTCGCTCGCCCGGTCGGCGACCGAGCAGACGGTCCTCGCGGCGCTCGGGGACGACGAGGCGTCGGCGTCCGAGGTCGCGGAGCGCATCGGTGTCTCCCGCGCGACCGCGCAGCGCCACCTGACGGCGCTGGCCGAGCGCGGCCTGGTCACGGTGGGCCTCCGCTACGGCTCGACCGGCCGCCCCGAGCACCGCTTCCGGGTCGGCGGCTGAGTCGCTCGGAGCCGGCATCCCTCCCCAGCCCCCGCGTGGTGTTCACCGGTGTCCCATGTCCCACTTGTTGCTGGTCGGCGGGGCTTTGAGCGGCCGTTTGTGGGACACGCATTGCCATAAGTGGGACGAGGGGGTCAGCGCTCGAGAACCGCCCAGCCGCGGGGCGGGAGCTCCACCCTCGCGTCGGCGAGCATCCCGTCGCCGGTGACCACGGTCGCGGCGTCGGCGGCGGGGAGCGAAACGGGGGCGTCGCCCAAGTTCAACGCGACGATCACCGCCTCGGCATCCACGGCGGTGCGCAGCACAAGGGTGGTGTTCGTGACCTCGACGACATCGGTGCGGGCGCGCCAGAGCCACGGATGCCGCCGGCGGAGGGCGATGAGCGCGCGATGCGCGTCGAGGATGCGCTCGTCCACGCCGGTGACCTCCGCCGGTGTCGCCGGGAACTCCGGCCGCACCGCGTCGTCGCCGCCCTCGCGCTCCTCCTTCACCGCGGTCCAGCCGAACTCGTCGCCGGCGTAGACCGACGGCGTGCCGCCCACCGTGAACAGCACCGCGAGGGCGTGCGGGACGAGGTCGCGTCCCACGGCCGAAGCGATCCGCGTGACGTCGTGGTTGCCGACGAACGTCTGCGGAGCGTAGGCCGCGAGAAGCTCGTCGTGCCGCTCGATCGCGTGGCTCAGCTCGAAGAAGTTGCCGTCGGCGATGCCGTGCCAGATGCCCTGCCACAGCTCGTACTGCGTCAGCGAATCCATCGTCGACGCGTGCACGATCGCTGCGCCGTCGCCGTGGATCACCTCGCCGACGAACCACGCCTCAGGGAACCGCTCGCGGACGCGCGGGAGAACCCGCGCCCAGAATTCCGGCGGCACCGCGTAGGCGGCATCCAGTCTCCACCCGTCGATTCCGCGCTCGAGCCAGTGGCACATGACGTCGATCACGAGGTCGGCCGTCGCGTCGGAGGAGTGATCGAGCGCGACGAGGGCGCCGTGCCCCTCGAACACCTCGGGCTCGAACCGGTCGTCGACCCACCGTCCGCGGAACAGCGTCGTGTCGCCGCCCGCGAGCACGGCCTGGAAGGCGGGATGCCCGCGCCCCACGTGGTTGAAGACGCCGTCGAGAAGGACTCGGATGCCACGCTCCCGGGACGCTGCGAGCAACCGGTCGAGGTCGGCGTCGCTGCCCAGCCGCGGGTCGATGCGGAAGTGATCGACGGTGTCGTACCCGTGGGTCTCGGACGCGAAGATCGGCCCCAGTAGGAGACCGTTCAGGCCGAGCTCGATGACGTGGTCGAGCCACGGCTCGATGCGCTCGAGGCGGTGCACCGGTTCCGCGTCCGGGTCGACGTCGTCGCGGATGGGAGCACCGACGAACCCCAGGGGGTACAGGTGCCACCAGAAGACGTGCGCGGGCCAGTCGGGCATGACCCCGAGGCTATCCGCCGAGGTGCCGCCCTGCGACGGATATCGACCCCTCACGCGCGAGGAGTCACGCCCGGGCGCGCTCGTCGGGCAGGGCGAAGGGCGCGAGGTCGATCGCGCGCGCGCGCGTGCTCTCGATCGCGGCGGCGACGGCGCCGATCGACACGATGTCGGCGCCGAGGGGGGATGCCACGATCTCGGGCGGCGGAAGGTGCAGTGCGTCGGGAAGGGACTCGGTCGCCGCGGCGATGATCGGGCTGGCCCCGGCCGCGATCGCCCCGGAGATCACCACCCGCCGCACGTCGAACAGACTGCCGAGGAGCCCCGCGACGACCGCCAGCTGCGTCCCGACCTCGGCCGCGACGGCCAGCGCCCCGGGGTCTCCACTGGCGGCGAGGTCGAGGATCGTCTTGGCATCCAGGCCGTCCGCCGGGACGTCGGCCAGGGCGCTGCCGGCGGGCAGGGTGCCCGCGGTGATCGCCGCCCGTGCGGCTTCGACGCACCGCGGCGCGAGACCGTAGGCGCTGCCGACACCCTCGACCCGGTCGAACGCGACCGTCTCGCCGGCGCCGCCGTGTGCGCCGCGGAGCAGGCGGCCGTCGAGCCAGAGCCCGGCGCCGAACCGTTCGCCGGCCAGGAGCGCCACGAAGTCGTCGTAGCCGACCGCGGCGCCCTGTGCGTGCTCCGCGACGGCCGCGAGCGACGCGTCGTTCTCGACGCGGACGACCGGCGCCCACGGGGCGAACGCGTCGACGAAGTCGGGGTTCATGCGCTGCCAGAAGCCGTCGTGGTGGATCGGGGAGCGCCCGGCGCGGTCGACGGGGGCGGGCACGCCCACGCACACCGCGACGAGATCCGCGCGCGACGCTCGCGCCCGGGTCAGGGTGGCGTCGACGACCTTCTCGGCCGCCCGTCGGCGGCGCTCGGGGGAGTCGCGCTCCGGGTCGATGGACAGGCGCGAGGTCGCGACCGGAACGCCGCGCAGGTCGGCCACCGTCGCGGTGACGTGTCCGCGACCGGCATCCACGCCGACGACGAGCCCGGCGTCGGCGCGGAGGGCGAAGCGGCGTGCCGGGCGCCCCTTGGAGTACTCGCCCACGGCACGGGCGTTCGGCAGCTCCTCGAGCAGTCCCCGGGCGACGAGTTCGTCGAGCACGTCGATCGTCGTCGAGCGGGTCAGCGCGACGGCCGCCATGACGTCGCTCGCGGTGAAGACCTCGGCGTCCCACGCGTAGGCGAGCACGGCATCGAGGCTGTGGCGGCGGAGCGAGGGCACCGAGGGTGTGGCATCCGTCATCGGATCTTGACCCCTCTCGTGTCTGATGCAATACTGCCCTCACTGGATTGATTTGGCGAGTAGATTTAATCTCTGATTCAAGATCGCAAGGATGCGAGGACAACACGTGTCGAGAAAGACGGCGACGATGCGACGAACGGTCGCGGCGCTGGCGGTGACGGCCATGGGGGCGGCGATGCTCGCCGGGTGCTCCGCCGACGGGCGCGAGACGATCCGCTTCACGTTCAGCAAACGCGAGGCCCTCGCGTTCATGAACCAGGTGGTCTCCGACTACAACGCCTCCCAGGACAAGGTGCGGGTGGAGATGGATGCCTCGGGCGTCGACGTCGTGTCGGCGAGCTTCGTCCGCGGCAATCCGCCCGACATCATGCTCGCGAATTACAACTACGAGGTCGCGCGGTTCGTCCAGCGCTGTGCGCTCACGGACCTGTCCGGAACGACCGCCGCCGGCACCGTGCGCGAGGACCTGCAGCCCCTCATGGACCAGTACGGTTCGTGCGCCGGGCGCACGAGCGCCCTGCCGTACTCCGTCATGGCGTCGTCGGTGATCTACAACACGCAGATCTTCGACCAGCTGGGTCTGTCGGTCCCGACGACCTGGGATGAGCTGCTCCAGACCGCCGAGACGCTGAAGGCGAACGGCATCACGCCGTTCTACGGCACCTTCAAAGACGACTGGACCATCGGTCAGGGCTGGTACGACTACGCCGTGGGCGGGTCGCTGAACGTCGTCGACTTCTTCGACGGCCTCGCCGCCGAGGGCGACGCGGTCGGCCCCGACTCCGGGGTGTCGTTCCAGAAGGACTTCGCCGAGCCGATGCAGCGGATGACCGAGCTGTCGTCGACCTACACCAACCCGGATGCCGCGAGCCGCGGCTACGGCGACGGCAACCTCGCGTTCGCGCAGGGGCAGGCCGCGATGTACCTGCAGGGGCCGTGGGCGCTCGGCGAGATCGCCAAGACCTCGCCCGACCTGCCGGTGGGCACCTTCCCGCTGCCCATGACCGACGACCCGAACGACCTCGCGGTGCGCGTCAACATGGACCTCGCGGCCATGATCCCCGAGGGCTCGAGACATCAGGATGCCGCGCGCGACTTCCTCGAATACCTCTACCAGCCGCAGATCATCGAGGCCTACAACGAGTCGCAGCTCGGGTTCGCGCCCACCAAGGACGCGCCCGCCCCCAGCGACCCGCGCGTGGCCGGGATGATCCCCTACTACGACGAGGGGCGCATCTACCAGGGCGCCTCGGTGCTCGTGCCCAAGACCATCCCCGTCTTCAGCTACGCGCAGGCCATGATCCTCGGGGCCTCGACCGAGGGCACTCTGAACACCCTGGATCAGGACTGGTCGCGGCTGGCGTTCCGGCAGCCCGCCGCGTCCACCACCGAGTCCGCCGCCGAAGGAGTCGCGCGATGACCACCACGACCACCATCGTCACCGGCGGGAAGGCGGCCGCCCGGCGCAGCAGCCGTCGCGTCGAACCGATCTACTACCTGTTCCTGCTTCCGACGCTCGCGCTGTTCACCCTCGCGATCACGGTGCCCGGCCTCGTCGGCATCTTCTTCAGCTTCACCGACTCCATCGGTCTCGGGCAGTGGAACTTCGTCGGGCTGACCAACTACATCGCGCTCTTCAGCGACCCGGCGATCCTGCAGGCGTACCTGTTCACCTTCGGGTTCTCGGTCGCGACGGTCATCGTCGTCAACATCGCCGCGTTCCTGCTCGCCGTCGGCCTCACCGCGCAGATCCGCTTCAAGAAAGCGCTGCGCACGGTGTTCGTCATCCCGATGGTGATCTCGGGCATCATCATCGCCTACGTCTTCAACTTCCTCTTCAGCAACTCCCTCCCGCAGGCCGGGACCGCCCTCGGCATCCCGTGGCTGGAGACCTCGCTCCTGGCGAACCCCGACCTCGCCTGGGTCGCGATCGTGATCGTGACCGCGTGGCAGGCGATCCCCGGCACGCTTCTCATCTACATCGCGGGTCTGCTGTCGGTGCCCGGCGACGTGTACGAGGCCGCGGGCCTGGACGGGGCGAACAAGACGCAGCAGCTGCTGCGGATCACCCTCCCGCTGGTAGCCGGCTACGTCGTCATCAACGTCATCCTGGGCTTCAAGGGCTTCCTCAATGCCTACGACGTCATCGTCGGTCTCACCAACGGGGGACCCGGCACCTCGACCCGCAGCGTCGCGATGTCGATCATCCTCGGCTTCAACGGCGGCGACTACGCCTACCAGATGGCCAACGCGGCCCTCTTCTTCCTCGTCGCCGTCGCGATCTCGCTGCTCCAGCTCTCGCTCACCCGGGGAAGGAACACCCTCTCATGACCGCTGTGAACCAGCCGGCGCTCGCTTTCGAGCAGGCCGAACTCTCCGTCCCCTCGCGCCGACGCTCCGGTATCCGTCGGGTGGGCACCGAGCGCATCAACTGGTCGGCGACCACCGTCCTGGTGCTGTGCGCCGTCACGGTGCTGCTGCCGCTGTACGTCTCGATCACGATGGCGCTCAAGAGCGGGGCGCAGGTCGTCGACGGCAACGCCTTCTCGTTCCCGTCGCCCATCAGCTTCGACGGTTTCGTGCAGGCGTGGACGCTGACGAAGTTCCCCGTGGGCCTCACGATCTCGCTGCTCGTCATGGCGGGCACGGTCGCCGCGACCATCGTGCTGGCGGCCTTCGCCTCGTACGCGATCGCCCGCAACTGGGACCGCAAGCTCTTCCGGTACTCGTTCTTCTACCTACTGGCGGCGATGTTCATCCCGTTCCCGGTCGTGGCGCTGCCGCAGATCCAGCTCACCGGACGTGTCGGTCTCGACAACCCGTTCGGCGTGATCATCCTCGCCACGATGTTCCAGCTGAGCTTCAGCGTGCTGCTGTTCACCGCGTTCCTGCGCTCCATCCCGCGGGAACTCGAGGAGAGCGCGCGCATCGACGGCGCGACCACGTGGCAGACCTTCTGGCGACTGATCTTCCCGCTGCTCGCGCCCATGAGCGCGACGGTCGGCATCTTCGCCTTCCTGTACGCGTGGAACGACTTCATGATGCCGTCGCTCATCATCAGCGATCCGGCCCTGCAGACCCTCCCCGTGCGGCAGAACCTGTTCCAGACGCAGTTCAGCAACAACTACAACGTCGCCTTCGCCTCCTACCTCATGGCCATGGCCCCCGCGATCGTCGCCTACCTCTTCACCCAGCGATGGGTGATGGCCGGCGTCACGCAGGGCGCCGTCAAGGGCTGACCGACCCCCACCCCTCGAAAGGATCCTTCGTGACCACCGCCGCACCGTCCGTGCACGCCCGCGAGCTCTCCGCCGCCCCCGACTGGTGGCGTCAGGCCGTGGTGTACCAGGTGTATCCCCGCAGCTTCGCCGACAGCAACGGCGACGGCCTCGGCGACATCCCCGGCATCACCTCCCGGGTCCCGTACCTGGCCGAACTGGGAGTGGATGCCATCTGGCTCAGCCCCTTCTACCCCTCGGCGCTCGCCGACGGCGGCTACGACGTCGCCGACTACCGCGACGTCGACCCGCGGCTCGGGACCCTGGCCGACATGGACGAGCTCATCGCGCAGCTGCACGCCCATGGCATCCGTGTCGTGGTCGACATCGTGCCCAACCACACCTCGAACGACCACGCATGGTTCCAGGAGGCGCTCGCCGCCGGCCGCGGCTCCGCCGCGCGTGAGCGGTACATCTTCCGCGAGGGCACGGGCCCCGACGGCGCGGAGCCGCCGACGGACTGGCAGTCGGTGTTCGGCGGACCCGCGTGGGAGCGCGTCGCGGACGGGCAGTGGTACTTCCACAACTTCGACGTGTCCCAGCCCGACCTGAACTGGGCCAACCCCGAGGTGCGCGCCGACTTCGTGAAGACGCTGCGCTTCTGGAGCGACCGCGGGGTCGACGGCTTCCGCATCGACGTCGCGCACATGCTGACGAAGGACCTCAGCGAGCCGCTGCCCTCGGCGGCCGAGCTCGCCGCGATGCCCCAGGACGGCACCCACCCCCTCCTCGACCGGGACGACGTGCACGAGGTGTACGCCGAGTGGCGCGCCGTGTTCAACTCCTACGACCCGCCGCGCACCGCCGTCGCCGAGGCGTGGGTGCACCCCTCGCGCGTGCCGCTGTACGCGAGCATCGAGAGCCTGGGGCAGTCGTTCAACTTCGACCTGCTCGAGGCCGACTTCGACGCCGGGCAGTTCCGCCGCATCGTCGCCGACAACCTCGCGCTCGCCGCGCAGTCGGGCTCATCGACGACGTGGGTGCTGTCGAACCACGACGTCGTCCGCCACGCCACGCGCTACGGGCTCCCCGACGCCGAGCGCGCAGCTGACGGCCGACCGACGCTCAAGCACGGCAACGAGTGGCTGCTCTCCGGGGGGACCGCGCCGGTGCTCGACGCCGAGCGGGGCGGACGTCGCGCCCGCGCCGCCGCGCTGTTCGTGCTGGGCCTGCCCGGCTCGGCGTACCTGTACCAGGGGGAGGAGCTCGGACTGCACGAGGTCGCCGAGATCCCCGACGCCGCGCGCCAGGACCCGACCTACTTCCGCAGCCCCGGTGTCGACATCGGGCGGGACGGATGCCGCGTGCCGCTGCCGTGGAGCGCTTCCGGCACCGCATTCGGCTTCGGCGGCGGCGGCGCGCACCTGCCGCAGCCGGAGTGGTTCACGACGTACGCGGTCGACCGTCAGGACGGCGATCCGGCCTCGACGCTGTCGCTGTACCGCCACGCCCTCGACCTCCGGCACGAGCTGCAGACCGCCGAGGAGCTGGAGTGGCTCGACCTCGGCCGCGATGACGTGGTGGCCTTCGCCCGCCCCGACGGCTGGACGGTGGTGACGAACTTCGGCACCGAGCCGGTGCAGCTTCCCGCGGGCGAGGTGCTGCTGTCGAGCGCTCCCGTCGAGTCGGGGACACTCCCCGGCGAGGCATCGGCCTGGCTGCGCGTGTAGCTCGCGGCATCCATCCCGCTTCAGTGTCCAAGACACGCCGCATCGCGCAGAGCGCATACGGCGTGTCTTGGACACTCGGCGTTTCGGTGGGGCGCCGGGCACGGCAGCGTCAGGGCAGGGACGCGCGGACCACCACCGGCATCTCCACCAGGTGCTCGCCGGGAGGGGGGCCGTCGGGGGCGAGGAGCAGTTCGACGGCGCGGCGGCCCATCGCCTCGTGCGGGAGGCCGATCGTCGTCAGGCCCGGGCGGAGGTACGCGGCCAGCTCATCATTGTCGAACGAGACCAGCGCCACGTCGTCGGGCACCCGGAGCCCCGCCTCGCCCAGCGCCTGCGAGGCGCCGAACGCGAGGCGGTCGTTGAGGCACACGATCGCGCGCGGGGGCGGCCCGGACGCCAGCACCCGCGCCGTGACCTCGTGTCCGTGGTCGGGTTCCCAGAGCCAGATCGACTCCTCGCGCGAGAAGCTCATCCCTTCGCGCGCCATGGTGTCGTAGATGCCGCGCACGCGCGCGGCGACCGTCGCCGAGCGGAACAGGTCGCGCTCGGCCTCGGCGTCGTAACCGAGCAGCAGGATGTCGTCGCGGATGCCGGCATCCCGGAGCAGCTCGATCGCCCGGCGTCCGCCGGTCTCCTCGTCGGGCAGGACGCTGCAGCCGTGCGCCTCGCTGGTGGCGTTGAGCATGACCGCCCGGACGCTCGAGGGGATCGGGGGCACGAGGATCTCGCGCGCCCGCATCGAGGCGAAGATCACGCCGTCGACCTGACGGTCGAGCAGCGCGGACACGGCCTCGGCCTCGCGTTCGGGCTCGCCACCCGTCTCGGCGACGAGCACGACGTGACCGGCGGCCTCGGCGGCGCCCAGCGCCCCCTTGATGAGGCCGCTGGCGAAGCGGGTGGTGGCGACGAGGTCGGAGACGAAGCCGATCGTGTGCGAGGTGCTGGTGCGCAGGGCCCGCGCGGCCACGTTGGGGCGGTACCCCAGTTCGGCGGCGGCGGCGAGTACGCGGTCGTGGGCGTCGCGCGAGAGTCGGGTGTCGGGCCGGCCGTTGAGGATCATGGATGCCGCGGAGGGGGAGAGCCCGGCGAGACGTGCGACATCCGTCAGCGTGACGCGTTTGACCATGCCCACCTCCTCGGTCGTCGGCTCCGGTGCCGTCGTGACGATCTTCACAACGAATCTTGACAGGGGCGGAGCGGTCTGCGTAAATATCCCTGCTAAATCCTTTCAGCACTGTACCGCAGGGAGGATCGCACCCGAAACGCCCGCATCCTGGGTACCCGCAGCACTGACGAAGGAGTCGACATGTCCACCCGTACCCCGCGCCCGCGAAGCCGTCGCGTCGCGCCCCTCGCCCTCGCGGCGATCGCCGGACTCACCGGCGCCCTGCTCGCCGGCTGCGCCCCCGGCGCCGCCGCACCGCAGACCGCCGCCGCCACCGACGTCAGCACCGAACTGACGAGCGACCCGGTGCAGCTCACGATCGCCGACGAAACCGGATTCCCCGTCACCGACAAGCTGACCGAGGAATTCACCAAGCAGCACCCGAACGTGACGTTCAACATCACTCGCGACACGTTCCAGAACCTCACGGCCAACGCCCCCAAGCTCCTCGCCAGCGACACCCCGCCCGACCTGATCCGCCTCCCCACCCTCGGCGACACCGTGCGCGACGGTCTCGTGGCCAACCTCGACCCGTACTTCGACGCGTACGGCTGGGACGCCTGGCCCGCGTCGCAGCTTGCGCCGCTGCGCATGAGCGAGGACGGTATCCGCGGATCGGGATCGCTGTACCAGCTCGGCCTCGGCTACAGCATCACCGGCATCTACATGAACGACACCCTCGCCGCGCAACTGGGCATCACCGCCCCGCCGCAGACGCTGGCCGAGCTCGAGGCCGACATGGCCAAGGCCAAGGCCGCCGGCATCCTGCCGATCATGGCGGGCGACAAGGACGGCGTGGTCAACTTCGTCGTGCAGGCCGCGATGAACCAGTACGTCGACAAGGACCAGTTCCTGTCGTGGATGTTCAACGAGCCGGGCGCGAGCTTCAACGAGCCGGGCAACGTCCAGGGCGCCGAACTCGTGCGCAAGTGGGCGGATGCCGGGTACTTCCCGTCCGACATCAACGCGATCGACTACTTCACCTTCACCAGCCGCTTCTCCGCGGGCGAAGGACTGTTCACCTTCAACGGCAACTGGGAGGCCGCGAACTACCAGAAGGCGCTCGGCGACAACGTGAGCTTCTTCCTGGTGCCGCCGGCGGAAGAGGGTGCCGGTCACGTCGCGATGGGTGCGGCCAATTCCTTCTCGGTCGCGGCGAAGTCGAAGCACCTCAACGAGATCGTCTACTTCCTCAACTGGGTCCACACCGACCCGACCGCACGCCAGATCATCGTCGACGTCACGGGTGCCTCGCCCGGTGGGGACCCGAGCCTCGCGCTCCCGACCGTCCAGCCGGGCTCGCTCATCGAGAACGCGCTGAAGATGTCTGCGCAGATCGGTTCCGAGAACGGTCAGGTCGACTTCATGGCCAACACGACCGCCGGCATCTACGCCGGCTCGATCATCCCCGAGTCGCAGCTGCTGGTGACCAGCCAGATCACCGGGCAGGACTTCGTCGACCGCGTGCAGAAGTTCTACGAGAGCGAGGTCGGGAAGTAATGACCGATCGTGCGGTCGCCGTCGCGGCGGCCCCCCGAAAAGACGCCGCCGACCCGGCGACGACGACCGCACCCGTTCGCCGGGCCGCTGCACGCGCAGTGGCCCGGCGGGCGACCCTCGCCGGATGGTTGCTCCTCGTCCCCGCCCTCGGCTTCTACATCGGGTTCGTCATCTGGCCCCTGTTCCAGGGGGTGCAGTACTCGTTCTACGACTGGAACGGCATCGGGGTGGCACGGTGGGTGGGCTTCGGCAACTACCTCACCGTCTTCACCGACCCCGACCTGCTCGGCGCGATCCGCAACGCCTTCGTGCTCATCGCGTTCTTCACGATCATCCCGGTGGGTCTCGGGCTGGTCCTCGCGACCCTGATCCGTGGCATCCGGTACAAGGCCTTCGCGGCCACCGCGCAGACGGTGCTGTTCCTGCCCCAGATCATCCCGCTCGCCGCCGCCGGTATCGCCTGGTCGTGGATGTACGCGCAGACCGGTGCCGTGAACCAGATCCTCGGCTGGATCGGCCTCGGCTGGATCACCCGTCCGTGGCTCGCCGACTACGGCACCGCCCTGCCGGCGGTGGGGCTCATCGGATCGTGGGTGCTGACGGGGCTGTGCACCGTGCTGCTGCTCACCGGGCTCGGCAAGATCGACGTCTCGTTGTACGAGGCCATCCGGCTCGACGGCGCCGGCTGGTGGCGCGAGTTCTTCACCATCACCCTGCCGGGGCTCCGGCAGGAGATCGCGGTGCTCGTGACGGTCACCGTCATCGCCGCCCTGTCGAGCTTCGACATCATCTACACCTCGACGCAGGGCGGACCCGGTCGCGCGACCCTCGTGCCCGGCCTCTCGATCTACCGCATCGGCTTCACCCAGAGCGACGTGGGCCTGGCCTCCGCCTTCGGCATCGTGCTCATGGTGCTGGTGCTCGTCGTCGTCCTCCCCATCCAACGCCTCTCGAGAGCGAGTGACTCGTGATCGCCAGCCGCACCGAGCGCGTGCTCGGAACCGTCCTCCTCGCCGTCGCGGCGCTCGTGACACTGCTGCCCCTGATCAGCATGTTCTCGGCCGCCCTCCAGCCCGCCGACCGCAACCCGACGGGCCTGACCTGGCCGACCGACCCGCAATGGGGCAACTTCGCCACGGCGTTCGAGACCGGACACGTGTGGCAGCTCATGGGCTCGAGCCTGGTGATCGTGCTGGGCGTGGTGCCGGTGAGCCTGGTCGCGGCGACCCTCGCCGGGTTCGCGCTCGGATCGTTGCAGGTCCGGTTCGGCCGCGGGGTGCTCGTGTTCTTCGTGCTCGGCCTCACGATCCCGTTCGAGGCCCTGATCATCCCGCTGTACTACCAGGCGCAGTCGATGGGCACCGTGAACACCCCGTGGGCGGTGATCTTCCCCCTCATCGGTCTCTACATGCCGTTCGGCGTCTTCTGGATGCGCGCGCACTTCATCAACGTCCCGCGCGAGCTCTCCGAGGCCGCGCGGGTGGACGGGGCATCGCTGTGGCGCGAATTCCGCAGCATCCAACTGCCGCTCGCGGCGCCGGCGCTCTCCGCGCTCGCGATCCTGCTGTTCATCTGGACGTGGAACCAGTTCCTGCTCCCGGTCGTCCTCATCGCCGACCCGCTGCAGCGCACGGTCGCGGGGGCGCTGACCTTCTTCCAGGGCCAGTACTCGCTCAGCATCCCCCTGCTGAACGCCGGTGCCCTCATCATCATCACGCCGGCCGTCCTGCTCTTCCTCGTCTTCCAGCGCCAGTTCATCCGTGCGCTGGTCCAGGGCGCGGTCAAGGGCTGACCGCTCGACCTCTTCTTCGAAACGGACATCATGACGTTCACGCTGCCCGACCACTGGGTCTGGGACTTCTGGCTCGCCCGCGACGGCGACACCCACCACATGCTCTTCCTGCAGGCACCGACGAGTCTCGGCGACCCCGACCTGCGTCACCGCAACGCCACGGTCGGGCACGCGACCTCGAGCGATCTGCGCTCGTGGACCGTGCACGGCACGGTGCTCGAGCCCGCCGGGGGAGAGGCTCCGGATGCCACGGCCACCTGGACGGGCAGCATCGTGGAGGCCGCGTCCGGCTGGCGGATGTTCTACACCGGGTCGCGGTTCCTCGAGCCGGGGCGGATCACCAACGTCGAGACCGTCCTCGCCGCCGTCTCGACCGACCTCGCCGAGTGGGCGAAGGACACCGCCGTCGTGGTGGCCGCCGACCCCCGCTGGTACGAGACGCTCGCGGCCGGCACGTGGCACGAGGAGGCGTGGCGCGACCCCTGGGTCTTCGCCGATCCCGACGGCGACGGGTGGCACATGCTCGTCACCGCGCGCGCCGTCGACGGTCCGGGCCGCGATCGCGGTGTCATCGGCCACGCGTGGTCGCCGGACCTCGTGCGGTGGGAGGTGCGCCCGCCGCGCAGCGCCCCGGGTGCGGGGTTCGCGCACCTCGAGGTTCCGCAGGTCGTGCAGGTCGAGGGGCGGTGGGCGCTGGTGTTCTCCTGCGACTCCGCGCACCTCGCCGGGCGCCGGGCGGGCGAGCGCGGAGGCATCTGGGCCGTGGCCCTCGACGACCCGCGCGGCCCGTACGACGTCGGCCGGGCGACCCTCGTGGCGCCCGAGAACCTGTACAGCGGGCGTATCGCGGAGGACGCCGACGGCCGTCCGGTGCTGCTGGCCTTCGAGAACGTGGCCGCCGACGGGGCGTTCGTCGGCACCCTCTCCGACCCGCTGCCGGTGCGGTGGGACGGCGACCGCCTCGTGGTGACGGAGGTCGTCCGATGACCGCGGTGCAGGGCTTCGCGGCATCCGGATTCGCCCCCGTCGCCGACGCCTTCCGCGCGGCGTTCGACAGCCACCCCGGCATGGGCGGTGCGCTCTCAGTCCGCGTCGACGGACGCGAGGTCGTGGACCTGTGGGGTGGCGTCGCAGACTCCCGCGACGGTCGCCCGTGGGAGCGGGACACCCCGACTGTGGTGTTCTCGTGCACCAAGGGGCTCATGTCGATCCTCGCGGCACGGCTCGTGGCATCCGGCTCACTCGACTACGACCGCCCGCTGGCGGACCTGTGGCCGGAGTTCGGCGTGCACGGCAAGGATGCGGTGACCGTCGGCGACGCCCTCGCGCACCGGGCAGGCGTCTCCGCCCCCCGCGTCGACGTCAGCCGCGCGCAGCTGCTCGACTTCGACGCGGTGTCCGCGCTCATCGCGGCACAGAAGCCCCTGTGGGTCCCCGGGGAGGGCTGGGCCTATCACGCGCTCACGCACGGCTGGATCTCGGGCGAGATCGTGCGGCGCGCGGGTGGAGTCGGCGTCTCCGCGGCCTTCGGCGAGATGGCCGCGGCGGTGGGCGGCGGAGCCTGGCTCGGGATGCCGCCCGAGATCGCGGCATCCGTCGCCCATCTCGAGGTGGGACCGACCCTCGCTGCGGGTGTCGCCGCTCAGGCCGCCGCGCGCGACCCGCACGGCGTCGACTGGCTCGACCGGGCCATGACGCTCGGCGGTGCGCTGCCGCCCACCCTCGTGACCGAGGACGACGGGTTCAACGCCGACGACGTCCGCGCCGCGGTGATCCCGGGGGCCGGTGCGATCAGCACGGCCCGCGCCCTCGCGGCGATGTGGTCGGCCACCGTGGCCGCGACCGAGGGCGTGCGGCTGCTCGACGACGCGGCGGTCCGGGAGGCGGGGCGGGTCCGGACGCAGGGCGCCCCGGTGTTCGACGCCCCGGCGCCGTGGCCGCGGTGGGGAGCCGGGATGCAGCTGGACTCCGAGGCCCGCCGCTACCTCGGTCCGAGCAGCGTCGGCCACGACGGCGCCGGAGGTCAGGTGGCCTTCGCCGACCTCGACGCCCGCGTGGGCTTCGCGTTCGTGACGAACCGCATGGAGTCCGAGGACCCCCGCGCGACCCGCATGATCGAGGCGCTCCGGGAGGCGCTGGGCTGAGCCGACGGCCAGTGGCGTTCAGTGTCCTAGACCCGCGGATGCCACGCGCCGCCGTCCGCGTGTCTTGGACACCCGAGCCCGGGTCTGCGCGCGGAACGTCGCGCTCGCCGGGCGGCGCGTGCGCGCTCGCTAGACCCGCACCCACGCGTCGCCGCGGCGCTCGATCGCGCCGGCGGCGGCGAAGGCCTCCAGCCAGCCGCCCATCGGCCAGACGCCCCACCGGCGGTGGAACGCGGCGCCGTTGCGGAGGATGTCGTCCAGGTGCCGCCACGGCGGCGACTCGACCGGATGCCACTGGTGATAGGCATCCGCCCCGCCCGTCCACACCAGCGGGATGCCGAGCGCCCTCGCCGCCCACGCGAGGTCGGTGTCCTCGGCGCCGTACCCTTCATACGCGTCGTGGAATCCACCCAGGTGCTCCCATGTCGCCGGTGTGACGGCGAACGACAACGACCAGAACAGGTCGTACTCGTCCGGCTCGGCGACGCGCGTCTCGCCGGCGGGCAGCGCCGGCCGTGCCCGGTGCGGGCGCTTCAGGTGCGGCAGGTCGGCCACGGCGGGACGCTGCACGCTCGCGAGATACGTCACGGGCCCGGCGAGCAGCGCGTCGGGGTGCGCCGCGGCGGCGTCGGCGTACCGCGCGAACACTTCCGGGCCCGGCAGACAGTCCACGTCGAGGAACACGAGAAGTTCCGCACCCTCCGCGATCGCGGCCGCGGCCGCGGCGTTGCGGCCCGCGCCCACGCGGAGTCCGTGCGGCCCGGGCGGCACGTGCAGCGTGCGGACGTCGGCATCCCGGATGCCATCGGGCACCGCCGCGTCGAGGAAGACCTCCACCCGCGCGATGTCCGGCGCGACCTCGGCGAGCACCGCGCGCTGGCGTTCCAGGTGTGCGCGGCGGGCGGCGGAGGCGACGGTGAGGACCGCGGTCCTCACGGCAGCATCGCTTCGACGGCCTCGGCGGCGCGCTCGGCGGCACCGGCCACCTGCCACCGCGACCAGTCGGGAGTGTCCGTCGCGGCGGCCTCGACCAGCGCCGCGATCCCCTCCGCGTCGACGTCCTCGGGGGCGACCCGGGCCAGGCCCCAGCGGTGCAGCGCGCACGCGGTGTGCCGCTGCTCCTCGAAGGGGCGGTCCTGCGCGACGACCACCGCGCGCGCGTCGGCGGCGGCGAGGTCGGCGACGCTGTTCTGTCCGGCGGCGCTCACGACGACGGTGTGCGAGGTCAGCAACGGCCAGGGGTCGTCGATGCGCGACGACGCGTCGTGACCGATCGCGCGCGTGCGCCAGCCCGCGGCCGACAGTCGGGCCTCGGCGTCGCGGCGCACGTCGTCGGCGAGGACGCGGCCGAGGAACAGCACCGACCGCTCGGCATCCTCCTTCTCGGGGAGACGCCCGTCGTACCGGGAGATCCCGCCGGTCCACACCACCCGATCGGTCCGGGTCGCGAGTGCGCCGGCGGGCACGGCGCCGTGCGCCCACGGGGCGAGGATGCGGTCGGCCAGGTCGTACGCGAGGGCGTGTGCGGCGTCGGTGCGTTCCCCGGGCTGCGTGACCGCGAGCGTGCGCAGACCCAGCAGCCGCGCGAACGCCACGACCTCGGCGCTGACGTCGACGACGATCGCCCGGAGGTCGGCGGCATGCCCGGCGAGGAGGGCGAGGCGCGCACGATGCCCGGGATGGTCGTGCGGTGCCCAGTGCAGGGCGCCGCGGACGGTCGGATCGGCGGCGCGGGGGTCGAACACCGTGCCGTCGTCGTACTCGATCGCGTCGGCGTCGTCGGGGAGGACCGTCCATTCGACGCCGTCGTCGAGTCCCGCCGGGCGCGGCAACGACGAGAACGCACGCACCGTCTCGCGCAGGTGCGGCTGCACGGCGAGGAAACGGGCGACGTGCCCATATCCGTGGTGATGGACGTACCAGCCGATCACCACGACACCGCCGGGACCTGACGTTCCGTCGCCGGCTGCGCGGTGTGCATGAGCACCCGCTCGATGTCGCGGTACCGGCGGCTCAGGGCGTGTTCGCGCACTGCCGCGCGACGCGTCCACACGCGGGTCAGCGGCTCGCGTCGCCCCTGCAGCGCGAGGTCGCGCGCGGCGTGGGCGAGGGCGGTGACATCGCCCGCCATGACCGCCGCCGTCCCCGGCATCCCGGCGAGGACCTCGGAGACCCCGCCGATGTCGAACGCCGCGACCGGGGTGCCGGTCGCGAGGGCCTCGGCGATGACGAGACCGAACGGTTCCTCCCACATGGGGGTGACGAGCGCGACGGCCGAGGTGCCGACGAGGCGGCACAGGTCGGGCTGGTGCAGCGCGCCCACGTAGCGGGCGTTCCCGCCGAGGCGGGGCGCCACCTCCTGGTGGAAGTAGTCGACGTCGCCGATGCGTCCCGCGACCACGATCTCGGCGTCCACGGCCCGGGCGGCCTCGATGGCGAGGTGCGGTGCCTTCTCGGGGACGATGCGCCCCGACCACACCCACCGTGCACCGCCGGGGCCGCGCGTCCATCGGTCGGTGTCGATGCCGTTGGGGAACACGAACGCGTCGACGCCCTCGGACGACCACGCGCGCGCCGTGGCCTGGCTCACCGCGACGAAACGGTGCGCGCTGCCGCGGGCGTACGCGGCGGCGCGGAGCATCGGTTCGAGCGGCGGCGTGTGCAGGGTCGTCACGACGGGGATGCCGGCATCCCGGCTCCATCGGATCGGGGCGGGGTGGAGGCTGTGGTTGTCGATGACGTCGAAGCGGTGCCGCTCGTCGCGGAGACGCTCGAGCAGTGTCGCGTGCGCGGCTTCGGTCGCCGCGGCGTAGCCCTCGGGGTAGCCGGTATCGGAGGCGTCCTCCACACGCGACCACGTCGGCGCGGGCAGAGCGAACTCGGGGGAGTCGTCGAGGAAGTCGGAGCCCTCCGCGGCGCACAGCGTGACCTCGTGGCCGCGGTCCCGCAACCACCGGACCCGGTCCCACACGGTCGCCTCGAGACCCCCCGCGTGCGGCTGGCGGAGAGGGTAGCGCGACGGCGCCACGACCAGCACCCGCAACGGCTTCGGCGCGCGGGTCATGCCGCGTCCTCCGTCCGCATCGACCGGCGGTAGAGCGCCACATGGGCTCGACGGACCCGCTCGCGTTCGTCCACCCGCTCGATCCGGCGACGCGCGACCTCGGCCCCCCGGGCGTCGGACCCGGCGATCGACCATCCGGAGGCCGTGGCATCCACGATCGCCCGCTCCAGCGACACCGGATCGCCCACGCGGAACGCGTGGAAGTCGGCGGGATGCTGCGCGGCGACATGGCCCACACGCGTGCCGATGACGGGGACGGCGAGGTCGTAGCAGAGCTCCGCCCACCCCGAGTGGGTGCCGTGCGAGTAGGGGAGCACGCAGGCGTCGAGGTCGGCGAGCCACCCGGCGAGGGCGTCGTCGTCGAGCCGCGCCGACCTCTCCACCCGCACGCCCTCCGTCCCGTCGGCGAGGGCGACGATGGATGCCGCGGCCTCGATGTCGCGCACGTTCTCGTTCAGCCGCACCACCGCCTCGACGTCGGTGCCGCGGGCGCGCAGGTCGGCGACCGCGCGGACGAGGGTCGCCGTCGTCCCCACGCCGTCGATGTTGGGGCGGAGGTCGCGCAGGTGCACGCCGACGCGGGTCGCCGCGTGGGCGCGTCCGACGGGCAGGACCGCGCCGTCGACGAGTGTCGGATGCGGGATGACGTCGGGGGAGCGCCCGTAGTCGCGCTCGACCTCGGCCGCGGTCGGCGCGGTGAGCGTGATCACCTCGTCGGCTCCCGCGATGAGGACGGCCAGCGCCGCGCGGTGCGCGGCCTGGTCGGTCAGCTGCGGGTTCTCCAGGTCGTGCACGGTGTAGACCAGGCGGAGTCGCAGGCGGCGGACCGCATCCACCGTCGCCGAGAGTTCCGCAGCAGAGTACGACTCGCTGCCGAAGTGCACGTGGACGACGTCGATCTCGTCGGCGTGGGCGTCGAGCCACTCCGGCAGCAGCACCTGCGGCGGCCACCACTGCCCCGGTGCCGCGCCCGGGGGCGGCGGGTCGGCGCGGAGGTCGACGGCGCGCTCGTCGGTCACGGCGCGGGTGTAGGGGTGCCCGGCGGGCACGGCGGCGACCCGGATCCGGCGAGGGGGTGCGGCGTCGATCGGGGGTCCTCCTGGGCTACGACGGTCGTGGCGCGTATCGCATCGACAGGCCGGTCGCAAGGCAACGGGACCGTTGCGAGGGCGACGGCACCGACGGCGTACGTTCACATCATGCGTGGCAGTGAGAGCGGCTCCGAGAGCCTTGCGGACGAGGATGCGGCGGTGATAGCGCGGCGCCGCCACTACGCCGCGTTCTTCGGCGATGAGCCGGCGCCGGAGGGGTACGGCGTCGTGGTCGGCAACTGCCAGGCCGAGTCGATCCGACTCGTCGTCTCGAACGACACCCACCCCGGGGTGCGGGTGCCCGCCGTGCACGAGATGGATGCCGCCGACGCGGAACGCCTGCACCGGCTACTGGCGGGCGCGTCGTTCCTCGTCGTGCAGCCCATCCGCGACGACTATCGCGGGCTGCCGCTCGGCACCGCGCAGGTGCGCGCGGCGCTGCCCGCCGGGGCCCGCACGGTCACGGTCCCCTCGCTCCGCTTCGGCGGCCTGCACCCGTTCCAGGCCGCTATCCGGGTCCCCGGCGTCGACGAGGACCCGCCGCTCGTGGCGTACCACGACGTCCGGGTGCTCGCCGAGGCCGCCGGGCTGCCGGTGGCGCGCGCCCTCTCGCCGGCCGCGGTGCGCGCGGTGGCCGAGGACTCCCTCGCGGAGCTGCGTCGCCGCGAGGACCTGGGCGTGGACGTCGTGGCATCCGATCTCTACACCCCGGTGGTGGCCGACCTCGCCCGCACGGTCAACCACCCCGGCAACGCCGTGTTCCTGCCGATGGGCGAGCGGATCGTCGCAGCCCTCGGCGCGCCCGGTACGGCGGTCGACCCCGGGCGCCCGATCCTCGCCGGCGTGCAGGCGCCGCTCGAACCGTGGGTCGTCGAGGCGTGGGACCTGGATGCCGAGCCCCGCCGCGACTGGATCGTCGCGGGTGAGCGGCTCGACGCGGACACCGTCGCCGAGGCGCACCGTCGCTGGTACGTCGAGCACCCCGCCTTCGTCAGCGCGGCCGTCGAACGCCTCGCCCCGCTCCTGCGCCGGTGGCGCACCGCATGAGCATCCGCCCCGTTCTGCTCGCACCCTCGGGCCCGCACGGCGTCGCCGCCTACGCGCGGGCGCTGGCGGAGGAGGTCCGGACCCTGGACGCGCGGATCCGCGTGACGGACGATCCGGATGCCACCGATCCCGGCACCCCGATGCACGTCCACGTCACGGAGCGCCTGTGGGGGCCCTCGCCCGAGGAGGCGACCGAACGGCTCACGGTTCTGGCCCGGCGGCATCCGCTCACCGTCACCCTCCACGACGTGCCGCAGGCCTCGGACGGAGAACGCAACCGTCCGCGCCGCCGCGCCTTCTACGCCGCCGTGACGCGCGCCGCGCACGCCGTCGCGGTCAACAGTGCGCACGAGCGCGCGCTGCTCGCCGAGGAGGGCGTGTGGGACGGGGACGTCGAGGTCCTCCCGCTGCCGGTGCCGGCCGCCCCCGTGGGGTCGCGGCCGCGGCCCGACGGCACCGTCGGCGTCCTGGGCTACTTCTATCCCGGCAAGGGGCACGACGAGGCGCTCGCCGCCGCCGTGGCCGCCGGCGTCGACCGGCTCACGATCCTCGGACGGGCGTCCGACGGGCATGCCGCCGACCTCGACGCGTTCGTCCGCCGCGCCGCCGCCACGGGCGTCGCCGTGGAGGTGACCGGCTGGCTCGACGACGCCGAGATGGCCGCCCGCGCCCGCGCGGTGTCGGTCCCCGTGATCGCGCACCAGCACGTGTCGGCGTCCGCGTCGCTGACGTCGTGGATCGGCTGGGGGCGTCGGCCCGTCGCCGTCCGCAACCGCTACGTCGACGAGATGGCCGCGCTCCGGCCCGGCACCCTGCTCCCCGTCGAGCTGCCCGCGCTTTCGGCGCTCGTGCGCGCGGCGGCGGAGGATCCGGATGCCACCTGGCACGGCATCCATCCCGTCCCCGTCGGTCCCGCCGATGTCGCCCGCGCCTACCTGGCGTGGTGGGCGCGCGTGCCCGCGCCCGGCGCCGCTGAGCCCGGCGCCGCGGAGCCCGGCGCCGCCGCGCCCGCGCCCGCCGCCGCGCCCGCGCCCGCCGCCGCGCCCGCGCTCGAGTGTCCAAGACACGCCGATGCGCCCCACCCCGATACGGCGTGTCCTGGACACTCGACGCCGCAGGACGCTGCCTGGGTCGTCGGGAACCGCTGGGACCTCGTCGCGGGGCGCGAGCCCGAACCGCCGCGGGTGAGCGTGATCGTCACGCATTACGACCAGCCCGCGGAACTCGCCCGCACGCTCGCGGCCCTCGCCCGCCAGGACCACCTGGCCGATCGCCTCGAGATCGTCGTCGCCGACGACGGTTCGCCGGAGACCCCCGTCGTGCCCGACGGCGTGCGGCTCGTGCGCCAGGACGATCGCGGTTTCCGGGTGTCGGCCGCCCGCAACCTCGGCGTGGCGGCGAGCACGGGCGACGTCCTGTGCTTCCTGGATGCCGACACGACCCCCGAACCCGGATACGTCCGCGCCCTCACGCGCCTGCCCGCGCTGCTGCCCGAGGCCGTGACGGTGGGACGGCGCCGGCACGCCGATCTGACCGGGCTCGGACCCGACGTGCCGGTCGCCGAGGCCGGACCGGAGCGGGAACTGCCCGAACCCGCGTGGTTGCGCGAGGAGTACGCGCGCACCGAGAACCTGCTGCGGGCCGACGACCGTGCGTACCGGTTCGTGATCGGGGCGGTGTCGGCCTGCTCGCGGCGGCTCTTCGAGGAGCTCGGCGGCTTCGACGAGTCGTTCACCGCGTACGGCGGCGAGGACTGGGAGTGGGCGCACAGGGCCTGGCAGGCCGGCGCCGTCCTGGCCCACGTTCCCGAGGCCGTGGCCTGGCACGACGGGCCGGACTGGTCCGGTCGCGACGTGGACCGCGTCCGCGAGGGCAACCGGCAGACGCTGCGGCTGGCATCCGACATCCCGGTCGCCGGTTCGTCCGGGCGCGGACTGCTCCCCGCGATGCCCGACCTCGTCGTGCACCTCGCCGGTGAACATTCCGAGGCCGCGGTGTTCGTGTGCGTGGATGCCGTGCTCGCTGCGTTCCCGCGGGCGACGGTGGTTCTCGACGCGCCGCCGCCGGCCGCGGCGTTCGACGCCGACCCTCGCGTGCGCTCGGGTGCGGTGCCGGATGCGCGGGTGATCTGGCGCCTCGACCGACCGGTGCTCCTCGACGGCGTGGACACGTTCGCCGAGCGACTCGCCGCCCTCGGCCAGACCGAGGAGGGGCGGCTCCGGGTGCGCGCCGCCGACGGCACGGCCGTCGGCACCGCCGTCGCGCGCCGCGCCCGCCGTCGCGCCGACCGGTGGGGCGCGGAGGTCGGCTTCACGACGGGCGAGATCGTGGCATCCGGTCTCCACGTCCTCCGCGACGAGCCGCATCTCGAAGCCTGGGTCGGCGGGTGGGGAGGCCTCGACCGCTTCGTGTGAGGTCCCGCCGCGCGACTGTCATGCGCGATAAACGGCATCCACGACGAGACACGTCGCGTCGTGCCGTGTCTCGCCGCCGATGCCGTTTCTCGGCGAACAGCGCGCAGCGGCCCGATGCGGGGGGACCCGCGGCGGCCCGACGCCCCCGAGCGCGGGCACCGCGCGGCGCCGCGGCCCTGGGAGAATCGGGGGATGACCGCCACGCTCGTCGCCCAGGGACTCGCCGGAGGCTACGGTCACCGCACGCTCTTCGAGGGAGTCGACCTGACCGTCGCGCCGGGCGACGTGATCGGCGTCGTCGGGGCGAACGGCGCCGGGAAGTCGACGCTGCTGCGGCTGCTCGCCGGCGTCGACGAGCCGCTGTCCGGCACGATCGCCCTGGCCCCCGCCGACGCGTTCGTGGGGTGGCTGCCGCAGGAGCATGAGCGCGTCCCCGGCGAGACCGTGGCGCAGTACCTCGCGCGTCGCACCGGCTGCGCCGACGCGACGAGGGAAATGGATGCCACAGCCGCCGCCCTCGGCGACCCCGAAGCCGTGGGAGCCGACGACGCCTACGCCACGGCCCTCGAGCGCTGGCTCGCCAGCGGCGCGGCCGACCTCGACGAGCGGATGCCGGTCGTGCTCGCCGACCTCGGGCTCGCGGTGGGCGCCGACGCGCTGATGACCGGGCTGTCCGGCGGGCAGGCGGCGCGCGTGGGACTCGCGGCCCTGCTGCTGTCGCGCTTCGACATCGCGCTGCTCGACGAACCCACGAACGACCTCGACCTGGACGGGCTCGAGCGGCTGGAGGCTTTCGTGACCGGGCTCCGGGGCGGTGTCGTGTTGGTGAGTCACGACCGGGAGTTCCTCGCCCGGTCGGTCACCCGGGTGCTCGAACTCGATCTCACGCAGAACTCCCATCGGGTGTTCGGTGGCGGCTACGACGCGTACCTCGAGGAGCGGGCGACGCTGCGTCGGCAGGCGCGCGAGAAGTACGAGGAGTTCGCCGAGACCAAGGCCGATCTCGTCTCGCGCATGCGGACGCAGCGCGAATGGTCGAGCCAGGGCGTGCGCAACGCGATGAAGAAGTCGCCCGACAACGACAAGATCCGCCGCAAGGCCTCGATGGAGTCCAGCGAGAAGCAGGCCCAGAAGGTGCGGCAGATGGAGAGTCGCATCGCGCGTCTCGACGATGTCGAGGAGCCGCGCAAGGAGTGGAAGCTCGAGTTCACGATCGGCGCCGCCCCGCGGTCGAGCTCCGTCGTCTCGACGCTGTCCGGCGCCGTGTTCCGGCAGGGCGACTTCACGCTCGGACCGGTGTCGCTGCAGGTGAACGGGGGCGAGCGCATCGGCATCACCGGGCCGAACGGTGCCGGCAAGACGACGTTGCTGCGTGGCATCCTGGGCCGTCAGGCTCCCGACGAGGGAACCGCGTCGCTCGGGACCAGCGTCGCGATCGGCGAGATCGACCAGGCGCGCTCACTGCTGGTGGGGGAGCGCCCGCTCGCCGAGACGTTCGAGGGGCTCGTACCCGAGATGACCTCGGCCGACGTCCGGACGCTGCTGGCGAAGTTCGGTCTCAAAGCCGACCACGTCACGCGTCCCGTCGACGGGCTGTCCCCGGGGGAGCGCACGCGCGCCGGGCTCGCGCTGCTGCAGGCGCGGGGGGTGAACGTGCTCGTCCTCGACGAGCCGACGAACCACCTCGACCTGCCCGCGATCGAGCAGCTCGAGCAGGCGCTGGAGTCGTACACCGGCACCCTGCTGCTGGTCACCCACGACCGCCGGATGCTGGATGCCGTTCAGACCGACCGCCAGTGGCGGGTCGAGGCCGGCCGCGTGACCGAGCTGTAGCGCCGATCGTGGCGTCCGCTACCGCGTCGCTGTGCCCGGCCCGGGCGACCGGCGTGTCACCGCCTCCCCGATAAACGGCATCCGCGGCCAGAAACGCTTCGTCGTCCCGTGTCTGGTCGTGGATGCCGTTTATCGCTGGGGTGGTCACGGCGCGGACGGGGCGCGGCGCGGCCGCGGGCGCGAGGCGGGACCAGGCTGAGGTGGACTGGTCAGCGCCCCTGGCGCTTCTTGTAGGGCTTCGGCTGGCCCTTGACGATCGGGGCGCGGCCCTTGCCTTTGGATGCCTTGGCCTTCCCGCCCTGAGCTTTCGGCGTCGCGGTCATCTGCGGGGGCGCGTCGGCGATCCGCGCGCGCGCCTCCTCGACGAGCAGAACTCCGGCGGGTGTCAGTGTCGTCGGCGGGGTCCGGGACACGAGCGGTTGCCCGACCTCCTCTTCGAGCTTGTCGACCGTGGTGTACAGCGACGCGAGCGGGATGCCGAGCTTCTCGGCCGCGCGCGGGAAGTGCAGCTCCTCGGCGAGGGCGGCGAACCGGACGAGATGCGCGAGCTTCATGGCATCCA
The DNA here is from genome assembly GCF_900156455.1 of Microbacterium sp. RURRCA19A. Taxonomy (GTDB): domain Bacteria; phylum Actinomycetota; class Actinomycetes; order Actinomycetales; family Microbacteriaceae; genus Microbacterium. The sequence continues at coordinate 71,359 of NZ_FTNQ01000005.1, forward strand.
TTCTCCCGTGCCGCGCCGGGTTCCCGTCTCCGAGAGCGGCGCGGGAGCGTATGGCCAGATCACGCGACCTGGACGAGATCACGCCTTGTGGAGCGCCAGGACGGGTGATCTCGCCCAGATCACGTGAAGTGGCGCGCCCAAGACGGGACGGAGCGCCACCGCTCGGGACGGAACCCCGGCCGGACGGTACCCCGGCCGGGCGGGACTCACGCCGCCAGGAACCGGTCCGCCGTGCGCAGGGACAACGCCATGATCGTCAGGGCCGGGTTGGCGGCCAGGGCGCTCGGGAAGACGCTGTTGTCGCAGATCCACAGGTTGGGGATCTCGTGCGAGCGGCCGTCACCGTCGACCACTCCGTCGGACGGGTCGCTCGACATCCGCGCCGTGCCGATCGTGTGCGCCGACCGCGCGAGCACGAGGGTCTCCCGTGCCCCCGCGGCCTCCATCACCCGCAGCAGGAACGCCGTCGCGTGGCGATCGAGCGCCTTCTCGTTCGCCCCGGCCGTGAACGTCACCCGGGCCCGGGGGATGCCGAACTCGTCGGTCTCGTCGCTCAGCTCGAGGCGGTTGCCGTCGGACGGCAGGCAATCGCCGTTGATGCCGATGCCCGCCATGTGCTGCGCCTGATCCAGCCGCTGCATCAACTCCGAGCCCCAGAGACCGCCCCCGCGGGTGAGGGTCGTAGCAAAGGTCAGCGGCATCACGCCGAGGCTCTGCACGAGGTACCCGCCCGCGAAGTCGGCGTCGTCGGGGCGCATCATGTCCTCGGTGATGAGCGACGAGGGGTACCCGCGATGCCCGCGCACCGGTTCGTCGAACCGCCCCCACACCTGCGTCGCCCCGTGCGCCAGGAAGTTGCGGCCCACCTGCCCGGACCCGTTCGCGACGCCGGTGTGCAGCAGCAGGCGCGGGGTCTCCACGCCGCCCGCGGCGAGCACGAGCGACCGGCAGCGCTGGCGCACGTCGACGCCGTCCTGCCGGTAGACGACGGCCGCGACGTGCCCGCGCGCGTCGAGCTCGATGTCGTGCACCAGGGCGCCGGTGCGGATCTCGGCCCCGGCGGCCACCGCGGCCGGGAGGTAGGTGTTGGCGGTGGTGGCCTTGGCATCCACCCGGCATCCCTGGTGGCAGGCGCCGCAGTTGATGCACGCGCGGCGTTCGCCGTGATGGTCCTGCAGCCGCGCCCGGGTGAGCACCGCGGCCGGAGCGTCGGAATACCGGATGCCGAGCGCCTCGCACCCGCGCGCGACGAGGGTCGCGGGTGCATTGCGCGCGGCCGGACCGTAGGCGTACGCGCGCGAGGGGTCCCACGGATACGGGGTCGGCCCCGAGACGCCGATGTCGCCCTCCACGCGGGCGACGTACGAGAGCAGCTCGGCGGGATCGAGCGGCCAGTCGCGGCCTTCGCCCGTCTCGGTGCGCAGCCGGAGGTCGCGGGCGTCGGGCCGGGGTGTGAACGCGCCCCAGTGCAGCGTCGAGCCGCCCACCCCGCGGCCGCTGTTGTTGGGACCGAAGGCGGTGGGGTCCTCACCGCCGCTCAGGCGCTCGGACATCCAGTTGATCTCGACGGCCTCGGTCTCGTCGGGCGTGAGGTCGTCCAGGGAGAAGTTCCGGCCGGCCTCGAGCGCCACGACGGACAGCCCGCGCCGCGCGAGCTCGGCCGTCAGCGGCGCGCCGCCGGCGCCCGTCCCGACCACGACGACGTCGATGATGTCGTCGGTCCCGTGCGTGCGCATGCCGTCGAGGTTCATGCGGCGTCTCCCGTCGCGATCGTGCCGCCGACGGCGGCGGGCTCCCAGTCCTCGCGGCGCCCGAGCGTCAGCTCGACGTAGCCGCGGATCGGCGCGCGCCCGCCGGTCGCGAAGCCGTCGAAGCCGGTGCGCGCCATGCTCGCGGGGTGTGCGAGCCACTGCCGCACGAGGTCGACGCGGGCGTCCTCGAGCCAGGCGGCGAGCATCTCGGCATCCAGGGGTCCGCCCTCCGGGCCACGGCCCTCGATCGCGGACGCGAGCACTGCCTCGCGCTCGACCGGATCGGTCGGCCACCCCACCGCGAGCGTGTCCAGCCCCGCGCGGTACGCCTCGGGATCCGGCGGCAGCCCGTCGCGGCGCCACCCGTCGCCCTCGCCCCGCGCGAGCTGCGCGTCGACGCGCGCGGCGATGTCGATCGCGGGGCCGTCCTGGGGCACGACGAGATCGGCGATCTCGCGCAGCAGCGTGAGCTGCGCGAGGTCGAGCACGCGCGGCGCGTACCCGCGGTCGTCGGGCACCGCCCGGCGGTTCAGGATGCCGCGCACCCGGTCGTCCACGCGGTCGCCGGCGATGAGCCGCGCCCACTCCTCGGGCACGACGGGGCCGGCGAGCACCTCGTCGGCGACGAACGCGGCGATGGCCTCCGCCGCTTCGGCCGGGCGCTCGAGCGGGATCATGTGCCCGGTGCCGGCGAGGGTGTGGATCCGCGCGCGGGGGTACACGTCGACCAGGAGTCCGGGCTGGGCGGCGGCGCCGAGGTCGGCGTCGTCGTCGCCTGCGAGCACCAGCACCGGCAGGTCGAGCGTGCCGACCTCGTCGCGCGCGTCGACGCGGCTGCCGGTGTCGAGCCACGCGCGCCACGCCGACGGCGAGGTGCGGCGCAGGTCCGCCAGCGCGAGGCTCTGCGCGCCGGGGTCGAGCGGCCGCGCGGTGTTCTGGTCGACGAAGGTCTCGGCATCCTGTTCCGAGATCGCTCCGTCGTCGACCCACGACAGCATCAGCGCGCGCCGCTCCTCGTCCATCGGTTCGGGGCGCGGCGGTGACGGCGCGAGCAGCACCATTCCAGCGAGTCCGGTCAACGGCGCCGAGCCGCTCAGCACCCGGGATGCCACGAGCGCCGCGATCTTGCCGCCCATGCTGTGACCCCCCAGGATCCAGCGGCCCCGAGCCTTCTCGTTCAGGATGCCGACGACGTGCGCGACCGTGGCCTCGAGCGACGTGTCCGACGCGGCGGTCTCGGAGCCGAAGCCCGGCAGGTCGATGCCCTCCACGTCCACGCGGCCCGCGAGCGCGTCGCCGAGCCGTTGGAACGATCCGGCGCTGGCCCCGAGGGCGTGCAGCAGGTACAGGGTGGGGCGATCGTTCGGGCTCGGCATGTCCTCACGCTTTCGCACCCCGGCACCCCGGACGGGCCGCTTGCGCGCCGACACGTTTTAGGCAAGCGCCGGGCAGCGTCGGGGCCCGGGCAGGTGCGCGGGGCTGGTTGCCCGGCATGCGTCAGGTGGGTGGCCCCGGGGCCACATACGACGCCCCGGGGCCACCCACAACGCCCCGACCCGTGTGACGCCGTGCGCGAGAAGGGGGCCGGATGCCACGCGCCGGCGCTACGGCGTGACCATGCCGCCGTTGACGTTCAGCGTCTCGCCCGAGACGTAGCTGGCCTCGGCCGAGGCGAGGAAGACGAACGCGGGGGCGATCTCGGCGGGCTGCCCGGCGCGTCGGTAAGTGCTCTCGTCGTCGAAGTGCTCCATCTGCTCGTCGGACACGCCCTGGCTCACCTGCAGCGCCGACCACGTCGGTCCCGGCGCGACGACGTTGACCCGGATGCCACGGGATGCCAGCTGTTGGGCGAGCCCCTTCGACAGGTTGTTGATGGCGGCCTTCGTGGCGGCGTAGTCGAGCCGGTCGGGGGCGGGCACGTACGCCTCGAGCGAGGCGGTGTTGATGATCGCCGCGCCCGCGGGCAGGTGCGGGAGTGCGGCCTTGGTGATCCAGAAGGGCGCGAAGACGTTCGTGCGGAACGTCTGCTCGAACTGCTCGTCCGAGAGGTCGTCGACCTTCTCGACCATCACCTGCTTGCCGGCGTTGTTCACGAGGATGTCCAGCCCGCCGAGGCTCTCGGTCGCCCGGGCGACGATCTCCCGGCACGCGGCCGGATCGGTGATGTCGAGCGCGATCGAGACGCCGGTGCGACCGGTATCCCGGATCTGCTCCAGCACGTGGTCGGCGTCGCGCTGCTCGTCGGGCAGGTGCACGATCGCGACGTCGGCGCCCTCGCGCGCGAAAGCGATGGCGACGGCCCCGCCGATCCCGGAGTCGCCGCCCGTGATGAGGGCTTTGCGTCCGACGAGGCGGCCGAGTCCGCGGTACGTCTTCTCGCCCAGGTCGGGCACCGGTGTCATGTCGGCCTGCACGCCGGGCTCCGGCTGGTGCTGCAGCGGCGGCTCGACGCGGGCGTAGCGGGTGACGGGGTTGTCGAAGGTGAGCTGGTCGCGATCGGTGGTCATGCGCCGACGCTACGCAGGGCCGCGCCCGGACGAGAGCGGGTTGACGGCGCCGCGGCGTCCCGTCCCTCCGCCGGGGAATCACCCGCGGAGGTCGTGCCGGAAGCGGACGAGGGGTGCTCGCCGTCCACGCCTACCGTGGCCGCGTGTCCCACTCCGACGTCTCGCCGACGGCCCCGCGCGCGGTGCTCCATCTCGTCGATCGCACGACGGGAGGGGTCCCGGTCGCGGTGCGCAGCTACATCGCGAACTCCCCGCCGGGATTCCGTCACTTCGTCGCGTCGCCGCACGGCCGTGACGGTGCGGCCGCCGTGTGGGCGGAGGGAACCGCCCCGACCGCCGCGGAGCACCTGGACTGGGACGTCTCGCATCCCTTCGGGGCGATCGCCGGCATCCGCGCCCTCGTCTCCCGGCTCGCCCCCGACGTCGTGCACGCCCACTCGAGCTTCCCCGGCGCCTACGCCCGGATGGCCCGGGCACGCGGGCCGCGGTTGGTCTACACGCCGCACTGCTTCGCGTTCGAGCGCCGTGATGTCGGGCGCACCGCGCGGTCGGTCTATCGCGGGGTCGAGCGTGCGCTCCGCGGACGCGCCGACCTGCTCGCCGCGGCCGGTCCGGGTGAGGCCGTCGCCGCCGCGGACCTGGGATACCCGTCGTCGCGGATCAGGGTGATCCCCAACGTGCCCTCGGTGCGTCGTGAGCGGGGCGTCCCCGCTGCTCCCGCAACCCCCGCGACGCTGACGGTCGGGATGCTGGGGCGCTGGGCCCCGCAGAAGGATCCCGAGCTGTTCGTGAGCGCCGTGCGCCGGTTGCGCGCGGACCTTCCCGGGGTACGCGTCCGGGCCCGGTGGATCGGAGACGGGGCGGACGCCGCCCCGGTTGACATCGAGGTCACGGGCTGGCAGCCGCCCGAGTCCGTCGCCGTGCAGCTCGCCGGTCTCGACGTGTACCTGCACTCGGCCGCGTGGGAGGCGGCCGTGGCGATCGCGATCCTGGATGCCGTGGAGTGCGGTGTTCCGGTGCTGGTGCGTCCGCTCGCGGCGATGCCCGGCCTCCCGCTCGCGGTCCGATGGGAGGAGGGGCTGCGGACGCTGACCGATGCGGTGCGCGCGGGGACCTTCGCCGCCTGGCGCGACGACAACCGGGCGCGCTGGGGACAGTACCTCGGAGCGGCGTTCACCCCCGCGGCGCAACGCGCCGCGCTGCGGTCCGTCTGGGGGTGAGCGGGGCCGCTGCGGCGGTCACGGATGCCGGAGCGATCGCCGCACGTCCCCGATGACGGCCTCCACCCGGTCGACGGCGGTCTCCCACGAGAAGCGCGCCTCGTTCTCGCGGCCGGCGCGCGACAGGCGCTCGCGCAGCCCCGGGTCGGCGTCGAGCCGTTCGATGCCCCGTCGGATGTCGGCCACGTCGGTCGGATCGACCCAGAGGGCGCTGTCGCCGAGCACCTCGGGGAGCGAGGCCGCCCGCGCCGCGAGCACGGGCGTGCCCATCCGCTGCGCCTCCAGAGGAGGGATGCCGAAACCCTCGTACAGCGAAGGGAAGGCGAAGGCCGCGGCACCCCGGTAGAGCGCCATGAGCCGGGCGTCGTCGACGCGACCGAGGAACTCGACGCGGTCGCGCCCGCGTGCGCCGCCGGACTGGAACGCCCGCGCCTGGTCGCCGACGATCAGCAGTCGACGGACCGTGGATGTCCGGGCCTCCTCGAACGCCGCCATCAGCGCGTCGAAGTTCTTGTGACGGTTCGGAGACGACACCGCCAGCAGGTAGGGGTCGCCCGCGTCGTACTTCGGGCCTTCCGGACGGAAGTCGGGGCCGACGGCGGCGTGGACCACCGTGATCTTCTCGGCGGGCAGCCCGAAGTGCGCGTGCAGTTCGTCGGCGGAGAAGGCGCTGACGGTGAGCACCCTCTCGCTGCGTCGCAGCAGTCCGGGGATGAGCGCACGGTAGAGGAGCCGGAACGACCGGGCGAAGCTCTCGGGATGACGCACGTAGATGATGTCGAGATGCGAGGCGATCTGGGGGCGGTAGAGCGCCGGTCCCGTGTTCGCGAGCCCGAGCAGCAGGGGTGATCCGGAGGCGCGGAGGAATCGGGGGAGCGACCACTGCTCCCACGCGTGGCCCCGCAGCCGCCCCACGCGCAGGACCGGTGCACCGAGGTCGGGGTCGATCAGATCTTCGGGGGGCGCCGCCACGATCACCGGCATCCGTGTCGCAAGTCCGCGCGTGATCTCCCGCGCCCAGCGCTGCACCCCGGTGGGCGTGTGGGTGAGGAAACGGCCGTTGATGACGACGGGGGCTGTGGGGGAGGGCATGCGAGCCTTTCGTGCGGGCCGGTGCCGCGTCGGGGGACGGGGCCGAGACGATGGTGGGTCACGCGGACACGTCGTTCGTCCGCCGACGGCGGGGCGCGCAGCGGGTGAGTCTTCGGGTGAAGGTGGGGAGGACGTCCCCGCGCGGAGGGGCGCGCGACCGTTCGCCCCCTCCGCCCGCGGCGACACCATGGCGGAGACGCCTCGTCGACCGTCGACGAGCCCGGGGGAGGCGGCCATGGCCCACATCGTTCTCGACGCGCGCGGGTACTTCACCACGACGGGGCGCTACATCCGGAAGCTGGTCGAGGGGCTCGCCGGCCTCGAGGACGACCACCGCTACACCCTCGTGCTTCCCGCCGATCGCCTGGCGGAGTGGTCGCCGCCGTCCGAGCGCTTCCGGGCCGTGGGCTCGTCCGCGCCGTTCTTCTCCCTCGCGGAGCAGGTGGGCCTCGCCCGACAGATCCGGGAGCTCCGACCCGACCTCGTCCACTTCTGCATGCCGCAGCAGCCCGTGCTCCTGGGGCTCCCGAGGGTCACGACGTTCCACGACATGACGCTTCTGAAGATCCGCAACGCGAAGAAGTCGCGCCTGGTGTCGTGGTCCCGACGCCTCATCGGTCGAGCCGCGTTCATCGTCGCCGCGCACGCGGGCCGGGCGAACATCGTCGTCAGCCGGTTCAGCGCCGACGATCTCCGTCGTCTCACCGGAGCGTCCCGTCGGAGCATCGTGCTGACCTACGAGGCGGCCGACGCGATCGACGAGGCCGCCGAAGCGGTTGCCGTCCCCTTCGAGCGGTTCGTGCTGTTCGTGGGGAACCAGGTCCCGTACAAGAATCTCGAGCGCCTCTTCGATGCGGTCCAGGACCTCGCATCGACCCGCCCCGGACTCGGTCTCGTGGTCGCGGGACGCATCGACGACGACGGCCGCCGGATTCTGCAGGGCCGCCCCGACATCACGCGGGACGCGCATTTCACCGGCTACGTCTCGGACGGGGCACTGCGCTGGTTGTACGAGAACGCCGCCGTGTTCGCCTTCCCCTCGTTCTTCGAGGGCTTCGGTCTCCCGGGCCTGGAAGCGATGCGTCACGGCTGCCCCGTCGCCAGCAGTTCCGCGACCTGCCTCCCGGAGATCTACCGCGACGCGGCGGTCTACTTCGCCCCGGACGACCGCGACGGCATGTCCTCGGCACTCCGCCGGGTGGTCGATGACCCCGAGGTCGCGGCCGACCTCGTACGCCGGGGACATCGGCGCGTCGACGACTTCTCCTGGGAGCGGATGGCCCGTGAGACGCGAGCGGTCTACGACCGCGCGCTGCGGTCGCGGGATGCGGCGACGGCGGGATCTCCGGTCGTCGGTCGTCCGCCCGGCAACGGATAGCTCTCGCCGAGACGACCGCGCAGTCCCGCGAGGGACGCCGCGCAGACGGCCGCGGCCGCGTGCGGCCGGCCGGCCAGCAGCCCCGCCGCGAGCAGCAGCCCGAGGCGCACCACGAGGTTGACCCCCAGCCGGGCCTGCGCCGCGACGGATCCGCGCGCCTGCTGCGCGCTCAGGTACGCGGCGTTGCGGTTCTGGTACCGCACCCGCCACAGGTCATCGCGGGAGGTGCGCAGGACGCGGGGGAGGCGCAGTCGCCGGCGCGGGGGCTCGGAGCTCGCCCGCCAGTCGACGGTGTCGTGGATCTCGACGTCGAGGCACAGCAGGATCCCGCAGCCGTTCGCTCGCAGCCGCGCCGAGAACGCGTTGTCGTCGGAGTAGAGCACGAGCTCGGTCGGTGGAAGGAGACCCAGGGCCGCGATCGCGGCGGGGAGGTACAGGCCGCCCCACATGGCGTTCGGGAGCGGGGCGACGCGGACGCCGCCCCCGCGCGTCTCGATCACGCGGCGCGGATCGGCGGTCCGCCGACGCCGTGCGAAGACGTCGGTGCTGAGGAAGGCTCCGGGGCGGAGTTCGGAGAACAGGTCGTCGGGTGACGCCCCGTCCCGCAGCAGGCGGTAGACGGGGTTGACGGCCCGGAAGCAGGCGAGCGCCGTGGGGGCGTCACCGTGAGACTCCAGCGCGGCGGTGGTCGCCTCGAGGGCGTCCAGCGCCCCGGGCGGGAGGGGGTTGTCGTCGTCGAGGAGCAGCACCGCCGTTGCCCGCCGATACGCGGCGGTGAGACCGACCGCGAACGCGGGGGCGGAGCCTCGGTTCCGGCCGAGGTCGATCACCGTGATCCGGTCGGGATGCCGCGCAGCGGCGGCATCCAGGCGAGCCGCGGAGTCTCGCGCGGTTCCGTTGCTCACGACGATCAGGTCCGCTCGCGGTTCGGTGAGCACCGAGTCGATGGTCAGGGCGAGCCCCGCGTCCCACCGGTCGGCGTAGGTCACGGTGACGACGGTGAGGCGGGGGAGAGCGTCGGTTTCGGCATCCACTCGCCCGTTCTACGGCGGCCCCGCGCGGGTGCGGCGTCTTCGCGCTCGCGCGACCGCGGTCGTGAGACGACCGGTGCGTCGCGGCTCGGCGCGGTCCCTCCCCGGACGCCCCTCGTGCGGCCCGGCCGCCCGTTCACCCGTGGAATCACCTGCGTAATGCAGGGATGTCGCCTCGCTGATGCGGAGCTCGTGCGGCCGCCGACCGACGGAACGCCCGGACAGGATCGCACGGTGATCCCCGGCCCGCACGATGCATCCGCATGAAGGTCCTCCTCGCTCGTCTCCTGGGTTTCGGCTCGCTCCCCCTCCTCGCCTCGCTCGCGCCCCTGCTCCTGCTGGGCGTCGTCTCCCGTGCCTCGACGCTGGATCAGTGGGCGGCGCTGAACATCGGTCAGGCGATCGGGTCCTTCGCCACGGCGGCGACGATGTTCGGCTGGCAGGTCGTCGGCCCGCCCGCCGTGGCCCTCACCCCGAGCGAGCACGGTCGCCGGACGACCTACGCGTCGTCGTGGTGGCTGCGGCTCGGCGTGTTCGGCGTGGTCACGCCGGCCGCGGTGGCGCTCTCGGTGGTGACGTCCCCGGGCGGCACCGGAGGGCTCGCCGCACTCATGTGCGTCGCGGCCGCGATGTCGGGGCTGTCCATGACGTGGTACGCCATCGGCGTGGGGAGAGCGCGCCTCATCACCGGCTTCGAGGTGTTCCCGCGGATGCTGTCCCTCGCCGTCGGTGCCGGCCTGGTCGCGGTCACGCGGGAGCCGTCGTGGTACCCGGCCGCCATCGTGGGGGGCATCGTGGTGGCGCTGACCGTCTTCCATCGGCGGTACTTCTCGTGGTCGATCCCGCCCTGGCCGGGTGCGACGGCGCTCCGCGCGGCGGTGCGGACGAGCGCCCCCGGCGCCGGTGTCCTGATGCTCGCCGGTGTCCGATCGGCGGCCCCGGTGCCGGCGGCGACGCTCGTCGGTGCGACCGGTTCGGTGGCCTTCCTCGCCTCGGCCGACCGCCTGTACCGCTACTCGCTCTTCAGCGTCTCGGCGCTCGGTGACGCCCTGCAGAACTGGGTGCTGGAGCGGGGCGGTCGCGGCCGTCGACAGCGTGTCGCGCTCGTGCTGCACGGCGCTCTCGGTGTGGGCGGCGCGCTCGGGCTCGCGGTGCTCGGCCCCTGGACGACCGGCGTGCTCTGGGGTGCGCACGTGGCATCCCCTCCCGACTTCTTCCGCGGATACGCCGTCGCCTTCTTCTTCGTCTCGGTGGGCACCCCGCTGGTGCGCAACATCCTCGTCCCCCGCGCGCGCACGGGATGGGTGCTCCTCTCGGATGCCGCCGGCCTGGTCTGCGGCGCCGGCGCCGCGTTCCCCCTCGTCGCGGGCCTCGGCGCCCCGGGTATCCCCTGGGCGCTGGCGGTCGTCGAGGGGGTGAGCGTGGTCGGTTACGTCTCCGCGGTCATCGTCGCGCGCCGCGCGCCCGACCCGCGGTGACCCGCGCCGTCGACCCCCTCGAGACCGGCGCCGCGACGCGACACCGTGCCGAACGCGCGGGGGACCAGGGCGCAGAAGGCCAGCAGGACGAGGACGATCTGCCACTGCTGCTCGTCGAAGGAGAAACCCATCACCGCGATGAACGTGGCCCCGCCGATCGCCAACGCGCCGCCGAACAGGGAGCGCGCGAGCACCGCGCAGAACAGGACGAGGGCGACGAGCCCGGAGAGCGCGAACAGGGAGACGTAGGCGTTGTCGAAGTAGAGGAGGTTGCTCGCCCCCCGCACGATCCCCGCACGGAAGAGTTCGGCACTCCCGCCCGCGCCCGAGCCGAACACGACCGCGGCCTCTCCGCGCGCCCACAACGCGTCCCACGAGCCGACCACGAGTGAGCGGTGGATGTAGGACACGGACGACTCGAACCGACCGTCCAATGCGAGGAGCGTCGGCAGGTCGACCAAGAGCGCGATGATCCCGAAGATCCCCGCCGCGGCGATCATGGCCAGCAGTCGTCGCCACCGCAGGTTGGCGAGCCCGTACGCGACGAGGGCGGCGAGCACGGCGACGACGGCGCTCCGGGTGCCCGACAGGGCCAGGGCGACCGCTGCGACGACCACCCCGCCCGCGTACCGCGGGCGTCGGGTCTGCGCCGTGGCGTGCAACAGGACGAGCGCGGCGACGCTCGCGAACACCGCGAATGGGATCGGGTGCCCGAAGGTGCTCTGGGAACGGCCGGTCAGCGCGGGGAGGAGGACGTTGGCCCGGTCGTCGATCTTCTCGAGCGACTCGACCCGCAGCGGCCAGATCGCATCGACGGTGCCGGTCTGCTCGAGAGCGGCGTACGCGGTGTGCGCGAGGATGAGCCACAGGAACGTGTCGGCCACGGTGCGAAGGTCTTCCGCCCGCAGGAGCGGGACGACGAAGGCCAGAGCCATCGCTGAGGCGAGCATCCCCACCTGCAGCAGGGTGGCCGCGGGAGAGAACTGGCCGAGGATGCGCAGGATCAGCCAGACGCCGAACGCGGCGAACAGCACGGCACCCCAGAGCGGAGGCCCCGGGTTCGCCGCCTCGCGCCGCCCCCACGCGAAGAGACTCAGCAGGATGATCGTGGCGAGCGCCGCCATCGCCATCGTCTGATCACGCACCGACCCGACCGGGATCAGGGTGGAGATCACGATGATCGCGGAGACCGCACGCGCCGGCGCCGACGCGGCCGGGGCCCGCAGAACGCCCCAGACGCTGACCACGCAGCCCACGATGAGCACGAGAGGCCCGATCATCGGGGCGTCCTCTCGGTGAGCGGCGTCGGGGACGCGGGCAACCGATCGCGACGCCCGCGTCCCCACTCGCGGAGGCCGCGCAGGAGCCGACGCAGGCGCGCGCGGCCCGGATCGTCGGTGGGGTCGCCGGCGCGCCGGGCCGACGCGAGGGCGACCTCGTCGTCGGGCCACAATAGGCGGAGGATCACGCGGGGGCGGTCGGAGATCGGCAGGCTCCGCAGCGCCGCCAGATACGCGTGCGCCGTGTCCGGGCGTCCGCGCCACTGCCAGTCCCGCGGGACGAGGATCGCGGATCCGGCCGTGGATTCGGCACCGAACGCCTCGGTCAGCTCGTCCCGCAGCGCGGAGACCGCCCCGAGCTCGCGGGCGCGGTCGAGGGAGCCGTCGGCCGCGGTGAGCATGCGCACGGCCGCCGCCGTCGCCTCCGCGGGACGCCCGCGGCCCCCGATCGCCGGCCGGACGGCGTTCACCGCGGCGAGGACCGCGTGCACGTCGGCGGTCGGGATCCGGACGAGGGTCCCCGCGTACTCCGTGGTCACGCACGAGGCGGAGACGGCCTCGAACGCGGAGGCATCGTCGAGCGTGAGACCCGGGACGCGGCGGTGGACGTCGATCTCGCATCCCCAGGACGTGGGACTCATCGTCGTGCTGTGGGGAACCGGCGTTCCGGACCACGGATCGGGGGATCGGCGCCAGCCCCACTCGGCGAGGGCCTCGGCCAGCTCCCCCGTGCGGGCGGGGTCGCACCAGACGTCGACGTCCGCGGAGTGTTCGCGTTCGCGAAGCCCTTGGCTGCGCAGCGCCGGCCCCTTGATGAAGACGGTGCGGATGCCGAGTCCGGCGGCCACGTTCATCGTCACCGCGTAGACGAGCTCGTGCAGGGGCGACGACAGGACGGGGCGGCTCAGGCGACGCATCCGCGCGGGGTGGTCCGCCCCGAACGCGACGATGCCCAGCGTGCGCCACTGCGCCAGCACGTCGAGGTCGGCGTCGTCGAACGCGGCGGCCGGGAGCGGGCCCTCCTCGACCAGTCGCCGCCAGAGGTGCGCGCCGTGCGAGACGAGGCAGAGCGCGGGCCCGGGCTGTGCCGGGACGAGGAGGATCTCGGCCTCGGCGGCGAAACCCGGTTCCCCGGCGATGTCGAGGGCGCCGAAGGCGGTCGGCATCCAGCCCTCGAGGAGGGGGGACGAAGGCATGGGCTCTCCTGGGGGCGCGGTGGGGCGACCTCACAGTGTCGCTCCCGCGCCTCCTGGCAGGGCGGCCGTGCCCGCGTGGTTCCGGCGGAAGCCGGAGCCGAGATCACCCGGTGCGTCCGCGCCGGAGCGCTCCCGGTCACCCGCGGCGCGCCGCACGCCTGACCTACGCCCCGAGCGTGCGCTCCAGGAACGCATTCCAGAAGACCCCGCGCGGATCGGCCTCGCGTGCCGCCGCGACGAAGTCGGCGGCGTGGGGGAGGGTCGCGCGGATCGTCCCGCCGGGCATCGTGAACGCCTTGCCCCAGTGTGGTCGGGGCTCGAACGGGGCGAGGGCTGCCTCGATCGTCGGCAGCACCGCCGCGACCCCGGCGTTGTCGTTGCGCCAGGTGAAGTGGATCGCGAGGACGTCGCGCTGGAACGCGGGGCTCAGCCACAGATCGTCGGCGGCGACCGTCCGCAGCTCCGTCACGAGCAGCACGGGATCGATCGTGGATGCCACGGCGCGCACCGCCGCGAGAGCCTCGGTCGCGGCATCCAGGGGGACGAAGTACTCGGACTGGATCTCGTCGCCGTCGCTGGGGAGGGCCTCGGCGCGGAAGTGCGGGAGGCGCGTGTGCCACGGCCCGGGCGTCCCGCGCTCCGTGGTGTTGCCGACCGTGCGGATGCGTCCGAGATGCAGGTCGGCGCCGATCGGACGGCCGCCCAGGGCGGTCACGTAGCCGGGTTCGGGATCGGCATCCGTCGTCTTGACCCAGACGAGGTCGTGTGCGGGATCGCCCCAGGTCGTGAAGACGCTGACGCTGTAGGCGCCGGCGAACAGGCGCCGCGGATCGGCGACGATGTCGTCCCACGCGACGCCCGTGTAGGCCTCGGCGGTCACGGTGTAGGTGGGGACGGTGTGCAGCTCCACGGCCGTGACGACACCGAACGCGCCCAGACCGAGCGCGGCCGCCGGGAACCACGCGTGGTCGCGGTCGACGCGGTGCGTGCGGCCGTCGGCATCCATGATCTCCAGCGCGGTCACGGCGCTGGAGAGGTTGCCGTTGCGGATCCCGGAGCCGTGGGTGCCGGTCGCGGCGGCGCCGGCGACCGAGATGTGGGGGAGCGACCCGAGGTTGTGGAGCGCACGCCCCTGGCCCTCGAGGACGGGAGCGAGCTGCGCGAACGTGACCAGCCCCTCGACACGGACGCGGTCGCCGTCGACCTCGATCCGCGCGGGCAGGTCCTCGAGCGAGATCAGCGCCCCGTCGGTGTCGCCGACGTCGTTGAACGTGTGCCGGGTGGCCTGCACACGCAGCGACTCCGCCCCCGCGATCGAGGCCGCGAGCCCGTCGAGGTCGGCGGGGAGCAGCGTCTCGGCCGCGCGGTAGCGGTGGTTCCCCGACCAGTTCGTGCCGGAGGAGCGGGTGTGCGTCATGCGGTCCATCCTGCCGCGCGGGAACCCCGCTCGGGCTCCCGGACTCAGGGCGTGGGGAAGAGCTCCGCCTCGAAGACCGCCTCGGCGGCCCCCACGAGCAGGCGGTTCTGGCCCAGTTCGGCGACGCGCAGGCGGAGGTCCTCGGCGCAGGCCGGCATGGTCTGGCTGCGTACGGCGGTGTCGAGGCCGTCCAGATCGAGTGCCGCGAGGGTCGCGAGGAACCCGCCCAGCACGATCACCGCGGGATTGAGGACGTTTGCGGCGTTCGCGAGCGCCGTGGCGAGGATGCGTCGCTGGCGTGCCGTTTCGGCGTGCGCCTCCGGATCGTCGGTGGATGCCAGGGCCTCGGCGAGCACGGAGTCGTCGACGGCGTCGAGCCGCAGGGCCGCCAGCAGCCGCGCGCGGCTCACCTCGTCCTCGAGCACGCCGTCGAGGGCGCGGCGGTCGGCGGCATCCACGATCCCGGGCCGGTTCTGTCCGAACTCCCCGGCATACCCCCCGGCGCCGCCGAGCGGCGTCCCCCCGACGATGACCGCGCCGCCGATGCCGCTCGCACCGCCGTTGAGGTAGACGACGTCGTGCGCGCCGCGGGCTGCGCCGAAGAGGTACTCGGCCAACGCGCCGAGGGCGGCGTCGTTGCCCACGCGGGCCGGCAGCCCCGTCGCGTCCGTGACGAGGGCCCCGATCGCGGCATCCGTCCACTCCAGGTGCGGGGCGGTGCGGACGAGGCCGTCGGCGGCGCGGACGGGGCCGGGCACGGCGACGCCCACGCCCACGGGGCGCAGGCCGCGCAGGAGGCCGCGACGCCAGGCGCCCACGCGCTCGCCGACGATCTCGGCGGTGCGTTCGGGTGTGAGCAGCGCGGTCTGGGGGAGGCGCTCGCGGGCGACGACGGCGCCGTCGAGGGCGAAGGCGCCGATGTCGAGAGCGTCGACCTCGGGGTTCACGCCGATCGCGACGACCCGCGGATCCGGGGCGACCGTCGGCGAGGGGCGGCCGACGCGGCCCACCGGATCGGGGGCGCGCTCGACGACGAGGCCGTCGCCCACGAGCTCGCCCACGAGATCGGCGATCGTCGAGCGATTGAGGCCGGTCGCCTCGGTCAGCGCGGCGCGCGAGCGCGGTCCCTCGCGGTGCACGGTGCGCAGCACGAGCGCGAGGTTCGCGCGGCGCATGCCGTCGCCCCTGCTCGCGGTGACCATCCGACCACTGTGCCATGACGGCGGGGTCGTCGCTGTCGGCGGCGGGTGCGTCATCCTGGCGCCGTGATCCACGCGATAAACGCGATCCGCGGCGGGAAACGGCGGGAGAGGGCGTTTATCGCCGCAGATGCCGTTTATCGGCAATCGGAGCCCACGCATAACACCCGGTGCCAGGATCGGAGCATGGACCTCTCCGGCATCCCGATCACCACCATCCGCGGCGAGCAGACCACCTTCGGCGCCCTCACCGACGGCAAGGCCGCACTCGTCGTCAACGTCGCCTCGCGCTGCGGGCTCGCGCCGCAGTACGAAGCGCTCGAGGCGCTGCACAAGAAGTACGCCGACCGCGGCTTCACGGTCATCGGCTTCCCCAGCAACCAGTTCCTGCAGGAGCTCAGCGACGAGGAGAAGATCGCGGAGTACTGCTCGGCGACGTGGGGCGTCACCTTCCCGATGTCCGAGAAGGTCAAGGTCAACGGCCGCCACGCCCACCCCCTCTACCAGGAGCTCACCCAGACTCCGGATGCCGAGGGCAAGAAGGGCCGCATCTCGTGGAACTTCGAGAAGTTCGTCGTGTTCCCCGACGGTCGCGTCGTGCGCTTCAGCCCCCGCACGCTGCCCGACGCCCCCGAGGTCGTCTCCGCGATCGAAGAGGCGCTGCCGAACTGACGCGCGCGCCCGGCGGGCGTCCGTCGGTCGAGTTCCGGTGTCCAAGACACGCGGACCGCGCGCGATGGCATCCGCGTGTCTTGGACACTCAACGGGCGGCACGGGCGAGAGTGGCGGATCGATAATCTGAGCGCATGATCGATGCCGTGGTCCTCGTCTCCGGCGGTGCCGCCGTCACCCCCTACACCGACCCGCAGCACGCCGCGGCGACCGGGCTCGCGGCGGGCAACACGATGACCGCCCTCCGCGCGCATCTGCTCGACCGTGGCATCCGCGTCTTCACGGCCCCGGCCCGCATCGGCGCCGGAGAGGTGCGGGAGGATGCCGGCTGGCAGGGCTTCTCCGACGTCCCGGTGGTGCTGCCCGCGAAGGTCACGATCAACGCCGTCGGACGCGTCGACGACGCCGGTGTCGCGCTCGCCGGATTCCTGCGGCACCTCGCCGCCGAGGAGGGCGTCGCCGCCGTCGCGCTCGTCGGCCACTCGATGGGCGGGCTGTTCTCGCGCGCCGCGATCCGCGAGCTCGGTGCCGACGGCCCGCGCGTGGAGCGGCTCGTCACGCTCGGCACGCCCTGGGACGGCTCGGTGCTGGGCGACTTCCTCGACGACGAGATCACCGAGGCCGATGCGCACGGCGACCCGGCGACGTCGAAGATCTTCGCCGAGGCGCGTCCGTACGCGGATGCCAACTCCCAGGGCGCCGCGGCCGAGGTGTCGCGGCGATTCCTGCGGAACTGGAACGACGCCCAGGCGGGGGTTCTGGACGGCATCCCGGTGACCGCGGTCGGCGCCGGCTACTTCGCCGCGGCGACCGAGCCGGTGCAGCTGTGGCCGCACGACGGCCTCGTGTCGATGATCAGCGGACGCGCCGACGAGGTGCCCGCCGCGGTCCTGCCCGCGGTCGAGCGGCACTCGTTCCCCGACCACGTGCACAGCATCTTCTTCGCCGACGCGTTCGGTCTTCCGTGGGAACGCGCGCTGACGTGGGACCCCGCGGTGTTCGCCGTCGTGGACGGAGCGCTCGGGGTCTGACACGGGGCTGGACGCCGCGGCATCCGGGGTATATGTTGTGAGAACCAACAAAACCCCGTGCGGCGGCGATCCACCGTGCGCATCCATGCGAAGGAGCAGGAATGCCCACCCCCACCCGTGACGACAAGTTCTCGTTCGGCCTCTGGACCGTCGGCTACAACGGCACCGACCCGTTCGGCGGCCCGACCCGGAAGCCGCTCGACGTCGTCCACGTCGTCGAGAAGCTCGCCGAGCTCGGTGCCTACGGCCTGACCTTCCACGACGACGACCTGTTCGCCTTCGGCTCGACCGACGCCGAGCGTCAGACCCAGATCGACCGTCTGAAGGGCGCGATGGATGCCACGGGCATCATCACCCCGATGGTCACCACCAACCTCTTCTCGGCCCCGGTCTTCAAGGACGGCGGCTTCACCTCCAACGACCGCCAGGTGCGTCGTTTCGCCCTCCGCAAGGTGCTGCGCAACCTCGACCTCGCCGCCGAGCTCGGCGCGAAGACGTTCGTCATGTGGGGCGGCCGCGAGGGCGCCGAATACGACTCCGCGAAGGACATTCGCCAGGCGCTCGAGCGCTACCGCGAGGCCGTCAACCTCCTCGGCGACTACGTCACCGACAAGGGCTACGACATCCGCTTCGCCATCGAGCCGAAGCCCAACGAGCCCCGCGGCGACATCCTCCTGCCGACCCTCGGTCACGCGATCGCGTTCATCGACTCGCTCGAGCGCCCCGAGCTCGTGGGCCTGAACCCCGAGGTCGGCCACGAGCAGATGGCGGGTCTGAACTTCGCCGCCGGCATCGCCCAGGCGCTGTACCACGGCAAGCTGTTCCACATCGACCTCAACGGGCAGCGCGGCATCAAGTACGACCAGGACCTCGTGTTCGGCCACGGCGACCTGCACAACGCCTTCGCGCTCGTCGACCTGCTGGAGAACGGCGGCCCCGGCGGCGTGCCCGCGTACGACGGCCCCCGTCACTTCGACTACAAGCCCTCGCGCACCGAGGACGAGTCGGGCGTCTGGGACTCGGTCTCGGCCAACATGAACACCTACCTGCTGCTGAAGGAGCGCGCCGCGGCCTTCCGCGCCGACCCCGAGGTGCAGGAGGCCCTCGAGGCCGCGAAGGTGCTCGAGCTCGCGCAGCCGACGCTGAACGAGGGCGAATCGTACGACGACCTCCTCGCCGACCGCTCGGCGTACGAGGACTTCGACACCGACGTCTACCTCGGCGGCAAGGGCTTCGGCTTCGTCCGTCTGCAGCAGCTCGCCACCGAGCACCTGCTCGGCGCGCGCTGAACCCGAGAGGGGCCTGGATGCCGAGGCATCCAGGCCCCTCGTTCCGTCGAGTGTCCAAGACACGCCGCATCGCCCCCGCGTGAGACGGCGTGTCTTGGACACTGAACGGGATGCCGCACCGCTGCGGCGCGAAGAGAAGGAGTGGGCATGGCGCTCGTCATGGGAGTCGACTCGTCGACGCAGTCGTGCAAGGTCGTCGTCGTGGACGCCGAGACCGGGTGGGTGGTCCGCGAGGGACGCGCGTCGCACCCGGCGGGGACGTCGGTCGACCCCGAGGCGTGGTGGAGCGCGCTCCAGGATGCCATCGCCCAGGCGGGCGGCCTCGACGACGTCGCGGCGGTCTCGATCGCCGGCCAGCAGCACGGCATGGTCGTGCTCGATTCCGAGGGGCGCGTCATCCGTGACGCGCTGCTGTGGAACGACACCCGCTCCGCGCAGGCGGCGAGCGACCTCATCGCCGAGGTCGGCGCGGAGGCGTACGCCGAACGCACCGGCGTCGTGCCCGTCGCATCCTTCACCGCGACGAAGCTCCGGTGGCTGCGGGATGCCGAACCCGACAACGCCGCGCGCGTCGCTGCCGTGGCACTGCCGCACGACTGGCTCACGTGGCGCCTGCGGGGCTTCGGTCCCGGAAACGCCGACTTCGCGGAGCTGACCACCGACCGCTCGGACGCCTCGGGCACCGCCTACTGGGGCGTCGACGGCTACGACCGCGAGCTGCTGGAGCGCGCGCTCGGGCACGACGCGGTGCTGCCGCGCGTGCTCGAGCCGTGGGAGAGCGCCGGGGCGCTGGCCGGTGGGGCACTGGTCGGTCCGGGGGCCGGCGACAACGCCGGTGCGGCGCTGGGCCTCGGTGCGGGAGTCGGTGACGTCGTGGTGTCGCTCGGAACCTCGGGCACGGTGTTCGCCGTCACCGACGATGTCGTGCGCGACACCTCCGGCGCCGTCGCCGGGTTCGCGGATGCCACCGGCCGGTTCCTGCCGCTCGTCGCCACGCTCAACGCGGCCCGCGTGCTCGACGCGTTCGCCGGGCTCCTCGGCGTCTCGCACGACGAGCTCGGCGCGCTGGCGCTGCAGGCCGAGCCGGGCGCCGACGGCGTCGTGCTCGTGCCCTGGTTCGAGGGCGAACGGACCCCGAACCTGCCCCACGCGAAGGCGTCGCTGACGGGCCTGACCCTGGCATCCACGAACCGACCGACCCTCGCCCGCGCGGCGATCGAGGGCATGCTGAGCGGTCTGGCCGTGGGGCTCGAGGCCATCCAGGCGCAGGGCGTCGAGGTGCGCCGCGTGCTGCTCATCGGCGGTGCCGCGGCGAACGAGGCCGTCGCGCGGATCGCCGCGCAGGTGTTCGACGCCGAGATCGTGGTCCCCGCCGCGGGGGAGTACGTGGCGCTCGGTGCCGCCCGCCAGGCCGCGGGCGTGCTCGCCGGGGGCCCCGTCGACTGGACGGTGGCCACGGCCCGCACCGTCGAACCCGATTTCCGTCCGGCCATCCGCTCCCGCTACGACGAGGTCGCCGCGCTCCGCGCGCGGGAGTGACGCCGCACACGCCGGCCTCCTGACGCCGAGACTGCACCCGCCTGACGAATCCACTGCACGCTGCAGTGGAGATGTCGGTCGGATGCCGTCTCGGCGTCTTTCGTGCGCCCGCGGCGCAGCGTGTGCGGTGCAGTGCGAGCGGTGCACTGCGTGCGGGGGCGGATCGCCCGCCGCGCGGGAGGCCACCGCGGGTTGTACGTACAGACTGGACGATATGGACGTTACGTATTACGCTGACACCGAGGCGGGCACGGCTCGCTCACGGAAGGCCGCGGGGAGCCCCATCGGCTGAGCGCCTTCCTTCGCCGTCAACGGAAGGAAGCCGATGGCACTGGTCAGCGGTCACGAGGTCGTCCGAGAGTGCACCGCCCGCGGGCTGGTCGCCGGAGCGTTCAACACCACGAACATCGAGACGACGATGGGCATCGTCGACGCCATCGAGCGAGTAGGCGTGCCGACCTTCATCCAGGTCGCACCGACCAACGTGAAACTGTCCGGCTACGAGTACATCTACGACACCGTCGCCCGACGCCTCGCCGACTGCTCCGTGCCGGTGGCGCTGCACCTCGACCACGGCAAGTCGCTGGACGCCGTCGAAGCGGCGCTCGCGGCCGACTTCACGTCCATCATGATCGACGCCTCCGAGGAGCCGTTCGCCGAGAACGTCGCGATCTCCGCCCGCGCCCGCGAGATGTGCGGAGTGGACGTCGCCCTCGAAGCCGAGCTCGGCAGCATCGGCGGCAAGGAGGACGACGTCGCCCCCGAGTTCGCGAGCACGACGAACCCCGCCCAGGTGGCCGAGTTCGTCGCGGCGGTCCGGTGCGACATGCTCGCCGTCTCGGTCGGCAACGTGCACGGGTACGCGCCGAACGCGCGCATCGACTTCGACCTCCTGTCCCGCGTGCGCGAGCAGAGCCCCGTGCCGCTCGTGGTCCACGGCGGCTCCGGCCTCCCCGCCGAGCAGCTCGGCCGGCTCGCCGAGTTCGGCGTCGTCAAGGTCAACGTCGCCAGCGACCTCCGCAACGCCATGATCCGGTCGTTCGGCGAGGCCTACGCGGCCAACCCGAACGAGAACTCGCTCATCCGCGTCTCGCTCGACGCGGTCGCCGCGATCACCGACGTGGTCGAGCGCCGCATCCGCATGCTCAACCCCTCGGTCTGATCCCCCATGACCCCCACGATCACGGTCGACATCGGCACGACGAGCATCAAGCTCTGCCTGTTCGACGCCGAGGGCGGCCTCCAGGCCGCCGACCGCTGCGTCACGCCCACCCGGCGCGACGCGTGGGGCGAGGTGTACGACACGGTCGCGGTGATGGATGCCGTGCGCGGTTTCGTCGACGCGCTGACACCCGACGCGCGGCGCGGTGTGCAGTGCATCTCGATCGCCGGCGTGGGGGAGTCGGGCGGGCTCGTGGACCCCGACCTGTCGCTCGTCTCGCCGATGATCCTGTGGCACGACCACCGCGGCGCGGATCTGCTCGCCGGGCTGTCGGATGCCGATCGCGCCCGGATCTATGCAGTGACCGGGCTGCCGGTCAACGCCAACTACGCGCTGTCGAAGGTGGCCTGGGCGCTTGCGAACGCCGAGCGCCCGACGGCCACCGCGCAGTGGCTCAACGTCTCGGAGTACCTCGCCGCGCTCCTCACCGGGCGGCGGTGGGCCGAACCCTCGCTGGCGAGCCGCACGATGGCCCTGGATCTCGTCGGTCGGCGCTGGTCGCGGGAGGTGTGCGGACTGTTCGGGGTGGACCCGAGCGTGTTCCCGCCGCTGCGTACCGCCGCCGACGGCGTCGCGATGGACCCGGCGACCGCGCGCGCGTGGGGACTCGACGAGGTCACGGTCCACGTCGCCGGACACGACCACATGGTCGGGGGTGCCGGTGCCGACCTGCGGCCCGGCGAGATGCTCGATTCCACCGGGACGACCGAGGGCGTCCTCGCGCTGCTCCGCACGCCGCGCCTGGATGCCGGGACCGCGGCGACGAAGGTCGCCGGCGGGCTGGCCTGCGACGGCGAGGGGTTCACCCTGTTCGCGTCGATCCCCACGGGCGGTTCCGCCTTCGCGACCCTGCGCACGCTCCTCGATCGCGACTCGGAGGAGCTGGCCGCGCTCGTCGCCCGCGCGCACCGCGACTGGATCACGGGCGTCGTCGACCTCGATCGGCTCCCCCTGGTGCTGCCCCAGTTCCGCGGCAGCCCTCCGCCGCGCAAGGACGCCACCGCGCGCGGAGCGATCGCGGGCGTGCAGACCGACACGACCGCCGTCGAGCTCGTGCTCGCGTGCTTCCTCGGCATGGTCCGCCAGTTCGCCGAGGTGTGGGAGCTGTTCGACCTCGACCTCGAACGGGTCAAGGTCATCGGGCCGGCGAGCGCGAATCCGCTGTGGTTGCAGCTCAAGGCCGATTACCTCGGCGTCCCGTTGAGCGTCGCGGGCTTCCCCGAGGTCGTCTCGCGGGGAGCGCAGGCCCTGGCGCACGGCATCCGTCTTCCCTGGAGCGCCTCGGAGCCGCGCGACGTCCCGCCTGACGCGGGGCGCGCCGCCGCCCTCGTCTCCTGGCGCGCGCGGACCGCGGCCCGATGGGCCCATCTGAGCGAGATGCCCGCATGACCCGCGGTGTGGCGCGGCGCTCCCGCCCCTCCGAACGAAAGGCGTGGCAATGAGGCTCGTCGCCGGAATCGACTCGTCCACCCAGAGCTGCAAGGTCACCGTGCGCGACCTCGACACCGGGCGATCCGTGCGGGAGGGGTCGGCTCCGCACCCCTCGCAGACGATCGTCGACCCCGAGGTCTGGTGGGACGCGCTGCTGGCGGCCGTCCGCGCGGCCGGGGGGCTCGACGACGTCCTCGCGGTCTCCGTGAGCGGTCAGCAGCACACGCCGATCTTCCTCGACGCGCAGGGCGTGCCCACCGCACCCTCACCGCTGTGGAACGACCTCGGTTCGCACCCGCACATGGTGGCGCTGAACACCGAGCTGGGCCGCGACACGTGGATCCGGCGCACCGGTCTGCCGCTGTCGCTGTCGGACACGGTGGTGAAGGCCCGCTGGCTGCGGGACGAGCAGCCGGATGCCGCCGCCCGCACCGCCGCGATCGCGGTCGTGCACGATTGGCTGACCTGGCGCCTGCCGGGGCACGGCCCCGGGACGGGCGACGTCGAGGCGCTCGTCACCGACCGGTCCGAGGCCTCGGGCACCGGGTACTGGTCGCCGGAGACCGGCGAGTACCAGCGCGATCTCGTGGTCCACGCGCTCGGGCACGACGTCGTGCTGCCGGCGGTGCTCGGACCGCGCGCGACCGCGGGTCGGACGGGGCCGGGGCTCCCCGGCATCCCGGAGGGGATCCCGATCGGCGTCGGCAGCGGAGACAACGCCGCCGCCGCCCTCGCCCTGGGGCTCGAGGAGGGGGATGCCGTGCTCAGCCTCGGCACCTCCGGAGTGGTCTACGCGCGCACCGCGCTCCCGGTCCACGACTACGCGGGCTACGTCTGCAACTACGCGGATGCGACCGGCGTCCACCTCCCGATCGTGGCGACCCTCAACGCGGCGCGGAACCTGCAGGTCGGTGCCGAGATCCTCGGCTGCACGCACGACGAACTGGCCGACCTCGCGCTGTCGGCCGAGCCGGGGGCGGGCGGTCTGACGCTGCTGCCGTACTTCGAGGGGGAGCGCACCCCCGACCTCCCGCACGCGCGCGGCGCCGTGCTCGGCGCGACGCTCACGAACTTCACGCGTCCCAACCTCGCGCGCGCGATCGTCGAGGGGACGGTGGCGAGCCAGGTCGCGATGCTCGACGCGCTCGAGGGCTGCGGTGTGCGGGCGCGACGTCTGCTGGTGATCGGCGGTGCGGCGAAGAATCCCGCCGTCCAGCGGGTGCTCGCGGAACTCGTGAGCCTGCCGATCCTCGTGCCCACGCCCGACGAGTACGTCGCGAAGGGGGCGGCGATGCAGGCGGCCGTCGCCCTCACCGGGGCGTTCCCCGCGTGGGCCGTGCGCACCGAGGACGTTCCGCCGGCGCCGCCGGCACCGCAGATCCGGCGCCAGCACCACGACGCGCAGGTCGCGCTGGGATACGTCGTGCCCGCCCCCGTCGAGGTCGCGGCATCGTCGTCGGGCGTCTCGGCGCCGGTCTGAATCCTCCTTCGCTAGGGTCGGAGAGAGGGCCGACGCGGCTCCTCGGTCGAGCACGGAAGGGTCCGACGGTGTCCGTTCGTTCGCGAGTGCCGGTGGCGGTGGGCATCGACGTGGGCAGCACCAACACCAAGGTCGTCGCCCTTGCCCGGGAGGGTGCGGTCGTCGCCCGAGCCAGTCGCCCGACCCGGCGCGCCGGGGGAGACCTCGCGATCGACGCCGTCGATCTGGTCGCCGCGATCGAGGACATGGTCGTCGAGGTGTGCGCGGGCGGGCGCGAGCTGCACGCGTTGTGCGTGGCGGGCATCGGCGAGGACGGCGTGCTCGTCGATGCGGAGCTCACGCCCGTCACCCCCGCACTGCCGTGGTTCGACCCGCGCCGTCAGGACGAGTTCCGACGGATCCGTCCCGATCTCCACGGCGACGACACCTTCGACGTCGACACCGATCCGGTGAGGTCGCTGGTCGGCTGGCGGTGGGCGCGCGCGCAGCCGGGCGCGGATCGTGCGGCGGCCTGGATCGCGCTCACCGACCTCCCGTCGGTGCTGTGGACCGGCCGTCCCTTCCTCAGCGACACCCTCGCCCCGCGGACCGCGGCATGGCGCAGCCGCGACCGCGCCTGGGACATGGATCGCGTGGACCTGGCCCTCGGCGATGCGGCGCTGCTGCCGCCGGTGGTGCCCACGGGCGGGATCGTCGGCGAGGTCTCGTCCCCGTCGCTGCGCGCAGCGGGGATCGTGGCTCCGGATGCCGTGGCCGTCGCCGGCGGTCACGATCACCCGATCGGCGGCTGGGGGGTCGACCTCATGGTTCCCGGGGCGATCCTGGACTCGATGGGGACCGCCGAGGTGGTCGTGGCGCAGTCGCCCACCGAGCGCAGGCGCGGGGCCGACCACGTCGACGTCGCCCCCGGCATCCGCTCCTCGGGCAGCACCCTGCTGCGCGTGGAGGAACTCGCGCGCAACGTCCAATGGGCTTCGCGCGACCCCGACGTCGCACGCGGCATCCGGCATCTGCTCATCGGGCGCGTGGCGCCGTCGCCGCTGTGGGACTCGGGATGGTTCCTCCCGGGAGAGCGCGGCGGAGGCGAGCCCGCCTATGCGCCCGACGCGCCGAGCGACCCGCGTGCGCGCGCGTCCGCGGTCCTGGGCGCGCTCGCGGTCGCGGGGCGCGAGGCGATCGACGCCGTCGCGCGCGACCTGGGCGGGTGGCGCGAGGTGCGCGTCGCGGGCGGATGGGTGCGCTCGCCCGGGTGGATCGCGATCAAGTCGGCCGTGAACGGCGCTCCCGCGGTGCCGGTGCTCGAGCCCGAGGTCACGGCCGTCGGGGCGGCCCTGCTCGCCGCGACGGCGCGCGGGTGGCATCCGGATCCGATCGACGCCCTCGGCGGGTTCGCGACCGGGATGCTGGGCTGACCCCGCTCAGCTGGCGGCGACGCTCACCTCGAGCGGAATGACGTCGGTGAGCACCCAGGTCTCGTAGTAGTCGAAGCGCGTGCCGTCCGCGGCCCACGACAGGGACCGGACGCGCAGCACGGGGTGGTCGGCGCCGACGCGCAGGTGCTCCGCCACCTCGGGCGGGGCGGGCAGGGCGTGGATCACGCGCTGCGCGCCGCTGGTGATGAAGCCGGCCGACCGCAGGTGGCCGTTCAGCGAGGCCGAGCCGTCGAGGACACCCGGGTCGGATTCGATGGAGCGGCCGACCTCTCGCGGGAACCAGTTCGTGCTGAACATCGCCACGGTGCCGTCGAGCGATCTGACCCGGTCGAGCGCGAACACCTGCTCGCCCGCGCCGGTGCGCAACGCCTCGGCGACGTGGGGCTCGGGGGTGACATAGCCGGTGCCGACCACG
The DNA here is from genome assembly GCF_900156455.1 of Microbacterium sp. RURRCA19A. GTDB lineage: Bacteria > Actinomycetota > Actinomycetes > Actinomycetales > Microbacteriaceae > Microbacterium. The sequence continues at coordinate 97,420 of NZ_FTNQ01000005.1, forward strand.
GCGGTCGAGATGCCGGTGCGCCCGTGCCGGAGCTGCGACTCCAAAAATCCCTCCTGGACGGTCCACCCCGCGGTCTGGCCCGGCACGCTCGCGAAGACGCCGCGCCGCGGGATGCGGTGCGCGTAGCCCTCGTTCTCGAGCTTCGTGAGGGTCTGTCGGACGGTGGCCCGCGACAGTCCGAATTCGCGGCACAGCTCGAGTTCGCTGGGAAGGCGTTCCTCCTCGGCGATGTCGCCCTGGGAGATGCGCTCTCGCAGGATTTCGAAGAGCTGCTCGTAGTACGGCACGGGGGAGACCCGTTCGATCGTGTGCGCCACGTGATTCTCCTCGTCGTCGTGCGCATCGTCGCGCGTTCCGTCGTACGTTTGGTTCCGACTGTACAGACGGTGCGGATACCCGAACCGTATCGTCACGTTTCGGGTCGCCGCGGCAGAGTTTTCGATTCGCGCTGTACATTCTGTACGTACAACACGTACGATACGTGCAGGGCTTCGGTCCTGCATCCCGAAACGCCACCGGCCCCAGAGGCTTCTGCACTTCAGAGAGGAAGTACGCATGCGAACTTCACCCATCACCGGACTCGCGCTCCTCGGCGCGGGCGCCCTGCTCCTCGCCGGCTGCTCCGGCGCGGCCTCGACCGACTCCGGCGCCGGAGGCGGCGACCTGAGCCCGGCCGACACCCCGCTGAGCTACTCGCAGCCGCACACCGACCCCTTCCAGAACGCCGAGAACGTCGGCTCGATGGAGCGCTTCGCCGAGCTCGGCTACGCCACGATCCCGGCCACCAACGCCGACCGTGACGCCGCACAGCAGATCACCGACATCCAGACGCTGATCAACAAGGGCGCCAAGGGCCTGGTCATCTCCGTCGGCGACGCCGACGCCATCGTCCCGGCCATCGAGTACGCCAACGACTCCAGCGTCCCGATCGTCGCCATCGACGAGGCGCCCGCCTCGGGCAAGATCGCCATGATCGTCCGCGCCGACAACGTCCAGATGGGCGAGCTCGCGTGCGAGGAGATGGGCAAGCGCGTCGCCGCCGACGCCGTCGTCGTCACCCTCGACGGCGACCCGGTCACCTCCAACGGCCGCGACCGCACGAACGGCTTCAACGACTGCATGAAGGCGAAGTACCCCGGCGTCAAGCTCGTGAACGTCGCCACCGAGTGGGACCCCGCCAAGGCGGCATCCGGGATCGAGACCGCGCTGAACCAGTACGGCAACGTCGCGGGCATCTACAACCAGAGCGACGCGACCTTCTTCCCGACGATCCTCGACACGCTGAAGTCGGCCGGCAAGCTCGTCGCCGCCGGACAGCCCGGCCACATCGTGCAGGTCTCCGTCGACGCCAGCCCCATGGCGATGACCGCGATCCGGGACGGATGGCTGGATGCCGCCGTCGCACAGCCGATGACCGACTACATCGACTACGGCGTCGACTACCTCACCCGGGCGATCAAGGGCGAGACGTTCACGGCCGGCCCCACCGACCACGGCAGCACCATCGAGGAGCGCAACGGCAACCTCGTCGACCTGCTGCCCACGCCCGTCGTGACCAAGGACAACGTGGAAGACCCGAACCTGTGGGGCAACAAGCAGTTCGCCCTCGACGCGTTCGGCGCGACCAAGTAATCCGGCCACACCACGACACCCCTCGAGACGGAGACGTCATGACCACACCTACGACCACCGTGCCCGCCATCCAGATCGACGGCGTCAGCAAGACCTACGGTGCGACGAAGGCCCTGCAGGACGTCTCCGTCTCGATCCTCCCCGGACAGGTGCACGGACTGATCGGCCGCAACGGCGCCGGCAAGTCCACGCTCCTGCGCATGATCACGGGACTCGAGACCCCGGACACCGGCACGGTGAGCTTCTTCGGCGAAGCCGCGCCCCCGGCATCCGACCCCAAGGCCTGGCAGCAGCGCGTCGCCTGCGTGTACCAGCGGCCCTCGGTGTTCGCGAACCTCACCATCGCCGAGAACCTCTTCGCCGGCCGGCTGCCCACCACCGGGGCGCGCGTGTCGTGGAAGCGGATGCAGTCCGAGGCCGAGCGGATCCTCGACGAGTGGAACATCCGCCTCGACCCGAAGATGCTGCTCTCGGACGCTCCCATCGAGGAGCGGCAGATGCTCACCATCGCCAAGGCGCTGGAGGCCGGGACGCGCATCGTGCTCCTCGACGAGCCGACCGTCCAGCTCGAGGGCGCCGCCATCCGGCGGCTGTTCGACAAGGTGCAGGACCTGCAGCAGCAGGGCGTGACGTTCGTGTTCGTGTCGCACTTCCTCCGCGAGGTCACGGCCATCTGCGACTCCGCGACGGTGCTGCGCGACGGCAAGCTGCTGTGGTCGCGGACCGGCGATGACATCCGCTCCGACGACCTCGTCGAAGCCCTGCTCGCCGGTCAGGAGCAGCGCCGGCACCGCGCCGAGAGCATCGCGGCGGCCACGGATGCCGCACCCGCGCTGCAGCTGCGGTCGGCGAGCGAGAAGGAGGGGGCGTTCACCGACATCACCCTCTCGGTCGCCCCGGGCGAGCTCGTCGCCATCGGCGGTGTCGGCGGTTCGGGGAAGTACTCGGTCGGCGAGGCGATCGCGGGGCTCCGCGGACTCGCGTCGGGCGAGGTCGTCGTCGCGGGGTCTCCGATCCGCACTGGCGACGTCAAGGCCAGCCAGCGCGCCGGCATCGGGTTCGTCCCCGCCGACCGTCACCGCGACGGCTACGTGCCCCAGCTCAGCGTCGCCGAGAACATGACCATGGGCATCATGGACCAGCTCGCCCCGGCGGGCGTGTTCTCGCCGCGGAAGCAGACCGCCCTGTCGCGCGAGCTCATCTCCGACGTCGCCCTGGTGCCGCCGGATCCCTCCCTCGCGGTGTCCGGGCTCAGCGGCGGCAACCAGCAGAAGGTCGTGCTCGCCCGCGCCCTCGCCCGCAAGCCCCGAGTGCTGGTGCTCATCTCGCCCACGGCCGGAGTCGACATCGCCGCCAAGGACGCGATCTACGGGCTCATGCTGCGCGCCCTCGCCGACGGAGTGGCCGTCATCCTCATCTCCGACGACGTCGAGGAGCTGCTGGTCAGCTCCCGCGTCCTCATCATGCGCGAGGGCCGGATCTCGGCCGAGCTCGCCGACCCCACCGAAGAAGACATCGTTCGAGCCATCGAAGGCCTGGAGTGAACACCGTGCGAACCACCGTCGTCCGAACCCCCGCCCCCGCGACCAACCCCGTGATGCGCACGGTCGTGAAGAACGTCCGCGAGCTGAGCGTCCTGCCGGGCCTCATCATCGTCGCCATCGTCGGTGCGGTGGTCAGCCCCGCGTTCCTGTCGGCGGCCAACCTCACCCTGATCCTGCGGCAGTCGGCCGAGCTCGGCATCGTCGTGATCGGTCTGACCTTCATCCTCATCACCGGCAAGCTCGACATCTCGCTCGAATCCACCGTGGGCCTGGCCCCGATGGTCGCCGCGTGGCTCATGGTTCCGGCCGTGACGGGCGGGCTCGGGTCGGAGATCGGCCCCGGCTTCGCGATCCTCGTGACCCTCGCGATCGGCGTGGTCATCGGGTTGATCAACGGGTTCCTGGTGGTGAAGGTCAAACTCGATCCGTTCATCGTGACGCTCGCGATGCTGATCCTGCTGCGCGGCATCACGCTCGGCGTCAGCCAGGGCAAGACGCTCGCGGGTCTGCCCGAGGCGTTCCGCTACGTCGGCTCGGCCCGGTGGGCCGGCATCCCCGCCGCGATCTGGATCACCGGCATCCTGTTCCTCGTCGCCGCGCTCGTGCTGCGCTACACCGCCTGGGGCCGCGCGCTCTACGCCATCGGCGGCAACGCCGACGCGGCGCGGGCCGCCGGCATCCGAGTGGATGCCGTGCTCATCACCGCCTTCGTCGTGGCCAGCGCCCTCGCCGCCTTCGCCGGCATGATGCTCGCCGGGCGCCTCGCCTCGGTCACCAGCGGCATGGGCGACAACCTCATCTTCAGCGCCCTGGCCGCGGCCGTCATCGGCGGCGTGCAGCTCAACGGCGGACAGGGGCGCATCGTCGGAGCGCTCATGGGCGTGCTGCTGCTCGGTACCCTGACCAACGTGCTGACGCTCGCGGGCGTCCCCACCTTCTGGATCAACGCCGTGTACGGCGCGGTCATCCTCCTCGCGCTGCTGGTCGGCCGCTGGGGTGGCCGGACGAGCACGCGCTGACCCGGTAGACGAAAGAAAGGACCCGCTCATGTCGGAATTCCAGGAGATCAGCTCGACCGTCGTCGCGGAACTCGGGGAGGTGTTCCGCCGTGTCCCCGAGGAGAACATCGAGGCCGCGCTCGACGCGCTCGAGAAGCACCCGCGCATCTTCGTGCTGGGCATCGGCCGCGAGGGCCTCGGGTCGAAGGCGTTCGCGATGCGGCTGACCCACTTCGGTAAGACCGTGCACTGGGGCTGGGACGACACCACGCCGGCGGTCACCGCGGACGACCTGTTCATCATGCCCTCGGGGCCGGCGAACATCCCGCACCTGCACTACATCGCCGAGCAGGTCAAGAAGACCGGCGCGACGTTGCTCGTGGCCACGGCCGTCCCCGACGGCCCGACCGCGCAGCTCGCCGACATCGTGCTGACCGTGCCCGCCCACACCTACGGTGCCGAAGACCCCAGCGGTCTGGTGCCCACCATCCAAGCGATGGGGAGCCTCTTCGAGCAGTCGCTCTGGATCTTCTGGGACGTGCTGTACCTCATGCTCGTCCGTCGCACCGGCGCGAAGTTCGAGGACCTCGTCGCCCGCCACCGCAACTTCGAGTAAGCGATCCCGGATGCCCCGGTTCCGTTCCCCCACGGAGCCGGGGCATCCGGTCTTGGGGCGCGGGTCCACTGGAGACCACGAGACTGCATCCGCCTGACGAATCCACTGCACGCTGCAGTGGAGATGTCGGTCGGATGCAGTCTCGGCGTTTTCGGCGCGGGGGAACGGCGGGAGCGGCGGAGCGGCCGCGCGCCGCTACTGTGAAGGACCATGAGTGACACGGGCGGCCCGAGGCGCGCGGGGGTGCGCGACGTCGCCGCCCGTGCGGGGGTGTCCGCGCAGACGGTGTCGCGCGTGCTCAACGACTTCCCCGGCATCCGGGACTCCACCCGCCAGCGCGTGCTCGACGCGGTCGCCGCCCTCGACTACCGGGTGAACAACGCCGCCCGCGCCCTCGGCACCAGTCGCACGCGGACGGTCGGCGTGGTCGCGTCGGACGCCTCGCTGCACGGACCCTCGGCGGGCATCGCCGCGCTCGAGCGCGCTGCCAGGGCGCGGGGTCGCTGGATCACGACCGCGTACACCGCGTCCGACGACCCCGCCGCCGTGCACGCGGCGGTGGAGCACCTGCTCGATCAGGGTGTCGACGGGATCGTGCTGGTCGCGGCCCACACCCAGACGCCCCTCAGCGGCTACGACGTGCCCCTCGTGCCGCTGTACGGTGCGTCGGGCGAGCGGCAGCGGTCCGCGGCTGCGCTGATCGTGACGCATCTCGCCGACCTCGGGCATCGCCGCATCGTCGAGGTCGCCGGCCCCGTCGACTGGCGCGAGGCCCTGTCGCGCACCGCCGGCGTCGCCGATGTCGTGAATGGCCGGGGGCTCGAGCGCGTCGGCCGCGTCGAGGGGGACTGGAGTGCCGCCTCCGGAGCGGCGGTCGCGGATCTCGTCGCCGCCTCGGTCCGCGCGGGAGCCACCGCCGTCGCCGTCGCCAACGACCAGATGGCGCTCGGCCTCGTGGCCGGACTCGCCGCGCGCGGCATCCGAGCTCCCGCCGATGTCTCGGTCACCGGTTTCGACGACAATCCGGATGCCGCCTTCTACACGCCCGCGCTCACCACGGTGCGCCTCGATGTTGAGGGCGAGGCCGCCGAAGCCGTCGCGACGGTGCTGGGCGAAGAGCCGACGCGTCCCGCGGAGCCGATCCTCGTCGTTCGGGAATCGACCGCCCCGCCGCGCTGACGCGGGGAGGGGGCTGTGCCCCGTGCGAAACTCCGGAGATTCGGCACCATTCGCCCGCGTGTCCTGCGGAAAACCGCGCACCGGCCTGCCCGCCCGCTCGAAATCTCCGGAGTCCGGCACGCGCACGGCGGGGGCAGTGGCATCCGCCTCTCGCCAACGCGCGATGTTACCGGTAACATGACCAGCGAACCCGCCACCGACAGAGTCGAAGGAGACCCCGCGTGACCGATGCCGCCACGTTCGCGCCCGAGGTGCAGGAGGCGATCGATGCCGTCCGCGCCGACGTCGCGAAGCTGCACGCCGAGCTCGTGCGCTACAACCTCATCGTCTGGACCGGCGGCAACGTCTCCGGTCGCGTGCCCGGGGCCGACCTGTTCGTGATCAAGCCCTCGGGCGTCTCGTACGACGACCTGACGCCTGCGAACATGATCCTCTGCGACCTCGACGGCAACGCGATCCCGGGCACCCCCGGCTCCGAGCGCAGCCCGTCGAGCGACACCGCCGCGCACGCGTACGTGTACCGCAACATGCCCGAGGTCGGCGGTGTCGTGCACACGCACTCCACCTACGGCGTCGCGTGGGCGGCCCGCGGCGAGGAGATCCCCTGCGTCATCACGGCCATGGCCGACGAGTTCGGCGGCCCCATCCCGGTCGGTCCGTTCGCGATCATCGGCGACGACTCGATCGGCCGCGGCATCGTCGAGACCCTGCGCGGACACCGCTCGCGCGGCGTCATCATGCAGAACCACGGGCCGTTCACGATCGGCACGAACGCGAAGGATGCCGTCAAGGCCGCCGTCATGCTCGAGGACGTCGCCCGCACCGTGCACATCGCCCGTGAGGCCGGCCCCCTCATCCCGATCCCGCAGGACAAGATCGACGCCCTCTACAACCGCTACCAGAACGTCTACGGACAGAGCACGGACGACCGCCGATGAACGCCCACATCACCGAAGGCCGGGCCAGCCTCGGCATCGAACTCGGCTCCACCCGCATCAAGGCGTGCCTCATCGGCCCCGACGCCGAGGTTCTGGCGACCGGCTCCCACGAGTGGGAGAACGTCTACGCCGACAAGCTCTGGACCTACTCCCTGGATGCCGTGTGGTCGGGCCTGCGCGCCGCGTACGCCGACCTGGTCGCCGACGTGCAGCAGAAGCACGGCGTCACGCCCGCGCGGTACGCCGCGATCGGCGTGTCCGCGATGATGCACGGCTATCTCGCGTTCGACGCGGACGGCGAACTGCTCACCCCCTTCCGCACGTGGCGCAACACGAACACGGGTGTCGCCGCCGCGGAGCTGACCGAGCTGTTCGGCGTGAACATTCCGCTGCGCTGGTCGATCGCGCACCTGCACCAGGCGGTGGTGGATGCCGAGCCCCACGTGCCCGAGATCCGCTTCCTGACGACCCTCGCGGGGTACGTCCACCGTCAGCTGACCGGTGAGAAGGTGCTCGGCGTCGGCGACGCGTCGGGCGTGTTCCCCATCGATTCGGCGACGCGCGACTACGACGCCGCGTTGGTCGACCTCTACGACAGCCTCGCCGCCGGGCGCGTTCCCCCGCTCGCCGACCTGCTGCCGCGCGTCCTCGTCGCCGGGGACGACGCGGGGAGCCTCACCCCCGCGGGCGCGGCGCTGCTCGACCCGAGTGGCACGCTGCAACCCGGCATCCCCTTCGCCCCGCCCGAGGGCGACGCCGGAACCGGCATGGTCGCCACGGGTGCGGTCGCGCCCCGCACGGGCAATGTCAGCGCCGGCACGAGCATCTTCGCGATGGTCGTGCTCGAGCGCCCCCTCGGCGAGGTGCACCACGAGATCGACCTCGTGACGACGCCCTCGGGCGACGCCGTGGCGATGGTCCACTGCAACAACGGCGCGAGCGAGCTGGCGGCGTGGGCGAACATGTTCACCGCGTTCTCCGCCGCGGCCGGCGTGACGCAGACTCCGGATGCCACCTACGCGGCGCTCTTCGCCGCGGCGCTGGAAGGAGAGGCCGACGCCGGCGGACTGCTCGCCTACAACCACCTCGCCGGGGAGCCGATCGCGGGACTCGACGAGGGCCGCCCGCTCGTCGTCCGCACGCCCGACAGCCGCCTGACGCTGCCGAACTTCATGCGCGCGCAGCTGTACGGCGTCTTCGGAACGCTCGCGCTCGGCATGGACGTCCTCCACCGTGAGGGCGTCGGCCTCGACAAGATGTACGCCCACGGCGGCATGTTCCGCACCGCGGGCGTCGCGCAGCGCTTCCTCGCGGCGGCGCTCGACGCGCCCGTTGCCGTTGCCGCGACGGCGTCCGAGGGCGGCGCGTGGGGCATGGCGGTGCTCGCGGCGTACGTCGCCGACGGTGCCGGTCGCGACCTCGACACCTACCTCGGTGAGGTCGTGTTCGCCGACGCGGCGCTCGTCACCGCCGACCCCGTCCACGCGGACGTCGTCGGATTCTCGGCCTATCTCGACCGTTACCGCGCAGGCCTCGCCGTCGAGGCCGCTGCCGTGGCATCCCTCTGATCACTCGAAAAGGAACAGTCATGACCCGCACGAAGCTCAAGAACGACCTCGACGGCTACGAGGTCTGGTTCGTCACCGGCAGCCAGAACCTCTACGGCGAGGAGACCCTGAAGCAGGTCGCCGAGCAGTCGCAGGCCGTCGTCGAGGGCCTGGCCGGCCTCCCGGTGAAGGTCGTCTGGAAGCCCGTGCTGAAGGACTCCGACAGCATCCGCCGCATGGCCCTCGAGGTCAACGGTCGCGACGACGTCATCGGCGTCATCGCGTGGATGCACACCTTCAGCCCCGCGAAGATGTGGATCTCGGGTCTCGACGCGCTGCAGAAGCCCCTGCTGCACCTGCACACGCAGGCGAACGTCGAGCTGCCGTGGAACGACATCGACTTCGACTTCATGAACCTCAACCAGGCCGCCCACGGCGACCGCGAGTTCGGGTACATCCAGACGCGTCTGGGCGTCGCGCGCAAGACGGTCGTCGGCCACGTGTCGAACCCGGCCGTGCGTCAGCAGATCGAGGACTGGGAGCGCGCCGCCGCCGGCTGGACCGCCGCCCGCACGCTCAAGCTCGCGCGCTTCGGCGACAACATGCGTTTCGTCGCCGTCACCGAGGGCGACAAGACCGAGGCCGAGCTGCGCTTCGGCGTGCAGGTCAACACGTGGGGCGTCAACGAGCTCGTCGAGGCCGTCGAGAAGGCCACGGATGCCGACATCGACGCGCTCGTGCAGGAGTACGTCGACAGCTACGACGTCGTGGAGGAGCTGCTCCCCGGCGGCGCGCGCCACCAGTCGCTGCGCGACGGCGCCGCGATCGAGCTGGGTCTGCGCTCCTTCCTGGAGGAGGGCGGCTTCGGCGCCTTCACCACGTCGTTCGAAGACCTGGGCGCGCTGAAGCAGCTGCCGGGTCTCGCGGTCCAGCGCCTCATGGCCGAGGGCTACGGCTTCGGCGCCGAGGGCGACTGGAAGACCGCGATCCTCGTGCGCGTCGCGAACGTCATGGGCGCGGGCCTCCCGGGCGGCGCGTCGCTCATGGAGGACTACACGTACGACCTCGTCCCCGGCAACGAGCGCATCCTCGGGGCGCACATGCTCGAGGTCTCGCCGTCGCTCACGACCAAGAAGCCGCGCCTGGAGATCCACGAGCTGGGCATCGGCGGCAAGGAGGACCCGGTGCGCCTGGTCTTCACCGCCGACCCGGGCCCCGCGCTCGTCGTCGCGATGAGCGACATGCGCGACCGCTTCCGCCTCGTCGCCAACGTCGTCGAGAACGTCGACGCGCCGGACCTGCCGAAGCTCCCCGTCGGCCGCGCCGTGTGGAAGCCGGCCCCCGACTTCGCGACCTCGGCCGGATGCTGGCTCGCCGCCGGCGCCGCGCACCACACCGTCATGACGACGGCCGTGGGCATCGAGGTGTTCCGCGACTTCGCCGAGATCGCCAAGACCGAGCTCGTCGTCATCGACGAGGACACCACGGTCCGCGGTTTCCAGAGCGAGCTGCGCTGGAACCAGGCGTACTACCGCCTGGCCCAGGGCCTGTAAGACCCCGCTGCCCCGGGCGCCCCTCGCGGCCCCGGGGCGGTGCGGCACGTACGCGTCCCGTTCGGGGCGCGTCCCGTGCACCGGGGCGGATATCGTGCGCCCCACTGCACGAACCGTGCCCCGGATCCGCGTCGGTGGTGGGACGCCCGCGGATCCGGGGCATTCGTGCGTCCCGGGGGGGGGTGTCCCGCTTCTCGCGGGGCGTGTCCCACTTTTGGCGGTGTGTGTCCCGAAATGTGCGGCCTTCGCGCCCTGCGGGCAGCAAGAAGTGGGACATGGATGCCGTGGGCCCGGTGGCCCTGGGGCCTCGTCCCGCTTCTGGTGGGGCATGTCCCGAAATGTGCGGCCTGAGGCTGCCGCAGACAGCAATAGGTGGGACATGGATGCCGTGGCATCGGGGCTCCGCGGCATCCGGAAGCTCGGCGGCATCAGCGTCGCCGTGGCATCCGCGGCCTCGTCCCACTTGTAGTAGGTGCGCGTCCCGAGATGTGCGGCCTGAGGCTGCAGCAGACAGCAATAAGTGGGACATGGATGCCGTGGCATCGGGGCTCCGCGGCATCCGGAAGCTCGGCGGCATCAGCGTCTCCGTGGCATCCGCGGCCTCGTCCCACTTGTAGTAGGTGCGCGTCCCGAAATGTGCGGCCTGAGGCTGCCGCAGACAGCAATAAGTGGGACATGGATGCCGTGGCATCGGCCGGCCGGCGCCTCTGGCATTTGGTTTGGGGTGCGATTCTTGGTGTGGGGCGTGAATTCTGTGCCCCGAACGAAAGGATGCGCCCCAAACTCGGCACGGACGCGCCCCAACTCCGCAACGATGCGCCCCAACTCGGCACGGACGCGCCCCAACTCCGCAAGGACGCGCCCCAAACCCTGCAAGGACGCGGGCGAGGCGCTAGAGCCGCTGCCCGAGCGACCACAGGCGGTCGGCGCGGCCGGAGATCGCCTCCGACAGCGTGAACGCCTGGGCGTCGGTGAGGGAGGCCACGTAGTCCACGATTCCCCGGGAGCGCGCGAGCGTCTCGGCCTCGGCATCCGTCGGTCGACGTTCGGCGGGGAGGGCGGCGTACTGCTCGCGGGCGAGGGCGATGAGTTCGCGGAGCCTTCGCGGGGTGCGTGCGCGGTCCCGGTCGTCGTCCAGCCACTCGCCGAGGGCGCGCACCGACCGCGCGAGGATGCGGCTCATCCCGCGCTGCTGGATCGCGAGGTCGGGGCGGCTCAGGACGAAGCGCTTGTGCACGAACTTCAGTACCTCGACGTGATGCCAGGCCTCGGGCGACAGCGCGACCGGCCCCGACCGGGGGGTGTCTAGCGGACGCAGCCGCGCGGACTCCTGGAACCGGCGGATCCACCGGTCGGTGAAGGACGCCAGGCGTCGCTCGGCCGTCAGCGACCCGTCGAACGGGCGGGCGAGCAGCTCGGTGACCAGCTCGGCATCCACGTCGCTCACCGCGGCGAGGAACGCCTCGTCGTCGGCGACCCACGGGTCGTCGCGACGCATCTTGCGGCGCAGGCGTTCCAGCGCGGCCCCGGGCACGAGCTCGGCGCGCACCTCCGCGTCGTCGCGCGAACGCCACTCGATCACGTCGTCGAGCCACCCGCGGAACTCCGCCGCGATCGGGGCGTGGTCGAGGATCCCGGCGCGGTAGAAGTCGTCGACGTCGTGTACCGAATAGGCGATGTCGTCGGCGAGGTCCATGACGGCGCCCTCGATCGTCTGCCGGAGGGGCTCGGCATCCATTCCCCGCCGCGCGTGGTCGAGGTCGTCGGCGTCGATGTCGTACACCGAGTACTTGTGTACGCGGTACGCGCCGTCGGGGGCGCGACGGATGCCACGGGGCGGGCCGATCCGCTCGATCTCGGCCGCGGAGACCGACGGCGACCACGGATACTTCGCCGATGCGGCACGCACCGCGGCGGTGAGGTTGAGCCCACGGGGCGCGTTCTCGACGACGTCGAGGGCGGTGAGGATGCGGTACGTCTGGGCGTTGCCCTCGAAGCCGTCGGGGAGACCCAGCTCGGTGCGGGCGAGGCGGTCCAGCGTCGTCTCACCCAGGTGCCCGAACGGCGGGTGGCCCAGGTCGTGGGCGTACGCCGCGGCCTCGACGACCGTGGGGTTGCACACGGCGGTGCCGGCGCGGGTGTTCAGCTGCAGCGCGACGACGCGCGCGATCGCGCTGACCTTGAGCGAATGCGTGAGCCGGTTGTGCACGGGCGCGCCCGAGATCGAGGGCGACACGACCTGCGTCACGGCCGACAGGCGCGAGAAGTACGGCGAGAACTGGATCCGCTCCAGGTCGATCGACCACGGGTCGCCGCCGGTGTCGTCGCGATCCGGGTACACGCGCGAGGAGGCCGTGGGGAGCGTCATCCGTCCACGGTATCCGGCGCGGACCGGCGTCGGTGGCGGCCGCCGTTGCACGTTCCGGACCGCGAGACTGCATCCGCCCGACAAACCCACTGCAGCGTGCAGTGGAGATGTCGGGCGGATGCAGTCTCGACGCGGGCGGGCCGGCGGTGGCAGGCGGCCGGACACCCCGCCCGGGCGTCAGCCCCGGCGCAGCTCCACGGCGACCACCCGCGCGTCGTCCGGACGCAGCTCGTACGTCGGTCCCGTCAGCCGCAGCGTCCCGGCCTCGTCGACCTCGGCGCACGTCGGGCCGACGCGCAGCTCCACCTCGCCGGGCTCGACGACGCGACGGAGCGTCCGGTCGCTGTAGGCCAGACGGGATGCCGGGACCTGGAACCGCACCTCGGCGGTCTCGCCGGGCTCCAGCTCCACGCGGGCATAGGCCACGAGCTGCGCGACGGGGCGCGTCACGCTCGCGACCGCGCGGTGGGCATAGAGCTGCACGACGTCGGCTCCGCGGACGGGCCCCGTGTTCGTCACGCGCACCGAGGCCGCGAACGCGTCCCCGGCCCGCACCTCGGCATCCACCGTCAGCCCCTCCCGCCGGAACGTCGTGTACGACAGGCCGAAGCCGAACGGGCGGACGGGCGTCGGGTCGGCGCTGGTGATGTCGGTGGCGCCGCCGAGGATCGGGTGCAGGTGCGAGTACGGCTGCGCCCCGGCGGACCGGGGGAGCGAGACGGGCAGCCGCCCGGAGGGCGTGGCATCCCCGGCCAGGAGCGCGGCGAGCGCGGGCCCGCCCTCTTCGCCCGGGAAGAACGCCTGCACGACGGCCGCCGGGCCGGAGGCCTCGTCCAACGCCCAGCCGATCGCGTAGGGGCGTCCGGTGAGCAGTACCATCACGACCGGCGTTCCCGTCGCGACGACCTCCTCCACGAGCCGGCGCTGAAGCCCCGGCAGTTCGAGGGAGTCCGCGTCGTTGCCTTCGCCGACGGTGCCGCGGCCGAACAGCCCCGCGCGGTCGCCGACGACCACGACGGCCACGTCCGCGGACCGCGCGAGGTCGACCGCGGCGGGGATGCCGGTGGCATCCGTGCCCTCGACCGTCACGCCGTCGGCGTGCACGACATCGCCGAACCGTGCCGCCAGCGACGCGCGGACCGTCGGGATGTCGAAGCCCATCGTGAACTCGGGGTGGTGCGCGAGCACGTGGTTCGCGAACGAGTAGCAGCCCATGAGTGCCTCGGCGCTGTCGCCGTTCGGCCCGATGACCGCGATGCGTCCGGGGGCCGCGGGCAGTGGCAGCACGCCGTCGTTGCGCAGCAGCACGGCGCTCTCGAGCGCGAGCCGGTACGCCAGGGCGCGGTGCTCGGCGTCGTCGAGGTCGACATCGCGCGGGGGCGCGGAGAAGTCGGCATCCAGGAGTCCCAGGTCCTCCTTCTCGGCCAGCACCCGGGCGACCGCCCGGTCGATGAGGCCCTCGGCGAGATCCCCGGATGCCACCCGCGCGGCCAGGTGCGGGAAGGCGTCGGCGCCGGGGAGCTCCACGTCGATACCGGCCTCGAGGGCGATCTGCGCGGCTTCGCCGGGCGAGCCCGCGATGCCGTGCATCGAGCGGAGGAAGTCCACCGCGAAGTAGTCCGACACGACCGTGCCGTCGAAACCCCAGCGACGCCGCAGCAGGTCGGTGAGCAGCTCGCCCGAGGCGGCCACGGGCACGCCGTCGATCTCGGTGTAGGAGTTCATGACGGAGCGCACCCCGCCATCGCGGACGGCCATCTCGAAGGGGGGCAGGAAGACGTCCTGCAGCTCGCGCGGTCCCGCGTGGACGGGGGCGTGATTGCGCCCGGCCTGCGAACCCGAGTACCCGACGAAGTGCTTGAGCGTCGCGTGGACTCCGGCGGACTGCAGGCCCCGGACGTACGCGGTGCCGATCGTGCCCACGACGTACGGGTCCTCGGCGATGCATTCGTCGACCCGCCCCCACCGCGGGTCGCGCACGACATCGAGCACGGGGGCGAGGCCCTGGTGCACGCCGACCTCGCGCATCGAGCGTCCGATGGCGGATGCCACGAGCTCGACGGTCTCCGGGTCGAACGACGCGCCCCACGCGAGCGGGGTCGGGAAGGTCGCCGCCTTCCAGGCCGCGAAGCCGGTGAGGCACTCCTCGTGCACGAGGGCCGGGATCCCCAGACGCGTCTCCGTCTGCAGGCGCCGCTGCTCGCCCCACAGCCAGGCGGCGCGCTCGACAGGGTCGACCGGCCGGGTGCCGTAGACGCGCGTGAGGTGTCCGAGGCCGTGGACCGTGGCATCCGCGTATCCGGTCGAGGTGACCTTCTCGCCGGAGCGGGGCGCGACGACCTCGTCGCCCTGGTCGACCCAGTACCCGACGAGCTGCGCGAGCTTCTCGTCGAGGGTCATGTCGGCGACGAGCGCCTGCACGCGGGCCGAGACGCCGGGAGCGAGGGCGGCGCCGACGTCGGTTCTGTGGATGGTCATGCGGGTCAGCCCTTCACGGCGCCGGTGAGGCCGCCGACGATCCGTCGCTCGAACAGGCTGAAGAACACCAGAGCGGGGATCATCGACAGCGAGGTGAACGCGAGCACGCGCGCGGTGTCGACGGAGTACTGCGACGCGAACGCCTGCGTCCCGAGGGGCAGCGTGTAGGTCGCTTCGTTGTTGAGGATGAACAGCGGGAGCATGTACGAGTTCCAGCTGTTGACGAAGGCCAGGATGCCGACGGTCACGACCGCGGGGACGGCGAGCGGCAGCACCATGCGCCAGAAGAACCCGAGGCGTCCCAGCCCGTCGATCGACGCGGCCTCCTGCAGTTCGCGGGGGATCGCCGAGAGGAACGGCGACAGGATGATCACCGTGATCGGCAGCGCGAACGCGATCTGGGGGACGATGACGCCCGCGAGGGAGTTCATGAGCCCGAGGTTGCGCACGAGGATGTAGAGCGGCGTGATCGCGACGGTCATGGGGAACATCAGGCCCGCGGTGAACAGTGCGTAGACCGCGCCGCGTCCGCGGAAGCTGTACCGCGAGAGCGCGTAGGCGGCCATGAGTCCGAGCGCCACGACGAACAGGGTGGTCGCGATCGCCGCGATCGTGGAGTTGGCGACCTGGCCCCAGAAGGTTCCGCTCCCGAGCACCTCCGTGTAGTTCTCCCAGTTCCACCGCGTGGGGAAGCCGGCCGGGTCGACGGTGATCTCGGAGTTCGAGCGGAAGCCGCCGAGGATGATGTAGATCACCGGTCCGAGCATGAGCGCGATCAGCACGAGGGCGATGAATCCGACCACGACGGACGAGAAGCGGCTGCTCCCGGCCGGTCGGCGCGGAGTCTTCGCCGCGCGCGGCGCGACGAGGGTGGCGGTGGCGGTCATTTGATGCCTCCCGTGAGGGCGCCGGCGGTGTCGCGGCGGAGCACGAAGCGCTGGTACATCAGCGCGACGGCGAGCGAGATCAGGAACATCACCACGGCCACGGCACTGCCGTAGCCGAAGCTGCCGGCGTTGCGGCCGTTGGCGACCATGTACGTGGCCATCGTCGAGGTGCCGGCGGTGGAGGCGACGTACTGGCCCCAGATGATCCACACGAGGTCGAACAGCTGGAGCGATCCGATGATCGACAGGAACGCCCAGATGCGGATCGTGGGCCCCATGAGCGGCAGCACGATGTGGCGCTGGATCTGCCAGTACGACGCGCCGTCGATGGCGGCCGCCTCGGACAGCTCCTCCGGGATGCCTTGGAGCCCGGCGAGGAAGAGGATCACGGCGAAACCGATGTACTTCCACGTGATGATGATGAGCAGCGTCCAGATCGCCAGCGCCGGGTCGGAGATCCAGTCGGCGCGAAGGGCACCGAGTCCGAGCTTCTCCAACGCCCCGTTGAGCGCGCCGCCGGACTGCAGCATGAGCCCCCAGCCGAGGCCGACCACGACCTCGGAGATGACGTAGGGCACGAAGATCAGGACGCGGATGAGCGACTGGAACCGCATCTTGCGGTTCAGCAGCAGCGCGAGGCCCAGAGCCAGCGGGCCCTGCAGGACGAGGGAGCCGACGACGATGAAGGCGTTGTGCCCGAGGGCCTCGTGGAAGGCCGGGTCGGTGAGGATCGTGACGTAGTTGCGAATGCCGACGAACTCCGTCGGCGTTCCGAAGCCCGACCAGCTGTAGAAGCCGTAGAAGGCGGCCAGAGCCACCGGCAGGATGACGAACGAGACGAACACCACCAGCGCGGGGCCGAGCAGGATCGCGAGCTCGCCGCGGATCTTCCAGTTCTCGCGGCGTCGCCGCACGGGCGACCGCCCGGCCGAGGAGGAGCGGGGAGCTCCGTCCTCGACCGAGCGGCGACCGGCGGCGTCGGCCGACGCGGGGGCGACGGGGGGACGCACGGTGGTCATGTCGGTTTCCCTCAGGAGCGGGCGGCGGCGGCGTTGACGGCGTCGACGATGCCCTGCGGCGTGCCCTTGCCGGCGAACATGTCGACGACGGCGACGTTGAGCGCGTTACCGACGTTCTGGCCGTAGAGCGTGTCGAGCCAGACCGAGACGTACGGCGCCTTCGAGTAGGCCTCGAGCACCGACTGCAGCGCGGGGGTGGTCACGGCATCCACCGCTTCGGAGGAGGCGGGGAGCGTCTGGAAGGCCGTGGCGTAGGCCTCCTGGTTCTCCTTGTTGACGAGGAAGTTCAGGAAGTCGGTGCACTGCGCGGGGGCGTTGACCCAGCACGAGTACCCGTCGACGCCGCCCATCATGGCGCCGGGCTCGCCGTCACCGCCGGGGACCTCGGGGAAGGGGAACCAGCCGAGGTCGGCGAGCGGCTGCTGGTCGGGGGTGAGCGAAGCGATCACGCCCGGGTCCCAGGCGCCCATGAGCTCCATCGCGGCCTGGTGGTTGGCCAGGAGCCCGGCCGACGACCCGGCGCCCTGCTGCGCGGCGGTGGTGAGGAAGCCCTCGTTGAAGGGCTGCGTCTTCAGGAACGACTCCAGCTCCTCGCCCGCCTTCAACCAGCACGGGTCGTCGAAGCTGCGGCTCGCGGCGGCGGAGTCGAGGACGTCCTTGGAGCAGGCGCGGAGGGCGAAGTTGTAGTACCAGTGCGCGGCCGGCCAGGCGTCCTTCGCGCCGACGGCGATCGGGGCGACGCCCGTGGCCTTGATCTTGGCGTTGGCGGCCTCGAGCTCGTCGATCGTCTTCGGGGCCGATGTCACTCCGGCCGCGGTGAGGAGGTCCTGCGACGTGAAGATGCCCGACGGCAGCACGGCCACCGGCATCCCGTAGTTCTTCCCGTCGATCTCGAACGCCGACAGCGACGAGCCGAGGGCGGTCTGGGCATCCGGGGAGATCTTGTCGGTGAGGTCCATGACCTGACCCGCCTTGACGATGTCGGCGAGCTTGCCGCCGCCGCGCGCCATGAACAGGTCGGGGGCGTCGCCGGAGTTCAGCGCCGTCTGGAGCTTGCCGTCCATCTCCTCGTTCTGCACGGCCTGGATCTCGATCGTCACGCCCGGGTTGGCCGCCTCGAAGGCTGCGGCGGTGTCCTCCCAGTACTTCTTGCCGTCTCCGGTGGTGGAGTTGTGCCACAGGGTGAGGGTGACGCTGCCGTCGGCGTTCTGTCCGCCTCCGCCGGCGGCGCAGCCGCCGAGGGCGAGGGTGCCGGCGAGAGCGATCGCCGAGGCGGCGAGCAGCTTCCTGGTCTTCATGTGATTCCCGTTTCTCTTCATCGAGGTGCGTCCCGTGCGGGATGCTCCGGTTGTCGGCAGCGGTGCCGGTCGTCCACGTCCGGGTGTGCGGCCCGGGTGGCAGCAGTGTCACCTCCGCGCGCCGGGTCGTCAAACGTTTTCGAAAATGATTTCCACGCTAGGGTCGGATGCCATGACCCGGCGTGTCACCATCCACGACGTCGCCGCGGCGGCCGGTGTCTCGGTCGCCACGGTGTCCAAGGCCGTGAACGGTCGCTACGGCGTCTCGCCGGAGACGGTCGGGCGCGTCCTGGACGCGGTGCGCGCGCTCGGATACGAATCGAGCCTCGTCGCCAGCAGCATGCGATCCCGCCGGACGGGCGTCATCGGCGTACTCGTGGCCGACATCGAACCGTTCTCGGCCGAGATCCTGAAGGGTGTCGGGGGAGCGCTCTCCGACACCGGGTACGACCTGCTGGCGTACACCGGCGCCAAGCGGGACGGCGAGGGGTGGGAGCGCCGCTCGCTCAGTCGCCTCAGCGGCACGCTCATCGACGCAGCCATCCTCGTCACCCCGACGATCGTGAACGTCGCGGCCGAGGTGCCGATCGTCGCGATCGACCCGCACACCGGCCGCGCCGACCTCCCCACGGTCGAGTCCGACAGCTTCACCGGTGCGCAGCAGGCCGTTCACCACCTCGTGCAGCTCGGCCACCGTCGCATCGGCTTCATCGCGGGGCGTCCCGATCTGCGGTCGGCGGTCGCCCGGGCCTCGGGGTACCGCGAGGCGTTGTCGGCCGCCGGCATCCCGTTCGATCCGGCCCTCGTTGGGCAGGGGCATTACGAACAGGACGTCGCGCGCGAGGCCGCGCAGGCGATGCTGGCGCTCCCCGATCCGCCGACCGCGGTGTTCGCGGCGAACGACCTGTCGGCGCTGTCGATCGTCCGGGTCGCGACGGAGCGCGGGCTGCGCGTGCCCGACGACCTGTCCGTCGTCGGGTTCGACGACGTGCCCGAAGCCGCGCGCGCGCAGCCGCCTCTGACGACCGTGCGGCAGCCGATGAAGCTCCTCGGGGCGGAGGCCGTGCGGATCGTGCTCGCGCTCCTCGCCGGCGAGGAGCTGCCTGAGACGCACCTGCAGCTCGCGACCCGCCTCGTCGCCCGCGGCACGACGGCCCCGCCGCCCGCGCGCTGAGCGCCGCGAGCGGCCCGTGCAGCGCGCGTGCTGAGCGCGGCGCGTGCGTCGTGCAGCGTGTGCCCGTGCATGCGCGCGCGCTGAGCGCGGCGAGTGTGTCCTGCGGCGTGTGCCGGTGCGTGCGCGTTGAGTGTCCCAGACACGCGGATGGTCTCCGCGCGCATCCGCGTGTCTTGGACAGCGAACTGGCGGTAGGCCCCCGCCCCGTTCCCGTCAGCCGTGAGTGTCGAAGACACGCCGTTGGCCGCCCAGCGGATACGGCGTGTCTTGGACGCTCGGCGGGGCTGGACGCACAGGGACGGACGTACAGGGACGGACGCACGGGGGCAGGAGGTCGGGGCGAACGCGGAGTGGGGTGCCCGGACGCGGCAGCTTCCCTCGAGACTGCAGTGGCCTGACATCCCCATTGCAGCGTGCAGTGGAGATGTCGGGGGGATGCAGTCTCGCGGTCGAGGCGCCACCCCGCGGTAGGGTCGGCGCGTGACGCGCGTGCTCTTCGCCCCGGACGGGTTCAAGGGATCGATCTCGGCCGTGGCAGCAGCGGAAGCGCTGGCCGCGGGGTGGCGCGCGGCGCGTCCCGGCGACGCGATCGTCGAGCTCCCGATGGCCGACGGGGGCGAGGGCACGCTGGACGCCTTCCTCGTCGCCGTCCCGGGCGCGCGCCGGATGCCGGTCACCGTCACCGGTCCGCACGGCCGCGCGGTCGCGGCATCCTGGGTCCTTCTTCCGCCGACCGACGATGCGCCGCAGGGGACCGGTGTGGTCGAGCTCGCGTCGACCTCGGGCATCGAGCTGCTCGACGGCGCGCTGCGCCCCCTCGACGCCGACACGCGCGGGTTCGGCCAGGCGATCGCCGCGGCGCTCGACCACGGCGTCTCGCGCCTCGTGCTCGCGATCGGGTCGAGCGCGTCGACCGACGCCGGGTTCGGGATGCTCGCGTCCCTCGGGGCGCGGATCACGGATGCCGACGATCTCGACGTCGTGCCCGGGTTGCGCGGTGTGCGCACCGCCGCGCGGATCGACCGCGGCGGTGTGCGTTCGCTGCCCGCGGGCGGTGCCCTCGTGCTGACGGACGTGCGGAGCCCGCTGACCGGTCCCACCGGTGCCGCCGCGGTCTTCGGTCCGCAGAAGGGCCTCGGCCCCGCCGACGTCGCCGACGCGGATGCCGCCCTCGCGCGCGCCGCGGCCATGCTGGACACCGACGCCGCCCATCCCGGCGCGGGAGCGGCCGGAGGCACGGGCGCCGCGCTGCGGGCGTGGGGCGCCGAACTCGTGCCCGGCGCCGAGCGCATCGCCGACCTCGTCGGCCTTGGCGCGGCCGTGGCCGCCGCCGATGTCGTCGTGACGGGTGAGGGATCGTTCGACGCCTCCTCCGGCGCGGGGAAGGCCCCGGCGCGGGTGGCGGCGCTCGCGCAGGTCGAAGGGCGGTGCGTGGGTCTCGTCGCGGGGCGGATCGCGCCGGAGGCCGACACCTCGGGGTTCGGCGCGGCGGTCGCGCTCGTCGCGCTCGCCGGCTCCGCCGAGGCGGCGCTGGCCGACCCTGCGCGCTGGCTCGCCGCCGCCGGCGAGGAGCTCGCCCGCCGCCTGGGCTGAACGCGCGAGGGTGCGACCCGCCGCCGTGCGCGCCGCATCCCCTCCCGGCTCCGGTACCGTCGAGGTGTGTCCACTGTCTCCAGCAACAAGGACGATGAGGTCGATCTCCTCATCGATGCCTGGTCGCAGTTGCTCCCCGAGGTCGATCTGACCCCGCTCGACGTCATGTCGCGGCTGCGCCGCGCGGCGTTCCACCTGTCGAAGCTGCGCGCCCGGGCGTTCGCCAGCGCCGACATCGCGGTGTGGGAGTTCGACGTCCTCGCCGTCCTCCGGCGTGCGGGCACCGAGCTCAGCGCCACGCGACTGATCTCGGCCACCATGATCGGCAGCGCGGCGATGACCAACCGCCTCGACAAGCTCGCCGACCGCGGGCTCGTCAACCGGCGCCCCAACCCGTCGGACGGTCGAGCGATCCTCGTCGCCATCACGCCCGAGGGCGTCGAACGCGTGGATGCCGCGATGACCGAACTCGTGCGCCTGGAGGCCGAGGCCCTCCGCGACGTGAGCCGCGCCGATCAGGCTCTCCTCGCCCGGGCGCTCCGTGTCCTCGCCGCCGGCGAGACCCACGAGGCGTGATCGATCTCACCACCGGGCCGCTGGTCTTGGACGGCGGCCTCGGCACGCTGCTGGAGAGCCGCGGCAACGACGTGGCGTCGCCGTTGTGGTCGGCCCGCGTGTTGCGCGACGACCCCGACGAGGTGCGTGCCGCTCACGCGGAGTTCACCGCGGCCGGGGCGGACGTGCTGATCACGGCCTCGTACCAGGTCGGTTTCGGAGGAGAGATCCCGGATGCCGAGGTCGAGCGGCTCCTCCGCCGTTCGGTGGCCCTGGCGCGGGACGCGGGCGACGGCCTGGTCGCGGCATCCATCGGTCCCGTGGGCGCGCTCCGCGCCGACGGCAGCGAGTACACCGGCGACTACGGCCTGGATGTGGCGCAGCTGCGCGCGCTCCATCGTCGACGACTCGCGCTCCTCGCCGACGCAGGGGCCGATCTGCTCGCCGTCGAGACCGTCCCGTCGCCGCTCGAGGTCGAGGCGCTCGCGCTCGAGCTCGCCGACCTGGGCGTCCCGGCGTTCGTGAGTCTGTCGGCGGACAGCACGGGCTTCGCCGCGCCGGGGGCGCTCGCCGCCGCGCTGCGGACCGTGGCATCCGTGCCGGGGGTCGTCGCCGTCGGGGTGAACTGCTGCGCTCCGGGCAGCGTCGGGCCCGCGCTCGCCGAAGCGCCCGCCGTCCCGCTCGTCGCCTACCCGAACACGGGGGAGCGGTGGGATGCCACGACCCGCACCTGGCACGGTGGAGCCGCCCCGCTCGCCGTGGACGCGCCGGGTTGGGTGGCCGCGGGCGCCCGCCTCGTCGGCGGGTGCTGCCGCTCGACCCCGGCGGACATCGCCGCGATCGCCGCCGCCGTGCGCTGAACCGCGCGGCCGTTCCGGGGTCAGCGGCTGTTCGTCCGCCCGCGCCGACCCTCGCCTTCCATCAGGAGGGCGATCTCCTCGGGACTCCATCCGAAGCCGTCGTGCATCTGTGCGCCCAGCGTCGACAACGCCGAGGGGAGCGCCGTCGCCACGCCGTGGCGGACATCGACCGCACGGTCGTCGAGCGCGTGCGCGGCCGTACGCAACTCGGTCACCAGTGAGCGCAGACGGTCGGCGCCGAAGGCGCTGGCGGCGAGCGGGGCATCGCCGATCACCACGACGGAGTGCTCGCGGGGACCGTCGTCGGACACCTGGCGGAATGAGTGCAGGGCCAGGACGATACCGAGACCGCAGACCAGGACGGTGGCGATGGCGACGGCGGAACCGATGTCCAGCGAACGGAACGCCGCTCCCACCGGTGTCATCCATCCCGTCGTCGCACCCACGAGGGCACGAGCGGCGGAATACACGGCGTAAAGGCCCATCGCGGAGGCGATCAGCAGCGCGGGCCGCCTCGGTGCGACGGGGGAACGGGCCGCGGCGAGGGCGCACGCGCTGCACACCACGGCCAGGACGGCGGCCTTGACCACCAGCGACACGTCCTCGCTGGTCGACGCCGTGGCCGCGCCGACCGCGACCGCGATCGCGGCCACGAGTCCGAGGATCGCCCGTCGACGGTGAGTGGACAGTCCCGCGAGCGCGACCGCCATCGTGCCGGCGGCGAGCACCATCGTCGCGTCCCCGACGACCAGGGCCAGTCGCGCTCCGTCGTACCGGTGGACCACGTACATCACCGTCGATCCGATCGAGAAGATCCCGGCCATGACGGCGTACTGCACGAATGTGGTGAACGGCAGCGGCGCGGAGGCCCGCGGCAGAGCGATGCCGACCACGCCGAAGGCGACGCCGACGCACATCACGGCGAGGCCGATCGTCAGCAGCATGACTCCCCCTCGCCGATGCGGTGGTCTGCGGTTGCCCACACCCTATCGGCGGATGGCGTGACCGCTCAGTCGAAGTCAGCCGCCAACGCGTTCCGGTGGTATTCGAAGATGATGCTCGTGCGCGTGGATGCCACACTGTGCCGCGCGGAGAGCTGATCGACGACGAAGCGCCGCACCGCGGACGAGTCCGCGACGGCGATGTGGACGAGGAAGTCGTCGGCCCCGCCGAGGAAGAACAGTTGGATGACGTCGGGATGCCGGCGGACCTCCTGCGCGAAGGCGCGAATGCTCTCCTGCCGCTGTCCGGGCCGCAGGGTCACGCCGACGATCGCCTGCAGCCCGCGGCCGAGGCGGCTCTGATCGACGGCGGCGTGGAAGCCGGTGAGGAGTCCGCGGTCGACGAGTCCGCGCACCCGGGTGTGGGCGGTGGATGCCGCGACCCCGAGCGCATCGGCGAGGGCGGCGTTCGTCATCCGGGCGTCGGCGGAGAGCAGTTCGATGATGCGGGCGTCGAGCGGGTGGAGGTCGTCGTCGGACATCGGAGATCCTTCGGTTCAGAGATCGGCTGCACCGA
This sequence comes from Microbacterium sp. RURRCA19A, assembly GCF_900156455.1. GTDB lineage: Bacteria > Actinomycetota > Actinomycetes > Actinomycetales > Microbacteriaceae > Microbacterium. The sequence continues at coordinate 121,177 of NZ_FTNQ01000005.1, forward strand.
CTCTTCTCCGACGATACCGGGGCACGTGGCATCCAAGCCGAAGAATATGCGGGTTTACGCCACGGAAACACGAATTCCTGCGATCCTTCCTGCCACGACCACTCAGAGGAGAGACCGATGCGCGTCGCCGTGCCCACCGAGATCAAGAACAACGAGAACCGCGTCGCCATGACCCCGGCGGGCGTCGACGCTCTCGTGCACCGAGGCCATGAGGTCCTGGTCCAGGCCGGGGCCGGTGAGGGCAGCGGATTCTCGGACGACCAGTACCGACTGGCGGGAGCCGAGATCGTCGCGACCGCCGACGAGACCTGGGCGCGCGCGGAACTCCTCGTCAAGGTGAAGGAGCCGATCGCCCCCGAGTACGGGCATCTGCGGGCCGACCTCACCCTCTTCACCTACCTGCATCTCGCGGCCGACCGACCCCTCACCGACGCCCTCATGGCGGCGGGCACGACGGCGGTCGCCTACGAGACGGTGCAGACCGCGGACCGCGCCCTGCCGCTCCTCGCGCCGATGAGCGAGGTGGCCGGACGCCTCTCGATCATCGAGGGTGCGCACCACCTGCTGCGCGCGTCGGGCGGTCGCGGACTGCTTCCCGGAGGCGTGCCGGGCACGCCGAAGGCCAAGGTCGTCGTGATCGGCGGCGGTGTCGCCGGAGAACACGCCGCGGCGAACGCGCTCGGCCTCGGCGCGAACGTCACCGTCATCGACATCTCGCTGCCGAAACTCCGTCAGCTTGAGGAGCGCTTCGGCGGCGCGATCCAGACGCGCGCGTCGACCCGGCTCGAGGTCGCGGAGCAGTTGGCGGACGCCGACCTCGTCATCGGGTCGGTGCTGATCCCCGGAGCCGCCGCCCCCAAGCTCGTCACCGACGACATGGTCGCCGCGATGAAGCCCGGCTCTGTGCTCGTCGACATCGCCATCGACCAGGGCGGCTGCTTCGAGGGGTCGCGCCCGACCACCCACGACGCGCCGACGTTCCGCGTCCACGACTCGCTGTACTACTGCGTCGCGAACATGCCGGGCGCGGTGCCGCACACCTCGACGCGCGCGCTGTCCAACGCCACGCTGCCGTACATCACCCGCATCGCCGACGCCGGCTGGGAGGCCGCGGCATCCGCTGATCCGGCCCTCGCGAAGGGCCTCAACGTGCGCGCGGGCGTCGTGGTGAACGAGGGCGTGCGCGCGGCCTTCGACCTCTGACGCGGCGTCCGGGTCGGGGTTCCGGGGTCCGGGTCCTGGCCGCCAGTTCACGTGATCTGGTCGACATCACACGGCGTGGCGTGCTGTGACGCGTACGCTCGGCCACTTCACGTGAACTGGTGGCGCCCGCGGGGCCCGGGCGTGCCGAAGCGGGTCCGCGTCAGCCCCGCACCCAGGCGTACGTGATCTCGGGACGGCCGGGGCCGCCGTAGCGCGGCTCGCGGCGCACGCGACCGACGTCGGCGAGGTGCTCCAGGTATCGGCGGGCGGTCACCCGCGACATGCCCTCGCGCTCGCCGACCTCGGTCGACGACACGGGGGTGGATGCCGTGCGCACCCGGTCCGCGACGGCCTGCAGCGTCTCATCGCTCAGGCCCTTCGGCAGCGCCGGGGCCGCGACGGTCCGGAGCGACCCGAGCAGCGCGTCCACCTCCGACTGCGTGGCCTCCCCGGCCGCGCGGTCCAGCCCTTCGACGTACGCGCGGTACGCCTCGAGGCGTTCGCGGAAGGCCGCGAACGTGAACGGCTTGATGAGGTACTGCACGACCCCGGTCGACACGGCGGCGCGGACCGTCGCGGCATCCCGGACCGCCGTCACGGCGATGATGTCGACGCCGGCTCCCATCGCGCGCACGCGTCGGGCCACGTCCAGGCCGCCGCCGTCGGGCATGGTCATGTCCAGCAGCACGAGGTCGATCGGCCGGGCGGGATCCGCGATCGCGGTGAGCGCCGCGCGCGCCCCCGCCGCCTGCCCGACGACCACGAAACCCGGGACGCGTCCGACGTACGCGGCGTGCAGCTCGAGGGCGAGGGCATCGTCGTCGACCACGAGCACGCGGATCACGCGGTCACCGCCTCGACCGGAGCGGGCAGCACGACCCGCACCGTCGTCGGTGCGTCGGAGACGTGCAGCGTCCCGCCGTGGGCCGACACGATGTCGCGCACGAGGGCGAGGCCCACGCCGCGGCCGCCCGGAGTCGCGGCGGGCTTGGTCGACGCGCCGAACGCGAACGGGTCGGCGAGCGCCGGGTCGAACCCGGGCCCGCTGTCGCTGACCACGATCGCGACGTCGGGTCCCCGGCGCGTGAGGGCCACGCGCACCCAGCGCGGATCGGGGCCGGCGGTGGCGGCATCCATCGCATTGTCCACGAGGTTGCCGACCACCGTCACCGCCTCGGCGGCGGCCAGCGGCAGCGCCGGCGTGGGTTCGTCGACGTCGAGATCGAGGGTCACGCCGTGCTCCGCGGCCTCGTCGAGCTTGCCGAGCAGCAGCGCGACCACGACCGCGCCGTCGTTGCCGGAGACGATGCGGTCGGCGAGATCCTGGCGTCCCTCGGTGGATGCCGCGATCAACCGCCGTGCGTCGTCGATGCGCCCGAGCTCGAGCAGCGCCAGCAGCGCGTGCAGCCGGTTGCCGTGCTCGTGCGTCTGCGAGCGCAGGGTGTCGCTGAGGGTCCGGACGCCCTCGAGCTCGCCGAGCAGCGCCTGCAGCTCGGACCGGTCACGGAGCGTCATGACCCGCCCCCGCTCCGGCGCCCGCCGCCCGTTCAGGTCGCGGGCCTCCTCCTGATTCACCAGGAGGACGCGCTCCCCGGTGACGACGGTCTCCTCCACCATCCGGCGGCCCGTGGCGATGGCGTCGGCGAGCGCGGCATCCATGTCCGTCTCCCGCGGGTCCAGGCTCACCTGTCCCTCGGTCGCCGGCGGGAGCCCGAGGAGGTCGGCGGCTTCGTCGTTGTAGAGCACGATCCGACCGTCGCCGTCGGTCACGACGAGGCCCTCGCGCAGCGAGTGCAGCACGGTCTCGTAGCTCTCGACGAGCCGGGCCAGTTCGCGCGGGGTGTAGGAACCGGTGACCCGGCGGGCGCTGCGCCGGACGTACAGGGCACCCAGGATGCCGATGCCCACGATGCCGGCCGCGGCGACGACGATCAGCGGGACACGCGCGGCGAGATCCGCCTGCACGGCGCCGAGGGTCACGCCCACCGAGACGAGCCCCACGATCTCGCCGTCATCGGCGCCGGCGTCGCGGATCGGCGTGATCGTGCGCACGGACGGTCCGAGCGTCCCGTCGTACACCTCGGTGTACGTCTGTCCCGCCAGCGCCTCCTCGCGCGAGCCGAGGTACTGCTGCCCGATCTCCGAGCGATTGCGGTGGGTCAGCCGGATGCCGTCGGGCGTCATGATCGTGACGAACGACAGGTCGGCGTCGGAGAGGATCGCCTCGACCATCGGCTGCAGCGTGTCGGAGTCCTGGGCGCGGACGAGCGCGGCGACGTCGGGTTCGTGCGCCAGCGTCTCGGCCACGGATCGGGTGACCTGCTCCGCCTGGCGCTGCCCCGAGTCCGACAACTGCACCGACATGAGCGCCGCGAGCACGCCCGCGACCAGCACGACGACGCCGAGCGACACCATCGCCAGTCGTCCGCCCACGCTCAATCGCATGCCGTGCCCTCTCCGGTCCGTTCCGGTCTGCCGTGAACAATACGACCACAAATCGCCCCGGGCGCCGCGCTCGACCAAAGTCGGGGCATCGCCGGCGGCCCCGCCGGACTCAACGAAGACGTTAGGAACAGGGGAAGTCGCAGATGTCTCTCTCACTCCGCACCACGCGCGACGGTCGTCCGCGCAAGAAGATCGACCGCAACCACTGGCTCTACATCGCCGTCATCGTCGCCGTCGTCGCCGGCATCGTCGTCGGCCTCGTCGCGCCGCAGTTCGCCACAGGCCTCGAGCCGGTCGGCAAGGGCTTCGTCAGCCTCATCAAGATGATGATCGCCCCGGTCATCTTCTGCACGATCGTCGTGGGCATCGGATCGATCGCCAAGGCCTCCACGGTCGGCAAGATCGGCGGCCTGGCGCTGCTCTACTTCCTCGTGATGTCGACCTTCGCGCTGGGCATCGGTCTGCTGGTGGGCAACATCATCCACCCCGGCGAGGGCCTGAACATCGCCAGCGCACAGTACGACGCCGTGCCCGAGGCGACCACCACGCAGGACTTCATCCTGGGCATCATTCCGACGACGTTCTTCTCCGCGTTCACCGGCGGCAGCATCCTCCAGGTGCTGTTCATCGCCCTCCTGGTCGGCTTCGCGCTCCAGGGCATGGGCGAGCGCGGGGCGCGCATGGTCGATGGCATCCGCAACTTCCAGGTGCTGGTCTTCCGCATCCTCGGCATGATCCTGTGGCTCGCTCCCATCGGTGCGTTCGGTGCCATCGCCGCAGTCGTCGGAAAGACCGGATTCGGGGCCGTGATCAGCCTCGGCATCCTCATGGGCTCGTTCTACCTGACCTGCTTCCTCTTCATCGCGGTCGTCCTCGGCGTGCTGCTGTTCGCCGTCACGCGGGTCAACATCTTCTCGCTGATGAAGTACCTCGGCCGCGAGTACCTGCTCATCGTCGGCACCTCGTCGTCCGAGGCCGCGCTGCCCCGCCTCATCGCCAAGATGGAGCACCTCGGCGTCTCGAAGCCGGTCGTCGGCATCACCGTTCCGACCGGGTACTCGTTCAACCTGGACGGCACGGCGATCTACCTCACGATGGCGTCGCTGTTCATCGCCACCGCGATGGGCGCCCCCATGTCGATCCCGGAGCAGATCGGCCTGCTGATCTTCATGATCATCGCGTCCAAGGGTGCGGCCGGTGTCACCGGTGCGGGCCTCGCGACCCTCGCCGGCGGCCTGTCCGCCTACCGCCCCGACCTCGTCAACGGCGTGGGCGTCATCGTCGGCATCGACCGGTTCATGTCCGAGGCCCGCGCGGTCACGAACTTCACCGGCAACGCGGTGGCGACCCTGCTCATCGGAGCGTGGACGAAGCAGTACGACCGCGAGCGCGTCGGAGAGGTCCTCGCGGGCCGCATCCCCTTCGACGAGACGCTCCTCACCGGCCACGACCACTCGGCGGCGCCGACGGATGCCGCACCGGTCACCGCCCCGGCGACGGTCGACACGCAGGCGCTCAACGCCTTCCGCGCCCAGGCGGAGGCGGAGACGGCGGCCCGGAGCCGTTCGTGAGCCTGACGCAGCACTCGGCGGGGGCGGCTTCGGCCGCCCCCGCCCCCGCGCGCGTGGACCTCGCCCGCACCTGGCTGCTGCGCTCGCCGCTGGCGGCCGGTGGCGACACCGCGGCCGACGTGCTCGTGCTCGACCTCGAGGACGGGCTGCCCGCCGCGCGCAAGGCCGAGGGTCGCGAGCGCGCCCGCCGCGCCGCCGAGAACGCGCCGGTGTGGCTGCGGATCAGCGCCGCGGGCACACCGGAGGGCGAAGCCGACCTGGCCCTGTGCCGTGAGCTCGACGACCGCCTGGCCGGGATCGTGCTGGCGATGTGCGCCGGACCCGCCGATGTCGCCCACGTCGCGGCATCCCGTCGGGTCGGCGTGCCGATCGTGGCGATGATCGAGTCGGCTGCGGCGCTGCTCGTGGCCCCGGCGATCGCGGCGCACCCGGCGACCCGGCGCCTGGCCTTCGGCACCGGCGACTTCCGCCGCGACACCGGCATGGCGGACGACCGCGTCGCGCTGTCGTGGCCCCGGGCGCAATTGGCCGTGGCGTCGGCGGCCGCCCGGATCGCGGGGCCGATCGACGGTCCGTGCGGTCCGGTCGAGCAGGCCCGGGATGCCGCCGAGCACGCCGCCGCGGTGGGCTTCACCGGCACCCTGGTGTTGAGGGAGGCCGCCGTCCCCGGTGCGCACGCCGGTTTCACGCCGAGCACCGCCGAGGTCGAGGCCGCCCGGGCGGTGCTCACGGAGGTTCCCGACGGTCCCGTCGACGGCTCGTACGCCCCCGCCCTGGCGCGCGCCCGCGCGCTGGTGGCCCGCGCCGAGGCCCTGTCGCGGCTCTGACGCGTGGCGCGGTGCCGACGGATCACGTGACCTGGCCGAGATCACCCGGTATGGCGCGCAGCGACGGGTACCCTCGGCGAGATCACGTGATCTGGCTGCGGCTCAGCGCCCGAACCAGCGGCGGCGACGCGGCGGGGGCGCCACGGCGGCAGCCGCCTCGCGCGCGCGGCGACGAGATGCCCACGCCGCGACCTCGGCATCCACGTCCACCGTCGGCGTCACCACCGGCGGACCGCCGAGCAACTGCCGACGAGCCTCGACGACGCGGCGGTTGAAGTCCTCGAGCGCCTCCCGGACGTCGCCCTCGCGCGACAGGGCGTCCAGCCGATCGGCGAGCTCGGCGTGCTCGACCCGCAGCGTCAGCGCGGGCGGCCCCAGCCCCGAAAGCTTCTCGGTCGCGATCTTGCGGCGGATCCACCAGTCGGGGTCGTGGCTGCCGCCGAGGTCGGGGAGCGGCTTGCCGGCACCGGGGAGGTCGTCGAACTCCCCGCGGCGGATCGCCTGCTGGATCGCCGTCTCGACGTACGCGGCGCGCTCGGCGGCGGTCGATCCGCGCGCGGGAGCTTCTGCGGATTCGGGTTCCAGGCCGGCATCCCGTAGCCGCCGGTCCAGGCGGTAGCGCTCCGCCGCCTGCCTCGGGTCGTCGCTCATGCCGCCTCCGCCGTGTGCTCGGGTCCTTCCAGGCTACGACGGCATCGGGCGGGCGGCGCCGCAGCCGAGGGAGGGATGCCGGGGCGTCCGGCCGCGTCCCCACCCCGGTTGGGTGTCCCAGACACGCGGATGCCACGCACGCGCGTCCGCGTGTCCTGGACACTCAACGTGAGGGCACGCGCCCCCGGCCCGGGCTACAGACCCAGGCGCCGCAGCCGCAGCCGCGCCATGTCCTGTGCGCGCGGGCCGGAGCCGAGCGCGCGCTCGGTGATCCGCAGGATCAGCCGGGTCGTCGTCTTCACCGGCAGCCACGAACGTCGGACACCCAGCAGCTTCCGCAGCCGCGGTGGGAAGGTCGCCACGGCCGCGGCGAACAGCACGCGGTACGCGACGCCCATGAGGCCCGTGAACGGGGGCTTGCGCAGGAACCGCACGACGTCGTCGACCCGCTCGTCGCGCCGCAGTTCGCCACGGTCGAGGAACCCCTCGAGTTCGGCGCGGAGGGCGGCCTCGGTCCGCGGCGGGTCGGGGATGCGCATGAGCCGCCCTGCGGTCGCCCAGTCGGCGACGTACGCGTCGGGCCCGCCGGGAATGGTGCCGCCGTACGCCTGATGGCTCCGCAGGAACGCGTCCGTGAAGGCGATGTGCACCCAGCGGACGAGGTCGTGATCCTCGGCGGTGTAGCGCCGCTCGCCCCCGTCGCCGGCGACGTACGCCCCCTGCACGCGCTGGTGGAAGCGGCCGACGCGGGCGGTCTCGGCATCCGCCTGGCTCTTCGACCCGTAGGTGAGCGTGATGACCCAGCGCACGGTCCCCGTGAGACGCCCGATGGGGTCTTCCCGGTACCGCGACCAGTCGTGCACGCCCGCGAGGGCTCCGGGGTGCAGCGCCTGGAGGAGGAGAGCCCGGATGCCGGCGACGAGGGTGCCCATTCCGGCATGAACCGTCCACGCGGGACCGTTCTCGACGAAGTAGCCCGCGTCGTCGCCCTCGGCGATCGCCCGCACGTAGGGGGCCATGCCGGTCGGGTCGCCCGCCAGGGCGGTGAGGAGCTTCGCGCGCAACCGGGCGACGGGAGCCGGAACCGGGGGTGAGGACGTCACCGTTCCAGCGTGCCATCCCACGGGAGGCGGGAGGGCCGGATCAGTGACCCTCGTGGGTGATGACGGGGACGCTGCCGTCGTCGCGGATCAACACGGCGTCCTGGGTCGCTCCCAGCGCGGGGGTGACGACGACGGCGATGATCGACGCGGCGAGCAGCAGACCCCAGACGCTCATCGGTTCCGCGGTGCGCGGTGCGGTGTCGGCGCGGCGCACGCGCCCGGCGACCGCGGCACCCACGACGATGAGGAGCAGCGCCGCCGCGGCGATCGCGATGACGCTGGTGTGAGCGGGGAGCACGAACATCAGGGCCGCCGCCAGCAGGATGCCGGCGAGGGCTCCGATGAGCGTCGCCCGCGGGGCGATGAGCCGGCCGAGCGCGAGGACGGCGCCGCCCCAGACGAGCGCGCCGACCCCGAGGACGACCAGACCCGCTCCGAGGCCGCGCGAGGCGGCCCCGGAGCTCGGTCCCACGATCGCGCCCGCACCGAGGGCGGCGAGGATGAGCCCGGCCCCCCATGCGGACACGGAGGGCCACGACCGGACGAAGGTCGCGGCGTTCACGGTCAGACCGCCGCGGTGCGCGGGATGTTGCGCTCGGTGCCGAGACCGACGCCCAGGAGCACGACGGCGCTGGCGAGGTGCAGGAAGTGGTCGGGCACGTTGAGGGCCAGGATGTTCGCCGGACCCGTGAGGAAGAAGCCCACGATGCCGAGGAGCAGGTAGACCGCGCCGACCGTGGTGTTGACGCCCTTGGCGGCGCGCGCGTTGGCGAGGCCCGCGACGAGGAGCGCCGCACCGATCAGGAGGTGCGCGATGTTGTGCAGCGGGTTGACCTCGAAGATGCCCAGCAGCAGGCCACCCTCGTTGCTGATGAACCCGACGCCGCCGGTGACGGCGAAGCCGAGCAGACCGACGAGCAGGTAGACGGCGCCGAAGACAGTCGCGACGATGCGGTTCGGTGACGAGCTCATGATGAACCTCCCAGAGTTCTAGCAGCGACCACTCGGCCGCCTTCCCCACATCTTCGGAGACACTGAGAAGTTGGATTGCCCCCTTGGCGGCGACGCCTTCCATGCAGTAAGCGACGGAGGTCAGTCCCGATCGATCCGCGTCCACGCGTACGGCTCGAGGTGGGCTGTGATCGTCCCCCGAGGCGCACGGACCTCGACGACGCGCGACGTGCGGTCGAGGTTGGCGATCAGGAGGACCGTGCCTCCGGCGGTGGCCGCGCCGAGCGCCCACACGCGCCCGTCCGGGCTGTCACCGACCAGGGTGGGCTCGCCGGAGATCTCCGCGAGGGCGCGGACCGCGTCGGAGACCGGGCGCGCGCCGCCGTCGGAGCGCAGGATGCCGCGCGGCCCCCACTCCTCGAAGTACGACAGCGACCGCACGCCCGGGATGCTGAGCGCCGCGGCGCTCGCGACGGTCCAGGCGGCGAGCCCCACGGCATCCTGGCGCGGGTCGGCCGCGGGGAGCAGGGCGGGGCCGTAGCCGTCGCGGAGGTCGCCGTGCCGGGGCCGCGGCTCGGCGGTCGTCGCGACCGCGTTCACGTGCGGGCGCAGCCCGATCGGGCCGATGTCGACGGGGATCCCGTCGGCCAGCCGCACAGCCTGCTCTGCCACGAGTCGCTGCATCGGCACGGATTCGACGAGCTGCGCGGTGCTGAGGTCGTGGAAGAGAGGCGTGAGGGTGAAGCCGATGCCGTCGAGGCCGCCGGGCAGCCGGTGGTGTTCCCGGTTCAGCTCGGTGAAGTGGGTGCGGACGCCCCCGGCCGCCGCGAGGTCGAGGCCCGCCATATCCAGCGCCGTGCGGAGGGCGGCGACGGTGTCGGCGTCGGACACGTGCCGTGCGGGACCGCGGGCGCGGAACGCGGTGACGCGCCGCACGGGCACCCCGACGAGGGCCCGGACCCCGCGCGCGAGGGCGGCGGGCGCGTCCTCGTCGACCACGAAGCGCACGTCGAGGGGGAGTCCGGCACGCTGCGCCCGATCCAGCGCCGCGCGCCAGGCCGGGGAGGCGAGGTCGAGCTCGACCAGGACCGTGTCGCCGGGTGGCGGCTCGAGCGCGTCCGGTCGGAGGGCGTCGGGAGCGGTGCTCGCGGCGACGCCGATCGAGGGGAGGCGTCCCCGGGCGTGGAGCGAGAGGACGTCGAGGCCGCGAGTCGGCGCGGGCGGGGCGCCCGCCGTCCTCTCGAGGGTCAGTGACTGGACGACCCGGTCTCCGGCGGAGAGGCGATAGGGGAACGGCAGAGCGAGCGGGCGGCTGTACGTCTTGAAGGAGGCGTCCGTCCAGTTGCGCTGATCCTCCATCTCGAACGTGTCGCCGGAGAGCCCCAGCCGCATCGGCCCGGCATCCGAGGTCCACCCCAGCGACACGATGTCGGTCGCCGGCTGGTGCGGGCTGATGTCGGCGGGGAAGCGGGTGAGCTCCTCCGTGCCGTCGGGGTGGCCCACGGCGAGCGTGCGGCCGCTCAGCTGCGGCGGGTGGAGTACGACCAGGCCCGTCCGGTTCGTCTCGAACGCCGTGGTGCAGACCAGGTCCGCGACGACCTCGAGGCGATCCCCGTCCGCGCGCACCGTGATGGCGCCCCCGAGGCCGCCGCCCTCCGTCGCGCTGACCTCGAGTCGGAGGCCTTCGTCCTCCGCGCGCACCGCGTCCACGCGCAGGGGCAGGGTGTTCCACTCGCGGTCGCGCACGACGAGACGGACGCTGCGCAGCACCGGGCGACCGTCGAGGGAGATGTCGGCGAGCTCGTCGCCGCCCCGCCGCACCAGCGCCCACCCGCCGCTCGACCACGCGGTCTCGTCGTCACCCCAGGCCATGTCAGAGAGTGGTCATGCCGCCGTCGACCACGAACGTCGCACCGGTGGCGAAGGCACCCTCGTCGCTCGCGAGGTACACCATGATCCCGGTGACGTCGTCGGGGGTCCCGGCGCGACCGACGGGGATGCGCCCGACGATGGCGGCGCGGGCCTCGGGGTCGTCGGTGATCGCGGCCACGAGAGGCGTCTCGGTGTACGCGGGCTGGACGGTGTTCACGCGGATGCCGTCGGCGGCATATGCCGCGGCGACCGTGCGGGCCAGGCCGTGCACGCCCGCCTTGGACGCGCTGTACGCGGTGAAGTCCTTCCCTTCGCCGTTCACCGCCGTCGGGCTGCCGGTGAGGATGAGGGAGCCGCCGCCGCGCGGCAGCATCGCACGCACCGCGTACTTGACGGTCAGGAAGGCACCGGTGAGGTTGATGTCGATGGTGCGGCGCCACACGTCGAGGTCGAGGTCGGCGGCCGGGGCGTCGCGCCCGAACAGCTGCACGCCCGCGTTCGCGACGACCACGTCGGGATCCCACCCGGCGTCGTGCACCTCGGCGAAGCCGGCGGCCACGGACCGCTCGTCCGAGATGTCCATCGCCGACGCCCGCGCCGCACGGCCGAGGCTCGTGGCCGCGGCGCGGGCGCCCTCGGCATCCACGTCCGCGACCACCACGCGGGCGCCCTCGGCGACGAAGCGGGCGGCCACGGCGAAGCCGATGCCCTTCGCGGCGCCGGTGACGAGCGCGGTCTTCCCGGTGAGTCTGCTCATGGTCGTCTCCTCAGCGTGCGATCCGGTCGAGGTGGAGCATCCGGGCGAGGTTCTCGTCGAGCTCGTCGTCGCGGAAGATCTTCTTCCAGTCTTCCTTGATGATGCTCTCGCGGCCGTAGTCCATCGCGATGAGGCACGCGTCGCTGAACGGGTTGTCGCCGCGCAGGCCGTTCGCGAGCGCCACCTGGGTGTGGCCGTACAGGATGCTGCGGGCCGCCGCTTCCGGCACGCCCATGGTGTGGATCGCCTCGTCCAGCGCTTCGTTCAGGAGCGCGCCGATCATGCAGGCGACGGTTTCCACGAGCGTCGGTTCGAGCTGCGCGAGCTGTTTGACGGTGACCCAGTGCACGTCGACGACCGGGGCGTAGATCGCGCGCACCGTGGTCTCCACGATGGCCTTCTTGCCGGGGTCGTCGGACTCGATCGCGGCGATCGCGTCCTGCGGGGCGGCGATGCCGCCGAAGGTGTCCGCCCACTCCTCCTTCGTCGTGCGCTCGAGGAACACCGACGGGTGGCACGGGTGCGCGACGGCCTGAACCACGTCTTCGCGCGTGGCGAGGAGTCCGGCGTACGCGGCGGCGGGGTCGAGGGTCAGCACGATCGCTCCCGACTTCAGCTGCGGAACGAGCTCGGCGGTGACCGCGCCGAGGGCGAGGTCGGGGACGGCGAGCACGACGATGTCGGCTTCGGTCACGGCGGCGGCGAGGTCGGTGAGCTCGCGGCCCGCGGCGAGCGTGCGCTCGCGGCCCGCGGGGGAGTTCTCGACGTAGGAGACGGCGTGGTCGGTGGCGCTCAGGTTGTTCGAGACGCGCATGCCCATCTTGCCGCCCGCGCCGACCACGGCGATGGCGAGGCGGGCGGTGGGGGTGTCGGTGGTCACGGGATGCTCCTCAGGTAGTCGACGGCGGTGCGGGTCCATTCCCGCTCGAGGTTCAGGGTGGTGGGGGCGTCCCCCTGCCAGGGCAACCAGTGCTCGACGATCTCGTCGATGCCGCGCTCGGCGGGGTCGATCGTGTCGCGCAGGGCCCGATAGTCCAGCAGGCCGGTGCCCAGGGGCGCCCCGGTCAGTTCGAAGCCCACCCACCCGTCTCGGCGGCGGAAGGCGAAGTCCTTCGCGTGCACGCCGACCACGAGGTCGCGGCACTCGTCGACGCACACGGCGGGGTGTTCCAGTCGGGCGACGACGTTGGCGGGGTCGAGGCAGATGCCCAGGTTCTCGCTCCCCACGCGCTCGACGAGTTCGATGAGATCGTGCGTGGGCACCTGTTCGTACGTCTCGAGCGCGAGCGTCACGCCGCGGCTCTCGTAGGCCCCGATGATCGAGCGCAGCCAGGTCTCGGCCTGATCGAGGGGAGGGATGCCATCCGGCCCGCCGATCATCGAGCGCACGAGCCGCGCCTCGAAGACGTCCGCCAGCGCGAGGAACCGCTCCAGCCGATCGGGGGTGAGCCCCTTGGTTCCGAGCTGGATGCGCAGACCGAGGTCGCGGGCGGCGGCGGCCGCGTCGCGGAGGTCGCCGTCGCCCAGGTGCTCGAGCGGTGCGTAGTCGCAGATCTGGAACAGTTCGACTCCGAGCGCGCGCGTCGCCTCGAAGGCCCCGCGCAGACTCAGCGGTTCGGCCGCGCGGTCCGAATGCTGCCAGAAGAACGCGTAGGTTCCGAGGCCGATCACGCGCCGACCGCCGACCGGGCCGCCGCTTCCTCGACCACCGAGAGCAGCTGCGTCGGATCGTGCGCGAAGCGACCGAGGAAAACGCCGTCGACCGCGGTGCCCAACTCCGTGAGGAGACCCGGCCCGGCGGCGCCGCCGTAGACCACCGCGCTGCCGGCGCGGTCGGGGTCGGACTCGAGAGCGCGCCGGAGAGCAGCGGTGACCGCGGCGACGTGCGCGCCCGAGGCGGCGCTCTCCGCCCCGATCGCCCACACGGGTTCGTACGCGACGAGTACGGCACCCGCCGGGGCGTCGGCGAGGCTCGCGTTCAGCTGCGCGGTGACGGTCGCCGCGGCGGCGGCGGGACCCTCCTGCACCGGTTCGCCCACGCAGAGCAGCGGGGTGAGCCCCGCGGTCAGAGCCGCGGCGGACTTCGCCGCCGTGTCGGCATCCGTCTCGCCGAACAGGCGACGCCGTTCCGCGTGCCCCGTCTCGACGACTCGTACCCCGATCTCGGCCAGCTCGGCCGCGGCGACCTCTCCCGTGTACGGCCCCGGCGGATGGGCGGAGACGTCCTGCGCCCCCACCTGGACCGCGGTTCCGGTGAAGGTCTCCAGCGCCGCCGGGATCTGCAGGTAGGTCGGGAGCACCACCACCCGCACCGCACCGGTGGTGACGGCCGGATGCGTCCCGACCAGCGCGGCCACCTCGCTCATCCACTCGCGCGCCCGCGCGTGGCCGAAGTAGGCCTTCAGGCTCACGGCGACGATGGTCGTGTCGGTCATGCGCGCGGTCCCGTGGCCTCGTACTCGCTCAGGATCCGCACCTTGTCGGCGCTGGCCGATCCGTCGTCGAAACGGTAGGTGAGCCATTCCCGTACGAGCCGGCGCGCGAGCTCGATCCCCACGACGCGCTGGCCCATCGTGAGCACCTGCGCGTTGTTGGAGAGCACCCCGCGCTCGACCGAGAACGAGTCGTGCGCGGTCACGGCCCGGATGCCGGGGACCTTGTTCGCCGCGATCGCGACGCCGAGACCCGTGCCGCAGATGAGCAGCGCCCGATCCGCCTCGCCGCGGGCGACCCGCTCGGCGGCCTCGATCGCGACGGTCGGGTACGGCGTGTGGCCGTCGGCATCCACGCCCACGTCCGTGACCAGGGCGACGCCGTCGTTCGAGAGGAGGTCGCGCAGCAGGACCTCCTTGTAGTCGAAGCCGGCGTCGTCGGAGCCGATGACGATACGGAGCGGAGTGGTCATGACGGGAGTCCTTCCAGGGTGGGCGCGGCGGCGGCGAGAGCGTCGCCGACCGTCCGGGCGATGTGCGCGAGCGAGACCGCGCCGGGGTCGGGGGTGCCGACGGAGTGGTCGCCGTGGGTGCGTGCGCGGCCCTTCCGTGCCCGCAGGGCGGCGGTGGCCGCCGCGGCGCGCTCGGCCGCATCGGCCGCGTCGCGCCACGCGACGGACAGGGACGAGCCGGATGCCACGGCGTCGCCAAGCGTCGTGGCGAAGGGGACCAGGGCGTCCACGAGCGTCTTGTCGCCGACGGCCGCGCCGCCGTGCGCGTCGACGGACCGGACCGCTCCGTCGACGCCCGCGGCGACCCGCTCGGCCGTGGGGGCTCCGGTGTCGCCGAGCGCGTCGGCGACCGCCGCGAGCATGACGCCCCACAGCGCGCCGGACGTTCCGCCCGCGCGATCCGCCCACGCGTCGGCGGCCCGACGGAGGGTCGTTCCGGCCCCGGCTCCCCGCGCGACGGCGTCCTCGGCCGCGGCGCGGGCGGCGCGGGCTCCGCGCTGCATGCCGATCCCGTGGTCGCCGTCGCCGGCGACGGCATCCAGGCGGCCCCATTCGTCGGCGTGCGCGTCGACGGTCTCGGCCACCGCCGCGAGCAGTCCGCCCACTCGGCGGGCGGCGCCTCGGGAGTCGTCGTCGGCGTCCGGGACCGTCTCGACCGTCGACTCCACGACGGAGGAGGCGGGGGCGTGCGGTGCCGGGGCGACGGATCCCCGTCGGTACGCGGGGGTGTCGACGGGGTGCTCCCACAGCTGGGCGAGCTCGTCGTCGAGCCAGAAGAGCGTGAGCGAGACCCCGGCCATGTCGAACGAGGTGCAGTACTCGCCGACGTGGGGGTCGACGATCTCCGCCCCCGCCGCGCCCAGCAGCTCGGCCACGCGGCGGTACACGACGAACAGTTCCTCGTACTTCACCGAGCCGAGGCCGTTGAGGATGGGCACCACCCGGTTCCCGCGGACCGCCTCGACGCCGTCGGGCAGCTCGGCCGGGTCGGTGAGCGCCCCGACGAGCAGTTCCGCGAGCGCGTCGGCGGTGGGGACGTCGGTCTCGTCGATCCCGGGTTCGCCGTGGATGCCGAGTCCCACCGCCATGCGTCCCTCCGCGACGTGGAAGAGCGGGGCTTCGGCGCCGGGGAGCGTGCAGCCGCCGAATGCGACGCCGAAGGACCGCGTCCGCTCGTTCGCGCGCGCGGCGGTCTCGGCCACCGCGTCCAGGTCGTAGCCGTTCTCCGCGGCGGCGGCCGCGGCGCGGAACACGGCCAGGTCGCCGGCGATCCCCCGACGGCGGTCCCGCTCGGAGGTCGGGGCGGAGGAGATGTCGTCGGTGACCGTGACGGTGCGCACCGCGATGCCCTCGTCCCGCAGGCGGGACTGGGCCGCGTCGAAGTTGAGGACGTCGCCGGCGTAGTTGCCGTAGCAGAGGAACACGCCGCCGCCGGTGTCGGCGGTGCGCGCGGCCGCGTACACCTGCTGGGTCGAGGGAGAGGCGAAGAGGTTCCCCATGGCCGCCGCGTGGGCGAGACCCGGACCGACCAGGCCGCCGAATGCGGGGTAGTGGCCCGAGCCGCCGCCGACGACGACGGCGACTTCGCCGGCGGGGGATGCCGTCGCCCGCGCCACGCCGCCGGGGATGCGGCGGACGTACCGGCCGTTGGCCGCGACGAACCCGTCGATCATCTCGTCGGCGAAGACCGCGGGGTCGTTCCAGAGTCGGGTCATCGGTGACCTCCGGTCGGGGTGGGCGCGTGCTCCGTCCATATTGGCCAACCGGTTGACCAATTGCAAGCGCAACTTCACCGGAGCGCTAGGTTGAAGGCGTGCCCGCCTACCCCGCCGACCGCAGCCACGAGATCGCGGCCGCACTCGAGGCCCTCCCCGCGGGGTCGCCGGTCAGCGAGGTGGCGCGC
The DNA here is from genome assembly GCF_900156455.1 of Microbacterium sp. RURRCA19A. Lineage (GTDB taxonomy): Bacteria > Actinomycetota > Actinomycetes > Actinomycetales > Microbacteriaceae > Microbacterium. Next base: position 137,404 of record NZ_FTNQ01000005.1, read on the forward strand.
CGCCTGCTCGACCTCTTCACCACGGGCTCGATCGCCCCGGGCACGCGCCTGCCCGCCGAGCGTGCGCTGTCCACGACGCTCGGCGTCGGGCGCTCGGCGGTCCGCGAGGCGCTCGCGGCCCTCGAGATCCTCGGCATCGTCGACGTCCGGCCCGGATCGGGCACCTACCTGCGCGGCACCGCGAGCGCGCTGCTCCCGCAGACGCTCCGGTGGGGACTCCTCCTCGGCGACACCGACACCGCGGAACTCCTGGATCTGCGTGCCGGGCTCGAGATCTACGTCGCCCGTCTGGCCGCCGACCGCGCCGACGATCCCGCGCGGGAGCGCATCGCCGCGACGCTGGCCGAGATGACCCGCTCGCGCGACGATCTGCGCGCGTTCGCGCGCGCCGACCGCGCCTTCCACGATGCCCTCGGGCACGCCGCCGGCAACGCCCTCCTCGTCGATCAGCTCAACGTCGTCCGCTCGCTGCTGCAGGTCTACGCCGATCGTGCCGTCCACAGCGCCGACGACGCGAACCGGGCCATCGCCGAGCACGACGCCGTGCATCGCGCGATCCGGGCGCACGACGCCGACGCCGCGGCCTCCGCGATGGCTGTGCACATGGCGACGGCGTCGGCGCGTCTCGTCGGCGAGTGAGGGTCGCCTTCAGAAGGCGCCCCCACGTCATTTGCCCCACATTGTCGCCTCGCGACGGTGGCGGCGACCATCTGCGGCAAACGAGCGCTCCCGGCGGTGCGTGGTTTGCCCCACATTGTCGCCTCGCGACGGTGGCGGCGACCATCTGCGGCAAACGAGCGTGAGGGGCGAGGGAGGGCGCCTCTCAGACCCGCGTCACCCGCAGCGCCATGTACTGCCGCCCCGGGAGGTCCACGCGCACGGTGCCGGTGTGCGTTCCGGCGACACGCTCGACCGTCATGTTCCACGTGTCGACCACGTCGACCGTCCAATCCCCGTCGCCGAGCAGCACGGTGCGGAAGCGGGGGCGGTTGAATCCGAAGTACGCCACGCGCACCGTGGCATCCGGGGACTGCGCCCACGGCACGTCCCAGTCGGATGCCGCGGGCTCGAGCACGCCGTCGGGGACCTCGGCGAGGAACCGCTCGAGGAAGCCGATCCGCGCGGGGGACGAGCCGTGCAGGACACCGCCCTTGGCCCACCACAGCACCTCGTCGTCGGAGCCGGCCGCCGCCGGCATGACCGCCTCGCCGACCGGGGTCGGCAGGTACGTCTCGCCGTGTCCCACGTAGCCGCCGCGGACGGCGCCCTCCCAGAAGCGACGCGTCATCTCCTCGCCGGTGACGTTGCCCCAGCCCTGGTCGATGTCGCCCTCGTAGGCGCATTCGTCGATGACGACGGGCTTCCCCCAGCGTTCGCGCCACTCGTCGGTGTTCTCGGCGGTGCGGTACACGTCCACGCGCTGCACGGACGCGTGCGTGATCCAGGGTCGGGAGTAGTCGTAGAACGGGCGGCAGTTGTGGATCGAGATCAGGTGGCCGACCGGATCCTCCTCGCCGACGATCGCGGCGATGCGCTCCCAGTCGTCCTCGTCCTTGCCCCAGACGAGGTCGTACTCGTTCGCGAGAGACCACCACACGTTCGAGAACGCCCCCAGTCGCCGCACGACGTACCGGACGTACCGGTCGTCGACCGCGGGTCCGAGGTCCGCGAACCCCCACCGGTCGTAGGCGTGGAACAGGATCAGGTCGGCTTCGACGCCGATCTCGCCGAGCTGGGCGATGCGGCGTTCGAGCCGGCGGAAATGCGCCGGGTCGAAGCGTTCCAGGTCGAAGCCGTCGGCCAGCGAACCGGGGAAGACGAAGTCGTCGGGCTCGTTCGCGTTGAAGAGGTACGACTTCGGGAACAGGCACATGCGGAGCTTGCGGAACGCGCCCTCGGCGAGGGTCGCCAGCGTCTGCTCCTGCAGCGCCTCGGGCTGATGCGTCCACGCGTAGGCGGTCGTCCCCAGCGGTCGGTGCCGGGTGCCGTCGGCGTGCCGGAAGTGGAAGCCGTCGACGCGCACCGGACCGTGTGACCCGGATGCCGCGGACCCGACCTCCGCGGTTCCGGTGAGGCCGTCGAGCGACGGGGTGGTGGCATCCGTCTCGAACGACCAGGTGCCTTCGGCATCCGCGAGGGCCCGGAACACCCATTCGCCGTCTCCGTCGTAGAAGCCGCCGACGCGCGCCGTCGAACCGTCGGGACGACGGAAGGTCGCGTGCGCGTCGACGTCGACGAAGGGGTTCCCGTGGGAGGGGCCGTCGACGCGGACCTCGATCACCCCCCAGCGGGCGGTCGGGGCGGTCGGCCGCACGCGTGCCGACGCGCGCGGCACGTCCGACCCTTCGTACGTCGGATCGGGCGCGATCGCCGGGGCGTACGGCGGACGTTCGTCGCCGTCGCCGATCTCGGCGAGAGCCTCCCAGAACCGCGCGCGGTGGTCGGGGTCCTCGAGGCTGGGCACGATCGCGACGAGCTGCCCGAGGCGGCCGCCGCGGAACTGCGTCGCCATCGGCGAGGCGGCCACACCGGGCAGGAAGCGTTCCAGCACGGCGCGGGCGCCGGGGTGGTCGATGGCGTCGCCGAAGGTCGAGCGGCGGTCGAACATGGGGGTCTCCGGTTTGAGATCAGACGGCGCCGGTGGCCGCGCGGACGGCGCGGTCCACGCGGTCCAGGACGTCGGGCGGGGTGAACATCAGGGCACTCGCGAGCGGACGGCCCGCGGCCCACACGGTGTCGTCGCGGACGGCGACGACACGCTCGGGTGCGACCTCGGCGAGCGTGTCGAGGAGCGCGGTGTAGGCGCGCGGGTCGTCGAGGACGGCGGCCAGCGACGCCTCGAGCCCGGGGAGCGGGGGAGCGGTCGATGCGGCCGGCACCGTCACCGTCCACTCGTGCGTCCCCGACCCCACGGTCGCCGGGACGACCGTGCCCTCCACCGGGATGCCGGGCAGATCGACCTCGGCGGTCGTGTTCGGGGGCACCACGGCGGTGATGCGGACGTGCTGCCCGTCGCGCCGCCACTGGACCGACGCCGTGCCGTACGGCGTCTCGTGCCGCGCCGAGGCGTGGTCGAGTGACGCGAGCGGGCGCGGGGCGATCCGCAGGCGACGGTAGCCCGGAGCCACGGGGGCGAGCCCGGCGACGGTGCGGTGCAGCCAGTCGGCCACGGCACCGAGGGCGTAGTGGTTGAACGAGGTCATCTCGCCGGGGTTCACCGACCCGTCCGGCAGCAGGCTGTCCCAGCGCTCCCAGACGGTGGTGGCGCCCATGGTGACGGGGTAGAGCCAGGACGGGCACTCGGTCTGCAGCAGCAGTCGTTCGGCCGCGGCGAGGTGACCGCCGTCGCTCAGCGCGTCGGCGACGAGGGGCGTGCCGACGAAGCCGGTGCCGATGCGGTACCCGCCCTCGCGGACGAGCGCGGCCAGGCGGTCGGCCAGAGCCGCCCGGGTGGGGGCGTCCCGCACGAGGTCGAAACGGAGCGCGAGCGCGTAGGCGGTCGGGGCGTCGCTCATCATGCGACCGGCGGGCGTGACGTACTCCGAGACGAACGCGCGACGGCTGCGCTCGGCGAGGTCCCGGTAGAGATCGGCGTCCGCGTCATGGCCCAGGAGCGCGGCGGCTTCGGCGACGAGTCGCAGCGACCGCGCGAAGCACGCGGTGGCGACGATGTCGGCATCCACCTTCGCCTGTCCGGGCTTGTCCGGCGGCGCGGAAGGGTCGAGCCAGTCGCCCAGCTGCATCCGGCCGGCCCACAGCCCGCCGTCGCCGGCGTCGCGGCGCACGGTCTCGACCCAGGCGCGCATGCTCGGGTACTGCGCGGCCAGCACCGCGCGATCGCCGAAGCGCTCGTGCAGCACCGACGGGACGACGGTGGCCGCGTCGCCCCAGGCCGCGACCGGCCCGCCGCCGGCGAACGACGGCAGCGCCGCCGGGATCACGAGGGGGACGACACCGTCGTGGCGCTCCTGTTCGAGGGCGAGGTCGCGCAGCCACGAGGTGAGGAAGCCGGCGCTGTCGTACAGGAAGCTCGCGGTCGGCGCGAACACCTGCAGGTCGCCCGTCCATCCGAGGCGCTCGTCGCGCTGCGGGCAGTCCGTCGGGATCGACAGGAAGTTGCCGCGCATGCCCCACACGACGTTCTCGTGCAGCCGGTCCAGCAGCCCGTGCGACGACGAGAACCACCCGGTACGGACGAGATCGCTGTGCAGCACGACCGCCTCGACGTCGGCGTCGGCGATGTCGACGCCCTCGACCTGCGCGTAGCGGAAGCCGTAGAACGTGAAGCGGCTCTCGAGCACGTCGTCGCCGCCGGAGAGGACGAAGGATGCCTCCGCGCGGGCGTTGCGGAGGGGGCGCAGGGCCAGTTCGCCGGCGTCGAGCACCTCGGCGTGCCGCACGGTCACGCGCGTGCCGGCGGCGCCGCGGACCCGAAGGCGCAGGCGGCCGACGAGGTTCTGCCCGAAGTCGAGGACCGTGCCGCCGGAGGGCGTCTGCCGGCGCGCGGCGACCGGCGCCGACTGGATGCGACGGACGGGCGGCGCGACCCGCGCTTCGGGCGTGGGAATCGTTTCGTACCCCGGACGGGCGACGGCGCCGACGCGGGCGGGCGCCCAGGTCGCGCCGTCGGACACGGTCTGTCCCGCACGGCGTAGGTCCTGCTCCTCGCCGGCGTAGATCCCGCTCGCGCGCACCGGGCCGTCGGCGGACGCCTCCCAGCCCGGGCCGGTCGCGGCGAGCGTCTCGACGAGACCGTCCTCGTACGTCACCCGCAGCTGCGCGAGGAACGAGGGCTGGTCGCCGTAGACGCGGTCGGTGAACGTGAAGAAGCCGTACTTCTCGGTGTACCACGCTCCCGCGAGCGTCGCCCCGAGGACGTTGTCGCCGACGGTGAGGAGCGCCGTCACATCGACCGTCTCGTGCACGAGACGGTCGCGGTAGGAGGTCCAGCCCGGCGAGAGCACGTCGTCGCTGACCGGCGTTCCGTTGATCTCGGGCTCGGCCGCGCCGAGCGCGGTCCAGAACAGCAGTGCGTGGTGCACCGGTCGCTCCAGCCGGAAGGAGGTCCGCACGAGGGCGGGCTGGGCCGCGGTCGCGGCGTCGGCGAGGCCGACGGGGGCGGCGACCCACTCGTCGGCGCCGAGGAAGCCCGCGGCGACGCGCAGCGGCACGCTCCACGGGCTCGTCGTGCCGGCGGTGTCGGTCACGCGGACGCGCACCTCCCGCTCCTCGCCGGGGGCGAGCGGGCGGAACGGCCAGTCCACGAGCACCGAGGCGTCGCCCTCGAGGGCGATCGTGTCGGTGCCGTCGGTCAGCTCGGCGCTGCGCTGACGCCAGTCCGGCGTCGCGGTCCGCACGCGCCACGACAGGCGCGGGTGCGCCGTCGCGACGAACGGGGTGTCCTCGCGCAGATCGGCGCGGAGGGCGACCTCGGCCACGCTCACTCGTCGTTCCCCTCGGACGTCCAGTTCGCGGCATCCACTCGGCCTTCGCGGGCGTACACGCCCACGACCCGGCCCGTGAAGGATTCCGCCGTCTCCGATGACAGGAACCGCCCGTCGACCTCCGCGAGATCGATGCGTCGCCCCTCGACGGTCGCGGCGAGGTGGAAGACGTCGCTCGTGCGGGCGAACCCCCGGTCGGTGTCGGGACGGCGCGACTCGATGTGGAGCGTGATCCGATCAGCGTCCAGCGGCACCGGCCACTCCCGGACGAGACCGGCGACGTTCGCGCGCGCCACGACGCGTCCTGCTCCCGCCTCGACCTCGACGTGGAAGTCCTCGTCGTAGCGCACGGCCAGCCCGCCGACGCCGGCGGTGCAGTCCAGCTCGATCGAGGTCGACTGCGTCAGGTGCTCCTGGCGCCGCCCGACGAACACGGGGCGCGGGTCGTCGAGGGTGGCACCGTCGGCCCGCAGCACGAGCCAGCCCGGCCGCGCGGTCAGGTCGGCGATCTCGGCGGGGAGCCTCCGCGGGGTGATCCATTCGCCGTCCAGCGGCACGTCGGGGGAGAACGTGACGTCCACCCGCGTGCCGGGGCGCGGGGCGAGCGCGACCGGCTCCATCGTGGGCCAGCCGTCCTCGTGCCAGTGCACGCGGGTGACGAACGTCTCGCGGCCCAGGGCCGAGAACGCGCGCGTCATGCTGCGCGGGCGGACGCCCAGCAGCACGCACAGCCACTCGCCGTCCGGGCCGATCACCAGGTCGCCGTGCCCGGTGTTCTGCACCGGGCGGATCGTCGAGCGGGCCGAGACCACGGGATTCGCGGGGCCTGTCTCGAAGGGACCCTCGGGGCGATCCGCGCGGGCGATCGAGACGCCGTGTCCGCGCTCGGTGCCCCCCTCGGCGATGAGCAGATACCAGCGGCCGTCGATCTCGTAGAGATGCGGCGCCTCGGGGAACTGCCCGCCGGTGCCCGACCAGAGCGACCGCGGCTCCTCGAGGGCACGATGCGTGTCGAGGTCGACGCGCGCCTGCAGGATGCCGAGGTGCCGACCGGCGTCCTCGCCGCCGAGGATCAGACCCGAGTAGGTCACGATCGCGGTGCCGTCGGCATCCCACGCGATGTCGGGGTCGATGCCGTCGAGCGAGGCGTGGCCCTCGGAGTCGGTGATGAGGTCGCCGTCGCTCCACGGCCCGGCGGGGTCGGTCGCGGTGAAGTGCAGCATGCCCCGGCCCGTGGCATCCGTCACGACGAGATGGAACACCCCGTCGCGATGCCGGAGGGTCGGCGCCCACGCGCCGCCCGCGGTGCGGACGTCCTCGACGCCGAGCTGCCCGGGACGCGTCGCGACGTGGCCGATGAGCTCCCACGTGACGAAGTCCGTCGACCGGTGGATCGGGATGCCGGGGAGGTACTCGAACGTCGAGGTCGCCAAGTACCAGGCGTCGCCGACGCGCACCGCCGAGGGGTCGGGGTGGAAGCCGGGGATCAGGGGGTTGGGGTACGTGGTCATGCGGAGGTCTCCAGGGTCTGGCCGATCTCGGCCGCGAGGGCGATGGCGCGGGGATCGCCGCCGCCGGGCCACGGGCCGCGCACGATCGTCCACGCGAAGGCGACGCCGGTGTCGGGGTCGACGCAGGCGAAGCAGCCCGCCGCGCCGTCGTGGCCGAAGGCCCTCGGTCCGCCGAACGGCATGGCCGCCGAGGGCTTCTGGAAGACGATCGCGTGCGCGCGGTCCTGCTGGCCGAGCACCTCGTCGAACCCGCGGACCTGCTGCTGGCCGATGGCCGCGACGGTCTCGGTGGACAGGAACGGCGCGCGCCCGTCGACGCCCGTGACGGCGGCGGCGAGCAGCCGCGCGATGCCGCGGGCGCTGCCGGTGGCCGAGGTCGCCGGGTGCCCGTAGCCCCAGCTGCGGCGGTCGTTCGCCATGTCGACGCTCGAGCGTCCGGGGCCGAACACGAGCGCGCCCAGGGGTGTCGTCCGCCGCTCGCCGGGGCCCGTGGCGGGCGGGACCATCGGGAGGACGTCCACGCGGCGGGCCTCCTCTTCGGCGGGGAGGCCGAGGAAGAAGTCGATGCCGTGGGGAGCCCGGATCTCCTCCTCGTAGAAGGAGTGCAGGCTCCGGCCGGTCACGCGCTGCACGAGTTCGGCGCCGAGGGTGCCGATCGTCGTCGCGTGGTAGCCGAACGCGCTCCCCGGATGCCAGAACGGGACGCTCGCGGCCAGGCTCGCGGCGGCGGCGGTCTGGTCGAGCATGTCGAGGAAGTCCAGCGCCGGTGTGGCCTGGGGGAGTCCGGCCTGGTGCGACAGCAGCTGGCGCACCGTGACCGCCGCCTTGCCGGCCGCGGCGAACTCCGGCCAGTATTCCGCGACGGGGGCGTCGAGATCGAGCAGACCCCGCTCGACGAGCAGGCCTGCGGTGATCCCGATCGTGTTCTTCGACACCGAATAGGGCACCAGGACGCTGTCCTCGTCGAGGTGCGGCCCGCCCCACACGTCCAGCACCGGGGTGCCGTGGTGGAACGCCGCGGCCTGGAACGACAGATCGGGATCCGCGGCCAGGGCCGCCGCCAGACGGTCGCCGGCGGCGGCGAGTCGCGGGTCGACGTGACCCTGCAGGGGGGCCGTCACTCGCCCGCCTCCCACTCCACGGTCAGCGGCGTCTCCACGACGGAGGCTCCGACGCGCAGCGTGAAGGCACCGGCCTCGACCTCCCAGCCGCCGTTCCAGTGGGCGAGCCGACGGGCCGGGACACCGACACGGATCGTGGCGGTCTCGCCCGCCGCCGCGCGGACGACGCCGAAGCCCACGAGCCAGCGCACGGGACGGTCGACCTCCGAGTCGGCGCGCTCCGCGTACACCTGCACGACCTGGCCGCCTGCGCGTGCGCCCGTGTTGGTCAGGGTCACCACGACATCATCGCCGTCGCGCACGACCCCGTCCCACGACCACGTCGTGTAGCCGAGGCCGTGACCGAAGGGGAACGCGGGGCGCGTGTCCGAACGCAGCCACGCGCGATAGCCGATGTGGATGCCCTCGCTGTAGCGCAGGACGCCCTGGTCGGGCGTGACGTCCCGGACCGGGACGTCCGCGAGCGCCGCGGGCCAGGTGGTGGGGAGTCGTCCGCCGGGTTCGGCGGCGCCGGTGAGGACGTCCGCGAGCGCGGTGCCGAACTCCTGACCGCCGAAGTAGCCCTGCACGATCGCGGCGGCGTCGTCGGCCCACGGCAGCACGACCGGCGAACCCGCGTTGATGATCACGATCGTGCGGGGGTTGGCGGCGACGACGGCGCGGACGAGATCGTCCTGACGTCCGGGCAGATCGAGGTTCTCGCGGTCGTAGCCCTCGGACTCGACCTTGGAGTTGGTGCCGACCACGACGACCGCGACATCGGCGGCCGCGGCGGCCGCGGCCGCGCGGGCGATGAGCTCATCGGCATCCGTGTTCTCCGGCGCGATGCCGAGCGTGACGCTCATCGCCCCCGGGATGCCGCCCTCGTCGCTGCGGTCGAACTCGGCGCGGATCGCGATCTCGCGTCCTGCCTCGACGGTCACCGCCGCGGTCAGCGACGGGGGGTTGAGGAATGCCGCGCCGAGGTCCGACCCCTCGACCACCGGCGCATCGTCGAGCAGGAGCTCGCCGTCGACGAAGAGACGTCCGGGGTACGCGCCCGCGAATCCGAGTTGGATGGTGCCCGTCACGTCGGGGGTGTAGACGGTCTCGAGCACGAGGGTGCGCGTCTGCGCGATGGGGGCGTCGCCCCCGAACCACACCAGCGCCGTCGCGCGACGGTCCTCGGTGAAGAGCTCCTGTCCGGCGTCGCCGAGGAAAGTCACGCGCATGCCGAGGCGTCCGGTGGCGGGGTTGCGCAGCTGCGCGAGGGGGATCTCAGCCACGCCCTCCTGCACGACGGCGCCCAGCTGGTAGGCGACGCGGTCGGATCCGTAGGCGCGGCGCAGTCCTTCCAGCGGCGAGACGATCCGCTCGGGCACGACCGTCGCGCTGCCACCGCCCTGCGTGCGGGCGTCCCGCGCGTTCTGGCCGATCACCGCGAGCGACGTGATCGACGCGGGCGCGAGGGGCAGGATGCCGTCGTTGGCGAGCAGGACCGTGCCGGCGACCCCCGACTCGCGCGCGAAGGCCGTGGCATCCAGAGGGGCGGGCTCGATCGCGGGGCCGTCGCCGAGGGCCCCGACGCGTTCGGCGAGCAGCAGCATGCGCAGCACCTTGCGGTCGAGGTCGGCCTCGGGGACCCGTCCGTCGCGGACGGCGTCGGCGAGGTCGGCCCACGCCGGGGCCGGGCCGGGCATCGCCAGGTCCTGCGAGGCGGTGGCGGCATCCAGCGAACGCACCGCGGTCCAGTCGCTCATCACGACGCCGTCGAAGCCCCACTCGGAGTTCAGCGGCGTCTCGAGGAGGTCGTTCTCGGTCATCGTCACACCGTCGACCGAGTTGTAGGAGCTCATGATCGACCAGGCGCCCGCCTCCACGGCGCGCTCGAACGGCGCGAGGTAGAGCTCGCGCAGGGTGCGCTCGTCCATCTGCACGTCGACGGTGAAGCGATCGGTCTCGGAGTCGTTCGCGACGTAGTGCTTGGGGGTCGCGGCGACACCGTTGTCCTGCAGACCGCGCACGTACGCGGCGCCGAGCTCGGCGGACAGCTCCGGGTCTTCGCTCAGGCATTCGAAGTGCCGGCCGCCCAGCGGTGAACGGTGCAGGTTGATGGTCGGTCCGAGCACCACGTCCACGCCCTTGCGCCGGGCCTCGGCGGCCGCCGCCGCGCCGTAGCGGTACGCCAGCTCGACGTCCCAGGAAGCGGCGAGGGCCGATCCCGACGGCATGTTCAGCGAGGGCTCGCGCTCGTCCCACCGCGGTCCGCGGACACCGGCCGGACCGTCGGACAGCGTCATGGCGCGCAGCCCGATCTCGGGCAGCGGAACGGTCGTCCAGAAATCGGCGCCCTGCACGAGGGCCGCCTTCTGCTCGAGGGTGAGCTTCTCCAGCAGGGGGACGAGGTGGGCGGTCGCGGGCGCGTCGACAGAAGGCAGGGTCACGATGATCTTTCCGGGTACGAGGAGGACGAGACGGTCAGGATGCCGAAGAGGCCAGGAGCGCGCGACGGGCGGCGCGACGCTCCTCCTGCCGGTCGGGGTCGGGGACGGGCGCGGCCATGAAGAGGCGCTGCGTGTAGGGGTGCTCGGGACGCGAGGTCACGCGCTCGGCGGGACCGGTCTCGACGATCTCGCCCTTGTACATCACGGCCACACGGTGACTGATGTGACGCACGACCGCGAGGTCGTGTGTGACGAAGAGGTAGGCGACCCCGGTGCGGTTCTGGATCTCGATGAACAGGTCCAGCACACGCGCCTGCGTCGACAGGTCGAGCGCCGACACCGGCTCGTCGCACACGATGAGCTTCGGCTGCAGGGCGAGCGCGCGCGCGATCGCGATGCGCTGACGCTGACCGCCGGAGAACTCCCGGGGGAGGCGGCTGCGCGCATCGGAGGGGAGCCCCACCTGATCGAGCAGATCGCGCACGCGGGACCGGGCCTCGGATCCCGCGACGCCCGACGCCGTCAGCGGCTCGGCGAGGATCTGCTCGATCGTCATCGAGGGGTTGAGCGACGAGTAGGGGTCCTGGAAGACGACCTGGATCTCCGAGCTCAGCGCCCGGCGCTGGGCGCGGCCGAGGTGCGAGATGTCGCGTCCGCCATAGGTGACGGTGCCACCGCTGACCGGCGCGAGACCCAGGACCGCACGGCCCAGCGTCGTCTTGCCCGAGCCGGACTCGCCGACCAGGCCCATCGTCTCGCCGGGCAGGATGTCCAGCGACACCCCCTTCAGGGCGCGGAAGGGCTGGGCGCGGAAACCCTTGCCCGGGTACTCGACGACGAGGTCGTCGACCGTGAGCAGCGGAGCGGTCATGCCCGCACCCCTTCCTCGGCGCCCAGCGGCGGCCGTGCCGGACCCTCGTCGAGGATCGCGTCCAGCAGCGCCCGCGTGTACGGGTGCTGCGCTTCGGTGAAGATCGCCCGGACCGGGCCCTGCTCGACGAACACGCCGTTCTGCATGACCGTCACGCGGTCGCAGAGGTCGGCGACGACGCCGAAGTTGTGCGTCACGAGCAGCATCGCCATGTGCCGCTCCTTCTGGAGGTCGCGCAGCAGCTCGAGGACCTCGGCCTGCACCGTGACGTCGAGGGCGGTGGTCGGCTCGTCGGCGATGATGAGCTCGGGATCGGTCGAGACGGCACCGGCGATCAGCACGCGCTGGGCCATGCCGCCGGAGACCTCGAACGGGTACGCGTCGAACGTGCGGGCCGGGTCGGGGATGCCGACGCGGGCGAGCAGCTCGAGGGCGCGCTCGCGCGCCTGCTTCTTCGACAGCCCGAGGTTCTTGCGCAGCGGCTCGACGAGCTGGCTGCCGATCGTGAAGGCCGGGTCCAGGTTGCTCATCGGCTCCTGGGGGATGTAGGCGATGCGCTTGCCGCGCACGCCCCCGTAGACCTTCTCGTCGGCGTCGGCCAGCTCGGTGCCGTCGAAGAGGATCGACCCGGCCGTGACCGAGCCGCCGCGGGGGAGGAGACCGAGGACGGCGAACGCCGTCTGCGACTTGCCCGAACCGGACTCGCCGATCAGACCGTGCACCTCTCCCTTGCGGACGTCGAGCGAGACGCCGTGGACGACCTCGATGTGGGAGCCGTCGGCCTGGTCGTACCCGACGTGGAGGTCGCGGACGCGCAGGAGCGTGTCGGTCGCCTTGCTGCGGGTGTCGTCGGCGTGCACGATCACGTCGCTGTCCACGATCGGGAGCTCGTCCGGGTCGAGCACGTCGCCGCCGGTCAGCGAGACCGAGGTGGTGACGGCGGCGATCGAGCCGGTGCGGCTCGACACCGCGCGACGGCGGCGGCGGCGCACGGTGACGGTGCGTTCGAGCTCGTCGCGGAGGACGTTGGCCAGCAGCGTCAGGGCGATGCACGTGAGGGCGATCGCGAGCGAGGGCCAGATCAGGCCGGCGGGGTTCTTGTAGATGTTCTTGAACGCGTCGGTGAGCATCGAGCCCCAAGTGGGGACGTTGGAATCGCCGAGACCGAGGAACTCCAGCCCGGACTGGATCGCGATCGCGATGCCCGAGACGATCGCGGCCTGGATGATGATGGGCGCGCGGACGACCGACAGCACGTGCCGGCCGATGATGCGCGTGTCGCTGAGGCCCGACACCCGGGCCGCGTCGACGTAGAGCTCGCCGCGGACGGCGGTCACCGAGGCGAAGACCAGGCGGAAGAAGCCGGGCGAGAGCAGGATGCCGAAGATCACCATCGACAGCCACACGGAGGGTCCGAGCACGGCGCGCGCCGCGAGCAGCACGACGATGCCCGGGAGGGCCATGGTCAGCTCCGTGACCCACGTGGCCACGGTGTTGAACCAGCCCTGGTAGTACCCGGCGATGAGGCCGCTGATCACGCCGATCAGGACGGCGACGACGACCGCGACGAGGGCGGCGGCGATGCTCGTCTGCGTGGCGGCGAGGAGGCGGGACAGGACGTCGCGGCCGCTGCCGTCGGTGCCGAGCAGGTGCGCGGGGCTGGGCCCGGACAGGATGCTGCGGATGTCGGCGAAGTTCGGGTCCTGCGGCGCCACGAGCGGACCGATGAAGGTCAGCACCGCGACGATCGCCAGGAAGATCAGCGAGACGAGCCCGACCGGGCGGCGCACCAGCCGACGGAACAGGGCGACCCGTACGGGGGCGACGGGGACGGCGGGAGGGACGGCGATGGCGGTCATGCGAGTCGCACCTTCGGGTTGAGGGCCGCCTGGGCCAGGTCGATCAGGAGGTTGACGACGACCACGATGATCGCGAAGGCGATCACGAGGCCCATGACGACGGGGATGTCGCCGAGGGTCGTCGCCCGGACGCTCAGCTGACCCATGCCGGGGATGGCGAAGATCTGCTCGACGATGACGGCGCCGCCGAGGAGCCCGACGAACTGCACGGCGAGCACCGCGAGGGCGGGACCGCCGGCGTTGCGGAGCACGTGCTTGTAGACGACGGAGCGCTCGCTCAGGCCGCGCGAGCGGAGCGTGCGGACGTAGTCGCGGGAGGTGGCGTCGAGGACCGAGCCGCGCACCTGCTGCGCCACGGTCGCGATCGCGCCGATCGACAGCGCGGTGATGGGGAGGATCACGGACGAGAGCCAGCCGCTCACGGACGTCGTGATCGGCGTGAAGCCCGTCGCCTTGAACCAGCCGAGGTTGACGGCGAACACGAGGACGAGGACCAGGGCGATGAGGAAGCCCGGGACGGCGAAGCCGACGAGCGAGAGGAACTGCACCGTGGCATCCACCGCGCCTCCGCGGCGGGCGGCGAGGACGCCGAGCAGCACGGAGAGGACGGCCGACACGAGCGTGGCGCCGATGACGATCGACAGCGTCACCCCGAGGCGCCCGGAGACGCTCGTCGAGACGAGCTCGCCGTTGAACCAGCTCCGACCGAGGTTCCCGGTCAGGGCGGAGGTCACCCAGTCGGTGTACTGCGTGAGCAGCGGCCGGTCCAGCCCCAGCTCCGCGGTCTTCTTGGCGACGGTCTCGGCGGTGGCGGTCTCGCCCAGGATGCGGCGGGCGATGTCGCCGCCCGCGGCGTAGAGCAGGGTGAAGGCCAGCAGCGAGATGACGGCGACGAGGACGACGCCGGACAGCAGCCGGCGCACGATGAATGCGAACATATGTGGTCCCTCGGGGCGGACCGGGCCCACCCGACGTGTGCGGGTGGGCCCGGTCGGCGGGTCAGTTCTTCGGCGAGAAGTCGAAGATCGACGGGTAGGCGTTGGTCGGCCAGAACTCGAGGTTCGTGTTCGGGTCGGTGGCGAAGGTGCCCTGGACGCGGAAGAACGGGGCGAACCAGGCCTGGTCGACGATGTACTTGTTGAGCTCCTTGAGGGCGGAGTCGGACTCGGCCTGCGAGCCGGTCTGGATCGTCGAGATGAGCGCGTCGACCTTCGGGTCCTCGGACTTGAAGGGGTTGAAGGTCGCGTTCGGCGCGATCATGAAGTTGATCAGCTGCCAGTCCGGGTTCTGCTCGAGGGCCATCCAGGTCGCGGGGTACTTCGGCGCGAGCATGTCCGCGATGAAGTTGGCCGAGCCGGGATCGGTGTAGTTCACCGTGATGCCGATGTCGGACAGCTGCTGGGCGACCAGGTCGAACGTCTGCTGGAACGCCGGGGTGGTCGGCATGTTCAGCGTGAAGCCGTTGGGGTAGCCGGCCTCGGCGAGGAGCTTCTTCGCAGCGGCGGGGTCGTAGGCGTAGGTGGAGTCCAGCGACTCGTCGTAGGCGACGGAGGTCGCGGGGAACACCTGCTCGGTGACGGTGCCGTAGCCGGTCTGCAGCGACTGCAGGAGGGCTTCGCGGTCGAACGCCATGTTGATCGCCTGGCGCACCTTGACGTCCGCCAGCTCGGGCGCCATCGTGCCGGCGCGGTCGAGCAGGAGGAGGCCCTGGAAGTCGAGCTCGTTGGACTCGATCGTCCAGCCGGCGCCCTCGACCTCGGTGATGGTGTTGTTGTCGGCGATCTTCGCGCCGTTGAGCTCACCGGCCTTGATCGCGTTGATCGTCGCGGTGACGTCGTCGAAGACGTTGATGGTGAGCTTGTCGTACTTGACCGCGTCCTTGTTCCAGTAGTCGGGGTTGGCCGTGTAGTTGTACGTCGTCCCGGTCACCGAGGAGGCGGTGTCGAGGATGTAGGGGCCCGAGCCGATGGGGTTCGTCGACACGTCGGGGTTGTCGAACGACGACGGCGCCTCGACGAGACCGGGGGCGATGGAGAGCAGGTTGATGAGCGAGGGGTCGGGCGCCGACTGGGTGATGGTCACCGTCGTGGCATCCGGGGCGGCGAAGGTCTTGCCGGCGAGCGTCGCGGCCTGCGGCGAGGTGCCGTCGCGGAAGCGCTCGAGGCTCTTGACCACGGCGTCCGCGTCGAGCTTGGTGCCGTCGGAGAACGTCACGTCGTCACGGAGCGTCAGGGTCAGGACGGTGTTGTCGGCGTTGTACTCCCACTGGGTGGCGAGCCACGGTTCGATCTCGCCCTGCGCGTTCTTCTGCAGGATCGTGTCGAAGACGGCCTGGAAGAACGGGCTGCGGTTGCCGTACTCCGCTCCCGCGCCGATGTCGTAGCTCGTCGGTGCGGCGATCGCGCCCAGCGTCAGCTGTGCACCTTCTCCGCCGGTACCGCTGCCGGTGTTGTCACCGGCGCATCCGGTCAGCGTCAGCGCTGCCGCGACGGCGAGGGCTGCTGTGGCCTTCCATCGGAACATCCTTGTCCTCTTCTCTCTGGTGCAGGGCTCGGGTGAGTGGCCCTGCGGCGAGAAACTAACACCAAATCCGAGTGGCCGCTAGATTTTTGCAGCAAAAAACTAGCGACCACTAGAAATTCGTTGTAGAACGGTTCGTGAGAGGGCTCCCACCCGGCGATCGGTTCGGTGCGGGCGTTACGGTGATGCAATGACGGAGACGACGCAGGCTCCCCGCCGACAGCGGGGCGAGTATGCGAAATCCGAGGCGACCCGGCAGGCGATCCTGGATGCCGCGCTGGAGGTCTTCGCCGAAGCCGGGTACCGGTCGGGGTCGCTGCGTGAGATCGCGCAGCGCGTCGGCATGAGCGAAGCGGGGCTGCTCCACCACTTCCCGCGCAAGAGCGCGCTGCTGCAGGCGGTGCTCGACCACCGCGACGAGCTCGCCCGCTCGATCGTGGACTTCACCAAGGACGACGGCGTCGAGACCCTGCGCAACCTGGTCGACCTCGCGCGGCACAACGCCTCCGTCCCGGGAGTCGTCGAGCTCTACTGCACGGTCTCGGCCGAGGCGACCGCGCCCGACCACCCGGCCCACGATTACTTCCGCCGCCGCTACGAACAGGTGCGGGAGAGCACACGCGAAGCCTTCGAACGCATCGAGGCGGCGGGACGGCTCGCCCCCGGACTCCACCCCGGTCGCGCGGCGGTCGCCACGATCGCCCTGATGGACGGCCTGCAGGTGCAGTGGCTCCTCGATCCGGCATCGACCGACATGGCCGACGCGCTCGCCGAATACTTCCGGGGCCTGGTGCGCGGGTTCGATCTGACCGCGCTGGAGGACCTGCTCGACACGGTGGCCGAGGACGCCCCGTGATCCGCACGCCCCTGCTCCACGGCTGGACCGTGGGGCCGAAGCTCGGCGCGTTCGAACAGCGCGACGCGGCCACCGCCTACGTCCCCGTCACCCTCCCGCACGATGCGCTGCGCGACCTCGCCCGCGATCCCGGCAGCCCGCAGGGGGTGACCTCCGGCTACTACCCGGGCGGTGTGTTCGAGTACGTCCGTGAGCTCGACGTCCCCGACGACTGGCGCGAGAAGACGGTGCTGTTGGAGTTCGAGGGCGTCTACCGCGACGCCGTCGTGTTCGTCAACGGCGACCGCGCCGCGCACGAGGCCAGCGGGTACGCCGCCTTCACCGTCCGCCTCGACGCGTACCTCCGCTTCGGCCGGGTGAACCGCATCACCGTCGAGGCCCGCGTCCACAAAGACTCTCGCTGGTACACGGGAGCCGGCATCCACCGTCCCGTGCACCTCGTCGTCGCCGAGCCCGTCCACCTCGCCCTGGATGCCACGCGCATCACCACGCCCGACGTCGACGACGAGCGCGCGATCGTCGCGGTCTCGTCGGTGGTCGAGAACGAGACCCGCCACACGCGGACGGTGCGCGTCCGGTGGGAGGCGACCGCACCCGACGGCACGGTCGTCGCGACCGGCGACTCGCCCGTTTCGGTGCTCCCGGGCGAACGCGCGACGGCGCGGCAGCGCCTCTCCGTGCGCGCCCCGCGACGCTGGGGCATCGACGATCCGCAGCTGTACGGCCTGCGGACGACGCTCGTCGAGGAGGACCGAGCGGTGCCGCTCGACGAGGAGACGGTGGTGTTCGGCATCCGGACGCTCCGGCTCGACCCCGTGCACGGTCTGCGGATCAACGGCGAGAGCGTGACGCTCCGCGGCGCCTGCGTGCACCACGACAACGGACCTCTCGGAGCGGTGACGATCCCCGCGGCCGAGGACCGGCGGATCCGGCTGCTGAAGGAGGCCGGGTTCACCGCGATCCGCAGCTCCCACAATCCCGCGAGCCGCGCGATGCTCGAGGCCTGCGACCGCCACGGGATGGTCGTGATGGACGAGCTCGGCGACGTCTGGACCCGGGCGAAGACCGGATTCGACCACTCCGTCGGCTTCGCCGATCGCTGGCGCCGCGACGTCGAGGCGATGGTGGCGAAGGATGCCAACCACCCCAGCGTCGTGCTGTACTCCATCGGCAACGAGATCCTGGAGCTCGCGAGCGCGCACGGTGCCGTGTGGAGCCGACGTCTCGCCGAAGCCGTCCGCGAACTCGACGACACCCGCTTCGTGACCAACGGCATCAACGGCATCATCGCGAACCTGGACCGGATGGCCGAGGCGAGGGCCGAGGCCGAGGCGACCGACCCGAACACGCTGATGGCCACGATGGGCGAGCAGATGGCCCTGCTGAATGCGTCGTCGCTCGTGACCGACTCGATCGAGGAGTCCGCGGCGGTCCTCGACGTCGTCGGCTTCAACTACGCCGACTCGCGCTACGCGTTGGATGCCGAGCTGTTCCCGAACCGCGTGATCGTCGGGTCCGAGACGTTCCCGGAGCGGATCGGGGCGCTGTGGCCGCTCGTGTCGAGCCAGCCCCACGTGATCGGCGACTTCACGTGGACCGGGTGGGACTACCTCGGCGAGGCCGGGATCGGGCGCGTCGACTACACCGACGAACCGGGGTACGTCGCCACCGGCACCGCGGGACCCTACCCCTACCTGGCGGCCGAGTCCGGCGACCTCGACGTCACCGGGCACCGCCGCACCGTCTCCTATTTCCGCGAGATCGTCTACGGCCTGCGCGACGAACCGTTCATCGCGGTCCACCCGCCGCGTCACCACGGCCGGCCGACCGCGGTCACGCCGTGGTCGTGGGACGACACCGTCGCGTCGTGGACCTGGGGTGTCGCGCCCGGATCGCCCGCGCGCGTCGACGTGTACGCCGACGCCGACGAGGTCGAGCTGCTCCGTGACGGCGTCTCGCTCGGCGTCGCGCCGGTCGGGGAGGCGCGCGAGTTCACCGCGCGCTTCGAGACCGAGTACGTCCCCGGCGAGCTCGTCGCGGTCGCTCGATGCGACGGCGTCGAGGTCGGCCGGACGGCGCTGCGGACGGCGGCCGCCGAGGTCGCGCTCACCGCGCGGGCCGAGGCCGGCACGATCGCCGCCGATCCCGACGCGTTGGGATTCGTGCGGATCGCCCTCGAGGATGCCGCGGGCATCGTCCCGTGCGACCGTGACGTGCCCGTCACGGTGCGGGTCGACGGGCCGGCGGTGCTCGCGGGCCTCGGCACCGGTCGCGCGGCGACCGAGGAGGCGTTCTCCGCGGCATCCGTGACGCTCTTCCACGGACGGGCGCTCGCCGTCGTCCGTCCCACCGGCGCGGGGGAGATCCGCGTCCGGGTCTCGGCCGAGGGGCACGGCGACACCGAGGTCGTCGTCCGGGCGGGGTGATCCCGGATACGACAGAAGGCCCCCAAGTACTCTCCGAGGCCCTCCGCAACGGATCCGACCATACGGAGACGAACGGGACGTGTCGGGGGGATTGCCATTCCGGCGCTGTTGACCTAAGCGCGACTCTGCCACACTCACCCCATGAGGTTCGAGACGACGCTGTTCCAGATGGGCAAC
Organism: Microbacterium sp. RURRCA19A; assembly: GCF_900156455.1. Lineage (GTDB taxonomy): Bacteria > Actinomycetota > Actinomycetes > Actinomycetales > Microbacteriaceae > Microbacterium. The sequence goes on from NZ_FTNQ01000005.1 coordinate 156,612, forward strand.
AACACCGGCATCGAGGTGCCGCCCGAGGTGGTCGAGGGACTGGGGGGCGGGAAACGCGCCGCGGTGACGGTCGACGTCAACGGGTACGTCTACACCAGCACGCTTGCGGTCATGGGCGGGCGTCACCTCATCCCGTTCTCGGCCGACAAGCGGAAGGCCACGAAACTCGCGGGCGGTGACCCGATCACGGTCGAGCTGACCCTCGACACCACCGAGCGCCTCGTCGAGCTCCCCGACGATCTCGCCGCCGCGCTCGACGCCGCGGGCGTCCGGGCGGCGTTCGACGCGCTGGCCCCCAGCACGCGCAAGGCGCACGCGGGCAGCGTGGGCGAGGCGAAGGCGGCCGAGACGCGGGCCCGTCGCATCCAGAAGATCGTCACCGCCCTGTCCTGACCGCCGTCGACCGACGGCGCGACCGATAGCCTGGAGCGGGAGGTCGCGTGGGCCGGACGAAGGATGCCATCGCCGAGGGGCTGTCGATCGCGACGGCCGCGGCGCGGCTCACCGTACGCAATCGCATCCTTGTCGAGACGATCGCCCGCGGGGGACACTTCGACGGTGAGGTGTTCGCGGAGTTCGCCCGCGAGACCCTGCGTGCCCTCGCCACCGAGCAGGACCAGGCCGCGGATCGCGTGACCCAGCAGCGCAAGCGCGCCTGGGGCCGCTTCTCCGACTCGTCGGGCACGCACGACTACCGCGACCGCGACACCCGCAACCTCCGCCGCCGCGCCCGTCAGTCGCACGGCGTGGCGAAGGAGCTGCGCGCGTTCGCCGGCGACGCCGAGCGCGTCGACGCCCTCGTCGCCGCGGCCCGCGCGGCCGCGTGGGGCGACGTCGAGGCGAACCTGTCGAAGCGGCTGGACGTCGAGGGCATGACGGCGGATGCCGATCCCGACTACGCCACGATGCGTCGCGCCCGCATGGATGCGCTGCGCATGGTCGATCTCGCGCGCCTGGCCTCTCAGGCGAAGAAGCGCGCGAAGGAGCAGGCCGCGGCCGCCGGTGACGAGGCGGAGGCTCCGGCGCCGAAGAAGAAGAAATCGACCTCGGCCTGACGCGAACCGATGGTGGCGATTTCCGCGGGTGAGCGACGTCGGGCGAGCGTCGTGGTGATCGGTGCGGGGCAGGCGGGGCTCTCGGCCGCCCATCACCTCGCCCGAGCCGGATTCGTGAGCGCCCTGGACCCCTCACGCGACCCCGACGCCCCCTCGTTCGTGGTGCTGGATGCCGAGTCGGCGGCGGGCGGGGCCTGGCGGCACCGCTGGGAGTCGCTGACCATGTCGACGGTCAACGGCATCTTCGATCTGCCCGGCTTCCCGAAGCCGCCGATCGATTCGACCGCGTCGAGCCGGGATGCGGTGCCCGCGTACTTCGCCGCGTACGAGGAGCACCTGCGGCCGCCGATCCTGCGTCCGGTGACCGTGACCGCGGTGCGCTCCGCGGATGCCGACCCCGACGGCGACCTGCGCGTGGAGTCGACCGCGGGGGTGTGGGAGACGCGGGCGGTGATCAACGCGACCGGCACGTGGAACAACCCGGTGCTCCCGCACTATCCCGGACAGGAGACCTTCCGCGGGCGGCAGCTGCACACGCGCGACTACGTCTCGCTCGACGAGTTCGCGGGTCTCCGCGTGGCGATCGTCGGCGGCGGCATCTCGGCGGTGCAGCAGCTGGAGGAGATCTCCCGGGTCGCGACGGTGTTCTGGTACACCCGGCGGGAGCCGGTGTTCCGGGCGGGGGAGTTCACCCCCGAGACGGCGGGCCGGGAGGTCATCGCCAAGGTCGTCGCCGACGTCGAGGCGGGGAACCCGTCCGGCAGCGTGGTCTCCTACACCGATCTCGCGTGGCTGCCCTACGCCGTCGCGGCGAGGGAGCGCGGTGCCCTCGTGCGTCGCCCGATGTTCACCGAGATCGAGGCCGACGGCGTGCGGGAGGCCGACGGCTCTTTCACCCCGGTCGACGCGATCCTCTGGGCCACGGGCTTCCGGGCCGACCTTCGGCATCTCGACCCTCTCGGGCTCCGGAACGCCCGCGGGGGCATCCGGATGACGGGGACGCAGGTCGCCGACGAGCCGCGTGTCCACCTCATCGGATTCGGTCCGTCGCAGTCCACGGTGGGGGCCAACCGGGCGGGCCGCGACGCGGTCCGCGTGCTGCGGAAGCGGCTCCTGTCCGAGCGAGCGGCCTGACGCGGCGCCGCGCGGCGCCGCGGACTACTCGCCGCTGCGGAGATCGCCGAGGGTGTGGCGCGTGAAGCGCGCGTCGCGGAACCGCACGTCGCATCCGTCGCCGGTCGGGCTCTGCGCCTCGAAACCCACCCGGAGAACCTCGCGGGAGGCGCCGAGGCTGAACGCGCGGACGAAGTGCCACACGGTGCCGTCGAGGCTGTAGTGGAAGGCGAAGACGCCGCCCACCTTCGCGACACGCAGCGCGACGCGGTCGGTGGCGATCGTGGCGCAGTTGGCATCGTCGGAGACGCCGCGCGTGACGACCGAGACGACCATCGCCGCCCCCTGGGGTGAGCGTTCGAAGCACAGCTTCGCCCAGGTGGTCTCATCGAGCCAGACCAGGAGCACGCCCGCGTCGAAGGTGGCCGCGAAGTCGACGGAGACCTCGGCCGACAGGGTCCAGTCTCCGTCGGGCGCCGCGCCGAGCAGACGCACGGCGTTGGATTGCGACTCCGCCGCCGTCGCCCCGCCGCCGCTCGGGTCGACGAAGAGATCGCTGTGGGCCCGCGCGCGGACGGTCAGATCGCCGTCGTGGACGGCCCATCCGGCGTCGTCGAGGTCGATCAGTTCGAGAGGGACACCGTCGAGTGAGAGCATGCTCGTATTCTGGCCGGTCCGCGCGCCCCGCGAGCCGGGGCGCACCGTCGGGTGCGAAGACTCACGCGACGGTGTCGCCGAGGACGTCCACGATCGCGTCGAGCGTGCGGCCGATCTCCGGGAGGGCCGCGATCGGCGGGATGTTGAGGTGTCCGTGCGGCATCCCCGCGGCGACCTCGACGCGCACCGGGACCCCCGCGTCCCCCAGCTGCACCGCGAACAGTTCGCCCGAGCCGCGCAGCTCGTCGATCTCGCTGAGGGCGAGGAGCGTGCGGGGCAGGCCGCGCGGATTCCGGCTCCCCGGGATGGCATCCACGGGAAGGTCGTCGATGCGGCCGACGTAGGCGCGCATCACGTCGATGTCACGGGCGAGTCCGAAGCGCAGGATGTCGGGCAGGTCGTCCACCCCGTCGATCTCGACGCCGGGCACGGGGAAGTGCAGGAGCGGGTACCCGAGCACCAGGGCGGCCGGCTGCGGACCGCCCCGGTCGACGAGGCGGAAGGCCGTCGCGGCGGCGAGGTTGCCGCCGGCGGAGCACCCGCCGAGACTCAGGCGTGCCGGGTGGATGCCGAACTCCTCGGCCCGTCCGTGGAGCCAGGTCCACGCGGCGTCGACGTCGTCCAGCGGAGCGGGGAACCGTGTTCCCGGGCCGGCGAGACGGTAGTCGACGCTCGCCACGACCGCGCCCGCCCGGGCGACGAGTTCGCGCGCCACGACGTCGGACTCGGCCATGTCGATGTCTCCGGCGGTGAAGCCGCCCCCGTGCACCCACAGCAGCCCCGGTGCGTCGGTCGCGGCCTCGAGCGGGCGGTACACGCGTATCCGCACGGGTCCGCGCGGCCCCGGGGCGGACTGCTCCGACACGTCGACCGGCGGGCGGACGTAGGCGGACGTCAGGTCGGTGACCGCGCGGGCGTAGTCGTCCCAGTCGAGCACGTCCCGCAGCGCGTGGGCCATGACGGCATCCAGGCTCATGAACGCGGCCCCCGCGCGACGAACTCCACGGGGAAGACCTGGCGCACGCGGGCGCGGCGGGGATCCTTCCGCTCGGCGAGCAGGATGTCGGCGCCCTGGTAGCCGATCGCCGTCAGGGGCGTCCGGATACCCGGGATGCCGAGGGCCTCGGCCACCTCCGAGTCCTGGCCGGCGATCACCAGGGCGCGTCGACCGCCGTTCGCCTCGCCGTCCTCGGCCAGTCGCCGCCAGGCTCCCGCGGCGGTGCGGTCGTCCGGCAGGATGATCGCGTCGAAGCTCATTCCGCGCTCCCCGAGGAACTCCACCGCCGCGCGTCCGGCGGCGCCGTCGTGACCCCGGGCGTCGTGCTCGACGAGCACCTCGGCCGGGTCGAACCCCGCCGCGTGGACCGCCGCGCGCGCCGCCGCGCGCCGCAGCTCGGCGCCGGACCTGTCGTGCGGTGGATGGACGAGGACGATCCGCCGCCGCCCGTCGTCGAGGGCGTGCGCGACCGCCAGGGCGACGGCGGCCTCGTCGTCGACGGCGACGGAACTCAGCTCGGACGTGGCGGGCGAACCGATCACGGTCACCGAGACCCCGCGTTCCGCCGCCTGCACGGCGACGGGTTCGGCTCCGGCGGTCAATTCGATCAGGATGCCGCGGACACCGGCCCGCTCGAGGGCGCGCACCGCGTCGTCGAGCCCCGTGGGCTCGTCGGCGGGGAAGGTGACGAGCGGTTGCGCGCCGCCCAGCGCCAGCCGGCGACGGATTCCGTCCAGGAGTGCGGCGCGGTGCGGTTCCGCGCCCGCGAGGACGACGCCGACCAGGTCCGGACCCGCCGGTGCGCGTCGCCCGCGTCCGGTCGGTCGCCACCCGAGTTCGTCGATCGCGGACCGGACGCGGCGCAGCGTCGGCGGGGCCACGATTTCAGGCTTGTTCAAGACGTTGGAAACCGTCCCGATCGATACGCCTGCGACGCGGGCTACGTCGTGCATCGACGGAAAGTCCTGGTCTGCCATCGCTCGCCCTCCTCCCTTGGTGGCTGGGATCCATTGTGGCTCGTGTGGATCTCCATGTTCATCCTTGCATGAATTGAAATATTTCAACTAGCATCGCAGCGTCGCGATCCGAAGATCCGATCCAGCACTAGAGAGAGCTCGAGGTTTCAATGATGAATCTCCGTACCCGCGTCGGTTTCGGCGCGATCGTCGTGGGCGCGCTCGCCGTGTCCGCCACGGGGTGCGCCGGCGGGCAGCAGCAGCCGGCCATCGATCCCAGCGCCAGCGTCACCATCACCGTCGGCGACCTGCCCAGCACGAAGGCGGAGGCGGCGCGCAAGGGCTTCCTCGACGCCGTCGACCAGTTCGAGAAGGCGAACCCGAACATCACGATCGAACCCAGCGAGACGCGCTGGGACAACGGGTCGTTCTCCGCCCTCGTCGCCGGCGGCACCATGCCGACGGTCATGGGAGTGCCGTTCACCAACACGCAGCAGGTGATCGCCAACGGCCAGGTCGCCGACCTCACCGACGTCGTGAACCAGCTCGGACTGCTGGACCGACTCAACCCCGACACGCTCAAGCCCGCACAGGCCGACGGCAAGACCTACGGCATCCCGACGACCGTCGACACCGTCGCCCTCATGTACAACCGCGACCTCTTCACCAAGGCCGGCCTCGACCCGGACAAGCCGCCGACCACGTGGGACGAGGTCCGCACCGCGGCCAAGGCCATCACCAAGGCCACGGGCAACCCCGGCTACCTGCAGATCACGCAGGAGGGGCAGGCGGGCTGGATCTACACCGCGTCGGTGTACTCGCGCGGCGGGTCCATCGAGAACCCGGCCGGTGACGCGGTCACGATCGACGACCCCGCATCGATCGCGGCGCTCCAGGGTCTGCGCGACATGTTCTCCACCGACAAGTCCATGGGATCGTCCGTGATCATGGACCTCAAGACGATCATGCAGGAGTTCGCCGCCGGCCGCGCCGGCATGTTCGTCGCTCCCGTGGCGTCGTACGAGTGGCTCAACAACGTGTACGACATGGATCTGTCGGTCATCGGCGCCTCGCACCTTCCGCAGGGCAGCAGCACTCCGTCGGGTACGCCCCTGGGCGGCACGGTGCAGATGACGAACCCGAAGTCGACGCCCGAGCAGCTGCTCGCCGCCGCCAAGTGGGTCGATTTCTACTACTTCGGCAAGTTCACCAGCAAGGACACGGCCGTCGCGAACGCCCAGGCCGTGATCACGGACGGCGGCATCGTCGGCCTCCCCGGACTGTCGCCCCTCAGCGCCGACGCCTACACCCAGTACCGCGAGTGGATCGCGGACGACACCAACGTCGATGCGTCGCACTTCACGAGCTACACCGACTCGCTCACGAAGATCCCGCTGATCCCCGAGCCCGCGACCCGGGCGCAGGAGGTCTACGCCGACCTGGCGTCGACCGTGCAGGCGGTGCTGACCGATCCTTCGACACCGATCGAGCCGCTCGTGAAGGATGCCGCTTCCCGCATCGAACGGATCATCTCGCAGTGACTCGAGTCCTCTCGGTACCGGTCGGGGTCCCCGCGCGCGAGGCGCGCGGGGGCCTCCTCCCGCGTGTGCAGCGCTGGGCGCGGAGCGGGGGACTGTGGTCCCTCGCCTTCGGCGCACCGCTGGTCCTCGTCTTCGCCTACTTCTCCTGGGGCCCGATCGTGCGCGGCCTCGTGCTGTCGTTCCAGAAGACGAACTTCCTCACCAGCAGCTGGGTGGGCCTGCACAACTTCGAGTACGTGCTGACCGACCCGGTGCTGCCCCGGGCGATCCTCAACACGGTGCTCTTCACCGCGATCGGGCTGCTGGTGGGCGCCCCGTTGCCGCTCGCGCTCGCCGTGGTGATGTCGGAGCTGCGCCGGTGGAAGGGTCTCTACAGCGCGCTCGCCTATCTCCCCGTCGTGATCCCCCCGGTCGTGGCCATCCTGTTGTGGAAGGTCCTGTACATGCCCGGTCCGAGCGGGTTGCTGAACTCGCTGCTCGGCACGGTGGGGCTCGGACCCCTCGCGTGGCTGGACTCCGAGCAGCTCGTCATCCCCTCCATGGTGCTCGCGGCGACCTGGGCGGGTGCCGGCACGTCGGTCATCATCTATCTCGCCGCGCTCGGCGGCGTCCGGCCCGACCTCTACGAAGCGGCCGAGCTCGACGGGGCGGGCGTGTGGAGCCGGGTGTGGCACGTGACCTTGCCGCAGATCCGCGGCGTCATCCTCGTCCTCATCCTCCTGCAGCTCATCGGAACCATGCAGGTGTTCAACGAGCCGAAGCTCCTCACCGGCGGCGGCCCGAACAACGCCTCGATCTCGATCCTGATGCTCATCTATCAATACGGCTTCGTGAACTCGAACTACGGCGCGGCGGCCGCGCTCAGCGTGATGCTCGCCGCGGTCCTGGCGATCGTCTCGATCGTCTTCCAGTTCTCGACGCGGAGGCTCAACGAGAATGACTGACACCTACACCCTGACCCAGCCGCCCGCGGCTCCGACCGCGCGGCGACGCCTCCGCCGCGACGACGACCCGGAAGAGGTCGTCCGCTCGGTCTCCTCCTGGGGCGACCGCCGACGCCCCGTCGTGCGCTGGTCGCTGCGGATCGTCCAGGCGGTCGTGCTCGTCGGCCTGATCGTCGCGGCCGTGCTTCCGCTGGTGTGGCTGGCGAAGGCATCCGTCTCCACGACCACCGAGCTCGTGACCGACCCTCTGACGCTGATCCCCTCGGTCTTCGACTGGTCGAACTACGCCGTGGTCTGGAACGACCTCGGGATCTGGCGCTACCTGCTGAACACCCTCCTCATGGCGCTCGGGAGCGCGGCCGTCACCCTGTTCGTCTGCGTGACCGGCGCCTACACGCTGTCGATCCTCCGACCGCGGTGGGGCAACGTCGTCTACTGGGCGGTGCTCGCGACGCTGTTCATCCCGGGGATCGTCTCCCTCGTGCCCCTCTATCTGACGGTGCTGGATCTGCCCGGTCTCGGGATCAGCCTCCTCAACACGATGTGGGCGGTCTGGCTGCCGGCCGGGGCGAGCGCCTTCTCGCTCGTGCTCGCCAAGCGCTTCTTCGACTCCATCCCCCGCGAGCTCATCGAGGCGGCGCGCATCGACGGTGCCGGTCCCGTGCGGGTGCTGTGGTCGCTCGTCATCCCGCTGTCGCGTCCGATCCTGTCGGTGCTGGCGCTGCTGAGCGCCGTCGCGGCGTACAAGGAGTACCTGTGGCCGCTGCTGGTGCTCCAGGACCCGGGGGTCCAGCCGATCTCGGTCGCGCTGCCGCGGATCGAGCCCGCGCTGGAGTACTCGGTGATGATGGCCGCGCTGTTCCTGTCGATGGTCGTCCCCATCGGGTTGTTCCTGCTGTTCCAGCGGCAGTTCCTGCGCTCGGTCGGCATGGCCAACGGCATCAAGGGCTGACGGAGACGGCCCTGAGCTATCTTCGGAGGTATGGAGCGCGAGATCCGATGAGTGCGCCGGACGACACGGGCGTACGACGGGCGAATCTCCGCGAGGTCGCCGCGCTGGCCGGGGTGTCGGTGTCGACGGCATCCCGCGTGCTGTCGGGTACGTACCCGATCGCCGAGGCGACCCGCGGGCGCGTGGTCGCCGCGATGCGCGAGCTCGGGTACTCCGAGGCCCGCGCCCGCCGTCGTGAGGCGACCCGGACCATCGGCGTCATCGTCCCCGACGTGCGCTCGTCGCTGGTCTCGGGGGTGCTGGGCGGCATCGACGCCGCGGCCGTCGAGCACGGGCGCATCAGCATGATCTTCCCGACCGAGGGGGACGTCGATCGCGAACGCGACATCGTCCGCCTCGTCGCCCGCCAACGCGAATTGGATGCCGTGGTCTTCGTCGGCGGTGTCTACGCTTCGGCCGATTACGCCGACCGGCTGGGCGACTACGCGACGATGCTCGAGGAGATCGACGCGCGCCTGGTGATGTGCGCGCGCCCGGGCCCGGTCCCCGCGGATCGTGCGCTCGCGGCGGGGTACGACAACACCGGCGGGGCGTTCGCGATCACGAGCCACCTCCTCTCGCGCGGACACACGCGCGTCGCCTGGGTCGGCGGCGTCGAGGAGTACTCCACGACCGAGGGCCGTATCGCGGGCATGCGCGCCGCGCTCGCGGCCCACGGACTGGACGCGGCGGCCGTCTACACCGACCCGTCGCCGCGGCGGTCGCGCCGGAGCCCCGCGCCCGATCAGGCGTACGCCCACACCGTCGCGCTGCTGCGCGAGCATCCCGACGTGACGGCGATCGTCGCCAACAGCGACTTCCACGCCCTCGACGTGGTGCGGGCGCTGACGGATGCCGGGCTGTCGGTGCCCGAGGACATGTCGGTCGTCGGCTATGACGACGACCGCGTCGCGCAGCGCCTGCATCCGCCGCTCACGACGGTGCACCTGCCGGTGTTCGACCTGGGGTGGGAGGCCGCGCGCCTCGCGGTGGAGAAGCCGCTTCCCGGCCACGCCGGTTCGGTCGTCGAGCTCGGCACGCACGTCGTCGTGCGCGATTCGGTGGCCGCCCCGCGCCGCTGACGCCCCCTCTCTCGCACGCGAGCCCCGCCGTCACGGCGGGGCTCGTTGCCGTTTCGTGGCTCGTCCGCGCTTGCGTTCGCAACTTGTTTCTGTAATGTTGCTACGCGAGAGCGGCATTGTTGCTGTCTCGCCGACTGTCGAAGGAGTCCTCGATGATGCGACGACGCGCTTTCTCCACGCTCGGGATGAGCGAGGCCTCCCTCGTCGACGTCGTCGCGACGGCCGTGGCATCCGGCTGGACCGGCGTCGAGGTCGGCTCCGCCGACGACCGTGCCGTGAACGTCCATCTCTCCGCCGCGCAGCGCGCGGACGCCCGTGCCGTCCTCGCCGAGGTCGATCGCGTGTGCCTCGCCACCTACGTGAACGTCGCCGACCCCACCGCGACGGATGCCGATGTGCGGGCGCGCCTCCGCGCGGAGGCCGACCTCGCCCGCGACCTCGGCTTCCCGGCGATCCGCGTGTTCCCCGGCGGCGCGGACGATGCCGTCCTGGTGCGCCGACTGCGCGCGGCGGCCGGTGTCGCGCGCGAGACCGGGGTGGACCTCTGGCTCGAGACCCACGACTCGCACCCGACCGGCCTCGCCGTGGCGCGGGTCCTCGACGCCGTCGACGACGAGCACGTCGGCGCGATCTGGGACATCGCGCACCCGTGGGTGGCGGGGGAGCCCGTCTCGACGACGGTCGCGCTCCTCGCGCCGTGGCTGCGGCACGTGCAGGTGAAGGACGTCGTCGGACGCGGCGACGGGCGCCCCGTGCTCCCCGGTGCGGGTGGCATCCCGCTCGACGAGATCCTGCTGCAGCTCGACTCCCGCGGATACGACGGCCATCTCAGCCTCGAGTGGGAGCGGCGATGGCATCCCGAGCTCCCGCCCCTGCGGGACGCACTCGCCGCCGCCACCGCCTGGCTCGACGCGCATCCCGTGCCGGAGCGGATGCCGGTCGTCGGCGTCGAGGGCGCGCTCGCCGCCCTGACGCTCGACGAGAAGATCACGCTCGTCACGGGTCGCGACTTCTGGTCCACCGCCGCCGTGCCGCGCATCGGCCTCCGGCCCCTCGTGCTCTCGGACGGACCGGTCGGGGTGCGCGGCCCGACGATGGACGAGCGGCAGCCGTCCGTCGTGTTCCCGTCCGCGGGTGCCCTCGCGGCGACGTGGGATCCCGCGCTCGCGCGCGACGCGGGACGCGCCGTGGCGGACGAAGCGGTGCGCCACGGCGTCGACGTCGTCCTCGGACCCACCGTCAACCTCCACCGCAGCCCGCTCGGGGGCCGGACGTTCGAGTCGTTCTCCGAGGACCCGGTGCTCTCGGGAGAGATCGCCGCCGGCTACGTCCGGGGTCTGCAGGACGGCGAGGTGGTCGCCTGCCCCAAGCACTACGTGCTCGGCGACTCCGAGACCGAGCGCATGACGGTGTCCGTGGATGCCGATGAGCGCACGCTCCACGAGCTCTACCTCGAACCCTTCCGCGTCGCCCTGGAGGCGGGGGCGGGGGCGATCATGAGCGCGTACAACGCCGTGGACGGGGTCACGATGAGCGAGAACCGTCTCCTGGACGATCCGCTCGTCAGCGCGTGGGGATTCGACGGCGTGGTCGTCTCGGACTGGTCCGCGGTGCGGTCGGTCGCCGCCGCGGCGGCGGGGCAGCACCTCGAGATGCCGGGGCCGCGCGGCGCGTGGGGCGCAGCGCTCCGCGCCGCCGTCGAGGCGGGCGACGTGCCCGAGGCGATCATCGACGAGAAGGTCCGGCGCATCCTGCGTCTCGCCGAGCGCACCGGCGCGCTCGGCGGTGGACTCCGGCCGCGGCTCTCGCTGGTCGACTCCGGCCGCCTGGCGCGCACGGTGCTGACGCGGGGTGCCGTGCTGCTGCAGAACGACGGCATCCTTCCCCTCGGCGGGACGCCCGACGCGCCGCTGCGCGTGGCCCTTCTCGGGCCAGGCGCGACGCGTCCGCGCGTGCAGGGCGGCGGGAGCTCCGAGGTGTTCCCCGTGCGCGTGTCGACACCGGCCGAGGCGCTCGCGGCGGAGCCCGGCATCCATCTCACCGTCGTCGACGGGACCGTGTCCGATCGGGTGGAGCCGTTCGAGGCCGACGAGCTGCGTGCACCCGACGGGACCGTCGGCGCCGTGCGCGCGCGGCTGTTCGACGGCGACGGCGCCGTGCTCTCGGACGAGCGGCGGGCGACCGCGCGCGTGATCTGGCTGGGCGACCTGCCCGACGCAGCACGTCGGTTGGAGATCGAGTTCGACGTCGTGCCGCCGCATTCGGGGCTCCTGCGCCTGGGGATCGACATCCCGGCCGCGGGCACTCTCTCGATCGACGGCGTACCCGTCGCCGCCGCGGACGGCGGAGCGCGCGTCGAGGGGGCGCACATCGCGCACACCGACCCGCTCGGCGCCGCGATCGACGTCGTCGCGGGGCGGGCGATCCGTGTCCGCGTCTCGGCGGACGCGCCGGAGGATCTTCCGCTGCGGATCCTCGACGTCCGCCTCGGCCGCGCATACGCGGCCGACCCCGCGTCCGCGCTCGAGACCGCCGTCGCCGCGGCGCGGGAGGCGGACGTGGCGATCGTGTGCGTCGGCACGCCCGCCGGAGGAGAGTCCGAGGGGCACGACCGCGCCGACCTGACGCTGCCGCCCGAGCAGGACGCCCTCGTCGCCGCGATCGTCGCCGCCCACCCTCGAACGATCGTCGTCGTGGCCGCGGGTGCGCCGGTCGAGACGCCGTGGCGTCACGACGCGGCGGCGGTGCTGCTGACGTGGTTCGGCGGGCAGGAGCTCGGCACCGCGCTCGCGGACGTCCTGCTCGGCCGCGAAGAACCCGGCGGACGTCTTCCCACCACGTGGCCCGCGCGCCTCGAGGACGCCCCGGTCTCGGACGTGGTGCCGCGCGACGGCATCCTGAGCTATCGGGAGGGCCTGAACATCGGGTACCGCGCGTGGGCGACCGCGGACGCGGCACCCGCCTACCCGTTCGGGCACGGACTCGGGTACACGGCGTGGGCGCTCGGTCCCGTGCGCGTGGAGGAGGGCCGTGACCGTCTCTTCCTCGTTGCGGACCTCACCAACACCGGTCGTCGCCGTGGACGGCACGTCCTCCAGGTGTACCTGTCCCGCGGCGAATCCGCCGTGCACCGACCGCCGCTGTGGCTGGCGGCGTTCGCCGCGGTCGAGGCGGACGCGGGCGTGCGCAGCACGGTGCGGATCGAGATCCCGCCGCGCGCGTTCGCGCACTGGTCTCCGGCCGCGGGCGCGTGGACGACGGAGCCCGGGGAGTTCACCGTGTCGCTCGGCTTCTCGGCCGACGACGTCCGCTGGAGCGGGCGGGTCCAGCCCGCCGTGCGCGCCTCCCTCGGCGGCATCGTGACGGGGGCCGGCGCATGACCCGGCGTCCTCGCGTCCTGCTGTCGATGTGGGAGGACGTCGTTCCCGAGGTCTTCCCGCCGCGCCTGCGGGACGCACTCCACCGCACCGTCGACCTGCTCGACGACCGGCCCCTGCACTCCCTCGACGACCCGGTCGCCGAGCACCTGCCGGAGGCCGAGCTCCTCCTCACCAGCTGGGGAGCGATCCACGTGGACGACGACCTCCTCGCCCGCGCGCCCCGGCTCCGCGGGATCTTCCACGCCGCCGGATCGGTGAAGAACGTGGTGGGCGATGCCGCGTGGCGCCGGGGACTCGATGTGACCTCGGCCGTGCGGGTCGGGGCCGCCCCGGTCATCGACTACACCGTCGCCATGGTGATGCTGAGCGCCCATCGTGCGCTGCCCCTCGCGCAGGAGTACCGGCTCGGAGGGTTCCCGCCGGTGCGCGGACGCCGCGGACGTTTCGGCCTGCGGATCGGCGTCGTGGGGGCGTCCGCGATCGGCCGCGGGGTGATCCAGCGGCTCGTCGCCGACGGCTGGGACGTCGCCGTGTACGACCCCGTCGTCGACCCCGCCGTCGTGCGGGCGATGGGCGCGCGGCAGCTCGAGCTCGACGAGCTGTGCGCCCACAGCGACATCCTCACGCTCCACGCGCCGAGCCTGCCCGGCACGCGCGGCATGATCGACGCGCGGCGTCTCGCGCTGCTGCCCGACGGCGCGACACTCATCAACACCGCGCGCGGAGCCCTCCTCGACCACGATGCCCTCCGTGCCGAGTGTCTCAGCGGACGCCTGGACGCCGTCCTCGACGTGACCGAACCCGAGCCGCTGGCGCCGGGAGACATCCTGCTGAGCCTCCCGAACGTCGTGTGCACACCGCACGCCGCGGGCGTCCAGGGGAGCGAGATCGGCGAGATGGGGGCGTTCATCCTCGATGAGGTGCAGCGCTACCGCGCCGGCCAGCCCCTCACCGGTGCGGTCGATCCGGGGCTGCTGCCGACGCTGGCCTGAGGCCGGGTCCCGCGCGGCTGCGCGGCCCGATCACGCCCCACCCCCTGCACCGATAAACGCGATCGACGGCGGGAAACGGCGCGACGTCGCGTTTCCCGCCGCGGATCGCGTTTATCGCTGAGAGGGCCGCGCGGCTCACGGCATCCGTTGCCCCTCAGAAGGAACTCCCGCCCGCGCACCCCTGTCGGGCGCGGGCGGGAGTTCCGAGTCGGTGGCGTCAGGGGCGCGGGACGAGGACCTCGTGCCGGTCGGCCGGGGTGAGCGTGACCGTGACCTTCCCGTCGCCGCCCACCGTGAGGTGACGGACCGTCCCGTCGACGGTGACGTCGATCGCCCCGGGCGTGAGCTGCCCGAGCACGAGGTCGGCCCCCGGCAGGTCGTCCGGCAGCACGCCGACGAGCGAGATGCGGATGTCGCTCGTCTCGACCTCGAGGCGGAGGTTCCGTCGACCGCCCTGGACGGCCACGCTGACTCCCGCCACGACGGCGGACGCGGCATCCACGACGGTCAGGACGCTCGGGTCGGCCGAGGAGGAGGCGCGGCGGACGACGAGCGCGCGCGCGTCCGCCTGGGCTCCCGGCGCCGAGAGGCTGCCGCGGCCGTCGGTGGTCGTCGCGACGGCCACCGTGTCGATCCGTCCCGGGCGGGTGAGGTCGGCGCTCAGCTGCCCGCTCGCCGTCGCCGACGTGAGCGTCGCGGCGTCCGCGGCGGACCGCTGCGGCACGAGAGCCGCCGCGAAGTGGGCCGCGGTGGCCGAGGGGACCGTCGACCGCCACGTCGTGCCGAGCACCGCCAGCGTGTCGGCCGCGTGCGAGTACGTCGCGCCGCTGTCGGGCGAGGACTGCAGGTACCGCGCCGTCACCGTGCTCGAGCCGATCGTCTGGGCGATGTCCGACCCGCCGGTGACGTCGGTCACGGTGCCCTTGCTGTGGAAGAGCGAGTGGATGTCCTTTGCGGTCCCGGCCGTCACGTCGTCGACGATCACGGCGGTCTGCCGGTCGAGGAACGCGATCGTCCGACGCGCCCGCGTGATCCCTGAGGTGCTCGGCGCGGCGTACAGCCCCGTGACGTCGGCCGCGATGATCGTGTCGTCGCCGAGACTGCATACCGTGGGGATCGACGCTCGATCGCGCATGTCCGTGTAGGGCTGCGTGAAGCCGGTCGCCCGTTCGCCGGCCTGACCCACATCGCTTCCGGCGACGATCGCGTTCGTCTGCTTCGTGAGGTACGCGCCGTAGGGGGCGTAGGAGCCGAAGACGGCTCCGCCGAACGACATGCTGAAGTGGCCGCCGTCGGGGTGGTCGTGGCCGACGTTGATGTAGGTGGCGTTGGGGCCGAGGCGGTCGCGCCACTGGTTCAGTCGCCGACCGCCCATGACGCCGGCCTTCACGTGCAGAGAGACGTCGGTGCTCGCCCATCCGGACCGGGATGCCACGACCCCCAGGTCGCTGTACAGGCGTGTGGTCGGCCGGTCGTCGAGGCCCGTGGCGGCGAGGGAGTCGTCGAACCACAGCAGGTTCCACGCGTTGTAGAAGAACGACGTCGCACCCGCGGACCCGGAGGTGTACAGCCGATGCAGGAAGTCCTGGACCTGCTCGTCGCCGTACTTGCCCGCGATCCGCCACAGGAACGGGTTGAAGTAGTACTGGCTGCCGTCGGTGTCGCCGTACCAGAACTGCGCGGGGTAGCCCGGCAGTGACATGTCGACCTTGAACGAGGCCATGCCCGGGAGCTCGGGCTCCGCCCACAGGTCGCCCCCGCCGATGCCGTCGAAGATGTCGACGGCGCGGACGATGTGCTCGTTGCCGTAGTTCGCGTACGTGATGCTCTCGTGCTGCGACCCGTCGGGTGAGATCCAGGTCAGGACGTGACGCAGCTGGGAGCGCGCGAACTCGAGGCGGTAGTCGTCGCTCTCGCCGGTGTCGGACGCCCCGTCGCCGTGGATCGCCGCCGCGGCCGCGGTGATGCCGTCGACTCGGAAGTGGCGGTGGTTGGGCTGCGGGTCGTTCTTCCAGTAGGCATCCGTCGCGATCGACGTGTTGCCGAACTGTTCGATCAGGCGGTCGGCCTGCAGGGCGAGCTTGTCGCGGATGGTGGCGCGCTCGGCGGGGGAGAAGAGGTCGTAGCACCAGTCGTAGGCGACGGATACGCCGATGAGGCCGGCGGCGGCGCCCATCGACCCGCCGTTCTCCCCGCCCCATTGCGGCCGTGTGGCCGGGTCGCAGACGTACAGCGTCCAGTTCCGCAGCTTCGTCGAATAGGTCGAGTTACCGGTGATGAGGTACGCCATCGCGAGCTCGGGCAGCGTCCAGTACACGGTCTGCCACTGCCCGTCGTCGCCGTTGCCGGTGATCGTCGGGAGGGCCGCGCGGCCGTTGGCGTAGCTGATCAGGCTGTTGACGAACGGTGCGTAGGCGGGCGCGGCGGCGCGTCGGGCGAGCTCGGTGAGCGACACCCGCGTGCCGAGGATCAGGCGCGGGTGGACGCCCGCCAGGGCCGGGTCGATGAGCCCGCCGGCGGCGGGGACGGTACCCAGGGCGGGCCGGTTCAGGCCGCCGCCGAGCGCGGCGCCGGCGGCGACGGCGCCGACGAGCGACCCGAGCAGCATGGAGCGCCGCGAGAAGTCACGACGGGGAAGGGGAAGGGACGGCTCTGTCACATCAAGTCCTTAGTCGCAGAAACAATAGGGATTTGTTGCGCAAACTAGCGCGAACAGCGGCCGTGGGTCAAGAGACCTGGGCTCACGTGAGTTGCCGCCATTTGCCGCTTGCAGCGCGTGGAGGCGACAAATAGTGGCAACTCACGCCCGGTCATGCCCGTTCGTGGCACCGTGGGGCCGCATCGGTGTGAAGTCGCGAGCCGCGGCGAAACGGGCGGCGATGGGGAAGGCTGTGGAAACGACAACGGCCCCCGCCGAGGCGGAGGCCGTTGGATCACTGTCTCAACACAGTGTGCGCCTGCTAGGACGCTACTTGAATTCTTCCTCAGAGGTAAACAGACTGCGCGACCTCTGTAATCGTGCATCCGGGGAACGGGTGGAGCGAACTTACTCACCGCCGAACCGTGCTGTTCCGCGTCTGACTATGAGCCAGAACGAGGAGATCGTCAAGCGCTACGGGGGTGGGATGCGCGTAGCCGACATCGCTCGGGAAATCGGCACGACGGAATGGACGATCCACAACCGGCTCAACAAGATGGGTGTCGAGCGGCGACCCGCCAGCATCTCTCCGAGTCGGGTCGTCGAAGCAGCCAGACTCTACGAGCTTGGAGAATCGATCCGGCAGATCCGGCTGAAGATGGGCTTCAGCGACGCGACGATCAAGAAGGCACTGATTGCGGCCGGTGTCGACGTGCGGGATCGACGACGGAGGAGCTAATACCAAACTGAGACGCCACCATGGTGCGAGCAGGTTCCAGAGCGGTGCGCGCTGTAGCTCAATGAACCGTCCCGACACTTCGCCGTTGCACCGCTCGAACTTTCCGCTGCTGCGGGTTCGACATAGGTGCCGATAGATGTGTCCTCAGCAATAGCTTCTTGTGTGACAACCTCGCTCTTTAATGAACGGTTAACTTCAACACCGTCCTTATAGACGACCGAGTAGGTCTTCGTCTTGAAGCCATCAACACCCTGAGTCGAAATGACGCTAGTACCGGCGTTCTGAAGCGAGTTGTAATACGAGGTCTTCGAAAACGGGATCGCCTCTGTTATTTCGACGTCTTTTGTCTCAACGACCGGTTGTGCGACGACCGCAGGAGAATTGGACGTTGAGGCGGGCGCTGTGTTCGGGATGCCGCTTGCAGCGCCACCAACGAACAAGGCGGCCGCTAGTACCGCAAGGCCACCGGCCCACTTTTCACGTCGAGATAGATCACTCCAGTTTTTCGCCATATCTTGGCGGTGATTATGAATTCATATACATAGAAATGCAAGCGTTAGCGGTGACGCTTCTTCTTTCTTCCCTGCGTGGCAATCTCGTAGTCGGCGAAGGCCGCGAACAGCGCGCGTACCAGGCGCTGCGGATCGATCTCGGGCTGGACGGCCGAAAAGACTGTGATGGCGTAGTCCCGACTACGCTTCTTGCCCGCGGCCGGCACACGCGAACGCTGCCGATACCCCTCGAGCTTCGGCAATTTGGCTCGCCAGGATGATGCGGCTCGGCCAGCGCGCTGTGGCAGCGACGGGTCCACTTTCGTCGTTCCGGGCATGGGCTTCTCCTTGAATTGTGTGTTGTGTCTCCATTTCCTGCGGTTGCAGGAGCGACTGCACCATCCCGTCACGCTGAGTGATGGGTGATGGCTGATGGCTGATGCCGTCGCTCCCACAGCCGATGAGACGACTTCGAGGAGTTACCTTTAGGGCCAAGTCTTATGGCCGGACACTCAACTATGTGGCTTCATGCTTTTCGTATCAGATGAAAGGCAAATCTGAGTTATTATCGCATTTGTCGGGCATTCTGTCAATAGTCTTTAGCGTCTCGGCCTCGCGATGTCCGCTACATGTGGCGCTCAAACCGCTCCGGGGAATCGAAACTAGCGAATCTAACCTGCGGGCCCGTAAGACCTCCTCTCCCGCTTTCCCGTCTCCGAATTCACTGGTGTTGCCGAGCCCGAGTACCGCAGCATAAGCGCAGTACGGTGAGTCGCCTGCTTGCGCGGGTTTAGCTGAGTCCTAGCCACCTGGCCAACCCCGAGATGATGGCGTCGCTTCTTCGAAACGCTGTGGCGTCGTCGTATGGGAGCACGTCACTCAGTTGCTGGATCGCTCTGTCAGCGTCGTGGGAGTCGGTCGGGAGCACGAGGAATTGGGCGGGGCGCAGCCCGAACCGCGGGAGGAGGGCGACGGCGCGCTGGGCGTCGTCTCGCCTGCCTTGAGGCATATCGACGACAGTAAAGCCTCGATACCTCTGGAGCGGCAGATCATGGTGGTCGCTACGACGGCTGGGGTGTTCGATATGAATGGCCGTTTTATCGACGGTCACTACCCAGGTGCGGGGCTTTCCGACGTTGATGATGATGAGTGCAACCGCGGCGAAAACAACGGCGAGTCCTGCGCTCCAGTCGCCGTAGGCGAAGAGCAGCAGGGCGAGCGTCCACCCGATCCATGCGACGACGACGTACCACCACCAGCGATGGCGGGTATGGGCAACCTCCGTTTGCCAGCGGATCTCCGGAGCTTTGCTTCGCTTCGTTTTCGCTGCGGCCGTGGTCTTCTTCTTTGAGACGGTCTGTATCGGTGTCGTCATGCCTTTCAGTTCTCCTGGACGATTGCGTCCGTTAGCGTATTTTTCCATTTGCCTGAATACCAGCCAGTCCGGTCAACTGGGTTGCCGCATAGGCCTGGAAGCCCGCTGGGGCAGCAGCGACGGTACCAACCAGGCTCCGGCCGGTGTCTCCGCTGAACTTGCCGAGCAGGCGTTGCGCCTGGTCTGACACACCGACACGATCGGCCCTCGGCTCGATGTCGCGCATGCACTGCTCGGCGCGGGACACCGAGAAGATGATGCTGCGCGGGAACAGCCTGTCGAGCAGCAGGAACTCGGCGGCGTTGCGCGCGCTCGGCACGCCGCGGTAAGTGCGCAGGTAGGCCTCGTACGCGCCGCAGGAGCGGAGGATCGTGGTCCAGCTCGGTCCGCTCGCCTCCGTGAGCGATCGCGTGGCGAGCAGTCGCGCCGTCATGTCTGCGCGCTCGAGGGAGCGGCCGAGCGTGAAGAACTGCCACGCTTCATCCCGGCTCGTCGCCGACTCGATGATGCCCACGGCGAGGGCGCAGCGCTCGCGCACCCAGCCGAAGAATTCGTGCACCTTGTCTGCGGAGACCTTGCGGGGCATCCGGGCGCGCGTGGTGTTGAGGCACTCCCACAGCTCGGTCGAGACGATCTCGCGAGCGCGGCGGGCGTTCTCCCGAGCCGCGCCGAGCGAGTAGGCGATGGATGCCGGCTCCGAGCGGTCGACGGCGAGAATCTCGAGCACGCTCTGGCGGTTGAGTTGCCGGTCTTCGGGCACCTCGCTGCCCATGACGCTCAGGAGGGAGCGGCACGCGAGATCCTCCTCGATCCACGGGTCTTCGAGCAGGAGCTGAAGGTGCACGTCGAGGATGCGCGCTGTGCCGTCGCTGCGTTCGATGTAGCGCCCGATCCAGAACAGGCTCTCGGCGATGCGGCTCAGCATGCTGGTACCTCGCGGGTCCCCTCGGTCGCAGGCTCCCTCGGCGCTGGGGTCGCGCAATCGCTGGCGCGATTGCCCATAGCTCCACCGCGCGCCTGCTGCTGCTGCTCCTGCTGGCCGTGCCCTAGCGGCCGATCGCGCGGGGCGTGATCCTGCTCGGGATGCCGTGACGACGAGACGACGTTGATGGGTGACGTGTCTGTCGCCGCGGCTTGGCCCGCGACGAGACCCTGGATCGAGTGGCGCGACACCGTGAGCGGGTCCTGACCGACGACCCAGGTGTCCTTCGAGCCGCCGCCCTGCGAGCTGTTGACGACGAGTTCGCCTTCGGTGAGTGCCACCCGCGTGAGTCCACCGGGGAGCACCCAGATGTCGTTGCCGTCGTTAACCGCGAAGGGCCGCAGATCCGCGTGGCGGGGCCGCATCCCGGCATCAACAAGGGTCGGGATGGTCGACAGCTGCACGACGGGTTGCGCGATCCAACCGCGCGGGTCTGTGAGCAGCGTCTGCTTGAGCTTGGTGAGCTCGTCTTTGGATGCCGCGGGCCCGATCACGAGGCCCTTGCCGCGGAGCCGTCCACGGGCTTGATCACGAGCTCGTCGAGACGGTCGAGCACCTCCTCGAGCGACGCCGGGTCTTCGAGACGCCAGGTCTGCACGTTGGGCAGAATCGCATCCTCGCCGAGGTAATAGCGCGTGAGGTCGGGCAGATAGGTGTACACGAGCTTGTCGTCCGCCACACCATTGCCCACCGCGTTAGCGATCGTAACGTTGCCGAGGCGCGCAGCGAGCATGAGCCCGGGAGAGCCGAGCATCGAGTCCGCGCGGAACTGCAGTGGGTCGAGAAACTCGTCGTCGACGCGGCGGTAGATCACGTCGACGCGCGTGGGGCCGGCGGTCGTGCGCATCCAGACCCGACCGCCGGAGCAGAACAGATCGCGGCCCTCGACGAGCTCGACACCCATGAGCCGAGCGAGCAGCGTGTGTTCGAAGTACGCCGAGTTGTAGACACCGGGTGTGAGGACGACCACCGTAGGGTCTTCCACACCACCGGGCGCAGAAGCTCGCAGGGCACCCAACAGCTTGTGGGGATAGTCGCCGACCGGTCACACGCGCATCGACACGAAAAGTTCGGGAAGGGTCTGCGCCATGACCCGGCGGTTGGAGATGACGTAGCTCACTCCGCTGGGCACGCGAACGTTGTCTTCGAGGACCCGCCAGGCGCCCTTCTCGTCGCGGATAAGGTCGATGCCCGAAACCTGGATGCGCACGCCGTTCGCGGGCTCGATCCCCGCGGCCTCGCGGTGGAAATGGCTCGAACTCGTGACGAGCCGTGCAGGGATCACGCCGTCCTTGACCGCTGCCTGGGCGCCCTAGATATCGGCGAGGAAGGCCTCGAGTGCCCTGACTGGCTGCTTGATACCTGCCTCGACAGTGAGCCACTCGGCCTGATCGATCACGCGAGGCACGGCATCCAGCGGGAACGGTCGCTCTTCGCCCGCGAAGTCGAAGGTGACACCTTGAGCGAGATACGAACTCGCGAGAGCGTCAGTGCGCCCGCGCAGCTCATCCTGCGTCATCTGCGCGAGGGCGCCCTGGATCTCCTTGTACGACGCACGAGCCGCTCCCGGCGTGGCAAACATCTCGTCCCACGCGGGCGTGCCGGTGCCCTTGGTGGCGGTGGCACCGTAGCCGTCGAACAGGTCAGCCATGGCTTGAGCCTAGGGCCGCGATGTTGCGGTGGTGTTTCAGCGCGCTCGAGCGCGTATCAGCCGTCCATCGGCTCAAGTACGAAGACCGGGATCTCGTGATCGGTCTTGGCCTGATGGTCGGCATTGGGCGGGTAGGCCGCGACGGCGCGCTACCACCAGGTCAGTTCAGCAAGGATGGGCTGCGGGTTCGTCAGAACATGCCCAGTGTAAGAGAGCGGTCTGGCACAAGATCGTCCATGTGGGCTAGCTTCGCGACACTGACTGGCGGCGGCGGGACCAGGCCCCGCAGATGTGGTCGTGCATCGTCGCGGCGGCCTGTTCCGCGTTTCCGGCCACTATGGCATCGAGAATTGCCTTGTGCTCCGCGAGGGTGAGCACCAGGGCCTCCTGCGTGACGGCGCCTGTGAAACGGGAGCTCTCGCGGGCGCGTGCAAACAGGATGTGTGTGATGTTGGCCGCCAGGAGATTGCCTGACTGCTCCATCACCGTGTAATGGAACTCGGCGTCGGCATCAATGTATGTTTCGAAGTCGTCGAACGTGGCGACACTGCGCTGGTAGGCCTCCTCTAGGGCCGCGCTGAGTTCAGGGGTCTGGCGGCTTGCTGCTGCCGAGGCCATCGAGGCTTCGAGGCTTGCCCGCACCACGGTGAGTTCGTCGAGCACGCCCAAAGAATCATCGTGGTCGACGAGGGCGGACAGCACTACGGGGTCAAGCACGTTCCAGGCGGTCGCGGGGTTGACTGTCGTGCCGCGTCCCTGGGCCACGGTGAGTAGGCCCTTCTCCTCGACGCGCTTCACCGACTCACGGATGACTGTTCGGCTCACGCCGAACTGCTGGCTGAGGCTGCTCTCGGGCGGCAGTACGTCGCCGGGCTGGAGCTCGCCAGTAACGATGGCGCCCACGAGGTCTGTCACCACAGCGACGCCCAGGGGGGCCGAGGGAGTGCGCATGGACGATCCCGCGAGCACGCGCCGCAGCGGTGGTCGCTGGTCGGGGGCGTAGGCAGTCATGCTTCAGTGTAAGACGCGCCGGTCTAAAGCTGCGCGAGCCGCGCCTGCCGCGCCCCTAGGCGAAGTCCGGTCGGCTCGGCCCCTGACTTTCATCATGGTGAGTGAAGCGCCTCGTCGCGAGGCCGGGGCGGGCCTGTCGCCCCGGCCTCGCCCGGTATGCGCTGTCGTTGCCGACCTCATCCGCCAACCCGGCGGGCCAAGCACAGGTTCGTGCGTCTGGTCCGATCGCCTCATCAGGGCAAGCAACTCGAAAAAACTTTCGGGGTGTGAGGTCATACATCATATATGCTTTCACTTTGGGAAGGCCAAAGCCGGCTTTTCTCTCAACCACTGGAGGCAAGGGTGCTTCAATTTCGTCTGGTTCCATCGGGGATGAAGGCAAGAATGGCGGCGATGGTCGTCATTGGGCTCAGCGTCGCTTCGGTAGTCGTTCTTCCCTCCCCGGCCTACGCCGCGGTAACCACGATCTATGTGGCCCCATCCGGTTCAGACTCTTCGGCGGGGACCCTGGCAGACCCCATCTCGCTAGCGGGTGCACGCCAACAGGTTCGTTCGATTAATTCATCAATGGCGGACGACATCGTCGTCCAGCTTGCGGGAGGCACCTATCGGCTAGCCGACACGTTTCAGTTGACGGCCGCGGACTCGGGGTTCAACGGTCACACGGTGACGTGGGAAGCCGCTCCTGGGGCAACGCCGGTAATTTCCGGCGCGACTCGGGTGACCGGCTGGTCTCTTGTCTCTGGAGGCGCCGGCATCTATCAGGCATCTGTTCCTGCCGGAAGTTCCACTCGAAGCCTTTTTGTTGACGGGCACACTGCTTCGCGCGCGCGGACGCAATTGCCGAGACCGACTTTCGATGCCACGGGAGTATCCAGTTCAAACCCAGCGTGGGATTCGGTTAAGTCTTTGCCCGGGGCGGCGCTGGCCAATGTGGAGTTGCGGAGTATCGGCGCCTTCACCGACCGATACTCACGTGTGTCAGGCCTGAGCAGTGACGGCAGCACGATTGTCATGGCGCAGCCTGCATGGAAGAACAACACGTGGGGATGGGACCACATGGCAGCACCGTTCACCGACTTCGGCTTCTATGCCGAGAATGCTTTGGCGTTCCTTGACTCTGCTGATGAGTGGTTCTTAGACACCAATTCGAACACGCTGTACTACAAGCCGGCCAATGGCGTGAACGCGGAGGACCTCGATATTGAGCTGCCGCGACTGCAAACGTTGATGACATTGAACGGCTCGTCGGCGGATTCTCAGGCGCACAACATTTCATTCTCGGGGATCACCTTCACGGGCACGACGTGGAACGAGCCAACGGTGACGGGTGGGTACGTAGACCAGCAGACGGGCGGCTACATGTCACTTCGCAGTGACGCGTACCCGTCTGGTGGATATGCAAACTTTGAATACTCTCGCCCGGATTGGCAACTCATGCCCTCGGCGATACAGGTTGCTGCAGCCCGCGATGTCACATTTGACAGTGTGACGCTCACGGCGCTCGGGGCCGGAGGTTTGGGTATCGGAAACGACGCGGTGTCAAACCTCAGTGGTGTCGGCCTAGCGACTCAGAACATCACGGTGACGAACTCCGACTTCTTCCAGATCGGCGCGAACGCGATGACCATCGGGGGGATTCTGCAAGATGCCCACCACCCCGGAACACTCAACGATGCAACCGGCACTCGCGACCCGTCGGTCAGCGACCAAACTGTGGCGAATATGACCCTGTCGAACATCGTCGTGAGCTACAACTCGATTCGAGGGGCCGGTGAGATCTACACCAGCGCTACAGGAATTCTCATGACGTATGTTCAGAATTCTACGATCGAGCACAACGACGTAGTCGACATGCCGTACTCGGGAATCGCCACGGGCTACGGCTGGGGAGCCAACGACGCCGGAGGCAGTTCTGACTACGCGGGTCGCGGTCTCTACGGGTATCAGCCACGATTCACGACGCCGACCACGTCGCAGAACAACACGATCAAAGCGAACTATGTTGCCCGCATATCGACAACTCACAACGACACTGGCGCGATCTATAACCTGTCGGCCAGCCCAGGGACCCTGTACTTCCAGAATTTCATCACCGACATTGCGATCGCCGACGCATCGCGATTCATTTGGTCCTTCTACCCTGACGAAGGGTCTGGAGACTTGACATGGCTGCAGAACGTGTCGAACACCTCCCCCACCGCCTGGGTGAGGCCAAATCCCTATAGTTCAAACATTTCCAATCTCACGGGCTACGGAAACTGGGCCGCGACCGCTCCCGGCTCGAGCTACACGGGCATCGGAGACACGAACTATGGGTCTCCAGGAAACTGGCCTTGCGCCGCAGCTACCGTGATCTCAGACGCTGGGGTACTTCCCGC
Source organism: Microbacterium sp. RURRCA19A (assembly GCF_900156455.1). Classification (GTDB taxonomy): domain Bacteria; phylum Actinomycetota; class Actinomycetes; order Actinomycetales; family Microbacteriaceae; genus Microbacterium. Next base: position 181,588 of record NZ_FTNQ01000005.1, read on the forward strand.
ACAACGTACGGCACCTGATATCGCGACCAGGCCCACGAGCTGCAGTGAACCGCCGTGTGCTGCTGGTTCGTTGTGTGAGGTGGAGGCTGGCGTTCTGACTGGCGGGGCTGCTGTTGCATCAGATCATCCTGGGTTTACCGGTTCGGGGTTTGTTGCCTTGGATGCCGTGGGTAAGCAGACCAGCACCCTGGTGAGCGTGCCCTCGGCCGGGACTTTCGTGTTGACGCTGCGATACACAGCCGGACCGGATGGTCCCCCGGCCGCGGTGGATCGCACCGTGACAGTCACCGCCGGTGGGGTGGCTCAAGTCGTCACGCTCCCCAAGACAACGAGTTGGGATGCCTGGACGGAAAAGTCCGTTCAGGTGGTGCTGCCAGCGGGTGCCTCGACGATCTCGGTGACGCACGTGGCCGGCAACACCGGCTTCATCAACCTGGACAACCTGAGCTTCAGACTGCCCGCGCCGTGTGCTGCTGGTTCGTTGTGTGAGGTGGAGGCTGGCGTTCTGACTGGCGGGGCTGCTGTTGCATCAGATCATCCTGGGTTTACCGGTTCGGGGTTTGTTGCCTTGGATGCCGTGGGTAAGCAGACCAGCACCCTGGTGAGCGTGCCCTCGGCCGGGACTTTCGTGTTGACGCTGCGATACACAGCCGGACCGGATGGTCCCCCGGCCGCGGTGGATCGCACCGTGACAGTCACCGCCGGTGGGGTGGCTCAAGTCGTCACGCTCCCCAAGACAACGAGTTGGGATGCCTGGACGGAAAAGTCCGTTCAGGTGGTGCTGCCAGCGGGTGCCTCGACGATCTCGGTGACGCACGTGGCCGGCAACACCGGCTTCATCAACCTGGACAACCTGAGCTTCAGACTGCCCGCGCCGATCGAGCCCGAGCCGGGCGGCGGCGACGACGGTGGCGACGGCTCGGGAGACCCGACGCCGGACGGCGGCTCCGGGAACCCGGTGACCGGAGGCGGGTCTTCGGCATCCGGTCCCGGCGGCGGCGAGTCGTCGGGCGCGTCCGACCGAGGCCTGGCTCGGACGGGTCTGAACGCCGACGGCGTCATCGCCACGGCGTGGGGAGCGTTCGGCCTGATGGTCCTCGGCGCCGGGGCGCTCCTCGTGCGGCGCCGTCGGAGCGACGTCTGACCGCGTGAGAACCGAGGCCGTGCCGGTGGTCGAGCGACGACCGGCACGGCCTCGTCGCGTGCACGCCCGCGCCCCGCGGGGCTCCTCGGGGAGGGGAAACGTGACGGCAGCTCGTTCAGCTGGCCCGCGACCATGCGGGTGGACCACCGCGTGCGCGGCGGGGAGTGGACGCAGGGCGAGACGCTGACCGTGCCGACGCCGTCCAGCGGGGCCCCGCGGGTCGACGTGCCCGTGACCGGCGCCGCCGCGGGATCGGTCACGGCGCTCGCGCGCACGGTCGCTCCCACGCGGGGCTCGCCCGCGATCGTCGGCGCCGCGACGCCCACCGTGCGCGCGATCGTCACGGTGTAGGTGCGCGCGGTGGCGTCGGGGGCGGTGACCGTCACGGAGCCGACACCGTCAGCGTCGCCGGGCTGCGTCACCACGACGCTCGCACCGGTGTCGACGGCCAGCGCGTGGAGCGTCGGCCAGGCCGCACCCGTCGAGTCGACGGTGTAGGCGAACCGGTCGGGGGCGAATCCGTCCACGACCTGGTCCCCCACCGTGAGGCGGGCGAGATCCGCGATCCCCGCCGGAGCGGGAGCGGCGGCGAAGATCTCGACCTCCGACACGATCATGTGCGTCTGCGACCGCGCGTTCATCACGACCCGCACCTCGTGTACGACTGGTCCGTTGTGTGAAGTGAAGGCTGCTGCGCTGGCCTTCACTGGCGCGGGCGGCGCGCTCCCGCTGCTCGCGCTGGGTACCGCACTTGTGGCGGCGGGAGCCCTGCTAGTGATTCTCTTCGTCCACCGACGCGAAGGCCGCCACGGCCGTGCGTCACGTCGTCGCGGCATTCACAACGAGCCTGTCGCATGATTGCTCACCCTGCACTCAGTCGGGGAGATTGACTACCAGAGAGAGCTCTGGGGTCTGATGAGCATCGCCTCTGCCGGACGAGCGATGGCGAGGGCGCTGATCGATCAGGGATGCCCTGGGCTGAGTCCCGGTGACCGGCCGATCGAACGACTGAGGCGTTGAGACGCGACGCCCTTGCCGACCTTTCGCGCCTCATCCTGGGCAGAGCGTCGCGTTGGTCAGCGGCGCGTCGTGTTAGGCGCGGGTGGAGGGTCGCCCAGCACCGAGAGAAGGTTTGCTGGGCGATCATCAGCACGCGGTGGCGTGACATCGACCCGCCTGATCGAGTCGACAGCGGTGCATCATTGCGCTCCCGTTGCAAATAGATCACATGTATGATCTACTATGACTCACTGCCGACCGGCGGGATCCTGTCGTCAACGACGTCGACCAGAAAGGCACGCGACCATGGCGCACCACAATCGCACCTTCGCCCGATTCTCCACAACTCTCCTCGCAGCCACAGCATTGGTAGCGGTGGGAGTTCTCGCCGGTTGTTCTGCCGGTGGGAGCGCGAGCGATATCAACCCGAAGTATGGCTTTGTCGCGGCCACCCAAGTTCCCGACTCCACGATCACGATCTGGGCCGACGCCACTCGACAGCCCGCTGTCGAGTCATTCGAGAAGGCTCACCCCGAGGTGAAGGTCAACCTCGTCGTGGATGACGGCTCCGCCGGCGCCTCGGGCACCTTCCAGACCAAGATCGGCCTCGCCGACCAGGCCGGCTCGGGCTGGCCCGACGTCGTGTTCTCGTCGCAGCAGAATGACGCGGCGTGGGCATCCGTCTCCAACAACGGCGTGCAGGCCTTCGCTGCTCCGCTCAACAAGGGCTTCCTGGAGGAATCGTTCCTCAGCGGATTCACCAAGGGCGCGCTCGACCCGGTAACGATCTCTGACACCGTCTACGGCCTGCGCAACGACTTGGCACCCGTGCTGCTCTGGTACAATAAGGCGTTGCTCGACCAGTTCGGCTACGACGTTCCCAAGACCTGGGAGGACTACCAGGCGCTCAGCGACAAGCTCGCCGCCGACCACCCCGGCTACATTCTCGGATCGGTCGGCGACTCGTTCGTCGGACCGTATGTCTACTACTGGGCCGGCCAGGCACCGATCTTCCAAGTCGACGGCAAGACGTTCCACTCGGACGTGAACGACCCGAACTCCAAGAAGGTCACCGCGCTCATCGACCACATGGTCGCGAACGGAACGCTCGTTCAGGACAGCCTGTTCAGCGCACCCTTCGTCGCCGAGTCGTCGAAGCTCGTCGCGATCCCCGGTGCGGCATGGTACGCCGGAGCGCTCTTCCAGAACCCGGACAGCATCAACGCGACCGCCGGTCAGTGGGGCGCAGCTGCACCGCTGACCTGGAAGGGTGAGGATTCCGTCACCGGCAACATCGGTGGTGGAGTGTGGTACGCCTCGAGTCACTCGACGAACCTCGATGCGGTGAAGACCTTCCTGGAGTACATCGTCTCCGACCCGAGCACCGCGGGCACGGGAGGCCTCCCCGCCTACGACGCTGCTGCGCAGACGTGGCTGACCGATCAGGCTTCGAGCGGTTTCTTCGCCGGCGACTTCAAGAGCGCTGTCAACACCGCGGCATCCACAGTGTGGAGCGGTTGGGGCTTCCCCAACTTCAGCCCGGAGACCGCATACGCCAAGGTCGTCGTCCCTGCCCTCGCCGCAGGCAAGACGATCGCGGATGTCGCCGACGAGTGGCAGAAGGAGATGGAGAACGAAGCGACGGTCGTCGGTTACACCGTCGGCTAGCTCGCCTTCCACCCATCCCATCAACTCGAAAGAGATAATCACACTGTGAGTACCACCCGGACCGCTGCCAGCCCTCTCCCGGGCAGGCAGCGGTCCGGCGCCACTAAGGCGCCGGACCGTTCGCAAGCCCGCATGGGAGTAGCCTTCTCCAGCGGGTACACGCTCTTCCTCGTCGTGTTCGGCGTCGGACCTGCGCTCTACGCCATCTACCTCGCGTTCACGAAGAACGGCACGTTCGTGGGCGTCGATAACTTCGTGCGCATCTTCAACGACTTCCGCTTCCTGCCGGCGGTAGGCCACGTCGCGCTCTACGTGGTGGTGTGGCTCATCATGCTCATCCTCCTGGTAGTGCTGCTGGCCCTCATCGTGCACGGGATCAGGGCGCGCTGGGCCTCGACGAGCGCGCGGTTCCTGTTCTACATACCCGGCGCCCTTGCGGGCGCCTCGAGCGTCATGCTCTGGCTTTTCGTACTCGATCCCACCGTGAGCCCGGTCTCGTTCCTCCTGCACGCTTTCGGATTCGAGTCGTTCGTGCAAGTGGTGCAGGTCGACCAGTTGCCCGTGGTGCTCGCCATCATCGCGTTCTGGACGGGCGCGGGCGGCTGGATCGTCATCATGTATGGCGCCCTCAATAACATCGACGTCGAGGTGATGGAGGCCGCCCGCATCGACGGCGCCGGCCACATCACGACGGCCTGGTACATCCAGATCCCGCTCCTTCGTAAGTGGATCTCGTACATGGTGATCCTGTCGCTCGCGGCGGGCACCCAACTCTTCGTCGAGCCCAAGGTGCTCTCCCAAGCCAGCAAGGGAGTAGTCCCGCAGGACTACTCGCTCAATCAACTCGCGTTCCTCTACGCGTTCAAGCAGAACGACTTCAACGGCTCGGCCGCGATCAGCCTCGTGCTGCTCGTCGTCGCGCTCGGACTCAGCGCGTTCTTCGTCTTCAGGGGTGGTCTTTTTGAGCGCGATTAGTATCAACAGCAACGAGCCGAGAACCGCGGTCCACTCAGTGAGCCCGGGCGCATGGGTCGGCCGCGTGCTCGTTGTGCTCGTGATCATGGGGTTCGTCGCGTTCTTCATCGTGCCGATCCTGTGGCTGCTGCTCGCGCCGACAAAGGATGGTCGGGCGCTGCTGTTGGGCAATCCCTTCTCCTTCGGGGGCTTCGACACCCTCGCTGAGAACTTCCACTCCCTCGTCGCCTATCAGAGCGGCATCATCTGGGTGTGGCTCGGCAACTCGGCGTTCTACTCGCTCGCCGCGCTCGTCATCACCCTCGTGATCAGCATTCCGGCCGGCTATGCCCTCGCCCTGACAGAGTTCCGCGGGCGTCGCCTGCTGCTCGCCGTCACGCTCATTGTGATGCTCCTGCCCAACACCGCGCTTGTGCTGCCGATCTTCCTCGAGCTGAGCGCTGCGCACCTTATCGGGTCGCCGTTCTCAGTGATCCTGCCGTTCTCCTTCTTCCCGTTCGGTGTCTACCTGACCTACATCTACTTCTCCACGACGGTCTCGCGCGACTTGCTCGACGCCGCGCGCATCGACGGCTCGGGCGAGTTCAGGGTGTTCGCACAGATCGCGATGCCCTTGGCCACACCGGTCATCGCCCTCGTGGGCTTCTTCTCCTTCACGGCGAACTGGAACAACTACTTCCTCCCGTTCGTGATGGTGCCCGGCGCGAAGGCCCCGATCCAGGTCGGCCTGGCCGAGCTCCTCGCCAACGTGCCGCAGTTCAACCCGACAAACGCGAGCTCGACCACGATCGAGCTGCCGGTTCTTGCCCTCGCGACCCTGATCGCCGTCGCACCCGTGCTCATCATCTTCCTGTTCTCGCAGCGGTTCCTCGTCACGGGGATGACCGCGGGTGGCACCAAGGGATGACCCGCCGGTTCGGGATGATGTGCCGCATGATCCCGCAGAAGCGCGAGGAGTACCTCGCGCTGCATCGGGCCGTGTGGCCAGGCGTCGAGGCGACAATCACCGCGTGCGGCATCCGCAATTTCACGATCTTCGTGCGGGGTGACGTGCTCGTCGGCTACTTCGAGTACATCGGCGAAGACTACGAGGCCGACCAGCGCGTGATGGCTGCCGACCCGGTGACGCAGGAATGGTGGGCGCACACAAGCCCGTGCCAAGTGCCCTTCGATGACCTCGATGACGCACCCGCGTGGCAGGAGCTCGAGGAGGCGTGGCATCTCGACTGATCTCGGTGCCGTGATCTAGGGCGTGTCTGATAAGGGGGGTGCCGTAGCCAAGGGGAGCCTGCCCCGGTTTCTCGGACGGTTCTTGTGTGTTGATCATGCCGCGGTTGCGGCGGGGATGTGAAGTCGTTCGAACTCCACGGGGCTGAGG
>NZ_FTNQ01000007.1 GCF_900156455.1 Microbacterium sp. RURRCA19A
AGGTCGAGACGGCGTACTACGCTGACCAAGAATCAGCCAATCCGGCACCGGCCGGACAAGGCTCCCGATAGGAACGAAAGTCAGGCCGATTCACGTCCCGCCGTTGACCGCCTTGTGACGCATCTTTTGCTTGATGTCCTCACCACTTTGACGGACTTGGACTTCATTCATGATGTCAGTGACAGCCTCCATGGCATCGGCCATGTAACCCTCACCGAAATCCTCCTTGGCGGAGATCAGCTTGACGCCCATGCTGGCGAGAATCCGCTTCGTAATGGCGGCGTCCGCAAGATTTCGGAAGGCGCGGGAACGCATGTAGATGACGACGTACGTGACCTCCGGATGCTCCTCGATATACCGCAACATCTCCCGGAAGACCGGGCGCTTGGCGATCGACTGCGCCGAGTTTCCAGGCTCTACGAACTCCGCGGCGATCGGCGTCTTTGCGCGCCTCGCGCGGACGGTGCATGCTTCGCGCTGGGTGGCAATGGAGTTCCCATCGGCGTCGATGTCAATTGCGGTGAGCATCTGGCGGGGCGTCGAGACGCGCAGGTACACGACCGCCTGCCCATCACTCGTCTGGCTAGCCGTAGGCGGTGCAGATCCGTCGAGACCGAGGAGGTGCTCCCAGCCAGCGAAGGATGCGCGGCGACGTCCGGGGGCAGTGCGGGGTTCGAGGTCACTGCTCATGGGCGGGGATCGCCTTCTCTGATCGCGCGGTAGCGCTATGCGGTGAGGCAAAGCGTCGTGCATTCGCGCGGGTCTTACCTGCGCGGACGGCTCGACCGTGTTCCTTGGCTGCGATGTCTTGGAAGACGTGGAGCAGTTCCCGCATGAGGCAGTCGGCGGGGCTTCCCACCGCGGTGGTGCGGGTTCTCTTCTTGTCCGGGGTCGATCCTGCCGCTCCGCTGCTGTGTGCTCGCGGAGCCGCTTCTTCGTGGTGGGTGTCTCGTTGGTGGTGTGTCATGGTGTCCTCCTTTTCTGCCCGTGTTCGGGCGGACTTAGCTCATTGATTTACGCTCACTTCACCTCTTAAGTCGAGATGAATGGCGACGTAGTTTTTGCATCATTGATCTGGGGAAAACTGCTTCGGCTACTTATTGAAGACGTGCCACCAGCCGTCCAGGTGGACGACGTCGTAGGTGTCGAGGATCTGCTTATCGACGGCGCTGTGGTTCCAGGTGAGGTGGTCGTCGGGGATCCCCTGCTCGCTCATGACTCTCTCGAGTGCTTGGAGCCAGCCGAGGCCTTCGAGGACGTCGTGGCGGAACTCGGCGAAGGTTTCCCAGGCGTCGGCGTAGCTGTTGTAGAAGCTGTCCAGGATGTCGGGCGCGGCCACGTTCGTCTCCGGCGAAAGCAGGTACGCGGCGAACGCGGAGCCGCTCTCTTTGACGCCCCGAAGGATGCGGAGGGCGTCGTCGGGATCGCGGAGCGTCGCCAGCGAGCGTTCGACCGATGCGGCCGCTTCCGGGCCGAACGGTGCCTTGTCGTCGGGGCCGGATGGTTGCTGTTCGGGTGAGGGCGGCATCTCAGGGCTCACGGCTCCCTCCTCTCGTCGGTGTCGACCGTGCGCCTAGCGAAGGCATCCGGGTCTTCAAGCACCCCCGCGAGCTGCGCCGTCGTCGCGCAGACGAACAGCCGGTCGTCGAGGTCCGGGGCTGCCTGGATGGCGGCCCGGAGGCGGTCCACGCGTGCCTGTGCGGGCAGGAGCCAGAGCACTCGGGGATAGACGCCGTGTTCGGCTTGGGCGCGGCCTGTCGCCTTGTAGACCCTGTAGGTGCGGCACTTGGTGAGCAGGACGGGAATGCTTTCGGTGCCCAGGTCGATCTCGAGGTACCAGTGGTCGTCGTAGTCCGAGGTGGCGAGGTGGGCGTAGAGGTCGGGCTTGAGAATCGTGGACGTCCCTGCTCGGGTGAGGAACGAGCGCCAGGAGTCGGGCTCGACGTCGATGCGCTCGATGGTGAACGCGCCGCTGCGGGCGTGCCGGATGAGCTCGACGTGCGCTTCGGTGACGGCGAGGGTGTGGGTCAGGAAGGATGTGGAGACGGCCGCGAAGCGACGCCTGCGGGCTCCTTCTGATCGGGTGAGACGTTCGCCGGGGGCGTCGAGGTACCAGATGCTGGCGGCAGACCCTCGGACACTTCCGCCGACGCGGCGTTCCAAGCGGGCGACGAGCCGGTGGTGCAGCAGCCGGTGCAGGACGCGGATGCAGGCGCGGGTGCCGGCTGTCGGCGTGGCGTGCTCGGCGAAGAAGACGTCCCGCAGCTGCGTGGTGGTGGCGTAGCGGTGCCGATTGAGGAAGCTGAGGATGTCGTCGTCGCGGGGCGAGAGTTCTGCGCGCAGCAGGAGCAGCTTGGATGGTCCGGCACCGGTGCGCGGTAGACGCATCGTCATGAGCGCCGCCTTCCACGGCCAGGTCGCCGGCCGGCCGCTTCGGCAGGTTGGTGGGCGGCTAGCGACTCCGCCATGGGCGGAGTAGTCCGCTCCCAACTGAGGCTGGGTGCCGCAGAAACACGCGGGAGAACGCGGGTGGAAGTGTCAGCGATCGGACGGTCGAATGGATGAGCGACCGGACACCCCTCTTCTCTTCTCACGACCTCGAGTTCGGTAGTCATGGGCGGGCCTTTCGGCGTCGTCCGATGGGCTCGTCGGAACTCACGTCACCCTCGTCACCCTCGTCACCCTGCTTTCGTTCGGGCATCACCCCGTCGGCATCACCCTGCGGGAGTGATGCTTCGGGGGTCGCTGCTGCCGGGCTGGTGGCACCGTAGCGGGCGCGGCTTTCAGCGAGGACAGCGTCGGGGTTGGAGATCGCGGCGGGTGGCGGCAGGGTGACGGCGGAGAACCAGCCCGACTGCACCCCGCCGTTCATAAGGTCGACGTAGACGTGGAAGGGCGGCAGCTTCATGACGTCCTCCGGCGTGAGGGCGGAATGCTTCGTCACGGCGGCAGCGTCGACGGGGTCGGCTTGGAACTGGATCTTGTTGCGGGCGTTGGCAGCGATGCCGGCGAGCAGGCTCGCGGGCATCTGGGCGCGGTGCTGGTGGGCGAGGTGCCAGGCGACGTTCATCGAGCGGGATTGTTCGAGGGCTTCACCGAGGTCGGATTCGTGCTTGACGAACATCTGCGCCTCGTCGAGGTAGATCGACACGGGGCGGCGCTGTTCTTTCGGAACGTCCGCGCGCGCCAGCGTGAGTTGCCACAGCTGGGAGACGAGGAGCGACCCGACGAGTTCGGCCGCGATCGGTCCGAGTAGCCCGCGGTTGAGAGGAACGACGAGGATGCGCGGCTTAGTGAAGAGGTCGCGGAGATCGAAGCGCGGCGCGGCCTGATCCAGCACCGCCCGGATGGAGGGCCGGAGCAGGAACTGGCGCAGTCGGGTGAGGACGGGCCCGATCATGGCCGACCGCGCTCCCACGCTCATAGCGTCGTACTGGGCCCAGAACTCGATCAGGGACGGGTCGGTAATGTCCCGCGTGAAGCCGCGCCGGTAGGGGTCATCGGTGAGCAGCCGCGGCAGGTCGGCCAGGGTCGAGCCGTCTCGTCCGGCGAGCGTGAGGAGCGAGGCGTGAACGGCGTCGCTGGTGCGCGGGCCAAACGCCGAGGGGAACAGGCTGCGGAAGACAGCGAGCAGTCGGTCGGCGACGAGCGGGGCCTGGTCGCCTGCTCCGGCGAAGGGATTGAGTCCCACTGGATTCGGGGTGATTGGGTCAAGGACGACGACATCCTGTGCGCGGTGCTCCGGGATGACGGTGAGGACGTCCATGGCGAGGTCGCGTTTGGCGTCGATCACGACGACGCTTCGGCCTGCGGCGATGTCGGCGGCGATGAGGTTGAGCAACACGGTGCTCTTGCCCACGCCGTTCGGTCCCATGACGTGGCTGTGGCGGACGGCATCCTTCATCGAGATCCCGACAGGCAGGCTCGGGCCGGGGGCGCTGGTGGTGGCGAACACCCGCTCCGTACTCGGTGTGTAGCCGGCGGGTGGGGCGATGAGGCGTGGGTAGATCGACGGCATGCCAGGGAGCTCCGACTCACCGGTGGGCCAGCCGACAAGGCAGAGGGCTTCGGCGGCGGTCAGGCGCAGCGGCTTCTTCGCCGGGATCACCGCCTCGTCGACCAGCTCGGGGCGGTCGGAGACGAGGTCGATCCGGGTCGAGCCAGTCTGAAGTTGGCGGAGGGCGGCGAGGACAGCGTGGACGAGGAGACGACGACGAACGGGGCTCGCAGCAGTGACGCCGATGCGGATGGTGGCGCGGAACCGGTACTGAGCCAGCTTGTCGCGCAGGTCCGCCCTGATCTCCAGCGGCGCGGGACGGGTGCCTTTCGTGATGAGGTCGAACAGGCTGAGGTTGGGATCCGGCGTGGAGACCGGCAGCGGCTGAGGTGGGACGCTGGCACCGAGGATGACCTGCAGCACCAACACGTCCCCTTTTCCCACCGCTCCGGACAGCGCAGCGTAGAGAGCGCGGAGGGCAGCCCCCGAGGTATCGAGGCTGAGCCCGAGGTTGCGCAGTCGGATGCGTACCCGCCCCGCCCGCTCCACCGACACCCGGACCGTTTCGAGGTCAGTCACGGCGACCCCGGGAAGCAGCCGCTTGAGGCTGCTGCTGATCCCCGAGACCGTGGTGGCGTGTCCACCCACCAGGTGACGGATAGTGCCACCTTCGGCGCGGGCTTCGAACACCACCGGGCCGCGGGACTCGTCGGCGGCGAGGGTCTCCAGGAAGCCGAGGGCGGTGACGGCGTCGAAGGGGCGCGGCCAGTGCAGTTGACGCCAGGTGTCAGTCATCGGCATCCCCGTCGTTCTCGCCGTCCATCGACGGGACGATGACGCCGTCGACCTTCGTGCTCGTCGTGACGGCGTCGGTGTCGCTGGTGTGGGCGCGGCCCTTCGCTTCTTCCATCGCAGCATGCTCGAGGAGGGCGCGGGCGAGCTTGTCGTAGTCCGGGTGCTCGCGTCGTTCTCCGCGGACGCGGATGCGGTACTCGCGGCGCGGGCGACCTCGTCCCCGCTTCGGTGACGATGATCGGCTCATTGGCGACCTCCGTTCGAGTGCGGCTGGGTCACCAGCGATCGCGGCGCGCCAGCAGCCACCACACCAACCCGCCGACGAGCAGGACGACGGCGAGGATGACGAGCAGCCAGACCCACACCTGCTGGATCAGCCTGACGGCTCCGAAGAGCAGCAGCGCGACCAGGAAGACGGTCCAGGCGAAGGCCTTCGCGGCCTCCAGCGGGCCACGCTCGGACGAGGACATGACGTACTCCATTCAGAACACGAAGCGGAAGACGGCGGAGGTGGTGGAAGGGGCTAGGCATCGGCGGCCTCCTCGTCGCTGACGACGACGGTGGCGCCGGATCTGTCGACCTTGATGTCGCTCGGGACGGGGTAGCCCGGGATGGAGATGCTCGCGTTCACCTGGTTGCCCCAGACGTCCCACTCCGGCATCGGACGGCGAGCGAAGAGCTCCAGGTAGGGGCCGGGGCTGAGACGCTGGATCATGACGTGGCACTCCTCCGGCTTGTGGCTGTGAGATTGGCGAGGCAGCATCGTGAAGGAGCGCTGTCCGCGGAACTTCACGGGCAGCTTCCCCTTCACCCCGAGCAGCAGCGTCTCGTGGGCGTGGCGGAAGTACTGGCCGAGGCCCATCTGGTCTTTGCCCCAGACGAACTCGTCTTTGAACTCGAACCCCCAGCCGCGCATCACGTCTTCGGCTACGTACCGGGTGGCCGGGTAGCACCACAGGTAGAGGTGCGCGTTGTCGGCGGCGAGGTCGCCGACGGGGAGCGCCTTGATGCGCTCCAGGGTCATGAGGTTGTAGTGGTGCTCCGCACCGTACTTGCCCTGCTGACCGGTCGGCCAGGGCGGGTCGGCGAGGATCGTCGTGTAGCGACGCGTGCCGGCCGAGGTTGTGTCGTCGGAGATGCCGACGGGCTCCTTCGGCTCGGGGTTGGTGTTGGTGGTGTGCATGAGTGTGCTCCTTCCCGCAGCGGTTGTTACCCGCTGGGATGACGGCGACTATCGGGGCCGTGCGGGGGCTGCCCCCTGGTTATGCGCTCTCAGCCGGACTTCAGCAACCGTCCGATCGCGCACCCGTTCCGCGCCGATTCATGGCGGTCAGGGGTGGGGGTGTGGATAAGCGTGAGCGTGTTGCGAAAACCACAACCACGCCTCCACAGATGACGACAGCCACCGGCACGAACTCAGCCAGCGGCTGTGGGGAGAGGACCGGGGCGGCGCAAGCCAGGCGGTCATCGGTGATGTCACCGCCCCGGTCGGTTTGTAGAACTACTCCTTGGGCACCTCGCCGCGAGCCAGGTACGACTCGCGGATAAGGGCCTTGCGGGCCTCCAACGCGTCGCCGTTCATCGCGGCGGCGAGCTGAAGGATCGTCTGACGAAGCTCGGCCTGGGTGCGGTCCAGCTCCGCCTCGACACGGGCACGCCGACGATCACGACGCCGGCCGAGCCAGTCGTCCAGCGGACGACGACCGAACGCCATCACGAGGATGACGGCAAGGTAGACGACGAACGCAACCACGTAGACGGCGGCCACGGTAAGCACCTCGACCACGGGCATGAGATCACCAGCGGGCGAGCTTCTGCGCAGCGCCCATGGCGTAGGCGTCGACGATGTGCTTGTAGCGGGCCTCGCCCAGCGGGGCGACCTGGATCAGGTGCTGCTCCAGCGACGTCAGCGCACCGACGTTCTGCAACATCGTGTGCCCGAGGAACGCGCGAGCCTGCTCGTGTACCTCTGCCACGATCGCCTGACCCTGCACACGCTCCACCTCGCGGCTCGTCTGACGCTGCATTCCAGCGCCCATCTGAGCCAATCCGGCGGAGCTGAAGGCACCGCCCAGCGGCGCCAACTCCTTCTTCGTCTCGAACATTTCCTTCCTCTCTCTCGTTCCTTGGAGTGCGACTACCTGCCGCACTTCCAGGCTGAACGAGTAGGAGAGATCCGTCATTGGCTCAAAATTGGCTCCATGGTGGAAGTCGTTGATCCGATCCGCGATGCGATCGTGAAGGAGCTGATGCTGTTTCGAAAGCAGCCCGGACACCCCGGCCCACACCGTCTCGACGGACTGTTCCATCTCATCGAGGCGCTCGGGGAAGGCATCCCGGAGCGAGCCTTCGACGAGCTCACCCGGCTGTACGAGGATCTCGGTCGCGATCCCGAGACCACCGTCGGCGCCTTCTTCTACCTGTGCGGATGGAACGTGGGGCTGGGCACGATCGAAGAGCGACGCGCCCGCTACATCGCGGAGCACTACTCGGGCGAGAAAACCGCGCCGTGGCGGCGGGCAAAGAAGGGCATGCACGAACTGGCGACGATCATCCGAGATCGCGACGAGACGGACCGCCCGTCAGTCGTGGTGTCGATCTTCCAATCGGGTGCAGCGTTTCAGCCGATACTCGACTTCACACTGGCCCACGAGTCCTGGCAACCGCCCATCGTCATCGTCAACGGCGACAAGGTCGACCTAGACTTTCACGTCCACAAGGATCCGAAACGCGACGACCGATACGCGCGGAGATTTGTGCTCCCAGATGCGCCGCTAGACACAACGGTCGGACACGGGCAACAGATGGGGCGAATCTCCGTGCACTGGCCGATGCCAGTCTGGCCAACATGGCGACTACTTGCTTGGGTTCCAGAGCCATGGATACTCACACAGATGCGGACGGTGCGCAATCGAGCAGTTGAGGTGTCGCTAAACAGCTATTGAGAGGCCCCATGCGTGGATGACCCGATTCGGAAATTCAAACCGCAACGTTCGAAACGCCGAAGCTAGTCCTCCAGAAAGTGTTCATTCCAGACTCTGGCGACAACCTCGCGCCTTTCGAGCGTGACTTCGGTTCGAAACGCGCCTCGGGGGACGACCCCAAGCGCGAGTTCCTTCAAGGCCGCGAGCTTCTCACCCTCGATCAGCTGGATGGCTGGTCCGATCACTGCGTCATCTAGAAAATTCGCCGCGTTCCCTTCATTCACGAGCCAGAAATAGCGACGTCTTTCGTCACTCTCAAATCTCGAGACGCGCGGTGAGATCGGAACCTTGCGATACTGGCGCAACGCGCCCGGAGTGAACTCATCGTCAGAAGAAGTCACCGTAGCTACGACTGTTCCCGAGCGCAGAACACTCAGTGCTCCCGGATTGATAGCTCTCGAACCGGTTGCAGAAATGATGAGATTCGACTGGCGCAGCGCATCATCGAGACGCCGATACACCCGAAAACCTCGAGCAGCTGCCTCGGCCATGGCAAGTGGGGAGACGTCGTGAACGACCGTAGGAATTCCGCGGCCGCGCAGGACTTCCGCCACTCCACTTCCGACTCGTCCGTACCCGATGACGCATGCGCTACGAGACTGCAAGATTTGAGCTTGCTCTCGAAGCGTCGCTTCGACCGAAAAAACAACCCCTGCTCCGACGAGATAGTCCTCAGGTAACTTCAGCGGGCTTCGTGCCACGGTGATTAACGGTAGGTCGTATTCGAGACCGCTCGCTTCATACTTCTGAACGCCGTTCTCAGTACCCTCCATGACGCCAATTATGCGTCCCGGGAGGAGGCGATTGATTTCATTCAGGGACGATGCGAAGTATCCGCCAATATCCACGAGGATTATGCGACGCCGTGGATCGAGTTTCGATAGGGCGTTCGCGACCTGTAAGGGGTTTTCGGCCCACTCCCTACTTAGGGGCTGTTCGGCGAAGCCGAACGACCGAACGAGGTTCGTATATCGGGAGCTTAACGACTTTGGTTTCGGCATATAAAAACCAACCCCGAACATTCTGTCCAGGGCTGGGAGGAAATAGGTTGTATTAGAAACCATGTGGGCAACGCATGCCACTTGAACATCGGTTTCCGGACCAAGCTCGGTTGCAAGATGAGAGAAGTACGCAGAAATGCGGGCGTCCTCAAAATGCGTAGAAGATCCATTGTCAACCAAGGCTAGTTGTCGATTCCGTCAGTCATGTTGACTCCTTTCGCCATATACATTATATCATAAAAGTATCAAGCTTAAATGTCCCAGGTGATCCGGTAGCGCTCGCCCACCTTTGGGTTTTCGATGACACTTCTGTATTCAGTCCAAGCGTCTCGATTCGTGAGTGGAGAAAGCAGGTCACCCACAGGCAAGGGTGCTAACGCCTCATCGCGATAGCTTCTGTCGGCACCCGACTTAAAGCTTCGGATCGTAAATCTCTGGCCAGCGCCGATCGGTAAGATCGCTCGCAAGGTGATCTGCTCGCAGCCTTCGGTTGCGAGGTGACCTACAAATCCAGGGTTCTCAGGGCGCGTCGATACGAAGAAGTGCTCGATGTTCACAACCTCACGCTCTCCCTGACCGATCAGTCGACCGAGGTCGATGACCGCGATGCGCTCAGCTTCGGCACCCTCCAACACCGGCCCGTGAAGACGGTGAGACTTGACGCCGTTGTCCTCGCTCCCCGAGTGGATAACAGGAGGCTTTTCGATGCCCTCTTTGCTTACCCACGAGTACTCTCGGATATAGAAGCGGTCTGGCCTTTTCGCTTCAAGCTCGAAGCTGTGCTCAGTCCTCACGGTTGAGGATGATTGATCTAGCGCGACGAACGTGTGCGTCACTTGCCGAGAAACGAACGCAGAGTCAATACGACCCATGTTGCCGCCTCCGCTTCGTCATGCACGAGAGCATAGCCCCTGCCGACGACATTGGAGCGACCAACCCGCACGCCGGACATCTTCAGGAGGGAGTGGTTGCTGTGAGGCGGAACCAGGGGCGTCGCGGGGGTAGATCAGTCCATCGATGTGAGGCTCAGAGGCGGCAAGAGCTCTTCGAGCGCCGCATTGAGGACTCGGGAGATCACGACCACAGTCGCCAGCCTCGGATTCGTAGCGGCGCCACCCTTCGTGACCGCACCGCGCTCATATTGCTGATACGCATACAGCGAGATCCCCGCTCGCTCAGCGACGGCCTCCTGCGTGAGCCCTAGCGCGTCGCGCCTGCGTCGAAGGTTCATCCCGAGCGCCCGCGAGAACTCCGCCCATTCGGGCGTGCTCGCGGGGTTGGTACTCACCACCTAAGCCTGAAAGCAAGAAGAGTTGGTGGTAACCAATAGAAATTGGTAATCTCCGGACGTACCCTGCCTGCCGTCCTAGACAGGCGCACGCCGGCCACCCTGCTCGGCGTTCTACTCGCACACCCAGAGGGAACCCGCCATGACCCACACCCGCCACCGCCCCGCCTGGAGAAGCCGCCTCGCGCGACTCCTCTCCACCCTCGCCGTCACCGCCCTCACCCTCGTCGGGCTCGTAGTGGGCGCCGCGCCCGCCCAGGCGGCACCGGTCATCACGAACCCGACCGTCGGGGCGAGCTGCTACTTCAACTTCCTCCGCATCGAATCGAGTGGGTACGCGATGCTGGGCGTGGGCGACTCGATCGAAGGCAGCCTTGTCGTCGACGGTCAGACATACCGCACCGAGACCAAGACCCGCGCCACCGCTTCCGACGACGACTACTTCCCCCTCGACTTCGGTGGCCCGTGGCTCGATGACGACGACACCCACACCGTCGAGATCGTCGTCAACGGCACCACCGTCGCCTCCGGCAGCTTCTCCTACCTCACCTCCTGCAACCCGCAGCCCGTCGAGGCGACCGCCACGTTCGGTGACCCGGTCTGCACCGACTCCAGCGCCACCGCGCCCGTGGACATCACCACCCGCGAAGGCGAGACCCTGAACTTCACCGTCACGGCCGAATCCGCGGACGGGACGACGACCTACAACGATCGCCCGGCGGGCGAGAGCGGCAAGGTTCACTTCGACATCCCGCTCGCCGACTCCGGCACGACGACGCTCAGCATCGTCCAGCACTACCGTCCGACGCTCACCGCTCCCGTCGGCGAGCACGTCTACACGCTCCCCGGAGACTGCAACACACCCACCCCGACCCCAACGCCCACGCCGACTCCCACACCCGAGCCGACGACGTCGCCCACCCCGGAGCCCACCGACACGTCGTCGCCGTCGCCGACCGCATCGGCGTCTACCGCCGTGGTGTCGCTGTCCGCGAGCACCGTCACCACGGGCGCTCAGGTCACGGTGAAGGCCAGCGGCTTCACCTCGGGCGAACCCGTCGAGATCTGGCTGCACTCCACGCCGGTGAAGCTCCTGAGCACCACAGCGACAGACGACGGGACAGTCTCGGCGACGGTCACCATCCCCAGCGGGGCCGAGCTCGGCGCGCACAAGATCGAGGTACGCGGCGCGACCAGCGGATCGGTCTACGCCTCCCTCACTGTGGTGGACGGGCTGGCCGTCACCGGCTTCGACACCGCGAGCACCGCCACCGCAGGAATCGGCGCGAGCGTGCTGCTTCTCGGCGGGATCGCCTTCGTGCTGGTGGCTCGCCGCCGAGCAAACGCCCGCGCATAACCCGATAGACCCAGCAGCAAGACCAGCTCTGCCCGTCGCCTCCTGTAGGCGGCGGGCAGAGATTTCTGTATTCGGACTTGCCCGGTGGAACGCACGTGATCGTCCGCTGCGCAATCATCTGCTTTGTGCGGGTTGAGCGAACCTGCTTCACGACACATATGCCGAATGGCTTGGTAGCCACCGGATATTTCTCCATATCGAGGTACCGTTAGATCCATGGCTACCCGACACATTGCCCAACTCATCGACGACCTCGACGGCACCGTTCTCGAGCCTGGCGAAGGAAAGCAGATCACGTTCTCCGTCGAAGGACGGTCGTACGAGATCGACCTCTCCGACAGTAACGCCGACAGCTTCTACGCCGCACTCACGCCCTTCGTCGACGCCGCCCGCTCGATCGGGTCCGCGGGCCGTCAGTCCACGGCCCGCGCCCCCCGGGCAAAGAGCGACCTCGACCTCAACGCCGTCCGCGAATGGGCGCGCGCCAACGGACACACTGTCAGCGACCGAGGTCGTATCGCCGGCCCCATCGTCGATGCATACAAGGCCGCGAACGCCTAAAACCCCCTGCTACTCTGCTCCATACTCGCCGACCCCCAACTGCGAGTACGACGCCTCCCGCTTTCTTGCCGGGAGGCGTCGTTCTTTGTCCGCGACTATCTGAATCGCTGCCAGACGGGAAGACGAACATCGCCGTAGCGCCATTTCCGGTGGATTCTCGTCACGAGAAATCCGGAGGGAGCCGGACCCGCGCCGCTCAGGGTGAACACAGGTAGGTCGGATTCGAGGTTGAACGTCACCGGTACCCCGGACGGGTCCGCCGACTTGCCGGTCGTCAGTGCGCGGCCCTGCGCACCGAGCGTGAGCGTGAGCGCCGCACTCCACGCGCCCCAATCCAGTGTCAGGGGGTGTTTCCTTCCGACGTGCTCTGGCAACGGCCACACCGCAACCCAGACTGGGCCGCGGTAGGACGCCGGCCACTCGTGCGCGTGTTCGAGGCGCGCCGGGGCATGACCCTCCGCCCACGGATCCCAGGTCGCGGCGTGCAAGGCAGACAGGCTTAGCTTCACCCAGCCGTCTGCTTCATAGAGCGCGTCGAGGTGATCGGCGTACTTGAGCGGCGGGAGTAGCTGTCCCGTCTCGTAGCGCTGCAGCTGCGACTTGGAGAGCACCAGCGCCCCTCGCCCGGGCGTTTGCCGCGCTTCCATACCCCGGAGCGAGATCGTACGCAGGGCGCGAAGACCGACACCGAACTCGACGGCCGTCGAGGGTAGCGGAGCAGGCGGAAGTGGTTCGTCACTCACAGCCGTGTCCCGCTTCTGTCCCAGCCCGAAATCCCTGTACTTCCGCAGGCAGTATGACGACGGCACCACTCGAGCAGCAAGACCCGCGTCGTCCGATATCTCGACCTTCGCCTCCGCGTCCCGTAGGTCTAGTCCTCAGCCGAAGCAGCCCCGACCGGCGACCACCCTGAGAGAGGTTCACCATGACCGCTTCTGATTCTGTCAGCGGCAACGCCTGCCCGCCGTGGTGCGCCGGTCACGACGACGAGCAGGAGCCGACGCCGCCCCGCTGGCACCGCAGCGAAGGTGTCCTCGTGCCGGTGGTGGAACGCCGTCAAGCGCGCCTCGGTCGAACAGAACCCGCGCCCCTATTCGCGGAGGAGTATGTCGTCGCGTTGGAGCAGGACCAGCAGGTGACCTATCTCTACATCGGCCCACTCGAAGACGACAGCAGGTTTCTGGCCATCTCCAGCGAAGGCGCAAGACGACTCCACGCCGCTATCGGGGGACTGATTACGGAGTTCATGTGATCAGGGACATTAGCGGCGACAGATGTGTAGAGAGGCGAGATGCGCAGGCCTGCGATCAACCATTAGAGTGCAGCCCAGGGGCAGATTAGGGGGGCAAGATGCCGGGACCATACTCATGGAAGAACATCCTTCGGGGAGCAATAGAAGCGAACCGGGATGGTGGACAGTGGTGGAAGGCGACTCAGTACGCGCTCGCCTTTCAAGCCCAGGAGGATGCTCGTCGCGGCTACCCCCGTCCCACTCGTAAGGACGGTTACTACAGCGAGAGCGATGCCGCCGGAACACGGATCGGCCAGTTCATTGGTCCTAACGGCGACATCACTTCGGAGCGCCCACACGTGCACATCATCCACAACGAGGGCGAAGGAAAGATCATCTTCGTCGTGACGCAACGGGATGGGTCGCACTCCAATCAGCAGTACCTGCCGATCACAGCGTCCGGCAATGAGGTCAATGCGATGGTGGACCGCCTTCGGCATGAACTTCGTTGAGAAGACGCAGTGAGGCCTCTGTGATGGTTCGCCACGACTCTTTCCGATCGAACGGCGTAGTGGGATCGAGCAACTTGTCCGAGGCGACCGCAACGGCGACGAGTTCCCCGGACATGGAGTGCCATGTCCCCGGGTACTTATAGAAGAGGTTCAGGATTTCTCCTGCAGTCTCGATCTCCAGCTGGCCATCACGAACGGCGTGTATCACGTCGGCCACCAGTGCTGCGGACATCGTTGGATTCTCGGTGTCGAGCAACGCGAGCCAGCGTGTCCGCCACCGACGCGGGAGCGCATCGACGGAGTCGGCGATGGACGGGACTTTCTTGAACACGCCCGAGTCGTAAGAGTTCGAACCATTGGATCTGCGCGGCGATTCGTCTTTTTCGTGTTCCATTCTCTGAACCAATATGGACCGGAGTGTCGTCGCCGGGAAGTGTTTAATTCACAACGAACACGAGTTCCGACCGGCTCGTCTGGCGCGATGCCGATGCGTTCGCTCAATCTGATCCATCATCGCGGAGGACCCGACTCGGAGATTCGGAGGTCGTGTCCCCCAATCGACCTACATACAGCGAACGCACGATCGGGTCTGCTGCACCGGTAGGTGACGGTTTGTAGTCACGCCGCGAGGGCGACGACGCCTTGCCTGACCTCACGTACACGATCGAGTCGGAGTCGGGCGGCGTGCTCAGCGCGACGGACGACGGAGGGTTCTCGGTCCTGAACGGTTCTGGGGAGGAGATCGCTACGGCGGAGGCACCGTGGTTCTGGTGCGCCGAGCGTGAACATGTGTCCCGTGGGTAGGACAAATCTCCCATTCGTTGTGAAAACCACACAAGGCGCGCGTTGGAGCGTTAGGGCTCAGCGACAAGGGTTTCAGCAAACTTCCAGCCAATCGCCTACGATCTGTTCGTTAGACAAGATCTTGACGCGCGCACCTCGAATTGCTGCAATACGAGCATCGTGGAGACGCCGCCAGACAATCCACCGAGTCAATCTACGGAGCTTCCTTTGAATCGAAGCCAGTCTGAAGGCGTCCCAGTAACAGCCGCGAACTCTCAGGGGCAAGCCGAGCGTGAGGCTGGCTCTGAAGTCGGCGATGCGCCGGACATATCGGCTTCGTTCGAAGCACTCCTATGGCGGTCATCAGTGTTTGGCGGTGTGCAGCTCGATACGAGTTCCATCGACGCGCGATTCGTCCATGCCCGACTGCAACAGATCGGCGCGGGTGTGCGCGGGCGCGGGAAGGTCGAGCTCGACCACCAGGGCCGCTTGACCGTGCAGTTCGGCATGTCCACCGAGGAGGTGGAAGCTCAACTCCTCGACGACTATGTCGACCATCTTGTTGCGTACCTCCGTCTGCCGGATTCGGCTGTAGTCGATGTGCGAATCGCCACGGGTGTCGAGAATCCCGAGGTAGACGCGCGCGCAGATCGAGCCATTCGTCGGCTTGGGGTGCGCGCGCTCAAGTGACTTGGCGGCGACCTCCAAACCATAGGCATCACAATCGTGTGATCCTCCTACCCGCGGACGCTGGAGTGCGAATACAGTATCCCCACGCAGTGCTGCGGGACGGAGGTGAACTCAGCTGGAGCAGGGACTGTCGCAACCAACTACGACACGTGAGAGAGGCCACGACATGGGATGCACTCCCTTCATCGAACTCTCGAGCGCAGAGCAGCTGGAACGAGCTCAGTACTTCCGTGACGGGAGCCTCACTGATCTCGAGGCACTGGCGAACGAGCGCCTTTCGGGGATCAACATTTTCGATACCGCAGCGTCGTCATCCGCAGCCCGACCCGACACCAACTCCACGCGCTTCGCCGCGTTGATGAGGGACTGGGGAAGATAGCGCACGAGAGTCGCCCCTCATCCGCGAACGCGGATGGGGGGCGTTTCTCGTTCAACATCTCAGGGTCGCCTGGTTGACCGCGTCTCGGATCGTTACCGATCGGACGGTTGCCGCTAACGAGCGCGCGTATTTCACTAGAAGAGCAGCCATGCGTACCCCTCGTTGCCAGACTGCGGTCTCGTAGAGAACCATCCGAGTTCTCGGCCGCACCCGTCAAGGAGGTGACCCGCCCTCATGAGCGAGTCCAACGCCACCACCCCGCCCGCCTCACCTGCGTCCGCCCACGGACTCGGCTACGGCCCGATCAAACCCCTCGCGGTCAGACTCAACGAGTCCACCCGTACCCAACTGGACATCATCGCCCAGCTCAATGACCGGACCGTCACCGACGAAGTCCGCCTCGCCATCGAATCCTGGATCGACAAAACCAAAGCCGACCCAGCCATCCAACGCCGCGCGAAGGATGTTCGCGACGAGATCGAACGGGAGGCAGCAGGCAAACGCGACGCCATCGCCGCCATCTTCGACTCACGTCCCGAGCCGAAGACGCCGCGCACGCCGCCGAAGCCCCAGGCGACCTGACGGCTCCACCCGAACGGGCGGTCGGCTCGAGCTTCGTCCATCGGGACGCTCGCTCGCCGGCCGCCCCGCACCCACTCCCCCGCGCCGATTACCCGACCTCGTTTGCGCTCTGCGATTCCACGAGAACCATCCCGGTTCCCGGTCGCACGCACAAAGGAGGAGCGCCACCATGGTGCAGGGCATCATCATCCCGGCAGGCAACACCGCGCCTCTCAGGGCCGCCGCGTTGGAGTCGCTCGAGGACTACCAGCAAGCCGTGGGCGGCTGGATCGAAGCGGTCGACGTCCCGGACCTCGGCGTCACGATGTACGTCAACGAGGAAGGACTCATCCGCGACGTACCGTTCAACCGCCGCGCCACTTTCCTGCGGCGATTCCACGTTCCACAGGCCCGCGACGCCCGCCTCGTCGGTGACGTCGCGGTCGTCGGGCTGACCGACGACGAGGGCGAGAACACCGACCCGCCGGAGGAATTCCGGAGAAGGCTGATCGAACCGGGTGTCTATCGAGTCCGGACCCGAGAGCGGGGTGGAAGCCGCTGGCACGAGGAGCCGATCGACCGAGACGACTACCTCGAAACGGTCATCTGGGCGGCGCTCCTGCAGGAGATGTCTCCAGCTCTGGAAGTGCGGATCCAGCGTGTCCGCACTCGTGAGGACAAGAGCAACCAGCCTTGACGAGGGCGGTGGCCAATTTGACGGCCGCCGCCCCTCCTTCATTGGTGCTGCCGGGACTGCGCGAAGTAATCAAGTGTTCGGTGCGGGCACCTCTAGGGCGACTGTGGGCCGGACCCGGTACCCCAGGGCGGGGCTCTCAGCGACCAAATCCAGCGCGGCTTTACGCCTCGCCTAGCGCCTTGGGGCCTCGGGAAACTGCTTCGGCTAGACTCGCCCCGCGGTCGACCGTGATGGTCGGCGGTCAGCGGAAGGGTGATGAGTGTGGCGACGACTGAGCTTAGTGCGTCGAGCCGGCTTTTCTCCTCTGCCGTCGTACGCGAACTCGGAAAAACTGGTCGGTCCGGGCTGCTCGCTCGACTCCTGGATCAGTCCGGGGTCGCTGCGGCCATGAACTCCGACGCAACTGTTGGGGAAGCTTTTGACCGTGCATTCGGCCAGCTTCGGAGGCTCGGGAACCGCGACGAGTACGTCTACCGTACGGCCATCGCACAGAAGATTTTGCTCGGTCGACATAACCTCCGCACAGCAACGATGTTGGGGGAGGCGCGGGTTGGATCATCGAAAGCGGACGTCGTTGTCTTCAATGGAACATCGACTGCGTATGAAATCAAGTCCGAACGAGACTCGCTCGCACGGTTGCGTTCTCAGGTGTCCGCATACGCCCGCGTATTCGCCGCAGTCAACGTCGTCACCAGCCCGTCGCATGTAGCGCAAGTTCTCCGGCAGATCCCTGACGGAATCGGCGTGCTCATCCTCACCAGTCGATTTACACTCAAGACGGAGCGCCGCGCAGTAACGGACTCGTCCCGCACGGACCCTCTGGCCATACTCGACTTCGTTCGCGTCAGCGAGGCATTCGAGATCCTGCGGGGAGTCGGTGTCGAGCCTCCGCGTGTCCCGAACACCCAGATGCGCGCCGCGCTGCGGAATGTGTTCACAGACCTCGAACCGGGGCCGGTGCACGATCTCATGGTGAGCACTCTAAAGGTAACTCGCTCTCAGAGATCCGCAGAGACCTACGTCCAATCCATCCCAATGTCACTGCGGGCTGCCATGCTTACACTGAGGATGGATGACGCGTCTGAGCAGAGACTCCACGACGCAACGCGCTTGCCCATAGGTGCCGCACTCGCTTGGAGATAGCTCATGTATCACCCGTACTTTCGAGGAAAGCAGTTCGAGCTCCTCGCCCTTCGCGAGAGCGCCGAGGTGCTGGCCGAAGCTTCGTTCGTACCCATAATTGAGCCGGTCCGCGAATCGCTAAACGGTCTCGAGCGCGCACTGGCGGCTATCAGTCAGGCGGGTGGCCGAGCCATCGTCATTGTGAACCCGCGTCATGGCGACCACAAAGAGGGTGGGGCGATCATCAGTTCGTTCCTCGGCGAGAACTACGGCGGAAATGATGCGGTCTCCGCCGGCATCCTCCTTCTTGCAAGCACGAGCGTCGACGAGGCCAACGCACTCATCTCGGACCATACTGACCACAACCCGGTGATCGTTCATTCTGGTTTCACGGCGGCGCGTGATATCGGAGAGTTTCTCCGCAATCATGCGATTGCGGCGACAAATGTCTTCAGCGAGGACCAGGCGAGTATGCTCTACCGCAAGCACTTTGAGGGCCGCGGCCGCGTGCTCATCCGCGACGGATTTGAGCAAAGGAAGAATGCTGATTACGAGCCCTTCGAGTTCTTCTCAGATCTGCATGTCACATTCCGGGATCTCGGCATGGACGGCTACGGGGACTTCTTGACGGTCGGTGACCGGTTCACAGAAGGTGGTGGCCCTGCGTACGCCGTGGCGATCCACCTCACCTACATTGACCCCGATAACGATGAAGCAATGTACGTGTATCACTTCAAGTCCGACTCGAACGACACGCCTACCGACCCGGCAAACAAATTTGCTGAGGCGCTCGTCAAGCTGATCGCGAAGCTCGACAGTCCGGACTCGAAGCTCCTCGAGACATCTGCCGTAGCGGAATTTCGTCGGCTTCACGAGGCAGGCCATTTCCCGGGGCTCGGGTATATCAAAAAACTATCGATGCGGCACCATATCGAGACGCTCGCGGCCTATCACCGTAGTGCGGATGCCTGAACGTCTGTGTTGCGCTGAATGTTTCAGCGACGATTTTCTACGCCGGCACATCGCCGACAAGCTCACTCCACTCACGGGTGAGTGCGGGTACTGCCACGTCGAGACCTCCACATTGGTCGAACCCACCGTACTTCGCGAGTCGTTCGAGGGTTTGCTTTCGATTTACGAACCGGACGCAAATGGTCGGCCTCTCCCGGCGTTGCTTCGGGGTGATTGGAGGCTGTTTACCGGGTCGGTCATGCGCGAAGACCCGGCCGTCAAAGAGTTGCTTGCGGACATTCTTGACGACGGTGAAGTTGTCAGGAAGCTTTACGCTCCGTCGGAGAAGGACAAGGGCACCAGCTTGGCGCACTGGGACGATCTGCGTGTCGAGATGATGCACGGTAACCGGTGGTTTCTGAAGCAAAACATCGATTATGACCGTCTTCGTGAGCTCCTCAACTACCTCATCGTTGACCCGACGACGCTAAGCTCCACCTGGCACCGCGCTCGGATCATCAGCGATGACCCGTACCCACTCGACAAGATGGGCGCTCCACCGTTGAAGAAGGCGGGGCATGGGCGAGCAAATCCCGCGGGGATTCCCTATTTGTACCTTGGGTCGACCCCCGCCACAGCGGTATCAGAAGTGCGGCCCCACACCGGTGATGTCGCGTGCGTCGCGGACTTTGCAGTACCCACCATGAAGTCAGTCGATCTCCGTGATCCTCGTGCTCGTATCTCTCCGTTCGAGCTCAACGACGACGAGGTCGGACAGATGCACGCTGACCTCCCACTTCTCGAGCGTCTCGGGGAGGAGCTGACCCGACCGGTGCTACCGCAAGGTGCTCCGTTCGAATATGTTCCAAGTCAACATCTGTGCGAGTTCATCAAAAGCTGCGGATTTGATGGCGTGGTTTATCGGAGCTCCGTCAGCGACGGCATCAACGTGGCGCTCTTCCACCCGGATCAGGCGACACCACTCAGGGTGAGCCAGTATGACGTCGCCAAGGTCGAGGTGCATGTCTTCGCACAGCCATAAGGTGGAAATAACCCAGGGTCCTGGAGCGTTCTCGCGACTGTTCCGAAACATGGGCAGAGCATCATCACTATGAGTTCGTACGCCACTCAAGGTCAGGTGCTAAGACGATGTGAAGTCCGCGTGGCCAGCGGTGCCTCGATTCGGGCGAACCATCTTCGTAGTCGCTGGGTTGCGACCCAGTGCGTTGGCGATGCCCTTGATCTAGGCGCCAGAGTCATAGAGTTTCCTCGCCCGCTGGCGTTCGACGTCGGTGATGGTGCGACGGAGCGTGACGCCGCCCTCGACTAGATGGGCCGCGGCCGTCTGGCGGCGGATACCGTATCTCTCGGCGATAACGGAGGCGCTGAGTCTGCAACAGTAGTCCGAGATAGTCTCCTTCAGAAGCGTCGGGTTTACTTGTCGGAGCGACCGTGTTCCAGCTACGTGCACACGAACCGGACTCCGCGGGACGCACCAAATCTCGCCTCTTCGCAGCGCCAACAGGGCCGTGACCCAAGTCGAGCGGTTCTCGCCCTCGCTCCATTGACTTATCGAACATAGTTTCGCATACTTTGAAGCAGATGAACGCTCCTTCTTTCTCCTCCCTCACTCCGCAACAACAGCGCGCCATGATCCTCGCGATGCGGGTGCGCAATGCGATGGAGGACTTCCACGTAAAGCACCTGTCCGACGCGCAGATGGCAGAACTCAACCCGGTCATTCGGCAGGCGATCTACGATGCGATCGTCATGATCGAGAACGACAACAACCCGAACTTCGCCCGGAACCTCAGTTACCTGATCTCCATGATCCCGGACTACTGGGAGATCCCAGGGCAGGATGAGGGCATGCAGGATCGGAAGACCGCAACGCGTCGATCTAATGCCCAGCTTGGTACGACAGAGTGATCCCATGAATGTTGATGAGGGGGAGCATGCGCTGAGGCGCAAACGAGTAGCGTCCTCTATTGGCATCTTCATTCGCGAGACTAGAGAAGAAAAGGGACTGTCGCAGGACTCAGTCGCGCGGATTTCTGGATTATCGACACATGCGTACGGTTGTCTCGAACGCGGCGTTTCCCCCTCAGGACGTGACGCTAACCCGACAATAGACACTTTACTGAGAGTGTCAGAGGCTCTCGAAATCGACTTGTACGCAATTTGGAGGATTGGAATTAGAGGGTGGCAACGGTACTCGCCTCGATAGGCGCACGGTCATTTGCCTGGTGACTTTTCCCGCTTAGTGAGCCGCCACACTCGAATCCGGGGCAATCCAACAATGAGGCTCGATCCACCAGCTATAATAACCAGATCTGTGAGGACGAAGAGCAGCATCAGGAGCCCACCGTAGAGCGGTTGACCTGACGCAATCGCTTCAACCGCAGGCTGTCCAATAACAAGACTCGTCAGCCAAAAAAGGCTGGCACCGATTACAAGTAGGACCGCGGTGCGAATACGACGGATTTGATTAGATGCTGACGCTCTCCGCAAGACGACTTCTTTCTCCCAAGGCGTATCACTCAATCATACGACGCGTCCACGGCACGCGTCCACCGCCCTCCGAGAAGGTCTGCGTGCAGGCCGCCAGCATTCAAGCCGTACTTTTCCACGCCGGGAACGATCAAAGCCGTAACGCTAGAGAGGGTTGGACCCGTGCCGCCCGGCGCGCGCCGGCCACCGAACTCATTAACGCAAGCGCGAGCCCGCTTAGGACAGCAACGGGAGCCATTGCTGGGTCAAATACGGGAACCCATCGATTACCGATCGTGAATAGCAACACCGCTATCATCCCGATAAGTAGCCCAGCGACACCGCCAAGGATGCCGACCGTTGCCGCTTCGAGACCTACCAGTCGTGCGAGCTGGCCCGTCTGGGCGCCGACAGCTCTACGAAGTCCAAACTCGGACCGTCGACCTCTAACGGACGAGGCGATCGCGGCGGATAGAGTGACGAGGCCAATGGCACCCGCGATCGCGGTAAACGCTTGAAGTACTGACTGGACGCCGCCCTCAACCTCCTGCCTCAGACCAATTGGGTCCACTGGGACGCTCACCGCGAGGCCGTCCGGCGCGAAGGGGTTAACCGCGACCGCGATCTGGCTCCCAACCTGTTGCGCCGATGCTGGGCGAGTCGTTATCGCTAAGGAAACCTCCCCTCCTGGACCGGCGATTCTCGCGTCACTTTCCGCCAAGAGAACCTCACCAGCCAGCCGGGGATAGCGATCAGATGACCTGACCAGCCCTACGACGCCAAAAAACTTGCCCGAGATGCTTATCGTCGGCGATGTGCGTAGTCCAGAGAGCCCAAGCTGACTAGCTAGCGACTCACCGAGCATCGCCTCGCCGCTTTCGAGTCGGTGATGTGTTCCTTCCGCCCAGACGACCTCGCTCCTCGTCGCGGATACAACATCGCCCACCACACCGTGCACGGTTGTCGCCCGAGCTTGCCCAGTGACGGTGACGAGCGCCTCCCCGCGATCGGACAATGCCGCCACGGACTCTACACCTGCTACCCCTTGAGCACGCACGACCGCTTCTTCGGGCGAGAAATTCACCCCTTGGGATTGCCACGTGGCCGAGACTTCTCGATTGGCCTGCGCGTCGAAGGCGCTGGACACCTGTGCCTTAGTGGAAGTAGCCAGCCCTAGCGTGACGACCAGCACCGATACTGCCACGGCGACCGCCGTGATGAGCGCCATTGTCTCTGCTGGCCTCGATGCGAGCGAACGAAGCGCATCCGCGCACTGGTCACGGAGACGAACTCTTGGTGGCGTTGCCGTCTCCGTGTCCCACTCTCGATGAATAGCGGCCTCGGTGCCAGCATGACCTTGGATAGCGCCGTCCGAGATGCAAATTATCCGGTCGGCCTGACGAGCCAGTTCATCGGAGTGTGTGACAAGAATGAGAGTTGCACCCGCGCTGTGCATCCTTCGCAGTTCAGCTATAACGCTCCGGCCGGTCGAAGAGTCCAAGTTCCCGGTAGGCTCATCGGCCAGAATAATCGGGTTCCGGGTCGCGAGCGCGCGGGCCACGGCCACCCTCTGCCGTTGACCTCCAGACAAAGTCAAGGCTACTGAGGACCCGCGTTCTGACAGTCCAACTGTATTCAGCGCCTCTCTACAGCGAATGGCGCGCGACCGCGCCGGGAGACCTTGGTACATGACCCCCAAGTCGACGCTATCTTTGACCTGGCGTCGCTCCAGAAGATGAAAAGACTGAAAGATAAATCCGAACATTTGGGCGCGGAGTGACGTCCTTTGGACATCGGTGAGCGAACTCACCTCCCGGCCATTCAGCCAGTACTCACCCACGGAGGGATTGTCCAATAGTCCAATGATTGACAATAGGGTTGACTTGCCGCCGCCAGAAGGACCGACGATAGCGACAAATTCTCCATCGTAAATATCTAGATCTACGCCCCCGAGCGCCCGAACGACGAGGCCATCGTCAAAATAGGTTCGCTCCACACCTCTGAGCTGAATTATCGGCCGGCTCATTCGATGCCGACCTTGTCGCCCACTGCGACCTCCCGGTCTAACGACTCGATCGCGACCTGACCGCCGAGCGCTGCAAGTATCCTTACACGGGTTACTTCAAAACTCCCATCTTCAACCTGGAGTAGAACTGTTCCCAAACCACTTTCCCCTTCGGCCACAGCCACCCTCGGAACGAGAAGGGCATCCGAGGCGAGCGTCTGTACCACCAGTCGGATGACCGCAGCCTGCCCAACCCGAGTATCGTCCAAAGTGTGCTCCCCATCTGCAACAACCACGATGACGGGACTATCCTGCGAGGCAGACGTAGCGGCCGACTGGCTCCCGCCAACGGACTCCGCTGCGTGAGGGTCGTCGGAGACACCTGGATAACGAACCCTGGCAACTCCAGAAAACTTCTCCCCGTCTGCGCTGGTGACCTCCACGGTGGCGCCGTCGACCAGGGCGGGTGAGACGTCACTGAAAAGCGGAGCTTCGACGACTACGTTCGACGAGGCGAAGCTCACAGACGAGGTTCCGTCGATGATTGTCCCCACCTCCGGAACCGACCGCACGACCACCCGGTTAGAAGCTGCCGTGATGGCGGAAGACATTGGAAAAAAGGTCTCAAGCGATGTCGCCCGTCCGGTCTGAAACGTCGCCGAGGTTGATGCGCTGCTGGACAGATTATCAACACCGTTCAACTTTTCCTCGGGCGTTTGTGCGATAGAACGTTGTGGAACGACTGCGTTTGCGCGTTCGAAGAGTTTCTGAACGGCGAGCTGTGTTTGTGCCCCAAATACGCCGTCCGCTTCGCCAAGCAGACCAACCGCCACCAAATTTTCCTGCAGCGCCTTAACGTCACTACCCATGTCTTCTGGCCCCATGTCCCGATACATAGGGAATGGTGAATCTAGAAAGAAAACAGGGCAATCGTTCACTGAGAGAACTAGCGCTCCGGAAGTCACTTGTGTGCCGTCTGAGGCAGAAACTGAAGTAACTACCGATCGGTCCGCATCGCGAATCGGGGAGACAACAGCCTTGGTTTCCTCCGCATAGCGGACGCTACCACTGACGTTGCGCGTATCTTGAAGAGATCCTCGACCGATCTCTGCTGTGACAGGTCTACGATCCGGCGGAGTGGAAGCTGCTTCGATTTGCTGAGGGGACGTGAAAGCGGCGGCCACACACCAGACAGCGACCACGCCCATAACCAGGACCAGAGCGAGCACGAGCGACCATCTCCGCGCCTGCGAGACAACGAAGCGAGTTGGCTCCTGGGACACAGGTCGAATTCTGCTAGCGCGACGGTGCATTGTCGACGACAATCCGCTCCAGCATGCTTCGGTTTGCGTCCAGCTCCTCGCCGATTCTCTGAAGCTTCGCCTGGTTGTCGTTCAGAAACCTTTCTTGCCACGCCCACTGTGCGTTGTAAAGAGCCGAAGTCCAACCACTCGAAGCCGCGCAACTCGCGTCGGCGGTGGCCAGTGCTATCTCCTCCGTGGACGCCACCGTCCCAGGCGTACTGATCTGCCATTGCTCTGCTCGATCCGGGGTCGGCATCTCCTCGGGGTTATCCGTCAGCTCGAACATTCCAGAGTCGTTCATGCACTCTCGCCAGTCCCCCAGAGTCGCGGCTGATTCAGGTGAGGAAATCGCCGCGGAGTAACTCTGGCTGATGGCGTCCGCTGCGTAATACATTGCGTCATCGGAGACGAGTGGGGCCTCTTTGCGTGCCGCCTCTCTGCAAGCTACGAGGGCATCGTCATATCCCGCAGTGGCCGCCGCAGCAGCGTCGAGGTCAGACCCAAACTGTCGCCACGCTTCCTTGTTCTCCCATACTCGCTCCGGACGGTGGTAACCGTATTTTGAAGCGATATCGGTGTTGAATAGCCTTTGACCGCCCGGGGCGTACCCATCGGTCGATCCTCGATCTATGGGTTGCCATGGAACCTGATATACGAAACCCTTCTCCACCATGCACGGCTCGATAAGCAATGCCTCGGCATAGTCGCGCAGGAATGACACATTCTCAGTATACTCATCCAGGGGCATCGACCATATCTCAGCGTTCTTCGGCGGTAACTGAATATTGTTTGGCGTACCAGACGAGCAACCCGTCAGGCACAGCAATACAAGACTCAGCGCCGATCCTGCGATGGCTACACGTCTACTCACCATGCCTACTCCAGTCAATTGTAGGTCGAGTAGTAGCCCGACTCAATGTTGTCTCCGAGATATCCCAGCAGTGACCAGTTGGCGTTTCCCGCTGGGATCGTAAAAAGGCGGTCTCGCTTGTACGTATTTTGATACATGTAGGCCGTGTCGTACCGCCCATTATTGTAAATGGAAGTTGCGGTATTTGTTGAGCCTATATTGGTGCCCTCGTAGTTATACGAGCCATAGTCCGGGATGTAGTACTGAAACTTCACATAGGCTTTTTCCTTGCCGTCAGTGATGTAGGCAGCATCTTTCCAGATACAAAGATAGCCCTTTGGGCAGTCGTTTATGCCCGCGTACGCGGGAACTGCCCCTAGCCCAACAATACCGATCGAAACGACAAATGCGGCGAATCCCCCCGCAATGGTGCTCTTGATCTTCAAGGCTTTACCTCAATCTGCCCGTTAGTTATAGGTGGCGAAATAGCCGGACTCGATATTGTCATTCTGGTAGCCAAAGAGAAGGCCGTTGGAGTTGCCAACAGGGATCTCGAATAGTCGATCGCGCTTGTTTATCCCTGCGTACATGAAGGCGGTGTCATAGCGCCCGGCATTCAAGATTGATGTCGCCGTGTTCGAAGCACCAAATGACGTGTTACCGTAGAAATGACCCGAGTAATTTGGGATGTACATACTGAACTTGGCGGCTTCGTGGCCCGACTGCGTCCAGAACCAATCATCTCGCCAAGTACACAAGTAGCCTGCGGGGCATCCCTCTAGTGCATTCGCCGCCGCTGGCGCTACCACGGAAAGCCCCGTTGCGATCGTCGCCCCGACAACAACTCTCGCAATCCACGCGTTGGATTTTCTGGACATCTGACGCCCCCCTTTGGATCAGGTATGTGCAGCAAACCTATCAATCTGCCGGGAGATTGGGGAGGAAAGCAACTATAGTTTTGGTTCTCACCCTCGGCTGGGACGCCCGGTTGGCAGTTTCACATCATTTTGTCCCCCGTTTGGCGGACAAGCGGTAGGCCGCACAGAATTGCCGGTTCACCAAGTCCCTCAATCGCCAGCACAAATCCGGGCGTTTGATCAGCAGATGGAGCGGAGGACGCCGCGTCTCTCAGTTGTTGCGGCTGTTGCAGTCAGCCGTGGCGCCCCGTGTCCAGTCTTCGGCCCGCCTTTGCGGTATCCGCAGCATCGATAAGGTAGTCCGCCACGAGCGGTTGAGCACCATCGTCCCGCCAGGTCTGCCGGGCCCGCGCGGGCTCGAGTTCGAATCGCGACTCTGGCTTTCCCTCCCGATGCCGGCTAGGCAAGCTAGCGCCCACACTGCTCGCCGGGTCTGCTGCACCGGTAGGTGACGGTTTGTAGTCACGCCGCGAGGGCGTCGTCGGTGTTCATGATTGCTTCGTACTCGATGGGGGTCAATCCGTGGAGTCGTTTCTGGCGTCGTCGTCGGTGGTAGGTGCGTTCGATCCAGGTGACGATGGCGATGCGGAGTTGCTCGCGGGTATCCCAGGACCGCCGGTTGAGAAAGTTCTTTTGGAGCAGACTGAAGAACGATTCCATCGCGGCGTTATCGCCTGCAGCGCCCACGCGGCCCATTGATCCGACCATCCCGTAGCGGTGCAGGGTTCGCACGAGCTTCCGGGCACGAAACTGGGCGGATTCAACTGGTGGTTGCAACACCTCGATCGAGAGGTGGAAGCATGGTTAGTGGTATCGGCGCGAAGCAGGCACGAGCTCGGGCGTATCGAGGTCAGATCCCGTCGCCGGGTGCGCCGACGGTGGCCTGGCGTGAGGATCGGGTCAGGTTCTGGGCCGCTATCGCCGGCGGCGCAAGGACTGAGGACGCGTGCAGCGCAGCGGGCGTGTCGGGGCCGGTCGGGTTCCGCTGGTTTCGCCACGCTGGCGGCGTGAACCCGTGTTTGCCACCGACCGTCTCCGGTCGTTACCTG
>NZ_FTNQ01000010.1 GCF_900156455.1 Microbacterium sp. RURRCA19A
CCGCCAAGTAGTTCACGTTGGAACCCCCGGTAAGCGCAAGCTGGCCGGGGGTTTTGTCGTGACTCCCTTGGTCTGGGCCTGGCTTGTCGTTCGCGGTGTGGGGCGCGTTTTTGCCCCTCCTCCCCACTAGTGCCGCCACGGCAGCTGCGGGCGCGGTGAGCGCCCCTGTCACCGCACAGTGCGCCTCGTTCTGAGCCTCCGGGACGCGCTGGTCGTGGTCGTCGAGGAGGTCAATTTGGAAGGGTTCGAATATGGCCTGGTTGAGGCGGCGTTTGATGTCGTCATTGGCGGTGTCGTAGATCGTGGCGGCATGTTCGAGTGCAGCCAGCACAGTTTCAAGTCTTTCGTAGAGCACGGCGCGGCCCTCTTCTGCGGTGCGTAGCTGGTGCGTGGCGGTGGCGATCTCGCGGTTGACGTCGACCTGGCGCGACTTCACGTCCTCGGGAGACAGAGTTTCGTCGAGGTAAGCATCGATGAGCTTCTGCTTGCGGCGGTTCAATACCGCCAAACGTGATGTCTGCTGTGCAATCAGTGTTTCGCTGTCGGAGACGTAGGCGTCCAGCTGGGCAGTGGCGTTGCGGCGTGCCTCGGCGAGTTCGGTCGGTGTCAGCCGGGCGCGCCTGCGCCACTCTTTCCGCACCGCGGCTTCGACCTTCTCCATGCTGATGTACGGCAGGTCACAGTCGGTTCGACCGGTGTGGCGTCCGAGGCAGAAGAAGTAGTCGTAGACCCCACCTTGTCCGCGGGACTTGCCGTAGCCAATGCGGCCACCGCAGCGTCCGCAGATGAGGCAGCCTTTCAGGGCATGGCTGAGTTTCCATGACCGGTCGCCGGCCAGGCGCCGGTCGGCCAGGATGTCTTGGCAGCGCTGCCAGATGAACGGGTCGATGATGGCGGGGTGCGCCCCGTCCATGACGACGCCCTGGTAGACGATCTTGCCTGTGTAGTACGGGTTCTTCAGCATGCGGTGCAGCTGCGCCGTGGACAGCGGTGTGCCGCGGTACTTCTGTGTCACCCGACCGCGCAGACCGCGAGCATCGAGGGCTTCGGCCAGGGTCGAGATACTCCAGTCGCCCGTGGCGTACGTGTGGAACGCCCAGGTGATGTGCGGTGCCCGTTCGGTATCGACGGCGATGCCTTTGACTTCTTGTCCACCTTCGCGGCTGAGAGTGTTGAGGTACCCGATCGGGGCGACACCGTGCGTGCCACCGTTGCGAGCCTTTTGCGCCATACCTTTCCTCGCCTCGAGTGACAGATTGTCCGAGTAGTACTGGTTGATACTCGCCATAACGCCCTGCAAGAGTTGCCCTGCCGGGCTGGCATCGACGGCTTCGCTGACCGACACGAGCTCGGTGCGGGCTTTCTTCATGGCGATGAGCAGTGCCATGTCATCCGAGCGGTCTCGGATGAGCCGATCTAGCTTGTGGACGATGATGTAGTCGAACGTGACCTCCGCATCGTTCGACTGCATGTCAGTCAGCATTTGCTGAAGTGCAGCTCGGTCTGAGGTTCGAGCCGTCTCACCAGCGTCGACATACTCCCGAACTACCTCCGCTCCAAGCTCACGAGCGCGGCGTTGGCAGTACTCGCGCTGCTGCGGGATGGAGTACCCCTCGGCCTCGTTGTTCTTCCGGGCCTGCCGAGGTGTCGAGACGCGCAGATAGATGGCGGCCCGCTTGGTGGTCACCGTGGGAGTGATTGTTGATGTTGGAACCACCTTCGCGGCGGTGGCTGGTGTGGTGATGGTCATCGAAGTGCCCTCCTCTCTCAGTTAGCCTCCGTATTTTTTCTCGTTTGACCAGGTTTTTCCATAGTCCGATCGCACTTCGCCACCTCTTAAGGGGCTGGTTTCGCCCACGGAGAACGAAGTCGCCGGTGGTTGACGTCGTAGTGCTCGTCTCCTGTCGGGGTGTTGCGAAAACGTCATCACTTGGTGGGCACCGCATGAGATGTCTTGGTGCATCTCGTCGTGCTGTCACCTTGGCCGTTCTCGAATCCGAGTTACCAGACGTCTTCCGCTTCTAGGGCCTATGCCCCCACGGTCTGTCGCTGACGCCCGGAGACGACTGACCCGAGATGAGCCGCGCGATGACCGACATAACTGATCTTCCGACAACGCCGTGCCCGCCGTGGTGTGAGTACCTTCAGTGCCGAGAAGACAACCCAGCCGACCGCTACCATCAGCGATTCGTGGTACTGCCCATCGTGCGGCGACAACGGGCTGACGTTGCCGTTGCTGACGAGTTAGCCGTCGTGCTCTTCACGAGCGCCACCACTTCAGACGACGTGTGGATTGGGTTTGATCTGGGCGAAGGCCGCGCGAGTATCACGCTCTCGATCGAGAGTGCACAGCGGATGCATCGACAGCTGGCCGCCGCCCTCCGCGCGGCATCTGGCGAGGCTTAGGGGATCCCGCCATGGGCGGGATAGTCGGCTCCCTTACCCGGCGAAAAGCTGCGGAATCACGGGGCAAACGAAGGTGTCGTCATCGTCGTGACCGGACGGGCGATCCGACAGGCGACCGGACATCGGGTGCAACCAGGCTGAACCGGACTTCAGTGCGGCGTGAGGGCAAACGCCACTGCTCCAGTGAGGAGCACGATATTCAAAAGCGCCAGAGGAATGATCGTGGGCTTGAGGTGTCCGGTGCGGGAGACGTGCACGGTGTACCGCACCAGGTTGATGGTCGCCAGAACGGCAGTTGCCAGAAGCCAGACCGGTGAGACTGCCACTGCGAGGACTGCGGAAGAAAGCACGGCGATGATGCCGACGAGGTGAAGCCGCGAGTGTGTTGCTGCTGCGCGCATCCGGGTTCCTTCCTGTGAGCGAGGGGGCCGACACCGATGCGATCGGTGACGGCCCCCTCCATGGTACGTATCGTCAGCCGAGGCCGCAGCGCGTGTCTCCGAAGTCGGCACCGAGAGTATGTACGGTGCGGGCGCAGTACGAGGGCTCTTGTGCAACCACGGGGCCAAGCTGAAGCTTGAACTTGTACTGCCCGTAGACGTACCCGGTGTTGCGGCTGATGCCCTTGCCTGTCGATGATCCGGTGTACGACCAGCCAAGAGCAGACGTACGGCCTCCGCCGTCAACGAAGCTAACGCTCGTCACGCTGCTTCCGGAGCGGCAGGCGCTTCCTGTCGTCCAGAACTCTCCTAGCTTCGCACCGACCTGGTTGGAGAACGATCCGCGCGTGGTGTACTGCGAGCACGAAGCCCTGGCGGCCGTCGCTGACGTCGTGGCGCTCTTCGTAGGAGTCACGCTCTCGACCTTGAAGACCGGCGTCACCCACTTGTCGAACAGCGCCCGATCCGTCTTGCTGAGCTTCGCGAGTGCGGCCTCTGGATTGGGGGCGTTGTAGACGGTCGTGAATACGGCTTCTGCAGCGGCAGTTTCATTGCCGGTTGCCGCGTTTGCGGGAGCGACTGCGCCAACAGTCAGCCCCGCGACAATGGCGACGGCTGCTACCGCGCGCCCAAGGATGGACTTCATTGCTAATTCCTCTCGGTTGTCGTTGCCGAGGCGTAGAGGAAAACGAATCCCGCCCCCACGGCTCGCTTGATCCCCAGACTCAGCCTCGTGGCGGTCAATCTCCAGACTCCGCGTCTGCTGTTCACATGATGTTCAACGCTCTTCGGGGAATAGATCGCCACTCGACGCGCTCCTCGTGTTGGCGCGTCACCGCTCGATCCCCATGGTCTCCCTGATGTGCGATATGCCGTCCTGAAAGCAGCCGTGCTGCCGCGTTTGGGTCACGACATCAGACCAGCCTCATGGCTGGTCAGTCGGCTCCCTACCGTGGCGACTTGCCGCATTTTTACGGGGGAGCGCGCGCCAGGAACTGCATCCGAAGAGACGGTCGATCGGATGGGGCGAACGGACGGTGTTTGCAGCGGTGGAGCAGCCTGCTGAGCCTGCCCACCGCCGCGTAATGGGATCACGCTCTACGAGTGAGCGCGATCGTTAGCTCTCTGTTCGTTGCTAACGCCGCGCGGAGCAATCGTTCGAGCTCGCGGCTAG
>NZ_FTNQ01000014.1 GCF_900156455.1 Microbacterium sp. RURRCA19A
CAGACCGGTCTCAATCGATCGTCGCAACACCAGCTTGTTCGATGGACTCTATCTGCTCGTTGAGGGCTTCTGCTGGAGTCTTCCACCCGAGTGTCTCGCGCGGCCTGTTGTTCAGGGTTCTGGCGACAGCCTCGAGCTCTTCAGCTGACCATCGGGATAGGTCGGTTCCTTTCGGGAAGTATTGGCGCAGCAGCCCGTTGGTGTTTTCGTTCGTTCCACGTTGCCAGGGGCTGTTCGGGTCGGCGAAGAACACCGGCACTCCGGTCTCGATCTGGAACTGCGCGTGAGCCGACATCTCCTTGCCGCGGTCCCAGGTCAGCGACCGTCGCAGCTGTTCGGGCAGCGTGGTGATCTTCGCCGCGAGTGCGTTCTTCATCGTGATCGCGCCGTAGCCGGCCAGGGCCGGGCCGTTCTTGACGGTGTGTTTGTGTCGGTAGCCCTCTTCACGGGGCAGGTGGATCAGCATCGTGAACCGTGTCGTGCGTTCGACCAGCGTGCCGATCGCTGACCGTTCCAGCCCGATGAGGAGGTCGCCTTCCCAGTGGCCTGGGACCGCGCGGTCTTCGACTTCGGCGGGCCGTTCGCTGATCAGCACGTCTGGGGTGACGTGTGCCCAGGCTTTCTGCTTCGACCGAGCCCGCGGGACGCGCAGAGCCCGGCCAGTGCGCAGGCAAGCGACCAACTCACGCTTCAGCGCACCGCGACTTTGCACGTAGAGCGCCTGGTAGATCGCCTCGTGGCTGATCCGCATGGACTCATCATCGGGGAAGTCGGCCTTCAGCCGGTTGGCGATCTGTTGCGGGCTCCAGCCCTGGACCCAGCGCCGGTCGGCGCGGTGCGGCTTGCCTTTGCCGTTCCACTTGGGCACCGACGGACCAAGGATTGTGCTGCCATCGGGACCGCGGACCTCGCCTGAAAGGCGTTGCTGCACGTAGTCGCGCAGTCGCTCGTTGGTGGCCAGCTTGGCGACCTTCGGTCGACGTGCGCGACGTTCGGCGTGCCACTGGGCAACGCTGGCCTTGTAGTCGAGGTTGTAGGTCCGCGTCGATGCATTGCGCAGAAGCTCCCGCGAGATCGTCGACGGGTCACGACCGATCTGGCGAGCGATCTCGCGGACGCCAGCGCCTCGGGCTCGAAGCAACGCGATGTTCTCGCGATCGGCGAAGGACAGGTAACGACCGGAGACGGTCGGTGGCAAACACGGGTTCACGCCGCCAGCGTGGCGAAACCAGCGGAACCCGACCGGCCCCGACACGCCCGCTG
>NZ_FTNQ01000008.1 GCF_900156455.1 Microbacterium sp. RURRCA19A
GGATCAGAACCCCGGGGTGTCAGAACGGCCGTGGATCAGAACCCCGGTGGATCAGAACCCCGGGGTGTCAGAACGGCCGTGGATCAGAACCCCGGTGGATCAGAACCCCGGGGTGTCAGAACGGCCGTGGATCAGAACCCCGGGGTGTCAGAACGGCCGTGGATCAGAACGGCGGTGGATCGGCATCCGGCACGAACATCACCCGCGCGGGAACTCGTTCGCGATGCTCCTGACCGAGCGGGCTCTGGAACCGCAGCGTGCCGTCGCGTTCCTGCGTCACCGTCCATTCTGTCTCGGTCTTCAGGGTGTGGTGTCGCACGCAGAGGTGGCACAGGTTGTCGAGACGTGTGGGACCGCCCTCGTGGGCCTCATGGTTGTGGTCGATCTGGCATCGGGCGATCGGTGCGCGGCAACCGGGTGCACGGCAATGCCTGTCGCGGGCGGCGAGGAATCGGCGCTGGGATGTCGTCGGTGCGTATCGGTCGACCTCGAGCACGGAGCCGGTGACGGGATCGCACAGGAGGCGGTCCCAGCCCGGCGCACGCGCGGCCAAGTGTCGAGCGGTGTCGGGATCGATCGGGGTGAGGCCGTCGATGCTGGCGCCGCCGTCGGCGCGGCCGATGAGCGTCAGGGCGGGCACGGTGACCTGGACGTGTCCGCGGATCGCGCCCAGGCCGCCCGGGCAGACGGTGTCGTCGGTCGGGTCGATCGCGGGCGCCGCAGTGAGCAGCAGGTCGGCGCAAAGATCCGCCCCGATCTGCGCCAGGGTGCGAGTGTCCGACCAGGTGTCGTCTGAGGGAGCTGCGCTCACGACCGCCTGCGTCTCGGGGGCGGATCGAGCGGTCTCGGACATCGTGGCGGAGGTGTCCGCCTCGTGACTCGTGGTTTCCGCGTGCGCCACGACCTCGTGCCCCGCTGCCGCCTGCGTCACTGCCGCCTGCCCCGCTGCCGCCTGCCCCGCTGCCGCCTGCTCCGCTGCCGCCTGCGCCACTGCCGCCTGCGCCACTGCATCGTGTCCCGGGACTTCGGTTCCCTGCGCCTCGGCCTCCTTCGGCAAATCTCGCTGCTCGTCCCCTCCATCGGCCGCGATCGCTGCCGCGCGAATGGCCGCAGCCTGCCGTCGCAGTCGATCGCGGATGCCGTAGGCCACCGTTGCGGGGAGGATCACGCTCAGCTCGGCCATGCCGTCCGCCAGGTCGCGAACGCTCACACCGCGCGCCGCTGCGGCGCGCGCGTGACGCGCGGTCATGCCGATCGGGTGGACGCTCTCCGCGAGCTCTCGTCCGAAGGCCTTCACTCTGCCGGGGGAGTCGTGCTCAGCCCTGGTGAGGACGACCTGCTCCCACCCGGCGCGAGTCGCATCGTCGTCGAGGACGATGCCCGTCTCGAGGATGGCCTGCGCGTGCCGCACGCCGATGCGTCCCTCGGCCAGGGCATCCACCGTTGCGGCGAACTTCTCGGTCAGGGTGTGAGCATCGGACAGCTCTTTCTGCACCGTGAGGTCGTGGCTGTGCGTCGCGACGGCGACCTCGAGCGCAAGTGAGCGGATCGGCATCTCCCGTTCGCGGGTGGTGCGGGAGCGGGAGCGCGCGACCTCGTCGAGCGCGATCCGGAGCGCTTCTGCCCGGAGCCTGACGAGCGCGGCATGAACGCGTGCTGCCCGGACCGACTCGTCGCGGATCGCCGCGACGAGCTCCCGCAGCCGATCGTCGTCAGTCGACGACGGTTGCGGGATGGGGATCGGGGGCATGGGTCAAGAGTAGAACGGATGTTCGAACAAGTGGGGTGATGTCACCCGGAGAAGTGCAGACAATCACCCGGGTTGCGGGCCCCCTTCGGCCCGGTCGTCGGCGAGCCGACGTCTGCGTCACGGATTCCCCGGCGGCACGCCCGGTGACCAACTCGCGCCGCCCCCAAGAGAACGCGACCCGCCGAGCGGCCGACCGCCGCCCCGAAAGGCGAGACCCGCCGAGCGGCCGACCGCCGCCCCGAAAGGCGAGACCCGCCGGGCGGCCGACCGCCGCCCCGAAAGGCGAGACCCGCCGGGCGGCCGATCCCCGCCCCCGAAAGGCGAGACTCGCCGCGACGCCAATCCCCGCCCGGTCCGGAGTGGCGGACCCGCCGGCCCCCTATCCCCGCCCCAGGATCTCTAGTGCCGCCATCGCCGCGTTCTGCCCTCCGATGCCGCTCACGGCGCCGCCGCGGCGAGCCGACGAACCGCAGACCAGGATGCGGCTGTGCTCGGTCTCGACGCCCCACCGCTCGGCAGCCCCGAGCTGATCCGAAACCGCAGCGCCACCGCCCGGAACGCCCCCGCCACCACCCGCCGCCGTCGCACCAGCGCCACCGCCCGGAACGCCCCCGCCGCCATCCGCCTCGGCACCCGCAACATCCCCGCCACCACCTGACGCCGCCGCACCAGCGCCACCCGAACCGACCTGCGGGTCGCCGGGGTCGCCGTCGAGCCACGGCCAGGACAACCCGCCGTGGAAGATGTCGCCGCCGATCATCCCGAGCGAGCGTTCGAGATCTGTCGTGGTGCGCGCTTCGATGCACAGGCGTCCGTCGGGGGCTGCCATGATGCAGTCGCGCAGGGGCTCGGCGAGCACCGAATCCAGCGACTGCTGCGCGGCGGCGAGCAGTTTCGCGCCGGCGGCGACGGGGTCTTCCTCTTCGATGAGTCGGTGCGGAACCTGGAGGCCGAACAGCGTGAGCGTCTGCGCCCCGCTCGCCCGCAGGTCGTCGCCGAGGATGGTCGGATCGGTGAGCGAGTGGCAGTAGATCTCGGCCGGGAGGGGCGAGGGCACGAGCCCGGCCGCTGCGGCGGCGTAGGCGGCATCCAGCTGGGTCATGGTCTCGTTGACGTGGAACGTTCCGGCGAACGCGGCCTCGGGCGAGACGGACGTGTCCTTGAGCCGGGGCAGCCGCGACAGCAGCATGTTCACCTTGATCTGCGCGCCCTCGGGCCGGGGCGCCGTCGTCGGGGCCCCACCGGCGGTGAGGAGCCGCGCGAGGACGGCGCGACCGACGCCGCTGAGCACGACGTCGCCGATGAACGCCTCGGTCCGGTCGGACACCGCGCGCACCTCGCCTGACGGCGACACCGCGACCACGTCGACACCCGTGCGGATCTCGGCACCCGCTTCGCGGGCCGCCCGTTCGAGCTCGGCCGTGACCGCGCCCATGCCGCCGACGGGAACGTCCCAGTGGCCGGTCTCGCCGCCGATGACGTGGTACAGGAAGCAGCGATTCTGTGCGAGCGACGCGTCGTCGGACGACGCGAACGTCCCGATGAGTCCATCGGTCAAGGCGATTCCCCGCGCGAGGTCGCTCTCGAGCGACGCGCGCAGCAGTTCGCCCAGGGGGCGTCGGGTGACGGCTTCCCACAGCTCGTCGTCGCCCACGCGCGCGCGCACCTCGTCGGCCGTGGGCAGCGGCTCGGTCATCGTCGGGAACACCGCGCGTCCGAGCGGGGCGAGCCGCTCGCCGAACGCCGCGAACCGCTCGGCCTCGCCGGGGTCGCCGAGCGTCCGGGTGAAGGAGGTGGCGGTCGCCTCGGCATCCTGGGTGTCGATCAGGATGCCACGGGTCGGATCGGCGGGATCCGGTGTGTAGGAGGAGTACCGGCGTCGCCGCAGCTCGATGTGCAGGTCGAGGTCGTCGATGATCTTCTGCGGCAGCAGGCTGACGAGGTACGAGTAGCGCGACAGGCGCGCGTCCACCCCCGGCCAGGGGCGTTCGGAGACGGCGGCGCCGCCGACGGCATCCTGTCTCTCGAGGATCACCACCGAGCGGCCGGCGCGGGCGAGGTACGCCGCCGCGACGAGGGCGTTGTGCCCACCGCCGACGATGACGACGTCGTATCGAGTGGTCTCCGGGGGGTTCATGTCCCCACGCTAGCGACGGTCGCCGACATCGCCCAGAGGGTGGCATCCCAGTACCGTGGATGCCATGACATCTGCCGCAGACCTGCTCGAGATCGCCACTCGCATCGCGCGGGAGGCCGGCGACCTGGCCGCGCGGCGGCGGCGCGAAGGACTCGAGGTCGCGACGAAGTCGGTCGCGGCCGACATCGTCACCGCGGCCGACAAGGAGGTCGAGGCGTTCGTCCGCGCCGAGTTGGAGCGGGAGCGCCCCGAAGACGGCTTCTACGGCGAGGAGTCCGACGCGCGGGAGAGCCGCAGCGGCATCACGTGGGTCGTCGATCCGATCGACGGCACGGTGAACTACGCCTACGGGATCCCGGCCTGGGCGGTCAGCATCGCCGCGGTGGAGGGATCCGCAGACCCCGCCACCTGGAGCGCCGTCGCCGGGGTCGTCTACAACCCGGTCTCGGGCGAGATGTTCCGCGGGTCCCGCGGCGGGGGCGCGTGGCTCGGAGAGACCCGCCTCTCGGTCACGGCCGATGTCGGACCCGCCGGCGGCCTGGTCGCCACCGGGTTCGGATACGACCCCGCCACGCACGCGCCGACCCTCGAGCGGCTCGCCCGCGTGATGCCGGTCGCGCGGGACATCCGCCGCATCGGCGCCGCGTCGCTCGACCTGGCATCCGTCGCCGCCGGGCGGATGGATGCCTACTACGAGAAGGGCACGAACCCGTGGGATCACGCCGCGGGGGTGCTGCTCGTGGAAGAGGCGGGCGGCAGGGTCGGCGGCGCGCCGGGCGGGCGTCCGGGCAAGGGCATGGTCATCGCGGCGGGCCCCGGGTTCTACCCGCGGCTGGAGGAGATCCTCGAACCGGAGCTGTGAATCTCGGAGCCGCTCATGGCATTCCCAGTGATGCCGGGTTAGGGTAGTTACCTGTTCGTTATTTTCGCGACCCGAACCTGCGGAAATGGCAGAAGCCCGAAAGCCCGAAGCCGTCGCGCCTGCGACATGAACCGAGAGCCCCCGCGCGTTGCCGTCAGAAGCCCCCGAGACTGAGCCCGCCCGC
This sequence comes from Microbacterium sp. RURRCA19A, assembly GCF_900156455.1. Classification (GTDB taxonomy): domain Bacteria; phylum Actinomycetota; class Actinomycetes; order Actinomycetales; family Microbacteriaceae; genus Microbacterium. The sequence continues at coordinate 4,934 of NZ_FTNQ01000008.1, forward strand.
ACGCGGCGATCCAGTCGTCCCTCCGCCACGCCCGTCGCCGCCGAGTTGACGCGTGCCGAGCGGCGTCGTCGCACCTCCGAGGTGGTCGCCGAAGACTCGGCCCCCGAGTCGGTCGCACTCGATCCGGCCCCCGTCGACGCGGAGCACGCGTCGCAGCCCGAGATCGTCGAGCAGGTCGCGGCCGCCGTCGTCGAGACGGTGATCGCCGCCACGATCCAGCCGACCCTGCCCGCTCCGCGTCGTCGATCGTCGCGTGCCGCTGCGAGCTCCGCCACCCCCGAGGTGACGGAGGCCGAAGCGATCGCGACGACCGAGACCGCGGCATCTGATGCCCTCGAGGTGGCCGTCGTCGATGAGCGTCGCTCCGACGACGAGGTCGCTGTCATCCTGCAGAGCTCCGATGCGGCCGAGGCGACCACGCCCGTCACGCTCCCGACGTCGCCGATCACCCTCCCGGTGTCGCGTCGCAGCCGCCGTCGTCCCGTCGCCGCCGAGTCTCCCGAGCCCGTCGCGGCCCCCGAGGCCGCCGAGCGGCCGGCGGTCGTCGACGAGCCCGCCGCCGACGAGCCCGCGCCCCGCTCATCGGCCCCCGCGGACGAGATCGCCGACGAGTTCGAAGCCGCCGCGCGCCTGTTCTCGTTCACGGGCGAGAACGCCGTCCAGCGTCCCGCGGCCGAGCCGGTCGCCGAGGCTTCGCGTCCGGTCACCCAGGGCCTGCCCGTGGATGCCGCGCCCCGCCGCCGCAGCGGACGCCGGGTGGCTGCGGCCTCCTTCTCCGTCGGCGTCATGGGGCTGGTCGGACTTCTGACGGTCGGGATGACGATGCCCGTCAGCGCCCTCGCGTCCGCGAACGGAACGGCCAACGTCGCCGCTCCGGCAGCGGTCGCCACCCAGAACCTCGCCGTCGGCGGCGGAGACGTCGAGGGCGGTTCGATCCAGGCGTATGTCGCTCCGGCGCAGTCGCAGTCCGCGATCGTCGACCGTGCCGACGGGTACTCCGCGGCCACCTACGCCCAGGTCGCCGCCGACACCGGCATCAAGAACCCGAGCGACTTCTACGTCAACGACACCTCTGCGGCCATTCAGTGGCCGTTCGCCGTGGGCGTGGGCATCACCTACGGCTTCGGCATGCGCGACGGTGTCATGCACGAGGGGGCGGACTTCGTCCCGGGCGAGGGCGCCCCGATCCAGGCGATCGCCGACGGCGTGGTCCGCGAGGCGACCGAGGCCGGCGGCGGCTACGGCGTCGTGGTCGTCATCGACCACAAGATCGACGGACAGCTCGTCTCGAGCCGCTACGCCCACATGCTGTACGGCTCGCTGCAGGTCAAGGCAGGCGACACCGTCCACGTCGGCCAGGTCATCGGCCACACGGGCAACACCGGTCACTCGTTCGGTGCCCACACGCACTTCGAGATCCTCATGAACGGGACGGTCGCCATCGACCCGATCGTCTGGCTCCGCGCGAACGCCGGACGCCACTCGCTCGATTAGAAGAGGCCGCCAAGCTCTGATATTCTCTTCTAGTTGCCCGGAGCGATCCGGGTACGCCCCGATAGCTCAGTGGCAGAGCACTTCCATGGTAAGGAAGGGGTCGTCAGTTCAATCCTGACTCGGGGCTCAGAGCATCTCCTTCGCGGGATGCCACGCGGCGGGGTAGCTCAGTTGGTGAGAGCGCACGACTCATAATCGTGAGGTCGCGGGTTCAAGCCCCGCTCCCGCTACCGCAACCCCCGGAATCTCCCTGATTCTGGGGGTTATACGTGTAGATCGAGGGTACGCAACCCCGCACAAACCCCGCAGATTCGGGAGGTGAGTCATGGAGAGCATCAGCATCACAAAGTCGCAGGTCGACAAAGCCGGTTCGCGCATGCGCAAGGCGTTGCGGGGCGAGCCTGTGACTCACGAGCAACTTCAGCACGCCGTTAGCGTGATCGATGCCTTCCGCGCGGCCCACCAGTATCCGCTCGCCAAGGCGAACAACGGCCTTCGGTCCATGATCCAGACCGAGAAGTGCAAGAGCGAGGTGTCGCAGCGCACGAAGCGTTTCATGACCATCATCGACAAGCTCGAGCGTGAGCCGACGCTGGCGCTCTCGAAGATGCAGGACATCGGTGGATGCCGCGCCATTCTCGACAGCGTCGACGAGATCCGGCGTGTCGAAGCTCGTCTCAAACGCCGTCGCCCCGTGGCTGGATACAGCGACTACATCTCGGCGCCGCGGGAATCGGGGTACCGTGGCGTGCACGTAGTCGTCGAGTACGACGCCCGATGCATCGAGATCCAGCTTCGAACGCCGTTGATGCATCTGTGGGCCATCACGGTCGAGCGGCAGTCCACGGCGGTGGGAGAGAACCTCAAGCAGGACGGAACTCACGCCGTGCAGAGGTTCATGGCAGCTATGTCCGAGGCGATGGCCCTCGATGAGGCTGGAAATCAGATCCCACAGGGGTTACTTCAGCACATCCAAGACCTTAGAATCCAAGCACAACCCTACCTCCCGAAAGGAAGCGTCTGATGGCCGCGATCCAGCACTTCATTCTTGTGTTCGATCACCAGCAGGGTCGTCTCGTTACCGAACCCCTCATGTTTGGCGACGACAGCAAGAGCGCGCTCGTTCGATACTCCGAGCTGGAGCGCACTCATCGCGACAACTCGAACATGGACATCGTCCTCGTCGGCTCGGATTCGATCGAGACCGTCAAGGTGACCCACGCGAACTACTTCGACGGCACTGCTGCGTTCTCGAAGTACCTCGCGAACATCGAGGCACATCGCTCCGCCTGATCCACTGACCAACGCAGAGCCCTCTCCGATGAGTCGGAGGGGGCTCTTGTGTGTCTAGGGTCGGAGCAACCCGTCGATCGCGTCGGCAGCTCGACTGCCCCCGACCGTTTTGGACATGTACGTCCCCATCGTCAGCGACGGGTCCGCGTGTCCGAGGTACTCCGCGATGTCGCGAGGCGTGAGGCCTGCCTGATCGAGCACCGTCGCCACGGTCTTCCGGAAGCTGTGGAACGTGTAGTCGGCGATCCCGAGCCGAGTGCGGGCGAGAGCCCAGTCCCGGGCGGTGTTGCGTGGGTCGCGAAGGTTCCCGAGCACGGTCGGGAACACGAGCCCGTGCGAGTTCGGTCCGCCGCGGACGCGCCGGTCACCGAGGATGCCGAGGACGCTCCCGGGGAGGCGGATGCGGCGGGTGCCGGCGTCCGTCTTCGTGTGAGTCTGCCGGATTACGCCTCGGCCGGTGGCGCGCACCGCGTTCGCGCGGATCGTGGCGGTGCCAGCCTCAAGGTCGACGTCTTCCCAGGCGAGCGCGCACGCTTCGCTGATCCGGACTCCGGTGCCCGCGACGAACTCGACCAGGTCGACTAGGTCGATCGCCTTCGCGCGATCGTCAGCGCGGAGCTTCGCGAGGATCCCGGCGAGGTCTGCGAGCGGTATCGGGGTCGCGCCTTTCGCTTTCTGCTCGAGCGGTGCCAGCTCTCGCACGGGGTTGGTGCGCACGGCGTCGGCCCTCGTGGCGAGCCCCAGCATGCCCGACAGTACCGACCGGACGGTCTTCGCGGTCCCGACCCCCACCTCGGCCGTGATCGTGTCCAGGAAGCGCTGCAGCCTGTCCGGGGTGGCCTCGCTCACCGCCAGGTCACCGATCCGCGGGGTGATGATCTTCCGAACGGCGCGCCCGTACGTCTCGACGGTGCGCGGTGCGCGGCCGGCCTTCGCGGCAAGGAACCGCTCACCGAGATCCCGCAGCCGGGTCTCCCGCTTCACGTCGGCAGCGGTCGATGCCTGGACGCTCTTGAGGGCTTCCTTGAGCGCGTTCTCCGCCTTTGCCGGGGACTCCGCAAACCGTTCGATCTGCCGCAGCTTCCCGTCTTCGAACCGATATCGGGTGCGGGCGCGCCACAGTCCGTGTTTCCGGCGATCTGCGTCCGGTATGACGTGCAGCCTCCTGCGGCCGCCTGCGCCGTCGTCGTACGCGACTGCTTGGACGGAGATAGCTCCGTAGCTACTCAGGGGGGTCCGAGGTCTAGCCATCCTCAGTCCAGATTCACGCTTTGGCTTCGCTCACCATAAGGTCCGGCCGACAGATAGCGGGTCCACGGACCCGCTCCGGTCACTGCCGAGACGACTTCCGGGCGCAGGGGGATGAACGGCGCCGCGACGGCCGTCACGTGGGTGGCTGGGTCGGCTCGCAACCACTTGGCGAACTCACCGCCATCATCGGGAGTCTCTGCCAGCTCGCCGCGACCGTGCAACTCGTCGAGGGCTGAGGCAAGAGCGAATTGTGCATCGTAGAACGCAAGCGAGGCGTCGAGTAGCTCGTCAGCGGCCCGGTTCATCTTGCCCAGGGCTGCAGACATGACGGCGCTCGCCGGTCGTTCGATCAAGTCCTCAATCTGCTCAAGGCCGAGTATGCCCACCAGGCTCTCCGCCTCCGCGAGCTTCAGACCGCGCTCGCCTTTCTCGACTGCGGCCACCGTTGGCTGCGACCACTTCCAGCCTTCGTCTCTCATGGAGGCGGCAAGGGCTGCCTGCGACATCCCTCCTCGGAGGGCCGCCAGGTTCTTTCCGATCCGCCGGTCTGCACTCGCCACGCGTCGACACTACCGAATTTTTTGAACCCTCCTAGAAATTCCTGATTAACCATGTACTATCAGATTCCTCGCAGGGAGTGCGAAATAGATGATGGGAGCGATTGGTGACACGGATTCAGCAAGACCAGCTACCGGAGCTGGCGACTCGTAAGCAGGTGGCGGAGTTCACGCAGACGTCCGTTCCGACGTTGGCTCGATGGGCGTCCGAGGGCGACAAGGGTCCGAGGTTCATCCGTCTCGGCGGCAGCGGGGCGAGTGGGGGAGCGGTGCGCTATCGCCGCGAAGACGTTCTCGCCTGGCTAGCTTCGCTCAGCGAGACGACGCGATGACAACGAAGAAAGCCCCCGCCGGCCAGGGCGAGGGCGAAGACCAGAACCAGTCAGGAACGATCATGCACGACTTTACCCAGGACCCTGACTTCCGTCGAGGGCACGCGGGCGTCAAGGCGTGGGCGCACGAGTACGCCGACTCTCTCGCCGCCATCCAGGCGCGGGTGCGAGCGCACGCCGACTGGGCCGCGGCGGCCGCCGACGCCTCGAAGATCGGGTTGAGCGAGCAGCAGGTCGTCGACGAGGTCGTGAAGAAGTGGGGGTGGCGGCCGCCGGCATACCCGCGGGAGCTGTGGCCGTCGTGGGCCGTCGAGTGCGAAGTCAGCGAGATGGTCGCGTGGGACGCCTTGGTGTCGTTCCGGGCGCCGTCGCACGGTGAGCGCGAAGCGCTTACGGGCGTTTCGGTGGAGTGCATCTACACCGTTGTGGTCAGCGAGCAACCCGGCCTCGCGGTCGGCGACTACTTCGAGGGCCAGCCGTACATCTGGTCCAGCGCGCTCGGCGATGCTCTCGACCTCGACGTAGCGATCGCTATGCGCGGGAACCTCGAAGCCGCCACGGCCGAGTTGGTTCGCATCGCCGAGCGCGATGCTCGGACGGTGATGCCGTGATGTCCGTGCCGAAGCCGGAGACGATGTCGCAGGCACGCACGTTCGACAGGGTCGTCCGGCTTGCGGAAGCGGCGGGGCTGTGCGCGACGTGCGCCCCGCAGCTCGGTTGGGCGGCGCAGGCAGGCGGTGGCGGGTTCTCTTCGGTGAAGCAGCCGTGTGCCGCGTGCACGGTCGTGATGCTCGGGTGGCCCGTTCAGCGGCCGAACGGATGGCGCACGCCGCGCGGGACCCTGTCAGCACCTGCGACATGGGCTGAGTTCACACCCACGGGGCGCACAGCATCGCCCGTGACCGATCCCGGGGAGGTCTGAGCGGTGTGGCACGCATCACAACGCGATGGCTCGCCCAAGGTGGGCTGCGAAAACTCGGCCTCTCAACACACGAAGGGTGGGTGCTCGTGGCCCTCGTTGAGCGCGCAGACAGGGACGGGATCGCCTGGCCCTCGCAGTACACGATCGCCACTGATCTCGGTATCGCCCGCTCGACAGTGCAGCTCGCGCTCGCGCGTCTCGTCGAGGTTGGCGCGATCGTCGAGCACGAGCCGGGGCGTCAGGGGCGGTCGGCTCGCTATCGGATCGCCGCTCAACTGGACCGACGCGCGGGCCAGTTGGCGGCGGTCAACTAGACCGAATGACGGGGCTAGTTGGTGTTCGGCAACTAGCCCGAGAGACGGTCACGAAGTAAGAACTACTCACGTTCGCCGCTCTGCCGTGGCTGTGCGCGCCCTCCCGGGCGCTCGCCGCTCGCTCCGCTCGCTGTGCGTGTTCATCGACCATCCGATCAACACCTCATCCACCATCGGCCGGCTTGCCGGTCGATGCCCCTGCGGCGAGCAGGCTCAACGCGAGATCACCAAGGGGACGCGGCAGCGTCACGGCCGTCACGTTCCGGCGTGCTCCCGGTCTTGCCGCCTCCCGGCGGCGCTGGCTGGGGATGACGAGCAGGAGCGGGGATGGGTGTCGTCGCTGGCTGTCCGTGGCCGACGTGGAATAGCCGTGTGGCGCTTCCCGGGGCGGGTCCAGGGCGCCCGGGGGTTCGCGTCGTGAGCGGTCGGTCGGAGGTCTCGCTCGCTTCGGAGGCGGCTCGCCGTCGGATCGAGTTGCGGGAGGCGCGTGCGGCGTTGGAGGAGGCGAATCTGATGCTTCTGGGGGTGTTCCTTCGGGATCGGTTGAGGGATCCGCGGGACTTCGACTTCGTTGGCGGGCTGGCGGCTGTTCTCGACAGGCGTGGGGCGATCGTGTGGACGCGGGTCGACGAGCTGCTGACCGCGCTGCTTCAGGATCGGCCCCATCTCGCCGCGCCGGAAGAGCCTGGTCCGCTTCGGCGCGGGGTGTCGGCGCTAGAGTTCTTCACGGCGGAGACGTGACGGGCCAGGGGCCGGCGTTCTTCAGCTAGGAGCCCCGGGGGCAACGCGTGACAGGCCAGGGGCCGGCGCGGTCGTCGATCAGACACCGGGAGGCTCCCATGGCCCTCAGCCCTCTTCTCTCCCCGCTCTACCCGAGCCAGGCGCGTGCGCGCGCCGCGGCCCGCGCGCCCCGTAACGACGTCGCGTCGTCGCGGAAGAAGGTCACTGACCGTCTCGGTCTGCCCGCGGACGCTCCCAACGACCAGGTGCTCGCCGCGTTCGATACCGCTCGCGCGGGGGCATCGGCCGCCGCTTCGTCTGAGGCCGCGGGGCTCGCTCAGCGCGCGTGGGGCGAGAAGCCCGCCGCAGCCGCGTCGTCGGCGACCGCGTCGCGGAGCGACCTGTACCGGAAGGCGTGGGGCTGATGGGCCACACGAACCCGTACATCCAGGGCCGCTTTCGATATCGCGTCGTCGCGCCGGTCGTCGTCGCGCGGCTCACCGCCGGCGGCGACAAGTACGTCTACCGTCACGCGCTCCTCCCGGACGCCACCGAACAGAGCCAGATCGAGCACCTCCTCGAACTGGGCATGATCGAGAAGCTGGCGGTGGGCGCGTGATCACCACCGCTGGTCTCTACGAGTTCGCATCCCGCTGTGCTGTGGTCGGGGTCGACGTCCCCGAAGCGCTGCGCCGAGGTCTCGAGCTGATCCAGGTCGCGAACGAGCATGCCGAGATGCCGGGACCTGACGACGTCCTCGCGCTCTCCGACGAGCAGCTGCGTGAGCGTGTCGAGGCGATCTCCATCCGCTGGCACGTCACCGAGGGGCTCGGCGGGAACGGCCTGAAAGTCGGGCAGCTCAAGGTCACGGACGAGCTGACTCAGGCGATCGCCCGTGAGGTGGTGCCCGAGCTGGACAGTATCGTCGAGTCGCTGCAGCCGCGCTTCGACGAGCTCGCCGCGCCGCTCGTCGCGGCCGCACGGGAATACGGCTTCACGTTCGACACGACGTCGGATGATGTCATCGAGCTGGTCGACGAGGGCGCGGCTACGGCATGGCGGGCAGTGCGCCGCGCGTGGTCTGCTCTCGCACCCCTGGTCACCTTCCGGACGTCGATGTCGAAGCTCTTCGATCTCGGCCCCACCATGGACGACGTCCGGGCGCACTTCTTCCCCCGATCCCCGGGCATGACCACTCCGAACTTCTCGGTCCTCTTCGCGGCCGGAGACAACTGGTCGATCGCCACCGGCTACTACGTCGAGGGCAAGACCCGCGGTCACCTCGATTGGCTGGCCCTCGCTCGAGACGGCATCCAGCTGAACACGCCGACCGTCGTCGAGGCGAAGCTCAACTCGCGCCGGCAGGTCCGTCTCCCGGCGCCCGAGGCTACGTCGCAGCCGTTGGGCGTCCGGCGTGCGGTCCGCGCGGGCCAGGCCTACCCGTCGGTCCCATCGGACTGAGTCCATGACTGCGACCGTGTTGCCCGCCCGCCGTCCTTTCCCGGTTGGGGCCGACACGGATCGCTGGGTGGTGAGGACCGGTCACCCCGCTTCGGCGGGGACTCACCACCCCACTGAGGGGTCGACGCTTGGGCGGGGTCGACCCCCTTCCTCATATCCACATTCACCCCTGGGAGACGCTGACATGGCTGACGCGCCCGAGATCACCTTCCACACCACCGACGCCGAGGTCCGCGCTGCCTGGCGCTCGCTCTGCCAGAACGGCGGCTACAGCCTTTATGTCGACTCGGATGGCGCCCTGCACGCGCTGCGACTGGGGGTGCCCGGCGATGTCTGAGCACTACGAGTTCGAGTATCGCGGTGCCGGCCTCAAGGCCGACATCGACGTCGACAGCATGCCGACCACCACGAACGCGCCGAACCTCCGTGTCATCGAGGGCTCGTGGCCGACGTGGCGGCTCGAGATCACGCGCCCGGAAGGGCTGCCACCTGAGGCGCGACAGTTCCGGTGCGTCGACCCATCGGACCCGTCTGCCGCGCACCCGCACGGAAACCTCACCACCGCGGAGAGCGCGTCTGACCTCGACGCTCTCATGATCCGTGAGGACGGCTACCTGCGCCGTGTCGCGGCCGGTGAGGCGGCCCTGTGGCCGTGGCGAGACCAGGCGCACCGCGACGCGTTCCACACCCGGCTCAACAGCTGAGCAGACGCCTCGTCGCAAGCTCACGCCCCCGACCCGAACCGCCAGAAAATCCAGAGACCCCGACCTGCTGCCAGCCTCCCGCGCGGTCCTGGCGCGTTTCCCCCCGCTCGAATTGCGAGCGTGACTCGGATTCACTCTCACTCGAATTGAGGTCTGAACGTGGCCCGTCCGAAGTCTCCTTGCGGCACCTACCCCGCGTATCAGCGTCATCTGCGCGAGGGCACGCCGGTAGATGCGGCGTGCCGGCAGGCGCAGCAGGGTCATGACGCGGGTCGTGGTCGAGTGCTGCGGCGGCCGCGCGTGACGACCGTGGCCCCGGTGACGAGTCTCCAGAGCGTGCCCGTGGTCGACGACTTCCAGCGTCGCCGGGAGGACGCGAGATCCGCATTCCTCGAGAAGGCACGCGCGATGACGTCGGCCGCCGCGGCAGGCGACCTCGACGACCTGAATCTGTACGAGGTCATCGACCGCGCTGCGGAGCTTGACGTGGTCCTGGACGAATGGTGCGGGGTCGAGGACGAATACGAGCGCCAGCGGGGTTGAGGCATCCGGATCGACGCCGATGTCGGAGGCCCGCTGTACCGTGCTCGCCATGACCGAACTCACGATGAAACCCTCTGACCACGTCTACTACGGCATCAACTCCCTGCGCGGCTGGGACGAGGCCCTCGGCACCGCACACGGCTGGGGAGGGAACCGCGCCCGCAACGTCGGCCGGCTGCTTTCCGGCATCATCGTCGCCGGCGGCGAGGACCGCACACCCGTCGCCATGGCGGGACAGCTCGACGACAACGGCACCGGAAACCTCGCCGTGCTCTACGCCGACGTGATCGTGATCGCCACGGCCGCCACCATCCTGTCCGACGACGGGACGACGGCAATCTCCGTGCACCCGCTGAGCGCCGTCGGCAGCCTCGGCGTGAAGGCCCTCCACAACTACTACGACGGCACGAAGAGCTACGAACGTCACAACCAGCTCGAGGTCATCGTCACCGTCGAGGGGACCGAGTTCACCTTCACCCGGCGCGGCTACAACAGCAGCGAGCTCACCGACGACAACGCCGTGAAGAAGGCGCTAGACACCCTCCGCGCACACCTGGCGCAATGAGCGACGACGCACCCGTCCGCCAGGCGTACGACCTAGGCATGGACCACGCCGACGACGACCACGCGGGCGCGCCGAACGTTCGCCTGCACACCGGCCGTGACATCGCCCGTGCGCTTGGCTTCACGGCCACCACGGGGGAGCATCTTGTGGGGCTTCGCGAGGCGTACAACGACGGCTGGCGAGACTGGGCCTGACCCACAGGAGCCCCCGCCTCGGGTGAGGGGGGTCGAACGCGCCGTGGGCGACGCTGTGCGCCGATCTGACGCCGACCACGAAGGGTCACCGGTGAGACACCTCCGCGATCTACCGTGCGCTGGTGATGATCGAGCCAGAGACCGTCTGGATGAGCCGTGAGGAAGCCGCAGCGATAGCACCGGGACTCAACCGCGGGAAGCTCCACGCTCTGCGCGTGGACCGCGTCGGTCCGGCCGCCCGCGTCCTCAGCGACGGGGAGGTGCTGTACGACGAGCTGGCGTTCCGACGCTGGCTGGAATCGACCGTCGACCACGACTGGGTGCATGGGCCGTTCGGCGCGCACCGACCGCCGGCGACGAAAGCCCGGGCGTACACGTACGACGACGCGCGTCTCGACGAGTTGAGAGCCCGGACCTACATCTCGAAAGAGCAGCTGCTCGCGTTGGTGCCCGGGATGCTCGCATCGAACGCCGCCGAGCTGCGGGCCGGCGGTGTCGGCCCCCGGTTCCTACGCCCGACACCGAGGTCGGTCGTCTACGTCGCTGAGGAGGCGCTGTGGTGGGCAGAGCGGATCCCGGGCTACTCCGGGCGGTTCGAGCGCGGCGCCGAACGCGACGGCACGGAACGGCAGCAGCTCACACCGCCGGTCGCCGTGCGTCGGCCGCTAACCGTCATCGAGCTGGCGCGCATCGGCCATGCGTAGCCGCAGCAAACCGATGTCGGGGGTCGCAGATACTCTCGCACCGACGAAGGGATGCCAGATGAATGAGGACGAGACCTGGACCGATCGCGACGACGCCGCGGTCGTCGCCGAGGGGATGCCGCCGCAGAGCCCTGTGAGATGCGCCGACGCCTTCATGCAAACCCTCCTCGTCGAGGGGGACGACGCGGACCGGGCGTTGGAGTCGCTCGTCACCCCGGAGAGCCTTCATCTGTGGGCCGGATTCGGTGACGCACGCCGCTGGGCGGCAGCTGTCTCGGTGCGGCTGAGCACGACGGCCTGGTACGGGCGCGGTGCCCCGGACGTCGCCTACGTCAAGCTAGTTCCGGAGGACGGACGCCCCTGGGTTGTAGCGGAAGCACGAGACGACGACGCGCTCGCCTGGATCTCTCTCGTGTGGCGCCCCGAGATCACCGAGCGCGGACCTCTCGCGAGCTGGCGCGTCCACAGCATCGGCTTGCCGATCGACCCCGAGGAACTGCCCCGCACTGCGATCGGCGTAGACCCGCGGCAGCTCAGTTGACCGCTCGCCCAGCTCGAAGCGCCCGCATCCGTTGCTGGTGGACAGGGCTCTGCACCAGGTGAAGCCGGAGGTGCTTGAGGAGGATGTCCTCTCGCACGACGCGCGTTCGTTGCCCTTCGATCGTCTGCCAGCCCATCGGCATGCCCCACTGTCGCCAGCAGCGGATCGTGCGCTCGGACCGGCCGACTCGCTTCGCCGCGGTCCGGTAGGTGTGCCACTTCACTGCCGCCATGACGACCATGATGCGACACCCGTAAACCCCTCATCTACCCCGCGGAATGCTCGATACACCGCGATATCCGATGCGTGGGCGTTCCCTTTCTCTGCCTGGGATACGGCATCCGCTGATATCCCGCACAAACCCGCGATCGTGGGGGAGACCCAATCGTGAGGTCGCGGGTTCAAGCCCCGCTCCCGCTACCAAAGTAGTTTTACTCGAACAAATGACCTTGAGATAAAGGTTCGCTCGTTCGGCAGAAGAAGCGTCGGAGATTTCTCCGGCGCTTTTTTCGTTGGTTGTCACGGAGAGCGCGGCGTGGTGCACCGCTGCGGGGAGCGGCTGCAGTTCATGAGCGGCGGTCACGAGGTGACCGTCGTCGTCGACCCAGATCCGCTGGAAGAAGGCAGCGATCAGCTTGCGCTTGACGGAGCCGGGCACAGACGTGAAGAGGGCGTCGGGTCGAGCCATGAGGTCGAGGTAGCTGAGCACCATCTGGGTACGCTGCTCAAGAGACTCGTTTGTGGTCTCGAGGCTGGCGCGCACCTCGTGCTTCTTGATCTGCAAGTCCCTCAGGCGGGCTCGGAGCTTGTCAGTTGCCAAAGCGCCCTCTGCCGCGAGATCCACCAAGCGTTCCTCCTGGACGTCGAGCCTCTTGAGCTCCTTCTGCAAACGACCCCGTTGCTGGGCCTGATCCGCGAGTACCCGTTCGAGGGCGGCGCCGACTTCTTTCTTGGCGGTGGCTATGCCGTCGGGGGAGAGGATGACTGTCCGGAACTCGCGCTGGAGCGCACGCTCGAGTTCGGCAACAGGAAGGTACGGCAGATCGCAGAGGCCGTCTTGGCGTCCGCGGCAAAGGAAGTACTCATAGATCTCGCCCGCGTGGTTCTTGGCTTCAGCGAATATGAGGCGATGTTCCCGCCCTGCCGCGTGGCATCGTCCGCAGTGAAGCAGGCCGCGAGCGAAGTGATTGTGAACGCGGTCGCGCTGTCCCCTCTTTACTCGAGCGTCGATCACCTGCTGGACCCGGTCGAACAGCTCCGGTGTGATGAGTGGTTCATGGCGTCCCGGGTAGACATGGCCTTTGAAGGTCACCATGCCGATGTAGTACGGGTCGCGGAGAATCTGCCCCAGCTGACTCCGCGACAACGGACGCTCCGGCCACTTCGACGACTTCCGGGTTGTGAGCCCCTGCTCGGCGAGGAGAGCAGACAGCTTGGTCGTGCTGTAGTCGCCGCTGGCGTACTGCTCAAAGGCCCAGCGGATAAGCGGGGCGCGGGCTTCGTCGATGCCGATGGTGTTGACGAGTCGGCCGTCGAAGTCCTTTCGGTCGTTGATATAGCCGAGCTTGGCGCGGCCGACGGTGCCGCCGTTCTTGGCCTTGTTGAGCAGCTTCTGCTTGATGTCCTCCCCGCTCTGACGGACCTGGACCTCGTTCATGATGTCGGTAACGGCTTCCATGGCCTCCGCCATGTAGCCGTCACCGAAATCTTCCTTAGCCGAGATGAGTTTGACGCCCATGCCGGCCAGGATGCGTTTGGTGATCGCGGCGTCGCCAGCGTTTCGGAAGGCACGCGAACGCATGTAGATTGAATCGGCCTGACTTTCGTTCCGTTCTTCAAGCAAGGATGGAAGACGATGAACAGGAAGTACTCGCCGGAGATGCGTGAGTGGGCGCTCAGGATGCTCGCGGAGACGCGGCCGTCGCACCCGACGATGATGAGCGCCGCGCGGCATGTGGCTGGGCTGCTGGGGATGAGTCCGGAGACGCTGCGGTTGTGGCAGCGGCAGGCGGAAGTCGACGCGGGCGCCAAACCCGGGCTGACAACGGACGCGGCGGCGGAGATCAAGCGGCTGCAGAAGGAGAACGCCGAGCTGCGGAAGGCGAACGAGATCCTCAAGGCTGCGAGCGTGTTTTTCGCGAAGGAGCTCGACCGCCCCTGACCGAGATGATCCGGTTCATCAGTGAATAGCGGAATCGTTTCGGGGTCGAGCTCATCTGCCGCGTCCTCCGACCGGCAGTCCAGGGGTTCCTGACCTCCCGCGGCTACCGCGCCGCCGTCGCCCGGACCCCGTCAGCGCGGCGGTTGCGGGATGAGCTGCTCGTGCCGGAGGTCGCGCGGCTGCACGCCGAGAACTACGGCGTCTACGGGCGACGGAAGATGCATGCGCTGATGCGCCGGCAAGGGTGGGACGTCGGCCGCGACCAGACCGAGAGGCTTATGCGTCTCGCGGGTGTCCGGGGCGTGAGGAAGTCGAAGCGGGTGTTCACGACGCGCTCGGACAAGACGATGGCGCTTCCTGCCGATCTCGTAAACAGGCGCTTCACCGCGCCGGCGCCGAGACGGCTCTGGGTCTGCGACGTGACCTACGTCGCGACCTGGTCCGGCTTCGCGTATGTCGCGTTCGTCACCGACGTCTACTCGAGACGCATCGTGGGATGGAACGTCGCCGCCACGCTCAAGGCCGAGATCCTGCCGCTGCAGGCGCTCGACATGGCTGCGTGGGGCGCCGGCGGCAGGCTCGACGGGCTGATCCATCACGCGGACCACGGATCGAACTACACCGCGATGGTCTACACCGACCGGATCGTCGAACTCGGCGCCATCCCCTCGACGGGAACTGTTGGCGACTCGTTTGACAACGCGATGGCCGAGGCCGTGAACAACCTCTACAAGACCGAGCTCATCCGCCAGCGAGGCCCCTGGCGAACCGTCGAGCAGGTGGAGCTGGCAACGCTCGAATACGTGTGGTGGTGGAACAACGAGCGCCTCCACGGAGAGCTCGACATGCGCACCCCGATCGAGGTCGAGAACGCGTACTACGCTGACCTCGAATCAGCCAATCCGGCTCCTGCCGGACAAGGCTCCCGATAGGAACCAAAGTCAGGCCGATTCACTCACAGGCGGAGAGACCGCCTCCACCGTGGCCCCCGTCGCGACGCCGTCCGAGGTAGTCTCCACGGATGCATCTGGCGATGCCTGCGACGCAGTGGCTGCGAACACGGGCGATGACGACATCGACAGAAGCAGTGTGACAGCTGCGACCATTGCGCTGGCGCGATACGACATTCTCATTTCTTGCCCCCCTGTTGATGCTGCAACCTCGGTCGAGGGCGCAGCGATCGCAGTCTGCCGGAGACACCAAACGCAAACTAGGCAGAATGCGAAGAGTTCATCTTGGGGAAACGTTCCCTCGCCGTGGCCCCTCACCAGGCGAGTTGCAGGTCGGTATCCGATCGGACAGTTGGCACCTTCCGCATTCCGTCGTTCACTAGAGCCAGCGGGTGCTGCAGTTCAGCCCTGGCATCCGCGCCACCCCTCGTTGCCGGTCTGCGGTCTCCGAGAGAACCACCTGAGTTCTCGGCCGCACCCGTCAAGGAGGTGACCCGCTCATGAGCGAGTCCAACGTCAACACCCCGCCCGCCTCGGCTGCGTCCGCCAACGGACTCGGCTACGGCCCGATCAAACCCCTTGCGGTCAGACTCAACGAGTCCACTCGCACCCAGCTGGACATCATCGCCCAGCTCAACGACCGGACTGTCACCGACGAAGTCCGCCTCGCCATCGAAGCCTGGATCGACAAGACCAAAGCCGACCCGGCTATCCAACGTCGCGCGAAAGATGTACGTGACGAGATCGAACGCGAGGCAGCGGGCAAACGCGACGCCATCGCCGCTATCTTCGACTCGCGCACCGAGCCGAAGGCACCGCGCACGCCGCCGAAGCCCCAGGCGACCTGACGGCTCCACTTCACGGGCGGTCGGCTTGAGCGATGTCCCACCAGGACGCTTGCTCGCCGGCCGCCCCGCCTCACCCTCGCCCCTCGTGATGAGTGCTGCTCGTTTGTGCTCTGCGACTCCACGAGAACCACCTCCGGTTCCCGGTCGCACGCACAAAGGAGGAACACCACCATGGTGCAGGGCATCATCATCCCGGCAGACAACACCGCACCCCTGAGGGCCGCCATATTGGATTCGCTCGAGGACTACCAGCGAGCCGTCGGCGGCTGGATCGAAGCAGTCGACATCCCCGACCTCGGCGTCACGATCTACGTCAACGAGGAAGGACTCATCCGCGACCTGCCGTTCAACCGGCGCGCCACGTTCCTATGGCGCTTCCACGTCCCGCAGGCCCGCGACGCCCGCCTCGTCGGCGACATCGTGGTTGTTGGACTGGCCGACGACGACGGCGAGAACACGGAGCTACCAGAGGATCTTCGGTGACGTCTCATCGAACCTGGCGTCTATCGAGTCCGGACACGCGAACTCGGCAGAAACCAACGGCACGAGGAGCCGATCGACCGTGACGACTACCTCGAAACGGTGGTCTGGGCGGCGCTGTTGCAGGAGATGTCGCCTGCTCTGGAGGTGCGGATCAAGCACGTCGGCGCCATCGACGAGGAGAGCAACGAGCCTTGACGAGGGCGGTGGTCACTTACGCCACCGCCCATCTTCATGGTCGGCGATCGACCACTGCTGATCACTAGGGTCGGAGTGTGAGTAACGGTGAGACTGTCGAGACCGGCATCGCGTGGCACTACACAACCAGCGCTGGCTTGCGCGGAATCATCGAGGCGAACGCCCTACGGGCGAGTTCTGCTGCGTTCATGAACGATGCGAACGAGATGCGCACAGGCGTCGGAGCGCTCCGCTCGACCTACGATCGGATCAAGTCGTCGCTGACGAAAGCTGAATGCGACGAGATTGAGCGAGGTAGCTTCTTGCAGGATTCCGTGGTGGATAAGTGGTATCTCGTCTCCGCTTCGACTAGCCGGGACCTGCTGACTCTGTGGAGGTCATATGGCGCGGGAGCGTCGTACGCCATCGGATTCGACGCAGCCGTCAAGCTCCATCCCATCGAACACATTGCTGGTGAAGCGAATCCATCACCACCTCCCGGTTTCTATGACGACGCTTACGAAGAAATCGACGGTCGTCCTGTGCGTCTGTATAACCCAGACGGCGTCGGCGTCTTTGGTGGATCCTGGCGCACGGTCGCCTATGTAGACCCGAAGGGTGAAAAGAGCCACGAAGAGGAGGTACGCACCTTTGCGAAGCGAGGGGCGACGGCAGCGGAGAGCGATAGCTTCCTGATCGACTTGGGAGTGTTCGCCGAGAGCGATGTCAACTACGAGAAGGATCTCGCGTTCGTAGACGAACGCGAAACCCGAATCGTCGTAGAAGTCACCCCGTCGTGGAAATTCGTGCAATACCGTGAAAGCCGATTCGGGATAGTGCCATTCGTCGAGTTGGGAAGCGGCGCCGTCCATGCCGGAATCGGCCGCTACGTACCACGTGGCGCTAGGGAGCCACTTCCGATTCGAGAAGTCATGATCGGACCCAGCCCACTTGACTCACGTGCAGCTGAACGCGCGCTACGGCAGTTCCTTGACGATCGGGGGTACGGCGAGGTCGCAATCTCTCGCTCCGAGACGCCTTTCCGCTGAGAAAGTGACGCGGCGCGGCACCTTGGACTGAGGACGCGTCGCGCCGTTCTGTCATACTGCGCGGATGGGGATTGAGCTACTCGTCAGCGTTGTCGGAATCATCATCGCGACCGTCATATCGGTGTGGACGTACCGCAAGATGAATCCAAAGCGACAACTCCGCTATCGGATCGAGGCATCACCTCTTCTCGCGGCGGGAGCTGGAGCGGGAGACCGGCTCACGATCGCGCTCGAAGGCCGGCCTGTCACCGCGCCGCAGATCGTCACACTCAGCCTGTGGTCGTCAGGAAGAGCAGACATCGCATCGAGTGCGTTCGACGCCGACATCTCACTGACATTCGATCTCGGTACCTCCATCGTCGAGGAGATCCCCACCGCCACCGACGCCGGACCGCGGCTCGAAGTCGTTTATCCCGACAAAGTCGTGCTCCGGCCGGCGCTCATCCACCGGAAGTTCCAGTCCACCGTCCGCGTCATCGTCGATGGAACGCCGAACATTCAGGTTAATCGGGTGTTGCCCGACATTGATGTGCTGCGAGACGGTTTCAGTGAGACGACGCGCGCCATCGAGACCTCGAGGAAGCGGATCAAGGTGACACCGCTTCTCGTCTGGACAGGGCTGCTTCTCGCCGGTACCGCAGGGCTCGTCGTGAGCTTTGTGATGTCCGGCTTCGACAGACAGGCGTACCTTCCCGTCGGTGGCATCAGCATGCTCATCATGATGATTGCGCTGGTGGGCATCATCGTGGTTGGCATCTACCGCTTCTTCCGCTGGGTGGGCCGGAACATCGAAGCCCGATCCGGGCTGCGGTAGGAGGCCTCGATGGAGTGGGTGGCCGCCGCCATCGCCTTTGTGTCTGCGGTAGCGGCCCTCTGGCAGGCGCTCGAAGCGCGCCGTGCCCGGCGAAGCGCACAGTCCGCTGCCCTCGATGCAGGAAGTCACGAGGCGCGCGCAGCGGCAGCGGCCGAGAGGATGGCGGCCGTACTCGAAGAGCAGAACCAGCGGGAACGCGAGAACCGCAATCGGTACGAGAACCCTTGGACAATCACAACCGAGAGCTACAACTCCGGCATCGCCGTTTCATATCGACTGGGCGGGACGGAAGCCATCACCGACGTCAAGGTGGGCAAGACTGTTGAGCGGGAGCGCGTTGAGTCCAGGGATGCCATCCCCAATCCCATGCGTCCTGGCCAATCATTCACCATGACGTGGTCTCAGACCTACGCCTCCGTTCGTCAGCTCGACCTTGTCGTGTCCTGGACGAGGCCCAACGGCGAGCGTCACGAGTTTCCCTTCACGCTGCCGTAGGGGGATTCGCGGCATTGGGAGATCAACGGGCCACTGATCAGCACCGCGACGGCTCCCGGAACCGGGCCTCCCGTGATCGGTCAACCGAACGCACCGTTCATCGCGAGATCGGTGAGGGCTGATACAGCAGCGCTCGTCGCACTCGAGACAGCGGCGATGCCGAGTTTGTCCGCGACCTCGCGGAGTTTGCCGGCGCGTTTGACGATCTCGCCCGTTTCGGGATCAGGCTTCGAGATGACCTCGTGGAGCGCGGTGACAGCCGCTTCGACATCTGTGGTGTCGGTATCGGTGGTCTGGGCGGCCGCTCTCACGGCGTCGAGAAGTGGGAGGATATCGCTGACATTCAAGCCCGCGGAGGCGGTTGCTCCGGAACCGATTGCAGTGGGGCCGGACGGATGCACGACCGTTGTCGTGTACACGTCGCCGAGATGACCGACGCGTTGGTGCAGGGCGGCGTCGACGTCCTCTCGTCGGGGCAGCTCCGTCAGCGGTGTGGTGACGGTCAGATCAGCGATAACGTCGACGAGCTTCGTACGGATCTGCCCGAGGAGACCCGAGATAGACGTCCCCGAGAGAATGTAGGACATATTCACAATGGACTGAAACGGTCCCAGTTCTCGGTCCCACACGGTTTGCGCGGCCGTAAGCCCGGGCGGTTTGAAGCGCAGCGACTTCTCCTGTGCTTGGCGCTCGAGCTCTTCGATCGGCTGGGTCAGGTACAGCAACTCGGGCACATACTCCTGGGCCGCTTGGAGCCTGCCCCGGTTTCTCGGACGGTTCTTGTGTGTTGATCATGCCGCGGTTGCGGCGGGGATGTGAAGTCGTTCGAACTCCACGGGGCTGAGG
>NZ_FTNQ01000015.1 GCF_900156455.1 Microbacterium sp. RURRCA19A
GGAGCCTGACCCGGTTTCTCGGACACCAATGTTGAGGCGATGATCGTCTCGGAAGGAGTCCGTGAGATGCCTGCTGCCCACCCGCCGGAGTTTCGGCGTCGAGCCCTGGATCTGGTCGCGCAGGGCAACCCTGTCGGCCAGACTGCCCGTGATCTCGGGATCAGTGAGTCCTGCCTTCGGAACTGGATGAACCGCGACGCGATCGATGCCGGCCGCAAGCCCGGTGTCACCACCGATGAGCACAAGGAACTCGTCGAGCTGCGTCGCCGGAACCGGGTGCTGGAGATGGAGATCGAGATCCTCAAGCGCGCGTCGGCGTATTTCGCCCGAGAGAACGTGCTCCCAAAATAGGGTTCCGGCTGGTCCAGGAGCTCGCCGCAGACGGGATCCCCGTCGCGGTGGCCTGCCGGTTCCTGAACGTCTCGACCTCCGGTTACTACGACTGGGTTTCTCGCCCACCGTCGCCGCGAGCGATCGCAGACGCGGAGCTCACCTCGACGATCCGCCGCATCCACGCCGACTCCCGTGCGACCTACGGCGCCCCACGGGTGCTGGCGGAGCTGCGGCTCGGTCTGGGTGTTCACGTCGGCCGCAAACGCGTCGCGAGGCTGATGCGACTCGACGGACTGGCAGGGGTCTCACACCGTCGGAAGCGGCGCGGCTGGAAGCCCGACACCGCCACTCACGAAGATCTCGTGAAGCGGCAGTTCCGAGCCGACGCGCCGAACCGGCTCTGGTTCTGCGACATCACCCAACACCGCGCGAAGGACGGATGGGTCTACTGCGCGGCCGTGATCGACGCGTTCAGCCGCCGGATCGTGGGCTGGTCGATCAGCGACCGGATCACCGCGGAGATCGTCGTCGACGCGCTCGAGATGGCCCGGTGGCGCCGCCGCCCGGAACCGGGAACCGTCGTTCACGCCGATCGAGGAGCGCAGTACACCTCCTGGCTCTTCGGGCACCGGCTTCGGCAGGCCGGTCTCCTCGGCTCGATGGGTAGGGGCGCATCGTCGGTCGACAACGCACTGATCGAATCCTTCTGGTCGACCATGCAACGCGAACTCCTCGACCGATCCGTCTGGACCTCACGAGCCGAGCTGTCGTCGGCGATGTTTGAGTGGATCGAGGCGTTCTATAACCCCACCCGCAGGCACACCGCGCTCGGCAACCTCAGCCCCGTGGAGTTCGAACGACTTCACATCCCCGCCGCAACCGCGGCATGATCAACACACAAGAACCGTCCGAGAAACCGGGGCAGGCTCC
>NZ_FTNQ01000009.1 GCF_900156455.1 Microbacterium sp. RURRCA19A
CGAGGTCGAGACGGCGTACTACGCTGACCAAGAATCAGCCAATCCGGCACCGGCCGGACAAGGCTCCCGATAGGAACGAAAGTCAGGCCGATTCAATGCGTGGGCAGGACGCGTCCAGGGAAGTGCGGCGCAGGCTCACATTCGAGGCGCCGGTGCACGTGCCGAGGCCGAAGAACTGAAGATGGCCCAGATCCCACTACAGCAAGAAATCGCCGCCGTCCGTTCCGGTACCCACACGAACGCCGCCTACGCCGGTATGAGTGTCGATCAATTCCTCCAACACCGGGCCACAGACACGAGCCGCGGAAGTACAGAACGCGAAGCCGCCATGCACCAAGCCGCAGCCCTCGGTCGAGACGGTGTCGTCCGCGGACTCTCTCGCACCCCAGGCGTCGACCAGCAAGCTCTTCAACGAGCGACCACCACCAACGCCGGGGCGCTCGTAGGCAAGGCACCGGACCTCGTCAAGGGAGAAGGCGCTGCCTTCGGATCAATCACCGGGTCAGACATGGCAGGATTCAGTGCTGGCACCGCCGCGGCCCACATGGAGCATCTGCAGCGTCTTCACGCCGAGGCGAACGACCTCACGAGGTCGGCAACCCAACGCGCGGCCTCACAGGCCAGTCTCGATACCGCAGCCACGGCGTTCAACGGCGCGGGTTGGCGGCCTTGACGTCTTCGATCGAGGAGGTGCCGAGTGTCGAGAGGGTGAACGGGATGCCCGCGGCCCCCGCGGCGCCTGCCCCGGCGATCTCGCCCTCGGTGTGCATGAGCCGGGTGAATCCCGTGGGGGCGATCCCGAACGGCATCGCCGAGGTGCCGCCGAGCACCCGCGTGGTCGTGTCGAGCTTGGAGACATCCCGAAGGATCGAGGGGTGGAACTCGATGTCCTCGAAGGCCTGGCGGGCGCGGGCGAGCGACAGCTCGCCCTCGGCCGAACCGTCGGTGTAGTCGAAAGCGGCCTTCGGGGTGCGGCGCTTGGCGATCAAGCGCAGGTCGTAGATCGTCAGCGCACTGTTCAGGCGACGCTTCTTGCCGTTGAACGTCGGTGCCTTGAACTTCATGAGCCCCGCGAGTTCTACGGGATTGGGGAATTGGCGCTTGACCATGATTCGTCTCTCAGTTCGTGGTGCGGTCGACGTGGGCCAGGAGCGCGTTGCGCGCGCCTGTGATGTGGCTTCGGGTGAGTGCGATTCTTTGCCCAAGGGCCGCGCCGTGCGGCCCCTATTTGCGGACTCGTAAGTGCGTGACGCCGCCGTCGACGTCGAGCGCGGTTCCCGTGGTCGAGCCCGAGCGCGGTGACGCGAGGTACGCGATCGCGTCTGCCACTTCCTGCGGGGTCACCATTCGTCCCGTTGCCTGACGCGCGTCGAGGGCCGCACGTTCAGCGATCGGGTCAGCGAATCCTGCGAGCATCCGGTCGACGAAAGCGGTCGCTACCGTCCCGGGGCGAACGCAATTGACCCGTATGCCCTCACTCACCAAGTCGGTCGCCATCGCGAACGTCATCGCCATGACCGCACCCTTCGTGGCAGAGTACAGAACGCGCTGGGGCAGCCCGTTAAGCGCCGCGATCGACGACAGATTCACAATCGCCGCGTGGGATGACGCGCGCAAGTACGGCAGCGCGGCGGAGCTGACCCGCGCGATTCCCGTGACATTGATATCGAGAACCCTCGTCCACTCGGCGTCGGCGTTCTCCTCGACGGTGCCCACCGCGCTCACGCCGGCGTTGTTGACGAGGATGTCGATGCCGCCGAGGTCTGCCGCAACCGAGGCGAGTGCGGCTTCGACCGAGGCACGGTCAGTGACATCCGCCCGGTACCCACGCAACGGCGGTGTAACGGCGTCGGTGTTGACGTCCAGGACGGCCACCGCAGCGCCTCTCGCAGCGAGCTCCACCGCTGTCGCTTGCCCGATTCCCGATGCACCGCCCGTCACGACGGCGACGAGGCCGCTGAATTCGCCGCTCATGCCTGCCCGACCTGTTGGCGCGACATGCCGAGACCCTCGATCTCGAGTTCCATCACGTCACCGGCTACGAGATACACCGGTTCCTTCATCCCGAGCGCGACTCCCGCGGGCGTTCCCGTGTTGACGATGTCTCCTGGACGCAGCACCATGAACTGGCTGAGATACCTGATGACATGAAGCACGGAGAAGACCATGTCGGCGGTCGTGCCGTTCTGACGGCTTACTCCGTTCACTGACAGCCGCAGCGCGAGATTCTGCGGGTCGGGAACGAGGTCGGCGGGCACAAGCACCGGGCCGAGCGGATTGAACGTCTCACAGCTCTTGCCCTTGTCCCATTGGCCGCTGCGCTCCAGCTGGAACTCTCGCTCTGAGACGTCGTTTGAGATCGCGTATCCGGCGATGCACGCGAGGGCCTCCTCGTCGCTGTCGAGGTAGCGCGCCGTCGATCCGATGATGACCGCGAGCTCCACCTCCCAGTCGGTCTTGACCGAGCGGCGGGGAACCAGCACCTCATCGTTCGGGCCGATCACCGTCCACGGGTCCTTCATGAAGACCACGGGCTCCGCGGGGATCGTCGCGCCGGTCTCGGCGGCGTGGTCGCGGTAGTTCAACCCGATGCAGACGACCTTGCTCGGGCGGGAGACGGGCGCGCCCACGCGCATGGTCTCGGCGCCCTCGAGCACCGGCAGTTCACCGGCAGCAAGCGCCGAGCGAGACCGCGCGAGACCGCCGGCGGCGAGGAAGTCGCCGTCGAGATCGGCAGTGAGCCCGCGGAGATCGTAAGAGACTCCGTCGTGCTGGATCACGGGAATTTCGGCGCCTTGCGGGCCCAATCGTGCGAACATCAGTCAACTCCAGGGGTTGTGCGGGCGGCGGCCGCCCAGCGGTCGGGATCGATGGCGTAGGTGCGCCGCGCGGTACCACCGAAGACAGCGGCGCGTTCCTCGGCGGAGAGGGGTGCGAGTAGCGCGTCGAGTGCGTCCCACGTGCGCGGGTAGCCGCCCGCGAGCACCGAGATCGGCCAGTCGCCGCCATACATCAGACGGTCGGCGCCGAAGAGGTCGAGCGCGTCATGCACCACAGGTCGAATCTGGTCGAGATTCCAGTCCGCGAGGTCACCGACAGAGGAGTACAGCCCGGAGAGCTTGGCCGTCACCGACGACTGTGCGGCGCAGGCGGTAATCAGGTTGCGCCACGCGGCGTAGTCTTCGCGCGATCCACCGATGGGAGGCTTCCCCAAGTGGTCGATGACGAGGGAAAGTCCTGGATGCCGTCGCGCGATGTCGACGACCCGGGAGAGCGCAGCGTAGTTGGCGGTCGGGAAGTCAAGCGGCATCCCGGCATCCTCGAGCACCCCGAGTGTCGCCTCGACCTCGGGTCGCTCCATCCACTGTGCGGGATGCTCGTGTACAAGATTTCGGATGCCCACGATCACAGGCTCGTCGGCGAACCGTAGGAGATCCTCGGCGACGCGCTCAGACTTGTCGAGCGGGCTGAAGGCGACAACGCCCACTATTCGCGGCGATGTGCGCGCGAGAGCGAGCATGTTTTCGGTGTCGCGGGGGTCGTCGGAGGACTGCACGAGGATCACGCCGCCGATGCCCCTCGCATCGAGAGTCGGTTCGATCTCGGAGAGCGTCACTGCGCGGTTGAGGTCGCCCAGCTCGGGCCCCAGCCACGGATAGTCGGCGACGGCGGGGTCCCACACGTGAAGGTGGGCGTCGACGATCACCAGGATGCTCCGACTGCCTCGGGCCTGAGATGGCCGGCAGCCACGAGGGCCGTCCACAGGGCATCAGGAATCGGGGTCTCGTAGCGTTCGACGCCCTCGATGACCTGCTCGGCGGTGCGCGTGCCGAGCACGACCGAGACGACGGCCGTCTGCCGCAGCGCGAACTGCACCGCCGCGTCGGGGAGGGTGACGCCATGCGCCTCGCAGATCCTGGCGATTGCGCGGGCCCGAGCGATAAGTTCGGCCGAGGCCGGCAGGTAGTCGAAGTGTGCGCTCTCGGGCACCTCTGGCCTGCTCAGCAGACCCGAGTTGTAGACCCCCGCGGCGACGACTCTCACCCCGCGCTCAAGGGCAAGGGGGATGAGCTTATCGAGCGCCGACTGGTCGAGCAGCGTGTAGCGGCCCGCCAGCATGACCACGTCGACGTCACAGCGCCGGATGAACTCGGTGAGCATCGCGGTCTGGTTCATGCCAGCGCCGATAGCGCCGACGACTCCCTGCTCGCGCAACTCAACGAGGGTGTCGATGCCCGTCGTCGATGCCTCGTCCCAGTGGTCGTCGGGATCGTGAAGGTAAACGATGTCGACCCGATCGAGTCCCAGTCGGTCGAGGCTGGACTCGAGGGAGCGGAGTATTCCGCCGCGGGAGAAGTCCCACTCGCGCCGGTGAGTCGCCGGCACCACGAAGCCGTGCTCGTCCTGCTTTCCCGCACGTTCGGGCGTGGGGACGAGCGCGCGCCCGACCTTGGTCGACACGATGAACTCGCCGCGCGGCCGGCCGGCGAGCGCTTCGCCGAGCCGACGCTCCGACAACCCGAGGCCGTAGTGCGGTGCCGTGTCGAAATAACGGATGCCCCGAACCCATGCCGCGTCGATCGCAGCAACCGAGTGCGCGGTGGTTGTCTCGCGGTTGAGGTTGCCTAATTGCGCGGCACCGAAACCCAACTCGGTCAGCGCGAGTCCTGCAGTGAGCGATCGCTCGCGCATTGCGCTTTCCTCCCCGGTGAGCCTTAAATTCATAGTACATCACATGTTAGCGACAAACATGCCGAGAGAGTCGCACTTCGGCACATCCCTAGGGCGTGTCTGACAATGGTTGACGAAGCGGGCTGAGAGTCTGGATTCGTGTCGCGGTTCCAGTTGCTCTCGGATGCTCAGTGGTCGTTGATC